>NZ_JBICRN010000009.1:0-56374 GCF_043203335.1 Bradyrhizobium sp. RDI18 | reverse complement strand
GCGAATTGATTTTCAAGTAGTGTCGCGTCTGAACCTCCGCACTTCGGTGCGGAGGTTCTGTTTTTCAGCCCTTGGTCGATCTCGTTCCACGCTAGGCACGCTTATCTCGTGGAACGCGCTATCTCATGCAAACCTGGCTATTCAAATCCGAGCCCGACGTTTTTCCTGGAGCGACTTAATCGCTGCGTGGGACTAAAGGCGAAGCCTGGGACGGCGTCCGCAATTATCAGGCCCGCAACAATATGCGCGCTATGAAGATTGGCGATCTCCGGGTTCTTCTACCATTCCAATGAAGGTAAGGAGATCGTCGGCATCGTGCGCGTCATCGCTTCCGCACATCCCGAAGCAAAGGACGAAACTGGCAAATGGGAATGCGTCGACGTCGCAGCTGTGGTGCCGGTTCCCTCGCCCGTAGGCCTTGACGCGGTCAAGGCCAATCAGCTGTCCGGTATGGTTCTCGTTAACAATTCCCGGCTGGCGGTTCAGCCGGTCGCCGCCGACGAATGGAAAAGAAATCTGCAAGATGGGCGGCGTCGACTTGAAGAACCTTAAGGGCTCATGACCGGCGGCAAACTCGATCTCACCGATCCGCGCGACGCCGGGCGTTTCATCCTTGAAAATACCAGACCGATCGCCCCGCCTCTGGTCCCCCGAAATCACACTGCGGCTCGCGGAAGAATCTTTGCCGATTTGGCAGAAGACCGAGGACGAACTGGGCGAATTGAACGTTCCGCCGCCCTATTGGGCGTTCGCGTGGGCCGGCCGACAGGCCGTCAGCCGGTACCTTCTCGACAATCAGGACGTCTGCCGCGGTTTTGCCCGTGCTCGATCTCGGTAGCGGGTCAGGCATCTCGGCGATCGCTGCCGCCAAAGCCGGGGCATCCCACGTCGTGGCAGCAGACATCGACCTGCTCGCGCTCGCGGCATGCGCCGTCAATGCGGCCGCCAATGCGGTGACGCTTTATACCACCGATCGCGACATGCTGTCGGCGGCGCCACCAGAAAAAGCATCATCATTGTCGGCGATCTTTTCTACGAGCGAGAACTGGCCAGCCGCGTGCTGCGCTTCATCGACGATGCCAAGAACGAGGGATGCTCCGTCTACCATCGGGGACCCTCGCCGCAGTTACTTTCCGGAAGGAAAGTTTACGCCGCTTGCCGAATACCAGGTACCGGTAACCCGCGAGCTTGAAGACTTCGAAATCAAACGGACCACCGTCTGGCGGGCTTAAGAAAATCATGTCGCGGTGCGAGATTGATTTCGATCATTTTGGTTGCGAACCCCCTTCCCCCACCATCGAGCATGTTGTGGAGCGGGGCTCGTCGCCGCATAATGGCAGTAAATGGCCGCAACTCAGATGGCCAAACGGAGGTGCGCTCTATGTCGGATAAAGTTTATGCCGTCCCCCAGGCGTGGGCGGAGCGGGCGTACGTCAATGAACAGTCTTATGACGCAATGTATCAGCGGTCGGTCAGCGACCCCGAGGGCTTCTGGTCGGAAGCCGGTAAGCGGTTACACTGGATCACACCCTATACGCGCGCCAAGAACACGAGCTTCGCGCCGGGCAACGTTGACATCCGCTGGTTCGAAGACGGGACGCTGAACGTCTCGGCGAACTGCATCGACCGTCACGTTGAATCGCGCGGCGATAAGGTTGCCATCATCTGGGAAGGCGACAACCCAAACGAGAGCGAGCAAATCACCTACCGCCAGCTCCACGAGCGGGTTCAGCGTTTCGCCAACGTTCTAAAGAAGCTCGGCGTCAAGAAAGGCGACCGCGTCACCATCTACCTGCCGATGATCCCTGAAGCAGCCTATGCCATGCTCGCCTGCACGCGGATCGGCGCCATCCATTCGATCGTGTTCGGCGGCTTCTCGCCCGACAGCCTTCAGAACCGGGTTGAAGACGCCAGATCGAAGCTCATCATCACGGCCGACGAAGGCCTCCGCGGTGGCAAGGCCGTTCCGCTCAAAAAAATTGCGACGCGGCGCTGGCGAAATGCAAGGGTGACGAGAAGTTCTCGTTGTCCGCCGCACCGGCAATCCGTGCCTTGGACGCCGGGCCGCGATTTCTGGCTGCACGAAGAGCTCATCACCGTCCCAGCGGAGTGCGAGCCGGAGGAAATGCGCGCCGAGGATCCGCTGTTCGTGCTTTACACATCGGGCTCGACGGGTAAGCCGAAGGGCGTCGTCCACACGACGGGCGGCTATCTCGTCTACGCTTCGATGACACATCAATATGTGTTCGATTGCCGCGACGACGATGTTTACTGGTGCACCGCCGACGTCGGCTGGGTCACCGGCCATAGCTACATCGTCTACGGCCCGCTCGCGAACGGCGCCACGACGCTGATGTTTGAAGGCATCCCGACCTACCCATCGGCTTCGCGCTTCTGGGACGTTGTCGACAAGTGGAAGGTCTCGATCTTCTACACCGCGCCAACCGCCATCCGTTCGCTGATGGGCGCGGGCAATGATCTTGTAAACAAATCGAACCGTGCATCGCTGCGTCTGCTGGGTTCGGTCGGCGAGCCGATCAACCCCGAAGCTTGGGAATGGTATCATAACGTCGTCGGCGAGGGCCGCTGCCCGATCGTCGATACGTGGTGGCAAACGGAAACCGGCGGCATTTTGATTGCACCGCTTCCCGGCGCCACGCCGCTAAAACCTGGCTCTGCTACGAAGCCGTTCTTTGGCGTGAAACCGGCGCTTGTCGATGACAAAGGCAAGATCCTCGAAGGCGACACGCAAGGAAACCTCGTCATCCTCGATAGCTGGCCGGGCCAGTCGCGCACCGTCTACGGCGATCACGATCGCTTCGTGCAGACCTACTTCTCGGCTTATCCCGGCATATACTTCACGGGCGACGGCTGTCGCCGCGACGCCGACGGCTATTGGATTACCGGCCGCGTCGACGACGTCATCAACGTGTCGGGCCATCGCATGGGCACGGCGGAAGTCGAAAGCGCACTCGTTTCGCATCAAAGGTCGCGGAGGCGGCTGTCGTGGGCTACCCGCACGACCTCAAGGGCCAGGGCATCTACTGCTATGTCACGCTCAACACGGGCGAAAATGGCGATGACGCTTTGAAAAAGGATCTGGTCGCTCACGTTCGCCGGGAAATCGGCCCGATCGCATCGCCCGATCTCATCCAGTTCTCACCTGGTCTGCCGAAGACGCGCTCGGGCAAGATCATGCGGCGTATCCTCCGCAAGATCGCCGAAGACGATTACAGTAGCCTGGGACACATCGACCCTCGCCGATCCGGCCGTGGTCGACGACCTCATCACAAACCGTCAGAACCGGCGCATGATCTGACCGCGAACGTTAACTCTGTCGTCCTGGGCGTCGGCGCTTTCCGGCGCCCAGGATGTTGTCGCGTTCGCCGGCACCTCGATTTCACTGACGCCGAACAACCGGCTGACGGTCATCGCGACCGTCCTTTCGCGCCCACGGTAACTGTATGAGCTTCACGGTCGATCCGGATGGTGGGCGGATCGATTGTCCCAACATGACGAGCGAACGTCACGTCCTTGTCGAAATGAGACAACGCTGTTGTCTCGATCTGGACATCCCCTGGCGTGCCATCGCGCACCGCTCCGGCGCCTGCCTCGGACGCAGCCCGGACCGCCGCTTCGACACCTTCCCGCATGTTCGCAACCCGCGCATAGTCAAGCGCAGCGCCTGCTGCCAAGACCAGGGCGACGATCATCGATACGAAGATGACAATTGCTGAATATTGTTCACCGTGGTCGAACGGTAGAACGGCCGCGGTTCGTCGCTTGAGCATCTGTCCCTCCTTGAAACACCCCTTCCCGATTACGAGTGCGGCCATGCAACTCGGATGCCGGAATAAAAAAGGCGTTCCGTGGGCGGACAGTTCGATCAACACGTAATTAAAAACGCATCGCCCGGAACGGAGGTCGGGACAGGGAATGACGCTCAGAAATCGGACGTAATGCCGCCCTTCTCCCAATCGCCGAAACGCGTCGGTTCCGGCCCCTCGCGACCGCCGACTTCGGCAGGACGTGCCTGCGCAGCATCACGCCCCTTTCGACGCGCCTCAGCCTCGGCGAGCGCCCGCTGCGCCTCCGGCGTCAGGACACGCGGAAGAGGCTCGTTATCGGTCACAGTGTCGTCTTTGGCGGTCATCGCACGTCGGGACTCCAGGGGGCAATCGCTACCTTTTTCGGCGCGTCACCTTTATGAATGGTTGGGACACCATATACGCGGCTGCAAGGTTGTAGACCAGTTGACGGACCAAGTGTCGCGAGTAACCCCATGCCCATGAACTACCTCAAGACTGCAATGCTGCTTGCATTGCTGACCGGCATCTTCCTTGTGCTCGGTGCGCTTGTTGGCGGCAAAACCGGCCTCGTGTTCGCGTTTTTCATCGCGCTTGCGACGAACGCGTTCAGCCTTTGGAAGTCCGACAGCGTCGTCTTGCACATGTTCAACGCGCGGAAGTGACCGGCGCCACTGCGCCCGAACTCGTCGGCATCGTCCGCGATTTGGCGCACCGTGCCGAACTGCCGATGCCCCGCGTCTACATCATGAACAATCCGCAGCCGAACGCCTTTGCAACCGGCCGCAGCCCATCCCACGCCGCTGTCTGCGCCTCGACTGGCCTGCTGGAATCTCTCGACCGGCGAGAATTGTCCGGCGTCATCGCGCACGAACTCTCGCACATCAAAAATCGCGACACGTTGACGATGGCCGTTGCAGCGACCATCGGCGGCGCTGTTTCGATGTTTGCGCAATACATGCAGTTCGGCATGATTTTCGGAGGCAATCGCGATGGCGACCGCGGCGGCCTCGGCATGATCGGCACGCTTGCGGCGATCATCATCGCACCGATGGCCGCAGGTCTCGTGCAGATGGCGATCAGCCGTTCGCGCGAATATCAGGCCGACCGCATGGGCGCGATGATCTGCGGTAATCCGCTTTGGCTTGCATCTGCGCTTCGTCAGATTGATGGCGCCGCCCGCCGCATTCCGAACGAAGAAGCGGAAGCGATACCGGCCGCTGCGCATATGTTCATCATCAATCCGTTGAACGGCCACGGCGTCGATAACCTGTTCTCCACCCATCCGAACGTCGAAAACCGCATCGCGGCGCTTGAAGCGCTGGCGCGCGAGATGGGTGTCAGGAGCTGAAATTCCGGCATGACGAGCGCGCCGGGTTCCGCGCCAAGTGGCGGCGCGACAGGAGAAGTCTGGATCGGCGGCAAAAACTATACTAAGCCTCCGAGCCCTTGGGGCTAACGTGCAAGATCATACAAAATCAAAAATTCCGCGCCGCGACCGCCTCGTGCGCGCGCCGGCGGCCGTCGTCGCCCCGAGGCGGCGCATCCCGTCCCCGACCGGCGCAAAGCCCGGACGGGCTGAAAACGCGCGACGTCGCCGTCTCCGCGCTCTACACTGTGCTTGTCGAGCGGCGCCCGTTTGACGACGCCTTTGCGAGAGCCGCCGCAGCGCGCGATCTCCCGGGCCGCGACCGCGCTTTCGCGCGTCTCATCGCCACCACGGCGCTCCGGCATCGCGGATCGCTGCAAGCCGTCCTCAGCACCTATCTCGCCAAGCCGCTGCCCGAACGCATGGGCCGCCTCGACGAGATTTTGCTCGCAGCCGTGGCGCAGCTTCTGCTGCTGCAGACGCCGCCGCACGCCGCAATCTCGCTCGCCGTCGATCAATGCCGTGCGGACAGCTCCGCCAAGCGCTTCGCCAGCCTCGCCAACGCCGTTCTGCGCCGCGTCAGCGAAAGCGGCCACGGCCGCCTGGCCGACCTCGATAATATCGCGCTGACCTTTCCCGATTGGCTGCTGACGCGTTGGAGCGACGCATACGGCGCGGCCGCCGCCCGCCAGATCGCCCGCGCGTCCTCGCTGAGCCCGCCCTCGACCTGACGGTCAAATCCGATCCCGAGCGGTGGGCAAAGAGATTGGTGCCGTTGTCCTGCCGACCGGCTCGATCCGTTGCGCGCAGGCCGGACGTATCGAAGAGCTGCCCGGCTATCTCGACGGCGCCTGGTGGGTGCAGGACGCTGCCGCCGCGCTCCCCGTCAAGCTGATGGGCGACGTCGCCGGATTGTCGGTGCTCGATCTTTGCGCCGCGCCCGGAGGAAGACGGCCCAGCTTGCGACCACCGGAGCCGACGTCACCGCCGTCGATAAATCCGCGGGCCGTCTCGGCCGCTTGAGCGAAAACCTTGCGCGCCTCGGGCTAGTCGCGACCACCGCCGTTTCCGACGCCTTGACCTTCAGCGCCGACCGGCAATTCGACGCCGTCCTTCTCGATGCCCCCTGCACGGCGACCGGCACGATCCGTCGTCATCCCGATATTCTCTATCTGAAGCGGCCCGAGGATGTCGGTGCGCTGGCGGCCCTCCAGAAACGGCTCCTCGACCACGCGGCTAGCCTTGTGAAACCCGGCGGCATGCTCGTCTACTGCACCTGCTCGCTCGAACCGGAAGAAGGCGGGAAATGCAGGTCGAAGCCTTCCTCGAGAGCCACCCCGATTTCGTGCGTCGCCCGATTACCCTCGACACCGACACGATCCCGATGTCGTGGCGCACGCCCGCCGGCGACCTGCGGACGCTGCCGACGCAATTTGCCGATTTACCGGAAGGACTTCAGGGCCTTGACGGATTTTTCGCGGCATCTCTGGTGAAGACCTGTTGAGCGCTAGTGCGTGTGACGCCTGTCCGCCTTGTTTTGACTGAGGTCGGGGGCTAGTCCATTCTGAGGTGGTACGACCATCTCTGGACGGGGAGCCAGACTTTGAGTCTCAATGTTTCGGAACGGCTGAAAATCCGCTCGCTCTCGGTCGAGCGATTGCGCCGTCGTGCCGTGACGTTGACGCTCTCATCCCCATTCCTGCGGTGGCGATACGCCGGCAACGGCGCCGATCAGATCCTGATCGTCCCCCAGGAACTGCGCGCTGCCGATCCAAGCTTCTGGACCGAAGTTTCACACGGCTACTTTGGACTAGCCGCTGAGATTGCGGATCTCAAAGGCGCGTCCGTCTTTCGCATCACGCCGCCCAGCGTCGCTTGGGAACGTGAACTGCATGGCTTCGGTTGGCTTCGTCACCTCGCCGCAACCGAAGAGGACGAAGCCGCAGCCGCCGCACGTGGGCTTGTGCTCGAATGGATCGCCCTCAAGCGCATTTCTCACGGCATCGCCTACGAGCCCGAGGTCGTCGCCCGCCGCCTGATCTCCTGGATCTCGCAGGCAAACATGCTGCTCGAAGACCTCGACGCGCGCCTACACCCAGATCATGTCCAGCATCGGCCAGCAGATCGGCGCGCTGCGGACGACGTGGCGCAATGCACCCGACGGCGTACCGCGCATCGTCTGCCTGATCGCACTCGTGCTGACAGGTCTCGCCATCTCCGGCCACGACAAACAGTTGAAGGATGCCGAGGCCGCGCTCATCGTTGAGTTGAAGCGGCAAATCCTCGAAGACGGCGGCCACATCAGTCGCAGCGCCAGCGTGCTCGAAGATGTCGTTCTTGATCTGCTGCCGCTCGGTCAGTGCTTCGGCTCGCGGGCCCTCGTCGCGCCGGACGAGATCAACGCAGCGGTGAGAAAATCGCTGCGTTTCTTGCGTTTTATGCGTCTTGGAGATGGCATGCTGGCCCGCTTCAACGGCGTCAGCACGGGTTCACCGGCCGCCCTCGCTACCGTGCTGGGCTACGCCAGCGGCGGCGATTTTGATATCATGCCGGTGGCTCGCGCCTCCGGCTACGCCCGCCTCGAACGCGGCACCACGATCGTTATGACTGATGTCGGCTCGCCGCCACCGCTCGAACTTTCAACGGAAGCGCAGGCGGGCGCGCTATCTTTGAAATGACGTCGCGCCAGTACCTGATCTTTGCCAACGGCGGTTTCCCGGTCCGGCAGATCACGACTGGGATTCGGTCGCCCGCGCCACCGCCAGCCACAACACGCTCTGCCTCACTGAGACATCATCCTCGCGCCTGATCCGCCACGAACAATTGGAATCGATGGTCGCCGGCCTGCCGATCCGCGGCCCCGACACCGTTTCATTCGAATTCCACGACAGCCCGTCACAGGCAGAAATCACCGCAACGCACGACGGCTATCTGAAACGCTTCGGCTTGATCCACGGCCGACGCTTGGCGCTTGCGCCCAAAGGCGACAAACTCGAAGGCGTCGATACGCTCGAGCCGCCCAAGGGAACGCTGCGACTGAAGCAGGACCTCCTACGCAATCCATTTTCATCTGCATCCGGATTGCCGCTGTCAGTCCGTGGGCCACGGTCAATGCCGCCTCACCCTTCCCGACGGCGAGGTCTGGATTTTCGCCGCCGACGAGACGGCACAGATGTCGATCGAGGAAAGCCTTTACTTTGTCGACAGCGCCGGACCGCGTCCAAGCCTGCAAATCATGCTGCGCGGCACGACATTCGGCGAGACGTCTGTTCACTGGTCCGTGCGAGCCGAAGCGGCTGAGTCCGCCCCGAATTCGTAAATAACCAAATCCTCTTGCGCGTCACAATCGCGCGCTCGTCCTGACGCGGGATGGCCACGCCCGGCGCGCCGTGATAACGGCCAAACCGAAAAAAGCTGGGGTGAACATGGCTGACCAACGCATACGCCGAGCACTTCTCTCGGTCTCCGACAAAACCGGGCTCATCGACTTCGCCGCCGCACTAAAAGCCCGTGGCATTGAACTCGTCTCGACTGGCGGCACCGCTGCTGCGCTGAAAGCCGCAGGCCTCGCGGTGATGGACGTTTCCGAACTGACCGGCTTCCCCGAAATGATGGACGGCCGTGTGAAAACGCTGCATCCGAAAGTCCACGGCGGGCTGCTCGCCATTCGCGGCAACGCCGTCCACGACAAGGCGGCAAGCGAGCACGGCATTCTGCCCATCGATCTGCTGGTCGTGAACCTCTACCCCTTCGAAGCAACCGTTGCTAAAGGCGCAACGTATGACGATTGCGTCGAAAACATCGACGTCGGCGGCCCGGCGATGATCCGCGGCGCTGCGAAAAACCACGACGGCGTCACGGTCGTCGTCGAGCCCTCGGATTACGAACGCGTGCTGAGCGAAATTGCAGCTAACGATGGCGCAACGACGCTCGCGACCCGCAAAGCGCTTGCCGCCAAGGCGTTCGCCCGCACCGCGGCTTACGATGCCGCAATCAGCAACTGGTTCGCCCGCGAGCTTGACAACAATGCTCCGGAATGGCGCGCCTTCGGTGGGCACCTCGGGCAAGCGCTACGCTATGGCGAAAACGCCCACCAGACGGCGGCACTTTACCTCTCTGCGGACACGCGCGTCGGCGTCGCGACGGCGAAACAGCTTCAGGGCAAGGAATTGTCCTATAACAACATCAACGATACCGACGCCGCTTTCGAGCTTGTCTCGGAATTCGATCCGAAGACACCCGCCGTTGCCATCATCAAGCACGCGAACCCATGCGGTGTCGCAGTGAATGCCTCTCTCGCCGAAGCCTATCGCCAAGCCCTAGCCTGCGATCCCGTCAGCGCCTTCGGCGGCATCATCGCGCTGAACAAAACGATCGACGCCGCCACCGCCGAGGAGATGACGAAGATCTTCACTGAGGTCGTCATTGCGCCCGACGCGACCGATGAAGCCAAAGCCGTCTTCGCCACAAAGAAAAACCTGCGCCTTCTTTTAACGGGCGGACTCGCCGATTCACGCGCGCCGGGCCTCAACTTTAAATCCGTGGCGGGCGGCTTTCTCGTCCAGTCGCGCGACGCCAGCAACGCCGACGATCTCGATCTGAAAGTCGTCACCAAGCGCGCGCCGAGCGAGCAAGAACTGAAAGACCTGCGCTTTGCGTTCAAGGTCGCAAAGCACGTCAAGTCGAACGCCATCGTCTACGCCAAGAACGAAGCAACCGTCGGCGTCGGCGCCGGGCAGATGAGCCGCGTGGAGTCATCGCGCATCGCGGCATGGAAAGCTGCCGAAGCCGCCAAAGCGCTCGGCCTCGACAAGTCGCTGACGATCGGTTCGGTCGTTGCCTCCGACGCCTTCTTCCCCTTTGCCGACGGCTTGATTACGGCGGCGGAAGCAGGCGTTACGGCGGTCATTCAGCCGGGCGGTTCGATGCGCGACGACGAGGTCATCAAAGCCGCTGACGAACGTGGCCTCGCGATGGTCTTCACCGGCGTCCGCCACTTCCGCCACTGAGGCAGCCACCCGTCATCGCGCCGGGCGCGTCCGCACGAACATCATCATCACGACGCCAATGGCGAGGAAGGCGAGAACGGCGGCCATGCCGATGCGCTGGCTGCCGGTCTCCTGCGTGATGAGCGCCACGCAGAACGGCGCCAGGAATGCCGTGACCTTGCCTGAGAAGGCGAACAGCCCGAAAAACTGCGTGATCTTGTCGGCGGGCGCGATGCGCGCCAGCAACGACCGGCTGGCGGCCTGAACCGGCGCCGACACGACGCCGACCAAAATCGCAAACGCTAAAAAAACCTGCTCGCCCGGCGCTGAAAACGGCTTTGACCCGACAATCTTTTCCGCCACCTCGGTCGTGAAGAAGATGTGCGTCTTGTCGACTGAAAGAATGCCGAGCGCGCCGACGATCAAAGCCAGAAGCGCCAGGATGATCACCGCTTTCGGGCCGATGGCGTCGTCAAGCCAGCCGCCGAACAGCGCACCGAACGCGCCGACGAGCGTCAGGATGATGCCGAACATGCCCAGTTCGAGCGGACCCCATCCGAACACCGATGCGCCGTAGATACCGCCGAACGCGAAGATCGCCGACAACCCGTCCGTGAACAGCATCCGCGCGACGAGAAAGATCAACAGGCTCGGCATCGACGGCAGCGACTTGATCGTCTCCCAAAGTTCCGCCGCCGCGGATCGCTCCGGATGTGCCGTCGATGCGCGGTGCCGGTCCGGCACGAACAGGAAGAACGGAATAATAAAGATCGCAAACCAGATCGCCGCAAACGGCCCGGTGATGCGATCGCTCTGATGCGTCGCGCCGTCGAGATGCAGAAGCGGCTCAAGCCCCAGCAGAGTTTTTGGCTCGCCCGGCATCGGCACCAATAGTCCCGCGACCACCGCCAAGCTGACGAGTCCGCCGAAATAGCCGACAGCCCATCCGGTGCCGGAAAGCCGCCCGAGTTCCTCCTTTGGCGCCAGGCCCGTCATGATGGCGTTTGAGAAGACGCTCATCAATTCTGCAGCGAGCGTCGCACCGACGAATCCAGCAAGCACGATAAGGATCGTCGTCATGTTGGCATCGGGAACGCCAAGCCACAGGCTCGAAAGGCTTGCGAGAAAGAGCAGCGACAACATCGCCATCCACGGCTTGCGCGATCCGCGTCCGTCGGCCGCCGCACCAAGTAGCGGACTGATAATCGCAATCAGAAGGCCCGCCACCGCAGCTGCATAGCCCCATAGCGCCTGCCCGCAGGCCGCTTTCTCACTTCCGGCAGCAAGTCCGCAAACCGGATTCTGCACAATGGCGTTGGCGAAGTAGGGTCCGAATAAGAAGGTCTGCACCAGCGTGTAGTGCGGTTGCACCGACCAATCGAACAACATCCAGGAAACGCGAGCGCGGAGCGGCGCGCGCTTGACGGCGCCGTCGGTCGCCATTGCGGCTTGCTCGGCGCCCTCGCCGATGTCCAAGGTCGACATGCCTTCCCCCTTTTCGTGTGACCGTCTCGTCGCGCCAGCGAGATAATCAGCTTCGCAAGACGATAAGATGATCGGGCAATTCGTTGGGATCGACAGCGCCCGGCGGAAAATGCTGCGCGAGCAGATCCCCGATCCGCGCAATCGCCCGCTCGAAACCGTCCGCCACCCGCCCGGCGCCGATATCGGCCGTGAAATCGTTGACGATCTTCTGCCAGACGCCTTTTTCAACGAGCGCGTCGATGCTGCTGTCGGCGATGATCTCGACGCGCTTTTCCGCAACGGAAACGAAAATCAGCACGCCCGTTCGGCCGGTTGTCGTGTGTAAATTCTGCGCGAGAAATTGCTCGCTGGCACGCCGCCGCGTGTTGGCATGAAGGATCGACTTCGGAACGAGCGATATTCGCACCTTGGGGTGCCAGGCGAGCGCCAACAGCCCGAGGAAGACCAACAGTTGAATAAGAAAGATCCACTGCACCTTCATCCACGTGAAGTGGATGAGCGGCCACGGAATGACCAGCGCCAGCAGCGCCGCCCACATGAACGGAATGTGCTGATACCGGCTGCTCTGATCGGCGACGACGGCCACGATCTCACCCGAGGTATTGCGCTCGGCCTTCGTGATCGCCGCCGAAATCCGCTCGGCGTCCTGGGCGCTGATGAAGCTCATCGTTGAATGCCGCCTGCTTGCGTTGATCTCGACATTGCTACCACCCTCCCGATGCGCCCCCGCCGCCGAAGTCCCCGCCGCCGCCCGACCAGCCTCCGCCGCCGCTATCGCCGCCACCGCCTGACCACCCACCGCCCCAGTCGCCCGATCCGCCCGGAATAACGACGATGCCACCCCGGCGTCGCGGCGCGCCCGGCATGCCGGCCCGCATCGCCTGCGCGTTGCGATAATTGACCCAGATGATGAAGGCTACGATCGCGAGAAACAGAATGATGTGAAAGATCACCGTCGGATCGTTTTCCGGCGTGCGCGGTCCGGCAGCGCGCCGCTTCACCTCCTCGGCATCACCAAGCACCACCGACTTGATATCGCGGACGCCATCCTTGATACCGCCCGCATAATCGCCGCGCCGAAACTTCGGCAGAATAGCATTCTGAATGATGAGCGCCGCCATCGTGTCGGTCATGAACGGCTCAAGCCGGCGCCCGACTTCGATGCGCACCTTGCGATCGTTCGGCGCGACGATCAGCAGAATGCCGTTGTCCTTGCCCTTCTGGCCGATCCCCCACTTGCGCGCGAGGCCGATGCCGTAATCCTCGATGGAATAGCCCTGCAGCGACTTGACGGTCACGACCGCAAGCTGATCGGTCGATGTCTGCTCAAGTGAGGCAAGGTCGCCTTCGATGTCGGCCTTCTCGGCTGGCGTCAGCAGTCCCGCTTCATCCGTGACGCGGCCGGCCAATTCCGGATAGACGGGATCTGCAAAAGCCACGGAGAAATGCGCCGACAGCACAAGAACAAGCGTCGCCAGCAAACCCGGCAGCGCCTGCGCCATGCCGCGCCATGGCGAAACCTGAGCGGCGTTGATGGCGCCAGCCATATCAAAGGCTCCCGGCCAAAAGCGATGCGCGCCGCGGTTCAAGGCTTGCTGAAATCGACTTTCGGCACCTTCTGCTCTTCAGGCGAAATGTCGAACGTCGCCATGTCTTTGGCCTGCGGATAAAGCACCGTCTTCCAAAGCCGGCCAGGAAAGGTGTTGATCTCGGTATTGTACGACTGCACCGCCGTGATGTAGTCGCGCCGCGCGATGGCGATGCGGTTCTCGGTGCCCGCAAGCTCGCTTTGCAGCGCCAGGAAGTTCTGCCCGGACTTGATATCGGGATACCGCTCGACGACCGCCATCAACCGCCCGAGCGCGCCCGAGAGCGTCGCCTGCGCATCCTGGAATTTCTTCATCGCATCGGGGTTCGTCAGGATATCGGGCGGCAGTTGAATGTTCGTCGTCTGCTCGCGGGCTTTCGTGACTTCCGTCAGCACGCTTTTTCCTGATCGGCAAAACCCTTCACCGTCTCGACGAGATTGGGAATGAGATCGGAGCGGCGCTTGTACTGGTTCAGCACCTCGCTCCAAGCGGCTTTCGCCTGTTGCTCCTTCGTCGGAATTGTATTGACGCCGCAACCCGCCATCGACAGGGCAGCGACGACGATCGCAAGGAATGCGATCGGGCGAACAATGAGAGTTTGCATGCTGGCGGTCATGGCGCTGGCGATCCTCATGTCTGGTCCGTAAGCGGTGCAGGATTGGAAAGCGAAGAGAGTGCCCTCAGGAATCGGACGTCTGTGGTATGATTTTCATCTGTGACGTTCAAGCGACGCCTTCGCCGTTCGTCGCAATTCGGTGGCCAACCGACCGCGATCTCAGGGCTGATCGATTTCGATCTGAGGAATTGCCGACCGGAATTTTTCTGCGCGAAATGGAATTGTTGTGAAGAGATAAACACCTCATTCACCTGGCGTTCATTTTATCGGCAAGTGTTAAAAATTTCCGGCTGCGAATTTGGTTTGTGCCGCGCATACAAACGTATCGAACCCGTTCGTATTCGTACTTAAGGTCTGGCGCAAAACGTCCTTCCAAAGACCAAATCCAGGCGTGTCCCTCGCTTGCAAAGTGCCGGGGCGAAAGCTGCCCCACGCATAAAAATCCCATGAAATGCGGTCGTTTTTGAAAGACGCCACCCCGCTCCGCGGTCAGTGTTTGCATCGCACACGCGACGGACCAAGCGACGGCAAAAGGGCTCGACCTGCCATGCGCAATTGGCAGGAGGACGTTGGAAACGATGTTTAGTGACACCACGTTATAGCCACCGGCGGTCGCGCAGAGAGACGCGATTTTGTTTCGTATGGAGCACAAAATGCAGAATTGGAAAAATGCGGTGGTGAGCGCTCTCGCAGCCTTAGCCGTGGGCGGTTTCTCCGCAGCCGCTGAAGCTCATGGCGGCGGCTTTCACGGTGGCGGAGGCTTCCACGGAGGCGGCTTCCACGGTGGTGGTTTTCACGGTGGCTTTCGTGGTGGCGGCTTCCGCGGTGGTCACTGGGGCGGCGGTCGCTTTGCGGGCGGCCACTGGGGTGGCCGCGGCTGGCACGGCGGCGGATGGCATGGCCACGGTCATCACTGGCGCGGAGGCTACGGATGGGGCTGGGGTCCTGGCATCTATTACGGCGGGCCGTACTATGACGACTACGCGTACGACGATGGATACCTCTGCGGCGACTATTGGTATCGTCGCCATCATCCCTATTGCTACTACTGACAAGCAGTCCGACACCGGCCCCTCACGGGGCCGGCTTCGTTTTTGGGGTTACGGAATAAGTGGAGCGACCGCGCCGTCAGCGTGTTGCGGCGCCGTCAGCGGGCGGTCCGGACTAGAGAACGAAATGCCGAGGTGGATTGGCGTCGAAGCCATGACAACCGGAATGCTGAAGATCAAAGCTACCAGGATTGTGCAGGCAAGTGCCGCCTGAAGAAACTGCACGAAGCGTTTCAAGTGAGTTGCACCCTTTCAAAGTCCCAGCCGGGTGCAATTATTCTCCCCGATGGCGGCATCGAGTCTGAAGCGCGGCGGCGCTGCGTCAAATGCCGCAGAATGCGATACGGCGCCCGCTTGGGCGCCGCAAAACACTTCACCACCAGCGGCAGAAACGATGGCCATGCCGCCACCAGCAATGGCGGTGACGATGATGCCAACGGCGCCAATAAACATCCTGTGCCGCCGAAGAGTGAGCCGTAAGCAATTTCAGCGCATGCACATCGCTGCTGACCGTCGCTGCGTTCGCGAAGCCAGCGCCCAGAACCACCGCCGCAGCGGCGATGGCCACTCTCAATGTCGTTTTCATGAGGTCTCCCCCTTGCTTGTGAGAACAAAAATCACGCCAAGTGAGGGCACACCTATAGTCGGGGCTAATCGGGCGCCGTCCATACCATTTCGTAAAGGCAGGGTCTACGCCATATAGGCGCGTCGAGTGTTGCGGAGAATCCGCCGAGGGCACCGATCTCAAGAAGGAATGGCCAGTCCGCCGAAGCGGCCTTTGGCCGAGACGATTTCAGGAGGTAACTGAAATCCGATTGGTGCCTGGAGCGGGCGAAGGGATTCGAACCCTCGACCCCGACCTTGGCAAGGTCGTGCTCTACCCCTGAGCTACACCCGCATGTCCAGAAAGCTTACGCCGCCTTGCGGCGGCGGAAGACCCGCCTTATGGCGCAAGTGATCGCCCAATGCAAGCCCCTCAATCAAAGCGGCGAAAATGTCCAATCGCCCTTATATATCAGGGGCGGCCAGGGTATGGATGCGCCGCCCCCCGACAGGAAAGCCGGAGAAAAGCCTCGACCGATGCCCGTAACGCGCCAACAGCTCTTTCAGACCCTCACCGATCTTGGAATTGAGACGGAAACGATCGACCATCCGGCCGTTTTTACCGTCGCGGAAAGCGACAAGGTCGAAATTGCCCTGCCGGGCGCCCACACCAAGAATTTGTTCCTGAAGGACGACAAGGGCGCGCTTTTCCTCGTCATCGCCAACACCGAAACTCGCGTCGATCTCAAAGCCTTGTCGAAACGCCTGGGCGCCGGGCGATTTTCCTTCGGCAAGCCCGAGTTGCTGATGGAAACGCTCTGCGTGACGCCGGGCTCCGTCACAGCCTTTGCAACGATCAACGATACCGGCAATCGCGTGAAGATCATCTTCGACGAGGCTCTGATGGCTGCCCCTTCGGTCAACTGTCATCCGCTTGAAAACACAGCAACAACAAACATTGCACGCGACGACCTTTTGCGGTTCATTCGGTCCACCGGCCATGAGCCTCAGGTCATGGTATTGACCGCATCTTGAGGTTCGAACGGCGAGGAGATTGGTCCAATGGAATTTGGCGCTAAAGGCACGGAGTTCGGTGCACCCGGTGCCGCCGACATGATCAAGGACGCGACCACCGCATCGTTCAAGGCTGACGTTCTCGATGCCTCGAAGACGGTTCCCGTCATCGTCGATTTCTGGGCGGCCTGGTGCGGCCCTGCAAGCAGCTCACGCCCGTTATCGAGAAGGTCGTACGCAGCTACAGCGGCAAGGTCCGCCTGGTGAAGGTCAACGTCGACGAGAACCAAGCGATCTCGGCGCAACTTCGCATCCAGTCGCTGCCGACCGTCTACGCCTTCCGCGACGGCCAGCCGATCGACGGTTTCGTCGGCGTGCAGCCCGAAAGCGCGATCAAAGCTTTCGTTGATCGCCTTGTTGCCGACGACGCCGAGATCGGCATCGCCGAGGTTCTGAAAAACCGGCGAAGAACTGCTGGAGCAGGACGATCTGCAAGGAGCAGCTGAAGTTTTCGCGAGCATCCTCCAGGAAGATCCGGCCAACGCCGAAGCCATCGCGGGTCTGACTTCCTGCTATATGAAGAGCGGCGACATTGCCCGCGCCAAGCAGACACTGGCGCTCGTGCCGCCGGACAAGCGCGAGCTTGCTGCCGTCAAAAGCCTCGAAGCAGCGATCGAGCTTGCGGAAAAAGGCGCCGACACCGGCGAACTCGATGCGCTCAAAAAACGCGTCGCCGAAAACCCCCAAGATTTTCAAGCCCGTCTCGATCTCGCCGTCGGCCTCGGCGCGAACGGCGACCGGCAGGAGGCACTTGAGCTTCTGCTTGATCTCATCAGGACGGACCGCAAATGGAACGACGAAGCCGCACGCAAGCAGCTTCTGCAGTTCTTCGACGCGTGGGGCCCCAAGGAACCTCTGGTGGCCGAAGGGCGCCGGAGGCTATCATCCATCCTGTTCAGCTGATCCAGAAACGATCCTTAGCGGAGATTTTTTCTTTTGATACTCACGGAGCGCTATCGACGCCCGGCCGATTTGCCCTCGAGGATTCCCGTTTTCCTCTTCGCGGCGCGATTCTCCTGCCGCGCGCCACATTGCCCCTGAACATTTTCGAGCCTCGCTATCTAGAAATGATCGATAATGCGATGTCAGGCGCGCGCATCATCGGCATTTTGCAACCTGTCGTGTCGGGCGATGACGATCAGGAAAGCCCGATCGAAAAAACGGCCGAGTTGCGCTCCGTAGGCTGTGCCGGCCGCATCACGTCGTACCAGGAACTGGACGACGGCCGGTTGATCATCACGTTGACGGGAATCACGCGCTTCGAGTGCGTCGGCGAAGCCGAAACCGAGATGCCTTACCGCATCATGACTGTGAGCTACGACAAATTTGCCAGCGATTTGACCGAAGGTCTCGGCGAAGAGCTGGTCGATCGGCAAAATCTCTTGCGCGTCTTGAAAACCTATCTCGAAGCCAACCGCCTGAAAACCGATTGGTCGACAATCCAGCGCGCATCGAACGAATTTCTCATCAACGCGCTGTCGGTGATGTGTCCTTACGGACCGGAAGAAAAGCAGGCACTGCTCGAAGCCAAGGATCTGCGGTCGCGCGCCGAAGTTCTCGTTGCGCTCGCCGAAATCGATCTGGCGTCGAACGGCAGCAGCGGCACGACACTTCAGTAATATCGGAAAAAGCCATGACCGATGATGCTGACGACAGCGCTCCAGACGACGCCAACGCCGTCGACCCGCAGCTGCTTGAGCTGCTCGTCTGTCCTTTCACCAAGACACGTCTGATCTATGATGCGAACAAGCGCGAATTGTTGAGCAAAGCTGCAGGCTTGGCATTTCCGATCCGCAATGGCGTACCGTTGATGATCGAAGATGCAGCCCGCAAGCTGACCGACGAAGACCTGCGCCGGCTGTAATGAACATCTGAGCGGCCTGCGATTGCGACAGCAGATTTGATCGCCGCCACTGTGCGCTTAACCACGTCTCTTTAGACTCTGTAAAAGTGCACTGGCCGACTGTGCCCCGGCATTTAGGGGCCAAAGAAATTGTTTCGAAAACTGATTTACTCGCGACCTGCCCGGGAGCGTATGGACATGCAGCCATCGCCAGGCGGAAACAGGCGAGCGACTTGGACATGGCGCGTATGCGCGTCTACGGCAGCTATCATCGGCACGCTTTTGCTTGTCCTTGGCCTTGTCTCGAGCGCCGTGACATTCGATAGCGGCCTCACCGCCGCTTTTCTCGGCGTCGCGGTCCTGACCGCGGCCGCGATCCTTGGCGTCGCGCTGCCCTGGAAATTGTGGCGTCAGAAAACGCCCGTCGCGCAATGCGATACAAGGCGTGCCGACGATGAGATCGAAGACCTCAAGGATGCGCATTGGCGCCTATCCGACAACGCCGTCCGCTATCGCCAATTTTTGGATTCGCAGCGCGACTTCATCGTCCGCCGCGCAAAAGACGGCCGTCTTGTCTTTGCGAACACCGCGTTCCTCGAAGCCTTTGGGGTGCGCGGCGAGGACGTTCTCGGCTCGCGGTTTCGGCCGCATATCCTGCGCAGCGGATCCACGACCGGCATGTCGGCCACCAACTTGCGAACGATTGAGCTTCTGCCTACGCGGCGCGGCAAGCGCTGGATCGCCTGGGACGAAACGGAAGTCTTAACTCAGGACGGCGCCATCGAAATCCAGAGCGTCGGCCGCGACATCACCGTCGAGCGTGAAATCGAAGAGCGGCTGCGCGGCGCCTGCGATCGCGCCGAAACGGCCAATCGCGAGAAGTCCCGCTTTCTCGCCGCCATGAGCCACGAAATCCGCACACCGATGAACGGCATCATCGGCATGATCAACTTGCTGCGCGATACTCAGCTTGATCCGGAGCAGAGGACCTATGCGCGCGTTGCGGAAGATTCCGCCCGCGCCCTTCTCGGTCTGATCGACGGCATTCTCGATCTCTCCAAAATCGAGGCGGGCAAATTCGAACTGGCGAATGAGATCTTTTCGCTCCGGAACTGCATGACCCAGATGATGCAGCTCATGGCACCCGACGCTACTGCCAAGAAGTTGACGTTGAATTTGGCGATATCGGACGCAGTGCCCGAGTGGGTTCGCGGAGACGAAATCCGTCTGCGCCAAATCATCCTCAACCTGTTGTCGAACGCCATAAAAGTTTACCGACACGGGCAGCATCTCCGTCAGCATCTCCATCGCGAATGACCCCCCTGCCAATCCCGACGCCGTGCGCATCGCTATCGAAGTCGCCGATTCCGGCATCGGTTTCTCGCCCGACGCGGCCCGCCGCCTCTTCAACGAGTTCGAGCAAGACGCAAACGCGATGAACCGCAATCCGGCTGGCACCGGCCTCGGCCTCGCGATTTCGAAACGCATCGCCCAGGCCATGTCCGGCGACATCGTCGCTTCTGCCGGCCCCGATCAGGGTGCCGTCTTCACCGCCCGGCTGGAACTCCACGCGGCCGGCGCGCCGCCGCTCACGGCCGGTTCGCTCGTGTCGGAGGAAAGCGGACGGGGCGGCTCCGAAACAGCCCTCCGCCGCGCCCCTTGCCCGCCGTTTCGCGTCCTGGTTGCCGAGGACAACCAGATCAATGCCCTGCTCGCCTGCAAAATCATCGAACGCGCCGGCGGCTCGGCGACCGTGGTCGAGGACGGGCGGTCCGCAATCACGGTGATGTGGGAAGTGCTGGAGCGCAAACGTCCTGCGTTCGACCTCGTGCTGATGGACGTTCTGATGCCCGAGATCGACGGCATCATGGCCACCAAATCAATCAAAGCGCTCTATCGGGAACGCAAGGACGCGGCCCTCTCGTGTCCGCCGATCATCGCGCTGACAGCCAACGCCTTCGCCGAGGACCGCGACCGTTGCCGCGCCGCCGGAATGGACGACTACCTCGCCAAACCCTTCGACGCCCGCAATCTCCACGACCTGCTTCTCAGGTGGGCGCCCCAACCCGCCCGCGCAGCCCCACCTGCCGCTTGATCAGCGGACGTTTCGATCTAAAAACTGTCACGGAATCGTGCTAGCGGCGTGTGCTAGAGCACCGTGGGGATTTCCATCCGATGTGGCAGGCAATTGCAGACCGAAGCAAACGTAAGCCCGGCCGTCTCGGAAAGCTCCCGGCGGGCCTTGCCGCCATCGAAGCGTTGAGTGCTCCCGCCCGCCGTCTCAAGGGCTTTGCCCGCGACATCGAGCCGAAGGTCTACGGCCGCGTCGGCAATCTGGAAGTGCGGTTGGCCCGTACCTGGGCCGAAATCAAACTCGCGCAGCGTCTGCGCTATCAGGTCTTTTCGAAGAAATGTCGGCGGTACCCAGCCGCCTCGCGCAATTCCGCCGTCGCGATGAGGACGCCTACGACGCGCTCTGCGATCATCTTCTTGTCGTCGATCTTGATAAGACGATGCCAGGACGCGCCGGCCGTCCGGAACGTCCGAAAGTCGTCGGCACCTACCGCATTCTTCGCCAGGAAATCGCCGAGCAAGGCCCCGGCTTTTATTCCGCCGGCGAATACGACATCACCCCCTTCTCAAAAGCAAGGCGGCGACCCACCGCTTCATGGAGCTTGGCCGCTCGTGCGTGCTTACCCCCTATCGCAGCAAGCGATCGGTCGAACTGCTGTGGCACGGCCTTTGGACTTATGTCCGCGAAAACCGCATCGACGTGATGATCGGCTGCGCCAGCTTCGAAGGCATCGACCTCGAAGATCACAAGATGGCGCTGAGCTACTTGCATCACAAAGCCTTGGCGCCGCTCGAATGGCGCGCCAGCGCCCGCGACCCGCTCGGCGTCTCGATGAACCTGATGCCGATGGCCGACATCGATCAGAAGGCAGCGCTGAAAGCCATGCCGCCGCTGATCAAGGCTTATCTGCGCTTAGGTGCCTATTTCGGTGACGGCGCCGTAATCGACCGGCAGTTCGGGACGACCGACGTGCTCGTCATCATGCCGGTCACAAAAATCGATCCGCGCTACTTCGATCACTACGGCGCTCCGGCCGAAACCAAAAGCCGGATTGCCGTCGACGCCTGATCGACTCCCACCTCAAAATTCCCTCACCCTGTTGGGAGAGGGTAGGGTGAGCGGGCAGAAATAGTCCGCTATTCCTTCGCAGCACCATAAGCGGCCAGCGCCGCCATGTTGACGATGTCCGCGTCCGTCGCGCCGAACGTGCAGATCTGCACCGAATGCGACAGTCCGGTAACGATCGGCCCGATCAGCGTTGCGCCCGCCAGCTCCTTGATCATCTTCGTCGAGATCGACGCTGCGTGGAACGCCGGCATCACCAGAACGTTTGCAGTGTCCGACAACCGGCAGAACGGATAGTGCTCCATCAGGCTGCGATTGAGCGCGACGTCGGCCGCCATGTCGCCGTCGTACTCGAAATCAACGAGACGCTCATCGAGAAGCCGCACGGCCTGGCGCACCTGCTCCGAGCGCTCGCTTTTCGGCTGCCCGAACGTCGAGTAGGCAAGCAGCGCCACCCGCGGCTCGATGCCGAAATATCGCGCGGCCCGCGCCGCTTCGACGGCAATATTTGCTATCTGCTCGCCTGTCGGCAAGTCGTGGATGCTGGTGTCGGCGATCAGCACGGCGCGGCCGCGGATCAGCACCAGCGACACGCCGATCACGTGGCGGCCGGGCTTCTCGTCCATGACCCGATGTATGTCGGCATAGACGCTCGTCCAGTTGCGGGTCACGCCTGAGACCAGCGCATCGGCATGCCCGTGTACGACCATGAGCGCTGCGAAAACATTTCGCTCATTGGTAACCAGACGCTCGCAGTCGCGCTTCAGATACCCGCGCCGCTGCAATCGCGCATACAGGAACTCGGTAAACTCATCGAGGAACGGTGACTCGCTCGTGTCGATCAGTTCGAATTCCCGGCGAAGCGGAATGCCGAGCTCGCGGAAGCGATCGGTGACAACTTTCTTCCGCCCGATCAGGATAGGCTGTCCATAGCCCTGCTGGAAGAATGTATGCGCCGCTCGGATAACGGCAGGCTCCTCGCCTTCGGCAAACACCACGCGTTTAGGATCGTTGCGAACCGCGTCGAACGTTGATTGCAACCAGCCCTGCACCGGATCGAGCCGCGCATTGAGACGTGCAACGTAGCCTTCCATATCGACGATCGGATTGCGCGCAACGCCCGAATCCATTGCCGCTTTCGCGACAGCGGCGGAGACGTGCGGCAGCAAGCGTGGATCGAACGGCGCTGGAATGATGTATCCGGGACCAAACGTCGGCCGCTCACCGAGAAACGCCGCCGCGACCTGATCCGGCACCTCGGCACGCGCCAGCGCCGCAATCGCTTCGGCAGCCGCGATCTTCATCGCATCGTTGATCGTCGTCGCATGCACGTCGAGCGCGCCGCGGAAGATGAACGGAAAGCATAGAACGTTATTGATCTGGTTCGGGTAGTCCGAACGGCCGGTCGCCATGATGGCATCGGTACGTACCGACCTCACCTCTTCCGGCGTGATCTCGGGGTCCGGGTTGGCCATCGCAAAGATGAGCGGCTTCGGCCCCATCTGCGTAACCATCTCTCGCGACAACACACCCGCCGCCGATAGGCCAAGAAAAATATCGGCGCCGCCGATGACATCGCTCAGCGTCCGAGCGTTCGTCTTCTGAGCGAAAGGCGCTTTGTAGGGGTCCATCAGCTCTTTGCGACCCTCGTAGACGAGACCTTTGATATCGCAAACGTAGATGTTCTCGCGCTTGAGACCTATCTTCACGAGCAAGTTGAGACAGGCGAGCGCCGCAGCACCCGCACCGGCGCACACGAGCTTCACGTCGCCGATCTCCTTTTCGACGACGCGCAATCCGTTCAGCACGCCTGCTGCAACGACGATGGCCGTCCCGTGCTGATCGTCATGAAAAACGGGAATATCGAGCAGCTCTTTGAGCTTCTCTTCGATCACGAAGCAATCGGGCGACTTGATATCTTCCAGGTTCATGCCGCCGAAAGACGGCCCGAGATAGCGCACCGAATTGATGAATGCTTCCGGATCGGGCGTATCAACAAGCAGATCGATGGAATCGATGTCGGCAAATCGCTTGAACAGCGCCGCCTTGCCTTCCATCACCGGCTTTGCTGCCAGCGCCCCGAGATTTCCAAGCCCCAGAATGGCGGTGCCATTCGACACCACGGCGACGAAATTGCCCTTGCTCGTGTAGGCGTAAGCATCGCGCGGATTCTCGGCGATAGCCTGAACGGGAATGGCAACGCCCGGAGAATATGCCAAAGACAAATCGCGCTGCGTCGCCAACGGCTTCGTTGGCGTAATTTCGAGCTTGCCGGGCTTGCCGTTGGCATGGAATGCAAGCGCTTCTTGAGCCGTCACGTGGGCTGCGCGGTGAAGGGAGGGCATGATGTTGACCGTTCAGGATTTCGTGCGCCAGGGCAGTGTTGCCCAAACACACATCAGGGGATAAGGGCCGGCACGATAGGTTGCGGGAGCCGGGACGGCAACCTATGCATATCCAGCGCTTGGATGGGGCGGCGAGACGTTCCTTTTCGCCTTTCGTAAAGCCGAACAGGGCAATTTGAAACGTAATCTCTTGATGTCCAGAACCGACGAGCCGCGCAAGAGCAGGCGGCCAGAATCGGCGCCTCCGGCGCCTGCCGAAGTGTCGCAGAGCAGCACTACGCCCGAGGCCACGCCCTCCATGGCGCAATACCTAGAAATCAAAGCGGCCAATCCCGATAGTCTCCTTTGGTATCGGATGGGCGATTTTTATGAGCTTTTTTTGACGATGCGGTCATCGCCTCCGAGGCGCTTTCGATTGTTCTGACCAAGCGGGGCAAGCACCGGGGCGAGGACATCCCGATGTGCGGCGTCCCCGTGCACCGCGCCGACGAATATCTACAAAGGTTGATCAAGCAAGGGCACCGCGTCGCGGTTGCGAGCAGCTCGAAGACCCGGCCGAGGCGCGGAAAAGGGGCGCCAAGGCCGTCGTCAAACGCGACGTCGTCCGGCTCGTGACCCCCGGCACGCTGACCGAGGAAGCCCTGCTCGACGCCAAGGCGCGCGCAACTACTTGACGGCCGTTTTCCTCGCCACTCCGGCTGAGTTGGGTCTCGCATCCCCCGACGCCCGCGTCGCGCTCGCCTCAATCGATATTTCGACCGGCGAATTCGAGGTCTCGGAAGTGTCAGGCGTCGATCTTTCAGGTGAGCTGATCCGCTTGGCATCGAGCGAAGTTCTGGCTGCCGACACGCTCGTCGGCATGGAAACCTTCATACGAACGGTCGATTATTCCGGCGGCAAGACGACGCCCATTCCATCCGCCTATTTCGACAGCGCTTCCGGCGCACGTGATCTCAAAGAATGCCTTGGCGTCGCCGATCTCGCCGGTTTCGGTTCGTTTTCACGCAGCGAGTTGGCCGCGGTCGGCGCCGTTCTGAAATACGTCGACCTGACGCAGAAGGGCAGAAAACCGCTGCTGCAAGCGCCGCGCCGGTCGGGGAGTGCGGCCCTCTTCATCGATGCGGCCAGCCGCGCCAGCCTCGAACTCGTAAAATCGACGTCGAGCGACAAATCCTCGACCTTGCTTGCCGTGATGGATCGCACCATTACCGGCGGCGGCGCACGTGAGCTGCAGGCACGAATTGCCAGCCCCCTGATCGCGCCCGCTCCCATCGAAGCCCGTCTCGACGCTGTGTCCTTTCTCGTCGACAACCGGCGTCTTATGGACGACCTCCGTGACTGTCTGCGCGGCACGCCCGATCTTGCGCGTGCCCTGCCGCGACTGACGTTCGGCCGTGGCGGCCCGCGCGACCTTGCCGCCGTGCGCGATGCCATAGACGCAGCATCCAACGCCGCGAATATGCTGAACCGCGCCGCAACCCCGCTCCCGTTACCGCCCGAGCTGCAATCCATCGGTACGCGTCTTGAGGCCGTTCCGGCAGCCCTTGCGCACGCGTTGAAGAATGCCCTTGTCGACGATCCGCCGCTGCTTCGCCGAGACGGCGGTTTCATCCGCGAAGGCTACAATTCAGATCTCGACGCGGCACGCGCTCTGCGCAACGACAGCCGCCGTGTCATGGCCGAGCTTGAGACCCGCTACATCGAAGAAACGGGCATCAAGACGCTCCGTGTGCGCCATAACAACATTCTCGGCTTCTACATCGAGGTCACGCAGCTCAACGCCAAGCCGCTGATGTCGCCGCCGCTATCCGATCGATTCCGTCACCGCCAGACGATGGCAAATGCGGTACGCTTCGCGACCTCCGAACTGCTCGAAACCGAAGGCCAGATTGCATCCGCCAGCGAACGCGCACTCAATCTCGAGCAGGAAATCTTCACGTCGCTGACGGAAAACATCGCCGCCGCAACGGACGCGCTCGGCGCAGCGGCCGCCGCGCTTGCCGAACTCGACGTTTACGCGTCTCTGGCATCGCTCGCGCTGGAACAGGGCTATGTGCGCCCATCCATCGACGAAACGTCCGCCTTCGAAATTCGCGGCGGCCGCCATCCCGTCGTCCAGCAGGCGCTGGCGAAACAGGGCGGGACCGCCTTCATCGAGAATGATTGTATTCTCGGCCGCAGCGGCACCCCGAAGCGCATCCCGACGAAAACGAACTTCCCGATGCCCGCATCTGGCTCGTCACCGGTCCGAACATGGCCGGCAAATCGACCTTCCTGCGCCA
Organism: Bradyrhizobium sp. RDI18; assembly: GCF_043203335.1. Taxonomy (NCBI): domain Bacteria; kingdom Pseudomonadati; phylum Pseudomonadota; class Alphaproteobacteria; order Hyphomicrobiales; family Nitrobacteraceae; genus Bradyrhizobium; species Bradyrhizobium sp. RDI18. Next base: position 30,246 of record NZ_JBICRN010000009.1, on the reverse strand, counting down.
GAACGCGCTCATCACCGTAATGGCGCAAATGGGCTCTTACGTGCCCGCACGCTCGGCTCACATCGGTGTCGTCGATCGGCTGTTTTCGCGCGTCGGCGCCTCCGACGATCTGGCGCGCGGCCGATCGACCTTCATGGTCGAAATGGTCGAAACGGCAGCGATCCTCAATCAGGCGACGAAACGCTCGCTCGTCATCCTCGACGAGATCGGCCGTGGCACCGCAACCTTCGATGGTCTTTCGATTGCGTGGGCGACAGTCGAATATCTCCACGGCGTAACGAAGGCCCGCGCCCTCTTCGCCACACACTACCATGAGCTGACCGCACTCGCCCGCCGTCTCGACGACATCGCCAACGTCACGATGGACGTCGCCGAATGGCACGACACCATCGTTTTCCTGCATAAAGTGAAGCCCGGCGCGGCCGACCGTTCCTACGGCATCCAGGTGGCAAAGCTCGCAGGCCTTCCCGATCCGGTCGTCGCCAGAGCGCGCCAGGTGCTCGCCCGCCTCGAAAAAGCCGACCGCCGGCCCAAAGCCGGGGACGAAAGTATTGATGATTTGCCGCTATTCTCTGCGGCGCGGCCCAAAGGCGCATCAAGCGCCGCATCGGCCGGCCAAGAGCCCTCAGCCGTTGAAAAGCTGCTCTTGAACATGCATCCTGACGATCTCTCGCCCAAAGCGGCGCTCGAGAAGCTCTATGAACTCAAGGCTCTGGCCGAAAATTTAAAGAAGACGAAGCCTTGACCGACGATACCGTGAACGTCCTCGTCCCGCCGCCCTATTTTGACCGGCTCGCCGCCCGCCGCGAGTTAACGGGGTATTTCAATGCCAGCAATGCCTCCCACGCGGAAGCACGCCCCAAGGTGCTGGAAAGCCTGAAAGGCCTCGTCAAGAATGCGCGCAAATCTGCCCGCACGGCGCTTGAAGCCGACGGCAACGGTCGCCGCTGCGCCGCGGGCCTGAGCTTGTTTCAGGACGAGTTGCTGCGCCTCATCTACGATTACACGGTGACGCATGTTTATCGCGCCACCAATCCCTCCGATGCCGAACGTATGGCGATCGTGGCGACAGGCGGCTACGGCCGCGGACTGCTGGCGCCCGGCTCCGACATCGACCTGCTGTTTCTGCTTCCCTACAAGCAGACGCCGTGGGGCGAGTGTCGTCGAATACATGCTCCTGATGCTCTGGGATCCTGGGCTTCAAGGTGGGGCATGCGACGCGTACGGTCGATCAATGCCTGAAGCTCGGCCAGGCCGACATCACCATCCGCACCGCGCTGCTTGATGCCCGATTGATCCTCGGCGACACGCAGCTCTTTGCCGAATTCGAGGATCGCTTCCGCGCCGAAGTCGTCAAGGCACCGCCCGCCAGTTTATCGACGCCAAGATGGCCGAACGCGATGAGCGCACGCGCCGGGCCGGCGAAAGCCGCTACAAGGTCGAGCCCAATATCAAAGACGGCAAGGGCGGCCTGCGCGATCTGCATACACTACAGTGGCTGTCGAAATACATCTTCAACCAGGAGGTCGGCGCGGCTGCCGTCGAAGCTGGTATCTTCACGCCGGAAGAAGTCCAGACATTCCGCCGCTGCGAAGATTTCCTCTGGCGCGTGCGCTGCTTCCTGCATTTCCTCACCGGCCGCGCCGAAGAGGTTTTGTCGTTCGAAGTTCAGCCCGCGATGGCGAAGAACCTCGGCTATACCTCGCGTGAAGGTCTCCGCGCTGTAGAACGCTTCATGAAGCATTACTTCCTGATCGCAAAGGACGTCGGCGACCTGACGACGATTCTGTGCGGTGCGTTGGAAATGCAGCAGCTGAAAACGTCACCCGGATACAAGCGCCTGCTAAGTCCGCTAAGCTGGAAAACGCGCCGCGAAGTCCGCGAGAAAACCGATTTCCGCATCGACAACGATCGGCTCAACGTCACCGACCGCGAGGTTTTCGCGCGCGATCCGGTCAATCTTATTCGCTTCTTTGCGCAGGCCGCGAATACCGGCGCGTATCTTCATCCCGACGCCATCCGGCTGCTACGCAGCTCGCTGCGCCTGATCGACGACAAGCTGCGCCAGGATCCCGAGGCCAACGCCATCTTCCTTTCGCTGCTGACGGCGAAGGGTAATCCCGAAGCCTCACTCCGGCACATGAACGACGCTGGCGTCCTCGGCCGTTTCCTGCCGGAATTCGGCCGCATCGTCGCGATGATGCAGTTCAACATGTATCATCACTACACGGTCGATGAGCACCCTGCTGCGCACGCTCGGCAACATCGTTGCAATCGAGCGCGGAGAGCTTGCGAGCGAGTTGCCACTTTGCACGGCGATCTTCTCCTCGATCCAAAAACCGCCGCGCCTGCTCGTCGCCGCATTCATCCACGACATCGGCAAAGGCCGGAAGGAAAGCCACTCGATCGTCGGCGCCTCATCGCGCGCAAGCTATGCCCGCGTCTTGGGTTGACAGCAGCCGAAACCGATCTCGTCGCCTGGCTGCTCGAAGAACATCTGACGATGAGCAACTTTGCGCACTCGCGCGACATTTCCGATCCCGACACCATTCGCGCCTTTGCTGATATCGTGCAAAGTCCAGAGCGCCTGAAGCTTCTGCTGGTGTTGACTGCTCCGACATTCGCGCCGTTGGGCCTGGCGTCTGGAACGGTTGGAAGGGCCAGCTTTTGCGCACGCTGTACCACGAAACCGAACCGCTCGTGGCGGGCGGCCACACCCAGATTCCGCGCGACGAACGCATCGACAAAGCGCAGGCGGCACTCCGTCAGGCGCTCGTCGATTGGCCAGCGGACGTCGTCGACGACTTTATCGACCGCCATTATCCGAACTATTGGCTTCGCACCGATCTTCGACGCAGATCGCGCATGCGAATGTCCTGCGCGATGCCATGCAATCGCGCGGCAAGTTTGCGACCAACATCAAGACCGATGCCTTCACTGCCATTACCGAGCTGGACGGTCTTCGCGCCAAACCATCCCCGTCTTCTCGCTGGTTGCAGGTGCATGCGCCGCAGCGGGCGCCAACATCGCCGGCGCTCACATCACGACCACCCGCGACGGCTACGCGCTTGATACCTTCCTGCTCAATCGCGAATTCCAGGACGACGAGGATGAGCTGCGCCGGTCTCGCCGCATCATCAACACCATTGAAAGCCTGCTCAACGGCAAGGAAACGGCTAGCGTCGCTCCTGAAGAAAAAGCGCATCGGCTCACGCGGCGTCGAAGCCTTCACGGTCGAGCCCGAAGTCGTCATCAACAACGCGCTGTCGGATCGCGTGACCGTGCTCGAAGTGTCCGGGCGCGACCGCCCCGGCCTTCTATGAATTGACGTCGGCACTGTCGGACCTTTCGCTCGACATTTCCTCCGCGCACGTGACGACGTTCGGCGAAAAGTGTCGACGTCTTCTACGTCACTGACCTCCTCGGCAAGCAGGTCGTCAACGAGACCAGGCAGGCCACGTTGCGGTCGCGCCTCCAGATCAATCCTCATCGGCCCGCCCGAAAAGTCCGACCGAGCCCGCCAGGGTTTGATGCTTGTGCCGGCGCGTGACTTCACGGCCACGGCCCACAAGGCAGCCGCCGGGACATCAAATTGCCGGATGTCTACGGCCTGGAAGCCGGTTTAAGAGGGCAAATCTGCTGGTGGCACAACGCGAACCTTTTCGATGAAACCTTTATAAATCGTTTGCCACCGTCGGCGGCCTGACGCTACTGCCGCGTCTTCGGCTTCATGCGCGATATCCTGATCGCCGCCACGCTTGGATCGGGCTGGTCGCGGACGCCTTCGTCGTCGCGTTTCGTTTCCCCAATCTCTTCCGCCGCCTCTTCGGCGAGGGCGCATTCAATTCGGCGTTCGTGCCGATCTTCGCGAAAAACTCGAAGGCGACGGACCCGAAGCTGCCCGGCGCTTCGCCGAAGACGCGATGGCGGGCCCTTTTTCGTACTGCTGATCGTTACGATCGTCGCTGAAATTGCGATGCCGTTTCTGATGTACGGGTTGGCGCCTGGCCCCGACGCCAGGCCAGAGAAATTCGATCTCTCCGTGCTGCTAACCCGCATCACGATGCCATACCTGCTCTGCATGTCGCTCGTCGCGCTGATGTCGGGCGCATTGAACTCGGTCGGCCGCTTCGTCGAAAGCGCGTCCGTCTCGATCGTGCTCAACGGCGTGATGATGGTCGCGACGCTGATGTCGATGTGGATGGGCTACAAGGCCGAACCGGAAGCCGGCATCAACCAGGCTTGGGCCGTCTTCGTCGCCGGTTTCCTACAGCTCGCCGTGCTGATATGGGGCATGCACCGGGTAGGAATGCGCCTCGGCATCGCCGACCGCGACTGACGAACGACGTTCGCCACCTTGTCGGGCTCGGCATCCCGGGGTGTCATTTCCGGCGGCGTAACCCAGCTCAACATCGCCATCGGAACGATCATCGCATCGCTTCAGCCGGGCGCCGTGTCCCACCTCTATTACGCTGATCGCATCTATGAATTGCCGCTCGCGATTGTCGGCATTGCGGTCGGCATCGTGCCGTTGCCGACGTCGCGCGCCAGCTCAGAGCCGGCAACACGGCGGCCGTAATGGATAGCCAAAACCGCTCGCTCGAATTCGCGCTGCTGCTGACGGTCCCCGCAGCCTTTGCGCTCGCCGCGATCCCGACCGACATTGTCCGCGTGCTGTTCGAGCGCGGCGCTGGCCCGAAAGATACCCACGTCACCGCGTCTGTGTTGGCGATGTTTGCGCTCGGCCTGCCCGCATTCGTGATGATCAAAGTTTTTTCACCGGCCTATTACGCCCGCGAAGCCACCAAAACACCGATGCGCTACGCCGTGATCAGCCTGACGGCAAATACCATCGGCTCAATCGGACTGTTTTTCCTGTTCCGCCATCTCGGCACGCTGCCGCAGCTCGGCATCGCCATCGCGACGGCAATCGGTGGCTGGCTGAACGCCTATCTGCTGGGGCCACGCTGAGCCGACACGGCTATTTCGTCGCCGACAGCCGCATCAAGCGCAACGTCCTCTCATCCTGTTGGCCAGCGCGGTCATGGTCGCGGCCCTCCCTCGCCATCAGCCACTGGCTGTCGCCGCATTATGGGCACGATACAGGGTTTTTGGTAAAAAGCCTCGATTCCGGATCGAGATCGCGCCGGCCTGGTCATTTACGCCCTAATCATCTGGCAACCGGCGTCATGACGGTCAGTCAGCTCGGCCGTCTGGCGCGCAACAGGTTAGCAAATGCGCAACACTTGCGCGGCGGCCGCATGCACGCGATAAGGCCGCCAAATCATTTCAACCCCGGTACGGATCCCATGAAAATCACGCCGCGCGTCTTCGGGCATGCAGCCGACGGGCAGCCTGCATCTCGGCAACTATCTCGGCGCGATGGTCAACTGGATCAAATGCAGGACACGCACGAGTGCGTCTATTGCGTCGTCGGTCTGCATGCGATCACCGAGTGCAGGACCCGGCCGAGCTTCGCACCGCCATCCGCCAGGTCACCGCCGCCTATATCGCCGCCGGTCTCGACCCGAAGAAGAGCATCCTCTTCAACCAGTCGCAGGTCTCGCCCCCGCCGAACTCGCCTGGATCTTCAATTGCGTCGCCCGCTTGGGCTGAGCTGCATGACCTCACAGCCCAGGGCAAGAAGGCCGGCGAGATCGCGAGCAGGCCTCCGTCGGCCTATATGCCTATCCCAACCTGATGGCCGCCGACATTCTCGCCTATCGCGCGACGCACGTTCCCGTCAGGCGAAGACCAGAAGCAACATTTGAACTCGCCCGCGACATCGCGCAGAAGTTCAACAACGACTATTCGGCTTCGATCATCGAGAACGGCTTCCCGCGGGACGGCATTTTCTTCCCCAAACCTGAGCCCGTCATCACCGGGTCCTCGACGCGCGTCATGAGCCTGCGCGACGGCACAAAAAATGTCGAAGTCTGACCCATCCGGCCTCTCGCGCATCAACATTACGGATGACGCCGATACGATCGCAAAAAAGGTCCAGAAAAGCCAAACCGATCCCGAGCCGCTGCCGCGAGCGACGAGACGGGTTTCCGCAGGCCGCCCAGAAGCCGAAAACCTGGTCGGCATCTACGCGACGCTTTCGATAAGCCCGTCGATGCCGTTCTCGCCGAGTTCGGCGGACAGCAGTTCTCGTCGTTCAAGAAGGTCCCTGGCGGACGCGCTCGTCGCCCGCATCGAACCCATTGCAATCGAGATCAAGCGGTCAGCCGATCCTGCCGAGATCGACCGCGTCCTGGGTGACGGCTCGGCGCGCGCCCGCGAGATCGCGTCGCCGATCATGGACAAGGTCAAGGATATCGTCGGCTTCATCCGCAGCTGATCGCTTACCCACACGTTCCCTCGAAGTTGCATATGGCGGCAGCACTTGCCGCCATTGCGGCCGCAGGGCGGGAGTGGCAGCATCCGGACCATGAAACCGCGTCGCTCATTCGAAGAAGGCCATCGCCGCAAGTTCCTGATCGTCGTCGACGAGAGCCAGGAGTCGAAAGCGCGCTCTATTACGCTGCGAGCCGCGTCCAGCGCTCTTCGGGCATGATCATCATGCTTTACGCCATCGAGCCGAGCGAACTACAGAACTGGGCGGGCGTCCGCCAGATGCAGATCGAAGAAGAGACGACGAAAGCCAAGGCCCTATTCCGCCTCTTCCGCCGTAAGCTTGCCCACGCCGGCTTCGAGGCCGTCGAAACCGAAGACGTAATCCGCGAAGGCCGCACCGCCGAAGAGGTCAACAAGCTCATTGCCGAAGACGAAGACATCGCGATCCTGGTGCTTGGCGCGTCCATCGACGCCCCTGAACCCCTTGGTCGCCACCCCCTGGCGGCCCAGGCCGTGCGGTGGCGGATTTGCGGTTCCCGTAACGGTCGTGCCGGGCCAACTTTCACTCGCGGAAATCAAGGCATTAGCCTAAATTGGCCGCAGAATCCGCGCCGGGCGATAACCTCGACACGGCCATTTGGCGTACCTATATTAGAAGCCTTCCAATCACCTGACGGCGGGCGATGCTCGTTCGGCATCGGACACGAAGTGAGGCCAGCATGTTTATTCAGACCGAAGCCACGCCAAACCCGGCAACGCTGAAGTTCATCCCCGGCCGTGACGTCCTCGCTGACGGCACCGCTGATTTCCGCTCGAAAGGCGACGCTGTAGCCTCGCCGCTTGCAGCCCGGCTTTTTCGCGATCGACGGCGTCACGGCGTGTTCCTTGGCTCAGACTTCATCTCGGTGACCAAAGGCAACATCGAGTGGCAGCACCTGAAGCCGATGGTCCTCGGCGCGATCATGGAACACTACATGTCCGGCGCCACGGCCACGGACGAGGAAGACGCCAAACGACAGCAGCGCCGAAAATTACGATCCGCAGGACGAATCGATCGTCGCCACGATCAAGGAGCTGCTCGAAACCCGTGTACGCCCTGCTGTCGCACAGGATGGCGGCGACATCACCTTCTCAGGGCTTCCGCGACGGTGTCGTCTACCTGCACATGCGCGGCGCCTGCTCGGGCTGCCAAGCTCGACCGCGACACTGCGGAACGGCATCGAAAATCTCCTGAAGCATTTCTTGCCGGAAGTGCAGGCCGTAGAACCGGTCTAAACCGAGAATTTCTTCCTTTGAACCCCGCCTCGGCGGGGTTCTTCGTTTCTGGACCTAAAAACAACCACGGAAATAGAAATGACCACACCACTCGATCATGCCGCATTCGATCAATTGTTTGATAAGGCCCGCACAAACAATAAATGGCAGCCGCGCGACGTGCCTGACGATCTATTGAAGCAGATTGTCGAGCATATGAAATGGGGTCCAACGAGCGTCAACTGTTCGCCCGCTCGAATTGTTTTCGTGAAATCGCCGGAAGCGAAAGAGCGTCTAAAACCGCACCTCAGCCCGGAAACGTCGATAAAACAGTGGCCGCACCTGCGACCGCGATTATCGCCTACGACTTGAAATTCTACGAATATCTGCCGCGCCTCTATCCGCCGGCCGATGCCAAAAGCTGGTTTGTCGGCAAAAAGAGCACGCCGATACGACGGCATTTCGAAATGGCAGCCTGCAAGGCGGCTACTTTTATTCTGGCAGCCCGCGCGCTTGGCTTGGATTGCGGGCCAATGTCGGGCTTCAACAATGCCGCCGTCGACGCCGAGTTCTTCGCTGGAACCGACATAAAGTCGAATTTCCTATGTAATCTGGGATATGGCGACCCGGCGGTATTTATCCACGTTCGCCACGATTTAGCTTCGACGAAATGGCATCAATCGTATAAAAAGCCGCCCGAAATGAATATTCTTTCGCTCGATACCTGTTTTGATGCCTGCTCCGTCGCGGCGGGCCGGGGCTTCGTTCGCTCACCCCCGGCATTTCGTTCGCATTCGAGTGTATGCAGCGCGGCCATTCCGAGCGATTGATGCCCATGATCGAAATGGTCATGGTCGAAGCAGGCCTGAAATTCAAATCGCTTGACCGCATTGCGGTCACGTTTGGACCGGGCACATTTACAGGCACGCGCATTTGCGTTTCTGCAGCGCGCGCGCGCTTGCTCTCGCGACAGGTGCTCAATTCGTCGCGATTTCGAGCCTCAAGCTTATGGCGATGAGTCCGAGAATACCCGCAGCGCCGACTCCCCATGTCGCTATCGCAACCGACGCCCGGCGCGGCGAAGTTTATATTGAGGTTTTCGATCGCCATTCGCTGCAAAGCGTTGCCGCTCCGCAATGCCTTGCAATCGTTGACGCGGTAAAAGCCTTAGGGACAGCGCCCATCGTCGTCGCCGGTTCCGGCGCTGAAGCGCTTGCCGCAGCCGCCCGCCGCGAAAGCATCGAGGCGACGGCGATCCTGCCGGACTTGCTGCCCGATGCCCTCGATCTTCTGTTTCCGGCCTGCGAGATGCCGGTAACGGACAGCCTCCGTCCGCTTTATCTCCGACCGCCCGATGCCAAGCCGCCTGCCCCAAGCCCGTTCCTCGGAGCCGGTGCATGACGAACGTCACGCCGTTTCGGAACGTGAAACACGCAAGCATGCTTTGGGCGTCGCCGGATCGAGCAGAGGAAATCGCGGCGCTGCACGCTAAACTTTTCAATCCGGCCTGGGACACTGATGCGATCAAGGGCCTACTCGAACACCCCGCCGCCACCTCGTTGATCGCCGTCGCCGGCGGCCAGAAAAATCCGTCATTGCCTTTGTCATCGGTCAGCTCGCAGCCGATGAAGCCGAAATCCTTTCCATTGGCGTCTCGCCCGATTGGCAGCGGGTCGGCCTCGCCACCGGTCTGCTGGAGGGCTTGAGCCGGGCCGCCCGCCGCGGCGGCGCCAAACGCATCTTCCTTGAAGTTGCAGAGGACAACGAAGGCGGCATCGCGCTTTATCGCAAACTCGGCTTTACCGAAGCCGGACGCCGCAAGCGTTATTACGAACGCCCCGGCAGCACAGCCGTCGATGGTTTGACGCTCGTTCTCGATCTCGACGCGGCGAAAGCCTAGCGTCGATATAGACGCGAAGCCTTGCCACAGCCTATATGGCCACCATACTCGGGCGACGAGGAATCGTCTTCAGCCAAAGCTTGATCGTCATGACCGCACCTTCGGCGAAGTCCGAGACATCCATCGAAAAACGATGCACGGAGTATGGCCTGCGCATGACCGGCCAGCGGCGCGTCATCGCCCAGGTCTTGTCGGCAGCAACCGATCATCCCGACGTCGAGGAAGTGCACCGGCGCGCCGTCGCCGTCGACGCACGAATTTCGCTTTCGACGGTCTACCGCACGCTGAAGCTTTTCTCGGAAAAGGGCATCCTGGAGCGCCACGACTTCGGTCATGGCCGCGGCCGCTACGAACCGGCGCCCAGAGAGCACCACGACCATCTGGTCGATATCGAAAACCGGCCGCGTGATCGAATTTTCCAACCCGGCGATAGAGGCGCTGCAGGAGCGCGTCGCGCGTGAGTTGGGCTACGAGCTTGTCGGCCATCGCCTGGAGCTCTACGGCATGCCGCTCGGAAAAAAGAAGTCGTCCGCCCGGAGAGGCTAGGCCACGATGGCACAGGGATCGCTCCGCGCTTCGGCAGTTCTGGCAGGCTTCTTCGGCTTCACGCTGCCGCTGATGCCGGTGCAGGCGCTGCTGCTTAAGGTTTCGCCCGCCGCCGCCCGCCGCTTTCCCAATTGGTATCATCGCAACGTCTGTCGGATTCTCGGCGTCAAACTGAAAATCGAAGGACAGGTCGTTGACGACAAGCCGGTGCTGCTCGTTTGCAATCACACCTCCTGGCTCGATATTCCGGTGCTCTCTGCCGTTGCTCCGGTGTCGTTCGTCGCCAAGCTTGAAGTCGGTAGCTGGCCGTTCGTCTCGGCGCTCGCGCGGCTTCAGCGCTCCGTCTTCGTCGATCGCACGCGGCGACAAGCAACCGGCGACGCCGCAACCGAAATCATGCAGCGCCTGAAGCTCGGCGATACGATCGTGCTGTTCGCCGAAGGCACATCGAGCGACGGCAACCGCGTACTGCCCTTCAAGACATCCCTCTTCGGTGCGGTCTCGGGCCAGGGCGCGACGGGCAACGGCGACGTCGTCGTACAGACCGCCGCCGTCGTCTACACCCACCTCCCGCGGCGTCCCCCGACCCGCGCCGACCGCCCGCGCATCGGTTGGTACGGTGACATGGAAATGACCTCGCATGCCTGGGGGTGCTCAAATCCGGACCGATCACGGCAACGATCAAGATCAGCCCGCCCGTCCCGCTTTCGGAATTCAAGGATCGCAAGGACCTGGCGCTCAAGACCGAACGCGCCGTCCGTTCCGCAGTCCTCGGCATTCTGCGCGGCCGCCCCGATGACCCGGCTCTCATCCCCGTCGAGCCGAGCCAGGAAATCCGCCGTCAGAAACTGGGCTTGCCTGCGGCCCGCAGCGAGAAATGGACATAGTCGGCCTATTCTGTGCTATGCGCTTGCCTCTCAGGAAGCCTGAGGCAAAACCCCAAATCTTAATTGGCCCATCGACGTGCAGCGCCCGAACACCAAAAAGCTATTATCTGAAGACCTTCGGTTGCCAGATGAACGTCTACGACAGCGAGCGTATGACGGAAGCACTGGCGCGCGACGGCTATGCCGCGACGGAAGACATCGCTAGCGCCGATCTCGTCATCCTCAATACCTGCCACATCCGCGAGAAAGCCGCTGAGAAAGTCTATTCCGATCTTGGCCGCATCCGCGACATGAAGGATGCACGAAAGCGCGACGGCAAGGAAACCGTGATCGCCGTGGCAGGCTGCGTGGCGCAAGCCGAAGGCCGCGAGATCATAACCCGTCAGCCTGCGGTCGATCTCGTTATCGGTCCGCAAAGCTATCATCGTTTGCCCGAACTGATCGAACGCACCGCGAATACCCGCGAGCACATCGTCGAAACCGAATTCCCCGGCGACGAAAAGTTTGAGCGCATGAAAGCGCCACGCCGCGTGTCGTCGCCATCCGCATTTCTGACTGTGCAGGAAGGCTGCGATAAGTTCTGCACCTTCTGCGTCGTGCCCTACACGCGCGGCGCTGAGTTTTCGCGCTCGCTCGTAAAGCTCGAAGCCGAAGCCCGCGAGCTGATCGCGGCAGGAGCCAAAGAGCTTGTGCTGCTTGGCCAGAACGTCAACGCCTATCACGGCGAAGGCCCTAGCGGCCGCACGATCGGCCTCGCCGAATTGATCCGCAGGCTGGCGGATATCGAGGGCGTCGAGCGCATCCGCTACACGACGAGCCACCCGCGCGACATGGACGCCGATCTGATCGCCGCCCATGCCGAAGTTCCCCAGTTGATGCCGTTCCTGCACTTGCCCGTGCAGTCGGGCTCCGACCGCATGCTGGCTGCCATGAACCGCAAGCATCGCGCCGAGGAATATTTGGACCTCATCGGCCGCCTGCGCTCTGCCCGCCCCGACCTCGCGCTATCGAGCGATTTCATCGTCGGCTTTCCCGGCGAAACCGACCAGGATGCCGAAGACACCCTTTCGCTCATCAGGGCGGTTAGTTTTGCTCAGGCCTTTTCTTTCAAATACAGCCCCGCCCGGGAACCCCGGCTTCAACCCACGAGGGTCAGGTCGCCGAAGAGGTCAAATCCGAACGTCTCCAGCGCCTTCAGGCTCTGCTGGACGACCAGCAGGCCGACTTTAACGCCCAGGCCCTCGGCATGACCGTTCCGGTGCTGTTTGAACGCCGTGGCCGCCAGCCGGGTGAATTTGTCGGCCGGACACCCTATCTACAGCTCGTTCACGTGGCCGCCGAGGGCGACCTCGTGGGGCGCACAGCAAACGTGGCCGTGACCGATGCCCGCCGCGTCAGCCTGTCGGGTGTCATCGCGGCAGCATAATCGGAAGATAGGGGTGGGGCCGCACTTGTTGTGCGTTAACCACACCTCGCTGTGCCGAAGGCATATTCCGCATGCTAACGTTGCTTCTACGGTCGATTTGATTTTGACTTCTGAGCGTAGAAAAATCGCAACCAAAGGAGGTCAGGATTGGCAGCATTCCGCGGGTCCTCCGCGTCAGCATCGAGACGGCCCAGCCCCGCCGGCAAGGCCGAACTTGAAACTGCTCGCGTCGTTGTACCCTTTGAAGACAACCGGCTGCTCACCCAGCTGCTTGGGGAATACGATAGCCACCTGGCCCTGATTGAAGACCGATTAGGCATTGATGCCCACGCTCACGGCAACGTCGTCATCCTGACTGGCCCGGCCGCCGCCTGTGACATCGCCCGAAACGTTCTGGAACGCCTCTACGCCCGCATCCGCAAAGGCGAGACCGTCGGCGCTGGCGATATTGACGGACTGATCCGCCACGCCCGGACCGAAGGCTCTGACACCGACGGGCAGGCCCAGATCGCAACGCGCCGCAAGGTACGTGGCGCCCGCACCCCGACGCAAAGCGATTACATGCGCGCGATCCATAAAGAAGGATCTCGTGTTCGGCGTCGGCCCGGCCGGTACCGGCAAAACCTATATCGCCGTCGCATTCGCCGCCCATTGCCTTGAGCGCGGCCTCGTCGAACGCATCATCCTATCTCGGCCCGCCGTTGAAGCCGGCGAACGCTTAGGCTTCCTGCCCGGCGACATGCGCGACAAGGTCGACCCCTATCTTCGCCCGCTTTACGACGCCCTGTACGACGTCCTGCCGCCTGAAAAGGTCGAGCGCGACATCGAAACCGGCGTCATCGAAGTGGCGCCCCTCGCCTTCATGCGCGGCCGTACGCTGTCGAATGCCTTCGTCATCCTCGATGAAGCGCAGAACACGACCAGCATGCAGATGAAGATGTTCCTGACCCGTATCGGCGAGGGCTCGAAAATGATCGTGACGGGGGACCCGTCCCAGGTCGACCTGCCGTTCGGGACCAAGTCCGGCCTCGTCGAAGCTGTCGAGCTGCTCGCAGGAGTTGACGACATTTCCATCATCAACTTCATGGCTGGCGACATCGTCCGTCGGGACCTCGTCGCCAAGATCGTCGACGCCTACGAAAAGCCGAAGTGAACCAATGCCTGCGTCACCAAATGCGGCTAAGCCCGTCTTCGAGGTCGAGATCGTTGAGGACGACGGGGACTGGTCGCAGATTTCCGATCTCGATCATTTGATCGAGACCGCTGCCCAAGCTGCCGTTGCGGCAACCGAGGGACAAATCCCGGTTTCGTTTCCGTCGCCCTGTCTTCCGACGCAATGGTCGCCGACCTCAATGGACGCTTTCGCGGCAAGCCTAAGCCCACGAATGTCTTATCTTTTCCGGCTGGGGACGGAGCGCCTGACGGTCAGATTGGCGACATAATCCTCGGGCTTGAAACGGTCGAGCGAGAAGCCGCCGAGCAAGGCGTCCCGATCGCGCATCATCTGCAGCATTTGGTCGTCCATGGCGTGCTGCATCTTTTAGGCTATGATCACGAAACCACGGCAGATGCGGAACGCATGGAAGCCATTGAAATAAATATACTTTCTATATTAGGCATCGCAAATCCCTACACGGGCGAGCTGGAAACCGGTACAAGTGAGTGACCGGGTTTCAACCCATGACCATGACTGACAACACACAAGATAAGCCTCTGTCCGACAGTTTAGCCGACGAGGCTCGGGCATTCGGTTCCCTGGGCTGGCTTCACCTGCTGCGGTCGAAGCTGGGCTTGGTGGTCCCGCAGAACGTTCGCGACGCGCTCGAAGGTGCGTTGAAGACCGGCGGCACCGACAATTTCACGGAAGCCGAGCGCAAGATGCTGGAGCGGCTGCTCCAGTTCGGCTCCAGCCGCGTTGCTTCGCTGATGGTGCCGCGCGCCGACATCACGGCGCTCGATGAGAACGAGCCGATCTCGGAGCTGCTGCAGACCTTCAACGAGGCAGGCGTCTCGCGCATCCCGCTGTTCCGCGAAACGCTCGACGATCCGCGCGGCATGATCCACATTAAGGATGTGCTGCGCTGGCTGATGGCCGAAGCGACCGGCCAGTCGTCGAAAAACGGCAAAGTCGATCCCGACGCTCCGGTTCCGGTGAACCTGTTCGACCTGCGCGCCATAGACCTCAACAAACCGATCACGACGGTGAAGATCCGCCGGCAGATCCTCTATGTGCCGCCGTCGATGCCGGCCGTCGATCTTCTCATCCGCATGCAATCGACGCGCATCCATATGGCGCTCGTCGTCGATGAATATGGCGGCACCGACGGCCTCGTCACCATCGAGGACTTGGTTGAGCAGGTCGTCGGCAACATCGAAGACGAACATGACGACGACGACGAAACGAACATCGTCGTCGATCCGAAACTCGGCATCGTCGCCGTCGCCCGCACGCCCATCGAGGAACTCGAAAACATCTTGGCCTGAAGCTTGTGCCGGACGACGAAGAAACCGACGTCGATACGATTGGCGGCCTCATCTTCTCGATGCTCGGCCGCGTGCCGGCGCGCGGTGAGCTGATCCGCCACCCGACCGGCGTCGAGTTCGAAGTTCTCGACGCCGACCCGCGTCGCGTCAAAAAACTGAAAATCCATCCGCCGCGTCCGCCTCTGACCAACACCAAATCGTTGCCCGAAGCGCCGAAGGCGTGATGGACGCTGTCCCAGCCATCGCGCCGGAACAACCGCCGCTGGTCGCGCGTATGCGCGAGAAAATCATGGCGCTCCGCGGCTGGCGGCGCGCGCTACTTGCAATAGCGGCAGGCGGCCTTTCGGCCTTGGCGTTCGCGCCGATGTTCGTGACGCCCATCCTATTTCTGACGCTTCCTGTCTTCATCTGGCTGATCGACGGCAGCTCAAATTGGCGGCGTGCCTTTAGCGCCGGCTGGCTGTTCGGCTTTGGATATTTTTTCTGCAATCTCTTTTGGATCGGCGAAGCGTTCCTCGTCGAAGCCGATAAGTTTGCCTGGCTCTTGCCTTTCGCGATTACGCTCCTGCCTGCCGGGCTTGCGCTGTTCTGGGGCGTCGGCGCCGCGGCGGCGCGGCTGTTTTGGAGCGACGGCCTTTCGCGTGTTTTCGTCTTTGCCATCGCACTCTCAATCGTCGAATGGCTGCGCGGACATGTCCTGACAGGCTTCCCCTGGGACCTGCCGGGCTACGCGCTGACCTATCCGTTGCCGCTGATGCAGAGCGCGGCGCTCTTTGGTGCCTACGGCCTCACCGCGATTGCGTTGTTTGTCTTTCCCGCCCCGCTCGTCGCCCTCAGCGACAGGCACGAACACCCGACCCCGCGGACGATCTCTGCCGCCTTGCTTCTCGCCGTCGCGCCGATCGGCTTGCTGTGGGCTTACGGTGTCTGGCGTCTGCAATCGCCGCAAGAGTTCGTCCCGAATGTAAAAATGCGCATCGTGCAGCCGAGCGTTCCCCAGCGCGAAAAATGGATGGCGGAGTACCAGCGCCGCATCTTCGATGATCACGTCGCGCTGTCGCTGACGAACCCGTCAGGCAAAATGGATCGCTGCAGGAATCACGCATGTCATTTGGCCCGAAGCGGCGATGCCGTTCTTCCCGCTTGAGGCCCCTGTCGCGCTCGACATTCTGGCCAATATCCTGCCGCCCGGCACGACGCTGATCACCGGTGCGCTCCGTCACGATCCGACGCTGCCGCCCGGTTCGCCGATCACGCCTGAGACGCGCACGCTCAACAGCATTCTGGTGCTGAACGAGAAGGCCCAGCCAATTGCGACCTACGACAAAACCCATCTGGTGCCGTTCGGCGAGTACCTGCCCTATGAGAAAACGCTTTCGGCCATTGGCATCGAAAAACTGACGCAGGGCCGTGGCTCGTTCGGCACCGGCCCCGAGCCGCGCCCGCTGATGCACATTCCCGGCCTGCCGCCGGTCTTGGGCCTCGTCTGCTATGAAGCGCTCTTTCCCGGAATGTCGTTCAGGGTCACGAGCATCCCGGCGTCATGATCAACGTGACCAACGACGGCTGGTTCGGCGAGACGACAGGGCCGTATCAGCATTTCCATCAGGCCCGCGTCCGTGCCGTCGAAGAAGGCGCTCCGCTCGTCAGGGCCGCCAATAACGGCATATCCGGCGTCGTCGATCCCTTCGGCCGTGTCCTGGTGTCCCTGGCCTCGATGTCCGTGGCCAGATCGACAGCACCCTGCCGAAAGCCGTGCCGCTACCCCTATGCGCGCTTCGGTGACTGGCTCCTTGCCGCCATTCTCGCGCTTTTTGCCGTCTTGGCTGCCGGGCTCAGGAAAAAGGCCGTTAATCAAAGTCTTGAAGTCAACTTGTCGCGGAAGCGCTCGGTCATTGACGCCTTGCGCCCGTGCACCTACGAAGTGCAAAGCCTTTGCCTTTGGAACTGCTGGCTGTACGAGTGATGGTGGATCAAATCTCTATCGAAGACGATCTGAGCGAAGAAGCCCCGAAGGGGTCTCGCCGCGCTAACCCCATGGATGTCCATGTCGGATCACGCGTCAGGTTGCGGCGCATGCTTCTCGGCATGAGCCAGGAAAAGCTTGGCGAGCATCTGGGACTGACGTTCCAGCAGGTTCAGAAATACGAAAAAGGCGTCAATCGTATCGGCGCCAGCCGCCTCTTCGACCTCGCCAAGGTCTTGGGCGTCCCGGTTCAATTCTTCTACGACGAAGCCCCTCTGGCGCCCAAAGCGCCGGCGCTGCGACGCCGGGCTTCGCCGAACAACCCGACGAAAGCTACGTCGTCGATTTTCTCGGCACCCGCGAAGGCCTCGAGTTAAACAAGGCTTTTGCCCGCGTCACCGATCCGAAAGTTCGCCGTTCGATTGTCGAACTCGTTCGCGCGCTTGCCGGCGAGGAAAGCTGAAGCCTTGCTGTTTTGTGACGGATTGGCTCGCCTCCGATAAAACGGAAGGGCGCTAGGTCGCGGCCCATTTCGCGTCTCTCGGCGCACCTCGGCTTGACCGAGCCCAACAAGATTGCGACAACCCGGCGCCTTTCGTCGGTTTGAAATCCGCACAGTGTTGCGGCGTTCGTCCCGCAAATCTTCAAAACATGGGGGCCAAAGTGGCGCGCAAGTCCTTCCTTTTCACAAGCGAATCCGTCTCCGAAGGCCATCCCGATAAAGTCTGCGATCGCATTTCCGATGAGGTCGTCGATGCGTTCTATCGCGAAGGCGCAAAGGAAGGGCTCGATCCCTGGACGATCCGCGCCGCCTGCGAAACACTCGCGACGACCAACCGCGTCGTGATCGCCGGTGAATCGCGCGGCCCCAAGGGCATCACTGTCGCAGCCATCGAAGACCTGACCCGCAACGCCATCAAGGACATCGGCTACGAGCAGGACGGCTTCCACTGGGCCAACTGTAAGCATCGAAGTTCTGCTGCACTCGCAGTCGGCCGATATCGCAGCCGGCGTCGATGCCCTGCAG
Organism: Bradyrhizobium sp. RDI18; assembly: GCF_043203335.1. Lineage (NCBI taxonomy): Bacteria > Pseudomonadati > Pseudomonadota > Alphaproteobacteria > Hyphomicrobiales > Nitrobacteraceae > Bradyrhizobium > Bradyrhizobium sp. RDI18. The sequence continues at coordinate 12,417 of NZ_JBICRN010000009.1, read as the reverse complement.
CCGACGAACCAGGAAGAAGGTGCGGGGCGACCAGGGCATCATGTTCGGTTATGCCTGCAATGGGACCCCGGAACTGATGCCGGCGCCGATCTACTACGCACACAAGATCCTGTTCGATCTTGCGGCCGCACGTAAAGGCAAGGTCGGCGACGCCGCGAAGCTCGGCCCTGACGCCAAGAGCCAGGTCACCGTCCGTTACGAAAACGGTAAGCCGGTCGGCGTGACGCAGATCGTCGTCTCGCACCAGCACATCGTCGAAGATCTGAGCTCGCGCCAGGTCCGCGAGATCATCGAGCCCTACGTCCGCAAGGCACTTCCTGAGGGCTGGATCGGCAAAGACTGCATCTGGCACATCAATCCGACGGGTAAGTTCTTCATCGGCGGCCCCGATGGCGACACCGGTCTCACCGGCCGCAAGATCATCGTTGACACCTACGGCGGCGCGGCTCCCCACGGCGGCGGCGCGTTCTCCGGCAAGGACCCGACCAAGGTTGATCGTTCCGCAGCTTACGCAGCCCGCTATCTCGCCAAAAACGTCGTCGCATCCGGAATTGCCGATCGTTGCACGATCCAGCTCTCTACGCCATCGGCGTCGCCAAGCCGTTGTCGATCTACGTCGACACCTACGGTACCGGCAAAGTCGATGAAGCCGTCATCGAGAAAGCTCTCGGCGAGGTCATGGATCTGACGCCGCGCGGCATTCGCAACCAGCTCGACCTCAACAGGCCGATCTACGCGCGCACCGCGGCTTACGGCCACTTCGGCCGTCACGCCGAAGCTGACGGCGGTTTCTCGTGGGAGCGCACCGACCTCGCCGATAAAATCGCGAAGGCCGTCGCCTAAGGCCGCACTTACGAATTGAATTTCGGAAAACGGCTGCGAAAGCGGCCGTTTTCTTTTACCGGATTTTGTTTCAACTAGCGCCGCGTCGGCGCGCGCGGAATGCGTATCGCCAATGCCGACGCGAAAGCCTGCAAAAACCGCTGTTTTCTTCTGGTAACGCATCGTGTCCGACAGCGAACACGAGCTGAGATCGTTTGGACGGCGCCGCGGCGCAAACCGAGCGCGTCAATCGGCACTGCTTCTCCATGATCTACCGCGCCTCTCGTTCAATCCTGCAGCTCCGCCCGAAGGCTTTGCTCAGACATGGCTCGAAATCGGCTTCGGCGGCGGCGAACACTTGCTCTGGCAGGCACGGCGCAATCCGGGTGTTGCGCTGATCGGCTGCGAGCCGTTCGAAGACGGCATGATCAAGGTCCTGACGGCCGTCACCGAAGAGAATTTGAAAAATATTCGCCTGCACATGGACGACGTGCGCAACATCCTGCGCGCCGCTCAGTCAAACAGTAGATCGCGCCTTTATCCTGTTTCCGACCCCTGGCCGAGACGAAAGCATCGCAAGCGCCGCTTGGTTAATAATTCGTTACTGTCGCTGCTCGCGAACGTGATGCGCCCCGGCGCTGAGCTGCGCATCGGCACGGACATTGGCGACTATGCCCGCACGATGCTTGAAGCTTTCGCCCAGGAACCGCGCTTTATCTGGCAGGCCGCAAGTCCCGAAGACTGGCGCATTCGCCCCGCCGACTGGCCAGAGACGCGTTACGAAGCAAAGGCCGTTCGTGAAGGCCGCAAACGCTATTATTTCCGATTTCTGCGGGCCTGACGCCGCCGAAGCCTTGCGCAAAAGGCCAAAGTCGCCTATTTAGCTGCTATTCCAATAACACGACGCACTGATTGGAGAGTGGACCGCAGGGCCCGCTCCGAACGGACTTTAAACTCAGGAACGCCATTGCAAGACACGGTTGCCAACGATCAGGATCAGGCTTCGCCTGCAGAGAACGCCGATACGACGCGTTTTTTGCGCGAGACCGGCATTGCGGCTGAAATAGCTGCCATTGTCGAGCCGGTGCTTGCCGATCTCGGCTTCCGCTTGGTGCGCGTGGAAAATTCAGGGCGACGGCCGCGACCGCATCGTGCAGTTGATGGCGGAACGGCCGACGGCTCGATCACAGTCGATGATTGCGAGACGATCTCCAAGGAGCATTTCTCCGGTCCTCGACGTCGCCGACCCAATCTCCCGGCGCCTACCGGCTCGAAGTCACTCGCCCGGCATCGACCGTCCGCTGGTCCGCCCGAGCGACTTTGAAGACTGGTCCGGCCGCACAAGATCGAGCTGAAAGAAGCCGTTGACGGCCGCAAGCGTTTCAAGGGCATTCTCGAAGGCTTCGAAGACGGCGAGGTCCGCATCAAAGCCGATACCGGCGAGCAGGGCATTCAGCACTTAGGGCTGCCCGTTCATCTCATTTCGGATGCCAAGCTCGTTCCTAACCGACGAATTGATCCCGCGAAGCGCTGCAACGCGCCAAAGAGCGCCATTCAACCCGGCCCGGTGACGGTGCCGAACTCGACGAAGACGATCTGGAGGATTGATCCCATGGCCATGCAGGCATCAGTGCCAACCGCCTTGAGCTTCTGCAAATTGCAGACGCCGTCGCCCGTGAAAAGACGATCGACAAGAAGATCGTCATCGAGGCGATGGAAGACGCCATCCAGAAAGCCGCCAAGTCGCGTTATGGCGCAGAAAACGACATCCGCTGCGAAATCGATCCGAAGACCGGCGAAGCCAAGCTGACGCGCGTGCTCGCCGTCGTCGATGAAGTCGAGAATGACGCCACACAGATTACCGTCGAAGACGCCAAGAAGCGCAACCCCGATGCCAAAGCCGGCGACATGATCGCCGAAACGCCGCCTCTCGAATTCGGCCGCGTTGCCGCTCAGAACGCCAAGCAGGTTATCGTCCAGAAGGTGCGTGAGAAGCTGAGCGCGACCGTCAGTTCTCCGAATTCAAGGACCGCACCGGCGACGTCATCAACGGCACCGTGAAGCGCGTCGAATACGGCAACGTTATCGTCGATCTCGGCCGCGCCGAGGGCATCATCCGCCGCGATGAGATGATCCCGCGAGAAAACGTCCGCCTCGGCGATCGCATCCGGGCCTATATCTACGAAGTCCGCCGCGACCAGCGCGGACCGCAGATTTTTCTTAACGCGCGCCCGCCCCGAATTCATGTCGATGCTGTTCCGCGCCGAAGTGCCGGAAATCTACGATGGCGTGGTCGAGATCAAATCGGTTGCCCGCGATCCTGGCTCCAGAGCGAAAATCGCCGTCATCTCGAAGGATTCCTCGATTGATCCGGTCGGCGCCTGCGTCGGTATGCGCGGCGCTCGCGTCCAGGCTGTCGTCAACGAATTGCAGGGCGAAAAGGTCGACATCATCCAGTGGAACCCGGATGCTGCGAGCTTCATCGTCAACGCGCTCGCACCGGCCGAAGTCACCAAGGTCGTGCTCGACGAAGATTCAAACCGCATTGAAGTCGTCGTTCCCGAAGCCCAGCTTTCGCTCGCGATCGGCCGTCGCGGCGGCCAGAACGTGCGGCTGGCCGCAGCTCACCGGCTGGGATATCGACATCCTGACCGAGCAGGAAGAAAGCGAACGCCGCCAGAAGGAATTCGCCGAGCGCACGCAGCTTCTCATGGATTCGCTCGACGTCGACGAGGTCATCGCACAGCTTCTCGTCACCGAAGGCTTCGCAACGATCGAAGAAGTTGCCTATGTCGACATCGCGAAATCGCGCACATCGAAGGCTTCGACGAAAACACCGCCGAGCAGATCCAGAGCCGCGCCCGCGAATACCTCGAACAGCAGGAAGCCGAACGTGATGCCAAGCGCCGCGAGTTGGGCGTTGCCGACGACATGGCCGAAATCCCTGGGCATCACGACCGCAACATGGCCTGCGCCGAGGACCTGGCGTCAAAACCGTCGAAGACCCTCGCCGATTGCGCAACCGACGAACTGATCGATGGACCGAGCGCAAGAAGGAAAAAGATCTAGAGGCTGTTCGTCACAAGGGCTATCTCGACGGTTTCGAGCTGTCGCGGACCGACGTCGAAAGCATGATCATGGCGGCGCGTGTGCATGCGGGCTGGATCAAGGCCGAAGATCTCGAACAGCCTGCTGAGGCTGAAGGCGAAGCCGAAGCTGCTGATGCCGACGGCGTCAGCGCCGAAGGCTAACGGGAATGACCGAAGGACGACAAACGCGCGATGGCGAAGCGACAACAACGGTCGATGCTGGACGACACGGAGCTGGATTCCGGCGTCGGACCGAAGCGCCTATGCGCCGTCACGCGGGAAAGCCGTGACGCGGGCGAGCTGATCCGCTGGTCCTGTCGCCTGGACGGCATTGTCGTTCCCGATCTCGATCGCCGCTTGCCTGGACGTGGCGTCTGGGTTGGTTGGTGACAGAAAGCTGGTGAAAGGCCATCTCGACGCAGGCCTTTTCAAAAAGCCTTAAAACGAAGGCCGAAGCGCCTGGCGACCTTGCAGATCTCGTCGACGCCTTTATCCTTAAGCGCGTGACCGGAACGCTGTCGCTCGCCAATAAGGCCGGGCTCGCAATCGCCGGTTTCGAAAAGGTTTTTTGCGGCTCTTGAGAAGGGGCCGGTCCGCGTCATCCTGCATGGCGCCGATGCTGCTGCCGCCGACGGCCGCTCGAAAATTGATCAGGCCATAAGGCTATTCAGGCAGATCGTGGCCAACCGGCTGCCATCGTCAATGTCTGACGATCGCGCAAATGAGCTTGGCCATTGGGCGCGGAAGTGGTACATGCTGCGCTCATACCTTTCGGAGGACTGTCGGATCGGTTTCTGGAAGAAGCGGAGCGGCTTACCCGCTACCGGCGCTCCACGATTGAAGCCGCCCCCGAAACCGCCCCTGGGGCGGCCGACGATATTTCTGGAACTTTCAGTGAAGGCTGAACGGATAACGCATGACGGATCTGAAACGACCAGACCGATGGGCAACTTCATCCAGTTTGAGCGCGAAGCCGCTATCGCTGCAGCGAACGGTCGAAAGTCTGGCCACGTGCGGCAGAACTTCAGCCACGGGCGGTCCAAATCCGTTGTCGTCGAGAAAAAGAAGACGCGGCGATTGGGATCCGAGGGGGAGGGCACTGCGCCTCCCGCTCCCAGCGCTGTGACGATCGAGAAATCTCAGGCACCGCACGTGCCACCGGCGCCGCCGAGCCGAACGTCCGCGATTCCGTTCCGCTGGCCGCGTCCTTCGAATGTCGAACGCGCCGCGCGCGAGCGCGCGTTGCTGCAGCCCGCGCCGAAGACATCGAGCCGCACACCAGAAGTCGAACCGGTTCGCTTCGAGCCTGTCGCTCGACCGCCCGAGCCGCAACCGCGCGCAGAGGAACGGCCGCCGACGGCGCCGAGCGAGCAGCCCGCAGTGGCCGCACGCGCCGCTCCCGCACCCGAACAAGCTGCGCGCAGGTATCAGCTCCGGCAGCAGCCGCCGCCTCAGCTCCGCTTCCAGCTCCGACGCCGCCGCCTGCCGGACGTGGGCCGCGCCATGAAGGCCGCCGCGATGGTGGACGTGAGGGCGGTCGCGACTCTGGGCCATGCGCCGCGCGGCGATGGCGGTCGTCCGCACCAACCGCGGCCTACGTCCGTCGGGCAACACCTCGCATTCATGCCGCGTGAAGCCAGTCGCCCGCGCGAGATCGAAGCTGCCGATGCCGGCCCGCCGTGGCGCGTCCGCAGGACCAGCCGATGCGACGACGATTGAAAAGCCGTCCCGCCCGGTGCGTCCCCTCGGTGGTTCGCGAGCAGGTCGAAGACGATGATGCTCGCAAGCGGCCCCGGCGGCGTCAAGGTTCCGCGCCCGGCCGTCAAAACCAACGATGATGGCCGCCAGCGCCAGAAGCTGACGATCACGAACTTCGATCGCGAAGCCTCAGGTCCGCTCGCTCGCATCCTTGAAGCGCAAGCGCGAGAAGGAAAAGCTGAAAGCCATGGGCATTCAGCAGACGCGCGAAAAGATCGCCCGCGAGGTCGTCATTCCTGAAGCCATCACGATTCAGGAACTCTCCAACCGTATGGCCGAGCGTGCCGTCGATCTCATCAAGTATCTGATGCAGCAAGGCGCGATGCATAAGATCACCGACGTCCTGGATGCGGACACGGCCGAGCTTATCGTCCAGGAATTCGGTCACACGTCGGAAGCGCGTTTCGGAAGTGGACGTTGAAATCGGCTTCGTTGGCGACAAGGATGTCGACGATTCCTCGCTTGAACCGCGCGCGCCGGTCGTCACGATCATGGGTCACGTCGACCACGGCAAGACGCGTCCTTGCTGGACGCGATCCGTCAGGCCAACGTCGTCTCAGGTGAAGCCGGTGAAGTGGTATCACGCAGCATATCGGCGCCTATCAGGTCACGGCGCCGGACGGCAGCAAGATCACGTTCATCGACACGCCGGGCCACGAAGCGTTCACCGCTATGCGTGCCCGAGGCGCGAAAGTGACCGATATCGTTGTCCTCGTCGTTGCCGCTGACGACGGCGTCATGCCGCAGACGGTCGAAGCGATCAATCACGCCAAAGCCGCGAACGTGCCGATCATCGTCGCGATCAAGATCGACAAGCCGCAGGCTGATCCCAACCGCGTCCGTACGGAATTGCTGTCGCACGAGATCGTCGTCGAAAGCATGGGCGGTGAAACGCTTGAAGTGCCGGTCTCGGCGCTGAAGCACACCAACCTCGACAAGCTGCTCGAAGCGATCCACCTGCAGTCCGAAATCCTCGACCTCAAAGCCAACCCGAGCCGAACGGCTGACGGCGTTGTCATTGAGGCGAAGCTGGAGCGTGGCCGTGGTCCTGTCGGTACGGTGCTCGTTCAGCGCGGCACGCTGCACGCACGTCGGCGATATCATCGTCGCCGGTACGGCCTGGGGCCGCGTCCGTGCACTCCTCAACGATCACGGCGCCAACATCCAGTCGGCTGGTCCCCGGTTCCCGCCGAGGTCCTGGGCTTCGACTCGGCACCGGAAGCTGGCGATCAGTTTGCGGTCGTCGAAAACGAAGCCCGCGCACGCGAGCTGACGGACATCGCGTCAGGAAGCGTCGCGAGACGCTGGCTCTGCCGGTACGAAGAGTACGCTTGAGCAGATGATGCAGCAGCTCAAGGACGCTGGCCGCAAGCGAATTCCCGCTCGTCGTCAAGGGCGACGTGCAGGGTTCTGTCGAAGCCATCGCCGGTGCGCTGAAAAAGTCGGTAACGAGGAAGTCGAAGCCCGTCTCGTGCACTGGGCGTCGGTGGCATCACCGAGTCCGATATCGCGCTGGCAGCTGCCGCCAAGGCCGTCGTCATCGGCTTTAACGTCCGCGCCAACGCGCAGGCGAAGCAGCTCGCCGACGTACGGCGCCGAAATCCGCTATTGCCAACATCATCTTTACGATCTCGTGGATGAAGTGAAAGCGGCGAAGATGTCGGGACTTCTGGCCTCGACCTCGGCGCCGAGGTCTTCCTCGGCTACGCCACGATCAGCAGGTCTTCAACATTTCGAAGGCAGGCAAGGTCGCCGGCTGTATCGTTACCGAAGGCAAAGTCGAACGCGGCGCCAAGGTCCGTCTGCTCCGCGACAACGTCGTCATCCACGAAGGCACGCTTGCGATCCTCAAGCGCTTCAAGGATGACGTCAAAGAAGTTGTCTCCGGTCAGGAATGCGGCATGTCCTTCGCCAACTATCAGGACATTCGCGAAGGTGACCAGATCGAGTGCTTCCAGGTCGAGACGATTGCTCGATCGCTCTAAGCATTTAACCCAGCGATCCCGCGCGATTATTCATCGCGCGGGCTTGCGCGGATGTGAGGCGATCCGCTACTCCCTGGTCACCGTAACCTATTTCTATCAAGAGGCCGCGCGCGGTCCCATCCCGCGGCGGATAACGAATGGCAAAGAAACCAGCCCCATCGGGCGCCAAAGGCCCGTCGCAGCGTATGCTGGTGCGTCGGCGAACTGATCCGTCACAAGCTTTCCGAACTGCTCTCTCGCGGAGAAATCCACGACGACGTACCGCGTCGCATGTCATCACCATTCCGGAAGTGCGCTCGCCGGACCTGAAGCTCGCAACGGTCTACGTCATGCCGCTCGGCGGCAACGATGTGAAACCCGTCATCGAAGCCCTCACGCGGAACAAGAAATACATCCGGTGCCGAAGTCGCGCACACGCTGAACCTGTGTTGTGCGCCCGACCTTCGCTTTCGCGAGGACGAAACCTTCGAAGAAGCAACCCGTGCATTGACCGCCTTCTCGATAGCGAGCGCGTTCAGCGCGACATCAAGAAATAACAGACATGGCACGACGCAAAAAAGGCAACGCCGTTCACGGCTGGCTCATTCTCGACAAGCCGATCAACATGACCTCGACGCAGGCTGTTGTGCGGTTCGCCGCGCCTTCAACGCGCGCAAAAGGCCGGACACCTGGCACGCTCGATCCGCTCGCAACAGGCATCCTCCCGATCGCGCTCGGCGAAGCCACGAAAACGGTTTCGTTCGCGGTCGATGGCGAAAAGCTTACCGCTTCACCGTACGTTGGGGCGCTGAAACTGAGACAGACGATACCGAAGGCGCTGTCTCGAAAACGAAGGACAGCGCCCCGAACGCGCGGAGATCGAAGCTCTACTGCCGCGCTTCACGGCGAGATCATGGAGAAGCGCCCGCCTATTCGGCGATCATGATCGACGGCAATCGCGCCTACGATCTGGCACGCGACGGCGAAACGGTCGTCCTTGAACGACCCGTCGTGATCGAGAGCCTGAGACTCGTCGACATGCCGGATGACGCAACAAGCGTATTCGAAGCCCGCTGCGGCAAGGGCACCTATGTCCGCGCCCTGGCCCGTGATCTCGACGACTGATGGGCTGCTATGGCCACAACATCGCGCTGCGCGTACCGAAGTCGGCCCCTTCGATGAAGCTCGCGCCATCAGCATGGACACGCCCCGCGGCCGCGCAGTTCCGAAGATCCGGGAGAGATCGCCAAGTTGCTGCTGCCTGTTGAGGCGGCCCTTGCCGATCTCCCCGAACTGCTCGTCTTCAAAGCGACGCCGCTGCTGGCGCGCGGCCAAACGGTCATTCGTGCCGTGACGCGCCGATCATGACCGGCCCGCTCTACGCGACCTCGAAGGGTCGCCTGATCGCGCTCGGCGAGCTTGCCAAGGGCGCGCTGCACCCGACACGGGTCTTCAACCCGGCTAATTTTCGTTAATTCCTTAAAGAAAATAACGAAATTTCCCGCGAAATCCGCCTCGCCTTTGGCTGAGGTTCGTGTATAAGTAGCGCACCCGCGCGGGCCTCGTTCCCGCGCGGCTTTCGTTTGCGACCCTGCTGGACGACATCCCGGCCGTGGCCGCTTTCCTCAAACTCCCAATTTCGAAAGGAGCATTCGATGTCGCAGATCGCACTCACCGCCGTGAGGCCAAGACGGCTGTCATCAAAGACAATGCCAATGGTCCAACGACACCGGTTCGCCGGAAGTCCAGATCGGCCATCCCGACGCGACCGCATCAACGAGCTGACCGAGCACTTCAAGGCGCACAAGAAAGACAACCATCCGCGCCGGGCTCGCTCAAGATGGTCAGCCAGCGCCGCCAGCTCCTTGACTACGTCAAGGCCAAGGACAACGCCCGCTATCAGAAGATCATCGAGAAAACGGCATCCGCCGCTAATTGCGCGCTCGCAAGAGCGTCCAAGACAGGACGGCCCCGATGGCCAGTCACGCGATCTACTGAACAAGAAGAACGTCGGCGCCTCGATCGGTGCCGCGATACGCGCTCTCCCGGCATGAGGCCGTTTGAGCGACCTCAGTTCGGTTCGGAAAGCGAAAACGAAAGATCAAACATGTCGGACATCCATCGCGCCGAAATCGATCAGCGGCTACGCGTGCCGAAGCTTGAAACTGGCCATTACGCCCGCCAGGCTGACGCCGCCGTCATGGCGCAATATGGCGACACCACGGTGCTCGCAACCGTCGTCGGCGCCCGTTCCGCCAAGCCCGGCATCGACTTCTTCCCCCTGACCGTCAACTATCAGGAACGCACCTACGCTGCCGGCAAGATCCCCGGCGGCTACTTCAAGCGCGAAGGCCGCCCGAGCGAAAAGGAAACGCTGGTCTCGCGCCTGATCGACCGACCGATCCGCCCGCTTTGTTGATGGCTTCCATGAACGAAACCCAGGACGTCGTGACGGTCATGTCGCACGACCTCGAAAACGATCCCGACATTCTCCGGCATGGCGTCGCGGCCTCCGCCGCACTGACGCCTGGTCTGCCCTTCCTCGGCCCGATCGGCGCCGCCCGCGTTGGCCTCATTGGCGGTGAGTTCGTCTTGAACCCGATGATCGACGAGATGGCGGAAACCGCCTTCGACCTCGTCGTCGCCGGCACGACCGACGCCGTGATGATGGTTGAATCGGAAGCCAAGGAACTTCCTGAATCGCAGATGCTCGAAGCCGTCATGTTCGGCCACAAGCACATGCAGCCGGTCATCCAGGCGATCATCAAGCTCGCCGAAAAAGCCGCGAAAGAGCCGTGGGACATCAAGATCGCCGACAAGGCGAAGTACTCGGCCGACGTCAAAAAGCTCGCTGAGAAGACGCTGAAAGAAGCTTCTCGACGAAGGAAAAAGGCAAGCGCCAGAACCTCGTCTCCGAAGCCAAGAAAGTTGTCATCGAAGGCATCGCCATTCCGGCCGACGACCCGAACGAGAAAGTCCTGCTCGGCGACGCCTTCAAGTCGCTTGAAATGGATATCATGCGTGGCGACGTCCTAAAGACGAAGCGGCGCATCGACGGCCGTGATCTGACGACGGTTCGTCCGATCCTTTCCGAAGTCCACGTTCTGCCGCGCACGCACGGTTCTGCTCTTCACCCGCGGTGAAACGCAGGCCCTCGTCGTCGCAACCCTCGGCACGGGCGAAGACGAGCAATTCATCGACAGCCTCGAAGGCACGAAGAAAGAGCGCTTCCTGCTGCACTATAACTTCCCGCCCTACTCGGTCGGCGAAGTCGGCCGGATGGGTTCGGCCGCCGCGAATGGCCACGGCAAGCTCGCATGGCGCGCGATCCATCCGATGCTGCCGAGCCAGGAAGAGTTCTATACGCTCCGCGTTGTCTCCGAAATCACCGAGTCGAACGGCTCCTCGTCGATGGCGACGGTCTGCGGTTCGTCTCTCGCGCTGATGGACGCCGGCGTGCCGCTGAAGTCCCCGTCGCCGGTATCGCGATGGGCCTGATCAAGGAAGGCGATGACTTCGTCGTTCTTTCCGACATCCTCGGCGACGAAGATCACCTCGGCGACATGGACTTCAAGGTGGCAGGCACGGCCAACGGCGTGACCTCGCTGCAGATGGACATCAAGATCACCGGCATCACCGAAGAGATCATGCGCGTCGCTCTCGAGCAGGCGCATGAGGGCCGCATCCACATCCTCGGCGAAATGTCGAAGGCGATCACGGGTGCGCGTTCGAGCTCGGCGAGTTTGCGCCGCGCATCGAGACGATCAAGATCCCGGTCGATAAGATCCGGGAAGTCATCGGTTCGGCGGCCGTTGGTCATCCGTGGGAACGTCGCGAATGGGCGCTAAGATCGACATCGAAGACGATGGCACCGTGAAGATCGCTTCCGCTAACCGTGAATCGATCGAGAAAGCCCTCGACCGACCAGGTACGTCGGAGCCCGAGGTCGGCCAAGCATCTACAAGGGCAAGGTCGTGAAGGTCATGGAGTTCGGCGCGTTCGTGAACTTCTTCGGCGCGAAGGACGGCCTGGTCCACATCTCGCAGCTCGCGCAGGGCCGTCCCGAGACGGTCGGCGAAGTCGTGAAGGAAGGCCAGGAAGTCTACGTGAAGCTTTTGGGCTTCGACGATCGCGGCAAGACGCGTCTGTCGATGAAGATCATCGATCAGGCGACGGGCCAGGAAATCCCGCGCGCTGAAGGCGAGCCGGAAGAAGTCTTCGAGAGCCGTCCGCCGCGCCGCGAAGGTGGCCGTGGCGGACGCGGCCCGCGCCGTGAGCGCGGCTGAGCCCTCGCCTCATTGCTGAAATGACGAAAGCCGCCGGAAACCCGCAGTCCGGCGGCTTTTTTTACCCCGCCTGTTCCGTATCGCGGACGCCCGCCCCGCACCGGGACGCCGCAAAATTCCCGATCAATACCAGCGGCAGCGGCGAATACCCCAGCTGTTGCGCCAGCATTTGCGCGCAGTGCACTGCACACGGCCGACGCCCGGCACCCACTTGTGATAGCCACCGATGCCCCATCGGCAGCGATTCCAGTAGCCCACTTTTTGAACTGTGGTCCCCTGAGCGGCAGCCACGGCCTTCAGGCTGCCGACGGCTACGCTCGCATTCGCGATGCTTGGTCCGCTTGCAAACATCACACCCGCAGCGATCACAACGGCAGCGAACGGAAACTTTGTTGTCATCGGGCCTATCCTCTCCCCTATGCTCGGCACCCCGCCGGAGTTGTAGACACCATGACGTCTACCAGCGGGTAACTCTTCCGCCAACGGATCAATGACAAA
>NZ_JBICRN010000008.1:4270000-7032965 GCF_043203335.1 Bradyrhizobium sp. RDI18 | reverse complement strand
AAGAACGGACCTGCTCAGGATGCCCCGTCATGTCTTAAGCGCATTGGTTCTAGCATTCCCATCGTTCCTGGCACGTCATACAAAGGCAACCGCTACGTTTATGCGGCTCAGACTTTCGGCGGCACCGTTCTCTTATCGCGTGCTCTCGCGATCCTGCACGCCGCCTACCCCAAGTTCGAATGCGTGCAGCGGCTTGAGGGAGAATGCATCAAGTTCATGCCGCTCGCCTCGTCGCGTCAGAATCCAAGTTAGCACAAACCAAACTCCAGCTACGATCTGGAGGCCGATGTTGAAAGCAAACGCAGTCTGGTAAGCTATCTCAGGATAGTGCCCATTTGTGGGAGTCCAAAGCTGAACCAATAACCCCGTCATATATTGCACGACAAACGCGCCGCCGATGTGGAAGACGTTCAGCGCTGCATTGGCCCTGCCCGCCAGCTCCTTGGGGAAATACTCGGCCAGGATCGCGTAACTGAGGACAGTTCCAGCACCGACTGCCGCCACGACGATCCACGGGACATACGAGGGGAGCGGCCATCGCAGGATCAATGCCAACTGAGCCGCGATGAACATCACGGCGACAAGACCCAACAGCGGCCGCGGTCCAATCCCACGTCGGCGCGCCCGATCGACCGCAATGCCCCACAGAAGCCCGCCCAAACTCAATGCGATAGCCATGATGAGCAAATGCCAGAGTAGTCCCGACCGGTCGAGGCCCTCAACATCGCTGAGCCATGGCGCCGCCCACAGTCCCTGCAACGCCCATGCCGTCCCGATGCAGGTGGCCGAAAGTGGAGCCAGGCGCCAGAAGTGTGGATCGGCATAAACCGTCTTTAGACTAATGGGGGTTGGTCTGCCCCCCACCGACATAACTGCCGGTACCTCTGGGACAGCAAGGTAGATGACAAGAGCGCATCCGGCCGAGACGATCGCGAGCAGCTCAAATAATGCTCGCCAGCCCATCGAGACCAGCAGAAATTCCGCAGGCAAAGTTGCCGTCAGCGCGCCCAGGGCTCCCAGCATAATCATCAGGCCGTTGAGCAGTGGGATACGTTCGCAGGGAAACCAGAGCACGAGGGCCTTCAAGCCGGCCGTCAATGATGCGGCCACACCAAGGCCGATCAGTGCTCGGCCGCCGAGGAGCAGCCAAAAATTGTCCGAGACGGCAAATAGCGCTGCACCCACAGCCGCGGCAACCATCACGGTACCCTGGATCAAGCCCGGACCATATCGGTCCAACAGGATGCCGATCGGAATCTGAGCAGCCGCGAAGGTCAGGTAGTACACAGACGTAAGTAGACCTAGATCGCCGGCGCCGAGGCCAAATTCCGCAGTCAAGGAGCCGGCGACCGTCGCGTTGATAGTCCGGAACAGAAATGAGAGATAGTAAGCGGCAACGAACGGCAGGAACACCCGCAGAATCAGGCGCCAGCTTTCTGTCAAGTCGCCGGCAAGTCGGCGTCGAGGTCGCATGGCTGGGCGGTCGAGACCGTAGTTGCTGTTCGACCGATCCTTGGTGAGCAGCTGTCTGCCTTGCAACAGGCCTAGTGCAGAGGCAATCCTGCCTTCCCTGGAAAGTTAAACAGGCTGCCGCCCTCCCGGACGGCACTGGAGTGCTCTAATTCGATGCCAACCGTGTTTGATGCGCGGAAATCTGGCTCATGGGTTGAGAAGCACTTTTCCGACGTTCCCTCGCACGGGCCACGCGAATGAGCCTCGCGTTTCGGTGTGCTGAGCCGATCCATCGTCTCCTGCATGAGCGATGTTCCCAACCGAACGCGTCGCCCGACCTGCGCGGCAAATTCGTCGAAACGCTCGGACCCAAGTACGCAGGCAGCACGTTGGTCCGCTGCGGGAAGCACTGGCGTTACGGCGAGATGGAAGCGCGCCTGAAGGGCCACAGTCTCATTAACGATTCTAAGACCGCGATCGAGCTCTTCAAGTTGGCGGCTCATAAGGGAAAGGCGACGGTCTACCGGGATGTTGTTGGTTTCATCATCCGAACCGAGGAACTGAGCGAGGGCGGCCTCAACGAGCGCTGATTTGGTGGCGCCGGGACGCTTGGCAGCTGCCGCTAGCCGCGCGGCCATTTGCTCCGAGAGGTAGACGCCAATTCTGGGCTTCATCGTTGGACCTTCTAACGTTGCTTCCAGCAGTGCGGCCCTGAAGCAGACCCGACGCGCTGAACGTTGGCCATCAAAGGGTTCCTCGCGACCCTGAGCAACCGCTCAATCGCAACCATCGTGTGTTCGGATAGATTGTCGTACAAAAGCCGATCGAGATTGCATGGTATCTGACCGGCAGCGCGAAGTGCGATTGCGTTCAACCGATTTCACATCAAGCGCCTCGTCCGCTGGCGCGGAAGTGCTGGGCAGCCCACCAATCAGATTCCCAGGCCAATTTTCCTTCCAAAGCTCCAGGTCACCCCGCCTCCGCGTGCCGCGACCCCGAATACCTGTCGATCGAGATGCTGCTCCAATGCTGGCCGCCAGGGGACGAGCTGGAATCCAAGTCCGTCGTCAATCATGGCAAACCGGCCTGACGCCAGCGTTACGCGCTGACGATAGACGCCCACGATGCGTTCACCCTCCGACGAAGGAGTATGCGGTAACGCCGTCTCGGCCGAGAGTCTTGCAACCGTAGCATCGAGCTCCCGCCGCCTTAGCGTGTTGAGGAGATCGCGGGCAAAGATGACCCTGGCTCCCTGCCGCCGCGCAAGGCCCTCGCCTGCGAGATAGTCAACCCGACGGTCCATGGCTTCGCGCACTTCGGATCCAAAACCACCGCTCGCGAAGATCGAATCCCGCGCGAGTAATTGCCGGTCAATCCAGGTCGCTCCCGGCGCCGTGACCTGGGCCTCAATACTGAGATCCGATCGGGTGGCGAGCGAGAGACGTTTACGGCCCTGCGCATCGTCGTAAGACCGTGCCTCCACGATCGCGCCGGGCGCGGCATCGCCGGTCATTTCGATATCGGTGAACCTGACGTGATGCGTTCGTCCATCGATTCCCTCGACGATTGCATAGGCCGAGCCTTTCAGTTCGTCATGCAGTCCGCGCTCGACCAGCCGGCCGAGCACCGGATCTGTCGGTACCTCGCCGTGCAAGGTAAAGCCGGAGACATCCGGCTCGCGGCCACGAACGCTCATCGCCCGATGCATGGTCTTGATGACATCGCCGCGAATCGAGAGGTCACGCAGCTTGTCCTCGATACCAGGCTTCAGCGTCCAGCAGCCGGGTGCAACTTGATCGGCAAGACCGAGACGCTCCAACCTGGCTGCCCGGCCGACCATCAGGCGGCGGAGGCTTAAGTCTTCGCCTGACGCATTTGGCCGAAGGTCCGCCACGCCGGCGCCCTCGTCGGCGGCGACACGCAGCGCCCGATCGAGGCTGGTCCAGCGTTCGGCCGTAACCTCCCGTTCCAGGGCGGACTGGATGTCTCGCTCGCTGCGCGGCCCGAGCTCGAGCGTGACGCGCTCGGCCGCGCGATCCCGAAACCCGCGGCTGATGTAATCCCGACTGATGACCAGATCCTGGCTGTCCTCCGCGCGGCCGCGGATCAGGACATGAATATGTGGATTGTCGGTGTTCCAGTGGTCGACCGCAATCCAGTCCAGTTTGGTTCCGAGATCCCGCGCGACGTCAGTCATCAGCTCGCGGGTAAAGGTGCGGAGGTCGCCGAGCTCGGCGGCATCCTCCGGAGAAATGATAAATCGAAAATGATGGCGGTCGTCCTCACATCGTTCAGCAAAGGCGCGCTCTTCCGCCGCATCCGACGTCGCATCGAACATCCGGGCGTCCGTACCGTCACGCGTCACGCCCTCGCGCTTCAAATAGGTGATGTGCTTGGTCAGCGGTGCCGAGCGAAAGCGCGTGCCGTGGTGACGGACCACGCGCGCCTTCATTACCACGCGCCGCGAGGTCGAGCGGAGGACAAGGATAGCGCGGCACGCCGGCCTCGTCCGAAGTGCGACCGGCTCGCTCCACCTTTACCGCGCCCAAAACCGTCGCCGACATGCCCGGCCTTCTTGGCCGCTCGCATGACCTGGCCGACAAAGCTCTTCGGACGCGAGGAACTACGTCCGCTGTCGCGAATGCGGCCAGGGCGAACACGAAGGTCATTGTCGCGCTGGCTCATGATGGTTTCACCACAAACTCGCCTTGGCCGACGGCTCTCGCTGCGCTGATTTCCTTGACGATTTGGAATGGAGCGACGGCTTGATCATTCTCGCTGCCTCTTAAAACCTCATCTCCACCAACCACATGCGCCCGGCCGAAGGCGGCGCTTTTCCCTTGCCGTCCGTGGCTCGTCTGATCGTGCTCCCTTCTCCTCACAGTCCCCCGTGCGAAAAGTCCCGACAGCACGCGATTGAATACGACACCACCAATTTGCCGACAGCCGACTCTTGGCGACTTGCTTGCGACTTGGCCAAGTGGTCCACTCCGACGGTCACGCGATGCCGCGGCCCTGCTAGCTCTGGCCGGGAAGGAGGAATGCGGCTGTATCCGACGGGTTAGAGGCGCGCCTATTTGAGAGCGTGAGCAACACACGGTTAATTCTCTCCATCCGTCCAGATCGGCAGCGCGCGGGCGATGATTGCAGAGGCCGTGATGGGTCCGAAGTAGCGGCCGTCCAGCGAATCCGACGACTGCCAATTCATGAGGAAGACGTCATCTCGCGCGACGACGCGGCAGCCCTGCCAGATCGGGAGGGGACGGCCACGCCTGTCGCGATCGAGCGCCTCGCCAAGTCCAATTCCATCGACGGTAATGGTGAGGCCATTCCTGCAAACCGTTTGCCCGGGGAGTGCGAGGACGCGCTTCAGCATTGGCACGCCGCGCGGCAGATAGCTGCCCTCAGCAAGGAAAGCAGCAAGCGGCTCCGGCGGCAGGACTGCAACCAGTTCGGTGACAAACAGCGTGTCGACGGGCTGCAGGCGATAGAGCCCAAGCGGGGTACTCTCTGAGGCATTCCAGACGTACAGGGCAACAGGCTTCGCGCAGATCACCGAGGTCAGCAAGGCGACCGAGCCGAACATCGTCAGGAGCGTCATCATCCGGTGTTTCATGGCGCGATCTTCCGGCGTTGAAGCCAGATCTGATGCCGCGACCGCGTGTAGAACCTCGGCGCTTCTCCGACGGACAGGCGGTTGTGTGCGTGATGCCAGTAGTCAGGCGCTGCGTCGGCAGCATTGATGCCGAGCGCCTCGACGGCGTCAATCAATTGCAGCACCCGCTCGACTTTCGGCCAACCGGAGAGCCGCAGCAAAATATCGCCGCCTGGGCGTACATAGGGCACGGTTGCGCAGCGCTGGCCCGGCGTAACGGCACGCAAGATATCGATCTTTGAAACGACGGTTCCGTAGTCGCTGGACGTCCAGCGCACGAAGGCAAAGATGCTGCCCGGTGCAAATGAGACGACACGACGTCGTCGATCCAGTATCTGTTCGGCCGCCACCCGGCCGAACCGAATCCAGTTCTCGATCCGCTTCTCAAGCCACAGCAGTTCAACATGCGTGAGGTCGCTCATGCAGTTCCTCCGCCGTCATGGAGGATTTCGATCGTGAATAAGTCGCCATGCCCGATGGCAATGCATATTCCGCGTCCAAAGGATGCGATCTTGGAATGGTCGCGCAGGCCGGACGCAATCGATGACGAATTTGCTCTGCCGAATCGAAACACAGACAGGGTGCGCCATGCGCCCAGCTCCGCCGACTGCAGCAATTCCCTTGGAGGGCTAAACCATTGCGAAGCACGATCGGCGCCCAACTCAGCAGTGGTCCAATTCCGGGGTCGCGAACCGTCTTTGCTGCAGCGATGGCCGGTCCGCGCCCCTTGGTGTGAGTTCACGAACGCCCGCTTACCAACAGGCCGGAAAACGCGCGACCTCGTTAGAAGGAATCCGAAGGATTCCAGGTTAGTAAAGTTACGACCGCGGCAAGTCGTTGAGTGCCAAGACGTTTCATCCGATTTTGGTCCCCGATAACACGAGGATCGGGTCCCCGTTGGCACGTCGGTTGTCGTCCCCAATAGCACGAACTGATTCACAGGTTTTCCCCCGGGCGAACATTCAGACCGCGCTTGCGCAGACGCGCCGCAATAGGATCGACGGCAATCGGCGTAAAGGCCAGACGCTCGTCGCCGCGCAAGCCGCGCTCAATGACGAGTTGGTAGCCCGGCAATGTCTGACGGCGGACGATCTCGCGCAGATCATAGGCAAAATGTTTGAGCGGCGAGAGGCTGCCGGATTTGGCGTGGAGATGAGCAAAGTCGAAGCTCCAGCCACCCTTCTGGCTGCCGCCGTGCTTGCGAACAACGCGATAAAGCCAGCGTTCGAGGCCACCCGTCAGGTCGAAATACGCCCGGTCGATGGTGAGCACGAGCGCGTCATCCAGCACACCAGCATAGAACCAGTCCGGCAGAATCAGCTCCAATCCGCGGGGCCGGCCGTGCACGTCGGCTGTCTCTTTCCATTCATTGATCCAGGAGAATCGGTGCCGCCGCCGATCGGTGGATTGACGGATCGACGTCATGACAGTGGTCGATTGCAGCCGGTCGAGTGCGGCCTTGAGACGGTCGTAGTCCCGAACGCTGGTGCCGCGACCAACGAATGTCAGAATCTCATACGGCGTTGCCGCCATCAGGCGGGAGGTCTTCAATCCGCCGTCGCGGGCCCCGACAATCTGCGACGCCGCCCAGATCAAGACGTCAGCGTCCCAGATGGTAGCCATGCCATGCTCCGGCACGGCTTCGACGCGAATGGCAACTTTGCCGGCGCGGAAGTCGATGGGAACGACTCGCCTGGATTTAGCGAGGGAGAAGAACGGATAGGCCATCAAATCCTGCGCATCGCGTGGCGCGAGATCGCCAGACAGCGCCTGGAAGAGACTTAGCTGTTCCCGTTCAGAGATGTGTCTGCGTCGCATCGAGATAATCCCTAGCGACGTTCAGCGACGCGGCCGGCCGGCATACGGTATGGGCGCATGCCGCTTAGCCGGCAGCACGGTGCCTGCACCGGGATCCGAGGTCGAAGTCTTGGCGCCGCGATCGGCCCAGGCTTTCAGGTCTTCCAGCGCATAGACGACGCGTCCCCCGAGCTTCCGATAGGCGGGACCCGTGCCGTAGGTTCGGTGCTTTTCCAGGGTCCGCCCGGACAGACTGAGAAATCGAGCAGCTTCTGGCGTCCGCAGATATCGCTGCGGCAAGCCGGCGTTCGGATCGGGCATTTGTGTGGCTCCGTGATCGTTTCGAGCGCGACCGCGTTGGGTCGTGCGTTGACGGTCACGATGGCGGAGTAGAAAGGCTTAGAGGGATGCCGAAGATGCGGGGGCGATTTTCGGCACCCCTGCCCTAATCCTTGCGAGATGGTGGACGAAGCAAGGCGCGATAGCCGCCACCCATCAAGGCTAAGCCAGCCTGCACCAGGCGGATGGTGCGGCTGCGCAATTCGTGAGTCTTCCAGGCGCTTTCCGGGATGCGTTTTCGGCCGAACAGCACCTCGGCGATCACGCGATAGGAGGCGCCATCTATGTGACCATCGAGCGCTCGCAGCGCCAAGGCCAACCGTTCGCGCCGCTGTGCCGAAAGCTGATGGAAGGGCGGTCCTGACGGACGACCGTTGATGGCTCGCCACAGCCGATGTGAGGCATGCGCGCGGATCTCAAAATCTGGATCGAGCGGTAATTCGGCGGCATAAGAGATACCCAGCTGCGGAGCCTCTTTCAGCCAGAGGTGATGTTGCGCTCCTGAATGCGCAACACGGCATGCCAGCCGTCCGATGCCTGTTTGATGCTGCCCGATGCAAGCTCGGCAAGCGGTAGCATCGCGCCGACGCCTTGCGCGGCCGACACGTTCCGAACGATCGGCAGCACGGTGGGCAAGGCCTCGGGTGCCCAGAAGATCGTTTGTTCGTAGAAGGACCCCTGCGGGTCATGAGCGAAAGCAGACGCCCCATCTCCTTCTGAATTCGGACGTCACCCGCCCGCCTTTCGATCGAGCGTTGCGGTAAGCCATTCGATAATTCGTACTCCGCCGGAGTGACTCCCAAGCGAAATCTGCCATCTCCCCTGATTCAATGGCTTGCCGATACGCCTCCGGTGAGCGCCAGTCGATCTCAGACACTACTCTGATCCCCTGCCGTACAACGATTACGGCCTATCTCTATGAAGCCTGGAGTTTTGGGGAAGTCAGCAATTGTGCATTGCGTGATGCCTACAGGCGATCACGCCGTCGGCGGGAGAATTCTGTTCTAATTACGAAATGCGAACGATAGTTTTCTTCGCTACTCGGTCGTACCACCGCGAAGTAAGTCGCGGTAGCCGTGGTCTGCCATCCATCTTGCTCGTGCCAAGTGACTGTCAAATGCCTTGCGGGCGCGCACCGGCTCGCGATCCGGATCGATGTGCAGCACGATTCGAGCCACTTCTTTCCAGTCGGCGCCAGCGGCTTCGGCATCGAGAAGCCGCCAATAGGTCACCAAATGCTGTTCGTCATAGGTTGTCAGCACCGACTCATTCGGCGCCACGTCCGCAACATCTGGATCTAACGCCGGCTGTTTCATGTAAGCCTACGCGCGGACTTCGTCGACTGCATTCGAGACGAACTTA
Organism: Bradyrhizobium sp. RDI18; assembly: GCF_043203335.1. Taxonomy (NCBI): domain Bacteria; kingdom Pseudomonadati; phylum Pseudomonadota; class Alphaproteobacteria; order Hyphomicrobiales; family Nitrobacteraceae; genus Bradyrhizobium; species Bradyrhizobium sp. RDI18. The sequence continues at coordinate 7,024,360 of NZ_JBICRN010000008.1, read as the reverse complement.
CCGAAATACTAAGGCTATAGCCAGTGGTTTGATGGCCTACCAAATGGCTGCTTTGACGCATGAAAGCTCGTGCGCTTGTGGCCTGGAATGTGCGCCGGATCCGCGTGGATCGCGGCATTCCGCAAGAGCAATTGGCGTACGATGCCGGGATTGACCGTTCATACATGAGTGGTCTTGAGCGGCAATCGGAGAACCCGACAATTGACCTTCTCGATCGAATCGCCGGTACGCTGGATGTTCATTTATCCGAGTTGTTCGTTCAGCCGCCCAAAGGAGCAACGACGCCCAAGCCTTTGCCCAAAGGTCGCAAGCCGGGGCGCCCGCGTCGCAAGAAGAAATAGCACTGCTCACGCGAGGTGTCAGCCACGTCGATAACATTTTTTGCCTGATGAGAATCCTGTAGAGATCGCGCAAGGCCCAGCAAAAGGAATGAGGAGCCTAGTTCAGGCGCGGATCTAATTGGCGCCGTTGGGGAGCCATATTGCGCGGTTGTAAAGAAAAGCCCCGCCCGAACAGGTCGGGCAGGGCTTGGCGGAGGAGAGTCTCACTCGCCGTTTTTCCGCGGCCGCGACCAGAGCAGAGTGTAGCCTTCCCCGCTCTCGTCATCGAACAAGTTCGCGTAGATCGGCGCGTTGAACGACGGATCGTCGAGCTTGAGCGAGAGGTAGTCGCGACCCTCCTCGGAGCGCTTCGACCAGGCCGCCCCGATCTCGGCCTTATGCGGTGCACCGCATAACACCGATTATGCGTAGCGCGGGATTATGCGGAGTCGTTGGCTGGTAGCCGCGGTTTTCCCGGGCTTTTGTGGCTGTGCCGCTCCGCATAATAACGAGGGCTCTGTCCGCGGCGTCCCGCGATGTTGCGAGACGCCGCGGTGTAGGTCAGCGCGACCAGATCAGTGCAAACTCGCCATTGTCGCCTTCGAAGAGGTTGGCGTAGATGGGCGCGGTGAAGGACGGATCGTCGAGCTTGACTGAGTGGTAAGTGCGGTCGTCCTTCGAAGTCCGGCGCCAGGCGGCACCGATCTCGACACCTGAGACGATCACGCGCAGGTCTGGCGCCTTCTCGCTGGTGGAGGCGGGATCGCTGGGGACGAGGCGCGCCTTGGCATCGATCGCGAGCGTCTTGATGGTGCCGGTATAGGTGCCATCGTTGCTGCGGGTGAACGAACCGATCTGGGACATGGTGGATCTCCTGTGCTGTGTTCAAGCCCGCGACCATCGCGGCCTTGTGGCGATCGAGAGCCCCGGGACGGCCGACCCGCACCGTCAGGCCGCAGCGCATGCGGAGGACGGCGTGCGGCGATCTTGTTGCTGCGCGAGGAGCGGCGCAGCCGCGGGGAAGAAGATCGCCGACACGCTGTTGCGGGGAACAGGCCGGGTCGCAGACCGCATCTCGGGGCAGATCCGCCCAGCAAGGCCCGTCGGTCGCAGGGCATCACAGCACGACCGGAGAACCATCACGCTCCAGTAGGGTAGCGTGTGGCCGAGTATGCCCGGCACAACCGCTGACTGACGTTCCGAACGACAACCACCTCGACCATAGTCCTGCCTCAACATCCAGAAGGGGGCGACATGCCGACAGGTGTTTATGTCCGTCAGAACGCGGTCTGGGACCGATTGAAGGCGGGAATGGCCGCAGACCACGCGGTCGACTTTACTCGATGGCTCCGTGAGCGCCGATATACGCCACTTACCATCGTCGAGAGGATGCGGCTGCTTGCGAGTTGGACGCACTGGGCGCGCGGGGAAGGTTACACGCTGGCTGCAATCCGTGAGGCGCACGCGGCCTCGTTCTCCTTGATCGAAGCGGGACATCGGCCGCGCTTCCGCGGCGACCTCAACAAGGACGCGGTCGAGTGCGCCAAGCTGTTCATCGCCTACCTTGAGGATCAAGGGGTGTTGACGCGATTACCGACCAAATCGGCGGCGCCACTGGTTCTCGAATTTGCGGCTTGGGCCCGCGAGCAGCGCGGCCTGGCTGAAACGACGCTGGCCACGTATCTCGGGACGATCACTCGCTTTGTCGATGCGCTGGGGGATATCCCGACGGCCTACGACGCCGTGACGATCCGAGCATACATGATCGAACGTGCGAAAGCCGTATCGGTCGAGCGCATGAAGGGCATATCGGTCGGCATCCGCGCATTCCTGCGCTTCCTGATCGCGACAGGACGATGTCCGGCTGGGCTCGACCACGCCATGCCGAATGTTGCGGGATGGCGGCTGGCATCAATCCCCCGGTTCCTGCCTGATGCCGATATCGCACGGATCATCGGTGCGTGCGACGGGGAGCGTCGCCTGCGCGATCGGGCCATCATCCTGCTCTTGGTCCGGCTTGGGCTTCGGGCGAGCGAGGTGGCGCGGCTCAGCTTCGACGATATCGACTGGCGGCAGGGTACCATCCGCCTGTGCGGCAAAAGCCGGCGCGAGGAACTGCTGCCGCTTACCCAGGAGATCGGCGATGCGCTGCTCGCCTACATAGAACGCGGACGGCCGGCACTGGCCATACCGTCCCTGTTCATCACCGAATATGCGCCGCTGCGGCCAATCGACCGCATCACGGTCAAATGCCTGGTCAAGCGTGCGCTCAAGCGCGCGGGCGTCGAGAGCCGTTACAAGGGTGCGCATATCCTGCGCCACTCGGCGGCTACGGCGATGCTCCGCCACGGCGTCAGCCTGCCAGGCGTGAGCACGGTGTTGCGCCACCGATCGCAAGCAATGACGGCGCATTACGCCAAGGTCGATATCGCGCTGCTGGCGGCCATCGCGCAGCCCTGGCCGGGGAGGTCGCCATGCTGATCGATGATGTTGATCGCTACATCGAGCTGCGCCGCTCGCTCGGCTTCAAGCTCGCAAAGACGGCCCGACACCTCACCGCGTTCGCGCGTTATGCGGTCGACCGGGGAGATACTCACGTTCGCCGCGAGACCGCGATCGCCTGGGCGGCGGCCGTCTCGTCGACCCCGCGCAGTCACCAGCGGCGGCTTCAGGAGATCGCGCTCTTTGCCCGCTTCCTCTACGCGGAGGATCGCGAGCATGAAGTGCCGCATCATCCCCGCAGCCCTGCAACACGTCCCGCGCCTTATATCTACACGCCAGAGGAACTGGCGCGCATGCTCGACGCTGCGGGCAATCTGCGGCGCCAGAAGCCCAGCCCGCTCAGGCGCCACATCTATGTGATGCTGATCGGGCTGCTGGCGTCGACGGGTCTGCGGATCTCCGAGGCTCTGAACCTGAGGTTAGACGATCTGCTGCCCGACGGCGTGCTGCACATCCGCCTGACCAAGTTCAACAAGAGCCGGCTCGTGCCAATGCACCTCAGCGTGGTCGAGGCGCTGCAGGCCTATCTTGCGATACGGCGGCGGTTCGCCGGGATGGATGACCATGTGTTCCTGTCCGTGGATGCCAAGCCGATGTCGCTTCGGACCGCCCAGAGCAACTTCAATGTGATCCTGCGCAAGGCTGAAGTCGGTCAGAATCGGTCGCGACGTCCGCGTATCCATGATCTGCGCCACACCTTCGCGACGCGCGTGCTGGAGCAATGCGCGACGCGTCGTGATGACGTTGCGCGCGACTTCGTCGCTCTCGCCACTTATCTCGGTCATGCAGACATCCGGCATACCTACTGGTATCTGGGAGCCACCCCGGACCTCATGGCCGATATAGCGGGTGCTGCCGAGGCGCTGATCGCCGGGGAAGTCGCATGACGCCGATCGCCCCGCTCATCACCAGCTTCATGCGCGAGCACATGCCGCAGCAGCGCGGCTACAGTCCGCACTCCTGCGAGACCTATGCGTACAGCTTCCAGCTGTTGTTCGCCTTCGCCGCCCAGCGCCTGCACACGCGCCCCTCTCTGATCCAGCTCGAGCAGATCGATGCAGACATGGTGGTCGCGTTCTTGCATCACATCGAACATGATCGCGGCAATAGTCCGGCGACTCGCAACCTGCGGCTCGCCGCAATCAAGTCGTTCATGCGCTACGTCGAGCTGCGGCATCCCGGCGCCTTGGAGCAGGTCGCCCAGATCAGTGCGATCCCAGGCAAGCGTCACGACCAGAAGCTCATCCGCCATCTGACCATGGACGAGATCCGCGCCGTGCTCAATGCGCCCGACGCGACGACACGCCTCGGACTACGGGATCGGGCGATGTTGCATTTGTGCTTCGCCGGCGGCCTGCGCGTCTCCGAGTTGATCGGCCTCACCCTGGAGAACGTCACGCTGCAACCGAGGCCAAGCATCCTGGTGTTCGGCAAGGGCCGGCGCGAACGCAGCCTTCCGCTATGGAAGGAAACCGCTCGCGACCTGCGCGCTTGGCTATCAGTGCGAGGAAAGCCGCCAGCGACCGAGCTGTTCGTCAACGCCCAAGGGATGGCAATGACCCGCGCCGGCTTTGAGTATATCCTCGAAAAGCACGCAAAGGCCGCCGCGGCTCGATGCCCGACCCTGAGCGGCCGCACGCTATCGCCACATCTTCTGCGGCACAGTTGTGCGGTCCTGATGTTGCAGGCCACACGCGACATCCGCAAGGTCGCGCTCTGGCTTGGCCACGCCGATATCCGCACCACGGAGATTTATCTGCGCATGGATCCCTCTGAAAAGCTGGAGGCGGTGGAAGCGGTCATTCCGCCGGCGCTGCGCCGTGGACGGTTCAAGGCACCAGACGCGCTGATTGCCTCGCTGTTGGAGAAAGCACCGCTGCCTTCAGGGTGAGAGACGTCGGGCAGCCGATCGTTACGACGAAATACCTTTGATGCGCTGTGACGTCGCGGCATCACCGCGCCGTGCCGCACGAGCAATCGAGCGCCTCTCCATTGGGTTGGGATCGGCGAAGCAAAGCGCTGTGGCTCAATCGCGCTTGCCGTGATGGTGGCGCCGTCGCGGCGGTGGTGAAGCCTTTGAGCCGTTACTCTCCTGTCGGGCTGTTTGGCCCACGTCCATACCGGCCTTTTGCTGGCGGATCACGCGCCACAATACGCTCACTGCGCTCGCCGACCTTTACCCGCAATGGCTTGTTCGCGATCTTCTTCCCCTGCCGCCAAGCGGCGGCATTCCTCGCGAGGCAACAAGATCGCTCCGCCCGCCATCCTCCGCTGCGCTGCGGGCCAGAGGCTGCGGGCCGGTCGTTGCGGCGCTCAGAGATCGCCATCAAGGCCGCGATGGTCGCGGGCTTGGGAACAGCAACAGGAGATCACCATGGCTCAGATTGGCACCTTCACCCGCGCCGAAGACGGCTCCTACACCGGCACCATCAAGACGCTCTCGCTCAACTTCAAGGCGCGCTTCCTTCCTGCCGAACCCTCCGAGAACGAGAAGGCTCCGAACTTGCGCGTGGTGGTCGGTAATGTCGAGATAGGTGCCGCGTGGCAGCGGACCTCCAAGGACAACACCGTCTACCACTCGGTCAAGCTCGACGACCCGTCCTTCCCGGCGCCGATCTATGCCAACCTCGTCGCGGTCGACGACGGCTACGCGCTGGTCTGGTCGCGCTGACCCGCGCCGCTGCGGCGCCTCACCTCGTGCGAGGCGCCGCGGCTTCTCTCCACGGGATTATGCGGAGCGGTGCAGCCACAAAAGCCCGGGAAAACCGCGGCTACCAGCCAACGACTCCGCATAATCCGGCGCTAGGCATAATCCGCGCGGCCGACGTAGATGCGGTGGCTGGGGGCGTTGTCGTTCGACCGGTTGGTCTCGGCGACGATGCGGACGCCTTTGGCCTGCAAGCTGAGGGTGATGATCTCGCCCTGGAAATCGTTGCCGACCTTCTTGAAAGAACCGATGTTAGCCATGTCACTTCACCTGTTGTGTTTCGAGCCCGCGACCACCGCGGCCTCGATGGCGATCTAAAGGCCGAGGACGATCGGCGACGCACCCCGCTTGCGGGCCGTAGCGCAGCGGAGGACGCCGTTGTGGCGACTTTCTTGCCTCGCGAGGAATGGGCGCAGCCCAGGGGAAGAAAGTCGCATCAACGGCGTTGCGGCTCAGACGATCGAGGCGAAGCCGGTCTTTGGCCTGATCAAGCCATCAATGAGGCCACGTGCGTCCGCGTGCTGAACCGCAATCTTAGGAGAAGACGTGGCGTGTCTCGGTTGTGCCGAACAAGGGGTCGAAACGATTTGGCGCAGAAAGAGAAACAATCTGCTGCAAAAGGCGGCATCGCCGCCGAAGGAACGATCGAGACAACGCCGCTCCGCCGCAGTTATGTGGTCGAACCGGAAATGGTGCGGCTTGGTCAGGGCATTCCGAGGAGGATTGCGCCCTTCCCACTCAGGTCCCGATCATCCATCGTTCAACAGGCCGATCTACGCGAACCTGTTCGACGGCGAAGGCGGTGAACGGTCATCCCTCGCGCGTGGCGGCCGTAAGAATTGGTTGAGACGGCTTCTCCACCGCCTCAACCGAACTGAACGGGCGGGCCTCCGCAAAAACGGTCAAGCGCGTCCAAGCCGTGCCGGCAACGCAAATCGCGCCGAGGCAAGCGAAGGCCTCACGCCAAGCCATCGAAGATACCCCGATCTGAGACAGGGCGAATACGAGATGATAGCCAGCAACCGCCGCCGGAACAGCGAATGCGATCGCGATCGCGATGCGCAAGGTCAAGGACCGAGTAATGGCGACGGCGGTCTGACCGAGGACAAGTGTCAGCGCACCACCGGCCGTTCCGATAAGCAGCGCGCCGACGACGCCGACGCCGCTCCGAAGCGCCGTCATTCCGAGACTCAGTGCAACAAAAAACGGCAGGGCATACACTGCGAGCGCGAAGATCGCCCAGCAGAACAAACCGATACCGAGTGTGTTGAGAACAAGCCCAAGGGCAAGCATGGTGGTGGCTCCATAGATCTACCAGTCGCGCCTTCCACCACCACCACGGCGCAATTCAGACATAAAATCGAAACGAGGCGGAGTTGCGGCGTATGCAACTCCGCCCTGATGGCTTTGAAGCGAGAAGACGGCGCTCACGCGCCGCCGAACCTCCAGACGGGAATGCCGAGCCGCTTCGCCTTGTCGGCGAGGTTGTCCTGGATTCCCGTGCCCGGGAAGTGCATGACGCCGATGGGCAGGAGTTCGAGCATGGCATCGTTGCGCTTGAATGGCGCCGCCTTGGCATGTTTCGTCCAGTCGGGCTTGAAGGCGATCTGCGGCACTTTGCGATTTGTCGCCCACTTGGAGGCGATCAGTTCGGCGCCTTTCGGAGAGCCACCGTGGAGCAGGACCATGTCGGGATGCTTGGCGTAGACCTTGTCGAGGCGATCCCAGATGAGGTGGTGGTCGTTGAAATCGAGCCCGCCGGTGAGTGCGATCTTTGGCCCCGGCGGCAACATGACCTCGGTCTCGGCGCGACGCTTGGCCGCAATGAAGTCGCGGGAGTCGATCATCGCTGCGGTTAGCGTGCGGTGGTTCACCAGTGATCCCGATCGGGGGCGCCAGGACGAGCCGGTGTGAGTCTCGAAGCGCTCGATGGCCTGATCGCGGAAGACTTCCAGGCAGTTTCGGCGTTCGATCAGCGTGATGCCTTCCGCCGTCAGACGCTCGAGTTCGACCGATCGTACTTCGGAGCCATTCTGCTCGCGCTGGCTCTTCCGTTGCGCCTGTTCGTTGTCGTCGAGTTGGCGTTCGATGCGGTCGACGGCACGATGGAACAGGTTGACGGTCGACCAGAGCAGATCGTCAAGGTCTGGCTCGAGCCGTGTGTCGCTCAATGTTGCGACCAGTGCATCAAAGATGTCGGCGACGGCTACGGCGATGATCTTGCCCTCGGGAAGCGGCCGTGGATCGGGCTGGTCGTCGAAGGGGCGGTAGCCGAAGAGTTGCAATTCGGGGAGAACGTGATCCGTTGGAGAAGAGGCCTGCGGCGGTTCGATGTCGTCGTGGTGGGTCATGGAGGAGATCCTTTGCCGGATCGGCCGCGCCCATCGCGGCCTTCGTGGCGATCACTCAGGCGGCGGGCGGAACGGGCCAGAACCCGAAAGGGCCGAAGCGGCAGCGGAGGATGGCGAAGGCCGGCTATTTTGCTTCGCGATGCAAAGCGCGCCCTCCAGATGGCTAATTTGTCTTCTTATAGCAGGCGCGCGGCGGAAAATAGCCGGACGTAGCCATTGCCGGCCCGGGCCGCTTGCCGTCAGATCGCCCTCTAGAAGGCCGAGGTCGCGTCCTCTTCCGGCATTGGCCTCGCGATAACCGACCTATGAACGTCGATCGAACGCCGCGGGCTATTCCGCAGGTACCGTCGACGAATGCAGGAAGCGGACGACGTCCTCTGGTACCAGTTGAAGCCGCAACGCTGCTCGGAGGGCCTCGAGACCGAAGATGTGCAGATCTTCGTTGAAATCACCTAGCCGGGGCGACAGCACGATCGCTTCAACGCCGGCAGCTTCCGCGCGCTGGGTAAGGATCGCCTGTACGGCATCTCCAGCGTCGTCGGCGTCGCGGGCGATATAGAGCCGGCGCAGGCCAGATGGCAGCAACATGGCTGAGAGATGATTAGCCGAGAGCGCGGCGGTCATGGGCATGGTCGGCAGCGCGTAACGTAGCGACAGCATGGTCTCGATTCCCTCGCCAGCGGCGAGCTCATCGTCCACTACACCGAAGCGAACGGCGTTGCCGAGCAGGTCCCCCATGGCTCGCCGAGGGGTGTCGACCGGAGCCTTGCCTTGGCACAGCCGATCAAAGCCGCCTGGATCGAGCCAGGTGCGGTGCACGCCGGTGATGCGTCCATCGAGATCGGTGACGCACGCTATCATCGCCGGCCAGGTTTCGGTCGGCAAATGGTCGTCCGGCCGATAGTAGCAACGTGGGTGGAAGCGGAGGCTGCCACCATGGTGGACGTGGGCTATTCCGCGACGCTGCAAATACGTCTCGACAACCGTCCCTTCAATCGAGCTGGACATCGCAAAGAGCCGACGAGCCGCCCCTTGCGATCCGGCCGGCGCAAGCGAACGAATGGGTTTCGGCGCAAGTTGCTGCTCAAGACGAGGCAGCTTCAGAAAGCGCCTCGCCTCCTCGGCTACCTCGCGGAAGTCTCGAAGGCCCAGGCTCTGGCGAATAATGTCGAGGAGATCGCCATGTTCCCCAGTCGCAGCATCGGTCCACTTGCCGGCGGGCCCCTTCGGCGATTCCTGGAGTCGCACGAACAGCGAGCGGCCCGGGGTGTTGTGGACGTCGCCGACCACCCAGTACCGCCCCGCCCGCTTTCCATGAGAGAGATAGTGCCGGCACACCGCCTCGGCCTCGCGCGCGAGGCGGCGTGCCAATTCGGAGGCGTCGCGGGACATCACGCGACCTCCCGTTCACCGATGCGCGCCACGGGATAGCTATCGAGCACCTTCGACAGGATCTCGGCGCCGCTTGCGTCCGTGGGCACGAACATGCGCAGCTTCCAGGAGATGATCTCCCCAAAAAGGCCGTAAGCCCGCAGTCGATCGCGCATCGTGTCGTTGAATCCCGAGAGTTCGATGCGGTATGCGCCCATCACTCGGACACGGCGAAGCTGGAGCCCCTCTGCGAGGTCGAGGACGGTGCGTCCGTCCATCAGCGCGGCAAAGGCAGCGTCCGGCGCCAGCGCGGGCGCGTCCGACGCAAGGACATTTGCGACCCAGGCGGCAGAAACCTTACGGCCGATGATGCGTTCGCCCGCATCGGTCTGAAGCCGATACACGCGGGTCGATTCGTTCGGCAGCCGCTTCCAGATGGGTAGCAGCAAGCCGGCCACGACGTGGATTGTGCTTTCCGTGAACTCGGGCACCGCGGCAAGCTCCGCCAGCCAGGCCGCGGCGAAGCGTTCACGATCCGCTTCCACCCAATGGCTCTCCGCCATCGTGTTCAAGGGGACCGTGTGCTGCTCCATCGGCCGGATCAGGCGGATGCGCCGCTCGATCTCGCCGTCGTCGAGCATGACGCTTGCCGCCGGCACCTGGATGGCGGCTCGTCCCGAGCGCTCATTGATCAGCAGAACAGCACGACGATCAGAAAGACGATCGAGAGCGCCATCAAGGCTCACTGGATAGTTGCGCTGGCGCTGGGTGATCGTGAGAAGCCCGGTCTCGGCGCCGGTTCCCGGATGGACATAGATCGTCCGCCGGTCGGTGACGGCAAAGCTCTCGGCGCGAAGCGTTTCCAGTCCGACGTCGTAGGTGCCCGAGGCGACCGCGCCCTCGATCCGAGCCGCCAAGAGCTGCTCAAAGGCGTTGAACAGGACGTTCTGTAGGTCGATGGTGAGCGCCAGCAGTCTGTTCAAGAAGGTCGTGATCGGCGGCAGGTCGTCCCTGAGCCCATTGGCATCTGTCAGCTGCAGGCCGGTCGCATCCTCGAATCTTTCGAGCGAGCAGCCGTCGAGCTTACCTCGCGCGAGCAGGGTGTAGAGCTGACGCAAGGCATCACGACCGTACTGGCTTTCGAGATTGTCCTCGGGCCGGAATAGGCCCTGTCCTCCGGTCTGGCGCTGGCCGCGCGTAATGGCCCCCAGGGTGTCGAGCCGGCGGGCAATGGTGCTCAGAAAGCGCTTTTCGGCCTTCACATCGGTCGCGATGGGACGGAACAGCGGCGGCTGCGCCTGGTTGGTCCGGTTGGTCCGGCCGAGCCCCTGAATCGCGGCGTCGGCTTTCCAGCCGGGCTCGAGCAAATAATGGACCCGCAAACGCCGATTCCGAGCCGATAGTTCGGCATGGTAGCTCCTTCCCGTACCGCCCGCGTCGGAGAACACGAGGATACGCTTGACGTCATCCATGAAGGCCGAGGTCTCGGCGAGGTTGGCCGAACCGGCTCGATTTTCGACCACCAGCCGGTCGCCCTTGCGGATGACGCGGCGCGAGCGGCCGGTTACCTCGGCGACCATGTCGGTGCCGAAGCGCTGCACGACCTGGTCCAACGCCCCAGGCACCGGCGGTAGTGATGCGAGCTTCTCGATGAGGCGGTCGCGGCGGGCGACGGCCTCCCGGCTCTCGACCGGCTGGCCGTCGCGATAGACAGGCCGGGAACAGAGGTTGCCCTCCGAGTCGGTGAAGGGCTCGTAGAGCTGAACCGGAAAGGAATGGGCGAGATAGTCGAGGACGTACTCGCGCGGGGTGATGTCGACCTGGACATCGCCCCACTCCCCGGTCGGGATTTCGGCGAGCCGGCGCTCCATCAGCGCTTCGCCCGTCGACACGATCTGGATCACCGCGGCATGGCCCGCGTCGAGATCGCGCTCGATCGATCGGATCAGCGAGGGCGTCTTCATCGAAGTCAGGAGATGACCGAAGAAGCGCTGCTTGGCACTTTCGAAGGCGGATCGCGCCGCGGATTTTGCCTGCCCGTTCAGCGTTCCGGTTTCGCTGGTGATGTTGACAGCTCGCATCGCCGCGTCGAGGTTGTTATGGATGATGCCGAACGCATCGGCATAAGCGTCGTAGATGCGAACCTGCTCCGGCGTAAGCTGGTGCTCAACGAGGTCGTACTCGACGCCCTCGTAGGACAATGAGCGGGCCGCGTAGAGACCGAGCGCCTTGAGGTCGCGGGCCAGGACCTCCATGGCCGCGACCCCACCCTCCTCGATCGCTTCGACGAACTCGGCACGTGTGGCGAACGGGAAGTCGGCGCCACTCCAAAGGCCGAGGCGTTGCGCATAAGCGAGGTTGTGGACCGTGGTGGCGCCTGTCGCCGATACATAAACCACGCGAGCATTCGGCAAAGCGTGCTGGAGCCTCAGGCCCGCGCGCCCCTGCTGAGAGGCCGCCTGGTCGCCGCGCTCGCCCTTGCCCCCGACAGCGTTCTGCATGGCGTGGCTCTCGTCGAAGACGATCACTCCGTCGAAGTCGGTGCCCAACCATTCAACGATCTGCCTGACACGCGAAAGCTTTCCGCCTCGCTGGTCGGTGCGCAGCGTGGCGTAGGTGGTAAATAGGATGCCTTCTGAAACCCGGATCGGCGTGCCCTGGCGAAACCGAGACAGTGGCGTAACAAGCAATCGCTCCATGCCGAGCGCGGACCAGTCGCGCTGCGCATCTTCGATCAGCTTGTCGGATTTACTGATCCAGACCGCACGGCGGCGACCCTTGAGCCAGTTATCGAGGAGGATTCCGGCGACCTGCCGTCCCTTGCCCGCGCCGGTGCCATCGCCCAAAAACCAGCCGCGGCGAAAGCGGACGGCCTTCTCCGCATCGTCGCGCGCGGCAGCCACGACATCAAAGGTCGCGTCGAGTGTCCAGGAGCCAGCGAGAAACTCAGAATGCTCTTCGCCGGCATAGATGACGCTCTCAAGCTGGGCGTCCGACAGAAGTCCATCTGCTACCAGCCTCGAAGGCAGGTGCGGACGGTAGGACGGCTTCGGTGGCGCAACGGATGCCATCGCCGCGGACTGCACGAGTTTGGTCGGATGTGCGCACGATCCGGGAATACGGATCGACTGCAATCCGTATTCCTCATAAAGCGCATCGGTCAGTCGGGCGCCTTCCGGTGGCGACCATTCGACCGTCTCGTAGACCAGCTCTACGCCTTCCGGCGCTGCGCCGCTCGAAGTGAACGATACGCGTGGCGCAGAGGCGCCAACTGATGGAGATGTCGTGGGGCGTCTGATGACGTCGACTAGGACCGGCGTGGCGACGGGCAGCCTCGGCGGCACATGGTGCGTCACCCAGCCAAGCAAGGTGGCGACATCGCTCGCCATGCCCAGCGAAGCAAGAAAAACCTTCGGATCTGCAGCTGGCAGCTTGTCGATCACAAGCAGCCTCGCGTCCGTCTGGGTTCCGTGCTTCGCGTAAACGGCGCCATCGATGGCGGCAGAAAACACCACTCGCCCGCGTTCCTGGAGGCGAACAAAGGCTCCGGTCCATGCGGGGTTGTCCGGCGCAAGGCTCGCGCCGGTGATGGCGACGAGACGCCCGCCGTCGCAAAGGCGTGCCAGTGCTGAAGCGATGTGCCGGAGAGTCGCGTCCGCCATCCGTCGATCGACATTCGCCACCACCGAGAACGGCGGATTCATCAGGACGACGCTCGGTACGACACTCGCATCGAGGTGGTCATCGATGTGGGCGGCGTCGAACCGCGTGACCTTAACCTTGGGGAACAGATGATCGAGCAGCGCCGCGCGGGCCTCGGCCAACTCGTTCAGCATCAGGGCGCCGCCGGCGAGCTCGGCAAAGACGGCGAGCAGGCCGGTACCCGCAGAGGGCTCCAGAACGCGATCGGCAGGCGTAATGCCGGCTGCGGTACATGCAGCCAGCCCAAGCGGAATCGGCGTCGAAAATTGCTGAAGCGCCTGACTGTCCTCGGAGCGCCGCGTATGAGTCGGCAGACAGCTCGCGACTCTCGCGAGCATCGGCAGCATGGCGACCGTCGAGCCAGCCTTGGCGCGCATGGCCGGCCCGAACTTGCGAAGGAATAGAACGGTTGCCGCCTCGCAGACGTCATAGGCGGTCTTCCAGTTCCAGACGCCGGCCGCGTCCGAGGCGCCTAAGGCCGCCTCCATGGCGCTGCGCAGAACGGCGGCATCGATGCGACGACCGCGTTCCAGATCGGTCAGAAGCTGTCGGGCGGCCCTGACGGCGGCAGAGGTGAGACTTGCAGCGGCACGCATCGAGAGCGGCGCGGCGGCGGCGCCGCCGGCGAGAGATCTGGTCATGACAGGATTTCTCGGGAGAGCAGGAACGGGTCGAATCGCCCGGCGCTCTCCTTAGACCGCGGCGATTCAAACCCTTCCCGGCCCGGCTCTACCTCTCAGGGCTCGCCAGCAAGAAAAGGGACCGGCGCTGTGCACCGGTCCCCAAAGCTGCGGACGGCCGGAGCCATCCCGCTCTGTGATGTCACTCAGCCGCGTCGAGCTGTTGCGGATCATCGTCGCTGGCGTTGTCCCGGTCCTCGTCGTCGGCGATAAATCCTGGCAGTGCGCCTGCTTCACCTTCCTCGTCCGCTGGCGCCGCGGTGCCGTCGGCGAGACGCAGCGGCTCCGGCAACCAGCCCGAACCGTCGAGAAGGCGCTCGGCGTCCTTGGCCATGTCGGCCTTCTTCAGATGGTCGATCAGTTGCGCGGAAGACTCGCCTTTTGCTTCGCGCACCGCCTCCAGAATGCGAGGCTTGGTGACCCGGCCGAGATAGTTGTCGACGGTCGGTCTCCAGCCAGCCTGAACCATGTCGAGGCCGACGGCACGGGCCAGCACCTCGGCCTGGTCGAGCCGCGTGCGGACGCCATGAGCGGAGACGCGGCCCTGATTGTAGCGGTTGGCCGGCTCATAGACGGCATTGACTGAAAATGACGCACAGTGAGCGAACAGGGAGGCTTGCGCACTGCCATCGAGCGCTGTGAGCGTATCCCACAGATCTCTCTCGCTCTTCGGAAGCCGTGCTTTCCAGGACTCATGCCGCGCCTCGACCGCCTTCGCGGACGCGCTCTCCCTAAGTCCAGGGGCTTGAGCGGGAAAGGTCGGCGTGCGAAGTCCGATCTCGAGACAGCTCCCGGACGACGCGAACCGGTAAAAGGCCGTCAGCACGAAGTTGTGCAACACCGCCTGGAACGCGATCGCAGGATTTTCTGCAAGCGCATCCCGCAACGCCAGCGTACGATGCGCCGTCAGCTCTGTGATCAGCCGATCCGGCAATGGCCTTGCCGCATCGTCATCTTCTTCGGCATCAGGAGCACTACCTGCGACCGCGATCACCGTGCTCTGGACGGAAGTGCCCTCTCCTTGACCTTCGGTCGACGACGAATCGGCGCCCTGCCCGACACCAGCAGCATCGGTTGCCGGCACGTCGTCCTCTGGCCGAACGTAAGCCCGGTCCACCGACAGGCGTCCCTCGGAATCGATGCTGATGAAGACACCGGCTCGGGCGATCTCGGCCGGATCGTAGAGCATCGGCCGGTCTTCGAACGCCATCAAGGCTTGCTCGATTTCGCCGAGACGCTGATCGACCTCGTCGGGCAATTTGTCCGCATCCTGGTATTCGGACTCAAGCTTGGCCTGCTCGGCGTTGAGGGCGTCGATGGTGGCCTGCTCCTCCAGGCGAGAGTCGACAGGTTTGCCCTCGATTTCTCGAAGGCCCCTGGTGTGGTCGAAGGGGAAATCGACGGCCACTGAGATCCACTTCCAGCCTTCGGTGGCGATCTCTTCCGCCTTGAGTTTCAGCTTGTCGGTGACAAGACGGTCCAACAAAGCAACGTCCTGCAAATATCCTCCATCGTCATGCTCGAACAGGTCTCGCATGACGCCGCCGCCGGCCTGTTCGTAAGCCTCCAGTCCAACAAACGGCACACGGCGATCCGATGAGCGGACCGTCTCTTCGGTCAACATGCGCCGGATCTGGTACGGCTCGTCGTAGCCTGAACGGCTGACCTGCTCCCAGATTTGCTCCTGGCGAGCATGATCGGCAGTCACCGAGAACGCCATAAGTTGCTCGAGCGTCATGCCGTCCTCGGCATAGATCTCGTGCAACTTATTCGAGACCGAGGCCAGTCGAAGTCGCTGCTTCACGACAGCCGGCGTCACAAAGTGTCTGGCAGCGATCTCTTCCTCACTCATGCCACCTTGGTGGAGACGCTGGAAGGCGCGGAACTGATCGAGGGGGTGCAGACCGACCCGTTCGTCGTTCTCTGCGAGCGAGTCATCCTCGGCAATGCCCCGGTCGCGAACGACGCAAGGAACAGCTTGCGTTTTCGCCATGCGCTTTTGCTTCACAAGCAGTTCGAGGGCGCGATAGCGCCTGCCGCCCGCCGGCACTTCGAACATGCTGGTCTCGTTCCCATCGGCATCAACGATGGCCCGAACGTTGAGGCTCTGCAGGAGCGTACGCGCTGCGATGCTTTCGGCGAGTTGCTCGATCGAAATGCCCGCCTTCACATGACGGACGTTGGATTGGCTCAACACCAGCTTGTTGAATGGAATGTCGCGTGAGGGCGACAGGGTGATCTTTTGGACAGCCTTCGTCATGTCGATTCTCCACGACGGGCGGCCGAGAGCCTCTCTCGGCCTCCAACCCGTCGCGGAAAGCAAATCCCTCCCTCTAACTCTCTTACCCGCGCGGCGGCCGAGACGAGGCTCACGCCGCTTCCTGCTCCGCTCTCGCCGTCGTCATGCCGACAACGGGCTCCGGCAAGAACCCAAGGAGATAATCCGCAACCTTGCTGGCCTGTGAAGCCGCTCGCACAATCGCGCGATTGTCTTCTCGCAGCACTTCCATCCAGGAGCCGATATAGTCGGCATGCCGCACGGTCGGCACAATACCGAGGGAGGCGCAACTGAACGCAGACGATATCTCCGCGATCAACTCCTCAAAGGCATACTTCTTGCTGCCATAGCTGCCCGACAAGTCGCGGTTGAGACGCGATTCATGGCCGCTGGCATGCGCCAATTCATGCAGGGCCGTCCGATGCCAATTGATGGGCTCGAAATAGGCTTGCGGTGGCGGCACCTGCACATAATCTTCTGCCGGTAAATAGAAGGCGCGATTGCCGCCAATGCGGAAGTCGATCCCGGTCGCCTTGATCAGGTATTCAACCTTCGGCTCGATCAGGCCTGGTGGCGGAGGCGGCGCCGTCGTTGCGATCTCCGAAGGCAAGTCGTCGCACTGATCAGTGTTGAAGACCGTGAAGCGCTTGAGGAATGGAATGGCCTGCGCTTCCTCACCGTTTTCGCTGGCGCGCCGCTTTTCTTCAACTGGCACAAAGCGGTCGGCATAGACGACGGTGGTGCCGCTCCACCCTTGCGTACGTGACCGCCGAGCGACAGCGCCTGGCGGAAGGTAAGCCAGCTCTGACCTGTGAATCCGCGTTCGATGGCAGCCCCCCAGAGGATTAGAACGTTAATGCCGCTATATTGACGGCCGGTCGCGGCGCTTTTCGGCATGGCCAAAGAGGCCTTCGCCGCCGCGGTGCCCCAAGGCTGCACCCACGGCACTCGGCCGGCCTCGAGTTCAGCGATGATCTTGTTGGTGATTTCGTCATACAGGCTTGTCCGGTCCTCACCGGTGCGCGCCCGAAGATAGAGTCTGGACATCGCGGGTCTCCGCGACGGGCGCCGCGAGCCTCTCTCGCAGCCTGTAACCCGTCACGAAAATCCCGGCTCTCCTCTTGCTCTTGACGGCTCCACAGCCAGCTTACCGCGCATTACGTACCAGCCCCCGGAGAGACTCTTCGGCCGAAGCGCAGCGAAGGCAAGAGAAAACGCAGCCGACGAAGGGGCAGTGATAGCGACGCGGGCATGAAGTGCCCGCGGGCACCGAGGCGACTGCAGTCGCGAGACCGGTTAAGAAGGCACCCGCGTTCGGGGCAGTGATAGCGGCGCCGGCATGCAATGCCGGCGGCCCCTAACGCGAGTGCCTCCGGCGAGCGACACCGTATCGCGCAAGGGATCGAAGCCGGACGGCCGAGACGCATCAGCGGCTCGGTTCACGAGAGCCCGATGCGGTGGAAGCCGCATGCGCACTAGCAAGAATCCGCTTAGACTTGAGTCACAAGATCTAGATTTCCTCGCGCGCATTGGTCTGCGCGTCATAGATCCTGATCTGAAGCATGGGAAAACGCTTCTTGAGTTCTTCTCCACCTGCCCTTGCGCCGTCCTTGGTTGCAAATTCGGCTTTGAGTCGACCGTCCACTTCGAGCGCGTAACCAGAGGCCGGCAGTTCACGGGTGGCAGCAACCATTTCATTCCTTTAGTGCAGTGAGGTGGTTTGAGATTGATGGGTTAGCGTGAGTCGCCCAAACCACCGCTAGAGCCACCCGCGCGGCGCGACTGTGGGGATAGGCCATCGTTCGTTGTGGATTGACACCTCGCATTGGAGTTCGTCAAGGATGGGCATTCGCGTCGTCCGAACAGTCGGAGGGCCTTCCGTTTGCGCGGATGCAGGCACGATAGAGCCACGGCTCGACGTAGCTGCCTTTCCAGACTCCCCGGCCGTCGCGTTCGGCGTCGCGCTGAGCGCCCTCATATCTGCCTTTTGAGTATTGGGGCCAGTCGAGCGCCAGGCCCTTGCGCACGAGCCATTCGCCGAGATCGATGCCGCCAACCGAACAGGTCGCAACCACCCGGCCATATGGGTCAAGGTTGACGAGCGAGCAGTTAACCGGACGCCGGGCAATGAATGCGTCAAGTTCGGTTGCTGCCTTCCCGCCACAACGATATTGCGAACTGTCCTCGCCGCGGCATAACTGGCTGCTCTCCGGCGCATCGACACCCCAGAGCCGAATGCGGCTTCCATGAACTTCCAACGTGTCGCCATCAACGACGCTGGCTTGACCAGCAAAATCACCGGCTCGCGCGCCGCCTGACAGCAGAAGAAGCATCAATATCAGTATTCGGCGCTTGATCATCATGACGTTGCGTACCCGTGATTATCGCAAATCGCGCGGAAAGGCACAACGTCAGGACATCTCGCTAAGGCCACCCCATCGCTCACTCTACAATCGTCGCAAGTCAGCAAGAAGGCACGGCGCTAGTTCCGGGCCAGCGGCCTCACCAAGGAATTGGCGAGCTCATGTTCGTCGAGCCCGTCCGCATTTTAGACGGATCGGCAGCAGGTCCCCTTCTCAAATTCGGAAAATCAGAAATTCACTTGACCGGTCGGGCAAATCAGTGCTCTATGGGGCACCTGGGAATGTTTCCAGGAGAACGCGATGTCCGACCAGGGTTCCGAGCTCGTCGAAATTTCGAAGCTCAATGGCGATTTCAGGAGAAATTACGGCAAGGTTTTGGGCGCAATTCTCTATCTGCGCTCCGTCAGTGCCGCGCGCGGACGTTCTTGGTTTTGGGCAGGCTTGATTTCCTTCGCTTGTTCGATCGCGTTGGCTTGGCTGGCGCGGCATGGCTGGACGATGTGAATCTCGCTTTGATGTTCCGAATAAGTTCGTTCACAGTGTCGACGCGAACGGCCTTGTGGCGGGCCAAAGCGTCATCTGAAAGGGTTACATAAGGCTTCGCAGTGCCTGCTGCGGGCAACAGCACATAGTCTTGAACCACCTTGTTGGAATCTTTCAGCCGCAAGAAAACACACAGCTTGGTCCGTTCCTTTCTCAGGTGGGCTCTCCACAGAGCAACATGATTTGGGGTCCTCCGCGCCATTCGCCGAACAACCTGAAACGAGATGATCTTCCTGTGTCCGTGACGTGCAAGCCCTGCACCATCATCGGTGAGATTCAATCGAATCCCGAGATCGGTCTTAAGCGCCTCCGCAACCTGCCCTGCCAGGTCTGACAGAACCTCGGACCAATGATCTCGCTCATCAAACCAGTTGCAGTCACGGGATCCTTGATAGCCGATGAGCGCGTAGGCTTGTCGTAGTGAGCCAAAATGCTTGATGTAGCATGCGACAGAAGGGAGTCCGGGCGCGTTTTTAATGATGCGGGTCGTGAGTTTTCCTTTTCGACCGAGCGTCAGGCGGAGTCTGCGCAGCATCTGGTCTTCCGGAATCGAGATGTACCGCTCAGCCATGATCTTCTGAGCGCGCGCAAAGAGGCCCTGGTCGATCACCGGCGACACCACTCCTGGGCTCCGAATCCACAAATGATCAGGATTGTTAACTTGCGTCTGGCCGAGACGGCGGGACGTTCGGTTGTAAATGAGATTGCCGATATAGTTCTCATTTCTGAGAATAGAATGGACCATGATGTAGGTCCAAGGACGCCCATGGTGATTGGCTATGTTCGCTCGATTGAGCTGCCGTGCGATTTCGACGTCGGTCTTTCGCTCCACGACGAACTGCTGGAATACCCATCTGACGACCGCGATCTCTTCGTCAGAACCGAGCCGAAGCCGCACACGGTCCGTTTTCAGGGCCTTGCATTCACCCTTCGCCAAGTGGCCTTTCGACCGTTGCTTCTCATCGATCATCTCCCTGCCGAGCCCAAACGTGAGCGATCCACCAACGCGATAACCAAGGCTCGCTATTCGGCAGTGGCCGGCGTGCACCTTGACGCCAAGCTCCCGGCTGAACTCAGCCGCCATTACACGCTTGATGTTCTTTAAAATGCTCTACAGAAGGCTTCCGTCGTTTTCGAATTGTTCAGCGCAGTAAGCGACCTTGACGCCGCCTTGCTTGCAGACAAACTCATAGTGCGCGCTTTCATCGACATCCTGGAAGCGTCCCCACCGGCTGACGTCGTAAACCAGAACGTGCTCAAAATCCGTGTTTCCTGATTGAACATCCTTGATGAGTTCGGCGAGTGCCGGCCGCCGGTTGATCCTCACTCCGCTGCGCCCTTCGTCGACATAAGTCCGAACGATGGTAAGGTTTCGTTGCTGCGCGTAGGTCGCGATGGCTGCCGCCTGGTTCTGGGTCGAATAGCGCTGAAGATCGGTGGACATTCGAACATATTGCGCCGCGCGAAGCGCCTTCTGGGCTTTTGCCAGTTGGGTATTGCGGCGAATGACGAGCGCATTGACCATGGATCAACGCTCCGGGAGGAAAACTCAATGACGAACGACCGGTTCCTCTAGGGGGCCAGGGACAGCTTTGCTGCGCCGAAAGCGCTGGATGCGCTATTCGCTGTTGGAGAGCATTGGGCGGCGCCGCTCACCGTACTTCACCAGAGTATCAATCGTATCGAGCAAGTGACGGACCGCGGTGTCATCAGTTATCCGCTCACCGGTTGCTTCCAGGCAGTGGCTGCTTACCCTCGCGCCCGTCGCAACGCAGCTTCCAGTCGCGTCCTCTCCTTCTCCCAACGCGCCTCTTCGGCTCGCGACTCGTCCTCGAGAGCCTCTAGCTCGGCTCGAATGCCTGCTGTTTTCTCTTCGTGCTTCCGTCGGGCTGCATCCAAGGTGCCGTGTGCCTTGTCGATGGCGTGCTGCCGTCGCTCGCGCTCCTTCTCCCGGACGGCTTCTTCCTTCGCGCGTTCTCGCTCGCGACGATTGTGCTCCTTCTCGAAAACGATCGACCCGCGAGTTGGCGGATGCCTACCCCGAAACAAATGGAAAAGCTGGCCGCCGCTTCGATTGGAGGTAAAGGCGGGGGCGCGCGCCCTTTCGGCCCACAGGACGAGATGCCGGACGAATATTGGCAGGCCGTGCTGAATGACGCCTATGTTGGCAACAGACCTTTGGGACAACCGAGCGCAGGGCAGCGCCTCTCCGAAATCCCGCAGCATGTCCTGCGGGTATCCTGTCGCAGGTGCGAGCGCATTGTCGAGATCCAGAAGGCCGACGCCATCCGCCTGTACGGGCAGCAAGCCAGCTGGAGCGAGGTCGGGCAGCGGTTGCTAGACAACACCTGCCAGAACCGGACTGGCCGCCACGAGGAAGACGGCTGCTGGCCGGCCTTCGAGTCCCGTTGATCACAGCCCGGCGTCGTTCCGGATGGCCCCCAAACATCACCCGACGCCTCTGTCTGGCGGAGACCGTAAGGCCTTGAAGAGGGAGCTCGGCGAGGCGCGGGCGATGACAGGCATTTTGGCCGCGCAGTCGGACGAGCTGCGCGCCAAGGGGGACGTCCTGATACGCCAAGCCGATCAGCTCCTGGCTGAAAGCTGGAACGAGCGGATGTGGGCGGACGGAGACCGATCGATCCGTCTCCGACCGTCGACCAGGCGATAAACGGCGGCTATCCTTGGCTTCTGATCGAGTGCTCGCGCTGCAAAGCACCGAGCCAGGTCGATCTCGCTGCCCTGCCCCATCCACCGACAACTTTCGTTCATGATCTCGCCGGCAGGCTGCGCTGTCGGAAATGCGCTAAGACAGGCCGGCGCGCCCCTCGGCGACGCTGCTGCAACTAACTCAGCGGCCGCGCAACGTGCCTCTGGAGGACTGAACGTGTGCAATCTCTATTCGATGACCAAGAACGTTGACGCGATCCGTCGCCTGTTCAGCGCACTCAACAGTCGCGTTGGCAACCTGCCTTCAATGCCCGGCATCTTTCCGGACTACCCAGCGCCGATAGTTCGCAACGCGCCCGACGGTCGCGAGATCGCCATGGCTCGGTGGGGAATGCCGTCCTCGCAGCAGGCGCTCCTGGACGCCACCAAGAAGCGAGCCCAGAAGCTCGAGGCTAAGGGAAAGCCTGTCGATTTCAAGGAATTGCTTCGGACGGAGCCGGACAGTGGCACCACCAACATCCGAAACGTGGGCAGCGCGCATTGGAAGCCGTGGCTCGGGACCGAGCACCGTTGTCTGGTGCCCTTCACGTCGTTCAGCGAGTACGACACGATCGATGGCAAGAAGGTTCCCGTATGGTTCGCTCCGGACGAAAGCCGCCCGCTGCTGGCGTTCGCCGGACTCTGGACGAACTGGACCAGCGTCCGGAAGGCCAAGGAGGGAGAAGTCACGATCGACGTCTACGCCTTCCTGACCTGCAAGCCGAACGCCGAGGTGGAACGCGTCCATCCGAAGGCGATGCCGGTGATCCTGACGATAACCGAAGAGTACGATGTCTGGCTGCGCGCTCCTTGGGACGAGGCCAAGGCGCTCCAGCGGCCATTGCCGGATGGGGCGCTACAGATCGTTGCGACCGGCGAAAAGGAAGATCCCGCACTGGCCGCCTGACATTTGCACGGGCGGACGGAACACTGGAAAAGCAATAGCCATGCAATTCGGAATCCCTGACCTGTGTTAGCAGCCCGGGAACGGACGGCGGGGCGAGAGGATTCGGCCCGTAGGAGCGATTTCGAATGCTGATGACAAAGCAGGGGCAACCAGCGATCCGGACGCTACGCGGTTGGGCGATTTCGGTGCTCAGCGAGGCCGGCGCCATTCGCGAATGCGAGGAGCACGGGTGGATGCAGGACCGGGCCGACCCGCATGCCCGCGACCGCGCATTCCAGATCGCTCGGACGGATCCGCCGGCCGGCATTTCATCGCAAGCGGCTGCCGTCGCGATCGCCGAGGTGCTGGACTCGATCGGCGACACCTGCCCTGAATGTCCCTCGGCGGACTGAGGCTGAGCTAGCCGCGACTTGGCTTCCGGTGCCCTGTACAATCCGCCCATGGTCTCTCCCGATCCGGAACACAGCGTTTCGACCGCGCCTCACCGCAAGATCATCCATATCGATATGGATGCTTTCTACGCGTCGGTCGAGCAGCGCGAATATCCGGACCTGCGCGGCAAGCCGGTAGCAGTGGGCGGTTCGGCCGAGCGCGGCGTCGTCGCTGCCGCGAGCTACGAAGCTCGCCAGTACGGCGTTCGCTCGGCCATGCCGTCGGTCACCGCCAAACGGCAATGTCCGGATCTGATCTTCGTCAAGCCACGCTTCGAAGTTTACAAAGCGGTCAGCCGACAGATTCGCGAAATCTTCGCCGAGCACACGCCAATCATCGAGCCACTTTCACTCGACGAGGCCTACCTCGACGTCACCGAAAATCTGCAAGGCATCCTGCTGGCCAGAGACATCGCGCTGCGGATCCGAGAGAAGATCAAGGCTGAAACAGGCCTGAACGCCTCGGCGGGCATCTCCTATAACAAGTTTTTAGCGAAGCTCGCCTCCGATCACCGCAAACCCAACGGTCAATATGTCATCTCGCCGGAGATGGGACCGGCCTTCGTCGAGACGCTGCCGGTCGGGAAGTTTCACGGCATCGGGCCGGCAACCGCCGCCAAATTCAACGCGTTCGGGATTTGGACCGGCCTCGACATCCGCAACCAGTCCCTTGCCTTCCTGCAGGAGAACTTCGGCAGGTCCGGCACCTATTACTATTGGATTTCGCGCGGCATCGACGAGCGCCCTGTACGGGCCAATCGTATCCGCAAATCGGTCGGCGCTGAGAACACGTTCTTCACCGATCTTACGGAATTCGACGCGATGGTGGCGGAGCTCCAGCCGCTAATAGAGAAAGTCTGGGGACATTGCGAGGCGGCGGGCACCCGGGGTCGAACGGTGACACTTAAAGTGAAGTTCGCCGACTTCGAGATCATCACGCGCAGCCGATCCGTGTCTGCGGTTGTCGCGAACCGCGACGATCTCGCGCGTCTGGCGATCGGCCTGCTGGAAGACGCCATGCCCCTTTCAAAAGCGGTGCGCCTCCTGGGAGTGTCGCTGTCTTCCCTGCAAGGCGAGAACGACACGGAGCCACAATTGGATTTCGGGATTTGAATCGGAAGCAGCGCGGCAAGCATCCAGCCAGTCTACGCGATGGGCATCGGTCAACCGGCGTGATTAGCCCCAAGACACACCCTATCGTTGAACCTTGGTTCCAACAGTTGGAACTGCACGCCAGAGTCGCCGGAGTGTGTGTCGGCTCTTTCATCAGCGCCTACGTGCGCGAGCATGGTCGTTCCGACGGGCGGACACGTCTGTATCTAAGGTACTTGGATAAGCTCAAGGAGACGAAGGGGCAGCCGGCGCGTTAGGATCCCGTACCTCCTGGCGTTTTGATAGCTTGCAAGCGGAGAGACCATGCGGGTTGTGATTTGCGGCGGCGGCGTAGTGGGCGCCTGCACAGCCTACTTCCTCAGCCGACGCGGCGCCCAAGTGATCGTGGTTGAGAGCACTGAGGTTGCCGCCGCAGCATCTGGAAAGGCCGGCGGATTTCTGGCACTCGACTGGTGTGTCGGCACGCCGGTAGACGCGCTGGCCCGACGCAGTTACCAGCTGCACGCTGCTTTGCCGCAGGAGATCGCCGACGATTGGGGCTATCGTCCCATGACCGCTTACAGCGGCTTCGTCGCTTCCGAGCGCAACCCGCGCCGCCAGAAACCTTCGGAGCTCAATTGGCTCTCCAACGGCGTTGTTATTGCGTCGCGGTTAAGCACCACTGAGACGACGGCGATTGTTCATCCCCGCATGTTCACCTCCGCTATGATGCGCGCGGCCCAAGCGCGCGGCGCCGAACTGCGCCGCGGGCGCGCAACTGGCGTGGTGAGGCATACCCACGCCACGACTGTGCGGGGCGTCGAAGTTGATGGCGACATCATTGAGGCAGACGCCGTCGTTGTCGCCATGGGACCGTGGTCATTGCTGGCGGCAGAATGGATGAGCTTGCCTGCCGTTTTCGGGCAGCGTAGTCCGAGTCTTATCTACGACACCGGCACAGACATTCCCCCAGAGGCACTATTTCTAGACTATCACGACGAGACCGGCGACATGGTAAGCGTCGAGGTGTTTCCGCGCGCAGACGGCAGCACTCATATTACGGCTCTGTCCGACGTGGTCCCGCTGCCGATCGACCCCGCCACGGTAAAGCCGGATTCAGAGGCCATCGGTCGCCTGCAGGCCATCGCCGAACGGTTGTCGCCGGTCTTCCGCCGAGAAAGGATCCTTGCGCGGCAAGCCTGTTTCCGACCGGTCACACATGACGGCTTGCCGCTGATAGGCAAAGTCCCACGCAGCGAGGGACTCTATGTCGCTACCGGGCACAATGTCTGGGGCATACTTAACTCACCAGCGACCGGGGAAGCGATTGCCGAATTGATCGCTGACGGTGCAGCACAAAGCATCGACCTAGCGCCGTTCGACCCGATGAGACTGCCTGCGCTCGACCCTTCGCTGCTGCGCATGAGTTGAATTTCGGTCGGCACGTTGATCTGAATCCTGCATCATGTACTGGTCGTGGACTGGATCGAGATCGGCGTTGCTAATAGCAGGGACAGTAGCAAACGCATTGCTTATTGGTGGAACCTGACAGAACTAGGAGATGCCGTGGCGGACTTCACGTTTCGGGCGCGAACTGCCATCGTTGGGGGAGCTCTCGCGTTTCAGATGCGCCGCGCACCTGCAGCGCGTTCGAACGAATGCGGCCTTCAGATCCTGACAATACCACAGCTCGCCGCGAGGCTGCCAGGTGGCTTCACGACATCAATTTCGTCAGAACATCTCGATCTTGCGGTTCAGCGCGCCCTCGCCGAGGGCGGCTTCCTTGAGCTGGAAACGGACCGATACCTGCCGGGGATGACCCGAGCGGTTTCCCGAACCTTGCGCAAGGTCTGGGATGCGGACATCGGCTTGCAATCGAAAGGGGCGCACAATAAATTGTCCGTCTCGGCGACTTGGCACTGATCGAGGAGCGTATCCGACGATATCTGCCGTGCACGACATTGCTACCACGCGACCTACGGGACGCGGCTCTCGGACGAATTCGTCACGCGACGCGCGTGGTCGGTCCGGTGACAAACGCTTGCACCTCTTCCAATCTTTCTGGCGATCCTTTTATGCTATTTGACTATCCGAACGATCGGATGGAGCCTCGAAACGGCAGGCTATATATCCTGACCAGGCAAACACCATGAAAGTTAGAAGAGAGCTTGTTCATCATCACGTTCCAAGCTGATGTGAAGCGACGAGCTCCAAAGGTTGCACGATGAAGGAGGCAATCAACTCAGCACCGTCGCGCCGCCACTTTTTGCGGCTAGCATCAATGGCTGCGGCATCGGCCATGGCTCCAGCGGCTTTGTGGGCCGAGCAGCGAGAACCAGCGGATTCGACCACATCCCAGGCCGTGTCTGCACGCATCGCCACGTTCGAGGAGGTATGGCGGACGGCGCGAGACCGGTTCTACGATCCGCGCCTACACGGGCTCGATTGGTCGGTGGTCCGGGAACGTTACTTGCCTGACGCCACACGGGCGAGCTCTGAAGAGGCGCTGGCGAGCGTCATTAATAGCATGCTCTCCGAGTTGCATGCTTCACATACCCGCTATTACACACCGTACGAACCAGAGTACTACCAGCTTTGCGATATCTTTGCTGGTGCGCTTAGGCGACGCGGCCTCGAACGCGCTTTTCCAAGTGGCCGCATCGCCTATCCCGGCGTCGGCGTCCTCTCGCGTCTGGACATGCAGGGCCACAGCGTAATTACCGGTGTTACAGAAGGTACGCCGGCTCAACAGGCCGGCTTGCTCGCTGGCGATGTAATCGTCTTCGCCGACGGTGGACCGTTTCAGCCGGTACAGTCATTCCGTGGCAAGGTCGATAAGGAGGTCGTGCTGGGCCTGCGTCGTGCCGGCGCGTTTATGCAAATATCGGTTACCCCCGTCGATATTGAACCCAACAAAATGTTCTTGGACGGCCTGAAGGCGAGTGCCCGTATAATACAGGCCAACGGCCGAAGCATCGGCTATGTTCATGTCTGGTCCTACGCTGGCTCCGTGTATCAGCGGACCCTCGAGCATCTTCTATCCCAAAGTCCGCTGAAGGACGCCGACGCGCTGATCTGGGACCTGCGCGATGGCTGGGGCGGCGCGATTCCCGAGTATCTTGATTTGTTCAACACGCGAGCGCCAACGATGCAAGTCACTGATCGCAATGGCGCCAGCGAACTCCGGAACGTGAAGTGGCGCAAGCCTGTCGCCATGCTTGTCAACGGTGGCACCCGCAGCGGCAAGGAGATCCTTGCCTATGGCTTCAAGAAATACCGGCTTGGCGAGGTCATCGGTACCCGTACCGAGGGAGCTGTCCTCGCTGCGACGGCATTCCTCATTGGCGGCGGCTTGCTGTTGCTCGCGGTCCAGGACGTGCATGTCGACGGCGAGCGGTTGGAAGGTGTTGGCGTCGCACCCACGATCGAAGTCCAAGCTGACCCGGACTCCATGGATCGTAGTGATCCTCAACTCAATCGTGCAATCGCGGTCCTATCCGGGGTCTGATCCTCGGGAGGCAGCCTGCTGGCTCTTACACTGTTCCGGAGGACCGGATGCCACCAGTGAAATGCTGCTTGCCTGAGCATTCGCGCCCACGGAAGCTAGATTATAGCTAGTCCACTCGTGTGCCCAATCGCCTCGGTTAGCGCAGGTCGGGCGACAAGTCTGAAGTTGGAGGTAGATCGGAAGTAGCCGGCCGACCGAAAAAACCACGCAAATGACCTCAGGCGGCCGCAAGCTTTCGATCGACTTCCGTTTTGCGCCCAATAGCGGAAGTTCGATGTTCTCATTTGATCACTTCGTCGGTGCAGGCGAGCAAAGTTGCCGCCTGATCGGCGCAACGCGAACTAGTCGCTCGGCTGCTCAATCCTTCCGGTGCGCTGAAAATACGACATGAGCATCTGGCAAATTAGGGCCCACGAAGTGCCGAAGCACCAGCCCGCCAACACATCGCTTGGATAATGAACTCCGAGATATATGCGGCTGACTCCGACCAGCAGGGTAAGGATCGCGGCGGTCATTATAAGATGGATGCGAACAGAGCGGGAAGCTTGCGTTTGAGCAAGCATCAAGCCGAGCGTCAGATAGCAGACAGCCGAAATCGCTGCGTGCCCGCTCGGAAAGCTCAGCGTAGAGACCTCAGTGAGTTGAGCGACCAGATCGGGGCGCGCTCGCGCAAAGGCAAGCTTGAGAAGGGTATTGAGAATGGCGCCGCTCAGGACCGTCGTCAGGACGAACAAACCGGCGCGATGTTTGCCTATGGCAAAAAGGAACGTGGTCACAACCGTGACCAGCAGTGCAAGTACCGCGGTACTGCCCAGTGCGGTGATGTCTCGCACAACGTCAAGCAACCATGGCGGCCCGATTGGCCGCGAGAAGTCGGACGCATGACGAAAGGCGACCATCAACCAACGATCGAACGCAATAGGCTCTCCTTCGGTCACTTCCAGTGCGATGAACGCAAAAACGAACAAAAGAACGGCGACGAACAAGGTCGGAGCCCAAGACTTCAGATGCCTGGCAGCATCCTGCGATTCAGTTGTTCTCATCTTCGTCGCCTCCGGGGAGTTCAACTTCCATCAATCTCCAAAGATACGAAGTGAGGTTTGGCGGCTGAGCGAGCATTGGCAAGCGGATTATGCGCTTTGCCAAAAGTCCACGCCGCGGCCCAAGCTGCGCCGGCTTCCATTCACGGCTACGTCGCCGCCACTACGTCCGCGGGCTGCCTGACGCAGCCCTTCTGAAGGCTCGCCCGGCTTGTAGCCCGGACTGCCACGAATGGGCGACTCTAACCTCATCGCTGTGGTAGCGAATGCTCGAGGTAAAAACGCAGCATTTCCCTTGTTGCGTCTGGCCCTTTCGGATCCGTGTAGGAGCCGGCCGGGTTGCCTCCGGACCATGCGTGTCCAGCTCCGTGAATATTCCAGTGCTCCAACCTTCCGCGCCCACTCGCGTCGCTAAGGATCGTGCGGGTATAGGCGTGCCCTCCAGGTACCTGGCCGCGATCAACCCGCTTTAGTAGGCCCATCGCTCTCACAGACTGCTCAAGAATTTGATCGCCGTTACTGGGATGTACGATAGTGTCGCAATCGCCGTGAAAAAGAATGGTTGGGACACGTGGCCCGTCACCTAAAGTGACCCTGTGACTGGATCCGCCACCTTGTCGCATGGCGACCAACGCAGATGGAAGGTCAATAGCGGCCCCGCAGGCAAGGCCTGAATGTACGCCGATCGCTGCGTACAGATCCTTGTAGGTATTACCCATGATCGCAGCAGCGGCAGCTCCGGCCGATAGTCCACCAACATAGACACGATCTGGATCAATCGGAAAATCGCGCATGACTTGGCGAGTGATTCCCGCGATAAGCGAGGGTTCACCTCTGCCCCGCTGCTGATCGGCCGCGCGAAACCAGTTCCAGCATTTCGCGTGGTTTGCCTCGCTGCGCTGTGCCGGATAGACCACAAAACAGGATTTTTCTTCAGCGATGAAGTTCATCCTCGTACCAGCGGCGAAATCGTCTGGAGATTGGGTGCAGCCGTGTAGCATCACGATCAAGGGAAGCGGTCGGTCCTGATCGCGGCTGGGGATGAAGAGCTTGTAGGCACGGCTTCCCGCCGCATTGCTGTAGGTACCTTCGATGAACCTTGTGCCGTCAGGCACGATATCTGACGTGGACAGCCGCTTGCGCTCAGTCGCAGCTCGCAGACAGAACCCACGGCGCTGCTTCGTGCGGTCGAGCAGCTCGCGGAGCATGCGAGGCTCCGCCCGCGCGAGGTCTGGGCTATTGTTCTCCTCAACAGCATTGGCCTTCGCGTCAATGATTGACGGCTCTTGTCCAATAAGTGCGGGCTGACCGGTGCGCGATGTTGGCTCTGGCGCGCTTTCGCCGCGCAGCATCCGTTGCAGCAGCGTGGTGGCCTCGACGAGTCGGCCAGCGCGCGTGAGGCGTGTGGCTTCTCCAACCATGTCCTGTCTCAGCATCGCGTTCACCGCGTTCTATCGGCGAGGGCGGCCTTGACCGCCGGACTGGCCTGCAAAGCGCCCAGCACGCAGACCGATGCAATCGCGGCGCGAGCAAGCTCGGGCGTGACATCTTGAGCGATGCTGGCAAGTCCCAAAACGTTGATGTGCAGCATTTCCCCCACTCGCTGCGCCGCTTCGAGATCCGCTCGGCTGAAGTGCCTCAGACCCAGATCCAGACTTTTTCGGGTCGTTGACTGTTTGACGACGTCCGCGTGACGTTCCAGCTGGTTGCGGATTGCCGTTCGAATGAAATCGGTACGGTTCGAGTAGAAACCTTCCTGAACCATCAGGTCGACCTGACCAAGATCGACATAGCCGAGATTAATCGTGATTTTTTCGCTTTCCGGGGGCTTTGGCCGGAGTTCGCGGACGTTGCTCGCCATTATGATGATCCATCCGTGTACCATCTAGTTGGATGGTGTATGGATGTAAATGGCGTTTGTCAGGGCGCGCGAAGGAACGCAGGGGTCCTCCCCTCTTTGA
Source organism: Bradyrhizobium sp. RDI18 (assembly GCF_043203335.1). Taxonomy (NCBI): domain Bacteria; kingdom Pseudomonadati; phylum Pseudomonadota; class Alphaproteobacteria; order Hyphomicrobiales; family Nitrobacteraceae; genus Bradyrhizobium; species Bradyrhizobium sp. RDI18. Next base: position 6,993,895 of record NZ_JBICRN010000008.1, on the reverse strand, counting down.
CGTGCAACTGGGGGCGAACGATGTTTCCGATTTTTTCGATTACCGACGCCTTTAGAAGGTCAGCTGGCGGCTTCATGGAAAGTGCGGGTTACGGGCCGCATGAAACAGCATGGGATCGCCTTGAGCATCCCGATTTTCGACTGCGCCGCTACGCACACCTAGTGGCAGACCCTTTGCCCGCGTTGATTGTGCCCGCCCCGATCAAGCGGGCATATATATTCGATCTTCGCCAACAGTGCCGCTCGATCTTGTTCCGGGAAGTCTGCTCGATCTGGCGAGCGTTGTCGCGGCTCCGGAAGAATTCGTTATCGGGCGTTATACCGATAGCTGCACAAGCTTGCTGGATCCGGAAGCGCTAGCAATCCATCTTGCCGTCATTCGTTGGAGTCTGGACGAGTTCGCGCCCAGCGGCCAACTGATCCAAGATAATCCAGTTGCTCTATCGTGAAGACCGATTCGCCCGAAACGAGCTTCATGTGCTTGGGCGGGTTGCCCGATCGGACACGCTGGGCAAAATACCCGTCGCGGCAATTGTCGACCATGCAAGCCGAGTGGTCCCATCCTCGTCCGTTTCAGGAGCGTTGAAGGACCCTTCGATTTTTCTGTATGAGCCAGAAATCGGAGTGGCGCTTCAGCACGTGGGACCACTTGTGAGCAGGCACGCGCATCGGGAAATCTGGCCGAAGGTAATTGATTGGATGGGCGGGCGCTAACCAATGACGCCGACCTAGGGCCAAATTTTTCATTACCGCTTCGTCGCTGAGGATCGTCCTCAGGTCCGCTGGGTGCCAAACAGCAGATATCGCGCATGCAGTGAGGCCGAGAGCAATGCAAAATTGAAGAGGCGTCACATAGGGTGTCGCGCCTTGTCGTGGTTCGCCGGCCCATCATGGGCCTCCAGCACACGATAGCCGAGCTCGCGGAGGCTTTCGACCGAGTAGGCCCTGACGTCCTCGTCATCCTCGACCACGAGAATGGTCATGGTCTCTTCCTGCGTCGCCTGCGGATTGAGCGTCTCATCAGATGCAGAGCCGTTCGATGACTCACCCGCAAGGCGAGGCGGGTAAAGTCTGACGGTGGTGCCCTAACCAGGCTCCGAATAGATCTTCACATGACCACCCGACTGCTTGACGAAGCCATAGACTTGACTCAGCCCAAGTCCCGTGCCTTTGCCGATGGGTTTGGTCGTGAAGAAGGACTCAAATGCTTGCGCCACAGTGTGTCGGTCCATGCCGACGCCGGCATCGATGACCGATATGACGACATATTGGCCCGCCATATCGCGGAATTCCATGCCGACAAGTCCGCGATCGACGACATTCTCGCCCGCCTGACCAGGGCGAAAAGCTCGACAAGTATGAAGCGAGGCTCAAGGCGAAGGATGGCTCGATCAAGCACGTGCTGATCAGCTCCAACGTGCATTTCCACGACGGCCGCTTCATTAACACCCGCTGCTTCACCCTCGATGTCACCGACCTGAAGAAAGCGGAAACCGCGCTGCGAGAAAGCGAGCAGCGCCTGCGTGCTACGCATGAGCGCGCTTTCGCGGGGATTGCCGAAGTCGATCTTCAGGGCCGGTTCCTTAGGGCTAACGCCCGGTTCTGCGAAATCACGGGGTACTCCGCCGACGAGTTGCCGTGCCTGAGCATTGGCTCGATTACCCATCCGAAGGATTCCGGTTCAGACATGGATAAATTTGCAGCCCTCGTCTCCGGCCAGATTGACACGTACCGGACTGAGAAACGTTTCCTCAGAAAAGATGGGACAACGATCTGGGTGGCCGTCTCCGCCTCGATCCCTCGGGATGATCACGGTCAGCCGCTTTACGGCATTCGCGTTGTGCAGGACATCACCGAACTCAAACGGGCGCAGACCCGCCAGAAATTGCTGCTCGACGAATTGAACCACCGCGTCAAGAACATGCTGGCGACGGTCCAATCCGTCGCCATGCAGACCCGGCGCGGGCAACAGATCTCCATGGCTTTACGCGGGCGTTCGAAGGGCGTCTCATGGCGCTCAATCGCGCCCATGAACTGCTGACGTGAGAGATCGGGAGCGGCGTGCTGCTGCGTGACCTGCTCCTCGAGACGGTGGCGCCCTATCAGGCCGCTGCGGGAGAACGCTTCCGGCTGAGGGGCCCCGCGATTCGGCTCGGTTCTGAGGTGGCGGTGACGCTCGCCATGGCGCTGCATGAGCTCACCACCAACGCCGCGAAGTACGGCGCGCTCTCTGCGGAACCCCGCACCCGACTCCCTGACGATTGACTGGGCGGAAACGGGCGGGCCCCCGTGGTCGAGCCGACGCGACGAGGGTTCGGCTCGGACCTCATTGAAAGAGGATTGGCGCGACAGTTTGGCGGCACGGCCATCCTCGAATTCAACAGGGCGGGCTGCGATGCCACATCGCGTGCATGTTGCCGCAGCGCGACGATGGCGTCACGTAACATCGCCCTGCCCCGCGAGCCCGCCTTCAGGACCGTCATCGGGCCGTCGACAGCGACCGCACATTTTCGCGTCCGCTCTGCGAGCTACGCTGTCTTGTCGAACCTTTGTGCTTTGCATAGGCGTGGGTAATCTCCGCGCCCATTAGAATAATCTGGGAGGTATAGTAGACCCAGATGAGCACGACGACGATTGAAGCCGCCGCTCCGTAGGTCGATTCCAGGCCTTGCTTGCCGATGTAGAAACCCATCGCCGCCTTTCCCACCTCGAAGAACAAGGCGGTCAGGAGCGCGCCCAGCCAGACGTCGCGCCAGCCGACGGATACGTCCGGCAGCCACTTGAACATCGTCGCGACCTCACGCTGAATTGGAGGCCCGCAGCACCAGCTGCGCGACTTGAACGCGGCGTGAGGCGCGATGAAGATCCGCTCCCAGTCCGAAAGCCACATCGTCGAAGGGGCGTCCAAACGCGACAAAAGAAAGCGGTCAATAATTCTGACAATGCGACCTGCTCACTCAGGTGACGTCCCATCATGACTCAGTCCTCTCGCTCCGACTGAATCAGCGAGGATCAACTGGCGCAAGCGGCAACTTTTTCAACGGAATCGGCCAATTGCAGACTTCAGGCAGCGCGCGCTGTTGTTACCTAGTCCCCCGCCCTTCCTGGGCCCCGCGCTCTGACTAGCGCGAGTAGAAGGAAGTAACGCGTGCGCCTGATCTGCGGGAACATTGCCACTTATTCCCCAATTATGGCGTGTGTGCCTTTGATCCCACCGTTGCCCCGAAGGCACACACTGACGGCCCCAGCCCTTCCCCGCTGGGGCCGTTCCTTTGGGCGCGCGTGGGCGGCTAAATCTGCGCCTGATCCGTACTCTTACGGGACCAAATTACGATTCCTAGGTAACAAGGCGAGCCGACGTTTGTGTTTATTCTGATCTAAGATGTTCGCGTTTCATCACGTTCGGAATGTTGCGAATCGCCCGGCCCAAAGCCGGGCTTTCGTTTGAGAAAAGAACGGCCCCAGCAGGGGGCTGATGACTGGGCCGTCATTCCAATGCGCCAGGCGGCAGAGCCGGCGCGTACCTAAAACGCATTTCGGATGCTCTCGTTCGGTTTTTCCCGAAACTCGATGTAGAGTCTGGTACCGGATAGACGGATGAAGGGCGCGGAATTTAAATGGCCTCATAGCGAGGCAGCGCCATGGGAAAACGGGGACGCATCAAACACGAAAAGACGTTTGGAGAGCGACTGGCGGAAGAGGCCCGACGTTTTAAAGAGGCAGCAGATAAGCTCCCTCACGGCACGGCCCGGGAACTACTTCTACGGCGGTGCCAGGCTGAGACGGCCGCTCACGTCAATGAGTGGCTGAGATCGCCCGGACTGCAACCCCTACCTCATTGGGAAACTTGCTGCCGGATCACGAGAAGTAAGGCTGGCCTTAGTTGGCGGTCCTACAGCGACCCCAGCGCCTGCCAACAATTGCCAGCACCAGGATCACAAGCATCGCGTATGCGGTCCGGCGGCAGCGGGCAACACGAGAGGGCCACAGCTATCAGCACGTCCAGGCGATCATCATTGCGATCGATCAGTTCGCAGAGAAGGCTCTAGGCAATCGAGATTACTTTCTCAACAAGCCCTACGCGTCGGTTAGCCGCAGCGATAGGCGTCCAGGGCGTGAGCTGCAAAAATTGCGACGCTAACAAGCGCCAGAATAGCTGTTGAGACTCGATCATTGCTCAGCCACCGGCTGACCCATTGCGGCGAGATATTTGCTGCGTGACCCGTTCCAAATGAGATCGAAAATAAACTGCACGTAGCCATCCCCTCTTTAATGGAATGAGGATACCCAGCTACCTGTTTCAGGACGGTTTCGTCGTCCCAGGAAAACGGTTTCGTCCGGACGTTGCTCCGATATGTTTGATGACAAAATCTAGTTCCACGGCCATGCTGCGCCTTGGGCTAGGTCCAGTTCAAAATCTCGGCAATACATTTCAAAATTTCTCGGCCGGATTCGTGAGCCACGTCTTTGAATTAGAATTATTCGGTACATTATTGATCCGATAAGACTCATGATCGTGGCAGCGCATCATGAAGAGCGACTGGAAGTCTCAGTGGGAATCGATGACGATCGATGAGCTGCTTGCGCTCCGCGAACTGATGCACGATGTCCTTAGCGAAAGGCTGAAGGCCAAGAAGGTCGAGCTCGAGCGTCGCTTGCAGGAACTCAATCCACCGAGCGATGGCCGGCCGACCACGTCTCGCCGTCCTTAATGCGGCAAGTCAGACGCGAAGCTCATTACCGGCGGCCGGAGCCACGACCGCCGCATGGACCGGCTCTTGGCCGCGACAGCGCTGTGCGGCCTCTGCGGATCGTATCGCCTCTCTGAGCGCCTGAACTTCGGCCATTAAGTTGTGAAGATCGGTCGAGATCTGCAAAAGTCGGCGCTCCCGCACTTGCACAGACTGTTCCATGTTAACCTCTCACGCCTACACAACACCGGACCCACTAGTTTATTTCCTTCTCGTCGCACCGTCTGTACACAACGTTACATACGGCAGGATCGGCGTTGGTAAATGTTTGAGGCACGCCACATGCAAATTCCGTTTCAGCAATCGGCAGGGCGGCGGCATTACAGCCGCCCGGTTTGACGCGGACGCAGCCCGGTCAACAGCGAAGCGCGGGACGGGCTGCAACGGGCCGTGTTTTAGATTGCGAGTAGCGCAGATTGTGGTCGCGAACGCGGCTGCCGACGGAAGCCGAGTGGGAAATGGCCGCACGCGGCGCGCTGGAACAAGCCGCCTACCCGCGGGGCGACGAGCTGACGCCCGCGGGCGAGCACCGTTGCAATATCTGGCAGGGAAACTTCCCTGACCTCAATACAAGCGAAGATGGCTATCTCGGCACGGCGCCGGTTCATGCCTTCGGGCGAACGGCTACGGCCTGTTCAACGTTGCAGGCACCGTCTGGGAATGGTGCGACGACACTTCTCGCCACGCTACCATCAGGTCACGGTTACTGAAAATTCCACGGGGCGCCCGGCCCCCAACCGGTCGCTGCGCGGCGGCTCATTCCTCTGCCACGACTCCTACTGCAATCGCTACCGCGTGGCCGCGCGCAGCTCGAACACGCCAGACAGCTCTGCGAGCAACATAGGATTTCAGGTCGCGCGCTGCGGTTCAACGTGACTGATTTCGAAACTGGAAGGTGCCACAGGCAATTCAGCTGTGCTGCTCGCAACCGCCTGCCTGTCCCCAATTGAAGTCCGGCTTCACATCAGCACCCGCTTGTCGCAAAGCCGGTGTGGCTTGCAACAAAGTCCCTGACGTGTTCGGGTACTGGTACGCCATCGATATCGCAGCGGGCTTTAATTTCTTCGACCACTTGGTTGGAAACATCCTCGATCCAGTGCTCAAGTGTGTTGAAGGCCATGACGCGAACCGGAGCGTTGAATTGACCGGTTAGGAGATCGGAGATGATCGTTTCGAGGTCGTCCCGCTCGATCCCAGGGCAATCAATGCGTGACGCGCCGAAACTATCGAACACAAGGTAGACGGTCTGATCAGCGCCGTAGGGCACTCCCGTCAGCAAACAATTTGGCATATGCACCGCCACGTTGCTCTCCTTCCGATGGAAGTTACTGTGACATCTGTCATAGTACTTCTAGTCGGAAGCCGACAATCTGGATGCACTGTTGCGCAAATTTTCGTACGGCATTTGATGGCCGCCTTTCATCGCCACGCAGCCCGGGCATGATTGCCGAGTCGCACGCCGTCGCGATATGAAGCCGACGTTCGGCGCCAAACACGCCCTGAATCGTTTCTCTGCATCGGCTTGTCCGTAACTGAAAACATCAACAGCTTCGGTAAGAGGCGCGGAAGCGCATCCAGATAATCGTCGCCATTCAGCGACTCGCGGTGCTCGGGATTGACGACCAGATTGCTCGTTTCATTCAGGTTTCGCGGAAAGCGCGGGAGAAGCTATCGAAGGCCGGCTTCATGATGTACTCGAAAAACGTACGCTCTCCGGTCTTGATGTAAATGTCGGCCGGCATGCCGGGTGTCGGGATGAATTCAGGCATGCGCTTGAGAATATCGTCTTGGTCCAGGCGCACCCGAACCACATAGAATTCCCGACGCGTGTCACTCGCAGGGCGTGTTTCGGCCTTGACCTGTACTTGCTCCGCCAACACGTCCGCTGACACGTAGATGACGCTCGCGCCGACCATGGGCGTGACGCGCTGGTTGAGCGCCGACAGCCGCACCAGCGCCTCCTGACCTACGCTCACGTGCGAAATGTCCTTGGGACTCACATGTGCCTCGATGACGCGCTCTTCGCCTATCGGTAGCAGCTCAAGCAGCACGGCGCCAGGAGAGACGACGCCGCCCGGTGTATGGAAGTTCCTCTTCACCACGATACCCCGGACCGGCGAGCGCACGTCGACGCGATCGACGACATCCTGCGCGGCGCGAATCTGCTCCTCCACGTCATCCAGGTCCGCTTCGGTCTCGCGCAGCTCCTTGATCGCATCCCGGAGCGCCGTCGAGTGCAGCTGGGCTATTCTTTCGTTCGCCTGAGCGATCCTCTCCTTCGAGTCGGCGATGCGGCCAAGATACTCGCCGAGCTCTCCCTCGAGACTCGCCTCGGAGCGTTGCAGCGCCAGCACGTCCGACTTGCGGACCAACTGCTGGCGAAGAAGCGAATTCTTGTCCTTCAGCTCTTCGGCGAACAGCGCAATACGCTGTTGGGCAGACTGCACTTGAGCCTGATATCCGCGGATGCTTTCCTCCAGCCCGGCGATTTGCTTCATGAGTACGCTTTCCTGGGTCACGAGACTAGTCCGGCGTGCCCTCAGTTCGGTACGTTGCCGCTCAAGAACCGCTTTGATTTCCGGATCACGTGCGCTCTCGCTGAATGCTGCGGGAGTTTCGATTGTCTCTGACGAGCTCATTTCAGCTTCGAGACGCGCCTTCATGGCGAGCAGCCGATACTTTTTTAAGACCAACCGCCTCAGCTTGGAGTTGGCAGCGGTGTCGTCCATGCGAACCAGCACCTGGTTCGCCTCCACGGCATCACCGTCCTTTACCGCAATCTCGCGTATGATGCCGCCCTCGAGGTGCTGGACCAGCTTGTTCTGTCCGGTAGCCACGAACGTGCCCGAGGTGACGACCGCACTGTTCAGTGGAGCGACTCCGGCCCAAACACCGAAACACCCGAGCCAAACGACCAGCATAGCGAGGCCGGTGAAGATGGGCCATTTGGCGCTAAGCGGAACGCCGCGGTACCACTCACCGGTGCTGTCCTTTTTTGCTTTCATGCTGTCCTCCCGCGCGGTCACCTCACGGGCCAGAGGATTCGATGCGTTGCGGCTGCTCCGGCTTACTTGCGGCGGCCCCGCCGGGCGACCGAACCAGGCGGTGCAGCACGTCGCTCGGAGATCCGAATGCTTCGGCCCGTCCGGCCCGCAGGATGAGCACTTTGTCCACGCTGTTCAGCAGCGCAGGGCGCAGGGTTACCACCACCGCGGTGACCCCCGCTTCTTGGCGCGCTGCAGGGTCTCGGTCAGAGCCAGCTCCCCCGCCGCGTCGAGATTCGAGTTGGGCTCGTCGAGGACGACGAGGCACGGATCACCGAAGAATGCCCGGGCGAGCGCGATGCGCTGCTTCTGTCCACCGGAGAGCGGCCCGCCGCCGCGGTCGAGCACGGTCTCGTATCCTTGCGGCAGCTGACAGACCATGTCGTGGATGCCCGAGAATATTGCCGCCTCATAGATGCTCGCATCGGGCAGGTCGTCCCGCATTCGGCAGATGTTCTGCTTGATCGTCCCGGGAAATAGCTCGACCTCCTGGGGCAGGTAGCCGGTATATTCGCCAAACTGGCGGCGATCCCAGTTGCGCAGCTCCGTTCCGTCCAGCCTGACCTTGCCGGCGGTCGGCACCAGACAGCCCACCAGAATGCGCGCGAGGGTCGACTTGCCCGACCCAGACGGTCCGACAATGGCAAGAGACTCTCCGGGCGCGAGCTCGAGCGACACGCTATTGAGCACCGGTTCCTTCGAGCCGGGCGGCAAATACAAGACCCGATCCACGGTCAGGCGCCCTTGCGGCTTGGGCAGGCGCAGCTTCGGCGTCTCGCGCTGGAATGACTCGACCGCCTGCTTTACACGCGCATAGGCCGATCGCGCCTGAACGCAGCTGCGCCATCCCTCGATCAGGCCCTCGAGCGGCTGCAGCGCGCGGCCGACGATGATTGCGGCCGCGATCATCATGCCGCCGGTGATCTCGGCGTTGAGGGCCAGATAGGCGCCCACGCCGAGGATCGTGATCTGGGTCACAAGCCGGACGAACTTCGACGCACCGCTGATCCAGAAATTCCGGTCAAGGGCCTGGCTCTGCACCGTCAGGGCCGGCGCCTGCCGGCGACCCCAATGAAGAATGCTCTCGCTCAGCATTCCCATCGCATTGATCACCTGCGAATTTCGCGCCAGCGACTCGGCCGCCGCATCGGCCTCAGCAGCATGCAGGCCTGCCTCGCTCAGACGCTCCGAGGTCACTTTCTGGTTGAGCACCGCAATCAGCACCAGTGCCAAGCCCGACACGACAGCGATTAAGCCGAGATCTCGGTGAATGAGAAATATGACTCCGAAGTAGAGGGGCGAGAGCGGCGCGTCCATCAGCATCAGCATGACGGGGCTCGAGATGAATCCCCGCACCTGGTGAAGGCTACGAATCGCCTGGATGGTCCCGCCCTCGCCGGCCCTGGCGTTGTTGATGCTGCTCGCCAGCACTGCACCGCCGAGCACCGCCTCCATCTTGGTCGCAAAACGCCCCAGCACCTGCCGACGCAGAATGTCGATGATCGAGAGGATGCCGATGAACGCCAGCGCGAGAGCCGAGAGCATCAGCAGCGTTTCGAGACTGCGGCTCGTCAGCACGCGATCGGAAATCTGGAACAGGTAGATCGGCAGCGTGAGCATCAGCAGATTCACGACAACCGAAAATGCAGCGACCGCAATCAGGTTCGTGCGCGCGACCGAACGCCAGGTGGCCAGCGGGTTTACAGGTCCAACATAGTCGCGGGCCTCGCCGCCGGGTGCGACGCGAAGGTGATCTGCAGAACGTCTGCGCGGCGGATTGTCCAGTATCTCGACGGCCGCCATGTTCGTCCCCGCTATAGGACAGCAAGTTCAGGTTCTGTTGGCTGATTCGTATCCACGATCTCGGGAGGCGGCGGCGCAGTATCAGACGCCGACGCGGCGTCGGCCGAAGAGCCGGTATCCTGCGGGGGAACTGCGCTGTCGCTGCTAAGGTTAACGCCGTAATCGGTGTACTCGGTTCCCGTGTGCAGAGCATTTTCTGGTGGCGGTGGCTCATCGTTCAAGGCGATCACGTCGCCTGCGGCCTCATCGACCGGCGCCGCATCCGCAACAGCGTCGCTGGCCACGGTCCCCGTGTCGGCCGGATCCGACACGTCGCTGGTCGGATCGCTCACGGCGGCAGCTGTTGTCGTCGGCGCCGGCTCGCTCGTCTCAACCGGCGCCGCATCCGCAACAGCGTCGCTGGCCGCGGTTCCGGTGTCGGCCGGATCCGACACGTCGCTGGTCGGATCGCTCACGGCGGCAGCTGTTGTCGTCGGCACCGGCTCGGTCGTCTCAACGACCGGCGCCGCATCCGCAACAGCGTCGCTGGCCGCGGTTCCGGTGTCGGCCGGATCCGACACGTCGCTGGTCGGATCGCTCATGGTGGCAGCTGTTGTTGTCGGCGTCGGCTCGCTCGTCTCAACTGGCGCCGCATCCGCAAGAGTATCGCTGGCCACGGTCCCGGCGTCGGCCGGATCTGACACGTCGCTGGTCGGATCGCTCACGACGGCAGCTGTTGCCGTCGGCGCCGGCTCGGTCGTTTCAACGACTGGCGCCGCATCCGCGAGAGCGTCGCTGGCCGCGGTCCCGGCCTCGGCCGGATCTGACACGTCGCTGGTCGGATCGCTCACGGCGGCAGCTGCTGTCGTGAGCACAGGCTCGGTCGTCTCAACGACCGGCGCCGCATCCGCAAGAGCGCCGCTGGCCACGGTCCCGGTGTCGGCCAGATCTGACACGTCGCTGGTCGGATCGCTCAGGGTGGCAGCTGTTGTCGTGAGCACCGGCTCGGTCGTCTCAACGACCGGCGCCGCATCCGCGAGAGCGTCGCTGGCCACGGTCCCGGCGTCGGCCGGATCTGACACGTCGCTGGTCGGATCGCTCACGGCTGCAGCTGTTGTCGTGAGCACCGGCTCGGTCGTCTCAACGACCGGCGCCGCATCCGCAAGAGTGTCGCTGACTGCACTTTCCGGTTGTGCGAGGTCACCGGCCACCGGCGCGATCGTGGCGCCGACGTCCTCGGTCAGCGTGGCCGCGCTGTCGGTTACCGTCGCCAGCACCGGCTGCGCCGCCGCCTCGACCGGCGCGATCGTGGCGCCGAGATCCTCGGTCAGCGTAGCCGCGGTGTCGGTCACCGTCGCCAGCACCGGCTGCACCGCCTCGACCGGCGCAATCGAGCCTCCGACGTCCTCGGTCAGCGTACCCACGGTGTCGGTCACCGTCGCCAGCACCGGCTGTGCCGCCGCCTCGACCGGCGCGATCGTGGCGCCGAGATCCTCGGTCAGCGTAGCCGCGGTGTCGGTCACCGTCGCCAGCACCGGCTGCACCGCCTCGACCGGCGCAATCGAGCCTCCGACGTCCTCGGTCAGCGTACCCACGGTGTCGGTCACCGTCGCCAGCACCGGCTGTGCCGCCGCCTCGACCGGCGCGATCGTGGCGCCGACGTCATCGGTCGGCACACCCGCGCTGTCGCTCACCGTCGCCAGCACCGGCTGCACCGCCGCCTCGACCGGCGCGATCGTGGCGCCGACGTCCTCGGTCAGCGTGCCCGCGCTGTCGGTCACCGTCGTGAGCACCGGCTGCACCGCCTCGACCGGCGCGATCGTGGCGCCGACGTCCTCGGTCAGCGTGCCCGCGCTGTCGGTCACCGTCGTGAGCACCGGCTGCACCGCCTCGACCGGCGCGATCGAGCCGCCGACGTCCTCGGTCAGCGTGCCGACGGTATCGGTTACGGTCGCCAGCACCGGCTGCGCCGCCGCCTCGACCGGCGCGATCGTGGCACCGACGTCCTCGGTCAGCGTGCCCGCGCTGTCGGTCACCGTCGTGAGCACCGGCTGCACCGCCTCGACCGACGCGATCGTGGCACCGACGTCCTCGGTCAGCGTGCCCACAGTATCGGTCACCGCCGCCAGCACCGGCTGCGCCGCCGCCTCGAACGGCGCAACCGTGGCGCCGACGTCCTCGGTCAACGTGCCCACAGCATCGGTCACCGCCGCCAGCACCGGCTGCGCCGCCGCCTCGACCGGCGCAACCGTGGCGCCGACGTCCTCAGTCAGCGTACCCGCGCTGTCGGTCACCGTCGCCAGCACCGGCTGCGCCGCCGCCTCGAACGGCGCAACCGTGGCGATCACGTCGTCGGTCAACGTGCTTACGGTGTCGGTTGCGGTCGTGAGCATCGGCTGCGCCTCGACCGGCGCGATCGTGCCGCCCACGTCGTTGGTCAGCGTGCCCACGCTGTCGGTCACGGTCGCGAGCACCGGCTGCACCGCCGCCTCGACCGGCGCAATCGTGGCGATCACGTCGTCGGTCAACGTGCTTACGGTGTCGCTTGCGGTCGTGAGCCTCGGCTGCGCCTCGACCGGTGCCATCGTGCCGCCCACGTCGTTGGTCAGCGTGCCCACGCTGTCGGTCACGGTCGCGAGCACCGGCTGCACCGCCGTCTCGACCGGCGCAATCGTGGCGATCACGTCGTCGGTCAACGTGCTTACGGTGTCGCTCACCGTCGCGAGCACCGGCTGCGCCGTCGCCTCGGCCGGCGCGATCGGGCCGCCCACGTCATGGGTCAGCGCGCTTAGGGTGTTGGTCACCGTCGCGAGCACCGGCGGCGGCACCTCGACCGGCATGATCCCTCCCACCACGTCATTGCTAAGACCGCCGACAGCTCCAAGCAGGGGAACGAACCCGATCATCGACGGGCTGATCGACGGGCTGAAAGAGTAGGACGTTGGACTGAGCGGATTCGAGCGTTGACCCACCCTGCATTTGAGTGCCTCCGAGGTGGGAATCCGCTGATAGCGGGTTGACGGAACTATCTTCGATTGAGATGTGAGCGTTAAGATGGCGGGACTCGGCATCATCGCCGCCCCCGTCCCCTCGGTGGCGACAGCTTGGCTGCGTGCGGGGCTCGGCTTGAGCGCATCGTCATGCGGCTGCGCCAAAAGCCCCGTCGGATCGAGCTGGGCCGCACGCGCCTCCGACGAGGCGGCGGGCCTTTTGGCCGCCTCATCCTCTGCGCGCGTTTTCGAAGGATCAATCGCCGGCAGACTGTCATTCGTCTCCTGCGGCGCGGCGCCTGCCTGAGCCGTTTTTGCGACCTCCTGCTCGGCTGCCGCGGATTTGAAAAGGCCGTCAAGAACCTCGTCGCGGGCAATCAGCGGGGCAATGAAGAACGACCAGGTCAAGAAATTGAAAGAGCCGGATCGCTTGTCCGCGCGCTGCACCCCAGCTTCGAAGATCTTCCGCTCTTGTTCGAACAGTTCGCGTTTTTCCACTTCGTACATGACTGCCGCCCTTCTTCTCGTTCGAATCAGAAACTACTCTCGCGCAATCCATGCCGGGCGGGTCGTTCGGCGCATCAGGCGTCAGTGTCGTGCGACATGTCCGCCGGCATATGGAAATGCGCTCCATCAAAGTGATCCGCGGAGCCCATTTGGGCGATGGCGTATTCGAGCGCGTCGTCGGACGACATCGAAGCGAGCGCGACCTGCATGTCACCCGAATGATCCGGACCATGCGAGCCGAAATCACCATGTGAGAAGTCGAACTTGGCCAACGCATCACCCGGGTTAGGATAAGTGTCGCCCTTGCCGCAGTCGTCGGATGGCTCGGGGTCGCAATAGTCCTTCTGCGGCGGGCCGTCATCGTTCTTGGCGTCCTTCCAGCCACCATCGTGCTTGGAGTAGTCCTCGCGAGCCTTGTGATCGTCATTCCACTTGAAGTGCTCGCCGTTGCCACCGTCGTCGAGCGTGGTTGTCTTGTATTCCTCGCGGGGGACGCCGATTTCCGGAAGCTTTGCCAGTCCGAGAATGCTCGTAACCCAGCTCAGGATGGACATGGTTTCGCTCCTAACTTCGCGGTTGCGGCGGGCCCATGCCTGCTCCGGATCCCGGCGCCCTCACCCTACTGTCGTCGACGCGCCCCGATGGATGCAGCGCGCAAATAAATTCACGCCTCATTCGAGCTGCCGCCGCATGGCCACGAGTTCTCTCCGGATCCACGCCTTGACCGTTCCCACCGGAACCCGGAGGTATTCGGCGATCTCCTCGTGCGTACGCCCATCGATGATCGCCAGAAGCAGGCTCGCGCGACGCTTTGGCTCGAGTTGATCGAGCATGGTCCGTAGGGTCATGCTGTCCGGGATGCGAGACGCGGGGTTCGAGACCGTCTGTTCCCGCTCGCAGACGGCGTTCAGAGTGTGGTCCTCGAGCGCGAGTTCCCGCTTGGCGTTCTTCTGCATCCTGAGTGCTGTGTGGCGGACGATCGCGTAGATCCAGCCCCGCGCCGATCCGCGTGCAGGATCGAAATCTTTGGAACATCGGAGAATTTGCGCGAACGCATCGTGGATGACGTCCTCCGCACGCGACCTGTCGTGGACGATCCGGTGCGCCACCGCGCGCAACTGGTCCTTCTCCCGGGCGTAGATCTCGCCGACGGCAGACTGCGCCCCGGCGGCGCACTCGATTAGCGCCGTTTCGTAATTGAGAGCTGTCTCAGAATAGCGAGATGTGTGATCCTGCGCCGCGCTGGGGAGAGACGCTTCATTTGTGAAGCACGCGCGTTGATGGGGCACGGTACGCAACCCCTTTTCCGTGCAAGGCAATACCGATGACTTGCACTTCCCGAGTGCACAATAAGCTGCTGGTGAAAACTTAGTCAGCGGACTACTTCACGCATTAAAAATTGTTTCGATCTGCGCTCATCACAAGCTCGTGACGTCGATATCAGGGCGCAGGCAGGCGCTTAACAGTTCATGCTCGCTTGCCGGGCGAGTGATGCTCGCTTGCCACGCGAGCCGCGGTGACCTGCCCAATCGAGGCACGCGATAGACATGATTTTGATTTTGCATTTGTATTTTGCCTCGGCGCAGGCCGGCGCTTAACACTTCATGCTCGCTCGACACGCGAGTGATGCCCGCTTGCCACGCGAGCCGCGGTGACCTGCCCAATCGCGGCACGCGATGGACATGATTTTAATTTTGATTGCGTCTCGGCGAGGCTTCCAACCTCGCAGCACTGATCGACGATCTCGTCGACGGATTTCAAAACGCGAAATTTGAGAGCCCGTGATGGCGCATGAAGGTCCAATGTTTTCTTAGTTCGGAGTGTGCGCCAGGAATTGGACGTCGCTCGGAACCTTAAGGGGGCTTGGCCACGCCATCTCGCTTAATCGAGGAGGAGTAGCGTGAGCACCCGCAGTGATCTTGATTGCGATCTCCTCAGGGTCGCACGGCATCAATGGACGACACGCGTTACTCCTTATCGGCAAAATTCAAGCGACGTTGCATCCAGATTGGCCGCTTCCGACTAGAGGTAGATGGCAGCTGTTACTACGGCGTCATCAACACTCAAGGAGTGTAACATGCAGGCACAACCCGTTGGCAGCGACCTTCCCCTCCTTGAGGGCTGAGCACATGGACCGGCACGACAATACCATCGACGAACTGAGCGGCGAGGGTACGATCATCATCGGCGGAGAGGAAGCGGACGCTGTCTACTACTGGCTCACGATTGTGCCGGTAGCAGGACCTGTCGTCGCGGAAGGTTCCATCACTGGGCCCGAGGAGTTCATGAGGAAGGTCATGAACTCGAGTGGTCCGAAGTTGGTGCTGCAGGATGGTCCTGTCGTAACGCTCCAATGCGAAGGCGGCGCGACGGGCGATCGATGGGTGAAAGCTCTCGCGGATTATGGTCCGACAGAAAAATGCAGGGCACGGCGCGATGCCCTCGAGTCCTGAATTGGGTGTCTGAGGGCCGCGCTTAGATCCGCTCCGAAGCCGAACGGAATTGGTGAGTCATATCGTCATCGTCGACAACGCTGACATCCGGTGAACAGTGTTTTCGCCTGCTTCAAGGGCGGGCAAGGACTCCATCCAAGCCATCGCCGGACTCCCATCAGAACGATTTAGATACGCCTCATTAGCCCCGCCTGGACTTGTAGCTGGTTAGCTCCGGACACGGCAATGGCAGCAACCGATCGTCGATCCGGATTTCGAAACGTGAATTGAGGACCGTTGTCCCGCTTGAACGGCCAGTGTTTTGGCTGCTGAGTTCGGAGTGCGCGCTTGATCGAGAGTGACGCGAGCGCTAGCAGCGAGCTTGATTGCGATCTCCTCGACGTCAAGCGGCATTAATGAACGGCAAACGTTATGCCGCGCAAAATTTACGCGACGGTGCATCCAGATTGGCGGCTTCCGACTAGAGGATAGTGGTAGCCGTTAGTAACGGCGCCATCAACATCACGAGAGAGTACAAGGAGAGTAACATGCATGAACTTACCCACCCTGTTGAACTGCGCGACGAGGAACTCGAGCTCGTAGCTGCTGGCTCCGGCTGCCGCTGCCACAATGGCTCACTCATCAATGTCAGCGATAACGTTGTGCAGGCCAACGTCGCTGGAATCGTTGTGGGTGACAACAAGCAAACGAACTTCAACATCGGCTAATGCAATGAATTGGCGCGAGAGCCGCTTCTCCGTAGCGGGGAGCGGTTCTCGACCGCATTGTGCGGTACCCATCCGCAGCCGTGCCGCGGCGGAGAGATACTACGCGCAGCCCTTGAATTGACGAATGAGAGCGTAACAACAAGGTGCGACCATGGCGACACGGCCAGCTCTATTTCGCCAGGAAGCAATCGACTTTCTGCATCAGCGCCACAGCTGGGGCGAGGTCGTATCGCTGCAGCCGATATCGAGCATGATCCTCAGCTGGACTCTCGCGGGCCTTGTTGCATTCATTTTGGTTTTTATCTCCATCGCTCAATACGCCCGCAAAGAAACCGTCACGGGCTATCTAACTCCCACCTTCGGAACGGCCAAAATTTTGGTGCCGCAACAGGGCTTCATCAAAGAACTCCACGTCAAGGAGGGTCAGGAGGTTGCCGAGGGCGCCCCGCTCCTGACGATAGTCACTTCCCAAATCAGCGCCAACGGCGATGACGTCAATGCCGCCGTTCTCGAAGCGCTGACGCGGCAACGCGAGGTGGTCGAGCGACAGATCGCTGCGGAAGAGCGCCGGACCGCCTCCGAACACGAGCGCCTCGCTTCTACGACCAAGGGGATCGAGGGGGAGATTGCCCAACTCGAGGACCAGCGCAACATCCAGAACGAACGGCTGAAGCTTTCCGAGAGTTTTGTAGCGACGGGCGCTACGCTAATCGCGAAGGGGGCGTTGCCAGCCGTCGAGCTGAAGCGCCGCGAGCAGGCGGCGCTCGAGCAAGCGCAGAGCTTGGCGTCGCTCGACCAGCAGATCACTGTACGACGCACCCAGTTGAGTGACGCTCGGCATACGCTCGAGCAACTCCCGACCGTTGCCGCAGAAAGGCTTCGCGTACTGCGCAGCGATCTCTCCTGGATCGAACAGCGCAGCGCCGAGGTAGACGGACGACGGGCCTACGTTATCAAGGCGCCGACGAGTGGGCGCGTGTCCACGCTGCAGGCGACGGTCGGCAAGGTCGCTGATCCAAAGCATATGCAGCTCGAAATCGTCCCACTTGATTCGACCTTGCAGGCGGAGCTGTTCTTTCCGACGCGCGCGTCCGGATTCGTGCGCCCCGGCCAGCAGGTCAGGATTCTCTACGATGCATTTCCCTATCAGAAATTCGGCACCTATCGCGGAACCGTGGCAAAAGTCTCTCACACGATCCTTACGGGCAATGATGCTACCGGGCCGATCACCCTCAAAGAGCCGGCGTACCGCGTGACTGTGCTTCCCGAGCGGCCCGATATCGATGCCTATGGGCGCAAGATGCCGCTTCAGCCAGGCATGCTGCTCAAGGCCGACGTGATCCTCGAGCAGCGCTCGCTGATGTGGTGGCTGCTTGACCCGATGTTGAGCGCAAGGATGTAGCCACATGCAGGGACTGTTGAACTTCAGCGGACGCGGGTTCCTCCCGGTCATCAGGCAGACAGAGGCAGCGGAATGCGGGCTGGCATGCCTTGCCATGGTAGCGTTCTATCATGGCCATCGAACTGACATGAATAGCCTGCGGCGGCGGTACGCAGTCTCGCTGAAGGGTGTCACTCTCCGCGACCTCATGGAGATAGCGGCTCACCTGGGCCTGGCATGCCGGCCGCTGCGAATCGAGGTTGACCATCTGTGCCAACTGCGTCTCCCGGCTATCCTGCACTGGGACATGGATCATTTCGTTGTCCTGAAGGCGTGCAAGAAACACGGGATCGTGGTTCACGATCCGGCCGCCGGCGAGAAATGGTTTCCCATCACCGAAGCATCGAGACATCTCACCGGAGTCGTACTTGAACTCTCACCGACCGAAGAGTTCTGCCGCACAGACCAGAGAGTGCGACTACCGTTCTCAGCATTCTGGAGCGGAATGAGGGGAAACTCTCATGTCTTAGCGCAGATATTGGTTCTCTCGGTGGTCAGCGAGATCCTTATCCTCGCCGCTCCCTTCTACATCCAGCTCACGGTTGACGAGGTCATCGCCAGAGGCGACGTCGATCTTCTGCTCGTACTCGGGCTTGGATTCGCGCTACTCGTCCTGATCAAAGTCGCGTCGACCGCGACCCGCTCGTTCATTGTTCTTCTTCTGCAGAACACGCTGAGCTTTCAGATCGGCGCCCGGCTGTTTCATCATCTGGTGCGTTTGCCTCTCTCATTTTTCGAAAAGCGGCACATCGGCGACATCCTGTCGCGCTTCGGCTCGATCGAGCCCATCCGCAACATGCTCGCGGAGGGACTGATCACGGGCTTGATCGACGGTCTCATGTCGGTGTTGATGCTGGCGTTGATGTTCGCATACAGCGTTCAGCTCGGATTCGTAGTTCTGTTCGCGTTCGCGCTGTACGCCGCTTTGCGACTAGCTCTCTTCAGGGTCTTCCGACAACGGAGCGAAGCGGCCATTCACAGCAAGGCACAGGAAGACTCCAACTTCATCGAAACCGTGCGGGCCGTGCAGAGCCTTAAGCTGCTCAACCGAGAGAACGAGCGGGAGAGCCAGTGGCTGAACCGCTATGCTGAGTACGTAAACGCCAACGTGCGGCTAGGCCGGGCGAGGATTAGCTTCAAAGCCATCAACGACACGATATACGGCCTGGAGAACGTAATCACAATCTACCTCGCCGCTCGCCTCGCACTCGACAACCTTATCACGGTTGGCATGATATTCGCGTTCGTCAGCTACAAGCTGCAGTTTGCCGAACGGACAGCGCTGCTAATCGAGAAGCTGGTGGACCTGCGCATTCTCGGACTGCACCTGGAGCGCCTCGCTGATATTGCGCTCACCCCCTAGAGCGGGGGCACGACCAGGATCTGTCGTATGTGCGACCGATCTGCGGCTCGATCGAACTGCGCAACGTGTGCTTCCGCTATGCAGAAGCTGAGCCTCTGATTCTTAACAACGTCAATCTGTGCGTTGCTCCGGGACAATTCGTGACGATCATGGGACCTTCCGGCTGCGGCAAGACAACTCTAGTCAAGATTATGCTTGGGCTGCTCGAGCCAACGAGCGGGGAGGTCCTGATCGACGGCCTTCCGCTAGGCCAGATCGGACCGCGCGTTTATCGCGAACACATCGGCGCGGTGATGCAGGAGGATCAATTGCTGTCAGGATCAATTGCCGACAACATCTGCTTTTTTGAGACAACATTCGATCGGCAATGGATGATCGAGTGTGCGCAGATCGCCGGCATCCACGACGACATCATGGCAATGCCGATGAGCTACAATAGCCTCATCGGTGACATGGGAAGCTCATTATCTAGCGGGCAGAAACAGCGAGTGTTGCTCGCGCGCGCGCTCTATCGCCGACCAAAGATCCTGTTTCTGGACGAGGGCACAGCACATCTGGACACCGACAAGGAACAAGAAATCAATGCCAATCTCCGGCATTTAAATATGACTCGTGTAAGTATAGCACATCGACCCGAAATCACCCACGGAGCGGATATGATCATCCATCTTGCACCGGCGGCCCAGCCGCTGCAGGTAGGAGTTACAGGCCGCAGACCAGCAGCGGCGCCTGCGCGCGATGCTGGTCTCACCGGGGTTGCCGCCGAAGGTGCGCAATCGACCAAGGCCGCGCAGGGCCACGGCGACTGCTCCGACGACGGCCGCAAGGGCGATTATTCGAATCATGCCGGGAAGGTCGACTGCTCGAAAGACGGCAAGGGCGGGTACTCCAAGCAAGATGGTGGCTGGAAGGACGGCAAGAACGAGGACTGTCAGCCGCACAAGGACTATTGCCAGCCGCAGAAGGAGTATTGCGACCCCAAGCCGTCCGACGACTGCGGCAAGGGAGACACCTATCGTAACCCGGGTGAAGCGCTGGCCAAGTTCGACTTCTCACATGGTGGTTTCGGCTCGCATGGTCCAGGTCGTTCGGAGTGACATGCAGGGCGCGCTCGCTTCGATGTCGTCCAGGATGCGCTCGAAAATCTGATCTTCAGAAATCGGGCCGGTATGGCCATAACGGCATTGCCGGAGGGGCGCGCATCTATTGACTCGACCGCAACCAGAGCGAGATTGATCAAAGATAGGATCCTACGTATGTTTGCATCAAAGGCGATCGTCACCGTATTCGCCATACTCCGACGATCATGGAGCACTTCGGGAGAAATGCGCTGCGCCCAAATCCATTGAAACCCCGCCTTGCGGCCGGCGGCTGTGCGTTCGGAACGATGACGTTTGAATTCTTCACGCCCGGCTATCCGACGATTTGCCGAGAAGCAGGCGCTGAGTTCATCCTCTACGATATGGAGCACTCAGGCGTCGGCTTCGAGACGATGAAGGCACAGTTCGCATTCTGCCGTGGACTTGATCTAGTGCCTCTCGTGCGCGTTCCGTCGGATCACTATCACTACATTGCGCGTGCGCTCGACATTGGTGCGATGGGAATCATGGTGCCGATGGTCGAAACACCCGAGCAGGCAAAGGCGGTCGTCGTCTGCACCAGGTATCCGCCGGCAGGGCGGCGCGGCGCGGCTTTCAATGTAGCGGCCCACGATGACTATTCGAGTGGGCGCGAGACCGATAAGATCGCCCAAGCGAACGCACGCACGATGGTCATCGCGCTGGTGGAGACTGCAAAAGGCATCGCGAATGTCGATGCGATTGCGGCAGTCGACGGCGTCGACGTGGTCTGGCTTGGTCACTACGATCTGACGAACTTCATCGGTATCCCCGGGGAGTTCGACAATCCGAAATTCCATGCAGCCGTCGATGGCCTGGTCGAGGCGTGCAAGAAGCACGGCAAAACGCCTGGCTTTCTCGCCGGAAACGAGCAATGGGCGCGCAATTTTCGCGCCAAGGGTTTTCGCATGATCGCTTACGGCGTCGACACGCTGTTAATGCAAAACGCGCTCGCGCATGGCATCAAGCTATTGCAGGGGACCGTGACGAATTAGGGCGACGCGAGCGTGAGAAGACCAGCGGATTCGCAAATAGGCATTATGGAACAGCCTCCGCTTTGCCCCCTTAGCAGCGGACATCGCTTGGTTCGAACCGCACACTCCACTTAGTGCCAAACTCAGACGTCGTCGTGTGTAAGATCGGCGCCTGTTCTCCGAGGAACTAGTGCGCAGCTCTTTCGTTGTCACGCTTCCCAGACAGCAAAGGAACACGATTATGGACCGCGAACATGTGAAGGGCACTGCCGATAAGGCAAAAGGCGCCATCAAAGAAGGTGCTGGTAAGCTTAGTGGCGACAAGGACATGGAAGGCGAAGGCAAGATCGATAAGGCCAAGGGATCCGCGCACAAAGCCGCGGGCAATGTGAAGGATGCAGCGCGAGACGCCGCTGACGCCATCAGGAAATAATAAGCAAGAGGGATATAAGAACTAGCCGCCTCCGGGCGGCCTTTTCTTTCCGCTAATCGCTCCGGCGGAGCAGCCATCGCGAATACATGATGCAGAGCTGGCTTCCTGCAGGGCTGGCCGAGCTGGTGTCTCGGTCAGGTGACAAGGGGCCCTGCAATCCTTGATTCTTGACGCGAAGTCGGTTCGGTAATTCCCATCACAAGCATTGAACAATCAAGGCCTGGATGCGGCGCTTGGTCCCCTTGAGTCCGAAAGGGCCACTGCAGGTTCCGTAGCGCGGCTCTCGATATGACCCATCAAATCGTTGGCCATCTGCTCGAGGCGTTGGCGATCGCGATCCATAAACTCGCGAGGCTGCGTGTCAACGATGCAAAGGGAGCCTACGACGTGTCCAGCTGAGGTTCGCAAGGGGACGCCTGCGTAGAAGCGGATGCCCTTCTCCAACACGCGTGGATCGTCGGCAAAGCGTGGGTCCTCGGTCACGTCTTGAGAAACCAGCACTTCGTTTGCCGCGATCACGTATGCGCCGAGCGGCTCCTCATGAGGAGCCTGATTGATGGCCTGATTTTCCTGCGACAGGTCTATTGCGTCTGGCTGAGTCGGGTTAATATCGTCAGCCAGAGAAACGAGTGCGATCGGGACATTGAACGCCTGCGCGATCTTCTTGGACGCCTCATCGAACTCCCGTCCTTTCGCGGCGCCCAAACCGAGGCTCTGCAGCGCTGCAACCTGCTCTTGCCCAACGTCAGGAACCACCGGACGCGTACCGCTGCCGGATGCTGGGCGGCGCATCCATTCGTCAACTTGCTTGATACAGCCCTGAAGCGAGGCGAATACCGCATCGGCCGCCATCTGCTTGTTGAGCTCTTCCGTCTGTTGCGTACCCTGCGCCAGATTCCAGGAGCAGACGATGAGCTTCACGTGGGGCGCTCGGCGACGCAGACGACGGAGGACGTACCGGGCATAGACCTGCGGCTGGGGATGCAGATAGGACAGGCACACCACGTCGACGCCTTCGAGACCAAGCTGCCCCAGCGCTCCCTGGCTGACTGCGATCGGCGGCAGGACCTTGGTGCTGATGCTCCGCTCCTTGAGCGCCTGCGCCATCATCTCCGCCGCCGCGTGATCTAGCTCAGTGCGGCCGGCGATGCAGAGAACGCACGGTGGCCACTCAGCTGTGCGATCTTCGCCTCGCTCGGCAGCTGAGGAGGCCTTTTCCCTGACATGGTCCTCGACCTCCCGCACAACAGAGATCGCCGTATCGGCAACGAGCCGCCGGTAATTGGTATCCGTCGTGCTGCGCTGGCGATCGTTTTCCGCGAGGCGCAGTGCCGGAATGGCCACGTTATCATAGAAGTCGTGCGAGGAGTATTTGTCGATATAGTCCTCAGCAATCTCCACCGCCTCTTCCAGGTTGCCGGCTAGCAGGCGTTGATAAAGCTGCTCCTCCGGCGCAAGCACCGGATCGCTGCCAAGAAGCACGCCCAGGAACTCGAGCTGCGGGACGTAGCGCCCGATGACGACCGCGCAGACGGTCAGGGGCGTCGCCAAGAACAGGCCGACAGGGCCCCACAGCATGGTCCAGAAGATCGCCGCAATGATGATGGCCAGAGAGGACAGGCCTGTGCTGGCGCCGTAAAGCCATGGCTCGACGACGTTGTTGCTGATCAGTTCAGCCACGAGGAACACCCCGACCACCCAGAATAGCATGGTCCAGCCAGGATCGACGGCGACTGCAAGGGCAATAGGAAACAGGGCGGCCAGAAAGGGACCGAGATACGGGATGAATCGGAGGACGGCGGCTAGCAGCCCCCACAGCGGGGCGTTGGGCACACCAATGAGGTAAAGGGCAATGCCAATCGGAATGCCGTAGGTCAGATTCACGACGAGCTGCATCAGGAGGTAACGACTGACCCGGGCGGTGGCGTCGTTGATGGCCTGCGTACTTTTCTGTAGGTCTCCGGCCCCTGCGAGTTTGATGAAGCGATCGCGCAGGTCCTCCCGCTCGAGCAGCACGAAGATCACGAAGATGACGACCAGCCCGGCAGTGGCAAGCGGCGCTAACAGCGGACCGACTACGGATCGGATAATCTCAAGGGGTTTTGGTCGCGGCGCCTCTAAGCGCACGGTGACCGGCTCCGGAGACTTAGGACCGGCTCCGAGCCGGGGCTGTGCTTCTTCAGGCTTCTTCTCGTCGCCCGAGATGTCCTTGCCGAGATCCTCTATCGTTCTGGTGATATTGTCGAGGACGCCGCCGCCAGGGACGGACTCCTGCAAGGACCGGATTTTCTGAGTGATTGTAGTCTGGTAGCTTGGAAGGTTGTTGGCGAGTTGGACGAGCTGGCGCCCGACCACGAAGGTGACGCCTGTAATCAGGATGAAGGCAAGCGTAACGGCAATCAGCACCGCGGCAATGCGGGGCAACCTCCAGCGCCCTAGAAAGTTTACTAACGGTGTGAGAACGAAGCTTAAGAGGATGGCGAGGGCGAAGGGAACAAAGATATCCCGGCCGAAATAGAGTCCTCCGATTGCAAGGACGATGCCGCCGGCCGTCAGGATCGGCGAGCCTGTGGGCTGACTGACTGCCGAAGATCGAGGCGAGACTGGAGCAAAGTCCGCCATAGCCGACGGCCTTTCCGTTAACGACCAAGACCAACGCGCGATCGGAGCGTCTGATCTACCAAGAGCATAAATCGATTGCTGCTCGAAACGTTCAATCAGTCCAGCACCGTGGTCCAGCGGGTTCGGAGCGGGCGCGGTGGGTCAAAACGCGACCTGGCGGGAGGGCGGCTCTTAGCGCAAACCGGACGCTCGCCGAGCCCAGCAGCCCGCCTCGAGCTGACAAGTAGGCGACTCGCGATCGAGCGCGGTTGGCCCAAGCTGAATGTGTTAGGACTTTCGTCACCTACACGCCGACCGGTGCTGAGTTGTTTGCTTGAGCGCGAGAAGGGCCCCAGCGACGGCGGTGAGACCCTTCTTGGGCTGAGGTATCGCACCCTGGGGGACACGGTACGACATCGCTCGCTTCAACCCACCAGCCATTCGCTTCAACGCACCACCCTCAGTCACGACCCTAACGCCGATCCGACGCTCGCGCCTCTTGCGGCTGCTGCCGACGTTCCTGACCGCCCTAGTGCGCCGTCTTGCAGGGCGCCGTCTTGAATTCCGCGATCTTCCGCCCGCCGTCCCGCAGCTCTATGTCGTGACCGTCCACGAGTAATATGGCGCGCGCTTCGGCTGCTTCGTCATCGTCGCATTCAATGTCCACGCGATAGACGAGATGGCCGTCCCAGCCGATCATATAAGCTCGATAGGCGCGCATTGGTACGTCTTTCTTACCTCGGCGATTGCAGTCCAGGCGACCGCAGCCAATCGTTGATACGGCTCGCTGTGTCTAATTGCCTGACCTTCGTAGCAAGCGCTTCATGCTCAGGCCCTTGCGGAGTGGCAGCCAGCTTCTCTTCTATTCTGGCTTTTTCGGCTGCGATTCGATCTTCAAAAGAGTGAGCTTTGGAGCGGACGCGGCGCTGCATGACTACCTCTCTCGATTAGGGGTCCTTCGATTAATGGTCCAAGACCGTTGTTCAACTGAGAACGCCGAGATTGACGAACGGATCCAGCGTTCCGTCTGGTATCCGACTCTAACAGTTGAATTTGGAGTCGGAAGAAGGCGGAACGAGCTTAGCACTTGCGCATTTAATCACCGTGCTGGTTCACCCCCGGCACATTCCCGTGACAGCGGCCTCGGTCCCCCCGCCGGGGCCGTTTCGGTTCGTCAGGTTTAACGCCGGCCGCCGGCTCGCGCCTTCGTCTTTTTTCCGGCCTTCTTCTCGACCCGGACGCCCTTGAAATTTCTCGCGCCGCTTTTCTTCTTCACTTGTTTTTCAGCGCCATGAATTCCCCGGACTTCTTGCTCCGTTTGGTCCAGCCGTCGCGCCGCCCAACCGGACCTTCACTTGCGATCGCTTCTTAACCGCGCCTTCCTCGCGTTGTCGCCTACCGGTTTACTGACTGCTACGCTCACCCTCCCGTTGCGTTTCATCCGGTGACGAAGGGAGAATCCTTGTTGCTTCCGAATGTTCCCAGGCTGGAGCAGCACAGCAATTCAGGAACGATACGGCCCGGAGAATTGAAACGATCTAATTTGTTGAGTTGGAGTTTTGGGCGTGGCGTTTCAGCGCAAAAACGTGGCGGCGATCGGCGTGAAGGCGCCCTCCCCCGGATTCGTCGAGCCCGCGCTGGCTACGTCGATCGAGAAGGTGCCATCCGGCGATCGCTGGATCCATGAGATCAAGTTCGACGGCTGCCGCGTCCAGATCCATATCCACAATGACGCGATCAAGGTTTTCACCCGGCGCGGCAATGATTGGACCAGGCGTTTCAGCAAAGGCGCGGCCGATGCCTACCTGATCAACGCAGGCAGGGCGATCATCGACGGCGAGGTGGTGGCACCCGGCGCCGATGGCACCACGGGACTTCTCGGTGCTACAGAACGAGCTGCGCGGCAAGTCAACAAGGATAGTCTTGGTTGCTTTCGACCTGATCTATCTCAGCGGCCAGGACCTGCGGAAGCTGCCGCTGATCGAGCGCAAGGCGCATCTTAGAAAGTTAATCGAGAAGACGGCGATCCAATTCAGCGAAAGCTTCGAGGTTGATGGCAAAGAGATGTTCGCGCACGCCTGCAACGTCGGACTGGAAGGCGTCGTCTCCAGGTCCGCGATAGCTGCTGCCCATCGGGGCGCGGCAGATTGAGCCGGAATTGCTCGCGGAAATCGAGTCTCGAGCCAAATCGGGTGAAGGCAAGGTGCGCCATCCATTCTTGAGAGGCCTTCGGGGGGACCTTTGATGGACGATTTTCGATCGCTTCTGGGAATGGGCAAACAACCCGCTCGACAGCGGGCTGACGATCCCGGCCGACATTCGTCACACGGTCACGTCGCTACCGCCGGAAGCGCGGCACGACCGTGCCAAGTTCAATGAGGCTGCGAATGGTACAAGAGACCGCCGGCGGAAATTCCGCGCTACACCGGCCGTAACTCGGACAGACGAGTGCGCCTCAGCCCGCCGTCGGACCACTGGGGACGAGTGGTGTGGCCGGTGGTCGCAACATTGGCGAGGAACATCCGCGAGCGCCGACCATTTAACTGGGGCGCTACCGGAGGAACGGATTCATGGCATACCAACCTAATCCGGACGATCCCCATCGTGCGGGCCGGAGTGAAGAGGAAATGCGGCGTCGCGATAATGAGCTGCAAGCCGATCCCCAGCTCGCCGAAGGTCCCGCCAGCGGCACCAAGGTCGCAATCTACGCCATCGCCATCGCAGCTGTGCTGGGTATCGTGTTCTACGGCTTGAATAACAACAGCGCGGACCAGGCGGGCATCACGCCGCCCAGCGACACCGCGCAGCAGACCCAGCCGGCCAAGCCTGCGGGGCCCTCGGGCAAGACCAACACCGAGCTCGGCACGACCACGGGAGCGGCGACGACCAACCGTCCGACGCCGCCATCTCCGAACCCCACAGGTACGGAAGTCGATCGCAGCAAACAGTAAAGGTTGATAAAAATGGCCCCAGCGCGAGGCATGCGCCGAGGCCATCCAAGTATTACCTTCCTAACAGCCGGATAGGGTAGTGGGTACCATCATGCGTTCCGATAGAAGCGGAAAAGATGGCAACGTCTGCCCAATAGTGAACCGAACGCGGAAGATCATTGAGCCAGCAGCCCTGCGTCGGGGCCATTCTTAGGAAGCTGCAGCGTTGCTGAGAGTCGAACCCATCGCTCCCGGGGGATCGTTGAGACAAGCCGGGAGAAAGTGGCGGTCCCAGCCACCTCCGTGCTGGGACCGTTTCTCATTCAGAGCGCCCTCCCCGACCACCCGCCGTTGTTCGCTGAAACACGACCGGGTCGCCGGCAGGCGTGAAAAGCCTAAAACGAGACCGACGTGACCGCCGCCTCGGCGTCTTGTCACCACCATCGCCCCGACCTCTGGTCGATCTGCGGGACCTCGGCCTGGTGATGGCACATATTGACAATCAGGACATCGGACTGTGAGCACTTCACCGGGTGCTCGGATGGGAGCGGCGATATCAAAGCTCAACTGACACGCCGCGGCATGTCATCTGCCCGCCAATTCTGCGCCGGTCCAACGGTATCGGCCATGCGAGCACCACGAGCTCCCATTGGTTCGGCCGCTCCCGTCGTCGTGTCGCGTGCGGTCTGGTGCTCCATTTCGGCGTTGAGTTCTGCCCCGATCAGGATCACGATCGCCGACAACCAGATCCAGGTCATGAAGCCGATGACCGCGCCAAGGGAACCGTAGGTCCGATTGAAGCTCCCGAAATTCGCAGCGTACCACGAGAACAGCATGGACGCCGCAATCCACGCGAAAGCGGCGAAGGCGCTCCCCCACGTGATCCACTGCCATCGCGGTTTCTCGCGGGATGGTGCGTAGCGATACACGATCGCAAGCGCGAACGTGAGAACAGCGAGCAGCACCGGCCAGCTGCCGACCCTCACAAGAAATTCTGTCAACTCCGACAAGCCTAGATAATTGAGTGCGGACGGCAGAACGACCAATGCGGCGATGGCCACGAGCATGAAGACGATGCCGGCCGCGGTTAACGCAAGCGAGATGGCGTTCAGCTTGATGAGGCTTCGCGCCTCTGTTTCGGCGTAGACGATGTTGAGGGTATCGAAGACCGACTTCATCGCCGCGTTCGCGCTCCACAGGGATACGGCAAGCCCGACGATGAAGGCCAGCCCGAGCGTGCTGCCACGCTGGGATGTGACCCGGGTGAGTTCGTCCCGGATGACGTCGATCGCACCGCTTGGCAGCAAACCCGACAGTTTCTCCAGATGAACGGTGAGCGTTGCGGGGTCCGAGAACAGCCCATAGACGGCAACCAGAGCCGCGATGGCAGGAAATATGGCCAGCAGAGTGTAGAACGTCACGCCGGCGGCCAGAGCAATGATCCGGTGTTCGGAGATATTGTGCAAAACCCGGAACAAAATGTCCTTCCATCCGCGCGCCGAAATCTCCGAGGGCGCGCTTGCGAGGCGGCCGCGCCCTTCATCCGATGCCGGGCGCCTTCGCGTGTGATCGACTGGTATCGACGAAAACCGCCGCGGCCGAAAGCCGGCTACTAACAGGGCTACGGTGGTCACGGTGGCCCAAATCGGCGGGCGGTCGTCTATCCGAGGAAGTTGCCCTTGGTCAGAGGGGCGCATTTTCGGCTTTCCAGGGCTGTCCTTTCCGTTCGGGGTCGGCCTGTTCCTGTTGCTCGGGCGCCAAGCTGGCTTCATGGGCTTTGGCGTGTCCGGCCATCTCGTCCTTCGATCCGTCCTCCTCCTTCCCCGCCATCTGTTGGGCTTCGTCCTGGACCGCCTCAACGACGCGCTCGCCGGCCTCCTTTACGCCTTGGTATTGCTCCGACGCAACATCCTGGGCGCGTTCCTTCACGCGATCGCTCGTCTGCCCCATGAGCTGATCTTCGGTTTCGGTCGGTGGCAGCAAAGCCCCGATCATTGCCCCGACCGCAACTCCAAGCCCGGTCAGCATCAGCGGCTGTTCGCGGCAGAGATTGAGAAACGTACTGCCCGTTTGCCACGTCCGTTGCCCTACGGCTTTCGTTGATTCCGAAAGGGTGGAGGCCGTTCGGCGTGCACTGTCGGCGGCCGCTTCGTATCCTGCGGCTGCGGAGCGCTGCGCGGCGTCTGTCATGGAGCCGGCAGTATCTCGCATTGCGCCGGCGGCATCGGAGGTGGCCTGCTGCGCCGACTCAGCCACCGAGCCGGCAGCTTCCCGCACGCTACTCCCCGCCTCGGTGGCGGACTCTCTGGCGCGCTCGGCGGTCGAGCTAAGGTTCGCGCTCGCCTCCTTGCCGAGCCGGGACGCCGCGTTGCCCCATTCGCTTCTCTTGTCGGATGCCGTCCTGCTGGCGGCATCGGTCGCTTCGCGCATGCTGTCCGCCGCGTCCCCCGCTGCATTGCGCAGACGGTCTGCGGTGCCGCGCATCAAGCCGCCGGCCGAAGTCCCGCGCGAGCCCAGCATGAGCCACGCCAAGCCGGCACCGATCAGCATCACCGGAAGCGGATTATTGACGGTCTGGTCCTTCAAGTTCCGCGTGAAGGCTGCGCCGGCGCCCTCGCTGACGCGGTCGACCATTTGGTCGAGCACGTGTCCGGGAGTCATGCACGCGCGCAACTCGTCCAGGGTGCTCGATATCTCGGCTCGGGTCTGTTCAGTCTCTCGTTCAAGCTGCTCGGCGTGGCTCATGGTCCCGTCTCACTTGTTCCTTTGCCACCGATGCATCACGCTGGAGCTGGTGGACGGTTTTGTTCGGCACGATATTTTCGATTTTCAGTCGGCTGACGCCGACCAGTAGGAGAACGATCCCGACGATCAAGACCGCTCCTCCGACTAGGAGAGCGGACCAGTAGGACGCCATGTCGTAGCGGTCGGTGAGCGCGGCGACTGCCGCCTGAAGCAGGATGACCAGGGCAGGAATCAGGAGCGCGGCGCCTCCGACGATCAGGCCGAGACCTCGACCGATGCTGAGCATGTTCTCCGACATCTCAGTGCGGGCGAGCTGGGTCTCTTTGCGAAGGAGCGTCGTCAGTTGGGAGAAGAGATCGCCGATGATTTCAGGTACCGACCTCGGATGGTTCGAAACGGGCATGACGTCTCTCCTCAGCGTCGATTGTCGGCCGAGCTCTGTCGATTGTCGGCGGAGCTCTTGAGAAAGCGGGAGATCGCGAATCCCGCGAGCACCGCGCCGCCGAAGATGGCCAGAGGCTCCTTGCGCCCGAAATCGTTGAGGGTCCTCATGAGATCCTCGACGCTGCGCCGTCGAAGCGCACCGGCTCCTTCTTCGAGCCGCGAAGCCGCGGCGTGGACGAACTCGGCGGCCTTCGGCAATTGCTGCCCGAGCTCGTCGGCCGCGCCATGGACGGCTTTGGCCATCTCATCGACGTGGTTCGCGCCGGTCTGCTTTTTCCGCTCGGCAGCCTGTTCGGCTTCGGCGATTGCGTCTGCTGCTTGCATGCGAATTCCTCCCTCTGCGCTCAAGCCTTTGCGGTTCGAGCGAGCGCATTGTCCACCTGTTTCTCCAGCGGGCCAAACGCGAAAGGACCGGCGATGTTCCTAGAAAGGTTGCAGGCCGAGACCGCGCACGGCGCGTCGCTCCGCCACCCCGTCGTTGGGGCACCCTCTCCCGGCAACTGCTGGGCCACAACGAGCCGGTCCACTTATACAGCATCGCCCTAGCCCTTCCGGTGACTGTGGAAGAGCAGCATCATCAGCCCTGCGCCGACGTCCAGCGACAGAGCGATTCCATGATAAGCGCCACAAAAAACTGCGGCGACATCGGTCTGCCCGGCTCGCCCATGTTGGTTACGACCTGCACTGGAACAGTTTTGAGACCTGCTAGGATTGCCCGTGCCACGGGTCGACGTTCGATGTCGGCGGCCAGCCGATCAGTCCTCGGGCCATCGGCCCGCTGGCGAAGGTCAAGCGCTGACAACTGCTTCTGCGGCGGCTTGCGCTAAGCACCTTCCTATTTAGCCAATCGATCCGGCCGGCGGCCGATGGAGAAGCCCCGTCCCCTTACCGGCTTGGAACAGGGTTCGCTCTCCCGAATTGTGCACGTTAGAGGAAGCGTATGGAGACTGCGCTGAAGGCGTGGCCCACGATGTGCCGCGCCTGCATTCCAGCCAATTCATTAACCAGGAGCGGGACATGCACCAGCTTATCTATCTTGTTGGACTGATCGTAGTAATCCTCGCCATCCTTTCCTTCTTTGGGCTTCGTTGAGCCGATTGCTATGAACACGATCGAAGAGGAACGGATCGATCCCGGCCATATCGCAGCTCCAAGATATCTAGGCTGGACGCCTGCCATCGCAGGAGCGTTGATCGCAACGGCGCTTTCCGCCGTTCTGATCGCCTTCGGAACGGCCATCGGACTGGGCGTGGCATCCTCCGCGCCGACCTGGCGCGACGCCTCGGTGGCGCTTTGGCTGCTATCGGGCGTCTATCTGATATTAGTGTCGCTGGTCAGTTTCGGCGTCGGCGGCTACGTCGCCGGCCGCATCCGAACGACCATGCCTGCCGCTGATGGTGATCTCGAGTTCAGGAACGGCCTCCACGGCCTGGCTGCCTGGGCCATCGCCGTCGTCATGACCGTGC
This sequence comes from Bradyrhizobium sp. RDI18, assembly GCF_043203335.1. Classification (NCBI taxonomy): domain Bacteria; kingdom Pseudomonadati; phylum Pseudomonadota; class Alphaproteobacteria; order Hyphomicrobiales; family Nitrobacteraceae; genus Bradyrhizobium; species Bradyrhizobium sp. RDI18. The sequence continues at coordinate 6,962,147 of NZ_JBICRN010000008.1, read as the reverse complement.
TCATCACCGCTCTGGTCGGAAGCGCGACCCTCGCGCGTGCGCCTTCCACCCAAACCGTGCCCGCCGCCAGCGCGGCGGAGCCGATGTTGAGTTACGAACTCGACCGGCTGTTCCGTCCGGCGCGACGAACGCCCAATGCTGAGACGGCGATGGAGCGTGCCGAAGCCGGACGAATCCTGCTCGCCTCCTCCAGCCACAGCGGCGTCGCGGCCGAGGACCGCACCTATCTGGTGCAGCTGGTGAACGGCGTTACCGGACTGGCTGGCCCCGACGTCGAACGCCGCGTCGACAATATCATCGCCAGCGCCAAGAGCGCCATTGCCCGTTCGCGGCGCAGCGCCATCATCGCGGCATTTTCGGTCGCGGCTTCAATATTGCTTGGAGCCGTGGTGGCGTGGTTCACGGCCTGCGAGGGCGGTCGCCATCGCGATGGCGCGGGGCCGGGCTGGCTGACAAATCGTCCTTTGACAGCGAGAGAACAAGGTATCCCGTGAATCGAGGCGGCCGCCACGCGGTGCACCACACGGCTGCAAGACGATGTTCATGAGCCAGAACACGATACGATTCGCTGAGGTGATGGCTCCGGCACCCTTCATCTCTGGGCCGGACCTACCTCGCGCGTCGCTGGGGCCTATTGCACATCCCGGATGGGCGTGTCTCCGCCGAACTTGGCGATGCTGTCTGCATCCTTGTCTGCGGGATTGAAGGGGGTTCACACCGGCCCGGGCGCAACCGCATTGACGCGAATGCTCTTCGGGATCAGGTGGGTAGGGAGCGAGCGCGTGAAGGCGTGGATGCCATGGCAGGCTTCGACCGCCTCTCGACGCCGTGCTTGCAATGTAGCGGACGAGTAGCCCTTACGAATAATACGCAGACTTTCAGATGCCATGACAATTTGCCGGCTATGTGAGCTGGCCGTTCAGCGCTCCGCTTTTGTTGCGGCGAGTCATCGAGCGAACCTCCGAAACAGGTTAGTAGCGCACGAAAGTTAGCGCCGACTCTTGATGTCTCCACGTGGATTCCTCATCGCTCTGCGTCACAGAAACGACGCGAGCCGCCGCCATACGGCTGATAGCTGCAGTCCGTCTGGTCGAACGATCGGTACCGGCGGGAGCACACATCCACGTTGCAGGAGGGGTTGCTCGTAAGTTGGGCCCTGGTCTCCGCGGTTATCGCCGCCGACTGCGGCGGGATCGCGCACACTTTTCGCGGGCCCCGGCGCGGTTGGTACGTGCAATCGGACTCGCGGAAGCCGTCGTAGGCATTCGCGCACATCTCGACATCGCATTGAACCGGATCCGCGCTGCCTTGGCGTTCCGTAGCCGAGCTCCCCTCCGGTGCGGTAACCGGCGCAGGCTCCACGGCGGCAACGCGCGGTCCGGTTTTCTGCGCGACCGCGCCCGCCGCCTCCACAAAACGGCTCCAGATTTGCACCGGTAAGGATCCTCCCGTGACGCCCCGCATCGGAGACTGGTCGTCGTTGCCGACCCACACGCCAACGACAAGCGCTTCGTTGAAACCGATGAACCAGGCATCGCGATGATCCTGACTGGTACCCGTCTTGCCGGCAACGAAGCCGCCGGTATCAGCGCTTCGGCCGGTGCCGCCCGTCACCACGCCGCGCAGGAGTGTCACCAGCTCTTCGCGAAGCGCCAACTCAGCGCCCGTAGGCGCGCCGAGTGTGCGTAGTCCCTCGTTCTCCGGGCCGAATGCCGTTATTCCGAACGGGTCGACCCGCCGGCCTGCACGCACTGATGCAAACGCGCCGGCAAGGTCGACGAGCGTCAGCTCGGCGGTGCCAAGGGCGAGACTGGGGACTGAGGGCAGCGGCGCGTCAATGCCAAGATCCCGCGCCGCAGCAATCACCTTGTCGAGTCCGATATCGGTCGCGAGCCGCACCGCCGCCGTGTTGACGGACTGCGCGAAAGCCTGCTCCAGAGTCATCCTGCCGTAGTGGCGGCCGCCGAAATTCTGCGGCTCCCAGCGCTTGACCCGGAGCGGCGAGGCATCAACGACGTCGCCAAGCGAAAACCCGTTACGCAGGGCAGCATAGTAGACGAACAGCTTGAACGCGGAGCCGGGTTGGCGCCGCGCGTCCGCGGCACGATTGAACTGACTTTCATCGTAATCGCGCCCGCCAACCATGGCGACAACGGCACCGTCGGGCCGCATGGCGACAAGCGCGGCCTGTGATGGCCCGCCGCGCCCCGGCGTCTTCAGCGCGTCTGCGATGATCCGTTCCGCCGTTTGTTGCAGTTCGGGCACCAGCGTCGTTCGCACTGTGACGGTGCGCGCATCTTTGCCGGCCACTTTTGGATACTCGTGCCTGGCGATCCAGTCGCCAAACCAGGAGGTGGCGGGCGCAAACTCAGCAACGGTCTTTGCCTCGGCCGGCGCGCGTTTGGCTTCCGAGGCGGTCCTTTCGTCGACGGCTCCGGTTGCGACCATGGCATCGAGCACCTGCGCGGCCCGCTGACGCGCGGCTTCAGGATTGCGGATTGGATTGTACCCCGAAGGCGCCTGAATAAGACCGGCGAGCATGGCGGCTTCAGCCAAGGAAAGCCCGGCCAAGCTCCTGCCGAAATACACGCTCGCGGCGGACGATACTCCGTAGGCTCCGCCGCCAAGATAGACGCGGTTCAGGTATTCGGTGAGGATCGCGTCCTTATCCATGTGAAAGTCGAGCCATAGCGCTGCGAATGCCTCGCGCAGTTTGCGGTTGATCGACTGTTCGCGCCCGACTAGACCGCGCAGCCTCACGAGCTGCTGGGTGATTGTGCTCCCGCCCTGGATGACCCCGCCGGAATCGAGGTTCACCGTCGCCGCGCGCAGCATTGCGAGGGGATCGATCCCGACATGCTGGTAGAAGCGGCGATCTTCGATGCTCAGCACCGCCTTGACGAGCAGGTCCGGGAAGGCGTTGCGGGCAGCTGCGTCGGCGAGAGGTCCGGCGCGTCCGATCGGGCGGCCGTCCGCCGCTTTCAGCAGAAGGGAATGCCGGTCGAAGCGCACCGGCGTGTCAGCGGAGGGCGCGCTGTACAGCGCCCACAGTATGCCAGCGGTGATCACGATGGCCACAACCAGCGTCGCCATGACCATGCCCTGGATGAACGCCACGATGGCGATACTGCGGCGCTTCACTTCCCCCTCACCTTTCATCGCTGTGCGCTTGCCGCACTGGTCCGCCTTCCGCCGCCACTTAGCCAGGGCTGCGCCCCGCAATTGCGTGAGATATTGCCCAAACGTCATCAGGTCCGACTTGATGGCACTGAATAAGGCCCGCCCAGCCGTCGCACTGCGTAAGCTTCCCGCTTGGTCCTGCCGCGCGCCGGCGGCCTCGGGAGACGGGGGCCCATCGGACCTGTTACGCTCGGAAACCCCCGCCGGCCGGCGCTGTTCCGAATCGGCGTCGCTGGCGTTCGCGTTGGCCGCATGCCGCACAATCTCTCCAGAACCATCCTGCAAGTCGGAACTGTGGCGCATGGGGTTTTGCCGATTCGTGGTTTCAACGTGGCAAGGACGCGCCACACCCGACAACGGCCAAGATCACGATTTCGTTTCCGCTCGCGCCTGCCGAATCGCCGCAGTTGAACGGCCGCCGATAGTTGCGTGATCGCGCCCGAATTAGTTCCTCGAGCGAGGAAGCCAGCTTCTGAACGAGAACAAGTCTTCGCTACGGTTCGGTGGAGACGTTGTCCCTGAGCGCGGGCCCCACGCTCTCAGGTAACGCGGCTGAAGCGCGGAGTCCGACGGTTTAAAGAGCTGTTTGGTGCGCTATTGAGCGCGTCTGCCTTGATTCAAAAGCGGTCCTGCCCTGAGCTCGTGTTTGTCCGATGCCGTTGAAACTCGACGTTTGAGCATCGAGCCTGCTTGACGCAGGACGTAGCAGCGGCGGGCTCGAATCTCCGCAGGACCATCGGAACATTCCTGTAAGAGACGTGGAACACGGGCCACCCTGAAACTCCTGACCCTTCCGTCCGTTGACACCGCGGGCTTGGCCATCGGCTATTGTACCCTTTGTGCGTTGGGGTTTCCGATGCCGGCATCCCGACCCTACTGGAAGGGCTATCTGAAGCTGTCCTTCGTCTCGTGTCCTATCGCGCTCTATCCCGCAAGCTCGGCCGTCGAGCGGATCTCCTTCCGGCAGGTCAACCGGCGAACAGGCCATCGCCTCAAACAGAAACTCATCGATTCCGTTACCGGCCAAGCCATAGACGCAGCGGACAAGGCGCGCGGCTATGAGGTCGGCGAGAAGGAATTTATACTGGTCGAGGACCGAGACCTTTGAACAGGCGCGACGCGAGCGCCCGGCGGCTGGTGAGGTGGAGCTTGCCGCCCCGCCCCGCCGTGAAAGGCCGCCAACCGTTCCCGGCAGCCTTCACGACGAGGCCGCCAAAGAGGGCACCGCCGACTATGATGGTGAAGAAGAGGAGGAGGAGGAAGCCGTCACTTTCCCGCGGCCGCAGAACACGCGCATAATTCAAATCGAGCGCTTCCTTCCCGCCGGGCAGATCGACTCGCGATATTTCGAGAAGCCGTACTACATCATGCCCCGCGAGGAGATCAGTCAAGAATCGTTTGCGGTGATCCGAGATGCGATGAGCCGAGAGGCCGTTATCGGCCTTGCGCGCGTAGTGCTGTCCTCACGCGAGCGGCCGTTTCTACTCGAGCCGACGGGCCGCGGCCTCCGCGGCGCAACGCTGCGCTTCGCGCACGAGATTCGAAATGAGTCGGAATATTTCAGCGAGATTCCCGAGATGAAGCTGCCGCCCGAAATGATGAAGCTCGCGCAGCACATCATCCAGACGAAGTCGGCCGATTTCGATCCTGCTATGCTGGAGGATCACTATCGCAGCGCGCTGGTGCGCATCCTGCGCAGGAAACAGGCGAAGCGTCCCGCACAGGCCCCTCCAGTCAAGCCGTTACGCGAGAACGTCGTCAACCTCATGGACGCGCTCCGGCGAAGCGTCGCCGCCGAGCGCCCGGCAAAGCCTACCCGCCGGAGTGGCGGGGTGAAACCGGCCACGGGAAGGCGCGGCGGGCGCTACCGCAGAGCCGATTGACCCATAGCTTCAGCGGCGCCCGCTCTTCGAGCCAGTGCAAAGGGTGGCGTTGTCTGACAGCTTATGCCCCTCAGGGAACCCCTTTCATCAGAAAGGTTCATTTGGAGGCAGGATAGGAGGCGGTGTGTCGCTGGTCGAGCCACCGAATAGCGCGCAGGCGATCGTCGACCCGCGGGATGCCGCCGAATCTGCGGGCCTGAGTTATGTTTCCGACGAACGGCCCGGTATTCGGCGCAAGAAGGCGGGGACGGGATTCAGTTACGCACGACCCGACGGCTCGAGGCTCGAGCCTGACGCGCTGAAGCGGATACGAGCACTCGCGATCCCGCCCGCCTGGACTGACGTGTGGATCTGCCCGTTTCCGGATGGCCACATCCAAGCAACCGGGCGTGACGCAAAGGGTCGCAAGCAATATCGCTACCATGCGCGCTTCCGCGAGGTGCGGGGAAAGCACGAAATACGAGCATGTGGTCGCATTTGCAGACGCCCTGCCTTCCATTCGGGAAACAGTACGCGAGCACATGGCATTGCGCGGTCTGCCGCGCGAAAAAGTTATGGCAACCGTCGTACATCTCTTGGAGACCACGTTGATACGTGTAGGGAATGACGATTACGCCAGGCAGAACAACAGCTATGGCCTGACCACGTTGAAGAACCGGCACGTGGCCATCGAGGGAAACGAGGTCCGTTTCCGATTCACTGGTAAAGGCGGCAAACAATGGTCGCTGCACGTACGAGACCGGCGGCTCGCCAAGATCATTAGGGCCTGTCAGGAGCTCCCCGGGCAGGAGCTCCTTCAGTACATCGATGAACAAGGCAATTGCCAGAATGTCACATCGACCGACGTGAATGAGTATCTCAAGGCAATTACCGGTAAAGACATTACGGCAAAGGATTTCCGAACCTGGGCGGGGACGGTGCTGGCGGCCATGGCCTTGAGCGAACTTGAGAGCTTCGACAGTGCCGCTCAGGCCAAGCGCAATCTTCGCAGCGCGATCGAAAAAGTCTCCGCACGGCTCGGCAATACGCCGACGATCTGCAGGAAGTGCTACATCCATCCGGAGGTGCTGAACGTCTACATGGACGGAAACGTTGTCCTCGAGACCAAGTTACAAGCCGAGAGCGAGCTTCGGAGCGCTGTCGAAAATCTGAAGCCGGAGGAAGCCGCCGTGCTCGCGTTACTGCGCGCCCGGCTCGCCAAAGTAGCCGAGCAGCCGAAGAGCGCCGATCCCAAAGTGTTGTCTGGCAGGCGGGAGGCACTCCACAACCACGGGCCACGCGCCATGCCGAAGATCGAGAGCAAGAGCGGCGATGCATGCAAAGCCTTCCGTTGAAGAACCCCAACCGTCTTTCCTCCTCAAGCCGCCGACCCAGCGAGCGAAGAAAATGGCGACCGTCCCTGATTGCCGTTGCGCCCAGGGCGGCGGAACATGTGGGAAGCCGCTGACCGGCTAATTCGAAGCCCTGCCCTGTGTTAGCAGCCGGAGCGGGCGATGGGCCAAGGGACTCGTCCGGCAGGAATGATCTCGATGCTGATGATGAAGAACGAACGGCGGCCGGCCCTCCAGACGCTACGCGGCTAGGCAATCTCGGTGGTGCAGGAGACGGGCGCGCGAGGAGCACGGACCATGCAGATCCGCATTCCCGCGAGATGGCGCTCATCGTCGCGTGCCAGGATCGGCCCTCTGGCGTTTCACCGAACGAAGCTCTTGTACCGGTCAAGGACGTCCTTGACTCGATTGGCGATACACGCCCGGCGGGTCTGCCCGATTGGGGCTAGGCTACTTCCCGCTTCTCAGCGATTCCCCGGGGCCGGTCGACCAGTTCTTCAACGACTCAATTGGCAACTGGGAATGAGCGCTGCCTAGCGTTATAGGCCACCGCGCCCCTCCCAGTACGTAGGCATCCCGTAGTACCGGTGGGTACGCGTTTCCCAGTCTCTATCCTGCCAGGAGTCATCACTGAACTCGGGCGCATCCTTCAGCTGTTGCTCGGTGATACTGGTTCGAAAACCACCGAGCGACGTATCATATGTTAGAGCGCCCCACGGGATGGGGTAATGGCTGTGGCCTAACCCAACAAATCCGCCAAAGCTCATGACGGCATAGGCCACGCGACCTGACACCTTGTCGATAATGAGGTGATCAATCTCACCGATGTTCTTTCCATCTGCCCCATAAACCTCGGTTCCATGAATGTCTTCGCTTGAGATGCATTGATGATCCGGATGGGCTGTAGCGCGGGCCATGGCTTCCTCCCTCAGTGGGTTTTGGCGACTTAACTCGGCCACTACGTGGTCGTTCCTAGCGCTCCGAAGGACATTTACAACGAAAGCGCCCGCCGTAGCGCTCATCACCGATCTATCGTCGCCGACACTGACTCTAACAACCTCCAGCCCGCAGTAGTCGCAGCAATAATAGGTGCCATCCCTTTTCAAGGCCGTACGGCACGGACCAGCCGGGGGCGGCCTGACGTTCGTGAGAGTATAACGGACCTGCTGTTCAAGCAGGGACACTTCCGAATTTGGACCAATGCAGACGTTCTCGAACGTTTCGCCATTGCGTCCTGCAGTCCTCTGGGTGAGACACTCCTCCAGTTTTTGACGGGAACCTTTTCCTTTCAATACCATCCAAGGTGGGCAGCGAGGCACAAGCGCCAAGCGACAGGTTCAGCGACTGCGGATGAACCCGTTGGCACCGGACAATACCGAGTTCGTGCGGCGCGCACGCGGCGCGAGATGGGAATGCCTTCGAACATAACCAAGGAGGACAACCAATGGTACGGGACCTTTCGAATTCCGTCACAAGACGAAGCTGCTTGGTCGCTGGTCTGGCGCTGAGCGCCGCCCCAGTCGCTTTAGCGGGGGCTGATAACGCCTACGCGCAAGCAAAGCAAACCACGAAGGAACCCACGTCTGAGAAAAGTCTGTATGATCGGCTTGGGGGCGCATTCGCCATCGCGGCGGTGATCGATCACTTCAGCGACGCCGTCGTGAAGAATCCCATCGTCGGCCAGAAGTCCAAGAACCCGCAACTGCGGGAATGGCACACCAAGAACCTAAATAGGTTACCCGGTCTCAAGTTCATGCGGACGCTGTGGGTCTGCAACGTTTCCGGTGGGCCTTTCCAGTTCACCGCCACCAAGCCCGGCAAGACGCCTGTTGGCCTAGAGGAGGCCCACCGGAATCTCAGGATCTCTCCGGCCGAATTCGATGAGGTCGCAGCCGAACTTGGACGGACGCTGGACTTCGCGAAGGTCCCCCGACGCGAGAAGGCTGAGGTACTGACAGCCTTCGCCGCCCACAAGGACGAGGTCACGGCCGGCTACGTCGCGGCCGCTAAGCGCGGCTGAAGCTGCCGTGCTGCTCAGTCCATGCGGTCCCGCCCAGCCAGAGCTGGGCGGGAAGTGTTGCTGCGCCCGACGAGATGACCGGAATGCAGCGAAATTCTTGACCCTTTGCACGTAGTCATGTTGAGTCTTCGGCGCGAACTTGCGGATCGTCATGTCTTCGATCATGCGCCGGCGCAACGGGCTCATTGCCTCGTCGGTCATGGGATGCTCCTGTCTTGGGTGAAGGTCGCGAACCCCTCATCTCAAGACCGGCCCCCCCGTTGCGCTATCGCCTGGGCTCCGCTGCCAGCCGTGTGCCCTACCGCGCGAGCGGTTTAGTCCGTTGACCCATCCGCGACATGCAGACAGCCGCTCTCTCGATTATGCAGACAGCCGCTCTCTCGATTACCTCGTCAGCCGGTCAATCTCCGCGCTCAATCCGGCGGTCCGGCTGGAGATCGCCCCTGAGATGGTGACCGGAGCGTACCGCCTTCGTCGTTAGGTACCGCTTGTTGTGGGGGGTGACCGGCGCTTCCAGCGCGACGCGGGCAGCGATCTCGATTCCGGCTTTTGTGAGCCCATCGAGCTTGGCTGGATTGTTGGTGAGCAGGACGATCCGCGTGCAATTCAGGGTTCGTAGCATCAGCGCAGCAACGCCATAGTCGCGCTCGTCGTCTTCGAAGCCGAGCGTCGTGTTGGCATCACGCGTGTCGAGCCCGCCGTCCTGCAGTCGATAGGCTCTCATCTTGTTCGCAAGGCCGATACCGCGGCCTTCCTGCGCCATATAGAGAATGACGCCGCCGCCGAGGCTTTCTAGATGAGCGAGGGCCAGCCGAACCTGGTCGCCACAGTCGCATCGCCTCGAGCCGAACACGTCTCCGGTCAAGCATGCCGAATGAAGCCGAACCGGCACCGGTTGGGTAAAATCTGGCTTTCCAACTATGATGGCGACCTGGTCCACGCCGAGAGCATCCCGAAACACGACAAAGCGCGCCGTTCTGCCCGACGCCAGTGGAATCGTTGCTTCGCTCGCGAGCGCAAGAGTATTTGTCGCGTCCGCGGCAAACCGATTGACCGCGTCCGCTTCGACCGTAGCGATCAACTGCATCAGGTCGTCGTCGAGATTCGGCAGCACGTCCGCTACGAGAGCCGCCGGAAGGCTGCGGCTCAATTTAGCGAGCCGGATTGCCGCCATGGCGGCATGACTTGCAGCCTCCGCCGTTCCTGCAAAATGCCCCTCGTTTTTGGCGCTGGCAGCGAGGTTGAAGATGGTGCTCACGCCGACTGCTCGGGAAAGTGGTAACGCCATTGCGGTCGATGTCTTGATGCCGATCGAGCGCGCTCGCTGTTGCGTGACGACGAGTTTCGGCGCGTTCGGACTGCACAGGACCGCAAAATCATCCAGGCGTTGTTCGTCAAGCCCGTCGACGGGCAACGCGAGCAAGGATTCGCCAGATGCGCTAATACGAATCGGTCTTCGCGCCTGCAGCTCGCTTAATGCGCGGCTGACATTGAGGCATTCCTTGTTGCCAAGCAGGGCTGAATTTGCAGACGAATGCGCGGCGCTCATTCGCGGGTGACCTTCTTTATCGGGCGCGTTCGTAGAACACGGAAAGTCCTGACTCATTCCGCTAGGAATCAGATGGATTTTTGCGGCCGAGTGGTCGATAGTAGCGTTGATCGTTCACAGGTTCCGAATTTTGATCTCTGCCGTGCAGTTTGGCAAATTACGCACCCGTGAATTCGCGTCTCCTGATGCATGGGAGAGCTTTGTCCAGCGTTTTCGTAGAGGGCAGCAGCCCCTTCCTCGAGCCTGGGCGGATCTGTTTGGTCCGTTGCGCAACGGGGAAGTGGACGATCTCATGATCGTAGGGCAAGTCGGCCAATCGCTCGATGGACGCATCGCGACGGCTACTGGCCATTCAAAATATATCAATTGCCCGGCTGGCATTGAGCACCTTCACCGGCTGCGTGCGCTCGTCGACATTGTCGTCGTTGGCGTTCGCACTGCCGTCGCTGACGACCCGCAATTGACGGTCAGACAAGTAGCTGGCCCTCAGCCGGCGCGTGCCGTGATTGATCCAAGAGGCCGCCTCGGGGCCAATGCGAGATTGTTCGCCGATGATGGCGTTCGCCGACTGCTAATCACGGCAGAGGGCACACGTTGTACGCCGCGTCCCGGGGTTGAAGTTGTGACCTTGCCGGCCGAACATGGAAGTATAGCTCCGTCCACCATCGTAGCCTCGCTGACGCGGGCAGGTATGCGTCGCATGCTGATCGAGGGCGGCGCTGACACTGTTTCGCGCTTTATCGCGGCCCGATGTCTCGATCGCCTACACGTAACTGTCTCACCCGTCATGTTGGGCGCCGGAGGTCCTGGCATCCAGTTGCCGCCGCTCGAGCGGGCCGATCAGGCCCACCGTATGCCCGTGCGCGTGCACATGATCGAGGATGATGTTCTGTTTGATTGCGACCTCTCAGCTCAACGCGTGGCACTCGGTGTGCCAAAGAAGTCGACGTGAACTACGCGCACCGCTGAAACGGTTTTGCTGATTGCGGCATTTCGTCTGACCAGCCAGCGGTGGATTTCGGGCGTGATAGCGGTTCGATCTCGCACACGAAGCTGTCGGGGCACGGCGAAGACGACGTAATCACCACAAGGGCGCCTCGTACTGCGCGCGGGCGACGTGTGACTCCGAGAGTGTGATGCGCAGCGCCTTGAGCTCCCGGCCGGGACGCCCGAGTTCGCCAGCTCGGGTCGGCTTCGCCAGCCCGTCGAAAATATACTTGGACAGAAATTCCGTAGTGGTGTTGGTGCCCTTGAACTCGGGTATGTCGTCGAGATTGCGGTAGTTAAGTGGCACCAGCACCACCTTAAGCGCATTGTGGGCGCGGCCGATGTCGATGACAATTCCATTGTTATCGAGGGTATCCGCGATGAAGGCTGCATCGACCACGAAGGTCGCCCCGTGCAACGTCTGCGCGGGTCCGAAAACCGCGCCCCGGAAAGAATGAGCGATCATGATGTGATCGCGAACTTCGACGGTGAACAAGGCGGCTCCTTACGAGTAAACGACGGGTTGACAGAGTATGCCGGTCTTGGCGTCGAGAATTCCCGGAAGTCGATGCGGCAAATCGCCAAACGCAACCACCGGTGCCAGCAATGCGTCGAGCCGTTGATCGTTGAGCAGTGCGACGGCGGACGTAAGACGGCGGACGCACGTCCAGCGCGGACGGTGCGATGGGGCAACGCGCCCGACCTGGCTCGATATCAGCCGAAGCCGGCGGCTATGGAAGGAGCCGCCAAGCATCGCGGTCACTGCCGCGTCACCATACCAACTCATCTCGAGCACAGTAGCCTCGTCTCCGCCCAGTTCGAGCGCCGTCCGTAGTCCATCCGGCGAACCGCTGGCGTGAACGATGAGGTCGCAGTCACCCCTTGCTTTCCCGGGTTCAGCGAAACTAACCCCGAGCGTTCCTGCTAATTTCGCCCGGCCTGGATTGATATCGACAAGCGTGACGTCCGTACCAGGAATCCGCCCGCACAGATACGCGACGAGAGAACCTACTACGCCAGCCCCTATGACAGCGATGCGGTCGGCTGGTGCAGGTGCAGCGTCCCACACGCCGTTGAGCGCGGTTTCCATGTTGGCCGCCAGCACCGCGCGTCGCGGCGGCACGTCCTCCGGAAGCGCGACCGCTGCGCTCGCAGGGATGTTGAAAGCGGTCTGGTGTGGGAAGAGCGCGAAGACGTTCTTACCCTGCAAGCCGCCTTCGCCGCCCTCGACTCTTCCGACGGCGGCGTAGCCGTACTTGACGGGAAAGGGAAAATCACCCGCCATGAACGGCGCGCGCATCCTCTCGAATTCGCTGACGGGAACGCGCCCGCCAAACACGAGTGATTCAGTGCCCCGACTGATTGCGCTATAGATGGTTTTCACGCGTACTTCGCCCGCGCCGGGCGGAGCCATCTCTTCCCGGCGAATTTCGACCTGTCCGGGACCACGATACCATAGGGCCGAAGCGATATCGGCATTCGCACTAACAGCCATTTTCTAAGATCTCAAACTGGAATTCTCGGCGGCTTGACAAGCGATAGTCTGCACCGCCCGCCGGCGAATGAGAAGCCATAACCCTCCTTGCTACTGCGACGTGCGCGCGCTCACCGAGCAAGCTGGATCTACGTGCTTCCAACTCATTAGCCGATCGTCTCGATTGCGCTGGCAAACAGTCGGGCGGAATCTTGCCAAGTGGGCAGCTGAGCCGCTGCCGCGCGAGCATTAGTGGCAAGCCGCCGTCGTTCAGTCGGATCGCCGATCAGACGGCGCAGTGCCTGCGCCAATGCGATCGTATCCTCCGGAGGCACCAGCAGGCTGGCCTCTGCCGGCACTGTTTCTGGGATTGCGCCCGCCGTGGTAGACACGATTGGAAGCCCGTGCCCGATCGCTTCGGCGAGCGCCATCCCATACCCTTCGAAACGCGACGCGAGAACAAATATGTCGGATGCCAAATAGAGTTCGATGATTCGCTCAGCCGGCACGGCGCCGAGCACCGCGACGCTGTTGCCGAGGCCGGAGGCCTGGATGTCGGCGTCAAGCTGCGCGGCGGCGGCCGGGTTGCGGGTCCGGTCACCCGCGATCGTCAGCCGCCATGGCATGTCGGTAAGTGTGACCAGAGCAGCAATCAGCAGATCGTATCCTTTGCCCGGCACCACCGAACCAATCGAGAGAAGCCGGACGACGCCATCGTTGCTGCCGGGCGCTGACGGAACAGGATCATTACCCGGTCGGACCACGCTGACGCGCTGAGCCGGGACGTCGTAATCAGCGATCACGATCCGGGCGGTTGCCTCACTCGTGACCACGACGTGCGCGGCAGCAGCGAGCGCAGCGCGCTCGCTTTCGCGGAATACGTCTGCCTGCGTTCTGTCTAGACCGGAGTGCAGAGCAAGCGGTTGGTGCACCAGCGCGATGAGCGGTGTGCGGGATTGAGCGCGCCGGCCTCGGGCAGCGCCCCGAACGCAAGCCCATCCAGGACCATCGGACAGCCGGCCGGCACCGTGGACAGTATCGCCAGCGCGGTCGCGCGCTGCGCGATGCTCGGGAATGGAAAGCTGTCGCCTATGTTGACGACATTGACGTGCCAACCGAGCCGCCGAAGCTCCTGGATGATCCGTAGATCATAGCGATAACCTCCAGTCGGCGTGGCAAGATCACCCGGCACGGCGAACGCAAGGTGCGGTTCATTGCATGGAGACGTGCGCACGGTGCGGATCCAGCGATGGTTGCGCCAAGTGAGACGGATTTGCGTGAGCCGCAAGCTCAACAATATACCTCCCCATGACGGCTATTCCTTTCACTGCTAGGTAGGTTTCGCCTCTTTCCAGGCGCACAGCGAGAGGCCGCCGCGAAAGGAATCTAATCGAGCGTGCCGCCCGATGACATCAAGCATTGTGAGCAGTAGCGCAACGAGGGCGGGCACGTCCCCTTTGGGAACGAACGTCCAGGGACCAGAGCGACTGCAGCGAAACCCCGCTTGGTCCAGCAGCACGGAAAATTCTTCGCGAGTCAGTGTTCGGTCACTGGAAAGGTGCTTGGTGCCAAACCCCAACACAGGTGCTATCGTTCGATACCAAACGTAATCGGCATCCGGTGTCAGGCAGAAAAAACGGCCACCAATCTTCAGCACCCTGTAGACGCTGGCCAACACCGCTCGCTTGTCCAGCATATGCTCGAAGGCACCGATACAAATCGCCAGATCGACCGACTGGTCCGGGATTGCGTTCAGCTCCTCGGCGTTGCCCACCTCAAACGTAAGGTTGGCACAGGCTGAGTTCCGAAGACGAGCGCGCGCCAATGCGATCATGCCCGGCGAGACATCGATCCCGATGCCACGAGCTACTTCAGGGGCAAGGGCGAACAGGTGATGGCCGTTGCCGCAACCGAGGTCCAGCACCACATCAGAGGGCCGGATTCGAGCCAAGTTTCGCACAAGCGCGATTCGGTATTCGAGCAGTCGTTGCGGATCACCGTGCTGCTCAGGAGATCCTGTTGATGCACATCGATCAAAGAAGGACCTGATATCCGCGGTGTTGCATGAGGGCGTGGTCCTGACACCGCGAAACGTTGACCAAGGCCTTCGTCCTTTGGTGCCAAGCGTCTGTTCCCGCAGTGGGCGGCCTGCGAGATCGGCAGGACTAATCGAATTCCGCTTCTGTATCATCGGCATGGCAGCTACCGACTCTAGACGACAAAACAATTTAATTGCTTCGCTTAGGTTCCCCGGATCGAGGTGGGGCGCGCCGCATTTGCCTCTCGTTCGGAACCTGGCGCGTCGATGCGATCGGTTTGCAGAGTCGCTACCCAGCCCGAGTTTTCGCAGACGCTGAATGCCAGGCCGCATCGCCTGGCAGGGCAGCAAATGCTAGGCTTGAGAGTCCGGAAAAGGAATAGGATCAACATCGCAGAATTCTTGGGGTTCGGTTCTGACGCGGTAGAACGCACGAGTGGGCCGTCAATCGGGATCAGCCACAGTCTCCGCCATGGCAGAACTGAAGGCAATTTCTGGCGGAGTGTCGATTATGAGTTGGTTTTTCATCGCCCTGTGTGCGCCATTCCTACTTGCTTGCGCCAATCACAACGACAAGTTTTTGCTGTCGAGATACCTCGAGCAGAAAAGTATCGGATCGATTGTCATACTCTCTTCGCTGTTCAGCGGCGTGGTGATCCCGATCTTGTTGTTCATTCAGCCGGACGTGGACGACGTCAGCGTCGTTCAAGGAACTGCGCTTGTAGCGACCGGGGTGTCGAGCGTCTTCGCCGGTGTTTGCTATCTCTACGCACTCGACATCGATGAGGCATCTTTCGTCACACCTTTTTATCAGACGGTGCCCATCTTTGCTTACTTCCTCGGCTATTTTATCCTCGGTGAAACGATCACGCTTGCTCAAGGATTGGGTTCGTTCGTTATTATTGTTGGTGCGCTTGCATTGTCGTTTGAGTCTGGTCGGCGGGGAATGCGGTTCAAGCGAAACGTTGTGGCACTGATGTTGGGGGCTTCTTTCTTGAGTGCGGTCAATGGCGTCATTTTCAAGCTGATCGCCGTGGACAAGGGTTTTTGGGTTTCGCTTTCCTGGGGATTCGTCGGCCAAACGATGACCGGTTTGGCTTTCCTGGTCATCGTTCCAAGTTACCGCAGAGATTTTCTCGACCTATTCCAGCAATCGAAAGTCGCCGCTGTTGGCCTCATCGCACTGAGCAAAACATTGTTCAGTGTCAGCGAAGCCGTCACGCTTTACGCGACTCTCCTGGCGCCCGTCGCATTGGTTCTTCTCGTGAACTCGTTCCAGCCACTTTTCGTCTTTGCATTCGGTATCTTGTTGACCCTGTTTTTCCCTCGCGTGGCCAAGGAATCGCTAGATCGCACGAAGATGCTACAAAAGGGCTTGGGAATTTGCCTCATGCTCGTCGGTGGTTACATGATCAGCAGATAAACATCTGACCGAGCTAACGAAGCCACTTTTAGCGGCGCACGAGTCCGGTATCGACTCCATCGTGACGGGCGCGCTGCTCGCGTCCGGACCTGGCACCTTTGAGACATGCCAGCCTATCCTGAGACTGTACGTTCACCGGGGTAGCCCGGAAGTCGCCGTGATGCGGCCAAACCGACGCGAATGATCCCAATGTCTGGTCCGGCCGCGCGTTGCAAGAGGTTTCGTCAACCTGGCAGATGCGGTCTTGCATCAATGTATCCGGCCTCTGATTGGAGCGTGTGGTGCTCCGAGCCATCATGGACATCAGCGTGCAAGCGAGCTGATTAGCGGACAGGCCTCGAATGGACGCGGGCGAATCGAAGGACAGGGCCGTACTTGATCTGCGATCGTCGCCGCCGCTTGGGCCGTCGATCACTATGAGAGCTGCCGATATGGGACGTTGATAACCTAGGACGAGGAACTCGGCCATGACGAGATCGTGCGTTTCCTGACCACTAACCTCAATGAGGAAAAGGCGGCGAACACGAAGCTCAATACCATCGCGTTTCGGAAGGGCGTCAACAATCAAGGCGTCGAACGCCGCTTGACTCAGCACGGGTGCCGGTCCGGGGAGAATGGGGACTTGGCACGCCTCAAGGAACCGGCGGGACGCCTTTTTTACAGGAAGGGCTTACCGCCGGTGACGGCAATCGTCGCGCCGGATACGTAGCTTGAAAGATCGGCCAGCATGACATAAGCGGTCGCCAGTTCGACGGGCTGACCGGGACGCTTCATCGGGACCTGTTTGCCGAAGTTCTTTACGGAGTCCCCAGGCAAGGTGGATGTGATGAGCGGCGTCCAGATCGGCCCCGGAGCAACCGCATTGGCACGAATGCCCTTCTCGCCAGAAGCTGCGCCAGTCCGGCCGTAAAATTGTGGATCGCGCCCTTGGTCGTTGCATAGGCCAGAAGCGTCGGGTTGGGGACATCCGAATTGATCGACGCCGTGTTGATGATGCAGCTACCCGGCTTCATGTGGCTTATCGCGGCCTTGGTAAGATAGAACATCGCGTGGATGTTCACCTTAAACGTCAGTTCCCATTCCTCGTCACTAATGTTGTCGATCGAGTTGAAGCTCGCCTGATGCGCCGCGTTGTTGACGAGGATATCTATACCGCCCAGCTCCGATACGGCCTTCGCGATGACGGCGCGGCATTGACTGGAGGTCTGTAGATCGCCGGGAAGCAGGACGGCCTTTCTGCCGGCTTCCGTCACCAGCCGCTCGGTCTCCCGGGCATCGTCGTGCTCGTCGAGATAGGAGATCAAGACGTCAGCTCCCTCTCTGGCGTAGGCGATGGCAACCGCGCGGCCGATCCCGCTGTCGCCGCCGGTGATGACGGCCTTCTTGCCGTTGAGGCGACCGCTGCCCTTGTAGGACGTTTCGCCATGATCCGGCGCCGGCTTCATCGCGGCAGTCTTGCCGGGCATCGGCTGGTGTTGGTTTGGAAACGGAGGGCGGGGAAAATTCAGCATGGCTGCCCCTCTCTCTGATCGCAATTGCCTTCCAACCCCCGTTTTGCAGATTGGTTCCTGCACCGAAGCAGGCGAACGGCGCGCGGACCTCGCGTATCCTCAAGTCGTTGATGGACTACCGCGACGGTTTCGTGATTCTGCCGGACGTCAGAGCGACATGGCCGTTTTTGCTTCCGCGGGGCCGGAATGGTCGGCACGCACGCGGAGACTAGCGGCCGCTTGCCTGTTACGGGGCCGGACGGCGATCGGGCACTGAGGGAACCAAGGCGGGCCTGATGCCGGGATGAACTTCGCTCACATCAGGATGAATCAGTGCCTTGTAGTGGCGAAGATATTCTTCCGCCATGCGCCTGGCGGTGAACCTCTTCTCGAAATGCCCGCGCACCTGGCTTCGATCGAGTTCGGCGAGCCTTCCGATCGCTTCGACCGCTTCTGTTTCATCGGCTACGACAAACCCGGTAATGCCGTTGTCGATGACTTCGGGCACCGAGCCTGACCTGAACGCGATGACGGGCGTGCCGCACGCCATGGCCTCGATCATGACGAGCCCGAACGGCTCCGGCCAATCGATGGGAAACAACAGCGCCGCAGCGCCTGCCAGAAATTGCCGCTTCGCGTCATCATTGACCTCACCGGTGAGCTGCACCTGCTCGCCATCGATCTGCGGCTCGAGCTGTTCCTTGAAGTAGCTTCTGTCGCCGCGCGGGACCTTTGCGGCGATACGAAGCGGCATTCTGGCAGCGCGCGCGATCCGGATGGCGGCTTCCGGTCCTTTCTCCGCCGTCAGCCGGCCCAGGAAGGCAAGGTAGGAGCCGGCCTCGAACGAAGGTCGAAACAGGTCGGCCGGCAAGCCATGGTAAATGGTGCCGATCCAGTTGGCCTCGCTTAGGGGAACGCGCTGATTGTCCGATATCGAAACGAACGGCGCGTCGGGAAAGCTGCGGACCACGTCCGGAAAGCCAGGCAAGTCCATGCGCCCGTGGCAGGTGGTTAGAAACGGAACGCCGAGCCGGCTCAGGAGTGGCAGGTGCAGCCAATCGATATGCGCGTGAATGATATCGAATTCGGTCGCATTGCGGGCTACCGCTTCCAATAACGCCGTCTGGGCAACCATCGGGTCGGTCCGCGGGCGGCCAAGGCGAAGCGCCCGAGGCCAAACCGCTTGAAGCCGGGCGGACGTTGCCGAGTCCCCGCTGGCAAACAATGTCACCTCATGTCCGAGGCTCACCAGCTCATCGATCAGCCACGCCACCACGCGCTCGGTGCCGCCGTAAAGCTTGGGAGGGACGCTTTCGGCCAGAGGCGCTATCTGGGCAATCCGCATGGGCCTTTCTACCATCGAGATCGAACCGAACCGTCAAACCACCGGCCGTTCGTATTTGGACAGCAGGTCGAGCCAATCCTCTAATAGTCGGCTCATCAAGAAGTTCTGCCGCACGCTTTCTTTCGCACGCGCACCGAGCTCCTCCCGCAAGTTCGGATTCTTCAAGAGCTCGACCATTCTCGCCGCCGCCTGATCGGGCGTGCTCACCAGAAATCCGTTCCATCCGTCCTTGATCTGGTGCCGGATGCCTCCGACGTCGCCGCCGATGACGGCGGCGCCCTTCCACATTGCCTCGGCGACCGTGAGACCAAAGCCTTCGCGGATCGACTTCTGCAGGACCACGGCGGCAGAGCGCTGCAGTGCATTCACCAAGGTTGGATCGTCGACGCTGAGAACAATGATGCCTTCATCGGCGACGCTCTCGATCGTCTCGAGGATTTGTCCGCCCTCGGGATCGTCAGAGGCATTATTGCCGACGAGCACGAGCGTGCAGTCGACCTGCTCTCTCGCCTTGCGAAAAGCCTCAATCACGCCCATCGGGTCTTTCCACCGATCGAACCTGGAAATCTGCGTTACCAAGGGACGATCTGTCGGAATTTTGTAGTTGCCGAGGAATTCCCGTCTCTCGCGGTGGGACATCTCCCGGTTCTTCGCCGAGAACGGATCAATCGCCGGGGTGACGAAATGCTGACCGACCTGGAGATCCTGGCCGTATTCGGGCAGCGAAAAGATCGTTGCGTTATATTGCTCGATGAACTGGCGTAGATAGGTCCATACCGAGGCGTGTGGCGACGACAGATCGACGTGACATTGCCAGAGCCACGGCATTTCCCGATCGGAAAAATGCGTGATGAGCGGCAGAGGCTGAGGATCATGCACGATGACTGCGTCGCAGTCGTCAAGATGAAGCCGCGTGGCATTTTCGAACACGACCTCTTCGTAGATCGTCTTTTCAGCGTCGGAAAACTCCAGGCTGGTGCCCTGTAGCGTATTGTGCAGTTTCTTCGTGCAGCCAAAGAAGCCCGGCGTTCCCTGAATCAAATGCCAGTCGGTTTCGATGCCGGTCGCATTCATCATAAGCGTGAGCGGCGTGAGAAGTTCGGTGACGCCTCCGCCGTAGAATGTCGAACTGATATGGGCGACGCGCATCGTGCGCACCCGATCCGCCTTCGCCGCGATGCGCTCGACCGTCGCAGCGCCGATGAGCGGTTCGTACTGTTCGAGCGTATGAAGCCCGAGAGTGGACCGTTGAACGGCGGAGCTGAGCATAGACATCGAAGGGTCGCCCTTACAGTTCTCGAGCGCGGGAACGCGGCCTCGTCGGATTTTACAAACTCCGCAAACTTGCAACGGCACAGGAAAAGTTAATCAGCGCCCCTCCAGGACGCTTCTTCCATTTTTTCCCTTGCAATAAGTCTGGAAGCGCCAAGAAGTTTCTCCGGCTGGAGGTTGGTCGAGAAGTTGAACTAGATGAACATTTGTTCATCGCGCTTATTGGACGAGTAATGGAGCTGCTCGAAACGTGTTGATCCCGATCGCATGATACCTTGGCGCTCTCAGCTACTGTGGCGACTGAGGTGCGACCCGACCAAATCGAGCTCTGCCGTGGGGTGCATGCCGCTCGGCGAAACAATGCGCATGCTCAAATGCGATTGGGCACGACTCGATCGAAGTCGTGCCACCGCGATCCTGAATTGCACGGCGAGAACGAGCAGGCAGAGGATTTTCCGCGACCGCTCGACGGGCAGTCCTTAGTTGAATTCTGCGGGCGACCCTGACGTTTGTTTTCAGTCGATCCCGGGTCGCGCGAGCACCGCCCCCGACAGGTTCCAACGTGCGATATCTGTTGCCGCTGAACCTTGGACGTACCGGAAAAAATGGGAAACTTCCAAAGACAACGTGAGTTGCTGTCAAATCGGACGTGCCGATTTTCGGCATCCGGCTTTCCAACGGATCGCTGCAGGTCACGCGGCGGTGGGCCAGATGCACGCGGCGAAGCCGCAGCACGCCGAGGGTTCCCAGCGGTCACACTTGTTGGAGTTGGAGGATGGTAGATGAAGTTCTTCGAAAGGCGGTCGACACGGCTTGGACCGTCTATCTGGCGACGCATCGCGATGTCGACGTTGCGGACGGTCGACGATGCCTATTGGAGCGCCATTTGCGAGGGAGTTTGGAGGCCAGCCAAAGCGAGACTGAAGAACTCACGTGTTCTGGACTCGCCTATCTTGACCGGCTTCCCAGCGACGAATGATAAAGCGGTTAGAATTGCTGCTCGGACAGATAGCAGCAGGAAGCGCGAGACCGGATTGGACATTGCTCGCCCTTTCGTCGCTGCTATCAGCGACGCTGGTCCTGGCAATGCAATCCATTAGTAGATGAAGCCTTCGCTCGCGAGTTTCCGTGTGCGAATTAGGCAGCTCACGGGCTTCATCGTGAAGAGCGAGGAATAGGCCGACGCGGTCACCAACTCGCGCGATTGCACAGAAGGAAGTGCGCCAGCGTTTCGAAGAGCTCTTTTCACCGCATCGGATGGCGCGAGCCTATGAGAGCAGTTCGCGGCCGCTGTGCAACCGTGTGAGTGAAGATCGCGCCTGCAGGGGGTCGGGGGCCGACCGTTTGAATGTATTGGCTGGTTACCTGCGCCCGACCAGAAAACCGACCAAGAACGCTATAGTGACTGCGTGTAGGGGCGCTTCTTGAGTCCAACGCGCCAAGCGGTCGAGAGGCGCACCTGGGTGCCGGCCTGCTTCGACGGCGTCGGCGACGGACTGAGTGGTTTCCTTGACCCTCTGGGTAGCCGCCTGAACGGCCTCTTTGGCCTGGTCGAGCTTGTTTGCGCCATCGATACTTTCACCGATCATCTGAGCTCTCCACGGCAACGCGGAAGATCGACGCCTGGAACGGAGAATCGTTCCCAGACACCTGTTCGCACGACAGGGAAAATACTTGAGAAGATTTGAGCAGTCCCACCACAGCATCGTTCCATTAGCTACGCATGTAGGGCTGCATGTGCTCTCGCGCTTTAGTTCGGAGTTCGGAAAGCTCTGTGCTAAATTCAGGGCTTCTCCGGACGCACCCATTTCCCGCTTGCACGCCACTCCGCGGCTGCGACGAGTAGGAACGAGACGCTGGTCCAAGCGTTTGCGGATTCAGGCAAGCCGGAGGATCCATCATGGACTGGAACCGAATTGAAGGGAATTGGAACGAGGTCAAGGGCAAGGTCAAACAGAACTGGGCCAAACTGACGGATGATGACCTGACCGCCATCAACGGCCGGCGCGATGAGCTCGAAGGTCGGCTGCAAAAGCGCTACGGCTACGCCAAGGATCAAGCCCGTAAGGACGTGGACGATTGGTTTTCGACATTGCCCTGAACCTCACGTTTAGGACAAACTCAAACCGGTCGCTCTTCTTAAACTTAAACCGCCTTGCCACCCTGCGAGGCGGTTTTTTGCTGCAACCGGATTTGGCAGGCGCATACTCCAGGAACGACCGCAGCGGTCCTCTATAGTCCCTAACCGTGCAACCTGTTCGTGCCGGCAAACTGCAAAAGAGTTTGCCCGAAAACGATTCAGATTCTGCCCATCAGAATTAAAATCAGCAGGATAATAATTACGAGGCCCAATCCACCGCCGCCATAGTAGCCGGTCCCATAAAATGGGCCGCCGCCAATACCGCTAAAGCCACCCAACAAGGCAATCACCAAAATAATCAGGATGATTGTACTGATCGACATGGATCCTCTCCATTCCGCATGTGCGCAGAGTAGAAAGACAAGCCAAGGTTGGAACTGTTGTTCCAACACATGAGGCGGTCATGGGGACGCACCCGGAACGTCATAATCTCCTTTTCGTTAATTGCCGAGGGCAGTGCAAACTGTGGAGGAGAGGATTCCATGACTAAACGCTTTTTGATCTCGGTTGCTGCGGCGACCCTGATCGCTGGAACCGGTTTCGCCAATGCGCAGGGAGCAGGGATGGGCCGGGAATCGCCGTCGGGCGGTGCCGCAACCCAGCAGGGTGGCGCGACAGATCAGAAGTCCGACATGAAGTCCGAGCAGAAGGGCATGAAAGCCGAGGGCAAGGAAGACCGCGGCGGCATGAAGGCCGAACAAAAGGGTGATCGCGAGCAGACGACCGGCCAGGGCACGACCCAACGTGACCAAGGCCGTGATCAGAGCACGACACAAGGCCGCGAGCAGACCACGCCCCAGAAGGACCAGAAGGCCCAGGGCAAGGAAGACCGCGGCGGCATGAAGGCCGAACAAAAGGGTGATCGTGAGCAGACGACTGGCCAGCAACGTGACCAAGGCCGTGATCAGACCACGACCCAGAAGGACCAACCTACGACGCAGAAGGACCAGCCTGCGACGCAGAAGGACCAGAAGGCCCAGGGCAAGGAAGACCGCATGCAGACTGAGACGCAGGGCGGAGCCGCTACCACGACGGGCCAGGCTGGCGCCGCCGCGAAGCTCTCGACCGAGCAGCGCACCCAGATCACCAGCGCGATCAAGGAGACCCGCGTTCAGCCGGTGACGAACGTGAACTTCTCGATTTCGGTCGGCACTAAGGTACCGCGCGACGTGACCTTCCACACGCTGCCGGAACGAGTGGTGACGATCTATCCGGAATGGCGCAGGTACAAGTACATCCTCGTCAAGGAGCAGATCGTGATCGTCGATCCGAACACCTACGAGATCGTGGCGGTTCTGGAGGCCTAAATCCGACGGTTAACTGCGAGTCCAAGGCGGGCAGAAATGCCCGCCTTTCGCATGGGGGCATGCCTGCTCAAAACCCCGTATGTTGCCTCGCGGCTTCGATCTGAAGTTCATCCGTTACGATCAACAGATTGAAATTGTTCTGGACGCTGCACTTTGCAAGCTCCAACGCGATTTCCGTTGGAAGCGCCGGTTACGATGGCCCCACGGGCTATCGTCCGCGAACCCTTTCGGAATGGAAACGGCAAGGCTGCGACGTGTTCGTCTATTTCGACGACGACCAGAAAAGCGTGGCGCCGGCCCATGCCAGACGCTTGAGCGAGATGGCGGCCGGGCCCATGACGGCGGAACTAATAGGAACCAGTCGCCCGATCGGCCGTTTTGACATTCATGGTCATTGTCGACTGATCGGGTTTTCAGGATGGATCCTTTCATCGATCGGCGTAGCCAATCGCTTTGGATGGACATTGCAGTTGCCCCAAACGCGACACGGCTCCAGGGCAACAAGAAATGCGATGTTGTAATCATTGGCGCGGGTATTGCCGGGATTTCTACGGCCTATGAAGTTGCCCTCGGAGGCTCGCGCGTCATCGTGCTCGATCGTGGGAAGATCGCGGGCGGCATAACGGCACGCACCACTGCGCATCTGGCGCCGCTCTGCGATGATCTGACGTCCGCGATGATCGGTCTGCGCGGGGAGGACACATCCCGCCTGTTCTACGAGAGTCAGGCCGCAGCGGTGGATCGCATCGAGGAAATCCAGCAGCGGGAATCCATCGACTGCGATTTCCGACGCTTGGACGGCTTTCTGTTTCAGGCGCGCGACACCGATGCGAAGGTCATCGAGGATGAATTGGATGCGGTCCGCGCGATCGGCGCGCCCGTCCATCGGCTGGTCGGCGTTCCCCTCGCCCATTGCGCGCAGCAGCACGTACTGCGCTATCCGCGCCAAGGCACGTTTCATCCTCTGAAATATCTCAGGGGTCTTGTCGCGGTCGTCGAGACAAAGGGTGGCAGCTTCCACTGTGACACAGTCGTCGAACGGATCGAGGAGCACGACGGCGAGGTTGTTGTGACGGCCAGCGGCGGTACAGTCACTGCCCAAGCTGCGGTCGTGGCTACAAATGCTCCGATCGTCGATCGATTCGCGCTGCATACCAAAATGGCTCCCTATCGCACCTACGCGATGGCATTTTCGATCAGGAAGGGAGCTATCCCGGATGCGCTGTATTGGGACACGCTGGATCCCTACCACTACGTACGGCTGCAGCCCGGTGATGATCGAACCGATTTCCTCATCGTCGGCGGTGGCGACCACAAGAGCGGCGAAGCCGATGACGCCGAGGTCCGCTTTCGGGCCATTGAAGCCTGGACGCGCAATCTCATTCCAACCGCGCAAGACGTCACCCACCGGTGGTCGGGACAGGTCCTCGAGACCATCGATTACGCTGGCTTCATCGGCAGAAATCCGGGAAGCAACAAAATCTACGTGCATACCGGCGACTCTGGCCAAGGCATAACGCACGGCGTGGCGGGCGCCATGATCAACTCAGCGCTGATCGTGGGGCGGGAAACCAAATGGGCCGACGTGTATGAGCCCTCGCGCAAAACGCCCGCGATCAGCAACTTCCTGAGAGAGAACGTAACCGCCGTCAAGAACTTCGCCGAGTACCTCGCGCCGGGCGAGCTGGCCGATGTCAGCGACCTGAAAGCCGGGCACGGCGCCATCATCCGGCAGGGTACAAGCAAGATCGCAGCCTATCGTGACCCTTCCGGCGCGCTGTACGCCCGCTCCGCAGCCTGTACGCATGTGGGCTGCCACCTGCATTGGAATTCCTTCGAGATCTGCTGGGATTGCCCCTGCCACGGATCTCACTTCGCGATCGATGGAACACCGCTCAACGGTCCCGCCATCGGCTCGTTGGCTGAGGTAAGCATCGGGGCAGAACAACGCGGTGACGAAAAGCTGCACAGTGAACCTAGGAACCTCAATCCGTTCGGTAGTCTCAATCGCCTAACCTAGATCCACGGGTAGACACCCGACGTTGTGCTATACGCTCCTCGGGGCCTGCACGCGGGCGCTCAGATACTGAATGAGCACGACTGTTTTTCATCAATGATCTCGCCAATCGCAACCCTGTTCGCAGCGTTCTCCAGGGTCGTCTCGACCACCTCGATATCTTCCCCTCCTCCTTGATTCCGCCGCCTCCGCAAACTCTTTGTGCGGGCGAATAGGAGCAAGTGAAGAAGAAAATCTTCTCCATGATCGATGCAGGACTGACGTAGAGTTCGAACAATCGTTCGACCTCGACAATTCTGTAACCAAGCTCCTCTTCAATCTCTTTCCGGATTCGCTCTTCAGCTGTTGCACCGTCGAGCTTCCCGGCGCACGCTTCCAGCATGATCTCCTGTCCACCTTGAAGGAATATGGGCAGTCTCAATTGCCGGGTCAGCAATACCGTCTTGCGAGCCGGATCATAGGGAAGAACGACAGCAGGATTTCCACTATCGTAAATCTCGCGCTTGCGCTGCTGCTGTTCGCCATCGCGCCTGCGCTGGATATAACTGACGCTCATCAGCTTGCCTTTTTTGCTTTGCACGAGCGTCTCGATGTTTCGGATATGCACTCTTTCGCCGACCGTTCTCATGGCCAATAAACGCCGACGAGCAGGTTTCGATCCGGGCGGTACCTCTCTATCCGGAACGACAGACGCTGCTAGGCCCGCGCCCGGTAAGCCGGCCATACCACCGCCACGTCCGCAATGAAAACGTGACCGGCGGACGGGGGCTGCCTCTCGCATAGGCGCACGGCATGGATGCGGCGCCGACCTTTCCAACGCGAGCCACGCGATGCCGCGAAACAGTAAGTCATCGGATGCCTGCTCTATGGAAAGCAAACTGGGCTTCCTGAGCGGTCCAAAGAATCTTCATCGCGCATACTTTCCAGGCTCGTTAGAAGCTCGGGGAGATCGTCTGCAACGATGGAGCATCCAGCCTCCAGCAGCGCTTCCTTGGCGAATCCGCGGGGCAGCAAGGTGCAGCGTTAGAACGTCCTCCTCGGGCGATATCCGCACTTGTCACACCATAACCGTTGTGGACATCCGGGCAGAGTCCGCTCATCCACCGACAGCAGACACGCGTGGGCTGCAGCAGCATGTCCGTTTCGTGCCAGAACCGGACGTCGCGCAATCCTCTGTCGCCGGCTCATGGATCCGCCCAATTAGCCGCCAGCACTTTGGTCTCGTTACGCAACGCTGCCTGTTGCCGAAATCGGGCGTATACAGTTGTTCTTTCTTCGCCGTGGGTCTAAAATTCGGCCAACCGCCAACCAGATGTCGGTGGAGCCAATGCAGCAGGTTGCGGAGTGGCTCGAGAAGCTTGGCCTGGGGCAATACGCGCAGCGCTTCGCCGAGAACGACATTGATCCAAACGTTCTGCGCGATCTGACCGACCACGACCTCGAAAAAATCGGTGTCTCGCTCGGCCATCGCAGGAAGATATTGCGCGCGATTGCGGAACTCGATGAGGTCGGATCGAGACCCGCGCCTGCTCCTCGGGCCGAGGCCGAGAGACGTCAGCTCACGGTGATGTTCGCTGATCTTGTTGGCTCGACTGCGCTCTCGACAAGGCTCGACCCTGAGGACTTGCGGGAAATCATTGGCGCGTACCACCGCTGCTGTGCCGAGCAAATCGAGAAGTTTGGCGGTTTCGTTGCCAGATACATGGGCGACGGCGTGCTCGCATATTTCGGCTATCCGCGGGCGGATGAAGACGATGCTGAGCGCGCGATATATGCCGGGCTGGCATTGGTCGCGGCCGTGGCGGGACTCGATGCCGGTCCGCAGGCAAGATTGCGAGTGCGAGTTGGCATTGCCACCGGTTTGGTGGTCATCGGGGAGGGCGAGTCGCAGGAGCACGATGTCGTCGGTGAGACTCCGAATCTGGCCTCGCGGCTTCAGGCGCTGGCCGAGCCGGATACGGTGGTCATCGACGGCAGCACCCGCCGCCTCGTCGGTGGACTCTTCGAGTATCTCGCTCTCGGGAGCGTGCTCATCACAGGCTTCAGCGCCCTGGTGCCGGTCTGGCGAGTCATCGGTGCGAGCGCGATCGATAGCCGCTTCGAGGCCTTGCACGTAGCCAGGACGCCCCTGCTCGGCCGCGACGAGGAGATCGAGCTGTTGATGCGCCGATGGCAGCAGATAAAACGCGGCGATGGCTCGGTCGTGCTGATATCGGGTGAACCCGGCATCGGCAAATCGCGCCTCGCCGAGACCGTGGTGGAGCGGCTGAGCGATGATCCACACATCCGCTTGCGCCGTTTCTGCTCGCCGCACCATCAGGACAGCGCGCTTTTCCCGACCATCTCACAGCTCGAGCGGGCAGCGGGATTCCGGCGTGACGATACGGACCAGCAACGGTTGGACAAGCTCGAGGCGTTGCTCGGCGAGGCAAGCGCGGACCTCGGCGAGGCGGTCCCGCTGATCGCGGACCTGCTGTCCGTGCCGATCGGCAATCGCTATCCACCGCTCAGCCTCTCTCCGCAGAAGCGCAAGGAGGAGACGCTTCGGGCCCTCCTGGCCCAGCTCAAGGGACTGGCGGCGCGCCAGCCCGTGCTGATGGTGTTCGAGGATGTGCACTGGATCGACCCCACCTCGCTCGACCTGTTGGACCTCATCGTCGAACAAGTGGCCACCCTCCCGGTCTTGTTGATCATCACTTTCCGGCCAGAATTCGCGCCGGTCTGGATCGGGCGCTCTCACGTCACATTGCTCAGCCTCAACCGCTTGCCGCCGTGGCACCGTGCCGAGATGATCGCGCACGTAACCGGCGGCAAGACATTGCCCAAGGAGATTGCCGATCAGATCATCGATCGCACCGATGGCGTGCCGTTATTCATCGAGGAGCTGACCAAGTCGGTGATCGAGAGCGAAGGGATGACCGATGCCGGACAGCATGTCGCGATCCCAACGACGCTGCAGGCCTCACTTCTAGCCCGGCTCGATCGATTGGCGCCAACGCGAGAAGTGGCGCAGATCGCTGCGACGCTCGGGCGTCAGTTTTCCCACGAACTGATCAGCGCAGTAGCCGACATGTCGCCACCACGGCTGGAGGACGCTTTGGAGCAGCTCATCCGCGCGGAGCTGTTATTCCGACGCGGTACGCCGCCTGATGCGAACTACACCTTCAAGCACGCGCTGGTGCAGGACGCCGCCTACAGCACCTTGCTGCGCATGAGGCGGCAGCAACTGCATGGCCGCATTGCAAGCACGCTGGAACGCCAGTTCCCGGAGATCGCAGTGGCTCAGCCTGAGCTTATGGCCCATCATTGCGCCAGCGCTGGATTGACTGAAAAGGCCATCGAGTATTGGGAGAAGGCTGGGCATTTGGCCATCCAGCGTTCGACAATGGTCGAGGCCGCCGCCCACTTTGGCAAGGCACTCAAGCTGCTCGGCAGCCTGCCGACAAGTCCGGAGCGTCGATCCAATGAACGCTCACTTCAGCTTGCGCTCGCCGGGGCTATCACGGCAGCCAAGGGATGGGCCTCGCTGGAGGCCGGTGAAGCCTATGCCCGTGCCCGCGAATTGTGCCGCGATGCGCCGGAGGGAGCACAGGTTGCGAGCGCCTGGGCCGGCGCCCTCGCATACCTACTCAATAGCGCGGAGATCCGTGCCAGTCATGAACTGGCAAACGAACTGCTTCGGCTTTCTCAAAGCCGAAATGACAGCGACACTAAGCTGATAGCGCACCGGTACCTTGGTGTCAGCCTTGTGTGGTGTGGCGAATTCAGCCGTGCGCTCCCCCATCTGCGACGGTCGCTCGAGCTCTATGACCCAGCGGCGCACCGACCTCCAAACCTGACGCCTCACGATGGGCGCGTTGTCTGCGAGTGCTTCGTCGCCTGGACACATCTGCTGCTGGGAGAGCCGGATCAAGCGCTGGCCGAGAGCCGATGCGCGCTCGCTTGGGCACGCGAGCTGTCGCATCCTTATACATTGGCGGTCGCCCTGCACAACAACTCTATCTTTCACCAACTTCGCCGCGACGCGGCTATTCTTCAGGAACGAGCCGAGGAACTGGTGGCGATCGCTACCGAGCATGGCTTTCCCCTCTTCGTGGGATCAGGGACGTGTTTCCGAGCATGGGCCATACTCGAGATGGGAGGATCCATCGAGGAGGCCATCAGCACGATACAGTGGGGCTTGGCGGCCAAGCGGGCGACCGGTGAAGAGCTCATGGTGCCTTACTATTACGGTCTTCTGGCGGAAGCGCACCGGAGAGCGAACCGGATTGCTGACGGCACGAGTCTGTTAAATGAAGCGCTGGAGCTGGTCGAGCGGACCGATGAACGATGGTACGAGGCAGAGCTCTATCGCCTCATGGCGGAGGCGATGATCGCTAGGTCCGATCGACACAATGCGGAACGATGGCTGCGCCGCGCGCTTCAAACAGCGCAGAAGCAGGGCGCGAGGTTCTGGGAATTGCGCGCCGCCACCAGCGCTGCCCGACTCTGGCGCGATCAAGGCATGCGCACCGAAGCTCGTAACCTGCTGGCGCCAATCTACGGCTGTTTCACGCAGAGGTTCGATATCACCGACGTCAAAGAGGCCGCCGCCCTACTCGCCGAGTTGGCCTAGAAAAAGTACGGAGATCTGCGACTTCTGCTCCGGGTCAAAAGGCGAAGTTTCTTCGTGATCAGCGCGTGTCTGCTTTCGCCCCCAAAGCGGACACAGACTTCACACCTAACTGCGGGACTTCCGCCATCCTGCCGCGCGCGCATCTGCCTCGGAGCAAAACCATCGCTCGCCTGAGAACCAGTTAATCCGCGTTTGAGCGTAATACTCCTGCCCCGGTGTGTGATAGATGCGCTCGCCCGTGTTCTTGCTGATGTTGCCCTTGATGGAACAGCCGACGAGGATTGGCCCGAACTCCGTCGCAGCGATGATGCCGCTGACGGCTGCCAATCCGATCATCATTGGGATCATGGGGTGTACCGCTGGGTTGGTGCGCTTTAGGGCGGACATCGTTTGCATGGCGCTTTCAGCTCATGACTTGGTTCGAAAGAATAAAAAATGCGCAATAGATGATCGCGAGTAGCGCGCCTATCACCAAACACTGAAACGCAATCACGAACCAGAACAGCGATGGGCTCTCGTATCTCAACAGCACTACGCCCATGCCCATTTGTACTTCCATCGTCCTCAAACTGTTGAACAGCTTGCACAACATCAACGCGAACGCGAGGAAGACGGGAAGGAGCATCGTGAGCACATGCATCGTCGCGTTCTCTCCTCGATCCTCGGGCGAGGCGAGGTTTCATTTTGGTCGCCTTGCAAATCGGAATTTCATCTAAAATTGTTAAGCAACCAACTCCTGATCCATTCGCATTTTTATGATTTAGGGAGCGGACATGCAAAGCACTGACGCCGAGGTTCGCTTCTGCCTGCACTGCGGTCTCACCGCTCCTCATCAGGATGCACCCACTTATAAGGCGAAATCTCCCGCTGCTCGGTCAACTTGATCATGCGGACAGGCGGCTTGTATCGACGCGTCCCGCAGGACCGGCATCGAAAGGACGGCTCTAGCTTCCAGATCGGCGTATCACGCGCCCTGCGGATAGCATCAAGCGGCAGGCTTGCCCGTGTCTTGCATCGGCAGCATTCGATCTCTAGCCAGCCGTATCCGCCGTTCAGGCATTGGCCGATCGTTGGGGATGGCTGGGCCGGGCCGCCATAGCCTTCCATGCGGACCGACCATGCTTCTGCCTCGGCTCGATCAGCGGCACGGGCGGCCTTCTTAGCGTTTTGGCGGGCTGTCTGGGCGCGCATGTCGGCGCCCATGATCCGGCCGCCCCAGATGACTTCGCGCTTTTTGGTGCTCATGGGCGGCAATTACAGCGTCACCGAAGCCTCTGAGCAATCCACGAGATTTAGCTGCTTATCGGGCCTGTGCCGCTTTGACTTGGTCAAGCGCTTCGCTGCGCTCCCTGCCAGCGATAAAGTAGGAAGGCACACAACAATGGCTTGGTGTTGCGTTTCGGTAACCCATGCTCCGCTCACAAACGCTAAGTTCAGTCGTTTTTGGGAGAAGACATATGGATGTGTATTTGAACACCAGACGTGATCTGCTCGTTGTGAAGAAGGGATGCCCGATACCGCCTGTTCCGACGCTGGGAAAATGGCGCAAGAGCAAGAAGAGGGTTGCCAAAGTCAGCGAGGAGATTAGGTCAGCTCTTCAGATGCAGGGCTACTACATGCGCAAGGTAAGAGAAGTGCATCGTGGTAGAGATTAGCGGTTGGACGATGTATCGCGACGGCTTTCGATAAATGTGCAATCTCTACAGCATCACCACCAACCAAGAAGCCATCCGCGCGCTGTTCCGCGTCATGAACCGATACGTGGGCAACCTAGCACCTATGTCGGGCGTCTTCCCGGACTATCCCGCGCCGATCGTCCGCAATGCGGGCACCGAACGCGAGCTAGTCCTGATGCGCTGGGGCATGCCGCCACCGCCGCGCACTGGCGGCCCGCCGGTCACGAACATCCGCAACACCTCCTCGCCGCACTGGCGCGGATGGCTGAAGCCGGAAAACCGTTGCCTAGTGCCGTTCAACAGCTTCGCTGAGTACGGACCGGAACCGAACCCTGACACCAAGAAAAAGGACGTCGTCTGGTTCGCAATCAATGATGATCGGCCGCTAACTTGCTTGGCGGGCATCTGGACGGAGTTCAAGGGTGATCGTGGTACGAAATCGAAGCCGGTACCGGGACCGCACAATTTCTCACAACATCGCCTAACGCTATCGTTGAGCCGATCCATCCCAAGGCGATGCCGGTGATCCTGACGACCGATGAAGAGCGCGACGTCTGGATGCGCGCCCCATGGGATGAAGCTAAGTCGTTACAGCGGCCATTGCCGGACGATGCGCTCAGGGTCGTCATGCGTGGGGCGGACAAGGAGGATCGCGCGGCGGCAGCATGACACGTCCGAACATCGCCGTCATCGGTCCCATAAATACATTTGCAGGCAGGTCAAAAGGCTCACATAGCTCGGATCGCCGCCGATACCCTCCAGCGGAATGCATTGCGCCTTGCTGGAGGCCGAGAATTTGGGCCACTGGCTCACCAATTCTTGCCGAGCCCTGTTTTCATCGCTCACACAGTTCTTGAGGGACTGATCGACTGAAAGGCCGGTCGTTGCCGCCACGTCAAGTTTGCAGCTTCGGGAGATGTCGAACGCAGGTACTCCATCGGCCACTGCGACGACAAGATGAGTTCCCACGACAATCGCAGAAATCGAAATCGGCATAGTCCCCTCCCTTGGCGTTGACGGGGCAGCGCTTCGTCGCCGCCCCTACGCAGGATAATTGACATCGTTCCTAATGCGGTCCAGCCGAACTGGCCGGGAGCGTGAAGAGGATTGGCGTTAGCCCTTCATGATGTCGCCAAAATGGAAATCAGAACGCAGGCGACCAGAGCCACGCTCAAAATGACCGTCACGATCCCGGCTACTTCGATAATGGAAGTCCGTCTTAGGTGAAATGCCATGCCCCATCGTTGGCGGCAGACGAGCGATGGCGTTGATATGGATCAACCATTCTGGCACCCCTCGCAACGGTCAATAACCCAGCGATGTCATCGACTTGAGGAAGTGCGAACATTTGCACGGACGAGGGCGGCCTGCTCACCCCCGTCCGGCGCGGCGTTCATCAGCCATCGTGACCGTCGCGGTTGGGACGGCGGCACACCCTGCGCCAGCGAGGTGGCCGCCCTGACGTGCTGCCGGGCATCAGGTTTCCCGGCTGGGCGTGTTCTGTGAATAGAGGTGGCGCGAGGGCGGACAATGCTCGAAACGCCCTCGCGCCTCGCACAATGCCGGGGAAGATGCAGGCAGCAGCCCCGGCAGCACGATCTGTCACCGCCGCGCGCCGATGATGTTGAAAGCATGCTCAGGCGAAGTGCCCGAGGGGTTAGCGCGCGGTCGTTGAACCATGCTGGCGGGCTCTCCTCTCTGTCGTGGACCCGACAGAACGATTAATTTTTGTACGGCCATTTTTTGAATTCGAGGGCATTCATCGAGGGTTCAGGGCGTCCTGATATATTGGCAGGCCCTCTTACTTTGTAAGCAGGCCATGCAGGCAAGGAGATGGCGCATGTTGCTCGATAGTAAGAAAGCAGACGAAATGCAGGCTGCAGTTGATGCGGTTTTCGCCCGGCTTCCCAAGATTTTCAAAACTCAAGAAACTAGGAATGAGATCGCCAAGAGCGTGGTACGCAGCGAGGGCAAGTACCACGAGGCTGCACGAAGATGTGTATTGGGAATGTTCGCGAGCGTCGACCGGGCAATTGAGAACAGAGATAAGCTGGGTAACTTAAATAGTCGGCGGAGCTTAACCTGATTGTTCGATCGTAAAAATGGCCCCAGCGCGAGCCGTGCGCCGAGGCCATCAAAGTATTCCTATTTCAAACAGCCAGACAGTGTAGTGGGTACCTATCCGGCCTACTCAGCGAAGCGGGAAAAACTGGCAAAATCTGTACAATATGTCGCCTATCGGGCAGACCGAGCGAATTAAATATTATTCAATCCTTCAATTAATTGAGGAAAAATCCCCCGTCTAAATACCGGAGACAGTCCATGCATGACCGCCAGCAACAAGAGATCGAAGACCGCCGGAAATTTCTGATCTCGGCTGGCAGGTTTGCGGCTGTAACGCCTCCAGCGATTACGCTGTTGCTGTCGACGTCTCTCACATCAGATGCGATTGCCGGATCGGGAAACAATGGTCGCGGCAATGGTGGTGGGGACGGCACTCCAAACGCCAAACCTGATACCGACCGGTGACGCTTTCCGGAACCTTTGCGCGATAGAACTCTTTGGATAGTCGGGTGGGTGTCTCCCCGCCGAGGCATTCACCGACCTGGACGGTCCTAGCCATCGCCTCCCCACCCGGCTGGGGCCGTTCTTTTGTCCACTCCTGCTGAACGGCTCGAAACCGTGCAAAGAGACAACGGTGTTTAGTTGGTTCAAGCCCGATAGGCGGCGAGAGAAGATCCGAGAGGATCGCAAGCACCTTGAAGCAAGGGCCCGGCGCCTATTGAAAAGTTACCTGTCTGCGGATGGCCCGCGAAAGCAACAGTACTACGAAGTGATCGCTGGAGCAGCTGCAGCGTGTCAGCCTGATGTTTCTGACCCGACCTTAGAAAATGTGCAACTCGCTGAAGCAGCCGCGGAAGCTGCCCTCAAGGTTGTTAAAGGGCGTGAGCCCCAAGCTATCGATGACAACGATCAATTGGCGGCATTGATCACTGATGCGTACGCAACGGTAGCCATCGCATACCGCCGTGCCTCCACAGCCTATACGGTTGATGAGGAGATGCAGCAGCTAGGGACTGCGGCTGTGCACCTACTCACAATGGCAATATCCTATACGGCAGCTCAAGCGGACGACGTTACGGACAAGTGACGATCCGTTCGGTTGCCACCCGATCCCCTTTCTCAATCCTGTTTCCGAAACAGCCCCTTAAACGAACTCGCCCGCAAAAGACCTTCTGAGGTGATGTCGCGGTATTCGACGTCAGCGACGAAGGTCGGCTCAACCCATGTGGCCTTGGGCTTGCGGATAGGCTTGGTGAGCTTCGACTTCGGGCTCACCACGGTATCGAGCTGCCGGCGGATTTGGCTGGAGACAGTGCGCGACCAGCCCGTCCCCACTTTACCCATGTAAACGAGTTCGTTGCCCTCCTGCTTGCCAAGGTAAAGGGCCGCGACGCCGCTAGGATCTTTCACAAACCCGACGACCGGAAACTTGCCCTTCTGCACGGCTTTGATTTTCAGCCACGCTTCACTTCGCTCCGATCGGTACGGCGCATCCGCTCGCTTGGAAATGATGCCCTCCCAGCCCAGCTTGGCGGCATGCTTAAACATCTTCTGCCCGTCTCCGACGAGATGTTCGGAAAACAGCACTGGCAGCTCGATGTCGTTTTCGCGGAGCAGGTCTAACAAGAGCTGCTTGCGTTCGATCTGCGGTCGCCTCCGAAGGTCTCCGTCGCGCCAGAGGAGGTCGAACGCATAAAAGATCAGTCGATCTTGCCGACCGGCTGCAAGTTCGGCTTGGAGTTCGGAGAAGTTGGTGCGGCCTTCACGAACTACGACGACCTCCCCATCGATGATGGCTTGGCCCGGAATATCGAGGGCACCAGCAATGACAGAGAACCGTTTGGTCCAGTCCAGCCCGGTGCGGGTGTAGACCTTCTTCCGTCCACTGTTTACGTGAACCTGCACGCGGTAGCTGTCGTACTTGATCTCATGGAGCCACTGGTCACCCTTCGGGGCCTTGGTCTTCAGGGTGGCGAGCTGGGGCTTAATGAAGCCCGGCATCTGAATACGCTTTGGCAATAACTCAACTCACAAAAAAGCCCGCCGGAAAGCGGGCATTCTTACGCAGTTCTCAGAAAACTCGAACAATCAGGGGACGTGATCGCTTCTGCCACTACCTTGCTATCAAGGGGAAGACACTCGGCTGGAAGGCGTCATGGCCTAATTGTGGATGCCCGTTTTATCCTCAGGTGCGGACATCGCGCGTTATGGCCGCATGTCCGTTTTGTGCCAGGAACGGAAGTGGCCACAACCTTCATGTGCATGCATTACAGATGGCCACGACGTGCCGATGATCGGTCCCGCAGCATCCGCCAAGAACCGATAGTAGGGACAGGCGCCTACGCAATTCCCGTTACAGTTGACCGAGTTCTTGAGGGTTGCCTGCTCGAGTTCCTATTTGAATCCCAAGCTATACCAGAGACGCAGCTAACCAGCTTAGGTGCGGACAATGATGAAATATCGAGACATCGAATATACGGTCGTTCAAGGCATCGGACGGGACTTGTGGAAATGGTCCGCGTCGGTTGCGGACGTGGTGATCACGGGCCAAGCGCACAGTAAATCGGCGGCAGTGGTCGAAGCCGAGAAAGCGATTGACCGGGCACTCGCTCTAAAAAAGGTGCGACTTGTGCCACCCAAGGGGGAAACGAATATGCCTTAGCCGTTTGCTATTCACCCCTGAATGGCCAGCCGCGATTGAGGGCCTGATGCTGGTCGCGGAATTGGGAGGGCCAACGATGTTTGGACGAATTTGCGTCATGAGAGCCTTGAACCGCCGCGTCGAACGTGTGTTCGACTCGTCCGGAAGGACAAGCATTGGGGACGCCGGAAGCTCGCGCGGGATCAATGACGAAAGCAGGCGGCTATCGAGGCATCGACCCCGACGGCGTTGCCGAAACCGAGGCCGATCATTTCGGCAATTGCCCGATCTGCGGAGCGTTGCTCGACATGCGCGACCTGACTCAAAGTGCTGGCGCATGTTCACGACGCCGAGATTGAGATCGGCGAAGGTCCGGAGCCGCGCGGGACGGCCGCTTTTATGACAAGGGGGACGTTAGCCGGTCCGACGCTCGTCGGCCTGTGGCGCTTCCGGCGGTGCGCTCAGCTGAACTCCGGCCCTCAGTACTTGTTGCTGATAGGCCTTCCCATCCTCCGCTAACAGTTCCATCTCTCGCGTGACCCAGTTCTGATATTCCCGGAGTATATCGGAGGGCGTCTCGGCATCGCCAATATGTTTGGCCGTTTCAAGCGCCGCTTGCATGCCCTTATGACGCCGGGCAAACCAACCGTCCGCAAATTCCTTCAAGCCTTCGAGCGCGGTTTCTTGGTTCTCCCAGAACTTGACGCCTATCGGCGCATAGGCCTTCAAAGCAGCTGCTGGCTGCAAGATGTTCGGAAATAACGTCACGTTATCGCTCATGGTCATTCTCCGTTTGAGTTGACCTGCCCCATGAGTCTTATAGAGACCAATAAAATAACCATCCGCGTGTGACGCCCGATGTTCAATATCGCACAAGAAAAATTCGGCGTCGGGGCCTAGCCGGAAATCCGCTGTTACGCCCATTTAGATTTATCTACGCTTGCGCCTTATGTCGTAGTTGGATCAACTGCGCCCCTGATACAAACCGGAACACTGCCCCCTCTGGCCGCGCATTCTACGCTTTGTTTGCCCAGGCTTTCATTACATCGGTGCGGCTATTGTGTGAAAGGGAAGTGCCCTTGACGTGAGGGTTCACTGTCACTCTCATTACGCGGCGTTACATTTTTCGCTTCCGATGTTCGAATTGGGTCAAAAGCGTCGTTTTGGTCGTCGGCCGACTACTTCCGGTCTTCCCCCTGGAAACGGACATCGTCAGGGTCGGTCGCCATGTCTCAAAGGTGCCAATAGGCGACCTGTGCGCAACGGACTCTTTTCGGCTTTGTCGCCGCGTCACTGTTGTTCCAGCAAACGCCGCAGGAGATGGAGGCATTTGGCCAGCCTCGGGGCCCACTCCACGTTTCGCGCAGCGCCGTAGTGGCGATGTCCTTATTTGATCAGCCACCACCAGAGCGAGAAACCTATGGCTGTGGTGGCAGTCGAGATTCCTAGCGCCGTCGCAATCAATTTCGCCAACTCCCAATACGACACGAACGCAATTTCCTAATCAGCAATGCTGCGTTATATCATCAGGGATTCGATGTAGTGACACCATTGCTTGAGATGCATGCGCCTATGCGCTTTACCAGCAGTCACCCGCCATTGCAGAGCGACATTCGGTGGCATCTTCATTCTTGGCGTGCCAGCGGTTTCAAATTTGGTGGCAGCTCGGCAACGATCGGAGCGCATAGTCAGGGAGTGAGGCGGGTCGCACTTAGATCGTCCTCTGCATGCCCCTAGAGCGGTTGTCGCCCATCGCCGGTCGGTCTATCGTTGCAGAAAGCGACTATGATCGGAAGGCGAACCACATCGATTGGGACGGATGAGAAATAGCATGGCGATCTAATTCGGGGATCATCACTATGAACTTGGAAGAGGTTCGTAACTACTGGGCTAAGGTTCTAGGCATCCGTGGCCCGCAGTGGATGATCATTGTAGCTCTGCAAGAGCTCGACCACGGCGAGGGAGCGCCCGTGATGGCAGTTGCTACAATGCTACACGTTAATCCGACCTTCGTCATGACGCAGTCGAGACTTCTAGAAAGGAAGGGCTTTGTTCGGCGAACCGCGGTGAGCGATGACTCGCGGACTGTAAGTCTGTCCCTCACGGACAAGGCCTACAGGCACTTGGCGAAACTAGCCTATCCTTGGTCTCGGCCGGAGCGATAGCACACGAAGCTTCAGCACGAGACTCCTGGGCCACGAATTTCGATTAGGCGAATGTCGCCTGCGGGTCATCAACGGTCCTCGGGCGGCATCTGAGCTAGGTCCGCTCACCCTCGGACAACGGACACGCAGCGACTACTTCAGCATGTCGGTTTCGTGCCAAAAACGGACTTCGCGGTACCAAGCTTAACAATGGCTCAAGCGAGGGATGTCTGCAGTCCTGAACTTACGCTATGGATGGACTGACATAACCTGCTACGTTGACCCTGTTACGAAGACGGGGCGAGGTAAAATGGGCACACGACCCGGAGCATGTCTTGGTTTAGCAGTATTGGTTACGTGCGTTTGCACCAACGCCGTCACCATGGCACAAGAGTTGGTCAGGTTCGACAGTGCTCCAGTCCGCCTTGGCCAGCTCCAGCAGCGCTTGGCGCGCGAGCGTGGCGAAGCGCCGAAGGCGGGGGATACGATCAAGGGCTACCTCGCGAAACCTGACGGCGACGGCCCATTCGCGGCCATTGTGTATCTCCATGGATGCGATGGACTTTCGAAAGATGCCCCAAAGTTCATCGCTCAATTCGTGACCGGTCTGGGGTATGTGTCACTTGCAGTCGATAGCTTTGCGACCCGTGGCATCAAGGACGCCTGCACCAAACCGATGCCTGCCCTGATGCTTGCCCGCCAAGGTGATGCCTTAGGCGCTCTATCCTATCTTTCCAAACTTCCTTTTGTCGATCCTCAACGTATCGCTGTCCTGGGAGGATCGATGGGTGCAATGGTTGCGCTGCAATTAGCATCGACCCACCACGTGGAAACATTCGACGCTCCTCGGGATCTGAAGTTCAAGGCCGCGGTGGCCTATTATCCGCTGTGCGGCGTTGCTTCCGAGGAACTCATCGTTCCCACATTGATCCTGATCGGCGAACTCGACGATTGGACGCCTGCGAGGGACTGCGAACTTTGGATGAAGCGGCGGGCCGACAGGGGCGCACCCGTTAAGCTGGTCGTCTATCCCGGTGCCTATCACGCCTTTAACGTCCCGGCTTTCGCCGACGGCAGG
This sequence comes from Bradyrhizobium sp. RDI18, assembly GCF_043203335.1. Taxonomy (NCBI): domain Bacteria; kingdom Pseudomonadati; phylum Pseudomonadota; class Alphaproteobacteria; order Hyphomicrobiales; family Nitrobacteraceae; genus Bradyrhizobium; species Bradyrhizobium sp. RDI18. The sequence continues at coordinate 6,922,473 of NZ_JBICRN010000008.1, read as the reverse complement.
GAAATGCACGGGCACTGGCTCAAGTACGATGCGAAAGCGGCCAGGAGGGCAGTCCAGGAGATGCAGAGTTTCCTCTCTGCTCAATTTTCCCGTTGAGTGACAGCGAAGCGAATGCTTCATACGCGCTTGGAGCAGCTTCCGCTTTGGGTCAAAAGCGACAGTAGTGATTGTGGACTTAATGCGACCCTTGGGCGAGCGGAGGCGACCGATGGAATGCACGATCCGGCCGGCGCGTGAAGATGACGCCGACGAAATAAGCGCGGTCATTTTGCGTACATTGCGCGAAACCAATGCGAAGGATTATGCAAGTGAGATCATCGAGAGGATCGAGCACAGCTTTAGTCCGAGCGCCGTTCTGCAGCTAATCGCCAAGCGCACCGTCTTTGTTGCCGCGATTGGTAGTCGTGTCGTTGGAACAGCAAGCCTCGATGGAAGCGTAGTCCGTACGGTCTTCGTGTCCCCTGACGTTCAGGCCCGGGGTATAGGCAAGCTGTTGATGGCCGAGGTTGAGCGCACGGCACGCGAGAGAAATATCCCTAAGTTGGCTGTCCCTTCTTCACTCAGCGCCGAAACATTCTACGTGCAGCTCGGGTTCAAGGCTGTGCGCGATAGCTACTATGGTGAAGAGCGCACGATCATCATGGAGCGATCATTGGACGACCGTCCGTAGGTCTGGTTAGGGTCAATCGCGTCGGTTTGGCGGGACCGCGGCGACTTCCGGCCCCTGTGAACGGACATTCGGTACAGGCGGGGCATGTCTCAAAAGTGCAATAGACGCCGTGCCAAGCCGGCCTCCGAGGGTGCGTCGTGCTCTTCCTATGGCGCTGTGGCCAATGGCAGCGTCGCTTCAAGCCGACGCGCCACCACGTAGCAGGTGAAGATAACCCTGCTCGGTCATCCATCTGGTACGCGAGAGGTGGCTCTCGAACACCTTCCGGCCCCGATCACAATCATGTTCCAGATCAAGATGCTGCACCGCTCGTGCGACTTCGCGCCAGTCCGCATCTTCCGCATGCGCGTCGAGTAAGCGCAGATGCGTGACGAGGTGCTCCTTGTCGTAAGAGGTCAACACGCTACACGAGGGCGCAGTATCGGCGATATCGGGATCACGCGGCGGCGGCTGCATGGGCGTTCTCGCAACAGGTTGTTGATTGACTGACTTTGCTTTTGACACCTTGGCGTATTAATGACCCGTACCGGGGAAATCCGCTTTGCTCCAATAAAGGGACAGGCAAAGTGACGTTTCCCGGTTGCAGTTGGTTGCTGGCGTTCGGGTGATCAACTCACATTCTCCTCGCGAGTTGGTGAAGTCGTTTCGCGCGCGGCTCCCCACCGCCACCGGCAAATCCTGTGACGACACCATTCTTGGCTTGCGGTGGCACACTATTGAAACACGATGCGTGCAGTATCTCCGCATCGATTTTGCAACACGAAGGAGCCAACGATGCGCAAGCTAGTCTTTTCAATGGGAGCAATCGCAATTGCTTTCATGTTGGCATTTTCCTGGTCGCACACTGTGCTCGCGCCTTCCCAAGCAGGCACCGCAACGTCAATCAATCCGACCGATATGTTGACCAATTACAAAGGCCCGCTTCCGATTGAGCAGTGGGAAGCGATCTAGCCGTTCTCCGAATACTGTCCCTCCCTGACTTGAAAAGTCTTGGCAATCGTCAGGACCCTTCCCCGGAGCTTCCGGTCCGTATCCGCCTTTTCTGTAAACCATCCCCCTTGGTAACGTCTGATCGACCACTCAGCTTAAGCATTTCATCGAGCAACGGTGCGATGGTGTGTTCATGATCGGGCGATCAGCCCGACAGGGAAGCGTCAGGGTCAGGCTGCCAAGCAGCCTGACCCGTCCAAGGATCACCATGGCAGCTAAGAAGCGTAAGCCGAAATCGCTACGGCAGCCAGATCGGCCGATGCCGGTAATTTCAATCGCAGTGGGCAGCTTAATCAACATGACCCTGACTGCGGCCACATCAGGCTCAGTGCTGCTGTGCTTGTTTGTAGCGAAGCGAATATTCTGACGCTAGGCGCACCATCGCTATGGGTTATTTACCGCTAATCTCGGAGATTGTGGTCGCGCTCGTTGTCCTCGCGTTCGCCGCCGAGACCAGCAGCCAATAACTCTATGCGGGCTCGACCGCCGACAAAACCAACACGCCAGAAAACGGCTGCAATGGTAGACGCCCCGGGCGATTGAACCACCTCGTGCGAAAAAACCAATCTGTAGGACGCTGAAAACGGTCTGGCACCGCTGCACATCACCGCTGTCGAGAGACCCAACCCGCTCTACAAAGGACCGTGCGAAGGCCGGCCGGACGTCGGCCCGCGCTTGCCGCATGCTGTGCACACAAACTGGCTTTCTATATCATCGGACCATTGATCGGCGCGGATCCTGTCGAATGGCTGCACTTGAAATCCGAACAGAACACGACGACGCCCCGAACGCCCGAGCTACGCAGTTCACCAAAATTGATCTTTCTGGATCGCTTCGCTGGCTCAGCGCGTGCAACGGCATTACTCATATGTCTACTCATATGTCTTCACGGACCCCTTTGAAGAAGGGATGCCGCACCTTGCCCTCGGCCGACTTCGTCCGATATTCGATCTCAGCCGTCAGCTCCGGCTCTACCCAAATGCCCTTGTGGGCGATGCGCTTGCTGTAGGGCTGGGTTTTCCGAATAAGCGGCGTCAGCCGCTCACGCAGGTCGGTGGCGGATTTCTTGTCAAACCCATGATCCACCTTGCCAGCGTAAATCAGGTCGTTGCCTTTGCGGCGGCCGACGTAGATGCCGTCCCAATCGTTGCCTTCAAAGTGCATCCGACGCGGCATGAAAAAGGAAGCGATGGAGTTCGCGTGCAAGCTGCTGCACACGTCGAAAGCCTTCCACACGATGGTCTGCAATCGATTGGAGGTCAGTTGCCATGAAGACCTCGACACGCTGGCCGCGCCGCACGTGTTCCCGTTCGTCGCCGCGTCGCTCGCGGCATCAAGCGAGCGCTATTCGAGATCGGTCGGCGAAGCCCGGCTGATGGTTGGCAACTGCATCCACCTGATGTGCCGCGCGCCGAAGTCTCGCGCGGGCTGCCACTTCGCTGCCGCGATCGGCATGCGGTCGCTGCTTGAGTACTTCGTGCCGACCATTCCCGATTTCGCCCTCGATCAACACATCACCGCCGGGAAAAAGATGGGCCGTGGCCTCGATCATTTCGGCAGCGAAGGCGCGAAGCTGGTGCCGCCGCCGACAGAGCCGGACCCGTTCGAGGACGAGGCTTATCGGTTGTCAAGCAGCAGAGCAAGTAAGCCCTGCAGAAGGATCAGCGTGATTTTCGTTTGCGCCGTGTTCGTTTGCGGCTGAGCCGCTTGGCGTTTGCCGCCACCTTTCTTCGATACTGCTCAATAATCTTGTCTCCGGATGCGCCAGCCATCAGGCTTGTACCGGTCTTCGCCGCAGCAAGCATTTTTTTCGCTCACCATTCGCCGAGGTTCTCGTTGAGCCGCTTTGCCGCCGCGCATAAGTTTCGCCATGCGCAGTCCGATCACGCGATTGCCTTCTAGCCCAGCATCATCCAGTTCCACATGCTGCGATATTCCTAGCAGGCGACCAGCTTTCGGATCACATCAGCGACCACGGTGTGTGCGGTGTCCAATCAAAGCCGCGTGGCTGTCACGACTGGCACAATCTGCTCGCGTCATTCTTGAGCCTGCCTTGGCAACGCATCCCTATGACTAAAGGGTTCCTTCACCTTGATCTTGGGAACACCCGAATTGGCAATAGACGGGGCTCGCTTCGCATTGAAAATCAGACCGCTGCTGCTGGGGGCCAAACCGGAGATGTCCGATGGGTGTGGCAGGCTGGCGCTTCGCGAATGTGAAGAGAACTCTCCGTGTCCGAGTGGTCCTTGTCGGCCTGCTGGAGGAGTTGCCGTTTGTCTGCCCGGTGGTAGTCGCAATCGGCTCGACGGTCATGGTCGCGATTAAGCTCTGCAAGGATTTGCCGCAGTAAGGCGGGCGCCCGCCATGGCGCTCATGTGCATGCCTTTGTGTACCGATCGGCATTAAATATAGCTGAGATTGCGCGACTGCACTTCCACTTCCCGCCGATGCTCAGGACGACGCCGTACTGCTTACCCCGATATTTCATCTGCCCACCCTTATGGACCTATGGGGCGCGCAAGCAATGCCAGCACACCCTCCCTTGTCGTCGGGGTCATCCGCTCAGGTGGCGCCGTCGGCTTGATTTTTCCAAGCTAGCCGACGCCGTAGGGCTTTTTGAGAAAGTAGTCGCGGTTGCCGAGCGGCTTCTCCGCGTACTGGTCGATCGCGACTGTGATCGCCTGGACGTGCTGATAACAGTAGCCTTCACGCGCAGCCCGCTGGCGCACTTCAGCAAGCGCCCTGATCCATGGCGAGTTGTCCGCCTTCTCGTCGTACCATTTGAGCGGCTCTGGCATCACCAGCTCCGGCCACCGAGCACGCGACCTATCGTCGGTCCGCCCTGCTCCTTCCTGAGCCGGTCCCGCTCTGCGCAAAGACTTTCAATCTTCGCCAGCATCCTGCCGAGCAAGAGCTCAGCCGCCGCTGTGGCGATGCCGGCGCGCTGAAGCTGCAGGATCTCCCTGCGCTGCCTTCCGACTTGGACGCGCATGTGGTCGATTTCGGAACGGACGTGATCTAGGCCCATAGCGCTCCTTCAATTCTCTTTGGATTGTTCGGCAAAGCCCTTCGCCCCGGCGCCCGAGCTGGTCGTAAAGGCGAAGCCGCCTGAAAAGGATCTCGATTTCGCGGGCTCTCTTCATGGGGCCAAATAGAACAAATCGTGAACGACTTAGCAAGTCGCTAGCAATAGAGTGTTCTGGCGCGGAACACCCAAGATCATTGCCTGAGTAGCGTAGTGCCCTGGTCGACCCCGTTTGAGGATCCTGTCCCATTGCCCGACAGCCGGAAGCTGCTCACGCTGAAGGATGCCGCCGACTACATCACGAAGCTGCCAGAGGACGAACAGAACCGGCCCGAATGGCAATCGGCTATTCATCGCCTGATCGGCGCCGTCTGAAGGCCGGGATTTCCTGATCCACGCGCGGATCGGAATGCTGCGCGCATTGAACGCCGGCAAGCCGAATCCAGATGTCACGCCAAGGGTGAAGAGAGCGAAGGCGTACAGGATTGCCTGATGAAATGCTTGCTCTGCGAGGGTAGCGGCTGGGTCTGTGAGAACCATCCGGACCAACCATGGGAAGGTGAGCACACCTGCGGCTGCGGCGGTGCTGGTGCCCGCTGCCCGACCTGCAATTCGCCGGCCGAGGGCGAGCGGCCTCGGCTGCCGCCCGGCTTCAAGACGGTGCTCGATAAGGATGGATACCGGCACTGAGCCGGAGGGCGTGGCGCTTGAGCGAGGTGATCGGCACAGAATAAAAATGGCCCCAGCGCGCGGCGGTGCGCTGAGGCCCTCCAAAGTATTCCCATTTGAAATTGCCAGATGGAAATAGTGGGTAACCATCTGGCGGGCCAATAGAAGCGGGAAAAAGGTGGCAATGTCTGCCCAATAGTGAACATAGCGCGGAAAGCTCGCCAGCCCCTGTGCCGGCCCGTCCCTGGAAACATCCAACTGTGCGTACCGCGCTGAATCGATCGGCCCCGGCAATACTCAACGCACCGGGGCCGCCGACACTGGAGATACCCCCAGCTAGGGGCTTTGGGGCATGGAGCCGGGAGCTTACAGAATAACCGCCACTGGCGGCGCGGTCTGTACGGCCGCTGACAAAGGGCGGGCCCGCCAGCGTGAAGCCGCGGGCCTAATCCTACGGGATTTGGACGACATTGAGCTTGCGTTCGCCCTATGGTTGCGGGCACCGCCCGTCGGCGAGGCGGTGCCACGCCAAGGGAGTCCCCGCCCGGTCCGGCCGGTCCCGGAGGTCCGTGCAGGGTCCTGAGGTTCTTGAAGTGGCACCCCCGCCTTGTCCATCTCCCCGCTTGGGACTTCACCCGAGTAGTCCGGCCTTCCTGCCCCGAACACGAGCGCCCCGGCGCCGGCACATTGCCGTCCAGGATCGCCAGCGAGGGTACGGACAGCGACATAACGTGCCCCACTACCTCAGGTCCGGCGTCAGGTAGCAAAGGCTCTGCCCACAAATTGAAGCGCCCGTAAGACTCCGGATGCGGCTCTCAAATTAGACGAATCCTGTTGAAGCCGCCGTCCCCCCTCTTCACAATGAAGTATGAGTAATGGTTAGTGAGGGGTTTTTCAAAATGCCTTCTCTTCAGCCACGTATTGACGCCTACTCCTCCCTGTCCACAAATCTTCTGACTGAACATGTCCCGCCAACAAGGCGGGCAGACCTATAACCTGCAAAGTTCTGAGTGGTGCGTTGGTAGGAGGATTAAAAGATGGATGAGTTTATTTCAACGGAGCAGCGTCTCTCGCAGATAGACCTCGATCTTTCCCACCGCATGGCCAAACTTCAAAAGCTCAGAGAAGCGGTCCGTATTGCAGAGGCGCTGCAAGCGTCAACGGCGCAAAGGCGTCCCCGACCTTCACCGAGCGACACCGCCTCGTACACCGAATCTCGATTGGCGGTTTAGTTAGGTCGACGGCTTCACCCGTCGAGTGGGCTTCGCGCTTGCTGCATCGCTCCGCGGCTGGTTGAGCTGATGAAATCGATCTTCCAGCGCTGCCCTTTTGGCGAGCAGTTTTTCGCGGAGAACTGACTGCATCTGTTGGTGCAGTTCGAACAGTTCCTCAATCGACATTTGCTCCCACTCACTCCGCATGACGCACCCCGGCGATCATGAAACCATTTGAATTATCGCTCACGAAGAAACTTCAGAGATATGGGAGAGAGGCTCAGCCTCAATGCACTGAAGAAAATTTAATGAGGATGGCGGACGATCCTGACCGCGTAGCCCGTCATAAGCCTGTCTATCGTGAATAAAAATGGCCCCAGCGCGGGGTCCGCGCCGAGGCCATACAAGTATTCCCATTTTCAAACAGCCAGACAGGGTAGTGAGTTACCCGTCTGGCGTACCTACCGGGGCATGGCCGATTACATGGTGATCAGATCCGGTGCCTGCTCGCCTTGATCATGTGGCCGCAGATCGCGCTCTGGTTATCGAACGCACTCAAATAATACTCGCACACAGGTTCGAGTCCCGCCGGGCCTCTTGCAGAACACCTTAATGTTCGACCCGATACAGGCGCCATCGCTCCGGCACGCCTTTCAGTCGGTGAACGCCGCGAGGCTTGAAGCGGATTCCCGATTGCGACATCAACTCCTTGACCGCGCTCGAGACCAGGACCTCACCGGCACGCGCTTTCGCCGCGACACGCGCGCCGATATGAAACGCGAGACCGACCACCTCAGCCCCGCTCACTTTGTATTCGCCCGCATGCAGCCCCACCCTGATCTCCAGCCCCAGCGTGCGCACGGCCTCGCGGATCGCGGTCGCGCAACCGACCGCGGCGGCCGGCGCCTTGAATGTCGCGAGCAGTCCATCCCCTGTCGTCACGACCTCCTTTCCGCGCAAGGTCTTCAGCTCTCTGCGGACGGCGGCGTAGTAGTGACTCATCACCTTTGTCCAGCGGACATCGCCAAGCCGCGCAGCGCTCTCCGTGGAGCGGACGATGTCGACAAAAAGGATCGTGGCGAGCGCTTGTTCGAGTTCGGCGCCACGGCCGGCAGATCGGCGTCGGGTCGCAATAGGTCCCGGCAGCGGTTCGTAGCGATGGCTGCGTCGCCGCGCGATCGCGGCTTTTGCATAGTCCTTGGCACGCTGCGCCGTGCCGCAACGAACTGTTTTCACCCTCGGTGGAAGCGTCCAGTAAACCTTTCGTCCATCTCCGGCGCCATGGACCTCCACGGCGCCCCACTTCAGGAAAACCGCCGAGCCAACCCGTCGAACACACCATGCCTTTGACGTGTATCCGGAAACGTTCGACTGATGGACTCCGATGCGAAGGAACTTGGGCATGAACGTGCGGCCAATCGAAAGACCGTTTGGGCGGATTTAGGGGGAAAGCGTAGTCGTACATTCCCGGGTTGGCAACAGTACTCCCAATCGAAGATTCAAAGCGGAAGTCCCAACTTGAGTAAACGATTTCCGCATAGCGTCCGACGAGCTGTTTGGGCCACACTATGCGGGACTGCAGGCTCCACGGCTGCCGGCGGACCGCACCAGATTCGCAACCCGAAACGGTGCGAACGAAACACAACGAACACGATCGAATCGGAATGAAAATGCAAGTAATCAACGAACCTGATCGATATTCCGCCGCTCATAACGGTCTGGTTGCAGGTTCGAGGACTGCGCTCATCGTGGCGAAGATTACCTAGCCGCACCAGTTTGCGCGCCGGGCTTATCATTGAGTACAGTACTCAGACAGCCAACTGCATCGCACAAGCGATAACGCGCCACTGCTCGCGCCGCCATCCGATTAGTACTCCACGCTAGCCTAATCCCCGCACGCTCGCCCGTGTTGCTGTTCACGGACGCTGTTGTCTGTTCCCTATTGATCGAGTGACAGAGCGCGGAGGCGGGAAGTGACGCGGCATTGCGGAGCGAGGCCGTCAAGAATAGAATCATGTACCTCGGGTTCGATTGACGCGTGACGGGTCCGAGAAGCGCGATGTCGCCACGCTCTCCCCTTCCCGCCCGCTATCCTTCGACCGGCGCATGGCCTGCGGTTATGCGTGCCGATATGGCCGCCGCATACCTTGATTATCGTGATACAAGTGAGTTGGCACGCGGGGTGCGGCGGGGTGAGGCGCCCCCACCGATCGGCCATCACGGAATTGGACGCGCGAGAGAACCAATCTGGTCTAAGGCCGCCATTGACAACTTCATCGAGCCGGATTCGGATGGTCCAGCAAAACAAGACTTGGCGTCCCTCGTATGAAACCGCCCCGCACTGCATTGAAGCTCCCGCGCTATGCCGGCGCAAGCCGTTGAAGAATGGTCGATGGGCATACTTTTTTGAGCCGCCGACTTGGGCCCGCACGCAGGGTTGCCAAATTGAAGCTGAAGCATTGGGGCAGGATTACGCGGCCGCGGTCGACCGGGCGGAGAACGTCCTCTTGCCAGCCTTCGATAGCTGGCGGTCTCGCGGACTAACGGACATGGTCCCGGCAGGCGTGGCGCCGGGTTCGTTTGACTGGTTAGCGGGTGTGTTCAAGGCGCACCAGAAGTGGAAGGAGATCGACCACAAGACACGGCGTCTCTACGAGCAAGGCTTGTCGCTGTTCGCCAACCACAGGCTGAAGGATGGCACACGAGCTGGCTCGAAGCAGATCTCGGATTTCACGAGGGGTTTCGTGGACGCGGTGTATGCGAAGTTGCTCGTCGTCGAGGAAAAGGACGCAGATGGCAACATCGTAAGGCGAGAGCGCCGCCGCTTCGCGAACGCCGCGATGGTCGCCTGCCGGCGGGCGTGGTTCGTCGGTCAGCGCGCCGAAGAGAAGAAGGTCCCAGCTATCAATCCATTCTCGCGCATGGGGCTGAAGGCGCGGGCGCCCGATCAAGCGGTGCGCGACACGCCGACAGCGACCTGGGAAGAGCTCGTCGCATTCCGGGCCGCCGCGAAGGGCCTTGGGTATAACTAGGTCGCGACAGCCTCGCTTGTAACCTGGGAATGGCTGCAGCGGGAAGAGCACGTCTTCGGCGCCTTCGAGGTCGCTCATTATCGACCGAAGGAGCGCCCGAACAGCGTAAGGATCGTGCACCCCAAGAACGGCGAGGAAGCGTGGTGGCCGTTGTTCGATGAGGACGGCGAAGCGCTCTTTCCGGAGCTGATAGCCGAACTCGACGAAATCAAGAAGACGACGGTCTCAGGTCTCGTTTTCCGGCGGGATCACGCGCACCGTAGATCTCGCACGCCACTGCCCTGGATCACCGAAAAGAAAGATCTTCGCTATCTGCGTGACGTGGTGAAGGAAATCATCCGGTCCGCCGGTCTCCGAGAAGAACTGTCGTTCACCTCGTTCCGCCATGGTGGCTTTACAGAGGGAGCCGACAGCGACCTCACGGACGCTGAATTGCGCGCAGCCGGGCGGCACCGCTCCTTGAGGCAGCTCCCGACATATGCCAAGCGCACGCGCAAACAGCTGATTTCGGGCACGAAGAAGCGACGCGGGGAGCGAACAAAGGCAGCCGGTTTGTCGGAATAGCCGCTGACCGCCTGTCGGAACGGCTCTCACGAGAGGTCCCCAAGCTATTGAAAAGCTTGGTGGGCGCACCAGGGCTCGAACCTGGGACCCGCTGATCAAGAGGCGTATGATCTTGTTGGAAAATCAATATCTATTCCGACAAATGGGTCGTCCAACCCGTATTGAATTGGCAGTGGGTTTTCCCTTTGTCGGAATGACAGTCTCGATCGCCGAGCGATCAGACTTCAGTGTCTCGAGTCAGGGTTTCGTGCATCGCGAAACTCACTATCGTGGAAGCCGCAACCCAACCCGATTTCAGCGCTGGACGTAATTGTGGTGCGCTCCGAGGGCGGAGAAGATGTTAGCAATTTCAATATCTTGTTCAGGTGGGCAAAGGCGCCAGGTGCGCGGCTAAAGGTGCTTTTCGGGCCGGCGTACTCATGAGTCGGGGCACTTGAGTAAGGCGCGCTGGATGTCGCGTTGTCCGCCAATACCGGCGCAATAGCGAACGTCTCTGCAGGTCGCTGAAGGGGAATGATGAGACATCCCAATGGCTCCTCAGTGTAGCCAACCGCGCTACGTGGCTCCCACCGCTGCAAGCACCATTCCGACGCAACGGTCCTTATGGGCGCAATGAAGTTTCAGCTATCTTCTTGTCGTCTCATTGCTCGCGAATGCCAGCTTTTCTGAGTCCCTCAACGATTTCGTCGTACTCACGAGGAAACTGCGGATTGCTCGAACGTGCGTAGCCTATTTGCTGGAACCACTGGACCGTCAAGTTCGGTCGGATTGCATTCAATTCGGCCAACATTTGCTGGGCCATTTCCAATTGGCCAGTGGCTCCATCAGCTGAAATCAGATCCGCATACGGAAACCAATCCAATTTGTTCAAATTGATCGAGCGCCTAGATTCCTCAATGCCTTCGTTATATTGGCGCAGATGGACATGAGCATGGCAGAGGAAGAAGCGCCAAGTGGCTGCGGCCGGATCTTTGGGGCTTAGGCGCAAAGCGATCTGAACCGGGGAAAACGCTTCGCGCGCGCGTCCCGCCGTAATAAGTACGATCCCCTTGGATGCATACGCGACGGGCGAATTAGGATCGATTTCCAAAGCTGCGTCGTATTCAGGCAAGGCTTGCTCAGGATTTCCGTAGTTCAAAATGTTTCCCTTGCCTATGTGCGCGTTTGCGGTCGCCGGGCGTTTTGCAAGAACTTGATCAATTAGTTTGATCGCCGTCTTTTTGTTCTCCACGACGGATGTTGACCATCCGTAGATCACGTCATGGGCTATGCACCACGCTTTCCCGAGCATTGCGTCAATGTTGTCCGGATCGAGGCGCAGCGCGCTATCGAACAAGTCCTTTGCCTGCGCGTTCGTTGACCTGATCCAAGGTTCATAGAGTTTTGCCCAGCCGCGCATGCTGAAATCCACAGCGTCTGGATTCGTTGGCCTGTCCATTTGGCTGCGCCGGCTTTCGGCCTGGACGAGTTGGACGTTGAGAGAGCGGGCGAGCCGCGCCGTGACCTGCTCCTGCAAGGCCGCAAGATTTGTCCGATCACCGTCAAAGCGGTCCGACCAGACGTCTCGACCATTCGACAGGTCGGAAAGTGACACATTCATACGGACCTGACCTCCGGCCCGCTGCACCGCGCCCTGTACGGCCCAGCGAATGCCAAGCTCCTTGCCGAGCGTCTTAAGATTGACCTGCTTGTTCTTGTAGGTAAAGGCCGTTCCGCGCCCGATCACAAATGCGCCGGGAATTTGCGCAATGTCGGTAGTCAGGTCAGTTGTAATACCGTCGGCGAAATAGTCCTGCTCGGGATCGTTGGTGAGGTTCACGAACGGCGGGACGACAAGAGACAAGCGGGGAGCGATATCGGGCCGGACCGCTGCTTCTTTTTGTATCTTTTGCCCTTCCCGCAAAACGTCAGTGCGGAGCGTCTTCAAGACGACGAGGCCGCCGACCACCGCACCGACGACTGCAATTGAGGCAAGCGCGCCGCCGACAGGCGTCAAACGCGCTCGGATCCGACCCATAGAACGACGAGGCGTTGAAAGCGCGCCTTGTCTTGCGCGTTCAGTCTGGGTGGCCGGGCCAGATCCATCCCTGACCACGGTATAGGCCCGCACCGGGCGGTCGATATTCTTGAGATTCTGCTCGCCCAGATCGGCGAACTCAACGCCGCCCTGGACTTGATCGTAGGCAGAAGCCGAGACGCAGATGCCGCCCGGTTCTGCGATACCCTCCAACCGCGCCGCAATGTTAACGCCGTCTCCAAAGATGTCGTGGGGCTCGACGATTACGTCGCCAATATTTATGCCCACACGGAAAGCAATGCGCCTATCTTCAGCATCTCCGATTGTCAGTTCGTCAACGCGGGTCTGGAACTGTACAGCCCCTCGAACCGCTTCGACTGCACTACAATCCGTCGCCGGTGTTCTTCACGATGCGCCCGCCGTGTTCGGCAATTGCGGGGTGGACAGCCTCCATTAGAAGAGTGGTCAATTTGGCATGCGTGGCCTCTTCGTCTTGGTGCATGAGGCGCGAATAGCCAGTCCAATCGGCGACTAATATCGCCGACAACCTGCGCTCGACCCGGTCTGGCGCTCTTGCACCATGCCTGCGATCCAACCTAGACGCGATCTTGTACAACAGGTCACATGGGATGCCCATACGAGCTAATGTCGCAATTGGGTCAAACTCGGAAGTCCGGAGGTGCAACGGGGAGATCTGCTTTGCCCGCGTAAGCAGACATCGTCAGATCAGTCGGTCAGGTCCGGTTCGTGAAGAGTCGACATTGAAGCCCGCGTGTTCGACGAAGAGCCTTGCTTTGAGGACTCACCACGTCAACACTGGTGCTCCGCGATAGAGTAAGGGAGGCTGCCATGTGGGCAGCCTCTTTCTACCTTGATGCTATTCCCATCCCGCCGCCTGCCCCCGTCATGGGGACTCATCCCAAGACGTAGATGAAACGACAAGGCTCACGCCCATCCGAACTCACGTGTGGGCTTCCGATGGATCTTGAAGAACCGTTGTGCGGCCTCGGCGTTCCCACCGTTGAAGCTGGAAACCAGTACTCACCCTCAGTCTGCAGCTGGCTCACGTTCTTGTCGGGCACATCTACATCGACGAGTTCCTCAACTAATCGCCTCAGATTAGATTTCTCTCCACTCTAGATGGTGCTATACTAAAGGCGGCGAAGAGGTATCGGTCGGCGTTTTTAGTCGATACCCACTACGGCCAGAAATACTGCAGTGGAGGATCGAACATGTGTAAATCACGTTTGATCTGTGCGGTTACTGCAATCTTCTTTGTAGCGAGCTCGACGCTGGCGCAGCAGCAACCGCTGCCATCGCCTCCTCCTCCAGCGCGTTCACTGGAGTTCACCGGTCCAGAAGCGGGCTGGCCGCCGCAGGTTAAAGGTCTCACGGATCCGCGCATCATTCCGTTCGAGAGGGCACCCACAGGACTGACGTCTGCTTTCGCCGAGCGACTCGGCGAAGTCGCTGCGTCCTCACCTATCGTTCATCGCGCGCTCGGCGAGCGTTTCGCGTTCCTCGGAGCCGATCTCGTTGAGCGAGATAAGATCCAAGAGCTGCGTCCGCTGGAGCAGCAACTGGCGCAAACCACATTCTACAGCTATTCGCGCAACGTCGCTGTTCGCGCGCTGGTGCGCGGGGGCGAGGTTGTAGAGGTCAAGGATATTGAGGGTTATCAGCCCCCGGAGAGTCCCGGCGAGGTCGAGCAAGCAGTCCGTCTGGCGCGAGGGGATCCAAATCTCCGTGATGCTGTGCGCGATCTCGAAGGACGAGCCTTGGTAACCGAACGGGGTGAGGGACAACTGGGGGCTGGCCACCGCGTACTCTACGTCAGTTTCCTCGCACCTGGTTCAGCGAGAACAGAGTTTATGGCGCTCGTTGATTTGACTGACGGTCGCGTCCTTGAAGCAGGACGTCCGGCCGGACTCTAGTAATTAGGGCTCACAATCTTGGTCGGAGATCATTCTATGCTAATTTATCGGCATCTTATTTATATGCTCACTGCTGGATGTCTCGGCATTGGCTCCCTTGATACGCCAGCATTCGCGCAATCTGGCCAGGTGAATTGGGGGCCCTGGCAGATACGCTGGGAAGTGGCCGATGATGCCGGCATTGGACTGAGAGACGTGCGGTTTAACAACCGGACACTGCTCTATCGCGCTAATATCCCGGTCATCCGGGTCAAGTACGACGGAGACGGCTGCGGGCCCTATGCGGATCGGATCAATTGGTCAAATCTGAGCACCGATAACAGTTGCCACAACAATCAGAAGATTTGCCAGCGGACCTTTACCTTCGCTGGCCGCGAGTGGCTTGAAATCTCGGGCCGCGCCTTCATCGGTTCGTACGACATTGTTCAGGCTTGGTTTTTCACCCGGGGCGGAGAAATGCAGCCACGCATGTTTAGTCGCGGGCTGCAATGCAATATCGATCATGGTCACCATGCCTATTGGCAGCTCGACTTTGACATGGATGGCTCGCCCAACGATCAAGCCTTCCTGCACCTACCGAGCTTCCCTAATTCAGGCTTTGGACCGGGCTGGTTCCGCTATTCGAATGAATTTGACAGCCGGCGTAACCCAGCCGAAAGGCCGACTTGGTTCGTGCGGGACGCACAGACCCTGTTCGGCGCATTCATTCAGCCAAGCAGTGACGATGGGCCGAACGACGGCTTCTCGAGCATAAATGCCGCCATCCGCCGCTATTCCGGCAACGAAGCGGGGCCGTGGCAGTTCGGGGCCAGCGGAGAACTCGGCTATAACAACGGTGAGAACGTCATCTCGAAAGATAACGTGCTGTGGTACGTCGGCCACCTTTGGCACAGGGTATCAGAGGGGCCCGACCATTATCATGCGGTCGGTCCGATCATCCGTGTTCACCAGCCTTAGGATGCAGATGCCGAGGGTGGAGGAAATCAGTCCAAGGTGACGACCATCGAGAGGTGACCCTCCAATGGAGTATGGAGGAGTTCATGATCGAAAAGCACTTGCGAAACGCCCTCCGTGGGATACTCGCCGCTGCGCGCTGCTTGCATTGGCAGCGCCGAATGTCCATGCGCAGCAGACTACCGGCCCGGTTCAGGTTTGAGAAGCCGGGTCTAGCCTTTGAGAGCCGAGATCAAGCCAACGGAGGCATTCCGCGGGAACCGGCCAACAGCCGGGCTGTTCCGTGCCCTTCGCTCGCAGCATTGAGATGTGGTCCACTTCATAGTTGGAGAGCTCTGTTTCGAATAAGCTGATCTTGCATTCAAACTGCCGTTCGAGCGGTAACTTGGCGGGCCCGTACAAACGAGCCGGGCAGAATGCCTTCCCCGCGAGCGAGCGTCGTTAGTTCTCGCGTGCATTAATCGGCCGCCAATGATCAACCAAATCGAGAGCGATGATTGGCGAACAAATGGGACAAGGAGCCACCTATAGCAGAACGGACCTACAATACCTCACAAGTAGCCGCCTGGCGACCAACCGCGGATGAGAAGCCAGACGAAAGTGGTGGTCGAGCCGTGGAGCGCAAGGCCACTACTCAGCTCACTACGCTCACTCTTTGCTCGCCGTTTTTCTCTTCGATGGCTCATCAAAGGTGATGAAGGAGGTAACGATGCAACGGCGTGACTTTCTGAAAGGCGCTGCAGGTTTGATAGCCGCCGCGGGCTCGGGTCCGGTATCGGCGCAGGAACTGAACAATCCTAGAAATTTAGAATTTCTCAAGATCCATTGGTGCTACGGCCGACCGAAACTCCGCCAGAACGTTTACTCGCTATATAATAGTAATCCAAACCATCCAATCATCCAGGCATACCGGCAGGCCGTCTCGGTGATGAAAGGTCGGCCCGCATCTGATCCGACGAGCTGGCTGTATCAAGCCAACATTCACGGAACGAACACGCCCGCTGGAAGCTGGCCCCCTGGGGCTCCCTGGTCCACGTGTGATCATGGCTTCCACTTCCTGTCCTGGCACCGCATGTATCTGTATTTCTTCGAGCGGATCGTGCGCGCGGCCTGCGGTGATCCCGACTTTGCACTGCCCTATTGGGACTATGCGCCGGCAGCGAATAGGACGCTGCCACCACCGTTCCGCAATCCGAACAACGCGACCAATCCGCTATGGGATGGAACTCGCCCTGGGATGAATGGGGGCGGGGCGCTGCCGGCTTCGGCGGTCGACTCGACCACATGTCTGGTGCCACTCGCCTTCCTCGGCGGCGGGCAGTTCCAGGGAGCCGTCCAAGGAACGCCGCACAACGTTGTGCATGGTACGATCGGCGGCAACATGGGAGGCTTCAACACTGCTGGCCAGGACCCGATCTTCTGGCTACATCACTGCAATATCGATCGCCTGTGGGAAAAGTGGCTCGCGCAGGGAGGGGGCCGGGTCAACCCGACCGCGAATACAACATGGATGAACACCAACTTTACCTTCGTTGATGAGAACAAGAACTTCGTGCAGATGAGCGGTGCAGACGTGCTCTATACCATCAATCAGCTCAATTACCAGTATGAGGATCCACGCACCTGCGTCCCCCCTGGTGGTATTATCTCATAGCATCAGCGAACTTCATGCTGGCTAGCGAGAGGGCGCGTGTGATGGCCTCATTTATCCTCGCTCGCAACGTCAAACCGACCCCGGACCAGGCGCGGATCGACCTGCGACCTGAAGACAGCGACACGCGCGAACGGCTTGCCAAGGTGCTGTCCTTTGACATGCTCTCTAAGACGATTGAGAACGGAGCCCGCTATACGCTAACGTTTGAGGGTGTGCAGACTGAAGCCCAACTTGACGGCTACTTTGAGGTCTATCTGGGGTTGCCACGCGACAGCAAACCAGACCCCGATAGTCCATATTATGTTGGCAACCTCACGTTCTTCGGTACCGACGAGGAATCGCGCCGTTCTGCGAGGGGTGGTCACGCCGGTCACGGGGACTTTGGTACGTCGATCACCCTCGACGTGACCGAGCCGCTGAAACGACTCGTCGAGCGCCGCGATCTCAAGAATGAGATGACCGTTACGCTAGTGCCCATGGGTGTCAGCAAGTCGCCCAATGAGCGCTTTAGCTTCGATGCGAAGGCGAACCCGCGCATCGACGCCATTCTTCTCAAGATAGAGAAGGATGAGTGAACGCCTGCTGAGGGCCGACATGACCTCTTCGAGCGGCTCGCCTTCATGACGTTCCGCGATAGCCGGGTTTTGGAAAAGTGAAGGTCATTTTCGCGCCCCACGTGCAAGCAAGGCGCTCGACCTTGCCGTGCCGCTCTCGCTTGTGTCGTGCGAATGAGGTGATTGAAGTGGCATGTCGCCTGTTGGCCCATCGGCACATTTTGCAGCAGACGATAAATGGGCATCCCTCGTCCTTGGCCTTACGAGGCTCTTCTGGCTGGAGCCATGTTGTCTTCTGGCTGGAGCCATTTAGCGCACAAACTGCAAGCTTGAGAGCGAATCCTCGAGTGCATCATAGTTCCCAAGAAAACGTTCCAGGCCTCTTGGGCTGGCACCGGTCCTCTCTCCTAGGGCGTCTCATTCCAAGACCGCGAAAAATGCGACCGCGTTGGAACGCAATATCTGTTCTCCAGGTTTTAGCTTGAGAGGTGACGCGCCCGGGATTGGCCGATGAAGCGCTATTACTTTGACTTACGCGACGGCGACGCCGTTTCCGTGGATGAGAAAGGGCTCGAACTGCCCGATATTGAAGCTGTGCAGGAAGAGGCGGCTCGCTCGTTGGTTGATATGGCAAAGGATGCGGTACGAGGCAGGCGCTTCAGCGGCTTCGGCCGTGGTATGGAAATCGAAGTCCGTGATGAAGATGGCCCCGTACTGCAGGCAAAGTTCACGTTCGAGATAGATTTGAAAAGGCAATAAAGCGCTGGCGTGAAGCTGGCGCTGGAGCTCAAGGCCAATTAAGCGCGCAATATCGCATGAAGGAATCGCACCACCGATTCTGAATTCATGGCGGGACATCAAGCTCGCGATCGAGAGCGGCTGGCTTGTGCTCCGGGAACCTTCACGTTGGATGGCCCTTCCTGATGGGCCGCGCGAATGACGCTTACTTGGACCCAGCACCGTCTTTCAGTTCCGCTGCCTTCTTCATACACCCCTGCTCGTCGCCAGCCTCGGATATCTTGCGGGCTTCGGCGATCATTTGGGCGGTATGATCCCCGCCCTCGACGCTACGTTTGCCAGTGTCTTTTTTCCTGATGAGGTGAAGCGGGCTCCACAGCACGCGCCGTTGTTCCTGTGGCTTCCGGCGCACCGCTCTTTTGCTTTCCCGTTAGAAGCTCCTCTTGGTGCTTGGTCGCCGCCATTTCGGTTTCGCTCGTGCTCGCGCCGTCTCCGCCGAAACGATTTTCTGTTCCAGTATTTTCAGTTCCTGGTTGCAATCAGCAAGCGCCGGCGATGCGAGAATAAGAGTGAATGCGACTGCAGTCGCTGTGCGATGCGAGGAATGCAAGGAAACGGCACAAAATATAAAGTGGTTCCTTGCTAGAAACAGCGCTCGACCAGCCAGCTTCAGTCCGACCGACTACTACCGAATTCGCCGGTCGATACGCGGCGGACATAGATGAACGGGCCAGAAGCGCTCTACGAGCGCCCAATAACGGTTGCACCTGAAATTCGTCGCAAGTCGTCGCCTCATCATGATTGTCAACTGGAGGCGGCGGTTCCCAACTGCCATGCTGCGACTTGGCACCCCTACCACCAATGGCTGTTATTGCGCCTGCCTATCTGCAGCCCGGTCGCGTTGCCATGCGTCGCGTCGCAGCAAGGAGAATCCTCATCTCGCGAATGCCTGGTGCGGTGTCTCATCGGCGTTCTTGCGGCCGACGTTGCTGGTTTACAGCAGTTTTCGTAGACCGTTTTTCCACGGGGAACCGATATAAATCCACGTCAATCGTTTTGAAAATCGCCGACGAGGGATCCGACCAACCGTGGGGTTTCTGATAAAAGCCTAAGGCTAGCGATCAACTTAAGTTAAAGTTGAACGGTGTGGGGAATACCGGTGCAGTTCATGACTGCTCAGGGAAATAGGGACGCCGCTTAAGTCCGGAGCGGCCCATGTCGGTAGTCCACGTAGTTGGACGGTTTGCAGCCTCGGTCGGTGCGTTTGAATACGTCGTTCGAGAGCTTCCCGCGCGTCAAATGAAGTCGGTTTTTGCGGCACTGGCACCGATGCTTGACCGCATCTCTTACACCGCCACGACCAGTGCGCGTTTGCCTGTCTATGAGGCCATTCATCAGGTCAAGCTGATAAGGATTCTGTGTTGGCAACGACCCCGATATCCTGCCAGTGGCGCTGACATTGTCCACGTCCAAGCAACCGTTTTATTCGCCAACCTTCTTGCCGTAACGAAAGCATCTCATCGCCGCAGATTGCTTGTATCGACGCACGGCGGCCTCTTCCATGCCTGTTTTGGTTCTTCCTTGGAACCGAACCGGTTTAGTGAAATCACACCGATGTCGATGAGAGTTTACGCTTCGATCGCCGCTATGAGCCAAACCGACCACGAGCTCTTCAGCCGTATTCGCCTTAATGGTGCATTCTGGATCGAGAACGGGGCGAACATTCACAAGCTCGCGAATGCGGCCAATGCGTTCGCCACGAAGGCAATGACTTGCGTTCGACGAGTGGATGGTGGTGTCCGCGCTGGTAGAGAACCTTTCGCAGCACCAACTCGTGGGCGTTCAACACGGATGCGCCGATCTCAATTCGCCCGCTCCACTCCAGCGCATTCGATCCGCAAGGCCGTACCTGCTGCTTATTGCCTTTCCGGCCCAAGAGCTTCGCCTTACGAGAAATATCGACGCGACCGGCTGCACGCTGGGCAACACTCTCGGAGGATTGCTTGAATGGGCCGGCGAACTTCTGCGCTCCATTGTGGATTCGCTCGGCTCATTTGGAATGGGTCTACCGGCTCAGGTTGGAGCCTCGGCGTTTGGCTTCGCGCTGTCAGGGAGGCGACTCTCTGTTTTTCTTGGGAGCATTGCGCTGTGGTGGTCCGAAGCAAGAGGCGAGATCCGGTAGAATTGGAACAATAGTGCCAGAACGAGCTTGATTTTCGCCGGAGGCCAGCGATGCTACAGCCAACTTTTTCTGGACCGGTGGCGAGTTCGAAGGAAATTGCTCAGAGCCACGACGATCGCCTGGTGCTCGCTGCAATGCTGGCCCTAACCGAAATGGCGGCCGTCGCAGTATCAACCTACCTGGCCTTTGTTGCATATCATCTAACTGTTTGGGACGGACTGCCCGACACGATTTCGTACGGATTGATCTGCACACAATTGGCGCTGATGTACGGCATAATCTGTCTGGCCGACAGACAATACGATCTTCATGGTGCGGAATGGAATCGGCAAGCGCTTCACCGAGGAGTGCTCGCATTGGCCTTAGCCTTTGTTTTCCTTCTCGCTCTCATGTTCATTAGTGGGACGGTCTTGAGCTACTCTAGGGGAACGTTCCTCGCGCAGTTGGCCATCGCCTTACCAACGCAGATCATGATTCGAGCACTATTGTTGCACGCTATCGAAGTCGGCCGAAAAAGCGGCCGTTGGACCTCACCGGGCGTCGTAGTCCTAGTTTTCCCGGACGTCGAGAAACCGACCCTACTCCTCGAGCAATTATCATCCACGCAGGACGAGATACGCCAAGTTTATCGTCTGAGACTCGACCAATATTTGGCTTCAGCTTCAAACGATCCTGCGCGACACTCGGACCCACCGATGTGATGCGGTGTTGCTGCTCTTCCATTCAGATAACATGGACGCGGTTACTCGCGCAGTGGATATGCTCTCCGAAATGCCGGTTCGGATTCAACTTCTACCTGTTGGCATGCTGAATTTCATGCGCTGTAGCCGAATTGGATGCTTCGGACATGCCTCCGTGTTGGAGAGCGCGTCAGGACCCGATTGGGTGATGGATCGCTTCCTCAAGCGGAGTTTTGATCTGTTCGTTGCTGCAGCCGCCGGCCTCTTACTCATGCCGCTGATGCTGATGGTGGCCGCGTTGATAAAATTGAGTTCGCGAGGTCCCGTTCTGTTCAAACAAACTCGCCATGGTTATAACAATAAGCCCATAATGGTTCTAAAGTTTCGCACGATGGTAGCGGGCACAGCGAGTGCACGTCAGGCAACCCGGGATGATCCTAGAGTCACGCGCATAGGACGGATATTGCGGCGAACGAATATCGACGAACTCCCTCAGCTCTTCAATGTCATCCGGGGGGACATGTCGATTGTCGGACCGCGTCCGCACGCCGTCTGGCACAATCAAATGTTTGAAGGTCAGATCGCCCGCCTATCTCGACGTCATAACGTCAAGCCAGGCATTACGGGCTGGGCTCAGGTAAACGGGCTCCGTGGTGAGACCGACACTTTCGAGAAAATGCGCGCCCGTGTGGAACACGATCTGTACTACATTGATAATTGGTCTTTTGGCTTCGATCTAAAAATTGTCCTGATGACGATATTTTCAAAGAAAAGCTATGAAAATGCCTACTAGCAACGCCAGGGGCGCTGCGGATGGCGGCAACACTATCTTCTCGGGAGCCGCAGTAGCTGACCAACGAGATAGCCGATCTGCAGCGCACATGCCGTACCGACGCTAGCCAGAAGAGAGTGCATGAGAGTTGACTCGCTACTCAAATCGTAAAGTAACGAAACCGCGGCACAGACTATGCTCGCCAAGGTTGCGGCCAGAATATTAAAGCGCGCCACGTACACACCCAAGACGAAGCTGACGATCATTAAGCCGACCACTGAGGGCTCCGGAACTAGGATGATTCGCAATTCGCGATGCAGTTCGATGATAGAAGGTGTGAGCACGACGACAAGACAGGTCTTTTATTAACCAAAACGTGCATTGCAGCGGGGGCGCCTGGAGGCGTGTGCATCGCCCTTAAGCTGTGCGCTTCGAAACTGTCTGAAGTGCCGGCTGCACCCTGTTGCTGTCCCGTGCTCCTAGCGAGCTATAGCAACAAACGTTGTGCGGTTCCGCAATTCGAGTAGCTCCCGATCACAGGGTGGCTCGTAATCCACCGGATTCGAAGTAGTTGGCGCATTCGCGCGGGTGAAGCGGTCGAGGCAGCGTGCGATGGTCCAGTTGTGATGCAATGCCGCCAGGAAGGTCAGAAGGTCATGGTGCCAACGGCCGTGCGGAACCTTGGCGAAGAGCCTGTGGTCGCGTGGCGCGCAGCTCTGCAACGGGGCCATGTCGATCCTGGTCCAGATCACGTCGTTGAAGACCGAGCGGTCAGGTCCGATGCGATCTTCCATTGGATCCACACTATCGATCAAAAGACTCGAATTCAGTGGCTCGGGATCAATGCCAACAGAAACCGGCTCAGTCTTTCAGCATATGCGGGCGTCACACGCGTGTGCGTCGGCAGGGTAATAATGGACCGCACCAATTCCGAAACATTAGTTGTACAGCCCGGTATATCGGTAAACTTCTCCATTTCATGGACATTCGGGTAAAGTGACAAAGCTACGTCGTAGTTATTGGCTAGCAACGCCCTGTAGATCTTATCTCGCGAATTGCGACCGACGATGATCGGATAATTGACGAATCCAGCCTCCGCGCGACATTCTTCAGGTGTCTCAGCCGATACACTAATCTGGCGAAAATACCGATCATAAACCGCGGCGATCGAGCGACGGTGGTTGAGTATGTCTGCGATATCGCTAAATTTTCGGCTCCACTCACCTAAGACAGCGAGGGCCGGGCGGCTGGCAATTGTGTCGTCCAGACGAGCCGTCTCGATGCGTGACAAAGGAAGGACGTCGACAATCTCGCCGGATTCAATTATTGAGCGCCGCAGCGCAAAAAATAGCGGAAACACCAAGCGACTTGTGACAAAGCGGTATGTTAGAATTTTTTTGCTTGGAATCGATATTGCCAAAACCTCAGCCGCGGCCAAGTTTCAACTTCAGCTTCGATAGCAGTTGCAATCTCTCCAGGAGGCATGACTATCGCTCCACCCCAAAAAAAGTTTAGTATCTTAAATCCTGAGAAGCTGAACACGCTTGCTTCGCTGACGGTACCGATTGGCTTGCCTTCGATACTAGCGCCCAAAGATATGGCGCAGTCATCGAAGAACTTCACGTCTCTGGAGCGACAGAAGTCAGCTATCGCATTCGTTTCCGCTTGGGGGACGTGATAGTGAGTGACCAGAACACACGCGGTCCGCTCATCGATGAGTGACCTGAGATGGCCAAAATCAACGTTGGTCGAATTTGGACGAAAGTCCACAAAAACTGGTTGGCCCCCTCCAAACTTCACCATGTTAACGACGTCAGGTATAGTGTACGGCGACATAATTACGTTGCGCCGCGTTTCTGTAATGACCTGCTTGACCAATAGAAAGATTCCGGAGCGGGCTCGCCCTAACGGTATTATGGCGCTTGCGGCGCCCAACAGAGAATTCAGTCTAAATTGAAAAGCTTGATCAGCCTCTTGGTTGGACTTAAGCCAACAAGAGATATATCGAATTTGATAGATGATTTGATGCGGTATTTGCATTTCCGTTTTGGACCTTAAGCGCCGTGCCTCGCGTGCCAGCTCAATCCGTCCTATCGGTAGAAAAGCCGTCTATTACAAATACCTCGCAGGGTGGACGAAATAGAATCGGGGGCCCAATGGGGACGTTGCTCATTTAAGGTCCGCGACCACGGCGAGATCTACGATAGCTCCTCTATCTGTTTCCTAGAAGTGAATGGACCTTGGCTGCGAGTTCTGGTGTCGGGCTTTTCGCCGCAAGTGAACAATTGTGTTCGATATGCCGCGCGCTAAACATCGAGCTTATTACCACCCCATCCGGATTATTAGAGAACGCAAAATGCAACAAGAGATCCGCTACAATCTCCGTTGCATTGGGATCGTACTCCTGAAGCCAGAACTTGAGAGTTTCTGATGCTCGGGACGACAGCATAGATATTTCGTTCGAATTCTCTGTCCCGAATACGCCATGCGTGACAAACTGAGGTCGCCTATCGCTTGGCAGCTCAGAACGCAATCTAGCGGCTACACCATTATGCGGTGCATCCTGAAACTGCGCGAAGTCGACGCGGAGGCGTCTGGATACTGACGCGATGATGCTGTTGGGCTGTCCGGCGACAGAAATTGCTCGGATAAGTCCGCGGTCCAGTAACCGCTCGAGCACATCAAAAATGCGCTTATCTGCTGCCTCCTCTGGCGTTGGCTCGTGAAGTGCCAAGACATCCACATGATCGGTCCGCAATGATCGTAGGCTCTGCAGAAGGGACGCTTCGATCAGGTCTGGATGAATGGCTGTACGGCGGGGAAACTTACGAGCGTGCCTTACCACCGAACGTGCAGCCGGAATGCAAGATACGACAGTTCGCGCTAAAGGCCGGAAGAGGCGCTGTGACAAAGAAAGGCTAGGACGTGCAATTCCAACTTTGGTGCAAATAACAACTCTATCGCGCTGACCTTGCAGGCAACTGCCAAGTAGCTCCTCAGCCTGTCCATCCCCGTATGAAGGGGCAACGTCAAACCACCTCACGCCGTGTTCGAGAGCCATTTCTACGGCTCGGCGACCGCCACTTGGCGAAATCCGAGAGCCAAGGGACGCACACCCGAAGCCTATTGCCGACACGTTGCGCCCCAGCGCTTTTGAATAGACCTGCCTCATGGAGCAAGACGATGTTTGCTGCTTCCCGCAACCCTTTCCCTGGCCATTTGGCTTGCGAGATGAGCCGACAATCTGAAACCCAGAGCCACCATGGGAAACGTTGGATTGGCTTGGCCGGTTGAAGAAAACACCGAACTGGACGCAATGTACAAATTTTCAAGGTCGTGCGTGCGGCAATCAGTGTTCACGACACTTTGCTGAGGATCAAAGCCCATGCGCGTGCCTCCGATTTGATGAAAGCCATCCTTTGCCTGGCGAAGCACATGCTTGACGCGAGACTCCGCGCCGGGTTCACCAAATTCGAGATAGCCCAATCCTGATTGCCTCAAGGCCGTGTCAAGAATTGAATGAGCTCTGACGACGCTTTGTGCATCCGCGTCGCGAAACCGAAGACGGACGCGCAAGTATGGCAAGCCAAATGCGTCAAATTTGGAGCTCAACGTTACTCGCGACTTCGGATTTGGCGATTGCTCGGCATGGTAGTGAAGAGCGTATCGCCCGCGCTCGTTGAACAATAAAAAGCCTGGCTTCCTGGGAAAGCTAAAGTATCTCTGATTCAGAATGCTTACAATGCTCGCCCACGTTGCTACAGGCTGCAACAAGACATTTCTAAGGTGTTGAAACCACTGATAAGGTGCTGGGCCTAGGTGACTGATCCGTACGCCTTCCGATGCAAGTAAGCGTCCTAAGATCGGAGTTGCCAACGCGAGCCAGGCAAGTGAAAGTACGCCGTCGCGATGGTCGGCAGAATGGAATGGTGGGTTGTCTGCATAAAGGGCTATATTAAGAAGCTCCTCGCGTCGTTGGACCTCCGGAGGAAACGTAAACCGCCTGCGCACGAAGACGCCTGAATCGAGGAAATAGTCGTGGGCGGCAAAATGGGCGGGGTCGCCTAGGACCAAGTTGGCTATCTTGCCGGAAATATGGCCTGAATAATACCGCCCCAACGGGCCGTCGGGTCCTCCAAAGAGCTTCGGGAACTTGCATTGCGTCCACAGCAGAAGACGTGTCGTTTCCAGACCGCCGCAGGCGAGAACGATGTATCTAGGCGAGATGGCGATCGATTTCTCCCGACTGCGAACGGTCAAGCGGCTGACGTGTCGAGCATCCTCCGAGACGTGAATTTCGGTTACGGTAGTTTCGGCAACTAATACAATGTCTTTCGAGGTGGCGAGGCGCTCGCGATGGCGCTTGCTTACATCCCTTTCAGGCGTCCATCGCTCTAGATCTTCAAATCGTACTCCTTCCAATCGCCCCCATGGCGGAACCGGCGCAATAAAGTCCGCGGGCGCAACACCAAAGAACGCGGCGGCACTATCATAGCAGATTGCCAATTCTGCGTATGAAATAGGCCAGCTCGCTTGTACGAAAGACCGTTTAGCAAAATCAATTTCGTCGAGGGGAGTGCACCTGCCGCCCCACCATTTCGAGGCGCCACCAAGAGCACGGCAGATAGCCAATTGCGGGGCCGCATGCGTCTCCAAGTCAATGTCATGTCCGGTGCTGAGGCCAGCAAAAAAAGCGTCGACCTTATCCTTTCCTGATTCCAGAAGGAGAACCGAGAGCCCACGCTCCTCGCAGGCAAGCGCAACCGCGATACCTGCCGGTCCACCGCCCACAACGCAGACGTCGCGGTTTGCAAGTGAAGCAAGCTCGGAGAAATATCCGAACATTAGCTCGCCTTTGTTGCGCGAGAAGCGTGCGCCCAGCCAACCGTAACGGCGGCGATGACAAACAGGGGCGTCCACGCCGGAGCAATCACGACGGCTCCCATGGTTTGCCCCATAAGTGTCGCCCCGAGCAGCACAAAGCCAATTTCGCTCACGCCCAATTCCGCCAGCGCAAATGCCACGATGGCGACCACGATTGCGCCGCCGAGAATGCCAAATGAAATCCAAAACTGCCAAAACGAGTTTGTGAGCAGATGACTTGCCTTGCCCTCTCTGAAATTGAGGCCCATGCCCCGAACGCTGTCGACGTCCGCTGCGTCGATACCCGCGATCATGTTTTCGATGACGGGCGAGAACGCGTCTATCGCGTAAGGCGTCATTTCCGCGTCACCTCCCAATCCGAAACCAAAGAAAGGACTGGTGTCGGCCATGCTGGACGCAAGACGGTACGGTCCAATTTGACGAGAGTAGAAGCTGTCTCCGTTGACTATGTTCTCGATCAATCCTCCGAACTCGTCGGCGGCATGCATGAGCAGCGAGGTCGAGGCGATGACCACGATGAAGCAGGCACACAGTGATACCGATTTGATCAATCGCACGCCGGGATTAGGGCTTCTTCTCAATCGGTCAACGATCAACCCGATCACGCAGATCGTGACGGCATAGAATATGGTGGGCGAGCGAATTACAAAAACCGCAGATGCGGTCAGCAGTGAAGCGACAACAAGCCGTCTGATCCCAAACCTGTCCACATCGGCGAGAAGCCATCCACACAGCGACAGGCCCCAGAAAATTCCTACCAGCGAAGGTTCCGAAGCAAAGACACTTGGTCGCACGGCACCGTAGAGCGCCAAGTCTCGTGTGGTGTCGTCGTAATACTCCCGATGAATCACGGACCGGACTGCGTCGACAAACGGTCTCAGCCCGAAATACACCTCCAAAGTCGCGACTATCAGCATGAAGACGGCCACAGACAAGAACAGGCGGGAAATCGTTCGGGAGTGCAACGAAGATAATCCGAGAAAAAGTCCGTAGTTGGTAATGAGGGCCACGTATAGTTGGGCTAGCGAGAGCAGGCGACGTGACGGGTCGACCGCGTACGGGATCGACAAAGCGAAGAACGCCACGGTTGCCGTCAATAGAAGAAAGGCGGCGATGATCAACCCCGTCGAGAGTCGCCGCGACTCGAGGCAGATCAGAGCGAAAGATATTGCGAACGCCGCAACATAGGGGAACAGAAGACTTCCCGAGACCGAAAGATGGATGGATAGGAAGAGCGAGAGTAGCGCGGCAACGCATAACACTACGCGGAGATGCGTTCCGTGGAGACGACCGGTGGTTGCCGCGCGTGATGGCGCTCGAGCGTGCATGTGCCTTTCCGGCATACACTGAGTTGCACCGGATCACGGGGCGGCCGAACAGGTGCAAGATGGCCACGCACCGCAAACCGAAAGGATCAGTCGCAACCCGCCGCATATAACGGAAGCGGTCGGTATCGGTTCCTTGAATTCGAGCGGTCAAGAGGCGACTTGCGCTTGACTCCAGGGATCGAAAACAGGCGCCGGGGGCTTAATGTGGGGTTCCATCAGCGGTCCACCGAGCCGTGGGGGGAGATTTCCAATGGAACACTGACGCCGGAACT
This sequence comes from Bradyrhizobium sp. RDI18, assembly GCF_043203335.1. Classification (NCBI taxonomy): domain Bacteria; kingdom Pseudomonadati; phylum Pseudomonadota; class Alphaproteobacteria; order Hyphomicrobiales; family Nitrobacteraceae; genus Bradyrhizobium; species Bradyrhizobium sp. RDI18. Next base: position 6,894,340 of record NZ_JBICRN010000008.1, on the reverse strand, counting down.
CTGCGGCGACGGGCCTCGTTGTAGCAAGTACCATTCCCGGGCCACACGGTGGAGGGGCAGGATGAACGCAATGAGCTTGCGCCTGTTGGGATCCGCTCGGCGACTCTAATGATCATGGCGATCCTGTTCGCCCATGTCGCTGCGCGCGGCGAGAATATTCTGGCAGCCGGCGACGTGCTCGAGATCGAGGCAGTGGGCCTTCGGGATTTTCGGCAGGACATGATCGATCTGAATGGCCAAGCCTCATTTCTATTGATCGGAGACATCAAGGCGCCGGGCAAGTTGACGGTGTGCCTGGATATACGACGCGACAGCGACATTGGATCCATAGCGAACCACCTCGCATTTGTCTGGTCATCATACGCTTCCACAGTGCTCAAAGTCTCTTCGGAAGCTGCGGCCGGGCATTGCGCTTGGATCGACGCCGATGCCCGCTTGACATCGAGCGATACGAAATCCCCTTCTGCCGCCGCGCTATGGGCGGGTCGAACCAGGGACTAAGGAGATCGCCGTGAATTACGCAAATCCACTGTTGATCCAAATTCGAGCATTCGCGCAGCAACTGCACATTCTTCGCCCAATACTGAGTATCTACAGAAGGATTTTCAGCGAGGCCTATGAACAAAAGTTTCGCGATCTGCTTCTGACCAACATAAGGGAGGGCGATCTTGTCTGGGACGTAGGCGCGAACGTAGGCCTGTACACCAGGCTTTTTGTTGATCGCGTGGGCCGCGATGGTAAGGTCATTGCGTTCGAACCGTCGCCTCGAGCCTTTGCGCAATTGCAGTCCTCGTTCGCAACGGAACCGGGTGTGATTTTGCAGGAAATTGCCTTATCTGATTTCGATGGAGAGGCCGACTTCTTTGTGGCTGAGAAAGGCTCAACCGTCGCAGACAGCTTAGTTGTTCATTCCGGGAACAGCGCATCCATTCGATCTTCGGTCAAACGTGGTGACTCAATGTGTTCCCTCCATGCACCGGCGATTATTAAGATTGATGTCGAAGGAGCTGAACTCGAAGTGCTGAGAGGCATGACAGAAACGCTGCGGCACCCCGGATTACGCGGCGTCTTTGTAGAAGTTCATTTTCTCGCTCTCGCGCGGCGCGGAATGCGAACTGCTCCGGTTGAAATTCAGAAGATTCTACAGCAGGCCGGTTTTGACGTGATCTGGACCGATGCTTCCCACGTTGCGGGTCTAAAATAATCGACGCTTAATGATCAGCGCAATCTACTCGTCGCCATCGCCAAGCTCAACGACATCGATCCCCAGGATTGGCTCGCCGGCGTGCTTGGCCGCCTGCCAGCTCATCCGGCCAAGCTCATCCACGAACTCAACCCTGGAACTGCCGTCCTCAGAACGTCGCTCACACAGCTTAAAAGGCAAACAAGCATTAACGGCCCAAGGGGACCCAACCAGGGGCCGTCGCCGGATTCGTACATATTCGGGCGGGCATCGCACCAGCGGCCGCGCCCTTCAGCACGTACACCCAAACAACTTAGGACACTCGCTTAGCGGGCTGTACTGGACGCGCTTAAGGGAAGCGACGCTTACCTATGTTGTGCGTCCTCATTTCTTTTTGGCTACCGCAATCATCGATTTCGCGAGCGCTGGAATACGCCCAACACGAACGAATTCGATTGATCTGAGTCCCGTCTCCTCCAGGAGAGTTCTCAGCGTATTCACCGACCAGAACTTAGCATACCCATAGTCCAACAGAGGGTTGACGTGATTGTCAAAGCTTCCAACAGCAGCGATGGCCAGATTCTTGAAGTAGCCATGATATGGCGTGCTGATCATAGCGTAGCCATCATCTGTAAGAAGCTCGCAAACGGCTCTGGAAAATGACCTCGGATCATGAACAAGCGGGATGACTTCAAGGCTCATGACATACGAGAATGTTCCAAACTGTCCCTTAAGGTCATCGTGTGAAGATCCGATTCTTAGATCGAGATGGGGATAGTGCCGCTTGGCCATCGCGATGCCTTCAGTTGAAGGGTCGACTCCCGCAACTCGGAATCCGAGTTTATGAATTTCATTAGCCACTGATCCATTACCGCAGCCCAAGTCAAATAGCGATTTCTCCCGAACGCTTGAAGATGTGTTGTGCAAGATATTCAGAATGGCGGGCAACAAGTAACGATGGGAAGCGTTCAGTGAGCCGCCGCTATACTTGAACTCTGAAATGCCAACCACTGTACCCCTCCTTCTTGTTGTGTAACTGGGGCTTTATTCGACCTACACAAGCGTGCAAGACGGCACTCTTAGTGCAAAGTTCGCATCGTGATTCCGGCGTGAAACGAACTCTTAGAAAACAACGCCGATGCACTCCAAGTCTGTCTCGTCAACTTGGATGAGGTCAAAGAGCAGTTTGCGCTCATGGCTGGCAATTAAGACCGGCCTTTCCTTGTCCGTCAACCGCTACGTCGGAAACCTATCGCCTATGCCTGGCGTGTTCCAGGATACCGTGCCGCGGTGGTCTGCAATGGCGGTGGCGAGCGCGAAACAATCTTGATGCGCTCGGCATCCGCCACCGCCGCGCGCCGGCGGTGCGCCTGTGACGAACATTCCAAGACGGCTCCCTACGTCGACCGCGCCGGTGATCCGCATCCCGGCCCGTCTCCACAACTTCGAGCCGCCCGATCTGGGAACTGCACTTATCACCGTCCATAATTCTCAATACCGCGCCTTCCCGGCAACGCGGCCGCCGCCGGAAGGACGCTCGGGCGCTCCATAAGACTTCGACGGCGCTCCAGCAGCCGTGTGCAGGAGCGCTTTCAGCTTGAGAAGGCGTTCTCGAAAGCGAAAAGTTGTAGCGCGGCGGGTTCCCCTGCTGACCGCGTTCAGTGCAAGAGCGGCTGTTACGCTCGAATCGACTGAAAGAGATCAATTCATATGTATAAAGGAACCTTTTGTTACTCCATGCGTCGAACTGGCCATTGACGTACCGTTCACCTCGGCGGTCAATCGCGAAATTGGGGGTGTCACAGGTGGAGGACATAATTCCGCTCTGCATCCGTAGAGGCAAGGGCGGTGTGCTGACGCAATTTGGTAAGCAGTTTGGTAAGAAGTATGCAAACTGGATTTGCGTTCTCAAGATTCGCCGATCGCTTGGCAAGCATCGTCGAATTATCGCCCGGTGATCTTGAACTGCTTGCGAATATGCCGAGCAGCATTTGCCACTATGACACTTGTCACCATGTCCTTAAGAAGGGCGATCACCCGAACCATTGCTGTTTACTGCTGCAGGGTTATCTTTGCTGGCAGGATGTCGACAACCACCACGGACAGATTACTTCAATTCACGTGCCGGGCGACGTGCCAGACCTCTACACGGTCTACGATCCTCGTATCGACTTCGATCTGGTCACGCTCAGGCCAGCTGTGGTCGCATCCGTGCCGCACAGATTCTTTCGGGAGGTTTCCGCGCTGTCGCCGTCGATATCGCGCGCGTTATTGTTCTTGCTGCTCACCGATGCCGCCGCCTCGCGCAACTGCATCGTCAACTTGGGAAGCCGGGATGCGCTGGCGCGCGTGGCGCACCTGCTATGCGAGGTCACAGCGCGCTTGCGCGCAGTTGGTCTAGCCAGGGATTTTCGGATTCCCTCACCCTTCATGCAATCGGGCCTCGCCGCCGCCTGCGGCATTTCCGCGATTCATGCCAACCGAGTCATCCGGGACTTGCGCCGCGCCAATATACTTCAGTGGCAATCAAAGACGATTACGATAATCAATTGGAATGAGCTGGTTCGTCTCGCCGGATTTGCCCCCGACTATCTGCGGCTACGTGGACAGGACTCTACTATCGACCCATCATCCGCGGGACACAACGCCACTTGAAGCGCCCGAGTTGACGGCCGATGATTGTGTGAGCATTTCGGTCATGCTCTCCGCCCTAAGAGCCGATCGCGCGCGTTCTCGGTCACGATAACGGTCTGGCTCGAAATCAAGCAGCCCTGAAGATCGACCGACCTCATGCCAGCCTTGCTCTTAACAGGCACTTTCCTTCGGGAATTCAGAACAGCGGCGTTGATCTCCATGTCTTTTAAGCCGGAGCCAGGTCTCCCCTGTTGGGCCTCCCTGCCCTACTTCGCGTTTCATGACATCCCTCGCCATTAGTGAAGGGATGGTAGCATGCTGCCGGCACTCACATTTGTCGCGAACTCGCCAGACCCCGGATTTGCAGTTGAAGAGGCGTGACATCGGCGAAAGGGAACGAGTAGACGAAGCGCGCTCTATTTTACTGCGGTGATCAACAGGTATAAGCCATGCCGCTTCAACAATCTGCGGATCAGCCAGCGAGGCCATAGCTTCTTTGCGATGGTGAGCAGCGGACCGCGGTGTCGTCGGCCGACCTCACTCTGGAGCAGGTCGCCGTAGTTCACTTGTATGGCGATGCGAACGTCGGAAAATTGCTCAAACAGTTGGCGTGCTTCGTCGACGGTGTAGGCCTTGGTGCCCGGACTTTCCAGGAAATTCGCGTAGATGTATTCGAGTCCCAACCAAGGTCGCCCTCGCATAAGGCCGTAGCGCATCCAGAGCATATAGCCGGTCAGCGACCATTTGTGATAGATCATGATCTTTGCGGTTCCACCAGGCCGTAGCACGCGGTGGGCCTCTCGAACCGCCTGCCGGGTATCTGGGGTGTGATGCATTACCCCCCATGAATAGACAATGTCGACGCAGCCGGACGATAGCGGCAGACATTCACAATCGGCCAATATTAGATCGGACTTTAAATTGAACAAATCGAACCGCTCGCGCGTGTAGCCAATGGAACGCCGGCTCAGGTCGGTGCCGAGCAGACGTCTCGGGCGCGCTTGTGCCCATTGTTGATGGTCACACCCCATGCCAATGCCGATCTCGAGCACGACCCGATCCGCCGCGGCGGCGAAGTCGGCGAAAACGGGTATGAAAGGTTCAAACTGATAACGCGAGTTTTCCTCAGTAAGGAAGCGCAACTTCGCTTCCGATCCGACAGCCCAGAATTCGCCAGCGGAGCCTTTATCCCAGAAGCTGCGAACGTCGCTCTTGAGCATTTCGGGTCCGCTCCTGGCGCTCTTGAGGAAACGTCGTTACTTCAACTGAGCCGCCCGGACCGCGGCCATCGATTTCAACGATTGGAAAAGGAAATCGGCTAACACAGGCCCCTCCTCCGGATCGCAGTATTGGTTGAAGGTGCCCCGGAGAGCGAAGCCAAATTCTCCCAGCCGACGCAGTATTTCGTGAGCGAGCGCCTGACGCGCATACAACTCGACATAGCAGCATTCGACGTACAGATAATCAACGAGGGGCAGTACCTCGCGACAGCCATTTATGACTTGCAGCTCATAGCCCTGGACATCAATCTTGAGTAGGCATGGCGGACGTATGCTATCGAGCGGTAGAAAGTCGCTGAGTCGGCCGACATGAACGGTCTCCTCCCCTGTTTCTCTCGAGCCGAATATCTGTGACTGTTTGTGCGCTTTCAGGATCGACGACGAGGCATGATGATCGTTGGCAACAAACATTTTGGTGTCGCCCAGAGCCTCGTCGATGCCCACCTGGAAAAGATGCACATTAGCGTTATTTGCAAATAGCGCGCGGAACTGTTCAGCAGGACGCTGAAGCGGCTCGAATGCATAAATGGTCGCCGCGGGGTAGAGACATCGGGCAAGCAGCGAAAATTGGCCTCTGTTGGCGCCGATGTCGAGCACCGTCCTTACGTTCAACCGCTGCAGCGCCAACTTGTGCTCGATGGTCGGAGCTATCCCGTGTCGCAGTCCGCTCCGGTAACTCGGGCTTGATAGCGCTTCCAGCAACTTGCCCATCTTCTTCAGCATGACTCCTGCCCCCGCTGTTGCCGTGCGAACAGCGCGCCGACAGGAAGACCGCGGGACATGCGATACACTTTCATGCGTGAAACTGGCCGACGAATTCGCGCTCGACCGGCTGTCCGGTGGTCACCGTGTTGATCTTCTCCCGCAAATTCGCACCGGGTCATCATGGCCGAAAAAAAGCCGCAACCGGTGGCCGTTTCGTCGGAAGAGAGGTCAATGCATGTTCCTCCATGCAGGAGTGGGAACACGCTAGAAGCCAACGAGTTCCAGGCAGCGCGCACAAAACGCAAGCGCGCGAACTTGCTACCGCGCGGTCGCTGTACTCGGCCAGCCCAGACGGTTCAGGCCTGGGCCAAAGCCTGGCGTTGTGCCGTTCACGGCCTCACCATCCAAACCACCGAATCCCGCACCGCTCCCGAGACGGCCGCAGACCGATTTTTCGCTCTGATTACGCGTAGCGAGCTTTGGCCGACCACTCTGCTAGCTGGAGTAATCTCCGCAGATTTCGGAAGTTCAGTCAGTCTGGCTGACGCGATTTTGCCGACCGAAATAGTGCAGGAAAAGCGGCACGTGCAGTATTGCGCCAACCCCGTAGACCAGAACATACATTCCAAGAAACAGCGGGAAAGACAATTCCCATAGGTAACTTACAAGAGCAACCGTGCCCAGTGCGGTCATCACGGTCACGTACAACTTTGCCATAGGTTCGAATAAACCCGAATTGATGAGTATTATTTCGAGCGTAAGCTGGAAGAGCTCCAGGAAGAGCATCGCCACCATCATCAACACGATCGCCTGGCTGATCTCCACTTTTCCGTTGAGGAGCACCGGAAAGATCCGATCCGACCCGGCTAACAAGCAAATTGCTCCAACCAGGAAGATGACGAACTGAAAGGCCAAGACCATCCCGACCGACGACATCAAATCTCGTGTTCTGCCCTCGTGCACTGCCCGTGTCTGCATTGGCAGGAAAGCATCCGCGGCCACTCGGTACGTCGTTGCGCCAAAGCGACCGACCTTGTAAAACGTATCAAATACCACCAGAGCATCCCTGGGAAACGACATGACGGGAATCACGAAATATGGGAAGACATAGATCGTGAATGCACTCACGTTGAAAGCAGCGGCGGCTTTCATGCTGGCCAACCGATCACCATATAGACGAACGACGGCCGCGGCGATCGAGCCATTGCCGGCGCCGAACTTATCAAATAGGTGGCGACCGTAGAATGCCGCAATGATGAAGCAAGCCCCCCAAACAACGTTTACCGCGATCAGATATTCTCGGACCTCAAGTCCCGCCAACAGCGTTATCAAGAATGCGGTCACCAGCAAGTGGCGCGTCAACTCGAGGACTTCAAAAGGGACATAAAGGTCGACGGCATTCGCCGTGGTCCTCACTATGTTCCACGGCAACAGCAGCAGCCAAAACAGCAAGTACAGGATGAGATTCAGCGGTCTACCATGGTTATCAATGACGTTCGCTACAATCAATGCGCCGACGACGAAAAGCACGAGAAGAACTACCGCGCCATATGTAAGCAGCGCCGCCAACGCCTCTTCCAACGCTGTCCCCAGATGTTCCCCATCCAAATACGCCTTCCGCATACTAACATAGATAAGATTTGAGCAGCCAAGATCGGCCAAACTCGAATAAGCGCCTATAGCAGAAACCAAAATATATGCGGCAAACACATCGGGTGAGAGGATCCGCAGGAAGACGTACGTAGTGAGAATTCCAAACGCGAGTTGGAGACCGGTATTCCATGCCTTTAATGTCAGATACGTATAAACGTTCATCTTTACATTCCGGCTCGGGTCTGGCGACGATGCGCACAGTCGAACAATAACCGCAACGTCCATGCACATCCGCGGTATGATACTGCTCGCTGGCGCTAGTCGTGGTGAGCAGATTCCTGTCCGCCGTTGCGACCACTCATGCCTGAACGGGCGACCGCCCCTTTTGCATGAGTGGAACTATATTGGCGGCTAAAGGTTCAATTATAGTCCAAATGCTCCTGACCATGCAGTCTCGCCTGGAGCGTAGTCGTGTCGATAATCACTTGCATCTACTGCCGTCTAGAATTCACCACCATTGGGCACCCCCCGATCGTCGGTGAGCACCGGCTGCTTAGTTCATACGCTGGCATAATCGGCCTACTCCAAGAATGCTGGTCAGATCCTTTGAGCGTCCCCGTCGTGCGCGCCGTTCGAGGGCGCCGCGCCGAGCGCTCACGCTTGCGGAGGTTACCGTTGGCGTGATTTTCGAGCTTGACCAGATATCGGCCATGGAGCTGCCCGCCTGTGACATCGTCGTTGTCGGAGGCGGCCCGATCGGAATTGTTGTAGCCGTTCAGCTTGCTCGATCCGGGCACGAGGTGGTCGTGCTCGAAGCCGGCGGAAGAACGGTCGACCCGGTCGCACAAAAACTGAACGTCGGAATCAATGACGGGCATCCTCACAATGGACTCTCGCACGCCCGCATTCGCGTACTCGGCGGAAACAGTATCGTCTGGGGCGGAACGCTACTGCCTTACACTCCGATCGATTTCGCGCACCGAGAATGGGTCGAGAACAGCGGATGGCCGCTGAAGCTCCAAGACATAGCGCCCTACTATGACCGTGCGGCCGACTTCCTCGGGGTCAAGCCTGGTATCGACTGCGACGGAGATGTCTGGAAACAGGCCCGCGCAGCCGCTCCGGTGTTTGATGACGCGATCGAAGTCGTGCTCACGCGCTCCCTGCGCGAGAGAAATCTGGCGCGACTATTTCGAAACGAGCTGACGAGCCGTTCGGATCTGAAGCTGTTGCTTCATGCGACCGTCACCGATCTCGTATTTGACAACGCGACAAATTACGTAAAGACGGTTGTGATCAAATCGATCACTGGGCGGCAAACTCGAGTGTCGGCCAAGCATTTCGTGATCGCCTGCGGGACTATCGAGGCCACCCGACTCTTGCTGAGTTCCGCGCAGAATGATCGAGAAGCTCCTTGGGGCCACAACAGGTGGCTCGGATGTTGTTTCCAGGATCATCTGGAAATCAGTGCAGCCCGGCTGGTTCGCAAGAGAACCGAGAGCTTCGACAACCTCTTTGACTCCATCCTGCTTGCCGGCCACAAGTACCAACCCAAATTGCGCTTGGCAGAGCGCGTGCAAACGACCGAAAAGCTGCTCAACATCAGCGGTGTTTTGCAGTTTGACTCTTCGTTGCAGCACCACATCGATAACGTAAAGATATTCGTCTCGTCAGTGTTACGCGGAGCCGTCCCGCCAAACCTGAGAACGATCCCAAGTCATAGCTTGGCATTGGTCAAGATCTGGGGTCCGCTGATCCGCCGCTATTTTCGAGAGCACAGGATTTTCAATCATTCTGACAGGGGCATTCGACTGCTGATAAATTGCGAGCAGGTGCCCCTCCGCGAAAGCGCGATCAGGTTGGATAGTGAGCGACGTGATTGCCTGGGGATGCCCGGGGTGCGCCTCGATTGGAGGATTGATGGGCGGGAGATCCATACGATAGCCCGGTTCTGCGAGATTGTTCGGGATGCCTTGACGAGGATGGGGCTCGCGGACATGCAGCTTCATCCGAAGATCGCCGCGCGCGACATTTCAATACTGGACGAATGCGTCGATAGTTATCACCAATGCGGGGGCTGCGGATGGCGCCGACCTTCGATGGCGGGGTCGTAGACCCCGATCTTCGGGTTCACGGTACCGCCAACCTTCATGTAGCGGGCGCGGCCACCTTTCCCACGTCAGGATATGCAAATTGCACCTATACCGCCCTAGCGCTTGCACTTCGCTTGTGTGACCGGCTGACGAGTTACCGAAATGCATAAGGTCAAGATACCCGCTTCAGCTGATGAAGTTTGCCGGATAGGATTGGGCGGCGGAGGATTGATCGGCGGCGCAAGCCTACGGGAGAGCATCGCCGTATTCGAAGCAGCTTACGAAGCGGGAATTAGATACGTCGATGTCGCGCCACTTTACGGGCTCGCCGAAAATGTCGTTGGCGATCTTGTTCACTCGCATCGTGACGAATTCATACTGGCTACGAAGGTCGGAATTGCCCGGCCCAAGCTTCCCGGTCTGTTTTCATTGGTGCGCAAAACCTTGCGCCCCCTCGCGCTGCGGCTCCCGGCGGTCAAGCAGTTCGCCTTACGCCAGGCACAGGCTCTTGCAACGACCGGGCTGTTCCATCCCGACCAAGTCCGCTCCTCCCTCGAGGACAGCCTGCGAAGGCTGAAGACCGAATGGGTCGACGTCCTGCTGTTACACGAGCCTACGACCGGCGATATGACGCCTGAACTGCTCGGAGAGTTAGATCGATTTATATCCTCGGGAATGGTTCGTCTGTTGGGTACCGGGACGCAGGAACCTGCCGAACGCTCGATTCGCTACGGGGATGTCTGGCAGCATCGCTACGCGCCAGGTGATGTCCTGCCTGCCAATGACTTGGAATTGCGTGTGGTTCATGGCGTGCTGCGTTATGGTCTCCCGCTGTTGCAAACTGCGATTGCCACCAGGTCCGCAACGGCAAGTGCTCTGTCCAGCCGATATGGATACGACTTCTTTGATTCCGAGGCCCACCCGGCCATCTTGGCAACGCTGGCATTGGCCGCGGATCCGCGTTCGGTACTTCTCGTTTCATCCCGTCACGCGGCGCGGATAGGGCGTTGCGTCGCCCAGATCAATTGGTCGATTGCGTGCGGCGACACTCCAGACTATGTCGACAACGTCGTTGCATTCCTGTGCAGCGAAAGCGCTACAGGGCGCTAACGCATCTGAATGCTTGTGTACAGCCGGTTGCTTCGACCGACTGCCGATGAGGGATTAAGCTGCGGACGCGGTACGTCGCGCGAGGCGACGCGGTCCCGGTTTTGGAAACACCCCGGGGCTAACCGCGTCAGCGCGTGGCCCGACTGTGGCGGAGCCGAAATGCCTTGAAAGATCACGCGGTCGCTGCGAGACCACGGGAAGCCAAAGCCAACATCTCAGACTCGAGTTCGGAAAACAGCTTCTCCCATGTCCAGCAGCGCTGAATATACTCGCGTGCGCTCTTTCCTAGAGCCGCCCGCATCTCAGGATTGCGCAGAAGCGCGACGACAGCATCCGCAAATGCCTCGGCACCGGCGGCTTCGAGGAGATGCGTTCCGGAAATTGCATGAATCCCCTCATTGGCCACCGGCGTTGTTACGACCGCCTTGCCGCAGGCCATGTACTCGATCAACTTGTTCTGCATGCCGGCCCCAATCTGCATAGGATTGATGCAGACTGTCGCGCGCGCAATGTCTTCTGCAGGATCAGGAACTTCGCCGGTCACTGTAATTGCGCGGTCGTGCGCAGCAAGGCGGACGACCTCGCGCGCCGGCCGCCGACCGACAATGAGGAGATGCGTGCCCGGGATCTCCGCTCTTATGCGGGGCCAGCAGTTTTTGGCAAACCAGGTGATAGCGTGAATATTGGTGTTGGTCCCCATTACGCCGGAGAAGACCAGGGTGGCTGGATCGGGATCGATGTCCGGACGAGGCCGGAATCGGCTCGTATCAACTCCGTGCGGAGAAAGAATGTAATTGCTTATCTCTGGCACCGATCTTTCGCGACAGGCCAAGCGGATTTCTTCCGCGTCTCTCTCGCTAATGAGGACCGTCCTGAAGAAGTCGCGCCATATATTGGCCTCGTAGCGACGTACCAGCCCCTGCTCCACCGCATATATGATCTTGTCTCGCAGCCTGCCGGAGTCTTTCGCAAGCCGCCGCGTGTTCAGTGACTGCGACAGCTGCATGCCAAGTATCGTGGGAGGGCGGCCTAGATCGGGTTCCGCCTCGGCGGGGCAGACCGCGCGGAGCGCTTCGGCGCTGCGGATGTAATAGGCGTAGGCGACATCGTATTGCCTGAGTAAGATGGCTTGCTGGACGGCACGGATATGAGCGCGATTGGTAAACCATCCGACCTGCATCGGTTTGCCGACTGCGACAGCCCGGATTAGCCCGAGAATGCTGCGCGCCATGGATTGTCGGAACACAAGAAGTTGCCGGCAGCGCTGATCCAGCCATGCCCTCTGCTCAGGCGTCGGCTTCTCTCCCGTGTCGAGCGTGAATAGGTCTAAGGAGTGACCGCGCGCGGCCAAGTACGAAATCAGGTGCGCGACGGTCAATTGATCTGCACGGGTCATCGGCAACGGCAACCGGCTGCACACAAGAGCAATTCTCAGCCGATGGGCCGCTGGCAGGACATTCATGGGTAAGGGCAACGTTGTGTTGGGTGCCATGTTCTCCACCATTTGAGCTCCACGGCGGAGGCTATGTTGCAGCCAACGTCCGCAGCATTTACAAACCTCGCCAACCCCAGCCGCCCAATGAATTGCCTACAAGCGATAGAGATTAGAATCTGCTTGCCGGTCGGCAGTTTGATGCCAGGCATCGCCTTTCCGAGTACGATGAGGTCCGCCCTTGCCGCCGCGCGAGCGAAATCGGTAACCAGAAGTACCGGCAGTCGCGCCAAATTCGCGCGTACAAACGCTAGGTTGGCGCCGATGAGTTGCTCCGGCTTGAGGTCCGGTTCGAAGAGAGACAGATCGTATCCTTCCTCGAGCAGAGTCGCGGCCAGTTCAACCAGCGGACTTTCGCGCAGGTCATCCGTATCGGGCTTGAACGTAAGCCCCAACTGCAGGATGCGTGACCCCTTCGGCGCGCGCGCTAGAACCAAGCGCGCTACAAACGACTTGTGAGCTGTATTGCTGGCGATCACATTCTGCAGGAGCGGCACGTTCACTCCGTGCTTTAGCCCAAATGCGCCGAGAGCACGAACGTCCTTGGGAAGGCAGGATCCGCCGAACGCATTGCCCGGTCGCAGGTAGTAAGAGGAGACGTTAAGTTTGGTGTCCGACAAGAAGATGCGTGTTACGTCTTGCGGGTCAACGGCGGAAGCGAGCGCCAATCTCGCAATTTCATTGGCAAAGGAGACTTTGAGTGCGTGGAAATAGTTGTCCACGTACTTGACCATCTCCGCCACGGCAAACGGCACTTTGAATACGGGCGCATCGATCCCATCGTAGATGCCGTACAGCTCCTGTGCTGCGCCAGGAAATCGCTCGCCGACGACAATTTTCGGAGGGTTGAAATAGTCTGCAATGGCCGTCGATTCGCGCATAAACTCCGGATTGTAGACCGGCTCATAACGATGACCGGGTGGCTCTCCTGCCGCTTCGCTCAACTTGGGCACGACTACCGCGTCCATGGTGCCAGGCAGCATTGTCGATCGGAAAAGGCACAGCAGCGGCCGGCATTGGGATGATCGGTGTCGGACCGCCATACCAATTTCCTCCGAAACCGAAGAGACGTAGGACAGTTCGAGCGAGCCGTCCTCGCAGCTTGGCGTTCCGACGCACGCGACCACGACGTCCGCGTCCGCGAGCGCACTGCCGAGCGTCGTTGCAGCGGTCAGACGGCTTTCAGCTCTAGCCCTCGCAAAGATTTCGTGTATCCCGGCTTCTTTCACGGGAGAACGACCCGCATTAGCGATCTCTACTTTTTGGGAATTTACGTCAACGCCGACCACTGTGGCGCCCTTGCGTAACATGCAGGCTGCAACTGTCACACCAACGTATCCTAGCCCGCAGACGACGATTTTCATGGCAAATGCCCTCGGCAGTGTGCAAGCAAGGTCCTTGCTATGGCGCAAGCTTCAACAAGCCTTGCCGGTGCTCGTTCGCCCCAGGTCCACAAAGTCGCTGCGACCGACCCCTCACAGTCCGGCGATGGATGTATGAATACGCTGTGTGCAGATTGCGCCTCACCGAATTTCGGCCACCACCTGGCGCTCTCGATATGCGATGCTTTTCCTAAGAGAACACCGAGGCTTACCTGCACTCCGCCAGCTGCAAACGCGCTGGACGGCAACGCTGACCACGTCCCCGGCACCAGGAATCGAACACCTGCACGTGCTGATTCAACACCGCGCCAGACGTCGACGATGAGCAAAGCGCACCCGGGCCACAGTCCAACCCAGCGCGCCACATCGGCCCCTGCCGGACGAAAGCCGTTTTGATATCCGGCCGCCCAGAGTGGCGCTACACCCCCGAGCGTCGGATCCTCTAGAGGACGTGCCGACCCTCGACGTCCGACACGGAATGACCCCCAGAACTCGATCGGCTCAGTGTCGATCACGTGCGGTCCGTTATGACGGGAAGAAGATCGGCAATCGTCCCGCGCAGGCCCCTGGGAGTATGTTGGCACACCGAGGTCCACAAGGAACCGCTTGCCGGCAACCGAAAGTTCAATACTGAGAAAATCTGCATGAGCGTGCCCCGGATTGGACTTAGGACCACAGGGGCCGCAATCGAAAATGACGGCGTCGTTCTGACCGGACAGTCGAATGTATCCCGTTTCCGGTAACGCGAGCCGCCCGTCCGCCGGCGGCGGTGCAAGTTCGATCGCCGATGGCGCCTCGCCGATCCATGAATCGTTGAACAGGCCTATGTCGCCGTCCGGATGGCACATGACGCCAAGGGCCGACTGCATCGCTGAAATGGCTGCTTCCAGCCAAGGGGCATCAGCCGGCGAGCTGGCCGTCTTCAATGTTCGGAGGTCGACCAGGCATAGTGCGTGATACATCGGCGATCTTTCGGCGTGGCCGCCATCGCTCAGCACGACCTGATCCAGGGTCTGTCGTACCGCGCGGTCCAAGAATTCCAAGCGAGGCGTGTTATGCCCGAGGGCCGCGCGATACATCGACAGCGCTACGTAGTTCTTCAATAGATGATTGAACTGGAGGTCGCGCTCCAGATTGCACAGGACGAAGGCAGCGCAGAACTTTGCGTGTTCGAGCAAAGCCTCGAGGTCATCGGACTGGCGCCCGCCCGCAGCGCGCAAGAGTGCATATCCTGCAAGCAGGTTTATCAGCCGGTGACTTGCAGAATACGGATGCCAAACGTCTCGGAATACACCCGGCACATCCCACTGGTTCTGGGCCACGAGGTTATCGATTGTCCGACGTATCATGGCTACGTCGCTCGCAGCGCCTCGGGCGAGGAGCGGCACCGTCCAACCCAAATACGACAACGTCATCCGCCAAAGACGATTGTTGCCCTCGCCCATTTCGATGCGCCACGCGATGCGATCGATCCCACCGAAATCCATCGTCCTGCCGAGAAAGTGGAATCTCCCTTCTGCGATCTCCGCGAGGTGCGCGCCGTAAAGGCAATTCTGCATGTGAAGAACATGCTTTGCCGCGTGAAGCAGCGGATCGCGAAATTCTGGATCAGGAAGCTCTCGGGCTGTTTTTTTAACCCATCTATGGAACAGCGTGGGAAACTTCCCGGCCATCGCCCACCGACCGCGCGACCATACGCGATAATACAATTGCTCTGCACTTAGGTGCCGCACCGTTCTGATGATGCGACCGGGCTTCATAGGAACACGACCGATCCGGTTCGAAGCGATTCGACAACAGCAATCGTTGCCAGGCTCGTTTCCACAATCTCTGGTTCCGGAACAGGCGGGCCGGTGTTTTCCACGACCGCCGCTACGAAAGCGTCGAGCTCACCCTGATGACCTTTGTCCTGCTTCAATCTGCTCCACTGGCGTCGGACGCTGCCGTTGGCGACGATCTCTAGCATCCGAAAATTGTCGATGCTGGCCACTGTGCCGCCAGCGTAGCATTCAATTCTTTCCTTGCTGTAGGCTGGATCGCCGAGTGCCGTATACACAAGGGTACAAAGACTGCCATCGCTGAACCGAATGGCGACGGTGACGTCCTCGCACGGCCCGCGAACAAGGCGGGCCGCATCAGCTCGGACCGCCACAATCGGCGCCCCGATCAGGAAGCGGGCCAAATCGACGAAATGACAGAGCTCACCGAGGATGCGACCGCTTCCCTCGTCAGGTTCTCGCTGCCAGCTGTCAGGTGAGAGTTGCCCCGCATTGATGCGCATGAGAACGTTTTTTGGCCCAGGCAACGGCGCCAAGTGCCGATGCAAGGAAGCGATCATCGGCGCGAATCGTCTGTTGAATCCGACTTGAAAAAATGCGGAAGACGTATTGCGAGCTTGTATGACTGAATTCATTTCGTCCCGCGTCAGGGCCAACGGCTTTTCGACGAGGACGGCTTTGCCCGCGGACAGCGCACGAGCGGTGAGAGCCGCGTGGGTGCTGTGCGGCGTGGTGATGACAACTGCAGTGATCTCGGGATCGTCGAAAACTACCGATTCGTCTGTCCCACAATGGCGAAAACCAAATTTGCGCTGGGTGTCTTCAGCCGAAACGCCGCGCTGCGTCACGACTGTTTGCAACACCACCTGGGGGTGGCGGGCCAGTGTGGGCAGCAATTTTGATCGTGCGAAAGACCCCGCGCCAATCACCCCCAAGGAGCACCGCCCACGGCCCGGATCCGGATTCGGACCAGACCGCATTTCGATAGTCGAGATCGGCTCGACTTTTGCTCCCTCGTCGCACGGATATTCTATTACGACCCCCAGATGTGGTTCCGTCCCTTCCGAAACCAGTTCATAGGCGTTTTCTGCATCCTGTATCGAGAACCGATGTGTCGTGAGCGCCGTCGGAGTGAGCCGGGGCGTGCGGCTCGGACTCATCAGACGAACACACTCAGCCAAATTGTCTGCCTCGGTCCAGCGTATCCAGCCGACAGGGTACTTAACGTTGCGTTTTTCGAAGTCGTTGTCGTATCTTCCGGGCCCATAGGAACGCGAGACGACGACCGAAAGCTCTTTCTTCATAAAATCGCGATATGGAAACGCCGTCCCGGTGATGCCGACTAGGCTGATCTTCGCACGGTCGCGCGCAATGTCCGCCGCCGTGTCAAACGGCTCGCTTGAATCCGTAGCAGCTGCGATCACAACGCCATCACAACCGACGCCGTTGGTCTGAGATCCGATGAACGCAGAGGGACTACCGTCAGCAAGATTCCAGGTGAATTCGGCACCGATGGACCGGGCCAGAGCAAGCCTTTGGGTGCTGTAATCCAGGCAGACTACGCGGCACCCGTGGATCGCAAGGAGCTGAGTGGCCAATTGGCCGACCAGACCCACACCGATGACCCCAACCACGTCACCCAGCTTCGGTTCTAATAGGCGGATGCCGTTGAGCGCTATGGATGCGAGGGTACCGAAGCACGCCTCGACGTGGGATACGTCCCCCGGGACAGAGGCTGTCAGGTTGCCTGGAGCAACATTATACTCAGCGTGATTGGCGACTCCCGCTCCCGCAATGGCGACCCGATCGCCAACCTGAAATCTGCCTTCGAGCCCAGGGCCCACTTCCAGAACAACGCCCGAAGCGGAATAACCGAGCGGCAATGGCTGGTCGAGACGCGCTCGTACAGCATCCAGAGTGGCCAAGAGGCCATCGCGATGAATCTTGGCTATTACTTGCTTGACCAGATCAGGCCGACTCTTCGCTTTCCCGATCAGGCTCTTTTTTGCAAATTCGACGACCATTCGCTCTGTGCCAGCGGAAATCAGGCTGGCTGCAGTGCGCACCAAGAGATGCCCCGGTTTGACGCGCGGTACAGGTACGTCCCGAACCGACAGGGCGCCAGTGCTTGCACTTTGGACGATCTGTTTCATCCTCGCGCTCTCCAGCAAGGGCCGTTACGCCGACGTCCGGGCGCCCAGTCGTGTGACTAAGCAGCAATTCTCGCATCTGTGCTCGCGAGCGACGGTTGGCAGCTCAGCTGACGGCACCAAATCTCAATGCACACGAGCGTGAAGAGGATGAAGGCCACGTCGCCCCGATTCTGGTCGAACGCATTGCGCAACCGAGCGACTGCTGCGGGATCAAAGAGGCCTCGCGCTGTAACGACGCGCGGCGATGTCATTTCCACAATCAGGCCGCGTGCAGGACCGGCCATCCAGGCCCTGAGAGGGACGCCAAAGCCTTGCTTCGCGCGGTGCAGAACAGCCCGATTCAATCGGCCCGCCAGAGCCTTCCGCAGAATCCGCTTCGTTTGCCAGAATGTGATCTTTTGTGAGATCGGAACCTGCATCGCAAACGCTACCAGCCGGTAGTCAAGGAGAGGCACGCGGAGTTCCACCCCCTCCTGCATGCCCATCTTGTCCGTGTAATTGAGATTGAGGTCCGGCACGAACCCATGAAGGTCTAGTTGCAGCAGTCGTTCCACTGGATGCAATTCGCGCGTGTCACCCAGCAACCGGCCAAACGGGGCGCCATGACTCTCGAGCGATTGGCCTGGGGCCATCGCCACAAGCGAGGTCCGCTCGCCCGCCGGCCAGTTCGAGAAGCTCATGGCTTCCGTCAGCATCTCGTCCTCGCTCAAGGCCAACAGCTGACCAAGGCGGCCGAGCCGACGTCCAAGAACGGAACGGCTGGGGAACCCCCTAATTAGGCGCGAGGTCAATCCACGTGCGTAAGGGATCTGATCCAGCGCCGCCCAAATGAACGCCGCGACGTGCCTACCGTACCCCGTGAACAGATCGTCCCCTCCGGTGCCCGTCAGCAACACCTTGATGCCATGTCGCTTTGCTTCTGCAGCGATCATCCGGGTCTGCAGGGCGGCAAAATCGCCGGTCGGCTCGTCCAATTCCCAGAGCATTCGGGGAAGCTGATCGATAAGCTCCGCCGTAGTCGGCACTTCGACCAGCGGGACCTCCAGCCTTCTTGCCATCTCGCGTGCATGGACAATATCGTCCCCGAAATTATCGGCGTGAGTGCGGTCCTTCGGCACGCTTGCACAGAATGTGACGATCCGAGCGGGATCAGTCGCTCTGCACATCGACGCCACAACGGCGCTGGAATCAACGCCTCCGGATAAGCAAGCGCCGACCGGCACGTCGGCAACCATTTGATCCGCGACAACCCGATCCAACAAATTCAGAAACGCCGTTGGCTCAACTCGCTCGCAACGGGGGACGGCTGAGGAATTTCGTAGTATCGCTCGATCCTCAGCCCGCCGTTGGGGTCGACCCAGGCGCAATGTCCGGGCCGTAGCTTCCGAACAGACTTTAGCATGGTGGAAGCAGACGATGACCAGACGAACGCGAGGTGGTTCGCCACGCATCCCGTGTCGATATCGCGGGATACATCCGGGCACACTGTCAACGCCTTCAGTTCTGATGCAAACAGAAACCCGTGAGGTAGCGCGGCGTAGTACAAGGGTTTGACGCCGAGATGGTCACGAGCAATGAAGAGGTGCCGCGACGCGCGATCCCAGATCGCAAAAGCGAAGATGCCGCTTAGGCGACCGAGGCAGGATTGGCCCTCACATTCAAATAGACGAAGAAGCACCTCCGTATCGCTCTTGGTGCGAAGTACGACACCGGCGCTTTCGAGTTCACGGCGCAATTCCTTGAAATTGTAGATCTCGCCGTTGAATGAGATGACGTAACGTCCATCCGCTGTATGCATTGGCTGGTTGGCGGCAGCACTCAAATCGATTATTGACAGGCGCGCGTGGCCAACCGCGAAATTCGACTCCGAATCCCGCCAGGCGGCGCGACCGTCTGGACCACGATGACTAATTCGATCGAGCATCGCATCGAGCAGCCGGTCACTCCAAGGACCGCGGAAGCCTGCAATACCGCACATGTGAGGGGATCCTCCCACCGGCGTGCTGAACGCGCAATCCGTACTGACGTTCCCGTTTGAGTGGAGGCGCATTGGCTCGAACAAACATAGGTTAAAATCAGGTCCGGAGAAAATTGTGCTAGGCCCGCGGAACCTGCGGGTGTCAGCAGCGTTAAGCGCCTTGTTCCGAACCAGGAGAAGCACGTGGCCGATACTGGCGCTCGCGAAGGTACGAAGGTGCCTACAAAAAATGCGAGTTGGTCCTCCGGCTTGTCGCTTACGGCGATCATCCTGACTTACGATGAAGAACTGCACATAGAACGCTGTATTCGCAGTATCAAATCAGTCGCGTCGCGCATCTATGTCGTCGATTCCTTTTCGACGGATGCGACAGTCGAGATCGCCCGGCGCGAGGGCGCCGAGGTGGTGCAACGAAACTTCAAAAATCAAGCCGATCAATTTCAATGGGCGCTAGACAACCTGCCGACCGATACCGATTGGGTCATGCGTATTGATGCAGATGAGTACATTTCGACAGAGCTCGCCACATCGATGACGACACTCATTCCGCGCGCACCCGCCTCCGTCTCCGGCTTTTACGTTGACCGCCTTGTCGTATTTCTCGGGCGCCCAATTCGCCACGGGGGCTTCTACCCGATGAGAGTCCTGAAAATCTGGCGGACAGGATTGGGCAGAGTAGAACAGCGTTGGATCGACGAGTACTGCGTCGTCAAGCATGGACTGGTTGACTACTGCCCGGGCGACTTGATCGACGAGAACTTACGGGACCTGACTTGGTGGACGGACAAACACAACAAATATTCGAGCCGCAGGATGATTGACCTGCTCGACTATGAATTGCAGCTGGGACTGTCGCAGCATGCATTGAGCGGCAATGTCTCCCGACGACAAGTTGTCTACCACAGGATCAAAGCCAATATATATCCCGCCCTCCCGCCCTACTTTCGAGCTTTGGCGTACTACCTGTATCGGTACGTGCTTCGACTGGGGTTTCTCGACGGGCAGCAGGGTCTCATTTTCTGTTTCCTGCAGGCTTTGTGGAACCTCTTTCTCGTGGACGCCAAGCTCTATGAGGCCCGTCGGATGATCGCAGCGGAGGGACTGGACTCATTCATCAAACATTTGCGGGACGCGCAGGGCCTCGACGTCGGCCCTCCTCGTTGGGATAGCGAACCCGGCCGGCGCACGTAAGACCTGTTCTGTTGCCGTGCCTTTGGGCCATCTGGGAACGGATGGGTTCGGACACTCGGAAGAAAGACCTCAATTCAAGGTTCGCGCGCGTGCCGAAGTGCCCAGTGAATGGAACGCGAGGGAGAGAGACATGAACCGCCGGGACTTGCTCTTCCTGGGCGCTGTGGGCGGCTTTTCGGGTTCAGCTCGTGCGCAGTCAAACAAACCTAAAAGCATTGAAGCCCGACTAGACGTTCGGAAGTTTGGTGCGGTCGGCGATGGTGTGCACGACGATACAAATGCCTTTCGGCAGGCCATCGATTACGCCTGCAACAACAAAATGCAACTGGTGATCCCGGGTACGCCGCATTCATACTTGATCTCCGACTCTCTACCAATTCCACATGGCAAGCACGGTTGGGCGATCACGGGAGAGGCTGGGCGAGTCACCATCACACAAGCCGCCAACAACAAGCCAATCTTCCTATTCTCCAGCCACGGTCACGACTATCGAGATACGACCAACCGTGCTTTCAGTCTGAAAAACCTGCGAGCGGCGTGGACGCGCAACCAATCCATCGCGAACAAAGAGTCAAACATGTTCCTGTTCGACGACGGCGGGTACGCGGATTTTCAGATCGACAATTGCGAGAATCACAACGGCTGTCGACTTGTTTCAACTCGCGAGGTGCAGGCACCCGGTCGCCCTCTGAACCTGTGGGGATGTATTATGTCGCATCTCTTCAGCGGTTACGTGGCGAGTGGCGCAGCCATTCGCCTGAGGACCAACCCGGTCGAGGGGATGCCGAACATCCTGATTTCGCATGTCTACGCGCTTCGGCAAATGGCAGAAGAGGAACTCATTCATTTGGCGGGTTGCTCAAGCGTCAACATCGACAATGTCGAGATCAACTTCGGCCGCGGATCTCAGCTCGTCTGCTGGGGCGGAACGACGGAGGTCAATGTGCGCGCATGGCGAATGGAGCAATGCACAGTAGCCGACACGCCGCGGAACGTCATTTTTGACCTGAGCGGCAACGGGCCGACTCAACAAGGCACCTACCGTTTCCAAGGCGTCGAGATGCGATTCACGACGATCGACAGCACGCGGCCCCACTCCGTGTTTCACGCCAGCGCCGGCGCGCAAGTGATCATTGACGGCTATCAAGAAGTTGCGACCACACGCAAGTCAGGTGAGCTGACGGTGGCCACCACACAGGACGCACGGGTCCAGTTCCGCAGTGTTGCCGACATCGTTTCCCCCCATGTCTTTCTATTGGACAACCAGCAACCGGCGGACATCACCTTCGCGACCACGGAAGTGCTGCGCTTTTACAAAAACGGCCTGACGTCGCGCATGGATCGCGTAACGAATGACTCACCGAGCGCCGTCAAGGGTCAAGTCGTGGGGGCTGCGGGTTGGATATGGGCGATCGAGGTCAGCTTGGACGCGGACGTGTCAGCCGGAAAGATCGAGCTGTTGGTCTTCAAGAACAGACTGCTAATCGATTCCGGAGCGATGAAGCTCGCCATCAGGAACGGTTCTAGAAGCGTAAAGGTTGCGACCGTCATTAAGAACACTAACCATCCGGATTATCGTGTAGTCCCTGGGGATCTCGTCCACTTCGAGATCTCGACGGACCAATCGTTTGCTGGCCCGACGAACGCGCTTTTCAATCTCATGATTGCGAACATCTAAACAGCGCTTGCGGCCTCGGCAGCCTTGTGAGGGATCGGCTGCCAGCCACCACTCACCGGCCTCTGTATTGCACCGCTTTTCATCTGCTTCCGATGCACAGTACTGACGCAGGGATCGTCTGCCATCCGACTTTGCTGCAGCGAAGGCCCGGCACGCTCCTCTTTCCTACGAAAGGACGCGAAGCGCTCGGGCGCTGAATCGCATTCGCCGTTCAAAATTGGGACCCGTTCACGACGGGTGTTCGCGGAGCTTTTCCGCCAGCTCATGCACGAGAAATGCAAAGGAAGCTTGCACTGTCATACTCATCCGATTGCCCCCCTGGGGCCGCCACACACTTAGCACCAGATGCACCCAACGTCTTCGTTTCAGCGCCTCCTTTTCCTTCGGCAATATCGGACGATCGCGCGCCCATCATTGGGACTATATCACGCGGAACATTAGAGCTTGAAGTGCGTTAATGTTAAACTGTAGTCTGCGTCCTTTGGCGTTTTGGCTCCAAATGTATCAACCCGACAAGTCGACACCTCTGCTCGGGGAGGTGGAACAAGTACCCGCTGTTCCAGCAGAGAGCCTCACATCTGGTGTCGCATTCATCCGCCACAACCTGCGACTGATCCTGACATTTCTTGCCCTGAGCATCGCATCATCCGCAGGTTATCTTCTCTTTGCTGCCCCCCGCTTTACTGCGGAGGCCGTTTTATACATCGAGAAGCCGCAAATCCGCCCTGTTCAACTGGAGTCCGCTAGCAGCGACAATTCTGTCGATTCTAAAACGGTCGACAGCCAAGTCGAGATTCTGAGATCAGATGCAATCGCGATGTCAGTTGTCAAAACGCTTCAACTGGCGGAGAATGCGGCTTTCATAGGTACGAGGACCGCAGGTTTGACTGCCGAACAGGACGCGATGCGCGTCCTGCGACGAAATCTATCCGTGTCGCGGGTCGGCCTTTCTGCGGTGATCAAGATCAACTTTACCGATACTGATCCTCGGCAAGCTGCCCAAATTGCGAATGCCGTTACTGCCGCGTACATCGAAAATCGGATCAATGCCACAAATCAGGCTCTAGATGCCGCCACCAATTGGCTGGAAGCTCGGCTGCGTGACCTCGAGAAGAAGGCAGCCGATGCAGAGAAGCAAGTCCAAGAATTTCAAGCAAAGAATGAAATCGACGAGCAGGCAAAGCTGAGCGAGCTTCGGGCAAACGCAAGGACGTACCGAAAGCTCCACGACAGCTTTGTCCAGCGCTACGCTGAAGCGGGTCAGCAAAAGTCGTTCCAGTTCGCCGAGGGTCAAGTCGTCAGTCCAGCTCTGCCGCCAGCATTCAAGAGCAAGCCGAATGCTGTTCTCGTGCTTTCGATTGCCGTATTCGGCGGACTTTGCATGGGTCTTGGGGTTGCGGCCTGGCGGGAACTGTCGGATCGGACGTTCCGGTCGCCCGAGGACGTTGCAGAACGCCTAAAGATCGACTGTCTCGGCGCGCTCGAATGGATTCGAGAACCGCGTTTGACCTTGCGCGCGCGGCTTCGGAACAAATCTGCCGATCCCAAACTCATACAGTCGGACAACCTCTTCTCGTATGTACTGACAAATCCGACATCGCATTTCGCCGAAACACTCCGCTCGACAAGGCTCTCCTGCGATCTTCTCCTGCCGCAACAGTCGTCGAGGATTGTCGGCTTCACATCTGCGCTCGACAGAGAAGGCAAGTCGACCGTTGCCGCGAATTTTGCGCAGCTCGTCTCGCGTGCGGGACGCAGAGTACTGCTCATTGATGCAGACTTTCGCAAGAGGACCCTGTCCCGCTCCCTGGCTCCGCGTGCGTTGAAGGGCTGGTGTGACTTGGTCCTTGCGCACGCCGGCGCCGAGGAAGTCCTTCGGATCAGTCGCACGAGTAAGATGCATTTCTTCCCTCTCCTGGAAATGCCCGAACCATTCGAATCGACGGAATTTCTGGCGTTGGACAGCGTCCGCACGATGTTTGACGTGTTACGACAGCAATACGATTATATCGTCGTGGATTTGCCGTCCCTTGCCCCAGTTATAGAGGTCCGGGCTTCAACCATGACGATCGACGCCTACGTCCTTGTAGTGGAATGGGGCAAGACCTCGAGCGAGACTGTGCAATGCGCTTTGGCGTCAGCCCATGTGCATCACAAGCTACTCGGTGCGATCCTGAACAAGACCGACCTTCGCTCAAGTGCTATTTCTGTACACCGACGGCGTCCTTTTGACCTTCGTCGCGCGCTGCGGGTGATCCAGAATCGGTGAATTTGGGGAGACCTTCCAATCGCAGTCGCACCTCAACAACGTCGCCGGGCATCAGCCTCGTCTCTTCGTTGGCAGTCATGTTGCCGGATGCGTCGTTGGTGTTTCTGTACACTTTGATATCTGGCTCACCACCGGCTCCGCGGGCGAGTTGAGATCGCACCACACCCGCGTACAACAATTTGTCGCCGACCGCCTGGAGTCGAGCCCGAATCGTGGCGAGTCGAACGTTGGCGTCCTGCAGTTTTGCCAGCAGATTGTCCTGTCTCTGGTCCTGCATGCGTTCCAATCGTCTGGCGAATTCGCTCCGCTCACGCTGCACCTGGTCTATCAGCGCGGTCGTCTGAAGCACCCGGGTGGCTGAAAACAGCGTCAGTCGGCGCACGTCCGAGAGCCGGGTCATGGGCACCAGCCCTTTGCTAAAACTGGTCTGGAGCTCCTTGAGCTCGGCAGCATCAGTGTCCGCGTTCTTCTGTTCCGTCTCTCGTTGACGCTCAAGCGTTACGATCCGGCCATCCTCCTGCTGGACAGCGTTCTCGAGATATTGTTTCTCCTTTTGATGATCGGAATTGTCGACACTGAGCCGTTGCGCCTCGACGTCCACTATCTTCGAGACCATCCCCGAAGGGAGCGGCAGATCGTCCAGGTTCGGCTGTCCGAGCTCGCT
Source organism: Bradyrhizobium sp. RDI18 (assembly GCF_043203335.1). Taxonomy (NCBI): domain Bacteria; kingdom Pseudomonadati; phylum Pseudomonadota; class Alphaproteobacteria; order Hyphomicrobiales; family Nitrobacteraceae; genus Bradyrhizobium; species Bradyrhizobium sp. RDI18. Next base: position 6,869,157 of record NZ_JBICRN010000008.1, on the reverse strand, counting down.
CTTACCGTCGAGTTCGGTTTGGAAACGTTCAGCTTGGGCCCGCACCTTAGCAAATTCCGTCCATAGGTCGTAGTAGTCTCCGCGAAAATCCGATGAGTCCAGAAAAGGGTCTCGTCCCCTGAACCGCATTGTGTCAAAGCCCCCCGCAAGCGCGATGGCTTGGCGCACGGTCATTCCTGGCCGATACGCCTGAGCCCCTGGGTTGGCCACGTCGCCGTTGAGGTATATCGGCCGATATTCCGCCACGGTCAAAATAACCTCATCGGGAGACACGGTGATCACATCGTCGCGTGACGTCAAGCGCCCCTGCTGTTCTGGCACCCGAGGGCGAAAAGCCTTGGTTGAAAGTATCGACTTCACTTGTTTGCGCAATTCAGCCACGGTGAGGCCTGCGGCCTTGATATCTCCAATCAATGGAAATGAGGCATGGCCATTCAGATCGATCATGACCCGATGCCGCAAATCCGGAATTCCGACTGCTTGGACCTCGAGCACATCGCCAGGTGACAACAGGTACTCGCCGCGCGCCGCTACCGGGGCAAGCAGGACCGCCGTGACCATCAGCATGACCATCAGGACTCGCTGAGGCTGTGCAGCCGACCCAAACAGGAGCTTGAGCAAGCTCATTGCCTTCATCCTGTCCTCCAACGCGGCCAGGGGGATGCTGCCTGCTACAACGAGGCCACCCCTGGGAAGTTCCCTTGCCAGTATTTCCTTGGAAGCCGGGCGCTCTGTTTTCCATCCCTGTATTCATGCGCAAGCCGCCGCGGGGAGGTTCTCGGTCAGAGGGAACCGATCCCGGTCGCCTCCGTTGTATGCGACAACTCCCGGCAGAGATCCGTGCCTCGGCGGCGCGCGACCAGTTTCGGCCTCCAGTTGTCCCGTGCCACTCAGTATATGTCGGAAACGTACATGTACGCTCCAGCGCAATCAAACGCAATGAGCGGCCGTCGTCTCGGCAGAACGCCTCTCCGCCTCAGAAATGCCGCTGAGGATATTGCCGGACGATTTGCGCATGATGGTTCTCATCGGCCCCTCCGACTCGCATTTCTGTGGGCATACTGGACCGGCTATATCGACTCAACAGTGCAGTACCTTCGGTCCGAGCACCAAGTGATGGTCTTTCGTGCTCGTCAGCAGGGACAAGTCGGCAGTCTGAATGGCCAATACAGATTTGCCGAGGAGAGCTTCGGGCCTGTCGAGGCTGAATTGACCTACGGCGCTGAAATCGACGTCGACGCTCTTGACCATGCGCTGCGTGAGTTCGGGCCGGACGGAATCATCGTTCTGTCGTGGCGCAGGCGCGCGTATCGCCAGTTGATGAAGCGGTGGGCCGGAAGAGCCGTGCGCATCGTGTGTCTCGACAGCCAATGGCGCGGGCATCTGGGAGCTCTGCGGAGCAGGAGCGAGTTTCCGCTTCTCCTTAAACAGTGGGGAGGGCGGGCCCTGCGGCGATACTTCTTCCACACGTTGTTTGAGGGCGCCCTCCTCTCCGGTCCCAAGTATCTCGACGGCCAAGGATGTCCTACAGTGCGGCAGTCGAGACAGATGAAGTTCGCGCTCAAAATGGGCTTTCATCCAGACGACATTTGCGAGGGCTTTGCTGTTTGTGATTGGCACATGCTGGCGCACGGACGGCATCCCGCCAACGCTCGCGAAAGAAAGAGATTCCTATTTGTGGGCCGTTTTGCGCCTGTGAAGGGCGTTTCGATCCTGGTGGAAGCGTATCGGTTGTACGGCCGCCACAGCCCGGAACCCTGGCCTTTGATTGTTGCCGGTGACGGGCCCCTCAAGCATCTTTTTTCCGGAGTGCCTGGAATCCAAGATATCGGTTTCGTCCAGACGAAACAGTTGCCCGAGGTGCTGGCGGAAGCGGCATGCCTCATCCTGCCCAGCATTCTGGAACCGTGGGGTGTCGTGATCCAGGAGGCCGTTTCGGCGGGACTCGGAGTAATCTGTACCGATGAATGCGGAGCCGGAGACGTGTTCGTGCAGCAAGACGTCAACGGATTTATCGTGCCGACCGGCAATGTTGATGCGCTGGCAGGTGCGATGAGGAAGTTTTCCGAATCCGAGGAGTTTCTCGAGCGCGTTCCGAATGCCAGTATCGAGATGTCGAAACGGTTGCTGCCCTCGAGCTTTGCTGAAACCGTCATTCCATTTATTCAAACAAGAAGGCAGTTTATTTCATGAGATTGTGTGTCACGGGTAGTGCGCCGGTTGCGGCGCTCAACCTGTCGACCATTCAAATAGATAGATCGCAGATACGCAGGGTTGCTAGTTCTCTCACAGCATCGAGATAGTCAGCGTCCCGCCAAAGCCTGCCTGCTGGCACGGCACTGCGAAACCGGCAACGGGAAGGCGCGGCGGGCGCCACGGCAGAGCCGGCGACCCAACGAGGCCATAGCTTCAGCGGCGCCCGCTCTTCGGGCCCACCGCTAGACAGTGGCGTTGTCTGACAGCTCATGCCCCTTCTGCCACTACAAAACCTCAAGGAACCCCTTGATCAGAAAGGTTCATTTGGGGGCAAGATAAGAGGCGGTGTGTCGCTGGTCGAGCCACCGGATAGCGCACAGGCGATCGTCGACCCGCGGGATGCCGCCGAATCTGCGGGCCTGAGTTATGTTTCCGACGAACGGCCCGGTATTCGGCGCAAGAAGGCGGGGACGGGATTCAGTTACACACGACCCGACGGCTCGAAGCCCATCGGACCTGACGCGCTGAAGCGGATCAGAGCACTCGCGATCCCGCCCGCCTGGACTGACGTGTGGATCTGTCCGTTTCCGGATGGCCATATCCAAGCAATCGGCCGTGACGCAAAGGGTCGCAAGCAATATCGCTACCATGCGCGCTTCCGCGAGGTGCGGGAAAGCACGAAGTACGGGCATGTGGTCGCATTTGCAGACGCGCTGCCTTCCATTCGGGAAACAGTACGCGAGCACATGGCATTGGGCGGTCTGCCGCGGGAAAAAGTTACGGCAACCGTCGTGCATCTCCTGGAGACCACGTTGATACGTGTAGGGAATGATGATTACGCCAGACAGAACAACAGCTATGGCCTGACCACGCTGAAGAGCCGGCACGTGGCCATCGAGGGAAACGAGGTCCGTTTCCGATTTACCGGTAAAGGCGGCAAACAGTGGTCGCTGCACGTACGAGACCGGCGGCTCGCCAAGATCATTAGGGCCTGTCAGGAGCTCCCCGGGCAGGAGCTCCTTCAGTACATCGATGAACAGGGCAATTGCCAGGATGTCACATCGACTGACGTGAATGAGTATCTCAAGGCAATTACCGGTAAAGACATTACGGCAAAGGATTTCCGAACCTGGGCGGGGACGGTGCTGGCGGCCATGGCCTTGAGCGAACTTGAGAGCTTAGACAGTGCTGCTCAGGCCAAGCGCAATCTTTGCAGCGCGATCGAAAAAGTCTCCGCACGGCTCGGCAACACGCCGACGATCTGCAGGAAGTGCTACATCCATCCGGAAGTGCTGAACGCCTACTTGGACGGAAACCTGGTCCTCGAGATCAAGTTACAAGCCGAGAGCGAGCCTCGGAGCGCTGTCGAAAATTTGAAGCCGGAGGAAGCCGCCGTGCTCGCGTTACTGCGCGGCCGGCTCTCCAAAGAGGCGGAGCAGCCGGAAAACGCTGATCCTAAAGACTCGTATTGCAAGCGGCCGGCGCATGTTGCTTGACTGCTAGTGCCCGGGCCCACCAACGGAGCGCGCAATTGCCACTCTGTCGTTCCCGATTACCTTTGCTGACCTTACTGCTGTCCGGACCTTGGTTTCGGCTTTGCCAGCCGATGCGCCAGCTTCTCATCCTCAAGCTGCTGGATGGGTTGCTGGGTTGACGGTTTGCGCCGCCAATAGCGCCTGCTTCGATGAAGTCGGATGGGCCCTTTGGTTACCTCGTCATCAGCTCCGATGTCGGCTTTGCGCGAATAGGGCTGCGCGCGCCCCATCATGCTTGATTTGACCGAACGCTTGGTGGCGCAGTCGATACATGCAATCGGTCGCCGACGCCAGCGGACTCGTTCGAGGCTTGGAGGTTCCTCGACGAGTCCGCAACCGCCGCCGCTGCATTGCCCTACACACGCGAAGCCTAACCTTCATTCCGGTTGCGTCTGTACGATACTGATCACAACCGAACGGAATCCGCATCGGTGTGGCATTGCGGTTACGCCTCGATAGCTTAGTCATGCAAATCCTCTCTTTGAAGAACGGATGCCGCAACCGCCCTCCGCCGACTTGGCCCGAAGTTCAATTTCGGCAAGCAACTGCGGCTCAACCCCAATTGCCGCGATGAGCTATTTGCGATAGAGCAAATCAAAGATAACCAGCACTATCTTGGTGGATCGCCCTTTCAGTTCGTTTTGCAGATTTGAAAGAATCTCTATTGTCCCGTCTTTAGCGGGTACATTGCTTCGCCATCGATAGTTGGAGGACCCTCAGCTACATGCACGCATCGGATGCAACCGTGTGTACGAGTTCTTCACTCTTGCGGCCCTGAAAGCCCGACGGGCTGATCAATACTCGACCTTGAAATGCAGTTGTTTGGTCAAACTGACCTACTGTGTCTTGGAAGCGCGGTCTGTGTCGGATCATGATAGAACCCCGGCTCCGCCCCGTACGATTTGGAGAAAGAATGGCAAAAGCTAAGAAAGCAGTTCGCCGCGCGTGGACAAAAGACGATGTTCGCACGATGAAGACGATGGCAAAAGCAAAGTCAGGCGTTGCCAAGATCGCAAAGGTGTTGAAGCGGACTCCCGGCGCGACGACTGTTATGGCGGCAAAGCTTGGGATATCCCTATCGATGCGCGACTAAGAACTTGCCCAATTTCAGAAGGTATTTTCTGACCCAACGTCCTGCCCCGATAGTGCTTCATGTTGGCGCAGGATGTATTATTGTGTTGGGACCTCGGGTGGATGATCCGAACACTCGCCCGGGCCGCTCAATCGCTTCTGCCGGTAAGCAGACCAAACCGAAGAGATAGCGCACCTAAGTACAATCGTGCTTCCTGCGACCACTAAGACTTTCGGACCTGAACGTTCAGGCTAACGATGTCAGTTCACCAGGGCACAGCCGACGTCGTTTTCGGGCGCGTCTCGGTCCGTCGAAGGAAGGATCATGATCACCGATACCTTCAATCGCCGAACTATAAACTAATATGGAAGTGGCCCTTGAGCGTGCGTGTTTACTTCTTCCAACGTTTCAGGAACATCGCCGACGATGCGTGGCACATCAGGGCCGGCTCGGCCATCATTGATGGAGAGATCGTCGTTCCAGCCGCGAACGGTACTACGGATTTTTCAATCCTTCAGAACGAACTGAAGGGAAAGTCCACAAAGATCGTCTTGGTCGCTTTCGACCTCCTCTGTCTCAATGGCTATGACCTTCGAAAGCTGCTGCTGCGAGCGCAAGGCGCATCTGAAGAAGACTATCGACGGGACCGACGTCCAGTTCAGCGAAAGCTTCGAAGTCAACGGCAGAAAGATGTTCGAGCTGCGTGCAAGGTGGGGCTGGAAGGCGTCGTCTCGAAGGTCCGTGATAGCCGATACCCTTCCGGCCGTAGCAGGGATTGGGTGAAGAAAACCTGCGCTCAGCGCGAGACGCTGACCTTCGCCGGCTTCGCCCTCGACGGCAACAAATGGGACTGCATCTATATGGGGCCTCGATAAAACTCCTCCTTATGGCCGCGGGGTAATTATCGCATAGATAGGACTCTCGATCTCGATCGGCGTCTTTCGGGCAACTTCGGGGGTGACGATCTCAGGCCTACTCCGGGTTGACTGTTACGACCATGACACCGTCGATCTTGATCAGGAATGTCATTGTCGGCATATCAGATGCCGGAGCCTGCCCGACCGCATGCCAGAACGCCGCGATCTCCTCTTGTGCCGCTAGTCGGGGGACCAGGGCTGAATTTGGCGCGCAGATCGGAGCGCCGTTCGATGTGAGCGCGATAAGATCGGTCCGCAGGTCGGCGTCGCGGCAGATGTCCTGCGCCTCTGCAAGGTCAAGTGCTTCAAAGGCAAGCGTTGGCCTGCGATCGACGTCGAGGACGAACACTTGAAGTGAACCGATTTCCTTCGGCCGCTGCAATGGTCCGCGTGCTGACACCGCAAGAGATCCTCATGATCATCTCTTCCTGTGAGCATAGAATAAGGCTGAGAAAGAGATGTTCCTAGCGGAACAGACCTCTTCCTAGCGGAATCGATCTCGAACGACAGCCATAACCAGTTCGCGGAATCCCGTATCAGGAAACCTCGTTCTAATGTCGGCAAGATCGTTGGATTCGCCTAAAGTCCGGGTTCGCGTGCTGTTGGACGGGCTCCGTCGGCCAAATAACGCTGCATCGTCGGTGCGACGCGTCAGAATACATAGGTTCGGGGGCGCCACAGCGAAAAATCGGAAAAATCATCGAACAATTACAGTGACTTACGGCCCGATTTTCTATTGCACAGTTCGCAAGGGCGGCCTCGGTTCAGCGACCAAGCCGGGTCCGTTCGCCGGCGTTTCGGGACGCCAGCGATCTGCGCTAGTGCCGGACCCGGCAATTTGTGGCCAAAGGTTAGCATCACGCGAACGCCGCGGTCCCGCTCGGTTTCGACGACCAAATCCGTTTTCGTATTCTCGTGCAGCGTCTGCACGATCGGCGATGGCCTCGGCGACTCTATCGGACCGACCGGCGTGAGCTGTATGCCGCCTTCGCTGATCGAATCGCCGCGCGGTACGTTGAACTGATAGACGCCGCCATTGTTCTGGCCCTTGACGCCGATGATCTGGTCGAGTTGCTCAGTATCGAGATCGATCGGCGGCGGCGCGCCGGCCGCAGGCGCGGTAAGCGGCGGCTTGCTGGCTGAAAGCGCATCGCGAATGACCGCCGCAATTTTGACGGGGTCACCATGACCGCCGACATGCATGTAGAAGGTTGCGGGACTGGCGCGTAGCACATGATTGTGCACGGCGGTGATTTCGAGCCCGCCTTCGATCAGTTTGAGCATCACCGGATTGATCTCGGTCTCCAGCAGCACGAGGTCGCCCATTGCCATCACCCGCCGGCTTGAACGCAACCCAGCCGCCCAGCGCCAGCGCCGGTTTGATCGCAACGCAGTCGAGCGTGACTGACAGGTCGGTGCTGGGAATCCGTAGCGGTGCACGTCGCTGGTCACCGCCGCTTTTCTGCCCATGACATCATCGACCTTCTGCCAGCCGATGTCCTGCGACCTTGCCGCCGTACTGAGTGAAACCGCGACGAGCGACGCGGCGAGCCATTTGAGGATGCACATCTATTTGTCCTCCTGGACGAGATTGCCGACAGGCTGGGCGGCATCAGGGGTGAGCAGGTTACCGCTCGCCTGCATCAAGCTCAGCGCCAGCCAAAACCCTTCGCGAACGCTTTCGGGGTCGCCGGAATAGACAAAGGTCGAATCGACGGTGACGGGTTGATGGCTGAGTTGACCGGACGGCGGCACGACAATGTTCGCAAGCTCCGTATCGGAGCTCGACGTCGCAACCGAGATAGGTGGCCTTCGTTCGTGCACGCGCAATCTCCTCGACAAAGCGAGTGCTGCGCAGAGCTTGGACGATCAACGTCTGGGGAGTCTGCATATCCCCGCGGCGGGCATATGGTGTGCTTAGGTCGAAAAGCTGATCGCGGGTCGTCCGGGCATGTCTGTTTTTCCCGATGGTGTTGAAAAACTTCGCTTTGGGTGATGACCAAGACCAAGCCGCCGTCGCGGCTATCGCGGCGCTTGCGAAGACACAATGATTGTTGTCCAAGCGCAGAAAGAAACTGCTAGTTTTCGTCGCGACTATCGACGTGAGCACTTTGCTCTGGCCTCTTTGACGCCTAATCGCGCGCTGTCTGCGTTGTGGTCATATCGTCGCAATTGTCCGCAAGACGCAACAGGCGTCCTTTGATCAATGGGTCCGCCTCCGTCGCAAGTTCCCGGAGGACGCGCGCTCTATTCCTGTAAATCGCTCGTCCACGCTGGGGCGTCCCCTCGAAAAGAGAGGTACATGCCCGCTTTCTCCGACCAATAACAGTAATGTAGATCACATATCCCGTTTTTCACGTAGCGAGGTCGCATTCACTTCTCGCAATGGAAGTTTGTTCTTGCTCGCCAACGCAGACAGTCATGATAGAAGCCCGGCACTGCCCAACATGAATCGGAGTAAGAATGGCAAAAGCTAAGAAAGTAGTTCGCCGCGCGTGGACAAAAGACGATGTTCGGACAATGAAGACGATGGCAAAATCAAAGTCAGGCGTCGCCAAGATCTCAAAGGCGTTGAAGCGAACTCCCGGTGCCACCAGCGTCATGGCTGCAAAACTTGGTGTGTCTCTATCAAGGCGCGTTTAACAAACAGTGCGACGGGGCTGGGGTATGGTCTGTCGCAACTTTCACAATCCTTTAAATAGATCGCGCCACGCGGCTGCACGATTCCTGACGCGACCGCGTGGCCGAATTTGTCGAGCGATTTACTGTTGGTCACGCTGCGCGCGGACTACGGGTGTAGCCTCGCAGTGAGCGCGCGCATGAACTCTTGTTGCGCGCCCGCCCGAGTTCGCATCATACGCCATCCAGCGTCACCTTCGCCGCCGCACTGCGCAAACAGACGATCAGCTGCCCGTTGCGGGTGGTCGCAGACAGAGCCAACAGCGTTGCATCACCGCTCATTACGCGAACGCCCTGCCCGGCTCTCGATGCCTTTTGTCAGTCGACGAGTTGACCCCGTTTTGATCTTGAGAGATCGATCGTACAATAGATCGCGAATGATGAAGCCATATCCTATGTACCCCAGCGAGAAGTTCTGCAGCTGCTGATGCAAGGCGGCTGTGTCGATCCTGAACGAGATCGCCGTTGGAGACAAATTGCTTGGCAACCTAGCAGAGGCGGGCTGGATTGATGGAACGCAAACGTGAGCGATCTCTATCTCATTACTAATGCGGGGCGGACCGCCTTTAGGCACCCGTGCCGCTAAGATAGCGTCGCGGGTTATCGTTCTTCATCAGGATGTACCACTTATAAGGCGCAATCTCCCGCTCCTCGGTCAACCTGATCATCCGAACCGGCGGCTTGTACCGACGTGTGCCGCATGACCGGCATCGGAAGGACTGTTCTCGCTTCCAGATCGGCGTATCACGCGCCCTGCGGATAGCATCAAGCGGCAGGCTTGCCCGTGTCAGCAGCATTCGATCTCTAGCCAGCCGTATCCGCCGTTCAGGCATTGGCGAATCGTTGGGGATGGCCGGGCCGGGCCGCCATAGCCTTCCATGCGGACCGACCATGCTTCTGCCTCGGCTCGATCAGCGGCACGGGCGGCCTTCTTAGCGTTTAGGCGGGCTGTCTGGGCGCGCATATCCGCGCCCATGATCCGGCCGCCCCAGATCACTTCACGCTTCTTCGTGCTCATGGCAGGCCATTACAGCGTCACTGAAGCCGCTGAGCAATCCACAAGACCTAGCCGGCACCGAGCCTCTGCCGCTTTAACTTGGTCACGCTCCTCGCTGCGCTCCCTGCCAGCGGTAAATTAGGAAGGCGCACAACAATGGCTTGGTGTTGCGTTTCGGTAACCTACGCTCTGCTCACAAACGATAAGTTCAGTCGTTTTTGGGAGATAGGCATATGGATGTGTATTTGAACACCAGACGTGATCTGCTCGTTGTGAAGAAGGGATGCCCGATTCCGGCTGTTGCGACGCTGGGAAAATGGCGCAAGAGCAAGAAGAGGGTTGTCAACGTCAGCGATGCGATTAGGTCAGCGCTTCAAAGGCAGGGCTATTACATGCGAAAGCTGAGAGACTCGCATACTGATCGAGGCTAGCGGGAAGCATCTATCGCGGCAGCTCTCCACAATGTGCAATCTCTACAGCATCACCACAAACCAAGAAGCCATCTGCGCGCTCTTCCGCGTCATGAACCGCTATGTCGCCAATCTGCCTCCGATGCCAGGCGTTTTTCCCGATTATCCGGCGCCAGTCGTGCGCAACGCCGGCGCTGAGCGCTAGCTCGTCCTGATGCGCTGGGGAATGCCGCCGCCACCGCAGTTCGCCGGCCCGCCGGTCACCAACATACGCAACACCATCTCGCCGCACTGGCGCGGCTGGCTGCAGCCCGAAAACCGGTGCCTGGTGCCGTTCAACAGCTTCGCTGAATATGCGCCGGAGCCGAACCCGAGACCAAGAAAAAGGACGTCGTCTGGTTCGCCATTAATGACGATCGGCCGCTGACCTGCTTCGCTGGGATCTGGACCGAATTCAAGGGCCAGCGCGGGACGAAATCAAATCCGATTCCCGGTCCGCATAACGTCTACGGCTTTCTCACCACGACGCCGAACGCTGTCGTCGGGCCAATCCATCCCAAGACCATGCCCGTAATCCTGTTGACCGATGAGGAGCGCGACGTCTGGATGCGCGCGCCGTGGGACGAGGCGAAGGCGCTGCAGCGGCCGCAGGCTGACGACGCGATCAGGATCGTCGCTCGCGGCCCAGACAAGGAAGACAAGCCGCCGCATGAAATAAGCTACCGACCGACCTTTTGCCGATCCTGAAAAAGCCGCGCGCCGGCTGATGGAGCACGCGCAGGCCTTCGAACCCATCCAGGATGGCCGTATCTACATAGAGAAGATCAACGGCCCATTCCTGTTCGGCGATAAGGGCACGGCGGCGGAATATCGTGCCGGTCTCGATTACGCGGTCGAGCGCGGCTGGCTCACGCTTCACGAATCGGGACTTTCGTCGCCTTCACATCCGCCGGCGCAGAGCTGTTTGCTTGAACGGGAGAAGGGCAATCCGACCAACGCCGTCACGTCCTCCAGTAGTGACGAAACGTTCCTGCAACGAGCGCGATATGCTCGCAGCGTGAATAGGCACTGGCGTATTTCCGACGTCCGCGGGCGACTTCTTCTTTGCCTTCGCCGTCCCGCAAGAAGAGCCGGGTTCCAGTTTTTCCCGGCCGGAACGATTCGACCTGGGCCAGTTTGAATCACTTTAGCGGTGTGGAGTATTTGGCGTGGCGTTTCAGCGCAAGATCGGCGTAAAGGCGCCCTTCCTCGGATTCGTCGAGCCCGCGCTGGCGGCGTCCATTGAGAAGGTCCCAGGCGACGAGCGCTGGGTCCACGAGATCAAGTTCGACGGTTACCGGGTGCAGGTCCATCTTAGGGATGGCGCGGTCAAGGTCTTCACCAGGCGCGGACACGATTGGACCAAACGCTTTCGCAAGATTGCCGATGACGCATGGCACATTGCCGCCGGCACGGCGATCATCGATGGCGAGGTCGTGGTCCCTTCCGAAAACGGCACCACCGACTTCTCCGTCCTGCAGAACGAACTGAGAGGCAAGTCGACCAAGATTATCCTGGTCGCGTTCGACCTGCTTTACCTCAACCGTTACGATCTGCGGCGGCTGCCGCTAATCGAGCGCAAGGCTCACCTGAAGAAGATCATCGATAGCACCGACATCCAGTTCAGCGAGAGCTTCGAGGTCGACGGACTGGACATGTACGCCCACGCCTGCAAGGTCGGACTGGAGGGCGTAGTCTCGAAAGTGCGCGACAGCGCCTACACTTCCGGCCGAGGTAATAACTGGGTCAAGAAATCCTGCGCCCAGCGCGAGACGCTGACCATCGCCGGCTTCGCGCTCGAAGGCAACAAGTGGGACGGAATTTATGTCGGCCGTCGCAAAGGCAAGGACCTGGTCTATGCCGGTAAAGTCGACCACGGCTTCGACAAGGTGTCGGCCGCCAATCTCCGCAAACGTCTGGCGCCGCTGATCCGCAAAACTCAGCCTTACACCAAGCGCATCGCTCACAAGGGCATCTGGGTGGAGCCGGAGCTGCTCGCAGAGATCGAGTACCGTGCCCAATCAGCCGAGGGCAAGGTGAGGCATCCGTTCTTCAAGGGGCTGCGGGAGGATTTGTGATGGCCCCGGGCGAATGGACACAGACAGAAGTCGAGGACCTCAAAGCGGCAATCAATGATGGTCTCTCAGTCGAGGAAGCGGCGGAAGTTCTCGACCGAGCAGACCGTGTTGATGAGGTAATCAAGACGTGTCGAGAGCTGGGATTGGAGCCGAAAAAGCGCCAATCATAAATGACATCCCGCGGGAGGACCTGCAATGAAGTGGTGTGCGCGCTGCGGCAACTGTCGTTGGGTCTGCGAGGCGCATCCGGACCAGCCGTGGTTAGGCGCGCGCGCCTGTACCTGCGGCGCTGCCGGAGCGCCCTGCCCGGTCTGCAATCAATCCGATGAGTCCACCGCGCCGGATCTTCCCGAGGGATTTCAGGCGGACGTCGAAAGCTCTCGGCAGTTGCCGCGCTACACTGGCGTCGACATGGATGATCCGGACCGGCCGGAGGTCGAGCATCTCGGAACTGTCCTGTCTGCGGCGAGCTGATTGACATGCGCGACCTCGCCCAGGTGAGGGCCCAAAAACCAGACCCAGAGCCGGACAGCACTAGGCGTGAACCCATAATCTGCCGGCCAGGACGGCTCGCCAAAGTCCGTTATGCCCCGATACCAACCAAATTCCGCATCACAGCGAAATGACGCGATGAGCCAACAGGCGGCATTCGAAAACATTAGATACCCTCAGCTGCGACTGCCGGTCCAAAAGTTTCTATGAAGCCGTCGGCTAACCGAAACTCACGGCGTGCCAACAAGACCGAGTTTCTACTTGGCAGGACCCAATAGCCTGTCGTAATGGCGCTTCACCGTCCCGTAGCACTCGCACGTGCCGTCCTGTAGTGCTTCCGCGTCGAGGATCTGGATTTTCCCCCGGGCGCATTTGATTAGACCGGCCGACTGTAGGGTGTGCGTGACGACCGTGACACTTGTGCGCCTGAAACGCCGAGCATTTCCGCTAAATATTCGTGTGTGAAAATTAGAGTGTCGCTGCCCGACAAATCCCTCGCCCGCAGCAGCCAACGGCAAAGACGCGCCTGAATATGGTGTGTGTAGCAAAACAAGCCGCCGACTGCTGCGCCTGAGAATACACGGTCTGCTCATGGCGAATAAGCAGGGACAGCAGTTTGGGACTCTGTAATGCAGCCGACTTCAATCCCTCGATGCTGCAAATGATGATGTCGCCGGGCAACTGGACAATTCCACGGCTAAGAGAAATGCGTCCGTCAAGCGCTGCCGAAGCCCCAACGACGCCCTCCGCGCCGACCATCGCCGCCTCGACCATCTCCCCTGCCTCGAGCGTCACACCACTCCACCCGCCGGAAGTAGACGTGCTTGATCTCCTGTTCTGCCTCGAACAAGACCGAATGCTGCTTGAAAGGTGTGATCTTGAGATAGGGCTCAAGTCGTTTGAAATCGTCTTGGCTGAGTTGGCTGAGTAAAAGATTCTTCATAACGCGCTCCTGAGGACAGGCGGGAGCGCGAAGAACTCTCAGCTATCGGTGCCTTAATGGATATCCGATAATGTCAGCATGGTACGTCATTTACCTGACATAGCCGAGTTTTTTAGTCTCGCTATGTAAGATATCAGACAGACAGCATTCATGACGGTGATTTCAATATACTAGCGAACCGTACCTGATGTGCTGCATCATGAAGCGAAATCGTTCAAAGCTACACTCATTTGAAGATCAGCTTGCGGAAGCAGCAGCCAAGTTCAACGGGCAGGCCAGCAAGTTACGGCCGGGAAAACAACGCGACGAATTGTTGCGGAAGGTCCACCAAATAGACGCGGCTGCGCACCTAAATCCGTGGCTGAAATCTCCCGGCCTTAGATCGCCAAAGTAAAACGGGGCGCAAGGGAGGATCACATGATTACTGATACCTTCGATTCCCGAACTTTAGCTAATATGGAAGTCGCCCTTGAGCGCGGGTGTTTACTTCTTCCAACTGGCGGCGAGGCACACCGGGCGCGTCGGATCATCGCCGCCAAAATAATTGAATGTGCCAATCGTGGTGAGACCACCCTGAGCAGGCTTACTGAGGCCGGATACGCTGCCGCGATGCAATTGAATGCTTCCGGCCAATCCGTCAGGAAAAAAGAGGTCTCCAGCTAAACGTTTTCTTACTCCACTAGATAAATTGGCGACACAATCCACGTAGTAGAGGACGACCAAGGCTCGTCCGCTAGTCAAGAGCGGCGGCAGCGCCCGCTTACGCTGGTCCGTTCATGTCTCGAAAGCGGACCTAAGATAGCCGCTTATCCGGATTCAGCTGCGGATCCTGCTAAGCTCGCAGAGCAACCTATTTCCTCAAACCGTCGGGCCTCAATTGCGTGGATCGTCCCGGCCCGGCCACGAAACACTGCTGCAATGCACGCGAAACCGTTTTTGGAGGCGGCGAAGACGTCCCGCAACGAAGGCCTGATATCAAGGCCTCGATCAACAACGGGGTGCGATCACGTGGAAGCTAATCAGCTTATTTTACCGCGAGTATTGCCGGGCAAGGGTGGCTGAGCTCCGCAGATACGATTTCGCGAAGACCGCCTGAGGCGTTACTAGCGCCCTCGCTACGTTAACATGTTACGCGTGACGAATTTTTGCCTCCAATTCATTTCTCGCGGCTGTCGCTGGTCTTTTGCTGCTCTGCTCTGGCTTGCTTGCCTTGGCGTTCAGCTGAAGGCCTGCCTTGTCGCCATTTGAAAGTCTTTTGCGAATGACCGAGGCTGACTTCAACAAATTGTGGAACCTCGTTCCCGTTGGAGAAGCCAATGCAGCGCGGGCAAGCACAATTTGGAAACGTCTCGACATGTACGCGCGCTCTACGGTCCAACATCAGCTGAGTTGGATGGCGGACGCAGGTCACATTTGCCGGCTGTCGCGCTGTATGCCGATGGGCGGTGACGTGCGGCTGTACTATCGAATGCAAACGAATGACGCGGCTTATCAATGTCTATCGCTCAAGCCTTTGCAGGCGCCACCCGCCCACATTGACGCTCCGGCAGCATCATCGCCCATCGGCCAGCATACGCTGACCACCGCGCCGTCCGCTCCCAAGAACGGACATCGGCGACAGCGGATGTGATGTACGCTGAGTGCCATCTGAAATTGACTATCGGCGAGTCACCTTAGAGGCGATGTTGTTACTCCTCAGGCGTGGCCTAGGGGCGCATAAAAGCGGGATGGACGAGACCCCCGCCGTGCTATTGATGTCCTTTGTCACCTGCACGGGCTTGGGAAGGTGAGAAATGGCTATCTTTCTACATCTACAAACCCACACGATGGGGCCGAAAGAGGTTAGCCGTATTATGGAAGCTTACGACCGCGCATTACGGGTCCTCTGCGTTAAGGATCGCGACGATCCCCTGACGGAAATAATCGCGAAGAAGATCATCAAGATCGCGCAGGCCGGTATCAAAGACCCTGCACAGATTTCGGCCCTGGCGATCAAGAGCTGGAAAGTCGGTAAAGGGCCGCCTTCAGTTGGCGGCCTGTCAATTAGCTCGTACGGGCGGCCTTCGTTGGCAGCCTCTCGCCCTGTTTCTCGTGCCGCGATTCAAGGGATTTATTATGGGTTGCTGTTAGCCTTTTGCCATTGCAGATAGGTCGCGACGAGCGGCGGCGAATTCCGAAATGCATTAACCCGAGTTGCTCAGGGGCTTCGTGATTGTAGCCCTTGTGCAGCTTGGTGTATCACAGGTGGATCAGTATCCCACCCATGGCCGGTATACCGACGGGGCCTTGTCGATGCTGCGACAAATCAGGCACTCGTTTGGCGTTTGAGACGGCCGGACGCCCTTTGCAAAGGGCGCTTCCCGGCACGTCGCGCCAGCGTCGGTTACCGATACGGTGACGGCAGCCCAGTGCCGACCCGCCCCGCGCGTCGCGCATTCAGACCGAAACATTTCTTACGCAAGCGAATTTACTCTTGGGTTTCGGGGCTTCGCGAAATTGCGAGGCTACAATGCGTTCTTATCGCCAGCCGGTGGTGCGCCAGTTGAATGAGGCAGCCTCTGAAATCCGCTGGCGTCGAAACGAAGCCTAAGGTTTCCTAAATGGCTGGATCAGCGGCTTGTCCTTCTCAACGATGAAGGCGTTCATAGTCTTTGTCATCGGTGCTGCATTCTTAGACTCGTGGACTACACCAGCAGGTACATGCCAGGACTCTCCAGCATTGTACGTCTTCGCTTCATTGTCGCCTTGCTTTACAGTGTAGGAGCCCTCAATCACCGTGCCATATTCATCGCCCAAATGGGTGTGCGGCGGCGTACCCGTTCCACTTGGCCATTCAATGCTGAGAAAGACGAACTCCTTGTCCGGCTGCCCAGAAACAGGAGACTTCATCAAAGGTGTTACCTTGGGAGTAGGCTGTTGTTGCGCGTAGGCTACAGAGCAGAGCATCAAAACGCTCACCGCAACCGCACTGAATGTTTTCATTGAATTACCCCCTCTCTAGGTTTTGGGGCTCAATCATCCTGCTTGATAGTGAGAGCGTCAATGGAATCGGCTGCCGGCCCGCCTTAGTCAAACTGGCCCACTACCCTCCAGCCCACGTTTTTCTTGCCGTCGCCGCCCTGGGAACTGTAGTTCTGATCGAGATCGGGACGGTCATAGTCTTGGGGCTGATCTGAAAAGATCACCGCTGAGAGCGCAGGCCGACCGCGCGCGATTGCCCTCCGCCCCAGTTATGTCCGCTTTTTTGAACCAAGGGCACCCCGACCCATACATACATTGACGGTTCTCAAGCGCGCCGGGGAAAATCGTGGCCGAGCTGCCTCTAATTCTCGTCATTGAGGACGAATATCCGGTGCAGGGCATAGTTGAAGATGCGCTCACCGAAGGCGGTTTTGAAACCGATATTCTCTCCTCAGCGGAAGAAGCCCTGACCCTGTTCAAGAGCGGGCGCAAAAACTACAAGGCGCTCGTCACCGACGTTAGCTTGAAGGGCAGCTTGAGCGGTTGGGAGGTCGCGAGACAGATCAGGGAAAAAGTCCCTGCCTTACCGGTCATCTACATGACGGGAGCGGCTGCGGACGAATGGACGTCGCAAGGAGTCCCCAACAGCATCCTCCTGCAAAAGCCGTTCGCGCCCGCTCAGCTCGTCACCGCCGTTTCCATTCTGCTCAATACGGGCAGCCCTACAACGTAGAGCCCAGCAACACCCCGGTCGCTTGAGCGAACCGGGGTGCGGGGGCTGGCAAGGTGATGCGGTACGGCAATGTTCCGGCACCACCGCCTGATTAGATACCCGTTGCTTGGGCACGTCTGCCCGGCAGGTGGCGCTCGTACAGTTCGCGCCCCGCTGACCGAGATGGCGATGACTGTCGCGAAGAGGCACCCCTCTTATAGTGCCTTACATAAACCAGTGGCCCGATTCATGCTTGACCCCGGGGCGCGAGCGCAGGAGATTTCTGCTTTTCAGCACCAATTTTGAGCTATTGTTAGGAGGCAACATGATTGACGAGAATCTTGCTCGGCTTCGAACACATCACGGCAACATTCAGCGCTATCGCCAACTGCTAGAATCCAGCCTGACGGATCTCGAACGACAGTTTATTGCCAAGCGCCTTGCGGAAGAACAGTCGGCCATCGAAACGCTCTCTGCGACGATGCCGGCAACCCCATCCAAGAACCCACACACAGCCTAACAGTAAGCCTTAAAAGCGGCCCGGCGCACGACAGGTTTCCGGACAACATGCGCCGAGCCGACCACCACGGTCACCCACCGGAATGGCTTGTTCAGCGTGTGTGTGATTCTTGGCAAAATTGGGCGCCATGCAGAAACCCGCCGGGTTGAGATCGGCGGATTTCCGTACTCCCGCGGGGGGCTTGGGGGCTTTCCGCGATTAAGCCATGCGTAGCAATCCGTGATTAACAACTTATTAGGATTGCAGTTTCACAGGCCGTGCAGCTGGTGGTCGGTGTCATAGCCCTGTGGCACGGGACCTGCAGTGTATGAAGCGCTGGGGATTTCAGTGTCCCAGTTTAGGAATAAGCGCCGCCGGGCATGCCATTTTGATCCCGGCGGCGTGTCTCTTTGGGAACCTGCACTCTCAGGAAAAGATTGGTAATTGCCGCCGAATGGCCGTCTGCTTACTCCGACATAACAGCGGGATTGCCGGCCTAGCCGGAATTCTCTGGCGCTGTTTTGGCTCGCTTGGGGATTGAATGGCCATGCACTTCAGCCGCGTTGTTCCCGCGACAAGAGAGCTAAAGATATGGAGCGCGAGCGAGCGCGGCTTCTCATTTGTCATCAGTAACGAGAGTAGCAGTGGTCCTGGACTCCACGGGAAGCCTGGCTTTGTAGCTTCTTGTCGCCCCATCAATATCAACCAGCCTACTATCAGGGTGGGCGGATCACCCTTCAAGACGTTCGCCGAAGCTGAGAAGGCCTGCGAGGCCATGTTGGAGCACCTGACCAGATAGCTTCGGCTTTGGCGCACCCGGGTGCTGCTTGGAAGCGAGCAAAGCGGTGACCGGTCTATACATCAGTATCATTGAAGGGTCGGGCGTGATCGGTTTTATGGTGCCGCAAGGGTCCTTGATGGGCCACCGGGCCTTAAGGGCTCGCGCGCTTGTCATCCACCTCGTTTGCGTACCCCTGCCGACTTCACCGGCAGGGGTTTGCGTTTGTGGTCCCTGCATCCAGAACCCACGTAGCAGCCGCTGGTGACCCATGGTTAGCCGACATCGTGGGTCCGCGGGGATAATCGCCATGAGCCAGCTGACTCGAATTCACCCGACTCTTAGATTTTCCGCGGACGTTTTGCCCCGGTTGCTCATTTCTTCATAGCTCACCTTGGCACCCTCATTGAGGCTGCTCAGGCCGGCTTTCTCAACAGCTGAAATGTGCACGAAAACATCCTTGCCGCCGCTGTCGGGCTGGATAAACCCAAATCCCTTAGTTGCGTTGAACCACTTTACCGTACCTGTCGCCACTGTCCGCACTCCCTTTTGAACCAGTGGGCGACAGCTTAGGTCGCCTGGGCAGTACACCGCAAGAGAAACCCGCCGGCGTGAATCGGCGGGCTTTGTTGTCTACGCGCTCAGGTCCGGCCGCGGCCGGACCAGCGTCACCAGGAGGAGTGGAGCTAGAGCATGGAGTATCGAGGCTTCGAGATTAGTGGTCCAGGGCATCGACAGAAAGTGGAAATGGTCTGTCCGGCTTCAGGAGAGGCGCCGGCACGGCGAGGCGCGCGTCCGGGATCACGCCATCACAGCGGCGAAGACGGCAATTGATCGCGCCCTTGAACCCAAGAAGCTGCGACTGCAGCCGCGGTAACGCTTGCAGGTTTCGGTCCTATCGGGAGACGAGGCTTTTCGCGACAGGGGCCTATCATGTTGGACGACGAATTTAAGAAACAGCGCGCCCAAACTGTACGCGATCTTGCAGAGAAAGCCGACCCATTCATCAAAAGGCGGCTTCTTGATCTCGCAGCGAGATATGAAGACAACGGCCGGCTCTCTCATCTCAGTAACACGCCAAACGACCTGCAGTTCGTTAGCCAGAGCAACGACGGTTCGGAGCGATAAGCCGGCGGGCCGCGGCGACGCCCCTGCCCGCTAGTATGACTGGGTTGAAGGCGACGGGAAAATGAGCGCAGCGGACAAACTTCACCAATTCGGAGAAATGTTAGCCGCGGCCTCGTCTAGAAGCCGCTCGCAAGCTGATTCCACCGTGGCCGAACCTTCACAAACCAATCCAAGTGCCACAGAAGACACTACCGCTGACTATACCGCGGTAAAGCTTGAATCTGCCGTGGCTACACCTACTACTGAGGCTGAGCGCGAACACGAAGCCGCGACAACAAATCAACCACTGTCCCCATTAGCCGGTATAGATTTAGACACGGCCATTCGCTTCCGCTGGGCGCTGCGCGATATCAAAGCCAAGCGGACAAAATTAACGCCAGCTAATCCTGATGATCTAAAAACATTGATTGAAATGGGCCTCGTCGAAACACGCGACGACGTGCCCGTGCTTACCAACGAAGGTCATCGAGCGCTCGATTAGGACCCGGCCTTTGCCTCGCGGCAACGAAGGCGAAGGAGAAATGAACCAGTTGGAGCCTAGGACTACGTCTGCAGAGTGGCTTCGGTATGATGCCGCTGCCATCTTCTCAACGTCGGCACATCGCTACCTTAGCGTCACGTTTAGATTGTTGAGTGCGGCCCGTACTCCTACGCCTAGACGAGTTAAGCCTCAATTAGCCTTCAGGGCTCGGATTGATGGCCAAGTTTCTGATGACCAACAACTCCGGAACGAGGGGCTTGGGCATGGCCGCTGAAGAGTGCACGATCTGCAAGATCGAACGGTTCTTGATCGGAGTCGAACTCGAAGGGCCGTACGAGGTTAAATGCTTCAGATGCCCTCGCTGCGAAACGGTGTTGCGCCTTGCATGCGCCGTTGCGGCCCCGATCCGGCTGATGGATGGCGCTTCACGCGCAACTACCGCGTACCAAAGCGATTGCCCATGCTGAAGGCGGTACTTATGCGGCGTGGTTCAAGACCCCGGTGGGCCAAGGCACCGGCATTGCCCATGTCGCTGACGGCAAAATCTGGGGTCGCGAAAGCATCATGAGTTACAGCGGCATTTGCGCAGTAGACGGCGATCGGTTCACCGCCATCGTGACGCTCAAACGGCACACCGAAGGACATCCGACGATCTTTGGTGCCAACGATCTGACGCTGAAGCTTGAAGGGACGTACCCCGGCAAGATTGCTCGCCTCGTCGCGACGGCCGAGCAGGTCCCGGGCGTTCTGCTTGAAGGAACGCTGATTCCCAGCGAAGAGCAGCCAGGGGCACCATGGCCGAGCCTGCGTGAACTCCTACCTGACCGCGGGCGAACTCGCCTACATCCTCACCAACAGCCAGTCGCGCATTCTCATCACCTCGAAGGCAAAGCTCGACGTCGCCCGGCGCCGCCGCCAACGTTCAACCCTGACCGACTCACGAATTGCCGACGCACTCCCGCTGATTTTGAAGGAGCCAAAACCTACTCGGGGCCGTGACGACGAGGGTGAGATAGAGTTTGGGTCGGCGCACTCAACGAATACTCTTGTAGGACCTATCGAGACGCCGCTTGGCGCAAGCCGCAAATGCAATTGAACGCCGGCGTCGGCTAAGTCTGGGGAATGATAAAAAGCGCAGCCAGCGGAGGCAACGTCAAAGTTAGCATCGGACGGAATTCTCGCGCGGACCGGGACAGTCCGGCAAAGGCCATGCGGTGTAACGCCCGCATGGCCTTTGTTGCGTTACCCGCTGGAGGTAACCCCTCGCGATCCGCCAGGCGATCGGCACCCTGCTCTTTGGGCAAAATGGCCCCGGCGGACACCTCAAACCCGAAACGAGAGCCTGATTTATCGCAGCATCGGCATGGCCGCGTCGGCATAGCGACCATGGGTGAGATACTGATCTAGCTGCGATGCACCGAGCGGCATGAAGGCTGCAATCACAAAGCCTCTGAGTAAAGTGGGGCCTCCTATTGAGAGACCTCTCGGGCGCCAGGATATCAGCATAGCTAACGATATCACGGTGAACACTTGCTGGCAGTTCATGGTAACCTTGACGGGTTTATCGTTCTCGATAGCACCGAGTTTGAGTTTGGGCATTTCTCATCCTCTGTAAGGCTCCAGTACAAGATCACGGTTGACGATCATCCGGATCGGAAATCCCGGACGGATGGTTAGCGTTGGCTGGATGTTGAGATTGCGACGGACTACCTGCTGACCCGTCTGATTGAGAGTATCCCCTGCACCGCGCCGCATCGCCCGGATGATGTCGCTGTCGTTTCCACTGGCGCCGAGTTCGGCCCCAACACCGAGCAATGTCGAGAGCGTAGCGGCTTTGAACAGATCGAGCCAGTGGTTGTCGACCTCATCCTGAAGCCCGGCGTAGCCTGCGGCATCGGCGCCCGGCTGGCGCTCGAGCACGATCGAGCGTCCGTTAGGCATGATGAGCCGCGTCCAAACCAAGAGTACGCGTGACTGCCCCAAGGCGACCTGACTGTCGTAGCTGCCGATCAGTCGTGCGCTCTGTGGAATCAGAAGAAAACGTCCCGTTGGTGTGTCACACATTCTCGGTGACCTGCGCGGTGCACAACGCAGGGAACGGGCTGCGTCTTGGCCATACGCTTTTGCTTCACGAGAAGTTCCAGCGCGCGGTAGCGCCTTCCGTCAGCCGGGACCTCGAACATGCCGGTTTGGCTGCCTTGCATCGACGACGGCCCGGACATTCAGGCCCTGCAACAGGGTACGCTGCGCGATGCTCTCGGCGAGTTGCTCGATCGAAACGCCCGCCTTGACGCGCCGGACGTTGGACTGGCTCAGCACCAATTTGTTGAAAGGAATATCCCGGGAGGGACTGAGTTTGATCTTCTGGACGGCGCTTGCCATGTCGGATTCTCCATGACGGGCGGCCGTGAGACTCTCTCTCGGCCTCCAACCCGTCACGAAAATCCGGCTCTTCTTGCTCTTGACGGCTCGCAGGCAGCGTCCCGCGCATTACGTGCTAGCCCACAGAGAGACTCTTCGGCCGAAGCGCAGCGGAGGCACGAGAGAAGGCAGCCGACGAAGGGGCAGTGATAGCGACGCGGGCATGCCCGCGGGCACCGAGGCGACTGCAGTCGCGAGACCGGTTCAAAAGGCACCCGCGTTCGGGGCAGTGATAGCGGCGCCGGCATGCCGGCGGCCCCTAACGCGAGTACCCCCGGCGAGCGACACCGTATGGCGCAAGGGATCGACGCCGGACGGCCGAGACGCGTCAGCGGCTCGGTTCACGACAGCCGGCTGCGGCGGAAGCCGCATGCGCACAAGCAGAAGAATTCGCTTAGCCTTGAGTCAGAGGATCTAGATTTCCTCACGCGCATTCGTCTGCGCGTCATAGATCCTGACCTGAAGCATGGGAAAACGCTTTGAGCTCTTCTCCACCTGCCCTTGCGCCGTCTCTGGTTGCAAATTCGGCTTTGAGCCGGCCGTCCACTTCGAGCGCGTAACCAGAGGCCGGCAGTTTACGGTTGGCTGCAACCATTTTCTTCCTTTTGTGCAGTGAGGCGGTTGAGATTGATGGGTTAGCGTGAGTCGCCCAAACCACGCTAGAGCCACCTGGGCGACCGTGGGAATCGACCATCGCACGTTGTGGATTAACGCTTCCCGTTGCAGTTCCATCAAGGATGGGCACTTGCGTCGTCCGAACAGTTGGGGGCTTTCCGCTCGCGCGGATGCAGGCGCGATAGAGCCACGGTTCGACATAGCTGCCCTTCCAGATACCTCGACCGGCACGCTCGGCATCGCGCTGAACCCTCTCGTATCTGCCTTTCGAGTATTGAAGCCAATCCAGAGCAAGGCCATTGCGTACGAGCCATTCGCCCAGATCAGCGCCGTCGATAGAACAAGTCGCAACCGTGCGGCCATATGGGTCGAGGCTGAGCGGGACACAGTTGACGGGGCGCCGCGCAATGTAAGCGCCGAGGTCGTTTGCCGCCTGGGCGCCACGGCGATATTTGAGAGCTGTCCTCGCCACGGCAGAGCTGACTGCTCTCCGGCGCGTCGATGCCCCACAGCCGGATGGTTGAATGTCGAAACGGCGCTTTTGAGCCATAACAGAAATGATGGCGTTAAGCTGACGTTTACGCTGGGAGTTTGGGCTTTTTAACTTGCCCGGCTTTTGACGCGGCGCTTCCATCAATGTGTTAGTCCAGGCGCTAGTTCCGCTTGCTGGGGATGAGAGGTCACCCGATATGCGGTTGCGGATTGGCTGGAGGCGCAGGTGATTTTCTTAGATTTCATTCTTGACGTCGTAGGGTACACGACAGCGCGATTATTGCTTCCAATCTTGACCTTTCAGAAAGTCAAAGTTGACGTTCTTTCTTCACACGAAGTCGGCTTCAACTGGTTGGGCTTCAAACGCTTGCCCAACGGCGCATTGCTGTGCGACGCAGATTCGGCCGGATGGATAGGCGCACTTTCTTGGCTGATCGTCCTCGCCATAGCAATCACCGTCGCCGTGCGATAGATCGCCTTTGGTTATCACGTCGGCTCCTTCCAATTCCAGTGTCGCATGCTGGCGGGCTTTGAGACATGCGCCTATCCTGAGAAGGCGTAGACTGAAAGTCGCCGTGGTCCGGGCAAACCGACGCGAACGACCCAAGGCACACATGGAGCGATGGCCTAACTTGCTTGCATCGCCTTCCTAACCACCAGAACATGCGACGCGGCAATTATGATGGAGACAAGCAGCAAGCCCACTTCGGCGCCATGCACTTTAGAGGGAGCGTACGTTGAGAGCCCCAAATGAGAAATCGAACTGCAAGGGCGAACGCAACTATGCCCCAAAGCCCGATGGCCTTCGACGCGTGCCACGTTGGCTGGCCGTCGATCCCCACTGCATAGCTATCTGATCGTTTCTGATACGTGGCCCCAAATAGAGATTGCACGCAGCGAGAAGGGCAACGACGGGCCAAAATATAAGGTCGTCACCGAACATGAGCGTTCTGTCTGACAGGCCTGTTCAACGGTCATTTCAAGCCCAAGAGGCTAAGGGATTTCTCAACGAATTGTATCAGACTTGAACCACTTAGGCCCGACTTCCGTTTATGGCACCTTGAGACATGCCCGCCTATCCTGAAAAGGTCCGTTCACCGAGGTAGACCGGAAGTCGCTGTGCCCCGGCCAAACCGACGCGAATGACCCAAAGCCGTTGTGGGTCGCTGAACGACGGCGCGCCGCGGAGACTCGGCGGTTGTTGTCAGCAGCATCCTATGACACCATCTGAGTACCCAGTTGTTATGCCTTCTAGATGCCTATGCCCCGCCGGAAATATGCTTGGGAAAAGCTGTCGGATGAGCAGTTGCTCGAGCAACGCCTCAGTAGTCTGAGGGTTGCTGTCGAAGGCACTTGGCTCGAGGATTGTGTCAGCACTCTTTATGAAGAGCTCGAAGACCGGGGCATCCGGCTGCGGCCACATACATGGATATCGAGCGAATGGTTTAGTCCGGCAGATGTGCCCGGCATTGCCATCCCATTCTATCTCACCCATCCCCGCCTGATGAAGCTCGAGAAGAAAATGATGCTCGACGTCGAGGGTGGCACGTGGTCCGAATGCATGGCCATCCTCCGCCATGAGGCAGGCCATGCCATCCAGCACGGCTATCAGCTGCAGCGCCGCCGGCGCTGGCAGCAGCTGTTCGGCCGGTCCTCAAAACACTACCCACGCTACTACCGGCCCAATCCGGCCAGCCGGCAATATGTCCAGCATCTTCGGCTCTGGTACGCACAGAGCCATCCGGACGAGGATTTCGCTGAAACCTTCGCGGTGTGGCTGCGGCCGCGTTCAAACTGGCGGACGCGCTATGCCGGCTGGCCAGCGCTGAAGAAGCTCGAATATGTCGACGAACTGATGGAGGAAATCGCCGGGAAGCGGCCGCTAGTCACGACGCGGGAGCGTGTCGATCCGCTGCATGAACTCAGCCAGACACTCGGCGACCACTATAAAAAGAAGCAGGCGTTCTACGCCTTTAGGCCGCCGAAGACTTACGACCGCGACCTCTCCCGGCTCTTTTCCGCCGATCCACGGCATCGCCGGGGGCAGCCGGCTTCTGCATTCATCAGGCGGCACCGCGCCCACTTCAGGCAGCTCGTCGCGCGGTGGACAGGCGAGAACCAACTCACGCTTGATGCTGTACTTGACGACATGATCTCCCGCTGCCGAGAGCTCAATCTGCGCGCTGTCGGCTCCGATCGAAAGCTTGTTACTGACTTCACCGTCCTGTTGACCGCCAAGACCATGCACGCGCTGTTCGGTCCTTCGCGGCGAAAGTGGATCGCGCTATGAGACGCCTGCGCGTTCTGGTGCTCATGCATCCGGACTTCGTGCCCCCGGACTCCACCGACGGATACACGGCACGGCAAATCAACGAATGGAAAACAGAATACGACGTCGTGAGCACCTTGCGTGCGGCCGGCCATGATGTTCGCCCGCTCGGTGCGCAGGAGGAAATCAAGCCGGTGCGCGAGGAGATCGAAAGTTTCAAGCCGCACGTGGTGTTCACGTTGCTGGAGCAGTTTCACAACGAGCCCACGTATGACCAGCACGTCGCAAGCTATCTCGAACTGATGCAGATCCCGTATACTGGGTGTAACCCGCGTGGTCTGATCTTGGCGCGCGGTAAGGATCTGTCCAAGACATTGGTGCACCATCGCCGGATCGCGGTGCCGGCCTTCGCCGTATTCCCGATGCGCCGAAAGGTCAAACGCCCAGCGCGTCTTGCGCTGCCGTTGATCGTCAAGAGCCTGAACGAGGATGGATCCCGGGGTATCTCGCAGGCATCCGTCGTCGATACGGACGAGAAGCTCGCAGAGCGCGTCGCCTTCGTCCACGAGCGGATCGGAACCGCCGCGATCGCCGAGCAATATATCGAGGGGCGTGAGCTTTATGTCGGCGTGCTCGGCAACAATCGGTTGCGAGTGCTGCCGGTTTGGGAATTGAAATTCGGCACCATGGGCGGCCAGGCCATAGCCACCGAGAAGGTCAAACACGATCCCGGTTATCAGGAGCGCGTGGGAATTGTAGATGGGCCGGCCAAGAACCTTGCGCCGGAGGTACTCGCCCGCATTCAGCGAACAGCGAAACGCATCTACCGAACGCTGGGGCTCGATGGATACGCGCGCATCGACTTTCGCCTCTCTGTCGACGGTACCCTGTATTTCATTGAAGCGAATCCCAATCCCGAAGTCGCGAAGAGCCAAGAGTTCGCTACAGCGGCCCGGCATGACGGACTTGATTACCCGGGCCTCTTGCATCGCATTCTGGCGCTTGGAATAAGCCGGGCAAACGCCGGCGCATCCGTAGGCTGAGACGGGGAAGAGAGATTCCCATGCCCGATTCACCTATGTCCGGTTGTTTTGGTCTGCTCGAAAGACTCGCAGTCCCGAGGATGTTTTAGCTTCTGATCCGTCAGCCCAAATTGAGCCCGTTAGGGTCGATTGGGCCAAAATAGCCGGAATACAACCGCCTAACTACGGTCTCCTCGATAGGAGGCTTTTTTCTTTCCATGTCGCCTGTTGGCACCTTTGAGACATGGCGACCGGCCCTGAAGATGTCCGTTTCTAGGGGGATTGTGTTGCAAAACTCTCGTTGAGACGACTCACGATCCGTGATTCCGTTGGTGGAGAGGGCATCAGCGGGAGCAGCGCATGATGGGGCGGCGGGAAACTGGGCAGGGACAGTTTTTCTATTCGTTTGATCTCGACGAGGTGGTTCCACCCGATCATCTAGTCCGGCAGATCGACGGTTTGCTCGATCTGAGTTGGGTGCACAAGGAGTTGGCGCCTTTTTACTCGCACACGGGACGGCCGTCGATTGACCCGGTGCTGATGATCCGGATGCTCCTCGTCGGCTATGTGTTTGCAATCCGCTCCGAACGACGGATTTGCGCCGAGGTTCAGGTGAACCTTGCCTATCGCTGGTTCTGCAAGCTCGGCATCGAAGACAAGATTCCCGATCACTCTGTATTCTGCCGTGCGCGGCGCGAACGCTTCCGAGAAAGCGATACCTTGCGCCGGGTATTCGAGGGTGTGGTGGCGATGAGCATCGCGGCCGGGCTGGTTGGGGGCGAAGCATTCTCGATCGATGCGAGCCTGATCAAGGCGGACGTGGACAGGAAGAAGCGGATCCCCGGCGATCAGCCGTTTGCATGGCCGAAGGCAGAGGAAGCTTCCCATGCGGTTCGCGAGTACCTTGCAGCCCTCGATGCCGGCGGCGATGAGGATCGTGGTGGAGTCGGTGACGGGGCGAGCGAAGGCGGCGATCGACGCAAGCCACCCAAAGAGGTCTCGCTTACCGATCCGCAAGCGGCATGGGTTGCGAGACCCGGCCTGGATCCGTTCTTTGCCTATGACGCGAACTACCTGATCGACAACAAGGTCGGGATTATCCTTGATGCGGCAGGCACTCGCGCGAACCGCGCCGTGGAGATTGCTGTCACGCAGGCTATGGTGGATCGTGTTGAGCGCCGCTTCGATCTGCGGCCCCGCAGGCTCGCGGGCGACACGGCTTATGGCGCAGTACGACTGCTCAAGTGGCTAGTGGATCGCAACATCACCCCGCACGTACCTGTGTGGGACAAGTCGGCACGCGCCGATGGCACCTTTAGCCGCGCCGACTTCGCCTTCGATCCGGAGCGCAACATCTATGTTTGCCCAGGCGGTGCGGAACTGACCAGCACAGGCAATATCGATCAAGGCCATATCGTTTACTACAGGGCCAGTAAGAGCGATTGCTCGCAGTGTTCACTGAAGCCGAAATGCACGACGGCGGTCGTGCGCAAAATCACCCGCGACCTCAACGAGGATGTGCGCGATCGCGTCCGTGCATTGGCCAATACAGAAGCCTTTCAGCAGTCTCGCCGCGAGCGGAAGAAGGTCGAGATGCGATTTGCGCATATGAAACGGATTCTTAGGCTCGACCGACTTCGGCTGCGGGGCTTGGGTGGTGCCAGAGACGAAGTGCTACTCACCGCAACGGCACAGAACCTAAGGCGGCTGGCCAAACTTCTCTGCCGCGCCCCGCTACCTCTCGGAGCCGCTTGTCTTGTATAGATACCAGCGAATAGGCACCGCAGCCGACACAAGGAAGGGCGCAAACAAAGGGCCGGCTAAAAACTCTTCGCTAAGCTCTGCAATCGAGACCTGCCGAGTTTTGCAACACAATCCTTTCAAGAACGGACATCATCAGTCTGGCCTCTCAGGTTCGAAAAGTGCCGATTGTGTTGAAAAAGTCCTTTTTCGCTGATGACTGAAAATTCTCAGGACCGCTGGTGCGTCTCTCTCGCTGCGAAGTGAGGGACCACATCAATTATCGCAAAAACGATCGCTGGCGCTCGTATCGATTCTACAGAGCCTTGCAGCGGCTGAAATCGCCAATGCGCTACATTTGCGAGATTTTCGGAGCCCCGCTATTTTCGAGTTTTTCAACACAATCGAAAGCAAAGCCGACTCCCGGCTGCACGTCAGGACTTCTCAGTTTGACCGGGAGCAGAAGTCGCAGACCAATACGGTCCGAACCCCGACGGGACACCAGCCTACGAATCCGGGGATCAGAGTCCGAATCTCTTGGGCACGCCACTACATCGTTCGGCCATGGGACGGGTCACATCAGCTGGTAGATGCAGCATACGTATCCTGCGATGACGGTGACAGGTTTGGGCCTTGCGGACATCTCACCACCAGCAAGCGTCCGATCCGTAGGCTAACAGTGCCTTGCTAGGCCAACTCGGCAAGTAGCGCGGCGGCTTCTTTGAGGTCGCGCGTATCGAAGCCTTCAGTGAAGGAGCTATAGACCGGTGCGAGCAGGTCTCGGGCGTCGGTGCGCTTGCCTTGATCGCGCCAGAGGCGGGCTAGGCTGGTGGCGGCGCGCACTTCCCAAAGCCTCGCCCCCTGTTTCTGCGCTGTTCGAAGTGCGCGGCGCAGCCAGCGCTCGGCATCGCATCGATCCGACTTGGTGATCAGCGCCTCGGCCATCAGCCGATACAGCTCCGCCTCGTACCACCGCTCGTCGGTTCGCTCGACCACCTCCAGGGCTTCATTTAACACGCTGATCGCTTCAGCGGATCGGTTCGCTCGCCTGTGCGCTTCCGCCAGAAGACCAAGATAATAGGGCACCTTGATCTCGGCACCCGTCGCCCGCTTCGTCGCCAGACCCCACCGCATCCTGCTAATGGCCTCCTCGATAGATCCTCCCACCGAGAGTCTGGCCCATCCTCCAAAACAGGTCCCCGATCCCACGAAGTGGGGAAACCCATGGTCGGTGGCGAGCGCCACCAGCTCCTCGGCTCGTTCCTCAAGGATCGCTCCGTCGCCGCGAAGTTGGTGAAAGACACAGTTGACGTGCAGAGCGAACGCCAATGTATAAGGCTGCGACAGCTCGCGCGCCCAAGCCAGCGCGCGTCGGCTTTGCGCCAGCGCCTGATCCGCTTGTCCTAGCAGCAGAAGTGACCAGGCGACGAAGCTCTCGCAGGTAACGCAGATGTCGCTGGGTGTCAGCCTCGGAGGTCGGTGCTCAGCCTGATCATAGAAGGTGAGCGCCTGCCTCAGATGGTGGAGCGCACGACTGAAGTCGGCGCGAAACAGATGACTGATGCCCAAGTTCCGGTGCGTCATCAGCTTGGTGTCGCTGTCATTTCGGCGTTCGGCAAGCACCGCTAGTTCGTCCGCCAGCTGATAAGCGGCACGGATCTCCGCGCGATTGTGCAAGAACGACCAGGCTCCGCTCAGGGCTATCGCAAGGTGGGCTCCCTCCGGGGCCTCACAGCACAGCTCGCGGGCACGGGCATACGCTTCACCGGCCTGAGGCGATGCCCATCCCTTGGCCGCCACTAGGGCCCCGGCAAGCGCGAGCTGAAGAGAAAGTTCGCTGGACCGTCGCTGCGAACTTTTCGGCAGGCCAGCAAGCAACTCGAGCGCCTTGCCAAAATGCGCAGCGGCCTCGGCCATCGTCGAACGTTGGACGGCCAAGCGCCCAGCCTTGTCCCAATACTCGATTGCCTGTTCAACGAGGCCAGCCATGGCACAATGCTGCGCCATAAGCTCAGGTTGAGCCGCTGCAATCTCCGGAAACTGGCGCTCCAGCGCGCTGGCAATACGGGCATGCAATTGCTGCCGGCGCGGGCGCAGCAACGTGCTGTAGGCGGCGTCCTGCACCAAAACGTGCTTAAAGGTGTAGGTGGCATCAGGCGGCGTCCCGCGCCGGAACACCAGCTCGGCCCGTATGAGCTGCTCCAAACCGCCCTCCAACTGCGATTGCGACATGTCGGCGACGGCACTGATCAGCTCATGGGAAAACTGACGCCCCAGCGTCGCTGCGATCTGCACCACTTCTCGAGTTGGTGCCAATCGGTCGAGCCGGGCCAGAAGCGAGGCCTGGAGCGTTGTTGGGATCGCCAAAGGAACCAGCGGCCCGGTCACGGAGTAATGGTCGCCAGCATCGATCACCCATCCGCTCTCGACGAGCTCCTCAATGAATAATGGCACGCCATCTGTCCGATCAATGATCTGATCCGCAATCTCCGTGGGCAATGTCTTGCCCCCGGCTACGTTCGCGATCATTTCGGCGCGGTGCCGGGGTGGCAAGCGGCTGAGACTGAGCAAAGTCACATGCGGACGGCCGACCCAGGGGGGCGTGAACTCCGGTCGAAACGTGAGAATTATCAGGATCCGCAGCGTCGCGGCGCGGGTCGATCAGCAGATCCAGCGACTCCAGCGTGGTGGGGTCGCTCCAGTGGATGTCTTCCCATAGCATCAGCAGCGGCTGCTGCGCCGCGAGTCCTTCGACCTGCGCAAGTTGCACCTGAAGCGTTTTCTCTTTGCGCTTCTGCGGCGTGAAATTGAGCGGCGGGTAGCGGTCGCCGGTCGGTATCGACAGCAAGTCCGCCAAGAGCGGGACGGCTTCGCTCAGCTCCTGGTTGGCCAGAGCCAGCACCGCAATAAGCTTATTCAAGCGGGTCTCGGCCGTATCCTCGCGTCGAAATCCGGCCGCCTGCTCAAGCTGGGTGATGCTGGGATAAAGCGCACTGTTCTGATGATGTGGCGAGCAGAAATAACGCAACCGCGTGTGCGGCTCCTCGCTCAACTGCTCCAGTAAGGCTTGTGCGATGCGCGACTTGCCGATGCCCGGCTCACCCACGATCAGGACGACGGAACCGTCGCCGGCCTTGGCCCGCTCCCAGCGGCGCGTCAACAATGCGATCTCTTCCTCGCGACCGATCAACGGCGTGCTGGCGGCGCGTAGGGCCTCGAACCGACTACCGACCAGGCTCGCGCCCACGACCCGCCAGACACGCACCGGATAGTGAATTCCCGCGATCGGCAATGTGCCCAGATCGCAATAATCAAACAGGCCGCCAAGCAGACGGCGCGTGTTGTCTGCGATGACAACCGAGTTCGGTTCGGCAAGCCCCTGTAGCCGTGCCGCAAGATTAGGGGTTTCACCAATGACCGCCTGTTCCTGGGCGGCGCCCTCACCGAGCAGATCACCGACGACTACGAGACCAGTGGCGATACCGACACGCACCCGCAACGAGGTCCCCTGGCCCGCATCGAGGCTCGTCACGGCCTCGATCAAGGCAAGGCCCGCGCGCACCGCTTGTTCGGCATCCTCCTCATGTGCCTGCGGGTAACCGAAATAAGCCAGCACGCCGTCACCAAGATACTTGGCAACAAAGCCGCCGGACCTGGTGATTACCTCGGCGCAACGACGGTGATAGGAGCCGATGATGTCGCGCAGTTCTTCCGGATCGAGCCGCGCCGACAATGCCGTGGAACCGATGAGGTCGACGAACATGACCGTTAGCTGGCGGCGTTCGGCTTCGGGAGCCTTGCCGGCGGAGCGATCGGGCTCGACCGAATGTTTGGTCGTGTCGCGAAAAGTTTCGGCTCGCAAGGCGGCGATCGCATCGAGGAGAATACGGCGATGGCCGACCGCAGCCACGCCGAGGTCTCTGAGGTCCTCGGCGGTGAGCTTGGGCAGGATTGCCTCATCGATCGCGTTTTCCCGGAATGCCTCTTCGTAGCGTTCCAGGCCGAGGCCGCGCAGCCAGGCAGAGATATCCATGCCATTCACCGCACATTTGGCCGCACTCATCCACTGGCTATAGCCGCCGCCACGTCGGCCGCTCCGTTAGCCGTGCGCCGTCGGTCGAGCCGCTCGCGGATCAGACCGTCGCACCAGAATGAGAAAGCCAGTTTACCCCACCCCATGGGGCGAGACACGCCTTTTTGGCCCGTGAAGCGTTGGAACCCGCGGATCAACCTCGGAGCGAGCCCGTGAGGACTCCCGGAGAACGACGCTCACCGTCACGATCCCACCGACGCATCTCGCGCTCGCCGACGGGGTGATCAAGTGAGAGGGCTACTTCCGTTGTTAGCACCGTTGAGACATGCCCGCCTATCCCGAGAATGTCCGTTCACCGGGGGATTGTGTTGCAAAAGTCGATTTTCGCCGATGACCAAAATTCTGCGGGCCGTGGGCGCGACTTTCGTATACAAAATGTGAGGGGACCTCACGGCCTCACGTAGAATTCACAGGCGACTTCGGTAACGCGATTGAGATCATACGAATCAGCGATTGCTCGCTGCTTAGTGCTTTCGCGAAAAATCTTGAGCCGTGCAACTTTCGACTTTTGCAACACTATCCGGGGTAGACCGGAAGTCGCCGTGTTCCGGCCAAACCAACGCGAAATGACCCACTTCGGACACTGCGCCCGTCACATGGCGCTTGCCTACAATGATGGTTCGAAAAGGTGAGGTCGGCAGACGGGCTAGAGGTCACTAAACTCCACGGCCGACGCTACGCTGGGAGTCGCCTTCGTCTAGTCACCTTCTCGGCGAAGGCATAAATGTCGGTTGCCCCGCTGCGGATAACTTCAAAAAACTCCAGATTACTATATTTGCACGTCTGGCAGATACTCAACAAAATTCAACGGCAATCCGTGTTCGTATCGCGCCGCACCCCGGCACTCGGTTGGTAAACCTTCCCTAATGGTAGTAGTTGAATGACGGAGTTACGAGGAATTGAAAGCGTCGATCCGCGCGAACTAGAGAGCCAACGTGCGCTTACCGCGGCTTTGTGGTCAACGCTGAAAGAACAAGGCGTGAGAGACGGCACACTGGGGCGCATCGAATGCTATTTCTTCGCTAAAAGCGACGCGCATGTGACCGCTCTTGTAGCTGCCTTCCCGCGCTGGGAACACGAGATCGCGAACGGTGACAATCCTCTCGGGCGGCTCTCGGTACACATCATCTCTCCTCCTGTCCACCTGAGCAAAGAGGCTTTTCTTGAACTGGTCGACGTCGCGATGATCGCAGCGCATGAGAGCTCGTGCATCTTCGACGGTTTCCAGGTGGATACGAGCGCGCTGCAGAAGGGACCGTGGTGGAAGTTCTGGTGACGACCAGAGTCACCGCCGTTTCAACGGAACCCCGCCGGTGCGCTCGTTTTCAAAATGATCGGCGATCCTTTTGAGCGACACCGCAATTGACGCCGCCACGACGTGCATTTGCGCGCTAGCGTCGATGTCTTTTCGAGCCGCGCTAGCAATTGGTTGGCCTGCGCGAGAAACTACGCGGGTATGGGTGCTCTGCGGTCACGAGCAGTCTAGGGCGCGTCAATATAGAGTGCCGTCCAGCGCTTTCATGCAACCCACGGAACAACGGTGCTATTTCTCCTCGGGCTTCGCCGCTTCCCTAGCTAGTCGCTCAGCCCGCAATCGTTCGTAGTTCTTTTGGAAGGCCTCCTGCGCCTTTTTCGTATTCAGTTACCGCCCTTCGCCTATGTGCCTGTAGAAAAGCTTTTTCCGCCGGTCGTTGCGCGGGGTCTTTCCTCATTTTATCGATCATGGAATCCTCGGCTGCATTATCGACGCCGCTGCTTGCGGCTAGCAGATGCCCGAACGTTTTTGATTTTGGCCGTGCGCTGCGACGCTGGCCGCGTTTTGCGGGATTGCATCTTACGTTTCCGCTCGGGTTGCGGGTCGTGGACAGGCTCGGGTTGCGTGTTACCGACCGGCTGGGGTTGCGTATTGCGGACCGCCTCGGCCAGCATCTCGAGCAGCTCGGCCTTTGTCTTATCGCTCATAGATCACCTCCGTGACCGATGAGACGACGGTAGCGCGGCTACAGTGCCCGGCAAGAAAAACCGCTGATTAAGATTGCTGGTTAAGTTTAATGGCGGTGACTTCACAGGGAAGAGCACACGTCGAACGTTCGCTGCCTAACGTGTGCTTTTTGACGCGGTTCGGACATTGCTGCTTGGCTTCGTTGGGACGCTTGCATCCGATCGGAACGCGACGGTCGTGATCGAAGATGCGAGGGCCTTCGGGAAGAAATCAGAAAGTTCAGCCGCAACTAGGATCGCGCCGCGGAGAATCCCGTAATTCTCCGTGCTGCTCACCATTACGTCGGCCGTGATCTCGAAGAACTTCCACGGCGCACCCGAGAGCCCGCCAAAGCCTCTTCTCTCCGTACGGAACAAGTTGCCGAGAAGCCACACGACTCGATGGGAATCCGATGCGTGCTATCATTATGTGGCGATGCTGGCTTCTCGCGCTTAAAGATATTGTAGCAGCGAAGATGGCGCCAAGCGCGCCGCAGGGACTAGAACGCTCAGGTAATTTGCCGCGTGATTGGCGATGAGTCGGTACAACACCCGAAGGAGTCGAACCGCGACATGAGCTTGGACGATCAGAATGCGGAATCCGGTCGTTACCTGGAGGCGCCGGACGCCGCCTCGGCGCCTCGCAGTGCGCGCGAAAACGGGAAGATTCGGTTTGAATTCAAGGCGACGGACTTCGTCATCTATCCGGCGCACGGCGTTGGACAGATTCTGTCTATTGAAGAGCAGACCGTTGCAGGAGCGAGCCTGGAGTTCTTCGTGATCTTTTTCACAAAGAGCAAAATGACCGTCCGCGTTCCCGTCCGGAAAGCCGCGAACGTCGGAATGCGCAAGCCATCGGATCTTTCCTCGGTCCAAGGAGTGAAACAGATTCTGAGCGAAACTCCCCGGAAAGGCCGCGGCAACTGGTCCCGGCTTGCTCAGGAATACGAAGGCAAAATCAAATCCGGAGATATCGTCGCGGTCGCGGAGGTCGCTCGCGATCTTTTCCGACCGGGCGACTCCGGCCAGAGTTTCAGCGAACGGCAGTTGTACGTGTCGGCGCTCGATCGTCTCTGCGGAGAAATCGCGCTGGTAGACGGAATCTCCGAGGAACAGGCCCTCAAGGAACTCGAGGGCCTGTTGAAGACCGGCAAGCTCAAGCGTAGCGCCTGACTGCCTAGCTAGTTCAGCGGCAAAGCAGGCTTTAGCGCTGAGAGTCGAAATGTTTAGTCCTTAGCGTTCTCTTCGAGACCCCTAACCTCGCGCACGTTGCAACGAAGCTTCCAAGCGGACCTTTTCCTTTCTCCAACGCGCTTCTTCGGCCCGCGCCTTCTCTTCGAGAGCCTCAAGCTGTTGTTGAATATCCGCAGCGATGTTTTCGTGCTTCCGACGGGCCGTATCGAATGCACCTTGCGCCTTGTCGACGGCGTGCTGACGTCGCTGGCGCTCCTTCTGTCGGGCGGCCTCTTCCTTGGCGCGTTCGCGCTCGCGGCGCTCTTGCTCCTTCTCGAAAGCGAGTGCGGCCTTCCGGTCGGCCGCCTCGTCGTGGCTGCGCTTTGAAGGCTTCTGCGGTTGGCGGCCTGCAGACTTGCGGCCTGCCTTCTTCGAACGGTCGCCGGCGAGGTCGGTAGGCAGCTCGGCGTGCTCCTTGAATGGCCCGCTAGAGCCGACGGGTCGCTTCAGAACGACGCCCGGCGCCGCCATGGTCACCTCGATAACGTCGGGATCCTCGCTTTGTATCGCCGCACCCTGGTGGAAGAGGTTGCTATCGGCGCCCCAAGCCTCCAGAGCCGCCTTCATTGATGGTGCCGCAACCGCCAGATCGAAAAAACCGAGCGAAGTTTGGTACGTCTTCAGCTTCCTCGCCATGTGCGTATTCTCCTGCGCGGTCGGCTAGGTCGTGATGCGGTCAAGATCCGTTGCAATCCGACTATTCGGAAACGCCTTCCTTGCCTCGGCTAATATTTCCTCATCCTTATAGCGACCAGAAATGTGGGTCAGGACGAGCAGCTTGACTCCGCTCGTCGCCGCGAGGGCGGCGGCTTCCGCCGCAGTGAGATGTCCATAGTCCCGCGCGATGGCAGCGTCGTGGTCCAGAAACGTGGCCTCGATCACCAGCACATCGGCGTCGCGGACGTGTTCGGCCAACCCGTCTGTCGTTTCCGCATCGCCCACGATAACAAGTTTCCTGGGTCGCTCCGGCGGCCCAAGGACGTCTTCGGGATCGATCGTTCTACCGTCCGCGACCGTTACCGATCTCCCTTCTGCCAGCTCCCTGCGCACCGGGCCGTCCGGCACTCCGAGGGCGGCGAGGCGTTCCGGCCGAAGATGACGGCGGGCCCGGCTTTCGAAGGAGAAGCCGAAGCTGTCAGTGTCGCGATGTCGGACCGGAAAGCAACTGATGGTGAAGTTGCCGGCGTCGAGGACCCGGCCGGTCGCCAGCGGGACGAGCTCAAGCGGAATAGGCGCTCGTCCCTCGCCCCACAGCCCCGCGAGCATGCGTACGACAACCTCGAGGGTGCTCGGGCTGCCTTGAACCGTCATCAGGTCGTTGGTTCGTCGAAGCCGCAGAGTTGAGAAAAGCCCGGGAATACCGAGCACGTGATCGAAGTGGCCGTGGGTTAGCAGAATCCGGTCGAGCCTTCGGAAGCCGGCGCCGCTGCGCAGCAACTGACGCTGGGTGCCCTCCCCGCAATCCACCAGGATGCG
The DNA here is from genome assembly GCF_043203335.1 of Bradyrhizobium sp. RDI18. NCBI lineage: Bacteria > Pseudomonadati > Pseudomonadota > Alphaproteobacteria > Hyphomicrobiales > Nitrobacteraceae > Bradyrhizobium > Bradyrhizobium sp. RDI18. The sequence continues at coordinate 6,831,899 of NZ_JBICRN010000008.1, read as the reverse complement.
ATGATTCCCTACCTCGATGAGAAGTGCGGGGTGGTTGCGTTCGGCCGACGGAACGCTCGCCGATGTCCCGAGGAAGGTGAGCGCGAACATCCGTGGCTTGGTTTCAGGCCGACTTGCGCTGCGGCCTCGCCGCCGGCTTCTTCGCCGTCTCCTTCGCCTGCTTCTTGCCGGCGATCGGCATCAGCATCTCCTTCTGCCCGGCGGAAGCCTTCCGTGGCTTCTTCGCCGGCTTCTTCGGGACCGAGGTCTCGGCCGCAGCGCCGCCGATGCTCTTGCGCAGCGCGTCCATCAGGTCCACCACGTTCTCGCCGCGCGGTCGCTCCTTCGATGTGATTGGCTTGCCAGCGTGCTTCTGGTTGATGAGATCGATAAGGGCGGTTTCGTACTGGTCTTCGAACTTGTCCGGGTCAAAGTGGCCCGCCTTCTGATTGACGATGTGCCTGGCGAGATCGAGCATGTCCTTGGTGACTTTGACATCCTGATGTCGTCAAAATACTCGTCCGCAGAACGCACTTCGTACGGATAGCGCAGCAGCGTTCCCATCAGCCCCTTGTCGAGCGGATCGAGCGCGATGATGTGCTCCCGATTGGTCAGCACGACGCGCCCGATCGCAACCTTGTTCATCTCCCGGATGGTCTCGCGGATGACGGCGAAGGCGTCATGGCCGACCTTTCCGTCCGGCACCAGGTAGTAGGGACGGATCAGATACCTCGGGTCGATCTCGCTTCGGTCGACGAACTCGTCGATCTCGATGGTCCTGGTCGATTCCAGCGCGACGTTCTCGAGCTCCTCCTTGGTCACCTCGATGAAGGTGTCGGTGTCGACCTTGTAGCCCTTGACGATGTCCTCGTTGGCGACCTCCTCACCGGTGTCGGCGTCCACCTTGGCGTATTTGATGCGGTGGCCGGTCTTCCGGTTGAGCTGGTTAAACGAGATCTTTTCGGATTCCGATGTGGCCGGATAGAGCGCGACCCTCAATGTTCGGACGATTCCCAAACCCGTTCGCGACTCGCGTGCTGAGACGATAGCACAATGTTCCGCCTTCGTTCCCATGGATCTTGAAAGCTCGCCCAGCCTTGGTGCTGCTAATGATGCGGCATCCATAGCGATGCTCGAGCGCGAGGGGAGAAGCGGCGTGTACTTCACAGTTTCCAATTGCATGACGCGGGACAAGAAATCCGATGTGAAATATGAAAATGGCCTGCGCGTGCAGCTACGAATGCGACGGCTCGACACGTCAACGAAGCTCACAGTCATTCAAATTACGCCGAAGGCATCGACGCGGAATTGGTTACTCCACGAGAGTCTTCGAGCTACCCGTTCTGCTACGTAGTTTATCGGTAAGGCAACGTAGCCGGCGCAGCAAAGATCGTGAACGGCCACGCCAACCGTGATCTGACGTTGCGACGCTCGCCATCGACTGCGATCACAATTGAGTCATCGCGCCCCCTGCGCCCGCGCCGATTTCACGCCGCAACTTTCCTCCTGCCGCTTCCACGACCCTTCCACGACGGAAATTTCGGACTAGAATCCGCGCAACCAAAAGCCCTCGAAAACTACGCATTTTCAAAGGCTTGTTGATTGGTTGCGGGGATGGGATTTAAACCTATGACCTTCAGGTTATGAGGCCGAACATTGTCGGTAGAGCCGTCGCCCAGATGAGTCATCGCCCTTCGCAGATAGCGCGATTGGGTTGGCATTTTCGGCGGTTGATATGTAATATCGATATCATATATCAGGAGCCCTAACCATGAGAACGCTGGTTGATCTCGCCGATGGCCAAATCCAAGCGCTGGACGAACTGTCGAAGAAGGACAAGCGGTCGCGCGCGGCGCTTATTCGTCAGGCGATCGACGACTACCTCGCGAAGCGGCATAGCAAGCAAGAAGGTGATGCGTTTGGCCTCTGGGGTAAACGCAAGGTGGACGGCTTGGCCTATCAGGAGAAAGTGCGTCGCGAATGGTGAAGGCACTGTTCGACACCAATATTCTGGTCGACTACCTCAATGCTGTTCCCGAAGCCCGCACAGAACTTCAGCGCTACACCGAAAAAGCAGTCAGTATCATTACGTGGATGGAGGTCATGGTTGGCGCCGATCACGATCTTGAAGCCGCGACGCGCAAGTTCCTGAGCGGCTTCGATGTCGTCGCAGTCGACGAACGGGTCGCGGAACGCGCCGTTAGTCTTCGTCGAAGCCATCGGATCAAGTTACCAGATGCGGTGATCTGGGCGACAGCGCAGGTGCATGCCATGTTGCTCGTCACACGCAACCTCAAGGATTTCCCGGATGGCGATCCCGGCGTCCGCGCACCGTACAAGCTATGACGAGGCGATCGGGAGATCCAATGTTGAGAGTGTCTGCGAAACACGCAAGCAATTCTACTTCGCCACGCTTTGCTGACTCAGATTTCTCTGCGAGCGGGCTCGCAAGACTACGCTGGCGTGCGACGAGGGTTACTCAATCTGCACCGAGAGCGTCGTTTTCTTTGGTCGCGAGGACAGGCAACATCGCTGGGATGCGCAACTGGCTGCGCAACGTCGACGAAATCCAGCGAGTCTGCGACCATGGGCGCACCAACAAACCGTCGAAGCGAAATTGCTCCCAACGATCCAATTCGACTGTCCACCGCAGCTTCGCTGGCATTTCCCGATGGGTCGATGACGAGTTCTGGGCTTCGCAAGGAAGCTTTGCGCGGTCGCCTCATCATCGAGCGCATCGCCGGTAAGGATTTTACGACGCTGGCACATATCGATCGCATGAGGGAGCTATGCCGCGTATCAGCAAAGGCCCGAGACTCTACAAACGCAAGGCCAAGAGAAGAAACGGACGTCTCATCGCCAACGCCGTCTGGACCATCCGCGATGGAGACCGCGAGGTTGCCACAGGAGTCTTTGCGAGCGAGGCTGAGCGAAAGCCGCCGAAGGCCGCCGAAGACGCCCTCGTAAGGTATATCACTTCGAAGTACCGTCCCCCGCGTCGCGTTCGCGACATTGAAGACATCGATGTCGCCGATGTGCTTGCAATCTATCACGCCCATCGCGAGGCGATTTACATAGAACGAGGCTCCCCGCAGGCTGAAGTAACCGAGTTCGGCGACCGGATCGGTCGTCTGAACGATTTCTTCGGCGGCAAGATGCTGGCTGAGGTGAATGCGCAGACTTGCGGGCAGTATGTGAAAGCCCGCGGTCGGCCCGGAGGGGCCCGTCGCGATCTGGAAGATCTGCGTGCAGCAATCAATCACCATGCGCGGGAAGGTCTGCACCGCGGGCTGGTTCGCGTCGCGCTTCCTGCAAAAGGATCAGGTCGTGATCGATGGCTGAGTCGCAGCGAAGCCGCAGCATTGTTATGGGCGTGCTGGCGGTACCGCGAAGTCCAGACACGGCATCGCGGACCTCTCAAGAATCAAAAGATTGAAACCGGCAAGCGCCCGCTTCGCCATATCGCGCGCTTTATTCTGATCGGCCTCTATACCGGCACCCGGGCCGGCGCCATCGCGTCAGCGTCGCCCTACCGTGACACGGGCCGATCGTATGTCGATCTTGAAAACGGCATCTTTTATCGACTCGCCCAGGGACGGCGTCCGACCAAAAAGCGGCAACCGCCAGCACCAATTCCCGACCGATTGCTCGCCCATATGCGCCGGTGGGTCAGGACGGGCGCCATCGACTCGCACTTTGTCGAGTTCAACGGCGCGGCGGTCAAATCCGTGAAATCGGGATTCCGAAGCGCCGTTGGACTCGCCAAGCTATCCACGGAGGCTGGCAAGGTCACTCCGCATACCTTGAGGCACACGGCCGCGACCTGGCTGATGCAGCGTGGCGCAGATCCGTGGAAAGCGGCGGGTTTTCTGGGGATGTCGGTCGAGGTGTTGCTTGATACCTATGGCCACCATCACCCGGAGTTCTTGCGCGAGGCGGCCGCCGCCATCACGACGAAACCAAGCAAGAACGTCGTATCTGGGGTTGATCGCGGGGTTGACTTGGCCGCCTATCGTGAAAGAAGACGAAAAGCGTAAGAAAATCATGGTCGGAGTGGCAGGATTCGAACCTGCGACCCCTGCGTCCCGAACGCAGTGCTCTACCGGGCTGAGCCACACTCCGACTTGGAACGCGGCTTATAGCCTTGGGTTTCGGCGACCGCAAGCAGCCGAATTAAGGAAATTAATCACAGTGAATGTTGGCCTGAAAACCCAGATTTTGCCCGCCGGCGAGGCCGCCGTGGCGGCTGCCGCGCGTGCCCTTTCGGAAGGCGGGCTGGTGGCGTTCCCGACCGAGACGGTCTACGGCCTCGGCGCCGATGCCACCAATCCGGCCGCGATCGCCCGCCTCTACCAGGCCAAGGGCCGGCCCGCCTTCAATCCGCTGATCGCCCATGTCGGCGATGTCGCGGCCGCGCGGCAGATCGCCCGGTTTGATGCGGCTGCGACGGCGCTGGCCGAAGCGTTCTGGCCCGGCCCGCTGACGCTGGTGCTGCCGAAGACGGAAGGTTGCGCAGTCGCCGATCTCGCCACGGCCGGCCTCGATACCATCGCGGTCCGCATTCCGGCACACAGGATCGCGCGCGACATCCTGCGCGAGTTCGGCGGCCCGGTTGTGGCGCCATCCGCGAACATCTCGGGCCACGTCTCGCCTACCACGGCCCTTCATGTGCAGAGCGACCTCGCGGGCCGGATCGACCTGATCGTCGATGGCGGCGCGGTCGAGGTCGGCGTCGAATCGACCATCGTCGGCTGCCTTGACGCGCCGATGCTGCTGCGCCCCGGCGGCCTGCCCCGCGCCGAGATCGAGCGCGTGCTGGGCCGCGCGCTGGTGCAGCCGCTGGCGGACACTGAGAGCGAAAGTGGCCAGCCGCTGGCGCCGGGCATGCTGGCCTCGCACTACGCTCCCCGCGCGCGCGTGCGGCTCAATGCGGTCGCGCTCGAGCCGGGCGAAGCATTGCTCGCGTTCGGCCTCGGAGCAATTTCGGGAATTGACGCCGCCTCGAGCGTGATGAATCTGTCGGAGCGTGGCGATCTCGACGAGGCCGCCGCCAATTTATTCGGCCATCTTCGCGCGCTCGACAGCAAAGGCGCGCGCACCATCGCGGTGATGCCAATCCCCGACGAAGGATTGGGCGAAGCCATCAACGACCGGCTGCGCCGCGCAGCGGTGGGGCGGGAATGAAAGAGAAGAAAATGAATATCGTTCAGGGTTCCGTGCCGCCGCTTCCCGCCGAGCTGATCGCAAAATTTCGCGGCATCGTCGGCGACAAATATGCGGTGACCGATGCCGCCGATATTGCGCCCTACGTCACCGAGGAACGCGACCTGTTCCACGGCCGCTCGCCGCTGGTGCTGCGGCCGGGCTCGACGGCAGAAGTGTCCGCGATCTGCAAGCTCGCCAGCGAACACAAAATCGCGCTGGTGCCGCAGGGCGGCAATACCGGGCTGGTCGGCGGGCAGACCCCGCATCATGGCGAGGTCGTCGTCTCGCTGCGGCGGCTGGACAAGATTCGCGAGATCGATCCCGCCTCCAACACCATGACGTGCGAGGCCGGCGTGGTGCTGCAGATCGCGCAAGCTCGCGCGGCCGAAGTCGATCGCCTGTTCCCGCTCTCGCTCGGTGCGGAAGGAAGCTGCACCATCGGCGGAAATCTCTCCACCAATGCCGGCGGCACGGCGGCGCTGGCGTATGGCGTGGCGCGCGAGATGGCGCTCGGGCTGGAAGTCGTCCTCGCCGACGGCCGGATCCTGAACGGATTGTCCAAGCTGAAAAAGGACAACACCGGCTACGATTTGCGCAACCTCTTCATCGGCGCCGAGGGCACGCTCGGCATCATCACCGCGGCGACGTTAAAACTGTTTCCGAAGCCGCACGCGGTGGAGACCGCCTATGTCGGCCTCCAATCGCCGGCGCAGGCATTGAAGCTGTTGTCGATCGCGCAGAATGAGGCCGCCGGCAGCCTGACCAGCTTCGAATTGCTGGCCGACATCGCCGTCGATTTCAGCCTGCGTCACGGCATCGACATCCGCGATCCGCTCTCGACCAAGCACCCCTGGTACGTGCTGATGGAATTGTCTTCCTCGCGCGACGACGCGCGTGACGCGCTGGAAGCGATCCTCGCCAAGGGCATGGAGGAAGGCATCGTCGACGATGCCGTGATCGCGGCCAATCTCTCCCAGCGTGCCGGTTTCTGGAAGCTGCGCGACGAAATGTCGGCCGCGCAGAAGCCGGAAGGCGGCTCGATCAAGCACGACATCTCGGTGCCGGTCGCGGCCGTGCCCGCCTTCATCGAGGAGGCCAATGCGGCGGTGGTGAAGCTCATTCCGGGCTCGCGGCCGGTGCCGTTCGGCCATCTCGGCGACGGTAACATCCACTACAATGTCAGCCAGCCGACCGGCGGCGACACCGCCGATTTCATGTCGCGCTGGCACGAGGTCAACGAGGTGGTGTTCGAAATCGTGCTTCGGATGGGCGGATCGATTTCCGCCGAGCATGGCATCGGCGTGCTCAAGCGCGACGAACTGCCCGACGTCAAGGACAAGGTCGCCATCGAACTGATGCGCGGCATCAAGGCGATGCTCGACCCGCTCGGCATCATGAATCCGGGCAAGGTGCTGTGACCGTATCAGCGACGAAGCCCGTGCCTGCGCTCGCCATCACCGATATCGCCGATGCCGACGTCGCGGCCGTGATCGCGCTGTGGCAGGCCTGCGGCCTGACGCGGCCCTGGAACGATCCCGCCAGCGATATTGCGCTCGCTCGCCGTGGACCGCACTCCACGGTGCTGATCGGCCGCGACGGTGACGCGATCGTGGCGACCGCGATGGTCGGCCATGACGGCCATCGCGGCTGGGTCTATTACGTCGCCACCGATCCCGATCGCCGCGCGCAAGGCTATGGTCGCGCCATCATGAACGCGGCCGAGGACTGGCTGCGCGCAGCCGGCATTCCGAAACTGCAATTGCTGGTGCGGCCGGAAAATTCTGATGTCGCCGCGTTCTACCAGTCGATCGGTTTCGGCGAACAACAGATCCTGTTCTTCGCCAAATGGCTCGACGGCCGCGAGCCGCCGCGGTGAGCTAAAGGATTGCCATGAGCCTCGCAGATCGTGTCCGCGTCAAGAACGTCAACGTGCTCTCCGACCGGCACTATCGCTTGGAGGAAGTCGAGTTCGACTATCGACGCAGCAACGGCGAATGGCAGACGATGAAGCGGGAAGTTTTCGACCGCGGCCACGCCGCCACGCTGTTGGCGTACAATGTCGCAAGCCGCGCCGTCGTGCTGACGCGGCAGTTCCGCCTGCCGCCCTATCGTGCCGGTCACGACGATCTCATGATCGAGGCCGCCGCCGGCATGCTCGACGACGAGACCCCGAAAATCGGATTCGTGCGGAGGCGGAAGAGGAAATCGGCTATCGACTGCACGATGTGCGCAAGGTCTTCGAGGCCTTCATGAGCCCGGGCTCGGTTACCGAGAAACTGCACTTCTTCGTCGCCGAATACGAAGCTGCGATGCGGGTCGGCGACGGCGGCGGATTGGCCGACGAAGGCGAGGACATCGAGGTGCTGGAATTGCCGATCGACCAGGCACTCGCAATGATATCGGACGGCCGCATCGTCGACGCCAAGACCATCATGCTGTTGCAATACGCCGCGCTGAATATTTTTCGGTGAATGACTCTATCGATTCGTCGTCCCTGCGAACGCAGGGACCCATAACCCCAAATGTTAGTTGTGGATATGCGAACGTGGCTCCCAGTGTTGTTCAACATCAAGATCAGTGGTTATAGGTCCCTGCGTTCGCAGCGACGACAACGATTGGCTTCAAAACAACGAGCCCTGCCCGTCATCCTCCGGCTCGGCTGCGACCTTCAGCGGCGCGGCGCGCTTCGCAGGCTTCGGCTCCTCCGCTGCGCGCTGCTCGTCCGTGATCGGCAGCAGCAATTGCGCGTCGTCATTGACCACGCGATTGACGCGCGTGGAAATCTCGTGCCAGGCGAACTCGCCCTCAACAGGCCCGCGCAGCAGCGGCATGACATCCTCGGCGTCGTGGATGCGGCCGTCGAGCCAGCGCTCGAACTCGTCGGGCGCGATCGTCACGGGCACGCGGTGATGCAGCGTGGCGAGATCGCGGCTCGCGGGCGCGGTGACGATGGCGACGCCATCAGTCTCCTCGCCATTCGGCCCCATCCAGGTCTCCGCGAGCGCAGCAAAGCCAACGGGACGGCCGTCGCGACGATGGACGAAGAACGGCCGCTTGCGGCCGCCAGCGTCCTGCCATTCGTAGTAGCCGTCCGCCGGAATCAGACAGCGGCGCCGCTTGATGGCGTTCTTGAACGCGGGCTTGTCGAGCACCGTCTCCGAGCGCGCGTTGATCAGGAGCGTAAATTTACGGGGATCTTTCACCCAAGCCGGCACCAGGCCCCAGCGCATCAGCCGGAAATGGCGCCCGCCATTTTCCAGAATCACCACCGGAACCGGTTGAGTCGGCGCGATATTGTACCGCGGCGGGAAATTGGGCTGCTCGATATAGCCGAAGATTTGCCGGAGCGCCTCCGGCGGCGAGGTGATGACGAAGCGTCCGCACATTATCTGACCAACATAAGCTTCCGTTTAATGGGTGTTAACCCCAGATGTTAACAGTGCGATGGATGACCTCCATGGCCGCCACAGAAGTGCGATCCGATCCGCCGATGCCGCCACCGACGGGCCGGATAGACGAAGCCCGCGCGGAGCAATTGCGCGCCGCCAACATCAATCCCCGCACCGGGCTCGCCACCGACTATCTGAATCATTTCAACGAAGCCATCATGCTGCTCGAAATGGTTCCGGACATGCCGGAATGCGCGGAGGATTTTCTTACCTGGACGCCGCTGTCCTACGCCGAGCATTTCTGGGCCTCCAACTTCAAGGCCCGCGATCTCGCGATCGAGGCCTATGAATGCGCCGACCCCAAGGTCCGTGCCGATTTCGACAAGCTCACGGCGACCATGACCTCGATCCTGACCGCGGTGGGCAAGGCGATGCGCGAGGCCCAGCAGGACAAAACCCGCGCCACGCTGGCCGAGCAGGCCACCGCCTGGGTCAAGCCGCTGGTGGCGTTGGCCGGCGGCGTCATCAACGGCAATGCCGAGGCCGACTTCGAAGCGGCGATGTCGAACTAGCCGCCCCGTCCCCGGCCCACCACATTAGACCTGCGCGGCCCGATCGGGCATGATCGTTTGCGCAGCGAGTTCCCTGCTTACCGGATCACCGCTTTGACCTCCCCCATTCAGCCGGAGCGCCCCCAGCTTGCCGTCAGCGGCGCGATCTTCCGCGACGGCAAGGTCCTCTTGGTCCGCCGTGCCCGCTCGCCGGGCAAGGGCTTTACTCGCTCCCCGGCGGCCGGGTCGAATTCGGCGAATCCCTGCACACCGCGCTCCACCGCGAGGTGGACGAGGAAACCGGCTTGCGAATCGAGATTCTGGGCCTGGCCGGCTGGCGCGAGGTGTTGCCTGGGGCGAGCGGCGGCGGGCACTATGTGATCATGTCATTCGCGGCGCGCTGGACGGCCAGGGAGCCGGTCCTGAACGACGAGCACGACGATTTCAAATGGCTGGCGCCGGATGGGCTCGGCGATCTCAAGATGACCGGCGGCCTCCAGGAGGTCATCGAGGCCGCCCGGAAGCTGGTCTAGGCCGTCCCTACCGGCGCCTCACGCCTTGCCTCGGGCGTATTGAGGGGGCATATCGGCCCTCAAATGTTCAAGCACGCCCTCGCCGCCCTCATCCTCGTTTCGGCATGCCACGTAGCCCCCGCACGCGCCCAGGACGCGGCTGCGCCGTTCGACGGCGACCTGCAGCGGCTGGCCGAGATTCTCGGCACCCTGCATTACCTCCGGGGCATTTGCGGCGCCAATGAAGGGGCGAAATGGCGGAACGAAATGCAGGCACTGATCGACGCCGAAACCCCTCCGGCGACCGCCGCGCCCGCATGATCGCGGGCTTCAACCGCGGCTATAATGGCTTTCAGCAGACCTACCGGACCTGCACGCCGGCAGCCTCGGTCGCGATCCGCAGGTATATCGAGGAAGGCTCCAAAATCTCGCGCGACCTCACGGCGCGCTATGCGAACTGAGGGTTGTTGTTGACGCATTTTCTCACCGCGAACCGGTCCCCACTTCGCTCGAAGACGCTATGATGGACGCGATCTATTTCGATCTCGACGGAACGCTGACGGACCCCAAGCCCGGCATCACCCGCTCGATCCAATATGCGCTGCAAAGGCTCGATCATCCCACCATCCCGACCGCGGACGAACTGACCTGGTGCATCGGCCCGCCGCTGCGCTCAAGCTTTGTGAAGTTGCTCGGCGATCACGCCGCGGACCGCGCGGTCACGCTCTACCGGGAGCGATTTTCCGACATCGGCCTCTATGAAAACGGCGTGTACGACGGCATCGACGAAGTGCTGACGGCACTGCGCGCGTCCGGCCACCGGCTGTTCGTCGCTACCAGCAAGGCGCACGTATTCGCCGAGCGCATCATCGACCATTTCGGCTTGCGCAAGCACTTCGAGCGCGTGTTCGGCGCCGAGCTCGACGGCACCCGCGCCGACAAGTCGCATCTGCTGGAATACGCGCTGAAGGAAGTCGCCGTCGATCCATCCAAAACCCTGATGATCGGCGACCGCAGCCACGACATGGTCGGCGCAAAAAACAACGGCATGAAGGGCATCGGCGTGTTGTACGGCTACGGCAGCCGGGCCGAGCTGATCGAGGCCGGCGCCCACCATGTCTGCGCCACGCCCGGAGCGATCCTCGGCTGCATTTCTTGACGGTGGGAACCTCATGGAACCGCCGCCTGAAATTCGAGCAGCGCTGTTAACCTTTCCTAAAGATGTAGCCTAGGCGGGCCCGCACCGCGTGCTACAGCTTGTCGCGTTAGGATGCGATCCGCCCTGGTTCGCGCGCAGATTTCGTTGAGCTTCATGAGCCGCCCAGTCTCCTTCTCGACCGCCCACGACCCGCTTCCGGATCTCGAACAGAAGCAGGCTGCCCTTAGCTATCTGAGCGAGGCCTGGGCCGAAGCCCGGCATGATGGCGTCGACGGCGACTGCCTGGCGCAGGCGAGCCTGTTCACGGCACTCGCCGAACTGGTCTCGACCTATGGCGAGGACGCGGTGGCGAAATTCGCGGAAGGTCTTTCGGCCCGCGTGCGCAATGGCGAGTTTTCGCTGTCGCTGGCGAAGCAATAGCAGCTGCATCGTCATTGCGAGGAGCGCAGCGACGAAGCAATCCATCCATCCGTTATGCCGCGCGATGGATTGCTTCGCTGCGCTCGCAATGACGGGGAGAGATTCTGCCTTAAGCCTTCAACGTCTCCAGGAACCGCACCGGCTCGCCGGTGGACGGCGTCGTTACCTCGCCCTGCCACATCACGCGCCTGCCGCGCACGAAGGTGCCGACCGGCCAGCCGGTGACGCGGACGCCGTCATAGGGCGTCCACCCGGCGCGCGAGGCCACCCACTTATTGGTGATGGTCTCCAGAGCGCTTGAGATCGACGACGGTGAAGTCGGCGTCGTAGCCCGCCGCAATGCGGCCCTTGCAGGCGATGTTGTACAGCCGCGCGGGACCTGCGCTGGTGAGATCGACGAAACGCTGTAGCGACAGCCGGCCCGCATTGACGTGATCGAGCATCAAGGGCACCAGCGTCTGCACGCCGGTCATGCCGGAGGGTGAAGCCGGATAGGTCTTCGCCTTTTCCTCCAGCGTATGCGGCGCGTGGTCGGAGCCGAGCACGTCGATGATACCCTGCTCGATGCCATACCAGATTCCCTCACGGTGATCGGCCGAGCGCACCGGTGGGTTCATCTGCGCAAGCGTGCCGAGCCGTTCGTAGCATTCCGGTGCGGCCATGGTGAGATGATGCGGCGTCGCCTCGCAGGACGCGACATCCTTGTGGTCCCGCAGATATTCGATCTCCTGCTTGGTCGAGATGTGCAGCACGTGGATGCGCTTGCCGGTCTCGCGCGCAAGATTGACCAGCCGCTGGGTTGCCATCAGCGCTGCAGTCTCGTCGCGCCATACCGGATGCGAGCGCGGGTCGCCCTCGATGCGGAGCGACTTGCGGTCATTGAGGCGATATTCGTCCTCGGCGTGAAAGGCGGCGCGGCGGCGGATTACCTGGAAGATGCGCCGCAGGCTTTCGTCGTCCTCGACCAACAACGCGCCGGTGGAAGAGCCGATGAACACCTTTACGCCGGCGCAACCCGGCGCGCGTTCCAGCTCCGGCAGATGGTTCACGTTCTCGCGGGTGCCGCCGATGAAGAAGGCAAAATCGCAATGCATGCGATGATGGCCGGCGTTGATCTTGGCGGCGAACGTCTCCTCGGTGACCGTGAGCGGATTGGTGTTCGGCATCTCGAACACCGCGGTGACGCCGCCCATCACGGCGCTGCGCGAACCGGTCTCGAGATCTTCCTTGTGCGTCAGCCCCGGCTCGCGGAAATGCACCTGCGTGTCCATCACGCCGGGCAGGATGTGCAGGCCTTTGCAATCAATGGTCTCGCCGGCGGAGGCCTGTCCGAGCCCCCCGATCGCGGCGATCCGGCCATTGGAGATGCCGATGTCGCAGATGCCCTCACCGTCCTGATTGACCACGGTGCCGGATTTTAGAATGGTATCAAATCGCTGATTCATCGCTGCTTCATGGTCCTCTGGCGCTCGCGTTAAGGCCTTGTTGACAGCACCTTAGCGCCTTACGTTCTCATGTGATATCCGGCTCCTGCGTTTTCCCAGGAACTTGAAAGCTCACTGCAAACCGCACTGCAAAAGAGGCCGTTTTACCTAATGAAAGCAGCGTTTCTTCCGGACCGGGGCGTGATCAAGGTCAGCGGCGAGGATGCCCGCAACTTCCTCAACGGCCTCGTCACCACAGACGTCACGCCGCTACAGCCCGGTCTTGGCCGGTTCGGCGCGCTGCTGACGCCGCAGGGAAAAATCACGGCGGACTTCCTCATTACCGAAGCCCCTGCAGGTCACGGCGGCGGCTTCCTGATCGATGCGCCCCGCGTGCTGGCGCAAAACCTCGCCGACAAGCTCGGCTTCTACAAGCTGCGCGCCAAGGTCGCGGTGGAGAACATCTCCGACAGCATGGGCGTGCTCGCGGCGTGGGACGGCGAGCCGGCGGTGAAGCCCGATCTGGCCTTTGCCGATCCGCGGCATGAAGCTCTCGGCTGGCGCATTCTTGTCCCTGAAGATCTCAAGCAAAAGGTGGCCGAGCTGATCGGCGCCGACCTCGTCGACAGCGAGGCCTACGAGGTGCATCGCATCGCCTTGGGCGTGCCGCGCGGCGGGCTCGACTTCATGTACAGCGACGCATTCCCGCACGAGACCAATATGGACCGCCTGCACGGCGTCGATTTCGACAAGGGCTGCTATGTCGGCCAGGAAGTGGTGTCGCGCATGCAGCATCGCGGCACCGCGCGCACGCGGATCGTGCGGGTCACGCTCGAAGACTTTTCGCCGGAAACCGGCGTCGCCGTTCTCGGCGGCGACAAGCAGGTCGGCACCATGGGATCGACCGCCGGCGGCCGCGGCCTCGCGCTGGTCCGGATCGACCGCGTTGCGGATGCACTCGATGCGGGACTTTCGTTGACCGCCGGCGGCCTGGCGATCCGGCTGACCGATCCGAACGACGTTCGTGTCCCACCGAAGCAGACCGTCGCATGAGCAAATCTGTGCGCCTGCACGCTGACGGCAAGACGCGGTGCCCGTGGCCCGGCGAAGACCCGTTCTACATGGCCTATCACGACACGGAATGGGGTGTGCCTGAGTATGACGACCGGGCGCTGTACGAAAAGCTGATCCTCGACGGTTTTCAGGCCGGGCTGTCGTGGATCACGATTTTGCGCAAGCGCGAAAACTTCCGCAAAGCGTTCGACGATTTCCAGCCGGAAAAGATCGCGCGCTACAATGCCAAGAAGATCCACGCACTGATGAACGACGCCGGCATCGTGCGAAACCGCGCCAAGATCGAAGGCGCCGTCAACAGCGCCAAGGCCTATTTGAAGATCATGGAAGAAGGACCAGGCTTTTCCAAATTCCTGTGGGACTTCGTCGACGGCAAGCCCATCGTCAACCAGTTCAAGACCACGGCCAGCGTACCGGCCTCGACGCCGGTCTCGGTCAAGATCTCAAAGGAACTCGGCGCGCGCGGCTTCAAATTCGTCGGCCCGACCATCGTTTACGCCTTCATGCAGGCCACCGGCATGGTCAACGACCATCTCGTCACGTGCTTCTGCCACGAGGCCTGCAGCGGCAAACTGCGCAAGCCCCGGCTCAAGGCCAAATGACGGCGCGAAGATCGTCCGGCGTCGCCACGCGCGCCTGGCAGCGGATGCTGTCGGGGCGACGGCTCGATCTGCTCGATCCCTCCCCGCTCGATATCGAAATCGCTGACATAGCCCATGGTCTGGCGCGCGTGGCGCGCTGGAACGGGCAAACCAGCGGCGCGCACATCTTCTCGGTGGCGCAGCACACGCTGTTGGTCGAAGCCGTGATGCGTGAGCAGATGCCGCGCGTCGACGCCCGCTTCCGCCTCGCGGCGATGCTGCACGACGCACCGGAATATGTCATCGGCGACATGATCTCGCCGTTCAAGGCAGTGCTCGGCGGCGACTACAAGGTGGTGGAAAAGCGCCTGCTGGCGGCGATTCATGTTCGCTTCGGCCTGCCGCCAAGTCTCGCCGATGAAATCACGAGGGCCATCAAAGCTGCCGACCGCGGTGCGGCCTATCTCGAAGCCACCCATCTGGCGGGATTTTCGGTAAGTGAAGCGAAGCGCCTGTTCGGCAGGGATCCCGGCCTCCCCGAGGCCACCGTGCGCGATTACCTGACGCCGTGGACCGCAGCCCGGGCCGAAAAGCAGTTTTTGGCGCGATTCGAGCTGCTATCGTCAACGTAGAGTGGGCAAAAGGCGCGCTTGCGCCGTGCCCACCATCCGACAAAAATGGTGGGCACGCGGAGCCTGTCATCGGGCGCGCATTCGCGCGCCCCGGTGGCTTTGCCCGCCCGACAGGCAACAGCTATAATTGCGGCAACCAAGGGATACCGGGGAACGCCATGCTTCACGTCTGTTCGCTTGCCGCACTTCCCGACACCGTCAGGACGACTGGCGCCAGCCATATTCTCACCGTGATGGCCAATGTCGATCAGGTGCAGCGCCCGGCCTCGGTGCTCGAGGCCAACCATCTGAAAATCTCGATGGACGACATCATCGAGGAGATCGACGGCTTTGTCGCGCCGGCGGATCATCATATCGAAAGAGTGCTGAATTTCGTTCGAAGCTGGGACCGCAGCGCGCCGATGGTGGTGCATTGCTATGCCGGCATCAGCCGCTCGACGGCGAGCGCGTTTGCCGCCGCCTGCGCGCTCAATCCGCATCGCGCCGAGATCGAGATCGCGCGGCAGATTCGCGCCCGCTCCCCGATCGCATCGCCGAATCGGTTGATCGTCAGCCTCGCCGACAAGGCGTTGGGCCGTGAGGGGCGAATGCTGCGCGCGCTGGACGAAATGGGTCCGGGCAGCATGATGGTCGAAGGCCGGCCGTTCCGACTAGATCTGGAATGACGTGGCGTCCCCGGATGCGCCAAATGACGCTCGGATCGGCGTGAACTTTTAGCGGACAAAGGTACACACAGGATTGCAACCAGGCTGCGGACGTGGCCGGTTAACGCTCTGACGCGCCCGCCTGGAGGCCCGATGTTCGACGACCCCTTCGTTTTCTTTTCGCTTGCGATCGCGATCGTCGCCCTGATCTTGGCGCGGAAGGCCATGAATCAGGTGGCGGAGTTACGCCAGCGCCTGGAGGCGATGCAGGCCACGCCTGCGGCCGCCGCTGCAGCCGTGCCTCCGCCCCTCACGCCATTCGAAGCCTTCGAGCAAAGCCTGCCGCCAGCTCCGAGCGGGGCCACACCGACGCCTCCGCCGATCGTTCCCGAGGCGGAATCCATCGCGTCCGCCGCCAGCCCTGAGGCGGCTGGGCAAGCCGCCGGCGGGGCACCGCCGTCGCCTCCATTGCCGCCGGCCGATCGCGGTTTCGAGGAAACTGTCGGCACGCGCTGGGTGGTGTGGATCGGCGGTCTGACGCTGGCGCTCGGCGGATTCTTCATGGTGCGTTATTCGATCGAAGCCGGGTTGCTCGGCCCCGGCGTGCGCACCATCCTCGGCGGCCTGTTCGCTCTGGCCTTGCTGCTTGCGGGCGAATGGACGCGGCGCAAGGAAAGCATTTCCACGATCGACGCGCTACCGATCGCCAATATCCCGGCCATCCTGACCGCCGCCGGAACGGCGGTCGCATTTGCCACGGTTTATGCAGCCTATGCGCTGTACGGCTTCCTGGTGCCGGCGACCGCGTTCATCCTGCTCGGGCTGGTAGCGCTGGGCACGCTGGCCGCGGCGCTCCTGCATGGCCCGGCGCTTGCCGGCCTCGGCGTGGTCGGCGCCTTTGTGACGCCGGTCCTGGTTTCGTCCGACAAACCGGACTTCTGGGCGCTCTACATCTATCTCGCAATCGTCACTGCGGCAGCCTTCGGCCTGGCGCGCGTCAGGCTGTGGCGCTGGCTCGCGGTCACCACGATCGCGTTTGCCCTGTTATGGACATTCCCCTGCCTGCAATGCGGTCCGTCGATGGTCGGCCCGCATGCGTTCCACGTGCTCGCCGGCTTCATTCTCGCCGCGCTACTCGTGGTGTGCGGCTTCATGTTCGGCCCGCCCGCGGACGAAGGCCAGGTTGAGCCGATCTCGTCCGGCTCGCTTGCTGCCTATCTGCTTGGCGCGACCTTGATCGTGCTGAACAGCTTTCATGCCGACGCCGCGATGATCGTATTCGGGCTGCTGGTGGCCGGCAGCATCGCGGTTGCCTGGCGCAGCGATGCCGCCGCGGGTGCCGTCGGCGCCGCTGCTGCGTTGGTCTTCGTCGTGTTCGCCGAATGGGCCGTTCGCGCCAATCCCGACATGCTGGTGCTGCCCGGCGGGCCGCTGCAAGGCATCGGGCCGACCGGCATGGACGGATCAGTGTCGCTGCATCTGATCTCGGCCGCGATCTTCGCGGCGGGCTTTGGCGTGGCGGGATTTTTCGCGCAGGGCCGCTTCGCGGGGCCGGTGATACCGGTGATCTGGTCGGCCGCGGCAGTGTTCACGCCGCTGGCGCTTTTGGTCGCACTCTACGCTCGCATCGCGCATCTCGACCGCTCGATTCCGTTTGCGATTCTCGCGGTAATGCTTGCCGCGGCCTATGCCGCCGCGACCGAGATACTCAGCAGGCGCGAGGATCGTCCGGGACTACAAGCCTCGATCGCGCTGTTTGCGACCGGCACCCTCGCAGCGCTGGCGTTGGCGCTGACCTTTGCGCTGGAAAAAGGCTGGCTGACGATCGCCCTGGCGCTGATGTCGGCAGGCACCGCCTGGATATCCACGCAGCGGCCGATTCCGTTCCTGCGCGCCCTCGCGGCCATCCTCGCCGGCATCGTCGTGCTGCGCATCGGCTACGAGCCGCGCATTGTCGGCCAGGCCGTCGGTACCACGCCGATCTTCAACTGGCTGTTGTGGGGCTATGGCATTCCGGCGGCATCGTTCTGGGCCGGCAGCATCTTCCTGCGCCGCGGCGGCGATGACGCGCCACTGCGCACGGTGGAATCGGCGGCGATCCTGTTCACGGTGCTGCTGGCGTTCATGGAAATCCGCCACGCCGTCAACAATGGCGACGTCTACCACGCGAGCGCCGACCTCACCGAAGTCGCGCTGCAGGTCTGCGTTACGCTGGCTATGGCGATCGGCCTGGAGCGACTGCGCATCCGCACCGGCAGCGTCATTCACAATGCCGGCGCTATCCTGCTCACGGCGTTTGCCGGCCTCGCGACGGTGTTCGGGCTGTTGCTGCTGGAGAACCCGATGCTGCAATGGATCGATGTCGGCGGCGTTGTCATCAACCTTTTGCTGCTCGGCTACGCCCTGCCCGCGGTGCTCGCGCTGTTATTGTCCTATGCCGTCGCCGGTCGGCGGCCGGTCGCCTATGCCAACACGATCGCGGCGGCAGCGCTCGTTCTCGCGCTTGCCTATGTGACGTTCGAGATCAGGCGAATCTATCACGGCCCGGCGATTGCGGCCGGCCCGACCAGCGGCGCCGAGCAATATACCTACTCGATCGCATATCTCGCCTTCGGCGTCGTCTTGCTCGGCATCGGTATTCTTTTCAACTCGCAGCGCGCGCGGCTGGCGTCCGCGGTGGTCATCGGACTGACGATCCTGAAAGCATTCCTGATCGACATGTCGGCACTGACCGGCGTCTATCGCGCGCTGTCCTTCATGTGCCTCGGCCTCGTGCTGGTGGCGATCGGGTGGCTGTACCAGCGGATCCTGTTCCGCAGGCAAGCGGCAGCCCCGGCCGCGCCCACGGGAAGCTAAAGCATGATGAAATTGGGTTTAATTGCGACCGCGAAGAAGGTGCTGCTCCCTCTCCCGCTTGCGGGGAGGCATAGGCGGCCATGGCCGCCGTTCTTTAGTAGACCGCCGATGCGGAGCATCGGCTATGGGGTGGGGGTGTCTCCGCAGGCGATACTGCCCGAGTGGAGAGAGCCCCCCACCCGGCGCTTCGCGCCGACCTCCCCCGCAAGCGGGAGAGGTGAAGCGCGTCTGCGGCCGAACCGATCTAATCATCATGCTCTAGCTAGGGGATGGTGCTCTAACCGACGGATTCGGCGACGAGGCGAATCCTGAACACGGGCTTTTTGGCTTCGTCCAAAAGCTCCATCTGCCATTCGGCGTTCTGTTTCAGGCTGCGCGAAAGGCTGCCCAGTAGGTTGCCGCAGACCTTGGTCATCTCGGCCCAGGCGGCTTCGCGGCTTTCGAATTCGGATCCCTGATCGGACGCGCCTGCGTAGCGACCGTGGCTGATCCGAAAAAAATACAGCGGCATGATTGTTCTCACGTGTTGGGCCGCCTCCCGGCCTTCTCTGCCGGTCACCACTTGGAGCGAGATTCGCTACCAGGACATGAATGCGCCAGCCCGTATGACTACGGGTTCCCGTTCGCCAAGACTTGGAATGGCAGGTGATTCACAGGCTGCGCGATGGCCTCCGAGGCGGCTTGTTTGCCGCCCGCCGCAAGGTGCCGTTGCCGCGATCAATCGGTCGAGCGGCGCAGCTCCGGGGCGCTCTCGGCCTTGGCCGGTTCGGGCTTTGCCTGCTCCGCCTTCGGCTCGGATTTCACCGGCTCGAGCTTGGCGCTCTCGACCGCAGGCGTCTCGGCCCGCGTCGTTACTTCGGCCCGTGCATCGGCCGGCCCACGCGACGGCTCCTCCCGACGATGCAGCGAGCGTGGGCGCGCCACGGAGCGCGCAATCAGCATCTGCGAGGCGCCCTGATGGCGGAAATCGCAATAGGCGAAGCCCATGCCCGAGACCGAGCCACGGAACGAGCGATCATCACGCTTGTCGAGATTGAAGCACGGCTCGAAGGGCAGTCCCTTGATCGAAGCGCAGACGGCCTGGCCGCGAATCTGCAGCGTGTTGCCGGGCAGGCGCACATGACGGATCGGGCCCGAGCCGCTGAATTGGACGGAACCGGCTGCGCCGAGATCGTCGAGGATGCGCCCGGCGCCGCGGGTGCCATCAAAGCAGGTAAAGGCGAAAACCTTGCCGCTCACGAACCTGCGCGCCTCGTCGGCATTCATCATCCCGGCCAGCGCAGGAACGATCATCGCACTGGCCGTGACGGCCCCCAGAACCAAACGCGCAAGCATGCAGCTACTCCAACTTAACAAGAGCGCGGGCGCCCGCCTTTACCCGCTGCTTACCATACCAACCACCATGGCAACATTGGAGCAGGTTGGTTGGGAAAGTCTGAACACCGTTAGAGAATTTTTACCACGATTTGACCGCGGACCTTCCCTGCGAGGATTTCGGCGCCCGCGCCGATTACCTGATCCAAACCTATTTCATGAGTAATATCAGATAGTTTTCCCTTATCCAAATCGCTGGCAAGGCGCTTCCAGGCAAGCTTGCGCTGCTCGATCGGGCACATCACCGAGTCGATGCCGAGAAGGCACACTCCACGCAAAATAAACGGCGCGACCGAGGACGGCAAATCCATACCGGCGGCAAGGCCGCAGGCGGCAATGGCTCCGCCATATTTGGTCATCGACAGCAGGTTGGCGAGCGTGGTCGATCCGACGCTGTCGACGCCACCCGCCCAGCGCTCCTTGGCCAGCGGCTTGGCGGGCCCTGCGAGCTCGGCGCGATCGATGACTTCGGCGGCGCCGAGGCCCTTGAGGTAGTCGGCCTCCGACATCCGCCCCGTGGACGCGATGACGTGATAGCCGAGTTTTGAGAGCACGGCTGACGCGACCGAGCCGACGCCGCCGGCTGCGCCGGTCACCACGACGGGACCGCTCTTCGGCGTCAGTCCATGCTTCTCCAGCGCCAGCACCGACAGCATCGCGGTGTAGCCGGCAGTGCCGATCGCCATCGCGTCGCGCGTGGAGATGCCATCGGGCAGCCGCACCAGCCAGTCGCCCTTGACGCGCGCTCTTTCGGCATAGGCGCCAAGATGAGTCTCGCCCATGCCCCAGCCGTTGCAGACGACCTTGTCACCGGTCTTCCATGCCGGATGCGAAGATTGTTCGACGGTGCCTGCGAAGTCGATCCCGGCGATCATCGGGAAACGCCGCACGACCGGCGCCTTGCCGGTGACGGCTAGACCATCCTTGTAGTTCAACGTCGACCACTCGACGGCGACGGTGACATCGCCTTCCATCAGCTCGGATTCGTCGAACTGCGTCAGCGCGGCGGTGGTGCCTTTATCGGCCTTATCGATCCTGATGGCCTTGAACGTTCCCATGGCAAACTCCCCGGACTTTATCTGTCTCGAGAGTGTTTACCGCATCAGGCGGGTTGTGCAACCGGGCGCGCGACCGGCTGCTCGACGATCGGCAGGTTGATCAGCGCCGACAGCACGCCGAACAGGATCGAGAGCCACCAGATCGGGGTGTAGGAGCCGAACTGCTCGAACACGATGCCGCCGAGCCAGACGCCGAGGAAACCGCCGACCTGATGGCTGACGAAGGCAAAGCCGTACAGCGTTGCGAACCACTTTGTGCCGAACATCAGCGCCACCAGTGCCGATGTCGGCGGCACCGTCGAGAGCCAAGTCAGGCCGCTGACCGCACCGAACATGATCGCCGAGAACGTCGTGATTGGAAACGAGATGAACGCGACAATCGCCAGGGCGCGGGTAAAGTAGATCAGCGAGAGGATGTAACGCTTCGGGTACTTGTTCTGCAGCCAGCCGACGCTGAGCGAGCCGATGATGTTGAACAGGCCGATCGCCGCGACCACCCAGCCGCCGGTCTGCGACGAGACTCCGCGATCGGCGAGATAGGCCGGCAGATGCACCGTGATGAAGGCGAGCTGGAAGCCGCAGGTGAAGAAGCCCAGCACCAGGAGAACGTAGGAGCGATGACCGAACGCTTCCGCCAGCGCGGTCTTGAACGATTGCTGATCCCCGACAGGCTCATTCGACGACGTCGAGGGTGGCGTCGCGATCGCGAGCGACAGCGGCACGATCAGCAGCATCAGGAGCGCGAATACCGTCAGCGCCGCTTGCCAGCCGAAATTGTCGATCATCGCCACGCCGAACGGCGCGAACAGGAACTGGCCGAAGGACCCGGCCGCGGTGCCGGCGCCGAGCGCAATGCCGCGCTTCTCGACCGGCAGCAGCTTGCTGAACGCCGACAGCACGAGATTGAACGAACAGCCTGAAAGACCGAAGCCGATCAGGACGCCGGCGCCGAGATCGAGCGACAGCGGCGCCGTGGAATAACGCATCAGAAGCAGGCCGGCGGCATAGAGCAAGGCGCCGACAATCATCACACGCAGGATGCCGAAGCGATCGGCGATGGCGCCCGCAATCGGCTGCCCCAGTCCCCACAGCAGATTCTGCAGCGCCAGCGCGAGGCCGAAAACATCGCGGCCCCAGGCGAACTCGCGGCTCATCGGCTGCACGAAGAAACCGAGGCTGGAGCGCGGTCCAAAACTCAACAGCGCGATCGCGCAGCCGCAGACGATGATGACGACCGGCGTCCGCCAGGTGCCGAGTCCGGAGGACGGACGAAGGTCGGTCGTTACAGCCATTTGCTTCCCCTGGACCAATCGGCGCCCGGAACGGCCGGGCGAAACGTTACGGTGAGTTAATGCAGTTGCATGAAAATCCCAAGAGGGCGGAAGAGAAAAATTTTCCGCTGCAGGGCAGCTCTGCAAAATTGGCGAGGGCAATGAGTGCAATTGCGGGGCTCCGGCGCTTCGCGCCGCGGCCGAGCGATTTGAGGAAGCGCCCGTCGTCCGGCCTCAATCAATAATGATCGCCGGTGGTGATGGCCCCGCGCGTTCGCAGGGACGACGGCTGTTACCGCTTCGCGCTCGCCTGCTCGGCGGAGCTTTGCGCGGCTTCCGCGAGCTTGGCGGAGATCGCCGCGGTCTCGGCGGGCGTGCCCCAGCTCGGCGCGTCGCTGCCGTTGCCCCAGGCGCGTGGCCGGTAGAAGGTATGCACGCCGAACTTGTGCATCTTCTTCATTTCATTGACCCAGGACGGCCGCACCCAATAGGCGTGGTAGTGCGTCGACTTGTCAACTTCCGGCAGCCAGAGCTGGCCATCGAGCATCGCCTTCGCGATCTTCTTCGCCCGCTCCCACATGTCGGGCTCGCGAATGACGTCTTTGTTGTTATCGCAGGCGAAGGTGAACTGGCACGCCAGATGGCGATGCTTGTTCTGGTAGACCACGCCGCACACGGTTTCGGGATATTTGCCGGAGAAGGCGCGGTTCAAAACCACCTGCGCCACCGCGATCTGGCCTCGCACCGCTTCGCCGCGGGCCTCGAAGTAGATCGCTTCAGCCAGGCACTTTTCCGACTTGGCGCGCGATTTCTCGTCGAACAGGCCGAGACGTTCGGCCGGCGTCTTGGCGCGCTGGTTGTCGGCGTTGACCTCGCCCTTCGGCGCGACGCTCTCGCCCATCTCGCCGGCCCGCACCGGACCATCGGCATCGACCGGCAGCGAGGCCATCACCTTCATGTCGGGATCCGGATGCGCTGGTGGCATGACGATGACGGGCTCTTCGCCGGGCTGCCAGCGTTCGATGCTTTCGGGCGAGCCGAGCGAGGAGCCAAAGAACAGGCTCGAGGTCTTAATGGAGAAACCATCGCGCGGTGGCGTAGCCGCTTGCGGCGCGACCTTGAGATCGTCCTGCGGTTTACTCTCGAGCGACAGCGACATATCCAGTGGCGGCGCGTTCAGCGCGGCCTGCAGCTCGGGATCGAGCGGTGCACGCTCGACGGGCGGCGGCGTCTCAGCGGTCTTGGCGCCCTTGACCGATGCATTGGATGTCGCGGGATCCTCAATCGCGGGCGCTCGATCGGCAGGGCCTGTGGTCTCCACCGCCGGCGACGGCGGCGCGATGATAAGGCGGTCGCCCTTCAATGTGCGGTCGACCTTGGGGAAATCGGCGGCGTGATAGCGTGGCGGTGGAGCGACCAGAGAATTGCGCGTCACCGAACCCGTGACGTCGATGCCCTGAGTGTCGAGGCTTGCGAGACGGTAAGTCGCGGTCTGCGGCGACGAGGTTCCGATCGGGCGGCCGAAGGAGAACGTCGCGACCTGGATGGTGCCGGCGGAGGAGAACACGCGCTTCTGCCAGCGCTCGGCGACGCCCGGCTGGCGCGCCAGCAGCGAGGCGATGTCCTGATATCCGATCTCGGTCGGCATCAATGCGAAGATGCAGAGACCGAGACCGAAGGACGCGAACCGCGCGCCCTTCGGCTGGTTACGCAACACAAACATTGTACGCTCACGCAACGCTTACACGATCGAATGTCAGTACATCCGTGCAATTCGACCTTTTTTGTTGGTATCGAATTTAGGTTGCCGGGGAGTTAATCGGCGTGGCGTGCGTGCTACACGCAAGACGTTGCGCAATTTTTCCGGATCGCATGAGAAGTGTTGGTAAATGGCCGCTCGATGAAAGTGGTAAACATCCCGTCAACGAAGATGATGAAGATATTCTTCGCCGTGTGAATGCGGGAACTCCTCGATGTTGAGGGCCTTGAGCGAGCTCCCTCCACGTCATTGCGAGCGAAGCGAAGCAATCCATAGCGCGGCATAACGGATGGGTGGATTGCTTCGTCGCTTGCGCTCCTCGCAATGACGGCGCTGGCACAGCTCGCTAAAAGCAAATGCCCGGGACAAGCCCGGGCATGACGTCGTTGGATGGAACCTTGAAGCAGGCTTACGCCTGGCTCTCAATCTTCTTGCCGAGCGCGGCCTGCGCGGCGGCGAGGCGCGCGATCGGCACGCGGTAGGGCGAGCACGAAACGTAGTCGAGCCCGATCTCGTGGCAGAACGCCACCGAGGCGGGATCGCCGCCATGCTCGCCGCAAATGCCGACCTTCAAGTTGGGCCGTGTCTTGCGACCACGGGTGACGCCGATCTTCACCAGCTCGCCCACGCCATCGCGATCGACCGAGATGAACGGATCGATCTCGAGAATTCCCTTGCTGACATAGGTGCCGAGGAAACTCGCGGCGTCGTCACGGCTGATGCCGTAAGTAGTCTGGGTCAGGTCGTTGGTGCCGAACGAGAAGAACTCCGCGGTCTGGGCGACATCGCCGGCCAGCAGGCACGCACGCGGCAGCTCGATCATCGTACCAACTTGATAAGCGAGCTTCTTGCCGGTCTCCTTCATCACCGCCTGCGCGGTGGCGTCGATCCGCGCCTTGACCAGGTCGAACTCGGCCTTGGTCGCGATCAGCGGCACCATTACCTCGAGGCCGACGGCCTCGCCGGTGCGCTTCTCGGCTTCTACCGCCGCTTCGAAGATCGCGCGCGCCTGCATTTCGGCGATCTCAGGATAGGCGATCGCAAGACGGCAGCCGCGGAAGCCCAGCATCGGGTTGAACTCGGCGAGATCGCGGGCGCGATCGGCGAGCTTGCGCGGATCGGTGTTCATCGCGCGCGCGACTTCCTCGATCTCGGCCTGGGTGTGCGGCAGGAATTCATGCAGCGGCGGATCGAGCAGGCGAATCGTGACGGGCAGGCCCTTCATGATCTCGAACAGCTCGACGAAATCGGCGCGCTGCATCGGCAACAATTTTGACAGCGCCGCGCGGCGCGACTGTTCGTCCTCGGAAAGGATCATCTCGCGCACGGTGCGGATGCGGGTTTCCTCGAAGAACATGTGCTCGGTGCGGCACAGCCCGATGCCCTCGCCGCCGAATTTTATCGCAGTGCGCGCATCTTCCGGCGTGTCGGCGTTGACGCGAACTCCGAGCTTGCTAACCTGATCGGCCCAGCCCATCAGCGTGCCGAACTCGCCCGACAGTTTCGGCTCGATCATCGGCATCTTGCCGGCCAGCACCTGGCCGAGCGAGCCGTCGATGGTGATGACGTCGCCGGTCTTGAAGGTGCGCGAGCCGACGCTCATGGTGCCGCGGCCATAGTCGACGCGAATGGCGCCGCAGCCGGAAACGCAGGGCTTGCCCATGCCGCGCGCGACCACTGCAGCATGCGAAGTCATGCCGCCGCGGGTGGTCAAAATGCCTTCGGCGGCGTGCATGCCGTGAATGTCTTCCGGACTGGTCTCGACGCGCACCAGAATGACGCTGCGGCCATCGGCCTGAAGTTTCGCGGCCTCATCGGACGAGAACACGATCTCGCCGGATGCGGCGCCGGGCGAGGCCGGCAGGCCGGTCGCGATCACGTCGCGCTTGGCCTGGGGATCGATGGTCGGATGCAGCAATTGATCCAGCGAAGCCGGATCGATCCGCATCACCGCGTCCTTCTTCGAGATCAGGCCTTCATTGGCGAGCTCGACCGCGATGCGCAGCGCAGCCTTCGCGGTGCGCTTGCCACCGCGGGTCTGCAGCATCCACAACTTGCCCTGCTCGACCGTGAATTCCATGTCCTGCATGTCGCGGTAGTGCTTTTCGAGCAGCGTGTAGAACCGCGTCAGTTCCTTGAAGGCGTCCGGCATCGCGCTTTCCATCGACGGCTTGTCGGAACCGGATTCCTGGCGCGCTTCCTCGGTGATGTCCTGCGGCGTGCGGATGCCCGCCACCACGTCCTCGCCCTGCGCGTTGATCAGGAATTCGCCGTACAGCTTGCTCTCGCCGGTCGACGGATTGCGCGTGAACGCAACGCCGGTCGCGGACGTCTCGCCCATATTGCCGAACACCATGGCCTGCACGTTGACCGCGGTGCCCCAGGATTCCGGAATGTCGTGCAGGCGGCGATAGGTCACCGCGCGCGCATTCATCCAGGATGAAAACACCGCGCCGATCGCGCCCCACAATTGCTCGTGCGGATCCTGCGGGAAATCCCTGCCGGTCTCGCGCGCCACCGCTTCCTTGTACTTGCCGACCAGCTCGACCCAGTCGTCGCCGGTCAGATCAGTGTCGAGCGTGTAGCCCTGGCTGTCCTTGAAGGTGTCGAGAATGTCCTCGAAGTGATGATGCTCGAAGCCGAGCACCACGTCCGAATACATCGTGATGAAGCGGCGATAGCTGTCATAGGCAAAGCGGCGATCGCCGGAGAGCTCGGCGAGCGCTTCGACTGTTTTGTCGTTGAGGCCGAGATTGAGCACGGTGTCCATCATGCCCGGCATCGAGGCGCGGCCGCCGGAGCGGACCGACACCAGCAGCGGATTTTTCGAGTCGCCGAATGCCTTGCCGGTCAGCTTGCCGACATACTCAAGCGCCTTCTCGACCTGCGCCTTCAGCGCCGGCGGATAGGTTTTGTCATGCGCGTAGAAATAGGTGCAGACCGAGGTCGGAATCGTGAAGCCCGGAGGCACCGGCAGGCCCAAATTGGCCATCTCGGCAAGGTTGGCGCCCTTGCCGCCGAGCAGGTCGCGCAGGCCCGCTTTGCCCTCTGCCTTGCCGTCCCCGAAGGTATAGACCCACTTGCCCGATTTTACCGCCTCGGCGGCAGGCTTGCGGACCGCAGCCTTCTTGGCCGCGACCTTGGCTACCGGCTTGGCCGGGGCCTTCTTTAGCGCTTTGCGGGCCGAGGCCTGCGGCGCGGCCTTCGGCCGGGCGGATGGCTTTGATTTCGCTGCAGATTTCACTGCAGCCTTCTTGACTTCGCGACGGCTTTGGCCATGGATTCCAACTATCCGAAAAAGGGAAGAAGATTGCGCGCCTTACACCATTTTGAGGGGTTCCGCGCAAGCCGCGAAACCCCGCTTTCCGGTGCTAGAACTTGAACATCTTGAGCACGCCGAGACCCACCAGGCCGACGAAGATCAGGTAGATCGCGACGATGTAGTTGAGCAGCCGCGGCATGATCAGGATGAATATCCCGGCGAGCAGAGCAACGATCGCGGGAACATGCGTAGCGGTGATGGTCATTGAAATCTCCAGATGATCGCGGGGGTGGGAAATCGAATCGAGGGCGGCAACTTAACCGCTGGCGCGGTTCGGGAATAGCAAGACGCTTAACCGCTTCAATGGGTTCCAGCCTTCGCAACAATTCCCCAGAAATGTCGCGGATGAGGCCGCGCTTTTCCCGGAACAATGCTGCACGCGATGAATTGGCCCGCATTGTGTGGCTGGCGAAAGCCGGCACCTCTTCTCGCGAAGGAGTTGACCATGCGGAACAGACTATTTGCCATTGCGGCGATCGCGGGCGCGACGGCCGTCCCGATCGCGGCTCAGGCGCAATCCACGATCGGCACAGGCGGCGGCAGCGCGGTCGTCATCGGTGAACACGTGGAAGGCATCGCGCCCGACGTGCGTCCGGCCTTCCGCGAATATATCGTGCGCGAACGCGTGCCGAATTATACTATTTCCGAGCGTGTGACGGTTGGCGCCGTGCTGCCGGAAGCCGGCGTGACCTACTACGACGTGCCGCAATCGTTCGGGGTGACGCCCTATCGCTACACCGTGGTGAACGGCCAGACGATATTGGTCGAACCGCGTTCGCGTCGGATCGTTCAGGTGGTCGATTGACCTTCAGTAGCCTGAACGATTGGTCCGGGCGCCGCGCAAGCGGATGTGCGCGAGATACGACCGGACAAGAAGCCCCGCCCGGCGTCCCCTCCGGGCGGGGTCTTTTGTGTGACTGTTGTCCCGGACGCGGCGCGGTTCTGGAGGGTGGGCAAAGCGAAGCGTGCCCACCATTCACACCAAGGGCGCCTTTGCCCACCCTACGGGATACGAGCTATTCCCTGATTTCCAATCCCGGCTTCTTCACCACCAGCCGGTGAATCTTCTTTCCCGATGAGGCGCTGACGATCTCTTCGTCGAGCAACACGGTCGCGGCCTTCAGCTCGGCCTGCACGACCGCCGGATCGAACGCGGCGTAGAGCCGTCCCTGCGCGTCGCGCTGATCGGCGCCCTCGGTGACGCGCCAGCTCAGATAGAGAATGCCGCTGGGCTTGACGATATCGAGCAGACGGCGGACCGATGCCGCAATCTCCTTGCGGTCGAGATGCATGATCACGGTTTCGCACAGCACGTTATCGAACGTGCCGATACCGCGCAGATCGGGCAATTCGGCATGCGCGAACTTGCACGATGGATAGCGCCGGCGCGCTTCGTTGAGCAGGCCGTCCGAAGCATCGAAGCCCACGGCCGAAAAGCCGTGGGCGTGAAGCCAGGCGACCTCGCGGCCGCAGCCGCAGCCGATATCGGCCGAATTGCCGCCACGCACGAAAAATCGTTCGACGACCTCCTGCAGGTCGACGGGCGCCGGCTGACCGAGCCAGTCCTTCGCGAACGCCGCCGCATCCTGGTCATAAGCGGCGAGCGTCTGAGGATCCATGGTCTAGCCTTCGATCTTGGAAAAATCCGCCACCGCGCGGGTCGCCGCGCGGATTTCGTTCAGGAGTTTTAGTCGATTCTCGCGCACGGCAGGTTCATCATCGTTGACCTTGACCTTGTCGAAGAACGCATCGACGGCGGGGCGCAGTTTTGCCATCGCGCTCATCGCGGTGGCGAAATCTTCCTTCTGCACCGCGGCGGAGGCCTCGCTCCTAACCTGCTCGATCGCCTTGGCGAGCGCCTTTTCTTCGTCGAGCCTGTAGAGTCCAGCATCCGGCGCACCATCGAACGTGCGTTTGTCCCGCTTCTCCTCGATGGAGAGGATGTTACTCGCGCGCTTGGTGCCTGCAAGCAGGTTCTTGCCGTCGTCGGTGTCGAGGAACTTGCCGAGCGCCTCGACGCGGCGGACTACCAACAGGAGATCGTCCTGTCCGCCGAGCGAAAACACGGCGTCGACGAGATCGTGCCGCGCGCCCTGGTCGCGGAGCTGGACTTTCAGGCGGTCGGCGAAGAAGGAAAGCAGGTCACCCGGAAGCTTCTCGACGTCGCTCGTTTCCGGCAAGCCAGCCAATGCCGACTTCGCCACGTTCAAGATCGGCAGCCGGAGCGTATTATCAACGATCAGCCTGATGGCACCCAGCGCAGCGCGCCGCAATGCATAGGGGTCCTTGCTGCCGGTCGGCTTCTCGTCGATTGCCCAGAAACCCGCCAGAGTATCGAGCTTGTCGGCCAGTGCGACGGCCGCGCTTACCGGATCGCTCGGCACGCGATCAGTAGGGCCTTGCGGCTTGTAGTGGTCCTCGCTCGCGGCGGCGACGGAGGCGTCTTCGCCTTGCGCCTGCGCATAATACTTCCCCATCAGGCCCTGCAGCTCGGGGAATTCGCCGACGACTTCGGTCAACAGATCGGCTTTTGCCAGATGCGCGGCGCGCTTGGCCTTCGCAACGTCGGCGCCGACCAGCGGCGCGATCTCGGCCGTCAGCCGTTCGATACGCTTGATCCGCTCCGCCTGCGTGCCAAGCTTCTCGTGAAACACGATCTGGTCGAACTTCTTCAGGCGGTCTTCCAGCTTCGTCTTCAGGTCGGTCTCGTAGAAGAATTTTGCATCGCTCAACCGCGCGCGGATCACGCGCTCGTTGCCGGCGACGATTACCTTGCCGCCGTCGCTGGCCTCGATATTGGCGGTCAGGATGAACTTGTTGGCGAGCTTCCCGGTCTTGGGGTCGCGCACCACAAAGCATTTCTGGTTGTTGCGGATGGTGGCGCGGATCACTTCGTCCGGGATCGACAAAAATTCCTCGTCGAACGATCCCATCAGCGCGACCGGCCATTCGACAAGGCCCGCGACTTCGTCCAGCAGCGCCTGGTCCTCGACCAAGTCAAAGCCCTGCGCGAATGCCAGCTCCTTCGCGTCGGCCAGGATGATGTCCTTGCGCGCCTGCGGATCGAGCACGACCTTCGCGGCCTTCAGCTTGGCTTCGTAATCCTCGAAGCGGCGCACCGAGATCGCCGACCGCGCCATGAAGCGGTGGCCGAACGTGGTCTGCCCGGCCTCGATGCCGTCGACGGAAAACTTCACCACGTCGGGGTCTTCGGTCTCCGGACCGAAGGTCGCGATGATCGAATGCAGCGGCCGCACCCAGGAAAGCGAACCCGATTTGGTCGAACGTGCGCCCCAGCGCATCGACTTCGGCCACGGGAAGGTTCGGATGATGACCGGCAGAATCTCGGCGAGCACATCGATGGTGGCGCGGCCCGGCTTTTCGATCAGGGCGATGTAGAAGTCGCCCTTCTTCGGGTCGGTCTGGATCTTGGCGTCTTCGATCTTGGCCAGACCGGTCGCCTTCAAGAATCCCTGGATCGCGGCATCGGGGCCGCCGACGCGCGGGCCGCGGCGCTCTTCCTTGAGGTCGGATTGCCGCGTCGGAACGCCGTGCACGGTCAGCGCCAGCCGCCGCGGCGTCGCGAACGCTTTCGCGCCTTCATAGACCAGGCCTTCGGCGACGAGCTTGTCGGTCACCATGCGGCGCAGATCGTCCGCCGCCTTCGCCTGCATGCGCGCGGGGATTTCTTCGGAAAACAGTTCCAGCAGAAGATCAGGCATCAGACCGCCCTGCCCGCTTCGGTGTGAACCCAGGCTTCGCCGCACGCCTTTGCCAGCTCACGCACGCGCATGATGTAGCTCTGCCGTTCGGTGACCGAGATCACGCCGCGCGCATCGAGCAGATTGAAGACATGGCTGGCCTTGATGCACTGGTCATAGGCCGGCAGCGCCATCAGATGTTCTTTCTGATTACCGCCCTCCTTCCACCCGGCCGTGAGATATTTCTTGCAGGCGTCTTCGGCCATCTTGAACTGCTCGAACAACATCGCCGTATCCGCGTGCTCGAAATTGTGCCGGGAATATTCCTGCTCGGCCTGCAGGAAGACGTCGCCATAGGTGACCTTGTCGGCGCCGTCGCGGCCGTTGAAGTTGAGATCGTAGACGCGGTCGACGCCCTGCACATACATCGCAAGACGCTCGAGCCCGTAGGTGAGCTCGCCGGAAACGGGTGCGCATTCGACGCCCGCGACCTGCTGGAAGTAAGTGAACTGGCTGACTTCCATGCCGTCGCACCAGCACTCCCAGCCCAGCCCCCAGGCGCCAAGCGTCGGGCTTTCCCAATCGTCCTCGACGAAGCGGATGTCGTGTACGCTGGAATCGATGCCGATCGCAGCGAGCGACTTCAGGTACAGATCCTGAAGGTTCGGCGGCGACGGCTTCATGATCACCTGAAACTGATAATAGTGCTGCAGCCGGTTGGGGTTCTCGCCATAGCGGCCGTCCTTCGGCCGGCGCGAGGGCTGCACATAGGCCGCATTCCAGCGCTTCGGCCCGAGCGCGCGCAGCGTCGTCGCCGGATGGAAGGTGCCTGCGCCCATTTCCATGTCGTAGGGCTGCAGGATCACGCAGCCCTGCTCCGCCCAGAATCGCTGGAGAGCAAGGATGAAGCCCTGGAACGAACGTTCCGGGCGCATATGGGCAGGCAAAGCGTCCATCAGCAGAATCGGTCTCGCGAAGGGGGGTTTAGAAGTGCGCGGGACCGTATCGACGCGGAGGCGGGGAATCAAGGCGATGCCGGAGGTCCGGCATCGCCGATGTCGGTTTGTCTGGATTATCTAACCCGGCCGATAAGCTCCCGTGACGGGGTCGCGGCGCAGCGTCGGAATATCGGCCGTCTGGGCCGCCTCGGTGACGCGCGCCAGGCGCGCCTCCTCCAGTTCCCTGTTGATGCGGACGGCGGTCTTGTAGGCCCAGCGGACCACGGCAAGCCCACCCAGGGCACCCGCGAATGCGATCAGCGGCGGCATCGGTCGATCCTTGTCGTTCACGTGTCAGCCCCCAATGTCCACATTGTCGCCCAACCCGGTCCGCGCCGCAATTCCGCTTTTGGGACTAAATGGCGCGGCTCGCTGACCTCCAGTTGATCGCTAGAACCCGAATTTGGCCCAAATTGCCCGGGTTTCGAGCGCCGAAATCAATTCATCCGGCAATCCCCCGATACCGTCGGCCAGTGAGCCCGCGCCCGGCGATCTCCGGCCCAAGAGCCCGGCCAGCATCCCGCTTGCCGGCGCGATGAGGGGCGTCAGCACTTTGTCACCATAGCGCTCGCGCAGCGTCGAGCGGAGATCGCCGATCTTGTCCGCAAGGCCGAGCGACACCGACCTCTCGCCCGCCCAGTATTCGCCGGTGAACAGGACGTCGTCGGACCCCTTGAGGCGCGCACCGCGGCTGCCTTTGACCAGCGCGATGAAGATGGCGTGGATCTCGCGCTGAAGCGTCTTCAGGCGGGCGACGTCATCCGGGTCTTCGGGCAGGAAGGGGTCCAGCATCGCCTTGTGCTCGCCTGCCGTGTAAAGCCGCCGCTCGACGCCAATCCTCTTGATCAAGTCCTGAAAGCCGAAACTGCCGCCGACCACGCCGATCGAACCGAGGATCGAGGACGGATCACAGAATATCTCGTCGCCCGCGCAAGCGATCATGTAGCCGCCGGATGCCGCGACGTCCTCGACGAACACCAGCACCGGCAGTTTCTTTTCCGCAGCAAGCTGCCTGATCCGCAAATAGATCTGCCGCGATTGCACCGGCGAGCCGCCGGGCGAATTGATCACCAGCGCCACCGCCTTGGCGTGTCGGGTGGCGAACGCGCGTTCGAGCGTTTTGGCGATGCCGGCCAACGTCAGGCCCGGCCGCAATGGCGTCACCGCACCGATGACGCCCGACAGGCGAACCACCGGAACGACCGCAGCGTCGGGCCGGAATTTTGCCGGAATGAATCGTTTCATCCCGTCAATGAGGCCCGGCAATCCCGTGCGATCACTTAATTGTTCACTCATGCCGTTACCTCGAATTAACCATTTTTTATCACGCCAATGTCATTGGAAAGGCCGGAACGCCTTTTGGCAGGACGCCTTTTGCATTGCAGACGAGAGACTGCAATGGCGCAGCGGAGACTGACATGAAAATCTACCTGCTGATAATGCTCATCGGCAGCCTTCTGACCGCGATTCACTTTACGTCGGCGCCCAAACAACAGTCCGAGACGCTTCCGCAATAGCGAGTAATTGGGAGTTGCGGGCCGACTTTACAGGTTCGCCAACGGCAAGGTTCCCTTCCCGGCCAGAATATCCTGCACCCCTTTATGGGGCTGACCTTGCTCGTCATTGAGCATCAGGGCGGGATGGATTTGCGTCGGCGCCCGCCCACCCTTGGTGGCGCGAACCAGGATGCGATTGGCAGGCCCCCGTGCGTCACCGTGAACCGGCAGCACCTGCAGGCTCCCGAAACCGTGATCGAGCGCCGAGAGCACCTCGCCGATTCCGTCGGCACGCCAGATCAACGTCAGCGCTCCCTTTGATTTGAGAATGCGCCGCGCCGCGTGAATCCATTTCGAGAGCGTCGTTGCGGTCGCCATATGCGCGGTCCCGCGTGCCGTGTCCGGCGAGACGCGATGCCGCGCCGGGTCGTTGAAGGGCGGATTCATCAGTACCGCATCGAAGCTGTCAGGAAGGAGTCCGGCAGCGGCAAAGGCCGTGGCATCGGCCTCCACGTCAAGCACGATCACGGCGGCTTGAATCGCATTCGCCTCCGCATTGGCGCGCGCAAGGCCCGCCAGCACAGCATCGATCTCGACCAGAACCAGGTCTACGCCGGCCACGCGCCTGGCAACCGAAAGCCCCGCGACGCCGACGCCGGCGCCGAGATCGGCCACGCGGTCACCCGGACGGGCTGCCGTCGCTGCCGCCAGCAGCACTGCATCGTGACCGGCGCGATGTCCTGATTTCAGTTGCTTCAAACGCAATTGCCCGCCGAGAAACGCATCCTCGGTGAGTTCGAGGTCATTCATCTGGGCGCAATTCGTGAGCCAGACCCGCCTCGGCCAGCAACTGGCGGGCTGCGCGATTGTCGTCCTCATGAACCAGGATGCGGCGTGGCAGGATGCCGAGCGATCCCTCGATGACGCTCATGTTCTGGTCCAGCACCAGATGATGGATATTGGCGCCGTCGAGCAGCGCGCCGATCGCAGAAACCAGCACGATATCGTTGGTCCTGACCAATTCCCGCAAGTGGTGTTCTCCTTTTTCGCCCCGATGCGACGACGGCACGGGGTCTGTCAACCGCTACGTGCCCTTGCCGCGATTGCCGGCACTTTCTATTGTAGAACAAGGATAGTGCGAATTGGCCAAAATTGGAGACCCGTGTGGCGGTTATTGTACCCTTCGAAAGCCCGTCGAACGCTTCGATAGATGCGCTGGTCGGGCTGGTCGCCGCCGACATGGAGCGGGTCAACGCCACGATCCTGTCGCGCACGGGATCGGAAGTCACCATGATTCCGGAAGTCGCCAACCACCTGATCTCATCCGGCGGCAAACGTCTGCGCCCGATGCTGACGCTGGCGATGGCGGGCCTCGCCGGCTATTCCGGCGATGGTCACATCAAGCTCGCGGCGTCCGTCGAATTCATGCACACCGCGACGCTCTTGCATGACGACGTGGTCGACGAGAGCGAGCTGCGCCGCGGCAAGCTGTCGGCGCGGATGCTGTGGGGCAATGAGGCCAGTGTGCTGGTCGGCGACTTCCTGCTCGGCCAGGCCTTTCGCATGATGGTCGAGGTTGGCTCGCTGCGTGCGCTCGATATTCTCTCCTCGGCCGCGGCCACCATCGCCGAAGGCGAAGTGATGCAGCTTGCGGCAGCCAAGAACACCGCGACCACCGAGGACGAATACCTCGCCGTGATCAGGGGCAAGACCGCCGAACTGTTCGCCGCCGCCTGCGAAGTCGGACCCGTGATCGCCAACCGGCCGAAGGCCGAGCAGACCGCATGCCGCTCGGTCGGCATGAATCTCGGCATCGCATTCCAGCTCGTCGACGACGTGCTGGACTATGGCGGCAAGGCCGCGAAACTCGGCAAGAACATCGGCGACGATTTCCGCGAAGGCAAGATCACGCTGCCGGTGGTGCTGGCGTTCCGTCGCGGCAATGACAGCGAGCGGAAATTCTGGATCAAGGCATTGGAGCGTGGCGAGATCGGCAACAGCGACCTCGATCATGCCATCGGCCTGATGACCAAGCACCGCGCGCTGGAAGACACGATCAGCCGCGCCCAGCACTACGGCGCAATGGCCGTCGACGCGCTGGCGCTATTCCCGGCCTCGCCGATGAAAACCGCGCTCGAACAGGTCGTGGCATTTTGCCTGGCGAGATCGCATTGAACAGCACCAATCTCACATTGTTCCTCTTGGCCGCGCTCGTCATCGCCGCCGTCCCCGGTCCAGGAATCTTCTACGTCGCCGCACGGACGCTGTCGGGCGGCAAGAGCGCCGGTATCGCGTCGACGTTCGGGACTGCGCTCGGTGGGCTTGTGCACGTGATTGCGGGCGGGCTTGGCGTCTCGGCGCTCATCCTGGCCAGCGCTGAGCTGTTCACCGCGCTCAAATTCGCCGGCGCAATCTATCTCGTGTGGCTCGGCATCAAGACGTTTCGCGAGGCGCGCGAGCTGCTGCCGCAACAAGCCGTCGCGGTCGGTACAGAGCAGGCGTTTCGGGAAGGCGTGCTGGTCGAAGCCTTGAACCCGAAGACCGCGGCGTTCTTCCTGGCCTTCATTCCGCAATTCCTCGACCCGGCCGGCAGCTATCCGGCGCTCCAGTTCATGGCGCTGGGCCTGGTCTCGGTCGCGCTGAACACGCTTGTCGATATCATCGTGGTGATGATGGCGGCGACGGCGCGCAGTGGTCTTACGCGCAGGCCGAACTTGCTTCAACGATTGCGGCAGGGCTCGGGGCTGTTCATCGCCGGCCTCGGTATTTCGCTGGCGCTGGCGCGGCGGCCCGCAAGTTAGTTCAGCGTTCCCGCATGCACCCACCATCCGGGGTGATCGCGCCGGATCTGCTCCGCCGCGCGTCCGGCTTCGACGGTGTTCTCGTAGATCGCAAAGCAGGTCGCGCCCGATCCGGACATCCGCGCCAGCCAGGCGCCGTTGGTCGCGTTGAGCGCTGCGATGACCTCGCCGATCACGGGCTGGACACGCATGGCGGGCGCTTCCAGATCGTTAGAGCTGGCGGCGAGCGCTTCGACCCAATCTTCCAGCGATGCCTTCTCGTCCGGCCAGCGGTCCCGCAGCAGCACGTCGGTGACGCCGACCAGCAATTCGCCGCTGCGGAGGCCCAGCGCATTGAAAACGTCGCGGGTCGCGACGGCAACGCCGGGGTTGACCATCACGCACGGCATCTTCGGCAGACTGAGCGGCTGCAGCGTTTCGCCGACGCCGGTCATGACGCAGCTACGTGAGTTGACGCAGACCGGCACGTCGGCGCCGGTCAATTGTGCGACCTCGACGATGCGGGGATCGTCGAGCGCGAGCCCGTTCGACTGTGCAAGCAACCGCAGCGCCGCCGCGGCATCGGCCGAACCGCCGCCGATTCCGGCCGCGACCGGCAAGACCTTGTCGAGCGTAAAGCTGCCGGCCTTCATATCCGGTACGCGCTCGGCCAAGAGGCGCGCGGCCTTGAGCACCAGGTTGTCCGAGGTCTCGCCGCAGGCCTGCGCCAGCGGTCCCGACATCTTCAAATCCAGATCCGCACCCGGCGTCAGCGTCAGCCGGTCGGCGCAGTCGGCGAACGCCACCACGCTTTCGAGATCATGGTAGCCATCGGCACGGCGGCCATTCACCCGCAAGGTCAGGTTGACCTTGGCGCGCGCCTTGTCAGTCAACAGCGGCATTGCCGAACAGCCCCCAAAAGTCCTGCCTCAGCCACCCCTGCCATCTTCTTTCTTCTTGTCGGCGGAAGCCGCGGAGGAAGTGTCTTCGGGCAGGCCGTTGGCAATCTTGGCTTCGATCTTCGGCAATTCCTCCGCCTCGGGCTTGAGGTCGCGGGCATGGGCCCACTGGAATTTGGCTTCCAGCGTCCGCCCGACGCGCCAATAGGCATCGCCGAGATGGTCATTGATGGTCGGATCCTCCGGCTTGAGGTCGATCGCACGCTCGAGATGCTTTACCGCGTCTTCAAAATTGCCGATCCGGTAAAACGCCCAGCCCAGCGAATCCACGATGTAGCCGTCATCGGGGCGCTGGTCGACGGCGCGCCGGATCATCTTCATGCCTTCGTCGAGGTTGATGCCCTGGTCGATCCAGGAATAGCCGAGATAGTTGAGGACATGCGGTTGCTCGGGCTGCAGTTCCAGCGCCTTGCGCATGTCGGCCTCGGCCTTGCTCCACTGCTTGGAACGTTCCTCGCAAATGCCGCGATAGTAATAAGTGACCCAGGTGTTCTTGTCCGTCACCCCGGGCATCGCGTCGATCGCGAGCGTATAGGTATTGGCGCAATCGTTGAATTTCTTGCGGCCGCGCTCGATGTTACCGAGCGCCATGATGGCTTCGATGTCCTTCGGCGCCTCCGTGGTGACGCCCTTGAGGATCTTGATCGCCTCTTCGCTGCGGTCGGCGGCGTCGAGATTGGTGGCGAGCTGGATCTGCGCATTGCGCTTGAGCGGCGAACTGGCTGGCATGCGCTCGTAGACCTTGATCGCCATCTGCGGCTTCTTCACGGACTCGTAGAGATCGGCGAGCGACAACAGCGCCAGCGGATGATTGGGCTGCAGATAGAGCGCGAGCTGCAGATAGACCAGCGCCAGATCCTCGCCGCCGCGGCGGGTCAGCGTGGCGCCGATGCCGTACAGCGCCTCGGCCGCGCCGGCCTGCGCCGAATCGACCAGCGCCGACATCTTCTTGCCGGCCCGGGTCTCGCGCAGGCCTTCCTGCACCAGCGGATGCCGCGGCAACTTCTTGTCGAACGCTTCGTAAATGCCAGCCGCCGCCGCGCCATCCTTGTTGCGCGACAGCCAGCGCGCATAGGCGTCGGATACGCGCAGCATCGAATCGTCGAGTTTGTAGGCGCGCTCGAACCGCGTGCCGGCGTCCTTGTCCTTGCCCGAGATCTCCAGGATCATGCCGGTGTGGAGATCCTTGAAGATCGGATACCATTCGGGGCCGGTCAGCTTGTCGATATTGGCCACCGCGGTCTTGGCATCGCCGGCGCCGTAGCTCGCCCATCCCGACAACAGCGTCGCCACCAGGTCGGTGATCGGTCCGCGGATCGACTGATTGATGTTGAGCTGCGCGGCCGCATATTTCTTCTGCTTGAGGTCGCGGACGCCGACCACCAGCCGCGCGACGCGGTTCGCCTTGTCCATCGTCAGGATGCGATCGGCGAGCTTGACCGCTTCATCGATGTCGCCATCGGCAAGCGAAGAGATGAAGGCGCGATCCAGGAGTTCGTTGTTCTTTGGATCGGTGCGCAGCGCGGAGCGATAGAATGCCGCAGCCGAGGCCGCATCGCGCTCGACACTGGCATGGCGCGCGGCGAGATAGCTGCCGGCCGTCGTCAGCGACTTCAGATCGGATTTAGTGGGGAATTGCGCGGCGTTGTCGGCCGTATGTTCGGGCGTCTGGGCCCACGCCACGCCGGGCGCGGCCAGGCTGGCAACAGTAATTGCGGCGATGGTCCAACGATTCATACGAGTGGAAAGCATCACAGTTCGCCTAGCTCCAGGATGTATGGCGGGATCGTTACGATCGGTCTCGAATGCAAACCCAAGCGGCGGCATCTCAGGCAGCGACAATGCCGCTTTTGGCCTTCAACCGCAAGGATACGGGTTGGCGAATCGATTGGCAGATAGGCCTTAGGGCTCCGATTTAGCCAGCCCAACCCGGAAACGCTTTTACTGTGGCGGTATCGTGGCCGGAGGCGGTATCACCCTCCTCCAACTCACGCAATCGTGGTCTATACGGCCTCTTACATGCCCTGGTAATTCGGCCCACCGCCGCCTTCCGGCGGAACCCAGGTGATATTGCCGTTCGGGTCTTTCACATCGCAGGTTTTGCAGTGGACGCAGTTCTGGGCGTTGATCTGGAAGCGCGGACCCGAGGCCTCCTCGACCCATTCGTAGACGCCGGCCGGGCAATAGCGGTTCGACGGACCGGCATAGACATCGTACTCGGACGCCTTTTGCAGGTTCATGTCGGCGACCTTGAGATGAACCGGCTGGTCCTCCTCATGGTTGGTGTTGGAGAGGAACACCGAGGACAACTTGTCGAAGGTGAGCTTGCCATCCGGCTTGGGATAGGCGATCGGCGCATGCGCCTTGGCCGGATCCAGCGTCTTGCGGTCGGACTTGGCGTGCGACTGGGTTCCGAACAGCGAGAAGCCCAGCGTGTTGCACCACATGTCGAAGCCGCCCAGCGCCACGCCGATGATGGTGCCAAATTTCGACCATAGCGGCTTGACGTTGCGGACCCGGTGCAGGTCTCGACCTACGGCGGAATCGCGCCAGGCGTTTTCGTATTCCACCAGCTCGTCATTGGCGCGGCCGGCGCCGAGCGCTGCCGCAACGTGTTCGGCCGCGAGCATGCCGCTGCCCATTGCGTTGTGCACGCCCTTGATGCGCGGCACGTTGACGAAGCCCGCCGCGCAGCCGATCAGCGCGCCGCCCGGGAAACTTAAGCGCGGTACCGACTGATAGCCGCCCTCGGTGATAGCGCGCGCGCCGTAGGAGATACGCTTGCCACCTTCGAACACGGTTCGAATGGCGGGATGCGTCTTGAAGCGCTGGAATTCGTCGAACGGCGAGAGATACGGATCGTCGTAATTGAGATGCACGACGAAACCGACGGCCACCTTGTTGTCGTCGTAATGGTAGAGGAACGAGCCGCCGCCGGTCTTGTTGTTCAGCGGCCAGCCGAACGAATGCTGGATAAGGCCCTTCTGGTGCTTGGCGGGATCGATCTCCCAGACTTCCTTCAGCCCGATGCCGAATTTCGGCGGCTCGCTTTTCGCGTCGAGCGAGTATTTCGCGATCAGTTCCTTGCTCAGGCTGCCGCGCGCACCTTCGGCGAACAGCGTGTATTTGCCCAGCAGCTCCATGCCGCGGGTGTAGGAATCCTTGTGGCTGCCGTCCCTGGCGATGCCCATGTCGCCGGTCGCGATACCCCGCACCACGCCGTTATCGTCGTACAGCACTTCGGTCGCGGCAAAGCCGGGATAGATTTCGACGCCGAGCGCCTCGGCCTTTGGCGCCAGCCAGCGGCAGACATTGCCGAGCGAGCCGATATAGCAGTGATGATTGTTCATCAGCGGCGGCATTGCGAAGTTCGGCAGCCGGATCGCGCTGGTCGCGGTGGTCCAGTAGAAGCGGTCGTCCTTGACCTCCGTCTTCAGCGGGCAATCGGCGTCCTCACGCCAATCCGGGATCAGCTTGTCGAGCGACACCGGGTCGATCACCGCACCCGACAGGATGTGCGCGCCGACCTCGGAACCCTTCTCCACCACGACGATGCTGAGATCGGCATTGAGCTGCTTCAGCCGGATCGCGGCAGCCAGCCCTGACGGCCCGGCGCCGACGATCACGACGTCGAATTCCATGGATTCGCGGGGAGGAAGTTCTTCTGCACTCATGATCTGATCTCAGCCCAATTGAGAACGGCTCTAAAGGCTCGTTGTTTCCGATTTTTGCGGGGAGGACAACCATGGAAATGCAACGCGAGGCGTTTCACGCCGGCTCGATCCATATTAGATTGGCAACATGGATTTGATCTCCGAACCCGCGCCTAATGTCAGGCAATTGCTGGCTTTTTATCTGGAGGCCGGGGTCGATTGCGCGTTGATGGAGGAACCAGTCGATCGGCTGACCGAGCCGGACACCCCTGCTCCCCCCATCGCTGTCCGCGAGACTGCGCCATCCCGCCCCGTCGGGAATTGCCCGCCGCGGTGCCGGCGGTTCCGCGCAGCGAAATAGCGCCCGCGCCTGAAGCCGCCATCGCTCTCGCGCGCGAGGCGGCGCGAACGGCGCCGACGCTGGAAGCGCTGCGTGCGCTCCTGGAAACTTTCGAGGGCTGCGCGCTCCGAAACACCGCGACGCGGCTGGTATTTGCCGACGGCAACCCGCAGGCGCGCATCATGTTCGTCGGCGAAGCACCCGGACGCGACGAGGACATCGAGGGCCTGCCCTTCGTCGGACGTTCCGGCAAGTTGCTGGACCGGATGATCGCGGCAATCGGACTGGACCGCAGCAAGGCCTACATCGCCAACGTGATCCCGTGGCGGCCGCCCGGCAACCGAACGCCGACGCCGCAGGAGACGCAAATCTGCCTGCCGTTCATCCAGCGGCACATCGAACTCGTGAACCCCGACATGCTGGTGACGCTCGGCAACCCCTCGACGCAAACGCTGCTGTCGACCCGCGATGGCATCATGAAGACCCGCGGCAGGTGGTTCGACTACGACACCGGCACCCGCACGATCCGCGCCATGGCGACGTTCCACCCGGCCTATTTGTTGCGCTCGCCATCCTACAAGCGGATGTCCTGGCAGGACCTACGCGCGATCGCGAAGGCGCTGGAGCAAGCAAATTAGCTCGTGTCCCGGACGCGGTGCAGCGCGTCTTGGCGGTGCACCGCAGAGCCGGGACCCACGCCGGTGCAAGACCTCACGGCGCCTTCGGCCGCACGATTGCCCAGCCGATCCGCAGCAATGGCTGGCGGCCGTTCACCATCCATTCGAAGGCGCGCGGCACTTCCGG
The DNA here is from genome assembly GCF_043203335.1 of Bradyrhizobium sp. RDI18. Classification (NCBI taxonomy): domain Bacteria; kingdom Pseudomonadati; phylum Pseudomonadota; class Alphaproteobacteria; order Hyphomicrobiales; family Nitrobacteraceae; genus Bradyrhizobium; species Bradyrhizobium sp. RDI18. The sequence goes on along the minus strand of NZ_JBICRN010000008.1, from coordinate 6,789,958 downwards.
CACCAGGCCGGGAAAGCGTTGCGCGATGTCGGGCGGTGGCGCGCCCGAGGTGTCGGAGGCGCGCCAGACCACGACACCGCCGGTCTCGTTGAATTTCGCGACCGACAGCCATGGGGTTCGCTCCGGCGTGGCATCGAGCAACAGATGCGGACGTCCGCTGTTCATGGCGATGAAGCTTGCCAATTGCGGATCGCCGGCCACCGCCCGCAGGCGCTGGTTGGTCCGGCGCTCAAAGCTGTCGCCGAAGAAATGCGCGATCGCCTTTGCCGGCAGCGAGGTCGGCACTTCGTTCGCGGTCCACGGCAAAAACAGCGTGGCCGCGATCGTCACCAAGGCAGGCGCGACGACCGCCGCCGCCCACAGCGTCCGCAACAGGCGCTGGCGCCGCAGATGGATCAGATCGCCGCTCGCCATGATTACGGCGAGCCCCGACATCAGCAAGGCGACGCCCTCCCCGCCGACGACGTGATCGAGGTTGAAGGTGCCCGCGATCAGGCTTCCGAGCAGCGCCGGCGCAAGCGCAAAGAAATAGACGAAGTCGCGCGCAAACGGATCGACCGGCGGGCGATAGATAATCGGCGCCTCCCCGGCATGGCGGACGAACCGGCCGGAGTTGAGGATCGCCAGCAGCACGATGGCGGACATTGCGAGCACGAGGCCAACGAGCAGCCAGCCCCATTGCAGGATGCGCCCGCCGAGATCGTAGATCGCGGGCCATGGCGGCATCGCGAGCGCATCGGCGCGGAGCAACCAGATCAGATAAGGCAAGACCAGGACGGCGATCACGAGCAGCGCATAGAGCGGATCGAGCGACATCAGCATGCGCCGCCCCCGCGCGGTGGCAACGGCAAATCCGGCGAGCAGCAGCAGCAATCCGAGCGCGGCCGGCGTCGTCAGCAGCAAAAGCCCGGCCTCGATCGACCAGGCGAACCAGGCGTTGCGCCGGTTCTGGCCGATCAATTGCCAGGAATGCAGCAAAAGCAGCGCCCATAGCGGGCGCGCCAGCACCAGCGGGCCGAACTCGACGCCGGGCGAAGAGAAGGCCACCACCGTCATCGACAGCAGCACCGCGAGCACCGCCTGCTGTCCGCCGACAATCGCGCGGCCCAGTTGATAGTAGATCCAGAAGGTAACGACGGCGCAGACCTGCGCCAGCAGATAGACGCCGAACATATGGTTGCCGGCGGCGCGAAACGCGATATCGGCGAGCCAGAACGCCAACGGCGGACCGAGCCATGTTCCGACCTGGTATTCCCGGCCGAAGGCCAGCACGGTCGCAAGATCGCCGGGCGGGCTGCGGTACAGCAGCATCGGCAGGATCAGCCAAATTGCGGCCTGGACCAACACCACGAGCCAGACCACCAGCCGCGGCCGCGCGCGGATCAGTTCGACAACGAGCGAGGTGAAGCGCATGAAACGTCCGAATGCCGGGCCGGGCAGCCCTGTCCCCAGCACTTTTGATAGAGCGCACGAGCCGCCGAGGCAACTGCAGCGTTTCAGGCGAACGGGTTAGCGGTTTGTGTCAGGAAAAAATCGCAGCCGAGTCAAATAGCCGCCGAAATCTCAGACTCGATCTCCGTCTCTGCTGTGATATCCACCGTGAATAGATCGCGCTCGGTGCTCTCCGGGTCATGTTTCAGCCGCGCGGCAATCACCGGCGCGAAAAATCTGCGGTGGTGGATGCTCGGGCCTAATCGGTCCAGCGCCTCGCGATGTTCCGGCACGGCGTAGCCCTTGTGATTTTCGAAGCCGTAGCCCGGGCAATCCAGCGCCAATGCGCTCATCAGGCGGTCGCGCGTCACCTTGGCGATGATCGAGGCTGCGGCGATCGACATGACGATGCCGTCGCCGCCGATCACGGCGTCGCAGTCGCAGGGCGCATCGATCTTGTCGCGGCCGTCGACGAACACATGCTTCGGCATTTCGGGCAGCGCGCGCACGGAACGCGCCAGCGCCCAGAGCGAAGCGCGCAAGATATTGTCGCGGTCGATCCGCGAAGGCGAGGCAAAGGCGACCGCAAAGGACGAGGTGGCGCAGATCTCCTCGAACAATTCCTCGCGGCGTTCGGGCGTCAGCCGCTTGGAATCGTCGATGCCTTTGGGGATTCGCTTGGGATCGAGGATGACAGCGGCCGCCACCACCGGCCCGGCCAAGGGACCGCGCCCGGCCTCGTCGCAGCCGGCAACCGGCCAGACGCCGCGCTTGATCAGCGCCCGCTCGCGGCGAAAGCTCGGCGGGGCAAGCGTGATCACGCCCTTGGGCGGCTCGGCCTCTTCCTTGCCGGCTTTCTTGGCCGACTTCCCGTCAGTTTTCTTGGTGGATTTGTCCCGAATCATGGCCGGGATTCGTGCGCCAGCGCGCGGCCGCGCGCAACCGGGAACCTGGCACAATTCCCGTTATTCAGCGCGACCTCGTCGCCACTCCCCGGCCTCAATCACATAAACGCTCCGGCTGCCGCGCTTGGGCTCGGCAATCGTCTGCCGGTAACGCATTCCGAGCTTCTCGAGGGCATGAATGGATGGCGCATTTCTCGGATCGACCAGTCCAAGTAATCTGCTGCATTTGAGTTGGTCGAACCCGAAAGCGAGCTGCGCCTTCCCAATTTCGGTCGCGATCCCGCGGCCCCATACCCGGCGCGCAAGGACAAACCCGATCTCAAAATCGTTAGTTCCCAACGCATCGCATGGGGACAAGCCGGCAAAGCCGATGATTTCACCCGCAGGCTTTTCGGCCAGAACCGCCATCCCCGTGGGGCTGCCACCGAAGGTGAAGAATCGCCGAATGAAATCCTCGGCAGCGTCCCTTGCCAGCGGCGCGCCGGCAAATGCCAAGCGCATCACATCGCTATCGCCAAGAATCAGATCCTGCAGGACCGATATGTCGCTTTCAGCCGCAGCGCGCAGAATCAGACGCGGCGTTGTCAGAATGACGAGCGGCTGCTCTTCCGACGCGCTGGCGCGGGCTGCTGGTTCATCAAACCGCAATACGGCAATTCACCGGCCGGGAGAAGTGGCGCTGCCGCGACGTCGCGCGATTAGTCCGGCAGGTGCACCCGCCGGTCCTCGCCGACCTCGATGCCGGGCGCCACCACGACTTCCCAAGTGTGGTTGTCGGGATCGGCGAAATAGCCGGAATAGCCGCCGTAGTCGGTCTTGTGCGCGGGCTTCAACAGCGACGCGCCGCAGGAGATGGCGAAATCGAGCGCAGCGTCCACCTCCTTGGTAGAGCTGCAATTCCAGGCGAGCGTCGTGCCGCGAAACGTCTTCGGCCGCGGCTGATCCGGCAGCTTGGCGTCGCCGGCGAGTTGATCCCACGGGTAGAGCGCAATCACCGTGCCGCCGGTGTCGAAGAAAGCGACGGCCTCACCGGTTGCGCGCATTTTTCTTGCAAAACCGAGCGCCTCATAAAAGGCGATGCTGGCGCGGATATCGTTGACGCCGAGCGTGATGACCGTGAACCGGGGGATTGGCCTGCCAGTACTCATGCAAATCTCCATCCGTCATTGCGAGAAGCGGAAGCGACGTTTCCGCCGTAGCTCGGCGAGCTAAGGCGGAAGCAATCCATTCTTCCTTGCTTGGCGCGATGGATTGCGTCGCGGAGCCTGTCATAGGGCGCGCATTCGCGCGACCCGTTGGCTCGCAATGACGACAACCACTTAGAACAGACTTAGTTGCTGCCCGCTTCGCTTCGGCTTGACGAAATGATCGGTCGTCAGTTTCGAACGCCGCTTGTTGAGGCCGAGCTTCTCGCAGGCGATTTCGAACCGCCGTCCGATCATCCATGCCATCGGGCCGGTGCCCTTCATCCGCGTACCCCATTGCGAGTCGTAGTCGCGCCCGCCGCGCATGTCGCGGATCAGGGTGAAGACGTGACGGTAACGGTCGGGATAATTCGCCATCAGCCATTCGCGAAAGAGGTCGCGCACTTCGAGCGGCAGCCGCAGCAGCACGTAGCTCGCCTCCTTGACGCCGGCATGAGCCGCGGCATCGAGAATGCGTTCGATCTCGGAATCGTTCAGCGCGGGAATAACGGGTGCGACCATCACGGTGGCGGGGATGCCGGCCTGCGACAATTGCCGCAGCGCCTCCAGCCGCTTCGGCGGCGTCGAGGCGCGCGGCTCCATCGTGCGGGCGAGCTTGGGGTCGAGCGTGGTCACGGAAATCGCGACCTTTGCCAAATTGCGCTTCGCCATTCGCTGCAGAATATCGATGTCGCGCGTCACCAGCGCCGATTTGGTGACGATGCCGACGGGATGACCGGCCCGATCGAGCACTTCGAGAATGCCGCGCATGATTTTGTGCTCGCGCTCGATCGGCTGATAAGGATCGGTGTTGGTGCCGATCGCGATCATTCGCGGCTCGTAACCGGGCGCCGCCAATTCCTTCTCGAGCAATTCCGGCGCGTCCGGCTTGGCGAGCAATTTGGATCTCGAAATCGAGTCCGGGCGACAGGCCGAGAAAGGCGTGGGTCGGCCGCGCGAAGCAGTAGACGCAGCCATGCTCGCAGCCGCGGTAGGGATTGATCGAGCGGTCGAAACCGATGTCGGGCGAGTCGTTGCGGGTGATGACCTTGCGCGAGGTATCGAGCGATACCGTGGTCTTGAACGGCGGCAGGTCGTCCAGACTCTGCCAGCCATCGTCGAAGGCGACCCGCGCCTCGGCTTCGAACCGGCCGCTGTCGTTGGACTGCGCGCCGCGGCCGCGCCGCCGCTGGCGTTCGATGGCGACCGCGAGCTCGGGAAAAGGTGTCGCACCCGCCGGCTCGGAGGGCGCCGTGACAGGCGGGTGCTTGAGGGCATGAGAGGATGCTCGGCTCATGGAGCGAACATAGCACGCATCAAGAACAAATCAAGAACATCGTCAGCAACAAATCACCGGAAGCGCAGACAACGGAAACGGAGCCAGCGCCCGATGCCGCAAAAATCTGCACGCAAGCGGCTGTTTTGATTGTGACAAGATGATAACTGTGCAGCGTTTTTCACCGTTTGAGCCGTCGAAAACCTCACTCATGTTGAGCGTGATCATTCCGACCGAAGGAATAGAACAGCCCGCCGTCGCCACGCTGGCAGCGTTGGTGCCGGGAGCCGCAGCCGGCGTCATCCGCGAGGTGCTGCTGGTCGACCGGGCCGGCAACGGCGTGATCGAACGGGTGGCCGACGTGGCCGGTTGCCGCTTTCTTAAGTTCGATGGAACACACGCCGCGGCGCTGGCCGCCGGGGCGCGGGCGTCGCGCTCGCCATGGCTGATGTTCCTGCACGCCGGCGCGGTGCTCGACAGCGGCTGGATCGAAGAGACCACGCAGTTCATCCAGAACGTATCGAACAGCGGACGGCCGCGTGCCGCAGTATTTCGCTATGCCCGCTCGCCCTATGCCGAGACGCGGCTGCGCGACGGCTTCAAATTCGTCGCCCGCATGATCGCCGGGCCATCGGCGGAACAGGGGCTCCTGATCGCCCGCGATCACTACGACCGGCTCGGCGGCTACCGGCCGGATGCCCGCCGCTCCGAGACGCGGCTGCTGCGGCAGCTCGGCCGCTCGGCGCGCACCCAGTTGCGCAGCCGGATCATGGTCGGCGCCTAGCTTCGCAGTACGGCGGTACATCGCAGCGCCCACACCCAAAATCGCGAAAACAACCCCATGCAAAGTAGAATCGATCTCGACGCGCGCGGCTAGCGTCGGGGGCATGCCGTCACGGCCCCTCACCCCGCTCGCAACCGTGTTTCGCAGCACAAATATACTTGCCATAGTCAAATAATTATTTGACAATGGCAATTATAGAGGTGTGCGATGTCTCAATCCGTCGATCAGGTCCAGGCGGTTCGCGCCTTCAACCGCTTCTACACCCGCAAGCTCGGCGTGCTGGACCAGCATCTACTGAAGAGCCCCTTCTCGCTGAGCGAGGCGCGGGTGCTGTACGAACTCGCCCACCGTGAAAATCTCTCGGCGAAGGAGATCGGAGCCGAATTGGGTCTCGATGCCGGCTATCTCAGCCGGATCGTGCAGAATTTCGATGAAGCCGGATTGATCACCCGCGAACCGCTGCCGTCCGACCGCCGGCAATACCGGCTCGCACTGACGGCCAAGGGGCGTCAGACATTCGCAAAACTCGAGCGCAGCATGCAGGACGAAGTTGCAGCGATGCTGGCAAAGTTGCCGCGCGACGGCAAAGCGCGCTTGATCGGGGCGATGGCCGAGATCGAACGGCTGCTCGGTGAATCCGGCGGGCTGCCCTCACCCGCGGTGCTGCGCGGGCCGCGTCCCGGCGACATGGGATGGGTGGTGCAGAGCCACGGCGCGTTCTACGCCCGCGAATACGGCTTCGATTCCTCGTTCGAGGGGCTCGTCGCCGAGATCGCGGCGAAATTCCTCGCCTCATTCGACGCGTCGCGGGAACGTTGCTGGATCGCCGATATCGAAGGTGCGCAGGTCGGCTCGATATTTCTGGTGCGGCACACCGATGACGTAGCGAAGCTGCGATTGCTGCTGGTTGAACCGGCCGGACGCGGACAGGGTCTGGGTCATCGGCTGGTCGGCGAATGCGTCGCGTTCGCGAGGGCCTGCGGCTATCGCCGGATCACGCTGTGGACCCAGAGCATCCTGGTCGCCGCCCGCAAAATCTACCAGGAAGCCGGCTTCAAGCTGGTCGCCACCGAGCCGCACCGCAGCTTCGGTCAAGACCTGATCGGCGAAACCTGGGAGCTGGATCTGTGAAGCCCGCGCGCCGCGATACCTCGCGGCGCGTCACGCCGGAATTGATCGCGTTCCATACCAGGCGCGCACGTCAATTGCGCGTCGAGGCCTGGCACAACATGTGGCGTGCGTTATGGGCGTGGCTGGTCAGGCCGACGCGCCTTGGGCTTTAGGCCGCCGCAGGTGCTCATCCAGCCGCGGCATGATCTCGACGAAATTGCACGGGCGCGTGCGGTAGTCGAGCTGGGCGGCGAGGATGCCGTCCCATGCATCGCGGCAAGCGCCCGGCGATCCCGGCAGGCAGAAGATGAAGGTCGCCCCCGCCACGCCGGCGGTGGCGCGGCTCTGCACCGTCGACGTGCCGATCTTGGCATGGCTCAGCATGTGGAAGGCGATGGAAAAACCATCCATCCGCTTTTCGAATAGGGGCTCAACCGCCTCCGGCGTCACGTCGCGGCCGGTGAAACCGGTGCCGCCAGTGGTGATGATCGCATCGACGCCAGGATCGGCGATCCAGCGCTTGATGATGACGCGGATCGCATCGACGTCGTCGACAATGATCTCGCGCGCGGCAAGATGATGGCCTGCCGCCGTCAGCCGGTCGGCCAGCGTGGCGCCGGATTTATCGTCCGCCAGCGAGCGGGTATCCGAGATCGTCAACACCGCGATGTTGAGCGGCACGAATTGTTTGGTTTCATCGGTGGAGGACATTTGCGCTTTCCCCGTGTCCCGGACGCGGTGCAGCGCGTAGCGATGCGCCGCAGAGCCGGGACCTATTTGTGTCCGAGTAGCATGGGCCCCGGATCAGCAGCGCATCACCATAGCGCGTCGAAGACGCGCGTGAACGCGCTCTTGGCGCTGCGCAGCATCCGGGGCACGAGACCGTCACAGTGCTCCCGCCGCAAACGTGTTGCAGGCCTGCACCGTGCCCTGCTGGTAACCGGTCATGAACCACTGCTTGCGCTGCGCTGCCGAGCCGTGGGTGAAGCTGTCGGGCACCACCCTGCCCGTCGACTGCCGCTGCAGCGTGTCGTCGCCGATCGCGGTTGCCGTCCTCAGTGCCGCATCGATATCGCCGGGCTCGATGAAGCCCGGACGCTTCTTCTCTTCGCGATTGACCCAGACGCCGGAAAGACAATCCGCCTGCAGCTCGACCTTGACCTGCAGCGCATTGGCTTCCGCCTTGCTGCCGGCCTGCTGCTGCAATCGCTGCACGCGCGGCAGGATGCCGAGCAGGTTCTGGATGTGATGTCCCGCTTCATGCGCGATGATGTAGGCGGCGGTGAACTTGCAGGCACTGCCTGAACAGCCGCGGAAGCGCGTTTCGACTTCGCGGAAGAAACTGGTATCGAGGAAGATCTGCTTGTCCGGCGGGCAGTAGAACGGCCCCATCGCCGACTGCGCCATGCCGCAGCGGCCGCCATTGGTGGCGTTGCGAAACAGCACGATGCGCGGGCCGGTATAATTCTGCCCGCTGGACTGGAAGATCTCGCTCCAGCGGTCGTCGATCTCACCGAGAATACCGGCGATCATGCTGCCGACTTCATCCTTCGGCGCGCCGGTCTTGGCCGGTCCGGACCGGCGATCGGTCTGGTAGGTCGGCGCCTGACCGCCGCCGGTCAGGATTTCGGCGCCGCCGATCAGGATGCGTGGATCGATGCCGAAGGCATATCCGACGAGGCCGAGCACGATGATGGTGCCGATGCCGAGCCCGCCGCCGCCCATCGGCAGGCCGAAGCCGCCGCCGCCACCCATTCCGCCGCCGCCCTGGTCGCGACGGTCTTCGATCTCGTCGCTGCGGCGGAAATCATCGTAACGCATGGCGCTATTTCCTCATCCCCGGCTGTCGGCCCGAACCTTCAACGCGGCAGTCACGTAAAATTTCCATTTCATTAATCAATAACCCGCCCGGCAAAAATTGCCTAGTGCGCAAGCCGCCGCAATCTTTGCTGGTAATCTTGCCGATGATCTCTCTTCGCATTCTGCGTCGATAACTTTCTTGGTTAAGTCGATTTTTACTTTGCCCGGTCAATGTATCGCCAGTCGGTTGTTTAGTCCCGCGTCGCCGACAGCGTCGCCTGAGTCAGAGTAATTGAGTCATGGTTGTGTCGCGTCGCGGGGCGTCTGCAAGGGCGCCCCGCACCAAATTTGAGTCTGACTCAAGCGTGCGTATCGTCGTCGGCGATTGCGTCGCCGAGATGTCGAAGCTTCCGGCCGGTTCGGTCGATCTGGTGTTCGCAGATCCGCCGTACAACCTGCAGCTCAAGGGCGATCTGAAGCGCCCCGATGAATCCCATGTCGATGCCGTAAACGACGACTGGGACAAGTTTTCGTCGTTCGCCGCTTATGATGATTTCACCCGCGCCTGGCTGCTCGCCTGCCGCCGCGTCATGAAACCGTCGGCCACGCTGTGGGTGATCGGCTCGTATCACAATATTTTCCGCGTCGGCGCGATCATGCAGGACCTCGGCTTTTGGGTTCTTAACGATATCGTCTGGCGCAAGACCAATCCGATGCCGAATTTCCGCGGCCGCCGCTTCACCAATGCCCATGAAACCATGATCTGGGCGGCGCGCGACGAGAAGGCCAAGGGCTATACGTTCAACTATGAGGCCCTGAAGGCCGCCAACGAGGACGTGCAGGCGCGTTCCGACTGGCTGATCCCGCTTTGCACCGGCGAGGAACGCCTCAAGGGCGCCGACGGCAAGAAGGTGCACCCGACCCAGAAACCGGAAGGGTTGCTGGCGCGCGTGCTGTTGTCGTCGTCAAAGCCCGGCGATCTCGTGATCGATCCCTTCAACGGCACCGGCACGACAGGCGCCGTGGCAAAGCGTCTCGGCCGTCGCTACATCGGCTTCGAGCGCGAAAAGACCTATGCGGCTGCGGCCGAAGAACGCATCGCAGCGGTCGAACCGCTGCCCGAGGCGACGCTGGCGCCGTTCATGACGGCGCGCGACGCCCCGCGCGTGGCATTCTCCGAACTGATCGAGCGCGGCATGATTCCGCCCGGCACCAAACTGGTCGACTCCAAGAAGCGCCACGGCGCGCTGGTCCGCGCCGACGGCGCCATCATGCTCGGTGACAAGGTCGGCTCGATCCACCGCATCGGTGCGGTCGCCCAGGGCTCCGGCGCCTGCAACGGCTGGACCTTCTGGCACGTCGAAACCAAGAACGGCCTCAAGCTGATCGACGAACTGCGCGCCGAAATCCGCTCCGGGATGGCGGTGGGTTAGGGCCTGGTTCACCACATCGCGTCCGGGTGGCGGCCCGATGGCAGGGCCGCGCCAAAGCACCGTAACATGCGTACGGTTTGCGGGCCGACATGGCTCAAAATGCGGCTTGCCCAGACCATGCGCAGCCGGCGTGATTGGCCGGCATGGCAGCCGTGCCACGCTTGCAGGTGGCGTTGCGCCTTTTCGCCCCTATTTAAAGGTAAATGAGCTACATTCATTTTCCCATTACGAGATTGCTCCCATGCGCACGCGAGGCTCCGAGTCCTTCATTGTGCTGCCGCTGCTGCCGATCTTCCTGATCGGCCTGTTTCCGATGCTGCTGTTGAGCTTGCTGGGTCCGGCTGGGCTGATCATCCTCGGCATTCTGGTCGCCTGCGCAGGTCTGACCGACATTCTCGATGCCAGCGGCACGTTCAGCGAGCAGATCATCGTCCACGGCTATGCGCGAGGATCGGAACGCGCAGGCCAACGAACGGCGCTGCGTTCGGAAGTGCGCTTTGCGTCCGTCATGATCGCTGCCGGTGCGGGTCTGGCCGTCGTCGGCATAGGCGGCCTTGCGCTATCGTAAGCTCGCCGACTTGGTCACGAACTCGTCGCTTGCGCTCCTTTTAAAAGTTTGAGCATGGACGTGGCGCCGGCGGTAATGCCGCCGTGGTCAAAGTCCGCAACAAGCCTTGCTGCAAGAAGCAATCGGGGAATTCCAAATGCTCAAATTCTATTTCAACGGGTCGCCGAACCCGACCAAGGTCGCCCTCTTCCTGGAGGAAGCCGGCATCGCGTATCAGCCGGTTGCGGTCGACACCCGCAAGGGCGACCAGTTCAAGCCGGAATACCTCGCCATCAATCCGAACGCCAAGGTGCCCGCCATCGACGACGACGGCGTCACGGTGTTCGACAGCAACGCGATCCTGCTTTATCTGGCCGAAAAGACCGGCAAGTTTTTGCCCGCCAACACGCCGCAAAATCGCGCACAGATGCTGTCCTGGCTGATGTTCGTGGCGACCGGCGTCGGCCCGTACTCGGGACAGGCGGTGCACTTCAAGCATTTCGCGCCGAAGGACCAGAACCACGACTACGCCCACAACCGCTACCAGTTCGAGGCGCAGCGCCACTACGCCGTCCTCAATGATCATCTCGCCGGCCGCAAATATATGGTGGGCGACACATATACCATCGTCGACATGGCGCTGTGGGGCTGGGCGCGGATGGCCGCGTTCGTGATGGGCGATGATGCGGCGGCGAAATATCCCAACGTCAAGCGGCTGGTCGACGAGATCTCCGCGCGTCCCGCGGCGGCCAAGGCGATCGCGCTGAAGGATAACTTCAAGTTCAAGATCGAGATGGACGACGAGGCCCGCAGCAACATGTTCAGGCATATGTCGGTGAAGGCCGCCTGACCGAACGAACGCATTCAGGTAAAAACGGCGCTCTTGCGGGCGCCGTTTTTGATTTTCAGCTCGGCCGTTCCATGCGCGCTCTAAACCGCAACGGCAAGCTTTCGCTCCGCCGGGAACGGCCCGAGCACGCGCTCGACCAGCGCGGAATCGCAATATTCCTTGATCTCCTTGATCTTGCCGTTCTCGATGCGCCACACCATGCAATACTGATTGTCGTATCGCTCTCCGGCCTTGGTGACGTTGTCGCCGCGGGCTTCGACCACGACGTAATCGCCTTCCGCTATGAAGTTGAACGCCAGCGTGCGCGGCCGCCCGGCGGCGAGCAGTGACCGCAGATGACCCATCAGGCCGCTATTGATAGCCTCACGGCCCTTGAATTCGCCCGACCAGGAATACTGGCCGGTGACGACCCAGGTGACGTCCTCGGCGATATTGTCGAGAAAGGTCGTTCCGCTGCGGTTCGCTGAATCTGCATAGATTTGCTGCACTAGCTTTTTGTTCGCTGCTGCGCTCATGGCGGCTTCTCCTTTGATCCGATGTCGACATCATCACGCGCCGCGCGGCATTCTTCCAATCAATAGAGAGTATGATATATATTCACTTGATGAATTTGAATTCGCTTGACCTCAATCTGCTGGTGGCTCTCGACGCGCTCTTGAGGGAAACCAGCGTCAGCCGCGCCGCGATGCGGATCGGGCTGTCGCAGCCGGCGGCGAGCCACGCGCTGCAGCGGCTGCGCGACCTGATCGGAGATCCACTGCTGGTTCGAACCGGCGCGCGCATGGAGTTGACGCCGCGGGCGCAAGCCTTGCGCGCGCCGCTGGCGCAGGCGCTCGACCAGGTACGCTCGCTGTTCATCGCCGATGAGTTCGACGCTGCGCGGAGCGAGCGCCAGTTTCGCCTGATGATGCCGGATCTGGCGGTCGAGCTTCTGATGCCGCCGCTGATGGAGAAGATCACCAAGGCTGCGCCGAACGTCCGGATCGACGTGGTACCATGGCGCGGGCCGGCGATCTTCACCGCGGAATTCGCCCGCACCATCGATCTCGTGATCTCGATCGGCAACGCCTTCACCGGATTTCATCGGCAACGGCTCTACACCGACAGCGACGCGCTCGCCGTCCGGCGCGGTCATCCCGCCGGCGCGCGGCTGAAGCGGATCGAGACCTTTCTCGACGCGCGCCATGTCGCGGTCGTGATCCGCGGCCAGAACGAGGACCTGATCGACATGTGGTTGCGCCCCAAGGGCATCGAGCGGCGGATCGCGCTGGTCGTGCCGGGCTATCTCGAGGCGCTGCACGTCGCCGCGCGCACCGATCTCGTCGCCTTCGTGCCGCGCCGGCTGATCGGTGCGCTGTCGAAGCAATTGTCGCTTTCGATCGTCGCGCCGCCGCTCGATCCCGGAATCGACGAGCAGTTCATGTTCTATCCGACCCGCGCCCAGATGGACCCCGGCTCGATCTGGCTGCGCAACATCATGCTCGGCATCGGCCGCGAGATGGAGCGCGCGTCCAAGCGCGCTGCGTAGCGTGGACAAAGGAGCACGGCGACGTGCCACCATCCACGTGGAATTTGAGGATACATGGTGGGCACGGCGCAAGAGCGCCTTTGCCCACCCTTACGAAATCATGCCTTCTCCTCCGCCAGCACCTTCTGCACCGCTGGCCGCCCTTCCATCCGCTTGCGATGTGCGACGACCTTCGGAAGCTTGGATAGATCGACGCCATCGCCCTCCAGCCAGCCCGCGATGGTGTACAGATAGGGATCGCAGATCGTGTACTGCTCGCCCATCACCCACGGCCCCTTCAGCATCTCGCGCTCGATCAGCGCAAAGCCGGCGGCCATGGTCTCCGGCACCTTGCGCTTCATATCGGCAAGCGAGGACTCCTCGGCCGCCCAGCGATAGCCGCGCATCTTGTGGGCGTGGGACACATGCACGGTGGAACAGAGATAGCTGTTGAAGGACTGCGCCTGCGCGAAGGCGAAGGGATCTTCGGGCGCAAGCTGCGCCTTTGGAAAACTGCTCGCAATGAAGGCGAGGATCGCCGGCGTTTCGGTCAGCGTGCCGCGGTCCGTCACCAGCGCGGGCACGCGGCCCTTCGGGTTGATGGCAAGATATTGCGGGGTGGTCTGCTGGCTGTTCTTGAAGTCGAGCCGCTCTGCCGTGTAGGCGGCGCCGGCCTCTTCCAGAGCGATATGCGATGCGAGTGCGCAGGTACCGGGGGCGTAGTAGAGCTTGAACATGGCTGTCCTCACGGGAAAGCCGGACGTTAACGGCATGCTCATCCGCCGTCCACGCCCAAGTGGGTGGAGCGGCCTTCGCAGTTCAATTCGCCCGCGGCTGAAGCGTTCCCTCGATATAGACGCTGACGATCGTATCGTCGGGGGGATAGTGCTCGGGAGCCACCGCCGTGAGCTGAGCCTGGATGCACTTCCATGCGCCGTTCTCGAACAGATACGTATCGGTGTACATGGTCATGCCGGTCACTTCGTTACCGTCGCGGCGGCGGATGTGCTTGTTGGTGGAGCGCACCAGCGCAACGTCTCCGATGATGGTGACGAGCTCGTCACGGACGTCCCAGTAGACGATAACGTTAGGATCGAAGGCGGTCGCCCAATATTTCAGATAGGTCGCGCGATCCCACCGCTGGCCGGTCGGCCAGATATTGATGAAATCAGGGTGCAGTAATGCTTCGTGCGAGGCCACGTCGCGCGTTACGAAATTATGGATGAAGCGGGCGTTCAGGGCACGCAGTTCGTCCATCGTCCCGGCCGATGGATCATTCCGCAGGGCATGCTGCATTCTTGTCTCCCGAACTTTGTGAAAGGGCCAGTTGGTGCGCCTTCCTGGCGGTCGCATCATCAGCCGGAAAGAAGCACTCGATCTTGATTTGCTGCAGCGCCGCGTCCATCGGCATCGCCAGCGTCGTGAAGGTGGAGAAGAAGGCGAGACGATAGTCGCCCTTGGCCAGGTGCATCGTCATGACCGGCGAAGACGCCTGCGGATGCCGCGGCAGCCGCCAATCGGCCGACAACCCCGGATAGGCCATGATTTCATCGAGCAATTGCACCGCGGCCCGGCTGCCCTGCGCCACGTCGCGGTGCAGGATCAGGATCAACTGCCGCGCGAACTCGTCCCAGTTCAGCATGAACTGCCGCAAGCCCTTTTGGATGAAAGACGACGTGCATGGCGTTGTCCGCAAGGCCGTTTTCCATTTCGTACGCATCGCGGAAAGGCTTTAGCAGCCGCGCCGACGCCTGATTGCGGATGCGAACGTCCCAATGCCCGTCGATCACGATCCCCGGATAGGGCTCTTGCTGCCGGAGAATGAAGTCCAGCGCCTGCCGCACCGGCTGCAAATTGTCGGCCGCCAGCCCCTTGTCGCCATAGGGCGGCACGAAGCCCGCGGCGACATGCAGGGCATTCCGCTCCTCGAGCGGCAGGTCGAGCGCGCTGCCGAGTAGCTGCACCATCTCGCGGCTCGGCTGCGACCGGCCGGTCTCCAGAAAGCATAGATGCCGGGCCGACACGTTTGCGTCCGCCGCCAGTTCGATCTGGGTCAGCCGGCGAACGCTGCGCCAGTGCTTCAGCAGGCGGCTGAAATGTCCAGCCGGGATTTCGTGCGAGTTCGTGTCTGAAACAGCCATGCCGACAATCTAGACCATCGCGTCAGGACGGCAATTACCTCGGATGTAAGTGACGAACTTCGGAATTCCTTGCAGAGTGAACCCTGTAGAGACCGAAGTTCAAGGACACCACGGATGGACAGGAGCGCAATCGCGAAAACCGTAACGCAGTACATGGCGGCATGGAACGAGCCGGACGATGCGGCCAGACGCGCCCTGCTCGCGCAATGCTGGAGCGACAACGGCGTCTATCTCGATCCGAACGTCTCGCTAGCCGGACGCGACGCGCTGGCGGAGAAGATCGGTGAAGTGCTGGCCAGCCGGCCCGGCGCTCGGCCGGAGTTCATGAGCGGCATCGATGTGCATCACCATGTGGTCCGCTTCCTCTGGCGCCTCGTACGCCCTGATGGAACCTGCGGCGACACGTCGATCGATTTCGGCGAGGTCGGTCCCGACGGCCGTCTGGTCAAGATCGTCGGCTTCTTCGGCCCGGCCCCGCCGCTTCCGTAAACTAGGCCGTGTACTCACAAACTTGGCGTGAAGCGCTGAAGCCTATGTCCGCTTTACTCACAAAGCGACCTAGGTCGTGCGGCGGTGCAATATGCCGCGATGGGCCAATTGCAGACATTGCGTCTCGCGCTCGTCTGCACAGCGAACGCGGCTTACTCGGGCAACCCCGCTTTCCGAAGCCCCTCAATCAACAGCCTCGCGTTTGATTGTCCGCCCCGGGCGATGAACGCAGATATCGTAGAGGCGGGATCGGTCTCAAGCACACGCGCCGCCGCCTCACGCGCCTCGGCGTCGCGTCCGAGGTGGGCGAAAGCGGACGCGAGACAGCGGTAAGCTGTCGGATGGGAGGGGTTCTGACGAAGGGCTTTCTTCCCTGCGGCGATGGCCTCGTCAAAGCGACGAAGCTCAATAAAGGCCATCCCCATCCCGGTAAACGACCGGTGTAGCGTCGGGTCTACCGGGCTCATGCGCACGGCGCGTTCGAAGCTCCGGACCGCTTCCTCCGGCAGCCCCGCATTTCGATAGACCCAGCCTCTGCCGCGCCATGCCGTATATGAATTTGGGTTTAGCGCGACCGCGCGATCAGCCATTTCGATTCCACTTTCAATATCGTCGACCATGAACGCGGAGATTATGGCAGCGTACGCTAACGTTTCCGGATCACTATCGTCGATGCTCAATGCCAGGCGAAGCAGTCGAACTGCTTCCTTGCGGTTGAATTGAGGGTCGTCATAGCCCAAAAGGACCTTAAGCGTATAACAGTTCGCGGCCAGAGCCGCGGCAAAGCCGAACCGAGGGTCCAGCTCCAGAGCGCGATGCGCCAGCCTGAGCGCCTCTGCCAGCCCTTCGCGGGTCGATAGGTAATACTGCGGCAAAGCCCGGAGAAAACAATCATAAGCGGTGAGGTCCTCCGGTCGCCGCCGCGCCGCCAAATCGATTTCTGTTTGAAGCAATCTTGGCTGAATGGCCGAGACCACGGCAACGGTGACTTCGTCCTGGAGAACGAAAATATCCGTGAGGTCACGCTCGAACCTGTCCGCCCAAATGTGTGCCCCAGTAATCGCATCAATCAATTGCCCGGTGATGCGGACTTTCCCCGATGCCTTGCGCACCGACCCCTCAAGGACATAGCGCACGCCAAGCCTGCGTCCGACCTCCTTCACATCGACGGCTTTGTTTTTGAACGTAAAGCTCGAATTGCGGGCGATCACAAACAGCCATTTGAACCGCGAAAGCGCGGTGGTGATCTCCTCAACCATTCCGTCCGCGAAGTATTCCTGCTCGGGATCACCGCTCATATTGTCAAACGGCAACACGACGATGGAAGGCTTGTCCGGGAGTGGCGGGGCCGCACTTAGCCTATCGATCAGCATGCTGTGCGCTCCCGCGCGAACAGAGTAAGCGCGGACCGGCCTGGAGATGTTCTTGAGCCGCTGTTCGCCCCGGTCCTCGAAGCCAACATCCAGCTTGCCCTCGACCTCGCTGTACACCTTCTCGGAAATCAGGATGCCGCGCGGATCGGCGGTCCCCTCCAGCCGGACCGCAATGTTGATCCCGTCGCCAAAAAGATCGCCGTCAGCCCCGACGATAACCTCCCCGAGATTGACCCCAATGCGCAGCTTAAGGGAGCTTCGACCTGACGCGATGCTTTCCTGTATCTCCACCGCGCATCGCACCGCAGCCGACGGACTTGCGAACTCGGCCAACGCGCCGTCACCCGTGGTCTTGATCAGTCGCCCGTCGTGGCGGGAGAGGCCAGGCTCGATTACTTCGCGCTTCAGCCGCTCGAACTCGGCGTAGGTGGCCTCCTCAGCGCGTTGCATCAACGCAGAGTAACCGACCACGTCGGCAGCCAAGATCGCCGCTAATCGCCTTTGAACCCGCTGCTCTGTCACAGCGCACTCCGAACGATCAGACTAACCACGCCGCTGGGACAAGGGGGACCCTAACACTTTGTTGCGCACTTGTGAGCGGTAATCGCATGAGCCCGATTGCCTTAAGGGGCACTTTGCCGGGCCCGCGGCGCGGCGGCAATGAGCGTGCATCAACTCGGGAGGTCCGCCTTGGGTCATTTTCGACTAATCCAGCGGGGGGTCTGCTGGTTGATGTCCGCTTTGTTCCGGAAGCGCCGGTGCCGGGGCCAGGAGCATCTGTGTTTGGCCGGACGCCGTGAGCGTTAATGAGCCCACACCCTACCGGGCGGCAAGGGCTTTACCAGCCCTTCGCAGTTGCCCCCTGCCCTCCCTCATGCCATGACCGGGAAGCAACAGGGGCGTACCATGACTGTTCTCATCGCGGGCGGCGGCATCGGCGGGCTGACGCTGGCGCTCAGCCTGCATCAGATCGGGGTATCAGCTAAAGTTTTCGAAAGCGTGCCCGAACTGCGGCCGCTCGGCGTCGGCATCAACGTGTTGCCGCATGCGGTGCGCGAGCTGATCGAGCTCGGCCTCCATAATGTGCTTGATGCGGCCGCCGTCCGCACCAAGGAGCTCGCGTATTTTTCCAAACACGGCAAGCCGATCTGGAGCGAGCCGCGCGGCATCGAGGCCGGTTACAAATGGCCGCAATTCTCGATCCATCGCGGCACGCTGCAGCAGATCCTGCTCGATGCCGCAATCGAGCGGTTGGGAAGAGAGAACATCCTGACCAGCCATCACCTCTCCGGCTGGACCGAAACGGAGAATGGCGTCCGCGCCGAATTCATCGACAAGGCGACCGGCAAATCGAAAGGCGCTCACGATGGCGCGCTGCTGGTCGCGGCCGACGGCATCCATTCGGCGGTTCGGGAAAAGCTCTATCCCGACGAAGGCCCGCCGATCTGGAACGGGCGCATCCTGTGGCGCGGCATCACCGACAGCGACGCCTTCCTGTCCGGCCGCACCATGATCATGGCCGGCCACGAGATCCTGAAGTTCGTCTGCTATCCGATTTCGAAGCAGGCCGACAGCGCCGGCAAGTTCCGGATCAATTGGGTGGCCGAGCGGCACATGCCGCCAACCTATCAGTGGCGGCGCGAGGACTACAACCGGACCGCAAAGCTCGAAGAGTTTCTGCCCTGGTTCAAGGATTGGAAGTTCGACTGGCTCGACGTGCCCGGCCTGATCGAGAACTGTCCGCACGCCTACGAATATCCACTGGTCGATCGCGATCCGATCCCGCAATGGACATTCGGCCGGGTCACACTGATGGGCGATGCCGCGCACCCGATGTACCCGATCGGCTCCAACGGTGCGTCGCAGGCGATTCTGGACGCCCGCGTCATCGCCCGCGAGATCCTCGCGAAAGGCACGACCAATGCCGCGTTGTCAGCGTATGAAGCCGAGCGCCGGCCCGCCACGACCGACCTCGTGATGCTCAACCGCCGTAACGGCCCCGAGCAGGTGATGCAGATGGTCGAGGAACGCGCGCCCAACGGCTATAACGTCGTGACCGACGTGCTCTCGCTGCAAGAGCTGGAAGACATCGCCGCCAATTACAAGCGCGTCGCCGGCTTCCAGGTCGAAGGCCTCAACGCCAAGCCGCCGATTGTTCAGATCATGCCGGAAGCGCCGCGGGCTGGCGCCGGCTAAAAAACCAGGGCATCGGCATGAGCGACTGGCTGCATAATTTACCGGTGTGGGCCATGGCGCTGGTCGTCTTCGGCTTCACCTATCTGCTCGCCATCGCCGTTTTCCTGGGCGTGAACGCCCTCGCGACGGAGGAACGGGCAAAGTCCTTCAAAACCGTCTCTCCAGGCATGCTGCCGGTGCTTGGCATCCTCTTCGGCCTGTTCGTTGCATTCACCGCAGCCCAGGTCTGGAATGACAGTGATCGAGCCGCCGCGGCGGTGAGCCGCGAGGCGAGCGCGCTGAGAGCAGTGATGCTTCTCTCCGCCGGCTTGCCCGCGGAGAACGAGGCCAAGTTACGCGGCCTCGTTCGCGACTATATCGAACACTCCGCAACGGTCGAATGGCCGATGATGGCGCGCCAGACCGCCTCGCTCCGGGTCGCTCCGCCCGCGCTCGTCGAGGCCTTACAACTCGTCGTGGCGATCGCGCCGCAGGGAGAAGGTCAGCAGACCGCACAGCGCGAAATCATCTCCGCACTCCAGTCCGCGCTGGATGCACGAAGGCAACGCATCATTGTCAGCCAGGCTGAGGTGAACCCGGTCAAGTGGTGGTGCCTTTATCTGCAGGCGCTGTGCGAACTGCTGGTGATCGCGATCGTGCACTGCGACAATCGGCTGGCGTCGGCCATTGCGTTGGCGCTGTTCGCGACCGGTGTTGCCGCGTCAGTGTTGCTGATCGCCGCACATGACCGGCCGTTTACGGGCCAGATATCAATCGGTCCGGAGCCCCTGCTGCAAATCATGCCGAGCGATCTCACCAGCCGGTAAACGGCTTGCGGCCCGCCCGGCGCTATCAAACTATCGAATGGCCTTTGTGCTCTCGACCAGCCGCGCGCTGGTCGTAGCCGTCGCCAGCAGCGTGCCGTCTTCGGCTGTCAGTCGTCCTTCCACAAAGGCGACGGTCTTACCGAGCTGGGTAACTTTGGCTTCGCCGGTGATCGGCCCGGGCCTGGCCGGCGCGAGATAATTCACCGTCATGGTGATGGTTGCGGTGTAGAGCCTTCCTTCGGTCATGGCGAACACCGCAGGCCCCATGGTGTCGTCGAGCATCGCCGAGAGAATGCCGCCCTGTACGAAGCCCGCCGGGTTACAGAACTCCCGCTTGCCGTCGAAGCCGATGCGGATCCAGCCGTCCTTCGGCCGCGCGTCGAGCAGGCGCCAACCGAGCAGCTTTGAGGACGGCGGCGGGCTAAGACTATCGAGAGCGGTCGCGATCATGGGAACCTCCGTGAGGCTCCTTCCTAACGCAGCCCTGCTGCCAGCATGGTGTCAGCAGCGAGCAGCCTCGCATTTTCAAATGTCGAGCCCGTGGGCAATCGCCTTGCGCATCACATTGGGCAACGCCTCGTCGGCGAGCGTTGCAATCGGCACCCAGCGCATGCCCGCAGGTGGGTGCGTGCGCGCGGCGACATCGGCGGTGTAGATCACGAGCTCGAGCGGAAAATGCGTGAATACGTGAGTGACGACGCCGGTCTTGCGGTGCCAACGCGTCACGCCGTCGACCTGAGGCGCCTGCTTCAGCGCCATCTTGTCGTCCTGTCCGGCGAGCCAGGCCGAGCCGGGTACTTCCGTCATACCGCCGAGCAGGCCTTTCGCCGCCCGGGTGCGTACGAGGAGTTCGTCGCCGCGGGTGACGATGAAGGCGGCTCCGTGGCGCAGCATTCCCGCTTTCTTCGGCGCCTTGCGCGGAAACGTCTCTTGGTCGCCGCGCAGGCGAGCGGCGCAATCATCATCCAAGGGGCATAGCGCGCAAGCCGGCTTCTTCGGAGTACAGATCGAGGAGCCCAAATCCATCAGCGCCTGCGCGCTATCACCGGGGCGGGAAGGCCCCAGCAGCATCTCCGCCAATTCCCCGATCAGCGGCTTCGCCTGCGGCAATGGCTCCTCGACGGCGTAAAGCCGCGACACCACGCGCTCGATATTGCCGTCGACCGGCATGGTTCGGATATCGAACGCGATCGCTGCGATGGCCTTCGCCGTGTAAGGCCCGATTCCCGGCAATCGGCGCAGGCCTTCCTCGGTATCGGGAAATATCCCGCCATGGTCGCGCAGCACGGCGACCGCGCAGGCATGCAGATTGCGCGCGCGCGAATAGTAGCCGAGCCCGGCCCACATCCGCAGCACGTCGTCCAGCGAGGCGCGGCCGAGCGCAGCGACATCGGGCCAGCGCGCCAGAAATTTCCCGAAATACGGCCCGACCGTTTTGACGCCGGTCTGCTGCAGCATGATTTCCGACAGCCAGACCCGATACGGATCGGCCCGCTCGCCCGCTGCCGCGCGCCACGGCAAGCGACGGCGATGACGGTCGTACCAGTCGAGCAGCAGCGCAGGGCGGGAGGCGCTTCCGGCAGGTACTGCCTGTCGTTCGATTTTTGCGGCCGCGGAAGACGTCATCCACCTACTTTAGTGCCGGAACGCAAATCTCTCCACGTCATGCCCGGGCTTGTCCCGGACATCCACGTCTTTCTTGCGTTGATCCGATACGTGGACCGCCGGGTCAAGCCCGGCCATGACGAGGTTGCACTGACGATTTCTACCGCAATTGGCGCCGTGTTATAGAGCCCCATGGCAAAACCCGGCCCGATCTCGGCGAAACCTCTCTCCGTCCTGCTCAGCGACGTCTTTTCCGACGCCTATGCCAAGCAGGGATTTGCCGCACGCGAGCTGGTGACGCGCTGGGCCGAGATCGCCGGCTCGGAGATCGCTGCCCATTCCGAGCCGCTCAAGATGCAATGGCCGCGGCCGGTGGAGGGGCAGCCGCAGGAACCGGCAACCCTGGTGCTGCGGGTGGAGGGCCCGATGGCGCTGGAGATCCAGCATTCCTCCGATGTGATCCTGCAACGGGTCAACCGCTTTTTCGGCTGGAGCGCGGTCGGTCGGCTGGCGCTGCGACAGGCGCCGCTATCGCGGCGAAATCGCCCCGCGCCGCCGCGCGCGCCCGACGCGAAATCGGTCGCGAAGGTGGCCGAAACCCTGTCCGCCGTAGAGGATGAGGAACTGCGCGCCGCGCTGGCCCGGCTCGGCGCCTCGATCAAGCGAAATTGAGCCCGCAGCGCGGCACGACCGCCACGACCCGCCATTGCCACAACTGGCGTTTCAAGCTAGCGAAGGCTTCTTTTTCGCAGTTCTTTCGGGCGTGAACGCGCCATTCGGGAGCAGACTTTGATGATCACGCGCCGCGCCTTCACCGCCGCTCTCTCGCTGACCGGGCTTGGCCTGCTCGCCGGTTTCTCGCCGCTGCGGCTGATCACCGATGCGATAGCGCAGAGCCCCGCTGACGTCGCCAAGCCGCAATCGCTGCCCGACATGGGGCTTGGCCCGGCGAACGCTTCGGTGACCATCACCGAATACGCCTCGATGACCTGCCCGCACTGCGCGGCCTTCGCCGAAAAAGTGTTCCCGAAGATCAAGTCGGAATTCATCGACAGCGGCAAGATCCGCTACGTGTTCCGCGAATTCCCGCTCGACATCAAGGCGGCTGCCGGATCGATGCTGGCGCGCTGCATCGCCAAGGACGACGCTCCGAAATATTTCGCCGTCATCGATCTCCTGTTCAAACAGCAAAACGACTGGGTCGTGAAGAATACCACGGAGACGCTGACCCGGATCGGCAAGCAGGCTGGCCTTACGCAAACGCAGGTCGAGGATTGCCTGAAGGATCAGGCGCTGCTCGACAAGATCGCCGCCGACCAGAAATATGCCGCCGAGGTGCTGAAGGTGCAGTCGACGCCTACCTTCTTCATCAACGGCGAGATGATCAAGGGCGATCAGAGCTTCGAGGAGTTCGCAAAGCGCATCAACGCAATGCTGAAGAGCTGATTCGCGTGGATCGGATTCATTCGCGCTCGTAAGTCCAGCAAAAGGCGCCACACAAGCGCCTCAAATCCCTTGGGAAAAGCCCCGCGGGGCGTTGCTCTGCGGCCTCGGCCTCGCCATTGTCGCGGCTCATAAGCGCCGCAACGGGCGGCTCATCCACACTGACATTGCCATCTATGGTATTGTCACGGCAGGGAGATCTCGCGCCCGGCCAACAGAGATTTGTGTTCATGAAACTCACGCGCCTCCGCCTCCACGGTTTCAAGTCGTTCGTCGAACCCACTGATTTCATGATCGAACCCGGCCTCACCGGCGTGGTCGGACCGAACGGCTGCGGCAAGTCGAATCTGGTCGAAGCCTTGCGCTGGGCGATGGGTGAAACCTCGCACAAATCGCTGCGCGCCGCCGACATGGATGCGGTGATCTTTGCCGGTTCCGGCAACCGCCCAGCGCGCAACCACGCCGAAGTCACCATGACGATCGACAATGCCGATCGCACGGCGCCGGCCGCGGTCAATGACAGCCAAGTGCTGGAAATCTCCCGCCGCATCGAGCGCGAGGCGGGCTCGGTCTATCGCATCAACGGCCGCGACGTCCGCGCGCGCGACGTGCAGATCCTGTTTGCCGACGCCGCCACCGGCGCGCGGTCGCCGGCGCTGGTCCACCAGGGCAAGATCGGCGAGATCATTCAGGCCAAACCCGAGCAGCGCCGCCGCGTGCTGGAAGACGCCGCCGGCGTCGCCGGCCTCCACGCCCGCCGCCATGAGGCCGAGCTGCGGCTGAGGGCTGCCGAAACCAACCTCACCCGCGTCGAGGACGTCATCGGGCAACTCTCCGGCCAGATCGACGGGCTGAAGAAGCAGGCGCGGCAGGCGATCCGGTTCCGCGAAGTTGCGGCCAAGGTGCGCAAGGCTGAAGCCACACTGTTCCACCTGCGCTGGCTCGAGGCCAATACTGACGTCGCGGAAGCCGCGCGAACTCGACATCAACGTTCGCGAGATGGCCGAGCGTACCCGCGATCAGGCCGAAGCGGCGCGTATCCAGGCGATCCGCGCTTCCGAACTGCCGGCCTTGCGCGAGGGCGAAGCCCGCGCCGCAGCGGGACTGCAGCGTCTCACCAACGCCCGCGAACAGCTCGACCGCGAGGAAGAGCGCGCCAAGGAGCGCGTCGCCGAACTCGACCGGCGGCTGAATCAGTTCGCCGCCGACATCGCGCGCGAACAGCAGCAAACCTCCGATGCCGAGATCGCGCTGCAGCGCCTCGACACCGAGGACGCCGAGCTGAAGGAAGAGATCAAGTCACGCGTCGAAAAGCGTTCTGGCGTCGACGAGCGCGTGTCGGAAGCGGAAGCGACACTGGCCGCGGCCGAGCGCATGTTCGGCGAACTGACCACGGCGCTCGCCGACCTCACGGCCAAGCGCAACCAGTTAGAGGCCGGCGTGCGCACCCATCGCGACCGGCTGGCCCGGCTCGACCAGGAAATTGCCAGCGTCGCGGCCGATGAGCAAAAGCTCAGCGACGAGACCGGCAATCTCGGCGACCTCGACGCGCTCGCCGCCGCCATGGAGACCGCGCAGGAAACGTTGGCCGTATCCGAAGCGGCAGCGCAAGCCAACGAGACCGGCCACATCGCCGCACGGCAGAAGCTCGAAGCTTCCCGCGCTCCGCTCACCGAGGCCGAAAAGCGCGTGCAGCGGCTAGAGACCGAAGCGCGCACGATTTCAAAACTGGTCAATGTCGAGACCAAGAATCTGTGGCCGCCGATCATCGACGGCGTCACCGTCGCCAAGGGCTATGAGAAGGCGCTTGGCGCCGTCCTCGGCGACGATCTTGACGCGCCCGTCGATCCCTCCCGCGCCGATGCGCTGGACCAATGCCGGTGCAAGCTTCGACGATCCGGCCCTGCCGGACGGCGTGGAGGCGTTGGCTGCGCATGTCGAGGCGCCGGTCGAACTGGCGCGCCGTCTCGCGCAAATCGGCGTCGTGCCGAAGGAGCGCGGCGCGGAGTTCGTCTCGCAATTGAAGACCGGCCAGCGGCTGGTCTCGCTGGAAGGCGACGTCTGGCGCTGGGACGGCTTTGTCGCCGCCGCGCATGCGCCGACCGGTGCCGCTCGGCGTCTGGCCGAACGCGCCCGCCTGGTCGATATCGAACACGAGCTGGAACAGGCCCGCACTGACGCCGCTGCCAAGCGGCAGGCCCTGGAAAACGCCGAGGCGGAACTGAAGATGGCATCCGCTGCCGAAACCGCCGCCCGCGAGGCCTGGCGGGCCGCGCAGCGCGAGGCCGATGCGGCGCGCGAACGCCATGCCGCGACCGAGCGCGAGATCAATCGCCACGCCGCGCGCAAATCGGCGCTGACCGAAGCCCATACCCGTCTTGCCGCCGACCGCAGTGAAGCCGAGGCCGCGCATGAGAGCGCCACCGCCGCGCTGACCGAACTGCCGCCGACCGATGAGACGGAAGCGAAACTGAGCGCCGTTCGCACCGAGATCGACGGACACCGCCGCTTTGCCGCGCAGGTGCGGGCCGAAGCCCAGGCGCTGGCGCGCGAAGCTGAATTGGCCGACAAGCGCGTGCAGGCGATCACGGCCGAACGCACCGAATGGCAGAACCGCAAGCAAAGCTCGGCCTCACAGGTCGCCACCGTCGAGGCGCGTATCACCGAAGTGACGGCCGAGCGCGCCGATCTCGAAAACGCGCCGGCGTTGTTTGCTGAAAAGCGCCGCGCGCTGATCAACGAAATCGAATCCGCCGAAGGCGCCCGCCGCGTCGCCGCCGACGCATTGGCCGCTGCCGAAAGCCTGATGGCGGAGACCGATCGCGCGGCCAAGGCGTCGCTCGAAGCGCTCTCCTCTTCCCGCGAGGCCTGCGCCCGCGCCGAGGAACGCATGGAGGGCACCAAGCGCCGGCTTTCCGACATCGAGCGCGAAATCCACGACATGCTCGAAGTCGAGCCGCACGCGGTCGCCGCGCTCGCCGAGATCGAACCCGGCGCGGAACTGCCGCCGCTTTCCGAAATCGAGGAAAGCCTCGAAAAGCTGCGCCGCGACCGCGAGCGTCTTGGCGCCGTCAATCTGCGCGCCGAGGAAGAATTGCGCGAGGTGGAGACCCAGCACACCGCACTGACCACCGAGCGTGACGATCTGGTCGAAGCCATCAAGCGGCTGCGCCAGGGCATCCAGAGCCTCAACAAGGAAGCCCGCGAGCGGCTGTTGACCTCGTTCGAGACCGTCAACGAGCACTTCAAGCGGCTGTTCGTCGAATTGTTCGGCGGCGGCGAAGCGGCGCTTCATCTGATCGAGAGCGACGACCCGCTGGAAGCCGGCCTCGAAATCATCGCCAAACCGCCCGGCAAGAAGCCGCAGACGCTGTCGCTGCTTTCGGGTGGCGAGCAGGCGCTGACCGCGCTGGCGCTGATCTTCGCGGTGTTCCTCACCAATCCGTCGCCGATTTGCGTGCTGGACGAAGTCGACGCGCCGCTCGACGACCACAATGTGGAGCGGTTCTGCAACCTGCTGCACGAGATGACCTCGTCGACGGAAACCCGCTTCATCATCATCACGCACAACCCGATCACGATGGCGCGGATGAACCGGCTGTTCGGCGTCACCATGGCCGAACGCGGCGTCTCGCAACTGGTCTCGGTCGGCCTCGACGACGCCGTGAAGATTTTTGATCAGGACGTGGCGTGATACTTAGTCCGTCATTCCGGGGCACGCGAAGCGTGAACTCTGGTGCGCAATTGCGCACGTGAGAATCTCGAGATCCCCGATGCGCAATTGCGCATCTTAGGTCTGGTCCTTCGGACCATCCCGGAATGACGTGTGAGACGGCAGGCCATGACCTCACCCGATCTCCCCGCCGAACTGAAAGCCGCGCTCGACGGCAAGCTGCGGGGTTTTTCGCGCAGCGACGCCGCCGGCCGCGCGGCGGCGATCTCGAAAACCTACCGTGAAGGCGGCGGCTCCACGACCATCCGCTCAGAGACGGACGCGCTCGCCTATGCGCTGGCGCGGATGCCTGCAACCTATGCCGCGGTCACCGCCAGTCTGAACGCACTTGTCGAGAACAGACCTGACTTCGCTCCAAAGACCCTGCTCGACGTCGGCGCGGGGCCGGGCACGGCCTCCTGGGCAGCCGCCGAAGCATTCCCGTCGCTAAGAGGTTTCACGCTGCTGGATGCCAACGCGGCGTTGCGCACGCTGGCGCTGGATCTGGCGCACGACAGCACCCGGCTGCGCGGCATCGGCTACCAGCTCGGCGAGGCCCGCGCCGGGCTTGCCAAAGCGGATACGGCAGACCTTGTCGTGGCAAGCTACATGATCGGCGAGATCGGCGACGCCGAGCAACGCGCGCTCGCCGAACTGTTGTGGCAGAAGACCCACGACACGCTGCTCGTGGTCGAACCAGGTACGCCCGCCGGCTATGCCCGGATCATTGCGCTGCGCGCGCACCTGATCGCGCTGGGCGCACATGTCGCCGCCCCCTGCCCGCACGACAGCCAATGCCCGCTACAAGCACCCGACTGGTGCCATTTCACCCAGCGCCTGCAGCGCTCGCGCGCGCACAAGCAGGTCAAAGGTGCGGAGCTGCCATACGAGGACGAAAAATTCTCCTATGTGGCGCTGACGCGCGCGGCGGTGGAAGGTCGGCGGCGCTCGCGCGTGCTGGCGCAACCGGCCATCAGCAAAGTCGAAGTGACGGCGAAACTTTGCACGTCGGCAGGCCTCTCTATGACCAAAGTGCCCCGCCGCGCCAAGGCGGATTACGCCCGTGCGCGCCGCTGGCGATGGGGCGATGCGGTGATAGAGGAGAGCTGATCTATCGCCGGTCGGCGTGCCCCGGACGCCGCGCAGCGCCATCAGCGCGTTCACGCGCGTCTTTGACGCGCTATGGCTTGCGGCGTGATGCGCTGCAGAGCCGGGGCCCAGCTCTGCTGGCGGCGGTGGGTCCCGGCTCTGCGGTGCACCGTCAAGAGACGCTGCACCGCGTCCGGGACACGCAAACCGACACAATCCGGTCTTGAACTTATCGCGGCCCACTTCCGACTAAAGCCTTGCCCCACCTCACGGGCGGGCTGCCGCACGCCCCGGTTTTCGTCTAGGTTCGCTGTCTTTCGTCCCCTTTAGGAGTTCTCCATCATGTCGACCGGCTGGATCGTTCTCGGCGTCATCGTCATCATCGTGCTGTTTGCCTTCGCTGCGTATAACCGCCTCGTCGCGCTCAGCCAGCGCGTCGGCCAGGCCTTTGCCGATATCGACGTGCAGCTCAAGCAGCGCCACGACCTGATCCCGAACCTGGTCGAGACCGTGAAGGGCTACGCCTCGCACGAACGCGGTACGCTCGACGACGTCATCAAGGCGCGCAATTCCGCGATGTCGGCGCAGGGACCGGCCCAGGTATCGGCTGCGGAGAACCAGTTGAGCGGCGCGCTCGGCCGGCTGATCGCGCTGTCGGAGGCCTATCCGGACCTCAAGGCCAACGCCAATTTCCAGCAACTTGCCAGCGAACTCTCCGACCTCGAAAACAAGATCGCGGCGAGCCGCCGCTTCTTCAACAACGCCGTCCAGGAATACAACACCGGCATCCAGCAGCTTCCGGCAGCGCTGTTTGCCGGCATGTTCGGCTTCACCCGCAAGGAATTCTTCGATCTCGGCACCAGCCGCACCGAAGTCGAGACCGTGCCGAGCGTGAAGTTCTGAGGGTCACCCATGTCTCTCTTTCGTCATTCCGGGGCGTCGCAGAGCGACGAACTATGGTGCGCGATTGCGCCCCTGAGAATCTCGAGATTCCACAATGTGCAATTGCACATTGGGGTTCACGCCATTGGCGTGCCCCGGAATGACTGCGGTTAATGAAAGATAGTCATGGCCGCGTATGGTCTCTACACGCATATCGCATCGAACAAGTTTCGTTCGATGCTGCTGCTCGCCGGGCTGTTTCTGCTGATCTACGTGCTGGTCTTCGCCGGCGCGCTGGTTGCGGAAGTGGTGCTCAATAGCGGTGCTTCACTCGACTATTATCTGACGCGCGCCTCGCGTGACCTGATCGCAGCCTTCCCCTATGCGACAATCCTCGCTGCCTTGTGGATCGTGATCGCCTATTTCTTCCACCAGAACATGATCGACGCCGTGACCGGCGGCGAGAGCGTGACACGGCAACAACAGCCGCGGCTCTATAATCTCCTGGAAAACCTCTGCATCTCGCGCGGCATCACGATGCCGAAGCTGAAGGTGATGGACAGCCCGGCACTGAACGCCTTCGCCACCGGGCTCAACCAGCGGCAATATTCCATCACGGTGACATCGGGCCTTCTGCAGACGCTCAACGACCAGGAGATCGAGGCCGTGCTCGGCCACGAGCTCACGCATATCCGCAACGGCGACGTGCAGTTGATGGTGATCGCCATGATCATCGCCGGCGTGGTGGGCTTCTTCGGAGAACTGTTCTTTCGAACGTTTACCAACCTGTCCTGGAACTCCACCGGCAGCGATTGGTCGTCCTCGTCATCTTCCTCATCGTCCTCCTCCTCGTCGTCCTCCTCCTCGTCGTCCGACCGCGGCAAGGGAGGCGGCGGGGCCATCATGGCGATCATTATTGCGGTGGTGCTGATCCTGCTGGCGTGGCTGTTGTCGCAAGTCGTCAAGCTGGCGCTGTCGCGGTCGCGCGAGCTGTTGGCCGACGCCGGCTCGGTCGAACTGACCAAGAATCCCGACGCCATGATCACGGCGCTGCGCAAGATCGAGAACCGCGGCGAACTGCCCGGCGCGACGTCTGCGGTGATGGAGCTCTGTGTCGACAATCCGCGCGAAGGCTTTGCCGACCTGTTCGCGACCCATCCGTCAGTCGACAGGCGCGTCAAGGCGCTGGTGCAGTTTGCCGGTGGCCATGACCCCGGCCCCTCGCCCTCCCGACGGATCCGGCGGATGCCCCCGATGCGTCGGAGGAATCGCCCACGGAGCAACTCCAACCGCCGGTTCCCCGCGATCCGTGGAGCGACGCCAGCGAGCCCGCGAGCGTTCCGGGCGCCCGCCCCGGCTCCCTGGACGGCCCTTGGGGCCCGCACCGCTAAACGACTGTCCTGCCGACGCGCCGGATTAACGAATTCCGTGCGGAATGATGGCGACGGCTGTCTAATGAATTGAATTCTCCCTTGTTTCTGCCATGTTCGCGCCCAAAGCAGGGTATGGGGCATGCCGGCCGCTCCCCGCGGTCGGAACTGCTGTTCAAGGGAATTCCATGGCAAAGCCAGTCGTGATTGTGGTGGGCGCGGACAAGGGCGGGGTCGGCAAGACGACCGTGTCGCGGACGCTCCTGGATTATTTCAGCGCCAACAACGTGCCGACCCGGGCATTCGACACCGAATCCCCGCGTGGCACCCTGAAGCGCTTCCACCCCGACATCACCGAGATCGTCGACATGACGACGACATCGGATCAGATGAAGATCTTCGATACGCTGAACGCGGTCAGCCCCTCCGTCACCGTGATCGATGTCCGCGCCGGACTGCTGTCGCCGGCGCTGGCCTCGCTGCGCGACATCGGCTTTCTCGATGCCGCAAAGGCCGGGCAGATCACCTTTGCCGTGTTCCATATACTGGGCCCCTCGATCGCCTCGCTGGACGAAATCGCCGAGACCGCGAACTTCATGCATGGCGCCAAGTATTTCCTGGTGAAGAACTTCATCAACGACACCCAGTTCTTCCAGTGGGATCAGTCGACCTACAACTCCTACTTCCACCGTATCAAGGACGCTACCGACCTCACGATCCCCAAGCTCAACGAAATGGCCTATGAGCAGGTCGAGGTTTCCTCGGTGCCGTTCCTCAAATTCGTCGCCAACAAGGGCAAGGAGGACGAAGCCGCGAACTATTCGTTCGTGCTGCGCGGCTATGTCCGCCACTGGCTCGCCAACGTCTGGAGCGAGTTCGATCGCATCAAGCTGACCGATCTCGTCGGCGCCAAGCCTGGCGTGCGCGGCGGCGAAAAATAGTCGGATAGCCGCCGCGACAGGGCTGGATTAGGCGAAAAATTCCTTTGATATAGCGGGTGATGAGCTCCACGCCTGTCTACATCATCTGCTCGCCCCGGCCGCTGGTCGGCAAGACGTTGCTCGCGCGCCTGTTGAGCGAGTTCCTGCTGCTGAAGGATGGGATGGTATCTTCCTTCGACATCAACCTGAAGGAACCATCGCTGCTCGAATATCTGCCGCGCGTCACCGAGACGGCCGACGTGATGGACACCTATGGCAAGATGCAGCTCATGGATCGCCTGATCGTAGACGACGGCGTCGCCAAGGTGATCGACCTCGGCTTTCATGCGTTCGACGAGTTTTTCAAGATGATCAACGAGATCGGTTTCCTAAAGGAGGCCGCACGGCGTGGCGTGGCGCCGATCATCCTGTTCGTGGCGGATACCGACCGCGTTTCCGCGCGCGCTTATTCGACGTTACGGGAGCAGATCCCGCTGAAAGCGCTGATTACGGTCGACAACGAGTATGTGGTACGTGGCGAACTGCCCGAGGCGATGGGCTTGGGGCGGGTGCTGCGCATATCGGCGCTGCCCTCGTTCCTGAAAACCTATATCGACCGGCTGACCTTTTCCTTCACCAACTACCTGCGCAACGAGCGGGACTCGTCGACCGAGCTGCATCAGTGGATCCGCAGGAACTACACCAGTTTTCGCGAGCTCGAGTTCAGCCTGCTCCCGCAGCGGCCGTGACTTCATCGTGTCCCGGACGCGGCGCAGCGTGCAACGCTGCTCCGCAGAGCCGGGACCTGTCACAGCATGGACCCCGGATCAGCAGCGCACCGCTCACGCGCTGCGCAGCATCCGGGGAACGCACACATTCACAGTCAATTACCCGGGTAATATTGATGCTGGGCGGCCAGTCTGTTAGTGCCGCCTCCGACCCCAGGCCATTTCCCGCGAGGCATCCCGTGACATCAACCCGCAGGGACGACGTGAGGAGAGTTTTGAGCAAGCTAACTCAATGTCCCTCGAACGCCATCAGCGTGCGCACCGGTACTTCCATCGCGCGCAGCTTGGCGGCGCCGCCGAGATCGGGCAGATCGATGATGAAGCAGGCCGCGACCACATTGGCGCCGATCTGGCGCAGCAATTTCACCGCGCCTTCCGCGGTGCCGCCGGTGGCGATGAGATCGTCGACCAGGATGACGCGCTCGCCGGGATGGACCGCGTCGGCATGCATTTCCATTTCATCGAGGCCGTATTCCAGCGAATAGGCGATCCGCACGGTGGTATGCGGCAGCTTGCCTTTTTTCCGGATCGGCACAAAGCCGGCGGAAACCTGATGCGCGACCGCGCCGCCGAGGATGAATCCCCTCGCCTCGATGCCGGCGACCTTGTCGATCTTCAATCCAGCCCAGGGCTGCACCAGCTCATCGACGGCACGCCGAAAGGCACGCGCGTCCGCCAGCAGGGTCGTGATGTCGCGAAACAGGATACCCTTTTTCGGGTAGTCCGGAATGGTGCGGACGGTGGCCTTGATGTCGTGATCGAATGTCATTGGTGCTTATCTCGCTTTCAATTGTCCCCAATGTCATTGCGAGCCACCCGGTCGGCGCAAAGCGCCGCCGGATGACAGGCTCCGCGAAGCAATCCATCGTACCACGAAAGGTATGGATTGCTTCGTCGCTTCGCTCCTCGCAATGACGGTCAATCAATTCGCCTCCGCGTTCAGCCGAAACGCATTCTCAACGATGCGCAGTCCCACCTCGCCGCCGAGCGACATCAGCGATTCCGGGTGAAACTGCACGCCGCCGACCGGCAAGGTCTTGTGTTCGATCGCCATCGCGACGCCGTCCTCGGTGGTCGCGGTGACTTCGAGAACATCGGGCACGCTGTCGCGCTCGACATACAGCGAATGATAACGGCCGATCACGATCTCATTCGGCAGGTTCTGCATCAGCCGTCCGCCGCGGACCTGAACCCGCGACGGCCGTCCATGCGCGGGCTGGGTGAGCTGACCGAGCTGGCCGCCAAAATACTCGCCGATCGCCTGCACGCCGAGGCAGACACCGAAGATCGGCAGTTTTCGGTCCAGCGCCGTTCCAATGGTCTTCGATATCCCAAAATCCTCCGGGCGACCCGGGCCCGGCGACAATACCAGGAGATCCCAGCCCTTCCGCTTCAGCATCTCCTGTGCATGCACGTGCCGGACCACGGTTACGCTTGCGCCGACCTGCCGGAAATAATCCGCCAGCATATGAACAAAACTGTCGTCATGGTCGATCAAGAGCACCCTGCGGCCCGAGCCGGTCGCATCGGGCGCAAAGGTCGACAGCGGCTTCGGCGCGTCGCCCCGCAGCGCCTGGAACAGCGCAGCCGCTTTCACCTGGCACTCGCGGTCTTCGGCAGCCGGATCGGAATCGAACAGGCAGGTGGCGCCGACGCGCACTTCGGCCAACCCATCCTTCATGCGGATGGTACGGATGGTCAGCCCGGTGTTGATGCTGCCGTCGAAATTCACCGCGCCGATGGCGCCGGCGTACCAGCGCCGCGACGAACGCTCATTGTCCTCGACGAACTGCATGGCCCACAATTTCGGCGCACCGGTCACGGTAACCGCCCAGGCATGGGTCAGAAAGGCGTCGAGCGCATCGAAACCCGGGCGCAGCATGCCTTCGACATGGTCCACGGTGTGGAACAGTTTCGAATAGGTCTCGATCTGCCGCCGCGCCAGCACCTTGATCGTGCCGGGGATGCAGACGCGCGCCTTGTCGTTGCGGTCGACGTCGGTGCACATGTTGAGCTCGAACTCGTCCTTCTCCGAGTTCAGCAATTGCCTGATTTGCTCGGCATCGCCGATCGCATCGACGCCGCGCGCAATCGTGCCCGAAATCGGGCAGGTCTCGACCCGGCGGCCGTCGGAGCGCACGAACATTTCCGGCGAGGCCGACACCAAAAATTCGCCGTCCCCGAGATTCATCAGCGCGCCATAGGGCGACGGGTTGATGCGGCACAGCCGCTGGAACACCTCCGCCGGCGAACGCTCGCAGGGCTCGGCGAACAGTTGCCCCGGCACCGCCTCGAACAGGTCGCCGCGCGCAAACGCCGCACGCGCGACCTCGACCGTTGCCTGATATTCCCCGGGTGCGTGATCGGCGAATCCCTGCCGGGGCGACTTGGCATAGGCGCTCTCGGCGGTGTCGCGCGGCAAACCCTTGGTCGATTTTTCCTTCCAGGAGAAATCATAGCTCAACACCACGCCACGGCCGGTGGCGCGGTCGTAGGCCAAAAGGCGATCCGGCACGTAGAGCACGATGTCGCGCTGGTCAGCCTCGCGCGCCCGCTTCTGCACGAGGTCCTCGATCTGGAACACGAGGTCGTAGGCGAAGGCGCCGAACAGGCCGAGCAGCGGATCGTCGTTTGCGGTGAAGGCGGCGACCAGATCGCGCACCAGCGACATCACGCTGGCACGGCGGGTGCGCTGATCTTCCTCGACCGGCGCGGCGCCGCGGATGATGTGGCCGGCCAGCCGCGTGGAGCTCCGCTCCGAAATGACGACGCAGGGCTCGCGCAGCACGTCGCCGAGGAAGGCGATCAGCACCTCGCCGCGCGCGTTCAGCGCTTGGAGCGAGAAATTCGAGCCGGCCGTTTCCAGCACCAACGGCGGATCGGCAAAGCCGAGGTCAAAACTTTCATAACGCCCCGGCACCGTGGTGCCGGAGGACAGCACCACGCCACGGCGGCGATCGAGCAGCTCGATCAGGTCGTCAAGGCGCTTGGCGTTGCCGGTGAACTGCTCGACGACGCGCGAAATCGCCAGACCGCCGCTGGTCCGGTATTCGCTGTGCTCCGGCAGGGAGAAGGCTGTCCTGTTCATGTGATCCTCTTACGAAACCTCGGGAGGGCGCGCCACACAGGACAAACGAAGGAACCGTCGCACTGCGATGGCGACCTTCGACGATTGAAAAAATGAAATCGCACCGGCCACCTCTTAGGAGGTGCGCCACCAAAGACGGCAGGGGGCAACAACGATGCTCATGGGAACCTAATCACCATCCGGCGGGAACGATGTCAAGGGAAAGACAGCCCTCGAAGCCTCGCCCAAGCCCATCCCGGGGTGTCGGAAAGGGTCCGGCGTTCGCCGGGACGGCGTGTTTGCTGCGCTATTCGCGGTAGCATCCGTGCTCGATCTCCTCGATCAGCGGGCGCGCTTTCGGTCGCCAGCGGAGCTCGCGGCGCGCGCGTTCGGCACGGACGCGACTGTTGGAAGCCATGGTGTCCTCGGCCGTACCCTCGCCCCATTCGGCGGCAGCCTCCTGCATCGACATCGCAGACGGCGGGCCGGCGAAGCCGAGCATGCGGTCGATGGCCACACAGGCTTCGCGCATCGAATTCTCGCCATTCTCGGCGAAATAGAAGCTACCTGCCGGAGCTTTGTCGATCGCGAGCATGTAGAGCGGCACGAGATCGTCGATATGCACGTTGGACCAGACGTTCTCGCCGGGGCCGGCATGCGTGGCATTGCCGCGCTTCTTGGCGAGCTTGATCAAGAGCGGTACCTGCACGCTGTCGCGCCCCGCCCCATGGCCGATGCCGTAGATCAGGCTCGGGCAGATGATGATGGGGCGGCAGCCCTTGTCGTGATAGCCGAGAATGAAGTGGTTCAGCTCGACCCGTGCGGCGCGGGCGGGCGACGGCGTGATCGGCGTGTCTTCGTCGAAGATGTCGTCGGAGCGCTCGCCGCGGGAACGCCTGCCGACGATGCTCGATCCCGATGTGTGGATGAAGGCCTTGCCGCTTCCGGCGAGAGCATCGAGCAGTGCGACGACGGCGCCCTTGTGGTCGGCACTTGCGGCATTGACGACGACATCTGCCGCCTGCGCGGCGCGCGCGAGAACTTGCGCGTCATCCAGCGTGCCCATCACCGGCTCTATGCCGAACGCGCGAACGGCGTCTGCCTTTTCGCCGGAGCGAACAAGGCCGGTGACCTGATGACCGGCGGCCGCGAGATGCGCGGCAACCGATCCGCCGATATAGCCCGATGCGCCCGTGCAGAAGACTTTCATGTGTGGGCCCCCCAACCGTCATTGCGAGGACGAACGAGGCGTCTCTCGGCTCAGCCCAAATGCTTCCTGAAAAATTCCGTCGCCCGACCCCAGGCAAGCTCGGCTGCCTGGCGGTCATGCACGGCCACGCGCTGCTCGTTCACGAAGGCATGTTCGGCGTCGTAGCGGAATAGCTCGAGCGACTTGCCGGCGTCCTTCATCGCCTTTTCGAAGGCGTCGACCGCGGCCGGTGTGCACCAGTCGTCCTTGTTGGCGAAATGCGCCTGCAGCGGGATTTTCACGTCGGCAGATTTAGCGGCCTGCTCCGGCGGGATGCCGTAGAATACCACGCCCGCCGTGAGCTCCGGAACCTTGGTGGCGCCGATGATGGTCACGGCGCCGCCGAGGCAGAAGCCGGTAAGCCCCACCTTGGCGCCGTTGCGTGCGAGATATTGCGCGGCGCCACGTACATTTTGGGTAGTGGCGTCCATGAAATCCAGCGAGTTCATCTGCGCGTTGGCCGCGTCCGTATCGTGATACGGCACCACGACGCCCTTGTAGAGATCGGGCGCCAGCGCATCGAAGCCGGCCGCCGCAAAGCGGTCGCACAGGCCCTTGATGTTCTCCGACAGGCCCCACCATTCCTGCACCACCACCACGCCCGGCGCATTGCCGCGCGCGGCATTGGCGAGATAGCCGGCGGTTTCCTTGCCGTCCGGACGCTTGAAGGTGATGTGGGTGCCCATGGGTTCCTCCGCTGACTTCTGGATCGGTTGCAGTCATTTTGGCCGGTGCGGGATCGGGACGCAATCGCCCGCCGGCGCATTGCTGGGCCCAACAAAAAAGCCCCCGCAGGGGCTTTTCCGAATTCATGACGCTTCAATGAAGCTCAGTGGGCGTTGGCCCAGACCTTCTTCTTGGTGAAGTACAGCAAGACGGTGAGCAGGATCAGGAACACGAACACCTGCAGACCGAGCTGCTTGCGCGCTTCCATGTGTGGCTCTGCGGCCCACATCAGGAAGTGGGTGACGTCCTTGGCGTATTGCGCAACTGTGGCCGGCGAGCCGTCGTCGTAGGTGACCTGACCGTCGTTCAACGGCTTCGGCATCTTGATGGCATGGCCGGGGAAGTAGGTGTTGTAGTAGGAACCTTCCGGCAGGTTGAAGCCAGCCGGCGGCTTGTCTTCATAACCCTGCAACAGCGCCACGAGGTAGTCCGGTCCCTGCTCCTGATACTGGGTGAAGAAGTCGACCAGGAACATCGGGAAGCCGCGGCCGTAGCGGCGCGCCTTGGTGATCAGCGACAGGTCGGGGGAAACGCGCCGCCATTGGCTGCGCGCGCCGCCTGCTCGTTGGGGAACGGCGACGGGAAATAATCGGCGGGCCGGCCCGGCCGCTCGAACATCTCGCCCTGGTCGTTCGGGCCGTCCTTGACCTTGTACTCGGAGGCGAACGCCTGGGCCTGCGCCACCGAATAGCCGGGACCGCCGGTTTCGGCGAGATTGCGGAAGGCGACAAACGACAGGCCATGGCAGGATGCGCAGACTTCCTTGTAGACCTTCAGACCGCGCTGCATGGCGCCGCGGTCGAACTTGCCGAACGGGCCTGAAAACGACCACTTCTGGGCCGGCGGCTTGGTGCTGCCTTCGGCGGCCCGGGCGCTCTCGGCGCCGCCCAGCAGCAGACCGCCTGCCACCATCAGCGCAATGACGGTCGAGACCATCGGCGCAGCCTTGCCGCCCGTCTTTGCCAGCACGTCGTCCGCGATCGAGTTCGGCACCGGACGGGGCTTCTCGATCCGCGACAGCAACGGCAGCAGGATCAGGAAATAGGCGAAGTAGAGGAAGGTCAGGATGCGGCCGACGATGACGTAGATGCCCTCCGGCGGCTGTGCGCCGAGATAGCCAAGGCCGATGCAGACGACAACGAACATCCAGAAGAACTGCTTGGCCAGCGGGCGGTACTTCGACGAGCGCGTTTTGGCGCTGTCGAGCCAGGGCAGGAACGCCAGAATGAGGATCGCACCGAACATCGCCACGACGCCGGCAAGCTTGTTCGGGATCGAACGCAGGATTGCGTAGAACGGCAGGTAATACCATTCCGGCACGATGTGCGCGGGCGTTACAGCGGGATTAGCCGGAATGTAGTTCTCGGCGTCGCCGAGATAGTTCGGCATGTAGAAGATGAACCAGGCAAAGAACAGCAGGAAGCAGGAGACGCCGAACATGTCCTTCATGGTCGCGTAGGGCGTGAACGGCACCGTGTCCTTTTCGGTCTTCGGCTCGACACCGGCCGGGTTGTTCTGACCCGCCACGTGCAGCGCCCAGATGTGCAGCACGACGACGCCGGCGATCACGAACGGCAGCAGATAGTGCAGCGAGAAGAAGCGGTTCAGCGTCGGATTGCCCACGGCATAGCCGCCCCACAGCAGCGTCACGATGCTCTCGCCGAAATAGGGCACGGCCGAGAACAGGTTGGTGATGACGGTCGCGCCCCAGAAGCTCATCTGGCCCCACGGCAGCACGTAGCCCATGAAGCCGGTTGCCATCATCAGGAGATAGATGATGACGCCGAGGATCCAGAGCACTTCACGCGGCTCCTTGTACGACCCATAGTAGAGGCCGCGGAACATATGGATGTAGACGGCGAAGAAGAACATCGACGCGCCGGAGGCGTGGATGTTTCGCAGCAGCCAGCCGTAATTGACGTCGCGGACGATCAGTTCGACCGACTTGAATGCCATATCGGCATGCGGCGTGTAGTGCATCGCCAGGATCACGCCGGTCAGGATCTGCACACCCAGCATGAACGAAAGGATGGCGCCGAACGTCCACCAATAGTTCAGGTTACGCGGCGTCGGATACGCCACGAACGAGGAATGCATGAGTCCCATGATCGGGAGGCGCCGTTCGATCCACTTCAAGGCGGGATTGGTCGGCTGGAAATCGGATGGTCCGCTCATTGATGCGATCCTGAGGAAGTAAAACGACGCAACGGCTTAAGGGAGGTCTCGAACTGGCGTCCGAGCCCTTAGCCGATCTGGATTTTGGTATCGGAAACGAAGGTATAGGGCGGCACGGCCAGGTTGGTCGGCGCGGGTCCCTGACGGATGCGGCCCGACGTGTCGTACACCGAACCGTGGCACGGACAGAAGAAGCCGTCGTACTGACCCTCATGGGCGATCGGGATGCAGCCAAGGTGGGTGCAGATGCCGACCACGACCAGCCACTGATCATGGCCCGGCTTGACCCGCGCCTCGTCGCTCTGCGGATCGGGCAGGCTCGATACCGACACCGCGCGGGCCTCTTCGATCTGCTTCTTGGTCCGGTGGCTGATGTAGATCGGCTTGCCGCGCCAGAACACCTTGATGTCCTGCCCTTCGGCGATCGGTGTCAGGTCGACCTCGATCGGCGCACCGGCCGCGACCGTGGAGGCATCCGGATTCATCTGGGAAACCAGCGGCCACACCGTGGCAGCCGCGCCTACGGCGGCGACGGCTCCCGTTGCAACATAAAGGAAATCACGGCGTGTCGGATGGTCCGCCGAAGACGCTGTCGTCACGATCTCAAGCCCTTTCTTATCTGCAGCCAGCGGAACCGCCCCGGACCCACGCAAAAGCGCGCCCCGGAGTAGGCTGCCGGCGCCCGCGGCCCCCGCGGCGGCAGAAAAACCGCTTTTCCTCCCCCATTCCGGCGGAACAAGCAGTCCAGAATCGTTCTATTGGCACCCTTGCCGTGAGAGCGCAAGCCCGCTATCGGCTCGCAAGCGTGCAATGCACTAAATCCGCGCCCGGCAGTGATTTATTCGAAACATTTCACTTGCGCCACCAAAGCCTCGCCCCATGCACATCGCCCTTTTCCAGCCCGATATCCCCCAGAACACCGGGACGATTCTGCGCCTGTGTGCATGCCTGGGCGCGACCGCCCACATCATAGAGCCGGCCGGATTTCCGACTTCCGACCGGCATTTCCGCCGAGCGGGAATGGACTATCTCGATCATGTCGCCCTTACCCGCCATGACTCATGGCAAAAATTCGAGCAATGGCGTAAGGGGGCGGGTTTCCGGCTGGTGCTATTTACGACCAAGGGGACCAGTTCTTATCTGGATTTCAGCTACCGGCCGGATGATGTCCTGCTGTTCGGGCGGGAATCGGTAGGGGTTACCGCTGAAGTTGTTTCTGCCGCCGATGCACGCCTGATGATTCCGATCAGGCCGGGCTTGCGCTCGCTCAATGTCGCCATAGCGGCGGCCATGGCATTGGGTGAGGCGCTGCGGCAGACCAGTTCCGCGATCCAAGCGGACGCGGTTCTCAAGGAGCGACGGTGAGCTACGCGGTCAAGGAAATATTTCTGACGTTGCAAGGCGAAGGCGCGCACGCCGGCCGCGCGGCAGTGTTTTGTCGTTTTTCCGGCTGCAACCTCTGGAGCGGCCGCGAACAGGACCGCGTGAGCGCCACCTGCCAGTTCTGCGATACCGACTTTGTCGGCACCGACGGCACGCTCGGCGGCCGCTATGCCACGGCGGACGAACTCGCCGACACCATCGCCGGGCAATGGACCGGCGAGAATACCAACCGCTACGTGGTCCTGACCGGCGGCGAGCCTCTGCTGCAGGTCGATCCCCCTTCATCGATGCGCTGCATGCGCGCGGCTTCGCCATTGGCATCGAGACCAACGGCACGATCGAACCGCCCGAAGGGATGGACTGGGTCTGCGTCAGTCCGAAAGCCGGCGCCGATCTCGTGGTGCGCCGCGGCCACGAATTGAAGCTGGTCTATCCGCAGGCGGGCGCGGCGCCGGAAGATTTTGCGAGGCTCGATTTCGAGCGCTTTTCGCTGCAGCCGATGGATGGACCCGACGTGCTCGAAAACACCGCGCGTGCGGTCGACTACTGCCTGCGCCATCCGCAATGGCGGCTCAGCCTGCAGACGCACAAGACACTCGGCATCAGATAGGATTTAGATTTTCAAGATGTGGGAACTGACGAAATCGTTTCGCTTCGAAGCCGCGCATTCCCTGAAGGGAACGACCTTCGGCGCGGCCAGCGAGGAAATTCACGGCCACTCATTTCGCGCCGAAGTGAGCGTGCGCGGCACGCCCGACCCGGAAACCGGCATGGTGCTCGATCTCGGCCTGCTGGAGCGCAGCATGGAAGAGGTTCGGAAAGCACTCGACCACAAGCTCCTCAACAAGGTCGAGGCGCTGGGGACGCCGACGCTGGAAAACATTTCGCGCTACATCTTCGAGCGGGTCCAGCACGCAGGCCAAATCACCCGCGTCAGCGTTCACCGCGACAGTTGCAACGAGAGCTGCACGTATTTCGGGCCACAGGGATAACTTTCACCGTCATTGCGAGGAGCGCAAGCGACGAAGCAATCCATTCTTTTTTGTGGCACCATGGATTGCTTCGCTTCGCTCGCAATGACGGAAGGATACGGATCGACCACATGGATATGTCCGTCATCGAGGACCGCAAAACGAGGGCGAGAGCCTGGTTCGAAGCGCTGCGCAACGACATCTGCGCGGCCTTCGAAGAGTTGGAAGACGACGCTCCGCCTGCCCTCTATCCCGGCGAGGCCGGTCGCTTCGTGCGCACGCCCTGGGATCGCACCGACCACACCGGCAAGCCCGGCGGCGGCGGGGTGATGTCGATAATGCGTGGGCGGCTGTTCGAGAAGGTCGGCGTGCACTGCTCGACCGTGCATGGCGAGTTCGCGCCGGAATTCCGCGCGCAGGTACCCGGCGCGGCCGACGATCCCAGGTTCTGGGCGTCGGGCATTTCGCTGATCGCGCACATGCGCAACCCGCATGTGCCGGCGGTGCACATGAACACCCGCTTCGTGGTCACCACCAAGGCATGGTTCGGCGGCGGGGCGGATCTGACGCCGGTGCTCGACCGCCGGCGCACCCAGGATGACCCCGACACGCTCGCTTTCCATCAGGCGATGAAAGAAGCCTGCGGGAGATCGAACGGCGTGGCCGATTACGACAAGTACAAAAAATGGTGCGACGAATATTTCTATCTGCCGCACCGCAAGGAAGCGCGCGGCATCGGCGGCATCTTCTACGACTGGCACGATTCAGGTGACTGGGACGCCGACCTCGCCTTTACCCAGGAGGTCGGCCGCGCCTTCCTGAAAATCTATCCTGAACTGGTCCGCCGCAATTTCGCCCTTCCCTGGAATGCCGCCGACCGCGAGGAACAGTTGATCCGGCGCGGACGCTACGTCGAGTTCAACCTGCTCTACGACCGCGGCACGATCTTCGGGCTAAAGACTGGCGGCAATGTGGATTCCATTCTCTCGTCGATGCCGCCGGAGGTAAAGTGGCCATGATCGCATGATCGGGTTGTCATGACTGATCGCTATGGTGCGATTCGTGTCATGTCATCCGAGGAGTAGATCATGGATTTGAAACCAGGCGACGTCGTCATTCTGAAGTCCGGCGGCCATCCTCTCAGTGTGGTGGAGGTCAAGGACGGCAACGTTGCGTGCGTATGGATGGGCAATGAAGGCGATCTGTTCCGCGAGACGCTGCCGCTTGCCGTCCTAGAGCTCGCCGAAGCCGATACGTCAGAGGACGACGAAGACGAAGAAGACGACGAAGACGAGGACGAAGAGGAAGCCGAGGACGAGGAAGAGGACGACCGCGCCAACAAGGTTGCGTGAGGCAGTTTTTGACGCCGCCGGGCTTCCATGGTCCGGCGGCGTGGTTTTCCGGGATCTGACCCGGTGCGGGTGATCTGATATTCGCGGTAAGTCCGCCGCTGCTTCCCGCGGCCGATGACGCTTGAAGTGAGATGGCCGCGAAAACAATGACCCACCTACCCCGCGCGATGCTGATCGATATGGACGACACCATCCTGTCGGCCTATGGACGTCCGGAGATCGCCTGGCACAATGTCACGTCCGAGTTCGCCGCCGAGTTCGGGCCTCTGACCTCGCAGCAGGTTGCCGCCGCCGTTCTGGATTCCGCGCGCAAATTCTGGGCTGTTGCCGAAGCCGAATGGCGGCTGAAGCTTGATGAAGCGCGGCGCATCACCGTCAGGAACGGATTTGCCGCGCTTGCCGAAGATGGTCACGTCCTGCCTGAAGACCTCGCGATACGGTTGGCCGACCGCTTTACCGCCTACCGTGAAGAGGAAATGTTCGTCTTCCCCGGCGCGCATGACGCCATCGACGAATTGAAGGCACGCGGCGTGAAGCTGGCGCTGGTGACGAACGGCGCCGCCGGCACGCAGCGCGCCAAGGTCGAACGCTTCGCGCTGTCGCACCGTTTTGATCACATCCAGATCGAGGGCGAGCACGGCTTCGGCAAGCCGGGCGAGCGCGCTTATCTGCACGCGATGCAGGCGCTCGGCGTCACCGCGCCCGAAACCTGGATGATCGGCGACAATCTCGAATGGGAGGTGGTGGCGCCGCAACGGCTCGGCATCTATGCGATCTGGATCGATGTGCATGGCGACGGCCTGCCGCCGGATTCCACCGTAAAGCCCGACCGCATCATCCGCTCGCTGACGGAACTGCTGCCCCGCCAGGGCTGACGAAGCGTCTGAAGTTTCCATTATTGGCTCACCCCGCGACCACACGATCGCGTGCAATGTGAGTTGTCTCACAGTGTGGAGGTCCGCAATCGCAGATTGTGCCTGCGTTAGTCGAAGGTTGAAGTCCACGGGATTGGAGTTCACCAAATGCCGAACGACAACGCGCACAAGCCGCCGCCTGCGGCGGATGACATCGCACCGAAATCCACCCCGCTCAGGTGGCTCTGGAAGTTCAATCACGGGCTCGACATCGTCAAAGGGCTGTCGCTGGTTACCGTGCTGAGCAGCCTTGCGGTCGGCTATTTCCAGTATCTCAACGCCTATCAGGAGAAGGTGGGCAGCCAAGCCAAGGAAGACATGGCGGCAGCCACCACGACGTTCACCGAGATCTCGCACGCATTCTCCGAATTGCAGGCGCTGCAGCAAACCCTGTATTCAGATTTCACCCGCGCCATCAGGGAAAAGTCCGACGCCAGCGACAAATCGCTCGAGAGCAAAAACGCGCTGGCGATTTCCGAGCGTTACGAAAAGGCGCGGATCGCACTGCGCGAAAGCATCGACGTGCTGACGCGAAAGGCGGAAATCTATATCGACTGGGCAAGCAACACCTATCGCGATCCGGCCGACAAGCATAATGTCGGCGACGATCCGCTGTCACGGCAGGTGCTGCGC
Organism: Bradyrhizobium sp. RDI18; assembly: GCF_043203335.1. Classification (NCBI taxonomy): domain Bacteria; kingdom Pseudomonadati; phylum Pseudomonadota; class Alphaproteobacteria; order Hyphomicrobiales; family Nitrobacteraceae; genus Bradyrhizobium; species Bradyrhizobium sp. RDI18. The sequence continues at coordinate 6,745,847 of NZ_JBICRN010000008.1, read as the reverse complement.
GATTACGCCTTCGACTGTTCCGACAAGTACAATTTTCCGGCGTTCGGAAACGTGCATGCCGAGGACGAAGCGCCAATCAAGGAAATTGCAGATAACGAGTACTGCGCAATCGCAGAGAAGCGGGGCGTTGACGACAAGACCAAGCCGAGAGATGCATTCATCCGGATCTGCGCCGGCCCTCAAGACAAGACCGCAAAGCGAATCTATTGGTACAGCGCCAAACACCACGTCCTCACGATGCACTACTGTTTCGAGGCCACGCACAACAGACTGGCAGCCGCGCGGCAATGGGCCTCCCGGAGCGAGCGGGACGTCGCGAAAGAACGGGAAATCGTCGAGCGCGAAAAAGAGATCAATGCCCAACTGGACGATCTGGCCGGGCGGGTCAGCGCGTTCAGCGGCCTGGCGCTACATCAGATGGAACGAATTCGAGTGAAGTACCGTCCGGTCGGTTTCCTGTGCAGCGTGCCACTGGTCCGCAACATACCGAGCATCAACTGCTTCCCGATCCGCACGGCATCGCTCACGCATTGACCCAACGATAACGTTTTCGAGCGAAGTGGGGTCCGGTTCGCGTGAAGAAAACGCGTCAAAACAAGAATCTAGAGCTTCGGTTCTGATTTAATCAGAACCGAAGCTCTAGTGCCGCAGCGCCGCGGTGACCATGACGAGGCCGCCGACAATCACGGCGGCGTCGAGGATCGCAGTATGGATATGCACCGGCATGCGTTCAACGAAGGCCTTGGCAAGGAACGCGCCGGGAATTGCGATGGCGCCGATCAGGAGCGCGAAGGCAAGCACCTGCGCGGTGACGACGCCGGCAAGGCCGAACACCAAAATCTTGATGAGACCGGTCGCGACCGAGATCACCGCGTCGGTAGCGATCACGGCCGCTCCCTCGAGGCCGGACGCCATCAGCAACGACAACAGGATCACGCCCGAACCCGATGTGCCGCCGACCACCACGCCATAACCCACCGCGCTCACGCCAAGGCCGGTATCGCTGATCTTGATATCGCGGTGCTTGGCCAGCCGGCGTAGCGGCACGCTCAGGATCAGCATGCCGCCGATCACGAACGCCGCGCCGGCGCTGGTCAGCCGCGTGTAGCCATAGGCGCCGAGCGCCGTCGTCAGCATGGCAGCGCCGATCACGATCAGGGCGCGACGCCGGTCGGCGTAGCGAAAATACGCCACGAAGCGGCTGATATTGGTGAAGATCGCTGAGATCGCGATGATCGGCACCACGGGCTCGGCGCCGACCAGCGGCACCAGCACCAGCGGCATCAAGGCGCCGGTACCACAGCCGGCAAGCCCGCCGATGACGGAGGCCAATAGCGCCATGCCTCCAACCAGCACGAGTTGACCGAGCGAAACATCGGCAAACCCGGCCAGAATATTCACAGCCGGTGGTCGCGGGTGAAACGGGCGGTGGCCTGGTCGGCGATCGCGGCAAGGGCGGATGGTTCAAGCGGAAAATCCGCGGCCAACCAGGCGTCTTCCGCAAGCGCCAGCACGTGACCGAGACCAGGACCTTCGGCAATGCCGCGGGAGATGAAGTCGGCCGCCTTCAGCGGAAATTTCGGCGCGCTCCAGCGCTGCGGCAACGTTGCGAGCTCATGCCAGCGCGCGGCGCCATTGTCGAGGCCGCCTGCCCGCGCCCACGCCAGCATCAGCCGGTCGCGATACGGATCCTCGCCAAGCCGATAGAGAAGCTGCCGCGCCCGCGCGTCGTCCTTGCTCGCGAGCCGCCACCAGCGATGCCCCATCGAATCCAGCGCTTTGGCTTCCCGCGTTGGAAAGCCGAAGCCGTGCCGAGACGCGCCTGGCGTCCTCGGTGACGGCGACCGTGAGCGCGGCGAGCCGGCGCACGGCGCTCGGCGGCAGGCCCAGCGCCCGTTCGGCCGCGATCATCGCCTCGAATGTCCCCGTATAGGTGACGCCGCCGAAGATCAGGAGCAGCAGGCCGGCATCCGCCATGGCCTGCACCGCAACCGCGGCGCCTTCCGCGATCAGCAGCTTCAACATCTCCATGCGCACGCGTTCGGCGGAAAGGCTCGAAAGCCCGGCGCGCCCGTCGATGCAGGCGAGATATCCGGCACGGTCGGGCTCGCCCGCCCCGTAGGCGGCATGCATGCGAAAGAAGCGCAGGATGCGCAAATAGTCCTCAGCGATGCGCTGGCCGGCGTCGCCGATGAAACGCACGCGTTTGGCCTGGATATCGGCAAGCCCGCCGACATGGTCATGCACGACGCCCTCGGCATCGACCGAGAGCCCGTTGATGGTGAAATCGCGCCGTTCGGCATCGCGAACCCAGTCGCGCCCGAACGCAACCCTGGCCTTGCGGCCAAAGGTCTCGGTGTCCTCACGCAAGGTCGTGACCTCGAATGGGTGGGATCGACGACCAGCGTGACCGTGCCGTGGTCGATGCCGGTCGGGACGCATTTGATGCCGGCCGCCTTGGCGCGGCGGACGACCTCGTCGGGCAACGCCGTCGTCGCGATATCGATGTCGCCGAGAGGAATTTTCAGAAGCGCGTTGCGCACGGCGCCGCCGATCACGCGGGCTTCCTCGCCATCGCCATTGAGCAACGCGAGCACGCGCGCGGCCGGACCGGATCTGAGCCAGGGCGCGTCCGACAGCACGCGTGCCTCGCTCATTTCTCACCCCCGTGAACCAGCTTGCCGTCTTCCATATGCGCCGGAACATAGGTCGAATTCGGCGGCGCGCCGGAGAACTGCGCCAGCAGCACGAAGCTGATCGCGACCAGCAGCAGCGATCCCAGCGCCAGTTTGGCGACAAGATGTGCCGGCCAGGAGGAAGACGCGAACACGCCGGAACGGGTGGCAATCAGAAACAACGCGTAGGCCACGAACGGGATCAGGAAGATTGCGATTTCGGTCAGAATCGGACGGATCATGCGAGATAAATCCGCTCATAGAGCACGCGCAGGATTCCCGCGGTCGCACCCCATATGTAACGCTCGGCGAACGGCATGGCGTAATAGGAGCGCTCCATGCCGCGGAATTCCTTGGAATGGATCTGATGGTTCTCGGGATTCATCAGGAACGCCAGCGGCACCTCGAAGGCGTCGACCACCTCGCCTTCGTTGATTGTCAGCTCAAAGCCGGGCTTCACTCGCGCCACCGTCGGCAGGATGCGAAACCCGAAGGCGGTTCCATAAAGATCGAGATAGCCGATCGGCTCGATGAACTCGCGCTTGAGGCCGACTTCCTCCTCTGCCTCGCGCAAGGCGGCATCGAGCGGGGAAGCGTCGATTGCGTCGATCTTGCCGCCCGGAAAGGAAATCTGGCCGGCGTGGCTGGAGAGATGCGGCGAGCGCTGCGTCAGCAACACCGTCGGCTCGCGGTGATCGACCACCGGGATCAGCACCGCCGCCGGGCGCACCGGCTGCTCGCGCGCCACGATCTCGAGCATGCGATCATTGCCCGCATCGCCCGTCTTTGGAATGACATTGGGGTCGACCAGGCCGGGCGGCACGTCGAAGTTCAGCCGGGTCTTGCTTCGCGCGAAGAATTCCGTCGAGCTGATCGGAGCCGCCTCCATCTTCGTCAGCATCGGCTCGTTCAAACCGCATCCCTCGCCTGCTTCGCGTCCGCCATGGCAAAGAACTCGCCGCCGGACTCGATGCCGAACATCGGCTGACCATCGACCATCCGCTCCTCCCCCATGTCAACCAGATCGTAATAGAGCGCGCGCGTCACCTTCGCCCACAGATCGGCGCGGACGTGCAGATAGGGCGTCAGCCCGCCGTCGGCGGCCATCTCGAAGCGCAGGCGATGGGTGGAATCGCATGGCACCCAGTCTTCAACGTTGGTACGGAAGCGCAACAGCCGGCCGCGATCGCCGGCCTCGTTTTGCATCTCCACTGCCAGGAACGGCGCATCATCGACGCGGATGCCGACCTTCTCGACCGGGGTAACGAGAAAGTGCTTGCCGTCCTCGCGCTTGAGAATGGTCGAAAACAGCCGCACCAGCGCCGGCCGCCCGATCGGCGTCCCCATGTAGAACCACGTCCCATCGCCAGCGATTCGCATATCGAGATCGCCGCAGAACGGTGGATTCCACAGATGGACCGGAGGCAGTCCCTTCCCGGCCGGGGCGCGATTGACGGCTTCGGTGGCAGCAACTGTCAGACCTTCAAGACCTTTGCTGTCGTGGCTGCTGTCTTGGCCCTTGCCTTCCTGACGCTGGCCGCTGGTTTGCCCTTGCTTCGCCATTGTTTGCCCTGAGTCTCGGCGCCTCGATTGGCACGATTGGTGCACATATACCGAGATATGTGTTCCCGACGATTTGTGTCCGTACTATTGCGGATCAAGTCGCCATATCGTGATGCCGTTCATACCCCGAAATACCGATAATGTGGGGATAGTTTAATTCAACGAATGCATGGCCTTTGCACAGGTTTAGCATGAGGTTCGTGGCATGACGACGCAACCATCGGCGTCATGAAGCGATTAGGTTGTTGAAGGAGAAAGTCATGGCGAGCGCAGACGGTGTCGAGAAACTCGAGGACGCGATCGTCCGGTCGGCCGAGCAGGTCGCCGGCCAGATCCGCGCCGCGAAGGAAGCGATCTCCACCGTCATCTTCGGCCAGGTACGGGTGATCGAAAACACCCTGGTGACGATCCTGTCCGGCGGCCACGCGCTCTTGATCGGCGTTCCCGGCCTCGCCAAGACCAAGCTTGTCGAAACCTTGGGCATCACGCTTGGGCTGGATGCCAAGCGCATCCAGTTTACCCCTGACCTGATGCCCTCGGACATTCTGGGCGCGGAGGTGCTGGACGAGAGCAATTCCGGCAGGCGGTCGTTCCGTTTCATCTCCGGACCGGTGTTTGCGCAGCTTCTGATGGCCGACGAAATCAACCGCGCCAGCCCGCGGACGCAATCGGCACTGCTGCAAGCCATGCAGGAACAGCACATCACGGTTGCAGGCGCGCGGCATGATCTCCCCAAGCCGTTCCACGTGCTCGCCACCCAAAACCCGCTGGAGCAGGAAGGCACCTACCCGCTGCCCGAGGCGCAGCTCGACCGCTTCCTGATGGAAATCGACGTCGATTATCCCGATCGCGACGCCGAACGCCGCATCCTGTTCGAGACCACCGGCGCGGAAGAGACGCTTGCCAAGGCCTCGATGGACGCGGAAACCCTGATCGCGGCGCAGCGGCTGGTGCGGCGCCTGCCGGTCGGCGACAGCGTCGTTGAGGCGATCCTGTCGCTGGTGCGCGCCGCACGCCCCAACACCGAGGACGGCGGCGACAAGCTGATCGCCTGGGGGCCGGGCCCGCGCGCCAGCCAGTCGCTGATGCTGGCGGTCCGTGCCCGCGCCTTGCTCGACGGCCGCCTTGCGCCCTCGATCGACGACGTGCTCGACCTCGCCGAACCCATTCTCAAGCACCGCATGGCGCTGACCTTCTCGGCGCGCGCGGAAGGCCGCACCATTCCCGACGTAATCAGACAATTGAAGACGCGGATTGGTTGATGGCCGCAGAGACCAGCCACGAGAACAGGGAGATTGTTGCGATCCGACGTGCCGATGGCGAAAGCCGAACGCTCGCCGCATCGCTGCCCCGTCTCGTGCTCGACGCCCGCCGCATCGCTGCCAACGTCATCCATGGCCTGCACGGCAGGCGCCGCGCCGGCGCCGGCGAGAGCTTTTGGCAATATCGCCGCTTCGTCTCCGGCGAGCCGTCGCAGAACGTCGACTGGCGGCGCTCGGCGCGCGACGATCATCTCTATGTTCGCGAGCAGGAATGGGGAGGCCGCGCATACGATCTGGCTGTGGCCCGACCGTTCGCCGTCGATGGCATTTGCTTCCAAGGGTGCCCGCGACTCCAAGCTGGAGCGTGGCCTGATCGTGACCTTTGCGCTCGCCGAACTCCTGGTTTCGGGCGGAGAGCGCGTCGGCATTCCCGGCCTGATGACCCCGACCGCAAGCCGCAACGTGATCGACAAGATGGCGCAGGCGATGCTGCATGATGATGCGGTGCGCGCCAGCCTGCCGCCCTCCTTCGTGCCGTCGGCGCTGGCCGAAATTGTCGTGCTGTCCGACTTCTGGTCGCCGATGAGCGAAATCAGGACGATGCTCGCCGGGCTTTCGGCCTCCGGCGCCCATGGCACGCTGATTCAGGTCGTCGATCCTGCCGAAGAGACCTTTCCTTACGCCGGCCGGATCGAGTTCGTCGAGCCGGAAGGTTTTGGCGTCATCACCGCCGGCCGCGCCGAGAGCTGGGCCAGCGACTATGTCGCCCGCGTCACGCTGCATCGTGATGAGATCCGCAGCGAAACCAACAGGCTCGACTGGCTGTTCTCGACCCACACCACCAGCAGGTCCGCCGCCGAACTGCTGCTGTTCCTGCATTCCGGCATGATGGCGGCCAAGGGAAGCGCGCGCGGCTCAACGGTCAAGGCGGGACGCAGCGCATGATGGCAGGCATCCCCTTAAGCTTTGCGCAGCCGCTGCTTCTGCTGGGCCTGTTGAGCCTGCCGGTGCTGTGGTGGCTGTTGCGCGTGATGCCGCCGCGGCCGAGACGGATCGAGTTTCCGCCGACGCGGCTGTTGTTCGACATCAGGCCCAGGGAAGAAACCCCGTCGCGCACCCCGTGGTGGCTGACGGCGCTGCGCCTCGCCGCCGCGGCGCTGGTCATCCTTGCCGCCGCAGGCCCGATCTGGAATCCGCAGAGCGGGGTCGGCGGCAGCAATGCGCCGCTGGTGATTCTGCTCGACGACGGCTGGAGCGCGGCTGCAAGCTGGGACACCCGGATCAAGGCCGCGGACGAATTGATCGCCAACGCCGACAATGACCGCCGCGGCGTAGCGCTGGTTCCGCTCTCCGAGCCCGCGCGCGACATCACGCTGATGCCAGCCGGTACCGCACGCGTCGCGCTGCGCCAGATTGCACCAAAGCCCCATTCGATCGACCGCGTCGACACGCTAGGCGCGCTCGACCGCTTCCTGAAGGCCACCAGCGATGCCGAAATCGCGTGGCTGTCCGACGGCGTCGATACCGGGCGCGGCGGCGAATTCGTCGAGAATCTCGCCAAGACCATTGGCGACCGCAAGCTGACGGTGTTCGAGGGCGGCGCGGCGCCGGCGCAAGCCTTGGTCGACGCCGAGAACGCCGCGGCGAAGATGACGGTCAAGGTGCTGCGCACCACCGGCGGCGTCGCAGCCGGCGTGGTCCGCGCCATCGACGCCAAGGGCTCGCCGATCGGCGACGCGCGCTACGCGTTCGGCATGCAGGACCGCGAAAGCGAAGCGGCGTTCGATCTGCCGGTCGAACTGCGCAACGACATTTCGCGGCTGGAAATTTCGGGTGAACGATCGGCCGGCGCCGTGCAATTGCTCGACAAGCGATGGCGGCGGCGCGCTGTCGGCGTCGTCACCGGCGCGACCAGTGATACCGCCCAACCGCTATTGGCATCGACCTTCTATCTTACCCGCGCCCTGTCGCCTTTCGCCGACGTGCGGCTCGGCGACCGCGGCGCGCCGCAACAGGTGATCGCGCAATTCCTCGATCAGCGGCTGCCGATGATCGTGCTCGCCGATGTCGGCACGCTGTCGCCGGAAATCCGCGAGCGGCTGAACGCATGGATCGATCAGGGCGGCGTGCTGATACGTTTCGCAGGTCCCCGGCTGGCGCAGGCCGATGACGATCTGGTGCCGGTGAAACTGCGCCGCGGCGGCCGCGTCCTTGGCGGCAGCCTGACCTGGGAAAAGCCGCAGCATCTGGCGTCCTTCGCCGCCGACGCTCCGTTCGCGGGCCTCGCGGTGCCCAGGGATGTCACCGTGAACCGGCAGGTGCTGGCCGAGCCGGATGCGGTGCTCGCCACCAAGACCTGGGCGTCGCTGGAAGACGGCACGCCGCTAGTGACCGGCGAGCATCGTGGCAGGGGCATTGTCAGCCTGTTCCATGTCGGCGCCGACTCGCGCTGGTCTGACTTGCCGATGTCCGGCAGCTTCGTCGAGATGCTGCGGCGGCTGGTCGACATGTCCGGCTACACCTCGAAGCCCGGTGCTGGTGTTGCGAGCGAGGCGACCAACGTCGAGACGGTGGCGCCACTGCGCACCCTCGATGGTTTCGGCGCCTTCGGGCCACCGCCCTCGACCGCCAAGCCGATGCCCGCGGATTACCGCGACCGCGCCACGGCAGAACATCCGCCGGGCTTCTACGGCCCGGCCGATGGCCCGATCGCGGTCAACACCCTGGCCTCGGCCGATCGCATCGCGCAGCTCGATACATCCTCGTTGCGGGCGCAGCGCGCCAGCTACACCAATGCCGAACCGCGCGATTTGCGCGGCATCCTGTTGTCGTCGTCGCTGGTGCTGTTCCTGATCGACGCGGTCGTGGTCGCGATGCTGGGCGCGGGCCTTGCCGCTCTGTGGCGGCGGCGCACGGCGGCGGCCACCGTTCTATTGGCCTTGGTCCTGGTCGCGGCCTCGACCGCACCTTCGCCGACGCGCGCCCAGGGCAACGATGAATTCGCCATCAAATCGGTGTCGCAGACGCGCCTTGCCTATGTCGTCACCGGAAATGCCGACGTCGATTCCATCGTCAAGGCGGGCATGGCCGGACTGACGCTGTTCCTGGCACAGCGTACGGCGTTGGAGGCCGGCGATCCCGTCGGCATCGATCCCGCAAAGGACGAACTGGCGTTTTTCCCGCTGATCTACTGGCCGGTGGTGCCGGGCGCGCCGAAGCCGCCGCAGGACGCCATCAACCGCATCGACGCCTATATGAAACAGGGCGGCACGGTGCTGTTCGATACCCGCGACGCCGTCGAGGCGCCGCCGGGCGAGAACGGCGCGTCGCAGACGTCGGGCATGCGCACCTTGCGCGAAATTCTCTCCTCGCTCGACGTGCCTGAACTGGAGCCGGTGCCGCGCGAGCACGTGCTGACCAAGACGTTCTATCTGCTGCGCGATTTTCCCGGCCGCTTCACCTCGGGCCAGACATGGGTCGAAACCCTGCCGCGCGAAGATGAAGACGATACGGCCTCGCGCCCCGCGCGCGGCGGCGATGGCGTCTCACCCATCATCATCACCTCGAACGATCTCGCCGGCGCCTGGGCGCATCGCCCGGACGGCCAGCCAATGCTGCCGCTGACGCCGAACGAGCCGCGCCAGCGCGAATTCGCCTTCCGCTCCGGCGTCAACATCGTGATGTACACCCTGACCGGCAACTACAAGGCCGACCAGGTCCACGCGCCGGCCCTGATCGAACGGTTGGGGCAATAGACCATGCAGTACGGTATCGCGTTCACTCCCCTCGTTCCGGCAATCGTGCTCTGGATCGCACTCGCCGCAATCGTCGCGATCTCTGCGCTATTGCTGCTCGGACGTTCGCGCGGCGCCGCGGTGCGCGTCGCGGCGCTGGCGCTGATCCTGCTGGCGCTCGCCAACCCCTCCTTCACCCGAGAGGACCGAGAGCCGTTATCATCCGTCGCCGCCGTCGTGATCGACAAGAGCCCGAGCCAGAATTTCGGCACCCGCAACCAGGAGACCGCGAAGGCGCAGGAGGCGCTGGTCGATACGCTGAAGAAGATCAAGGGACTGGAAGTCCGCGTCGTCGAGGCCGGACAGGCCGATGGCGAAACCGACGGCACAAAACTGTTCGGGGCGCTGTCCTCGGCGCTATCAGACGTCCCCGTCGACCGCGTTGCCGGCGCGTTCCTGATCACCGATGGCCGGGTGCATGACATCCCCGCCAACACCGCCGGCGTCGGTTTCCAGGCGCCGGTGCATGCACTCATCACCGGCCGCAAGGACGAGCGCGATCGCCGCATCGCGATTTCGGCCGCGCCGCGTTTCGGTATCGTCGGAAAGCCGCAGACCATCACATACCGGCTCGACGATCAGGGCGTCACCGGCGAGCGCGCCAAGATCGTGGTACGCCGCGATGGCGAGGTGATCAATGAGCGCAATCTCTCGAGCGGCCAGACCGCCAATGTCGAGGTCGACATCAAGCATGCCGGCCCGAACATCATCGAGATCGAGGCTTCGCCGCTCGAGAACGAGCTGACTCCGGTCAACAACCGCGCTGTGGTCGCGATCGAGGGCGTGCGCGACAAGCTCCGCGTGCTGCTGGTATCAGGCGAGCCGCATTCCGGCGAACGCACCTGGCGCAATTTGCTGAAGTCGGACGCCAGCATCGACCTGGTGCATTTCACGATTCTGCGACCGCCGGAAAAACAGGACGGCACGCCGATCAACGAATTGTCGCTGATCGCGTTTCCGACGCGCGAGTTGTTCCAGCAGAGGATCAACGATTTCCACCTGATCATCTTCGACCGTTACGCCCGCCAGGGCGTGCTTCCGATTGCCTATTTCGACAACATGGCGCGCTATGTCCGCGCCGGCGGTGCAGTGCTGGTATCGGCTGGCCCCGATTACGCCTCCACCACCAGTATCTGGCGCACGCCGCTGGATACGGTGCTGCCGGCCGAGCCCGTTGGCGTCACCGAGAAGCCGTTCTACGCGCATCTGAGCGACGCTGGTAAGCGTCATCCGGTGACGCGCGGCCTCGAAGGCTCCGCCAGCGAGCCGCCGCGCTGGAGCCGCTTCTTCCGTACCGTCGATACGCGCAACGCAATCGGCTCCCCCGTGATGACCGGCGCCGACGGCAAGCCGCTGCTGCTGCTGTCGCGCTTCGGCGAGGGCCGCGTCGCACTTCTGTTGTCGGACCACATCTGGCTGTGGGCGCGCGGCTATGAGGGCGGCGGCCCGCATCTGGATCTGCTGCGGCGGATGTCGCACTGGCTGATGAAACAGCCTGATCTCGACGAGGAAGCGCTGCGCCTTCAAATCCAGGGCAAGGACCTCGTGGTGCTGCGCCAGACCATGGCCGACAACGTGCCGCCGGTAACGGTGACCTCGCCGAGCGGCGCCACCAAGGAGCTGACGCTGACGGCAAGCGAGCCCGGCACCTGGCGCGCGACCCTTCCCGCCAACGAGCTCGGGCTATGGCAGGCAACCGACGGCGCGCTGAAGGCGCTGATCAATGTCGGGCCGACCAACCCGAAGGAATTTTCGGAAGTCACCTCGACGACCGAAGTGGTGAAGCCTTTGGCACAGGCCACTGGCGGCGACGCCCGCCGCGTCGCCGATGGCGGAAGCGTCGACCTGCCCCGCGTCGTGCCGGTGCGCGCCTCCGGCATCTTCCATGGCGACGGCTGGATGGGCGTCAAGATGCGCGACGCCAGCGTCGTCAAAGGCGTCGGCGTGCTGCCGATGTTCGCAGGCCTGGTCGGGCTGCTGCTGTTGCTCGGCGCCTTCGCGGCGACCTGGGTGCGCGAGGGGCGCTGACGGCACGCCCGCCGATGCGCCCTACGCAGCCTCGTCCGCACGTCGCCACCTCGGAAACGGATCGGCAAGCCCGGACCATTCCGCAACGCGCATTCCGGGTTTTCCCCGAAACAAGGCACGCATCGAGACGCGCCGTGATCGCGTCCTGATCCATATCCGTGCCGATGAAGACGATCTCCTGGCGGCGATCACCGTATACGTCGCTCCAGTTCTTCTTGAGCGATTGTCGCCAGAACGGATCGTCCGGCCACCGATCTGCCGGTACATTCGCCCACCAGAAGCCCAGCCCTTCGGTTCGGACGATCGCACCGGCCTGGCTCAACTCGCCGAGCCACTGCGGGCGAGTTGCTATCCAGAAATGTCCCTTGGCGCGGATGACGCCCGGCCAGCTTTCTTTCAGGAATTGGTGAAATTTCGCAGGCTCGAACGGCCGTCGCGCGCGATAGACGAAGTTCTTGACGCCATATTCTTCGGTCTCGGGCATATGGTCTGCAAAGCCATAAAGCTCCTTGAACCACAGCGGATGTTGCTGCGCGCGCTCGAAATCGAAGCGGCCAGTATTGAGAATACGCTCCAGCGGCGCATTGGAGAAATTGGTCTCGATGATATCGGCCTCGGGATTCAGAGAGCGGATAATCATTCGGGCGGAGTCGCGTTCTCCCTGCGACGCCGCGTCGATCTTGTTGAGTACGATCACATCGGCAAATTCGATCTGCTCGACCAGCAGATCCACCAGTGTGCGCCTGTCGCTTTCGCCGAGCGACTCGCCGCGATCCGCCAGAAAAACGGTAGAAGAATAGTTCTTCAGCAGATTGACGGCATCGACGACCGTGACCATCGTGTCGAGGCTTGCCACATCGGACAGGCTTTCTCCGTCTTCGGACCGGAAATCGAAGGTTGCCGCGACCGGCAGCGGTTCCGAGATGCCGGTGGATTCGATCAGCAGATAGTCGAACCGTTCGCTCTCGGCGAGCGCCCGCACTTCCTTCAACAAATCGTCGCGCAGCGTGCAGCAGATGCAGCCGTTGGTCATCTCGACCAGCTTTTCGTCAGTCCGCGAGAGGTTCGCACCGCCATCGCGGACGAGGTCTGCGTCGATGTTGACTTCGCTCATGTCGTTCACAATCACCGCAACCTTCAGGCCCTGGCGATTGTTGAGCACGTGATTCATCAAAGTTGTCTTTCCAGCCCCGAGGAAGCCGGACAAGACGGTGACGGGGAGTTTTCGCATGGAGATCGAAAAGCCTCTTGAGCTCACGGGGTCCCAACCGGGGAGGAAGACGCATGCGGGGGACCCCGTTGATGGCAAACTATGTTATGTTATAACATAACAATGAAAGATCGAGGAATTGTCAATTGGCAAAACAGGCGGGCGCGCGGGACAAAAAGGCCGATGTTGCCCGAATCTCACACTTGGCGGAATTGTCGGGGCTCCGCAAAGACGGCAGTCTGGTGTCGATTGACACTCCGCGGTCTTCGCGACGTTATAATATAACATTGGGACGGCGAGATGCCTGAGCCGTCCGGGGGACAAGGCGTCAATCGTCGTGAACTGGTTCCGAAAACACCTCAAGCACGGCTCGCGGCTGGCGCTGTTTGCGCTCGCGATCCAGTTTGCGCTGTCGTGCGGGCATTTTCACGCGGCGGCCGCGCAGGCCGCACCGGCCGTTCAAAGCGGGCTGACCGACGCCCATCTTGCGATCACCACATCCGTTGCCGCACAAGATGCGCACTCCGAAGCCGCGCAGCCGCAGCAGCCTGCCGGCCACGATGACGACGACCAGCACACGACCAATGTCTGCGCGGTCTGCGCCGTCCTCTCCGTGGCCAACAATTTCCTGTTCGTCACGCCGCCCGTACTGGAGCTGCCGGGGTCTGTCGAACTTCTGTACCTGGTCACCGGCGCTGAGTTCGCGCATCTCGGCTCGTTCCATCTCGCGTTCCAGTCTCGCGCACCGCCCGCCTCCTGACGCCGATTGAATCAATGCACTCCCCAAGGGATTGCCGCGTCAGGCGCGGTTCCTGAGGAGAAATCGGAATCGTCCGTCGCACATCGACGGAATCAGGATCGGGACAATGACATTCAAGAAGAAACGTGCGTTCCACATCGGTGGGGCTAGTTGGCTATTGCTATGCGCGGCGGGCAACGGCGCAATGGCGCAGAATGCGGCGTCAACCGCATCGACACATCTGCCCGAAATTACCGTGACGGCGCCGAGCCCGATCGTGCGGCGCAAACCGGTGCCCGTACGAACGCCGGCGCGCGTCACCCGCGCAGCGCCCGGCCAGAACCGCGAGCGCGCGCCAGAACCGCCGGCCGCCCCCGTCGCCGCCGCGCCCCAGCAGGGCGTGCTGCCGGTCGTAACCGACCAGTTCGCAACGGTTACCGTGGTGCCCAACGAGGAGATCCGCCGCCAAGGCACCGCCCAGCTTGGCGATCTCCTGTTCTCGAAACCCGGCATTACCGGCTCAACCTTCGCGCCCGGTGCCGCGAGCCGGCCGATCATCCGGGGCCTCGACGTCAATCGCGTCGGCATCCTCGAGAACGGTACCAACGCTGGCGGCGCCTCCGATCTCGGCGAAGACCATTTCGTGCCGGTCGATCCACTGGCGACAAACCAGGTCGAAGTCATCCGTGGTCCGGCGGCGATGCGCTACGGATCGACATCGATCGGCGGCGTCGTCAGCGCAACCAACAATCGCATCCCTGACGCCTTGCCTTCATGCGCGGCGGCACCCTTCCAGACTTACGGGCTGCCGGCGAAGGCGCCGCTTGCAAACGTGGGGTCACCTTCCTGCGTCACTGTCGAAACCCGAACGGCCGTCAGTTCCGTTGACCGGGGTGTCGATGGCGGCATCCTGATTGATGCCGGCGGCGGCAATTTCGCGTTCCACGCCGACGCCTATGGCCGCAAGGCCAGCGATTACAGCATTCCGAGCTATCCGTACTTGTTCGACCAGACCCGCCCGGTCAACGGCCGGCAGCCCAATTCGGCGATGCAGGCGGCTGGTGCATCAATTGGCGGCTCCTACGTCTTCGATGGCGGATTTATCGGCGCGGCGATCACGCAGAACGACACGCTGTACCGCATTCCCGGAATTGAGCCCTCCGATCACCAGTCCCGGATCGACGCGCGCCAAACCAAATTCACGGCCAAGGGCGAATACCGGCCGGATGCGGCGGCGATCGACGCCATCAGGTTCTGGGCAGGCGCCACCGATTACAAGCACAACGAGATCGCGCTCGCCGATCCCGCCGACTTCTCGTCCCTTGGCGTGCGGCAGACCTTTACCAACAAGGAGCAGGAAGGGCGCGTCGAGGTGCAGATGGCGCCGTTCAACGCGCGCTTTGCCGCCGTCACGACCGCCTTCGGCCTGCAGGCCGGGCATCAGGAGCTGACGGCGTCGAGCCCGGACGATCCGACAAGCCCGCTCAACGGGTTGTTTGATCCCAACAAGAATAACAGGGTCGCCGGCTACGTCTTCAACGAACTCAAATTCACCGAGACCACCAAGGCGCAGATCGCCGGCCGGGTCGAGCATGTCAACCTCAGCGGAACGATGCCGGCATTCATTCCGGAGTTGTTCGACCTCAATGCCAATCCCGGCGATATCGGTCCGCCGACAGCGCGCAATCTCAGCTTCACGCCGAAGAGCGCGAGCATCGGCTTGATCCAGAACCTTCCAGGCGAACTCGTTGCGACTATCACCGCACAATACGTCGAGCGGGCGCCCAAACCGGCGGAATTGTTTTCGCGCGGACCGCACGAAGCAACTGTCACCTTCGACATCGGCAATCCCAATCTGAGCATGGAGACCGCCAAGTCGATCGAGATCGGACTACGACGGGCGACCGGCCCCTTCAGGTTCGAGGCGACGGCTTACTACACCAAGTTCAATGGCTTCATTTACCGCCGCCTGACCGGCAACACCTGCGAGGATGTCGCTTGCGTCGCCCCCGCGGATCCGGCTTTTCCGCTTGAGCTGAACCAGGCGATCTATTCGCAACGCGACGCCATCTTCCGCGGCGGCGAGTTCCAAAGCCAGCTGGATGTCGGGCCGCTCTACGGTGGCATCTGGGGCATCGAGAACCAGTTCGATGTCGTGCGCGCGACCTTTGACGACGGCACCAATGTCCCGCGCATCCCACCCGTGCGCGTGGGCGGCGGTCTGTTCTGGCGCGATGCCAACTGGCTGACGCGGATCAACCTGCTGCACGCCTTCGCCCAGAACGATATCGCCCCGGTCGGCGAGACGCCGACCGCGGCCTATAATCTGTTGAAGGCGGAGGTCAGCTACAGGACGAAGCTCGATCCCACCTGGTTCGGAGCGCGGGAAATGATAGTTGGGCTCGTCGGCAACAACCTCTTGAACGAGAACATCCGCAATTCGGCGTCGTTCAACAAGGATGAGGTCTTGCTGCCGGGCATTGGCGTGCGCGCATTTGCCAATCTGAAGTTCTAGAGCGCGGGCGGTGCGGCTTCCCAGGGGTGGCGTTAGCTGGTGCCACCAGCTAACGTTCATTTGGAGTGACGGTGGATACCGCGCATCCATCGTCATGTTCCAGCCCGTGGAAGCAAATGCACAACCGCTAGATGACTGCGCCTATCAATATTCCCGTCTACAGCGACGCGCTCGTTCTGCTCGGCACCGCGGGCATCGTCATTCCCTTGGTGCGGCGGTTCGGCCTCAATCCCGTGCTCGGCTATCTAGGTGCCGGCGCGATCCTGGGCCCTCTCGGATTGGGATCGTTCATCGAGAGTTTTCCGCTTCTCTACTGGTTCACCGTTGTCGATCCCAGAAACGTCTCCGGCATCGCGAACCTCGGAGTTGTGTTCCTGCTCTTCCTCATCGGCATGGAGCTATCTTACGATCGATTGAAGGCAATGCGCCGCCTGATCTTTGGGTTAGGCAGCTTGCAAATCGTACTCTCCACGGTGGCGATCGGCGTGGTCGTCGCCCTCCTGGGCAACAAAGCTCCGGTGGCCTTCATCCTCGGTGCCTGCCTTGCCTTGTCCTCGACGGCCATTGTCGTCGAGATGCTTTCCAGGCAACGACGACTTAGTACAAACGCAGGCCGGGCAAGCTTCGCGACGTTGCTGGCGCAAGACTTGGCAGTCGCCCCTCTCCTGCTCTTTATCTCCATTTTTGGCGCAAGCGAGTCCGGTTCGGTCGTTGCGACGCTCGCTCTCGCGCTCACCAACGCAGCCATCGCGCTCGCTGTGATCGTCATCGTCGGCCGCGTCGTGATGCGCCCCCTGTTCCGTCTGGTGGCATCAGTGGGCATGAGCGACCTGTTCGTCGCCACGACGCTGTTCGTGATCGTCGCAACCGGAGTGGCTGCCGCAGTGGCTGGCTTTTCCATGGCGCTCGGCGCCTTTGTCGCCGGACTGCTGCTTGCCGAGACGGAGTTTCGCAAGGCGATCGAGACCGCCATCGATCCGTTCAAGGGCCTCCTGCTTGGTCTGTTCTTCTTCACCGTCGGCATGAATATCGATTTCCGCGAGCTCGCGCGTGACCCGGTCTGGCTGATCGCGGCTGCGGCCGGGCTGATCGCCGTAAAGTCCGTCATCCTTATCTTCCTGGCGCGGATGTTTCGCCTGTCATGGCCGGCTTCTATCGAAGTCGGGCTGCTGCTGGGTCCCGGTGGCGAGTTCGCTTTCGTCGGGATCGGGATGGCGACGACGCTTGGTCTGATCGATGCCAGCGTATCGAGCTTCACGGTCGCACTGACCTCGCTGACCATGATGCTCACGCCTGCGCTATCTCATGTCGCGCGGCGGCTGGCGCCGATGATGCGCGAAGACAAGCCGACTGACCCTGAACTCGCCGTTGCGCCAAGCGGCGGGAGCGGCCATGCCATTGTCGTCGGACACGGCCGGGTGGGACAGGTCGTCTGCACGATGCTGGACCGACACCAGTTCAAGTACATTGCGGTCGACAATGATGCCGCGGCCGTCCCCGAGCAGCGAAGACAGGGGCGTACCGTCTTTTACGGTGACGCGACAAACCCGGAGTTTCTGAAGAGCTGCGGCCTCATGGACGCCGCCGCCGTCATCGTCACGATCAACCGACCTGAAGGCATCGACGAAATTGTCGCACAGGTCCGCGCGCTGAGGAAAGACATGCTGGTGGTTTCGCGCGCCCGCGACGCCGACCACGCGCGGCATCTCTACCAAATCGGCGTTACCGACGCGGTGCCGGAGACCATCGAGGCAAGCTTGCTGTTATCGGAAGCCGCCCTGATCGGGCTCGGGGTGGCGATGGGTCATGTCGTCGCCAGCATCCACGAAAAGCGCGAGGAGTTCCGGCACGAATTGCAGACGGCGGCGGGAAGCGCAGGATCCGCGCCGGTTCGGACGACCGGTACCAAAAGGCGTCGATTCTTCTGACGGATCGCGGCGGCGGCGCACACCAACGGCCCTATCGCGCCTTGCTCCAGTCCGGCCGGATATTGCCGGACACGCCGTCGAACGCGCCCTCGACCAGTTCCGCCACCAACAGGCGGCTGTAGTCGACGGGCCCCGGCATGATCACCCGTCCCTTCGGTATCACCTTGAAGCCGACGCGGCTGTAATAGGGTTCGTCGCCGACCAGAATGACCAAACGATGGCCCTTGGCCTTGGCATCCCGCAGCGAACGATCGAGCAGCATGAGGCCGACGCCGCGGCCGCGAAACGGCGGCTCGACCGTCAACGGTCCGAGCATCAGGGCCGGCGTGTCGCCGATGCAGATCGGCAACTGGCGCACCGAGCCGACCAGCAATGTGCCGATCCGCGCCGTGAACGAGAGGTCCAGCACGTGATCGACATGCTCGCGCAGGCGGTACGCGCTCAGCACGAAGCGGCCGGGACCGAACGTGCGCTCGTGCAGCCGTTCGATAGCCTGGGCGTCCTTCGGTGTTTCGGCCAGGATGGTGACGTCAAGTTCGCTCATGATGGGGCGCGGGATAGCATCTGGCGACGGCGCGGTCCATCGCTGGAAGATGGCAATTCCTGTATTGCCTCAATCCCTGACACGGGCGGGCTGGGACAAATAGGCCAGGAGCTTCATCTCGCGGCGGCCGCGTGTCACCGTATCCAACACCAGCCCCGAGCTGACCGACAGCACCGCCACGATCATCAGGCCCATCGACAGCACCGCTGTCGGCAGCCGCGGAACGATACCTTCCTCAAGATAGGTGACGATCACTGGGATCGCGAGGCCGATCGAGACCAGCACCAGGAAGATGCCGATCACCGTGAAGAACCGCAGCGGCTTTTCCGACCGGTACAGCTTCAGGATGGTGCCGAGGATCCGGAAACCGTCGCGCCAGGTGTTGAGCTTGCTGAACGATCCCTCGGGCCGGGCGTAATACGGCGTCTCGACTTCCGTCACCGGCAGCGCGAGTTCGAGCGCGTGAACGCTGAGCTCGGTTTCGATCTCAAAACCGTCGGACAGCACCGGAAAGGATTTGACGAAGCGACGCGAGAACACACGATAGCCGGAAAGGATGTCCTTGAACGCCTGGCCGAACACCGAGGAAAGGAAGCTCGTCAGCATCCAGTTGCCGGTGCGGTGGCCGGGCCGGTAGGCCGTGACTGATTGGTCGACGCGAAAGCCCACCACCATGTCGAGGTGGTCGTTGACCAGTGCATCGATCATGCGCGGCGCGCTCGGCGCATCATAGGTGGCGTCGCCATCGACCAGTACATAGATGTCGGCATCGATGTCGGCGAACATCCGCCGCACCACATGCCCCTTGCCCTGGCGGCGCTCGCTGCGCACGATAGCTCCGGCCGCGCGCGCGACCTCGATGGTGCGGTCCCTGGAATTGTTGTCGTAGACGAAAATCTGAGCCGTCGGCAGCGCCTTGCGGAAATCCGAAACCACGGTGGCGATCGCGGCTTCCTCATTGAAGCATGGCACCAGAACCGCGATCCGCAACGCCGGTGTCGTCATCTCGGGCTCACCTAGTCAGTCTGCGCATGGAAGATTGATACCGCCATCAGGCTCTGGCCGGCTGAGGCAGGGCCGCGCTGTCCGCAGCCCGCTCGCCGCGCAAGCCGAGCGTTGCGAACAGCAGCGTCCAGAGCGAGAGCATGTCGATCGGAATAATATAATATGGCGTAAATATCGGATGGGTCATGAAGAAAATCAGATTCACCGCGAGGTTAATAGCGACCAGAACGGCAATCCGCCCGGCTCTTGCGCGATTAAAGCGCCATAGCAGGCCGGTCCAGACGGCCGCAATCCCCAGCAGGATAAACTGAACGTCGACGAAATATCGCCAGAGGATGCCCGGGTTCAGCTCTGGCGGAACGACGTCAACGCCGCCATAGGTCGTCGAGAGCGGACTTCCCGCATTGACCGCATTGGCGATGAGCGTCGGTGCCATTCCGATCAAAAACGCGATACCGAAAGTGACGCCCTGCAGGAACATTTCCCTGCTTCTAGTCCACAGGAATGCGCCGCCAAGATAGAAACAGTAGCCCGCCGCCAGAAACAGGTTCGGCAGGCGGAGATTGACGGAGATACCGAGTAGCAGGCCAATTAGTGCGAGCAGAAAAAGCCGCTGCCGCGGCCCGTCCGTGAAGAGCTTCGCAGTCAAAAATCCCGCTAGCGCGCAAACGATCATGGTCGGCGCCACAGAATAGCTTGCCTTCGTCGGATTGATCATCAGATAGATGGCGGCATCACCGAACGCGGCGACCAGCACAAGTCGAAAAAATGTGGACGCATAGGTCAGGGCGATCAGCGAAAAGCCGACGGCGACGACAGACGTCAAAATGTAGAGCGGTACCACCTGAAACCCGCTCGGAAACAACGCCAACGCAAATCCGGTCCCCGGAGGGTATTGCAGGGCGCGTTTGTTCGTCTTCGCATTCCATACGTGACAAGGCATTTTCGTCGGATCATTCCAGTCTGGGAAGCTGATTTCCTTCAGCTTGCCGGAGAGGAAACGATCGTCGTCGCGTGTGATGTCGGTATTGAACCCGTCCAGACCGTACTTCTGGAACAGATGCGCCTGCCGCAGATAGCAGATGTCGTCATAGACACCGCGGCTTTCGCTCCAGTGCGAAATGGTCCAGACGTTGCTGGCCAGCACCGCCAGGAAGCCAATGGCGCAAAGCAGCTTCAGGACCCCCATCCTGCCCATGTCGAACCCCCGCCCCGTTTTTCCGCTTCTATTCGTTGCAGGCGCGGGAAGCAACCGGGCTATCGTCACCGCCAGGTCGAAATCGGCGTCGTGCCGTCGAGCACTTCTGCGATCCGGAGCCGCGTGCCCCTGGTCGTCTCCGCCGGCAGCGAACCAGCCGCATAGAATCCGCACTCGACGATCTCGTGGTTGGGCTCCGGCAGGCGGTCCTGCCGGAACTGCCTGACGACATAGACCGCGACATGGTCGCGGCGCGAAACGTGGCCGTTGAAGAACAGGCCGTGCAGGACCGGCTCTGCGGTCAATTCGATCCGCCCCTCTTCCACCAGCTCCCTTCGCAAGGCTTCGAGAAAGGTTTCGCCGACCTCGACCCCGCCGCCCGGCAGGTGCCAGCCCGCGACATAGCTGTGCCTGACCAGGAACACCTTGTCGTCGCCGTCGAGCACGACGCCGCGAACCCCGAGCGTCATGCCACGGGCCATCCGCCAATAGAGGTGAAATACGCGCCGCAACTGCGGTTCGAAACGTTTTCGCAAGTGCTGCAGCGCCGTCACGCAAACCTCGGATGGACAGTTATCACGTTTGATCCTTATATCGCCGACATGATGGTGCGACGGCTCTATATCACAGAGAATGCGGCGGAGCGCGAATGACCGGTATCTTCACGCTGGCGCATCTGTCGGACCCGCATCTGCCGCCGCTGCCCGCGGCGCGGCTGCGCGATCTCGCGGGCAAACGTGCGCTCGGCTATTTCAATTGGACCCGCAACCGCCATAAATATCACCGCCGCGAGGTGCTGGACGCACTGGTTGCCGATATGCAGGCGCAGCGGCCGGACCACATCGCGGTGACCGGCGATCTCGTCAACCTGGCGCTGGAGGCGGAATTCATCCCGGCCCAGGCGTGGCTCGAAAGCGTCGGCACGCCGCAACAGGTGACTGTCGTTCCCGGCAATCACGACGCCTATGTGCGAGCGACGCGGCATCATTTCACCGGCGCATTCGAGCAATATCTGCGCGGCGATGCCGCGGCGGACGGAGCGTCGTTTCCGTTCGTGCGCCGGCGCGGTCCGCTGGTGCTGATCGGGGTCTCCTCGGCGGTGCCAACGCTGCCATTGATGGCAACCGGCCGGCTCGGCCGCGCGCAGCTCGATGCGCTCGACCGCCAGCTTGCCCAGTTGCCGCCGGACGAGGCGTTCCGGGTGCTGCTGGTCCATCACCCCCTGCAATCGAGTTCGCGGATGAAGCGACTGACCGACTCGAAGGCGCTGCGCGCCGTGCTGAAGCGGCGCGGCGCGGAGCTTGTCCTGCACGGCCATGACCACATCCATTCGACGATGTGGCTTGAAGGCGCCGGCCACCAGATCCCCGCGGTTGGCGTGCCTTCGGCATCGGCGCTGGCGCATCGGCATTATCCGGCCGCTGCCTACAACCTGTTTTCGATCACGCGCGACGGCGGCAAATGGCGCTGCGTGCAGACCGTGCGCGCCGTCGATGCCGACTTCCGATTCAAGCAGATCAAGCAGGCGACGCTGCTTTAGCGTTTCCTCACGCCTGCAACCGGGCGAGTTTCTCAATCCCCGCCGCCGCAGCCACCGCCCCCGTCGCCACCACCGCCGCCATCACCACTTGCGCTGCCGGCGTCGCCAAACCCGTCCGTGCCACCATCGATCGAGCCATCGGCGAAATCGCCGCCGCAATGAGCCGCGCCGCTGCCGTTCTTGCGCAGCTCTTCGCAGTCGGGGTGGTAGACGAAGCCGTTTGCGATGTTGAGCTTGCTGTCGAGCGCAAACAAGAGCGGCAGCCGCGTCGGACGAACCGGATCGATATTCTCGTATTTGCAGCAATACCACCAGACGCGACGGAGGCCTTCGTTGCTCTTGCGATGCTCGCTGAGAACGACGGCGGGCGTGTGGTGGAGGAAACCGCCGAAGGCGCGCCGGCAAAACGCGTCATACTCGCGCGTGTACAGGATGAATTCGTGCCAGAGATCGTCGGCGACTTGCGAGGGCATCGAGACGTAGCGCTTGCCGCTCATGAGATAGGCGAGGAAAAACTGCCGCAAGCCCCGCGAGACCAGCGCGCTGTCCTTGCGCGGAAAACCGGGGTGATGCTTCTCCAGCCGTTCGAGCAGCCCGCGCGGCCAGCGAAAGGTACGGATGAATTCGGCGCGGCGCAGCGTGCGCCATTTGCCATACAGATAGGTGATTCCGAACAGCGTGCCGGCTAGCAGGATGACGAACGGTACCGACGAAGCTGCCACGATGCCCCCGAATGCTCGACCCGGCGGCTCCGGTTAGAAACTCTTCAAACTCGCATACAGCGCCAATCCGAACAGCGCCACCGCGCCCAGCACGAAGCCAAGCACGAACATGCCCAGGCCGCGGCGGCGCGGTTTCTTTTCCACAACAGGCTCGGCCACGGGCATTGCCACCATCGCATGCTCGCGCTCGATCATGCGGCGCGCGACATAGCCGGTGACGGCATCGACGATGACGGGCACATCATGCGACTCGGCAAGCACGATGCGGCCGAAGCGCGTATCCTGCACGAAGCGGTAGATGCGCTTGTCGCGTCCCATCACGATATGCGCGACCACGTCGATCCACAGCCGCGGCGTTTCGCCCTGGCTGACACCGCGATCGAACAAATCGATTTGCTCCGGCACCTCCGCGAACAGCGGATCGAGCGCCTCATTCAGGATCTCGAGCCGCGCGACCTCGGCATCGCGCAGTTCGACCACGACGCCGGTCCGATCGGCAGCCTCGATGCGGGCCTGGCGGAGCGCATCGCGCAGCCGGGTCGGTCGCATGTCGCGGGCTTCGTTGCCGGTATTTTGCGCGTTTGACATCGGGAGCCGCCTTTATCCTGCAGGGGGTTGGCGGGATTAACCTAGCAGTAACTATGTTGCGCGCAAAGGCTGTTTAGTTGCAATGGGTTAGCGATCCACTGGCTTTCGAGAGCGCGGCGATACCCCCACCCCGGCCCTCCCCGCAAGCGGGAGAGGGGGAGTTGAGCGCAAAACGGCCCCAGCCGGAATTCCGGATGGGGCCGCCTGTCCTTGGACGTTTCTTCTGATGGGTCGGCAGCAGCCGGTCAGGCCGAGACGCGCGAGGGCTCTTCGACGATCGAGAAGCGTACGCCGGCTTTATGGCGGCTCTCTTCCGAGACCTCCTTCCAGCACTCCTCGGCTTCCTTGCGGGTCTTGAACGGGCCTCTGACCTGGGCCGAGCCTTCGACGAGCTTGTGGAAGTTCATCGAACCGAACTCACCGCCGATCACCCAGAAATTGCTGCCTTTGGTCATTTTCAGTCTCCTGTTGTCCGAGTAGCGTGATCAGTCTGGAATCCAGCCAGGCCCCAGACTGATCAATCCACCGTTAGCCGAACTGGTTCATCGTGTTGTGGACGCCGCCCGCCTTCAGAGCGGCTTCACCGGCGAAATATTCCTTGTGATCGTCGCCGATATCGGAGCCGGCCATGTTCTGATGCTTGGCGCAGGCGATACCCTGACGGATCTCCTGGCGCTGAACATTCTTCACATAGCCCAGCATGCCCTGCTCGCCGAAATACTCCTTCGCGAGATTATCAGTCGACAGAGCTGCCGTGTGATAGGTCGGCAACGTGATCAGATGGTGGAAGATGCCGGCACGCTTTGCTGAATCGGCCTGGAAGGTGCGGATGCGCTCGTCGGCTTCAATGGCCAGCGGCGTATCGTCGTATTCCGGCTTCATCAGGTCGGCTCGATTGTACTTGCTGACATCCTTGCCGGCTTCCTTCATCGCGTCGTACACCTGCCAACGGAAGTTGAGCGTCCAGTTGAACGACGGCGAGTTGTTGTAGGCCAGCTTCGCGTCCGGGATCACCTTGCGAATGCGGTCAACCATCTTGGCGATCTGCTCGATATGCGGCTTCTCGGTCTCGATCCACAAGAGGTCGGCACCGTTCTGCAGCGACGTGATGCAGTCGAGCACGCAGCGATCTTCGCCAGTGCCGGCCCGGAACTGATAGAGGTTGCTGGCAAGCCGCTTCGGACGCATCATCTTGCCGTTGCGGTTGATGATGACATCGCCATTCCTGGCGTTGGCGGCCGTCACTTCCTCGCAATCCAGGAAGCTGTTGTACTGATCGCCGAGGTCGCCGGGCTTGTGGCTCACGGCGATCTGCTGCGTGAGACCGGCACCCAGCGAGTCGGTGCGGGTCACGATGATGCCGTCTTCGACGCCCAGTTCGAGGAAGGCATGGCGGCAGGCCCGGATCTTCGCCAGGAACACCTCATGCGGCACGGTCACCTTGCCGTCCTGGTGGCCGCACTGCTTTTCGTCGGAAACCTGATTCTCGATCTGCAGGGCGCACGCACCCGCCTCGATCATCTTCTTGGCAAGCAGGTAGGTTGCCTCGGCATTGCCGAAGCCCGCGTCGATGTCGGCGATGACGGGCACGACATGGGTCTGGAAGTTGTCGATCTTTTCGATCAGCGCCTTTTCCTTCGCCTTGTCGCCTTCCTTGCGGGCCGCGTCGAGCGCGCGGAAGATATCATTGAGCTCACGGGAGTCCGCCTGACGCAGGAAGGTGTAGAGTTCTTCGATCAGGGCCGGCACCGAGGTCTTCTCGTGCATCGACTGATCAGGAAGCGGTCCGAACTCGGAGCGAAGCGCAGCGATCATCCAGCCGGAGAGATACAGATAGCGGCGATCGGTCGTACCGAAATGCTTCTTGACGGAAATCAGCTTCTGCTGCGCGATGAAGCCATGCCAGCAACCGAGCGACTGGGTGTACTTGGTGGGATCGGCGTCATAGGCAGCCATATCGCTGCGCATCAGCGCCGCGGTGTACCGGGCGACATCCAGGCCGGTCTTGAAGCGGTTCTGCAGACGCATGCGCGCCACGGCTTCGGCGGTGACGCCATTCCAGGTCGGCTGGGTCTTGAGCAGCGCCTCAGCAGCTTCAATCTCGCTCAGATAGGAAGCCGGTCCCTGGATAGTCCGGTCACTGATTCCACGTGGCTGGTAGTTCATGTGCATGATCCTTGTCTTCCACTGTCTACAATCGACATTCTTGACAGTGCATTGCGAAACGTCCTGAGAGCTAAACGCGGAAAAGAGAATTTCGTATAGATGTCTTGTTTTTTATTGGTGATGTCATGTAACATATAAACTTGTAACAGATGTCATTTTGTCAATTTTGTCACAATTAGGACCCTCCCATGGCCACCGAATCCGGAAAGAAGCTGTTCGTCGGTCCGCGTTTCCGGCGGATCCGCCAGCAGCTCGGGCTGTCGCAGACCCAGATTGCGGAAGGGCTTGGGATCTCGCCGAGCTACATCAACCTGATCGAGCGGAACCAGCGGCCGGTGACGGCGCAGATCCTGCTGCGGCTGGCCGAGACATATGATCTCGACCTGCGCGACCTCGCCACCGCCGATGAGGACCGCTTTTTTGCCGAGCTGAACGAGATTTTTTCCGATCCGCTGTTCCGCCAGATCGACCTGCCGAAGCAGGAACTGCGCGACCTCGCCGAACTCTGCCCGGGCGTGACCCATTCGCTGCAGCGCCTCTACGCTGCCTATACCGAGGCCCGCCGCGGCGAGACGCTGGTGGCGGCCCAAATGGCCGACCGCGACGAGGGCGCCCGCTTCGAGGCCAACCCGATCGAGCGCGTGCGCGACCTGATCGAAGCCAATCGCAATTATTTTCCGGAGCTCGAACAGGCCGCGGAGAATTTGCGCGACGAACTCCACGCCTCCGCCGAGGAACTGTTTGCCGCGCTCGCCGCGCGCTTGCGCGAAAAGCATTCGATCGTTACCCGCATCATGCCGGTCGACGTGATGCGCGAGACGCTGCGGCGGTTCGACCGCCATCGCCGCCAGCTTCTGATCTCCGAACTGGTCGACGGCTCGGGCCGGGCCTTCCAGCTCGCGCTGCAGATTGGCCTCGCCGAATGCGGCGCGACCATCGACGCCATCGTCAACCGCGCAGGTCCCCTCGACGACACCCCGCGCCGGCTCTACAGGATTACGCTGGCGAACTACTTCGCCGCCGCCGTCATGATGCCTTATCAACCGTTCCACAGCGCGGCGGAAAATTTGAACTACGACGTTCACGTGCTGGCGCAGCGCTTCAATGCCGGCTTCGAGCAGGTGTGCCATCGCCTCACCACGCTGCAGCGGCCGAATGCGCGCGGCGTGCCGTTCTTTCTGCTGCGCGTCGACAATGCCGGCAACGTCTCCAAGCGGTTTTCGTCCGGCACGTTTCCGTTCTCGAAATTCGGCGGCACCTGTCCGCTGTGGAACGTGCATTCCACCTTCGACACGCCGGACCGCCTGCTCAAGCAGGTGATCGAACTGCCCGACGGCACGCGTTATTTTTCCATCGCGCAGATGGTGCGCCGCCCGGTCGCGCCGCACCCGCAGCCGCAGCCGCGCTTTGCGATCGGCCTGGGCTGCGAAATCCGCCATGCCTCGAAGCTGGTCTACGCCGCCGGGATGGATCTGGAGAAGGCGGAGGGCACGCCGATCGGCGTCAACTGCCGGCTTTGCGAGCGCGAAAACTGCAGCCAGCGCGCCGAGCCGCCGATCACGCGGACGCTGATTTTGGACGAGAACACGCGGCGGGTGTCGTCGTTTGCGTTCTCGAATGCGCGGGAGTTGTGAGGGCCACGCTCCCTCAACACGTCGTCCCTGCCTAGTGCGCAATTGCGCACGGGGCGCAGGCACCCATACGCTGCGGCCATTGTTGGTGAGACACGATGGAACGACGAGCGAGCAAAAATACTGCTCCCTGTGGGATTATGGGTCCCTGCTTTCGCAGGGACGACGGATAGATATGCGCTCGCATTCCCGCGGCGCGTTGCGCCCGAGCTGTGCTTTCAGTTCACTCCCAAAATTCAGAGGGAGCAGGGAAGGCCGAGTGCTGGCTGGCACCCGCGGTCTCGTGTGCAACAAGCGCTAAAGAAACGCACACGAGCATACAGGTAACAGCCGAAACAACCGGCCTTCCCTGCGCAATGGTTTGACGGCTTATGCCGAGCTCTCCCCGGAGACGAATTCCTCTTGCCTCCGTCACCGGCGAATTGGCGGCTCGCATCGCCCGGTTGAGCTTTGCAAACCTCCGCCGGCTTAACACCAGCCACGGGTGCCAGGACCACACGGTTTTGCCGTACGCGACCCGCCTTCGCTAAGAGGATTCGCCGGGCCTGGTACCCGCCCGTCGAGCTCATAAGCGAAGCGGAAGGAAACGCCGTTCGTCTGACGCGCTGGCATCGCTCACGGGAAGCCCGCCCTGCGATTCCTGTCACGCGTCCGGCGCTTTCGCGTCCACCGCAGCCCGGCCCAACGTTCGTGACGATGGCCAACGCCCCTCTTGCGGGCCGGGATGGCGCGAGTTGTAGGACTGATTTGCCTCGCGCGAGAACAGGATTCTTTTTTCGCGCACGACTGGACAGGGCAAATCAGCTTGAAATGATTGAGAAACTTTTTGTTTGCGCGCAATGCCCGTGGGGTGGGTTAGCGGCAGCGTAAGCCACCAAATGGAAAGCATGCGGATGGTGCTGTCGCCAATCCGGCCTGCGACCTGGGCCACCTGAGCACGAAATTTCGGCGCGAAGATGAAGGACTGTTCATCAGCATTACATCGCGGGTCGGTCCATCGGGAAAAACCGGAACATCGCTGCATCGAGGACGTTGCATTTCGTCCAACGACACGAAGGAGAGACCAATGCTGAAACCATTGATTGCCGCGACCGCTGCCCTGCTGGTCGCAACCTCGGCGTTTGCGCAGAGCGACAAGATGAAATCCTCGGATTCCTCTGAGTACTCGTCGGCACAGAAGAAGATGCAGAAGACGTCGGAACAGAAGATGAAGAAGAGCAAGGCTTCGACCGCCGCAAAGGGGGCATCGGAAAGCGCGCCCGGCACGACCTCCGGATCGGCTGCAAAGAAGTACTAATTCTCCAACAGCACGGCCCGGCATCGATGCCGGGCCGTTTAGCGTGCGCGTGTCCGCAGGCACGATCTTTCTACAGGTCTCTCGCGTCATTTGCACAGTGCGATGCATCAATGGACCGCTTTCTCTCACCGGAAAGCCGCATCTGTGTCCCGCTGGTGACGATCACATTTAAAACGTTGGTATTCCGCAATTTTGCGATGGAACAGCCAAGCCGATTCGCTAGTTTGAGAGTAGCGATTCTCCAGAACTCGCAAATGGATGCAGGACCGATGTTGCGACTCGCCAAGCTGATGAACCCGTTCGAACTCGCCCAGGACCGGGTCACCCAAGACCGGATCACCCAGGACCGGCCGCAGCCGATCGAGCGCAAGGTCGCGAATCGCGCCGCGCGTGCCACGCCGGTCTGCGCCGCCTGCGGTTCCGACGACATCATCTGCCACGCCACGGCGCAATGGAGCAACGAAGCGCAGGAATGGCAGCTCGCCAATACCTTCAACCAGCCGGCGCGATGCAACACCTGCCACACCGACTGCAATCTGGTGTGGCTGACGCTGAATTAGGTGGCGGCAAAACCGTTTGTAGCCCGCATGAGCCAACGGGTCGCGCGAACGCGCGCTGACAGGCTCCGCGATATGCGGGACCCGTAGAATCCCGGATTTCGCTTCCGCCTACGCTCGTTGAGCTACGGCGGACAAGTCGATCATCCGGGCAACGCTTCCAACAGGCCGCTAAATCTCCGCATACACTTCCAGCAGATTGCCATCGGGATCCCTGAAGAACAGCGTGCGATGACCGAACGGCTGATCGGTCGGCGGCTCGAGCAGATCGATGCCGTGCCGCACCAGCTCGTCGGCGCAGCGATCGACGTCATCAGCGCCAACCTTGAAAGCAAGCTGCAGCGACGCGCTGCCGATCGGCGTCGGCGCATCCTTCGCCGTCCGGCTCGGCCGCGCCAGCGCCAGCGTATTGCCGCCGATCTGGTATTCGATCCATCCCGCCGACAATTCGCGCGTCGGCGGAAAACGGAGCACGCCTTCGTAGAAGCGCCGCATCGCCGCCATGTCGCGCACGAAGATGACGGTGTAGTCGACGGCGCGGATGGAGTGGAAGGGGGATGGGGTCGGTGTGTTCTGATCGGCCATGACGGCGTTCACTTTCGGCAGGCAGCGCGTAGCCCGCATGAGCGCATGCGATATGCAGGAAAAGTGGGTGATGAAAGTCCCGAATCGCTACGCTCATTCGGGCTACGGCTTATCAATCGTTAATTGTATCCAGAATAGGCTGCCCCATCATTGGAGAACAGAGTGTTCGGTCATGGACTCGCTTGAAGGCGTTTTGCGTCTCGCCGGTTGGATACTCGGCTGGCTGTTTGGTTGGCCCCTTGGCCTCTTTCGCCGCTGGCTGGATCGTCAGCCGCTCCGTGACCCTTCACAGATATCGTCGCTAGAGAGATTTGGACGGCTGGCGCTTGGCGTTTCCTTGACGTTGTGCATTCTGCTGCCGCTAGGTTGGCTGATCTTCAAGTGACCACAAACAGTAACCCGTGTGAGCGCTGCGACATGCTGCGATAGATAGAACCCCGGATATCGCTCCGCTCATCCGACCTTTCTGTTGCTCTTGCGATTCAAGCTGCGCCCCACACCCGCTCCTCGCTCCAGCCTAGCTCTGCGAACTCCGCCGCCCGCAACGGCGCCTCACCCACGGCGAAAAACTCGTCGAGTTGCGGCGGGCTCACCGAGGTGCCGCTCAGCATGGCGTGGGCCTGCCCGCGATGATGCACTTGATGCTGAAACAGATGCAGGAGCAATCGGTCCATCCGTTCGCGCTGGATGGAGGTGCCGCGATGCACGGAGACGATGCGCTGCAAGCCGGCGCCGTCGAGCGCTTCGACGACCTTGAGCAAACGTTGATCGACTGCGGCCTGCGCTTCCTTCAGCGCGGCGACCGTTGCGCAAGGCTCCTGATCCGCGAAGGCCGCCGGGCCGAGCGTGCCGCCTTCCATCGCGTCGACGTAGAAGTGGTCGATGATCAGGATGTGATTGAGCGTGGCGCGCAGGCTTGGAAAGAAGCCGGTTCGGTTCGCGATGAATTCATCCTGCGTCAGCCCGAGACAGGCTGTGAGCAGCCGATGGTTTGCCCAGGCGTTGTTGTACGCCATGGCGCGGTAGGGAAGCACGTCGCTCATTTGCGTTGCCAGCCAGCAGCCCGCATGAGCGCAGCGATATGCGGGGAACGATAATGAAGGTCCCGGATATCGCTTCGCTCATCCGGGCTACGCACGCCCGTCATTGCGAGGAGCGAAGCGACGAAGCAATCCATATCTCCATTTGCCGCGCTATGGATTGCTTCGCTTCGCTCGCAATGACGGCTTGGCGATATGGCGTTCTGCCTCCTACTCCGCCGCCTGCTGCGTCGGCGCATCCAGCACTTCCAGCACCCTCGGCGGCGACATCGGCAGCGCGTAGAAGCGCTTGCCAAGCGCGTTGTAGATCGCATTCGCCACTGCCGCCATCACGGGGACCAGCGGCACTTCGCCGACGCCCTTGACGCCTTGCGGGTGTTTCGGGTTCGGGATCTCGACCATGATGCAGTCGATCATCGGCAGGTCCGAGCAGACCGGCATGCGGTAGTCGAGGAAGCCGGGGTTATCGACCTTGCCCTCCTTGGTGTAGATGTATTCCTCGTTCAGCGCCCAGCCGATGCCTTGCGCGACGCCGCCCTGGAGCTGGCCCTCGACATAGCCGGGGTGAATGGCGCGGCCGACATCCTGCACGGCGGTGTAGCGGATCACCCGCGCGATGCCGAGATCGACGTCGACCTCGACGTCGCAGACATGGGTGCCGAAACCCCCGTCCGCGCCTTGGGTGTTGAGCTGCACGCCGGCCCCAATGGGTCCGCCCATCGCGGGCGCCTTCTCGGCGAGCTCTTCCAGCGTCAGCGGCTCGAACTGGCCGGCGTTCGGGCTCGCCGGATGCGCCGCGCCGTTCTCCCACTTCACCGCTTCGGGATCGATCTCCCAGATCTTGGCCGCGCGCTCGCGCAGCGTCTGGATGATCTTTTCGGTCGACTGCGTCACCACCATCGAAGACGCAAACAGCACGCGGCTGCCGCCGGTCAAGTTGGAAAAACCGACCGTCTGCGTGTCGCCGATGATGACGGAGACGCGGCGGTAGTCGATGCCGAGGAGCTCGGCGCAGATGTTGGCGATGCCGGCGCGCGAGCCGCCAATATCTGGATGGCCAGTGGTGACGACGACGTTGCCATCCTCGGTGATGTTGACCTGCGCGGAAGATTCGCCGCCGGCGTTGAACCAGAAGCCGCTAGCCACGCCCCTGCCCCTGAGCTTGCCGTGGCCGTCGCCGAGCGGCGCGGCGTAATGCGGCGAGGCTTTAGCTGCTTCCACCGTCTCGATATAGCCGATGCGCGGGAACACCGGGCCGTGCGCGGCTTTGGTTCCTTCCTTCGCGGCGTTCTTCAGGCGGAAGTCGAGTGGGTCCATCTTCAGCGCTTCCGCGACTTCGTCGAGCACGCATTCGACCGCATAGGCGCCGATCGGCGCGCCCGGCGCGCGATAGGCCGCGACCTTGGAGCGGTTGGAGCAGACGTCATATCCTTCCGAGAGCAGGTTCGGGATGTCGTAGGGCGTGAAGCTGCAGCCCGCGGCGCCGCGGATCGGCGAGCCCGGAAACGCGCCGGCCTGAAGGTAGAAGGTGCCGTGCGCGGCGACGATCTTGCCGTCCTTCGTGGCGCCGATCTTCACCGTGCTTTTCGAGCCTGAGGTGGGGCCGGTCGCGCGCATCACTTCCTCGCGCGTCATCACCATCTTCACCGGGCGGCCGGATTTTTTCGCAAGCAGCGTCGCGAGCGGTTCGAGATAGACGATGGTCTTGCCGCCAAAGCCGCCGCCGATTTCGGCGGGGATGGCGCGGATGTCGCTCTGCGGGATGCCGGTGAGATAGGCCGTCATCGCGCGCACCATGAACTGGCCCTGGCTGGAGCTCCAGATCGTGGTCTTGCCGTCGGGCGCGACCGAGATCAGGCAGGCATGCGGCTCGATATAGCCCTGGTGCACCGGGCGCGTGGTGAATGTGCGCTCGATTGTGATGTCGGCCTTCCTGAAGCCTTCCGCGATGTCGCCCTTCTTGTGTTCGAGGCGGCCGACGATGTTGGACGGCTTGCCGTCGAACTTGTTGAACTCGTGCAGGATGGGCGCGTCGGGCTTGAGCGCATCGTCGATCTCGATCGACCACGGCAACACCTCGTAATCGACCTCGATCAGCTTGCAGGCTTCCTCCGCGATCGCTTCCGTGGTCGCGGCGACGGCGGCGATGGGGTGGCCGGGGAATAGCGCCTTGTCGCGCGCCATCACGTTGCGGCACATCCAGCGCATGTCCTGGATGCCGAGCATCACAGCGCCCTTCTCGATCGGGAAATCGACGATGTCCTTCGAGGTGACGACGGCCTTCACGCCCGGCAGCTTCTCCGCTTTCGAGGTGTCGATCGATCTGATGCGCGCGTGCGGATGCGGGCTGCGCAAAACCTTGCCCCAGATCATGCCGGGCATGGTGGTGTCGGCGGCAAACTGGGCGCGGCCGGTGACCTTGTCCATGCCGTCGGGACGGATGGTGCGCTGGCCGATCCACTTGTTGTTGGTGACGACGTTCATTGGGCTGTCTCCCGGAAATTAGTGCGCGCGCATTTCGGCAGCGGTTTCCATCACCGCGCGGACGATCTTGTCATAGCCGGTGCACCGGCAGAGGTTGCCGGCGAGCCAGAAGCGGACTTCCTCCTCACTCGGGTCCGGGTTTTTCTTGAGCAGCGCGTCGGACGCGACCAGCATGCCCGACGTGCAGATGCCGCACTGGAGCGCGGCCATTTCCAGGAATTTCTGCTGCAGCGGATGCAATTTCTCGCCGTTCGCCATACCCTCGATGGTCCTGATCTCGTGGCCCTCGGATTCGACCGCGAGCATCAGGCATGAGCAGACCAGCCGATCGTCAATCGTGATCGAGCAGGCGCCGCAATCGCCCGAGGCGCAGCCTTCCTTGGAGCCGGTCAGGGCCAGCGGCCCGCGCAGCGCGTCGAGCATGGTGTCTGATGGCTCGCACAGAAATTCCATCGGCTCGCCGTTGATTGATGTGGTGACGTGAACTTTGGCCATGAATTACTTTCCTGTAGCGCGTTGGGCAGCGATCGCGGCGGTGCGCTTGAGCAGCACGCCGGCCACCTTGATGCGATAGGCGATGGTGCCGCGCTTGTCGTCGATCGGGCGGCAGGCGGCGGAGCATGCAGCGGCGGCCTTCGCCAGCGCGGCGTCGTCGAGCTTTGAGCCGATCAAGGCCTTGGCGGCGTCTTCCACCAGCAGCACGGTCGGCGCCACCGCCCCCAAGCCGACGCGGGCGGCGGTGACGATACCCTCCTTCATGGTGAGGCTGACACCGCAGCCGACCACGGCGATGTCCATTTCGGTGCGCGGTATCATGCGCAAGTAAGCATCGCTCGATCCGGGTGGGCGCGGCGGCAGCGTGAAGCTGACGAGGATCTCGCCGGGCTTTAAGTTGGTGCGGCCGGGGCCGGCGGGGACGTCCTCCACCTTCATTTCGCGGCGGCCATGCGGGCCCTGCACGGTGACGATGGCGCCGGCCGCGATCATCGCGGGCACGCTGTCGCCGGCGGGCGAGCCGTTGCAGAGATTGCCGCCGGCGGAGGCGCGGCCCTGCACCTGCTTGGAACCGATCAGGTTGACCGCTTCGAGCACGCCAGGCCAGACCTTGCCAAAATTCTGGTGTTCGGCGAGCGCCATGCCGGAGACGGCGGCGCCAATGCAAAAGCCGCCATCGGCGGTCAGTTCGATCGCGGTCATCTCGGGGATTTTCTTGATGTCGACGATCACGCCGGGCTTGAGCACGCCCGATCGCATCTGCACCAGAAGATCGGTGCCGCCGGCCAGGATGCGCGCGGCGCTGCCGGCTTTCGCGAATGCACCGACCGCTTCGTCAAGCGTATCAGGCGCCAAATATCGGAGTTCCGTCATGGTCTTTCCGCCATCTCCCTCGTTCCGCCCGCCCCAGTGATTGTCGGCTCACCTTCAAAAGTCGGGCTGACGCCAAGCCTACACGGGGAAAAGCGGTTGGAACAGCCTGCGAGATCAGGTTGATACGGCAGGCTCCTATGCGCGTGACGGGGCTTGCGCGGCCGATTGCGCCGAGGCGGGGATCGCTTGGGCAGACCGTTGGCTAATGCAGTCAGCCGGTCTAAAACCCGGGCTTCGGATTCGCGATTTTTGTGGGGGATGGATGCCGCTTTTCAGATTCCTCGTTGCTGCCACGGCGTCCCTGACACTTTCATCCCCCGCCATCGCCCAAACGGCTCCCTCGCCGGTCCGTCCCGCACCGAGACCTGTGGTCGCGCCGGCACCCGGTCAGCAGCCGCCGGCCGCCGCTCCGCGCGCACCCCGCGGCGCGGCCTGCCACAATGGCCTGTCGTTCGACCGCTTCCTCGCCGACCTCAAGCAGCAGGCCGCCGCGGAGGGCGTGTCGCAGCGCACGTTGGCCGAAGCGGCGCCCTACCTCGTCTATGACCAGGGCATCGTCAACCGCGACCGCGGCCAGCGCGTGTTTGGCCAGGTGTTCACCGAGTTCGCGCGGAACAGGGCGTCCGATGGCGCGGCGAAAAATGCGCAGGCGCAGATCCGGATGCATGCGGCCGCGTTCAACCGCGCCGAGAAGGAATATGGCGTGCCGCCGGCCGTGATCGCCGCGTTCTGGGGGCTGGAGAGCAGTTTTGGCGCCGAGCTAGGCAATCTGCATACGCTGCGCTCGCTGGTGTCGCTGGCCTACGACTGCCGCCGCTCCGAGATGTTCAGCAAGGAAACCATCGCCGCGCTGAAGATCATCGAACGCGGCGATCTCACGGCAAGCGAGATGATCGGCGCATGGGCCGGCGAACTCGGGCAGACGCAGTTCCTGGCGACGCACTACTTCAACTACGCGGTGGACTATGACGGCGACGGCCATCGCAACCTGTTGCGCAGCGCGTCCGACGTGATCGGCTCGACCGCGAACTATATCGCCAACGGATTGAAATGGCGGCGCGGCGAGCCGTGGCTGCAGGAAGTGCGCGCGCCGCAAAATTTTCCGTGGGAGCAGGCTGACCTCACGACAAAACTGCCGCGCGCGAAATTCGCGCAGCTCGGCGTCACCTATCCCGACGGCCGGCCGTTGCCGAACGACGACCTGCCGGCCTCGCTACTGCTGCCGATGGGCCGCACCGGACCGGCGTTTCTGGCCTATGCGAATTTCGCCGCCTATACCGAGTGGAACAACTCGCTGATCTATTCGACCACCGCCGCCTATCTCGCCAGCCGCATCGCCGGCGCCCCGCCAATGCGGCAGCCATCGGCGCCGGTCGCACAACTGCCGCTCAACGAGCTGAAGGAGCTGCAGCAGCTCCTGGTGCGCGCCGGCTACAATGTCGGCAAGGTCGACGGCGTGATGGGACAGTTGAGCCGCACGGCGGTGAAGGCGATGCAGATCAAATACGGCCTGCCGGCGGATTCCTGGCCGACGGCGGAATTGCTGGCGCGGATGCGCGGCCCCAGCGTCCAGGCGCAGCCCGCCGGCCTTGTGATGCCGGCGGCGCGATAACCTCTGTCATTCCCCGCGAAGGCGGGGAATCCAGTACGCCGCGGCGTCTCTGCTCAATCGCAACTGCTCTGGAATACTGGATCGCCCGCCGGAGCCTGTCATCGGGCGCGCATTCGCGCGACCCGGTGGCCGGCGATGACGAGTTGAGATTATTTGCCCGCGATCGCGTTGAATTTCTCCATTCGCCCTCCCATCTCGAACAACACCTCATCCTCTTGAGATGAATTTCCACATCACGAAAAGAGCATCGCATGTCTTTCCACGACCTAACCGTGCCGGCCTTCCTGCAGATTCTCGGCAGCCTTTCCGGCCTGCTCAGCAAGGCGGAAGCGCATTGCAAGGCAAAGAACATTCAGCCCGAGGTGCTGCTCAATGCCAGGCTTTACCCGGACATGTATCCGCTGACACGCCAGGTGCAGACTGCCTGCGATTTTGCCGCGAAGACCTGCGCGCGCCTCACCGGCAGCGAAGTGCCGTCCATACCCGATAACGAAAAAAGCTTTGAGGAATTGCAGCAGCGGATCGCGAAAACGACCGATTATGTGAAGGCATTCAAGCCGGCGCAGTTCGAGGGCGGCGAGACGCGCGAAGTGACCTTCCCGATCGGCCCCAGCAACACCATGACGATGAAGGGCCAGCAATATCTCGTCAACTTCGCCTTCCCGAATTTTTACTTCCACGCCGCCACCGCGCACGGCATTTTGCGCCACAACGGCGTGGAGATCGGCAAGCGGGATTTTCTCGGGGTGAGGTAATCGTCAGCGCAAGGCGGCCAGCTCGCGCGCGAGGTTTTCGCGGGCCTGGCCGTCATATCTTGCGGCAGAGGCCGGATCGGGAAAGATCACCGGACGGGCGGCGAACCGGCCGAGCACCTTGGCGCGGCCGGCGCGATAGTCAGCGTCCGGCACGTGGATGAACTCCTGCCGGATCGCGGCGGCGTAGGCGTCGTAGCGCGCCGGCTCCGCGCCGAGAATGCTGAGGTCGATGGAGATCAAAATGGCGCCCAGGCGATCATCGCCCTGGACGTCGTGTGTCTTTGTAAGGCGGATCAGGCGGGCTATTTCCGCTCCGATATCCTCGCGGACGTGCTGCTCGGCCAGCCGCGCGCGGAGTTCTTCATTGTCCGAGCGGGTCGGGTCGTAAACGACATCGTGCCACCAGATCGCCTCGGTCAGGATTTCGCGCTCGCGCTCCGAAAGATTGTCGACGCGCGCGAGTGCGGCGAGACAGTGTTCGATGTGCGAGAGGTTGTGGTAGTGGCGGCCCGGCGCCGTGTAGGCGGTGACCAACTGTTCGCGGTTCATCGCGAGGCTCCGCGTCAGGCGCGCGTTCGCGCGCCCCCACCCAACAACCGCTACCGCATCGTGATCGCTAGTCCGCTGAGATCGGCGTTCGCCATCAAGCCGACCTGGTGCCCGGTCAATTCCAGCACCGCGCCCTTCTGGTTGGTGAGCACGATCGCGCGTGCGCCGCGGCCGACCGCCAGGCCCGCGCCGGCCGCTGCGTAGACGCCCGCGACATCGGAAGGGCGATAGATGTTGCTGACGCGGCCGCGCAGCACAGTCTTCGATCCGCCGAACACCAGGCCGTAGTCGAGCCCGCCGGTCGACAGCGGATAGCGGCGCCCGTGAAAATTCAGAACGCCGCTGCCGCCGGAGCCGCCGATGATCCATCCCGCCTTGTAGATCGTGAGCTGCACGAAACCTTCGTCGGCATGCGCGGCGGAGGACAGCGTGACGCCGGCGAAGGCCGCAAACGCAAGCACGGTGGCGCGAACGGCGGATGGCATGTTCATGGATCGTATCTCCGGAGGTCTTGCAAATCGGAAAAGTGTCGGGCGGGGCTTTGCGCTGCAGATTGAGTCGCAACTATCGGATTGTAGCCGATCGGCGCAAGGGGCAAAGCATATTCAGGCCCTGCCCGACGCTCTGTGTGCCGAACCGCGCCGTGTGCCCGACACAATTCCATCACGATTTCACAAACAAAAAAGCCGGCTTGTGAACTGCATTACTTTCACAGCCGTCGTATGCCGCTATCGTAGCCAGCGAGTTTCCCTGACGGGCGGGACCTACAAACCAATCGGCGGGTCGTGAAGCGCGGGCGCCGCTGCCTTTCCAGCGAGGCAGCGGCGCGTTAGGCTTCAAGGCACCGAACCGTCCACGAGGTGTCCCATGTCCCCGATCCAGCATTTTGCGCCGCCCGCCGGCGTCAAGGCCCCGCCGCTATCCTTTGCCACGCGCACCGGCGACCTGCTGTTCATCTCGGGCATTCCGGGCTTTGACGACAAGGGCGCGCTGGCGGATGGTTTCGAGGCGCAGTTCGGCTTCGTCGTCGCCAATATCAAGCGCGTGCTCGACGAAGCCGGCGCGACATTTCGCGATCTGGTCAAGGTCAACGTGCTGCTGACGCGCGCATCCGACGTCGCCACGATGAACGTGCTGTATGCGTCGGCGTTCGGGCCGCCGCCCTACCCGGCCCGCACCACCTGCGTGGTGCAGGCGTTGCCCGACCCGAAGATGCTGATCGAGATCGAAGCCGTTGCCTCACTGGCGAAGGCGTAGGGCGGATTAGTTAGTTAGCGACAGCGCAAATCCGCCGACCTTGCGATCGTCGGCCGCAACTCACGGCTTCGGCATGGATTCCTTCAGTGTATTGCCGACGAAATCGGCGGCATGGCGATAGGCGGCATCGTTGTCGCCGCGAACGTCACCGTTCGCCGCATCAGCAGTTTCTCGGCTTCGAGATCGAGCAACTGGATTTCGCCCCATTGCACCAGCGTGCTCATCTTGCGGATGCCGCCATAGACCACGAGCCGCGCGCCGGCCTTGCGCGCGGCGGCGATGAAGAGATCCTGCGACATGCTGGTGGCGGTGCAGGGGTGATCGGGGCATTCGATCGGCACCACGCGATATCCGTCCTGCGCCGCCAGATTGTCGCGCAGCAATGCGGCAAACGACGCGACGCGGGCGCGATGCTCCCCGCCCTGGTCCACGACTTCGCCGGAAGTATCGAAATAATCGAAATCCGCGACCGCGACCGCGATCGGCGCGGCGGCCGGCGACCCGCTCGATGCAAGCGACAATGCGGCCAGCACGCAGAGCATCGTCAGCACGGCGCCCGCGCCATTGCGCCAGCGTGAGGCGCGCCATCCGGTTGCCGTTTGCATCATGCCTGGCCTCCTTCAACTCCGACGTCGGCATCGCCACGCTGCCGACGGAAGCAAATTGTAACAGGGCCTAAGGATTTCGCTAACCCATTCCGCGGCTCCGTCTTTGAACCTTCTCGCCCTCATCGCTACTCAATCGGTGATCGGGCGCTGAGCCCCGTATTCAAAACAGGAGATTGAAGATGCGTCGCATTTTTTCCCTTTGCGCCGTTGCCGCTATCGGTTTCACCGCGCTTGCCGCGTCGAGCCCGGCCCAGGCCTCGTATCATCTGATCCGCTGGCAGGACACCGGCTTCTGCCAGATCTGGGACCGGAGCATCCCAACCGCGCCGTATCCCGGGAATTACGCCGTGATCGTGGGCTCCGAAGTGCCGACGTTCGGCGACGCTGGTGTTCAAGGACGGCATGCTGCGCAACGGCACCTGCTCATTCTGACCCGACATCTGTAGGGTGGACAAAGATTTACCTGAAACGATCGCTTGCGAAACGCATTGGCCGGGCGCGTGTCGTGGAAGCGGCACGCGCATCTGGACGGCCCCAGTCGAACCCTTCCAGCCAATCCACGAGCTGGAGCTATACATGCGCTGCAAGCGTTGCTCGGAGGTTCGAGGGTATCCGTACAAGCGCAGCCACATCGTAGCCTTGCGACCGAACAAAATCTCAGCGTTGAACCCTCCGTCCACCTGATGGCCGGGAGAGCGATGAGAAAAAACATCACCCCGCAAAAATACGGACGGTGGCAACTTTCTGAACGACAACCGGCTTAGCTTCAGCTAAGAGCGGGTTACCGGAATTTGCCCGGTGAAGTGGGTTGGGGAACCCTGTTGTATTATTCCATTGCTGACGCGCAACAGCCGTTGCGTGCTGATACGCGCTCCACTGCGACACGCAAGCATCCAGGTGGGGGTACCTTTCGGCTAGACATCAACGCCCTCCGGGCGCTCTCGGTGCTGGCCGTACTTGGCTATCACCTTAAGATACCAGGATTTGCCGGTGGATTCGTCGGGGTAGACGTCTTCCTCGTGATCACTGGCTATCTGATGACGGGCAAGGTGTTGGCCGAGTTGGCTGCGGGGCGGTTCTCGCTCTGGTCGTTCGGCATGCTGCGCATGCGGCGAATTTATCCGGCGCTTGCGGTCGTCGTGATTTCATCTGCCATTATTGGATGGTTCGTCACGCTGCCCGGCGAATATCTGAGACACCTGAGGCAGGCATGCTATGCCTTGGTGGCCCTCTCCAATTTCGCCTTCGATGCTGATAACGGCTATTTCGCAATGGCCGCTCAGACCAAGCCCCTACTGCATACCTGGTCGCTCGCACTTGAGTGGCAATTCTATATCTGGATGCCCTTGGTGGCGGCGCTGATATGGCGGCGCGCCTTGCCCTCAAAATCTCGATCCAGCGTGATGATGGGCGCGTTTTTGTCCGTTGGGTTTGTTTCATTGGCGTGGTGCCTATGGCAGAGCCACAGCGACATGATGGGCTCGGCGTTCTTCTCACTGCGGGCGCGAGCATGGGAGCCTTTGGCGGGTGGATTGATCGCGGTGTCCGAGTTTCAGCGGCGTACGGAGAGTACCGCTGGCATTCCGTTTCTGACAGCGCCCGCAGCGGCGATCGGAGGCTGGGTCCTTATTGCGGCTTGCATCGTTTTTCCACTCCCTGAGACGCAATGGCCGGGGCCGCTCACGCTGTTACCAATCCTCGGGGCTGCATTGATCGTCGCCGCCCGCCAGCAAGCCGATGGAGGCGGCTTGCTGGGGCTGCCGTTGATCCAGCGTGTCGGCGATTGGTCCTATTCGATCTATCTTTGGCACTGGCCGATCTGGGTCTTTGCGCTGAGCTGGCTTTCTTTCCGGGGCTATGACGTGAATGCCAGGGAAAAGATGCTGATGCTGGCCGCGTCAATCCTACTCGGCGCAGCCTCTTACTATCTCGTTGAGCAACCCGTCAGAAAGCGCCGCGATTTTTGGACGGAACGCCGTCTGGTGTCGAGTGCCAGCATCGCGTTCTGCTTGTTGATCGCATTCACTGCAACGGCTTTCCTGAACAATGGGTTTCCGATGAGGCTGCCTGAATATCTGCTGGCCGCTGAGGAGGCGAGAAGGAACGGTACGCCTCGGGACGAATGCTTCAGGAATTCGAACTCCGCCAAGCAGGTTGCTGAGACCTACTGCCGCTTTGGAAGTGAAGGCGTCGCCGGACGCCCCACCGCAATCTTGTGGGGAGATTCGTTCGCTAACCAGTACCTTGTACCGATCTCTTCGGCTGCGCTTCGAAATGGAGTACATGGACTGATCGCCACGCAAAGTGCCTGCAGGGCATTCATTGACGATCCTGCGCTGAACTCCGGCGATCAACAGCCGTGCCGGGAGTTTAACCGGAGCACGATGGATTTCGTGCTTGGTCACGCTGAACCGAGCATAGTCGTGATCGGAAGTAACTGGGGAAGTGCGATCGAGATTTCAGCTTTGGTGGACCGATTGCTCAGTTCAGGCAAGACCGTCATTCTGATCATGCCCCTATTAAACGTTGGCTTCGATGTCCCGCAGCGGTGGATGGAAAACCAGACCCGCGCTGGCAGGGCGCTAGACGAATGGAAGGTCGAAGCCGATCCCGTCCTCACGATGAGCAGCCTCCGTGCCGAGATCAGCAAAATCTTGGATAAATATAAGGACGATCCGCGGCTGATTGCAGCCGATCCATTGCCGCTCGTTTGTGAACACAGTCATTGCTATCTGGTCAGGAACGGGCAATCCAACTTTCGAGATACTGCCCACATTTCCAATGTTAACGCGATGCAGTACACGGGCTTGTTCGACGCCGCCTTTAGATTGGCGGTCCAGGCCACGAGTAAAGCAGCAAAAGAGGCCGACTTAGGCGCAGGGATAGGACGCGCCCCCGTCCCGCCGGCCACAAGCTTAAACTGAACCAGCTCCGCAAGAAGCTGAAATGTGTAATCAACGAGGCCGTGCGCAAGCTGATGGAGACATCAGATGAAAATAGCACGCAACACTTGCCGTGATATCGACGATCCCGGCCGGCCGGAGATTGGTAGGGTGGGCAAAGGCGCGCGAGCGCCGTGCCCACCATTCCAACCGGTGATCTGAATGGTGGGCACGCTGTCGCTTTGCCTACCCTTCAATTCCTGACGTAGTCGCGGCCAACCATCTTGTACAAGCGGGCGCGCTTGCTATCCTCTGGCAAAACCAAGCAAGAGGAAACGCGCCATGCCACTTCTCCAAAATCACATCGCCGTTATTACCGGCGCAGGTTCCGGTATCGGGCGCGCGATTGCGAGCGGCTATGCACGGGAGGGCGCACGGGTCGTGCTGCTCGACAGGGACGAGAACGCGGTAGCCGAAGCGGCAAGGGAAATCGGCGACAAGGCCGTCAGCTTTGCGCTCGACGTCGCAAAACGCGAGGATTGCGTCGCGATGGCGAAGCAGATCGCCGGCAAGGTCGGCCAGGTCTCGATCCTCGTCAACAATGCCGGCATCGTCCGCCGCAACGGCATGCTGGGCGCGGCGGAGGCCGTGATCAGCGACTGGGAAGACATTATCGCGATCAACCTCACCGGCGTCTTCAACGTGA
The DNA here is from genome assembly GCF_043203335.1 of Bradyrhizobium sp. RDI18. Classification (NCBI taxonomy): domain Bacteria; kingdom Pseudomonadati; phylum Pseudomonadota; class Alphaproteobacteria; order Hyphomicrobiales; family Nitrobacteraceae; genus Bradyrhizobium; species Bradyrhizobium sp. RDI18. Next base: position 6,703,039 of record NZ_JBICRN010000008.1, on the reverse strand, counting down.
CGCATGCCTTTCTCGAGCCCTTGCGCGCGAGCAAGGGGCGCATCGTCAACATCGGCTCGATCCAGTCCTTCGTGCATGTGCGCACGCCGAGCTCGCCGGCCTACACCGCCTCCAAGCACGGCGTGCTCGGCTTCACCAAGGCACTCGCCGCCGAACTCGGCAAGGAAGGCGTCCGCGTCAATGCAATCGGTCCGGGCTTCATCGCAACGCCACTGAACGCCAACGCTCGCGCCAACAATCCGGAACTGGTGAAGACCTTCATGGATCACACCCCGCTCGGGCGCGCCGGCACTGCCGAAGATATCGTCGGCCCCGCGATCTTCCTGGCGTCCGATCTGTCGGCTTACGTCTCCGGATCGATCGTGATGGTCGACGGCGGCTATCGGGCGGTGTGAGGCCATCATGTCCAACGCCCCGCACTTCGACATCGACGTCCCCGCCTTCTGGGCCGATCCCTACCCCGCGCTGGCGAAGATGCGGAAAAGAGGCGCCGATCGCGTTCGTGCCGCAGCTCGGCTCGACCGTGTTCACCCGGCGCGACGACATCTTCACCCAGGAGAAGCGCATCGACGTGTTCTCCTCACATCAGCCGAACGGGCTGATGAACGTGCTGATGGGCCACAACATGATGCGCAAGGACGGCGAAGCGCACATGACGGAGCGGCAGGCGATGTTTCCCGCGGTGTCGCCGCGCACGGTGCGCGATACCTGGATCCGGCAATTCCAAGCCCATGCCGACCGCATCCTCGATGAGCTCGTGCCGCAAGGCTCCGCCGATCTCTGCAAGGCGTTCGCGCTGCCGCTGTCGGCCGAATGCTTAAAAGACGTCACCGGACTGACCAACATGCGCTACCAGGACATGGACGCATGGTCGCAGGCGATGATCGACGGCATCGCCAATTACACCGGCAACAAGGAGGTCGAGGCGCGCTGCCATGCCGCGACCGCCGGCATTGATGCTGCGATCGACGACATGATTCCGGTGGTGAAGAAACACCCCAACACCTCGATCCTGAGCGTGCTGCTGGCTTCAGGCCAGAACATGCAAAGCATCCGCGCCAACATCAAGCTCGCAATCTCCGGCGGACAGAACGAGCCGCGCGATGCGATATCAGGCGCGACCTGGGCCTTGCTGACGCATCCCGATCAGCTCGCGCTGGTGCGCGGGGGAAAAGCAAAGTGGATCGACGTGTTCGAGGAATATGCGCGCTGGATCGCGCCGATCCAGATGTCGCCGCGCCGGGTCGCCAAACCGTGGACGTATCACGGCGTCGACTTCGAACCGGAGGACCGTGTGTTCTTCATGTTCGGATCGGCCAACCGCGACGAGGCCTGTTTCAACGACCCCGACCGTTTCGACATCACGCGCGATACGCAAAAGAGCATCGCCTTCGGCGCCGGCCCGCATTATTGCGCCGGCGCATTCGCCTCCCGCGCGATGGTCGCCGACGTCGCGTTGCCGAGCCTGTTCGCGCGGCTGCAGGGCCTGCGGCTGGACGAGCGCGAACCAGTGCGGATCGGCGGCTGGGCGTTTCGAGGACTGCTCAATCTTCCGGTGAAGTGGGGTGCGAACTAGCGTGTCTCTGCCGCGCAGGCATCAATCGTGCGGCAAGAGCCGCATGCGGCGGAACGACCAATGCATCGCGCGGTACCAGAAATAGCCGGCCAGCGCGCCGCAAACCGAGAGAATGATGATGTAGGCGGGATGATACTCGCCGCTCCACCACAGCATTCCGCCGATCCAGAAGACGGCGAAGAAGATAGCACCAAGCTTCAACCGCGTTGCCTGATCCATGTACCCCTCCGATGGCTGGCGATGGATGGCATCATGAGCGCTGCGACCTCGCCGCACCGTGAGCAGCGTCACGCTGCGCCGAGGCTATGAACCCATAAATCCAGAGTGGTTGGCGGACTTCCGCTTTGATGCGCGTTCCGGGCTCACATCGGACATCGCGTGAGGTCCGAAAAGGGCCAATTCCAGAAGTACAAGCAATTACCTATTGCGAGAAGATTGAGGCCGACGGTACCAGCCCAGAGCGCTCGAAAAACGGCGGTGTTGGTTGGCCACCGCCGCTTTGATCGCTCGCTAGCAATTCCTTGAGCTACTTTGCTGCTTGTTGCGGCTGCTGCGGCGGCGGCTTAGGAACCGACGTTAGCATACGGATCTTCCATTGCCCATTCTCACGAACGTCAAGAGCAGTCCAAATAACGTTCAATTCTAGAGGATCACCTTTCTCGCTCCTACCAGTAACGTGAGCTTCGCCAGTAACTAGAGCCATGCTTTCTGACAATGACTGAACCTCAGTCGTCTTTACCTCGAGGCGATTAAGTCCAGCTTTGAAAGCATCCTCATAATACTTCGTATTATCAGGCTCAATTCCATTCTGAGTAACACGCAGGTAGTTCTTCGTAAAAAGTGAAGTAATCCCGGCAGCATCCTTCTTGTTGAAGTGCTGCTCGTATGCTGAACCTATCTTCCCAATTTCCTCCTTGAGATTTTGATCTGATGCAGTCGCGGGAACTGCTGACAGTAACAGTGAGAAACATACAGCTCTAAATGTGCGCATGATGTTGGCTCCCTGCTGTTGATGCCTCCCTGGAAGAGAGGATGGAGACGAGGCTTACCTCCGTCCTCCTTAGCAACATCGATCACGCGGTCGCCGGGCTCACCGGGGGTAAAGCGGACGTGCTCCACGCTGGTCGTCACTTTTTACTCTGACCCACCGTTGAAGCTGGCAACCAATACTCACCCTCAGTCTGCAGCTGGTTCACGTTCTTGTCGGGCTCAAACACAGCACTGACCCTCAAGAAGCCGCGAATACCCTCGTATTTTCCGGTGCCGCCGGTATATCGAGTGACACCTGTGAAGGTGCTTTTCTTTGAACCATCGGGTGCGACCATGGTTTGGCTCGTTCCATCCCATTGAGAAAAGATCTTGTCGCCATTTTCGAGCAAGGTTACGTCGTATCCCCACGTTCGGCCATCGCGGTCGATGTAGTCGGAATAGCCTCGGGTCCATGACTCGGTGCGCTTGAGGTTCTCGTAGTTTGGCTTGTCGTTCGCATAGGTACGGTGGAGTTCGTAAACTCGTATCTGATGCCCCGGTACATCACCGACGTCGAGCACATGTTGCTGAGTATAGTTGGACTTAGCGGCTGTGGCGTCCTCGCTGACCTTGCATCTTTCTTGGGCCGACACTGCGGAGAAACAAATCGGGGTTAGCGCCAGACCGAACGATATGGCGTACATAAAGGGTGTCTTGTTTGACATAGCGTTCCCTCCGGTTAAGGAGCGCGTGCCCATTCGAAGCCGGATTGATCCGTCAAGCGGATGCTACGGCTCGGCACGATTCTTATTGGAACGAGGTTCGTCGCCGACACTGCCTCGAATGCCGAACGCGCTAACCCAGCATGGACCCCGTCCGAGGGGGTGTCAACGGCCGCGCGGCTGCAGTTGCGATGTGAGTTGGGTCGCCCAGGCCTGTCAGTTTCGTGCCATGAGCTGACGTCCATACCCAACGGCAGCTATCCTCACACATCAGGCAACATCGACCACTTGATCAACCTAGCTTGTTTGGATTGCGAGTACCCGAGCTGCTATCGTCGCTAGCGTGGACACTTCCAAAAAGGGAGGTGATCATGTCAGATCATAACGCCGGCGGCAACGCCGATCCGAAAGCGAGCCGCCCGGTGGTTGGCAGACTCGAGGAAGAAGATTTGCCGGAAGCTGCGCGGATTTTCCGTCTTGCCTTTGGTACCTTCCTTGGGGCTCCCAACCCGGACATGTTCTGGGCCGATCGGGACTACGTCTATGGCCGCCGGCAGGCGGCTCACGTGGCCTCGTTCGGCGCGACGCTGGATGGAAAATTAGTCGGCTCCAACTTTGCTACCAATTGGGGAAGCGTCGGCTTCTTCGGTCCATTGACTGTGCGTCCTGATCTCCAGGAGCGAGGTATCGCCCGAGCACTGCTTGGGAAAACCATCGAGCAGTTCGATACCTGGGACACGCGACACGTCGGGCTGTTCACATTCTCAGATAGCGCGAAGCATATCGCCCTATATCAAAAATACGGCTTTTGCGCGCGTTTCCTCACAGCAATAATGTCGGCAAAAGCGGTGCGCCAAACGGCAGCCGGATGGTTGCGCTTCAGCGAGTTAAGCCAAGTGCAGCGAGAGGAAGCTCTCCAGTCGTGCCGGGACGTAGCTGAAACGATTTGTCCTGGTCTCGACCTATCTGGCGAGATAGGGGCGACGCATGCGCAAGGTTTGGGTGATATAGTTTTGATTGAAGGTGCCCGTGGTATCGCGGCGTTCGCGGTGTGTCACTACGGGCCACGGAGCGAATCCGGAGCAGACACTTGCTTTGTTAAATTCGGTGCAGTCCGCGATGGGCAATCGGCCGAATACGATTATCATCGGCTACTGGACGCGTGCGAGGCGTTGGCGGTCGCTGCCGGCATGTCGAACTTGTTGGCTGGTGCGAACATGGCACGCCACGAAGCCTATCGGCATCTGGTCGGCCGCGGATTTCGCACCGAAATTCTGGGCGTGACCATGCACAGACAGAACGATCCCGGCTATTGTCGCCCCGGCGCCTATATCATCGACGATTGGCGATAACATCCAATAGGCATGACTTCCGGAACGGGTCAAAATGGCGCCATCACCAAACCTGGATGGCCGAAAAGTACGCTCGCTGGGACCGCGGCGAGCGCACGGCCCCGCCTTGGCAGTTACCGGGGTTCCAGCCAAAATCCGAGGGTGACAAATGATCGTGCGCGCGATGGCATTTGATTTTGCGCGCTACACGAAGTCGCCTCCTGCTGAGAGTCAGAAGCGGACATTGGCTACGCGACCAATATGTTGGCCAAAAGCTAACACCGAGGAATGCGCTGCCTGCGTCACATTGTCGTCGCTCCCTTCGTCCTTGCCAACAGCACCTGCACAACCATCCGCGTGCGGACTTCTATGCTGCCAGAAACGGTATCTCGACCGCCAGTGTATAGCCGTTGACCATCAGCAGGCCACCCGCGGCACCGACGATGCCGCCGACGATCGCAAGCCAGGGCAGCGTCGCGACGATGGAGACCGAGATCAGCACGATGGCGATCTGCAGAAGAGCTTCGGCATAGTCGAAGTAGGGATCCTGCTTCAGCGCATGGTCGCGCCTGCTCTCGTAGTCCTTGGCCCGCATCATCAATTCCTTCTTGCCCTCCTGCGTCTCGGGCTCGGACTCGTAGCGTGCCGCCGTCTTGCGATAGGCCTCCGCTTTTGCCTTCAGGGCCGTCCTGGCCTCGGCGTTGAGGCTTCCGTCCTGCAGGAACGCCAGTTCGATCGCGTCGGCCGCGAGGTTGTAGTCGGTCTGGCGGATGTTCTTGGCCTGGTAGAAGGCATAGTGGTTCGCGGCATAGAGGTTGTTGTTGGTCGCCTCCTTGCCGGCGTTGGCGCCGCCAAGCCCGGTGATGGCCAGCAGCATCGCCAGAATGGCGATGCCGACCGCCGCGCGCTGCTTGAAGCGGTCGTTCTCCTTCTCCTGATCCATCATGTCGGCGGCGTCTTCGGCTTTCATCGATCGGCTCCTCCTCGCTCCTAAAGGGCAGGCACGATAAACAACAGCGTTATGTCACCATCGCGACGCACGAGCACGTTGATTTGTTCCGCAGAATGCGGCAGGCGCGATCGGTCATACGAAGGGATCGGCAATTCCCACGCAGCGATCAAGGTTTACGCAAACGTTCGGATGCTTCAGTTCAAGCGTCACAGGAACGGCGCGCTGTTACGGGAGAGAAGTCGACCAACATGAGGTCGAAACAGGCCAGCCACAAGGCCAATACAAAAGGTTCGGTCCGGGTCGGTCATTAGCTGAATTCACAGCCCATCTCCGGCCCTTCCGTTCTGCCCGCGAGAACAGACGTTGCCCATCGTAATCGTCATGCCGGCGATGGGCCAAGAGGCGCCTGCCGGATTCAAATTGCCTGTGCGGTCGCGTTCTGTCGCGATGCGGCTGCCGCATCACGCATGACCCCGGACACGGTGCTGTATGCCACCACCCAGGCCGACTTCGCCGCTGGCGTCCAAGCCTCTTTCAACCCCTGCTCCAGTGTCCATAGCAAGGCTGCACCAACTGTGTCGTAATGCCGATCCTCTACGCCATACCGAATATGGTTTCGCCCGAGGATCTCTAGCGTCGGTACCAACGACGGCAAGTCATCGACACTGTTGATCACGGCACTCAATGCCTGGACCAGCTTCCGGCGCTGCTCTTTCATATCTGCATTCTTGAACAATCGCTGCAGCGATGGATCGAGCGTGAACAGTCTCTCATAGAACAAACCAGCCGCGATATCGCTGATCGGAATCACTTTCGCCCAGGTCGTCTTGAGAAGTTCTTTGGTTTCAGGAGACATGGCAGCACTTTCCTATCCGTTTGAATAATCTGGTCGGAACACTGCAAATATGACTGGGCCAACGCGCCAAGGTTCGATGCCGGCACAATGATTTGTTGAGATCAGTACGTTCTCTTATTGCGAACGGCCCCAAAAGGAGCAGCGGGTCGCAGTTCATCTTCAGACCCACAGCAACGGTCAGACTGACCAGCGCCGGCTCTATCAGGCCTGCTGCGGATTGCTGTCCCTAGCGCGATCTGCCGGAACTCGATGCCCGCTGCATTTAGTTGCGCGCTTATGAGTCCACGCCCCTAGCCAAACCGCGCCCGCGAGCGCTCCCTCGCCTTCTCGGCCTCGACCTCGCGGTCGCGCGGCGGGGCGTTGGTCTGCAGCGAGGCCAGCAAGCGCCGCGCGCTGTCGGAGACTTCGGAAACCGCGCGGTTGAACGCCTCGGCGTTCGCCTGCGACGGCGAATTGAAGCCGGAGAGCTTTCGCACGAATTGCAGCGCGGAGGCATGGATCTCCGCGTGCGTGGCCGGGGGATCGAAATTGAACAGGGTCTTGATGTTACGGCACATGGTGCTCTCTTCTGCAGAGGTCTTCGATCAAGGACGAACGGCCGGTGCAAAATCCGACGGCGTGGCTTATTCTGTCATTAAACTAGCGGCGTGTTCACCCCTGTCGGCACCTCGAAACAGCGAGTTCCCGATGCCCCACGTGACCTACAAGATCGTCGAACATGACGGCGGCTGGGCCTACACCGTCAACGGCGTGTTTTCCGAACCGTTTCCGAACCGCGCCGCGGCGCTGGCAGCCGCCCGGCGCGCGGCCGCCGAGCAGCGCGTGCCCGGGCGCACCGAGGTGATCGAGTACGAAACCGATGATGGAAGATGGCGGTCGGAGACCGCCGCCGGCAATGACCGGCCGGAAACCGAAGTGGAAGGTTAGTGCATTGTTCGGCGATCTAGTGTGCTAGGTTCCCCGTCAAGCGGTCCGCAAAGACGGCCGCAGTTTTTGGGGAGACCATGATGAATTTTTCGCATGCCGCCTTTTCGGCCGCCGTATTGGCCCTGACCTCCGTCACCGCCTTCGCCGCCGATTATCCCGCACCCAGGCAGGGCTACTGGATCGCCAAAAACTTCAAATTCCACACCGGCGAGACGATGCCGGAATTGCGGTTGCACTATACCACGATCGGCGAGCCGACCGGTCAGCCCGTACTGGTGTTGCACGGCTCGGGCGGCTCGGCCGCCAGCATGCTGACGGCCACCTTCGGCGGGGAGTTGTTCGGCCCCGGCCAGCCGCTGGATGCCGCGAAATACTACATCATCATTCCGGATAGCGTCGGCCACGGCAGATCATCAAAGCCCTCCGAAGGCATGAAAACCACGTTTCCGAAATACAATTACGAGGACATGGTCGGCGCGCAGTATCGCCTGGTCACGGAAGGTCTTGGTGTGAAGCATCTGCGCCTCGTGATCGGCAATTCGATGGGCGGCATGCACACCTGGATCTGGGGCGGCAAATATCCTGACTTCATGGACGCGCTGGTGCCGATGGCCTCGCAGCCGACCGAGATGGCGGCGCGCAACTGGATGCTGCGGCGGATGATGCTGGAGACCATCCGGAACGATCCCGATTACAATGGCGGCAACTACACCGTCCAGCCGCGCATGATGAAATACGCCATCAACGCCTTCGGCATCGCGACCGCCGGCGGCACGCTGGCCTATCAGGCGCTGGCGCCGACGGCGGCGAAGGCCGACAAGATGGTGGACGACCGGCTGGCAACCGCGGTTACCGCCGATGCCAACGACTTCATCTACCAATGGGAAGCCTCGCGCGATTACAATCCGGCGCCTTCGCTGGAGAAGATCGAGGCGACGCTGCTCTTGATCAATGCCGCCGACGACGAGCGCAATCCGCCGGAAACTGGCGTCACCGAGGCGGCGATGAAGCGCGTCAAGAACGGACGCCTGTTCCTGATCCCGACCTCCAGCGAGACGCGCGGCCATCTCACCACCGGCAATGCGAAGTTCTACAAGAAGGAGCTGCAGGAGTTGCTGCAGAGCGCGCCGCAACGGGCGATGTGAACCGATATTCGTGAAAGCGGAGGCGATTATCTTCGAAACTCGGGGCAACTGCCCCATGGAACGTTGCGCGCGCGCTCTTTGTCGGGAGTACCTTTCAGCCCGGCGTGCAGAACGTTCACTGCCTGCAACTCGTATCGATCGGTGGCGAGGTCATGAGAAAAGATCACGTCAATGGTCGTGTACCACCATATTAGGCAAAGAACACACACAGGCGCGAAACGCACTTGCGGCAGGTAGTATGTGAAACGGACGCGCGAACCGGCGCGTTCTTGAGTTTGAACGTATTCTGCGCCCATGCTGCGCATGACGGCATGGCCCGAAGCAAGTTGGCGATTCATGGACGCGTCGGGTCCAGCAAGCTCTCTGATATGCGAGAGAAGCTGACCATCGAGATTGCTGTTGAAAAATGCTGTCGGGCCTCGAAAGCCCCTGTCCGACGGCCAAAACACCCCATTCGACAAATCGGGCCATACCGTCCAGCGTTGCTCGCCGGCTCGCGACAATATGTTCTGGTATTCGGCATCGCTAATCGAACCGATGCTGCATTTCTCAAGTCCGAAACGTTCGGTAAAGCTGAAAGCCCAGAGCAATATTGGGAGCGCAAACAGCAATCCCACAGGTGAAAGCAGGCCTATTGCAATCTTCGGGTTCGTGCCCAACGCGTTTCCAATCGTGAAGATGACCGTAGAGCCGCTCCTTCCACCAACCGCGGGCGGTTAGACCGCATGTCAGGCAGCTTGCGGCGCCCGGCAGCTCACCACGAATCCGTAGGCGAGATCGATAGCACGTTCGTACTTTTCCTAGTTCAGGCAGCAACCAGTGCGCTGCGATCGTTGAACCGGCCGTGGGTCGCATCAAACTGTGTACAGGACGAAGTCCCGACTTCGCACCGCATCAAATTTGCTTCGCTCACATCGCTCATTATTTGAGCGTGCATCGACACGCGGGCTCCGCTTGAATTGTCCTCGGATTACAGATCGTGAGCGGCATGCGCCGTCGCGAGGAAGAGACAACGCAGCGGAGGATCGGATGCGAAGGCTTGCGCCATTCGGCTTGCTCGTCTGCCTTTCGGTGCTGGCCGGCGCAGCGCTCGCTGTCGACAGGGGCCAGTACGATCACGTGCCGCCTGATATCCGCGCCTGGTTCAAGAGCGTGATCGCGCCGAACGGCGTGCCATGCTGCGATGAGTCGGATGGGCATCGCACCAGCTACGACGTTCGCGGCGGCGCCTATTGGGTGCCGATCGAGGGCCAATGGATGCAGGTGCCCGAGCGCGCGGTCATTCGCGATCAGGGCAACCCGATCGGCGAAGCCGTGGTGTGGTACGTGCACCACCGCGGCAGCATCATCATTAGCTGTTTCGTGCCGGCGGACGCGGTTTGACCAGAGGACGTCATTGCGAGGAGCGATAGCAATGACGGAGCCAGAAGCCTTCCAACCTGGGGATGACGTGAAAATGCGAGGGTGGTAGTCTGTCAAAAACTGACCGGAGGAATCCCTTGTCCGATCTTGCCCCTGGCGACCTCGCCACGATCTATCCCGCTCCCACGCCGCGCGTGATCGCCAAGGCGCGGCCGGAGATCGACGCGCACGCGAAAAAATTCATCGGCATGTCCCCGTTCTGTGTGCTCGCCACCTCAGGCTCGGACAGCAGCGTCGATGCATCGCCACGCGGCGGCAACCCCGGTTTCGTCCATGTCGCCGGACCGAACCTGCTCTTGATGCCGGATCGCTCGGGCAACAACCGCATCGACAGCTTTCGCAATATCGTCGAGGGCTCGGGCTTCGTACAGTTGATCTTCTTCGTACCCGGGATCGACGAGACGCTGCGTGTCGGCGGCAAGGGCAAGCTATCTGTCGATCCGGAGCTGATGGCGTCGATGATCGAGTTCGGCAAGCCGCCGCGTGCGGTGCTGCATATCGACGTGAGGGAAGCCTATTTCCACTGTGGCAAGGCGCTGATGCGCTCGAAACTGTGGGCGGCCACGCAGGTCGAACGCTCGGTAATGCCGAGCATCGGCGAAGTGATCCACGATCAGACCGGCCTTGGCGAGCGCGAAAGCCAGGCCGAGATCTACGCGCGCTATAAGGCGCAGTTGTAGGGAAGATTGTCTTGGCGATCGATCACCCTCCCCTGGAGGGGCAGGGGAATCGCATGTTCAATTCCGTAAGTTATTGCGAAGCGGTGAGAAATTGATTCTGAAGGTAGCTCCTGATTCGGATGGAGCGGCCGATGAATCGATTTGCGGAGTGCTTCGAGGAACTGCCGGACCCGCGCGCGGACAATGCGCTGCACGATCTGACGGAGATTTTGTTCATCGCCTTGATGGCGACGCTGTGCGGGGCAACGAGTTGCACCGACATGGCGCTGTTTGCGCGAATGAAGGCCTATCTTTGGGAGGGCGTGCTGGTGCTCGAGCATGGTCTGCCGAGCCACGACACGTTCAGCCGCGTGTTCCGCATGCTCGATCCGAAAGCGTTCGAGAAAGCCTTCCAGCGCTTCATGAAAGCCTTTGCCGAAGGCGCGAAGATCGAACGGCCAAAAGGCGTGATCGCGCTCGACGGCAAAGCGCTGCGGCGCGGCTACGAGCGCGGCAGGAGCCACATGCCGCCGGTCATGGTGACCGCTTGGGCGGCGCAGACCCGCATGGCGCTGGCCAACGTGCAGGCGCCGAACAACAACGAAGCTGCTGGCGCGTTGCAGTTGATCGAACTTCTGCAGCTCAAAGGCTGCGTGGTGACGGCCGATGCGCTGCACTGCCATCGCGGCATGGCCAAGGAGATCGTGGCGCGGGGCGGCGATTACGTGCTGGCGGTGAAGGAGAACCAGCCAGCGCTGTTGGCCGACGCCAGGGCGGCGATTGCCGCAGCGGTGCGCAAGGGCAAGAAGCCGGTTTCCACCACCGAGGCAGATCATGGCCGAAAGGAAAAGCGCAGCGTGCTTGTCGTGCCCGTCAAGGATATGGAGCGGAAGCACAACTTTCCGGGCCTCAAAGCCGTCGCGCGGATCAGCAGCAAGCGCGGCAAGGACAAAACCGTCGAGCGCTACTTCCTGATGAGCCAAAACTACAGCCGCACGCAGGTTCTGCGCATCGTTCGCACCCATTGGACCATCGAAAACGGCCTGCACTGGCCGCTCGATGTCATCCTCGACGAGGATCTGGCCCGCAATCGCAAGGACAACGGCCCGGCCAACCTTGCCGTACTCAGGCGCCTTGCCCTCAATGTTGCCAGAGCCCATCCCGACACAACCACCTCCTTGCGCCTCAAGCTCAAGCGCGCTGGCTGGAACGATGCCTTCCTCTTCGAACTCATTGCTCACATGCGATAGCCCTGCCTGGAGGGGAGGGTCGACGCTCATGCAATGAGCGGCGGGGTGGGGTGACGGTCTATCCTCTCGATCAGTGCCCGAGTGGAGAGATCACCCCACCCCGTCTCGCATTTCGCTTCGCTCAATACGAGCCGACCCTCCCCTTCCAGGGGAGGGTGAGACGCCTCAGTCCCCGTTCTCCAGGCCGCCGACGTGCTTCTGGGTGTAGAGCTCAAGCCCGATGCGCTGGATCAGGTCAAGCTGGGTTTCGAGGAAGTCGATGTGATGTTCCTCGTCCTTCATCACGGTCTCGAACAAGTCACGCGAGACGTAATCCTTCACGCCATGGCAGTAGGTCGCCGCTTCCTGATAGAGCGTGCGCGCGGTCATCTCGGTTGCGAGATCGCATTCGATGATTTCCCTGACGTTCTGGCCTATCCGGAGCGGATCGAGCACCTGCATGTTGGGAAAACCGTCGAGGAACAGGATCCGATCGGTGAACTTGTCGGCGTGTTCCATCTCTTCGATGGATTCCTTGCGCCAGACCTTGGCAAATTCCAAAAGACCCCAATTGTTCAGGAGCCGGTAATGCAGCCAGTACTGGTTGATCGCGGTGAGCTCGCTGCGCAGGCCCTTGTTGAGATAGTCGATGACTTTGGGATCGCCCTGCATGGTCCACTCCAATTTTCCCAGGCCAGACGCGGCCTGACACTGCATTTAGAACGCTTCTAAATCAGTTTGGTGCCGAGGGCAACTGTTCCGCGGAAAAAGCGGTGGGAACCTGAGAAATCAGGGCTTTCAGAAGGGATTTCAGAAGGGATTTCAGAGGGATTTCAGCAGGCCGCGAGGGCGAAGGCGGGGGCGGCCTCCTGCGCAGGCTCGTCGTTGGCGGCCTGGCGCGTGTGCGGGCAACCGGAGCAGCACTCCTTGGCGCAGGCGCCGAGCGCTTCGTCGATGATGGTCTTGATGGTGCGCGCGCAACGGCCGCATTCGGCGCTGCAGCCGAGGCAACCGTAAATCTGTTTGGGATTTCGCGGCAGGTCCGAAGCTGCAGTCACAGCATTACGGACATCGTGGTCGCTCAACACGTTGCAGGAACAGACGATCATGAAACCGGTAAAACCTTGGGTGATGCGGCTTCATCGATATTTAAGAGCGCGCCGAGATGCAAAAGGAAAAGCCGCATTTTCAAGCAATTCCAAACTGATGCCGGGCAAACACTGGAATGACTCTAAAAAGGAGTATTGCGGTAAATCAATCCGCCGCTGGCTTGCCGGGGTTCTTCGCATCAGTCGCCGCCACAGCCGAACCCAGGGATCTTTAGTATCGCCGCACCGCAGCCTGCGCGCCTCCTCGCATTTTCGTCATCCCCAGAGCGGCGGCTGTTCATTGATCATTCAAGCGAAATGTGGAACTTTTGCCCGGACGGAACTTAAGGTTCGTTTGCTCCACGAGAAAGGTGAAGCCATGAAGAAGACATTGATGGCGCTCGGCGCCGCCGCCGCGTTGGCCGTTTCGGCCGTGGCTGTTCCCGCCCAAGCCCAGCGCGGCGTTGCGGCGGGCGTCGCCGCCGGATTGATCGGCGGCGCCATTGTTGGCGGCGCGATTGCTTCGCAGAACGGCTATTATTACGGCCCGGGCTATTATGAGCCCGGCTATGGCGGCCCGGCCTATGTCGTCGATCCCGGCTACGGTGAGTCCTGCATCTGGCAGCGGCAGCGGTTCTGGGATGGCTATGGCTGGCGGGTCCGCAACGTCAGGGTCTGCGACTAGAGCCTTGTCCGTTTCGATGAAATCGAAACGGGGCTCTAGATCCTTATCTTGACGCGTTTTCTTAATGCGAACCGGTTTCCACCCACGGATCAAGTCCGAGGGCATGCTTCGCTCGAAAACGCTCTTGCGGCCGTTCATCTTCATTAAATTGCGCTCAAAACCCCGGAAAAGCAGGTGCTTTTCCGGGGTGCTTGGGTTTTCCGGCCCGAAAAAGACCGTTTTTTTCCGCGACCGTTTGAAGACGTTTACTTTCGATTGACCCATGTGCGCTTTTTTAGCGAAGCGGCAGTTCGAAACAGCGTGTGAGTCATCCCCTAAACCCGGCGCCCGAAGGCGTCACTCCAGGAGAGCCCAGGACATGAAGAAGACATTTGCTGCCTTCGTCGCAGTCGCAACGATTGCCGGTTCGCTTGCCTCGACGCCTGCAAGTGCACAGCGTGGCGTTGCCGCAGGCGTGGCGGCCGGCTTGCTCGGCGGCGCGATCATCGGTGGCGCGATCGCCTCCAGCCGCCCGGCTTACGGCGGTCCGGTGTATGTGGAAGAGGCGCCCTATCCGGCGTGCCGCATGGTTCGCGAGCGCTTCTGGGATGGCTACGACTGGCGCTATCGCCGCGTCGAGGTCTGCCACTGATCTGATCGATCGGCGCGCGAGATACGCGTGTTGATCAAAAGCCCGGCCGAGATCTCGGCCGGGCTTTTTTTTCGCCAAAGAAACCCGGATGTTTGCTCACCCTCCCCTGGAGGGGGAGGGTCGACGCTCATGAATGAGCGGCGGGGTGGGGTGACGGTCTCTCCGCGTCCAACAGTGCCCGAGAGGAGAGATCACCCCACCCCGTCTCGCATGTCGCTTCGCTCCACACGAGCCGACCCTCCCCCTCCAGGGGAGGGTGACTATCGCCCCGCACTCATCGAACGCAGCACTGTTTCGCTCGGCCAGCAATCGACCTTGAGGCCCGCCGACTTCTGATACGCGCCCAATGCCGCACGGGTCTGCATGCCCGCCTTGCCGTCGAGTTTGTCCTTGTAGAGACCGATGCGCGTCAAATGGCGCTGCATGGCCTCGACATCGGCGGAGCGCAACTGCGTCGAGGCCGACCACGGTGTTGCGAACGGCAGCGGGCTCGCCATGCGGTCGGCGAGATGGCCGACGAACAGCACATACAGATCGGAAAAATTGTATTCCTTGATAACGAAGTAGTTCTTCGTGGTCAGGAACGACGGGCCGTAGATGCCCTCCACCTGCAATAGCGAGGCCGGCTGCGCCTGTTCGGCCGCACTCAGCCTTTGTCCGCGCACCGGCACGAAGCCGGCGCGCAGCCACTCGGCGATCGGCTTCGTCACCTCGGGCACGCCCATGGTGCAATCGACGTTGGCCGGCGCCTTCACCTCATAGGCCCAGCGCACGCCCGCCTGCCAGCCCTTGTTGACGAGCTGTTGCGCGGCGGACGCCAGCGCGTCCGGCACGGAATTCCAGATGTCGACACGACCGTCGCCGTCAAGATCGATGCCGTGCTTGTAATATTCGGACGGCAGGAACTGGGTGAGACCGGTCGCGCCGGCCCACGACGAGCGGAAGTCCTTGCGCGCAACAGCGCCCTCGCCGAGAAGTTTGAGCGCCTGAATAAACTCGGTGCGATACTGATCCTTGCGCCGGCCGACATAGGCCTGCGTCGCGACCACGCGGAGCATGTCGTGAGGCAGGCGATAGCGCCCGAAATCGGTCTCGCGGCCCCAGATCGCGAGCACGACGCTAGCCGGTACACCGAAGCGCTTTTCGATTTCGGTCAGCGCAGCGCGATGCTTCTGCATCAGCTTCTGCCCTTCGGCCGCCAGCCGCGCGATGGAAGCTTCCTTCAAATAATCGGCCGGCACCTGCACAAATTCGGCCTGCGCCGGCGCGCCGGTGGGCGGCCGGCCCGGCAGCAAGAGATCAGGCAGTTTGTAGTCAGGCTCCAGTCCTTGCGTTTCGCGATCGAACGTCGCGCGCGACACGCCGGCCGCCTGCGCTTCCGGCCACAACGAGGCGATGAACTGGGTGAAGGCGGCGTCGGCGGCGCGGGCCGGACGCATAGCGCCCGGCGTCATCGCTGCCAGTATCAGAACCGCGGCTATCAACCTCTGTCGCAAACCGGAATCCTGTCGATCGACACGTCGCCCATCAATGCGAGGCGGCCTTGGCATGCTCGGTGGAAACATTCGACAATCTGTCGACATAGGCAATGCCGATCGCCGACAGAATGAAAACCGTGTGGATGATGGTCTGCCACATCACGCCGGTTTCGGTGTAGCCGGACTTGCCCGAGGCCAATCCTCCGGCCTCGATGAAGGTGCGCAACAGATGGATCGACGAGATGCCGATGATGGCCATCGCCAGCTTGATCTTGAGCACGCTGGCGTTGACGTGGCTGAGCCATTCCGGCTGATCGGGATGTCCTTCCAGATTGAGACGGGAGACGAAGGTCTCGTAGCCGCCGACGATGACCATCACCAGCAGGTTCGAAATCATCACCACGTCGATCAGGCCGAGGACCGCCAGCATGATCTGCTGTTCGCTGAAATCGAAGGCGTGGGCGAACAGGTGCCACAACTCCTTCAGAAACAGCACCACATAGACACCCTGCGCGACGATCAGGCCAAGATAGAGCGGCAGTTGCAGCCAGCGGGAGCTGAAGATCAGCAGCGGGACCGGACGCAATGCCTTCCTCTGAGCTTTGGGCGGCAAGGGCGTTTCGGGAGTAAGGGACATTCAGAAGGGCTCGCTGGAGGATTCGAATTGCGGAAGGATGGCTATATCTACGCAATCTGACCGCGCTGTGAAGCGACAACTGGCCGCAGCGCATATTACGGGATCGTCACGTTAGCCGGAGCTTCAAGGCAAAATAGCGGTGTTGCACGCCCCGCCTAAAGTTTCCGCAAGGCCCGATCCCGCTATCGAGACGACCACGTTGGGAATGCAACGACAATGTCGCGGCGTTCAGCGTTTGCCTGAAATCACCTCGTCAGCTTCTTGTACTTCACGCGGTGCGGAATGATGCTGTCCTGGCCGAGCCGGCGCATCTTGTCCTTCTCGTAATCCTGGAAGTTGCCTTCGAACCATTCTACATGGCTGTCGCCTTCGAAGGACAGGATGTGGGTGGCGATGCGGTCGAGGAACCAGCGATCATGGCTGATGATGACGGCGCAGCCGGCGAAATCCTCCAGTGCCTCTTCCAGCGCGCGCAGCGTATCGACGTCGAGGTCGTTGGTCGGTTCGTCGAGCAGCAGCACGTTGGCGCCTGATTTGAGCATCTTGGCCAGATGCACGCGGTTGCGCTCGCCGCCTGACAGCGCGCCGACCTTCTTCTGCTGGTCGGCGCCCTTGAAATTGAACGACGAGCAATAGCCGCGCGAATTGACCTCGCGCTTGCCGAGCAGGATCAATTCGTTGCCGCCGGAAATCTCCTCCCACACCGTCTTCTTGCCGTCGAGATCGTCGCGCGACTGGTCGACGTAGCCGAGGTGAACGCTCTCGCCGACGGTGATGGTGCCCTTGTCCGGCTCTTCCTGCCCGGTGATCATGCGGAACAGCGTGGTCTTGCCGGCGCCGTTGGGGCCGATCACGCCGACAATGCCGCCCGGCGGCAGCTTGAAAGTGAGATCCTCGATCAGCACGCGGTCGCCGAACGCCTTGGTGAGCCCTTCGAAATCGACCACGTTCTGGCCGAGGCGCTCGGCCACGGGAATGGTGATCTGCGCTGCCTGAGTCTGCTTCTCGCTCGCCTGCTTGAGCAGGTCCTCATAGCGCTGATAGCGCGCCTTGGACTTGGCCTGGCGCGCCTTCGGTGAGGACGCGATCCATTCCTGCTCGCGGGCCAGCGTCTTCTGGTGCGCGGCCTCCTCGCGGCCCTCCTGCTCGAGGCGCTTCTGCTTCTGCACCAGCCAGGACGAATAGTTGCCCTCGTAGGGAATGCCGCGGCCGCGGTCGAGCTCGAGGATCCAGCCGGTGACGTTGTCGAGGAAGTAGCGGTCGTGGGTTACGATCAGGATCGCGCCGGGGTAATTGCGCAGGTGGCCTTCCAGCCACGACACCGACTCGGCATCAAGGTGGTTGGTCGGCTCGTCCAGCAGCAAGAGATCCGGCTGATCGAGCAGCAATTTGCACAGCGCGACGCGGCGGCGCTCGCCGCCGGAGAGTTTTGTCACGTCGGAATCATCGGGCGGGCAGCGCAGCGCGTCCATCGCCTGGTCGACCTTGCTGTCGAGATCCCAGAGACTCGCGGCCTCGATCTGGTCCTGCAATTTGGTCATCTCGTCGGCGGTCTCATCCGAATAGTTCATCGCCAGCTCGTTGTAGCGATCGAGGATCGCCTTCTGCTTGGCGACGCCCTGCATGACGTTTTCGCGGACGGTAAGCGCAGTGTCCAGGTGCGGCTCCTGCTCGAGGTAGCCGACGCGGGCGCCCTCGGCGACCCAGGCCTCGCCGCTGTATTCCTTGTCGAGACCGGCCATAATCTTGAGCAGGGTCGACTTACCGGAACCGTTGACGCCGAGCACGCCGATCTTGGCGTCCGGGTAGAAGCTCAGATGGATGTTATCGAGCACCTTTCGGGTCGGGTAGCTCTTGGTCAGACCCTGCATGAAATAGATGAACTGGCGAGCCATCGCGATCCTTGGAATCGTTGGATTTTACGGAAATTTGCTGCCGCTGATGTAGCGGCGCGGCCCCCAAAGGGCAACCGCGGCAGGGGCGTTTTCCATCCGTTCACCACGGATGAATACGGGATCGTCACCATGTCCGCCGAGATCCCGACAATTGAAACTATCTTTTAATAAATCAGGCGAAAACTCGTTTTCAGCGCCGAAAAAGGCGTCTTGAAAACAAGGGCCCGCGTCATGGCTACGATCGGTTTGGCATCCCTTTCCGCCCCGGCTCATGCAAGCGCCGGACTGGCAAAACCGTTGGCAGAACTCCGCGCTTTCTGGCGCCAGTTCGTGGCCAAGGCGTTCAACCCCTACCGCCCGGAACTGCACTATATGCGCGGCCCGGGACCGGCCTGGCGCGCCAAGCATCCCGGCTATTCGAACTGAGTTTGCTGGTTTTGAGCCTGCCCTGCATTTGAGCCTGCCCTGCGTTTAGTCCGCTTGCGCCGCTACCGAATGCGCGCAACCATGGCGACCTTTCCGACGGCGTTTCCCGCCGTCATCCTCGCCATCAACGGACCTCGCAAATGACGCGGCTGCGCTGTGCAATCCTCGACGACTATCTCAATGTGGCGCTTAAGGTCGCCGACTGGTCCAAGGTCACCGACCGCGTCGACGTCACGGTGTTCAACCAGCCGTTTGCGAACGCGGAAGCCGCGGCCGCCGCGCTCAAGGATTTCGAGATCATCTGTGCGATGCGCGAGCGCACGCCGTTCCCTCGCACCATGTTTGCAGGGCTGCCCAACCTAAAACTCCTGATCACCTCGGGCCTGCGCAATGCCGCCATCGATATGGAGGCCGCCAAGGACCACAAGGTGGTGCTGTGCGGCACGAAATGGGGCCGCGACCCGACGGCGCCATTGACCATGGGCCTGATCCTGGAGCTGACCCGCAATATCGGCCGCGAAAACGCCCGCATGCATGCCGGCGAGCCGTTGCAGGCACATGTCGGCATGGAGATCGAGGGTCGCACGCTCGGGGTGATCGGCCTCGGCAAGCTCGGCACCAAAGTATCGAAGCTGGCGCAGGCCTTCGGCATGAACGTGATCGCCTGGAGCCAGAACCTGACGCCGGAAAAGTGCAAGGAGGTCGGCGTCACTTATGTGAGCAAGGAAGAGCTGTTCTCGACCGCCGACATCGTCACCATCCATGTGGTGCTGAGCCAGCGCACGCGCGGGCTGGTCGGGCGCGATGACCTCGCGCGGATGAAACCGACCGCCTATCTCGTCAACACCGCGCGCGGGCCGATCGTCGACGAAGGCGCGCTATTGGAAGCGCTGACGCAAAGGAAGATCGCAGGTGCCGGCATCGACGTGTTCTCGGTCGAGCCGCTGCCGGTCGACCATCCTTTCCGCAAGCTCGATAACATGGTGCTGACGCCGCATCTCGGCTACGTCACCGAGGACAGCTTTCGAAACCACTATCAGCAGATGGTCGAGGGCATCGATGCCTGGTTCAAGGGCGAGCCGAAGCAGCGGCTGGCCTAGGGCAGGATGAATTAGATTTGATTGCGACCACGAACAAGGCGCGCTCCCTCTCCCGCTTGCGGCGGAGGGTTGGGGTGGGGGTGTCTCCGCGGGCGATACTGCCCGAGTGGAGAGAGCCCCCACCCGGCGCTTCGCGCCGACCTCCCGCGCAGGCGGGAGAGGTAAAGCGCGTCTGCGGCCAACTCATCTGTCTACATCATGCTTTAGTCACGCTCAGGCTGCGTGCTGCGCGGTTGCGCCGCTGGCAACCTCCGCAAATCCCTGACGCCACGACGGATGCGCCGGCTGCCAGCCCAGCTCGCGCCTGGCCTTGGCGTTGGAGCCTGACCGCACCTCCGTCATCATCGAAACCAGGTGCTCGCCGGCGAACAACCGACCAAGCCAAGCCGGCACGCAGATCGGCGGCCTGGCTCCGACCAGCGTGGCAAGAGCAGGCAGCCATTCGGCGACCGGCGCCGGTTCATCGTCGACGATGTTGTAGATCTCGCCGGGCTTGCCGCGCTCGATGGCAGCGACGGTAGCGGACGCCGCATCATCGACATGGATGAACGACCACTGTCCGCCGCCGCCGCCGATCAGCGGCACGCGGCGGCGCTGCACCTGTTGGATCATCGCGCGTGAGAGCATGCCGGTGTCGGGGCCATAGAACGACCCATATCGCAGGACGATCCCGTCGAGATTCGCCGAGCTGGTGACGGCGTCCTCCAGATACTGAAGCGCGTCCAGCGTGCGGCGCAGTTCTTCCGGCGGATCGAAATCGAACGGATCGGCCTCCGTCTTGATCGGGTCGCCGCTGCGGCCGTAGGTCCAGCCGCAGAAGCTCTGGGCGATGAAGCGCTTCACGCCGGCCTCGCGTGCGGCTGCCAACAGAAAATCGGTGCCCTGCGTGCGCAATCGATTCGTGGTGGCGAACGCGCGATCGAAATGCCTGAGATCCGTGACCGCGGCGAGATCTGTCATCTGGTCGATGATGACATCCGGCTTCGCTGCAAGCACTGCGGCGCGAATGGCCGGCGCGTCGAGCCCATCGACGATCGCAGGTTCCGCGCCCATCCGTCTGATGATCTCGGCCTTCGCCGCCGTTCGCGTCGTGCCAACGACGGAATGACCGCCCGCAATCAAGGCGGCAACTAGCGGACGGCCCACAGCGCCAGTGGCGCCTGCAACAAAGATCCGCATGGCAAATCCTCCTGCTACTGCCCCACAATTCTGGCCGGCAGGTAGTCGAAGGAAATGTAAATTCAAGCGCGCGAATGTGGCTAAAGGCCCCCTGTACATCCGGACTTGTTCCGCAAAGGCCACGCCGCATCGCGCGCGGATCGACAACAAAAAAGGCGCGCCGTGGGCGCGCCTTCGAAACGTCGTTGTGACTGAGAACCTACCGAATCGTGACCGGGGCGGGCAGCGGCGGCACCACCGCCGGCTGCGCACCGGAACCGGGCGCCAGTTGGGCCTGAGCCGGTCGGGGGCTGCTGCGGCAGCCGGGCCAGCGGCGGGCGGCGGAGCGGCTGACGCGCTTGCGGTATTGGCGGGCGGGGGGCCACCGGGCATCACCACCACGCGGGTACCGACCTTGGCGCGCTCGAACAGGTCGGAGACGTCCTCGTTCAGCATGCCGATGCAGCCCGAGGAGACGAACTTGCCGATCGTCGAAGGCTGGTTGGTGCCGTGGATGCGGTAGATGGTCGAACCCAGATACATTGCACGTGCGCCGAGCGGATTGCCAGGGCCGCCGGCCATGAAGCGCGGCAGATAGGGCTGGCGCTCGATCATCTCGGTCGGCGGATGCCAGTCCGGCCACTCGGCCTTGCGGCTGATCTTCTGCACGCCGTTCCAGGTGAAGCCGTCGCGGCCGACGCGGACGCCGTAGCGGATCGCACGTCCGCCACCGAGGACGTAATAGAGGTGGGTATTGGCGGTATCGACGACGATGGTGCCCGCGGGCTCCTTGGTCGTGAAGGCCACTTCCTGGCGGCGCAGATGCGGCGGAAGCTGCGCAGGGCCGACTTCCGGCTGCTCTTCCGGCGGCAGCGCGGCGAGTTGCACCGGCTTGCCATCAGCTCCAACGGCGGGTTGCTGCGATTGCGGGAGCGCGCCAGTGGCGGCGGGCGCGGCCGCCGGTGCGGCGCCGATGGCCCCCGGCGGGCGCAGACCGGCGCGGTCGTCGTTCGGATAGACGATGCCGGCACCGGGAATGCGGCTGTCGCCGCGGTCCGAATAGACCGGCTGCTGCGCACCGGGCGGACGGTCCGCATAGATCACCGGCGGCGGACCGGCCGGGCGGCCGTAACGCGGATCGTCGGGCGAAAGGATCGGGCCCGTCGGCGTCGCGGCGCCACGGTCCGAATAGGCCGGGCCAGCGGCCGGCCGGCCATAGCGCGGGTCGTCCGGAGAAAGGATCGGGCCGGTGGGCACCGGGGCGCCGCGGTCCGAATAGACCGGGGCAGTGGCCGGGCGGCCATAGCGAGGATCGCTGGGCGATAGCACCGGGCCGGGCGGCGGCAACGCGGCCGAACTCGGCGCGTTCGGCGCCTCGTCGTCTTCCAGTGCGTCGAAATCAGGTTCGCCGGGGCGGCGATCGTCAACCGCATAGCCACCGGGCACGTACGGTCCCGGAGCTGTCGAATAGACTTGGCCGGGAGCTGACGGATAGCTCTGCGCATGGGCGAGCGAAGTTCCCGCCATACCAGCGGCAATGGCG
The DNA here is from genome assembly GCF_043203335.1 of Bradyrhizobium sp. RDI18. Classification (NCBI taxonomy): domain Bacteria; kingdom Pseudomonadati; phylum Pseudomonadota; class Alphaproteobacteria; order Hyphomicrobiales; family Nitrobacteraceae; genus Bradyrhizobium; species Bradyrhizobium sp. RDI18. The sequence goes on along the minus strand of NZ_JBICRN010000008.1, from coordinate 6,680,610 downwards.
GCACAAATCGTCAAAATGCGGTTGTTCATCATCGCCTTTGTATAGACCCCAAGCCCCACCGGACGGTTAACGGCAGATGACGGAAGATCGCGGCGCATTCAAGACAAATCCGCGAAATTCGGCCCAAACCAGTCATTTGTGATCGCAGCCAAGCTGCGTGTGATCGCAGCCGAGCTGCGGCAAAGATGCCTCAGGACGGCGGAAATCGCCGCAGGCGGGTGGTGCGCGACGTCGAACCGCAGATTTTGTAACAAAAAGCCACCGGGCATTGAGATACTCTCAAATCGGCCTGATTCGCGCGCGCCCCACCCTCCGCCGCTTCCGGCCCGCACAGTGGTCACCGCGTTCCCTTGGCAAGCAATAACCCTTCCGAGATCAAGGAGGGTGGAACCCTGGTCCATGCTTCCCGGCTTTCGTTTTTTGTTCATCGCGATCGTGCTGTCGATGTCGATCCTGGTTTTTGGTCTTGGCGCTGCCGCCCTGTTGCGGGCCGCGCATGAGGAATTTGCCAATCTTCGCTCGCGACGGGCGGCGCCCGAGCCGATGTTCGCCCGCCAGAACGACGACTCGCTGCCGAGCTTGGCGTTGATGCGCGTCGACCCACCCGTCGCGGAGAGGCCGGCCGACAACGTCGCGGCCGCCGCCGTCCCCGAAGCAGCCTCGGAGGCACCGGCATCGACCCTGCAGTCTCCAGACGTCAGTCCGGCGGAGCCCGAGCAGCTGGCTGCGGCGACGCCGGCAGAGCCGGAGATGATTGCGGAGACACCGGTTGCTCTGGCTTCCGCGGCCCAAACCGAGGCACCCGCTCCCAGTGCGGAAGTGAAACTCGCCGCCGTCCCTGGCACGCCGGAGCCCACCGCTGCCGCCGCCTCGCCTCCCGCGGCGCCGGCAACGGACGCGCCGTCACTTGAAGACAACGCCGCTGTGACCAGGATCGCGACGCTCGGCGGTCCCGCCGTCATCGTCGATGAAAAGACATCGGCCAAGACCACAGAAGCGAAGCCCGATCGGAGCGCAATCAAGAAGCAGGCTACACAGCGGGCCCGGGAAAAGCGGCAAATTGCAGCGGCGCGCCGCGCACGTTTGGCACGTGAGGCAGCGCTGACTCTGCAGCAGCAGCAACCCAATCCGTTCTTTCCGCTCCCGATGACGAGCGCGACGAGGTAACGTCCAAAATTTGAGGATCAGGCCGGGCCGGTCGCAACCGGGGGACCGTCGGCGGCGCCCCACTCCGTCCACGAGCCGTCATAGAGTGCCGGGTTCTCGACGCCGAGACGATAGAGCGCCAGCGTCAGTACGGCGGCACTGACGCCGGATCCGCAGCTCGTCACGATCGGTGCATCGAGCTTCACGCCGGCGCCTGAGAACGCCGCGCGCAACTCATCGAGCGGCTTCATCGTGCCGGTCGCGGCATCGAACAGATTGTTGTAGGGCAGGCTGAGGCTGCCGGGGATGTGCCCCGAGCGAAGTCCCGGCCGCGGCTCGGCGACCTTGCCCTGATAGCGTTCACTGGCGCGCGCATCGATCACCTGCTCGGCGCGGGTCGCGAGGTTTTCGACCAATTGCTGCATGCTGCGCGTGCGCCGCGCATCGAACGTCGCCTTGAACGTCGAAGGCTTCGGCGTCACCTGCCCGCTCTCGACCTTACGGCCTTCCGCGACCCACTTCTTCAGGCCGCCATCGAGCACGCGCACGTCCTTGCCGAACGACAGAAACATCCACCACGCCCGGGGTGCGGCGACCCAGCCGCCGGAATCATAGACCACGACGGTATCGTCATTGCCGATCCCGAGCGCGCCGGCATCGCGGCCGAATTGCTCGGCGGAAGGAAACATGTGCGGCAGCGGATTGGAATGGTCGGACACCGCATCGACGTCAAAGAACACCGCGCCCGGAATATGCGCGGCGAGATAGTCGTCTTTCGGCAGCGGCATCACGCCCGGCATCTTGAACGTGGCATCGACGATTTTGACGTTGGAATCGTTCAGGTGCGCGGCGAGCCATTCGGTGGAGACGAGCGGGTCAGTGGTGGTTGGCATGACAAAATCCTTGCTGTCATTCCGGGGCACGCGAAGCGTGAACCCGGAATCTCGAGATTCTCAGGTGCGCAATCGCGCACCATAGTTCGCTTCGCGCCCCGGAATGACGGGAAAACCTAAGTCTTCTTCTTCGGCTCCCATTTCTCGACCGGGCCGCCAGCGTCGCGCCAGGCGGCGAAGCCGCCGCCCATATGCGCAACCGGCTTCAGGCCCATGTCCTGCGCGGTCTTGGCCGCGAGCGCCGAGCGCATGCCGCCGGCGCAATGGAAGATGAACTTCTTGTCTTCCTGAAAGATCGGCTTGGCATAGGGGCTTTGCGGATCGATCCAGAATTCCAGCATGCCGCGGGTGCAGGAGAACGCGCCGGGAATCTTGCCCTCGCGTTCGATCTCGCGGGGATCACGGATATCGACGATCACGACGTTGGGATCCTGCGCAGCCTTGATGGCCTCAGTGGCGCTGACAGTCTCGATCTCGGCATTGGCTTCGTCGATCAGGGATTTGATGCCACGGTGAATGGTCTGGGGCATTGTGTTTCCTCTTGTGTTTGTGCGCGTGTCCCGGACGCGGTGCAGCACCCCTTCGGTGATGCACCGCAGAGCCGGGACCCAGATCGCAGCCGATAGGGCCCGGCTCAGCAGCGCATCACTCCGTGCTGCCCTGCGTCCGAGGCACGCAATCCCGTTACCGCACCAATTCCTTCATCGCGGCTTCGAGGCCTTCGATCGTGATCGGATACATGCGATCCGAAAGCAGCCGGCGGATGATGGTGGTGGATTCCGAATAGTCCCAGTGTTTCTGCGCCACCGGATTGAGCCACACCGTATGCGGATAGGTTCGCGTGATGCGCTCCAGCCAGATCGCGCCGGCTTCCTCGTTGACATGCTCGACCGAGCCGCCCGGCACCATGATCTCATACGGCGACATCGAGGCGTCGCCGACGAACACCACCTTGTAGTCGTGCGGATATTTATGCAGCACGTCCCAGGTCGGCGTGCGGTCGGTGAAGCGACGCTTGTTCTGCTTCCACACGCCTTCATAGAGGCAGTTGTGGAAATAGAAATATTCCATGTGCTTGAACTCGGACTTCGCGGCCGAGAACAACTCCTCGACCTGCTCGATGTGCAGATCCATCGAGCCGCCAATGTCGAAGAACACCAAAACCTTCACCGCATTGCGGCGCTCCGGGCGCATATGCACGTCGAGATAGCCGTGGTTGGCGGTCTCCCTGATCGTGGTGTCCAAATCGAGTTCGTCGGGCGCGCCGGTACGGGCGAATTTGCGCAGACGGCGCAGCGCGATCTTGATGTTGCGGATGCCGAGCTCGACATTGCCGTCGAGATCTTTGAACTCGCGCTTGTCCCACACCTTCACGGCGCGGTTGTTGCGGTTCTTCTCTTGCCCGATTCTGACGCCTTCGGGATTGTAGCCATGAGCGCCGAACGGCGAGGTGCCGGCGGTGCCGATCCACTTGTTGCCGCCCTGATGGCGGCCTTGCTGTTCCTTCAGGCGCTGGCGAAGCGTCTCCATGAGCTTGTCCCAGCCCATCGCCTCGATCTGCTTCTTCTCTTCCTCGGTGAGGTATTTTTCCGCGAGCTTCTTCAGCCATTCGGCGGGAATGTCCGCCTTCTCCATAGCATCCAGCAGGCTTTCCAGCCCCTTGAACACGGTGCCGAAGACGCGGTCGAACTTGTCGAGGTTGCGCTCGTCCTTCACCAAAGCGGCGCGGGAGAGGTAGTAGAAATTCTCCACCGTCTGATCGGCAAGGTCGGCGTCGAGCGCCTCCATCAGCGTCAGATATTCACGCAGCGTCACCGGGACCTGCGCGTCGCGCAACGATGTGAAGAATTGCAGGAACATGGGATACAGATTGCCCGCCGGGCGGCACACGTCAAGAGCCAGAGCCTGTCAAAGGCCAGCGCATAGCTGTCAGGCCTAGACCGGGTGGGTTTTTCAATTACAATTGACCTGCAAAAGGCTTATTCCGGCAGGGGAAATTCAATGGGAATCGTAGCGGCGCTGATCATTGGCGGTATTGCGGGCTGGCTTGCCGGGTTGATCGTGCGCGGCGCAGGCTTCGGGCTGATCGGCAATATCGTGATCGGCATCATCGGCGCGCTGCTGGCGAGCTGGCTGTTGCCGCAGCTCGGCGTCAGCCTCGGCGCGGGCTGGGTCCGCGATATCGTCAACGCCACGATCGGCGCGGTGATCATCCTGGTGATCCTGTCACTGATCAGGCGCTGACGAAGCCGCAGCAACTCCAATCGCGACCGCCGGACCGGCGGTCGTTTACTGTTCAGGCCGCGAGCGGCTGACGAACGAACAACAAGGCAAACGGATAGATGAAATTTACCGGCACCAAGGACTATGTCGCCACCGACGACCTCAAGGTCGCCGTCAACGCCTCGATCGTGCTCGAGCGCCCGCTGCTGATCAAGGGCGAGCCCGGCACCGGCAAGACCGTGCTGGCGGAAGAAGTTGCGAAAGCGCTCGGCGCGCCGCTTCTGACCTGGCACATCAAGTCGACCACCAAGGCGCAGCAGGGCCTTTACGAGTACGACGCGGTGTCGCGGCTGCGCGACAGCCAGCTCGGCGATAGCAGGGTTTCCGACATCTCCAACTACATCAAGCGCGGCAAATTGTGGGAGGCCTTTACCCACGACAAGCGCCCGGTGCTTCTGATCGACGAGATCGACAAGGCCGACATCGAGTTTCCGAACGACCTCCTGCTCGAACTCGATCGCATGGAATTCTTCGTCTACGAGACCGGCGAGAACATCAAGGCGAGCCTGCGCCCGATCGTGATGATCACCTCGAACAACGAAAAGGAACTGCCTGACGCGTTCCTGCGCCGCTGCTTCTTCCACTACATCAAGTTTCCCGACGCCGACACCATGGGCCGGATCGTCGACGTGCACTTCCCCGGCATCAAGAAGCGCCTGGTGGAGGAAGCCTTGCGCATCTTCTTCGAGGTGCGCGAAGTGCCGGGTCTGAAGAAGAAGCCCTCGACCTCGGAGTTGCTCGACTGGCTCAAGCTTCTCTTGAACGAGGACATCACCCCGGAAATGCTGCGGGAGCGCGATCCGCGCAAGCTGATCCCGCCGCTGCACGGCGCTCTCTTGAAGAACGAGCAGGACGTGCACCTGTTCGAGCGGCTGGCGTTCCTCAGCCGACGCGAAGTGTAATCGCTGACGACCGCGACGCCAGAACCTGAGGTTCTGGCGTTTTGCTTTTCGTACGACAAACCAAAAAGAACAGGGAAGATGAACGTTCAAAGCCAGATCGACGCAACGTCGCCCCGCACGACCGAGCATTTCGACGTCCTGATCGCCGGCGCCGGCATCTCCGGCGTCGGCGCCGCCTATCACCTCACCACGCAATGCCCGGGAACGACGTTCGTGGCGCTCGAAGCGCAAAAGACGTTCGGCGGCACCTGGACCACCCACCGCTATCCCGGCATCCGCTCCGACAGCGACCTGCACACCTTCGGCTACCGCTTCAAGCCATGGACAACAGCGCCGATCGCGAGCGCCGCGGAAATCCTGAAATACATGGGCGAGGTGATCGAGGAAAACGATCTCGCTCCTCACATTCGCTATCGGCACACCATCACCTCGGCCAAATGGTCGAGCGAAGAAAACCTCTGGACCATCGAAGCCACGCGCACCGACACCGGCGAGAGGCTGCGCTTCACCACCAATTTCTTCTGGATGTGTCAGGGCTATTACCGTCACACCGAGGGCTATACGCCGGAGTGGAAGGACATGGCCAAGTTCAAGGGCCCGATCGTCCACCCGCAGAAATGGCCTGAAGACCTCGATTACAAGAACAAGCGCGTCGTCGTGATCGGCTCGGGTGCTACTGCTGCGACGCTGATACCGGCGCTGGCTCCCGACTGCGCTCACGTCACCATGCTGCAGCGTTCGCCCACCTATTTCCGCACCGGGCGCAATGCGATTGAGATCGCCGAGGAACTGCGGAAACTACAGGTCGACGAGACCTGGATTCACGAGATCACACGACGGAAAATCCTGTTCGACCAGGACGCCTTCACCCGCAAGACGTTTGCGGAACCGGAAGCCGCCAAGAAGGATCTGTTGTCGGCGGTCGAAGCCTATCTCGGCAAGGACTACGACATCGCGACCCACTTCACGCCAAAATACCGGCCGTGGCGGCAGCGCATCGCCTTCATTCCCGACGGTGACCTGTTCCAGGGCATCAAGTCCGGCAAGGCGTCCGTCGTCACCGACGAGATCGACCGCTTCACAGAGAAGGGAATCCTGCTGAAATCCGGCAAGGAACTGGAAGCCGACATCATCGTTACCGCGACCGGCTTCAATCTCTCCGCCACCGGCGACATCGAGTTTGCCATCGATGGCAAGCCGCTCGACTTCGCCGATACCGTGACCTATCGCGGCATGATGTTCACGGGCGTGCCGAACCTCGTCTGGGTGTTCGGCTATTTCCGCGCGAGCTGGACGCTGCGCGTTGATCTCGTTGCCGACTTCGTCTGCCGGCTGCTCACGCACATGAAGGAGACCGGCGCGAAAAAGGTAACGCCGCAGTTGCGCCCCGAAGACCACAACATGCCGCTGTTGCCGTGGATCGATCCGGAAAACTTCAATCCTGGCTACATGATGCGCGGCATGCACTTGCTGCCCAAGCGCGGCGACAAGCCGGAATGGCAGCACAACCAGGACTACTGGGCGGAAAAGGACGAATTTCCGGCGATCGACCTGAAGGACAAGGCATTCGTTTACGGCTGAGGCCGCAGCCTGATCCCGGGTGACGGTGACGTTCCGTCACCCGGCAGTCATCAAGCGGGACGCGCCTCAATCACGTTGAAGCGGCCGGCAGGGTAGCTCGTGACCAGCTCGAAGCCGCTCTGGTCGAGCAATTCGCGGTACTGTCGCTCGGTGCGCTCGAGCCCTCCCGGCCCGCGAAGCATGTTCAGATCGCTCAGCGCCTGCTCTCTGTCCTCGTCCGCCATGGATGGCCTCTCCGGCATCAGCCGTTCGACCAGAAGCAGCTTGCCTCCGTCCGGGAGCGCCTTGCGACAGTTTTGCAGGATCGCGACACTGCGCACATCATCCCAGTCGTGAATGATGCTCTTGAGGATGATCGCATCTGCGATCGCCGGCACGGCCTTGAAGAAATCGCCGGCCACAAATTCCACGCGGTCATCGACACCGATCTGCCTGAGATGCTTGCCCGCGGCCTCGGCACATCTCGGAAGGTCGAAAACAGTTCCGCGCAGTTTGCTGTTTTGCTGCGCGATAACGCCGAGCAATTCGCCGGATCCGCCGCCGACGTCCATCAGGTGGCGTATCCCGCTGAAGTCATAGGACTGAAGGACATTCGGCGTGACAAGACGGGTAAGCTCCACCATCGCCACGTTGAACTTGTCCACAATCTCCGGCGTCCGGCCCATCAGCTCGAAGCTGTCATCGACGCCTTGCAGTTGCGCCGCGGTCTTGCCGGTCATGATCGACTCAAGCATTCCGCTCCAGGATTTTGAAATCAGTTCGGTCTCAAGGATTGCCCAGCCCTTGACCGAATGCTTTGCGGAGCTATCGAGGCAGGCCCCCATGTCCGTCAACGCATAGCGATCTTCGCCGGTTCGCGAACAGATGCCGATGGTGGAAAGCGCGGTAAGCAGGCGTCCAAGCGACCGCTCATCCGCGCCGGTTGCCTTGGCGAGCTTGCCGACCGTCTGCGGTCCGTAGCTCAACAACTCGGCGAGCCCCAGTCTGGCCGCGACATAGATCACCGCCGTAACACGTTGCGACTGGATCAAATCGAAAAGCCTGAGGGCCGATACTTGAGATGACATCGCGCCTCCTGTTGTCGTGATTGTTGATCTCCCTGCGGACTTGCGCGCTTGACCCATCAAGGGTGGCGCCTAACCGGGATGAATGAAATGAACCAATTCACAAATCTTATGTATACCATAGAGGTATTTTAATACTTCAATTTTGGTATATTTGCCAACCAGCCGCAATTTGTGTATACAAGCTGTGCCCATGACGAAGGAGCGCAGCCATGCCATCAGCCTTCCCCCTCAATGCCTGGTACGCCGCCGCCTGGGACGTCGACATCAAGCGCGCGCTGTTTCCGCGCACGATCTGCGGCAAGCATGTCGTGATGTACCGCCAGTCCAACGGGCGGGTTTGCGCGCTGGAGGACGCCTGCTGGCACCGCCTGGTGCCGCTCTCGAAGGGACGACTCGACGGCGATACCGTCGTCTGCGGCTATCACGGGCTGAAATTCAATGCGCAGGGCCGCTGCACCTACATGCCCTCGCAGGAGACCATCAACCCGTCCGCCTGCGTGCGTTCCTATCCGGTGGTCGAGCGCCATCGTTTCATCTGGCTGTGGATGGGCGATCCGGCGTTGGCCGATCCCGCGCTGGTGCCCGACATCCACTGGAACGACGACCCGGCCTGGGCGGGCGACGGCAAGACCATTCACGTCAAATGCGACTACCGCCTCGTCGTCGATAATCTGATGGACCTGACCCACGAAACCTTCGTGCATGGCTCCAGCATCGGCAATGATCACGTGGCCGAAGCCCCGTTCGACGTCACCCATGGCGACAAGACGGTCACCGTGACGCGCTGGATGAAGGGCATCGACGCGCCGCCGTTCTGGGCCGCGCAGTTGCAGAAGCCGGGCCCGGTCGACCGCTGGCAGATCATCCATTTCCAGGCGCCCGGCACCGTCAATATCGACGTTGGCGTCGCGCCCGCCGGCACCGGCGCGCCGGAGGGCGACCGCTCGCAGGGCGTCAACGGCTTTGTGCTCAACACCATGACGCCGGAGACCGACACCACCTGTCATTATTTCTGGGCCTTCGTCCGCAATTACCGGACGACCGAACAGAAACTGACCACCGAAATTCGCGAAGGCGTGTCGAACATCTTCCACGAAGATGAAATCATCCTCGAAGCACAGCAGCGTGCGATGGACGAGAATCCGGATCGCACGTTCTACAACCTCAACATCGATGCGGGAGCGATGTGGGCGCGGCGCGTGATCGACCGGATGGTGGCGCGCGAGGAGCGCACCGCAGACCATGCAGGCTGCGGAGTGAGGAAATGAGCGAGCGCGACGCCGAACGTTCCGTCTCGCAGACCGTGCGGGCGCAGCTCGCGCTGCGCGACATGATTCTATCAGGGCGGCTGCGCCCGGGCGAACGCATCAGCGAATTGCAGGCGGTCGACATCACCGGCGTTTCGCGGACGCCGGTGCGGCTGGCGCTGGTGCGGCTGGAGGACGAAGGCCTGCTGCAGGCGATCCCGTCCGGCGGCTTCATGGTGAAAGCCTTCACCGAGCGCGACATTCTGGATCTGATCGAGCTGCGCGGCACGCTGGAGGGCCTCGCCGCGCGCTTTGCGGCCGAGCGCGGCGTCAGCGCGCGTAGCCTTGAGCCGCTCAAGGAGTGCCTTGCCGATCTCGACCAATTGGTTCGGCAGGACCCGATCTCGGTCGAAGCCTTTTCCGCCTATGTGACGATGAACGCGCGGTTTCACGCGCTGCTGAACGAATTGTCCGCAAGCGCGCCGCTGATCCGGGAGATCGACCGCGTCTCGGCGCTGCCGTTCGCTTCGCCAAGCGCGTTCGTGATGGCGCAGTCGGCGCTTCCGGAAGCGCACCAGATCCTGCTGATCGGGCAGGATCATCACCGCATCGTGGTCGATGCGATCGAGAACCGCGAGGGCGCGCGGGCCGAAGCCGTGATGCGCGAACATTCCCGCCTCGCCGCGCGCAACCTGCGGCTCGCGATCCGAAACCGCACGCATCTCGATTTGCTGCCCGCGCTCGCCCTTTTGAAATCGCCAGTCGAATAGAGGTAGCCCATGCGTTTTGCCGAGCAATGGAGCTGGTGCACCGTCGAATCGATCCGCGACGTGACGCCAACGATCCGCGAATTCCGCCTGCGTCCTGAAAGCGGTCATATCACACCCTACCCGGCCGGCAGCCATATCGGCGTCTCCGTGCTGATCGATGGACAGCCGGCGCGGCGCTCCTATTCGCTGGTGGAGAATGACGACGCCGGCACTTATCGCATCGCGGTGCGGCTGGCGCCGGATAGCCGCGGCGGCTCGCGCGGCATGTGGAATTTGCGAGCTGGCGCGCGGATCGAGACTTCGAATCCGGCCTCACTGCTGGAGATCGATTGGAGCAAGCAGAACTACTGCCTGATCGCGGGCGGCATCGGCATCACGCCGATCACCGGCATCGCCGCCGCGCTGTACCGCAGGAATATCGACGCCACCTTGCACTACCCGGTGAAATCGCGCGGCGATGCAGCCTTCGTCGACGAACTCTCCGCGCTGCTCGGCAATCGATTGATCGTGTACGCCTCCGACGAAGGCGCGCGGCTCGATCTCGAAGCCACCTTCCGCGCCCTGCCGGACGACGCCATCGCCGTCATCTGCGGGCCGATGCGGATGCTGGAAGCCGCGCGGCGCGCCTGGAATGATTTGGGCCGCGCGCCCGCCGATCTCCGCTATGAGACCTTCGGCTCCAGCGGCTTGATGCCGACGGCGGAATTCCGGGTGCGGCTGAAGGATACGGACACCGAACTGGTGGTGCCGCAGAACAGCTCGATGCTCGACGCGCTGAACGGCGCCGGCTTCGAGGTGATATCGGACTGCCAGCGCGGGGAGTGCGGCGTCTGCGCCGTGGATGTCGTGGCGATCGAGGGCGAGATCGATCATCGCGACGTGTTCTTCAGCGATCAGCAGAAGCAGGACAACCGCAAGATCTGCCCCTGCGTGTCGCGCGCGATCGGTGTCGTGACCATCGATACGCTGTACCGGGCTGAGGCTTTGGCGTGATGCCGCGATTTGGGCGACGCGGTCGTCAAACAGGACCTCCGAGTCTCACGTAACGGACACGGAGCTTCGCTATTGTGCTGACGAGAGGCGGACTATCTGGCGCCCGCTATTCATCGCCTTGAGATTGTTGACGTACTCCTCTGGGCGCTGCCAGCGGTGAGGAACTTTCAATCCCATGAATTCCGCGATGTCACCGATAAACGCCGTGCAATTGGTTGTTTCAGCGTTCCAGACCGGTGAACTCGCCTGTAGTTTCTTGATGTATGCGAAAACCTTTTTTGCGTCCGGCTCGTTCAGGTAAACTCGATAACTGGCGGTCAAGTACTGCGGATCAAGATCGCCATAGCTTGCCGTGGTCTCGGACGGCACCCACAGCAAATGACCAAGTACATAAGCTGCAGTGTCTCCCGCAGGGGTAAGGCCCGCGACTTCAACTGCTCGCTCGCTTGTCTTGCCGAACCAGACGAAAGCGTGTCCCCAGCTCGCCGCCGTCCTGGCTCTGAAATCAACGTAGTACGGGCCCTTTGCTGCTCCCGATCCCGGCTTTCGTGTCGACTGTGACGCCGGTTTGGATTCAATGGACGCCGCCTCACTGGAGACAAGCGCGTTCGCAGCGGCGGCGCGCTTGTGGACCTCCCGATTCTGGGAAATGAAACGTTCCGAGCGGGCGCGAGTGTCAATCTCGCGTGCAGAAGCGGATTGGATGTTGCACTGAAGCAGGACAGCGAGTGTGAATCCCGCAAGCAAGCAAATTCCCAACCTCTTCGGCCTATTTGACACGCTTCGCCCTTCAACTGTCGACGACAAAGGTCAGATTCAGCGAGACCTTAAGTCAATACCGCGCATAAGGCCGCGGCGGTGCGACAGGCGTCTTGCCGATTGGCGTCTTCCCGATTGGGGTCTTGCCAATCGGCATCTTGCCGACTTGGGCCGTCTGATAGACGGGTTGTCGGCGCGGAATGTCGGCAGCACTAGCGGCAGTCACCACGGCAAGCGTTGCACCGACAACAATCACAATTTTCATCACGGTACTTTTTCTCCAGGTTAGAAGAAACGAGGCAGTAGACTGCTTCGCGTTCCCCTCAGACCCGCCGGGAGCATGACCGTCGGAATACGTCTACAGTGCGGCAGATCAGACAGGTTCGAACGATAGGTCTTCAGTGCGGCAGATATGAGACACGCGGGAACTTCGATCCCTATTGGGTCGATGGGTGCGATAGCCGAACACCATCGTCGCGCCAATCCATCCGATGGCGAGCCAAGGCGATATTGACGACGGGCCTCCGTTGTTCGGCTTAGAGTCACACCCGGAAGTCCGGAGGTGATCGGCAATAGAGCAACGGAGGCTGCCATGCGGGCAGCCTCTCTCCATGCATTGAAGCTATCCGCACACCCGCCGCCTACTGCCGTCATGGCGAGTCATCCCAACGTGGAGATGAAACGACAGGGCTCACGCCCATTCCGAACTCACGTGTGGGCTTCCGATCTGTCCTCAACAACCGTTGCGCGGCCTCGGCGTTGGTGGCGCAGCGCTCGAGCCAGCGAGCCACGAGAAGATCAACCCGCGCGGCAAATCGCCGTCGAGCCGCTGCCAGCACAGGCCTCGCGTCCAAGCTCTGATCGAACGGTTTCTTGACGTCGTTGCGGGCGTTCATCTTGCCCTCCTGCCGGTTCGGCGGAGGGAGTGGCCCTGCGCCGAGAGTTACACTCTTGCTTTGCGGATCAGCCCCGCTTCGAGCTGAAAGTTCGGACCCCGCGTCATCACGGGCATGCACGACCAATCGGCCAGCCGAATAAGCGGCCGGACGCGGGCGGCAGTCTCTGCGATGTGTGTGCGCGCGTTACGCATTGCGGTCCTCAAGAGTGCAGGCAATTTCACCCGCGGCGAATGTCATGATCTAAGCGCAGAGAAATTTCGGCGCGTCAAATGTTTTATGTTCAGAGGTACGGAATTTGTTGCGTGCCAGTAATTTTCGAACGCCAGCGGAGCCGGGTCGGTTCGAAAATTTCAGGCTGTTATCCGTTGAGCGGAAGTGGCGGTTTACTTCGCCATGTCCGGTCTACCCCGGGAAGCACACCAATCGGATGGATTGGCTTGTCCACCGGGGTCGTCATTCGCTGAACTCACATCCCATCTCCGGCACTTCCGTTCTGCCCGCGAGAACAGACGTTGCCCATCGTGATCGTTATGCCGGCGATGGGCCAAAAGCCGTCGTCAGGACTGGCAGCAATCAATGAGGGGATAGCGCCCTCATCGTTGAAAATGTTCGATCCAGATCTGTAGCAAGGCAAACGAGGATAGAATCATCATCGCGTCGATCAACACCCACGCAATGAGCACGCCATAGAACGCTTCGGGATGTTCCACTCGGTCATACACCCGCCTTGCTGCCGCTTCGACTGTCCCTGCTCGGACCGCTGAATGAAACACACGGGCAGTGAGATAGAGCGAACACATTCCCCCAGAACAGAAAGACAAAGATAGATTGTTGCTATGATCATCGGCCACTACCAACTTGCGCCTTTTCTAACCTTGCTGGTCTTGCTTGGGGATCAGGCCCAGAATAACCCAGCCGAAGAAACCCACGATCACAAACGATGTAACAACAACGAAGACGAACAGGGTCGGTTCTTCGCGGTAAGTAACCGAATGAAACGGCGTAAAACGTCCGGCGTAAAATACTCTTTCCGCAAAAATGGCGAACAATACTTGAGTGAAAGCAATTAGCCACAATACGCCTAGCGGAGCGAAAATCGCCAGTACCTTGAACGTGCGCATCGTTGCGTTTGTTCTGCGTGTAATTCTGACTTCCCTGTCTTCCATGATCGGTCGCTTTGCCATCGATGTCTGCTTCGAGTCAGCGGCCCGTCATGAATTTGTGAAGCTCACGCATGGTCGTGTCGGACGGCAATCCAAACTCTCGAAGAAGTTGAGAGCCGGTGTAGTAGAACACTGCTGCAGCCATAATTGCCGACATCAGCGCAGTGAGAAACACGTCGCCGAACCCCATATCCGGGCGTCCAAAGATGAACAGCGAGCACAGTGGCGTCAAAGCCGCCCCCGACAGGGAAAGGCCAATGGGAAGAGTATACGAGATCAGCACGCTGCCAAGCCGTTGCATTATGCCGGTCTATCACGTTCAAGTAGCGCTTGGGAAAATCGAAACGCTAGACTTTTAATCAAATGCGGGGGGCACTCACAATATTGCGCCGAGGGCAGCAGCCAAGGTCGGCTTTGGGGTCACGAGCGGCATTACTCTAACTGATCGTAAGATTTCCGCTTCTCCGTCAGAAGCAGACATCTACGCCTTTATGAGTCCACGCCCCTAGAAGAATTCGTCGAGAAACGCCGCCGCTTCGTCCGAGATGCCGGCGATCTTGTTCGTTGCCTGACGATAGAACTTGAAATTGAGCTCGGTCCCGGGCTGGCCGTCTTTCCAGTCGGTGAAGTGCTTGAGTTCGCTCCGCCCCAGCGGCCGTTTCGCGAGCGCGGTGCGTCGGATGGTGACGCTCACACGTGGTGTTTGCCTGGTGATGCCGCGCTTCCTGGCGATCGCTTCGGCCGAAACCACAACGCCGCGCGCGATAAGGCCTTGCCCGCCCTCGTTTTCGCTCGCGAACACGAAACCGTGTCGCCTTCGGCGATATGCTTGCCGCCATACATGGTCCTTTGCGCTGACAACGCGAACGTCTTCGGCCGCAGATCGGAAATCTCGGCCTTGATCGCGAACGCCATGCTCCTCGTGCCAATGCTAGGCCGACACCGGGAATCTGACGGCTTCCAGCGCGGTCTTGCCGCGGATCATGTCGGAGGCCTTGTCGGCGATCATCAGGGTGGAGGCGTTGAGATTGGCCGAGATCATGCGCGGCATGATCGAGGCGTCGACGACGCGCAGGCCCTGCAGTCCGTGCACGCGCAACTGGTCGTCGACCACGGCCCATTTGGCATCCGCAGGGCCCATGCGGCAGGTGCAGCCGGGATGGAATGTGGTGGTGCCGCGCTCGGTGGCGGCCGCCAGGAATTCGTCGTCGCTCTGCACCTTGGGTCCGGGGAAATCCTCATAGGCGTAGTATGGCGCGAGCGGCTTGGACGCGAGCAGCCGGCGCGCCAGTTTCATGCCGGCGACGACGACGCGGCGATCGATCTCTTCCACCAGATAATTGGTCTGGATGATCGGCGGCGCGAACGGATCGGCGGAGCGGATGCGGACATAGCCGCGGCTCTCCGGGCGCTGCTGCCATGAGGCGACCGTCATGCCGGGCTCGTCCTCGAGCTGGCCCTGCACCCCTTCCTTGTAGCTCGCCGGCGTAAAGGTGAGCTGCAGGTCGGAACTTTCGGTGGTCTCGCCGGAGTGCCAGAAGCAATAGACCATGGTCGGCGACAGCGACAGCAACCCGCGCCTCGTCGTCGCCCATTTCAACGCCTCGACCCACAGGCTCAGGCCGCGCCTGAGTTCATTGATGGTCTTGATGTTCTTGACGCGTGCGACCGAGCGCGGCGCGTAGTGATCCTGCAGGCCTTCGCCGACGCCCGGCAGCGCGTGACGGACCTCGATGCCGTGCGATTGCAGCAGTTCGGGCGAGCCGACGCCGGACAATTGCAGCACCTGCGGCGAGTTATAGGCGCCGCCGGAAAGAATGACTTCCTTGTTGGCGCGCACCTCGACGGGCGTGCCGCCCTTGCCGCCCCGGAGATAACGCACGCCGACCGCGCGCTTGCCCTCGAAAATGAGGTTGGTGACATGGGCGTGCGTGCGCACATCAACATTCGGCCGCTTCCGCGCCGGATGCAAAAACGCCTTCGCGGCGCTCATGCGCAGACCGTTCTGGATAGTGCGCTGGCAATAGGAGACGCCCTCCTGGATCGCGCCGTTGTAATCGGGATTTTTGGGGATCCCGAGGCTGACGGCACCTTCCATGAACGCCTCGCACAGCGGATCCTGCCAATCCATGGTGGTGACGGTGAGACTGCCGTCGCGACCACGATAGGTCTCGTCGCATTCGCCGACGCGGCACTCCAGCCGCTTGAAATAGGGCAGTATGTCCGGATAGCCCCAGCCACGGTTGCCGAGCTGCGCCCAGGTATCGAAATCCTGGCGCTGGCCGCGGTTGTAGATATGACCGTTGATCGACGACGAGCCGCCCAGCGTCTTGCCGCGCGGCGCGTAGATGCTGCGCCCGCCGGTCCATGGCCCCGGTTCCTGCTGATAGGCCCAGTTGACGCTCTTCATGTGGAACGTCTTGATGAAGCCGGCCGGCAGATGGATGTAGGGATGCCAGTCCTTGCCGCCTGCTTCGAGCACGCAGACGCGGCTGGAAGAATCTTCGCTGAGCCGGTTGGCGAGCACGCTGCCTGCGGAGCCCGCGCCGATAATCACATAATCGAACGTTTCCATCGTCTCTTTTCTGGCGCGGCTTAGTTACCGCGGCTTATCGTTGAGTTGATAATTGAGATGCGCCTTCACCGTCGGCCATTCGCTGGCAATGATGCTGTAAACCACGGTGTCGCGCAATGTCCCGTTCGGCGCGATCTGATGGCTGCGAAGGATGCCGTCCAGCTTGGCGCCCAGGCGCTCGATGCCGCGCCGGCTCTGGTGATTGAAGAAATGCGTGCGGAACTCCACTGCAATGCAATTCAACTTCTCGAACGCGTGCGTCAGCAGCAGCAATTTGCACTGCGTATTGAGCGCGCTGCGCTGCACGCGCTTGGCGTACCAGGTCGAGCCGATCTCGACGCGGCGGTTGGCGGCATCGACGTTCATATAGGTCGTCATGCCCGCGATCTTGCCCTCGGCGTCATAGACCGTGAACGGCAGCATCGATCCCGCCGCGAACAGGCCGAGCCGGCGATCGATTTCTTTTCCCATGTTTTCGGCGGTCGGAATGGCGGTGTACCAGAGCTTCCACAGCTCGCCGTCGCTGACCGCTTCCACCAGGCCGTCGATGTGATCGTGCGACAACGGCTCCAGCCGCGCGTGCTCGCCGCGAAGGGTTACCGGTTCAAGAAAGGCCATTCGAAAACTCCGTTCTCTCCTCGTCATTGCGAGGAGCGACAGCAACGTCGTCATTCCGGGGCGATGCGCAGCATCGAACTATGGGGCGCCCTTGCGCCCCTGAGAATCTCGAGATTCCGGATCTGGTCCTTCGGACCATCCCGGAATGACGCACGCAGTTACTGGCCTGCGATGCGACCATCATTTGTTCAAAAAGTTCAGCGCCAGTCCAGGCCGCGCCCAATCCATCGCGATCAACTGGCCCTTGCCCGACAGCGTGATGTACGCCGTCTTCAACTCCGGCCCGCCGAAGGCGATGTTGGTGGTGACGCGGTCGCCCGTCGGCACCTGCTCGACCAACGTGCCGTCGGGCGCGATCACCGAGATGCAGCCCGACACCAGCGTCGCCACGCAGACATTGCCGTTTGCTTCCACCGCCATCGAGTCGAACATCTGATAACCACCGAGCCCTGCGATCGGCTTGCCGCGCTCACCGCGATAGATCACGTCGCGCGGCTTGATCGTGCCGGGCTCGGAGATCTCATAGGCCCACAGCCGCGCAGTCGGCGTCTCCGCGATGTACACTGTCTTCTCGTCCGGCGACAGGCCGATGCCGTTAGCGGGCAGCACGCCGTGCACGGCCTCGACGATCTCCGTCATGCCCGGCTTGAGATAGTAGAACGCGCCGACATCCATCTCGCGGGCGCGGCGCTTGCCGAGGTCGGAGAACCAGAGGCCGCCGTGCCTGTCGAACACCAGGTCGTTGGGGCCGCGTAGGGCGTGCTCGCCGCATTTGGTGACGACGGTCTCGATCTTGCCGCTCTGCAGATCCACGCGCTGGATCGAGCCGCCCTGATAATCATCGGGCTGCGGCCCCGGCATGATCATCTTGCCGGTCGGAATCCAGCTAAAGCCGCCATTGTTGCAGATGTACATCTTGCCGTCGGGGCCGAGCGCCGCACCGTTGGGGCCACCGGGAATTTGCGCGACGATCTCCTTGCGCCCGTCAGGATAGACCCGCGTCAGCCGCTTGCCACGGATTTCGACCAGCACCACCGAGCTATCAGGCATGACAACCGGGCCTTCCGGAAACTCCAGATCGGTGGCGAGAACGCGGATATCGGCCATGAATCCTCCCGGCTTGCTTTTGGCTGCAGGCGGATTTCTGGCTCGGCCCCGCACGCGCAACAATTCGTTGCGGCTGTTATGGCAAAGTCGGTTTGGCTTGCCAAGCAAGGGCGGGCGATTACATGGCGCAGGGCAGCATTGCGGAGACGCTACTCCTTGACCGGAATCCAGATCTCCAGCCCGCCATTGCCCGTGGCGGGGTCGAAATTCTCGTCGTAGCGCTCGAAGCTCGGCGCATCTGCTGCCTTCATGCCGGATGCCGGCAGCCAGTGATTCCAGATAGTGTTGACGGTGCGGCGGATCGTCGAGATGTGCTCTGCGTGGGTAAACACCGCATACTTCTGCTCCGGAATCCGCACGCGGGCGAACTCGCGCGGCAGGTCGGAGAAGTCGGCAACTTCGACGCCGGCGATGTAGTCGAAGCCGGAATCGTCGCCATTGCAGCAGACGCCGTAGGCGACTTTGCCGATCCGCGCGGGAATGGCGTCGACCTTGTGGTGAAACTGCTCCCACTGGTTGGGAATGCCGGCGCCGCCGTTCTCATGCGTGCAGCGTTCGCTGATGCCGGCGATGAGCAACGGCTTAGAAGTTTCGAAACGCGGCGGCTTGAGGGTATCGAGCAGGGTTGAATCCATCATGATGGGCTCCTGAAGCTTGAGATGATCGAGGCACGTTGCGGCGCGGACCGCTTCGGGCGTTGTGCCGAAATGGTCGCGGAACGCACGGGTGAACGCTTCGTGAGAACTGTAGTCCGCATCCAGCGCGAGGCTTAGAATGTCGGGCGCGCCGGCGGCCAGCGCCTGCGCCGCCTTAGTCAGCCTGCGGGCACGCACATAACGCATCACCGAAAGGCCGGTCGCGGCGGCAAACGCCCGCACCAGATGGAAACGCGAGACGCCGGCAATGCCCGCGATCTCATCGAGCGTCAACGGGTCGGCGAGATGGCTTTCGATGTACCAGAGCGCTTTCTGTGCTGGATTCATGGCTCACAGCTTTCATACGAAGCGTTGGTATTATCGGCGATTGCGCCGCGCTTCATTTGACAGTCCTTGCTCTTCGATCGTGCCACTGACAAGGTAGGGAACGCTTTCGGAGGGTACCATGCTGATCACCAATGTCCGGGCGCACCATATCCGTATTCCCTATGACGCCGGTGTCGCGAGCTTCAAGCAAGGCGCATCCACCATCTCGGCGCTGGAAATCGTCATGGTGGAAGTTTCGACCGACGCCGGCATCACCGGCTGGGGCGACGCCTTTGCCTATGTCTGCCCGCGAACCAGCTACGCCGCCATCGAGGAAATGATTGCGCCGCAGGCGCGGGGACAGGAAGTCCCAGACGCGGCCGGCATTCCCGCCTTCATGGAACAGATCCAGCGCAACCTGCATCTGTTCGGCCGCTATGGCATCACCATGTTTGCCATCTCAGCGCTGGATATTGCGCTGTGGGACCTCGCGGCAAAGGTCAAGGGCGTGCCGTTGCACCGCCTGATCGGCGCAGCCAGGCGCTCTCGGATTCCTGCCTATGCGAGCCTGCTGCGGATCGGAAAGCCAGAGCTGATCGCGAGCGAATGCGAGACCGCGCTGCGGCAGGGCTACAAGGCGATCAAGCTGCACGAGACCACGACGCCTGCGGTATATGCCGCGCGGCAGGCGATCGGCGCCGGCATTCCGCTGATGGTCGACTTGAACTGTCCGCTGAATGGCGAGGCCGCGATCGCCTTCGCGCATTCCTGCCGCGACGCAACGCCGATGTTCCTCGAGGAGCCGGTCTGGCCGCCGGAAGATTTTGCAACGCTGGCCGACGTGCGAAGCAAGGGCGGCCTCAACGTTGCAGCAGGAGAGAATGCCTGCACGGTTCATCAATTCAGGCAGATGCTGAAGGCGGGCGCGGTAAGCCATGCGCAACCCTCCGTCATCAAGGTCGGCGGCATCACCGAATATCTCAGGGTCGTCGACCTCGCCGACGAATCCGGCGTCAGGCTTGCACCGCATTCACCGTATTTCGGCCCGGGCTTCCTGGCGACGCTGCACTTGATGTCGCTGCGCGACGACGCGAGCTTTGTCGAGGTGTTCTCCATGAAACGCGCCGCCTGCTTGTGGCGCGGCCGCATCGACGTCGATGCCAATGGCAATGTGGAGGTGCCGCAGGGGCCGGGACTTGGTTACGAACCGGATAAGGCCATCATGGAGCAATACCGCGTGGCGTAATCCGCGGCGCAGCCCCTACTTGGTGCCGTCTTTCGGCGTCGCCGCATCCTTCGCAGCAGGCGCTGAATCCTTCGCCGTGGGCGCGGCGGTCTTCTTCGCATCCTCCGCCGCCTTGTTCTGCGCCGCCTGCAACTCGCCGACCAGCTTCTGCAAGCCAATGACCGCGTTCTTCAGCGCCTCGATCTGCCGGTTGCTGGCATCAATTTTCTGCTGATGATCGGTGGTGAGTTTTGTGATCGTCTTCTGCAGGAAGTCGACATTGCTCTGCAGGCAAGAGGTGCGCCGCTCCATGGTTTTTTCGACGGTGCAGATCTCGATGCCGGGAACGTCCTGCGCGTGGACGCTCGCCGGCAACAAAGCCATCAGCAGCGTGATGGCGACGATCATGATCCTGGGCATCGGAGCAATCATCAAAATCCTCGTTCCACAAGCATCTCACGCAGGGGAACGTCTATCACGGCAATTTGCGCGAAGCAGGGCCCCGTCCCCAGAGATATCATACTGATACCTCATTCAGGCGTTGTGCTTCATCCCGTTAACAGTGGATGGATTTCGCCGCACCTCAAACCGGTGTGTTTGCCGGGTGCGGCAGTGGAGATTGATTGATGGCAACGCGTGAAAAACGACTGGCGCAGTTCGATGGCAACGGGGAGCCGCCGCCGAACCTGCCGGTGGAAGTTCTTTGCGAGGATCACAGCGGAACCTATCAACTGCCGTTCGCCTGCCGATGGATCGACGGTCAATGGCGCAATGACAGGACCGGCGGCATGGTCGAGGCCACCGTGGTCGGTTGGCGACTGCCGCGGCCGAGATCTGAAAACGCCGCGGAAAGGCCCTGAGCCGTCGCAGATTGCGTCAAAATGCGACGGACGCGCGCGGAACTTTAAGGTTCGGAACAGCTACGGAACGAACCGCGGCCGAATCACTGATTTGGTGCCGTACGCTCCTGTTCACGGCTAGATGTCGGGCGCCATCCCGCGAGGCGCACCACATAAAGGACCACGGCAATCGGCCGCAGCCAGCGGCCGACGACAAAGGTTAATTCCTCAGGCGACGACATGGCGGTCAGCTCCACGGCGTGGGCGGCGGCACGTTGTCGACCGCGGGAGGCACGTCGACGGTCTTGAAGTCGGCGGGGCTGACGATCTCGAGGTACTCCATGTCCTTCGAGTAATCGTACAGGTAATGCGTGATGCCGGGCCGCTGGTGCACGACATCGCCGGCCTGCACCAAGGTCGACTTGTCCTCATACATGAAGCGCGCCCAGCCCTTGGTCATGATCACGATCTGGAATTCGCATTCGTGCTTGTGCCAGCCGGTGCCCTCTTCGGGCGGCAAGTCGGGATTGGCCTTGACCAAATGGCAGATGACCTGCCCGCCGGTGGCATCGGCAATGCCGAGATCGCGGTACAGGAAGAAGTCGCGCAGACCTCCGCCCTTGAACTCGGTATCGCCGGGTTTGACGTGAGAGAATTTGCTGACGACAGCCTGCTTGTTCATCGAAGCCTCCACGGTTCGCGTTGGCGGGACCGCGACAGGCGAAGAGCGTCCAAATTTTCGGCAGCGTCGCATCGTCGCGTTCACGGCTGCATGCTGCTATGCGAAATCCACGCCAGTCGCGTTGCACTGCGGCGATTGCAACAGCGAACCGCTTGGCTGAAGACAGGAATCCGGCTTTGTCGGCCTGTGGAAAAAGGCCGACGGACAGCGCGCACGCCGGTGCGGCTGGCATAGGCTTGAGCAAGGCCTGCCCGCCGGCTGGGCCCTGCAAACGGGCAAGGCGGCGCGCGGCCTGCCTAATATTCGACCTCGAGTTCCTCGATATCGGCCGGCTCGGCCTTGGCGGCCTCGATCCATTCCTGCATCTCTGGCATCGCCATGATGGTCTTGGCGTAGGCCGCGAGGGTGGGCTCGAGCTTGACGTCATAGGTCATGAAACGGGTCACGACGGGCGCGTACATGGCGTCCGCCATGGTGCGCTCGCCGAACAGGAACGGCCCGCCTGATTCCGCAAGGCATTCGCGCCAGATGGTGCAGACCCGGTCGATATCGGCCTGCGCGCGCGACCAGATCTTGAAGCCGGGGAAATGGTCCTTCAGGTTGACCGGCAGCGAGGCACGCAGCGTGGTGAAGCCCGAATGGATTTCGCCGCAGATCGAGCGGCAATGGGCGCGCCGGATCCGGTCGGCCGGCAGCAGGCCAGCGTCCGGCATGACCTCGTTGAGGTATTCCGCGATCGCCAGCGTATCCCAGACGGTGGCGCCGTCATGGCGCAGGCACGGCACCAGGATCGACGACGACAGCAGCAGGATTTCGGCCCGCGCCGACGCATCGTCCGGGGCGGTGACCACCTCCTCGAACTCCAGCCCTGAGAATTTCGCGAGCAGCCAGCCGCGCAGCGACCAGGACGAGTAGTTCTTGCTGCTGATTGTCAGTGTGGTCTTTGCCATATGGCCCCTCGAACCCCCAAAACGCCTCCGCCCAGGCTGGGACGGCCGACCGCGCCGCCGCCCAGTGCCTGTGCGTCGGGCATTTGCGCAGCAAGCCACGTGCCAGTTTTAGAGGCGGCCAGGCCGGCTCTGGCGTCGATATTGCATGGCATCACAAGACGGGGCAGATGTGAATGATGTCGATGATGTACCAGGCCTATCAGAACCACATGGACCTGACGTCGCCATGGCGGACCGGGGCCGCAGCGGCCCTGAAATATCTCAATCTGGTACCGCAGGGCGTCTCCGACAAATTGTTCGGCCGGCTGGCCGCTTCGCTCGAACTGATCTCGCGCTCCTCCCTCACCTATCACCGGCCAGCCTATGGCATCGACAGGGTACTGGTCGGCAATCAGGAGCTGGAGGTAACCGAGGAAGTCACGTTCGCCACCCCATTCGGATCGCTGCTGCACTTCAAGAAGGAGCTTGCGCCGGAGCAGCCGCGGCTGTTGCTGGTGGCGCCGATGTCCGGCCATTTCGCGACGCTATTGCGCGGTACCGTGAAGACGCTGCTGCAGGACCACGACGTCTATATCACCGACTGGCACAATCCGCGCGACATTCCGCTTCATGCCGGCCGGTTCGGGCTCGAAGATTACACCGATCACCTGATCACCTTCCTGGACAAGATCGGTCCGCGTGCGCACATGGTCGCGATCTGCCAGCCGTCGGTCTCGGCGCTGGCTGCGGCTGCCGTGATGTCGGAGGATAATCACCCCGCCCGCCCGGCGACGCTGACCCTGATGGCCGGGCCGATCGACAGCCGGATCCAGCCAACCAAGGTCAATGAATTCGCCAAGAGCAGGCCGATCAACTGGTTCGAAAAGAACCTGATCAATTACGTGCCGGTGCAGTGCAAGGGCGCGTTCCGAAAAGTCTATCCCGGCTTCGTGCAGCTCACCGCCTTCGTATCGATGAATCTGGAACGCCACATCAAGCAGCACATGGACCTCGCCAATCATCTCGCCAGGGGCGAGAAGGAAAAAGCCGCGATCATCAAGACCTTCTACGATGAATATTTTGCGGTCATGGACCTGCCCGCCGAGTTCTATATCGAGACCGTTCGCGACGTGTTTCAGGAGCATCTGTTGCCGCAGGGCAAACTGATGCATCGCGGCCGGAAGGTCGACCCGGCCGCGATCAGGCGCATGGGCCTGATGACGGTCGAGGGCGAAAAGGACGATATCTGTTCGCTCGGCCAGACGCTGGCGGCACAGGACCTCTGCACCGGCGTGCGCGCCTATCGCAAGGTGCACCACATGCAGGCCGGCGTCGGCCACTACGGCGTGTTCTCCGGCAAGCGCTGGAACAACGAGATCTATCCGCTGCTGCGGGACTTTGTGCATCTGAACTCGTGAGGGGGCGCACCGCTCTCTCCACGTCATTGCGAGGAGCAAAGCGACGAAGCAATCCATTGGCTCCTCGTGCGCCGAGAGATGGATTGCTTCGCTTCGCTCGCAATGACGGAGTGGCGGGTCTAGCCGTCCTCCCTCTCGCGCGCTAGCATTTGCCAAGGTCGACCGCTCAAGAGTCGTCCCGGGAGGAATTCATGATGCGGCTTTCAAAAACACTTCGCACCCTCGCGCTTACCACTCTCAGTGCGTCCCTGCTGACCGTCACAGCCACGGCTGCCGAGGTGCGCGTGATGATCTCGGGCGGACTGTCGGCCGCCTACAAGGCGCTGGTTCCGGAATTCGAGCGCAGCACCGGCCACAAGGTGCTGACCGCTTACGGGCCGTCGATGGGCACGACCACGAATGCTATCCCGATGCGGCTGGAGCGCGGCGAACCGGCTGACGTCCTGATCATGGTCGGCTATGCGCTCGACGATCTCGTCAAGAAGGGAAAGGCGACCGCTGACAGCAAAGTCGATCTCGTCAAGTCGCCGATCGGGGTTGCCGTGAAATCGGGCACGCCGAAGCCCGACATCTCTACGCCCGACGCGCTCAAGCGCGCGCTGCTCGCCGTCAAGACCATCGCCTATTCCGACAGCGCCAGCGGCGTCTATGTCTCGACCGAGATGTTCGGCAAGCTCGGCATTACGGAAGCCATGAAAGACAAGGCGAGGAAAATCCCGGCAACGCCGGTCGGCGAGATCGTCGCGCGCGGCGACGCCGAGATCGGCTTCCAGCAGATCAGCGAATTGAAGCCGGTCGAAGGCATCGAAATCGTCGGCCCGCTGCCGGACGAATTGCAGAAGATCACGGTGTTCTCCGCGGGGATCGCCGGCGTCTCGAAGGAGCCGGAGGCCGGCAAGGCGCTGATCAAGTTCCTCGCCTCTCCCGCCGCGCGTCCCGAAATCGTCAAGAGCGGGCTGGACCCGATTCCGGCGGGCGCGACGAACTAAAGCACTGCAGGGCCTGGACACAAAATCGCGAAAACAACCCCATGCAAAGTAGGTTTGCGCCCTCACGAAAAGCCAGACGCGGACGGGGCGCCTTACCGATGCCCACCGTGCTGGATTGCCAGCAGCACGATGACGGCGAGCGCCAGCACGACCGTCGTGGTTTTCCAGAACAATAGAGGATTGCGCTCGATCAGCGGCGTCGATGACGTCGAGAGATAGTTCGCGTTGGGTTGACGCAAATCGAACAGAAATTCCGAAAAACTGTCGTAACGCTTGTAGGGATTGGGATGCACCGCCTTTTCCAGCGTGCCGTCGATCCATTGCGGCAGTTCCCGGTCGCCATGCGACGCCGGGCGGTAGACCAGTCTGTTGAATTGCGACCTGGTCCGCGCCTTTGCGATCTGCGCGCCGTAGGGCAGTTTTCCGGTCAGCATCTGATAGGTGATGACGCCGAGTGAAAACAGGTCCGAGCGCATCGTCGCCGGCTCGCCGAGGAAATATTCGGGCGCCGTGTATTGCTGGGTGCCGAGAATGTCATTGCGGATGCCGGATGGCTCGGCCTCGACCACGCCCGTGATTTTCGTCGAACCGAAATCGATGATCTTCACGGTACCCGTAGCATCGATCATGATGTTGTCGGGCCTGACGTCCTGGTGCAGCATCTCCTTGCGGTGGAACGCGCGCAGCCCCTTGGCGATCTGCTCGACGATGCCGCGCACGGCTTCCAGGCTCGGTTTCGGATTGTCGATCATCCATTGCGTCAGCGTCTGCCCGTCGATGTATTCGGTCGCGACATAGAGGAAGTTACGCTTGCGCTGCAGCAGGCAGGGTTTCAGCACATGCGGGCTGTCGATCCGTCGCGCTACCCACTCCTCCATCATGAACCGCTTCAGGTAAGCGGGATCGTCGCGCAAATCGATCGACGGAATTTTGATGGTGACAACCGCATCGGTGTCGATGTCGACGGCGAGATAGATATGGCTCCGGCTGGAGCCGTGCAGCTCGCGGACGATCCGGTAGCCATCGAAAACCGCTCGCGCCTCGAGCAGCGGCGGCAGCGGCAGCTCACGCGGCTGAGCGAACACTTCGGCTGCGGCGCCGTCGGGCACTTCATCGACGCGGACGATCTGGACGGTGAGATTGTCCTTGCTGCCAGCTTCAAAAGCCTGGTCGACAATCCCCTTCGCGGCCGCATCGAGATCGGCGCCGCCTTCGTTCACCGCCTTTGCAATGCGACGGGCGCTAAGATGCTCGTAGATGCCGTCGGTCACGAGCACAAAGACGTCGCCCGGCTCGAGCCGCAGCATCTGGTAGTCGATCTCGATTTGCGGATTTACGCCGAGCGCCCGGCCGAGATAGCTCTGCTGCGACGAGATGACGATGCGGTGGTCGTTGGTCAATTGCTCCAGCGTATTGCCGGAGAGGCGATAGATGCGGGAATCGCCAATGTGAAAGAGATGCGCCGTGGTCGACTTGATGACCATGGCGGATAGCGTACAGACGTAACCGCGGTCCTTGTCATAGGCATACTGGCTGCGCGTCTGCGAATGCAGCCAGGAATTGGTTGCCTCCAGCACACGCTGCGCCGAGGTGCGCACCGACCAGGATTCCGAGGTGCAGTAATAATCGGTCAAGAATCCCTTGACCGCGGATTCCGCGGCGACCCGGCTGACCTTGCTCGTGCTGATGCCGTCGGCCAGCACGATGGAAATGCCCTTGAGGCTGAGCAGCGGCTCGTCCGGGATCAGGACGCCATGGAAATCCTGGTTGGTTTCCTTGAGGCCCTTATCGGAAAATTGTCCGACCGATATTTTCAGCTCGCGCGGCATTCCCGGCTTTCACGACAATGGGCCTCTCCTTGCGAGGAGAGGCCCATCCTCATCTTGAGATCAAGCGGCAATGCGCGAGGACGGCCGCGAAGATGCCGCAGCCGACGCGCTGCGCGACGGGCCGGTCCTAACGTGGGTCGCGTACAGGGTCAGTCCGGTGAAGGCGAGGCCGCCGACGAGGTTGCCGACGACGGTCGGGATCTCGTTCCAGAACAAATAATCCCACCAGGTGAACTTGCCGCCGAGCAGCAGGCCGGACGGGAACAGGAACATGTTCACGATGGAATGTTCGAAGGTCATGAAGAAGAACAGCATGATCGGCATCCACATCGCGATCACCTTGCCGCTGACGTGTGTGGAAATCATCGCGCCGACGACGCCGGCGGAAACCATCCAGTTGCAGAGCACGCCACGGATGAACAGCGTCAGCATGCCGGCCGCGCCGTGGTTGGCATAGCCGACGGTGCGGCTCTCGCCGATCGTGCCGATCACTTGGCCGACCTTGTCCGGCGGCTGCGACCAGCCGAAGGTGAACACGATCGCCATCATCACCGCGACCGTGAAGGCTCCGGCGAAATTGCCGATGAAGACGAGGCCCCAGTTGCGCAGCACGCCGCCAAGCGTCACGCCAGGGCGCTTGTCGATCAGCGCCAACGGCGCCAGCACGAACACGCCGGTGAGCAGGTCGAAGCCTAGCAGATACAGCATGCAGAAGCCGACCGGGAACAGCGCGGCGCCGACGATCGGCACGCCGGTCTGCACGTTGATGGTGATCGCAAACGCCGCGGCAAGCGCGAGGATCGCTCCGGCCATGTAGGCGCGGATGACCGTATCGCGCGTCGACATGAAGATTTTGGATTCTCCGGCGTCGACCATCTTGGTCACGAATTCCGAAGGCGCGAGATAGGCCATTCCAGTTCCCCTTTCGAGACAACGTTGAAGCGCGCCGGATGCTGCGCAGCCGTGCACCGATTGAATGAAAAATCTTGCCGTCCTCGTGCGCGACAAATCCCGCGCCGTCTTTGCACGGCACAGAACGACGCAGGTCATGCCCGATCAGGAATTGAGGATGCGCGAGCTGTCGTGAGGTGGTCCCGAAGACTGCTCGAAGCGCCTCACGCGAGGCCGCTTGATCCCAACGCCTTCGGCCAACGCTGGCCTTGGCAATCCGAAAGGACGGCAGTCGTCATTGACTGAGACAGGATTAAGCAATCGATGTGCCAACCTGAAATCGAGCCGCAGGCTCAAAAAGGCGCGTATTTCTACGTGGTTATGGCCCTATCGCGCGGTGCCCGGAGAGGAGCCGCTGCCTTGTATTTGTGCAGTTGCACATATGTTAGCGCCTGCTGCAGCGCCTCGCCGTGCCGAAGCGCGCGCAGCACGGCGCTATCCACTCTCCTCGCAACGAGATCTGAATCCGCACACTCGTCGTCGTCCCGGACAAGCGAGTACAGCGAGCGCCGATCCGGGACCCATAGCCACAGGACAAAGTTTTGCGAACGCTGGCGCCCCAGCGTCTTCCAACAACGCAATCCTGTGGCTATGGGTCCCTGCGTTCGCAGGGACGACAGCGGAGCAAGCTTCTACTCGCAATGAATCTGAATCCGCAAACTCGCTGTCGTCCCGGACAAGCGAGTACAGCGAGCGCCGATCCGGGACCCATAGCCACAGGACAAAGTTTTGCGAACGCTGGCGCCCCTGCATCTTCCAACAGCTCAATCCTGTGGCTATGGGTCCCTGCGTTCGCAGACAGCGGAGCAAGCTTCTACTTCGTCTGCGTCCGGATCGGCCGATCTTTCAGGCCGTTATTGTCGTAGGCCTTGCGCAGCGTGCCGTTGGAGATCGCTTCGTTCAGAAACTTCTCCGCAAACGCCAGCGACAGCGGATGATTGGGCGGCACCGCCACCGCCGTCACGGTCTGCTTGAAGGTTTCATCCAGCACGCGCGTGCCCGGAATCTTCTTTGCCATCGCGTTGAGCTGGTCGCGCGACAGCGCGAACGCATCGATCTCGCCATTCTTGAGCAGGCCGAAGATTTCGTCGTAGGTCTGGTAGCCCGTGACTTTGGCGTTCTTCAAATGCGCGATCGCGCCGCGCATCGTGGTCGTGTTGTTGACCGCCGCGACCTTGATCCCGGGTTGATCGAGTGTTGCGAAATTCGTGACCGTCGAGCCAGGCTTGACGATGTAGGTCGCATCCGACACCTCATAGATCGGCCCGAACGACATCCTGCCCTCGCGTTCCGGATCCTTCGGCAGGAAGGTGATATCCCAGGTGCCCTTCGACGCCGCATCGACGATCTGCCCGGAATTGTTGTGCGCGACATATTCGACGGGGACGCCGAGTTGCTCTGCCATCGCCTTGCCGAGATCGACCGGCACGCCGGCATAACCGGTTTCGGTCCTGGTCGACCAGAACGCGCCGCCGGCCGGACTGATCGCGATCGCCACCCGCAGCTTGCCGGTCGGCGCAATCTCACCCTTCAAGGCATCCGCTGTAGCGGGCATCGTCATCATCACTGTCAATCCCAGCAGGAGACCGGCCGTTGCCGGCGAGGGTTGATTGAACATCGGGAGCTCCTTCCCCAGCCGGCGGCTGGCGTCCCATTCATCCCTGCGCGGATCATCAGCGCTTCTTTTTTGCCGCAGCCGCGCCTTTTGGAGCCGCAGCCGGCGTTGCCGGTTCGGCCGTTTCGAACTTGCCGATCGCCATGATCTGGACGCGCGCATTGGCGGGCGACGCCGGACGATTGACATCCTGCAACTGTTCCTCGCCGAGTCCAAGCGCCTGAAGCCGTTTCGGCGACACCTTGAAGGTATTCACCAGAACGTCGCGGATCGATTCGGCGCGACGCTGGCTGAGGATCAGATTGTGGTCGCGCCTTCCGGCGGATTCGACGTGATCGACGATCAGATAGCGGTAGGGCCGCGTCTTCGGATCGGTGAGCGCGTCCGCGATGCTGCCGATGGTCTGATAGGAGGTCGGCCGGATCAGGGAGGAATCCTGGTCGAACACGACGTCGACACGGATTTGCGGCAGCTTCGTTAGTTGCGGCGCGATCGGCGGGCGCTTCTGTGGCTGGGCGTCCGCTCTCGCCTTGATGCGGTCGGCAGCCTGCTGGCGCAACGCAGCCAGGTCGATGTCCGACTCGGCTTCGACGGCAAGCTTCTCAATGATGTCCCCGCTCGACATGGCCGTTTGCGCCCAGCTCGCTGCCATCGGCAAGGCAAACAGCGCCACGGCGGAAAGCACGATACCGATGCCGCACAGCCTTTCTCCCCCAAGCATCAGTGATACCCCGCGGCGCTGATCGCCTTGTTGCAGTTCGGGGTCGCCTTCTTGGTGGATTCCAACAGACATTGCAGCCCCTTGACAGGATCGTGCCGAACCTCACCGCAGAAGCGGTTCAACTCCCAATTGCAGAGTTTCACGAGGGAGGTGCGCGCGGTAATGCGCTGCTGGATGGCGCCGAGGGCCTGGGGATAATCGGTCTTGCACTTCGCCGACACCACATCCTGATTGCGGCCCAGGCACTCCTTCAGGCGCGTCGCGTCGAGATTGACGCCGCGGCAATTGTCATCGATGTCCTTGCCGCAGCTCGCGGCCAACTTGGCAGCGGCCTGCTCGAATTTCATGGTCTGCGCCGCCGCCAGCGAAGGCGCCGATACCGCAATGATGCACAGGAAAAGCCGGATTCGGGTCATGCGCTCACCTCACACAAGGAGGGCAGCAATGGTCAAGTGTTCTGTTTGAGTTCACGGCCGCACAGCGGAGCTATTGCGCCGCAACAAATCGTCGCGGGTCACAGGCACCAGCACCTCCGTTCGTCATGCCGGCCTCGTGCCCGCCTTCCGTGACGGAAAGTGGCGCATGTTCAATTGATTAGTGATGTCACGGCGCGGTTTGCGCGGCCGGTACCTTGATTTCCTGCGGCAGGATGATCGCCGCCACGATCACCAAAAGGCACAGCGCGCCGAATGTCTGAAGCATGGTGACGAAGCCGCCCTTTTCGTAGAGCCACGCCACCAGGCCGACGGAGGCGCCGGCCGCGGTGAAGCCGACGAAGTAGCGCACCGAATAGGCGCGCGAGCGCCATTCCTCGGTGGTGTACTTGCCGACCATGGCGTCGTTGACGGTGACCTGCCCGAACGCGCCCATCACGATGCCGATGGAAGCGATGATCAGCGGCAGGTTCGACAGCGTCGCCGCAAAAATACATGAACGGCGCCAGCAAGAACGATAGGGGCAGCATCACGGCCTTCAGCGAATAATGGTCGATCAGCTTGCCGATGGTATATTGCGTCATCGCGCCGAACACATAGACGCCGGCCGCGATCACCCCGAGCAGGGCCGGACTGTTGGTCAGGCCGGCCAACCGCTCGGCGAATAGTTTCGGCATCGCGACCGTGATGGCGTTGAAGGTCGTGGATATCGCGATCACCACGATCAAAAGCGCCAAAAACACCCGCCACATGTCCTCTTTCGCAACCCGTGCCTGCGCTGCGGCTTGCCTGGTGCCGGTTCGGTCCTCGTGCACCACCATCAGCGCAAAGGCCACGCCGATCAGGATCGTTACGATTCCCGGCGCGATGAAGGCCCAGCGCCAGCCGAGATACTGCCCGATAACGCCGGTGACCAGCGCCGAGGACGCCACGCCGAGATTGCCCCAGACGCCGTTCAGGCCCATCTCGCGGCCGAGTTTATCGGCATAGGACACGATCATCGCGGTGCCGACCGGATGATAGATCGAGGCGAACAGGCCGATCGCCAGTAGCGCTGCGGCAAGTTGTAAGGGCGTCTGCACGAAGCCGACGGCGATCATCGACGCGCCGATGCCGAGGAAAAATATCACCATCATGTGGCGCCGGCTCCAGCGGTCGCCGAGCCAGCCGGTGACCAGCGAGCCCGCGCCGAAGGCGACGAAGCCCGGGGTGGCGTAAGGCAACAGCTCCGAATAGGCCATGCCGAGCGCCGGGCCCATGATGATGACGGCGGCGGCGAAGATCAGCATCGAATAATGGTCGATGAAGTGGGCGGCGTTGACGAAAGTGATCACCCGGCTTGGGCTGTTCCTTGGGCTGTTCCTTGGGCTGTTCATGGTCGATTCCCGAATCCCGCAATTTTCCGAAATAGGTTATACGGGGTTGTCCTGACGGGATGTCGCCAATGAATATCGCCGAAAAGCCAATTGCCGCCATTATCGGGCGCCGCATCTCGACCGGCGACGGCATCCACATGATTGCGAACAGCTACCGGAAGGGCGTCCGGCTCGACACCCACATGCACCGCGAGGCGCAGCTCGTCTATGCGGCGAAGGGCACGATGCAGGTGACGACGCCAAAGGGCCGCTGGCTGGTGCCGCCGGACCGCGCGGTGTGGGTGCCCGCGCTATCGGAGCATGCGATCGACGTGCTCGCCGATATCGAGATGCGGACGCTCTATTTCGAACTCGACTGGCTGCAGCGCGAGGTGCGCAGCCACAGCCTGGATGCGGAATTCGTGGTGCGGGTGTCGCCGCTCCTGCATCAGACCATCCTGGCTTTGTTCGACGATCGCGGCGACCGCGAGCGAACCGACCTTCTGCTGCGACTGGCCATGATGGAGCTCGACCAGGCGGAAGATTCGGCAACCTTCATCCCGCTGCCGCGCGAGCTGCGCTGCCGGCGCGCCGCCGACATCGTGCTCGCGGACCCAACCGGCGACCATGAGATCGAAACGCTGGCACGCGAGGTCGGCACCTCGGTGCGGACGTTGTCGCGGCTGTTCTCGTCGGAGACGCAATTGAGCTTCAAGAGCTGGTGCCAGCGCGCCCGGATTGCAGCGGCAATCGAGAAGCTGTCGACGGATGCCGGCGTCTCCGTCAAGCAGCTTGCCTCGGATTTGGGCTATGCCAGCGTGCCGGCATTTTCCCATGCTTTCCGGCAGGTTACCGGCAAAACGCCGACGGAATTTGCCGGGAAGGAGTGACGCGGTGACATCGTATTGTCGTCATTGTCAGCGAAGCGGGTAATCCAGTATTCTAAGGACGAAGAGGCCGCAGCGTACTGGATACCCCGCAGGAGCCTGTCATCGGGCTCGCCGAAGGCGAGACCCGGTGGCGGGGCATGACGAGCTGGACTTCTTGATTGTGATCGGCACCGACCTAAATCCCATGTAAGATTCCGCAAAACCCCCGCTGGATTCGACCCGCCACATGGCCAATGCCTTTTTCTCCGATCTTCTCGCGACGATATCAGAACGCGGCCGTACACTGCTGCGGCGGGCCGGACCGTCCGACGACGGCCAGGACGCTTCGGAGCTGATCGAATTATGCGAAGCGCTGCTGTCGGGCCGCGGCGAAGCCTCCGGCACCGCGATGGCGCGCGAGGTGCTCGATCGCTACCACGATCTCGACGCCGCCGGCCGCGTCACCTTCTTCGAAACGCTGGCCCGCAACTTCGGCCCCGACCGCGAGAAGCTGTCGCAGGCGATCGAGAGCTGGCGCAGCCAGCCGAACGACAGCGATGCCAGCGACCTTCATTTTGCTTCCGAGCCGCGGCGGCAGGAACTGATCCGCCGGCTCAACCGTGCGCCCGGCGGCACCAGCGAGCTGGTGGCGATGCGCGCCGACCTGCTTTCCCTGATGAAGGGCAACAAGGATCTGGCCGCGCTCGACCGCGACGTGGTGCATTTGCTGTCTTCTTGGTTCAACAGGGGATTTCTCGTGCTGCGGAGGATAGACTGGTCGACGCCGGCCAATATTCTGGAACAGATCATTCGCTATGAAGCCGTGCACGAAATCCGCGACTGGAACGATTTGCGCCGCCGCATAGATCCCGTCGACCGGCGGTGCTACGCCTTCTTCCATCCGCAGCTCAACGACGAACCGCTGATCTTCGTCGAGGTCGCGTTGACCGAGACGATTCCGACCGCGATCGCACCGCTGCTTGCCGCCGAACGGCAACCGGTGCCGATCGAACGCGCGCGCACCGCCGTGTTCTATTCGATCTCGAATACGCAGAAAGGGCTTGGCGGCATTTCCTTCGGCAGCTTCCTGATCAAGCAGGTGGTCGAGGAGTTGCGGCGCGAACTGCCGAAGCTCGACACGTTCATTACGCTGTCGCCGGTGCCGGGCTTCATGCAATGGCTGAAACAGGCCGACGATGTTCCTGTCAGCGCCGAGGAGCGGATACTGCTCGAAAGCCTCGACAAGCCGGACTGGTTCGAGAATGCCGAACTGACCGCGCAATTGCGCACCGTGCTGGAGCCGCTGGCGGCGTACTATTTCCTGAAAGCCCGCACGCCGAAGGGCCGGCTGGTCGATTCGGTGGCCCGCTTCCACATCGGCAATGGCGCACGGCTGGAGAAGATCGACTGGCTCGGCGACCTCTCGCCCAAGGGCCTGCGGGAATCTGCCGGGATCATGGTCAATTACCTCTACCGGCTCGAGGACATCGAGAAGAACCACGAGGCCTACGCCAACCAGGGCGAGATCGCCGCATCAAGTGCGGTGAAGAAACTGCTGAAGACCGAAGGCCGCCGTTTATTGGACATGCGGCTGTCGTAGGACGGCGCGGAGCCCTTCGCGATGACGGTCATTTGGAGCGACAGCCGCGACGGCGTGGACTAGCAGGAACTCGAAGCGCTCTATCGGGCCGCCCCGCTCGGCACCAAGAACGCGGCCGATCTCGAAGTGGTGTTCGGCAACAGCATGTTCTGTTGCTTTGCCCGCGACAACGGCCGCCTCGTCGGCGCCGGCCGCGTTCTGGCTGACGGACGCGATTGTGCGTATCTTTGCGACGTCGCGGTTTTGCCGAGCCATCAGGGAACAGGCCTCGGAAAACAGCTTATCGAACGACTGCTCGCCAAATCACAGGGACACGCGAAGATCATCCTCTATGCGGTCGCCGGCCGCGAGCCCTTGTATGCGAAGTTCGGCTTCCTGCGGATGAAGACGGCGATGGCGATTTTCAGGAACAGGCAATCGGCCATCGAGAAGGGGTTGTTGTCCGAAAACTAGTTAGGCCGCCAGCGCCTTCATTTCCTTGTAGAGATCGGATTTTCCTTCGAATCCAATGCCCGGCAAGTCCGGCATGGTGATGTGGCCGTTCTCGACACGGACACCATCCGGGAAGCCGCCATAAGGCTGGAACAGGTCGGGATAGCTCTCGTTGCCGCCGAGGCCGAGACCGGCCGCGATGTTGAGCGACATCTGGTGGCCACCGTGGGGAATGCAGCGGCTCGGCGACCAGCCGTGCGCCTTCAGCACCGCCAGCGTGCGCTGGTATTCGCACAAGCCATAGGACAGCGCGCAATCGAACTGCAGCCAGTCGCGATCAGGCCGCATGCCGCCATAGCGGATCAGGTTTTTCGCGTCCTGATGGCTGAACAGGTTTTCGCCGGTCGCCATCGGTGCGGGATAGAATTCGGCCAGCGCCGCCTGCAGCGCGAAATCGAGGGGATCGCCGGCCTCCTCGTACCAGAACAGCGGATACTCCCGCAGCATTTTGGCATAGGCAATCGCGGTTTCCAGATCGAAGCGGCCGTTGGCGTCGACGGCGAGCTGGGCGTCCTTGCCGATCTCCTTCAGCACGGCCTCGATGCGCTCGCGGTCTTCCGTGATCGGCGCGCCGCCGATCTTCATCTTGACGACGTTGTAGCCGCGGTCGAGATAGCCGCGCATCTCGCCGCGCAGCGCCGACAGATCCTTGCCCGGATAGTAGTAACCGCCCGCGGCATAGACGAACACGCGCGAATTGGCCTGCCGGCCATGGCGCTCTGCGAGTAGCCGGAACAGCGGCTTGCCTGCGATCTTCGCCACCGCGTCCCATACCGCCATGTCAATGGTGCCGACCGCGACCGAGCGCTCGCCATGGCCGCCGGGCTTCTCGTTCGACATCATCGCCGCCCAGATCTTGTCAGGGTCGAGATTGTCGCTGGAGGCATCGAGCAGCGTTTTCGGATCGGCCTCCTTCAGCCGCGGCGCAAAGCGTTCGCGGATCAGGCCGCCCTGCCCATACCGGCCGTTGGAATTGAAGCCGTAGCCGACGACGCGCTTGCCGTCACGCACTGCGTCGGTGACGACGGCAACAAGGCTCGTCGTCATCTTGGTGAAATCGATATAGGCGTTGCGGATCGGCGAGGAGATCGGCTTTGTGATTTCGCAGACGTCGACAATGCGGACGGACATGGTTTGGCTTTCGGTGTCTGCCGTCATTGCGAGCGAAGCGAAGCAATCCATCGAGCCGCGCATACGGACGGATGGATTGCTTCGTCGCTTCGCTCCTCGCAATGACGGTTGATGCAGATTTGGCTCAGGACTTCGCCTTGTCGCGGAAATACGGCTCGACCGGGCCGTGCACCTTGATCGTCAGCGGATTGCCATGCCGGTCCTTGGCATTGCCGGCGGTGACGCGCACCCAGCCCTCGCTGATGCAATATTCCTCGACATTGGTCTTCTCGACGCCCTTGAAGCGAATGCCGACGTCGCGCGCAAGGATCTCGGCGTTGTAGTACGGGCTGCTCGGATCGACCGAAAGACGGTCGGGGAATTGGTCGCTCATTGCTTTATTGGTCTCGTTCACAGCAGTGCCTCGATTTCTCTTCTGATTCCCTCGGGCGTCGCGGTTGGGGCGTAGCGTCCGACCACCCTGCCCGAGCGGTCAACCAGGAATTTGGTGAAATTCCATTTGATCGACGGACCCAGCAGTCCCGATTTCGCGTTCTTCAGATGGTTGAACAACGGATGCGCATGGCTGCCGTTGACGTCGATCTTGGCGAACATCGGAAACGTTACGTCATATTTGCCTACGCAGAATTGCTCGATCTGCTTGGCGTCGCCCGGTTCCTGCCCGCCGAACTGGTTGCAGGGAAACCCAAGCACCGCAAAGCCGCGCGGCGCCAGTTCACGATGCAACTGCTCCAGGCCCTTGTATTGCGGCGTGAACCCGCAGGCGCTGGCGGTATTGACGATCAGTAGCACCTGACCTTCGAACCGCTTCAGTGGAAGGTCTTCGCCGGTAAGCGACTGCGCCGTAAAATCATAAACGCCTGACATGGCCCTCTCGATTGTTACCGGAGCATGATCTTGTCCGAAAAACGGTACCCGCTTTTCGGGATCATGCTCTAGCATCTAGCCGGCAGGATCGATCGCTGCCGAGGGCGTTCCGCCGGCTTCCACCGCCTCGCCCGCGGCGAGACAGAGATCTTCGCGATAGCGCCCGGAAACCAGTTGCACGCCGACCGGAACGCGTCCGACCAACCCGGTCGAAACCGTTAGCCCAGGCAGGCCCATGAAGGGAATGGCGATCTGCGGCAATTGCGCATGCCAGACGCGCGCAAACGACGCCTCGTCCTTGCGGTCGAGCTGATCGGGGAACGGCAATTCGCCGGATACCGGCATCAGCAGCACGGCATAGTTTTCAAAGAACGCCAGCCATTCGCGGGTCAGCGTCGCGCGCCGTGTCAGCGCTTTCGACAGGTCGAAGGGATGCACTTTCGCGCGGTTGCCGCGCAGGCACGCCAGCGCGCCGGGATCGCCTTCGCGCTCGGCTGCTTCCAACTGCGCCTCATAGCCGTCGCCGAGCCAGAGTTTCGTCTGCAGATCGGCGGCCTCGCGCAGCGGCGGCGTGTCGGCGATTTCCTCGACGATCCAGCCCGCGCGCTCGAGCCGCTTGCCGGCGTCCATCACCGCGGCTTTCACTTCTGGTACGGGATCAAGGCCGCCAGGGTTGAGGCACATCGCGACGCGCTTCGGCATTGCCGGCCCTTCGAGCGGCGCCGGCACCCACCAGGGATCGCGATAATCCTGCGCCGACATCGCCGCCAGTGCGATCCTGATATCGCCGATGGTGCGGGCCAGCGGGCCCGACACGGCGCTGATCTGCGGCCCGATCGGCCGTTCGGGGAGCGCCGCGTTGAACGCCGCGATGCGTCCCATGGTCGGCCGCAGCCCGTGCACGCCACAGGCGTAAGCCGGATAGCGGATCGATCCCGCAATGTCGGTGCCGTGCGCGATATGACCGATGCCGGCTGCGACCGCAGCACCTGCGCCGCCGGACGAGCCGCCCGGGGTGATGCCGGGGTCACGCGGATTCTTGGTGTCCCCATGAATGAGGTTGGTGGTGAACCAGCGATAGGAGAACGCCGGGCAATTGGTGCGCCCGAGAATGACCGCGCCGGATTTACGCAAATTGTCGATCACCGGGCTGTTGCTCTTGGCGATCGCGTCGCGCTGCAGCTTCAGCCCGTTGGTGGTGGCAAAACCTTGCTGGTCGATATTGACTTTCACCGTAACAGGCACGCCGCCCAGCGGGCCGGCATCCTCGCCGCGCCCAATCGCGGCATCGATGGCGGCAGCCTGAGAAAGAACGTCCTCGGGCCTGTGGTCGACGACAGCGTTGATTTTGGGATTGACCGCGTCGAGCCGCGCCAGCGCCGCGGTCGCCGCCTCTTTCGCCGAGACTTTTTTCGACCTGATCAGTGAGGCCATTTCCGCAGCCGACAGGCGCCATAGGTCTTGCATGCAAAACTCCATCCCATTGCCGCCCTTGTAGCTCCGGGCGCGGGGCAATGCCAGCGGGGCCG
Source organism: Bradyrhizobium sp. RDI18 (assembly GCF_043203335.1). Taxonomy (NCBI): domain Bacteria; kingdom Pseudomonadati; phylum Pseudomonadota; class Alphaproteobacteria; order Hyphomicrobiales; family Nitrobacteraceae; genus Bradyrhizobium; species Bradyrhizobium sp. RDI18. Next base: position 6,642,170 of record NZ_JBICRN010000008.1, on the reverse strand, counting down.
CCGCCCGGTTTTAGCGCATATGGGCGATGTAATAGGCCAGATCGGCAATCTGCCCTGGCGAAATCGGCGCCATCACGTCGGCCATGCTGGCGTCGTAGCCGTGGCGGCTATTGTCTTTGTACTCGGCAAGCGTCTTGGCGAGGTAGTCCTCCCGCTGGTTTGCGATGCGCGGGACGTTTTCCTTGCCGGAGAGGTCGCCGTTATGGCAGCTATCGCAGCGGTGCTGCCGCACCAGCGCCTCGCCGCGCTGCATCCGCGCCGGATCGCCATTTTCCCCTGGCGGCTCAGGCTTCGGCATCTTGGCGATGAAGTCCGAAAAAAGGCGGAGATCATCGTCGGTCAGCGCCTTCGTCATCTCGTTCATCGGCTCGAAGACGCGCAGCTTCTCGCGGAACATGAAAAGCTGGATCAGCGAATAAGGCGCATGCTGCGCGCCGAGCGACGGCGTGTTCTCGGTTTCGGATTGGCCCTTTTCGCCGTGGCAGGCGAGGCACGGCGCGATGCGTTGTTCGATGGTTTGAGCGTTGGCGCACACTGTGATCGAGGCAAACGCTAGTGCCGTTATAATTCTTTGCATCGCCAATTCCCGGCACTGTAGCCATTCCGGGGCGATGCGACGCATCGAACCCGGAATCTCGAGATTCCGGGTCTGGTGCTAACGCACCAGCCCGGAATGACGGCTACTCGCAATGAGGGTGAACGCTGGACTACGACTTCCCCGCCGTCTTCGGCTTGCCGTAGGTGATGCGATAGACGGCGCCGTTGTAGTCGTCGGAGACCAGCAGCGAGCCGTCCTTCATCTGCAGCACGTCAACCGGGCGGCCGATATACTTGTTGTCCTCGAGGAAGCCGGTGAGGAACGGCTCCAGCGACTTCATGGTGCCGTCCTTGTTGAGCTTGGCAATGACGACATCGCCGCCAACCTTCTTGGAGCGGTTCCAGGAGCCGTGCCGGGCGATGATCGCCGCGTTCTTGTAGGCTTTCGGGAACATGTTGCCGGTGTAGAAGCGCATGCCGAGCGCGGCGGAATGCGGGCCGAGCAAGCCAACGGGTGCAGTGTATTCGCTGCAGGATTTGCCCCAGCCGAATTCGGGATCGACGATGTTGCCCTGCAGGCAGAACGGCGCGCCGAAATGTTCGCCGACCTTGGTGATCCGGTTCAGTTCGTCCTCGGGCACGTCTTCCGACATCCAATCGCGACCGTTGTCGGTGAAGTAGAGCTGCTTGGTCTCCGGATGCCAATCGAAGCCGACGGTGTGGCGCAGGCCCCGGGCAATTACTTCCGCGCCCGAACCGTCAAAATTCATCCGGCGGAGCAGGCCATGCTCGTCATCGTTGAGCACGTTGTTGCCGGGCTGGCCGACGGGAGCGTAGAGCTTGTTGTCGGGACCGATGGCGATGAACTTCCAGCCATGGGCCTCATCCTTCGGCAGCTTGTCGAAGATCACGGTCGGCTTCGGCGGGTTATCCAGATTGTCTTCGACCTTCTCGATCTTGGAGATCCTGGACAGTTCAGCGATGTAGAGCGTGCCGTCCTTGAAGGCGACGCCGTTCGGCCGGTAGAGGCCGGAAGCCAATACCTTGACCTCGCGTTTGCCGTCCTTGTTGACGATGGCATAGACCTTGTCGACGAGGCGGCTGCCGACGAACACCGTGCCCTTGTCGCCTAGCGCAAGCGAGCGGGCATTCGCCATGCCGGCGGCATAGACCTCGATGTTGAAGCCGGCCGGCACCTTGAGTTTCGCCGTCGGTAGTTTATCCGGTGCGGCCGGGATCGGCGGCGGCGCGATCGGCGCCAGCTTGGCGGCGGCATCATTGCCTGCGGGACGTCCGATCAGCGGCGATCCCGGTGGCAGCGCGGGCGAGGCTGCAGTCCCTGCCGGGGGCGGCGCGCCGGCGGCCGGAGCCGGGGCGGGTGCTTGGGCGGGCGGTTGGGCGGCAGCCGGCGGGTCGGCTGATTGCTGGGCAGCGGCGCTTAGCGTGAAGGCAGTCAAGAATGCGCCGGACAGCAGCATGCTGCGCGGCACCGACAAATAGCTCATCATGGGCGTTCTCCCTGGCGGAAGCCTTTCTCTCTCTTCGCGCGGGCTCGCATGATGCCGGCGCCGGAGGCTTTCCGGCCGGCACTCTCCAATATTTGTCCGCCGGTGCGCAATCGCAAAACTTTGCGCCCGGAAGTTGCATCGCAAAACCGAGCGAGCACGAACCTTCGACGCCGGTACAGCGCGCCGTCAGTGCCTGGTGATGGGACCGCCAGGCGCATCTAGAATCGCTTCGGCGAACGGAAACTCCAGCACGATCTCGCCATCGTCGTCGGTGACTTCGATGGTGGCGCTGAGAAGCGCACCGTCGGCGCCATCAGTCTTGAGCAGTTCCCGGATCATGGCACGTGCCATTTCCCAGGCGCGATCGGGATCCCTGAGCACTTCGCCGTCGGGATCGGAAATCAGCTCATCGCCGATACGGGTGTTGAAGTAATATCGCGGCATCGGCGGAAACCTGGCTCCCATTTGAGCCCCCGCAACCGGAAGGCCCATCTCACACGTTCTTTATCCGGAGCCGGCAGCGCTCCGTCGCACTCAGAATTGCCATTCGCGGTGGTGCGAACAACCGCGAAACGCTTGATCCCACGCTGTTTTGACCAAGGCCCTCCGCACAACTCCGTGAATTGTTCTTTGCAGCGCAGCATAAACAAATAGGGGTTCCAGGCAAAAGATTTAACTGGCGAACTTTTTGATCCGCAGTACCTTAACCCACGAGGGCGAAGTCCGTCCGGTAGAAAAAGGAGCGACAAATGGCCTGGAAAGCACCAAAAATCGCCGAAGTATCGGTCGGCATGGAAATTAACATGTATATGTGCGCCACCCGCAAGTAAGCGGCAGCGCGTATCAAATCTCACGCAGGTGGACTTCCGGCCCGACGCGTTCCGCGAGAGCGGAACTGTGTCCGAGGTTGGTATCCACCTCGTGGCGTCTTTGGTTTGTATCTTCGAGTTTCGAATCTCCAGGAGACGGATCATGCTTCGCGTCGTCGTCCTGGGCGCCGCGGCGGGCGGCGGCGTTCCGCAGTGGAATTGCGGATGTCCGGTGTGCCGGAAAGCACGAAGCGATCATCCCGAATTGCGGAGCACCCAGGCCTCGATCGCGGTCAGCGCCGACGGCGAGCACTGGTTTCTCGTCAACGCCTCGCCCGACCTGCGCCAGCAGGTGACCGCAACGCCGCAGCTTCATCCCAAAGCCGGACAACTTCGGCACAGCCCGATCGCCGGCGTGATCCTGACCAATGGCGAAATCGACGCCGTCGCGGGACTGTTGTCGATGCGCGAAGGTTCGCCGTTTACGCTCTATGCGCACGAACGGGTACTTGCGATTCTCAGATCCAACAGCATCTTCAATGTGCTGAACGAGAAAAACGTGAAGCGGCAGCCGATCGAGGTCGACAAGGCGTTCGAGCCGGCGCTGCCCGACGGCAAGCCGTCAGGCATTGAGGTGCTTCCGTTCGCGGTTCCCGGCAAGGGCGCGTGGTATCTCGAAGGCAAGGCGCATCCGGCAGGCGGCGACGGCGCGGGCGACACGCTGGGCTTGCGGATTCTGGACAAAGGAAGCGGCAAGTATTTCTATTTCCTGGCCGCCTGCGCACGCGTGACCGACGATCTCAAATCGCGCCTTTCGGGCGCTGCACTGGTGTTTTTTGACGGCACCGTGTGGCGCGACGATGAATTGATCTCAGCCGGCCTCGGCACCAAGACGGGACAAAGCATGGGCCATATTTCGATGTCGGGCGATCATGGCGCGATCGAGAGCCTCGCCGATCTCGACGTTGGAACAAAGGTGTTCCTGCATATCAACAACTCCAACCCCGCTCTGCTGCGCGGCTCGGACGAGCGCAAGGCCGTGGAGCAGGCAGGCTGGCACATCCCCGCTGACGGAACGGAGATCAAGCTGTGAACGTCGTCGCTGCACCCGCAATGACCGCCCTATCGATCGGCAAGGGCATTACGCTCAATAGCGCCGAGGAACTGGAGGCGACCCTCCGCCATATCGGCGCGACGCGCTATCACAGCTTGCATCCGTTCCATCGGCTGTTGCATGGCGGCAAGCTCAACAAGGGACAGGTGCAGGCCTGGGCACTGAACCGCTATTATTACCAGAGCACGATCCCGCTGAAGGATGCGATGGTGATCTCGCGGTTCCGCGACCGTGCGACCCGGATCGAATGGCGGCACCGCATCGAGGATCACGACGGCGATGTGGGCAGCGAAGGCGGCATCGAGCGCTGGCTCAAACTGACCGAGGGGCTCGGTCTCGACAGCGCCTATGTGGAATCGACCGAAGGCATTCTGCCGGCAACGCGATTTGCGGTGGAGGCCTATGTGCATTTCTGCCGCGACAAGACGCCACTGGAGGCCATCGCTTCCTCGCTTACGGAACTGTTCGCGCCGAACCTGCACGAGGAGCGCATCTCCGGGATGCTGCAGCACTATGATTTCGTCAATCCTGACATCATGAGCTATTTCAGCCGCCGCCTGGCCCAGGCGCCGCGCGATGCCGGTTTTGCGCTGGAATACGTCAAGGCGAACGCAAGAACGCCGGCGGAGCGCGAGGCGGTCTGCAACGCGCTGATCTTCAAGACCAATGTGCTATGGGTTCAGCTCGACGCGCTGTATCATGCCTATGTCGAGGGCCACATACCGCCCGGGGCATTCGTGCCCCAGGGAAACTAACAAGAAAACTAACAAGGAAACCGACAGAGGGAACTAGCGATCGATGGCTCCAGGCCGCAACATCAGTGTGAGCGAGGCGAGCCGGCCGAAATTGCCGCGCCACGCCCGCTTGAAGTTCGATGAGACGCGGCAGGTCTGGGTGATCCTGGCGCCAGAGCGGGTGCTGGCGCCGGATGAGATCGCAGTCGAGGTGCTGCAACTTTGCGACGGCGTGCGCAGCGTCGCCGACATGGTCGACCAGCTCGCAGCCAAATACGCCGCGCCGCGCGAGGCGATTTTAACCGACGTCGTCGCCATGCTGCAGGACCTCGCCGACAAGGGCTTTCTGACCGAAGCGCGTGAGAAGACGTCATGACCGACATTCTCGCAGACGGCAAAACAGCCAGCGCCGCGCCCAGCGACGGGCTCGCGGTGCTTGAACAGAAGCGCTCGACCGCAGAGACGTTCGGCATTCCGCTTGCCGTGCTCGCCGAACTGACGCACCGCTGCCCGCTGCAGTGCCCCTATTGCTCCAACCCGGTTGAGCTCGACCGCGGCAGCAGCGAATTGACTACAGAAGAATGGAAGAAGGTCTTGAGCGAGCTCGCCGAAATCGGCGTGCTGCAAATCCATTTCTCGGGCGGCGAGCCGACCGCGCGCAAGGACCTGGTGGAGCTGGTGCAGCACGCAACCGATGTCGGGCTGTACAGCAATCTCATCACCTCAGCGGTGCTGCTGAACAGGGAAAAGCTTTCAGCGCTCGCCGATGCCGGGCTCTGCCATGTGCAGATCAGCTTCCAGGGCAACGAGCCGATCGTGGCCGACCGCGTCGCAGGGCTGAAAAATGCGCATGAGAAAAAGCTTGAAGTCGCTAAATGGACGCGCGAGCTCGACCTGCCGCTGACAGTCAACGCAGTCATGCATCGCCAGAACCTGCACCAGCTCTCCGACATCATCCAGATGGCGGTCGATCTCGACGCCGACCGGCTGGAAGTCGCCAACGTCCAGTATTACGGCTGGGCCTTGAAGAACCGCGCGGCGCTGATGCCGACACTCGAACAGATCGAGGAAACCAGCCGTATCGTCGAGGAAGCCGCGACGCGCCTGAAGGGCATCCTCGCCATCGACTACGTCGTTCCGGATTATTACGCATTGCGGCCGAAGAAGTGCATGGGCGGCTGGGGCCGGCAGTTCTTCAACATCTCGCCCGCGGGCAAGGTGCTGCCCTGCCACGCCGCGGAAAGCATCACCGGGCTCGAATTCGAATCCGTCCGGTCAAACCACTCGATTGCCTGGATCTGGCAGAACTCGGAAGCCTTCAACCGCTATCGCGGCACCGGCTGGATGCCCGAGCCGTGCAAGAGCTGCGAGTTCCGCGAGATCGATTTCGGCGGCTGCCGCTGCCAGGCGTTTGCGCTGACAGGTGACGCCGGCAATACCGACCCGGCCTGCACGCTGTCGCCGATGCACGAGCAGATCTTCAAGGACGCCGAACGCGAGGCTGCCGCGCATCAGGACCGCTTCATCTACCGCAATTTCGCCGGCGGCACGCTGGAGACGGAAGGCGAGCATGGCGCCTGATGCCGATGCCGGCAAATCCATCAAACGCGCCGACCCCTTTGCGCCGCTGACGTCGGAGCAGTTCGCGGTCGGTGACGATCACGAAATCTATGTCGAGAGCATCGGCCGGCAGGATGGCATTCCAGCGGTCTATCTGCATGGCGGGCCCGGCAGTGGCTGCCAGCCCGATCATCGCCGGCTGTTCGATCCCGAACGTTTTCATGCGGTACTGTTCGACCAGCGCGGTGCCGGACGGAGCCGCCCCAAGGGTCGTCGCGAAGCCAACACGCTGCCGCATCTGATCGCCGACATGGAAATGATCCGCGAGAAGTTCGGCTTTCAGCGCTGGATGGTCGTCGGCGGCTCCTGGGGCGCGACGCTGGCGCTGGCCTATGCGCAGGCCCATCCCGACCGCGTCAGCGGCATCGTGCTTCGCGCTACTTTCCTGGGCACATCAGAGGAAATCGAGAACGGTTTTCTAAAAGTGCTGCCGCGGTTCTATCCCGGGCTTTACGACGACTTCATGAGTGTGTTGCCGGAAGGCGAGCGCGCGCAACCGCTGCAGGCCTATTTCCGCCGCATCCTCGATTCCAATCCCGACGTGCATATTCCTGCCGCGCGGGCATGGGGCGAAACCGAACGTTTACTTTCCGAACACACGCCGAACCGCACGCGCCTCGATCGCTCAACGCTGAATTCATCGCGCGGCCTGCCGACGACGCCCTTCATGGAAGCGCATTACTTTGCCAATGACTGCTTCATGCAGCCGAACCAGTTGCTGCGGGAAGCGGGTAAGCTCAAAGGCATTCCCGGCATCATCGTGCAGGGCCGTTATGATCTGCTGTGCCCGCCCGCGACCTCGCATGCGCTTGCTGCCGTGTGGCCGGAAGCCGAAATCCGCTTTGTCGAGGGAGCCGGCCACACGCTGTACGATCCCGGCGTCCGCGACACCGTAATGAAGGCAATCGCGGACATGGCGTCCCAAGCCAGCAAATAGGAAGCAAGAAAATGCCGATCGCCGGAAAAGGCATGCTGCTGACGTCGATGAATATCGATGCCGAGCACGAAGCCGAGTTCAATCGCTGGTACGATCGCGAACATCTCGAAGAGCGCGTCGCCATCGACGGCTTCCTCGAAGCCCGCCGCTACGTCGCGCATGACGGCAACCCGAAGTATCTCAGCCTCTACTCCACTGAGACCTTCGAGGTACTGGACAGCTCGGCCTACCGCGCCGCGCTGGCGAACCAGACGGCGTGGTCGATGGCCAACATTGCGCGCTTCCAGAACATGATCCGGGCGGTGGCGCGCATCACGGTCAGCCGCGGCACTGGCCGCGGCGCAGCGCTCGGCATTGTCAGGTTGCGTCCCACCGGCTATGGCGAGGAGAAACTGCGCGCCGCGCTGAGCGAACAGCTCGATCCCGCGCAGCTCGACGGAATCATATCCGTGCACCTGATTGAGAGCGACCCGGCGCTGTCGAAGCCGATCACCGACGATCCTTCCGCGTCCGATCCCGGCGCCAGCGATTGGTTTGTGCTGATTGACGCGACCGAGGTTGGCGCGCTGCCGCCGGCGATGCTGCGCTTTTCCGGCAATATCGCGTTGAAGCCGCTGATCATCTCGAGCGGAATCTACCGGCTGATGTGGGATCTGGCGAAGGGCGATATCGGCTAGGCGCTTTCCCCGCTGCCGATGGTCGCGCGCAGGTTCGTGAACCCGGTTGGCGCCCTTGATCGCGGCGTTCCGAAACGGTAACTAGCGATGTCGCTCCGTAAAAACCCGGTGAAGGCGTTGTTAACGCGATGTCGAGTAAACCGGTGGCCAAGAACGCTTTCTGGCATGAATTGCCTGGTCAGGAGCGGGTCCGCACGATTGGTGCTTGCGCCAGGCGGCTTCAATTCTCCTTCTCGTAACGGTCGAATGCCTTGATAAGGCAGGTGAGAACTTCTGCCGAAGTCTCTAATATCGCTTTCAGTTACCCTGCTGATGTTATCTCTCAGATGTGCGATGGTCGCGTGGAAGCGCTCCTTCATGCAGGTGCTGGGGCGATCGATCGGCTGAGATGCCACATGCATCTACTTTTCAGCCCACACTGGAGTTGCATTGCATGGCGCAAAAGTCCGCGAACAGTATCGCCGAGATTTTCGCCGCCTTCCTCAAATTGGGCCTTACATCCTTCGGCGGGCCGATCGCGCATCTCGGTTACTTCAGGGCGGAATTCGTCGAGCGGCGGAAATGGCTGAGCGAAAGCAGCTACGCCGATATCGTTGCGCTCTGTCAGTTTTTGCCGGGCCCGGCCTCCAGCCAGGTCGGCTTCACGCTCGGCATCCTGCGCGGCAACGGCCTGCTCGGCGGATTGGCGGCGTGGCTCGCCTTTACCATGCCCTCCGCCCTGATCATGTTCGCCTTTGCGCTCGGTGCGACGATCCTTACCGGCCCGTTCGCCGACGGAGTTCTTCATGGCCTGAAGCTGGTCGCGGTCGCCGTGGTCGCGCAGGCGATCTGGGGCATGGCAAACAGCCTGACGCCGGACCGCGAACGGGCTGCCATCGCGCTCGCCGCTGTTGCAATCGTGGTGTTCATCGGCGGATCGTTTGGGCAGATCGGCGCAATCGCGCTCGGGGCACTGGCCGGGCTCTGGGTGTGTCGCGCAGATGGGCCCACGGCAACGGGCCAGCTCGGCTTTTCCGTGTCGCCTCGACACGGCATGGCCGCGCTCGTGCTGTTCGCAATTCTGTTCCTGGTCACTCCGCTGGTGACGGCAAAAACCGGCTCGCAAGGGCTTGCCCTGTTCGACGCCTTCTATCGTTCCGGCGCCCTGGTGTTCGGCGGCGGCCATGTCGTGCTGCCGCTATTGCAGGCGGAAGTCGTAACGCCGGGCTGGGTCAGCAACGAGGATTTCCTCGCCGGTTACGGCATGGCGCAAGCAGTGCCCGGACCGCTGTTCACGTTCGCGGCCTATCTCGGCGCCGTCGCAGAGCCCGCCCCCAACGGGCTCGCCGGCGCTTCGATTGCGCTCATCGCCTTGTCCCTGCCGGGACTGCTGCTGGTCTACGGCATGCTGCCGTTCTGGGACGCGCTGCGCCTGCACCCCAAGGCCCAGGCCGCGATGCGCGGCACCAATGCCGCTGTCGTCGGCATCCTTGGCGCCGCGCTCTACAATCCGGTCTGGACCAGCGCCGTGCTCACGCCACGTGACTTCGCCGTCGCGCTGGCCGGCTTCCTGCTGCTGACGGTCTGGAAGCTGCCGCCATGGATTGTCGTCGTCATCCTTGCGACGGCCGGAGCTGCGCTGCGGCTGACCTGACGTCTGCCCGTTCATTCAGCATAATGGCAAAGCTGCACTGCACATGCTGCAGTGCCAGATCAACGCTGCGACGCCAAATCCACGTTTCCATGCAATTGAAAGCTGGAGATCGCGCAAAATTGCCTTTGTGCCTGCTCTGGAATGGCTCTAATAAGATAAGCCTATGATCCAATTCAAAAACCACAAGAACGCTCGTTAAGCGTTCGCAGGCAAAATAAGGCCGCGTTTCCTAAGCTTGCGCGGACAAGGTAGGAATGAAACCGACTGATATCTCGGCTCCAGACTACTTTCATAAAGTGGTTGATTGCCAGTGGGCCTGCCCCGCACACACCCCGGTTCCCGAGTACATCCGTTTGATTGCCGAGGGGCGTTATAGCGACGCCTACATGATCAACTGGAAATCGAATGTGTTTCCCGGAATTCTGGGACGCACCTGCGATCGTCCATGCGAGCCCGCCTGCCGGCGCGGCCGCGTCGAGGAACACCCAGTTGCGATCTGCCGCCTGAAGCGCGTTGCCGCCGACTTCAAGGACGACGTCAAGCACCGCATGCCGAAGCCATCGGCGAAGAACGGCAAGCGCATCGCGCTGGTCGGCGGCGGGCCTGCGTCGCTTGCGGTGGCGCGGGACCTCGCACCGCTCGGCTATCACTGCACCGTGTTCGATGCCGATCCCAAGGCAGGCGGCATGATGCGGAGCCAAATTCCCAAGTTCCGCCTGCCGGACACCGTCATCGACGAGGAGACCGATTACATCCTCAACCTCGGCGTCGAGTTCAAGGGCGGCCACCGCGTCGACAGCCTGAAGAATCTGCTCAACGAGAACTACGACGCGATCTTTATCGGCTCCGGCGCGCCGCGCGGCCGCGAGCTCGACATCCCCGGCCGCAAGGAAGCTGCCGCCAACATTCACATCGGCATCGAATGGCTGGCATCCGTCTCGTTCGGCCATGTCGAGAAGATAGGCCGCCGCGTGATCGTGCTTGGCGGCGGCAACACCGCGATGGATTGTTGCCGCACCGCGCGCCGGCTCGGCGGCGAGGACGTCAAAGTGATCGTGCGCTCCGGCTTCGAGGAGATGAAGGCAAGCCCCTGGGAGAAGGAAGACGCCCTTCACGAGGATATTCCGATCCTCAACTACATGGTGCCGGTGGCATTCAAGCATGTAAGCGGCAAGCTGATCGGCGTCACCTTCCAGAAGGTGAAGGCCGAATACGATGCCAAGGGCCGTCGTAACCTGGTGCCCTCGGGCGAGCCTAACCAGACCATCCCTTGCGACGACGTGCTGGTCGCCGTCGGCCAGGAGAACGCGTTCCCCTGGATCGAGCGCGACTGCGGCATCGAGTTCGACAAATGGAACATGCCGCAGGTCGATCCCAACACCTTCGTATCGACCAATCCGAAAGTGTTCTTTGGCGGCGATGCCGCCTTCGGTCCGAAGAACATCATCTGGGCGGTGGCGCACGGCCACGATGCGGCGCTGTCGATCCACAAGATGCTCTCTGGCGAGGACATCAACGAGCGTCCGCTGCCCGAGGTAAACGTCTTCTCGCAGAAGATGGGCATCCACGAGTGGAGCTACGACAACGACATCTCCGGCGACAAGCGCTTCAAGGTGCCGCATCGCGACAAGGTGATTGCGCTAAAGGACATCAAGGCGGAGGTCGAGCTCGGCTATGACGTCAAGCTCGCGCTCGGCGAGGCGCAGCGCTGCCTGAACTGCGATGTGCAGACCATATTCTCGGCGCCCGCCTGCATCGAATGCGACGCCTGCGTCGACATCTGCCCGATGGATTGCATCACGTTTACAGAGAACGGCGAGGAGGACGACCTGCGGCAGCGGCTGAAAGCGCCGTCGCCGCGTCACGACCAGGCGCTCTATGTCGCCGAAGGGCTCAAGACCGGCCGCGTCATGGTGAAGGATGAAGACGTCTGCCTGCATTGCGGGCTGTGCGCCGAGCGTTGTCCGACCGGCGCCTGGGACATGCAAAAGTACCTCATCGATATGACTTACGCGGGATCAACATGTCAGTCAAAAGCCCGATCAGCAGCGTAAACGACTTCGTCGTCCGCTTCGCCAACGTCAACGGCTCGGGTTCAGCCAGCGCCAACGAACTGTTCGCGCGCTCGATCCTGCGCCACGGCGTACCGGTCTCACCGCGCAATATCTTCCCCTCGAACATTCAGGGGCTTCCGACCTGGTATGAGGTGCGCGTGACGGAGGCCGGCCATCTCGGCGCCCGCGGCGGCGTCGATTTGATGGTGGCGATGAACCCGCAGACCTGGGACAAGGACGTCGCCTCGATCGAACCCGGCGGCTATCTGTTCTACGATTCGACCAAACCGATGCCGTCGTCGAAATTCCGCGCCGACATCACCGTGATCGGCGTGCCGCTGACCGCAATCACCAATTCGACCTATACCGATCCGCGCCAGCGCCAGCTCTTCAAGAACATCATCTATCTCGGCGCGCTCTGTGCGCTGCTCGATCTCGATCCCAAGCTGGTCGAGCAACTGATCGGCGAACAGTACAAGGGCAAGGAAAAACTGCTGTCGTCGAATGTCCACGCGCTGCATCTCGGCCGCGACTGGGCACTGCAGAACCTGAAGTGCCCGATCGGTTTGCAGGTGAAGAAGTCCGACAAGGTCGGCGACCGCATCTTCATGGAAGGCAACAGCGCGGCGGCGCTGGGGGCGGTCTATGGCGGCGCCACCGTCTGCGCCTGGTATCCGATCACGCCGTCGTCGTCGGTGGCGGAAGCCTTCACGAGTCACTGCAAGAAGCTGCGGCACGACCCTGAAACGGGCAAGGCGAAATACGCGATCGTGCAGGGCGAGGATGAGCTCGCATCCATTGGCATCGTGATCGGCGCCTCCTGGAACGGCGCGCGGGCCTTCACCGCAACCTCCGGCCCCGGCATTTCCTTGATGACCGAATTCATCGGCCTGTCCTACTTCGCCGAAATTCCGGCCGTGATCATGAACATCCAGCGCGCCGGCCCCTCGACGGGCATGCCGACGCGCACCCAGCAATGCGACATCATCGCCTGCGCCTATGCCTCGCACGGCGATACCAAGCACGTGCTGCTGTTCCCGGAAGACCCGGCCGAAGCGTTCGAGTTCGCCGCACAATCATTCGATCTCGCCGACCGGCTGCAGACCATGATCTTCCTGATGCTCGACCTCGACATCGGCATGAACCACCGGCTGTGCCGCCCGCTGAAGTGGGACGACGCCAGGCAGTATGACCGCGGCAAGGTGATGACTGCGGAAATGCTCGATGAACCGGGGCGCGATTTTGGCCGCTATCTAGACGTCGACGGCGACGGTATTCCCTACCGCACCTATCCGGGCACGCATCCGACCAAGGGCTCGTTTTTCACCCGCGGCACCTCGCGCGACCGCTACGCGCGCTATTCCGAAGAAGGCGCCATCTACGCCGACAACATGCAGCGGCTCGTGCGCAAGTTCGAGACTGCGCAGGACATGGTGCCGCGGCCGCTGCAGGCCAACGCCGCCAAGCCGACCAAATACGGCGTGATCTATTTCGGCTCAACCTCGCCAGCGATGGACGAGGCGATCGGGATTCTGGAATCGCGCGGGCATCAGCTCGACCGCATGCGTATCCGCGCCTTCCCGTTCCACTCCAGCGTGGCGAGCTTCATCGCCGACCATGATTTCGTGTACGTGGTCGAGCAGAACCGCGACGCCCAGTTGCGGCAGTTGATCGTCAACGAGAACGGCATCGATCCGGTCCGGCTGGTGCCGATCCTGCACTATGACGGCACGCCGATCACCGCGCGCTTCATCGCCAACGCGATCGGCGACCACCAGGATCATCTGAAAGTGACCCCTCTCCGCAAGGCCGTGTCATGACCTACATTGCGAAACCGAAATTCCAGCATCCGGGCCTGCCGAAGAACGAACTCGGCTACACCCACCGGGATTACGAGGGGAAAGTTTCGACCCTGTGCGCCGGCTGCGGCCACGATTCGATCACCGCCTCGATCATCGAGGCCTGCTATGAACTCTCGATCGAGCCGCACCGGGTGGCAAAGATTTCCGGCATCGGCTGCTCGTCGAAGACGCCGGACTATTTCCTCGGCAATTCGCACGGCTTCAATTCGGTGCACGGCCGGATGCCGTCGGTCTTGACCGGCGCCAACCTCGCCAATCGCGACCTGATCTATCTCGGTGTCTCCGGCGACGGCGATAGCGCCTCGATCGGCTTCGGCCAGTTCGCGCATTCGATCCGGCGCGCCGTCAACATGACCTACATCGTCGAGAACAACGGCGTCTACGGCCTGACCAAGGGGCAATTTTCGGCGACCGCCGATCGCGGCTCGAAGTCGAAAAAGGGTGTGATGAATACCGACAACGCCATCGACCTGGTGGCGATCGCACTGCAATTGGGCGCGAGCTTCGTGGCGCGCAGCTTCTCCGGCGACAAGAGCCAGCTCGTGCCGCTGATCGCAGCCGCCATCCGGCACAAGGGCGCGGCGTTCATCGACGTCATCAGCCCCTGCATCGCCTTTAACAATCACGCCGGCTCGACCAAGAGCTTTGACTATGTCCGCGAGCATAACGATGCGGTCAACCGCCTCGACGTGCTCACCGGCCGCGACCCGATCACCGTCGAATATGCGCCGGGCATGGTGCAGGTGGTCGAGCAGCATGACGGCACGCGGCTGGCGCTGCGCAAGATCGACGCCGACTACGACGCCAACGACCGTCTGGCCGCCATGACCTTCCTGCAGAAACACGCCGCCAAGGGCCAGGTCGTCACCGGGCTGCTCTATGTCGATCCGGACGCGGAAGACCTCCACACCCATCTCGACACCGTCGAGACGCCGCTCAATACGCTCGAAGTCAAGGACCTGTGCCCAGGCTCGGCGGCGCTGGAAAAGATCAACGCAAGCCTGCGGTAGCTATGCTACCGCAGCGATCTTCCGCGGGTTTGCAACGTACTCCTTCAAGACCGTACCCGATGCATCGGCCTCGACGAGAGACACGTCGTAGGTCCAGAGATCGGCAAGGTGCTGCAGCACGCGCTTGGTGTCGGCCTCGGTGAGCTGTGCACCCTTCACCACGGTGTGGCGCAACATCAGGCGACGATCGCCGGCAAGGTCGACATCGACGACTTCGATATTCGGGTCGATGAAACCGACATCGTACTGCCGCGCCAGTTCGCGACGCAGCCGGCGGTAGCCGCGCTCGTCGTGGATGGCGTCGACCAGGATGCCGGAGCGCTCCTCCGGATCGTCATGCAGATGGAACATGCGGAAGTGCCGCATCAGCCGCGGGCTCATGAACTGGCTGATGAAGCTTTCATCGCGATAATTGGCCCAGATGTCGCGCAACACGCCCGTCGTGTCGCCGGTCCCGGCGATGTCCGGGAACCAATCGCGGTCCTCGGCTTCCGGATTGGTGACGATGCGCTCGATGTCCTGCATCATCGCAAATCCCAGCGCATACGGATTGAAGCCGGAATAGCGCGGATCGTCGAACTCGGGCTGGAACACGACGTTGGTGTGCGACTGCAGGAATTCAAGGAAATTGCCGTCCGTCAGCCGCCCCTGCTCGTGCAGCCGGCTTATGATGCGATAATGAACGTAGGTCGCCGTGCCCTCGTTCATCACCTTGGTCTGGCTCTGCGGATAGAAATACTGCGCGATGTGCCGCACGATCCGCAATATCTCGCGCTGCCAAGGCTTCAGCCGGGGCGCCGTCTTCTCGAGAAAATAAAGCAGGTTCTCCTGCGGCAGCCCGAGCATCGCGCGGCGGCGCTCCACATCCAGTACCGCGCCACTCTTGGCCGGGCCGGTGGGAACGGTGCGCCACAGATCGTTGAACTCCCTCTCCTCATGGGCACGGCGCCGGCCCGCCCGCTTTTCCTCCGCGCGAAGATCGAGGCTCTTCTTGCCGGGATAGCGATCGATGCCGTGCGACATCAAGGCGTGCGCGGCGTCGAGCGTATGCTCGACCGCCAGCCGGCCATGGCGCTCCTCGCAGTGCGCCACATAGCGCTTGGCGAATTCGAGATAGTCGAGAATGCCGTCGGCATCGGTCCATTGCTTGAACAGATAGTTGTTCTTGAAGAAGTGATTGTGGCCGAAGGCGGCATGCGCGATGACGAGCGTCTGCATCGTCGCGGTGTTTTCCTCCATGAGGTAGGATATGCACGGCGACGAGTTGATGACGATCTCGTAGGCCAGACCCATTAGCCCCTTGCGGTAGGACGCCTCCTGAAAGGCAAAGTGCTTGCCGAACGACCAATGCTTGTAGAACAGGGGCATGCCGACCGACGAATAGGCGTCCAGCATCTGCTCGGCGGTAATGACCTCGATCTGGTTGGGATAGACGTCGAGCCCCAATTCGTCCCGCGCAATCTGCTCGCAGGCGTCGCAGATCCGCTGCAGCGTTCGGAAGTCCCAGTCGGCCCCCTCAAACAGCAACTGGTCGGTCGTGGTCATGACCCGGTCCTTTCCTGCTGGCCACGGCGCTGGAAGAGATCGTGAAACACCGGGAAGATCTCGCTGCGTTCGTTGACCTTCCGCATCGACAGCGGCGCACCATTCGCACGCAAACCCTCGTAAAGGGTCCAGAGCGCCGAATTGGGCATTTCGTAGGACAGGCCGTTTTCCTGGCCGACTTCCAGGTAGGCAAAAAACTGGGTGACCGGCAGGATGTTGTCCGTGAGGAGCCGGCTCGCGACTTCGCCGTCCGCGTAGGAATTGTCCCCGTCGGAAGCCTGTGCAGCGTAGATGTTCCAGTCCGCCGGCCGGAACCGCGACCGCACAATGTCATGCATCGCCTGCAACGCGCTCGACACCAGCGTGCCGCCGGAAGCCGGCCCGTAAAAGAACGTCTGCTCGTCGACCTCTTCGGCGCGGTCGGTATGCCGGATGAAAACGATCTCGACGTGGCGATACCGCCGCTTCAGGAAGACGTAGAGCAGCATATAGAAGCGCTTGGCGAGATCCTTCATATGCTCGGTCATCGAACCGGAGACGTCCATCAGGCAGAACATGACAGCCTGCGCCACGGGCTTCGGCACCGTCTCGAAACGCCGGTACCGGATGTCGATCGGATCGATGAACGGGATGCGGCGCATCTTTGCCCTCAGGGCTTCGATCTCGGCCATGAGCTCGGCGCGACGCTCCTCGCTGCAATCCAAAAGCTCCGCTTCGAGGGCCTCCAGCACCTCCCGCCTCGGTCGCCGTAGCGCAACGCGCCGCGCCAGAGCGCGACTTACCGTTCGGCTCACCGAGATGTTGGCAGGCGATCCGGATGTTGTGTAACCGGCCCGGCGAATGCCTTCGCTCTCCACCTCAGCCAGCTTTCGCTTGGCAAGATCAGGCAATTCCAGGTCGTCCAGGAACAGGTCGACAAACTCGTCGCGGCTGAGAACGAAGCGGAACGTGTCTTCGCTGTCGCCCTCGCCCGCTCCTCTTCCCCTGCCGCCGCCCTGGTTGGGTCGCGGCAGGATGTCGCCTTCGACGAACTTCTTGTTTCCAGGCAGCACCATGTCGCGCGTGCCGCCTTCGCGGCGAAAACGCGGCTCGTCCATGCCATCGATCGGAACGCTGACCTCGCCGCCTTCCAGGACATCCTTGATGTCCCGGCTCTGCGACGATTTCTTCACAGCTCCCTGGACCAGCGCCTTGGCCCTGCGCAGAAAGCGCTGGCGGTTCTCAAGACTCTTGCTGCCTGGATTCAGGCGCCGGTCGACGATGTGAATAGCCACGTTTTCATCCGCCTCAGCCAGCCTGTTTTACGCGCATGTACCACTCGACCAGCCTGCGGACTTGCCGCTCGGTATAGCCGCGCTCGACCATGCGCGCGACAAAGTCGTCATGTTTCTTCTCGGTGTCACCGTCCTTCTTGGAGCCGAACGAAATGACCGGAAGCAGGTCCTCGACCTGGGAGAATATCCGCTTCTCTATCACTTCGCGAATCTTCTCGTAGCTGGTCCACGCCGGGTTCTTGCCGCCGTTCTGGGCGCGCGACCGCAGCGAGAACTTGACGACCTCGTTGCGGAAGTCCTTGGGATTGGCGATGCCGGCCGGCTTTTCGATCTTGGTCAGCTCCTGATTGAGCAGGTCGCGATCGAGCAGTTGTCCGGTGTCCGGATCCTTGAAGTCCTGATCCTCGATCCAGGCATCGGCATAATCGACATAGCGATCGAACAGGTTCTGGCCGTAGTCCGCATAGGATTCGAGATAGGCCTTCTGGATCTCGTTCCCGATGAATTCGGCGTAGCGCGGCGCCAGGTCCGCCTTGATGAATTCGAGGTAACGCTTCTCGACTTCGTCGGGAAGCTGCTCGCGCCGGATCGCCTGCTCCAGCGTGTACATCAGGTGGACCGCGTCGGCACCGACCTCGTTGGTGTCGTGGTTGAAGGTCGCGGCGAGAACCTTGAAGGCGAAGCGGGTCGAAACGCCGTCCATGCCTTCATCGACGCCGGCAGCATCCCTGTATTCTTGAACGCTGCGCGCCTTAGGATCCGACTCCTTCAGGCTTTCACCGTCGTAGATCCGCATCTTGGCGAACACGGTCGAATTTTCGTGCTTGCGCAACCGCGACATCACCGAGAAGCGCGCCATGGTTTCCAATGTGGCCGGGGCGCATGGGGCGGTGGCCAGTTCGGAGCTCTGGATCAGCTTCTCGTAGATCTTCTGTTCTTCGGTGACCCGCAGGACGTACGGCACCTTGATGACGCAGATACGGTCGATGAATGCCTCATTGTTCTTGTTGGCTTTGAAGCTTGTCCATTCGGCCTCGTTGGAGTGGGCGAGAATGACGCCGCTGAAGGGGATCGCACCGATGTTCTCGGTCCCGATATAGTTGCCCTCCTGCGTCGCCGTCAGCAGCGGATGCAGCATCTTGATCGGCGCTTTGAACATCTCGACGAATTCGAGAATGCCTTGGTTGGCGCGATTGAGGCCGCCCGAATAGCTGTAGGCGTCGGGATCGTTCTGGGCGAAGGTCTCCAGCTTGCGGATGTCGACCTTGCCGACCAGTGATGAGATATCCTGGTTGTTTTCGTCGCCAGGCTCGGTCTTTGCGATCGCGATCTGCCGCAGCCGCGACGGCTGGATCTTGGCGACGCGGAATTGCGAGATGTCGCCACCGAACGCTTCGAGCCGCTTGTAGCACCACGGACTCATCAGTCCGTTGAGGCGACGGCGCGGAATGCCGTACTTCTCCTCAAGCATCGGCCCGAGCGAATCCGGATCGAACAGGCTGAGCGGGCTTTCGAACACGGGGCTGAGTTCGTCGCCGGCCTTCAGCACGTAGATGGGGTGAACTTCCATCAACGATTTGAGGCGCTCGGCGAGCGACGACTTTCCGCCGCCGACGGGGCCCAGCAGATAGAGGATCTGCTTGCGCTCTTCGAGGCCCTGCGCGGCGTGGCGGAAGAACCCGACGATGCGCTCGATCGTGTCTTCCATGCCGTAGAAGCCCGCGAACGCCGGATAGAGCCGCATCGTGCGATTCAAAAAATACGGCCAAGGCGGGGGTCCTTGGCCGTGTCAATCATCTGGGGCTCGCCGATCGCAGCTAGTAGTCGTTCGGTCGCATTGGCATATCGCATCGGATCGTTTCGACACGACTCGAGATATTCCGCCATCGACATGTCGGCTTGACTTCGAGCTTCGAAGGACCGGGCGAAAGCATTGAACAGAGAATCGTTGTACATGATCCGTCTCTCCATGGTCACCTGTAAATGCCGGACGCACCACTAGGGTTCCAGTATCGGAGCGTCACAGCTTCCGTTCGCGAATCACCGTCAGCACATATGACGATTGGACACGCGAGCGACTTCACAATGCAATGCAATACTCATGCTAAGGGCCTCTACCTCGTAAAGATACGGTGCCATTTCGCTCGCGTTGTAGCCGGGCAGCAACATTTTTCACCGGGGAAGTACTGAGCAATATGTAAGGGGTTTTTTAGGGATTGTGAGCAGGTGCGGGGCTCGAATTTGCGCCGGCCCGGGCAAGGCGAAGGCGGCAAACGCTGTAAGCCCCGGGCTCTGAACCCGGGATAAACGCCGCATTTATCAC
Organism: Bradyrhizobium sp. RDI18; assembly: GCF_043203335.1. Taxonomy (NCBI): domain Bacteria; kingdom Pseudomonadati; phylum Pseudomonadota; class Alphaproteobacteria; order Hyphomicrobiales; family Nitrobacteraceae; genus Bradyrhizobium; species Bradyrhizobium sp. RDI18. The sequence goes on along the minus strand of NZ_JBICRN010000008.1, from coordinate 6,622,533 downwards.
GCATTCAGGCCTTTGGGCGGGCCGCGCTGACGCAAAATGGCCAAATATCCGTCAGGCCAGTCACCGACCTGAGCGTTTGAACGCACCCGGCGCCACCTGCAACTACCCGGCGCCACCTGCAACTAAAGTAATATGCCGCGCGTTTAATCCGAGTCTGCCATGAAATATCTCTGGATCGTTGCCACCGTTGCCTCCCCTCGCCGGAGCCAATGCCTGTCACGCCGAGAGCGTCGACAAAGCCAAGGCCACCGCATTCGACGGGCAAATGTTCGGCAGCCCGCTCAGCCAAAACCCGCTCAGCCAAAAGACGTATGCCTGCTTCGTGCGTCGTTATGACGCCAACCATCTGGCGCAGCATCCGAAGCAGAAGGTCGGCGCGATGAAGCTTTTGGTGACGGCCGAAGACGCGCCGGAAGACAAGACCGTCAATTATTCCTTCCGCCCCGGTTTCGCCACCGCGCGGGCAATTTCGATTCCAGCGGCTATTGCAATCACATTGTCGCCGAAAACACCGGCGGCGAAATTCGTCTCGGCTGCAGCATCGCCAGTGCGGCGAGCGAAGCAGCACCTTCGGCAAAATTGAAAGTGGTCTATCACCTCAACGATCTCGACAAGGTCAATTTCGTGCTCGGCAACATCCAGAACCATCTCGACGGGGTCGGTGGTCCCGACCATATCACGATCGCACTAGTGGTTCACGGCCAGGCGCTGCGGGCGTTTCATTCGGCTTCCGTCAGTCCCGACCTTTCCCGGCGTGTCGGTCAATTCTCCAAAGCCGGAATCGAGCTCGCCGCCTGTGGCAACACTATGAAATCCCAAAATGTCGCGCTGGAAGATTTGCTGCCGGGTTTCATTGCCGCCGACCGCGGCGGCGTGGTGCGGATCGCCGAGTTGCAGTCGCAGGGTTATCTTTACGTGAGGCCGTGAGGCGTCGCTGATTGACGTGAACAATTCACGTCGATCGCTCATTTGGACAATTTGGACGCCGCACTTTCGCCGCTCCATCGCGCTGAATACGTCTTGTGTTCTGATCCAGGCCGCACAAAATCGCGAGACAGCCCGGAGGCAAGAAACGACGGCTCGGGCTCCTTCACGACTTCGTGCAATGTGCCCGTCGGTGTCGCCATTCCGAACGCCGGCTCGACCGATCCGCCAGTATCGCGGCGGGCAAGAACGGACTTTTCCGGGATCGAACCGGAGCCGCTGGCGTTATCGTCCCGGACAGCCCCATTCCGCGCCGCTGCATGCCCAACCAAATGTTGACTTTCCGGCCCTGCCCCCGAAAGCTGCCGGAAGCCCAAAAATCGACCGATCGAACAGAACAGGCACCATGAATCCCGTCAAAGCACTCGAAAACCATGGCCAGGCAATCTGGCTGGACTTCCTCGCCCGCGGCTTCGTCGCCAAGGGCGACCTCAAGGCGCTGATCGATACCGACGGTGTCAAGGGCGTGACGTCGAATCCCTCGATCTTCGAAAAGGCGATCGGCAGTTCGGACGAATATGACGGTGCCATCAGCCGCGCTCTGAATGCGGGCGACCGCCCCGTCGCCGACCTGTTCGAGGCGCTCGCCGTCGAAGACATCCAGAACGCCGCCGACGTGCTGCGTCCGGTCTACGACCATTTGAACGGAAATGACGGCTTCGTCAGCCTTGAGGTCTCGCCCTATCTGGCAACGGATACCAAGGGGACCATTGCGGAAGCCCAACGGCTCTGGAAGGACGTCAAGCGTCAGAACTTGATGGTGAAGGTGCCGGCCACGCCGGAAGGCCTGCCCGCGATCGAACACCTGATCGGCGAAGGCATCAGCATCAACATCACACTGCTGTTCTCGCAAGACGTCTATCGCGAGGTGGCGGAGGCGTACATCGCGGGCCTGGAAAAATACGTCGCCAAGGGCGGCGATCCCTCTCACGTCGCCAGCGTCGCGTCTTTTTTCGTCAGTCGCATCGATACCGCCGTCGACAAGCAGCTCGACGAGAAGATCGCGAGGGCCAATGACCCCGGTGAGAAGGAGCGGCTGAGCGCATTGAAGGGTAAGATCGCCATCGCCAACGCCAAGCTCGCCTATCAGGACTACAAGCGGCTGTTCGCCGGCCCCCGGTGGGAGAAGCTTGCCGCCGAGGGCGCCAAGCCGCAGCGGTTGTTGTGGGCCTCCACCGGCACCAAGAACAAGGACTACAGCGACGTGCTGTATGTCGAGGAGCTGATCGGTCCCAACACAGTCAACACCGTGCCGCCGGCAACGCTCGATGCATTCCGCGACCATGGCAAGCTGAGAGACAGCCTCGAGGAGAATGTCGAGGACGCGCGCCGCGTGCTCGAAGAGCTCGAAAAATCCGGCATCTCGCTCGACGCCATCACGGCCGAGCTGGTCGAGGACGGCGTCAAGCTGTTCGCGGATTCTGCCGACAAGCTCTATGGCGCGGTCGCATACAAGCGTGCGACCTCGCTCGGCGGCGGCATCGACCGGCAGCAATTCGCGTTCGGCGATGGCATCGGCAAGGCCGTCGAGAAGAGCACCGAGGAGTGGCGCGCGTCGGCCAAAATCCGAAGGCTGTGGCAAAAGGACAATTCGGTCTGGACCGGCGACGACGAGAACAAGTGGCTGGGCTGGCTGAACAGCGCGGCCGCGGCCAACATTGCCGACTACGAGGATTTTGCCCGCCGCGTGAAGGGGCAGAATTTCAGCGACGCGGTCGTGCTCGGCATGGGCGGATCCAGCCTCGGACCGGAGGTGCTGGCGGAGACGTTTGCCAGGAAATCCGGTTTCCCGAAGCTGCATGTGCTCGATTCCACCGATCCCGCGCAGGTGCAGGCGATGGAGGAGACCGTCGACCTCGCCCACACGCTGTTCATCGTCTCCAGCAAGTCCGGCGGCACCACCGAGCCGAACGTGATGAAGGATTACTTCTTCGATCGCGTCGCCAAGACCATCGGCAAGGACAAGGCCGGCCATCGCTTCATCGCGGTCACGGATCCCGGCTCGTCCCTGGAGAAGGTCGCGATCAGCCAAGGCTTTGCCCGCATCTTCCATGGCGATCCCACGATCGGCGGACGCTATTCGGTGTTGTCGCCGTTCGGACTGGTCCCGGCGGCTGCCGCCGGCATTGACGTTCGCAGCCTGATCACGCACGCGCTCGCGATAGTACGTTCCTGCGGCGCCGACGTGCCGCCGCACGAAAATCCGGGCGTGCAGCTCGGACTGGCGATGGGCCTTGCCGGCCTCGACGGCCGCGACAAGGTGACGATCACCTCGTCGGAGAAGGTCGCGGATTTCGGCGCCTGGGCCGAGCAACTGATCGCCGAATCCACCGGCAAGGAAGGCAAGGGCCTGATCCCGATCGACGGCGAGCCGCTCGGCGACCCCTCGCTTTACGGCGACGACCGCTTCTTCATCGATATCCGGACCGAGGGCGAGGATGACGCTTCACATGATGATCGGCTCAAGGCGCTCGAGGCCGCCGGACATCCCGTGGTTCGCATCGTCATGAAGTCGATCGACCATATCGGTCAGGAGTTTTTCCGGTTTGAGATGGCGACCGCCGTCGCGGGCGCGGTCCTCGGCATCAATCCGTTCAACCAGCCCGATGTAGAAGCGGCCAAGATCAAGACGCGCGAGTTGACGCGTGCGTTCGAGAAGACCGGATCGCTGCCGGCGGAGGAGCCGGTGATTTCGACCGACGAGGCTGATCTTTACACCGACGAGCACAATGCGGCCGAGCTGCGCAAGGCCGGCGCCGACGGCACGCTCGGCTCCTGGGTCAAAGCGCATCTTTCGCGCTCCGACGGCGGCGACTATGTCGCCCTGCTCGCCTATATCGCGCGCAATCCCAGCACGATCGGCTCGCTGCAAAAGATGCGGCTTGCGGTGCGCGACAAGCATCATCTGGCGACCTGCGCCGAATTCGGCCCGCGCTTTCTGCACTCGACCGGCCAGGCCTATAAGGGCGGCCCCGACAGCGGCGTGTTCCTGCAGATCACGGCCGACGATGCCGAGGATTTGCCGGTGCCCGGACAGAAAGCGAGTTTCGGCATCATCAAGGCGGCGCAGGCGCGCGGCGATTTCGACGTGCTCACCGAACGCGGCAGGCGTGCGCTGCGCGTCCATCTCAAGGGCGATCTCGGGTCGGGGCTGTCTGCGCTCGATGCTGCGATCGCAGAGGCGATCAGTTAAGGAAGTCAGGATATGCAACTCGGCATGATCGGCCTCGGCCGGATGGGCGGCAACATCGTCCGCCGGCTGATGAAGAATGGCCACACCGCCGTGGTCTACGACAAGGACGCCAAGGCGGTCGCCGCACTCGCGGCGGAAGGCGCAACCGGCGCTGACACGCTGGAAGATTTCGTGGCGAAACTGGAGAAGCCGCGCACCGCCTGGGTAATGCTCCCGGCAGGCAAGATCACCGAGACCACCATCGACGCATTGGCAAAACTGATGCAGCCCGGCGACGTCATCATCGATGGCGGGAACACGTTCTGGCAGGACGACGTCCGCCGCGGCGCGGCGCTGAAGGCAAAAGGCCTGCACTACCTCGACGTCGGCACCAGCGGCGGCGTCTGGGGCATCGAGCGCGGCTACTGCATGATGATCGGCGGCGATAAGATGGTGGTCGACCGGCTCGATCCGATCTTCAAGACGCTCGCGCCGGGCGCGGGCGACATACCGCGCACACCGGGACGCCAGGGCCGCGACCCGCGTGTCGAGCAGGGCTATATCCATGCCGGGCCGTCCGGCGCCGGACACTTCGTCAAGATGATCCATAACGGCATCGAATACGGCCTGATGCAGGCCTATGCCGAAGGATTTGATATCCTGAAGAACGCCAACGTCGACGCGCTGCCGCCAGAGCATCGTTTCGAGTTCGACATGGCCGACATTGCCGAGGTGTGGCGGCGCGGCAGCGTGATCCCCTCCTGGCTGCTCGACCTCACCGCTTCCGCGCTCGCCGAAAACCAGACGCTCGACACCTACTCAGGCTTTGTCGAAGATTCCGGCGAAGGCCGCTGGACGGTCAACGCGGCGATCGACGAAGCTGTGCCGGCCGAAGTGCTGACGGCGGCGCTCTACGCGCGCTTTCGTTCGCGCAAGGACCACACCTTTGCGGAAAAAATTCTTTCCGCGATGCGAGCCGGTTTCGGCGGCCACAAGGAGCCGCCGAAGAAGCCCACTGCAAAGGCGTGAGCGGTCATGGCGGTCGGTCAAACAACACAGAAGAAGCCCGATCCCTGCTCCTTCGTCATTTTCGGCGTCACCGGCGACCTCACGCACCGGCTGATCATCCCTGCCCTGTATAATCTAGCCGCCAGCGATCTCCTGCCGGATAGGTTCTGCCTGGTCGGCGTCGCTCGCAAGGGCATGACGAGCGACAGGCTGCGCGAGAGCCTGATGAAGGGCCTGCGCCAGTTCGCGACCCGGCCGGTGGAGGACGCGATTTCGCGTCGTCTTTTGGACTGCCTGACCTGTATCGAAGCCGATCCGAAGGATCCCGCGTCGTTCGACGCGATGAGCAAGCAGCTCGGAGAGCTGGAGGCCGCGCGAAACACCGGCGGCAACCGCCTGTTCTACTTGGCAACCCCGCCGAACGCCTTCCTGCCGATCAGCCGCGAGTTGGGCCGCACCGGCATGCTGGCCGAGAACGCCGCGTGGCGGCGGCTGGTGGTGGAAAAGCCGTTCGGCACCGATCTCGCTTCCGCCAAGGCGCTGAACGGCGAATTGCTAAAGCTCGTCGATGAGCACGAGATCTACCGGATCGACCACTATCTCGGCAAGGAAACGGTGCAGAACATTTTGGTGCTGCGCTTCGCCAACGGCATGTTCGAGCCGATCTGGAATCGCAACCATATCGACCATGTCCAGATCACGGTCAACGAGCAGCTCGGCGTCGGCCACCGCGGCAGCTTTTACGACCAGACCGGCGCGCTGCGCGACATGGTGCCGAACCATCTGTTTCAACTGCTGTCACTGGTCGCAATGGAGCCGCCGATCCGGTTCGACGCGCATTCGGTCCGCACCGAAAAGGCGGACGTGCTGGCCGCGATCCAGCTCCAGAGCGAGGCCGAGGCGCTGCGGAATTCCGTGCGCGGCCAATATCTGGCCGGCCGGATCGGAGATAACGAGATTGCGGACTATCGCAAAATCGAAGACGTCGCGGCCGGCAGTACGACCGAAACCTATGTGGCGCTGAAGCTGATCATCGATAATTGGCGCTGGGCGGGCGTTCCCTTCTATCTGCGCACCGGCAAGGCGCTCGGCGTCAAGCGCACCGAAGTCGCGATCAAGTTCAAGCAGGCGCCGTTCGCGATGTTCAACTGCACGCCGGTGGAACGGCTGGCGCAGAATTACCTCGTGATCGGGGTCGCGCCGAACGAAGGCATCGCGCTGCAGTTCAACACCAAGGTGCCCGGCCCCTCGGTCCTGATCGACGGCGTCGAGATGAAGTTTCGCTACAAGGACTATTTCAAGGCGGAGCCTTCGACCGGCTACGAGACGCTGATCTATGACTGCATGACCGGCGACAACATCCTGTTCCAGCGCGCCGACAGCGTCGAGGCCGGCTGGAAGGCGGTGCAACCATTCCTCGACGCCTGGAAGAAGGCGGGGGCCGAGGGCCTGCAGACCTACAAGGCCGGCAGCGAAGGTCCGCAGGAAGCGAACGAACTGTTGACCCGCGAAGGCCGAAGCTGGCGAAAGCTCGGGTGAGCGATGACAGCGAACGACAATCGCCGCGTGATCGCGGTCGCCGATCCGGCCGCACTGGCCGAGGCCGCGGCCGAACGCGTGCTGGCCAGGATCGAGGCCAATAGCGGCCGCGTGGCGATTTGCCTGACCGGCGGATCCAGCCCCAGACAGCTTTATCAATTGCTCGCAACCGATGCCTATCGCAGCCGGATCCCGTGGCAGCGCGTGCACTGGTTCATTGGCGACGAGCGCTTCGTGCCGGCGGACGATCCACTCAACAACATGGGCATGGCGCGAGAGCTTTTTCTGGATAGCTGCGCGCCGGCGGCAAACATCCATCCGATTCCGACCGCGACCGCCGACCCGACCGATCCGGACCGCTGCGCCGCGCTTTACGAACGGGAACTGCAATCGTTTTATGGGGCAGACACGCTCGATCAAGCCCGCCCCTTGTTCGATCTCGTGTTGATGGGTGTAGGTCCCGATGGCCACACCGCATCGCTGTTTCCCGGCGATCCCGCGCTCGATGAGACCGCGCGCTGGGTGGTCGGCGTGCCACGCGCGAATGTCGAGCCATTCGTCCCGCGGGTCACCCTCACGCTGCCCACCCTTGCCTCCTGCCGCGAAATGCTGTTCGAGATTGCGGGCACCGAGAAGCATGCGATCTTGACGCGCCTCTTTGCACGCGAGAACCTGCCTGCCAATCGTGCGCGATCCACCGGCGAGACGGTCTGGCTGGTGGACCGGGATGCGCTTCCGGAGGATTTTGGTGGGCGATAGGACTCCCAGCGCGCTGGTGGTGATGGGCGTTTCCGGTTCGGGCAAGAGCACCATCGCCGATCGTCTCGCAAGACGCCTCGGCTGGCGCTATGAGGACGGCGACCGGTTTCACCCGCCAGCCAATGTTGCGAAGATGAGCGCCGGCCACCCGCTGACCGACGAGGACCGCTGGCCGTGGCTGCGGGCAATCGCCGACGAAATCGACCGCCTCTCAGCGTCCGGTGAGCACGCCGTGATCGCCTGCTCGGCATTGAAGCGCGGCTATCGCGACATTCTCGTGCACGGCCGCGACGATGTCCGAATCGTATTTCTCGACGGAACGCAGGACCTGATCGCGGCCCGGCTCGCCGCCCGCAAGGGACATTTCATGCCGCCGGGCCTGCTCGCCAGCCAATTCAGGACGCTGGAGCCGCCGGGCGCCGGCGAGCGGCCGATCATTGTATCGATCGATGCCCCGGTCGAGAACATCGTGGATGACATCGTCGGTCAATTGAACCTGGTCCCCCAATGACACGTATCGCGCTCGTTGTTTCCGACGTCGACGGCACTCTGTTGACGCACGACAAGATCCTGACCGATGGCGCCAAGGCAGCCGTTCGCAAGCTGCATGCGGCCGGCATCGGTTTCACCATCGTCTCCAGCCGGCCGACCATCGGCATGGGTTTTCTGATAGAGCCGCTTTCGATCACGCTTCCCGTCGGCTCCTTCAACGGCAGCTCGATCGTCGATGCCGGGCTCAAACCGATCGAGCAGCATTTGATCGGCGCAACCGTGGCCCAGCGCAGTCTCGACGTGCTCAATGCCTTCGGCGTGGATATCTGGCTGTTCACCAACCAGCGCTGGTATACGCGCAATCCCGACGGCGAGTACGTCCCGCACGAGAAGCTGGCCATCAAGGCCAATCCGACCATCGTCACCGACTTCACGCCGCATCTTGCGGAGACCTGCAAGATCGTCGGCGCCAGTTCGGATGCTGAGCTGTTGCAGCGCTGCGAGGTGGCAATGCAGCAGGCGCTCGGCCGGGAGGTCGTCGCGGTTCGCTCGCAGACCTATTATCTCGACGTCACGCCGCCCGGTCACGACAAGGGCACCTTCGTGGACGCCATGATCAGCCGGCTGGGCGTTTCGGCAGCAGCGGTCGCGACCATCGGCGACATGGAGAACGATCTTCCGATGTTTGCCCGAAGCGGCGTTTCGTTTGCGATGGGCAATGCGGCCGAAGGCATCAAGAAGCACGCGACGCATGTCACCGACAGCAACGAGCGCGACGGATTCGCGGCGGCGATCGAGACCGTGCTGCGGCTCGGATAGATCCCGCTATTTCGAGCGCTGCATCGCCGGCTTCTCGGTCGACTTCTTCGCCACGCTGAGGTTCTGCGCGGTGTTGATCAGCGCGATATGCGTCAGCGCCTGCGGGAAATTTCCGGTCTGGCGACCGGCCACCGTATCGTACTCCTCGGCCAACAGGCCGAGGTCGTTGGCGACTGCGACGACGCGGGCGAACAACTCCTGCGCCTTGCCGAATTCGCCCGCCAGCACATACGCGTCCGCAAGCCAAAGCGTGCAGGCGAGGAACGCACCTTCGGCCGGCTGTTTCTCCGCCGGGACTTCCCGCGGGTCGTGCCGCAGCACAAAACCGTCCTGCATCAGATGCTGTTCGACCGCGACCAGCGTACCGCGCACGCGGGGGTCCTCCGGCGGCAGAAATCCCACTGACGGCAGCAACAGGATGCTCGCGTCGAGCATTTTCGAGCCGTATGACTCGACGAACGCGTTCAGCTCAGTGTCAAAGCCCTTCGCGCAGACGTCGGCGTGAATGGCGTCGCGCAGCACCCGCCATTTCTCGAGCGGCGCCTTGAAGCCAAATGTTTCCGCGCTCTTGATGCCGCGGTCGAACGCGACCCAGGTCATTACTTTCGACGAGACATAATGCCTGCCCGCGCCTCGGCGCTCCCAGATGCCGTGATCCGGTTCGTCCCACCGCTCGGCGAGGTGCTGCAGCACGGCGCATTCCAGCGCCCAGCTCGTTTCATCCATTTCGAGCTTGGCCACGCGCCACTGGTGAAAGGCGTCGATCAATTCGCCGTAGACGTCGAGCTGCAGTTGCGCATGCGCGGCGTTGCCGATCCGCACGGGACGTGCGCCTTCATAGCCGGGCAGCCAGGTGGCCTCCCATTCCAGGAGACGCCGGTTGCCCATGATGCCGTACATGATCTGCATGTTGGCGGGAGAACCCGCCGCTGCCCGCAACAGCCAATGGTGCCAGGCGGAAGCTTCCTCGGTATAGCCCGAGTTCATCAGCGCCAGCAGCGTGAAGGTGGCGTCGCGCAGCCAACAGAAGCGATAATCCCAATTCCTGGCGCCGCCGAGCTTTTCAGGCAGCGACGTCGTCGGCGCAGCGACGATGCCGCCGGTCGGGGCATAGGTCTGCGCCTTCAGCGTGATCAGGGAGCGCATCACGAGAGCGCGGTATTCACCCTCATAGGTGCAACGGTTGCTCCACTCGGTCCAGAACGCTTCGGTATCCTGCAAGGCATAGGCAGGATCGATCGGCTTGGGCACCGGCAGATGCGAAGGGCCGTAGGTGAGCACGAAGGGGACGGTATCGCCCTCGCCGACCTCGAAATCGGCGACCGTCGTCAGGTCCTCCCCGCGCGTTTCCACCGGGGTGCGCAACACCGTCATGTCCTGCCCGCAAATAGCGAGCAGGGCGGAGCCGTCCTCGGTCTTCTTGACCCAGGGAATATCAGTGCCGAAGCCGAAGCGGATGACAAGCTGCATGTGCATCCTGACCCGGCCGCGAAGGCCGCGCACCAACCGCACCACATCGGAGGCGTTGCCGCGCGGCGGCATGAAGTCGATCAACTCGACCGCGCCGTCAGCGGTCTCGAACCGCGTCTGCAGGATCAGGGTGTCGCCCCAATAGTTGCGCGAGGTGCCGGTGACTTGCTCCACCGGTGCGATCAGCCAGCGGCCGTGCTTGTGGGTACCGAGAAGGGCTGCAAAGCAGGCGTCGGAATCGAAGGCCGGCCAGCATAGCCAGTCGATCGATCCGTCACGGCCGACCAGTGCCGCGGTCTCGCAATCGCCGATCAAGCCATAGTCTTCGATCCGGCACGACAAGGTGATTCACCGCCAGAACGGAATGGCATTTCTTCCGACTGTCATCCCGCTCTGCCTTCCTCCTCGAACTCGTCAGATCGCGGCGCGCGACCGCTCATGGGTTGCCGCCTTGAGTGCGGCGACGTCGACCCTGGACGTCATCTCCTCGATCGACACCGGAAGCCGCCGCCGCCAGTTCGGATGCTCGTTGACGGTGCCGGGGATATTAGGCTGGTCGACCAACCCAAGCAGATCCTCCAGCGAGACCGCGAGCAGCCGCGATTTGGTCCGTGCCAGGAAATTCGCGACCGAATAGAGATCGTTGCGGTAGATGGCGTGATGCCGCAGCACGTCGTCCAGCATGGCAAGCGCGTGCCAGCGCGCATCGTCCTCTCGCCCGGATCGATCCCGAGCGAACGCTTCAGCTTGAGATCGCCGAACGAACGCCAGCCGGCATAGGTCGAGAGATCATGGGTGTTGAAGGTGACGAGCGCGTTGGTCAGGTAATGATCGATGCCGCGGAACGATCCGTGGTCGTCGCGCTCGAACATCATCACGAGATATGACCAGATCCCCCAATCGGCGATCTGGTCGCGAAACCCTTCCGGCACGGTGCCGAGGTCTTCGCCGATCACGACGCAGCGTTGCGTGAGGCTTTCCAGCGCGGTTACCGCGAGCAGCGCCTCGAATGGCATCTGTACATAGACACCGTCGCGTGCGGTGAAGCCTTCCGGCACCAGATAGAGCCGCTTCAGCCCGAGCACATGATCCAGCCGGATCGCGCCGGCGTGCCGCATCGAGGCGCGCAGCATGTCGCGATACGGCGCAAAGGACTGCCGCTCGAGCCCTGCGGCATTGAAGCCGGCAAGGCCCCAGGTCTGGCCGGCGGTGTTGAGCGGATCGGGTGGCGCGCCGACGCCGAGATGGCGAGAGATCGCCACCTGTTCGTTCCAGGCATCGAATCCGTCTGCCTGCACGCCGACCGCGACGTCGAGATAGAGCCCGACCTTCATGCCGAGCTTCTTCGCCAGATCGCTGGCCGCGCCGAGCTGCCGGTCCGCGGTCCATTGCACGAATTCGACGAATTCGATTTCACCGGCGTCCGCGCCCTGGCGCAATGCGGCGCATCTGGCGTCGTCCGGCTGCCGCCACTCGTCCGGCCATTCCCACCACGGCTTGCCGAATTTGTGCCGGAGTGCCTCAAAGCAGGCAAAGTGCGACAGCAATGTGCCGCCCTCGGTGCGGAATTTGTCGAAATCCTGTTGGCGGGCCGGGTTGGCGCCGACCTTGAAGGCAGCAAAGGCGGAGCGAAGCGCGCGCCACTTCAAACCGGCGACGCCGACATAATCGACGACGGCGCGTGCCCGCAACGGCGCCAGCGCCTCGCTCGTTTCGGAATCAAGTTGAAATTCGGGAATCTTTTCAACGTCGATATAGAGCGCGTTGAGAAACAACCGGCTGTTTGGCGAATACGGGCTGCAATCGCCCGGGCGATCGTCGAACAGGGCGTGCAAGGGATTGAGGCCGACGCCGTCGGCCCCGAGATGGTCGGCGAGTTCGATCAGGCTTGCGAGGTCGGTGAAGTCGCCCATGCCCCAATTGCGCGCCGAGCGGACGCCGTAAAGCTGGGCCGCGAGCAGCCAGCAGCGGTCGAACTCGCCGCCAAACGCCCGTTCCGGCGCCGAAATCAGCGGCACATCCTCGACTTTTGCGGCATCGCTCAACTGAAGCCGGTAGATGCCGAGCGGCAGGTCCCTGGGCCAGTCGACGGCATGATCCGAGCTCTCGCCCTTGGCGATAACTCCTGAATCCGCAACGATTTTCCACTCCGCCGGGAGCGTGGCTGTGGGGAGTTCGGTTCGCGACGGCCGTCCGGACCGGACCACGACCGGGTGGCCGACCAGCGGCCCCGGCGCCTGCCGCGGCAGGGCATCCAGGATAATTTTGAGGGCGGCCGCGTCTGTCACACGGCGATTACCCTGGCCATCCAGGAATTCGGTTTGAATTCCCAGAGCTTTAGCTTGAGCGAAAAGATCCATTCGGCACGTACTTTGCACGCAAACATCAAACCGATGTCGCGAAATTGTCCAATTACGGGAAGGAGATAGACGGTGTCTAACGTTCGGGCCCGCCAACGGTTCCGCTGGAACCAAAGCAAGCCGAGCGGCTTTCTATCTATGTCCGGAACGTCTCCCTTTCTCAAACGAAACGGGGACGTCATTTCCATGGCAATGGCATCACCGTGAACAAAAAAGCGCAAACCGCCGAGAGCTCCAACGCCGGCGTCTCCCTTACTATCGACGGTACCTATCCGCTGAATCCGGATAGCAAGCTTGTGGTCGAAGCAAAGGAGGCGCCAGCCGCCGAGGTCGCCACCGACGAACTCTGGTACAAGGATGCGATCATCTATCAGTTGCACGTCAAGGCCTTCGCCGACAGCAACAATGACGGCATCGGCGACTTTGCCGGGCTGACCGATAAACTTGGGTACCTGCAGGACCTTGGCGTCACCACATTGTGGCTGTTGCCGTTCTATCCCTCCCCCGGCCGCGACGACGGCTACGACATCGCGGACTACGGCGACATCAACCCCGATTTCGGGACGATGAAGGACTTCAGGCGCTTCATCCAGGAAGCCAAGAAGCGCGGCCTGCGGGTCATCACCGAGCTCGTCATCAACCACACCTCCGATCAGCACGACTGGTTCAAGCGCGCCCGCCGCTCGGACCCGAATTCCTCTGCCCGCAACTGGTATGTCTGGAGCGACACCGACCAGAAATATTTGGGCACGCGGATCATCTTCACCGATACCGAGAAGTCGAACTGGACCTGGGACCCGGAAGCCGGCCAGTTCTACTGGCACCGCTTCTTCTCGCACCAGCCGGATCTCAATTTCGACAATCCGCGCGTGGTGAGCGCGCTGGTGCAGGTGATGAAGCGGTGGCTCGACACCGGGGTCGACGGCTTCCGGCTCGACGCCATTCCCTATCTCTGCGAGCGCGACGGCACCAACAACGAAAACCTGCCGGAGACGCATGCCATCATCAAGCGGCTGCGCAGCGAACTCGATGCCTACGCAAAAGGCAAGGTGCTGCTGGCCGAGGCCAATCAATGGCCGGAGGACGTGCAGGAATATTTCGGCCGCGGCGACGAATGCCACATGGCCTATCACTTTCCGCTAATGCCGCGCATCTACATGGCAATCGCGCAGGAAGACCGTTTCCCGATCACCGACATCCTGCGCCAGACGCCGGATATTCCTAGCAATTGCCAGTGGGCGCTGTTCCTGCGCAACCACGACGAACTGACGCTAGAAATGGTCACCGACGTCGAGCGCGATTACCTGTGGTCGACCTACGCCAACGACCCCCGCGCCCGCATCAACGTCGGCATCCGGCGGCGGCTGGCGCCGCTTATGGACAATGACCGGCGCAAGATCGAGCTGATGAATTCGCTGTTGTTCTCGTTCCCGGGCACGCCGATCATCTATTACGGCGACGAGATCGGCATGGGCGACAACATCTATCTCGGCGACCGTAACGGCGTCCGCACCCCAATGCAGTGGACGCCGGATCGCAATGGCGGCTTCTCCCGTGCCGACCCCGCGCGGCTCTACGCGCCGACCATCATGGACCCGGTCTATGGCTATGAGTCCGTTAATGTCGAGGCGCAGTCGCGCAGCCTCTCCTCGCTGCTCTCTGCCACCAAGCGGCTGATCGCGGTTCGCAAATCCACGATCGCCTTCGGCCGCGGCAGCATGACATTCATCCGCCCGGAAAACCGCTCGGTGCTGTGCTACGTGCGCCAGTACGGGGACGAGGTCATTCTGTGCGTCGCCAATCTGTCGCGATCGGCTCAGGCGACCGAACTGGATCTCTCCGCCTTCAAGGACCGCATCCCGCTGGAAATGCTCGGCCGCACGCGCTTCCCGGCGATCGGCGAGCTGCCCTACATGATCACGCTGTCGCCTTACGGCTTCTACTGGTTCGAGCTGCAGGAGCGCGACAAATCGGCCCCGGTGCCGCAGCGCGCGGTGCCCGAGTTTGAAACGCTGGTGGTGCCGCTGAACGCGACCTGGGTATCGCTGGCGCGCGAGCGCGGCGTGTTCGAGCGCGACGTGCTTCCGGGACATCTGGCGCGCAGCCGCTGGTATCCGGAACGCTCGGCCAAGGCGATCCATCCGAAGCTGACGTCGGCGATTCCGTTCTGCGACATCGGCGACAACCGGCCATGGCTCGCTTTTTTCGAAACGACGCAGCGCGGCATCACCACGCGCTACGTGCTGCCGATGCAGATCGAATGGGTGCGCTTCGACCGCGAGCGCTACAATCCGCATGCGCTGGCCGCCGTTCGCCAGGGCGCGCGTGAGGGAACGTTGCTCGACGTTGCCACCGACCAGATCTTCGTCGCGCTATTTTTACGCAATCTGCAGCAGTCGCTGACGGTCGACGAGAGCGAACAGGGCTTGCGGCTCGAATTTCGCCCGACCAGCCGATTCGGCGACAAGTCGATCCGGCAGCCCGAGCACATCCGCACCATTGAATCCGAACTGCCGCGCAGCACCGCGCTGGTGGACAATGACTATGTCGTCAAGATCTACCGGACGCTTCAGCCCGGTCCCAATCCCGAGATCGAGATCGGACGCTTCCTGACTGATGTCGCCAACTTTCCCAATGCGCCGGCGCTGCTCGGCAGCGCCGAGCTGGTCGAGGGCAACGAGAAGAGCGCGGTCGGCGTCGTTCACGCCTTCATCGCCAATCAGGGCGACCTCTGGACCATGAGTGCGGCCTATCTTGATCGCTTCGTCGAGGAGCAGAGCCTGCTCGCAGCGAGCATCCATCCCGGCGAGCGCGAGGAAGAGATCCCTTATCTGCGCTACATTGCGCAGGCCGGACGGCGCGTGGCCGAGCTGCATGTTGCGCTCGCCAGCAACGGCGAGCTTGCCGAATTCGCGCCGGAGCCGACCAGCCGCGACGACGTGCAGCGCTGGGTCGACGATCTGACGCTCAGCGCCGGGCGCGTCTTCGATGCGCTTCGGCAGCGGCGAGAGGCGCTGAAGGACGCCGACCGAGCGTTGGCCGATCAGGTGCTGGCGCTGCAGCCGGCCCTGCCGGGTTGGCTGGAATCACTGCTGCTGCGTGAGGCCGACGCCGCCAGCATTCGCGGCCACGGCGACCTCGATCTCAGCCAGTTGCTGATCGTCAAGGACGATATCTTCATCGTCGACTTCGAAGGCGCGCCGCGGCGCAGTATCGCCGAACGCCGGCGCAAGATGCCCGCGGCACGCGACATCGCAAGCCTGATCCGCTCGATCGATTATTCGGCAACCGCAGCCCTTGAGCGCGCGCTCAAAGTAGCCCACGATGACCACGGCAAGCTCGGCGCGGCGCTTGGCGAATGGCGGGACCGGGCGACGGCCGCATTTCTCGCCGCCTACCGCGAAGCGATGACCGACCAACGGCTTTGGCCGGCCGATTCGACGGCGGCAGACGGCTTGCTGACCTTCTTCCTGCTCGAGAAGGCCTTGAACGAGATCGAACACGAACTGTCATTCCGGCCGGAATGGCTGCGCGTGCCACTGAGCGGAATTATCAAGATGTTGTCACAACCGTCCTTCGAGGCCTCATGACCAAGTTATCCGCAGAGGCCTACGCAATCATCGAAGGCAAGCATTCGGATCCGTTTCGATATCTGGGCTTGCACAGTGAAGGCGGACACAGCGTGGTGCGCGCTTTCATCCCCGAAGCGTCCAACGTGGAGGCGATCGGCGAGCAAGGCGAGACGGCGCCGCTTGAGCGCATTCACGATGCCGGGCTGTTTGCGGGCGCGCTGCCGAACGGATCGAAACGCTACCAGCTCCGCGCCCGCTTCGGCGAGAACGTGGTCGATCTCGACGACCCCTACCGCTTTCCGCCCGTGCTCGGCGACTTCGACCTCTATCTCCTGGGCGAAGGCACCCACCGGCGGATCTACGACAAGCTCGGCGCGCATCCGATGATCCTCGATGGCGTCGACGGCGTGGCGTTCGTGGTGCTGGCGCCAAACGCCAAGGCGGTCAGCGTGGTCGGCGATTTCAATTTCTGGAATGCGCGGCGGCATCCGATGCGGGTGCGCGGCGTCGGCTATTGGGAGCTGTTCGTGCCCCATGCCCGCGCCGGCGACCGATACAAGTTCGATATTACCGGCTCCGACGGACGGCATCTGCCGCTGAAATCCGATCCGGTTGCCTTTGCGGCGGAAGTCCGGCCCTCAACGGCCTCGATCGTCGTCGACGAAAACAGAATTCCGCGTCCGCGCCCGGCGCCGTCGGGCATCAACGCGCTGGAGGCGCCGATCTCGATCTACGAGGTTCATCTCGGCTCCTGGCGGCGCAAGAACGGCAATGAATGGCTGAGCTATCGCGACCTCGCCGAACAGCTTCCGGCCTATGCGAAGGATATGGGCTTTACCCATCTCGAGTTTCTGCCCGTCAGCGAACATCCGTTCGACGGCTCCTGGGGCTATCAGCCGACCGGCCTGTACGCGCCCACCAGCCGGTTCGGCACGCCGGAAGATTTTTCCGCCCTCGTCGATGCCTGTCATCGCGAGGGGCTCGGCGTATGGCTCGACTGGGTGCCCGGACATTTTCCCGACGATCCGCATGGGCTCGGCTATTTCGACGGCACCGCACTCTACGAGCACGCCCACCCGATGCAGGGCCGCCATCTCGACTGGGGCACGCTGATCTACAATTACGGCCGCACCGAAGTGGTCAATTTCCTGGTCTCCAACGCGCTATTCTGGCTCGATCGCTACGGCGTCGACGGCCTGCGCGTCGATGCCGTCGCCTCGATGCTCTACCTCGACTACAGCCGGCCCGCCGGCGAGTGGATCCCGAACCGGCTCGGGGGGCGGGAAAACCTCGAAGCCATCGAGTTCCTGCGCCGCTTCAACATCGAATTGTTCGGACATTTTCCGGAAGCCACCACGGCCGCGGAGGAATCTACCGCATGGCCGCAGGTCTCGCGGCCGATCGAATATGGCGGGCTCGGCTTCGGCTTCAAATGGAACATGGGCTGGATGCACGACACGCTGAAATATATCGGCAAGGATCCGATTTACCGGAAGCACCATCACGGCGACGTGCTGTTCGGCCTGCATTACGCATTTTCGGAGAATTTCATTTTGCCGCTGTCGCATGACGAAGTCGTGCACGGCAAGCGATCGATCCTCGGCCGCATGCCCGGCGACGAGTGGCAGCGCTTTGCGAACCTGCGTGCCTATTACAGCTTCATGTTCGGCCATCCCGGCAAGAAGCTCCTGTTCATGGGCTGCGAGTTCGGCCAGGAGCGCGAATGGAATCACGATCATTCGCTCGACTGGCACCTTTTGGAACAGCACCGCCATCGCGGCATGCAGAACCTGATCCGCGACCTCAACCGGCTCTATCGCAGCGTGCCGGCGCTGCACCAGATGGATTGCAACCAGGCGGGATTTGAATGGGTCATCACCCACGATTCCGGCGGCAACGTCTTTGCCTGGCTGCGCAAGGGTTTCGATGCGCACGCGCGCTGCCTCGTGGTGGTGAACTTCTCGCCGAACGTCTATCACAATTACCGCGTCCGGGTGCCGTTCGCCGGCAAGTGGAGGGAAGCGCTTAATTCGGACTCTGCGCATTATGGCGGCAGCAATGTCGGCAACGTCGGCGAAGTCCAGACCCTGGAAGGCAGCATCCCCGAACTCAGCCTGACCATTCCGCCTCTGGCTGCGATCTTTCTCGTACCGGAAAGCTGACGCATGCGACTGTCCGCGGGAAGCCCCGCCCGCCTCGGAGCAAGCTGGGACGGCAGGGGCACCAACTTTGCGCTGTTCTCGGCCAATGCGGAGAAGGTCGAGCTTTGCCTGTTCGACGGCCAGGGCCGCCGCGAACTCGAGCGAATCGAACTGCCCGAGCGCAACGAGGACGTCTGGCACGGCTATCTCAACGACGTCTCGCCCGGACAGCTCTACGGCTATCGCGTCCACGGCCCCTACGCGCCGGAGCGGGGACACCGCTTCAACGCCAACAAGCTGTTGCTCGATCCCTATGCCAAGCGGCTCGCCGGCAGGCTGGTGTGGAGCGACGCGCATTTCGGCTATCGAACGGGGAGCGCGCGCGAGGATCTTTCGTTCGACCGCCGCGACAATGCCCGCGGCATGCCGAAGGCGGTCGTGGTCGACGAGAGCTTCAACTGGGGCCGCCGCGAGATACGGCCGAACATCGCCTGGGAAGACACCGTCATCTATGAGGCCCACGTCAAAGGCCTGACGCAGAGGCGCGACGACGTGGCGCCGGGCTGGCGCGGCACCTATGGCGGGCTGTGCTCGCCGGCAATGATCGACCATCTCAAGCGGCTCGGCGTCACCACCATCGAACTGTTGCCGATCCACGGCCTTATCGACGACCGGGTGCTGGTGGAAAAGAAGCTCTCCAACTACTGGGGCTACAACACGCTGGCGTTCTTCGCGCCGGAGCCGCGCTATGCGCAGGACAATGCGCTCGATGCGTTCCGCACCACGGTGGCGCGGCTGCACGACGCCGGCATCGAGGTGATGCTCGACGTAGTCTACAACCACACCGCCGAAGGCAATCATCTCGGCCCGACGCTGTGTTTCCGC
Organism: Bradyrhizobium sp. RDI18; assembly: GCF_043203335.1. Lineage (NCBI taxonomy): Bacteria > Pseudomonadati > Pseudomonadota > Alphaproteobacteria > Hyphomicrobiales > Nitrobacteraceae > Bradyrhizobium > Bradyrhizobium sp. RDI18. Next base: position 6,603,332 of record NZ_JBICRN010000008.1, on the reverse strand, counting down.
GGCATCGATAACGCGTCCTATTACTGGCTCCACAAAGAGCATCCGCGCTACTATGACGACTTCACCGGCTGCGGCAGTTCGGTCAACCTCACCCATCCGCGCGTGCTGCAAATGGTGATGGATTCACTGCGCTACTGGGTCGAGGTCTGTCACGTCGACGGCTTCCGCTTCGACCTCGCCACCACGCTGGCGCGCGGGCCAAACGGCTTTGACCGCAATTCCGCGTTCCTCACGGCCGTGCGGCAAGACCCGGTGCTGGCAACCGTAAAGCTCGTCGCCGAGCCGTGGGACCTCGGCCTGGGCGGCTATCAGGTCGGCGCGTTTCCCTCACAATGGTCGGAATGGAACGACCGTTATCGCAGTGCGTTGCGGCGCTACTGGAGCGGCGAAGGCAGCCTGATCGGCGAGGTCTCGCGCCGCATGACCGCCTCATCCGACCTGTTCCATCACGACAATCGAGCAACGCGCGCCAGCATCAATCACATCACCGTCCATGACGGTTTCACGCTGACCGACCTGTTCAGCTACAACGAGAAGCACAACGAGGCGAACGGCGAGGACAATCGCGACGGCTCCAACGACAACCACAGCAACAATTGCGGCCATGAGGGCCCGACCACGGACGCCGCGATCGTGGCACTGCGCCGGCAACTCCGCAGGAACCAGCTCGCCTGCCTGTTCCTCGCGCAGGGGACGCCGTTGATGCTGGCCGGCGACGAGGTCGGCAATTCGCAGAACGGCAACAACAACGCCTATTGCCAAGACAACGAGATCGGCTGGATCAACTGGGATAATCTCGGCAAGCCAGGCGACGACCTCACTGATTTCGTCGGCCACATGACCGCGCTGCGCCGGCGCTTCCCGCAACTGCGCTACCAGCGCTGGCTCTCCGGACGGCGCAAGGACGGCTCCTACGGCGTGCTGTGGCTGACGCCGGCAGCCGAGGAGATGCAGGAAGCCGACTGGAATTTTCCGGAGGGACGGTTCCTCGCCTATGTACTCGGGCCTTTGGAACCAGGTCAGCCGCCGATCTTTATCGTGCTGAACGCTGCGCCCGAAGAGATTGCTTTCAAGTTGCCGCGAATGCCCGAATACAAGAGCTGGCAGCAGGTACTGAATACGACCGAGGCCGTGCTGGCTGCCGCCGAATTCGCTTCGGGCGTCGAAACCAGCGCGCCGCCGCGATCGGTGCTTGTCTTTGCGGGCGCGGCATGAATGACCGGCAATTCGGCCCGCTTCTGACAAACTACGGCACGCGGTTTCGGCTGTGGGCGCCGGCGGCCAAACGCGTCGAGGTGATGCTGGAGCAGCCTCACGCGATGAGACGCGGCGAAGACGGGTGGTTCACGGCCGATATTGCCGGTGTCAAGGCCGGCGCACGCTACAAATTCCGCATCGATGACGAACTCGATATCCCCGATCCAGCTTCGCCGTTTCAGCCCGAGGACGTTTTCGGCCCGAGCGAAGTGATCGACCATGACGCCTATCCGTGGCGGGCCGCAAGCTGGCGCGGACGGCCGTGGCAGGAGGCGGTGATCATCGAGGCGCATGTCGGCACCTTCACCGCGGAAGGCAGCTATCGCGCCATGATCGACAGGCTCGACCATCTCGTAGCAACCGGCATCACCGCGTTGGAATTGATGCCGCTGGCGGATTTCGCCGGCTCCCGCAACTGGGGCTATGACGGCGTCTTGTGGTACGCACCCGACAGCTCCTATGGCCGTCCCGAAGATCTCAAGGAGCTGATCGATGAGGCGCATCTGCGCGGGCTGATGGTGATGCTTGACGTCGTCTACAACCATTTCGGCCCCGAGGGAAATTATCTCGGCCGCTATGCGCCCTCCTTCTTCACCGAAGCCCACACGCCATGGGGCAGTGCGATCGACTATCGCGTCAGACAAGTCCGCGCCTTTGCAATCGAGAACGCGCTCTCCTGGCTGCGCGACTACCGCTTCGACGGACTGCGGCTCGATGCCGTCAACTCGATCGTTGAACCGGGCGGGCTGTCGCTTCTGCACGACATCAGCGCCGCTGCCGGCCAATTGGCCGCAGAAACCGGCCGGCACATTCACCTCGTGCTGGAGAACGGCGACAACCGCGCCAGCATTCTGGATTCCGTCCAGGACCCACCACACGGCAAATACCGCGCGCAATGGAACGACGATTACCATCACGCCTGGCGCGTGCTGATGACCGGCGAGAAGCAGGGCTACTATGGCGATTACCAGCGTTCGCCGAGATCGGATATCGCCCGTTCGCTGTCATCAGGTTTCGTCTACCAGGGCGAGCCATCGGCTTTTCGCGGCGTCAGGCGTGGCGAGCCGAGCGGCCATCTCGCGCCGACCGCCTTCATCAACTTCCTGCAGAACCACGACCAGATCGGCAATCGTGCGCTGGGCGACCGACTGGAAGGCAACGTCGACGCGCGGATGATCGAGGCGGCGCTTCAGGTCCTGCTGATCGCGCCTCACATCCCCATGCTGTTCATGGGCGAGGAATGGGGCTCAACGGTCCCCTTCCCCTTCTTCTGCGATTTCGGCGGCGAACTCGCCGACGCGGTTCGGAAGGGCCGCCGCATCGAATTGGCCTGGGCCTATGCGGAATATGGTGATGAAGTCCCCGACGCGCTCGCCGCTTCGACCCGCGATTCCGCCGTTCTCGACTGGGATGGCCGCGACGCTCCGGCGGGGCGGAAGCGCCTGACCATGGTACGAAACCTATTGCAGGTCCGGCGGCAGGCGATTGTGCCGCGGCTGGCCGGCACGGCTTTTGGGAAAGCAGAGGCGGAAAGCAACGGATTGCTGACAGCCGATTGGCGCATGGGCGATGGCACCGCGCTTCGCCTCACCGCCAACCTGTCGGAAAAGGCCGTCAGCCACGGCGAAGCTGCAGGAACCCTGATCTGGGGTAGCGAGTTGGGCAATAGCGTCCCGCCATGGTCGGTGCACTGGCGCATCGGATAGGAAAATGCCCCCGGCGATCCCGATCGCGACCTACCGCCTGCAACTGTCGGCGGATTTCGATTTCGACGCCGCCGCTTCCGTGGTGCCCTACCTGAAGGCGCTCGGCATCACCCATTTCTATGCATCGCCCTTCATGCGCGCCCGCAAGGGCAGCGCGCATGGCTACGACGTCATCGACCACGCCCAGTTCAATCCCGAGCTCGGCGGCGAATCCGGCTTCGAGCGCCTCAGCGCAGCCTTGCAGCAACACGATCTCGGGCTGATCCTGGATTTCGTGCCCAACCATGTCGGCGTGCATTGCGACGATAATCCATGGTGGCTTGACGTGCTGGAATGGGGTCCCGCCTCGCCGCACGCGGCTTCGTTCGACATCGACTGGGAACAATTGCCGTATCGCGCCCGCGGCGGGGTGCTGTTGCCGATCATCGGCTCGTCCTACGGTCAGGCGCTGGAGAACGGCGAAATCGAACTGCGCTATGATGCCGGCGAAGGCAGTTTTTCGGCCTGGTACTCTGAGCATCGGCTACCGATCGCGCCGGAGCGTTATGGCGAAATCCTGCGGATGATCGTCAAGGAAGCGGGCGCGGAAGAAGGTGCGACCGGTAGGGCCATGCTTGCGCTGGCCTCCCGCTATCAGGGGCCGCGACGCCCCAACCGCAAGGAAGCACCTGCGTTCAAAGCCGAATTGAAGGGCATCACGGGCGCCGCCGAGATCATCGCGCATGGGCTTGCAGCCTATCGGGCCGGGCCGGATCGCGCCGCTGCAACGCTGGCGCTGCATCATCTGCTCGAACGCCAGCACTACAAGCTCGGCCACTGGCGGCTCGCTTCCAGCGACATCAATTACCGGCGCTTCTTCGATATCAACACGCTGGCGGGCCTGCGCGTCGAGGACACCGGCACCTTCGAGGCGATCCATCGCCTGGTCAAACGGCTGATTGCGGAGGAAAAGCTTGCGGGGCTGCGGCTCGATCACATCGACGGCCTGCGCGATCCCGTCCAGTATTTCCAGCGCCTGCGCCGGCTGATCCGCGATGGGTTTGGCGGGCGGAGCAGGCCCTTCTACGTGGTGGTCGAGAAAATTCTCGGCGAGCACGAAAAGCTTCCGCCGTTCGCCGGCGTTCACGGCACCACCGGCTATGAGTGGCTGAACGCGATCACCCATGTGCTGACCGATGGAAGCGGCCTGGAGCCGCTCGACGAGGTCTGGCGGCAGATCAGCAACCATTCGCCAAAACTCGAACCGATCCTGCGAGATGCAAAGCGTCGCGTGCTGGAAACGCTGCTGACCAGCGAATTCACGGTGCTGACGCGCCTCTTGGCGCGGATTGCCAGCGGGCATTATTCCACCCGCGACTATTCCGCCGACGGCCTGCGGCAGGCGCTCGAACTCTACGTGCTGCACTTTCCGGTTTACCGCACCTACCTGACAGCGTCGGGCCCATCCGCGCATGACCGCCAGTTGATAGCAGGGACGATCGAACGGGCGCGCGCCGACTGGTTTGCCGCCGATGACGGCATCTTCGATTTCCTACGCGACGCCCTGACGATGGACCTGATCAAGCCTGGACGTAGCCACCATAGCGCGCCGCGGGTGCGCCGGTTTGCCTTGAAGATGCAGCAGTTCACCGGACCGATGATGGCAAAGTCGCTGGAGGACACGACGTTCTACCGCTACCACCGCCTGCTTGCCCTCAACGAGGTCGGCGGCGACCCCGCCGCAAGGGCGCTTTCGGCCGGCGAATTTCATGGGATGATGCAGTCCCGCGCCGGCGCATCGCCGCACGGCATGACGGCGACGGCGACGCATGACACCAAGCGCGGCGAGGATGCGCGTGCGCGCATCCTGGCGCTTTCGGAAATTCCGGGCGAATGGACCGGCACGGTAGCCCGATGGAAACTGCTCAACGCGCCGCATCTTTCGGTCGACGGCGATCTGCGCGCGCCCTCGGCGGCGTTCGAATACATGCTGTATCAGGCGCTGGTGGGGGCATGGCAGCCGAACGACGCTTCGTTTGTGGACCGGATGCAGGAATATGCGCTGAAGGCGGCGCGCGAAGGCAAGCAGGAAACGAGTTGGCTCAATCCCCACGCGGCCTACGAGACGGGTGTCAAGAGCTTCATCGCGAAGATTCTCGATCCCTCGCTGTCAGGCGAATTCCTGAATTCCCTGCAGACGCTGGCGCAGCGGCTCTCGTTGCTGGGCGCCCTGAACTCGCTCAGCCAGATCACGCTGAAGTCGACGATACCGGGCGTGCCGGACTTCTATCAGGGCACGGAACTTTGGGATTTTTCGCTGGTCGATCCCGACAACCGGCGGCCCGTCGACTTTGCCGAACGCGCAGGCCGGCTGGACGCGGTGGAGGATCCGGATTGGGATCGGCTGGTCGAGAAGTGGCCGAGCGGTCATCTGAAGCTGGCCTGGACGCGGCATCTGCTCAAGCTTCGAACCGAGCTCGCCGATACGTTCACAAGCGGTGATTACGAGCCCTTGGAAGTCAGCGGACCGCGTCGCGACCATTTCATCGCGTTCGCCCGCCGGCGAGGCCGCGAGGCTGCGATCGTCGTGGTCACACGATGGTTTGCGCCGTTTACCGATGGCGGCAGACATTGGCCCGGTCCGGAGAACTACGACGCCGCGCTGAACATCGGCGGCTACGCGATGGAAGGTTTTGCCGACGCCGATGCTGCGCGATTGCGCCTGTCAGACCTGCTGACGCATCTGCCGGTCGCGGTGCTGAAAGCCAGGTACAATGGCGCGGCAAAACCCGCACTAGGGCGCCGTCGCGGCTGATACGTCAGTTTTTCTTGGTCAGCAGCAACTGGCCGCGGCTGCGGATCGCGGCCTGGGCCGCTTCGGCAAAGCGCTGCAACAGCCATGGCAGCACCACTTCCACCTGCACGTGATCGTCGGCGACATCGACATGCCCTGCCGCGCCTTGCCCGAGGGCGCGCACGTGGAAGATCATGCGGTTGTCTTCCCAGCGCTCCTCGTCGACAGTCAGCATCGGTACGCTGGAAGCGGCGCGCGACAGTCCAGTCTTGAGGCGGCGCATCGCCTCCTCGCGGCCCAGACTATGCGGGATGGAAACCACGAGCGGTTTGGTCATCGCTGAAAAATCCTCCCTGGTCCAGCTACATCTAATTCTACGCGGTTCGAAAGTAAGGGACGACCGTACGATCGTCTCCCAGGCCGGAACTTTCGTGATTCACGCTTGTTACTCTCCGCGAAGGCAGGATAGACACACGCCCCGCTTCGGGCTGAGGAGAGATTTATGTCTATCGGCACAATCATTCTGATTATTCTCATCATCGCCCTGCTCGGCGGCTTCAGTGGCATCGGTGGTGGCCCGTTCTATGGCACCGGATATTACGGCGGCGGCGGATTGGGTCTGGTGATCGTGATCCTGCTGATCCTGCTGCTGCTCGGAAAGATCTGAGCCACGCGTCGAGAATCGTAGGGTGGGCAAAAGGCGCACTTGCGCCGTGCCCACCTTTCTAGTTGAGATAAAGATGGTGGGCACACTGTCCTTTGCCCACCTACATTGAGGCCAATTTCTTCATCGCCGGCTTGATCGACGCTGCCGCGTCATCGTAACCGTCCCATGCTTTCGTCTTTGCCAGTAGCGACGGCACGGTGCGGATCGTGTACTTCTTCGGATCGAGATCGCCGCGCACCTGCGTCCAGGTCAACGGCATCGACACGGTAGCACCCTCGCGCGCACGGGGCGACAAGGCAGCGATCGCCGTCGACATCCGGTCGTTGCGAAGATAGTCGAGGAAGATTTTTCCCTTGCGCAGCTTCTTCGACATGTTGAGCAGATAGCGCTCTGGATCATCGTTCGCCATCCACTGGCAGATGCCTTGCGCGAAGGCCTTGGCCTCCTTCCACGAAACCTTGTCCCTTGCGCCATGAAGCAGCGGCGTCACCACATGCAGCCCCTTGCCGCCGGTGGTCTTGCAGAAGCTTTCGAGGCCAACAGCGGTCAACCGCTGGCGCATGTCTTTTGCCGCTTCGATGACGTCGGAGAATTCAACATTGGGCGCGGGATCGAGATCGAACACCAGACGTCCGGGCGTGTCGTAAGCGTCCGGCGCACAATTCCAGGGATGCAATTCGAGGCCGCCGATCTGCGCCACCGCCGCCAATCCCTCGACCCGGTCGATCTGCAGATAGGGCTTGCGGTCGCCCGAGACCTTGGCCAGCTCGAACAGGTTGGACGCGCCCTGCATGGCGTGGCGTTGAAAGAATTTCTCGCCATGGATGCCGTCGGGCGCGCGAACAATCGAGCATGGACGGCCCTTGAGGTGGCCGATCATCCATTCGCCGACGGCCTCGAAATATTGCGCGAGGTCGAGCTTTGTAACGCCCTCGCCGTCGCCGGCGTCGGGCCACAGCTCCTTGTCCGGCTTTGAGATCACCACGCCCATGACGTCGCCGGTTTTGTTCGTCGTTGCGGGCGTTGCCCGCACCGTCGCACCCTTGCCCTTGCCTTTCCCCTTGCCCTTGCCAGGCTTCGGCTGCGCGACGCCTGCCTTGGACGGCGTTTCCGCCTCCACCTCCTCGGCCGGCTTATCCTGCCGCAGGCCCTTGAACGCGGCCTGACGAATGTTTCCGTCCGCGGTGAAGCCCGCGAATTCGATCTCGGCAACCAGTTCGGGCTTCAGCCAATGCACATCGCGGGTCTTCTTCGGCGCATTCTTGCCGCCGAACGGGTTCTTGTCGGAGGCCGCGGCCTTCAGCGCCGGCATGATGCGGCGCACCTTGTCCTGCCCGAAACCGGTACCGACCATACCGACAAAGGCGAGATGATCGCCGCGGTAGACACCGGCCATCAGCGAACGGAACTTGCCGTTGGTGGTCTTCCAGCCGCCAAGCACCACCTCGTGCCCGGCGCGGCATTTCGCCTTGGTCCAGCTCTCGGTGCGGCCCGAGCGATAGGGCACATCGAGTTTCTTGGAGACGATGCCCTCCAGTTCGAGCTTGCAGGCCGATCGCAGGACGGCATCGCCGCCGCTTTCAAAATGCTCGACATAGCGGATCTGCTTGTCCTTGCCCTTCTGCGCCTCCAGCAATTTCTTCAGCCGCGCCTTGCGGTCGCCGAGCGGGAGCTTGCGAAAATCTTCACCATTGGTGAACAGCAGGTCGAACGCATAGAAGATCAGGCTCTCGCTGTCGCCGTCCGACAGCGCCGCCTGCAGGGTCGAGAAGTTAGGCGCGCCGTTATGATCGAGCGCGACAATCTCGCCATCGATCAGCACGTCGGGAAGCGATTTCGCTTCGTTGGCGATCGCCTGGAATTTGTCGGTCCAGTCGAGGCCCTTTCGGGTGTAGAGCACCGCATCGCCGTCCTCGACCCGCAATTGCACCCGGTAGCCGTCGAACTTGATCTCGTGACACCAGCCCTCGCCGCCGGGCGGCCGTTCGACGACTGTGCAAAGCTGCGGCGCCACGAAATCCGGCATCGCCGCGACCTTCTTCGGCTTGACGGCTGGCGCAGGCGCGCGCGTCTTCATCTCTGGCGCGGCCCGCAAGGCGGCCGTCTTCCGCAAGGTCCGCGCCTCGGCGGCATCGCCGCGGTTGGATTGCCAGACCGCGTCGGCCGTTGTCTTCGTGGCCAGCATGAACGGCTTTGGCGCCTTGCCCTTGCCTTGCGCGATCTGCTCCATCGTGCGCCCGGAGGCGACCGAACGGTCCTCGTCGAGAATGTCGTTACCCTCGCCTTCCCTAGCGAATTCGTCACGGTGCTTGATCAGGAGCCAGTTGGTGCGCTTGCCGCCATAGCGGTCGCCCCGCATCCGCACCAGTACCCAGCTTCCATGCAGCTTGCCGCCCTGCAGGGTGAATTTCAGGTCGCCCTTCTTGAAGCCGCGATCGGGATCATCGGACTCCCAATAGCCCCGGTCCCACAGCATCACCGTGCCGCCGCCGTATTGGTCTTCGGGAATGGTGCCTTCGAAATCGCCGTAATCGAGCGGGTGGTCCTCGACCTCGACCGCGAGCCGCTTGTCGTGAGGGTCGAGTGACGGCCCCTTGGTGACGGCCCAGGATTTGAACACGCCGTCGAATTCAAGCCTGAGATCGTAATGCAGCCGGCTCGCATCATGCTTCTGAATTACGAACCGCCGCTCTCGGGCGGGCGCGACCTCGACGTCGCCGGAGGGCTCCGCCGTTTTGCGGAAATCGCGTTTCTTGCGGTACGTGCTGAGCTTCTTCAGCGCCACGGCCACACCTCAATCAAACCGCCCCGCGGCAACACCCGGAACGAAAACCCATACTAACCGTTGAAGTTCCCAAACCCAAACCGCGCCCGGAGATTGCAATGGCCCCTCGCGCCTACTGGAAAGGCTCGCTTAAGCTCTCCTTGGTGTCATGTCCGGTTGTGCTGTATCCGGCCTCGACATCGGTCGAGAAGACCCGCTTTCACATGATCAACAAGGAGACCGGTAACCGGCTGAAACAGCAGATGATCGATGCCGAGACCGGCGACGTCGTCGAGAGCGACCAGAAAGGCCGCGGCTATGAGCTGAAAAAGGGCCAGTATGTCGAGATCGAGAAGAAGGAACTCGAAGCCGTCCAGATCGAGAGCAATCATACGATCGAGATCGACAGTTTTGTGCCGCGGGACGAAATCGACAAGCGCTACTACAACCACCCCTACTACATTGCCCCCGACGGCAAGGCCGCGGTGGACGCCTTCGCGGTGATCCGGGATGCCATGAAGGATGAGGAACGGGTAGCGCTGGCGCGCATCGTGCTGACCAACCGCGAGCATGTCATGGCGATCGAGCCGCTCGGCAAGGGCCTGCTCGGCACCACGCTGCGGTATCCGTACGAGCTGCGCGACGAGGAAGACTTCTTCGATGATATCAAGACCCCGAAGATCACCAAGGACATGGTCGAACTCGCGGGCCATATCCTGCACAAAATGGCCGCGCATTTCGATCCCTCGAAGTTCAAGGATGAGTATGAGGACGCGCTGAAGGCGCTGGTGCGCCGCAAGGCTTCCGGCAAGCCGATCAAGGTCGCCGAGCCCGAGGAGAGGCCGGACAACGTCATCAACCTGATGGACGCGCTGAAGGCGAGCCTGAAAGGCAAAGCGGCGACGAAACGGCGCGCCCACGCCACGACTTCGCGGCGGGCGCCGGCGCGCCGGACGGCAAGGAAAGCGCACCGGTCTACAGCCAGGCACCGCAAGGCGAGCTAACGCAGGCATATCCGCGTCATTGCTCACGCGGTTCTCGCGCGCCTTGGCCACCCTCCCGCTTGCATTACCCGAAGCCGGAAGGCATTTTCCCCTTGGGAACTGACGCCACCGAGGATAACGGCGCCGGACCGGGGAGGAATGAATGGCATTGACGAAGTCGCACGTCGCAGGACCGACCACGCCTGCGGTACGGGAGATGACATTCGGCGATCTCTTGTGCAAGGCGGCTGAAGCCGCGCCCGATCGCCTCGCCCTGATCGCGGGCGTGCCTGACCCGACGCAGCGGCGGCAATGGACCTACGCACAGTTCTATCGCGAAGCCCAGCGCACCGCCCGCGCGCTGCTGTCGCGCTTCAAGCCCGGCGAGCGCATTGCCGTCTGGGCGCAGAACATCCCAGAATGGATGATGCTCGAATTCGGCGCCGGCATGGCGGGCATGGTGCTCGTCACCGTCAACCCGTCCTTCCGCGCCCGGGAGGTTGAATATGTGCTGAAGCAGTCGCGCTCCGCCGGCATCTTCGTGGTCGACGGCTTCCGCGGCAACCCGATGCTGGAGACCGTGCAGGCGGTGGCGCCGAACTGTCCCGAGCTGCGCGAGATCATCTGCTTCGACGACTGGAATGCCTTCATCACCGCAGGCGACGACGAGGGCATCGAGCTGCCGGCCGTCAGTCCCGACGATCCCGTCATGATCCAGTACACGTCGGGCACGACGGGCTTTCCGAAGGGCGCCCTGCTCCGGCATCGCGGGCTGCTGAACAATGGTGCCGATACAGCGGACCGGATGGGCGTCGACGACGGCGACGTCTTCGTCACCACGATGCCGTTGTTTCATACCGGCGGCTGCGTCTGCTGCGTAATCGGCGCGGTATCGAAAGCCGCAACCCAGGTGCTGGTCGAGGCCTTCGAGCCGGGCCTGGTGCTGGAAATGCTCGGGACGTATCGCGGCAACGCCATGCTCGGCGTGCCCACCATGCTGGTTGCGATGCTGGAGCACCCGACATTCGCGGCGACCGATCTGTCCTCCGTCAAGGCGATCTGCTCCGGCGGCTCGACAGTGCCGGCCTCGCTGGTGCGGCTCCTGGAGGAAAAGCTCGGCGCCCCCTTTACGATTGTTTTCGGGCAGACCGAATGCTCCCCCGTCGCGGCGCAGACCCGCACCCATGACAGCGTCGAGGACAAGGCCAACACGATCGGCCTACCGCTGCCCAATATGGAAACCAAGATCATCGACCCCAACACCGGCGAGACCGTTCCGATCGGCACGATCGGCGAGTTCTGCACCCGCGGCTATCACGTGATGATCGGTTACTTCGAAATGCCCGATGCGACCGCGGCTGCGATCGACGCCGACGGCTGGCTGCACACCGGCGATCTCTGCGCGATGGACGCGCGCGGCTACTGCACCGTGGAAGGCCGGCTGAAGGACATGATCATCCGCGGTGGCGAAAACATCTATCCGCGCGAGCTGGAAGAACTGTTGTTCAAGCATCCCAAGGTCGGCGAGGTCGCCGTGATCGGACTGCCGCACGAGAAATGGGGCGAAGAGGTCGCAGCCTTCATCCGCCCGGCGCCCGGCGCCGCGATCGACAAGGAAGAGCTGATCGCCTACATGCGCGCCTCGCTCGCCCCGCACAAGACGCCAAAACACTGGTACATCGTGGACGCATTCCCGCTGACCGGATCGGGCAAGATCCAGAAGTTCAAGCTGCGGGACGCCTGCACCAAGGGCGAGATGACGGCGATCTAGGCTGCTTCCGTTCAAGTACTTTTGACCGTCGTCCCTGCGAACGCAGGGACCCATACGCCGCGGCTTATCTGCCGCGAGATGGGGCCAATTGCCTTCGCTGCAATCCAGGCCGGTGGTTATGGGTCCCTGCGCCCCGTGCGCAATTGCGCACTAGGCAGGGACGACGAGGGTGACTTTCGGTGTGGGCTACGATCGCTCCCTACCCCTTGAATGTCGGTTGCCGCGGGTGGATGCATCCTTGAAGTCTGCAAAGCCTTTCCACGCCGGCTCCGGCGCATCCTGTCCGGCTTGAGGCACATAGATCGACGGTTCGATCGAACTCATCGTCGGAATATAACGCGGACAGTTCGGGAAGATCGCGCGCGCCGTCACGCGAACGATGAGCTGCGCGCCGACGGTCTCCGACAGCAGCGGGTCGCTGTCGCTCACGCTGGCGAGGCCGTTGACACGCAAACGCCGCGGCTTGCCATGCATGGCGATGAACAGCAGGCCGACATCGGCATTGACGACGATGTTGCCGAGACTCTTGAACATGCCGTTGCCGTCATAGTCGGGAAATGCGAGCTCGGACGGCCCGGTGATGCGCACAAACCCCGGCGCCCCGCCCTTGAACGAGCAATCGGGCCGGCCTTCGGCATCGGCGGTTGCCAGAAAGAAATAGGGCAGGCCTTCGATGAACTGCTTGTCGTCGGCCGAAAATTCCTTGCGCATCAGCTTCTCTTCCAGCCGGTCCGAAATCCGGCGGCTGTCGAACCGGTCCTGCAATTGCCTGTTACCTTCGTGATACATGACGCTCTCAGCCATGGTCGTGCTCCGTCTTGCTCTGAACCAACCTGGGTGGAAGGCCCAACCCGGGTCAGGTTCCGCGGGGAAGCATAGCACTTCATGGTGGAGGTATGGTCAATCCGGTGCGCGCAGCCGGTAGCCGATGCCGGTTTCGGTCAGCACGAATTGCGGACGCTCCGGGTCGGCCTCGATCTTCTGGCGGAGCTGGCGGACATAGACGCGCAGATACTGCGCATCCGTCAGTTCGTCCCACAGCTCCTTCAACAGGAAGCGATGGGTTAGCACCTTGCCGGCGTGCTGCACCAGAACGCGCAGCAATTCGTATTCCTTCGGCGAGAGTTTTACTTCGCGCTCGCCGACTTTGACGATGCGGCGCACCAGATCGACCGAGAGATCGCCCGCGCGGAATACCGGCCGCTCGCCCTGCACCTGCAATTGGTGCCGGAGCGCTGCGCGCATCCGCGCCAGCAACTCGTCCATGCCGAACGGCTTGGTCAAATAGTCGTCGGCGCCTAGGTCGAGCGCCTGCACCTTGCCGGCCTCGTCGCCACGGCTCGACAGCACCACGATCGGCACGCTCTCGTTGCGGCCGCGGATCATGCGCAAGAGATCATGGCCCTGGATGTCGGGCAGGCCGAGATCGAGGATAATCAGCGCCGGGCCTTCCGCGAGCTTCTCCAGCGCAATCTTGCCATTGGAGGCTTCGAGGATGTCGTAGCCCTGCGTGCTCAGCCCCATCCGCAGCAATTTGCGGATCGGCGGCTCGTCGTCGATCACCAAAACCTTGATCTGGGCGGCGTTCATGCGGCGGTATCCAGCGCGCTATCAGAGGCCGGGACGGGCAATCGAATAGTGATGACGGCTCCAGAGCGATCGGTACGATTGGCGGCCGATATCGTGCCATGCATCGCCTCGACGAAACCGCGCGCGATGGCGAGCCCCAGCCCGGTGCCGGCACGGACGTGGTCGCCCTTTTGAGCGCGATAGAACTTGTCGAACACGCTTTCCACCTCCGCAAGCGGAATACCGCTGCCTTCGTCGAGGATCTGCAGCGACACACTTGCCTGATCGCGCGTTGCCCGGATCGAAATCGTGGTGTCGGCCGGCGCGTATTTGGCCGCGTTGTCGAGCAAGTTGAACAATACCTGTTCGAACAGAACCGCATCCAGCTCCAGCATCGGCAGATTGGGGCTGAGCTCCAGTGACACCTTGTGATGCAGGAGGATCTTGTTCGCGCGGCGCAGCGTGCTGCCGACGATCTCGGAGACGTCATGCCGCGCGGTATTCGGCACGATCGCGCCGGATTCCAGCTTGGTCATGTCGAGCAGATTGGCGATGAAGCGATTGAGGCGCTCGGATTCGTCGATCATGGTGGCGAGCAGTTCGTTCTTCTGCGCGTCGTTGAGGCTGGAGCCGAGATCGCGCAGGGTGGAAGCGGCACCGAGCACCGAGGCCAACGGCGTCTTCAGATCGTGCGAGATCGAGGTCAACAGCGCGCCGCGCAGCCGGTCGGATTCCACCGTGCGCTTGACCCGGTCCATGTCCTCCACCAGCAGCACGCGCTCGATCGCCAGCGCGCCCTGATCGACCAGCGCATCCAGCAGGCGGCGCTGATCCGGCGTCAGCAAGGGACCGGTGCGGTCATCGTCGATGCCGATGACGCCGATCGCACCGCGCCCGGTTCGCATTGGCAGGAACAGCCGTTTGGCGCCCGGCAGCGTATCCGAGCCGCGCCCGGCCGCACGGTCGTTGTCCCAGGCCCATTTGGCAGCGGCAAGGTCGGCCTCGTCCAGTTGATCCTCGGGCGGATAGCCCGACTTCACGGTGAGCACGCCGTCCTCCGGCAACAGCAGCACCACCCTCACCTTGAGCATCAGCGCGGTCTGATAGGCGGTCGCCCACAGCACGTCGTCCAGCGTCGCGGTGCCCGCGAGCTTGCGGCTGAAGGCGTAGAGCGATTCGGTGGTGCGCACCCGGCCGATCGCGGTGTCGGCCTGAGAGCGCACCCGTGCCGCGACATTGGAGACCAACAGCGCAATCAGCATGAAGAAGAAGAAGGCGGCGACGTTGGTCGGATCGGCGATGGTGAAGGTATAGAACGGCGGCATGAAGAAGAAATTGTAACTTAGCGACGCCGCGACGCTCGCCAGCAGCGATGGCCAAAGCCCGTAGCGAACGGCGACGCCGACCACGGCGGTGAGAAAGACGAGGTCGACGTTCTCGATGCCAGCGAACATCGGTTGGATCAGTTCGGCAGCGCCGAGACCGATCGCGACGAACAGCAGCGCCATCATGTAGGGACGCAGGTTGAACGGCTCCTGCCGCGCCGCGGTCTGCACCGCCGCTTTCGCCACGCCCTGTTCGTCGCCGGGGATGACGTGGACGCTGATATGGCCGGCGCGGCGCACCAGATCGTGCACGACAGAACCGCGCGTCAGTTCGAACCACCAGGAGCGGGTCGATTTGCCGATGATGATCTGCGTGACGTTGTTGGCATGCGCGAAATGGATCACGTCGTCGGCGATGCGGCGGCCGACGCCGGGAATGGTCAGCGCCTCGCCGCCGAGCGCTTCCGCCAGCCGCATGGTGTCGGCCAGCCGGTCGCGCTGCTCGTCGGTGAGCTGCAGGCTGCGCCGCGTCTCGATGCTGACAGCGGTCCATTGCGCGTGCAGCCGGTCCGCCAGCCGCTTGGTATAGCGCACCAGCCCGGCCGCACGCGGATCTTCGCTGACGCAAACCAGGATGCGCTCGCCCGCCGCCCAGGGACCTGCTATGGCATTGGCCTGCATATGGGTGAGCAACTGCTCGTCGACGCGTTCGGCGGTGCGCCGCAGCGCCAGTTCGCGCAGTGCGGTCAGGTTGCCCGGCGAGAAATAATGCTCCAGCGCGCGCTCGGCCTGTTTGGGAACGTAGACCTTGCCCTCCTTCAGCCGCTGGATCAGATCGTCGGGCGTGAGGTCGATCAGCTCAATAGCGTCGGCGCGGTCGAACACGGAATCCGGCACCGTCTCGCGGACCCGCACATGCGTGATCTGCGCGACCACGTCGTTGAGGCTCTCGATGTGCTGGATATTGACTGCCGTATAGACGTCGATGCCGTGGGACAGCAATTCCTCGACGTCGAGATAGCGCTTGGGATGACGGCTGCCGGGCGCATTGGTGTGAGCGAGTTCATCGACGAGCGCGATCTGCGGTCGCCGCGCGATCAGCGCATCCAGGTCCATCTCCTCGAGCGTCTGCTCCTTGTAGACAAGCCGCCTGCGCGGCAGCACCTCGAGACCGTTCAGAAGCACCTCGGTTTCAGCCCGGCCGTGGGTTTCGACGATGCCGATCACGACGTCGGCACCGGCCTTCTTCCTGGCGTGGGCGCTCTGCAACATCTCATAGGTCTTGCCGACGCCGGGCGCGGCGCCGACAAAGATCTTGAGCTTGCCAGCGCGGCTCTCCTCGCGCCGCGCTGCCTCCAGCAGGGCTTCCGGCGAGGGACGTTGTTCGGGATCGCGGCGGGCTTGGACCATGCGGCAATATAGTCCTCACCCTTCGAGGGGCCTAGCGGGTCTCATTTTGATATCTCGTCCAACGCCAGATTCAACGCCAATACGTTAACGCGCGGCTCGCCAAGCAATCCAGCCATGCGGCCCTGCGTATGCTCCACGACCAGTTCGCGGACGCGGGCGTCCGGCAGGTTACGGGCCTTCGCCACCCGGGGGACCTGGAACAGCGCGCCTTCCGGCGAGATATCCGGATCGAGTCCGCTGCCGGACGTGGTGACGAGATCGACAGGCACGGGCGCGGCCGGGTTTTCGGTCTTCAGCTTCCCGAAGTCCTCCTTGATCCGGTCGGCCAGCGCCTTGCTGGTCGGCCCGAGATTGGAGCCGCCCGAACTGGCGGCGTTGTAGGGCGCAGGGACCGTCTTGGTCGGATCGGCCGGGTCCGGCGCCGAAGTCGCGGACGGACGGCCGTGGAAATATTTGTCTTCCTTGAACTCCTGCCCAATCAGGGCGGAGCCGATCACCTTTCCTTCCTTCTCGATCAGGCTGCCTTCCGCCTGCTTCGGGAAGATCGCGCCGGCAATCGCGGTCATGGCGAGGGGATAGGCAACGCCGGTGATCGCGGTGAGCAGCAGCAGGATGAGAATGGCGGGACGGATTTCTCTGAGCATTGTGTGTCTCCTAAGTGTTTCTCCGTCATTGCGAGCGAAGCGAAGCAATCCATGCCGCGACAAAGGAAGAATGGATTGCTTCGTCGCTTCGCTCCTCGCAATGACGGCTATGCCAGCCCCAACGCCACAACCGCAAGGTCGATGGCCTTGATGCCGATAAAGGGAACGATGATGCCGCCCAAGCCATAGATCAGCAGGTTACGGCGCAAAAGCGCCCCTGCCCCGACGGCGCGATAGGCGACGCCTTTCAGCGCCAGCGGAATCAGCGCGATGATGATCAGCGCGTTGAAGATGATCGCCGACAGGATGGCGCTCTGCGGGCTTGCCAGGTGCATGACGTTGAGCACCTCGAGCTGCGGGTAGAATGCCAGGAACATCGCCGGGATGATGGCGAAATACTTTGCGACGTCGTTGGCGATCGAGAATGTGGTCAGCGCGCCGCGCGTCATCAGAAGCTGCTTGCCGATTTCTACCACCTCGATCAGCTTGGTCGGATTGGAATCGAGATCGACCACGTTGCCGGCCTCGCGCGCCGCCTGCGTGCCGGTGTTCATGGCGACGCCGACGTCGGCCTGTGCCAGCGCCGGCGCATCGTTGGTGCCGTCGCCGCACATTGCCACCAGCTTGCCCTTGGCCTGCTCGTCGCGGATCAGCTTCAGCTTGTCCTCCGGCGTGGCCTGGGCAAGGAAATCGTCGACGCCGGCCTCGGCCGCGATGGCGGCTGCGGTCATCGGATTGTCGCCGGTGATCATCACGGTCCGGATGCCCATGCGGCGCAATTCCGCAAAGCGCTCGCGAATGCCGCCCTTGACGATATCCTTCAGATGCACGACGCCGAGCAGTTTGCCGTCTTTGGCGACCGCCAGCGGCGTGCCGCCGGCTTTCGAGACCTCGTCGGAAATCGCTTGGATCTCGCGGGCCGCCTCCGAGAGGACGCCCGACACGGCGCGCGCCGCATTCCCGGAAGCGACCGCGCGGATCGCGCCGCCACCATCGACGTAATTCAGGATCGCATCCACCGCGCCCTTGCGCACCGACGATGACCCGGCGTCGATGCCGCTCATGCGTGTCTGCGCGGTGAAGGGAATGAAGCTCGCGTTGAGCTCCTTCATGTCGCGGCCGCGGATGCCGTATTTCTCCTTCGCCAGCACGACGATCGAGCGGCCTTCCGGCGTCTCGTCGGCGAGCGAGGCGAGCTGTGCCGCATCGGCCAGCTCCTGTTCGGTGACACCGCGCAAGGGGCGAAACGCCGTGGCCTGCCGGTTGCCGAGCGTGATGGTGCCGGTCTTGTCCAGCAGCAGCGTATCGACGTCGCCGGCGGCCTCCACCGCACGGCCGGACATGGCGAGCACGTTGAAGCGCACCAATCGGTCCATGCCGGCGATACCGATCGCCGACAGCAGCGCGCCGATGGTGGTCGGAATCAGCGTGACGAACAGCGCCACCAGCACCACCACGGAAATCGAGCCGCCGGCATAGGCCGCGTAGCTCGGAATCGTCACGGTGGCGAACACGAAGATGATGGTCAGGCCTGCGAGCAGAATATTGAGCGCAATCTCGTTCGGTGTCTTCTGCCGCTCCGCTCCTTCCACCAGCTTGATCATGCGGTCGATGAAGGTCGAGCCCTGCGCCGCCGTGATCCGAACGCGGATCCAGTCCGATAGCACTTGCGTGCCGCCGGTCACGGCCGAACGGTCACCACCGGATTCGCGGATTACAGGCGCGGATTCACCCGTGATCGCGGCCTCGTTCACGGAAGCCACACCCTCGATCACTTCGCCATCAGAGGGGATGTTGTCGCCGGCCTCGACCAGGACGATGTCACCCACCTTCAGGCTGGTGCCGGAAACCAGACGATAGTTCTTGCCGGGACCTTCCAGCAATTTTGCCTTGCTCTCGGTGCGGGTCTTCTTCAACGACTCAGCCTGAGCCTTGCCGCGGCCTTCGGCAACGGCCTCGGCAAAATTGGCGAACAGTACGGTAAACCACAGCCACAGGATGATCTGGAACGTGAAGGCGAGGCTCTCGCCGCCGGCCACCAGATTGCGCAGGAATATCACGGTCGTGAGCGTGGCCACGATTTCGACCACGAACATCACGGGATTCTTCGCCATCAGCCGCGGATCGAGTTTTGCAAAGGCCGCGCGGATTGCCGGCAGCACGATGTTCGGATCGATCATCGCCGACGCCGTCGCCTTTTTCTGCAGTTTCATGGTTTCCATGGATGTCACTCCTGACGGCTTCGGTCAGAACAAGGTGTTGGCGTTCATCGCCAGGTGCTCGACGATCGGCCCCAGCGCCAGCGCCGGGAAGAAGGTCAGGCCGCCGATGATCAGGATGACGCCGACGACGAGACCGACGAACAGGCCACCTGTGGTCGGCAGCGTGCCGGCCGAGGGCGGGATCGATTTCTTGGCTGCAAGCGACCCCGCCAGCGCCATTGCCGGCACGATCATGAAGAAGCGGCCGACAAACATCGAACTGGCGAGTGTCAGATTGTAAAAGAAAGTATTGCCGGTCAGCCCGCCGAAGGCCGAGCCGTTATTGCCGGTCGCCGAGGTGAAGGCATAGAGCACCTCGGTAAAGCCGTGCGGACCGGCATTGGCCATCGACGCCACCGCCGGAGGGAAGACGACCGCAACGGCCGTCCAGCCCAAAATCATCAGCGGCAGGATCAGGATCGCAAGCATCGCCATCTTGACCTCGCGCGCCTCGATCTTCTTGCCGACAAATTCCGGCGTGCGGCCGACCATCAGGCCGGCGACGAAGATCGCCAGCACGACGAACAACAGCATACCGTAAAGCCCCGCGCCGACGCCGCCGACGATGATTTCGCCGAGTTGGATGTTGAGCAGCGGGATCATGCCGCCGAGCGCGGTGAAGCTGTCATGCATGGCATTGACGGCGCCGCAGGAGGCAGCGGTGGTAATGACTGCGAAGAGTGAGGAGGCGACGATGCCGAAGCGGACTTCCTTGCCTTCCATGTTGCCGCCCGAGAACCCCAGCGCGCTCAGCGTCGAGGTGCCGTTGGCTTCGGCCCAATAGGTGACGGCGACGCCGGCAAGGAAGAGAACGCCCATTACGCCGAGGATCGCCCACCCCTGCCGCTGGTTGCCGACCATCCGGCCGAACACGTTGGTCAGCGCCGCGCCGAGCGCAAAGATCGAGATCATCTGCACGAAATTCGACAGCGCTGTGGGATTCTCGAAGGGATGCGCCGCATTGGCGTTGAAGAAGCCACCCCCATTGGTGCCGAGCATCTTGATCGCAACCTGCGACGCGACAGGCCCGACCGCGATCGTCTGCTTGCCGCCCTCCAGCGTGGTCGCCTCCACATAGGCGCCGAGCGTCTGCGGTATGCCCTGCCACACCAGGAACAGCGTATAGACGATGCAGATCGGCAGCAGCACGTAGAGCGTGCAGCGCGTGACGTCGACCCAGAAATTGCCGATGGTGCGCATCGAGGAACGGGAGAAGCCGCGGATCAGAGCCACCGCGAGCGCGATACCGGTCGCTGCCGACAGGAAGTTCTGATGCGTCAGGCCCATCATCTGCGTCAGATATGACAGCGTGCTTTCGCCGCCGTAGTTCTGCCAGTTGGTGTTGGTGATGAAGGAGATCGCGGTATTGAAGGACAAATCCTGGGCGACGGCGGATTGTCCCGCCGGGTTGAACGGCAGCAGCGCCTGCAGCCGCATCAGGCCGTAGATGATGAGGAAGCCGCCGACATGGAACAGCAACATGGCGACCGTGTAGGTCAGCCAATGCTGCTCGCGCTTTTCATCGACGCCGCCGATCCTGTACAGCCCGACCTCGACCGGCCGCAGGATCGGCGTGAGGGGTGTGCGCTCGCCGATGAAGACGCGCGTCATGTACCAGCCGAGCGGCTTTACGAGCGCGACCACGATCGCGCAGTACAATAGAATTTGAATCCAGCCGATGACGGTCATGGGATTACCTCTGGATGTGAAATCAGAACCGCTCGGGGCGCAGCAGCGCGTAGGTCAGGTAAAACAGCAGACCGAGAGAGACGAGACCGGCGAGCGAGTAATCGAAGATCATGGCGCTCTCCCTCACAACCGCTCGCAGACATAGGCATAACCAATGCCCGCCACGAAGAGGCCGAGAGCTAGCGCCAGCATCACAATGTCCATCATGGGATGTTCCTCTGCGACGTTACCTACGCAGCCGAAGATACGGCTATGCGTTCCGGCCTGAGGTGCCACCGGGCGCATAGGTTTTCGAGACGGGAAGGATGGCGACGTTATAGGAATCTCATAAAGACGCCTTCCGTCGTCCCTGCGAACGCAGGGATCCATAACCACAGGCGTTAATTATTTCGCGACCTGCTCGTTATCTTTCTTTTCTAAACAACACCGGCCGCGGAGTATGGGTCCCTACGTTCGCAGGGACGACGGAGATAGCGCTTATGAAATCCCTATATCTCCGCCCCTCGCCCCCACTCGTTTTCGAATGGCGTTTTCGCCAGTTTGGGAGTGCGGTTGCAGTCGCGGCCGCGCGAATGAACGAGACGACGCCATGTCAATTCCTTTGGAACACCGCATCACCACCGATCTCGGCGATCGGCTTCGCGACGCCTGCTGCGTGACGGTCAGATTCCTCTCCGACATCGCCGCAGCATGCCGGCGCTTTCCGTCCACAGCCCACGGCGCAAAGACCGCCCGCATCGAGCAATTGATCCAATCTCACGCCTGGATCGATGCCGCGCTGGCGCTGATCGATCTGGAATTGCCGCAATGGCAGATCTGACGGATCGCCTATGATGAGGGTGAATGGTACTGCGCACTATCCCGGCAGCGCGAACTGCCGAACTGGCTCGATCAGTCCGTCGAAGCTCGCCATGCCGATCTGGCGCTGGCGATTCTGAGCGCTTTTGTCGAAGCGCGGCGTATCAGCACGCCGCGAAGCCGGACCAGCGTCCCGCCCGTGCCGCACAATGTCAGCCCACTGTACGAGCCAGTTTGCACCGACAATTTTGCGTGACTTTTTTGTAGATCCTATGGGCCGCCTACTCCGCCGCAGACTGTAGCGCCAGCTTTTCGGCGCGCACGGCGCAGAACTTGAATTCGGGGATCTTGCCGAACGGATCGAGCGCCGGGTTGGTCAGCAGGTTCGCCGCCGCTTCGGCGTAGCAGAACGGCATGAACACCATGTTCTCCGGCACGTCGCGGTCGGAGCGCACCTTGACCTCGACGGCGCCGCGGCGGGTTTCCAGGCGGATGAAATCGCCGGGCCAGACGCTGAGCTTGCGCATGTCCTTCGGCGACATGAACGCCACCGCCTCCGGCTCGATCTGGTCGAGCACGGACGCGCGGCGGGTCATCGAACCGGTGTGCCAGTGCTCGAGCACGCGCCCCGTGGACAGCACCATCGGATATTCGACATCGGGCAATTCGTCCGGCGCGACCACCTTGGCCGGCACGATCTTGCCGCGGCCGCTCGCGGTCGGGAAACCAGTGGTGAAGATGATCTCGTTGCCGGGCTTGTTCGGGTCGTCGACCGGATAAGTCACCGCGCCCTCGCGCACCAGACGGTCCCAGGTGATGTTGTTCAGCGACGGCATCACCTGCGTCATTTCGGTGAACACATCGGCCGGTCCGCTGTAGTTCCAGGGCAAGCCCATACGCTTGCCGATCTCCTGGATGATCCAGAGATCCTGCCGCGCGTCGCCCGGCGGCCGGATCACCTCGCGCGCGAGCTGCACGCGGCGATCGGTATTGGTGAATGTGCCGCTCTTTTCAGCAAATGCCGAGGCCGGCAGGATCACGTCGGCATGGAACGCGGTTTCGGTGACGAAGAGATCCTGCACCACCAGATGGTCGAGCTTGGCCAGCGCGTGGCGCGCGTGCTGCAAATCGGGGTCCGACATCGCAGGGTTTTCGCCCTCGATGTACATGCCGGTAATCTCGCCGGCATGGATCGCATTCATGATCTCGACGACGGTGAGGCCGCGCACGGGGTCGAGGTCCTGATGCCAGAGCTTTTCGAAAGGCTCGCGCAGATCGGTGCGCCCGACCGGCTGGTAATCCGGCAGGAACATCGGGATCAGGCCGGCGTCGGAAGCGCCCTGCACGTTGTTCTGGCCGCGCAGCGGATGCAGGCCGGTGCCGGGACGGCCGACCTGGCCTGTCGTCAGCGCCAGCGCGATCAGGCAGCGCGCATTGTCGGTGCCGTGGATGTGCTGGCTGATGCCCATGCCCCAGAAGATGATCGAGGCCTGCGAGCGCGCGTAAGTTCGCGCCACTTCCTTCAGCGTCTCCGCAGGGATACCGCAGATCGCTTCCATCTTCTCCGGCGGGAATTCCTTGATGCGCTCGGCGAGTTCATCAAAGCCTTCGGTATAGCCCGCAATATATTGCTGGTCGGTCAGCCCTTCGGTGATGATGGTGTGGAGCATCGCGTTCAACATCGCAACGTCGCTGCCGGGCTTGAAGGCGAGATGCTTCCAGGCGTGGCGCGACAGCGACTGCGTGCGCGGATCCATCACGATCAGCTTGGCACCGCGCTTGGCCGCGTTCTTGAGATAGGTCGCCGCGACCGGATGATTAACGGTCGGATTGGCGCCGATCACGATGATGACCTCGGCGTCCATCGCCGCCGCAAACGGCGCGGACACAGCACCGGAATTCAACCCTTCCATCAGCGCCGCGACCGACGAGGCGTGGCAGAGCCGCGTGCAATGATCGACATTGTTGGAGCCAAAACCGGTGCGCACCAGCTTCTGGAACAGATACGCCTCTTCGTTCGAACCCTTGGCCGAGCCGAAGCCGGCCAGCGCCTTGACGCCCTTCTCGTCGCGAATCTTGACGAGGCCTTTTGCGGCGATATCCAGCGCCTCTTCCCACGAAGCTTCGCGGAAATGCGTGAACGGATTGGCCGGATCGACCTGGTCGTTGGCATCCTTCTTCGCATTCGGCAGCCGCACCAGCGGCTTTGTCAGCCGATGCGGGTGATGGATGTAATCAAAACCAAAACGGCCCTTGACGCAGAGCCGGTTGTGGTTAGCCGGGCCGTCGCGGCCCTCGGCGTAGATGACCTTCTCGTCCTTGACCTGATAGGTGACCTGACAGCCGACACCACAGAACGGGCAAAGCGAATCGACTTTCTTGTCAGCGTAAGTGACGCGGGTCTGGTTCTCGTCCAGCATGACCGACGGCATCAAGGCACCGGTCGGGCAGGCCTGCACGCACTCACCGCAGGCGACGCAGGTCGATTCACCCATGGGGTCGTCGAAGTCGAACACGATCTTGGCGCCGGCATTGCGATAGGCCATGCCGATGACGTCGTTGACCTGGACCTCGCGGCAGGCACGCACGCACAGGCCGCACTGGATGCAGGCATCGAGATTAACGCTCATCGCGGGATGGCTGGTATCGCCCTGCCACCGCTCAGCCGCCGGGAAACGGCTCTCGGTCACCTCGACCTTTTCGGCCCAGTGCCAGAATTTCGAATCGGGATCGTGCGAGGTCTCGCGCGCGGGCTGGTCGGCGACCAGAAGCTCCATCACCATCTTCTGCGCCGCGACGGCGCGGGCGCTTTCGGTCTTCACCTTCATGCCGACGCTCGGCGTGCGCTTGCAGGACGCGGCCAGCACGCGCTCGCCCTCGATCTCGACCATGCAGGCGCGGCAATTTCCGTCAGGCCGGTAGTCCGGCTCCGGCGAATAACAGAGGTGCGGGATTTCCTTCTGGTGGCGTTTTGCCACCTGCCAGATGGTCTCGCCCGCGTTGGCCTCGACCTGTTGGCCGTCGAGTTCGAACTTGATCTTGGTCATTCCGCGGCCTCTTTCGGCACGAATTCTTCCGGAAAATATTTAATCACTGACGTCAGCGGGTTCGAGGCGGCTTGTCCAAGCCCGCAGATCGAGGCGTCGCGCATGGCCTGGCTCAGTTGGTCCAGCAATTCGCGGTTCCAGACCGGCTGCTGCATCAAAATCGCCGCCTTCTGGGTTCCAACTCGGCACGGCGTGCACTGGCCGCAGCTTTCATCCTCGAAGAATTTCATCAGGTTCAACGCCGCG
Organism: Bradyrhizobium sp. RDI18; assembly: GCF_043203335.1. NCBI lineage: Bacteria > Pseudomonadati > Pseudomonadota > Alphaproteobacteria > Hyphomicrobiales > Nitrobacteraceae > Bradyrhizobium > Bradyrhizobium sp. RDI18. The sequence goes on along the minus strand of NZ_JBICRN010000008.1, from coordinate 6,578,422 downwards.
CCCTTCACACTGTCCTGCTCGGACAGGATGACAACAGCGGCGGAGCCGATGAAGCAGCCGTATTTTTCCAGCGTGCCGAAATCGAGCGGGATGTTGTCCATCGATGCCGGCAGGATGCCGCCCGACGCGCCGCCCGGCAGATAGGCGTGGAAGGTGTGGCCGTCGGCCATGCCGCCGCAGAACTCGTCGATCAGTTCGCGCACGGTGACCCCGGCGGGCGCCAGCTTCATGCCGGGATTTTTCACGCGGCCCGAGACCGAATAGCTGCGCAGGCCGTGACGGTCGTTGCGGCCGTGGCTCTTCCACCAGTCGGCGCCCTTCTCGACGATGTCGCGCACCCACCACAGCGTCTCGATATTATTGATCAGCGTCGGCAGGCCGAACAAGCCGACCTGGAACGGGTAAGGCGGCTTGTGCCTGGGCAGACCACGCTTACCCTCGATCGATTCGAGCAGTGAGGATTCCTCGCCGCAGATGTAGGCGCCGGCACCGCGGCGCATATGCAGCACGGGACCACCGGGCGGCAATTTTGCGATTTCACGCGTGAGGATTTCGCGCGACGCCGGATATTCGTCGCGCAGATAGATATAGACGTCGGTCGCCTCGACGACATGCGCGCCGATCAGCATGCCCTCGATGAAGCGATGCGGATCGGTTTCGAGATAGAAGCGGTCCTTGAACGTGCCGGGTTCGCCCTCGTCGCCGTTGATCGCCATCAGCCGCGGGCCGGGTTCACCCAGCACCGCGCGCCATTTGCGTCCCGTAGGAAAGCCCGCGCCGCCGAGCCCGCGCAGCGAAGCGTCGTCGAGCGCCTTCAGCAGGTCTTCCTGCTCAGTTCGCCCAAGCGCAGGCGATTGAGCAGCTTGTAGCCGCCGCCTGCGACGTAGGCGTCATAGCCGGTATAGTTGGGCAGATGTGCGTGGGTGTCGCCGGCCTTGGCGGCGGCGAGCACATTCGTCACCGTGGCATGATCGACGAAGTGATGGCCGACTTCGGCGGCGGGCGCGGTGTCGCAGCGGCCAACGCAAGGCGCGCGCACCACGCGGATGCCGGGGCCGGCACTGTCCTGCAGTTCGTGCAAGAGTTTCTCCGCGCCCATCATGGCGCAGGTCAGCGAATCGCAGACGCGGATGGTCAGCGGCGCGATATCGGGCGCGCCCTCCTTCACCACGTCGAAATGCGCGTAGAAGGTCGCGGTCTCGAACACTTCGGCAAACGACAGCTTCATCTCGTCGGCAAGCGCCGCCAGATGCGCCGCCGAGATCTGGTGATACTTGTCCTGGATCAGGTGCAGGTGCTCGATCAGCAGGTCGCGGCGCCGCGGCCGGTCGCCGAGCAGGAGCTCGATCTCATGGGCGGCGGTGGGGTCGACCTGGCGGCCCTTCGGCGTCGCCTTGGCCCGCTTCCGTCCCGCGCCCGGATGATCGAACGAGCGGACTTTTTGTAGGTCGTGTACGTCGTGATCCATCGAACCGTCTCGTTCCTGCCAGTCTGCCAGCCAACTCTAGTTCAGTGGCATGCCAGATGCCAAGAGATTTATCAGATATTTAAGGCAACACAGGCCGCGAGCTTTCGATCCTGTCCGCGCCCGGAACAACCACGTTTGCTTTGCCTGATCACTGGATGAGAACGCGAATTTGGTCGGGAGATCAATAAAGCCGTCTCATGCTGCGATTGCGAATGCGCATTGATCTTGATTTCCGATTACCCGATTTGAATTCGACATCGCATCTGAAATGCCGTCGCGGAACGCTCGCCCCGCGACGGCCAGAAGAGTCAGAGGATCTTGACGGCGCTTTCCAGCGTCTTCCACACGCCCCAGGCCAGGGGAATGCCGACGAACGCCCAGAACAGCGCAGCCTTGGCGTCGAGCCCACCGAACCCGATGCCGTAGGATCCAGATGGCCCCGAGCTGCCCGCGCTCGCCGTCGCCGCCTGCAGCTTGGCAACCTCGGCGTCGCTCATGTGCCACTTCGCGTCGACCGGCTTGATCAGGTAGTTGCAGATCAGGCCCGCGATCAGCATCGCGCACAGGATATACATTGTGGTGTTGTAGAGCTGGTCGCGCGGAACGCCGGCCGCAAGCTGGAACTCGCGGATGTAGTTCACGACTACGGGACCGATGATGCCCGCGGTCGACCACGCCGTCAGCAGACGGCCATGGATGGCGCCGACGAACTGTGTGCCGAACATATCGGCGAGATAGGCCGGCACGGTGGCGAAGCCGCCGCCATACATCGACAGGATGATGCCGAAGCCGAGCACGAACAGAAGTTTTGAGCCCATCGCCGCAAATGTCGGCGCCAGCGCATAGAGCACGATCCCCAGGATGAAGAACGTATAATAGGTGTTCTTGCGGCCCATCTTGTCCGACAGCGAGGCCCAGAAGAACCGGCCGCCGATGTTGAACAACGAGAGCAGCCCGGCGAAGCCGGCCGCAATCCCAGCAATGGTCGCCTTCTGCGTGGCGTCAAGCTGGTTGAAGCCGACGTCGGGCAATCCGATCAGCTTGCCGGCGAAGATTTCCTGCAGCATCGGCGAAGCCATGCCGATCACGCCGATGCCGGCGGACACGTTGAGGCAGAGCACCCACCAGATCAGCCAGAACTGCGGTGTCTTGTGCGCGTCCTTCAGGTGGACGTGGTTCTGCGAAATCATCGCATCGGCTTTCGCCGGCGGCGTCCAGCCCTCGGGGCGCCAGCCCGCCGGCGGAATGCGATAGCGGAAGGCGCCGATCATCATGAACACGAAATAGATCGCGCCCATCGCGATGAAGGTTTCCCAGGCGCCGACCGAAGTCGGCGACTTGAAATAGTTCATCAACAGGTTCGCCAGCGGCGCGCCGATCATGGCGCCGCCACCAAAACCCATGATGGCCATGCCGGTTGCCATGCCGCGGCGGTCCGGAAACCATTTCACCAGCGTCGACACCGGCGAGATGTAGCCGAGGCCGAGCCCGATGCCGCCGATGACGCCGCTTCCCAGCCACAACAGCCACAGTTGATGGGTGATGATGCCGATCGCGCCGAGCACGAGACCACCGCACCAGCACAGCGCCGACACAAAACCCGCCTTGCGCGGTCCGACGCGCTCCAGCCAGCCGCCCCAGATCGCGGCGGAGACGCCGAGCAGCACGAAGAACAGCGTGTACATCCAGCCCATGCTGGCGACTTTCCAGTCGCAGGTGGTGGTGAACAATTCCTGCACCAGCGTCATGTCGGGGCAGGCTTTCGGCGCGGTCACGCCGATCGCGCGCGACAGCGGCAGCCAGAACACGCTGAAGCCATAGGCCATGCCGATGCACAGATGAATGCAGAGTGCGGCCGGCGGCACCAGCCAGCGATTGAAGCCGGCGGTCGCAATCGTTCGCTCCTTGTCGAGAATCCCGAGCGCAACCGGTGGTGCGAGCGTGGCATCGGCTGTCGTCATAGGCGTATTCTCCAGGTTCGCGGCCTTACCGGGCACGATTGTTGAGAGGTTGGGGTATTGGATGGGGGAGCCACGCAGCGCCGACCGTATGCGCGGACGTGCGATGTCCGCGCGACAGTCGGAGTTCAAGTCGAGGCAAAATCGCTCTGAAGTTCGGCATGGGCACGTCATGAAGACGGCAAGCGCACGCAGTCGCCCAGCTTGCGACCGAATATACGATCATCGCGCCCTCCCCACTCCAACCCTTGAGTGAGAAGTCAGCAATCCGCGTGCCAAATCGCGCGATGCAGAAAATCAATCACTTAACCGAATGCCTGCCGATGCATCGGACAAAATGTCCTGATAGCCGCTGGACAAAATGTCCGGTCAGCTCGCTTCCGGCAGCCACACCCGGAATGTACTCCCGGAGCCGATCTGGCTTTCCACCGTGATCTGGCCACGCTGGCGCTTCACCAGCGTCTGACTGATGGAAAGGCCAAGGCCCGTCCCCTCCCTGCGTTTCGTGGTGAAGAAGGGATCGAAGACCTTGTCCAAGACGTCGGCGCTCATGCCGATGCCGGTGTCGGCCACGTCGATTGAGATGCCCGGGTTGCCGTCGCGATCAGCGTCGAACGAACGCAGCGTCAACGTGCCGCCGTCCGGCATGGCGTGGATCGCATTGACGATCAGGTTGATCACGACCTGCTGCAACTCGGTGCGGTTCATAAGGACCAAGCGGCTCGCCCGATCTTCCCGCGCAACCCTGATTTCGGTCTTGTTCAGGAGATGCTGCACCAGCGGCAGGCAGTCCGCCACGACGCTTCCGGGCGCATGACGCTCGACATAGCCGGCATACTCCTCCGGCCGCGCAAACTGCAAGAGCTTGGTGACGATCTGGCTGATGCGATGGATCTGTTCATCGACAAGCCGAAACTCGACCTTGGCTTTCTCGGTGTCAGCGCCGATCACGCTGCGGATGACATCGAGATTGCCCTGCATCACCGCGATCGGGTTGTTGATCTCATGCGCAACGCCCGCGGTGATCTCGCCGATGGCGGCGAGCTTCTCGGACATGATGAGCTGCTTGGTGGTCGCCTCGAGCTTCAGATTGGCGAGTTCGAGATCGCGGGTTCGCTCGCGTACCCGCACATTCAACTCCTCGTTCCACTCGCGCAACTGACGATCGCGCTCCTGGATCTGGTCCAGCAAGGTATCGAGGTGAACCGCCACCCGGCCTATCTCGTCACCCGATGCCGGCAATTTGGTCCGCGCGGAGAGATTACCGCTCTCGACTTCACCGATCGTCGCCGTGACGCGTTCGAGCGGCATGAAGATCGATTGCGCCCAGCGCAGGAAGATCGGTACGCTTGCCGCCGTGATCGCGATGAACGCGAGCGCAATGATGAGAATCGTCTCAAGCTTTGCGTCGTTGAACGGCTTCTGCAGAAATCCGACATAAAGCATGCCGACGCGCTTGCCGTAGGTGTCGACGAGCGGCTCGTAGGCGGAGATGTACCAGTCGTTGACGACGAAGGCGCTGTCCAGCCAGGTGCGCCCCTCCCCCATCACCGCAGAGCGCACCGCCGCCGACACCCGCGTTCCCAGCGCACGCCGTCCCTCGAACAGGCGGACATTGGTCGAGATACGCACGTCGTCGAGAAACAGCGTCGCTGTTCCCTGGCTGCCCTCTGGCAGGCTTGCCGCCCGATAGACGAGGTCGTTGATCGTGTCGATGAATTCCAGATTCTGGTTCAGCAGGATCCCGCCAACCAGCGCGGCTGGCCCGCCTCCGGGAGCCGTTGCGCGGCTGGCCGCATGCACCACCATGCCATGGGTTTCCGTGCTGCGATCGGTCGGCACCGCGTTTGGCGTCGGCACCAGGTCGAGACGCGCGCGCTGGGCAAGCGCCGGCGAAATCGCCGCAAGTTCGTCGTTGGTGAAGATATCGATCCCCGTCGACGGAGATTCGCCTGACAATGCCGACGTGATGATCGGCCAATCGGCCCTTGGCGCTCCCTCAAGCGCAGGTGACGAGGCGATGATTTTTCCACCGGCATCCGTCAAATAGAGAAAGTCGAGACCCATCTCCTTGCGGGACTGTTCGAGCAAAGTCTCCACAGCGGAGATCGTTTCCCGCTCTTCGACCTCCCGGAAGCGGAACGAAAGGCTCAGGCCGCGGATCTGAACGCCGGTCTTTTCCAGAATGCGGGCCAGGTATTGGTGGGCGATGGTGAGGTCGCCGTTCACCTTGGAAATCAGCGTAGCGTCGAACCGCGCATTCCAGCGATAGATGGCGACCCCAAGCAGAAGCGGGAGAATGACCAGCATCGGCAGCAGCGCAATCGCGAGCAGCCGGAAGCGGACGGATGCCCCGCGCACCGGCTCCTCGATGCGGCCTGCCCGGTCAGCCATTCCATAACGCGAGTTTGCGGTCGATAGTCTTGCGCGAGATGCCGAGCCGCCGCGCCGCCTCCTCGCGGTTGCCGCCGGTCTCTTTCAAGACCGAAAGAATATGCCGGCGCTCCAGGTCCGCGAGACTGTCGGCGGTGGCGACCTGCCCGTCGTTCCGCGGGCCCGCGAAATCGTCCGGGAACGCGCCGAGGATCAAGGTGCGCTCGATCAAATTGCGCAGCTCACGCACATTGCCGGGCCAGTCGTAACTCGCCAGCGCAGCCCGCACTGCGCTATCGATCGGAACCGGCGGCATACCGAGCTGGATCGAGAGCTTGTTCATGAAGATGGTGGCGAGCTCCTGCACGTCGTCGCCGCGGTCCTTCAATAGCGGCAGATGTATCTGCATGACGTTCAGGCGGTAATAGAGATCGGCGCGAAAGCGTCCCTTCTCCACTTGCTTTTGGAGATCGGCATTGGTCGCAAAGATGAAACGAAGATCGACCGGCACTTCACGCTCGGAGCCGACGGGGCGGACGCGGCGGTCCTCCAGAACACGCAGCAGCTTGCTCTGCATCGGCAACGGCAGTTCACCGATTTCATCGAGGAACAGCGTGCCGCCATGCGCATAGAGGAACAGGCCCTCGCGGCCGCTATCCGCGCCCGTAAAGGCACCCTTGATGTGGCCGAACAACTCGGCTTCGATCATCTCGGGCGGAATCGCAGCGCAATTGACCGGCACGAAGGGCTTGTCGGCGCGATCGGAGAGGGAGTGAATCGAGCGCGCCGCGACTTCCTTGCCGGTGCCGGATTCGCCGGTGAGCAGGATCGAGGTCGGCAGGCGGGCGACGCGGGCAATGGTTTCCCGCACGCTGCGGGCTGCGGGCGACTCCCCGATAAGGTTGTCGCGCAGGAAGGTGCGATCGGATGAAGCGCGCAGCGCATAACGCAAAACGTAGTTCTCGCGCTGCAGCCGAACCCGGTCGAGGCAGCGTGCAACCGCATTGAGGATCTGGTTAGAGCGGAACGGTTTCAGCACGAAGTCGACTGCGCCGGCGCGCAGCGCCTGGATCGCTGTATCGAGATCGGCATAGGCTGTAATCAGGATGGCGTCGGCGAAGAAGCCGACGGCCCGCTGCGCCGCCAGCCAGTCGACGCCGTTCTTGCCCGGCATGATGTTGTCGAGAATGACGACATCGAACCGGCTCTTGTCGAGCTTGCGCGAGGCTTCGTCGGTGTCGGCGGCCTCTTCCACGTGCTTGCAATGCGGCCCCAGCGTGCGCACGAGAAAATTGCGCATGCCCGGCTCGTCATCGACGATCAGGATCGAGGCCTGCGCCAGCGCGCTGAACTCGGGACCGCCGGCCGGCTTGCCTGGTTTGGCCGCCGGTTCATTGACCGTTGCAGGGGATATCGCCGCGCTCGCCTTCGATGTCGGGACGTTCATGCCGAGATTTGTAGGACTGATTGTCGCACCCGGCAATCGGACGCTGTCGTGAACTCGTCTAATTAAGGCGCGACGGCTTACCCGCGGGATCGCCCAAGCATTCGGCTTTTATATCGTCCCATTTGCTTTTTCTATCAGAAACACGATGCGGCTTGGGCTACGCTCGGTGATTTCGACCTTGTCGCCGGTCTCCCGAATGAGGTTCGGAATGTCGATCACCGACAGCGGATCGGTGCAGAGCACTTCCAGCCTGTCGCCGGGCGGCAGCGTCTTCAGCGCCTTGCGTGTCTTCAACGCCGGCAACGGGCATTTCAGGCCAGCGAGATCGAGTTTTGTCGTCGTCATGCGCCGACCATGGCGAAGGGGACCCGCATCGTCAACGGACATCAGTTGATCAGGCTTGCATAGGACAGGAACCCGACTGTCTGGCCGGGCGACACCTGCGTGACGTCTTCGCCGAGTTCGACGAGGCCATCGGTGTCCGCCAGCGACGACAGCAGGCCCGCGCCTTCGCGCGGAAATTTTACCGCTTCGAGCGCGCCATCGGCACCCTTGCGCAAGCTGACGCGGACATATTCGCGGCGCGAGATCTTCTTCTTGTAGCTGAAGGCGGCGCGAACCGGCATCGGCCGAAGCGGCTCCGGCCGGGCACCGGATAACGCCAGAATGGTCGGCCGCACCACGTGGACGAAAGTGACAAAACTCGCCACCGGATTGCCCGGCAATCCGATGAAGGGCGTGCCGCCGATGATGCCCATCGCGACGGGGCGTCCCGGCTTGATTGCCATCCGCCACAGCACGAGCCTGCCCACGCTTTCGACGCTCGCCTTGACGTGGTCCTCCTCGCCGGTCGAAACGCCGCCGGTCGTGAGGATCAAATCATGACCGCCGGCGACCTCCTGCAGCGCGCGGGCCAGCGAGGCGCGATCATCTCGGATAATACCGAGATCGCTGACCTCGCAGCCGAGCCGCGACAACATCGCCATCAGCATGAAACGGTTGGAATCGAACAATTGCACCGCGGCGCGCGCTTCGCCCGGCGAGGCCAGTTCGTTGCCGGTGGAAAACACGGCGACGCGAATGCGCCTTGTGACATCGAGTTGTGTCAGGCCAAAGGCTGCGGCGAGCGCAACGTCCTGCGGCCGCAGCCGCTGGCCGGCCTGCAGCGCCGCAAAACCTGAAGCGATGTCTTCGCCCGCGGGGCGTACATTGGCGCCCGGCTTGAGGCCTGCGGGAAGCACCACCTTGTCGCCCTCGACGCGCACGTCTTCCTGCATGAACACGGTATCTGCGCCTTCGGGCATCGGCGCACCGGTGAAGATGCGTATTGCCTGCCCCGGCTTGAGTGGCGCAGATGCGGAACTGCCCGCCTGAACGCGGCCGGTGACCGGAAACGTTTGCGCTTCCTGCTGCGGGAGGTCGCGGCTCGCAACCGCATAGCCGTCGACGGCGGAATTGGTGAAGGGCGGAAGCGGCAGCGGCGCCAGTATCTCGTGCGCCAGAATGCGGCCATCGGCGCGGGCGAGCGTAACCGTCTCGATATCCACAACCGGCGTCACACGCGTGGCAATGAGGCCAACGGCCTCATCGACCGACATCATCGGACCGCCGAAGGCAAAGCAATCGTCGGACAATTGCGCCATGTGCCTGATCAGCCCTCAGCTTCGCATTTCGCCAGCACGTCTTCGAGCGATATCGCAGACCGCAACATCATCGCCGCCACAGCCTCGATATCGTCGAGATGGGCGGTCGGCAGCTTGGTTTCAACCGCCGTATCGGTGGCGATTCCGACGATGCCGGGATCGTCGGGGAACAGCAACGGCTTTTCATTCGCGGCGCGATAGACCTCGATCTTGCGGTGCGGTTCGCGCTTGAAACCCTCGACGACGACGAGATCGACCGGCGACATCTTGGCCAGCAGTTCCGGCAATCGCGGTTCATGCGCCCCGCGCAGCTCATGCATCAAGGCCCAGCGCCGCCCCGATGACACCAGAACTTCGGCCGCACCAGCCTCGCGGTGCCGCCAGGAATCCTTGCCGGGTACGTCTACGTCGAAGGCGTGATGGGCGTGCTTGATCACGGACACGCGCAGGCCCTGTTTTGCGAACTGCGGGATCACCCGCGTCAGCAAAGTCGTCTTGCCGGCGCCGCTCCATCCTGCGAGGCCTATCACTTTCATTGCGTTCTCCGAGCCTGCGTTTCCTTGCAGGATCGTCATGCCTGGGCTTGACCCGGGCATCCACGTCTTGACGCTATCGCAGCAAGATTAGGCGTGGATGGCCGGGACAAGCCCGGCCATGACGGGTAGACCGTGACTTGTTAACTCCGGTCCTTATATCAGCCCGGAGACAAAGTCATGCTAACCTGCGTCCCATGATGAAGATGGAAAAAGTCCCTGCCCCCCTGATCGTGCCGAATCCCGAGGATCCGCGGCTGACCGAACGCGTTGCCGGGACCGATCAGACGGGCGCGGCCGTCGAAATTCGGGTGCCGGTGGAACGGCCCCTGACGCTGTACCTGAACGCGCAGGAGATCGTCACCATGATGACGATCGGCGACTATCCGGAATATCTGGCGCTCGGCTATCTCCTGAACCAGAACATGCTGAAATATGACGACGTCGTCTCCGAGGTCGAGTATGACGACGACCTCCAGGTGGTGGTGGTGCGCACCGAACATCACACCAACTTCGAAGCCAAGCTGAAGAAACGCACGCAGACTTCCGGCTGTGCGCAGGGCACTGCGTTCGGCGACCTGCTTGAAGCGGTGGAAAGCGTGGCGCTGCCGCAGGCTGAGCTTCGTACGTCGTGGCTCTACGAGATGACGCGCACGATCAACACCATGCCCTCGCTCTATCTGGAGGCCGGCGCGATCCATGGCTGCGTGCTATGCAAGGAAGGCACGCCCGTCTGCTACACCGAGGACGTCGGCCGCCATAACGCCGTCGACAAGATCGCCGGCTGGATCTATCGGCACGGCGTCGATCCCGCCGACAAGATCCTCTACACCACGGGCCGGCTCACCTCGGAGATGGTGATCAAGACGGTGCGGATGGGCATTCCCATTCTGGTTTCGCGCTCCGGCTTCACCGCATGGGGCGTCGAACTGGCGCGGCAGGTCGGGTTGACGCTGGTTGGCCGCACGCGCGGCAAGCGCTTCATTGCGCTGTCAGGACAGGAGCGGATCGTGTTCGACCAGGACCTCGACTATGTCGAGGAAGAATCCGCGCGGCACAAGCGCAAGGGCGAAGAGCGTGACGAGTAAAATTCCGGGCGTCCTCCTCGCCGGCGGATTGGCGCGGCGGATGGGTGGCGGCGACAAGCCGATGCGCACGATCGCCGGCCGCACCATCCTCGATCGCGTGATCACGCGCCTTGCGCCGCAATGCGACGGCCTGATCCTCAACGCCAATGGTGACCCAGCGCGTTTCGCAGCGTTCGGCCTTCCCGTCATTGCCGACAGCGTCGCCGATTTTCCTGGCCCGCTCGCCGGCATTCTGGCCGCACTCGACTGGGCTGCGGCCAACCGGCCTGACGTGGAGTTTGTATTGAGCGCCGCGGCCGACTGCCCATTCCTGCCACGCGATCTGGTCTCCAGGCTGTATGACGCGGTGGAAGCGGAGAATGCCGAGTTGGCCGTTGCCGCCTCCGATGGCCAGTCGCATCCGGTGATCGGATTATGGAGCGTCGGCTTGCGCGAACAACTTCGCCACGCGCTGGTCGTCGAGGACATCAGGAAGATCGACCGCTGGACCGCGCGCTACAGGCTCGCCACGGTGACATGGCCGGTCACGCCGCTCGATCCTTTCTTCAATGCCAACACCATGGACGACATCGCGGAAGCAGAACGGCTGGCGGCGCTAGATGGCGGTTAGCCTTCGTGCCCCGGACGCAGCGCAGCATGCAATGCTGCGCTGCTGAGCCGGGGCCCATGCCTCTCGGTGAAGAGTGAATACCGGCGCTGCGGAGGAGCGTTCCACGCTGCACCGCGTCCGGGACACACGCCATCTATGCGCCAGCAGCGCTGTCCTGCCCTTCGCGGAGGCGACCGTGAAAAGGCTCGCAGCAATCCACCAAGCTACCTGGACATTGACGAAATCGATCGTGATTTCAGATTCAGGTTAAATGCGATTTAATATGCTTGCCGATAACGTTGCCGCGGCGGATCCAACGCGAGGCCGTGGCAATGTTCGGACGCAGGACGACTTTCGGCACCAAGCAACCAAGCCTTTCCGAATTTAAGGAGACGATGCGTCCGACACCGGACGCAGATGGTGTGACCCGCGTCTTCCCCAAGGAACTCTGGGACGATCCAAAGATCGGCAAGTTTCTGCAGGAAGTCGGTTTTGCTCCGGATGATGCGCGCAATATCCTGCCCACGGCACAGGATTATATCGCCCTCTTTGCCGCGGCCAAGAAGCGGCTGGATGAGCGCACCGAGGCTTTCAACCGTGAAATGACCACGCGCTACGGCTATTGCCGCGCCGCGCCATTCCTGGTCATCGACCACACAATCTGGGACGGCGAGCATGGTGCGTTTCTATATGCCCAGATGAACCTCATCGGATACGATGACTGGAACGTATTGATGTTGGCGGCGGACGTACGCACCAAGGAGCTCTGTGACATCGCAGGTCATCCCGGCACGGTCCCCGCGGTTACGGAGGTCATGACCAAGCGCGTGATCGAATGGAAGCAGCGCCATGATCTCGCGCTCGAAGCGTTCGGAGTTACCGCGATGGGTGGCCAAGGCATCACGCGAGAGCAATACGAGGCCGAGCAGGACGCGCTGCGCAGGGAGATCATGGACAACGTCGGCTGGATGAAGCCACGGATCATAAGCGAGCTGTTGCGCGTTCAGGGTTAGAGCATGATCCGGAAAAGTAGGAATCGGTTTTCCGAAAAGATCGTGCTCAAATCAAAGAGAAACTACACCGCCAGCGGCACAGGATTGCGCGCGCAGCGTCGCCTCCAGCCCCAGGGCGCGCAAACACCTTCATCGCATTGCAGCCAATCTGGATGCCGGCGCCGACGATCGCAATCGATAGCGGTCTTGCCATTCCCATCCCTACCCGAGCTGCTTCGCGAACGCTTCAGGCCGGCCGGAAACCTGCCTGCAGCAGTGCCGCACGCGCCCCGTCCGAGGCCAGCGCGTTGAGAAAGGCCTGCACCGCCGGCCTCTGCTTCCGCGCCTTTACCAGCGCAAAGTCATAATGCTCTTCGGCAAAGGGAATGAAACCCAGGTTTGACGCATGCGCGACCGGCGCAATGGTCATGCCCCAATCGGCACGGTCCTGCGCGACGGCTGCAGCCACCGCATTGTGCGAGCGCGGCTGATTCCAGTAGCCGTCCGGGCGCGCACCGCCGAGCAGCCGGTCGACCAGGATGCGCGTGCCGGCGCCCTGGTTGCGATTGACCATGATGCAGGCGGGGTCGGCCAGCGCGGCGCGCACCGCCTCCTCCGCGCTCAGGCTTTCGAAGCGCTTGTCACCTTTGCGGAAGACGATGCCTTGCATGCGACGCCAACCCGGCACCAGTTCGAGCCCGTCGCTGAGATACGGCGTGTTGTAAGTCCCGGTCTTCTCGTCGAACAAATGGATCGGGGCAAAATCACATTCGCCGCGCTTGGCGGCCGAGAGCCCACCGAGGCTTCCGACGGCGATCGAGCGCACGGTGAGCCCGGCATGTGCCAGCGGCGCCGTAACGAGATCGAGCCCGGTGCAGTGGCTGCCCACGATGACGAGATCGGGCACACGCACATGCGGCGTGAACAGCGTCACCTCGGCCTCGCTGCCCGCCGGCATCTGGTCCGCCAGCGCATCGATGCGCAGAAAGCCGTCGGCCTGGGCAAAGGAGGTGATGGCGCCGGAGCCCTTGCCTGTAGGATACGCGATCAACCCATCCGCGCCTTCAACCAGCGACACCATGACGAATTCGGCGCGGCCGAGTTCGGACGCGATCCGCACGGGAACACGCGCGGCCACCTTGGCGTCCGAGCGCGGCGGCAGGCCGGCCATCCGCCGCAACACCGGCACGATCATGTCGTGGAAGGTGAACATCGCCGAGGTCGGAAATCCCGGCAGGATGATGACAGGCTTGCCGTCGCATACCGCAAGGCACAGCGGCTTGCCTGGCTTCAGCGCCACGCCATGGGCGATGATGCCGGGCTTGCCGAGCCGGCCGATGATGCGGTGGGACACGTCGCCCGCGCCCTTGGACGTGCCGCCTGACAGCACCAGCATGTCGCTGCTCGCGAGCGCATCGCGCATCGCGGATTCGAGTTGCGCCTCATCATCGGCGATGGCGCCGAGAAACCTGGCCTCGCCGCCATTCTCCGTGATCGCCGCGGTGACGATCGCTCCATTGGTGTCGTAGATCGCGGCCGGCCGCAGGGAACGGCCAGGCTGCACCAGTTCATCGCCGGTGGAAATGATCGCAACGCGCGGTCGCCGCGCGACGGTTACCTCCGCGATGCCGCAGGCCGCCAGCATCCCGATCTCGCGCGAGCCGATGATGGTCCCGGCGCGCAGCAGCGCCTCGCCACGGGCGATATCGGAGCCGGCATAGGATACGAATTGCCCGGGCGAAGCGGCGCGGCGGATGTCGATCGCACGATGTCCCGCCGGCTGGGTATGCTCGACCATGACGACGGCGTCCGCCCCGCGCGGCACCGGACCGCCCGTCGCGATCGGCGTGGCTGTTCCCGACAAGACCGGCCGCGTCGGCGCGATGCCGCACGCGATCACTTCGTCGTTCAGCATCACGCGCACCGGTGAAGCCTCGCCGGCGGAAGCAAGGTCGGCAGAACGCACCGCAAAGCCATCGACATTGGAGCGATCGAATGGCGGCACATCGATCGGCGCCACGACGTCCTCGGCGAGCGCGCAGCCGAGCGCGTCCGCAAGCGAGCGTTTCTCGCTCGCGACCGCACGCGGAAACAGCGCGGCTTCAAACCGCGCCAACGCATCCTCACGCGACAGGATGGTCAGGAATTGATCCTGACCGATATTGTCGCCGCCTTTCGGCGAGGGCGTATTCGTCATTCCCGAACCCATATCACTCCCGCAGCATATAGGCATCGACCGGCGTACCCGCCGCAAATCCTTCCGAGCCGGCAGGCACTGCGAGCCAGGCCTCGGCGCGCGCAATCGCATCGAGCGACAATTCGCCTACCGCCAGCGGGACCCAGGCATCCTGCTTTCGTTCCAGCAGCACGATCTCGGCAATACCGACGCTTGAAGCAATCTTGCGCGCCAGCGGCAGATTGAGCGTGCTGCGCCGCCGGCGGCCCGACAAACGATCGAGCGCGGGAAGCGCCAGCGTCCACCACGCCGCCAAGGCCTGGTCGGGCGCGCCTGGCAACACCACGACCGGCGTCTTGCCTACACGACCAACGGCCGAAGTGCGGCCTGGTTGCAGGGCAATGCCATGTGCGAGAATCTTCCCGCGCGCGCCCAATGCCGTCACCGCCATGTCGGTGCGGCCGACACCGGAGCCGCCGACGATCAGCAGCAGATCGCACTTACCGTCATCGATCGCCGCGGTAATCGATGCGGCATCGCGACCTGCAGCCGCGACCAAGACAACCTCACCGCCCGCGGCCCGCGCGCTCTCGGCGACCAGATCCGTGGTTACCGTGCCGCCGGGAGTATTGACGATGCGCAGGCGTGGGCGGCGCACGCTCAATCGCGCCATTCCTGCGGCGCGGGCGATCAGGAGATGGCGCGGCAGCACGCGCCGGCCGGCTTCAACGAGACGGCTGCCCGCTGCGATATCGCTCCCGGCCCGGCGCACGCCCTGCCCCGGGATCGCCTCCGCCAACACCTGCACGAGCGGACCGGACATCTCGACGGAATCGGAATCCAGCACGCAGTCGCAATTGTCAGGAATGATCTCGCCGGCCTCGACCCACACCGGCGCCGCCGCTAATGGCAGCGGCGAATAGGAGGATGCGCCGACAAGGTCGCGCGCACGGAATGCATAGCCGTCCGCGGCAGCGATATCGCGCGGCGGGTGCGCATCGAGCCCCGGGATATCCGCGGCAATACAGCGCAGCGCTTCCGCCAATGCCAGTTCCACCGGCGCGACCGGATCCACGCCCTCCAGCAACGCGGCAAGCGCCACATCGAGCGGCGTTAGCGAAATCGGCAAGCGCTGGTTCGAGGTCATTGGCGCTCGCCTATGCCCTGAATCGGGAGGAAAATAAATAGAACCGGATACGGCGCGCATGGTTTAGCCCATCCGACCCACGTTGACGTCGGCGCGAAATAGTTGCAAATGAGACCAATTGGCGGAACCAACCGCCTGAAAACACAAACGGCCAATGTGCTGATTCCCAGGGAGAAGACAGGATGTTCGCCAGGAAACTATCCAGGCTTGCCGTGCTCATGGCCGCGCTGCTGGCATCGACCGCCGCGCTCGCTCAAATCTCGGACGACGTCGTCAAGCTCGGCGTTCTCACCGACATGAATGGCCCGGCGGCAACGGCGACCGGCCAGGGCTCGGTCACTGCCGCGCAGATGGCGATCGACGATTTCGGCGGCAAGGTGCTGGGCAAACCGATCAGCATCATCGTCGGCGATCACCAGTTGAAGCCGGATATCGGCGGCGGTATTGCGCGGCGCTGGTATGACGTGGATCAGGTCGACGTGATCCTCGACGTTCCGGTTTCCGCGGTCGGGCTTGCGGTGCAAAACATCACCAACGAAAAGAAGAAGCTGTTGATCGTGCACTCGACCGGCACCGCAGACTTCCACGGCAAGTTCTGTTCGCCACATGCGATACAATGGGTGTTCGATACCCGCGCGCTGGCGGTCGGCACCGCGCAGGCGGTGGTGAAGCGCGGCGGCGATAGCTGGTTCTTCATCACCGACGACTACGCGTTCGGTCACTCGCTGGAGCGCGACGCTTCCACCGTCGTCACAGCCAATGGCGGCAAGGTGCTGGGCTCGGTGCGCCCGCCGCTTGCCACGCCTGATCTGTCATCCTTCGTGCTGCAGGCCCAGGCCTCAAAAGCCAAGATCATCGGCATTGCCGCCGGTCCTCCGAACAACATGAACGAGATCAAGACCGGCGCCGAGTTCGGCGTGTTCAAGGGCGGCCAGCAGATGGCCGCGCTGCTCGCGTTGATCACCGACATCCATTCGCTTGGGTTACCGGCAGCGCAGGGGCTGTTGCTGACGACGTCGTTCTATTGGGACATGGACGACAAGACCCGCGAATGGTCGAAGCGCTACTTCGCCAAGATGAACCGGATGCCGACGATGTGGCAGGCCGGCGTCTATTCATCGGTCATGAGCTATCTCAACGCCATCAAGGAAGCCGGCACCGACGAGCCGCTGAAGGTAGCGGCGAAGATGCGCGAAAAGCCGATCGAGGATTTCTTCTCCCGCAACGGCAAACTGCGCGAGGACAATCTGATGGTCCACGACCTGTGGCTGGTGCAGGTCAAGAAGCCGGATGAATCGAAATACCCGTGGGACTACTATCAGATCCTCGCCAAGATCCCCGGCGATGAAGCGTTCGGCCCGCCCGATCCGGCGTGCGCGATGGCGAAGAAGTGATCTTCCGTCGTCCCTGCGAAAGCAGGACCCATAACCACGGGCGTCGGTTGTTGCGTAAGCTGGGGCCGATTGCCTGATGCAACTACAACGATTGGTGGTTGGGTCCCGGCGTTCGCCGGGACGACATGTGGAAACAGGCACGGCCTATTTCACCACCCCCGCCTCCCTGAAATACTTCATTACTCCGGGATGAATCAGTCCCGCGTTCGGCGCCGCTGCAACCGTGTTCGCGGCCGTGGTCTCACAGGCCTGCGGCAGCTTCTTGCACAGCGCGGCCTCCTGCCCGTGAAGCGTGCGCGCCAACCGGTAGGCGACGTCGTCGGGCAGGCTTTCACGCGCCAGCACAAAACTCCAGGAGCCTATGGAATCGATCGCGGTCGGCTGGTTCGGATAGCTGTTGGCGGGCACCGTCAGCGGTTTAAGGAACGTGTGCTTGGCGCGGACGCGCGCGATCTCGCCGGCGTCGGGTGCGATAAATCGCGCGCCGCCGGGAGCTTGCACCATCGCGGCAAAGCCGGGCCAGCCGACGCCCGCGCCCCACAGCGCGGCAGCACGGCCATCCTGGACCATGGCGGGGCCATCGCCGGTGCGGTCGAGATAGATCGACTTGAAGTCCTCGTCCTGCTTCAGCCCGATGCCGTCGAGGATATAGCGCGACAGGATCGGCAGGCCCGAGCCCTTCGCGCCGAACGCGACCGGCTGGCCGACCAGATCCCTGATCGTCTTGTAGGGACTGTCCGCCCGCACAACGAACATGCCGGGGCTGGAATACATCGCGGTCAGGATTTTCAACTTCGTCGCCGGCCGCCCGATGCCCATGAAAGCTTCGTAGGCCGGCTCCCCCGCGACCAGCGCGATATCGAGCTGGCCGGCTTCCAGCAGCGGGATGTTTTCGTTGGAGCCCTTGGTGTTGCGCGGCTCGATCGACAGCGCCGGATCGGCGGCATTCATCACTTCCGCAAAGGCATTGCCATAGACCGGGAAGCCACCTCCTGGCGTTGCGGTTCCCAGGCTGATTGTGCTCTTGGTAATGGCCTTGCCTCCCTCCTGTGCCCCGGCGCTGCCCGCAAGCAACAGCAGGCCGGCGCAGGCAATCCCAGCGAGTTTCATTGTTGGCCTCAAACGTTCGGTGACGATGATGCACGGGAGGTTGTAGGCAAGCCCGAGCGCTTGTGAAAGCGCGTTTTCGGCCCGGAAGGTCGGCATTGCCGTATCGCTGTCATGCCTGTAAACGATGGCGGCACCGTTGCCGGCCGCCTCCCGCGGCCGCTCCGCGGCGGGGCCTGTAGCTCAATGGTTAGAGCCGGCCGCTCATAACGGTCTGGTTGCAGGTTCGAGTCCTGCCGGGCCCACCACGCTTCGCGAGCAGCAGCAGCTTCGGCTCGGCAAGCCCGGGCCACAAGCACCCGGCGAGGCGAGCGAAGGGCTGTCGCGCCGGAGCGTTGGCGAAGGCGGACCGGGTTCGCTCCCAACCAAAATATCGAAAACAACCCCATGCAAAGTAGCAGATGGTCGCGGGCATGAATGCCTTGAGCGAATTCTGCGAAAACATTTTGACACGTCGGGCAAATCAGCAGCACGATTGCATCGTCACGCAATTCGTAAAACGCCCATGGCCCCACGGCGCGCTATGAACAAGCGTCAGCCCACCGTGCTGCTGCCGTACGTCTGCTGGTCCACATGCGGCGCTGGTACGACAAGAAGATCATCGCCAACCACTTCGTCGAGTGGCAGGGCGCTGGCGTCAAGTCGGTGAAGAACGGCTTCGCGCGGGGTTGGAGGTGGCGAAGCTCGACCTCTCGGACGGCAACGTCACGCCGCACACGCTACGCCATACGGCAGCGACCTGTCTCATGCAGCTTGGCACTGCCCCATGGGAAGCGTCTGGTTATCTCGGCATGTCGGTGAGGGTTCTGATCGACACCTACGGTCATCACCATCCCGATTACATGAAGGAAGCGTCCGGGGCGATCACTCGCAAGAGGGAGACGACCAAGCGCGTCGTCGGCACCCCCGAGACTACCAAGCCAGCCATCCGTACTCGCAGCATTCGAGCAATCTAGGCCGCGAAACTATAAATCTGCCGGGCGAACGGCCCGCTCTGCGCGCTGTCCCACTAGCGTTACCTTGGCACCTCCGCATCAGCATCAAATCAGGCCAACGTAGACGGCGGCATGCTCCCGTCATATGCGGACCGGCAGGCGCGAGATCAGCGACGACTTGCGGATTGAGCTGCGACTCTTTCATACGTGCTATCGCTTTTTGGCGAAACGCGTCAGAAAGGACAGCTATTCCCAATGACGCACGGAACTCCCTTGAATGTATGCCGCAACCGCTGGGTGATCGTCGTATTCAACATAAGTAGGAGATGGCTATCGGTGCTACGCGACGTTTGTGAAGAGAGCACCTTTTGCTGCGTCCGTCCTTCCGCGCGGCAACTGCATCGACACTGCTATTTGCACTTACTCTCTTCCTTTACTCGCCGCGCGGCCGCCGCCCGCACGCACATTTGTCCGTTCGTACAATGAGGACTTAACGTTGAGCCGACACACAGTTGGAATGTCCGAGGCCGATGAATTGAAAGACATGACGAGGTTGTTAGCGAGCTTATGGGAAGCCGCGCAACGCCTTCCTGAGGGATCAGAGCGGCAGGATGCGTTCAGACAGATCGGCAGCTTCCAGAGGCGGGTGGCGGCATTAATTGCACGCGCTCTTTAGGCTCTACGCGATGTCGTGTAACGCTCCAAATGGAGCAGGCTGCGGATGCCTCACCGCTGGTTCCCTGCGGTGACGGCATCCGGCGGAATTTCTAACGGCCTTCTTGCAGCGCTGCCGGCGACGGACCTTGATTTTCTGAGGCCCGAGCTAGCGATGGTCGCGCTGGATCAGGACGCGGTCCTTTCGCGCGCGGGTGAGCCGATAGAGTACGTCTTCTTCCCTCATGGCGGGGCCATCTCGTTGATGATCGACATGGCGGACGGACAGACGGTTGCCACAGCCGCAGTCGGACGCGAGGGGGCCGTAGGCATGCTCTCGGTGCTCGGGCCGTCACCGTCGGCCGCTACCGCAGTCGTCCGTGCGGCGGGCATCGCCGCGCGGATCTCTGCGTCGCGATTTCACGCCGCTTTCAACCGCAGTCCAGCGATCCGGAACTTGGTCCAGAATCACGTCAGGGCGATGCTGATACAGTTCCAGCTCGGCTCCGCCTGCAATGCGCTGCACCCGGTCGAAGCCCGCATGGCTCGCTGGCTACTCCAGCTCCGCGACCGCATCGACCACGACATACTCCCACTCACCCAGCAGGCGCTTTCGCAAATACTCGGTGTACGACGAACGACGGTGACGCTCTCGATGCGCAATCTGCGCGCGCGTGGGGCGATCAGGTCTGATCAACGAGGCCGAATCGAGGTCGACCGATTGCGGCTCGCGGCTGCAGCGTGCGAATGCCACAATACCATGCGTCTCGACGTCGAGGAGATATTCTCGATCAATAAGCCCGATCTCGCGCGGTGGCGCGTCACACGAGTTGAATCCGGCGATGCTGTATGAGGGCGTTTCGGCCTGACCGCTTGCTGAGGTAAGAGAGAGCGTTAGCGGTCAGCCAATGTCGGCTGCGGGTCAATCGCGTCACTTTAGCCGTCGGCCCACTACTTCCGGTCTTCCCCTGGAAACGAACATCGTCAGGGTCGGTCGGCATGTCTCAAAGGTGCCATTTCGGACTCACGCATCGCAGCGAATTGCGTGCTGTCCCATCAACTCTTGCCGCGAGCACAGGCGGGTCTCACTCGGGCAGCCCGGCTTTGCGAAGGCCCTCCGCCAACAGCTTTAAGGTTGTTTGCCTCTGAGAAAGCCGCCCAGATATTGTATAGGCCGGATCGATCTCAAGCACACGTGCCGCCGCATCATGCGCCTCGGCATCCCGTCCAAGATGCGCCAAAGCGGACGCCAAACCACGGAAAGTTGTTGGATCGGAGGAGTTCTGACGTAGAGCCTTCTTGGAAACCGCGACAGCCTCGTCGAAGCGACGAAGTTCGATCAAGGCATAACCGATGCCAGCAAGATTAGTGTGAACAAAGGGGTCCAACGGGCTCAAGCGCATGCCGCGTTCAAAGCTCCGGATTGCTTCTTCGAACCGGCCTCCAACTAGGTAGACCCATCCTCTACGGTCCCACGCGCTGAAAAGATTTGGATTGGACGCGACCGCACGATCAACGAAATCGATGGCGGTCTCGTGGTCGCCGATAAGAAAAGCGTTAACCAACCCCGCGATGCCCAGCGCTCCCGCGTCATTCTCGTCGAGGCTCAATGCCAAGCGCGCCAATCGAATTGCCTCGTTGCGGTCGAATTGACGATCGGTAGAAAAGCCTTGAATAACGTTGTTGAGGTGGCCGCTAGCCGCCAACTGGGCGGCAGAAACAGAACTAGGGTTAAGATCCAAGGCACGATGCGTCAGTCGTATCACTTCGGCAAAACCTTCACGGCTCCTAAGACTTTGTTTCTGCATGGCCCTTAGCCACAAATCATAGGCCGTCGGGTTTTCCGGTGGGCGGCCGGCCGCCATCTCAATTTCTGTTTGAAGCAGCTTGGGATGAATGGCTCCGACAACGGCCACCGTTACTTCGTCTTGCAGAGCGAAAACGTCTGTCAGGTCACGCTCGAACCTGTCCGCCCAAATGTGCGCGCCCGTCACCGCATCAATCAACTGGCCTGCGATGCGAACCTTCCCCGCTGCCTTGCGCACAGACCCCTCAAGGACGTAGCGCACGCCAAGCTCACGTCCGACCCGCTTTACATCGACGGCCTTACCTTCGAACGTAAAGCTCGAATTGCGAGCGATCACGAACAACCACTTGAACCGCGAGAGCGCCGTGATGATTTCCTCAACCATCCCGTCCGCGAAATACTCCTGCTCGGGGTCGCCGCTCATGTTCTGGAACGGCAATACCGCAATCGAGGGCTTGTCGGGCAGCGCCAGTGCGGGCTTTGACAACTCCACATGGCTTTCCGAGGCGACGGCGGCACTAGAAGGTCCATCCTCTTCACGCACCGCACCGACGAAGCGGAAGCCTTTCCTCGGCAATGTTTTGATTAAGCACTGCTTCTCGCCCGTGTCGCCGACTGCGCTACGAGCGGCATTCAGCCGGGTAGTCAGTGCTCCATCCGAAACGCTGCGCCCATTCCAAACGGCATAGATGAGATCGTCCTTGCTGACGACGCGCTCCCTGTTTCGGATTAGGTATTCGAGCAGATCGAACACCTGTGGTGTAATGGAAACGACCTCTGCCCCGCGATGCAGTTCGCGCCGGTCGGTGTCAAATGCGAACTCCTCGAAGCGATAGCGCAAGTTGCCAGCCCCTCACGTAGCCTCCCATCGCAGGAAGGCATCTTCGCACACCCAAAGAATAAGCCGCTGGTATAAAAAATGTAAGCCAATGGTTGAGCGGGTTTTGAGCCGTGGCATCTCATCTGATGCAGTGGAGCCCGACTTCCGGTCTGGGCCTTGGCCGTGTAAAAACGCCATTCTCAGGGAAGTCGATGAGAGGCCAGGATCGGTTCAGTCTCAGGCTGCGATTGCAGCCATCAGCGGCTTGGCTCCGACGATGTTCATGACCCGTGTCAGATTATAGGCCAGGACCGAGAGAGCCATCTCGGCGGCTACTTTTGGAAGCGTTTTGGTGAGGAAGTGTGTCGCCCCCATGCGGGCCTTCATCGTGCCGAACGGATGCTCGACCGTCTCGCGACGCTGGCGCATGGCGAGCGGGTTCGCATCAAGGCGCTGCTGCACGGCATCGAGCAGGTGCTCATGCTCCCATCGTGGAATCCGCCGCTCTAGCCCTGTCGTGCACTGGGACTTGAGCGAACAATTTTGACAGGCATTGGTCCAGTAACGCCTTATCCGCTTGCCATCTTCCTCGCTAGTGAAGCGATATGGCAGTTGCTCTCCAGCCGGACAGCGATAGGCGTCCTCCTCCGGCAAATAGACAAAGTCCTGCTTGCCGAAGCGCCCATCCGATTTGGCGCCAGACGTCTGCGGCTTGGGCAGAGTTACTGTGATGCCGGCCTCGTGGCAGGCGAGGATCTCCGCGCTGCTGAAGTAGCCGCGATCGGCAACGGCCTCGAGCGTGTCGGTCTGTAGAACAGCCTTCGCCTGCTTGGCCATATTGGCCAGTTGAGCCCGATCTGAACCGCTGTTCGTGACCTCATGCGTCACAATCAGGTGGTGCTTGGTATCCACGGCGACTTGCACGTTGTAGCCGACGACGCCGGAGCCGCGGCCGCTCGTCGCCATCGAACGGCTGTCGGGATCGGTCAGCGAGATTTGCTGGTCAGGTGACGCAAGCATCTGCCTCTCGTAGACGGCAAGCTTGCCCATCTGCTCCTTCAGTTTTGTGAGCTTCTCGTGGAGCCTCGTCACCTTCGCGGCCAGCACCTCCGTCGGCTCCTGCCTATCGGCCGTGTCAAGTTGGCTCAGATAGCGCGCGACACTCTCCTCCAGCTGCGCACGCCGCCGCTCCACCTTCGCCCGTGTGAAGTTCTTGTCCCGGTTGTTCACTGCTTTGAACTTGCTGCCATCGATGGCGACGCTCGCCGTCGTGAGAAGGCCCATCTCACGGCAGAGTTCGACGAAGCGCGCGCATACCTTGCGTAGCGCCAGGCCATTGTCTTTGCGGAAGTCCGCGATCGTCTTGTGATCAGGAGCGAGCCGACCGAGCAGCCACATGACCTCGACATTGCGTCCGGCCTCGCGTTCCAGCCGCCGGCTCGACTGCACCCGGTTTAGGTAGCCGTAAATGTAAAGCTTAAGCAGAACCGAGGGATGGTACGAGGGCCGACCAGTCGCCGCCGACTCCACACCTTCAAAGCTCATCTCAGCCAAATCGAGCGCACCGACAAACACATCGATCACGCGAACAGGATTGCTCTCGTCAATGAAGTCATCGAGGCATTCAGGCAATAGTGTCCATTGCCCACGATCCGCCTCTTCAACGAAGCGCCTCATCAATTCCCCCTTAGAATCACGGGAGAATCATAACAGCAGCACCGCGTTTTCACACAGCCAGGGTCAAAAGCGCCTTTTGACCACCGGCCGGTCGCTTCCGGTTTACCTCGGTCAGCGGACATTCGCAGGGTGCGTCGGCATGCCTCAAAGGTGCCAACAACGGACGTCCGGCACGGTTCGACGCGACGCCGCGGCCATAATACAGACGAGATTCGGGGTGACGGTTGCGCACCCCCGACGAAAAAGAATCAAGACGAACAGCCGGGGAAAGAAGCCAGCAAAATTGGGAGGAAGTCATGGTCCGCTTATCGGTCCTTGCCTCTTTGCTGCTGAGCCTTGTAATCCCGTCCAGCGCAACGTCTGCCCCATTGGCCAAGGAGGTCGAGATCAATGGTGTTCGGCTGCCATATGTAGAGCAAGGTTCTGGGGAACCCGTGGTCTTCGTTCATGGGGTACCCTCCGACCTTCGCTCTTGGGAGTCGGTCAGGGAGGGCATCGCCAAGAAGTATCACTTCATCGCCTACACGCAGCGATATTTCGGCACGGGGCCGTGGCCCGACGATGGGAAAAACTTGAGCGTCGCAACCCTGGCGGGCGATCTTGCCAAGTTCATCGGGACGCTCAATGCGGGACCTGTTCATCTCGTCGGCTGGTCCTACGGCGGCCAAGTTGCCACGACCGCAGCAGTGAAGAATCCCTCATTGGTCCGCAGCCTCATTCTGTATGAGGCGAGTGTCGCTTCGATGCTGCCGACAGACAGCACGGAAGGGAAAGCGGCGCGCGAGGACCGCGCCAAAATGCTCGCCCCGGTTATCGCAGCGGCGAAGGCAGGTGACGCTGTTCAGGCTGCCAAGCTGCTACAGGAGGCTGCGTTCCAACTCCCGCCCGGCGAGTTCGACCGCTTCCCGCAGGACCGGCAGACTCGCGTGCTGGACAATGCGAGGACCCTGCCGCTGGTGTTTGCAGCTCCGCCACCGCCGGTTATCACCTGTGACATGCTGAAAAGTTTCGCCCGGCCGACGCTGGTCATGCGCGGGGAGAAGACGCAAGCCTTCAATACGCTGATCGCTGAGTCGATAGGCAAGTGCGTGCCGGGTGCCCAGTTGGTCGTTCTTCCGAATGTCAACCATGACGGGCCGGTTCGTGATCCGGCAGCCTTCAACGCTGCCGTTCTTGACTTCCTATCAAAGCATCCAGGACTCTGATCTCGTACACCGATGCGGCGAAGCGCATGAAGTCAATATTGACAGGTCATGCGCTGCGTCCATCCTTTCCTCTTGCCGTTGCCGAGCGTTGAACGCTTGTAGGGTGTGTCGGCGTATGTCGACGATGTGATCGACCGCACTCCTCGACGATGCATCGAAGCGAAGGTCGGCTTCGGACATTCGCTACCGGGGCGCGGCAATAGCAAGTCCAGCCATGTCCGCTATGCCGCCGAAGACGGAAGTAGATTCAGAGCATTGGCTGTAACGCATAGGCATGGCGGGTTGATCTCATATGACGGAATCAGCCGTTCTCCTTTGTTCTTCGGGTCCTGTCGGGGTCCCGGTTGGGTCCCGCATGAACGTGAACGAACGCAGAAGATCGCAAATTGTCGACGTAAAAAACCCCGAGAAAACAAGGGCGTTCTGCTGATCCAGACCGCTCATAACGGTCTGGTTGCAGGTTCGAGTCCTGCCGGACCCACCACGCTTCGCCCTTCGGGCTACGCGTGGCGCAGCCACGCCAAGACCGCAGGGCGAAGCGTGTCTGGCGTAGCTTGAGTGAAACGAAAGCGAAGACGGACTGGCGGCCGCGAGCTACGGCTCGGCAAGCTAAAATATCGAAAACAACCCCATACAAAGTAGCATGGTGGCCGCCGGCATGGATGCTTTGAGCGAACTCCGCGAAAACATTTTGACACGTCGGGCAAATCAGGGGCACTACCAGATCATTGCGCCATTTGTAAAACGCCCCTAACTCTGCCCGACAAAGGGCTGTTCGGAGCGATTGCAGGCAAAATCCGGACAATCGAAGTTGCACCGGCTCGCGCGCGGTCGATCACTCAATTCACCCTGCCGAAATCGTTGAGAACCAGCTCTTGTCATAAGTGACTATGATCCGTCACCACAAGTGCTCACCAAGTAGATGGTGAGCTCGTTTGTCTTGATCAGATCATAAGGATCGTCCACCCCTTGTTCGCGCAGCCATTTGATCTGTAGGTCGTAGGCCTGACGCTCAAGCGCGGCGAGACAAGGCAACTCTATCTTGTTGAACCGCTGCACATGATGCACCAATTCATGCAGCAGGGCGCTCTTCTGCCGCAGATCATTGGGTCGCCACTCCTGCGGCAGGTAAATTGAGCCCTCGTTGCGATTGTAGAGCGCCTGCAACTCCAGCCCGCTATTTTCCGGCGAGCCAACTCGCATTGCCATTTCCGCCGGTGTCACGAAGTGGATCGGCGGATGATCGGGAGCCGACAAACCGGTCTGGGCAACGATCCATGCGATGTAGATTGCGATCAGGCTATCCAAGGAAACGACCTCCTGCAGCAAGACCGCAGTCCCCGCGCGATGCAATGCCGCGGATGAATCAGGACCATCGGTCAGTTCGAATGATGAAGCGCAACGGCTTGCACCATCGCGCAAGCTGCGTTGTGCTTCGCTAGTCGTACAACGAGGATATTGCCTGAGAGGCCGTGGTCTCATTCACGGAAGCGCGCAGCCAGATCGTCCCGGCGACGATGTGAATGATTAAAAATGCCGCGGCCACGGCCACGAGCCAGCTCATATCATTTCGGGCAGAAGGCTGAGCAAGCAACCTCGGTTGAGCCGGCCTGCTGGTGACGAGCATTTCCCGAGTTTCGGAATCCTGGCTAGATTGGCGCGGAGCGGATTGCTCGGAAGGCGCGATCAAGTGTTCGTATTGACGCAGGATTCGACCCGCCTGAAGGCGCCGTGAGCTGTGCAGCGCCGACGTGATAAAAGCGAAGAAGCTTCGCCTTTCCTTTTCGACGTGAAACGGAGCGAGAGGCGGCAGTACGGCCGAAGGGTGCGAAGTGTTTTTCATTATTAGGACACCACGGTAGATTGATGATTTAATGCGTTGTCAGCACAATATCTGGAACCAACGGCCTCGACGGCTGACCGCGCGATGGCGGCAGTTGCAGGGGCATAATCCAGGATTGGCAGGCGCTTCAGCGTGATCGGTTGCCAGAAAAAGCGGCACGCTTCAGCATGCGCTTCAAGCACGTCGATTCCGACATCGCGTAGAAAATCAGATCTGTCCCTGATATCCTCGCGCAGCTTTGACCGGAAGCAGGCGCGCTCCCACCATGTCAAAGGCAGCCGCGCAATGGCATGGTCGGCGTGACCAAGTTTATTTCTGTAACTTTGCAAGAAAAGCTCCTGAGGCAGTTTTTGTCCGCGATGATTTTTTTTGAAAAGAAGGCGCTTAAATATTCACCGCTCAATATCGATTTGCCGCTCGGGGTGTGAGTATTAAGAAGAAAGGCAACACCCGCGTCTCGAAGGGCGCTAGATCGTGCGATCAATCACCACTGGAAATACGAACGTCATGTCGTAAAAATTCTCCACCGGAAGATCTTTGATCTCTCGATGTATCTCGGGGACGTCGATGCTCGCGCTTTTGGTGGAGCGTACGTCCGCCGCAGCCGTCGGCGCGGAAAAGAAGGTGAGCTTCACCCCGACCCCGACCAGGATAAGTGTGACGATCGCGACAACGGGATGTGCGCGCAAGACGGTTCCTTCGGTTGCACGTGCCTAGGATTGGCGATGCTTGATGTTATGCAATCGACCGCCGCCGCCGCATCATCGGAACCAATGAGGCTGTTGTGTGCTGCCTTCCGATCGTACTGCCCGGGCCCATCGGCCCCAGCCCGGATCGCAATTGCGCCGGTCCCGTCGCCCATAGGACGCGGTGCCGATCAAGAGACAGGCCTTCAGGAATTAGTGAGCCGGCTACTGTGGGGCCCGAACCTGAGGCGTCGAGTTCTGCAACAGGCGCAGAAGATCGGCCTGCCGGGTCGTGTCGGTCTTGGAGAAGATGTGCTGCAGGTGGGTGCGCGCGGTCGGCTCGCTGATGCCGAGCATGTCGGCAGCCTCCTTGGCGCCCAACCCCTGAGTAAGCGCCAGCAGCACGCGGAGTTCGCCGCCGGTCAGCCTGTAAAGCCTGGCAAAAGCCTCACCCGGCATCAGCGGCGCCTCAGCAGGATCCTTTGTGAACACAGCTACCGATGCTGCAAACGGCGCGATAATGCCGCTGCGCTGACCGCGATCGACCGGAAGGAGGGTTGCGACATAGCCGGCGCCATCGATATCAGGGATCGCAAGGGAATGCTCGCTTGTATCCAAGTCGATATCGTCGCGCGACGCCTTGTCAATGGCCTTCGACAGCGCAGCGCGCGTGGCGGGATCGGTGGGAGAAATCCGGTTGTTCACGATGCGAATGGAGTTGCCGGTTTTGACCTGCCTCTCGGCAGCGGCATTCATATAGACGACGCGGCCATCGCGTGACGTGAGGAAAACACCTGTGACAAGTGCATCAAGCGTATTTTCCAACATCTCCGACCTCAGCGCCCTGATATCGAGCGCATCCGAGATGGCGAGGGCACGGCAGACGTGCGGGGAAAGAAGCTTGAGCAGGCCGATCTCGAGTTGTTGGTAATGCGGCGCCTTCTCGCTCCGTGAGGCATGCATGGAGGCCATGCGACCGCCAGTCCGCAACGCCGGGAACCAGATGATGTCCAGTAGTCCGAACGGCTCTAGCACTTCTCGAGCAAAACGGCTTCCCAGCAATTCGAGGCGCATCATAGAGAGAGCACTAACGTCACCGATCTTCGAGACGATATCCGCTGCTGCCATTGGACTTTGTGCATAGTGGCTTCCCAGCTTTTCAAGGAATTCCGGCTGGTATCCGAACACGAATAACTGATCATTTTGCACGTGCCGCACATCGTGAACGCATATTCCGCCCGCTGTGCTTTCACACAGATCGGCAATTTCCCGGCAAGTGTCTGGCCACTGATGTGGATCGAGCGCGCAGTCGTAGATCGCGCCGATTGTGTCGGATAGCTGCTGGGCGGAGACACCGTCCAAACCGATCACGTAGAGCCCTCCCTGGCAGCGCTACTAGATAGTGCGCCGAGGGATGCAATGATCCCGACGGAGCGCATGGTGGTCCTCCGATTCTTGCGGCCGGGATGCCCGGTACCTCGCCAATTGAGCCCTGCCGCCGTCGTCGCCGGTGTCAGTTCGGCGTGACAGCGGCGTTAATCTTGCTCGGAGGGCCAAGAAAAGCGTAGAAATTGCGTCCTAGGAGGCGCTTCATCGTGCAAATTCCGCGTGCGCCAATGGACGGCGGGCTTTTTCCAAGATTTGGTCTTTCGCTGCTGGGAGGCTTTGAGCTGACCGGACCGGATGGCGTGGTCGACCTGCCGAGCAAGAAGCTTGCAGGCTTGTTGGCCTATCTGGCCTGCAACGCGCCCCGGCCGCAGTCGCGTGAGAAGCTGTCGGGCCTGTTGTGGGGCTCCCGCTTCGACGCGCAGGCCAGGCAGAACCTGCGCCAGGCTTTGTTCCGGCTGCGCAAAGTGCTCGGCGAGGACGCTCTGGAGAGCGATGGTGAGGTCGTATCGCTCAATGCGGCGGCCGTCCGATGCGACGTCAGCCAGTTCGAGGCCCTGGTCCGTGACGGTAGCCGGGATGCGTTGAGCGCGGCAGCCGATCTCTACCGGGGTCGGCTGGTCGACGACGTTAGCGTAGGCGAGGAGGGCTGGAACGAATGGCTGACTGGTGAACGCGAGAGATTGCTGGATCTTGCCCTTGGCGCCATGATGGGGCTCGGCGAACAAGATCTGACCGCCGGCCGTGCCGAACAGGCGCTGAAGGCCGGCCAGCGCGCCGTCGCGCTCAACAACATGCGCGAGGATGCCCACCGGTTGATGGTACGGGCGCTGGCCGCTACGGGACGCAAGGCCGAGGCTCTCAAGCACTACCAGGACCTCGTTGCGCTGCTCAGGCGCGAACTGAACACGGAGCCCGATGCAGCGACCAGATCGCTCGCCGCCGAGCTTCGCGCTACGGAGTCGCCGGGCAGGTCGTCCGCTGAAAGGGAGGTCGCCAAGCCCACGCTGCCGCAACCCGACCGGTCATCGATTGTGGCGTTGCCCTTTGGCAATATGAGGAGAGACCACGAGAACGCCGGCAATCCCGCAGCGGACGGCGATGAAGCATCGTCTGCGGTGGCAGTCGGCTCCGGAAGCCCCGAGCGGCGACAGCTGACGATCATGGTTTGCAATATGGTCGGGTCGATGCCGCTTTCGGCGCGCCTCGACCCTGAAGACATGCACGATCTCATCGCCGCCTTCCACAAGTCGATCGCCGATGTTGTTTCACGCTTCGGTGGATTTGTCGCCCAGTACCTGGGCGATGGCGTGCTCGTCTATTTTGGCTACCCCGCTGCTGGCGAGCATGACGCCGAGCAAGCCATGCGTGCGGGCCTCGCCATCCTTGACACGATCGGCACGTTGAAAGCGTCTCCATGCGTGACGGTTCAGGTGAGCGTTGGCATCGCCACCGGGCTCGTTGTCATCGGCGAGCGGTCAGGGACCGGCGACACACAGCAGTGCGCTGCGATCGGCGAGGCGCCAAACTTGGCAGCGCAGCTGCAGGCCGCGGCAGCGCCCGGCGAGGTCGTGATCGCCGCCAGCACGCATCGGCTGGCGGGGCGGATGTTCGACTGCCGCGCGCTTGCTGCCATCGACGTGAAGGGGCTGCCGCAACCGGTGGAGGCGTGGCAGGTGCGCGGCGAGACGGCCGGCGTTAGCCGCTTCGAGGTGCGGCGCGCGGGCGCGCTGACCCCGCTCGTTGGCCGGCAGGAAGAGATTGAGCTGCTGCTGCGCCGTTGGGATCAAGCCAAGCTCGGCGAGGGTCGGGTCGTGCTGCTCACGGGCGAGCCCGGCATCGGCAAGTCGCGTATCGCTGAAAGCCTGCTGGCCGCGCGCGAGGGCGAGCCGCATGCTCGCATTCGATATTTCTGCTCGCCCTACCATGTGCAGAGCCCGCTCTACCCGTTCATCGCACAGCTCGAGCGGGCCGCGGGCTTCGAACCGGGGAGCAGCGCCAGTGTGAAACTCGACAAATTGGAGGCCTTGCTCAAGCCGACGACGAAAAATGTACTACGCGACGTGGCGCTGGTTGCCGAGCTGTTGGGGGTGCCGGCGGACTGGCGCTACCCGGCGTTGGCGATCAGCCCGCAGCAGAAGCGGGAGCTAACTCTCACCGCGCTTCTCGATCAGCTCGACGGCGCAGCGGCGCAGAGCGCCGTCCTCATCGTGGTCGAGGACGCCCACTGGATTGATCCGACATCCCAGGATTTGCTCGATCGAATGGTTGCCCGCGCCGCCAACCTGCCGGTGCTGCTGGTCGTCACGGTCCGGCCGGAGCTCCAGCCAACGTGGGTCGGCCAGTCGCATGTGACGATGCTGCCCTTGAGCCGCCTCGGCCGTCGCGACAGCGCCGGCATTGTTGGCGGTGTCACCAAGGGCAAGGCGCTGCCGGACGCGGTCGTCGATCAGGTCCTTGCGCACACGGATGGCGTGCCGCTGTTCATCGAGGAGCTGACCAGCGCGCTGCTCGAGAGCGGGCTGTTGCGGGAGACAACGGACCGCTACCTGCTCGACGGACCGCTGCCAGAGCTCGCCATACCGACGACGCTGCAGGCCTCGCTGGTTGCCCGCCTCGACCGGCTTGGCTCGGGCAAGGATGTGGCGCTGATCGGCTCTGCGATCGGACGGGAGTTCTCCCACGAGCTGATTGGCGCGGTGGCATCTTTGACCCGGGGGACCTCGACGCGGCACTTGAGCTGCTGACGGCCTCCGGCCTCATCTCCAGCCGCGGAACGCCGCCGGACGCGAGCTACTCATTCAAGCACGCACTGATACAGGACGCCGCCTACGCCACGATGCTCAAGAGCCGGCGCAGGCAGTTGCATGCAAGCATCGCCAAAGTGCTGGCCGAGCGGTTTCCGGCGTTGGTCGAAAGCCAACCTGAGGTTGTCGCCCATCATTTCACCAAGGCCGGGCTTGCGAGCGAGGCGACCACCTATTGGCTCGATGCGGGTCAGCGCGCCGCCAAGCGCTCGGCAGATCAGGAAGCAATCATTCATCTTGAGCGGGGATTAGCGCTCCTCAATACGCTGCCGGAGTCCGCTGACCGGGATCGCCGTGAGCTCGATTTTCAGATCGCCTTAGGCACACCGTTGCTGGCGGTGCGTGGATACACAAGTTCGGAAGTCGGAACTGCGTGCGAGCGCGCAACGATTCTATCCGAGAAGCTGGACGACGTGGGACGCCTGTTTGCGTCGCTCTATGCCCAGTTCTCTTACTGCAACGCGACCGGCAACACCTACAAGGCGTTGGAATTCGCGGAACGCTGCCAGACGCTAGGCATCCGCCAAGGCGACCGGGTGATGCAGCTGATGGCGCATCGTGGAATCGGGATTGTGTTGTATCAGCTTGGAGAATTTGCATTGGCTCGGAAAGAACTCGAGCAGTCGCTTGCGCTGTACGATCCCGAGCGTGACCGATCCCTTGCGGCCCGGTACATCACTGATCCATTCGCGTCTGCATCAGCATTGTTGGCGTTAGTCGAATGGATTTCAGGCTTCCCCGACCGTGCAGCAAGAATGCAGGCACAAGCTCTCAGCTACGCAGCCGCACTCAATCACGTCAACACAAGTGGTTTCGCTCATTTTTTAGCGGGAGCCGCGCTCGAGCAGCTTTTCGGGAATACGGCCGCAGTGCTAACTCATACGCAAACCTTGAGTGCTCTTGCAACGGAGCACGGCGTGCTGGCATGGCGGAGCAGTGGGATCATTTTTGAGGGCTGGGCAGTCTCATGGACTAGCGGACCGGAGAGCGGCATTTCTCTGATGCAAAGGGGCATTGCTGATGTCGACGGCAAGAACCTGACATTTTTTGTTCCGCTTTTCACGAGCCTGTTGGCCCAAGTTCGTGGTCGCATTGGCGATTTCCGGTCAGCCGTGGCTCTGTGCATCGATGCGCGAGAAAGAGCGCAGCGCTCTGAACAATACAATTGGGAGGCGGAGCTGCACCGGAATGAAGGCGAGGTGCGGCGCGCCGCGGGACATTCATTGACCGATGTGGAAGAATGTTTTGGTAAGGCGCTCGACGTGAGCCGCGCGCAGGGCGCCAGGATGTTTGAACTCCGCGCCGCCACGAGCCTCGCGCGGCTATGGCACGACCAGGGGAGGCATGTTGAAGCCCGTGATCTACTTGCGCCTGTCTATGGCTGGTTCACCGAGGGCTTCGACACAGTCGACCTGGAAGATGCCAAAGCGCTCCTTGCTCAATTGAGAGCATAGGTCTGACTGGATGGCCCATTGCTGAAAGGCCACTTGTGTGAGGTGCTTCGGACGCTGGCCGCTTTAAGAACGACTTGATTTCGTTTTGAGAACGATTCGATTTCCTATCTCGCTGAATCGATTGGCGAATTTCTCCCCGATTTTTACGTCACGCAAGGTCACGACCTCCTCGGCAGTTGTCGGACGAACTGTGATGACTCTATCGAAATCGGACTTTGTCGCTCTCACCTTTATGGCGATCGCGACTACTCGGCGAAATCACCCCGAGATCTTGCCTTCTTCGAAATGAACGATGCCGGTGCCCTGGCCTGGGGCGTCTTGAACCAAGCGGAGTAGGTGCCGTCTTTGAACACGGAGCCGCCCAACTTGCGCAAAAGGACCGTTGAGAATTTTTCTTAAGCGGAAAGGCAAGACCTAGATCATTACTGCACCTCAGGGCGAAGCAACTGATCCGTCCGGTAGTCTGACCGAGCCGATGGTTCGGTTACACGCGATCGTGGATCGGGGCGAATAATTCTGCATTCGGCGGGTGGAGATCAGCTACTAATTCACCGTTGCTAAGTACAAACTAGGATCGAAATAATCCGTGGCCGGCGTCGCCGTCGTCACGCCTGCTTCAGCCATGAAGAAGTCGCTGACCTGCTGGAGCCATTTGATGACTGTCCCGTCTGAATAGAGCCGCTTCCATTCCCGTGACGAAAACATCTTCTGCGCCTTGAGCGCTTCCGTGATGTCGGCGATCGACGCCCGCTGGTAGTGCCGCTGTTGCAGCGCCTCGGCCGCGGCCTTCGGATTACGCACCATGTAGTCGTTGGCTTCCGCCCAGCCTCGGATAATCCGCTGTAGTACGTCCTTATTAGCGGCATAGTATTCATGCCGCGCCACCCAGCCGCCGATCACCGCCGACTGCGGATAGAAGGCGGAGGCATCCACCAGCTTGATGGCATCAGGCAGCTTGTCGCGGACACTGAGATTAAAGGGCACCCACAAGGCGACGGCAGGCACCTCCCCGGCAATGAATGCGCCGACGGCCTGCGGCATGCTGCTGTTGATCACCTGAACATCGGTCAGGCCAAGGCCGTTGGCGCGCAGGGCACGGTCGAGGAAGATGTGGGCCGTAGTCTGCGTAGTCGTTGCTACACGCTTGCCTCGAAGGTCGGCAAACGTTCTCACCCCGCGGTCCGGCCGCACCCAGAGCTGCGCGGTCGCGACCTCGATATCGTTGATCAGAAAGGCGCGGCCAGCGCCGAGTGCCAGATAGTTCGAGATCACTCCGCCGGCGGACAGAACGTCCACCTCCCCGCGTGCCATGGCTTCGAATACTTCGGGGCCGGTGCTACGCTCGACCAGCTCGAAGTCGAGGCCCTGCTTGTCGAACGAGCCGCGGTCAAGGCCGGTGAAAATCTGCCCATCGACGGCGAGAACATGGAGGTACCCCAGCCGAACCCGCGTTCTGGACTGCGCAATCGCGGGAGCCGCAAAGGCAGCGCCAACCGCAAGCCCGCCGGCCAGCATCTGACGCCTGTCCAAGGGGCAAAGCACGCGAGTCATCGCATCGCTCCGGCCGAAACAAGGTGCGTGCCCTGCAACTCCGTCCGCAGCCGTTCGGCGTGGTACCGCGCAATGCCGTCACCGGGATACTGTGCAAGGAAATCGGTGACCCAGACCAGCGCCGCAGCCGGCTGATCCTGCCAGATGGCGGCATAGACGATTTCCCAACGTTTGCAGAAGTCGTCCTCCGCAGCGCCATCGGTCTCGCCACGCAGTTCAAAAATCCGCACGGCCTCCGCAAAGCCCTTTGGTCTGATCTCGTCGACGCTGCGGAAGGCAAAGCGTCCTTCGGCACGCTCCTTCACAGCGGCGCTGACCAGTACCCTCGTCCCGTAATTCTTGTTCAGCCCCTCCAGCCGCGCCGCGAGGTTGATGTTTGCGCCGAGCGCAGTGTAATTCATGCGGTCGGAGGAGCCGACATTGCCGACCACAGCGTCACCGGCATGCAGGCCGAAGCGGGTGCCATAGGCAGGCCATCCGGTCTTGCGGAACTCATCATTCAATTCGTTGTTGCGCTTCACGCAAGCAAGCACGGCCTCGCAGGCATGGACGACGTGATCGGGATCGTCGTCGGGCGCGTTCCAGAACGCCATCACGGCATCGCCTATGAATTTATCGATCGTGCCGTGATGTTTCATAATGGTCTCGGAGAGCGCCGCAAAATAGCGAGACGTGAAGATCATAACCTCGGAAGGATCGGCCTTCTCCGTCTTGGCGGTGAAATCGGCGACATCGGTAAATAGCACCGTCACCTCCCGCCGCGTTCCTCCGAGCTCAAGCGACGTTTCGATCTGACGAGCTGGCGTACGATCGGCCGCGGCACAAAACTGGAAAAGTTGCGGATTACCCTCCGCATCGTGAACACCGAGCGGCCGAGCTCATTGATCTCGTCGATCATCGAATGCAGACGCGGACGATCTGCCAGCCGAAAGTGCTGAATCTCGTCGGTCTGTTGCGCCAGGTCGCGCAGCGACCGCGCGAGCATGGAACCGAGCCAGATGGCGAGCGGCAGCATGCCGAGCACGAAGCCCATTGCCAGCGCAAACAGGCCGGTGCGCTCCGAGATGATCTTTGCGAAGAACTCGTCGAGCGGCGCGATCACTGCGAGCTTGATATTGGCATTGCCCGCTGTCTCGATGTCGTGGAAAGCGGCCACATAGGCGCGTCCGGCCTCGTCCGCAAAGAATTGCTGCGAAGCGCCGCCTTTTCGCCACGCCCTTACCGCTTGCAAAACACCAGGCGGCTCGATGGCACTCATCCGGGGCAGTTCGTCGCCGCGCTCGGGAATTCCTCCATCAACCGGCTCATCTCGGGATGGCCGACGATTTGCATGGAATCATTGAATAGAAAGGCAAGCCCGGAATTGCCGAGCCTCTGCTCCCCCAGCATTTCCTCGAGGCGATTGAGCAGGAGATCGGCAGCAACGACGCCGCGGCGACCTTCTTTCAGCGCGGTACGCAAGGTGTAGCCGACCTGGCCGGTGGCAAAGAACACATACGGTCCAGTTAGTAATGTCTTCTCATCTCTGAACGCTTCAACGTACCAAGGACGCTGCCGTGGGTCATAACTTGTAGGTCCCTTGATCTCTGCAACCTGGATCAGGTTCTCCGATAGGTATAAGGTGACGGGCGACGACGACGTGGCGCCGGTGCGGGAAATAATTACCACGCGAAACGCAGCATCCTCATCCACGCCGAGGCTGGCGCGGAAGGCTGGCTTGGCGCGATCGATCACGTCCATTTCCAGGAATGAGCCGTCCTCATAACCCACATAGAGATTGAAAATCTGCGGGTTGTTGCGCAGCATCGAGGCCATCAGGCCGTAGAGCCGCGAATTGTCCTCGATTTCCGCCGATTGAATTGACGGCAGGCCTGCAAGGATATCCAGACTGTCGCGCACGTTGCTGAATTTCGAATCGATCCGGCCGGCACCGAGTTGCGCCACCTTGGCGATAAAGGTACTTGCCGCCGTCTGCGTGATCAGCGAGACGCGGCTAAAACTGAGATAGACCAGCGTCAATCCGACAAGCAGCACCACGGCCACGAACAGCGTGACGATGGAAGTGCGAAACCCGATATGAAGTTTGCGCGGCTCTACCGGACGGTGGTTGGTCATCTCTCGATCTCCGGCTCCATCTTCGAGACGATGTCAGCGGAAAATCCTGTAACCTGCGACGATAGGATAGCCCCGCTATGCCGAGCGCAGAAACTGATCTGAAAGAGCAAACTGACGCATTGGCACAAACTGCATATTCGCTGTCCCAGAATGCGGCATCGAATGCCCTGCCCGGTCTGGTGGCGTGACGAATAGGTCACTACCGGAAAAAGTTTGCAACCGCGTCGGCCAAAACCACAACAGGCGGCCTTGCTTGCCACTAAAATGGGCTGATCGCTTGGTGCTTCCAGGAGAAGCCGAATGATGGATCGATTGTCGCGGCAAGCACTCGCAGCCCTGACGCTCGGCGCGATCACGATAGCCCCCGTTGCAGCGAAGGCCGACGCGGGCGGCGTGGGTTTCTGGTTGCCGGGCGGCATGGGCAGCCTTTCCGCGGTGCCCGGACAACCGGGCTGGAGCCTCACCACCCTCTATGCTCACCTCGAAGCAAACGCAGGCGGCGGCAAGGAGCTGCAGAACAACGCGTCCATCGTCACCGGCCTGCATGCGCGCGCCGACGCCGTCGCGTTCCTGCCGGCCTATACCTTCGAAACCCCCGTCCTTGGCGGCCAATTGACCATCGGTGCCGCCGGGATACCGGGCAATGTTGGTCTCAACATCGGCGCCACGCTCACGGGTCCGCTCGGCAATCAGGTTTCGGGCAACGCCCGCGACGAGCGGACCACCTTTGCCGACGTCTACTATCTCGGCATGCTGAAATGGAATCAGGGCGTCAACAATTACATGTGGTACGTGCTGGGCAATATCCCGAGCGGCACCTACGATCCGAACCGCCTGGCCAATCTCAGCCCCGGCTATACCGCTATCGACAGCGGCTTTGGCTATACCTACCTCAATCCGCACACCGGGCACGAATTCTCGGCGGTCGCTGGCTTCACCTACAATGGGATGAATGATGCCCTGCAATACCGCAACGGCATCGACTTCCATTTCGACTGGGCGGCATCGCATTTCGTCAGCAAGAGTGTTCATGTCGGCATCGCCGGCTATGTCTATCAGCAAATTACCGGAGACAGCGGCGCCGGCGCCAAACTCGGCGATTTCAAGGGCCACTCGGTCGGCATCGGCCCTCAGATCGGCTTCTTCTTTCCGGCGTTCGAAGGCTACACCGGTTACCTGAACATCCGCGGTTATTGGGACGTGGCCACCGAGAACCGGCCGACGACCCAAACCGCCCTGGTCACTTTGAGCTTTGCGCCTTCCGCGCCGGAGAAGCCGGCGACGCCGCGCGGGCCGCGGCACCTGAAGTAGCTCAGAACGGATTGACGTAGTTCAGGATCGCGATCTGGCGCAGCAGGATCCGCCGGATAAAATGGCTGAACGGGACGTGGTCGGTGTAGATCGCGGCCGTTCCGGCCGCGCCGGCCGGCAGCGTCTGCGCGAATGCCTGATCATCGAATTTGACGCGGACGACGAAAGGAACGGACTCGATCGCTTTGGGCATCACAGCCGTACCGGAGGTTTGCGCCTGGCCGGTCGCAACGGCCTGCAGGACGCTTTCGACACGGCCCGAGAAGATGCGGCCAGGCGCGTATTTGAACGTGAGCTCCACTTCCTGCCCAGGCGCGATATAGCGCGCGTTGATCTGGTCGATCTCGACGCCGAACAGGGTGGCCGACGTATCGATGAACGCCATCACCGGCGTCAAGGGAAGGTTCGCCACTCGCGCGCCCTTGCGTAGTGCAAGGTTGGTGACATAGCCGTCGCCCGGCGCCCGGACGATCGTCTTGTCGAGATTCCACTGCGCGGCCTCAAGCTGCCCCTTGAGCTGATCCACCTCGGATTGCCTCTGCTGCACGTCGAAGGCACGGCCGGCGTCGCGCTCATACAGCGTGGTCATCTGCGACAGCCGCGTTTCCGACAGCTTGAGTTGGGCTTCTATCGCGATCACTTGGGCGTGGTAAGGCGCCGGATCGATCTTGAACAGGACATCGCCGGCCTTGAGCGGCGAGTTGGCGACGACGGGCACATCAGTCACTTCGCCCGCCACGCTGGGTACGATCGAGACGGCGTTGCGATAGGCCAGCGCCGGGCCCTGCGGCGCGCCCCAACCCATGGGAATGAACAGGCCGAGGTTGAGCAGCAGCAGCACGATGAAAGGCGATGCCTTCCAGAACAGGTTGAAGCGCACGATCCCGAGCTGCACGATCGCAAACAGCAGCACGAGATAGACCGCCATGAGCGCGATCATCATGGCCGTGTCTCCGCGCGCGCCTGCGGAATATCGACATAGGCCCAGATCAGCGCGATCGGCCACAACGCAAAGCCAAACAGCAGCGTGATCCAGCCCGCCACCGTGACCGCCTGCGCCCAGGGATGGCCGCGGCCTTTCGCTATGTGCCCAGGCAGCCAGCCCATGATGCAGAACACGCCGACAATGCTGGCGGCCAGGATGATCAGGACGATCCAGGCGAAGATGTCGAGGCCGCTCATGGCATCCACTCAAAGAAGCGATTGCCGGCGTCGGGCAGTGTGATCGTCACTGGGCCGGCATCAAGAGTCACGGATTTCATCGTTTGTGCTCCTCTGACCTGCTGGGTGAGTGGCTTACCCCTCAATTCACCTTCTTCACCGCCGGCGGCGTCCAGGAGCCGTCGAGGACTTCGGCGCGCGGCGAATAGAGACGCATCAGCAGGTTGAACGGTTGACCGGCGGCGACCGGCAGCCAGTTCGACTCCTTATCCTTTCCTGGTGATTGCGCCTGCATATAGAGGTCGAGCGAGCCGTCGGCGTTCGTGACAAGCTTGTCGCGGTCGCCGAGCGCCTGCCGTTTCAGCACGTTCGGGATGAAGTAGCCGTCCTTGTCGTAGGCCGTCACCGACCAGAAGGCATCGACCGGCGGGAACTTGCCCTTGTCGAAGTGCAGCAGGTATTTGTTGCTGCCGTCGAATGGCCGGCCATCGCTGTCGATGGAGAGGGAAGGATAGACGGCGTCCTCGGGCAGGTTCTCGCCGAGACAGCACCAGGCGATCGCCGCCCGGTAGCGGTAGTCGACACCGTAAGCGCCGCTGCGGGTCGTGTAGACCCAACCCTTCCCGCCTTCGCCGCCGGCCTCCCTGCCGAGCTTCTCGACCAGCGCCTTGCCATCGGCGGTGGCGCGCACGAATGCCTGCTTGATGGTGGCGGGCTGAGCGTTGAGGTCGAAGCTCTGCCCGACCTTGAAGCCGAGCCGCTCCAGGCGGTGGATCATCGGATAGTCGAACGGGCCGGGCGGGTTGTCCTTCAAGAGCTCGGCGAAGCGGGCGAAGTAGACCGCGGCGTCCATCCTGTCGACCTGCACCGGCGGCCGCGTTTTCATGTCGAGCGCAGGATCGACCGTGCCCTTGGGCGGCACATAGTCGGCTTTGCCCCAGGCCGAGAGCGGCGTGAACTTGTACCCGGCCTGAATCTTGTGAACGGTTTCGTAGTCAGCCGGCCCGTTGGTCTGTGTGCGGCCGCCGACGCTCATGATGCGCGTGGGACTGCGGATGAGTTCCAGGCCGGGAGGAACCTCGCCCCGCCAGTTCGGCCCCACGAGCAGGAAGTTGCGGGCGGTGTTGCGGCCGATGGTCCGTGTGCCGGGGACGGCGAAGATGTCCGTCCACAGGCTCATGATCGGCAGCACGAAGTAGCGGTCGGTTGCCGGCACCGACAGCACGAACGGCTCAGGCCCAAGGTCGAGCGTGCCTGGGGAATAGAGCGTGTCGACGTTGGGCCTGACGATCACCTTCCAGTCCGCCGGCGTGAACTCCTTCGCGTGGCTGAACTGACCAAGCGGAGCCTGCGCCAACTGGCCCGTCGGTTCGGCGTAATTGGCCATCTGCCGGAACGTCAAGTCCGTCAGCAGCATCGGATAGGCGTACACATACGCGTCCCGCGCGATCTCATACGCCTCCTGCTCGGAGACGTTCTGCGCCGACGCTGGCATCGAAAGCGCAGGGAGAAGTGCAAGTACTGCGAGAGCTGTTCGTTTCATCGCTATCGTTCCTTCTTCGTCATGTCACGTGAGCGCTGCGGGATTACTGAAGCCGCCTCACCGGCGGCGGGGCCCATTCCTGGTTCAGGACCTCCCGCTTCGGCGAGTACATCCGGATGGACAGGTTGAACTCGCCCTTGGGCGACGGCAGCCAGTTCGACTCCTTGTCGGCTCCTGGCGATTCGTTTTGGACGTAGATATCGAGCGAGCCGTCGGCGTTTGATTTGAGCTTGTTGTCAGCAAAGTGGTCGCCGACCGCGAAGCGGTTGAACGGATTTGGCACCTGGAAGCCATCCTTGTCGTAGAGCGTCAGCGACCAGAAGGCGTCGGCGGGCGGCAGCCTGCCTTTGTCGAAATGCAGTATGTAGCGGTTGGCGCCAGTCAGGGGGCGGTTGTCCTCGTCCACGAACGTGGTGGGATAGACGGCATCCTCGGACAGGTTGGCGCCGAGGCCGCCGATCGTCAGTTGGGCACGCGTCCTGTAGGCTGTCCCATAGGTGCCGATACCGTCGAGCGGATAGAACCAGCCGTTGGCTTTGATCCCGAACCCCTTCATGATCATCTGCTCGACCTCCTCACGCGCAGCCTTGGCGGCCGTGTTGATGGTCGTTGGATCGAGCTTCGAGGCGTCGAACGGCTTGCCTGCCTCGATGCCGAGCCGCCGCAGGCGGAACAGGATCGGATAGTCGTTGCCATGCGGCGGATGCTTCTGGAGAAGCTCCGCCAGGCGCGTCAGCACGGTGACGCCATCCATGTTGTTCACCTGGAACAGCGGTGGCGTCTTGTTGTCGATCGAGGCATCGGTGGCCGCACTGGCCGGCGGTGTGTAGGACTTGCCCCACTGGCTGAGCGGAGTGAGCTTGTAGCCATCCTGGATCTTGTGGACGTTCGCATAGTCGGTAGCACCATCGGTCTGCGTGCGACCCAGAATCCAGATCACCGGCGTCGGTGCCGCGATCTTGTCGATGCCCGCAGGCAAGGCACTATTCCAGCCCAGAGGCACGATGGCATAGTGGCCCGCCTTGGTTCCTGTGGTGCGGGAGCCCACGACCGCGAACACATCTGTCCACATGTCGAGCATGGGCAGCAGGTAGTAGCGTCCGCCGGTATCGGGCACGGAGAGCACGATCGGCTCGTTGGACAGGTCGAGCCAGGCGAGCGAGTAGAGCGTGTCGAAATTGAAACGCACCACATCCCGGGCGTCGGCCGCCGGGTAGCTGCGCGCATGCGCGAACTGATTGACCGGCGCGCGCATGGGAATAGTCGCGGCGTTCGGCACGTTGGTCGACTGCCGCCTGGTCACGTCCATGGTGACGATGGGATAGGCATATTGGTACGCATCGCGCGCGATCTCATAGGCCTCCTGCTCGGAGACGTTTTGCGCCGACGCTGGCGCAGACACCACGCTGGCCAGCGCCAGCACGAGAATTCCACGAAGCCGTCCAAGCATGGTTGACCTCCCGGCGGCGACTTGCCGCGCTACTGAATTTTTTCCATGTCCGC
Source organism: Bradyrhizobium sp. RDI18 (assembly GCF_043203335.1). Lineage (NCBI taxonomy): Bacteria > Pseudomonadati > Pseudomonadota > Alphaproteobacteria > Hyphomicrobiales > Nitrobacteraceae > Bradyrhizobium > Bradyrhizobium sp. RDI18. Next base: position 6,536,049 of record NZ_JBICRN010000008.1, on the reverse strand, counting down.
GAGCGTCCAGCGCTTCTCGAAGAATGGCTTGTCCGGGTCGTACAGGCGGAAGCCTGCGAAATAGGCGCGGCCCGGCGCGGTAGAGATCCAATTCGACTCGATCCCAGCGGGAGCCTTCGGGCCAAAGAAGATGTCAACCGAGCCGTCGGCATTTCGACGCATGGCCTGATTGTATGAATCGAGGCCGACCACGGGGATTCACGGATGAACGCGTTCGTGACGCTGTCGTAGGCAATCACCGACCAGTACTGCCTGGCGGGGACGTTGGCCGGAACGTGCAGCCGGTAGGTGTGCTCTCCGCTGAGTGGCGCGGTGTTGCCGTCGCGGAATGCGACGAGGTAGACGATGCTCCCGCCCTGTCCCACCCGCTTCGGAAAGCCGAAGGCGGCAAAGTTGGACAGGCCGCGCGCATCCAGGTCGATCGCGTCTGCCGTGATGTAGCTGAAGTTCGTCCTGACGCCCCGAGTGTCAGGAAGGGCCCACTGCCGGTCCGTCCACCAACGCTCACCGAACGTCTTCATCCCCTCGACGAATACCGCCAGTTGCTCTTGGGCCGCTGCCCTCAAGATGCGCCTGGTCTCCGCGTCGGGCGTGAACTCCTTGCCCTTCACGATGCCGATGCTCATGAGCATGCCCATCGCGACCAGGTCGCGCTCCTGGACCGGCTCTTCCTGCACCATCCGGTTCAAGTTCTCAAAGAAGCTCTCGTCGAAGCTGGCGACGCCGTCGAACGTCTTGCCGTGAATGTCGATGAAGCGCTGCTCGGGCAGACTCGCGGCTCGCGCCAGCGGGTAGAGACGCAGCTTCTTGATCAGCGCTATTGCAGCGGCAACGTCAGCCTCAGTCGAACCGGCCGGAATCGATCGGAGCAGGAAATAGCCGTTATTGGTCCGAAGCGGGACAGGAATGTACCCCGGCGGCGCATTGCCGCTGAAACGCGGCGGCAGGAACAGGTATTTTGCCGCCTGCCCCTTGTTCTCGTCTTCCGGGCCGACGCCGGCAACGGTGACGTCCCAGGCGTCCATCACGGAGCCGAGCAAACCCGCGCCGACCGGCGCCGGGACGTCGAGCACCACCGGTCCATCCTTGAGGTTGAAATTGGAGTAGACGTAGTGGGTCGAGGCGTTCGGGGTCGTGACCTGGAAACGCCAGTCGGCCGGCTTCGAGAAATAGCAAATGTCGTTGTACTGTGCTCCGACATCGCGGAGGAAGGCTTGGCGCATCGCGTCGGTGTTGACGAGCGGCATGCCCCAGATGACGGCCTCGATTGCGCGCCGCTCGATCGTGCGGCGGGTCGCGTCGGCGCTCGAAGAAGCTTCTCGTTGCATAGCTTGTTGGGCTCTTGCCGGATTTGGCACAGCGATGCCGCCGACCATGACTGTCGCCGCCGCACCGACCAGCGCTTGCCTCCTGTTCATGGCGTTCTCTCCCTTTGGACCAAGCACTTATTCCAGCTTCACGCGCGTCGGCCCGCCGATGCTGTTGAACAGCATGTCGCCGTTCGGGAGGAACTGCATCAGTGCGTAGGCGCCGTTGCCAAGGTTGTCCTGCCCGAAGATGGTTTGGTGCACGGTCTCGCCAGTGTTCCAGTCCATCCCGGTAACCACCCAGCCATCCTGCTTTGTGTACCCGTTGGTCAACACGATGTTTGACGCTGAACTCATAGTGGGCACCTGACTGGTCGCCGACACGTCATTGCGCGTCCACACCGATCTCCATGCGTGCGTTTTCGGATTCCACTCGAAGCGTTCGCAACCGGCCGGCGGATCGAAGATCGGCCCGCCGCCGATCACGTCAACAAGCCGGTTGTCCGCTCCCTTCGCGCGCATGTTGTTGACCACGAAGGCGCCGTAGCCGTTGACCACAACCGACTGCTCGCTCTGAACGAACTCAGGTGCAGGTGAGAGCCCGCACGTGACCTGAATTTGACCGGCAATGCGCGGCGATTGCGTCCCCGGCTGCTGCTGCCATCCGTTCGGAATTTGGTCGCGCCAGAAGGCGACGAGCTTCATGCGATCCGCGCCGTCAGTGATGACCACGAGCTTGTCAGGATCATCGCCGAAGCCCATCAGTGTCGGCGTAGAGCCTGTGCCGATGCCGATTTTCACCGCCGGCGGCTGGCGGCCGAAGTCGTAAGGCGCCGCCCATGCGCCGTCGGCCTCGTCCATCGACAGCTTCGCGCCGGTCCACACCACCTTGCGCATGATCTTGTCGCTCGCGACGTAAATTCCGCCTTTCTCGTCCACAGCACAGGCGTTGGAGACGTATTCGCCTTCGCCGAAAGTGACGACGTGAGGCTGGCCGGTCAGGTTCGCGTCGATAACTGCAACGCTCTGACGGCCGAGGATGATTAGTTTGCCGTCGTAGGTCATGTTCAGGCCGGTCAGGCCCTCGCCGAGCGCGCCGCTAGCCGTCTTGAGAATGTTCGCGACGTCGATGCTGCGCAGCACCTTGATGCCTGCGCTCGGGTTCTTGGGATCGTTCAATCCGATGGCGTAGACCGTGCTGCCTTTGGGACCGGAGTTGATGTAGAGCACGTTCTCGCGGTCGACCACGCTGTAGGTGCCACCCGCAATGAACGAGGCCCAGTTCTTGTCGTCGACGCCCCAGACATCTTTCAGGGCCTTTTCGAGCTGCGGCACATCCGTGAACTGCATTTTGAGCAGTTGATCCAACTTGTCCGGATCGAGCGGGCCGGCCGGTCCGAGCGCCGCGAAGCGCGTAACTTCGCGCAGTCCGCCGCCAGAAACGTCGATGTAAGTGTAGTGCTTCGAAGACACGCCCCACATGTAATCGGGCGAGGCGGAAGCAAGGGTCATGATGTTGATCGGCCCGCTGCGGACCCGCGGCTGCTTCCACAGATCGACATGGAACGTGCCCCGCGCCACAGGATAGGGGAACGAATCGCTCTGTCCGGCATCGAAATGCGTGACCGCATATTTCTCAGCAGACAGGAATGGATTGCGCGGCGGTCCTTTCGACATGCCGGCTGCCGACGGTGAAGCAGCCTGCGCGAATGCGCCGGACTTCATGAGCGGCGCTATGCAAGCGCCGGAGAGCAAGGAAACGGCTTCTCGACGATTCGGTGTCATCTCTCCATCTCCTCTGCTAAGCGGGCCTGGACAGGCCGCGCCTGAACTGCCCTCGCCGCAGGCGCTACGGCCAAGGTTTGCGTGTGCGCAATCGTCGCTGCGGTCATGCCGGTGTGGGCCGCCGCCATGATCTGCAGGAGGCCCTTCTCGCCAGCCGCCCCCAGCGCCTTCATGTCTTTGTCGAGCAGCGCCTTGAACGGCTGCTTGGTCTGCCGCTCGGGATGCTGCGGCGCCAGCGCCTTGACGCGGCCGAACGCGAAGGCGAGCTGGAAGTACACCGGCTGCTCGGCCCACAGCGTGCCGTCGTTGTCGAAGTTGGCGATGCGCTCGCCGAGCGGGACAAAGTCCGGCGTGCCGCACGCGGTGGTGCGCGCGACGAAATCGATGATCGCGTTCTTCGCCGCGCCATCATTCCACGACGCCAGATGGTCCACCGGCTGCGCCACCGCAACAGAGATGGCGGCAAAGAACGCCAGCAACAGAGCATTGAACCGAACCATCATGGCAATCGTCCTTTCCACCTTCTGTCAGGTGGCTATCCGCACTACTTCGGCTTCAGGCGCTCAATCTCACTAAGCCGCTTCAAGGCTGCCTGCTGCCGGAGCAATCCATAGTTGAAGCGCACGATCCCGAGCCGCACGATCGCAAACAGCAGCAGGAGATAGACAGCCATCAGCGCGATCATCATGGCCGCGTCTCCGCGCGCGGCCGGGGAATATCGACATGGGCCCAGATCAGCGCAATCGGCCACAGCGCAAAGCCGAAGAGTAGCGTGATCCAGCCCGCCACTGTGACCGCCTGCGCCCAGGGGTGGCCGCGGCCTTTCGCTATGTGCCCCGGCAGCCAGCCCATGATGCAGACTACGCCGACAATGCTGGCGGCAAGGATGATCAGGACGATCCAGGCGAAGATGTCGAGGCCGGTCATGGCGTTATTCCGCTCGGTTCACCGCCTGCGGCTCCGGGAGTTTCCACTCGCCCTTCAAGATCTCAGCGCGCGGGCGATAGAGGCGCACCCAATAATTCCAGCCTGGCGTGGTTGGCAGGCAGTTGGGGACGATGCCGTCGCAACCGCCAAACTGAACGGCGACCGAGCCGTCCGCGCCCCTCTTCGCGGTGACGGTGTTGAGCGAATATGCGTTGTACTGGTTCGGTTCGAAGTAACCTTTCGCGTTGTACACGCTGATCGACCAGAAGCCGTCGACCGGCACATCCTTCACCGTAAGCCTATAGATGGTCTTGCCGTCATTGTCGGTCGGCACGACGGTAAGATAGGTCGCGTCCTTCTCGGCATTGCCACCCCAGCCGGTGGCGGTTCCGATCAAATGCCGCACCGGGTCGACCTGATCCCTGGGTCCGAACATGCGCTTGGTGTCGGGAATTGTACTGGCAAGAACAATTAACGCGTCGCGCACCTTTTTCTGGCTTGCTTGATCCCAGTTTGGGACCTCAAAGCGGCCAGAACTGACCTGGCTGACCTTGACTGCGTCCTGCAAGGCGTGTGCCCGTTCGATATCCTTCGGATCTGCGGGATCAACGAAAGTACGGATTCCCGTCATCACGTAGCGCGTGCCGACCTTGTCCTTCGAGTAAGTGAAACTGCCCGGCGCGTAGACGGTAGCCAACGCGTACTGATCTTCATCAATCACGATCATGGACATGAAGCGGTCGGCCGGATCGGGCAGCGTGATCGTCACCGGCCCAGCATCGAGATCGAAGACCGCCGCCGAATACATTGTGTCGCGATTGGCGCGGATCACGGTCTGGTTGTCGATCGGCATGACCTCACGGTGATGGTGGAACTTGCCGATGCCGCCGGCCTGCTTGATCGCCGATGCGAAATACATATGAGACTCGGCGCGATTAAAGTTGTCAGCGGTAACCGGTACAGCGTCCCCCGAGGGCACTTGCGCGAGTGCGGGGGAAGTTGCCACAGCTAGGGCTGCGACCACGCAGACGCAGATGGAGGTGCCGCAGATGGAGGTGCGAATGGCTTTCATGATTTCGCTCCTTTCAATCACTGCTCCGAGACCTTCTCGATGTCCGGCAGCACCCACGTCTTCTCGAACAGCGGTTTCTCCGGACCATAGAGGCGGAACAGCACTTCGAAATCGCGGCCGTTCGTCGGCACCCAGTTCGCTTCCTTCCCGGCTGGTGCCCGCGGGCCGAAGTAGATGTCCACCGATCCGTCGGCGTTCTTCCGCACGTCCGGGCTGTTCGACGCGCGGCTGGATCGCGACGTCTCACGGATCAGCGCGTGCGTCTCGCGGTCGTACGCTGTCGCTGACCAATATTGCGTCACCGGAGCGTTCGCCGGCACGGTCAGACGATAGGCCTGCTGTCCGTCGAGTGGACGCCCGTCGCGGTCTTGAATCGAAATGAGGTAAAATTGCCCCGCCCCAAGGCGCTTGGCGCTGAAGTATCCCATCGCGTAAGAGACAGCACGGCCGGTCACGGGATAGCTGTTGGGATCGGCGAACCCAGTACCCATGCCTTCAACCACGCTCGCCGAGGCCGGCACCGCCCAGTGCGTTCCGTTGAAATACGGAGGGACGAACAGCCCGGCGTAACGCAAGTCGATCTCAGCCCGTGCCTCACGCGCGGCTTGCTCGAAGACCGTCTTCGTCTTCGCATCAGGATTGAACGGCTTGCCTTTCTCGATGCCGATCGACTGGAGCAGGTCGATCATCACCTTGTCGCGCTCCAGCCACGGCTCAACCTGTACGAAGCGGTGGAGCGATCTCGAAAAAGCGCCAGTCATAAGGGATCGTCGCGTCAAACGGCTTGTCGTAAACGTCGACATAGACCGTTCCCTCAGGACTGCCGCCCAGCGGATAGATTTTGATCCGCTTGCCGTACGCGACCGCAGCGGCGATGTCGGCGTCGCTGCGGCTCTTGAAGTTCGAGCGCAGGATCACGAACCCCTGATACGTGTCCGACGGCAGATGGATATATCCGTCCAGCGGTCCGCCTTTATATCCGGGCGGCGTGATCAGATATTTGCCGCCTTTGCCCTTGTCGGCGCCCGCCGGACCGACATCTTCCAGCGCGTTCTGCCATGCATTGTCCGCGCTGCCGACGATCACCGCGTCGCCCTCGGCAGGCGGGATCTCCAGCACGACCGGACCGGAGCGCGTGTCGTAAAACGGGTTGAGGTAGATCGTGTCCGGATTGGGCGTGAGCGTCTGGTTCTGCCAGTTCAGGGGTCGCGACCAGTAAACGACCTGGTTGGGCTTCGCGCCGTTGGCGATCGCCGCCTGTAACATGCGGTCGAAGTTCACCGCCGGCATGCCCCAGATGACCGCTTCGACCGCGCGGCTGTGCTTGAGGCGATCACTCTGCGGTGTCTGCGCGAATGCCGATGCAGCCAGACCCAACCACGCAAGAGCAACGACAGCTCGCTTCATTTCGCTCCTCCCTCGGGCTCAAACGCAAACATCCTTTTCCAGTCCTGCTTCATGTCGACGACAGTCCACCCCTTTGCCCTGGCCTCGTCCAAAGCCTTGTCCAGCTTTTCGATCTTCGACTGACGGTCGTAGGCGTACTCACGCTCTGCATCGGTGTGATGCCCGATGCCCGCAAAGCGCGCCCCCGGCCCCGCCGTGGCCCATTGCAACATCTGCAGATCGCCGTCCGAATTCCCGAACGCAAGGATCGGCCGCCTGCCGATGATGCGTTCTGCGGGCGGCACGAAGTCCGCGCCGCCTTGCGTGGTGACGCGTGCGACGAAATCGGTGATCGCGTTTTTCGCCGCGCCATCATTCCACGACGCCAGATGGTCCACCGGCTGCGCCAGCGCAACAGAGATGGCGGCAAGAAATGCAAGCAGCAGGGCGTTGAAACGAACCATCATGGCAACGTCCTTTCCACCTGCTGTCAGGTCTTGGCTATCCGCACTACTTCGGCTTGAGGCGCTCGATTTCACTAAGCCGCTTCATGGCTGCCTGCTGCCGGAGCATTCCATAATTTATGCCGCTCGCGTTCAGCGAACTGCCTTCCTGATACGGGAATTGATCGAAATCGGAAAAGAACTCCTTGATCTTTCCCTGCACAGGCACGATCAGCCACATGTTTTGGGCAAGGAAATTTACCGCTCCTCCTCCTTCCTCCATGCCGCGCTCGTAAGGGTCCATGCGCAAGTTGGCGATCAGCGACCATGACGGCACTTCGCGGGTCGCGGTCGCGATGTTTCCCTTCGATGCAGTGGCAAAGCTGAGCTTCCAATCGTTCCAGCGGATCGCATTGAGATTGCCCCCTGATCGAAGTAGTAGATCGAATCCCGGGGTGACGTCTGGGTTTCGCCCTTGAAGAAGGGCATGAAGTTATAGCCGTCGAGATGAACGCGGAAACTCTTGCCGCCTGCACCGGCAAATCCCGCCCTCATTTTTTCCTTGATGTCCGGAATCCCGGCCGCTGCGCAAAGCGTCGGGAACCAATCGATCAACGAGATGATCTCGTTGTATTGCGTCCCTGGCTTCACCACGCCCGGCCATCGCACCATCATCGGGATGCGGAAGCCGCCTTCCCACGTCGTGCCCTTCTCGCCATGGAACGGCGTCATGGCTCCGTCGGGCCAGAGAGCGATTTCAGCGCCGTTGTCGGTCGTGTAAAGGACGATCGTGTTGTCGGCGATGCCGAGATTGTCGAGTTGCTGCAGCAACTCTCCGACCATTCCATCATGCTCCACCATGCCGTCGGCGTGAATGCCTTTCCCGCTCCTGCCACGGGAAGACGCCTTCAAGTGAGTGAAGATGTGCATTCGCGTCGAGTTGAACCAAACGAAGAAGGGCCGATTTGCCCTGGCTTGGCGGCCGATGAAGTCCTTGGCGGCACCCAGGAACTCCTCGTCCACGGTCGGCATGCGCGCCGTGTTCAGGGGGCCCGTGTCCTCGATCTTTCCATCGGCGGACGCCTTGATGACGCCCCGAGGGCCGAACTGCTTACGGAAGTTCGGATCCTTCGGATAGAAGTAGCCTTCCGGCTCCTCTTCGGCGTTGAGATGATAGAGATTTCCAAAGAACTCGTCGAAGCCGTGCTTGGTGGGCAGATGTTCGTCTCGGTCACCGAGATGGTTCTTGCCGAACTGGCCGGTAGCATAACCTTGGGTCTTCATGACGTCGGCAATGGTCGGCATCCAATCCTGGATACCATGGGGATCTCCGGGCATGCCGATGGTGAGGAGGCCGGTCCGGAAAGGCTCCTGTCCCAGAATGAAGGAGGCACGACCGGCTGTGCAGCTTTGCTGTCCGTATGCATCCGTGAAGATGGCGCCCTCGCGCGCGATGCGGTCGATGTTGGGCGTGCGATATCCCATCATACCCATCGTGTAGGCGCTGATCTGCGGAATGCCGATATCGTCGCCGAAGATGACGAGTATGTTCGGTCTACGGCCGGCAGCCGGGGCCGCTGGTGCTGCTGGGGCCGCAGCAGGCGCGGCCTTCTGGGCCTGCGCGAGTGCTTGCGATGTCAGAGTTGCTGCCGCTACAAGGGATGACGAGCCGACCAGTAACGCGCGGCGGTCCATGGCTGCTTTGCCACTGCACTTGGTATCGGTGACGATGTCGTTGTGCCAATTCTTCTGACTACTCATTCGACGCTCCTTGGCTACTCTGGGTCACTCGTTCTCATGATCTGGATTTTGTGCTGTGTTTGATCTGGCTTCGCATGCTCCTTTCATCGGGCCGGCTTTCTGCCCCCATGGGCGGACGTGCTCGAAGGACCGACCGGGTTCAGTTGCTGGGGTAAGCGCATATTGCTCCTGCGCCCTGCGCGCGGTCGTAATCTTCGTCGGGCGGCACTCACCCGGTGCAGCAGTTGATGCCGCGACCAATGGCCTGCGTCGCGGTGTGCCGCAAACAGCTCGACTTCGATCGCATCGATCTGGCGGTCCAGCACGGGGTCACATGCAGCCACCTTGAAGGCTTCGACCGTGTGATCCGGTTTTGTCGCGCCAACATGCGGCAGCCAATCAAGCATGGCAAAATAAGCGGTCTTGGCGTCGCGGTGGCGGACCGCATGGCGAAATCGGCTGAAGGCAAAGGCCTCGGATTGCTCATACGCCTGCCGTCGCCGGCGATGATAGGCCGCGATCCTTCGCGCTACTCCAGGCGCGACCCGGATCAGTCCGGCGACAACGAGGGTCGCAAGGAGTGCGAACAGCCAGTAGTCCGCAATGAGATCGACGATGGCGGTCCAATTCAGGCGCGCCTTCAGCGCGCTCGTCCCGGTTGCATGCACAGCCGAATTTGGCGCCACCTGCATCGTCACTGCGTCGAGATGTGCGGTCTCGACGCGCCCTTCACCTACGTTCCACCAGCGCACATCAATCGCCGGCAGCACATAGTCGCCGGGCTGCTGCAGAATGTAGGTCGCGGAATCCGTCCGCGTCGCCGTCAGCGCGTCGGTTCGCCCCTCGGTCTTGTCCTGCAGCGAGGGTTGCGCGGGATAGACGGCCAATCCCTCCACCGCCGCGAACGTCACCGACGGCAGCAGCATCGCCGGCGTTTCCGCCGCCTGGATTGTCACGGTGCGGGTGATGGAATCCCCCACCTTGAGCCGGTCCGACGAACGCTGGACGGATTGCTCGACCGTCAACCGCCTGGCAGCGAGGTACGGGTCCAAGTCGGCCGCTGCATCGGGAATGAAGGCGTCAAAGGACACGCGCGGCAGAGAAAGCAGTTCTTCGCGCGCGGCGGGCGGTTCTGCCGCGTACTTCACTTTCACCTTCTGATCTGAAATGGCGAAGGCGCCGGGCTCCTGCGGATAGATCGTGAACTCGAAGCGCACCCCGGCAAAGGCCACTCCATTACGTTCTTCAGAGAGATTGACGCTTTGCAACTGCCGCGTCACCGCGTTGCGGACCTGGAAGCCCGGCAACTCCGGCGGCGACGTCATGTAGTTCGGCGCCAGCACGTCGATGCGCAGCGTCGTGGGCTGCCCGACCACGACGCGAGGAGGATCGAGCGTCACTTGCAGGATCGGCTTGGGTACGTTGGTCTGCTGTGCCCATGCGCTAGGCGACGCTACCGCTGCAAAGGCACAGATCGCCATGGCGAAGGCGCGTTTCATGGCCTGCTCTCTGCGCTCGACGCACCGGTCGCCTGGATCGCGAACTTCAGCTTGAGGAAATCCGCCGGCGTTGTCTGCACCGCGCGCATCCAGGCTTCTGCGGCGCCGGCCGTGGTGACGTCTTCCGGCCTGACCTGAATGCGCTTGCCGCCCTTCTGTTTGGGGTCGACGCGCATCTCATCCGCCTTTTGGTCCGGCGGCGCGCTGTCGTCCTGCTCCTGCTTGCGGCGTTTTTCCTCCTGCGCCTCGAAAAGAGCGGCGACGATCGCACGATTGGCTTTTGCCGCGAGATGGCCGGGTTGCGCCTTCAACACCTCGTCATACGCCTTGATCGACTTTTCCCAGGCATGGTTCTGCGCTTCGGCATTGCCGAGCGCGAAGCGACCCTCCACAGTATCGACCTTGCGAAATTCCTGCGCGGCGGTCAGGAAGTCGAGGGCGCGGTATGCGGCAATCCCGCGCCACATCGGATCGTCAAAGCGTTGAGCCGCCGTGGTGTAATCGCCCCGATCGAACGCAATCCGTCCCTGCTGGTCCGGCGTCAACCACAAATCCGCAAAGCGGTGCGGCCGTTCCTGTGCTTTCGCCGGCAATGCATGCAATACGACCACCAGCGCGACCGCCCACGCCACCGTCGTTCCGCGCCGGAACCAGAGCAGGCAAAGAAGCGCGAGCGGAAACAGCAGCCAATAGCCCTCGTCGCGCCATTGCATGCCGAACGCATCGCCTTGCGCTGACTGGAAGCGGCTTTCGATCCGGCGTTCGATCGCATGGATGTCAGAGCCGTCCACACTGACGTGCACGACGTCGGAGCCGAGGCCCATCCCCTCCCCGGCTTGTGCCGGCGCCATCCTCAACATCGCGACGCCGTTGCGGCCGGCTGCCTGACGGATCGCGGCTTCGTCGAGGTCATCGGCCACGACAAGGATGGTGCCTGCTACCGGCTCGGCTGCGAGAAACTGGGTCGCGAGCGCAACGGCGGCTGTGACATTCTTTCCGTCCCCAGGCATCAGGCCGGTCGCAAGCGCCGCCAGGAACGGCTCTATAACCGAACGGTCGTCGGTCAGGGGCATCACGAGGTGGGCGGTGCTGGCGTAGGCGATCAGTCCGCTTCGGGCGCCGGCGCGGTCGCCGAGCAAATCCCGGATTTTCTGCTTGGCCCTTTCGAGGCGCGTCGGCGCGACATCGACCTGGTCCATCGACGTGCTCAAGGCGAGCGCAATCATCAGCGGCGCCTTGTCCTCGACGAAAGGCGGCAGTTCGCGCCGCCAGGTCGGTCCCGATAGGGCGACAATGCCGAGCACCATGCCAGCCGTCACGAGGTAGAGCGGGCTGACGCCGCGCCCCTGGCCCGGCCGCACAATCAGGTGCTGCAGGAGATGCGGCGCGATCACGCCGGCCCATTGCGCTCGCGGGTCCTGCCGCCGGAGCAGCATGGCGAAGATCGCCGCGACCGGAATTAGCGCGAGCAGCCACAGTGGCCGCAGCAGGTGGAACGGAATGCCGCCTACGTCATGCATGACGAAACGCTCCTTTCCGTTCCTGTTCGCCAGCGAGCCACAGGCCGAGCCACAGCGCCAATGAAAGCACGACCGCGGCACCTAGCGGCCACTGGAACAATGGCAGCTTCGGACGCCATGACAGCGTGTCGAGCTTCGCGGGTACGACGCGATCGATGTCGGCATAGATCGCCTGCAACTGCGCGCCATCCTCGGCGCGGAAGAAGTGCCCGCCCGTCGTCGCCGCGACCGATTGCAGCACGCCGAGATCGACACGATTTTCGCCCGAGGCCGCGGGATCGCCGACACCAATCGTGTAGACTGCCACGCCCTTCTGACGCGCGATGTCGGCAGCGTGTTCGGGCGGCACACGACTCGCAGTGTCGTTGCCGTCGGTTAACAGGATCAGGATTTTCTGCTTCGCTGTGCTGGCTTCGAGCGTCTTGATAGCAAGACCGATGGTATCGCCGATCGCGGTCTGCTGCCCGGCCATACCGACCTCTGCCTGGTCGAGCAGTTGCGCCGCGGTCTGCAGATCCTGCGTGAACGGCACCTGCACGTAGGCTTTGGTTCCGAACAGGATCAGCGCCACGCGATCTCCGCGCCGTCGCGCGATGAAATCTTTGATAACCCGCTTGACGCCATCGAGACGAGTGAGGGTCGCACCGTCAGCGGTGCGAAAATCCCTCTGCTCCATCGAGCCGGAAATATCGATCGCCAGGATGAGATCGCGCGCGGAAACCTCGCGCGTTATGGCTTCACCGACCCACTGCGGACGCGCCAGCGCCGCGATGATCAATGTCCAGATCAGGATCGCCACGATCATCTGAATACGCCGCCGCTGCAGCACCACCGCACCCCGTTGCGGGGTTTGCCCTGTGGCTGCCGCGAGCCGGTCGAAGAACGGGACTTGCACCGACGCCTGACGCGCGCGGTATGGCGGCAGCCACCACCACGCCAGTATCGGCAGCGGCAGCAAGGCAAGCATCCATGGCCAGGCGAACTCAAACATGGTGCACCTTGATCCAGCGATGGACGAGGTCGGCCAGCGCCTCGAGCTGGTCGCGATCGGGCGGGGTCCGTTGATACGGCGCCGAGATCAGCAAGCGTCCCGCGCCTTGCGAGAACTCCTGCCCGCCATAACTGCGGTCGAGAAACGCGAGCCACGCCGGGCCGGCGAGCGGAGCGACGGTCTCGCGCGCAAAGGCGCCCAGCGCGGTTCGGCGCACAAGCACGCTCAATCGCGTCGCAACCTGGTCCGGCACTGCGTCTGCCGCACGCCGTATTCCGTCCAGTTCGGCGAGCGCCTCGCGCCGGTATCGATTGGCGCGGTACTGATGCACGAACCGCCAGATCGCCAGCAGAGCCAACGCCGAGACCAGCACAATTGCGACACGCAACGGCCAGGTCTGCGGCCACAGGCTCACCTCCTGCGGGAGCGGTATATCGATCAAGCCCGCGAGCGGATCGACCGGTTTGGTTTGCGCGTCAGCCAAGGCTCGCCCCCACCTGACCATGGCCGCCGCCGCGTCCGCTACGGCTCGGCAAGGTACCGAGCAGGTGGCGAAGCTGTTGAGCCGTATCCTCGGCAGCGCTGAGCGGCAGCACGGGGACACCAAACTCCCGCGTCCAGGCGAACACGCCTTTGAGCCGCTCCTGCAACGCCTCCGAGATGCTCCGGCGGACGCTTTCACGCCCCACTTCCAGATGTATCTGCAGTTCGCCGTCCGTCACCGTCATGCTGGCCGTGGCCGGCAGGTCGCTCTGCAGGGGATCGTGCACCAGCAGCGCCACGACATCGTTGTGACGGGCCATTGCGCCAATCGTCTTGCGCGTCTCTTGATCCGCGCCGTCGAAGTCGCTGATGATAATGACCGCCGCATCGTGCAGGGCGCGCCGCAGCGCCTGCTGCAGCGCCTTGTTCAGCATCGACGGTGATGCAGACAGGCCGCGGCCGACCCCGAGCGACCGGTTATGCGCAACGATCGCCATCAGGATCTGCAGTACGGTCGAGCGGCTGCGCCGGGGACGGAATTCAACGAATTCGCGGTCGTCGAACACGATGGCTCCGACCCGATCGCCGGCGCCGAGAATGCGCCAGGCGCTGATCGCAGCCGCTTCGGCGGCCGCGACCGATTTCATCGCGCGCCGGCTGCCGAAGAACATCGACAGCCGCTGATCGACGACCAGGAGTGCCGGCCGGTCGCGCTCCTCGTTGAAGACGCGCACATGCGGCTTCTGCAGGCGCGCCGTCACCTTCCAGTCGATCGAGCGGACATCGTCGCCGGAACGATAGTCGCGGATCTCCTCGAAGTTGAGCCCGCGCCCCCGCATGCGAGAGGCGAAGCGGCCGGACAACAGGCTGCGCACCGACTGACGCGGCAGAAACGAGACCTTGCGTCCGCGGTATTCAAGCGCGAGCAGATCATCGAAGCTGACGTAGACACCCGGCATGCTGGCTGTCACGTCGGCCATGGCGCCCTCATGCGGCTGAGACAAGTTCGGTGATCTTGTCGATCACCTGGTCGGCATTGATGCCTTGCGAGACCGCTTCGTAACTGAGGATCAGCCTGTGCCGCAGGCAGTCGTGCATCACCGCACGCACATGGTCGGGCGTGACGAATTCCTGGCCGTCGAGCCAGGCACGCACGCGGGCGCAACGATCCAGCGCAAGGCTGCCGCGCGGGCTGGCACCGACCTGGATCCATTTGCCCAAGGGTTCGCCGTACCGACCCGGAAACCGCGTGGCGTAGATGATGTCGACAATATATTTCTGCGCCAGGTCCGAGACGAAGACGCCGTCGATCTCGCCGCGCGCATCGAAAACGGCCTGCTGCGGCACCGCTGGCGGCTCCGCCGCATGGCCCTTCGGCTTCTGCGCATTCTCCTCACGGTTCAGCTTGATGATATCGCCTTCCGTGGCCTCGTCCGGATAGGTGATCACGACATGCATAAGGAAGCGGTCAAGCTGCGCCTCGGGGAGCGGATAGGTGCCCTCCTGCTCGATCGGGTTTTCGGTCGCCAGCACCATGAAGAGATCTGGCATCTTGTAGGTCTTGCCCGCGACCGTCACCTGCCGCTCTTCCATCGCTTCAAGCAACGCGGACTGGACCTTGGCAGGCGCACGATTGATCTCGTCGGCAAGCACAAGGTTGGCGAAGATCGGACCTTTCTGGAACTGGAACTGACCGCCCTTGTCGGTTTGAAGGTAGATTTCCGCGCCGGTCACGTCCGATGGCAGCAGGTCCGGCGTAAACTGCACGCGCGACAAATCGGCTGCGAGGTTTTTTGCGAGCGTCTTGACCGCGCGAGTCTTGGCAAGTCCCGGCAGGCTTTCAATGAGGAGATTGCCGTTGGCAAGTAGACCGATCAGCATGCTCTCGACCAGATGATCCTGGCCGAGTACGGATTTGCCGATCCGCAACTTGAGATCGCGCACGGCGTCCCGGGCCGCCGTATGCTTCGCATTTCGTAACGCTTTCCCGGTTTGCGGTGTGTTTGTGCCGAGATCGTTCATTTGTCTCGCCTTGAAGTCCATCGGTCGCCAGTGACGGCAGCCGGTTCACTGTGTTCTGCGGCGTCGAGGCCGCAGGGCGTTCATCGGGCCCTACTTCGTACCCGTCTTGTCCAGGTTCTTCATCAGCGCCTCAACCATCTGGTCGATGCTGAAGCTCGCGGAGCGCTGGCTCGGCGGATACTCTTTGAATGTCTGCAGGAAGGGGGACACCCGCCACACGCCGTACTGAATGAGGTAGGCGTTCTTGGCGAGCCAGTCATAGTACTGATCCGAAACGATATCGGCGCGTTCGAAGGGATCCATCCGCAGGTTGAATACTTTCGGTGCGCGCAGGCAGGTAAACGGATTGGCCCACACCTCGAATCCGCCCGGCTTGCGCTGCTCGCAGAATACGACCTTCCAGTTGCCGTAACGGTACGCCACCATTTCTCCATCATCGTTGAAGTAGTAGAACGCGTCGCGGGCAGATTTCGGTGCCTGGCCCGTCAGGTACGAAAGCTGATTGTAGCCATCCAGATGCACCTTGAAGGTCTTGCCGCCCACATTGGCGCCCTTCGCGAGCCGGTCCTTGATGTCGGCATCGCCCGCTGCGGCCAGCAGCGTCGGGAACCAGTCGAGGCCGGAGACGATCTCATTTGATACTTCGCCGGCCTTGATGCGGCCGGGCCAGCGGATCATCGCCGGCACGCGGAACGCGCCTTCCCAATTGGTATCTTTCTCGCTGCGGAACGGCGTTGTTGCCGCATCCGGCCATGACCACTGGTTCGGACCGTTGTCGGTCGTGTAGACGACGATCGTGTTATTGGCGATGCCAAGGTCGTCGATTGCCTTCAGCAATTTGCCGACGTCGCCATCGTGCTCGATCATGCCATCGGCATATTCGTTGCCCGGCATGCCGCTCTGACCGCGCATCGATTCGCGAACATGGGTGAACAGGTGCATTCGCGTCGAGTTCATCCAGGTAAAGAACGGCCTGTTGGCCCTCACCTGCCGCTGGATGAAATCGATGGCGGCTGCGGTCGTTTCGTCATCGATCGTTTCCATCCGCTTCCTGTTGAGCGGTCCGGTATCCTCGATCTTGCCGTCCGCAGATGCCTTGAGCACGCCGCGCGGCGAGTTGCTCTTGACGAACGTTGTATCGTTTTTCGGATAGTACGGCTGCTCCGGCTCTTCTTCGGCGTTGAGGTGATAGAGGTTGCCGAAGAATTCGTCGAAGCCGTGCTTGGTCGGCAGGTATTCGTCGCGGTCGCCGAGATGGTTCTTGCCGAACTGGCCGGTCGAATAGCCAAGCGGCTTTAGTGCCTGGGCGATCGTGATATCGCGGTCCTGCAGGCCGACCGCAGCGCCTGGAATACCTACCTTGCAGAGCCCGGTGCGCAGGCAGACCTGCCCAGTGATGAAGGTGGAGCGTCCCGCCGTGCACGAATTCTCCGCATAATAGTCGGTGAACATCATACCTTCTTTGGCGATACGGTCGATACTGGGTGTCTTGTAACCTACCAATCCGTGTGTGTAGGCGCTGATGTTGGACTGGCCGACATCGTCGCCGAAGATCACGAGGATGTTCGGTTTCGCGCCGCCGGGCTGCTGTGCGACTGCGGTGGATCGGAAAAGAGGAGAGAGGCTTGTTGCCACGATAGCGGCGGCGAGCAAGGTACGAAGCAGTCGGCCTTTTCCGCTGTCCGACTGGACGGTCGGCACGCTCTTGCTCTTGTCACTCATTCGACACTCCTGGCTTCAAAACTTTCAGTATCGTCTGACCCTTCGTTGAGCCCGCTGCTCTCTATCGCGTCAGCACGATCCCAATTACCGTCGTCGTCCTCCGCCACCATGGAAACCTCCACCACCGTGGAAGCCGCCGCCGCGAAGCGCCGCGCCGCCACCGCGAAAACCGCCGCCCGCGCGAATGCTCTGCGCACGTGCTCCGCCCGGATTCGGCCGCGCACCGACGCGCGCCCGGTTGATATTCGGCCGTTGCGCGACAGCGCGATTGCCGGCCCCGGTGCGCGCACGCGAGACCTGCTTCTTCCCACCTGCACGCGAGACCTGCTTGTTGCTGCCCGGCCGCGAAGCCTTGGTGGCGCGATTGCCGGCGCCTGGCTTCATCGCGTCCCTTCGCCCCGGTCCGGCCTTCGAAAGATCGCGCTGCCCGATGTTGCTGCGGCCTCGCGCGGCCTCGCGCGCCGCTGCCGTGTTGCCCTTGCCGAACCGCGCCGCAACGCCGGCGTCGCGATAAGCGACGGCGCCGCGATGAGCCGGGTTGTGCACCCAGGCATTGTTGACGATGTTGGTGCGATTGAACTGGTTGAAGCGATTGACGTTGATGTTCACGCTTCTCCGCCACCAGTCGCATCCGCCCCAGATCGCAGCGCCCACCACGACGCCGGCGGTAAATGCGACCACGCCGCTTGCTACGAAACCGGGCGGATACCAGTAGAATGGCGAATAGGCCGGATATTCCCACGTGCCATAGGCGACGGCGGGATCGTAGACGGGTACATAATAAGTGCCGGGATCGACGGGTTCGATTACGATCGGCGGCTGCGCTCCCGCAGGTACGCTCACGCCCGCCGGCGGCGAGGCGCGCGATACCTTCTGCTGCGGTGTCGATTTGAGATTGCCCGCCGCCTCCGCACGCTCACGCAGCTTTTGCACGGCGCTCATGACATCCTCTTCCTGCGCGAGGAAGGCATCACCGAGCTGCTGCGTCCATTCCAGCTTGTCGCTCATCATCTGCAGCGTCTGCGGAACTGCGGCGAGCGCCTTAACGCTCGGATCCCACGACTGTTTCTGCATGGCGTCCTCGAGCGTCTTGCCCTTGACGCTCGCATTTGCTTTCGACCAGCGCGCCGCCTCGACCACCTCCAGCGGATAGGTCGATGCCATCAGCACTTGTGACAGCAGCGCATCGGGATAGAGCGCAATAGGCGCCACAAGCTGCTCGATCTGCCCTTCCGGAAGCTTCGCCGAGGCGGGCGCTGGAGCGGCGGCCGGTGGGGTGCCTGAACCCTGGTTTTGCTCGGCCGGGGCCGGGGTCTGCGTCTGAGCGGAGCCTGGCGCGGCTGTCAGGCACAAGCCAAACGTGATAGCAGCACAGGCAACAAGCACGCGCCCCTTCGCGCGGACATTCGGCATCATGGCTTCGTCTCCTCTACTCACAAACAGCTTCACTTTGCGCCCGCCATCTGATTCTTGATGAGGCCGACAATCGCGGTCACCACTGCGCCGGCAACGCCGCCGCCGACTGCCTGACCGGCGAGCGCTGCGATATCGACATCGCCCGACGCCGCGCCCTGCAGCATCGGTAGAAGGGCCGTGAGCAGCGTCCCGCCCCCGCTCCGCCGAGCGCACCGGCTATCGTGTTGCCGAGCGCCCCGAGATCGAGATTCTTCATCGTGGCTCCGGCAGCGTTGCCGCCGATCGCGCCGGCGATAATCTGGATGATGAGATTGATCATGGTAGCCGACATGTCAGTTCTCCCTGCCTTGCGTGTTGAATTCTCGCTTTGTTGCTATCCATTCCCTTCACTCATGCCGGTTGGACGCATCACGCATCTGAATCCGACGTGACTCGTTGAGGTATCGACAGGCTCCGCATGGCGCGCGGCCGGACGATAGCGGCGGCAATAGTTCGGCGCGCAGAGATGCGAACCGCCTTTCAAGACCTTGCGCGGAATCCTGACCTGGGGCTGGCACGGATCGTAGCTGGCGTCCTCGCGGCCGCCGCGCGGGTTTTGCGGAATGCAGCAGGCCTTCGGTGCATCGGCCTCGTGCTTCTGCGACCACCAGTCCGACGTCCACTCCCAGACGTTGCCGATCATGTCATGGACGCCGTAGCCATTCGGCGGAAACGCCGTCACCGGCGAGGTGCGCTCGTAGCCGTCGTCGTTGGAGTTCTCGATCGGGAAATTGCCCTGCCAGGTGTTAGCCATATGCTGCCCGCCCGGCGTCAAGGCGTCGCCCCAGGCGAATTCTTGATCCTCAAGCCCTCCCCGCGCGGCGAACTCCCATTCCGCTTCGGTCGGCAGATCCTTGCCCGCCCATTTGGCGTAGGCCAGCGCATCGCTGTAGGAAACGTGCACGACCGGATGATTGTCGAGCACATTGATGTTGCTCTTCGGCCCATACGGATGCCGCCAGTCGGCACCCTTCATGAAGGTCCACCACTGGCTCCAGTCCTTGAGGCCGCTGACCTGCCGCGGCGGCGAAAACACGAGCGACCCCGCATAAATCATATGCGGCAGCGCGCCCGGATAATCCTTCGGGTCAGGCGGAATCTGCGCCGTCGTGACATGACCGGTCGCCCTGACGAACGCCTTGAACTGCCTGTTTGTCACCGGCGTGCGATCGATCCAGAAACCGTCGACGGACACGCGGTGCGACGGCGCCTCCTCGGGATAATGGTGATCCGAGCCCATGCGGAACGTTCCGCCGGGAACGAAGAGCATATCGGCGGTCCTGCCGTCGTCTGGTGGGCGCTCTTCCGTTTCGGCCCCGGCTTGCAACATCGCGACTTCCCCAGCGTACGTCTGCTGCCTGGCGGCTTATGGGCAATAGTCCCAAAAGCCCTGCGTGCGGGATGGATCCGTGTAGTACCAGCACATGCCCGGCGCCGGTGCGGAGCCCGCCCAGGCAGCGGCTGTTGCGGCAGTCACGAAGCCGATCGCCGCACCTGCCGCGATCGCCCCACCCCTCGGCCACCGGTACCAGCCGGGGCGCGCCCAACCTGCAGCAGGACGTACCGCGGGACGGACGACACGCGTTCCTGCCCCATGAAATCCCGGCCGCACTACGGTCGTACGGCGGGCCACTACGCCACCACGCGGTCCAACAGCAACGCGGCCGCCCCGTCCGGCAGCGCGGACTTCAATCGCGTCGAGATTGGATTGGCTGGGGATAGCTTGTGCAGCAAGCGAACGGGTCGCGCCGATATTGAACGCTGACGCAGGGGTTGATGCGACGCCGATTCCAATCGTTAGGGTGCAAGCAAGAATGCCAAATATGGCACGTCCCTGACGATCGAACGCCGCCTTCGATGAACGCATTGGCGAGCCCTTTCATTTTCAACTCCACCCAACTATGCGGTGAAGAAAACAAGTCAGTCCCTCTTACCCTTCATGCGCACGCGTGGTGCAAGCTCCTCCTTTGCGCGAGTGCCGGTGATGCAACGTCGGCGCGTGTCTGCATCTGGAAATTGCGACGATAGATCAGTGCCAAGCGTCTGTGATGTGCAGATCGTGCCAAATGTTGGCTGCGTCCCGCCACACCCCGTTCGCGATTCTACGAGGTAGATATCCCCACTCGGGTCTTGCGATATCTTAATGAAAACTTGCGGGAATCTTGCACGGGAAATGCGAGGGAAACGGTGCACGTCAAATCGCGCATCAAACGTATGCAGAAAGTCGCTATCGCCGGAGGGTTGCAGGTCTTATTCTACTCACGTGACAGTTAGGGGCTCATCACATGGGCGGTCGCCTTTCGGTCAGCAGTTGCGACCTAGATGGCTTCGAGGGACTGCACCAGGCGGTGCAGGGCTCATATGTCGATGTCATGCAGCTCCGGCGCGGCAAGCTGCGCGGCACGCTGTCGCATATCGGCATCGGCGATTTCTCCCTCAGCGTCGGTTCGTTCAACCTCGGCGTCCGCACCCAGCGCACCTCAAGCGACGACAAGCTGATCGTCGGCATGTTGCTTTCGGCAGAAGACCGCGTCACCCACTTTGCCTTCGACATGCGCCCTGCGGACGTTCTGGTGATTCCGCCCGCGATCGAGCACGACGGCACTTTCCACGGCGCCTCGTCCTATGCGGCGCTGCGCTTCGATCTGTCCGAGGTCGCGTCCATCTTCGCCGGCGAAGCGCGCCTGAGCGATCCCGCGACTTGGTGCGAGAAGAATCGCTATCGCGCCGGTCCCGCCATCGCGGCGGTGACGGCGCACCGCCTGCCGCAGATCGTCTCCCGCCTCGCGCAGCACCAGGACGCGCTATCGGAATCCTCCGCCGATTTCTGGAAGCGCGCCATCGTCGATTGCATCACCGCGACGATCTTCCAGTCGTTGCCGCTGGACGAGACCGGCACGCTGCCGTCGGCGCTGCGGCTCGTGCACAATGTCGAGGATTATCTCGCCGCCGCTGGCGCGCGTCCGGTGCACGTGTCGGAGCTTTGCGCCGCGTTTCGCGTGTCGCGGCGCGGGCTGCACCGCGCCTTTCATGATGTGTTCGGTATCGGGCCGGTCACGTTTCTTCGTTACAAACGACTTTGCGCGATTCACTCGACGCTGAAGGAAAGTTCGCCCGGCAAGACCACCGTCGCCGAGGTCGCCCTGCAACAAGGTTTTGTCGAGCTCGGGCGGTTCTCTCAGTACTATTTCGCACTGTTCGGCGAATACCCCTCGGAGACCTTAGGGCTGCGAGGTCGTCGCGCGGACCTGGCGGCCTGAACGAGTCACGGCGGCGCATCGCCTGAGCAATTCGAGCATCTCGTTCGGCGCCGCGACGCACCGGTTGGAGGCCTGGAACAAGGCGAGAGGACCGAGTCGGGAAAAGCATTCGCTGGAGAGCTACGACTGAAATCGCTCCAAGCCGATTCCGATCGCGTCGAGTTTACTCCTCCCGGCCCAGACAGGAGGGGTTCTTGCATTCTGGCGCTGCGATGGCGGAAGCCAATTGCGTCGAAAGGGCCCGGCTCTGGCGCAACGGCGTCGCCCGGTCAGTCCCGCTCGCCTATCAGCTTGCAGCGCAGGACCTGAACCTCGTTGGCGAGTTCGACCACCGAATCCTGAGGCCCTCGCGGCGTCCATCGTCGAGGTCGCGGACTCCTGGACGGCGATATTGAGCGTACGCAATTGGACGAAAACGAGCAGCGCGGCCAACAGGCCGATCATCAGCATGACCCAGCTCGTGAGCGTAAGACGGAAGCTCATGGCGTGTCCGACCGCTGGCCGCTGCTCCTTCGAATGGACCAGCTCTTCAGTTATTGCTCAACCTCTCATTGGGGCGGCGTGCAGTAGTCCCAGTAGCCCTGAACCTGTGCGGAATCGACCCAGTACCAGCACATGTTCGCCGCTGGCGCGGCCGGGGCCGTTCCCGCCACGCTCGCAGCGACGATGGTGCCGAGCGCGACGCCACCGACCACCGTGCCGAAATAGGGCCTGGGCACCCAAGGGCGGACCGGCCGCACCTCGGATTGAGATGCCCTTTGGCCCAATTTCAACGGCGTCGAATTTTCGAGCAACCTGTGGCGCAAGGGTCGCAGATTTTTCGTACAATCTGTGATCTAGTTGCCGAGTCGGCATTCGGTGGCGGGGTGTTCGGATGATGTCAGCATCGTCGAGAGTTCGCCGGGTTGGATTTGCTGCGGCGGCCATGGCGCTGGCGCTTCATCCTCAAGCATCATCGGCAGACGAGAACGGCATATCACTTTGGCTTCCGGGTCAGTTTGGAAGCCTGGCTGCAGCCCCTGCGGTTCCGGGCTGGTCGCTCGGCGTCGTAGGCTATCACACCAACGTGGACGCTTCCGGCAACGTTGCCGCGGCGCGCCAAATCTCGATAGGCCAGGTCCCGGCGACGGCAAACGTCAGTCTCAACGCCAATCTGAATGCCAGTGGCAATCTGACGTTTATCTCACCAACCTACACCTTCGCGACGCCCGTGCTCGGCGGCCAACTCGCCGTCGGCGTAATTGGCGCTGTCGGCCACCTTGACACCAGCATCGCCGGTACGCTGACCGCACAGGTCGGTCCCATCGTCGCGACACGCAGTGGGTTCCTGTCGGATTCGCTGACCGGCGTCGGTGATCTCTATCCGTTGGTGACGCTGAAATGGAATCAGGGCGTCCACAATTACATGGTCTACGGGTTCGGTGACATCCCGGTCGGATCCTACGACTCCAGACGCCTATCCAACATAGGCATCGGGCATGGCGGCATCGACTTCGGCGCCGGCTATACCTACCTCAACCCGACGACGGGAATCGAATTCTCCGGCGTCGCCGGTTTCACCTACAACTTCAAGAACACGGCCACGAACTATCAAAGCGGCATCGACTTCCATTTTGACTGGGGCGCATCGCACTTTTTGTCTAAGCAGCTTTTTGTCGGCGCGGTCGGATATGCCTACCAGCAGGTAACGGACGACTTCGGAGCCGCGCCTTTCCTTGGCGGTTTTAGGTCGCGCGTTTTCGGAGTTGGACCCCAGCTCGGCTATCTTTTCCCGATTGGAGACAAGCAGGGATATCTGAACTTCAAGGGTTACAAGGAATTCGCCGCGGAAAACCGGCCGGAAGGCTGGAACGTCTGGGTGACGTTCGCGATCTCGAATGCCGCGCCGACATCAACGGTCACGCCGACGAGGCATTCGATCACGAAGTAGATCCTTGAAGCTGCTCTTCGCCAGGGTCGCGGTTTTCCTGAAGCCCCGGCTTCCTTGCAAGGAAACAAATTACCGCCCGACGATGGTCTTCTACGCCCGCTCCCAGCGAGGCGTACCCGTTGCCATTCATCCTCGGAAAGCTGACGCCAGGCGTTCAGTTCTGCAACCTTCTGTGCGCTTAAGACCGAAACACGCTTGGATCTTAGCATGTGATGGCTTTAGGCTTCACCGCCTCGGCTATGCACTTAGTGCCAGAAGTGGGCTATGCACTTTGTGCCAAGAGCGGATGCTTGCGCGGCAATTCGCACGGTTCCGCAATTTTGTCCGACGGGGAGTCTCAGCAGACGTCGGCAAGCGATTACGGACTTTCCAAGACGCCGCCACTCAAGCTGTTTTGGCGCGGCGCTGCTCCGTCGCCTTCAAGTGTCAACGTCTGCTACGCGGTCGCTTTCGAAAGTTGAACGGCGTCCCAGCCTCGTCCGCTCTAACCCTAACAACAGACATCGCGCCACTAGATGCCGCGGGGCATATCGAAGTCAGTGAAGATGATGTCAGTGAAGATGATGTCGTGTCTCCGATGCTGACGGCCGCCGCGCAGCGGCCCAACGTCTCAACGCCCGCTAACTTGCGATGGGCCAGGTTCCTCCGGGTCGAAGTTCAACGTAAGATTTACTTCAAATCGCCGGAACGGACTTCGATAGAAGGCGTTCCGGGCTTGTGCCTCATAATGGAGTACGATCATGCGCCCAAGCACTTCAGTATTGGCTCTGAGCCTTATCGCTGCTGGTTTAACGCTACTCCCAGATGAAGCGGATGCGCGCCGCGGTGGCCGAGCGGGTGGATTTCACGCCGCCGGATTTCACGCAGGTCCCCACCATGGGGTAAGACCGCCTGGCTGGCACGGCGGAGGAACTCAATGGGCGGGACGAGTTCGTCCTGGCTGGCACGGTGGCGGTCGGTACTATCGCGGAGGCTACTACGGAGGTTGGGGGCCCGCAGCTGCCGGCGTGGCAGCGGGTGCGGCGCTCGGGGCGGCTGGAGCCTATGCCTCCTGCTATCAAACCCAGTCCGTGTGGAACGGGTACACATACGTTCAGCAAACGGTCAGAGTTTGCTAATAACGAAACGGAAAATATGGGACAGCGACGGACGTCGCTGTCCTGAGCGCATCACCTGCACACCTCGGTGGGCGGGCGGAGATGCAGGATGCGAGTATCCTGACGATATTGGATTTCACAAAAAGAGCGGCGGTCCGACTTATGGCCGAATGCCTTCTCTCATTGCGCGCTGTGATAGCATCGGAACCGGCCGCGTTCTTTTCGGCATCCACGCCTGCCCCGCTGACGAATTGACTTTGGCGGCCGCCGAGTTGATGCGATGCCGGACCTGATCCTTCCAGAACTGTCGGGTGGTGGAGGCATTGCCAAGGACGATTCGGTACGCCGGGCAGTATCGGCAAATGCTTTGGGTCAGACTAGATCTGCGCTCCAGTGCGCCTAATCTTGTTTGATACGCAGTTTGTGCCGGAGCTTGCGCGAAATGCAGTTAGCTACTCGGAGTTCAGTCTGGGAATTATACGCTGACAGTGCGGCGCTATCAGCAATTGTAGTAAGCAGTTGCCACAACGCCTGCAGACTATTTCTAGTAGTAATCCCTCCAGATGCAATTACGCGGCTGAAAATTCTATCTCAGAGTCATAAGTTGAAGTGGGGCTGAGCTGTGGAGACCGCGGATGGATGCGCCGCCAGCGGCAGGCCGTGCTCGCGGAACAGCCGTTCGAAGGCGGTGATGGCAGGCTCTTCGCGCGTGGAATCGAGCGCTTCGCGCAACAGCAGGAAGCGCGAGGCATGGTCGGTAACGGTCAGCGGATAACAGTATTGACCATTGCCGAGCTTGAACTCGCCTTTGAAGTCGGCGCACCACAGATCATTGGGGCCGGCGCCCGAGGATAGCGGCGTGCCGCGCGCGCGGTGGCACCGCACAACGCGGGCAAAGACCAGGAAGCCTTCCCGGGCGAGGTACGGGCGCTATCTAAGTTTTTGACGCGCCTCCGCGTAATAACCACGCACTCTACTGCGTAAGTACCTGGTAGGTGTCCTTCGATCGCCCACGCGACGGTGCGCCAACTGGCCGATAGGCAAAGCAACCATTCAATTCATTGGAGCACGCGCCTATGCCCAAGAATCCATTTACCGACGTCTGGCAGTTCCTGACCGCGACTACCAGCGATTATCTTAGTCTCGGAAATTGGCGCTTTCTGATCCTGGCGCTGTTCTGGGCGCTGCTGCTCGCCGGCATTGCAGTGGCCTTCCAGAATTGGCGGGAGGATCCGGCGCAACGTAGCGGGCGACACCTTGGAATCTGGCTGGTGCGGGTGCTGATCGGCTGCATGTGGTTCGAGGGCATGTTGTGGAAACTGCCGCTGCCCGTGTCCGGCGGCCTGCAATACTGGACCGAACAGGAAACGACCCGCGCAGCGTTCGAGTTTCACGGCACCTTCGTGAAGGATATCGTGCTGCCCAACATGAATTTCTTTGGGCCAATTGTTTTTCTTGCCGAGCTTGCGTTCGCCACTTCGATGATCCTCGGGCTTGCGGTACGGTTCGTGGGCGTGCTGGCCCTCGCCTATACGCTGCAACTCTGGCTCGGCATTTATCGGCCGGGCGATCCGGCCGAGTGGCCGTGGTCGTACATGTTCCTGGCCATGCTGATGTTCCTGTTTGTGCTCGAGGGCGCCGGCCGCAGTCTCGGCCTGGATGCCTGGTTGCGCCGCAAAATCCCTGCCGTGCGCGATGGGAAGGGACCTATTGGCTGGTTCTTCAACATCGCCGGTTAGTCGTTGTCGTTCTACGTGGGGAGACGAGCATGATAGCACTGGCCCGCGCGGTGATGCTTCTTGTGGGCCTGGGCGCAAGTTGCGGACACGCCGCTGACATTGGTTATCTTGCTCCGCCGGGTGTCCCGGCAAGGGAATTCCCTTCACCTGAGCGCCCGGTTGCGCAGATCGTCAGCCCAAGCCGTGCCTCCGAGCAGCACCGCGATTCACTGAATGAGGCCGGTGAGATCGCCCGCCTTCTTGAACTCAAGCCAGGCATGAACGTCGCCGACATTGGTGCAGGCAGCGGCTACCACACGGTGCGTCTCTCGCGTCTCGTCGGTCCCACCGGCTCCGTCATCGCCCAGGACGTCACGCGAAGTTACCTCATCGCGCTCGCCAGGCGAACGCAACGCCTGAGGCTGACAAATGTCAGGTTCGCACTGGGCAAACCACACGATCCGCGCCTTCCCACTTCCTCGCTCGACGCTGCCATCCTCGTGCACATGTATCACGAAATAGCTCAGCCCTACGCCTTCCTCTACAATCTGGCGCCCGCCTTGAAGCCGGGCGCGCGGGTCGGAATTGTCGACCTCGAGCGTCCGACGTCGGAGCATGGCACGCCAATCAAGCTGTTGCGTTGCGAACTGACCGCCATTGGCTATCGCGAGGTCGCCACACATCAGCTCGCAGGCGACGGCGGATACCTGGCGGTGTTTTCGCCACCGGAGCCACGGGATCGAAAAGCCCCCCGGGACATCGCTGCTTGTCGGGTTGCCGGCACTCGCTGATCTAGCCGCGCCTCTCTCCCGGACCCCTTTGGTGTCGCAGCTCAATCGCGAGGCGAACAAATGTCGTCGAAATCGACCAGGCTGCCTTGATGCCGGCAATGAGATTGCCGGAGACCTTCGATACCCCACCGATCCGGCGCCGCTGTCCCACGGCGATCTCGAGTGCCGGCAAGCGGGCGGCCGCAACCCGCATCAGCATTTCCAGGTTCCAGCCATATGTCTCCTCCTTCATGCCGAGACGTCTGAGTTCATCCCGGCGGATGGCGCGAAATGGCGACAGGTCGGTAAAGCCCACGCCATAGACGAGGCGCAGGAGCAGCCTGCCGACATGGGCCGCGAGGAGCTGCTGTGGTGTCAGGCTGCCTGGCTCACGTGAACCGCGAACGCGCGAGCCGAGAACGAAGACGGCCTGCCCAGCGACGATCGGCGACACCAGCTTGGAGATGAATTCCGCAGGATCGCTGCCGTCGCCGTCGAGGAAGACGAGAATGTCGGCGTCATCGCGCACAGCGGCGATGCCCGCCTGGATGGCGCGACCATAGCCGGGGCGCCGCTCGACAATCACGCGAGCTCCGGCGGCTTCTGCCCGCTCGGCGGTACGATCCCGCGAGCCCCCATCGACAATGACGACTTCGCTCACATTCTGCGCCAGCACCTCGGTTACGACCTGGCCAATCGCCGCTTCCTCGTCGAGGCACGGAATGATCGCCGAAACGATGGGCGGGCGGCCCGACGCAGGCCGCTTCTCGCCGATCTCGTGGGTTACCTCGTTCACAGGCTCCAGCGCAGCCCGCAATTGGCGCAGCATTCAGGTGGTTTGTCCGAAAGGAGCGCCTCACGAAAGTCCCGATACGCGGGCCCGTTCCAGATATCCCGCAACGACTGCTGCCCGGCATGGCCGAGCGTATAGTTGTCATAGCCATGCTGCGAAAACGGCGCGATGCAACACGGCAAGGCCCGGCCATTGGCCGTGAAATACATCAGCGACCATGGCCGCCGGCAGAGCGACCACGGCGAACCGTCACCACTGCCCTTTAGGCTCAGTCCCGGCTCGGTTGCGGCGCCCGACGCGCTGAAGGTCACGCCGAGGGAATGCGCCAGATCCTCCGCCTCTTTCAAGTAGGCCGCTTCTTCCTGCGTCAGGCGCTCGAACAGGGCCTGATCCGGCCGCGCCATGCCAATGGCGGATTCAGTGAAGAAGACGAGCCGTTGCAGATAAACCTCTTTGACACCGATCTCCGCCGCAACTTTCACAAATGTAGGCAGTTGCTCGACAGTCTCTTTCAGGCCGGTGAGCCAAACGGAAACTTGCGGCCTTGCGAACCCCTCCCGCTCCTGCAGCTCGCGAAATGCGCGAACATTGCGGACAATCCGACCGAAATAATCCCTGCCACGAATCGCCTTGAAGCTCTCGCGGTTTGACGCGTCGAGCGATACACGCAGCTCATCAAGCCCGGCGTCGATCAGCGCACGGCCGTTGCGCTCGCTGAGGACCGTTCCATTGGTGTTGAACAAGACGTAAACGCCGCGCCCTTTCAGGTATTTGACCATTCGCGGCAGGTTCGGGACCAGCATCGGCTCGCCAACGCCGTGCAGAACCACGCGCGCCAGATCGGGAAGCTGGTCGACAATCGATGTGAACAAATCCCAGCTCATGTCTGCTGGCGGCTCGAGCTCCTCGTAGGTGCGAGGACAGGTGGTGCACAGCAGATTGCAGCGGTTGGTCACTTCCAGATAAAGACAAACCGGCGGACGCTGGGCGATCGCGGTACGCTCGGCCGTGACCGACTCGTGATAGCGGCGCGGATCGAAGGGCGCGCCAGTGCTCTGCACTTCGCCGGAAATGTTCATTGCGATGCCCCGGAATCTGCAGTCCGCTGCATGCGGGCCCTCCACGCCGTAAAGGCGCAAGCTAGGAAAAGACCTCCGAACAGAATTGATTTGCTCACAATTCTCGGAATGTAGAAATCCCAATCGAGCTGTTCGGACAGCAACAGCGCTCCGATCGAAACCGCCCAACCAGGTGCGGATCCACACAGGGCGACAAACGGCATTATAACTAGAAAATGCCAGGGATAGTTGGGCGACAACAACAGGAGCGTGAGAAGTAACAGCATGTTGATGTCGGCAAGACTGGATGCGATGCTGTGATGAGAGCTGCGGGCCACGGAGAGTCCCGTGAACCAAAGAGCCAGCGCTGCCAGCGCAAGGTAGGCGGCAACATCACCTTCATGATAGCCAAACACAAGGCGCCAAAGTGACAACAGCCAGAGATCGTTGCCGCCACTGATCCCCTGTTCTGTCAGATAGCCTTTGGTCAGGAATCCGAGAACTCCCGAGCCGACCGACAGATAGGGAAGATAGCAAAGCGCAACGGTAGCGATCACGACGAGCGGCATCTTGACGTCCCAAGGGCGCCAGATCCCGGCCAGCACCGGCGCCGCGTAGGGCTTGACCAGCACTGAGAAAGTGATCACCACCGCTCCGCGGAGAGCTCGGCCGGTCAAGGCGATCCACAGGCCCAGCAGCATCAGCGCAACCATCAGCGCGTCCACGTGGCCGTTGTTGGCAATCTCCCACAGCGGAAGCGGGTGCCAGAGATAGGCGACCACGCGCGTCACCGGGCGGTTCGTTCGCTGCAGCAAGAGCATGATCAGCGTCACGGTCACGGCCTCGCACCCAAGCAGCGCGAGACGCATCACTGTCACGTTTTCGCCTAGCCGCGTGACGATGAGGAAGAAAAATTGCGCCACCGGGGGATAGATGGTGACGGCCGTATCGGCCCGGTTGATATGGGGGAAGATCGTCTCGTCGCGCAGAAATGCAAGCGTCTCGTCGGCCGGGAAGTAACGGAAGGGGTTGATGCCCGCGGCCTGAACCCTGCCGTCCCAGACATAGCGATAGATGTCACTGGACAGGAGCGGATCGAACAGCAGCAAATAGCCTCTCAGAATGATCGCACATCCAAACACGAGCCAGAGCGCGTGTTTCTGCGGAGCGCGCTCGGCGAGGTCCGTCGCGGCGACCGTCAAGAGACCCGCGGGGATGGCCAGCGCGATGAAGGCATTGTCACCGAGAGTCTCGAAGGCAAAGGGCGTCACGAGGGTCATGCCGACGATGATGACACCGATGCCGGCCAAAAGATGAAGCGGAGCGACATGCTTGGCAGCGCGCGCCAGTCGACCGGGTTGATTGGAAATGTTCCCGGCCATCAGTTCACGGCCTTATCAGGGGCCCGGCCTTGAGAAAGGCCCGGCTCGCGGGGGCAAATCCGCCTTCACGAAAGCGAGTCGAAGCGCCGGCGAGTTCCTCCTGCAGCCAACCCAAGGTTTCGATATCGTCGACATCGTACCATTCCGGAAGCAGCGTCGTGGCAAGGCCAATCTCGGCGGCTCGGTCACATGTGCTGCGGGCAACGGTTTCGGTTCCCCACGCGATGCGCACAAATAGCTGCCGATGAGCCTGCTTCAGCCCAATGAGATAGTAGCCGCCGTCGCTCGCCGGCCCGAGCACCATCCGATCACCGGGCTCGCGCAGGGCTTCGATCGCCCGCACGAGGAAACGAGACGGCAAGGTCGGGCTGTCGCCATTGACGAGCAGGACGCAGTCATGTTCGGCATCCAGGAGCGCACGCGCCGCACCGATCAGCACGTGTCCGAGATCATCGCCGACCTGTAGCAACAGTCCGAATTCTGCCGGAAGCAACTGCCGCATGATGTCTTCGGCTCCTGCCGGGGCATAGACACCATAGCCGCGCCTGCCGAGCGCCTCGGGCACCGCCTCGATGGCTGCAGCGACGTCGCGCAGAAAGCAGCCAGACAGCTCGGAAGCAGCGGTGGCACCAACGGCCGTCGCAAGCCGTGTCTTCGAGCGGCCGGGTTGCGGCGCCTTGCCAATGATTCCGATCGCTGCGCAGCTCACGGCAGCAACCGGAATCGCAGGGGATCGGCGATCGCGATCAATTGCAGCGGGTCGTCATCATTGATTGCCATTACCAGGCAGACCTCGTTACGCCCTTGCTGGTCATTGGTAGCGTTCCACTCGGCAGCGGGCAAGCGCCGCCCCGCCGGCGACGGTCCAAAGAGGCGGTTCACCGGCGTAAAAAAATTTCCGAGCGACGTAACGAAATGGCTTTGACGAACGTAATTACCTTGCCCCGTAGTGCTGCTGGCACGGCAAGAGATCGCCAAGAGATCGCCATGTCCGAAGCTGGTCGTGTTGATCCCATGGTACGGCTCGCATAGCATCGGGAAGAGAGAGAGCGGGTTCGATGTTCTAGAACCCAGTGGTCAGCATCTGGATGTCGAGGGTAGTCATGAATCACGAGACTGCACTTTCGAATGCCAAGGAGATCGCCAATCACATCCTCGCGCCGGCGGCCAGGCAAAACGACAAGGACGGGCGATTTTCGTCCGAGGCCGTCGCAGCGCTCGGGCCGGCGGGATTGCTGGGGATCATGCTGCCCGCCGAGGTAGGCGGCGCGGCCCTGGGACCGCGGACCCTCGCCGCGATCGTCGCGACATTTGCGGAAGCGGACGCGTCAGCGGCGATGGTCTATTTGATGCACGTGTGCGCTACCGCGACGATTGCGACGGCCCGTCAAGGGGCCACCGTCGCGCAGACGCTAAAGGACATTTCGGCGGGAAGACACCTGACCACCCTGGCATTCAGCGAAGCCGGATCGCGCAGTCACTTCTGGGCGCCCGTCTCGCGAGCAAAGCGCAACGCCGCCAACGTGCACCTCACGGCGAAAAAATCATTTGTGACGAGCGCGGGTCACGCTCAAAGCTATGTCGTCTCGGCACTGTCTCCCGAAGGCAAGGCTGCAACGGATTCGACGCTCTATCTCGTCGCCAGCGACACCCCCGGGCTGTCGGTCGCCGGCCCGTGGGATGGTCTCGGGATGCGCGCCAATGCTTCCGCGCCGATGATCCTCGAGGATTGCGAGATTGCACCCGGTCTCCAGTTGACGGATGACGGCGCCGGCTTCAAGGCGATGCTGGAAGTCGTGCTTCCGCTGTTCAACCTCGGAACCTCGGCGGTCGCGCTGGGCCTTTGCCGGGCCGCAGTCGCGGGCACAGCGTCTCATCTCAACAGCGCGCGCTTCGATCATTTGGGCCAGACCCTCGGAGAGAGCCTGCAGACGCTTCGCGCCCAACTGGCGACGATGCAGATCGACACAGACGGGCTTGCGGCGCGCATCGACGATCTCGTCGATCACCTTGAGCGTCCCCGAGATACCACCATGCTGCGCGTGCTCGAGAGCAAGGCGGCGGCAGGTGAGGTCGCGATCGCTGTCACCTCGACCGCGATGCGGGTGTGCGGAGGCGCGGCGTTCTCCAAACATCTGGCCATCGAGCGATTGTTCCGCGATGCCCATGCCGGTGCTGTCATGGCGCCGACGAGCGATGTTCTGCGCGACTTCATCGGCAAGGCCATTTTGGGAATACCGTTGTTCTGAGCGCGGTGACGCGTTCGGAAATTTCGGCAAGCGAATTGCAAGCGAACTGATCGTATCTGAACTTCCAGCGCGACAAGTGAGGCCATCATGACCCGGACGATCTGGTTAGGTGCGGTCGCATATGATCCAAAGGTGGTCAGCATCTGGGAGGGGATGCGGCGGTACTTTCACGAGGAAGCGCATCTCCCCGTCGAGGTGGTGCTATTTCAGAGCTACGAAGCCCAAGTCGCGGCCCTCCTTGCCCTGCCTGGCGATGCGCTGCCGCGCATCGACATCGGATGGAATACCAACCTCGCATTTATCCAGTCCGAGGCGTGGAGCGATCGGCGATGCCGACCCATCGCGATGCGCGACACCGATGTGGGATGGATGACCAAGATCGTCGCCGCAACTGGAGGCTCAGTCTCCAAGCTTTCTGACCTCAGGAACCGCACGCTGGCTCTCGGTAGCCGCGACAGTGGCCACGCGGCAATCCTTCCGGTTTACTTTCTCCAGCGCGAGGGAGTGGTCGAGGGGGAAGACTACAAAACGCTGCGCTTCGACAGCGACGTCGGCAAGCACGGTGACACCGGGACGAGCGAGTCCGAGGTCGTTCGTGCGGTGCTCGACGGCCGCGCTGATGCCGGCGCCATCGGCAGCCCCTTCTGGGATACCGTACGCGCCCAGCGCCTGGTGCCGGAAGGTGCGCTAACGGAGATATGGAGTTCGCCGCCCTTCAACCACTGCATGTTCACAGCTCGGTCCGATCTCGACCCGGCGCTGGAGCAGCAATTTGCCAAGGCGCTCTTCGCCATGAGCTTCGATAACCCGACCCATCGTTCCGTGCTCGAGGCAGAAGGGTTGCGCCAATGGGTCGCGCCACAGCTTGAAGCATATGCGTCACTGCGGGAAGCGTCGGCCCAGCAGGGCTTTTTAGAGCGGCCGTAAACGTACCCTCCGCGATCTCGTCAGGCGCAATTAAAAATCGTTGCCAACCGGCGCTGGTGTTCGGATTCGTGATAGAAAGCGTCGCGCACGGCTGCGAAGGATTCGGCGAGCGGAAAGATTTCGCCGCTGACCAGCAGGTCGTTATCCTCGGCTCCAACCGGATGCCAGAACACTCCCTCGGCGGTAATTGTCACCTCCGGCACCAAGTCTGCCCTTGCAACAGCGACGCCCCGTGTAGCGGCGCCTCGCAGCGCAATTCGCCTGATCACCCGATTCTCCTCGCTGACTTGATGGGCGTCAAGGAAGCTGCGAAACTCTTCGGCCTCCGCGTCAGTTGACACTGTCGCCGCCAATCGCACGCGGAATCCTTCGGCGCGAGCCCGCTCGATCCCCTTCCAGGTACGCGCCCATGTCCCCTTCCCCCGATGGCTGTCGTGGCGCTCCGGCGTGGGACTGTCGAGACTGATCTGCAGGGTTACGCGCTCACGCGGTAGTGAGCGCAGCGTTGCGAGCCGACTCCCGGCAAACAGCATGCCGTTGGTGAGAACTGTCGTCGGCGCCGCCGCAGCGCACGCGGCAATGATCTCGCCAATATCCGGCAGCATGAACGGCTCCCCGCCAGTAACAAAAATCTCCCTGACGCCGAGCTCCGCGGCCTCGATTGCGATCTGTCGGACCCGCTCGATACCAAGAGCACGCCGCGGAGCTTTGGGTGACGAGCGCACGCAGCAATAGTCGCAGCTCAGGTTACAATCGAAGTTGGTGTAAAGCCATAATCGAGAACCGATAGGCCGATCTTCTCCCACATTCTCAGGCGCCTCTCCGTACCGAAGCACCCATCGCGTCCGACCGTGTTCGACTGCTGTATCGACCAAACTGTTGCGGGTGAAGCGACACCATGCCTCGAGCTCGGGGCCGATACTTGGGTCGCCACTGATCACCGCCACCAGATCGCCCTTACGGCTACGGCGTAATGCGGCTATCAAATCCGGCAAGAGACCCGAGGCAAATGTCTTGCTGCCGGCATCGAGTTCAACGTTCGCGCTCGCCCTCATGCATAGGTCCTCAGTCCTCTGATCTATCGCACCGGCTTCGCTCCAGAAAAAATCTCATCAGAACGCAACGAACACGATCAGCTTCCAACGAAAATGCAGCAAAATCAACAACCGCGTGTTTGTTCCGCCCGCTCATAACGGTCTGGTTGCAGGTTCGAGTCCTGCCGGGCCCAAGCCGGCGCTCCACGACCACGCATTCCGCGAACAACCGGGCCTTGCCCTTGACTGATAAGCTTCACGCTCAAGGAACCTTCGGTTGCCATTTCCACATCTGTGAAGCGGTATGATGGAACGCTCACCGTTGTGCAGGGTTGCCGGTCCATTGCAAAGGAAGATGGACCAGGATTGTGGCTTTTCACGTCAGTCTTGTTGGTCGAAATGACCTCAGTGGCGAGATCTACCGTCAGATCCGGCAGGCAATTCTGGACGGGCGCCTTCGGCCTGGAGAGCGCCTTTCATCCACGCGAGAACTGGCCGCTGCGCTGACGGTTTCACGATCGACGGTGACGGTCGCGTATGAAAGCCTGCTTGCGGAAGGCTTCGCAACGTCCCATACGGGCGCCGGGACGTTCGTCAGCCGTCAGTTCGAGGCCAAACGTCCGGCGTCGAAAACAAGACGGTCGACGGCCCGCGCAATTCGGTTGCGTGGTGTTTGGGAGACAATACCGTTTCCGATGCGCTTTAACCGTGCGGCGCGTTTCGACTTCCGAGCCGCGCTTCCAGACGCTTCGTTATTTCCACATCGAGCCTGGCGGCGGGTCGTCGCCCGTGCGCTGCGCTCGCGCGAGATGGCGGCAGGTGCCTACGAGAGTCCTGCGGGCAATTGGGACCTGCGC
Source organism: Bradyrhizobium sp. RDI18 (assembly GCF_043203335.1). Classification (NCBI taxonomy): domain Bacteria; kingdom Pseudomonadati; phylum Pseudomonadota; class Alphaproteobacteria; order Hyphomicrobiales; family Nitrobacteraceae; genus Bradyrhizobium; species Bradyrhizobium sp. RDI18. The sequence continues at coordinate 6,500,622 of NZ_JBICRN010000008.1, read as the reverse complement.
GCGGCGATCGCTCGCCACATCGGCATCTCACGAAGCGTTGCTGCATCGCCCGACGATGTCATCGTCACCAATGGCACCCAACAGGCACTCGACATCGTCGCTCGCGTGCTTCTCGATCCCGGCGATATCGTTGCGGTGGAGAAACCGGGCTATCTGCCTCCAAGGTACTTGTTCAAGGCGCTGGGCGCGCGCGTGATCGGTGTACCGGTCGACAGCGAAGGTCTCGTCGTGGAGGCGCTGCCGGCCGGGGCCAGGGCCGTCTACGTGACGCCGTCGCATCAGTTTCCCCTCGGCGTAGCCATGAGCCTCTCGCGTCGACGTGCGCTGCTTGCCTGGGCGGAGCGCACCAACGCGGTTGTCTTTGAGGACGACTATGACAGCGAGTTTCGCTTCGGCGGGCGTCCGCTCGAGCCGCTTCAGACCCTCGATACGACCGGTCGCGTTGTGTATGTCGGCACGTTTTCAAAGACGTTACTGCCGACTCTCCGGCTGGGCTTCATGGTCGTGCCGCCGTCGCTGCGAGAGGCGGCGAACAAGGCGAAGTTCGTCACCGATTGGCATACAGCGACAATGGCGCAGAGCGCATTGGCGCGGTTTATCGACGAGGGCGCGTTTGCGCGCCACATTCGCAAGGTGAGCCGCACCTATAGCGAACGGCACGCGGTGCTGACCGAGGGGATCAAGATGAACTTCGACGATCACCTCGACCTTGTTCCATCGAGCACCGGGCTGCATATCGCCGCCTACGCGCGAAGAGCATCGGTTGATGATATCGATGCGATCGCATCACGAGCCTTTGATCTCGGCGTTGCCATTCAACCCTTCCTGCTGGAGAGAGGCTTCAGGCCGGCATTATGCTGGGATATGGGGCTGTCGAGACGGCGCAGATTGCCGAAGGGCTGAGGCGGCTGCGCAGATGCTTCGATGAACGCATGGCTCGACGCCCGAAAGCGGCGTGACCGATGTCGCTAGAGGCGACGGCACGCGCCTGAATTGGACTGATCGATCGGGCGGCTCCTCGACCGGTCCTCCTGCGCCCTGCGCTGCCTCAGCGTAGGGCCTTGCAGGTGTCCCCATGCCAAGCGGAATTGGATTGGTGAGGAATCCATGAATTGGCACTTCTATCGGTCCTATAGTCTCCTTACCGTTGCCTCGGCGGAAAGGTAAGGAGCGCCAAGGGACGGAGCGCATGGCTGGAAATGGGAGGCTGAAATGCCTCGAGCGGAAATTCGCGGCTATCACTCGTCGAGAGTGCGACTACGTGGATTTGTGCTGAAGACCACCGCGCGGCTTAAGAGCTGCGAATTAACCGAGGAGAGCATCATGCCCAACCATCAGCGCGCTGCTGCGCACAGGACAACGCTTGCCCGGCAGCCCGGTTCGATCTCGGGCGAGACAAGGCTGCGCGCGGCCGATCAACCGATCGTCACCACGCAGGAGCTTCCTTCCGCCGTCCCGCTAATGGCACTTTCGACCGGCTTCTGGGCTTTCAAGACCCTGGCTGCAGCACACGAGGAGGGCCTGTTCAGTCACCTTGCAGGCGGCGCCGGCACCACGGTTGCGGAGCTGGCGGAAGCGCTCGGTCTGGATCCACGCCCGACCGAGATGCTGTTGACCGGCTGCGCTGCACTCGGGCTTCTGGAGAAAACGGACGGCCGTTATCGCAATACGCCCTTAAGCGAAGCCTTTCTCGTGCGCGGGAAGCCGTATTACTTCGGTGGCTTCGTGCAGATGGCCGACAAGCGGCTCTACGCGGGCTGGGGCAAACTTACCGAAGCGCTGCGCACGAACCGACCAACCACGTGGAACCCGGCAGTGCAATCCTCGATGTTCGACGGCGAGGATCCGACGATGCTGGCACTCTTCTGGGAGGCGATGCATTCGCTCTCCACGATGACCGCGCGCAAGCTCGGCGAAGCCGTGGATCTCAATCATTTCCGCCGCCTTCTGGACATCGGCGGCGGATCGGGCGCGTACGACATCGAGCTTTGCAAACTATATGGGGAGCTGCGTGCGACCGTATTTGATCTGCCGCATGTGGCCGCGATCGCCGCGGGAAAAATTATCGAGGCCGGCTTGACCGACCGCATCGAGACCGCCGGCGGCAACTTCTTCGAACAGCTTCCCGAGGATCACGACGTGCATCTCCTGTCGATGATACTGCACGATTGGGATGAGGCGAAGAACCGCGCGCTGCTGCGCCGGTCCTTCGAGGCTTTGCCGAGCGGCGGCGCAGTCGTCATCAGCGAGCTTCTCGTCAATGACGAAAAAACCGGGCCGGCGCCGGCCGCGCTGATGAGCCTCAACATGCTGATCGAGACGGAGGGACGAAACTATACGCCGACCGAATATTCGGCGTGGCTCGAGGAAGCCGGCTTCCGGCACATCGAGACGGTCTGGTTCGACGCACCCGCCGCGAACGGCGCCGTGATCGGCCGCAAACCATAAGGCGCAAAGCTGAGTGGAATAGGCGCACCGCAGTTCAAGCCAGGGAGGCAAATCATGTTGCGGATTTCAGTTCGTCTTGCATTCGTGACCGCGTCAGTTATCGCGCTTCCAGCGTTCGCGGCCATGGCTGACGATTCACAGATCACGCGCGGCAAATATCTCGTCACGCTCGGCGGCTGCAACGACTGCCACACGCCGGGATACTTCTTCGGGAATCCCGATATGTCACGCTTTCTCGGCGGCTCGGATGTGGGCTTCGAGATTCCGGGTGAAGGTGTCTTTGTGGGCTCAAACATCACACCCGACAAAAAGACCGGCATCGGTAGTTGGACCCCAGAGCAGATCGTGAAGGCGATACAGGTCGGTGAACGACCGGACGGCCGCATCCTGGCGCCGATCATGCCTTGGCACGCTTTTGCGACACTCACAGCGGATGACGCCAGCGCGATCGCGGCTTTTTCTCCAAAGTTTGAACCCGGTCAGCAACCAGATTCCCGGTCCGTTCAAACCCGGGGAAAAGGTTTCGACCTTCATGTTCCGGATTGTGCCACCGGGCGAAACCGCAGCGGCTGCGGTCAAGTAGTCTGGGTCTGATCCAAACAATACTCCGCATTTGTTTAGCGTAAGCGGACGTCGCGGGTTCGTGCGCCAATGTCTGAGAATGACGCCGCACCAGTTTCGCACCAGAAACAACTGGTCTATCTGACGCAGTCGTCCGGAGGTGTTTTCCCGGCAAAGCGGTCAGTCATCCAGTTCACTGCGGCCATCGTGCTTGCTTGCGCGGCACGTGCATGGCCGATACCGGGCAGCATGACCATCCTGACCTTACTGCCAGCCTTGCACAGCTTGTCCATATAGGTCTGGGTAACAGCGGGCCGGATGATCTGGTCCCTGGTCCCCTGCGCTAGAAAGATGGGGATCTCAGGAGAGAGCACGTCGGTGCTGTTCTGTTGGAGAAGCGAGCGCCAAGGTTCGGCCTTGGTCGGATCTTGCACCGTCAGGAAATATTGCTCGAGCGGCCTCCCTGTCCTCTGCCTGACGATCAGGTCGAAAGGTCCTTCGATGCATTCTTGAGCCAGCCTGTCGATCGCGGGCATGGCGCGCGGATCGACGACATTGTCGATGACGGCTCCGTAGACCCGGTGCCATGACCATAGCGTCATCGCCGTAATGTTCTTGCCGCCGATCGAGTTGATATCGTCGCTCATCAGCTTCGCGAGGTCGGTTGCCGGCGCCGCCGCAGCGACGCCGAGAAGCCTCAACTCAGGCGCGTAGGCGTTTGCCATCATCCCCGCGAAGAGCGCGGCTTGCCCGCCTTGCGAATGTCCCCACACTGCGAAGTCCTTGCCCTCGCCTGCGCGGGGAAGTAAGCGTGCCGCGCGCACGATATCGATCACGGCGCGACCTTCGCTCTCACCCACCAGATAAGGATGCGGACCCGACGTGCCGAGCCCCGGATAATCGGTCGCCGCCACGACGAAGCCACGGGAGATCATCGAGCGAAGGCCCTGGATCTGCTGAAACAGAAAAATGGCGAGCGACGGCGCGCAGCGCGGGACGATGCCCGATGTAGGATGTGCCCAAGCAACGATCGGACGATCGCCGGGCGGGGGCTCACCTTGCGGAACGATGACAACGCCGGACACAAAGATCGGCCGACCCTTCAGCCCCGTCGACCGATATAGCACGCGATAGGTGGAGGCGCGGAGCGGAGCCCCGTCCATCGGCTCTTGCCGCACCAAGGTGCCCGGCGCGCCGGCGAGCAACGATTCCGGCGCATCATAAAATGCCGTCTGGGCCGACGCTATTCCCGCCAGGCCAAAGGCGGCCGCGGCGACGAGCGCATTCGGCATCCATTTGCGCCGCCAGCGGCCAACGGAATTGAAGTATCGCATGATCTGGCTCACGTGCTTACAGTCCGTAAAGTATCTTCAGACCGCCGTTGGCATGAAGAGCAATCAAGATGCCTTCGCGCAGCAACTGCACTTTTTCGAGCCTTGCCGAGTCGAGGTGACCTTCCATGCGAAAGCCGTCCTTCAGCGGGCGCGTCAGGCGTTCGTTCGCTGCCATGAGCAGGTTCTGGTAGGAGATGCCGTAGTCGAGATTAGCGACATTCTTCAATTGCGCCGCGAGCTGCTGCACAGCGGATCCAATCTGGCTGTCGTCTGATGACGTTGTTACGTCGGTTTCGGAAAGCCCGACGGTCTTATTGTTCGTATCGACTTTTGGCGTGGTGGAGAGATAGGTCCATTGGCCCGCGCTGGAATCGGTGTCCGAGCTCTTTGCGATGCGCAGGCCGATCACAAGTTTACCCGACGACGGATAAATCTGAACCTCGCGCACGGATGTGTCCTGCGCCGGCACGGCTGCGATCGCCTGACTTATCTTTTCCCTGAGCGTCTCGTAGTTGATGCGGACGGGAAGAATGACATCGAACGTGCCCGGCTCGGCCACCGCGGTGCCGAGCGGCGGCAAGGCCGTCACCGTGACAGCCGGCGGCGGCTGCCCGATCACGGTTTCGGCGGAACCGACAAGCTCAAGCGATCCCCACAATGTCTTCGCATTGGCGCGGACACCCGCGAAAGCCGCGCTCTGCGGGGTTAGCTGCAGCCAGACCGGCGGATCGTCTGCGAGTTTAATGGGTTCAAACGCGTGCCGCCACGCCATCTCCGCCTTGCCGTGCAGGTCGAGTGCGCGCGCCGCCGCCAGCGCGCGCGAATGGATGCGAGCCAACTGCGTCCGGATGTTGGGCTCGACATAGGGTGCAAGGTCAACCTCGCGACCGAGCACGTGAAGGTAGGGATGTTCGCTCCAGTGGAAGGAGTCGCTGATGTTTAGCTGGAGCGACCCATCCCGCCGCAGCTCGGGGCGCGCTTCAACCTCGATCGTCGCGCGCGCTTCGGTGTCGCCGCGAATACGCGCCGTGAAACGGTTGGCTCCCTGGCCTTCGGCGGCGCCATATTGGAGACCGCTCGAAGACGCGGTCACCCCGGCCATACAGCGAGACCGGGCTGGTCCGGTCGACGAAACCCCAGACGTCGCAATTGGCGTTGATGCGGAAGATGAAAACACGACGATGAACGCAGTTGACGCGCTCGTCGATGGTGGCAAGCCGCTTTGGAATATCCCGCTCGATCGCCGCAGCAAGAGCTGGCAGGCCGAACTCGACCGTCGCGGAGATGCGCGAAGCCGTTACGAGGGGCGTTGCAGCGTTCGGGCTCAGCGCCGGCTTGTCGGCGCCGAACGCGATCGACGGGAGTGCCCCAAGAGCGAGCGCGGCCAGGCGGGCTATGCCCATGCGTGATCTATTCGCGATCGAATCGTATTCCGGCTGACATGTGCGTGATGGAGAAATCATTTTGGTGCTCCAGCTTCAAGGAAAACCAGAACCACAGTCGGTACTCAGTGCGCTCGCGAGCAATAACGGCACTATGCGCTAGGAGTGCTCGAACGGCGGAAGCTGCTTCGCGATTCAGGCTCGGCAGGTTGGCAACTCCCGAAATCGAGCTACCGCCACTCTGTATCCGTTTTCGACAAGTGCCGGACGGATCCCCACGGGCTCGAGAACCTCAGAGCAACTTCACGATGAACACCCGACGTACTGCAAGTCAAATGACAAATCGCGCAACGATGGCCTTGCAGCCCCTTCGCGTTAGCGCACCAGAAACGGCTTCGACAAAGCGCATGAACGCGGCCGAAATCGACCGAAACCAGAAAATCAACGAAACTGACCTCTATCCTCCCCTCATAGCGGTCTGGTTTGCAGGTTCGAGTCCTGCCGGCACCGCAAGCATGGTTCACTGGCCCGGTCGAAATTCCCATGCCCAAACCGGGTCACCAGCATCGCGGCGGCAAGTAACTGTGACGCGCATGAAGCGATCGTGGGCTAGTGCAGCGCCTACCCATAGCTGGTTCCATGCATCGAATATTGCAGGAGACATTTGCTCCTTTCCCGCCATCAGGCGCCACGTCGTCTGCTTCACGATCGCAGTGTCACCTTCAAGATGCATTTCCGCATCATCGCCCTGGCCTCGCAAGAGCCTCGTAAATGCGGTGGCAAAGCCCGCAACATCTCGCTCCACTCCACCGAGCATGGCTGCAACGTCATCGAACGTATGCATGCCGATCAACCGGGCTGCCAAACCTCCCAGGTGACTTCCCTCAGCCGGCCCCAGCACCGACATCAATTCGGGTAGTATCGACGTGATATAATCCATCGCATAATTGCGGAGCGCCTTTCGCAGGCGACTTTCCGGCCAATTCATTTCGGGAAGGCGCGGCGCAAGTTCTGGCCTGAATGGCGGGCACCGCTCTCCAGGCGAAAACTGCAGCCGCTCTTCCGGAGAAAGTTCGCGATCGTACTCCTGATAGTACCCCTCCAGGCCAGGCTGCCCATCAACAGTCTGTCCCGTGCAGACGAAGCCGAGTCGAGGATTGCCGAGCACCACGCCATTGTTGCCATGCCATCCCCTGAGCATCCCGCGGGACACTTCCGAAGGTATTCCACATACCGCGGTACCGTGCCAAAGCCAGCGCGGAGGCGGATAACGAATCCATGCCTTCTTGTCGGTCTCATAAACGTATTCGACCTTGACCCCGCCAACCTGATTGGCGAGGTAATTGTACTGTGCGCTGGCGACTGCATGTGGCAGCCCGTCCAAACCAAGCTTCTTGAGGCTTGCGACGAAATGGGTCTTCTGTTGACGGCGAAACATTCTGAACACGACCTCAGCGGCGCTAGCCGCCCCGGCACGTGAAGAAATATGAAGGACGAGGCCCGTGAGATAGGAATGATAGATGCGTTCGACCGCGCGATAGGCCGGCACGTCTTCAGCCGAGGTGTTCTCAACTCTCATTCTTTCCTCCCAAGCGTTCTTTGATGCCACCGCTAAGGCAGCGGGTGCAAAGCGCCATTGGCCAGCGCTTCTCGCAGCTTGAATTTCTGAACTTTGCCAGATGCCGTGAGGGGAAACTCGGTACTGCCAAACCATAACGTGGGGGCCTTATGGGGCGCCATCGCCTTACGGCAGTGATTGACGAGTTCTTCAGCGGTAGTTTTGCTGTCAGATGTGATGCGCACTGCCGCTGCGACTACTTCTCCCCACCTAGGGTCTGGAACTCCAAAGACGGCAACGTCCGCGACATCGGGATGTCGAATGAGGCAAGCCTCGATCTCTACCGGGTAAATGTTCTCGCCACCGCGGATGATCATATCTTTCAGCCGCCCGGTGATTTGCAAATAACCGCACGCGTCCATCTTTCCGAGATCACCAGTGCGCAACCAACCATCCTTCGTGATCGTCTCGCGCGTTTCTTCCGGCTTGTCGAAATACTCGATCATTGTCTGGTATCCGCGCACTTGAATTTCGCCTTCGCTCTCGAGCGGAAGCGCTTCAAACGTGGCAGAATCGGCTATGCGAACTTCGACGTTCCAAAGGGGCCTTCCAACAGTATGGATGCGCTTGTCTTCGGGATCGTCAAACGTTGTTTGAGAGACAATAGGGCTAAGCTCCGTTTGCCCGTACACCGTCATGAGTGGCGTCTTAAGCGCCTCACGGACCCGTTTGTGAAGCTCCGGTGGAACCGGCGCACCACCTGAAAGCGCCGCTCGCAAGGAGGTAAGATCGCGGGGGGCCGACTTTAATTGCTCGATCATCGCGAGGAGCATCGTTGGGACGCCGAACACGACTTGCGCCCGCCATGTCGCGATTGCATCCAAAACAAGAGAAGACTCAAAAAGCAGCGGAAGTATCAGCGTCGAGTGGGTGGTCACGCTGCCTAATACGCTCATGACTGAGCCTGCCGTATGAAACAACGGCATCGGGCTGACCAGCACACTGCCGTCCAATCCGGCCCTCACGGCAACGTAGCTCGCATTGGTGACAAGCGCCCGATGGCGCAATAGCGCCCCTTCGGCTGCCCTGTTGTGCCAGACGTGTATTGAATTTGCGCTGGCAGACCTGGATCAACATCCGGCAAAACCGCTTCCGTTGTGCCCCGCACCTCCTCCAGCCAGCCGTCAAAGGAATATCGCTGGATACCGATTTCCTCCATCTGTCGGGCAACGGACCCGGTATCGACTCCGCGGAACTGCTCCAGGTGAAATATGGCCCGGCTTCGCGACTGCTCGATTACATATCTCAGCTCGGATGGTTTCAGGGCCGGATTTGCTGTCACCAGCACGAGTCCTGATAACGCGGCGCCATACTGAAGCACGATCCATTCTGGTACGTTTGGCGCCCAAATACAGACCCGATCGCTTTTCGAGAACCGAGCCGAAAGCCAGCTCGCGCAACGCCGGGCATCGCTGTGAAGTTGATGGAACGTCCACTCCCGACCGGTCTGTGCAGCCTTTACAGGCGATTCCATGGATGATGGAACGACTTCCACCAATGCAAGGCGATCGGGCACGGCGTTAGCTGCTTGCGACAATGCTTCGCCAATGCTGATGTCTCGGACATTTCGTGACCCATCTGCAGGCCAGTATGATCTTTGCAGTACCAACTGGTTCATCAACACTGTCCTGCCCGTTTGCTGTCTTTATTTGGTGCCCCCTGCCGAAGCATCATTCGAACTGCTGAAGTCCAGGCCGCAATAAGCCGTTCGCGCCGCTGGATGGATACGCGGATGTTCTCCGAGACTGCCAACCCTCTGACTAAATGCAGCGTCAACGAAACAACATCGTCGTAAGTCTCTGAGTTCGCCCAATCTCCAAAAAGCGACGTATAAACCCGCTCAAGGTCGCGCTTGGCGGCGCGTTCCGCCGCAATCAGCGCTTGCTTCAACACGTTGTCGGTTCTGGCGACCGCCCACAGTTCCAGTTCGGCCAGGTAGGCGGGTTGTCGGGCGGCAAACGCGAGTGAGCGAATTGCCGTTTCCAGCTTGTCACTCGATGCTCGCAGCTCGGCACGCGAATGCAGCACGGCCCGTTCGTTGCGCTTGACCAGTTCAGCTACGCTCGCGGCCAACAGCGTGGCGTGGCTTGGGAAATGATGGAGCAAGGCGCCCCGGCTGACTTCCGCCTTGCGCTGAACCGCGAGCGTGGTGGTGCCAGCCACGCCTCGCTCGATAAGGCATTCCACGGCTGCATCCATGAGCCTCTCGCGCGTGGAAAGGCTGGAGGTTCGCGCGTCTTTGGAAAGGCGTGGCTCTTTGGACATCATCGCCTCCGACAGTCAGCGTTGACTGTAGCACGCCGACTGATACAGTCAATGCTGACTGTTGCTCAAAACGGGAGGCTGCAATGCCGGATTTTTCCACGTTGAAGATTTCAGCGGACCTCGATTCACCGAGGATCGCCCGTCTCGTCCTCAACCGGCCCGACCGGTTCAACGCCATAACCGACGAGATGCCGGGCGAGATACGGAAAGCCGTGGAATGGGCGCAGGAGAATGATGATATTCACGTCATCATTGTGGAGGGAGCGGGAAAAGGGTTTTGCGGTGGTTACGACCTCGTGACGTATGCCGAGAGCACTATCGAGCATCCCTGCCAGCAGGAAAGCATTCCCTGGGACCCCATGGTCGATTACGCCGCGATGAAGCGCAACACCGAGGACTTCATGAGTCTTTGGCGATGCTCAAAACCAACCATCGCGAAGATTCACGGAGCTGCGGTTGCGGGAGGCAGCGATATCGCTCTGTGCTGCGACCTCATCGTAATGGCGGAGGATGCTCGCATTGGATATATGCCGACCCGCGTGTGGGGATGTCCGACGACCGCCATGTGGACGTTCAAGCTCGGAGCAACGCGCGCGAAAGAGCTTATGTTTACCGGAAACGTCATCGACGGCCGAAAAGCCGCCGTCTGGGGCTTGGTTAACGACGCGGTTCCGATCGGCGAACTGGAGAGTGCAACGAGAAAGCTCGCCGAGCGGATTGCCGGCGTTCCCAAAAGCCACCTTGCGATGCATAAAACCGTTGTGAATCAGGTGATGCTGAACATGGGGCTTGAACAGACTCAGATGCTTGCCACGCTGTTTGACGGAATATCGCGGCACAACCCCGAGGGACTCTGGTTCAGGCGCTACGCCCAGCAGAACGGCTTCAAGGCCGCCATTGAATGGCGAGATAGCGGCCGGCCCATACCGGAGGGAGCGGAGGCGCGGGCCGAAATCGAACGTCTCCAAAAAGGGGCCTGATAGCGCTAGTTGATATTACTCAGCCACCAAGAACGTATCGCCTTCACCTCAAGACGACGAAATTGCACGATGGCAGCCCCGCTGGCGCCCTGCCGCTTCTCGAACCTATGTTTGCTGGACAAGCGAATGCAACGCCTTAACCGCGGCCTCCCGGTTCTCCACGGGGACAAACAGACTGACCGAATGCGGCGACAACACGTAGTTGTCGGGGACGATCCCGTGATGTCCGAGAACCTGCAACGCCTTGAACGGCAATTCCGACGAAACGCCGCCGAAGCAGGTGAGACTCACCGAGCTTGAAGCTTCGCGCTGCTTGCGCAGATCCTCGCTTGCCTCCAGCGTGCGCAACAGGGCGTCGAGCCACTCCGAGTCACAGGCCACGGTCATGCTGGTTTTTCCTGCGATGAAGTGTGACGCGAGGAGCTGCGGCCAGGACAGACTGTTTTGCTTGAGATGCTCGGCGAATTTCTCGAACCCGTGATTGAGATCTTTGGAATCGATTTCCACATGCTCAATGCGAGCCATCGAGTTGACGGCCAGAACCCTTCCGTTTTCCATGTCTGCAACCTCTTTCGTCACTTGCGTGCTGTGTTCAACGCCACCCCACTGCCTGAGAACCAGAGGCACATCCTGACTATGCGCCAGCTCTACGCTGCGAAAATGCAGGATCTTTGCGCCCCAGAAGCACATCTCGGACAGGGATGCGAAGTCGACCCGCCGCAGGGGCCTTGCATCCGGCACGATGCGCGGATCGGCCGAACAAATTCCGTCGACCTCTTTGATGATTTCACAGCGTTCGGCCTTCAGCGCCGCAGCCATCGCAACGGCCGTAGTGTCGCTGCCGCCCCGGCCAAGCGTGGTGATTTCCCTGGTCGCCGGGTTCACGCCCTGAAATCCTGCCAGCACCACCACGCGTCCGCGATCAAGTTCCTCACGCACGCGAATGGGCCGTACATCCAGAATGCGTGCGGAGGAATGGGAGCCGTCGGTCATCACGCCGGCCTGGCTGCCGGTGAAACTGATCGCGGGCACGCCGAGATCGGAAAGCGCCATGCTCATCAAGGACATGCTGATGCGCTCACCGGTCGTCAGCAGCATGTCGAGTTCACGGCGATTGGGCGTCGGGCTTACCTGATAAGCCATCTGGATCAGTTGGTCGGTGGTCTTGCCCATGGCGGAGACGATCGCCACGACACGATGACCACGGCCGTGCAGGTCGGCGAGACTTCGCGCAACGGCGCGAATTTTCTCCGGTGTTTCAAGGCAGACACCGCCGTATTTTTGCACGATGATGGGATGGTTGCGCATCTAACCTCGGTGAGAAGCCTCGCTTGCCTCGCCCATCGAACCGACACCGCCTATCCATGTGCCGACGACTTCGAAGTTCGGATTGAAGGCGACAAGGTCCGCGCGGTATCCGGGAGCGATCCGTCCAAGCTCTGACTCAAGGCCCAGAAATGCCGCGGGCGTCCGAGACGCCATGATGAGGGCATCGACAAGGGAGATTCCGAGCAGCGCAACAGCGTTACGCACCGCCTCGATCATGGTGAGGTGAGCGCCCGCGAGTGTGCCGTCGGGGCCAGTCAGGCGATTTTCGTGCAACGTGATCTGCCTACTCTGCAGCATGAACTGCCGATCGTTCGTGCCCGCCGAAGGCATGGCATCGGTCACCAGCATCAATCGATCGCGCCCCTTGCAGCGGAAAGCAACACGCAAACCGGCGCGGTCAACGTGGATGCCGTCGCAGATGATCCCTGCAAACAGCCGGTCATCCCCCAGCGCGGCGCCCACCAAGCCCGGCTCCCGGGCGTTCAACTGCGACATGGCATTGAACAGATGGGTGACCCCCGAGACACCGCGGTCGACCGCCTGCCCGATTTCGGCTGCGGTGGCGTCGCTGTGGCCGGCCGCGATACGCAATCCGGCGCCGATCAATTCATCGATCATGGACGCGGGCACACATTCCGGGGCCAAGGTCACAATGGAGCGGCCGCGGCCCCCAAAACTTTTGATCGCGGCGAGATCGCGCCGATCGGGCACGCGTATCTCGGCTTCCGGATGAATGCCCTTGCGAGACCTGTTGAGGGCCGGTCCTTCCAGATGAAAACCGAGAACACCGGGAATCTTCAGACAAGCCTGGGCGACCGCTGCCAATCGCTCGATGACCTCGCTGCGATCGGTGATGAGGGTCGGCAAGCAGCCCGTGGTGCCGGCCTTGCGGTGCGCCTCGACGATGCGTCGAACGCCAGCCTCCGTTGGCTGGTCGTTGAGAAGGACGCGCCCGCCACCGTTCACCTGGATGTCGACGAATCCGGGTGCAAGGATCGCGTCTGCGGGAAGGCGGACTGAGGCGCGCGCCTCCGCCTCGCCGAAGGTGACGCTTTCAATCCGCCCCTGCGAGATCCTGACCGACCCCGGCCCGCGCATCTCGGCACCATCAAAGATGTGCTGCGCGGCAATGGTGAGAGAGGGAGAACCAGCGTGGCCCATCAGCATTGATCCGAGAATGGCTGTCACGGACTCGTGAGGCGAATCCCCTACAAGACTTCATATGTACACCAAGGCGCTTTGGGAGGACCCGGAGCGAAACCTTCGCGTTAACTTTCATGGGAACAAAAGATACCACGTATCTCGGCATTGATGGCGGCGGAACCCGCTGCCGCGCCCGGATCGAGGACGAAAGCGGCAGGGTACTCGGTGCAGCAAGCTCGGGGCCTGCCACGACGCGGATTGGCTTCGAGAAGGCCTGGCGGTCCATCATGGAGGCAACTGAGGCGGCAGCCGCACAGGCCGGACTGACGCGCGAGGATTTCGCGCGGATGCACGCCGGAATTGGCCTTGCCGGTCTTGGTCGCCGGGGCGCGGAAGCGGCACTCAACAAGATCGAGCATCCCTTTGCGTCCGTCATCTTCATCAGCGACGGCCTGGCGGCCTGTCTCGGCGCCCACAGCGGCGCGGACGGGGCCATCGTGGTAGCCGGCACAGGCTCGGTGGGTGTCGGCCTGATCGACGGCCGCGAAATCCGTCTCGCCGGTTACGGCTTTCCCGTGTCGGACGAAGGCAGCGGTGCCGACATCGGCCTGCAGGTTGTTCGCCTGGCGTTGCGGGCCGCGGATCGCCGCGGCGAGCTGACCCCATTGCTTTCCGAGGTGCTGGGCGCATTCGATCATGATCCTTATCAGGCAGTGGCTTGGTCTGAAGAAGCCAGGGCCGCGGACTATGCTGCGTTCGCGCCGATCGTGATGCGGCACGCCAATCAGGGCGATCCGGTCGGCCGTCGCATTGTGGAACGCGCGGCCGATGCCATTGGCGATCTGCTCGATCTGTTTCTGGCGAGAGGAATTGACCGGCTCTCGCTGGTGGGCGGGCTCGCGGATGCCATTACGCCCTGGCTGACGCCTGACCTGCGCGCCCGCCTGCGGTGTCCTGACGCCGACGCGGCGGCCGGCGCGTTACTGGTTGCGCGCGGGCGGCTTGACCTGCCCAAGAGAGAACTGCCCGAGAGAGAAGCTGACCAGGAACAGGCTTCAAAGTTCCGCGTTTGACGGCACATGGATCAACGATATGGCCACCGAAGAAGTCGATCCCCGCTTTGCCGATCTTGATGCATGGCCGCTGACGTCGGCGATGGAAGCGATGTGGGAGGGCCAGCTTGCGGCAGTCGCGGCGATCGGCCACGCCCTTCCCGCGATCACGGCGGCGACCGAAGCGGCCAAGGCGGCGCTGGGCGATCGCGGACGCATTGTGTATGTCGGCGCCGGCACCTCGGGCCGCGTGGCGGTCCAGGACGGTGCCGAGCTGATGCCGACCTTCGCCTGGCCCAGCGAGCGCGTCCGCTTCATCGTCGCCGGCGGAGAACGCGCGTTCGTCACCAGCATCGAGGGCGCGGAGGATGATGTCGATGATGCGGTCGCGCAGATCAATGCCGCGCGGCTCACAGTGCACGACGTGGTGATCGCCGTTGCCGCCAGCGGGACAACGCCGTTCACCGTCGGGGCGCTGCAGCAGGCAGGCTCTTTCGGTGCAGTCACGATCGGTGTCGCCAACAATCCCGGCACCGCCCTGCTGGAATCGGCAAAGTTTCCGATCTTGATCGAGACCGGCCGCGAGCTGATCGCCGGCTCCACGCGGATGAAGGCGGGCACCGCGCAGAAGGTTGTGCTCAACCTGATCTCCTCAGGGATCATGCTGCGCCTTGGCCGGGTGTATCGCGGCATGATGGTGAACATGCAGCCGACCAATGCCAAGCTGAAGCGACGCGCCGAAGCCATGGTGGCGCAAATCGCGCACTGTGAGCCGTCGCACGCCGCACGCTCGCTTGAGCAGGCCGAGGGAGACATCAAGACGGCAGGCCTTCTGGCATTGGGCGTCGACAGAGTTGATGCCGAGACCATGCTGAAAAACTGTGACGGCAACCTTCGGCGCGTGTTTGCCGAGCTCGCCGGGGAGCCTGACCGGCATTCCAAGGCAGCAGCGCCGCGCAAGCAAGGCGGAGTGGTTGAGTCGTGACGACATCTGCTATGGCGAGCGAAATCGGGGAAAGCGCGGATGTAGTCGCCAAAATCGTTGGTAACCGCCCCGCCACGCGCAACATTGCACAGCAAATCGGGATTGGCTCTGCCCCCCTGTGCGTCGTGTGCGGCCGGGGAAGCTCCGGGCATGCCGGGGTTTTCTTGAGATACCTTGTCGAGACGCGGCTTCGCCTTGCCGTTTCGGCCAGCGCTCCTTCGGTGATCACGGCGTTTCGCACGCCCTTGATGCTGCGCCATGCGCTGTTCATCGTGATCTCGCAATCCGGGCGCAGTCCGGATCTTGTCGCGGCGACAAGGTCGGCGCGCGCCGCAGGCGCCCGCACCATCGCCATCGTCAATGCGACGCCCTCGCCAGTGGCTGACGAAGCGGAGTTCGTCGTTCCGATCGAAGCCGGCCAAGAGCATTCCGTAGCGGCGACCAAGACCGTGATTGGCTCGATGGCTGCCAGCGCCGAACTTGTTGCCGAACTGGCGGACGATCGTGCGCTGCGGTCGGCCCTCGACAGGCTGCCCGAGCGCCTGCACCGCGCGATGGCGCTCGACTGGTCCGGGATTGCCGATGATCTGGCCAAGGCATCAGCCGTGTTTGTGGCGGCGCGGGGCCTGGGCCTGGGCTCGGCGCGGGAGATCGCGCTCAAACTTTCGGAAATCCTGCGCCTGCCTTCCATTGGTCTGAGCGCCGCCGAGCTGCAGCATGGGCCGCGCGCTGCGTTATCGGCGCGCACGCCGGTCGTCATGATGCGCCTCATGGATGAAACGGCGGCCACGGTGGACGCGCTGGCAGAAGAATTGCGCGAGCAAAAGATCGCGCTGCATCTATGCGGCGGACCGCATGGCTCGCTGCCCTGGTTGGCCGAGGATGACCCCGCCACCGACCCGATCACCATGCTCGTTCCGGCCTATCGGATGATCGAGCAGACCGCGCGCGCCTGCGGATTTGACCCGGATCGTCCCCCTCGCCTGAGCAAGATTACCGAGACGTTTTGACATCCAACTGATCGCTGGCTGGCGACCCAAGGCTGGAGCCGTCACACCTCTCTTCCCGCGAACTCGACGAGCGATCGCGCTTCACGCGGAGCGAGCCGTAGCCTTCTCTTTCAGAAAGACCCGGCTGGCGAGCACGTCTGACGCCTCCAGCGACATGATGTCGTCAGCCGTCAGCACGCGATCGAGATCGGCGACGAGACGATTGGCCTGGCGCAGGCGCATGCGGTCGAGCGCGTTTCGGATCGAGCGCGCGTTGGAGAACAGCGGCTGAGTCTTGCGCAGCGCGATGTAGCGGATGAACGCTTCACGCGCGTCGGCGCTGAATTTGTAGTTCATGTCGCCGAGCATCAGCTCAGCGATGGCAAGCAATTCGGGCTCGGAATAGTCCGGAAAATCGATGTGATGGGCGATGCGGGAACGGAAGCCTGGATTGCTGGCGAAGAATTTATCCATTCGATCGCCGTAACCGGCAAGAATCACCACGAGATCCTCGCGCTGGGATTCCATCACCTGCAGCAGGATCTCGATCGCCTCCTGACCGTAATCGCGTTCGTTGTCGGGCCGGTGGAGATAATAGGCTTCGTCGATGAAAAGCACGCCGCCCATCGCCTTCTTCAGCACCTCCTTGGTCTTGGGCGCGGTGTGGCCGATATATTGTCCAACCAGCTCATCGCGGGTAACCGACACCACCTGGCCACGACGCACGAAACCGAGCCTGTGGAGAATGCTCGCGATCCGCAGCGCCACCGTGGTCTTGCCGGTGCCGGGATTGCCGGTGAACGACATATGCAATGTCGGCACCTCCGACGTCAGATTAAGCCGCTTGCGGATACGTTCGATCAGCAAGAGCGATGCGATTTCGCGGATACGGGTTTTGACGGGCACCAGCCCGATCAACTCGCGGTCGAGCTGCGTGAGGATTTCCTCAATGCCGACGGCTTCGAGCTCCTCGCGGAGGTTGACCGTGTCTGTCATGTCGGCGGTATCCATGTCCATCTGGCAAACCTCGACGCAATGCATGCGCGGTCTGAAAAAACTCCGTCGCCGCTTCCACAGCGACGGAGCAGTGCATCCGGCAGACGAAAGGCACGATCAGGGAGAACTCGTCTGTCGGACCGAGCCGGTGACCTAACCGTAGCGCCGGCCCTCCGGACGGTCGGCGGCGTATGATTTGGTCGTATAGCGGATGTTGCGGCCGGCAACTTCATGCCGCTCGAGCCGGAAGCCGGGTTCCTCCTTCGGTCGGTTGACGATGAAGGACAGCCGGACCGATTCCCAGCCGTGACTGGAATCGAACGCCGACAGGCGGATGTAGCTGTTACCATACACCTTGCGGCATTGGTTCAGCTCCATCATCACGCCGGCGGCGTCGCGGAGGTCGAACATCGGCAATCCCCACATCTCCCAGAGATTGTTGCGGGGATGCGGATCGTCGGTGAATTCGATGTTCACTGCCCAACCATTCTCCAGGCAATACTGGACCTGGCGGGAGATCTGCTCGTCGGTGAGATCGGGCAGAAACGAGAAGCAGCCTTGGGTAATGCGCATGATTTCCGCTCCTTACATCGCAACGCTGGGCGTGGGCACGTAGTCGGGCATGTCGGTCGATTCGTAGTTGAAGGTGACGTCCTTCCAGACCTCCAGCGCCGATTTCAGCGGCGTGCAGGTCTCTGCTGCCTTGGCGAGAATCTCAGGACCCTCGTGCA
This sequence comes from Bradyrhizobium sp. RDI18, assembly GCF_043203335.1. NCBI lineage: Bacteria > Pseudomonadati > Pseudomonadota > Alphaproteobacteria > Hyphomicrobiales > Nitrobacteraceae > Bradyrhizobium > Bradyrhizobium sp. RDI18. The sequence continues at coordinate 6,482,809 of NZ_JBICRN010000008.1, read as the reverse complement.
GATAGTCGCGGCCTTCATTGCGAGCGAGAATCATGGCTTCCAGCGCCACGCGGTTGGCGGTCGCGCCGGCCTGAATGCCCATGGGATGGCCGATCGTGCCGCCGCCAAACTGCAGGATCACGTCTTCGCCGAGATGATCGAGCAGTTGATGCATCTGCCCGGCGTGAATGCCGCCGGACGCGACCGGCATCAGCTTGTTGAGGCTCGCCCAATGCTGATCGAAGAACACGCCGTGCTCCAGCCGCATCGGATTGTAGTCCTCGCGGCAGATGTCGTAATAGCCGCGCGTGGTCGCCGGATCGCCCTCGAGCTTGCCGACCACGGTGCCGGCATGGATGTGATCGACACCCGCGAGCCGCATCCATTTCGCGATCACCCGGAACGAGACCCCGTGATTGCGCTGCCGCGTATAGGTGGAATGCCCGGCACGATGCAGATGCAGGATCATGTCGTTGCGGCGCGCCCATTTGGCCATCGACTGGATCGCGGTGTAGCCGATCACCAGATCGATCATGATGATGACCGAGCCGAGCTCCTTGGCAAACTCGGCGCGCTCGTACATGTCTTCCATGGTTCCGGCGGTGACGTTGAGATAGGTGCCCTTGATCTCGCCGGTCGCGGCCTGCGCCTTGTTGACGGCCTCCATGCAATAGAGAAACCGCTCGCGCCAATGCATGAACGGCTGCGAGTTGATGTTCTCGTCATCCTTGGTGAAGTCGAGCCCGCCCTTCAGCGCCTCATACACCACGCGCCCGTAGTTGCGCCCGGATAGGCCGAGCTTCGGCTTCACCGTGGCGCCGAGCAGCGGCCGGCCAAACTTGTCCATGCGCTCGCGCTCGACCACGATGCCTGTCGCAGGACCCTGGAACGTCTTCACGTAGGCCACCGGCAGCCGCATGTCCTCGAGCCGCAATGCCTTCAGCGGCTTGAAGCCGAACACGTTGCCGATGATCGAGGCCGACAAATTGGCGATCGATCCGGGCTCGAACAGGTCGAGGTCGTAGGCGATATAGGCAAAATACTGCCCCGCCGAATTCGGGACGGGATCGACGCGGAAGCATTTGGCGCGGTATTTCTCCGCCGCCGTCAGCCGGTCGGTCCACACCACGGTCCAGGTCGCGGTCGAGGATTCACCGGCGACTGCCGCCGACGCCTCGATCGGATCGACCCCGTCCTGCGGCGTGACGCGGAACAGCGCGATGATGTCGGTGTCCTTGGGCTCGTAGTCGGGCTCCCAATAGCCCATCTTCTTGTATTCGAGGACGCCGGATTTATAGCGATCCTTGCCGCGGACAGTCATCGAGTGCATGTTCATATCGCTCTCCTGGGGTGGTGTGCGGCGGTTGGCCGGGATCGAACGCGTCGTCAGCTCATTCGGCAGCATCGGCTATTCCTCCGATTTGTGGATCGAGTGCGCCCGAACGGTAGCGTCGCGCCATCTCGGCCAATGGGACGACCTTGATGAGGGACGCATGCCCCGCCGTGCCGAATTGCTCGAAACGCTCGCGGCAAAGATCGCGCAAGCTATCCATCGCCGGTTTCAGAAATTTCCGCGGGTCGAATTCGCTCCTGCTCTGCGTTGCGACCTTGCGGAACGCCGCGGTCATCGCCAATCGGCAGTCGGTATCGATATTGACCTTTCGGACACCGTGCTTGATGCCGCGGACGATTTCCTCGACAGGCACGCCCCAGGTCTGCGGCATCTCGCCGCCGAACTGGTTGAATGCGTCCTGCAGCGGCTGCGGCACTGAGGACGAGCCGTGCATCACCAGGTGCGTGTTGGGCAGCCGGTGATGGATTTCCTCGACCACCCTCATGGCAAGAATGTCACCGTCCGGCTTGCGCGAGAATTTGTAGGCGCCATGCGAGGTCCCCATCGCGATCGCCAGCGCATCGACCCTGGTGGCGCGAACGAAGTCGACCGCCTGATCCGGATCGGTCAGTAACTGGTCGTGGCTGACCTCGCCTTCGACGCCATGGCCGTCTTCCTGCTCGCCGCCGCCATGCTCCAATGAGCCGAGCACGCCCAATTCGCCTTCGACCGAAGCGCCGATCCAGTGCGCCATGTCAACCACGCGGCGGGTGATCTCGACGTTGTACTGGTAGCTCGCCAGGGTCTTGGCATCGGCCATCAGCGAGCCGTCCATCATCACTGACGTGAAGCCGTGCTGCAGCGCGGTGGCGCAGGTCGATTCCTCGTTGCCGTGATCCTGGTGCAGGCAGAGCGGGATCTGCGGATACATCTCTTCCAGCGCCTCGATCATCTTCGCCAGCATGATATCGTTGGCGTAAGAGCGCGCGCCCCGCGAGGCCTGGATGATGACCGGCGCATCGACGGCAGCCGCCGCCTCCATGATCGCAAGGCCCTGCTCCATGTTGTTGATGTTGAATGCCGGCACGCCATAGCCATGCTCGGCGGCATGATCCAGCAATTGCCTCAGCGTTATCAGCGCCATCGGAGTCTCCGTCTCATTGCTCTCGTGTGATCGTCATGCCCAGGTTGCCGCCATCCTTGACCGCGCGATGCAGCGCATGGCTGCTATGGCGACGGCGTTCGCGGTAATGCCGAATTCGCGATAGAGTGTTTCCGCCGGCGCGGATGCGCCAAAGCCGGTCATACCGACGAATTCGCCGCCGTCGCCGAGCCAGCGCGCCCAGTCGCCCTCGATCGCAGCTTCGACCCCGACCCGCGGGGCGTCTCCAAGAACCTCCGCCCGGTACTCCTGGGACTGCTGACGAAACAGCTCGAAGCATGGCGCCGAGACGACGGCCGCACGGACATTGTCCTTTGCGAGCGTTTTCGCAGCCTCGATGGCGATCGAGACTTCCGATCCGGTCGCAATCAGCGTGACATCGCGTCCGCCCTCCGGCTCGACGACGACATAGGCGCCGCGCGCGACCAGATTGTCACCACCGTCCTCGCGGAAGGCAGGCAGCGCTTGCCGCGACAGACACAGCACGGATGGACTGGCCTGTGCCCGTAGCGCGCAGTCCCACGCCTCGGCGGTCTCGACGGCATCGCCCGGTCGGAAGACCAGCAGATTGGGGATCGCTCGAAGCGATGCCAGATGTTCGACCGGCTGATGGGTGGGGCCATCCTCGCCCAGCCCGATGGAGTCGTGCGTCATCACATGGATGACACGAACGTTCATCAGCGCCGCCAGCCGGATCGCCGGACGGCTGTAGTCGGCGAAGCTGAGGAACGTACCGCCATAGGGGATGAAGCCGCCATGCAGCGCGATGCCGTTCATCGCCGCCGCCATGGCGTGCTCGCGGACGCCATAGTGAATATAGCTGCCTGCAAAGGAGCCAGGCTGTACCGGCCGCTGGGTCCTGGCCCGCGTCAGGTTGGAATGCGTGAGATCCGCCGAGCCACCGAGCAGGTTGGGCAGTGCCTCGGCGATTGCATCGATCACGCGCTGCGACGCCTGCCGGGTGGCAATATTCGGTCGCTCATTCGCGAAGTCATCGCGCAGCTTTGTCATTGCTTGCGCATAGCTGCACGGCAGGTTGCGATTCAGCGCATCGTGAAATGGCGAACGGGATTCCGAACTCAGACGCTTGGTCCGCTCGATCCAGCAGCGGCGGGCGGCATGCCCGCGGCGGCCTGCCTGACGCCACTGCGCAAGCACGGCTTCCGGGATCTCGAACGGCGCGTGCGGCCAGTTCAGCGCATCGCGCGTTTTGGCGGCTTCTTCGCCACCCAGCGGCGCGCCATGGACTTTCTCGGTTCCCTGACGGTTCGGCGCGCCGAAACCGATGATCGTGCGGCAGGCAATCAGCGACGGCCGGTCGCTGCTGCGCGCCCGCTCGATCGCGGCCGCGATCGCTTCGGGATCGTGGCCGTCTACTCGGCTGGCCGACCACCCCACCGCCTTGAACCGTGCGAGCTGATCATCCGAGCATGACAGCGACGTGGAGCCGTCGATCGAGATTTCGTTGTCATCGAACAGCACGATCAGACGATTGAGCCTGAGATGCCCGGCCAGCGAGATCGCCTCGTGGCTGATCCCCTCCATCAGGCAACCGTCGCCCGCAATTACGTAGGTGAAATGATCGACGCAATCGTCGCCGAAGCGTGCATTCATCAACCGTTCGGCCAGCGCCATGCCGACTGCCGTCGCGATGCCCTGCCCTAGCGGTCCGGTAGTCGTCTCGACGCCGGGGCTGTGGCCATACTCGGGATGTCCCGGCGTCTTCGAACCCCATTGCCGGAAGGCCTTGAGCTCGTTCAGCGTCATGCCTTCGTACCCCGTCAGGTGCAGAAGCGCATACAGCAGCATCGAGCCATGGCCGGCCGACAACACGAAGCGGTCGCGATCCGGCCACGCCGGATCCGAGGGATCGAACTTGAGGAAGCGCGAAAACAGAACGGTCGCGACGTCAGCCATGCCCATCGGCATGCCCGGATGACCGGACTTGGCCTTCTCAACGGCGTCGATCGCCAGGAAGCGGATCGCGTTGGCCATTTCTGCGTGTGACAGATCCGGGCGGCTGGCTATGCGGGACAGAGCGGGAGCGTTCATATCGTGCGCCTCTTGCGTTCCATCAGTTGCAGGATCAGTGGGGTGAGGATGAGCTGCATCGCCAGGTCGAGCTTTGCCCCGTGGATCACGATCGAATTGGCGCGCGACATGAAGCTGTGCGGAATCATAGACAGCAGATAGGGAAAATCGATGCCGCGCGGATTCTTGAGACGGATCACCACCATCGATTCATCGGGCGTCGGAATCCATCGCGCGATGAACGGGTTCGACGTATCGACGGTCGGCACGCGCTGGAAATTGATGTCAGTCTCGGCGAACTGCGGACAGATGTAGTTCACGTAATCAGGCATTCGCCGCAGGATGGTGTCGGTCACCGCCTCAGCGGTATAGCCGCGGTCGCGACGATCGCGATGCAGCTTCTGGATCCATTCCAGGTTGATCACCGGCACGACGCCGATCTTGAGATCGGCATGCTGCGCCACGTTGACCTTGTCGGTTACGACCGCGCCGTGCAACCCTTCGTAAAACAGCAGGTCGGACTCTGCCGGCAATTGGTCCCATTCGGTGAATGTACCCGGTTTGGCGCCGTACAGCTTCGCCTCTTCGTCGTCGTGCACGTAATGACGCGTCATTCCGGTGCCGGATTCACCGTAGTCGCGAAACACTTTTTCGAGTTCTTCGAACAAGTTGGTTTCCGGACTGAAATGGCTGAAATGCTTGTTGCCGCGCTCGGCCTCCTCCAGCATCTTGCTGCGCATCTCGAAACGATTGTAACGATGAAAGGCATCGCCTTCGATGTAGGCCGCTACCACCTTTTCGCGGCGGAAGATCTGCTCGAACGTCTTCTTCACCGACGTGGTGCCGGCGCCCGACGAACCCGTAATCGATATGATGGGATGAGCCCGCGACATCATGATGCCCCGTCAGCGGAACAGGCCGCGCCGCGCGAACAGCGGCGCATCGCTATTGTCGAACATCGGCTCGACCCGTTCGTGAATGGCAGCGATGTCGCGCACGCCACGCAAAGAACCCATGATCAGCGGCACCCGCTGGTGCGGCGTTCTCGCAGCCACTTCCAGAATGCGCCGCCGTCCGGTCGAGGCCGCGCCGCCCGCCCATTCCATTACCAGCGCCATCGGATGGGCTTCGTACAGCAGGCGAATCCTCCCTTCGCGATAGCTGGGGCGGGCATCGGCCGGATAGAGAAACACGCCACCGCGCGCCAGAATGCGAAGCGATTCCGCAACCAGCGAACCGATCCAGCGCATATTGAAATCCGCCTCACCGCCACCGCTGGTACCGGCGAGACATTCATCGATGTAGGCGCGAACGGGACCATGCCAGTGCCGGCGATTGGATGCATTGATGGCGAACTCCGGCGTATCGCGTGCGACCTGCACGGCCTGCCGGATCAGCAGAAATTCTCCCGCGCGCCTGTCGAGAATGAAGATATCGACACGCGCGTTGAGCGCGAGGACGAGCGTGGTTTGTGGACCGTAGACGAAAAAGCCTGCCGCGCACTGCGCCGTGCCGGGCTCAAAGAAAGTCGAAAGGATGTCGTTGCCTCTCGGGCGGATCGAAAAGATGGTGCCGATCGAGATGTTGTTTTCGAGATTGGCCGATCCGTCGAGCGGATCGATCGCAACACACAGGTGCGCCTCAGGCCGCAAGGTTTCCGGCAGCGCCGCTTCCTCGGAAAGGACCGCCGCCACCGGCGCGCCGCGCAGCGCACGCCGCATCATTTCGTCGGCGACGATGTCGATGTCTTTCTGCCGGTCGCCGTCGGAATTGATACCGCTATCCTGCCCGGTGATATCAGCGAGCGGCCCATTCGCAATCAGCGCGGCGAGTTCGATTGCAGCGGCGGCAATGGCCTCGATCACCGCACCGACCGCCGCGCCATGCGGGATCTGCGCAACAGGCTTCTCGAGATGTGAACGCAGCGTCACGCGTTCGTCCATGGCCGTCTCCCGGTGCGCTCTCTCGGCGCTGTCGAGCCGTCCGCCGATTGGCGACCCGCGCTCTTAAGCAAGCGCAGTTTGCCGAATTAGGGAAATTTTGTTATCTTTGGCCCGAGCAAAGTTTTTGTTATAATGGAGGTGTGCCATGGCCGGCCGGTTGTTGCGCGAATTGACCATCCGCCAATTGCGCGCGCTGGCCGCCGTGCAAAAGCACCGGTCGGTTACCGCGGCGTCGAAGCAGCTATACCTGACACAGCCCGCGGTAACGTTGCAGCTACGCAACCTGCAGGCGGTCGCGGGATTGCCGCTGATCCAGCGCACCGGCGACGGCATGCTGCTGACGGATGCCGGGCGCGAGGTATTGGCGCTCGCCGAGCGGATCGAGGCGGCGATCACCGACTGCGAGACCACGTTGGAGATGATGGCGGGAAAGACCGCGGGCCGCATCTCGATCGGCGCGGTCTCGACCGCGAAATATTTCGTGCCGTTCATGATCTCCGGATTCTCGAAGCTCTATCCGAACGTCGAAATCACGCTATCGATCGGCAACCGCCAGGAGGTCGGCGAGGCGCTACGCGGCTACGATCTCGACTTCGCGATCATGGGCCGCCCGCCCGCCGATATCGACATGAACGTCCACCTGATCGGCGATCATCCCCACGTCATCATCGCGCCGACCGCGCATCGGCTGGCACGGAAATCCCGCATCGCGCTGCGCGAACTTGCCGGCGAAACCTTCCTGACGCGCGAGCCGGGATCCGGAACGCGCGGGTTGATGGAGCAATTGTTCGAGACGTCGGGCATCCGCCCCAAGATCGGCCTCGCCATGAGCAGCAACGAAACCATCAAGCAGGCGGTGATCGCAGGGCTAGGCATCGCCTTCCTCTCTGCGCACACGGTCGCGACCGAGCTCGACGAACGGCGCCTGGTCACCCTGGACGTCGATGGCCTGCCGATCGTGCGGCAGTGGTTCGCGCTTGCACGCAAGGATAAGGTGTTGCTGCCGCCGGCGCAGGCGATGCTCGATTTCCTCAGCGCCAGGGGCAAGCAGTTTCTGCCCCGCACCCATCATAGGCTGCGGCTCACCCGGCCGTCAGGCCGTGCCAGGCGCGGCTGACGCGCTCTGCTTTCACCTCGCTTGGCACGAGAAAAGGACTGGAGCATGATGATCTTTGGTTAGATCGATCGGCCGCAGACGCGCTTCACCTCTCCCGCTTGCGGGGAGGTCGGCGCGAAGCGCCGGGTGGGGGGCTCCCTCCATTCGGGCAGTATCGCCCGCGGAGACACCCCCACCCCAGCCCTCCCCCGCAAGCGGGAGAGGGAGCGCACCTTCTTCGTGGCCGCAATCGCAGGATTTGCCTCGTCCTGCCTTGACTGTCCCCAACAACTCCGAAAACCTGTCCCCTTAGAAGGCTGATTTCGGTCGCGTTGGCGGGGCGCGGATCGATAGGCCCTTCCATTAGGAACGACCGAAAATGGTACGTCTATTGCTTCCCGGCAATATGCGTGCGAGGGGTAAGGACTCTTATGATCCGCGTGTTTCTCGATCGGCTCTACCTTTTCTCCGGCTATCTTGCCGGACTTTTCCTCATTGCGATTTTTGTCCTGATGCTGCTGCTGTCAGGCGGCCGGCCGTTTGGCATCAATATTCCGGCGGGCGACGATTTCATCTCCTGGTGCATGGCGGCGACCGCCTTCCTCGGGCTCGCGCATACGTTCAAGCACGGCGAGATGATCCGTGTCGGCCTGTTGATCGACCGCCTCAACGATAATGTGCGCCATTATGTCGAGATCGCAGCCCTCCTGATCGGTGTCGGCTTCATCGGCTTCTTCGCCTGGCATGCCGTGATCATGACGTGGCAGTCGTGGAAATTTTCCGATATTTCGCAAGGCGTCATCGCGGTGCCGCTGTGGATTCCGCAGCTCGGCTATAGCGGCGGCCTTGCGGTTCTTTTCATCGCCTTCGTGGATGAACTGATCCATGTGCTGCGCGGCTTTGCGCCGCGCTACGAATTGCCGAAGCCGCAGAGCGCCGAGGAAATCGTCGAGCGTGCCATGCAGAGCGGGGTCTGAGATGGAGCTGCTTTCCATCGCCGCCATCCTGCTCGGCTTCCTGGCGCTGCTGCTCGGCGCCGGCGTCTGGATTGGCGTCGCCCTGATGGCGACGGGATGGGCCGGCATGCAATTCGCCGGCGGTGCTATTCCGGCCGGCAGCGTGCTGGCGACCACGGTGTGGGGCAACAGCGCTTCGTGGTCGCTCGCCGCACTGCCGCTCTTCATCTGGATGGGCGAAATTCTGTTCCGCACGCGCCTGTCGGAGGAAATGTTCCGCGGGTTTGCGCCGTGGCTGAACTGGCTGCCGGGCCGGCTCATGCACGTCAATGTGCTCGCCTGCGGCGTGTTCGGTTCGGTGTCGGGATCTTCAGCCGCGACCTGCGCCACGGTTGCCAAGATCGCCCTGCCCGAATTGAAGAAGCGCGGCTACGACGAAGGCTTGAGCCTCGGCTCGCTGGCCGGCGCGGGCACGCTCGGCATTCTCATCCCGCCGTCGATCACCATGGTGGTCTACGCCGTGCAGGCGAACGTCTCCATCATTCAGGTCTTTCTCGCCGGGTTTCTGCCGGGCATGTTGGTGATGGCACTCTATTCCGGTTACATCGCGATCTGGTCGCTCGCCAATCCGAACCGGACGCCGCCGGCCGAACCATCCATGAGCCTGCGCAGGCGCATTGCCGAGTCGCTCAATCTCATTCCCTGCCTGCTGCTGATCATTTTCGTCTTTCTGTCGCTGCTGATGGGCTGGGCGACGGCGACGGAATGCGCGGCCTGGGGCGTGTTGGGGTCGCTCGCGATTGCATGGTGGCAGGGCGCGCTGACCTGGCAATCGTTCTGGGCGAGCGTCATGGGCGCGACGCGGGTCAATTGCATGATCCTGCTGATCCTGGCGGGCGCCTCCTACATGGGGACGTCGATGGCCTATACCGGCATCCCGATGGCGCTCGCGAACTGGGTGAACGGCCTCCAGCTCAGCCCCTATGCGCTGATTGCGGCGCTGACCGTGATGTACGTCGTGCTCGGTACGGCACTCGACGGCATCTCCATGATCGTGCTGACGACCGCCATCGTCATTCCGATGGTGAAGCAGGCCGGCTTCGACCTGGTCTGGTTCGGAATCTTCCTGGTGCTGGTGGTGGAAATGGCGGAAGTCTCTCCGCCCGTCGGCTTCAACCTGTTCGTCCTGCAGACCATGAGCGGCAAGGATTCCAACACGGTCGCCAGGGCGGCCCTGCCGTTCTTCTTCTTGCTCGTTCTGGCGGTTGCCATCATCACGGTCTTTCCTGATATCGTGATGCTGCTGCCGCGGATCGCGTTCCCTGGCTAGAGAAAGGTATTGTCATGTTCAGACTTATAAAGACGTGCGCATTGGCCGCCTGCGTCGCGGCGCTTGCCGTTCCAGCAATGGCGCAGACAAAATGGAATCTTCCGGCGGCCTATCCGGCGGACAATCCGCATTCGGTGAATCTGATCGCGTTCGCCAAGGACGTTGCCGATGCCACCGGCAACAAGCTGCAGATCACCGTGCACCCCGCCGCATCGCTATTCAAGGCGCCGGAAATCAAGCGCGCGGTCGCAACCGGGCAGGCGCAGGCCGGCGAGGTTCTGATTTCGCTGCATGAGAACGAAGATCCGATGTTCGGCATCGACGTGATCCCCTTCCTGGCGACGAGCTATCCGGCAGCCAAGAAGCTGTGGCTCGCCTCGAAGCCCGCCATCGAAAAGAAGCTCGCCTCGCAGGGACTGATGCTTCTGTTCGCAGTGCCATGGGGTCCACAGGGCATTTATGCCAAGAAAGACCTCAACACGGTCGAGGATATGAAGGGGCTGAAGTGGCGCGCCTACAATGTCGGCACCTCGCGCATCGCCGAACTCGTCGGCGCGCAGCCCGTCACCATCCAGGCAGCGGAACTGCCGCAGGCGCTGGCCACCGGCGTTGTGAACGCGTTCATGACCTCGGGCTCGACCGGCTACGACAGCAAGTCCTGGGAAACCATGACGCATTTCTATGATACGCAAGCCTGGATCCCGAAGAACGTCACCTTCGTGAACAAGGCGGCGTTCGACGCGCTCGACAAGCCGACGCAGGACGCGATCCTGAAGGCCGCGGCGGTTGCAGAAGAACGCGGCTGGAAGCTCGCGGAAGAAAAGGCGAAGTGGTATCTCGAACAGCTTCAGGCCAACAAGATGAAGGTGCTGCCACCACCTCCGGCGCTGAAGTCCGGCCTCGAGAAAATCGGCGAGCAGTTGACGGCCGATTGGCTCAAGAAGGCGGGCGCCGACGGTGAAGCCGTGATCGCCGCCTACAAGAAGTAAGGCCAGCATTATCGCGCGCTCGCAGCGTCCGGCGTTGATTGCCGGACGCTGCCATTTCGCGGACGACGCTCACTTGCCCGAATGCCACAGCCGCCTGAGCCGCCGCAGCTTTTGGCCGCGCTGGCGTCCAACAGCTAAAGACAGGTCGTGATGCCGCCGTCGACGTAGAGCGTATGCCCGTTGACGAAGGACGAGGCATCTCCCGACAGAAAGACCGCGGCGCCGATCAGTTCGTCCACGTTGCCCCAGCGCGAGGCCGGCGTCCGCTTTTCCAGCCACGCTGAAAATTGGGGATCGTCGACCAGCGCTTGATTCAGCGGGGTCTTGAAGTAACCCGGCGCGATGGCATTGATCTGCAGTCCATGCCTGGCCCAATCGGCACACATGCCGCGCGTCAGGTTCTTGATCGCTCCCTTGGTAGCGGTGTACGGCGCAATGCCCGGGCGGGCCAACTCGCTCTGAACCGAGGCGATGTTGATGATCTTGCCCTTTCCGCGCGGGATCATGTGGCGCGCGACAGCCTGGCCGACGTAGAAGGCGCTCGAGACATTGGTCCTGAGCAATTGCTCCCACTTCTCCGCCGGAAAATCCTCAAGCGGCGTACGAAACTGCATGCCGGCGTTGTTGACGAGAATATCGATGACTCCGACCGTCCGCTCGATCGTGGCAATGCCTTCGCGGACATCCTCGGCGACCGTGACATCGAAACCGGCGACCGCAACCTCGTGCCCGGCTGCGATCAAGCTCGCTGCGGCGGCTTCAAGCTTGCTGCGCTCCCGTCCATTCAGGACCACGGAGGCGCCATGCTCGGCGAGCCCTCGCGCGATGGCAAGGCCGATCCCCTGGGACGATCCTGTGACGAGCGCTCGTTTGCCGGCCAGATTGAACAGTTCAAATGCCACGGCGGACCTTCTCCATGCGTGCAGGTGGGTCGGATGGACGTAGAAATACCGCACACCGCGGTCAAGCCAAAACGTTACCGGCGACGTTGCCGGCGGAGGCAGGCGATTTCACCTGGGCTTCGGATAGATGTTTAGAAACCCTGTCGTTGCCGCGTGGGCCCGCCGTGTGATTTCGCCGGCACTCGGGCGATCGGCCACTTGAAGCAGCAGGCCGGTCATCAGGTCGCCCCAGAGCAGCCCCAAGAATTGTTCGACCATCGCGGCAAGATCGCCATCGCACAGCCCGGCCGACTTGGCGTTCGCCATGATCTCTCGCAATGAATCACGCGTAGGCCGGCGAGCGATCGATTCCAGCGCTTGTGCAACCTTTGGCGCGTGCACCGTTTCGGATATCGCCAGCCGGAACACAGCAACGACGACCGGATCGGTCGTTTCCGTCAAAAGCCTTGTACCAAAAGTGGTAAGCACGTTGGCCAGGGTTTCCCTGTCGCGCAACTCGGGCAGATCGGCCGGCGCTTTCAACCGCCGGGCGCGCTCGGTAATGCAGGCGACCAGCATCGCTTCCTTGTTGCCGAACAGCGAATAGAGCTCGCGTTTTGACACGCGCGCGCGTGTCGCAATCTCCAGCGTGCTGGTCTGCGCATAGCCGCCCTCCATGAATGCCGAAAGGGCCGCGCCGAGAATCCGCTTCCGGACTGCGGCGCCATCGGCTTCTTCCTCGCGCGGCTTCATCTTCGGACTCATCGATGTCATTTCCCTCTTGACTCGGTACCCATCGGTACCATACATCGCTCATTGGGTACCAGACAGTACCAAAACTGGTTGTGACGGTAAAGATCGGCGGCGTTCACCCCACTCGCTGCCGGCTTAGCCTGAGGAAAGTCCATGAACAGACGTCAGCTACTAGCGGCGGCACTGGCACCGCTCGCATTGCGAGTTGCGCCGGGCGCGATTTCGTCAAACGCATCAGCAGCAACTTCGGAAGGGGATGGAAAAATGAGCAAGACCACGCAACGGATCATCGAATGCAACGGCATCCGCATCAATATTGCCGAACAGGGCGAGGGACCGCTGGTGCTGCTGGTGCACGGCTTTCCCGAATCCTGGTTCTCCTGGCGGCATCAGATCGATGCTCTTGCCGCCGCCGGCTTCCGTGTCGTCGCTCCGGACCTGCGTGGTTACGGCAAGAGCGACGCGCCGCAAGCGATCGATCAGTACACGATCCTGCATCTCGTAGGCGACATGGTGGGCATCCTTGATGCCTTGGGCGCGGCGACCGCCGTCATCGCCGGTCATGATTGGGGCGCCAGCATCGCCTGGCAGGCAGCTCTGATGCGGCCCGACCGCTTCCGGGCGGTGGCAGCCCTCAGCGTCCCGTTCCGCCCGCGCGGCAAAGTGGCGCCGACCAGTCTCATGCCGCGCACGGAGACGGCGCAATTCTATCAACTCTATTTCATGGAGCCCGGACTGGCCGAGGCGGAATTGGGGCGCGATCCGCGCGCGACCATTCGCAACATGCTGTTCGGGGCGTCCGGCGATGGCGTAGCCGCGGCCCGCGCGGCCGTCGCTGCGGGCGGGCCCGCGCCGAACCTTGGCATGGTGCCGAAGGGCGGCGGATTTCTGCAAGGACCCGGCGCCCCGAAAATCCTGCCGTCCTGGATCAGCGAAAGCGACATCGACTTTTATGGCGAGGAGTTCAAGCGAACCGGCTTTCGGGGCGCGCTCAATTACTACCGCAACATCGATCGCAACTGGGAAATCACGGGTGCTGTGGCCGGCATGCAAGTGTCTGTACCGGCGCTCTATATCGCGGGCGATCGTGACTTCCTGCTCTCGTTTCCCGGAACGGACCAGTTGCTCGCCAACCAGAAGAACTTCGTTCCCGGACTGCGCAAGATTCAGATGCTGCCCGGCTGCGGCCACTGGACCCAGCAGGAGCAACCGAACGAGGTCAGCACCGCGCTGGTGGAATTTATTCGAGACCTGCCGAGCCGATGATGACAACCCTGACACCCCAACAACCCTCCTTGCCGCGACCGGTGGCCGTGGCCGGCAGCCTGAAAGAAAACGAAGCGGCAAAGGTCAAGCAGAGCGCGATGCTCGAGGGCCCCGTGCTGCCGACGCTCCTGATGCTCGCTCTGCCGACGCTCATAGTCATGGTCGTGCAAACCCTGGTCGGGGTCGCGGAGACCTATTTCGTCAGCTTCCTCGGAACGGAAGCGCTGGCGGGCGTCAGCCTGGTGTTTCCCCTCTTCATGCTGATGCAGATGATGTCGAACGGTGGCATCGGTGGTGGTGTCGCATCGGCAATCGCGCGTGCGATGGGTGCCGGCAAAGTGGCGGAAGCCGAGGCGCTGGCGCTCAACGCACTCGTTCTCGCCATTGCTTTCGGAGTGATCTTTGCCGGCGCCGAATGGCTGTTCGGCGAGACAGTCTACCGCCTGCTCGGCGGTCAGGCGGGAGCCCTCGGCGCGGCCCTCGAATATGGCCACGTTGTCTTCTTCGGAGCGATCTTTGTCTGGATCGTCAGCCTTCTGGCCGCGGCTCTTCGTGGCGCAGGCAACACGGTCGCGCCGGCGGCCGTCATTCTGCTGGGCGTGTTCGTGCTGCTTCCGCTCTCGCCGGCCTTGATCTTCGGCTGGGGCCCCTTTCCGCAGCTCGGCGTAGCGGGAGCCGGCGTTGCCGTCGTCGTCTACTATCTCGTCGGCGCGCTCGTGTTGATCGTCTACATGCGCTCCGCCCGCGCCTCGTTGCGTCTGCCGTTCGACGTGCGCCTCATCAGGTGGCGGCAGCTCGGCGATATTCTTGGCGTCGGCGGGTTGTCGGCCATCGGCACCATTCAGTCCAATTTGACGGTCGTCCTGGTCACCGGCGTCGTCGGGCTGTTCGGCACTGACGCCATCGCAGGCTACGGAATTGCGTCACGCCTCGATTACATCCAGGTTCCGCTGCTCTTCGCGCTTGGCAGCGCGGCACTCACGATGGTCGGGGTCAACATCGGAGCCGGCCAGATCAGGCGGGCGGAGCGCATCGCCTGGGTTGCCGCGTTCTTTGCGGCCGGTGTCACCGAACTCCTCGGCCTTGTCGTGACGATATTTCCACACGCCTGGCTGACGCTGTTCAGCACGGAGCCCGAGGTTCTTGCCGCCGGCTCGATCTATTTCCGCAACGTAGCGCCTTTCTACGGCGTGGCGGGTCTTGGAATGCTGCTCTATTTCGCAGGCCAAGGCGCCGGCCGCGTGATGTGGCCGGTTTTCGGGGGAACCGTCCGGCTGCTCGTCGCGGCGGGAATTGGCTGGCTCGTCGTTGCCCATCTTGGCGGCGGATTGCGGGAGCTCTTCATTACCGTTGCCGCGGGCTCGATCGTTTCCGGGGGCATCGTCGCATCTGCGCTTTGGCTCCGTGGCTGGGGGCGGGCCGGCTAGGCTCCGCTGGCTTCGCCAGCCTCGGCTCGGAAGGCCTCGTGCGTTCTCGCAGCCATCTTCAAACCTGCCCGTGACCTCACGCCCTGAATCGCCGCAAATCTCGTCGCGGCGCAGCATGCAAAATGAGACTACCGGTCAAGTTGCAGCAGGCGAAGCTGCGCGCGTTGCCCCAGTCATCGGCTAGTTTTCGCCCGGCGGTCCCGGTCGCAATGCATTGTGAAGGGCATGACGATTTCGGAACGACCTATACAAAAACTGGCGATACAAGGGAGGGGTTCGATGTTTAAAAGCTGTGCGGGACTTGTCGCGCTGAGCAGCCTGTTGCTTTCCGGCGCCGCCTTAGCTCAAGAGAAGATCAAGGTTGGCGTCACCGCGACCCTCGAAGGCACCTATACGGTGCTCGGCGAGGACGGAATCCGCGGGCATCAAACGGCGATCAACACGCTCGGCAAGAAGGTCGGCGACAAGGAAATCGAATTCATCATCGCTTCGACGGATGCCACGCCGGACTCCGCTGTCCGCGCCGTGCGCAAGCTGATCGAACAGGACAAGGTCCAGATCCTGCTCTCGCCGCTATCCGGCGACGAAGGCATCGCGGTCAAGAACTTTGCCAAGACGCGGCCCGAGTTGACCTTCGTGAACGCCGCTTCCGGCGCGCAGGAAACCACTTATGTCGACCCGGCGCCGAACTTCTACCGCTACAACATGGACGGCGCCCAGTGGCAGGTCGGCCTCGGCAAATACGCTTACGAAACCAAGGGCTACCGAAAGATCGCGACAGTCGGCGACGACTATTCGTTCATCTACACCCAGGTGTTCGGACTTGTGCTGGAGTTCTGCGGCGCCGGCGGACAGGTCACCAACCGGCAATGGGTGCCGCTCGGTACGAAGGACTTCGCCTCCGTCATCGCCGCCCTGCCCGACGACGTCGATGCGATCTATCTCGGCCTTGGCGGCGCCGATGCCGTCAACTTCCTGAACCAGTATCAACAGGCCGGCGGCAAGGCCCACCTCATGGGCGGCTCGATCATGGTCGACCAGACCATCCTCTCCGCCAAGGGCAACGCCAAGAATGCGCTGATCGGCACCATCGCGGCGAGCGGCCAGGCCGATACCTGGGAGGATGCGGGCTGGCAGAAATTCGTGAAGGCCTATCAGGACGCCTTCCCGCCGAACAAGCGGTTCCCGAGTCCGTCACTGCTCGCCACCAACTACTACAACTCGACGATGGCGCTCATCCTGGGGCTGCGCCAGGTCAACGGCGACCTCAGCAACAACCAGGCCAAGCTCAAGGAAGCCCTCGCCAAGATCGAGCTCGACGCGCCCAACGGCAAGATCAAGCTCGACTCCAACCGCCAAGCGATCGGAACCAACTTCGTCACCGAAGTCGTTGATGACGGCAAGGGCGCCCTCTTCAGCAAGGTCGTGAAGGTCATTCCGAACGTGAACCAGACGCTCGGCTACGACCCGGCAGCGTTCTCCAAGATCGGCCTGCCGAGCCGGACGGTTCCGGAGTGCAAGAAGTACTGAGTTCTTCGCATTTGCGAACGGGCCCCGGTCACGCCGGGGCCCGGCCACGGCTGGGCAGCATGTGATCTTCCCTTGCATTCTCGCGGCGGATGTTGAACGCTGGTTCAAAAGACAAGAACATCCCGCGGGAGGGAAGGCATGAGCAAGGCTCTCGCCGTCTTCCACGGCCGGTTCGGTCGCGCGACGGTCTATCAGTTGAACCGCCCCTTCAACATGCACGCGCATCGCGAAGGGCACCTGATTTTTCATGTCGGTGGAACGCCAGCGCGCATCGACGTGTGCGACGAGCGATGGCTGCTTGCGGAAGATTCCATTGTTGCCGTCAACCCCTGGGAACCGCACAATTTTGTCCCGACGGACATGGAGAACGGCGCGATCTTCTTCGTGCTTTACGTCAACGCCGAATGGTTCGCCCCCGACGCGGCCCGGGCCCACAGCCTGCGGTTCGGCCGCACCTGCTTCAAGCGCACGGCCACGCTCGACAGGCATATTCGCCGCTCTGCCGCGCTGGTGTGCGGCGCACCTTCGCTGAGCAGCCTCGATTGCGAACTCAGGCAGTTGATCGACAGTTGTTATGACGAAAGCTGGCAGACGTCCGAGCCGGCGCAGGAGACGCGCACCGCCACCGCCGTCACCGATTTTCGCGTCCGCAAATCCATCAAGCTGATGTCCGAAAGCCCGGGCGCCGAGATCGAACTGGATTCGATCGCGCGAGCCTCCGGGCTGTCGCGCCCGCACTTCTACCGGCTGTTCCGCACCCAGACCGGCGTCACCCCGAACCTCTATCTCAATACACTCATCATGGAACAGGCGCTGGACGCGCTGGTCGCGACCGAAGTGCCGATCGCCGATATCGGCTTTGATCTCGGCTTCTCTTCCCAGAGCGGTTTCACCCGCTTCTTCGCGGCCAATGTCGGGATGGCGCCGACCGAATACCGCCGCGCCGCCAAAGTCTTGCGCCCCTGAGCGCAACTGGCGCGAAAAGATACTGACAATCAAGTGCAAGGTCCGCGGCGCCGTTAGGATGCCCCAAACGCGAGCCGAAACGGCCGCGGCGTCTGGGAGGACGGTATGGCGACGGCCGGGCTATTGCCGTGACGAGATTCATCGAACGCCATCCGGCATGGGCGCTGATCCTGCTGATCGCGGTCGCGGTGCTGTTGTGGCTGATCCTTGCCGTCTGGCCGCCCGGCCTCGAAGAGGCGATCGGCAGGAAGCGGGTCTTTCTCAACGCCCTGTTCAACGGCATCACGCTCGGCAGCCTTTACTTCCTGGTGGCCAGCGGCTTCACGCTCATCTTCGGGCTGATGCGCAACGTCAATCTGGCGCATGGCTCGCTTTATCTGTTCGGCGGCTACATCGGTTACGCCATCAGCGTCTGGACGGGCTCATGGGTGCTCGGTTTCATCATCGCGTTTCTCGGTGTGGCGCTTGTCGGCATCGTGCTGCAAATCGTTGTCTTCCGTCGCATGGAGGGCGAGGATTTGCGCCAGACCATGGTCACGATCGGGCTCTCGATCGTGTTTGCGGACCTGATGCTGTGGGTATTCGGCGGCGATTTCTATCAGATCCAGACCCCGAGCTGGCTGGTCGGCCCGATCGAATTGCCGCTGGTCACCGCGGTCAGATCGTCGGGCGAGGCGGTCTATCTGCGCTATCCGCTGGTGCGGCTCGTGATCTTCGTCGCGGCGATCGTGATCGGCATCGCGATGTGGCTGGCGCTCAACCGAACCCGCGTCGGCATGATGGTGCGCGCCGGCGTCGATGACCGCGACATGCTCGCGGCGACCGGTGTGCCGATCCAGCACGTCTTCGTTGCCGTGTTCGCGCTTGGCGCCGGCCTCGCCGGCATCGCGGGCGTCGTCGGCGGAACCTTCCAGTCGCTTTCGCCCGGCGAAGATACCCGCTTTCTGCTGGCTTCCCTCGTCGTCGTCATTGTCGGGGGCATGGGATCGATCCCGGGCGCGGCGCTGGGCGCCGTCATCATCGGCCTCGCCGAGCAGCTCGGCTCCGTCTACATCCCGACCTATGCAATCGTCGTGACCTTCCTCATCATGGTGCTGGTGCTGGCGCTGCGGCCGCAGGGCCTCCTTGCGAGGCGCTGACATGTCGTTGGTCCAGGGCGCTCATCCTCAGACCAGTCAGCCGGCAAAGGTGCGCGCGGCGTTGTTGGCATGGCCGGAATTCAACAAGCCGGCTGTCTGGCTGGTGGCCGTGATCCTCTTGATCATGCCGTTCATCGCCAACGGCTTCTTCCTGATCGAGATCTTTGCCACGACGCTGATCCTCGGGACCGTCGCACTCAGCCTGATGTTCCTGGCGGGCTATGGCGGCATGGTCAGCCTGATGCAGCTCACCGTCGCCGGCTTTGCTGCCTACATGGTCGCGGTGTTCGGCATGAGCGCCAACACCAATATCAGCCTCGGCTGGCCGTGGTGGCTCGCAACGCCGATGGCGCTCATTCTGGCCACCGCGTTCGGCACGCTCGGTGGCGCGCTCGCGGTACGCACCGAGGGCATCTACACCATCATGATCACGCTCGCGATCGGTGCGGCCTTCTACTACTTCACCAACCAGAACTGGCCGATCTTCGGCGGCCACACCGGCATCAACACCATCGCGACGCCGAAATTCTGGGGTGTCGACTGGCGCTCCGATATCCCCTTCTATTACGTCACGCTGGGCGTCGCGGCGTTTTGCTACTTCGCCGTTCAATATGTCTCGCGCGCGCCTTTCGGCCTCGTGCTGCAGGGCGTGCGCGACAATCCCCGCCGCATGGCCGCCCTCGGCTTTAACGTCAACGCGCACCGCGTGGCAGCCTACGCGTTTGCGGCCTTCATCGCCGCACTCGGCGGCGTCCTCCAGGTCTGGAACTACCGGCAGATTTCCCCCGGCTCGGTCAGCGTCGGCGCCTGCATCGACATCCTGATCATTGCCGTGGTCGGCGGCATCACCCGTCCCATCGGGCCCTTCATCGGCGCCTTCATCTTCGTCATCCTGCGTACCTTCGCGCTCGATCTATTGGTCAAGTTAGGGCTCGACGGCAACCGCTTCCGGCTGCTGATCGGCCTCGGCTTCCTCGCCATCGTGTTCTGGTCATCGGATGGCGTGATCGGGCTATGGGAGCGGTGGCGCCGCGGTGCGGCGGCCGTCGATAAACGCGTGGGCGGAGGCCATGGCCATGGATAGCGCCGCGCCACGCTTTTCGGCCGTCGGTGCCGGCGCCGCGCTGGAGCTGCGCGGCGTGACGCGGTTGTTCGGCGCGCTCGCGGCGCTGACCGACGTCACCATCACGGTTCGTCCGGGGGAACGCCGCGCCGTGCTCGGCTCCAACGGCGCCGGCAAGACCACGCTGTTCAATTGCGTGACCGGCGACTTTCCGCCGTCCTCCGGCACCATCCGCTTCTTCGGCGAGGACATCACCCACTTCCCGCCTTATGAGCGTATCCGCCGCGGCCTGCGCCGCACCTACCAGATATCCGCGCTGTTTCCCGGCCTCACCGTGAGAGACAACGTCTACCTCGCCTGCCGCGGCGTTTCCCGCGGGCGATTTTCTCCGCTGCGTCCGGGCGCGAACGACGCTCTCATGCATGCGACTGAGGCGCTGATCCAGGCGGTGCATCTGACGCCGGTCCGTGAGCAGCGGGTCGCTGAGCTCGCGCATGGCCAGCAGCGACAGCTCGAGATCGCGCTCGCACTCGCCGGCGCGCCGCGCTTCATCCTGTTCGACGAACCGGCCGCGGGCCTCTCCCCCACCGAACGGCGCGAACTGATCGATATCCTGACGTCGCTGCCCGCCCATATCGGCTACATCATCATCGAGCATGACATGGATGTCGCGCTTCGGGTCGTCGAAAGCGTCACGATGATGCACAACGGCCGTGTCTTCAAGGAAGGCCTGCCGCACGAGATCGAAGCTGACCCGGAGGTGCAGGAACTCTATCTGGGGGCCGGCCATGAGTGATTTCAGCCGTTCAGCACCTGCCCTCGAGGTCCGGGGCCTCGACGTTTACTACGGCCATTCCCATGCGCTGCAGGGCGTCGAGCTGACGCTGGATTCCGGCGTGTTCTCGGTGGTCGGCCGCAACGG
Organism: Bradyrhizobium sp. RDI18; assembly: GCF_043203335.1. Classification (NCBI taxonomy): domain Bacteria; kingdom Pseudomonadati; phylum Pseudomonadota; class Alphaproteobacteria; order Hyphomicrobiales; family Nitrobacteraceae; genus Bradyrhizobium; species Bradyrhizobium sp. RDI18. The sequence continues at coordinate 6,462,043 of NZ_JBICRN010000008.1, read as the reverse complement.
CATGGGCAAGACCACGCTGTGCAAGACCATCATGGGCTTGCTGCGGGCGAGCGGTGGTTCGGTTCGGGTCCGCGGCGAAGACATCACCCGCCTCAGCCCGGCGCGGATCGCGCAAGCAGGTGTCGGCTACGTTCCGCAAGGGCGACGGCTGTGGCGCTCGCTCAGCGTGGACGAACATCTGCGGCTGGCGGCCGGGATGCGGCGCGGCGCCTGGACCATCGATCGCATCTACGAGACATTTCCCCGCCTTGCCGAACGCAAGGACCATGGCGGCGCCCAGCTCTCGGGCGGCGAACAGCAGATGCTGGCGATCTCGCGCGCGCTTCTGACCAATCCGCACCTCCTCATCATGGACGAGCCGACCGAAGGCCTTGCGCCTGTCATCGTCGCCCAGGTCGAGGAAATGCTGGTGCGGCTTGCCGAAGACGGCGAGATGTCGGTGCTCGTGATCGAGCAGAATATCGGCGTCGCCACGGCGATTTCGAAGAACGTCGCGATCATGGTCAATGGCCGCATCAATCGCATCATCGACTCCGCGCGCCTTGCCGCCGACCGCGAGTTGCAACAACGTCTGCTCGGTGTTGGAGTCGTTGGAGTCCAAGCCGGGCCGGAAGCGGACATCGAAGCTACGGACGCGAGCGCGGAGAAGGCGCCCCCCTCCCCGCCGCGCACATCGAGCGCAGCGCCAATCCGGATCTATATCTCTAATCCCACGCTGCCGACGCGCTGGTCGCAGCCGGCACCGATCGCGCGCATCGAGGCAGCCGCGCGCACGCTTTCGACGGGCATCACCCGGATTGAAGACGCCGCACGGCAGAAACGCCAAGCCGGTGCCGTCGCTCAAACCGCGTCCGGGCCACCGGTCGTGCTCGTCGTTGGCACCCTCGATACCAAGGGCGAGGAGCTGCGCTTCATCCGCGACGTGATCGCCGGGCACGGTTTGCGAACGCGCCTGGTCGACGTGTCCACCAGCGGCAAGCTCGCCACCTGCGACGTCTCTGCCCAGGAAATTGCGCTCAACCATGGCCGCGGCGGGTCGAGCGTGTTCGGCTCCGATCGCGGCGCGTCGGTGACCGCGATGGCCGATGCCTTCGCCAATTGGCTGCGCCGTCAGGGCAATGTCGCAGGCATCATTTCGGCCGGCGGCTCCGGCGGCGCTTCGCTGGTGGCACCCGGCATGCGCGGCCTTCCCGTTGGCGTTCCGAAACTCATCATCTCATCCGTCGCATCGGGAGACGTCGGCCCTTATGTCGGGCCCGCCGATATCACGATGATGTATTCGGTCACCGACGTGCAGGGGCTTAACTCGATCTCGCGTGCCGTGCTCGCCAACGGCGCCAACGCCATCGCCGGCATGGTGAAGGCGCGTCTCGAAAATCAAAGCGCGGCCGAGCGTAACGCGCGGGTTGCGTTGCCCGCTGTCGGCATCACCATGTTTGGCGTGACGACACCGGCCGTGCAGAAGATTGCGGCCGATCTGCGCGGCGATTTCGAGTGCCTCGTCTTCCACGCCACCGGCGTCGGCGGCCGCTCGATGGAAAAGCTGGTCGATTCCGGAATGCTCGCGGCCATCGTCGATCTCACGACGACGGAAGTCTGCGATCTCCTGATGGGCGGCGTGTTCCCGGCAACCGACGACCGCTTTGGCGCGATCATCCGCAGCCGCGTCCCCTTCATCGGCTCGGCCGGCGCGCTCGACATGGTCAATTTCGGCGCGCCCGACACCATTCCCGAACGCTACCGCCAGCGCAAATTCCACGTTCACAATCCGCAGGTGACCTTGATGCGCACCACGCCGGAAGAGAACGACCGCATCGGCCGCTGGATCGGCGAAAAGCTCAACCGGATGGACGGGCCGGTGCGCTTCTTCCTGCCGGAAGGCGGCGTCTCCGCGCTCGACGCGCCGGGTCAGCCGTTCTGGGATCCGGAAGCCGACGCGGCGTTGTTTGCAGCGCTGGAACGCAGCGTGCGCCAGACCGGCAACCGCCAGCTCATCCGTATCAGGCGCCACATCAACGAACCAGAATTTGCATCCGCCATCGTCAACGCGCTCCGTCCTCTGGTCGGACGCCCGGGGACACGTCGGAAAGTCGCGAGGTGACCATGGCGAAGTTCGAACGTTCAGCCATCCTGAAGAAGTTTCGCAACATGGCCGCCAAGGGCGAGCCGATCGTCGGCGGCGGCGCGGGCACTGGCCTATCGGCCAAATGCGAGGAAGCCGGCGGCGTCGACCTGATCGTGATCTACAATTCCGGCCGCTACCGCATGGCCGGACGCGGCTCCCTCGCCGGCCTGATGCCCTACGGTGACGCCAACGCGATCGTGCTGGAGATGGCTGGCGAAGTGCTCCCCGTCGTCACCCGGACGCCGGTATTGGCGGGCGTCAACGGCACCGATCCGTTCCGCGACATGGACAGTTTTCTCGATCAGTTGAAGGCGCTCGGCTTTGCCGGCGTGCAGAACTTTCCGACCGTCGGCCTGATCGACGGCGTATTCCGTGCCAATCTCGAGGAAACCGGAATGTCCTATGCGCTGGAGATCGACATGATCGCCAAGGCGCGCGACAAGGACATGCTGACGACGCCCTATGTGTTCAGCGAGAGCGAAGCCGCGGCAATGGCGATCGCGGGCGCCGACATCATCGTCTGCCATCTCGGCCTGACCACCGGTGGCGCGATCGGTGCGCATACCGCGCCGAAGCTCGAAGACTGTCCGGAACAGATCGACACCTGGGCGGCAGCCGCCCTCAGTGTCAATCCGGACATTTTGGTTCTGGCCCATGGCGGCCCTATCGCCGAGCCCGCCGACGCCGACTTCATCATGAAACATACGCGCAAGTGCCACGGCTTCTACGGCGCCTCCTCGATGGAGCGCCTGCCGGTGGAGCGGGCGCTGACGGAACAGGTTCGCAAATTCAAGGCGATCGGCGCGCGGTAACGCCGAGACCAAAGGGAGGAAGAGATGTCGGGGACTCTGGTTGGCGAATTGATCCTCTGGCTGATCGTCGCGATCATCGTGATCGCCATTGTCGTCTATATCGTGAACTGGCTCTACCACCGATCGTCGAAGGAAGTGTCCTTCGTCCGCACCGGTCTCTTGGGCGAGCGCGTGGTGATCAATGGCGGCGCCTTCGTGCTGCCGTTCATTCACGACTACACGCCCGTCAACATGAACGTGCTTCCGATGGGTATCGTGCGGGCCAAGCATGACGCCGTGATAACCCGCGACCGCATGCGTATCGACATCGAGGCCGATTTTTACGTGCGCGTGCAGCCGACCCGTGAAGCCGTCGCGATCGCCGCCGCCACGCTCGGGCGGCGCACGCTCGAGCCGGGGCAATTGCACGCTCTGCTTTCCGGCAAGTTCGTCTCCGCCATACGTTCAGTGGCCGCCGAAATGACCATGGAGCAGATGCACGAGCAGCGCGGCGAATATGTCGCGCGAGTGAAAGCTGCCGCTGCCGAAGCGCTGGCCCAGAACGGACTTGAACTCGAATCGGTTGCCATCACCGATCTCGACCAGACCGACCTCGAATATTTCAATCCGTCGAACCGCTTCGACGCCGAGGGCCTCACCCGGCTGATGGAGGACATCGAAGCCAAGCGCAAGCTGCGCAACGACATCGAGCAGGATTCGATGATCAAGATCCGCGCCCGCAACCTCGATGCCGAGCGGCAGGCATTGGAGATCGAGCGCGAGAGCGAGACCGCCCGCCTTGAACAGGAACGCGATATCGAGATGCGCCGGGCGCTGCAGCGCACCGAGGTAGCGCGCGAGCGCGCGTTGCGCGAGACCGAAGCCGAGCAGGCTCAAATCGCCGCCCGCGAGGCGATCGAAAAGGCACGCATCGCCAACGAGCTCGCCATCGCCGAAGCGCGGATCGCCTCCGAGCGCGAAACAAGGCACCGCGAGATCGAGCGCACGCGCGCCGTCGAAGAAAAGGAACTGCTGGCGCGCGAGGAGATCGAAAAGGCCAAGATCGCCAATCAGCGCGCGGTCGATACCGCCCGCATTGCCTCGGAGCGAGAGGTGCGGCAGCGCGACATCGAGCGCACGCGGACGGTCGAGGAAGCCGAGATCACGGCACGCGAAGCGATCGAGAAGGCGCGCATCCAGCAGGACCGCGCCGTCACCGACGCGCGGATCGCCAACGAGGAAGAAACCCGAAGGCGCGAAATCGAGCGCACCCGCGCGGTCGAGGAAGCCGAGATCGCGGCGCGCGAGGCGACCGAAAAAGCGCGCATCGCCCAAACCACGATCGTCAACGTCGAACGCATTGCGTCCGACGAGCGTACCCGCTCGTTGGAGATCCAGCAGGTTCGTACCATCCAGGAAGCGGAGATCGAGGCGCAGAAGGCCGTGGAAGCCGCACGGATCGCACGCGAACGGACGCTCGCAGCCGAGCGGATCGCCGCCGAGCACACCACGCGCAAGCTGGAAATCGAGCGCAACCAGGCGCTCGAGGTCGCCGGTATCTCGGCGCGAGAGGCAACCGAAGCCTCCCGCATCGCGCAGGAAGAGCGCGTTCGCTCGCTCGAAATCGCGCGCAACCGCGCTGTCGAGGAGGCCGACATCGCCTCGCGCGAAGCGATCGAGGCCGCCCGCATCTCCCAGGAGAAGGTCGTCGCCGCGCAGCGTATTCGGGCCGAACGGGAAACAAGGGGACTCGAGATCGAGCGCACCGAAGCCATCGAAGCCGCCGAACTCAAGCGGCGTGACGCCATCGAGCGGCGCCGCGTCGAGGTCGAGCTGGCGCTCGAAGCCGAACGTATCGCCTCGTCCAGGACTCGCGAAGTGCTCAATATCGATCAGAAGAAGGCGGTCGAGATCGCCGACGAGGAGCGCGTGATTGCGCTCGCCGCCAAGCGCTCCGAGCGCATCGACGCCGATCGCCAGGTCAAGCAGGCCGAGATCAACGCGCGCAAGGAAGTCGAGACCACGGACGTCTCGCGTGAACAGGCGCTGGAGGCCGCCCGGCTGGCACGCCGGCGCGCGATCGAGCAGCTTGAAGTCGGTCGTGTCCAGGCGCTGCAGGAAGCCGAGATCGCTTCCCGCGAGGAAGTCGAGCGGGCGCGCATCGCCGCCGACCGCGGCCTCGACGAAGCCCGTATCGGCCGCGAGCGGGACTTGCGGAAACTCGAGGTCAATCGCGAGAAGGACGTCGAAACGGCGCTGATGGAAAAGGCGATCGCTCTGTACCAGAAATCGCTGGAAGAGTCCGCCGCCAAGGTGGCCGCCGAGGATGCGCGGGTGCGGGCGACCGAAGCGGCCGAGCGCGTCGTCACCGCCCGCGAAAGCGAGATCGCCAAACGGCAAAAGACCGTCGAGGTGCTGCTGGCGGAGAAGCGGGCCGAGGAGACCCGTATCGCTGCCGATGCGGAACGGGTGCGCGCCGCGGTCGAAGCCGAGGCGCAGCGGTTGCTCAACGAAGCCGAGAACGTGCTCACCGACCAGGCGCGCTACTCGCTGTTCCGTCGCAAGCTGCTCGACCGGATCGAGGGCATCGTGCGCGAGAGCGTCAAGCCTATGGAGAAGATCGAGGGCATCCGCATCCTTCAGGTGGACGGCCTCAATGGCGCCGGCGGCGGCAATGGCGGTCGCAGCGCCACCGACGAGGTGATCGACTCGGCGCTGCGCTACCGCGTGCAGGCGCCGCTGATCGACTCGATCCTTTCCGATATCGGCGTCGAGGGCGGAAGCCTTGCCAGGATGCCCGGCCTCATTCGCGAAGCGCGCGATATGCAGGGCATCAGGAGTCCGCGCGTAAGGGCGGCCAAGGGAAGCTTGAAGGCAAGTCCGAGGCGCCTCCTGCGGTCCCCGGCCCCGGCGAACCCGCCCCTGAACGCGGACCGCGCAAGAAAGGGTGAGCACGCGTCATGGCCCGGGTCTACGTTTCCACTGTCGTCAACGCCCGCAACGACCGCGTCTGGGCGCGGGTGCGCGACTTCAACGGGTTGGCGAACTGGCATCCCGCGATTGCGGAGAGCCGCATCGAGGGCGGCGAGCCCGCGGACAAGATTGGATGCGTGCGGGATTTTCGCCTGCGCAACGGCGATCGTATCCGCGAAAAGCTGCTCTCGGGCTCTCCGACTACGACATGTTCTGCACCTACTCCATCCTGGAGTCCCCGATGGGCGTGGAGAACTACGTAGCTACCCTGCGGCTGACGCCCGTGACCGACGGCGACCAGACCTTTCTGGAATGGACGGCCGAGTTCGACTGCGCTCCCGAGCGTGAGAACGAACTCGTCAGCAACATCGGAACCGGCGTGTTCCAGGGCGGTTTTGATGCGCTCAAGCGTGCCTTCGGAGGCTAGCGTGCCGCATATCGTCAAAAGCACGATCCTCGACGCGCCGACCGGCATGGTCTGGAACGTGCTGCGCGATTTCAACGGCCACGACCGCTGGCATCCTGAGGTCGCCACCAGCACGATCGAGCGCGCACAGGCCGCCGACAAGATCGGCTGCGTGCGGCGCTTCAAGCTGCAGGACGGCTCGGAGCTGCGCGAACAACTGCTCGCCCTGTCCGATCTCGAACAGACCTTTAGCTACTGCCTGCTCGATACGCCGATCCCGATGTTCAACTATGTTGCCCATGTACGCCTGCTTCCGGTCACCGACGGCGACCGCACGTTTTGGCATTGGGAATCCAGGTTCACCACGCGGCCCGCCGACGCCGAGCGGCTGACGCAGATGGTCGCGGAACAGATCTATCAAGCCGGCTTCGACGCCATTCGCCGGCACCTGAAGGAGGCCGCATGAAAGCGGAGGCGAAGCCATGCCCGTCACGGTGAAGACATTCGCGAATTTTGGCGAGGCGGCGTCGGCATTGTCGTCCGACCGCAACGCGCGCTATCTCGGCGGCGGCACGCTCGTCATGCGCGCCCTCAACGAGGGCGATGTCTCGATCTCGACCGTCGTGCGCGCGACCGACCTGGCGCTGACCCGCATCGACGTCGCAAGCTCGCGCGTCACGATCGGTGCCGGCGTCACCTTTGCGAGAATTCTGGCCGAGCGCGAACTCGCCTTTCTGCACGCGCCGGCGCGTTCGATCGGCGGGCCGGCCGTGCGCAACATGGGTACGGTGGGCGGCAATCTGTTCGCGCCCAGCCCCTACGGCGACTTCACCGTCGCCCTGCTGGCGCTCGACGCGACCGTCTCCGTCCAGGGCGGTCTTGGCGCTCGCGACATGCCCATCGAAGAATTCCTGCAATCTCGCGAACGGCAGAGCGGCGCGCTGGTGCTGGCAATCGCGTGTCAGCGGCCTGCAAGTGCCGAGGCCTTCCGCTATCGCAAGATCGCCCGTATCAAGCCGAAGGGCGGCTCGGTGATCACGCTGGCGGCGCACCTGCCTTCGAGCGGCGGCCGCATTTCAGGTGCGCGCATTGCGCTCGGCTCGATGGCCGCGACGCAAATTCGTGCCAGGGCCGCCGAGCGGGCGCTGGAGGGACGTTCGCTTGACGATGCGGCGATCAACGCTGCTGCGGCGGTAGCCGCCGAAGGCGTGTCACCCACAGATAATGCCCTTGGCAGCGCCTGGTATCGCCGCGAGATCATCGGCGTTCATCTTCGCCGCCTGTTGTCCGGCCTGGAGTAAGCCTTCATGACCAAGACCGCCCTGCAATTTCGTCACAATGGCCGCGACGTCGCGCTATTCGTCGACGGCGGCGTCAATCTCCTGGTCGCGCTCCGCGAGTTGATCGGCGACATGACGCCAAAGTTCGGCTGCGGCCAGGGCGGTTGCGGCGCCTGCAGCGTGCTGATCGACGGCGAGCTGCATCTCTCCTGCCTGACGCTGGCAGAAACCGTGAACGGTCGCGCCGTCGAAACGCTCGACGGGCTGAAGGACGGTCCCAACCTGCATCCGCTGCAGCGCGCCTTCATGGAACAATTCGCGGCGCAGTGCGGATACTGCACGCCGGGCATGCTGATGGCCGCGAAGGCGCTGCTCGATCGCAACCCTTCGCCGACCCGCGCCGAGGTCATCGAGGCGATCTCAGGCAACATCTGCCGCTGCACCGGCTACGAGCCGATCATCAATGCCGTCCTCACCGCCGCCACGAGCGGACGCGCCCGCGCCTAAAGGAACGACCATGCTGGAACTGCGCAAGGACATCTTCGCCGACGAGCGCGACGATAATTTGAAAGAGATCGGAAAAGGCACGCAGCGCCAGGACATGCTCGGCCATGTCACGGGCACCTCGACCTATTTCGACGACCATAAGCTGCAGGGCATGCTGCATCTGAAGGTGCTGCGCAGCCCACACGCCCATGCCCGCCTGCGCCGCATCGATACGATGGAAGCGGAACGATCGCCCGGCGTTCGGCGCATCATTCGCGGAGCCGACGTGCCGCGCAATCTCAATACGCTGCTCAGTCTGATCAACTTCGGCAAGGACGACGAGCCGTCGCTCGCGGTCGACAAGGTGCGCTACAAGGGCGAGCCGATCGTTGCCGTCGTCGCCGACAGCCCGCGTGAAGCCTTTGAGGCAATGGCGAAACTGCGCGTCGACTACGAGCCATTGCCGGCGGTGTTCGACGTCGAGGAGGCGCTGAAACCAGGCGCGCCCGTCGTCAACGAGACTTACCCCAAGAACACATTCGTCTACCACGACGTCTACGATCACCAGAAGCTGCGCTTCGGCGACGTCGAGCGCGGCTTTGCCGAGGCCGACCATGTGCTCGAGCAGCGCTATCAGATGTCGCCGATCGAGCATGCACCGACCGAGACCAACGGCTCGATCGCAGCCCCCGATACCAACGGCCGCTATGTCGTCTATACCTCGACGCAGGCGCTGTTCTTCTCGCTCGATACCTGCGCCAAGATCCTCGACGTCCCCTCCAACACCTTCCACTTCATCGGAGGAACGGTCGGCGGCGGATTCGGAGGCAAGGTGGATACGCTCACGGAGCCGCTTGCCATTCTCGGCGCGATGCTGACCGGGCGCCCGGTGCGCTATCAGCTCGGCCGCGAAGAGGAGATGCAATTCGGCTCACCGCGCGGCGCCGAGCGCATCTACATCAAGGACGGCGTGATGCGCGACGGTCGTATCGTCGCGCGCAAGATCCGCGCCTACTTCGACAGCGGTGCCTATACAAGACTTTCAAGCTACGCCGTCGTCAAATGCGTGGCTCATCTGCCCGGCCCCTACACGATCCCGAACGTCCATGGCGACGTGTATTGCGTATTCACCAACCGGACGCCTGCTACCGCCATGCGCGGTTTCGGCGTCACGGCAATGGACTTTGCGCTCGAATGCCAGATGGACAAGCTCGCGCATCTCGTCGGCATCGATCCGATGGAGTTCCGCATCCTCAACGCCTATCGCGACGGCGACATGAAGGCGCACCGGCGCGAGGCCAAGAACACCGCCCTGATCGAATGCGTCCAGGTCGCGGCCGAAAAGGCCAAATGGCCGCTTCGCGAAGAGGTCAAGCGGATGTCGTCGCGCAAGGATGGCGGCGGCAGCCGGGCGGTAGTGTCGCCGACGCCGATCGAGCCCGCGCCGCAACGCGCCGCGGTTTCACAGCAGCGGACCACCTATGATCGCGCGCCCCCTGCACCGATCCATGAACCGCCGCCTCCTGCACCGCCCCCTCCCCCAAGGCCGCCGTCGCCGTCGCATGGCGCCACCCGTTTCTCTTCCGTCTTCGGCACCAGGAGGCGCTGACCATGGCAAAGCATCGCGGACGCGGCATCGCCTCGATCAACTATCCGATCGGCATGAACCTTGGCGGCGACCCCAGCCAGGCGCTGGTGCATTCCAACCCCAGCGGCAAGTTCACGGTGTCGCTGTCCTCGATTGATCTCGGCCAGGGCATGAAGTCGGTGACGCGGCAGATCTGCGCCGAGACGCTCGGCGTGCCGGTCGAGGACGTCTATGTCGATACCGCCGATTCCGACACCGGACCCCATTGCATGGGCTCGTTCGCCTCGCGCGGCACGCATCGGGTCGGCAATGCGGTGATGGCGGCGGCGAAAGAGGCGCGCGGCGTCATGATGGAGGCTGCTGCGGAGGAGTTGGAGGTCAATGCCGCCGATCTCGAGACCGACGGGCGCGGCAACATCCACGTCAAGGGCGCGCCGCATCGCTCGATCTCCACCAAGGATGTCGCGATCGCTGCGCAGTTCAAGCAGGGCAAGACGATCTCAGGCCGCGGCATCTTTCTGGTGCCGCTATCCGAGGTGAACCCCGAAACCGGCGAAATGTCGCCTGCGACTTGCTATGCGCACGCCTGCCTGGTCGCCGAGGTCGAGGTCGACGACGAGACCGGCGAGGTCGCGATGGTACGCATGGACAGCGCGTATGAGTTGGGACGCGCGCTCAATCCGCGGCTGGTGGAGCAGCAGCTCGTCGGCGGCGCGTGGATGGGGATCAGCCACGCGCTGTTTGAAACACCCGAACCCTATTATCCCGACCCGGCGCATGGTCCGCGCGATTTCGTCGAATATCTGATGCCCGGCCCCGGCGACACCTGCCCGCACGATATCGCGGTGCTGGAACGCCCTGCGGCCGACGGGCCGTTCGGCGCCAAAGGCCCCGGCGAGATGTGCGCCAACCCGGTGCTGCCGGCGGTCGCCAACGCCATCTTCAACGCGGTCGGCGTGCGGATGGATGAATTGCCGATCACGCCTGAAAAAGTCTTGCGGGCCATCAGGGCACAGGGCGGCGCGCGGCCGCAGGCGAGGCGCTGAGGTCAGGCATGACGGTTCGCGGCAACATCGTCGGCATCGACAGCCCGGAGGCGCTGGAACGTGCCTTGCGCACGGCATATTACTTGGCCGACGAGGGCCTCGCGACCGCAGCCTATCTCGCGCTTGCGCTCGGCAAGCCGTTGCTGCTTGAGGGCGCACCGGGTGTCGGCAAGACCGAAGCGGCGAAGGCGATCGCCGCCGTGCTCGGCCGCCGCCTGATCCGGCTGCAATGCTACGAGGGCATCGACGCATCAGCCGCGCTCTACGAGTGGAACTATCCGCGCCAGATGCTCGCGATCCGCCAGGCGGGCGAGGAAAGCATCGATATCTATGGCGAGACTTTTCTGATCGAACGGCCGATGCTGGCCGCCTTGCGCGCGCCCGACTCCACCGTGCTGCTGATCGACGAAATCGACCGCGCCGACCAGGAGTTCGAGGCGTTCCTGCTCGAATTCCTCTCCGACTTCCAGATTTCGATTCCTGAACGCGGCACGGTCCGCGCGACGGAACGTCCCGTCGTGGTGCTGACGTCGAACCGCACCCGCGACCTGCACGAGGCGCTCCGCCGCCGCTGCGTCTATCACTGGATCGAATATCCCACTGCAGAGCGTGAGGCACGCATCGTGATGATGCGGGCTTCGAGCGTCGCCGAATCCACCGCACGCGCCGTCGTCGCCGCCGTCGGCAAGCTGCGGCGCGAACCGCTCAGCAAGGCGCCTGGAATCGCCGAGGCGGTGGACTGGGCCGAAGCCGCCACACTGCTGCACGCGCGCGGCGCCCGCTGGCCGGACGCGTTCAAGCGCTCGATTGGCGTCGCATTGAAGGACGAGGAGGATCTCACCTTCATCTCCGGCCGGCTCGACGCCCTTATTGCGGAGGCTGCCGCGTGAGCGACGAACGTCAATTGCCACGTGCTGCCGGCGTCTTCGTGTCCTTTGTCGCTCTATTGCGCGCCAACGGCTTTGCGGTGGCGCCGGAACAGACGACTACGTTCCTGGCCGCCATCGAGTTGCTGGGTCCGCGCAGCCTCGAAGCCATTCGGCAGGCCGGATTGGCAACGCTCGCGCCGCCACCCGAGCGGCGCGCGACCTACGATCGGCTGTTCGACATCCATTTCCTCGGCAGCGAGGCGATCGATCGTGCGGGCGCCGAAGATGAGGAAGTGGTTCGCCTGCAGGAGGAAGGACGCGGCGAGGACGAAACATTGCTGGCCGATGAAGCCAACGAATCCGGGCTTGCCGCCGCGCGCGCGGAAGCGCTGGTCGAACGCCGCTTCGCGCCGGGCGCGACCGCCGATGTCTTGCGAAAACTGTCGCGCGAGGCGCCTGCGCGGCTGCCACGGCGCCGCGGCCACCGGCGCCGGCGCGCCCGGCGCGGTCCCTGGGCCGATCTGCGGCGAACCTTGCGCGAGAGCGTGCGCAACGATGGCGAAGTGCTGCGGCTCGGCCGTCTCAAACGACGCGCCCGGCCGCGCAAGATGCTGCTGCTGATCGACGTCTCCGGCTCGATGAAGGAGCGTACCGACGACAACATGAAGCTCGCGCACGTCCTGGTGCACGCCATCCCTCACGTCGAGGTATTCACCTTCGGCACAAGGCTCACCCGCGTGACGCGCGCGCTCCGTCTCAAACGCCGCGAGCAGGCGCTGTTCGCCGCCGCGCATCTGGTCAGCGATTGGGACGGCGGCACCCGCATCGGCGATGCGCTGCAGGCGTTCCTGGCGGTACCGCGGTTCGGCAGCTATGCGCGCGGCGCCGCCGTCGTCATCCTCTCCGACGGCCTCGAACGTGGCGATCCCTCGGCGCTACGCGACGCCGTCGCCAAATTGTCGCGAAGCGCCTGGCGCCTGAGCTGGCTGACGCCCCTGGCGTCAGGCCCCGGCTTTCAGCCGCAGACCGAAGCGCTGATCGCGATCCGCCGTTTTGTGGATGATCTGGTCGATGGCGGATCCACGGCTGCGATCGTTTCGCATGTACTCTCGCTTGGACAAAGGAAGGCCGCGTGACCGATATCGTCGATGCCCATCACCACATCTGGCGTCAGGCCGACCTGCCCTGGCTCATCGGCCCGATGCAGCCGCGCATCTTCGGCCCCTACGAGCCGATCCGGCGCGACTATCCAATTCAGGAATATCTCGCTGACCTCGCCGGCTCTGGCGTAACGCGTTCGGTCTATGTACAGACCAACTGGGCCAATGATCGTTTCGAGGATGAAACGGCCTGGGTGCAAGAGACCGCCAAGGACCATGGCTGGCCGCACGCCATCGTCTCCTACGCCGATTTCAACGTCGACGATGTCCGCCCGCAACTCGACCGTTTGGCCCGCTATCCCCTTGTGCGGGGCGTGCGCATGCAACTGCACTGGCACGACAACCCCCTCTATCGTTTTGCCGCGCGGCCCGACCTCTGCGCCGATCCCAAGATCCGGCGCAATATCGCGCGACTTGCCGACTACGCCTTCAGCTTCGATCTGCAGGTGTTCGCGCCACAGATGGCCGATGCGGCAAGCCTTGCTGAAGCCTGTCCCGATGTAACCTTCATCCTGCAGCACGCCGGCATGCTGGAAGACCTTTCGCCGCAGGGCCGGTCCGCCTGGCGCACCGGTATGAGCCGGCTCGCCTCTTGTCCAAACGTCGTCTCAAAACTGTCCGGCCTCGGCACTTTCATCCACCGCAACGATCCCGCTCATATCGCCGAGGTCCTCACGGAGACGGTCGCGATCTTCGGCGCCGAGCGCTGCCTGTTCGGCTCGAATTTTCCAATCGAGAAGCTTTGGACCAGCTATCGCGAACTGATCGACGCCTATCTCGCCGCGACCGCCTCGCTTGCCGCGGATCAGCGCGATGCAATTCTGCGAACGACTGCCACGCGTGTCTACCGGCTTGACCGATGACGGCGCACGCGGATCAGGCGATTAAAGGAACGTGGGAGGGAACATATGCCGCTTGAAATCAAGATCCTCGACTATGGGGATATCGAACTGGAATCGAGCTTTCTGGTGCTCGGCCGCGATTGCGGCCGCACCCGCCGCGTCCTGACGCTCGGCTTCCTGATCGTCGGCGGCCCCTATCCGGTCGTGGTCGACACCGGCTACCGTTCCAACCAGATCATGGAAACGCTGGGCATGCGTGGCCTGCAATACCACGAGAACATGATCGAGAACCAGCTCGCGCGCCACGGCGTGCGCATGGGCGACGTCCGCTTCGTCTGCCACACTCATCTGCATATCGACCACGCCGGCAAGGACGATTTGTTTCCGATGAACACGACGGTCGTGCTCAACCGCAAGGAGCTGGAATACTCCGTTTCCGGGTTGATGCATCCGCAATATCCGGCGCCCGATATCAAGCACCTGATCGACCGCCTGCACACCAAGAGCGCGCTGCGTTTCCTCGATCTCGAGGTGACCGGCCCGATTGAACTGATGCCGGGCGTCTATTGCGATGCCGCCAACGCCCACACCGAAGGCTCGATGAACATCCACGTTCATACCGCCGACGGCATCGCCACCATCTGCGGCGATGTGATCTACGACTTCAACGACCAGATCGTCACGCCCTTCCATGAGATTCACGACTGGGAACCGCGCACAACAGGCAATCACGGTACCAGCAAGCGGGCGGAGAAGGCGGCCATCAAAAAGCTCCTGAGCAATTCGCGCTACCTGCTCCCGGTCCACGACCGGCCGGCCAAGATCGAAGGCGGCATGGTGGTGGGCCGGCTGCACGACCAGGTGCCTGGGCCGGTGGTGCAGAGTCTGCCGCAACGCAATTGGTTTCCGGCCTGAGCGCTGAAAGGACGGACCGATGACGCATGTCACGCTGCGCCCGGAATTCGAAACGTTGATCGACCCCTATGCGCCGGTCGGCCAGGTCGGCACCGGTTTCGAATTCACGGAAGGGCCGATCTGGCATCCGATTCATCAGTATCTGCTGTTTTCGGATATGCCGGCCGACGTGCGCCGGCGGTGGGATGCGAAGCGCGGTGTCGTCGAGGTCAAGCGCCCCTCCAACAAATGCAACGGCATGACGTATGACGCCGGGCTCAATTTGATCGTCTGCGAGCACGCCACCTCGTCATTGATCCGCGAGCGCTCCGACGGAAGGCGCGAGGTGATTGCCTCGCATTTCGAGAATCAGGAGCTCAACAGCCCGAACGACGTCTGCGTGCATTCGAGCGGCGCGATCTATTTCAGCGATCCCTGGTACGGCCGCATGCCGGTCTACGGCGTCGAGCGGCCGCGCCAGCTCGGGTTTCAGGGCGTTTTTCGCGTGCCGCCCGGCGGGGCCCACCGAAACTCGTGGTCGATCGGCACATGTTCGATCAGCCGAACGGCCTTTGTTTCTCGCCCGACGAGCGCCTGCTTTACGTCAACGACACCACGCAGGCGCTGATCCGCGTCTTCGACGTCGAAACTGATGGCTCGCTCGCCAACGCGCGCGTCTTCGCCAGCGGCATCCGTTCCGAGCTCGAGCCCGGCCTGCCCGACGGCATGAAGTGCGACCAGCGCGGCAATGTCTGGGTCACGGCGCCCGGCGGTGTCTGGGTCTATTCGCCATCAGGCGAGTTGCTCGGCAAGGTGCGCGTGCCCGAACTCGTCGCCAATCTCACCTGGGGCGGACCCGAGTTTCGCACGCTCTATCTGACCGCCACCCATTCGGTCTATGCGATTCCGGTCAAGGCCGGACCGCGCCACGAGCCCTATATGAGCGGGCGAGCTTCAACTGGTCCTGATACCGTTTCCGCCGCACCTGCGTCACCTCAATTGGCCGGCGGCGACATGCAGCTCGATCCGCGCCGCTGCGCCATGATCATTCAGGATTTGCAGAACGATGTGATCATGGAGGGCGGTGCGTTCGCCGATTCCGGCTCGCCCGTCCATGCGCGCCAGCAGCGGGTGGTCGACAATGTCCGCCGCCTTGCCGAGGCCGCGCGGGCGCGGGGCGTCGTCATCATCCATGTCTGGTTCATCGTCGAACCGGGCGCGCCCGGCGTCACGCTCAACGCGCCGCTGTTCGAAGGCCTGGTCGATAGCGGCGCAATGGTGCGCGGAAGCTGGGGCGCCGCACCGGTGCCGGGGCTTGAGCCGCGCGCCGGCGATTTCGTGGTCGAGAAGATGCGCATGAGCGCCTGGGAAGGCACGAGGCTGGAAACCATCCTCAAGGCGACCGGCCGCGACATGATCATCAACACCGGCGCCTGGACCAACATGTCGATCGAGCACACCGCCCGCACCGGCGCCGACAAGGGCTACTTCATGATCGTGCCGGAAGACTGCTGCTCGACCATGAACGCCGACTGGCATAACGCCTCCATCAATTTTGCCATGCAGAACGTCGCCGTCGTCACCAACGCCGACGCGGTCATCCGGGGACTGGGATGACCAGGGCCCGGCCATGCCAAAACTCTTTCACCTGAGCTGCTCGCCGCGTGCGGACTCGGAATCTTCCGCGGGCGCGCGCGTCTTTGTCGACCGCTTCCGCCAGGCACGCCCCGACTGGGACGTCGACGTGATGAACCTGTGGCGGGATCACCTGCCGGAATTCGAAGGCTACGTACTGGAGGCCAAATATGCCCGCATCAATGAGCGGGCCTTCACAGATTCACAACGCGACGCCTTTGCGGTCGCCGAGCGCATCGCCATCCGCTTTGCACTCGCCGACCGCGTGCTGATCTCGACGCCGATGTGGAATTTTGGCATTCCCTATAGGCTGAAACAATGGATCGACGTGATCACGCAGCCCGGGCTGGCGTTCCGCTTCGACCCGGCGCAAGGCTATTTGCCTTTGTTCAAGGACCGGCCGACAATCATCATTCTCGCAAGCGGCAGCGACTTCGTCACCGGCATGAATCGCGGCCGCATCGACATGGCGACGCCCTACCTGCGTGAGGCGCTGCGGTTCATCGGCGTCAGCGATGTGCGTTTCGTGCCGATCGGACCAACGACGGGGCCGCTCGAACCGATCCAGGCGGCTCGCGAAGGCGCGCATCGGCGGCTGGCCGAGATGGCCGCGCGATTCTGACTGGCAAGGTTGGCGGAACCGGAACATTTGCGGCAATATGGCGCTCACCGGACCGCGCCGAAGGAGATCTCCGTTGAAGTGCTACGAACTACAGGGACCGAGCGGAATCGATGGACTTGCCCTCGTGGACAAGCCTGTGCCGGAGCCCGGCGACGGCCAGGTGCTGGTTCGGCTTAGGGCGGCAACGCTGAACTATCGCGATCTCATTACGGTCAAGGGCGGTTACGGCTCGCGTCAGAAGTTTCCACTCGTGCCGGTTTCGGACGGTGCAGGCGTCATCGAGCGGGTCGGCCCGGGCGTGCGGGAATTCGCAGCCGGCGACCGCGTCATCGGCAGCTTCTTCGAAAGCTGGATCGGCGGCGAACCGAGCGAAGCAAAAATGCGCTCAGCCCTCGGCGGCGCGGTCGACGGCGTCCTTTGCGAGTATCGCGTCTTTCCGAAGCACGCGCTGGTCCGAACGCCGGAGCACCTCACCGACATCGAAGCCGCCGCGCTTCCCTGCGCCGGGCTCACGGCCTGGAGCGCGGTCGTCAAGCTCGGCGGTGTGAAGCCCGGTCAAACCGTTCTGACGCAGGGGACCGGCGGCGTGTCCCTGTTCGCAGTTCAGTTCGCCAAAATGTGCGGCGCGCGCGTCATCGCAACCTCATCCAGCGACGCGAAGATCGAACGCCTCAAGCAGCTCGGTGCAGACTTTACCTTGAACTACAAGACGACGCCCGACTGGGGGAAGAAAGCTCGCGAGTGGAGCGGTCACGGCGTCGACCTGGTCGTGGAGGTCGGCGGGGTCGGCACGCTGAACGAATCGATCCGGGCGACCAGGATCGGCGGCACGATCGCATTTATCGGCGTGCTCGCCGGCCCGCCGCCGTCCGACCTGCGGTTACCCTTGATGGTCATGCAACAGCAGCGGTTGCAGGGCGTCACCGTCGGATCGGTCGAGGATCTCCAGGCGATGGTGGATGCGATCACCACCAACGACATGAAGCCGGTGATCGACAGAACGTTCAGTTTCGATCAGGTCAGCGACGCTTTTGCGCACATGGAGAGCGGCGCGCATTTCGGCAAAGTGGCGATCGAGATCGGGTGAAGCTCCATCTCGCTAACCCGCGGCCCAATTCCGTCAGCGTCGGGCGCGGCCGCCTGGATCGCCGTTGTCTGATAAAATCTGGGCCGCGCCGCCGATGCCACGTCGGAACGCCTCATCGAAAGTCACGCCGCGGATTTGCCAGCGGTGCGTCCGACCTTGCCAGTCCATTCGCCAACGCGTGACCCACCCAAGCTCGCGATCATTCCAGACCAGATGTCCGACCAAAGCGAGTTCGCCACCCTGCTCGGTCGCAAGCGGCGCCAGAGTCGATGATGGCGCGGTCTCGAGCTTCGCGCCTTCGAGGCCCGATTTCGCCAACGCAGCCATGCTGGGCAGCACGATGTTCATCCCGCGCCTGTAGGCGGCTGCGAGCAACGCGTCGCGCTGCAAATCGGACTGAGCTCCGTCCGCTGTGACGATAAAGTTCCTCGGGCCGTTCTCCATCCCGACAAAGACGGCCAGGCGCGGCCGATGCGAAAGCCACGGCTTGAGACCAAGCGCCTTGAGAATGTCGTCGATTTTCTTTTCCTCGAAGTCGACCGTCAGGTCGTAGGGCCGATCACGGGTGCCCTGCTCGTCACGAATAGGCTTACCCAAAAACTGGTCGCGATAACTGAATGCCCTGACGAAGCTTTTCACGTTCGATTTGTACGCCGCCAATCGACGGTCGCCTGCTAGTTTCTGTGCGCCGGATACCTTGATCAGGACGTCCTCCAGACAGGAGGCAAAGCCGATGATGCGGTTGGCCTCGTCCTGTCCCGTGACGACGGTCTGCGCCCGATACAGATCAGCTCCCGCCGCCGCCATCGCGCTCGCGCACCAAACCAGGGCTACAAGGAGTATGCCAAACCATATCAAAACAGGCTGGCGTCTTGTCATAGGCAGATCAACCACGATGAGGCTTCCGCGATTCCTCAAGCTCTTGTCCTGGAACATTGGCAAATGCGAGCGCCAGAAGTATCGTTCTAAGAAAGCCCTCCCCGCTGGTGGGCCCTCAACCCTAGCATTATGTCTTCTTGCGCCGAAAAACATACGCGCGGGTCCAATGACCGGGTTCCGACTGCAAGATTTTGCCGGGTTTTGAGGCCATTTCAGGATCATAGGCGTCCACGCAGGGATCCGCGATGCTGACGGCCGCAATTGGCGGCGCGACGTATACAACTCTTGCTGGTTCCAAGAATTGCTTCTATCGCCATTAGGCTTTAGATTTCCGCAATTCGCTCGTCGAAAACGCGGCGCCGCCTGGCGCGCGCGAGAGCTGAACGTGATCTACAACCGAGCTGGGGTCGCCGCCTCACGAAAAAGGCTGAGGGCTCGACCGCTGCTATGGCGAGACATGTAGATCGGCTGTAAGAGAGACCGCCCGCGCGAGAACGATGTCGCCCGCGCGGAAGCTGCAGCGAGCAGCCGGATGGAATGAACGATGCGCGAAGACAAGAGCAAATTGCTGAGATCGCTGACCATCGATCGCAGCGCCAACAAGGTGGAACGACCGAAGAGCCGCTGGTTGCCGATCTCGGCGGCCGTTGCCGCCTGCGTCGTCGTCGCATTCGCGGCCTTTGCCGCCTTCGAGTTGCGCAGGCAGGACCAGCCCAAAGAGGCGACATCGCAAAACGCACCGCAGCCTGCCTCACAGCCGCAAGCGCAGCAGTCTCAGCAGCCCGCAACGAATGGCAAGGCGGCCGGCAGCCTGGCGGCTTCCGGCTATGTGGTGGCGCGCCGCAAGGCAACCGTTGCGGCCGAGATTACCGGCAAGGTGGTCGAGGTCTTCACCGACGAAGGCAGGACGGTGGCCGAAGGGCAAGTCGTCGCGCGGCTCGACAGCGTGCTGGCTGAAAGGGACTATGAACTGGCGCGCTCGCGTGTCGAGACCGCCGATGCCGCCGTCGCCGCGATCACCGCCGATCTTGAGGATGCGACCCGGATCATGTCGCGGGTACAGACCTTGTCGCAGAAGAACTTTGCCACCGAGGCCGATCTGACCAAGGCGCAGGCTCGCGTCGGTGTCCTCAGCGCGCAATTGCGCCAGGCGCAGTCGCAACTCGAGACCGCCAGGATCGACGCCAAGCGCAGCGGCTCGATGCTCGACAAGCACCAAATCCGCGCGCCGTTTGCCGGCGTCGTCATCGACCGCAGCGCGCAACCCGGCGAGATGATTTCACCGATGTCGGTCGGCGGCTACACCCGCACCGGCATCTGCACCATCGTCGACATGGATCCGATCGAAATCGAGGTCGACGTCAACGAGGCCTTCATCGGCCGCGTCACCCCCGGCGGTCCCGTGAATGCGGTGCTTGATGCCTATCCGGACTGGACCATTCCCGCCTCGGTCATCGCGATCGTGCCGACTGCAAACCGCGAGAAGGCCACGGTGAAGGTCCGTATTCGCTTCGAAAAGAAGGACCCGCGCATCCTGCCCGATATGGCGGTGAAGGTGAATTTTATGCGCGAAGCCAAGGCAAACGACAAGGCCAACGGCGCCGCCGAAGCCGCCGCCAACTAGCGCCAGCAGGATTTCCGACAGGAGACAAACGTGACAGCCGAACACCCGATGGTTCGCCTTACCGGCGTAAGCAAGCGTTTCACCAAGGGAAAGGAAACCATCTCGATTTTCGACCACCTCGATCTTGCGATTCCCCGCGGCGATTTCGTCGCCGTTATGGGGCCATCGGGTTCGGGCAAGACGACGCTACTCAACCTGCTGGGCGGCATCGATCGCGTCGACGGGGGCGAGATTGCGGTGGCCGACCATCGCATCGACGGCCTCTCCGAGGGCGAATTGGCGGCCTGGCGGGCCGCCAATATCGGCTTCATTTTCCAGTTCTACAATCTGATGCCGATGCTGACGGCGGCGCAGAATGTCGAATTGCCGCTGTTGCTCACCAAATTGCGCAGCAAAGAACGCGCCGAGCGTGTTCACACCGCGCTTTCCGTGGTCGGGCTTGCCGATCGCGTCAAGCATCGTCCACGCGAAATGTCGGGCGGCCAGCAGCAGCGCGTGGCGATTGCGCGCGCCATCGTCTCGGACCCGAACCTGTTGCTGTGCGATGAACCCACCGGCGATCTCGACCGTCAATCCGCCGACGAAATCTTATCGATCCTGCAACTGCTCAATGGCGAGCTCGGCAAGACCATCGTGATGGTCACCCACGATCCCGCGGCGGCAAACTATGCCAAGCGCGTCTTGCATCTCGACAAGGGTCGCTTCGTCGAACGGGAGCTTGCCGCGTGAACGATTTCGACCTGGTCCGGAAAAACCTGTTCCGCCGCAAATTGCGCGCGAGCCTGATGATCGTGTCGATCCTGATCGCCTTCATGATCTTCGGCGTGCTCGCCGGATTTTACCGTGCCTTCACCGCCGGCGAGGATGCAGCCGCCGCTGATCGGATGATCACGGTCAACAAGATCAACTTCACCCAGCCGATGCCGATCGCCTATTTCAATCGCGTGCGCGCGGTGGAAGGGGTGCGGCAGGTGACCTTCGCCAACTGGTTCGGCGGCTATTATCAGGACCCGAAGAACTTCATCATGGCGCTGGCGGTCGAGCCGAACACCTATTTCGACGTCTATCGCAGCGAATTCGAGGTTCCGCCCGAGCAGCTTCAGGCGTTCATGCGGGACCGCGGCAGCGCGGTGGTCGGCGAAAGCCTGGCGCAGAAGTCGGGTTGGAAGGTCGGCGATCGCATTCCTCTTAATAGCAACATCTTCAGCCAGAAGAGCGGCGGCCATACCTGGGATCTCACCATTGCCGGTATCGTCAAGGGCAAGGCCCAGCATGTCGACACCAACTTCCTCCTGTTCCAGTACGCCTATTTCGACGAGACCCGCAGTTTCGGAAAAGACACCATCGGCTGGATGATCCTCCAGACCACCTCCCCCGAAAACAACGATCGCGTGGCCAAGGCCATCGACGCGATGTTCGCCAATTCCACCGCCGAGACCTCGACCGATACTGAAAAGGCCTTCGGCAAGGCCTTTGCGGCGCAGTTCGGCAACATCGCGCTGATCGTGTTGCTGGTGGTCGGCGCCGCCTTCGTCACCATCCTGATGATCGTCGGCAACACGATGGCGCTGTCGATCCGGGAGCGCACCCGCGAGATCGGCGTACTGAAGACGCTCGGATTTTCAGGCCCGCGAATCCTAACGATGGTACTCGGCGAATCCGTACTGCTGGCGCTGCTCGGCGGAATTCCCGGACTGGCGATCGCGGCGCTGATCGCCATGGCGCTGCGCAACAGCCTCGCCAACGTCGTGCCCGGTTTTGCCGTATCGCCGACCATAGCTCTGCAGGGGCTGGCGCTGATGATCGCGCTGGGGCTGATCACCGGGATCATCCCGGCGCTCAACGCCATGCGGCTCAAAATTGCAACCGCGCTCGGACGGGGATAGGCATGCGTTCGCTTTGGCTTCAAGTGGCGGCGGTCACCGCCATCAATCTCAAGAGCATCTCGCAGCGCCGCTGGCTCTCGCTCTCGACGGTGATCGCGATCGCACTGGTAGTGATCGTGCTGCTCGCATTCCTGGCTATGGCCAACGGCTTCCAGCGCACCATTGCGGGATCCGGCGCCGACGACATTGCCATCGTGCTGCGGGCCGGCTCGCAGGCCGAGATCAACAGCACCGTGAGCCGCGATCAGGTGCGGCTGATCGAGGATGGACCCGGGATCGCGCGCGGCAGCGACGGCAAGCCGCTGATCTCGCCGGAACTCTATCTTGTGGTCGACGGCATCAAGCGCACGACCAAGACCAAGGCCAATCTGCCGCTGCGCGGGATCGGCGAACAGGGCTCCGAGTTACGCAAGGACGTTCGCATCACCGCAGGCCGCATGTTCAATCGCGGCAGCAACGAAGTGGTGGTCGGCAAGGCATTGCTGCGGGAATTTGAAGGGCTGGACCTCGGCTCTACCGTATCATTCGGCGCCACGCGCTGGACGGTCGTCGGCGTGTTCGAGGCCGGCGGCAGCGTGTTCGAATCCGAGATCTGGGCCGATCTTTCCGTGGTCCAAAGCCTGTTCAACCGCAACAATATAGTCCAAACCGTGCGCGCGCGGCTCACCGGACCGGCCGCACTGAATGAGCTCAAAAGCTACAGCGACAACGATCCGCGGCTGAAGCTCGATGTCAAATCCGAAGCGAGTTACTTTGCCGAACAGGCGTCGCAAACGTCCGACCTGATTCAGAAACTCGGCTGGCCGCTGGCGATCGCGATGGCGCTCGGAGCGGTCGCCGGAGCGCTCAACACCATGTATTCGTCGGTTGCCGCGCGCGCGACCGAAATCGCAACGCTACGCGCCATCGGCTTCGGCGGCTTCCCAGCCTTTGTCGGAACACTGGCCGAATCGCTGTTGCTCGCCGTCATCGGCGGCCTGTTAGGGGCCGCCGCCACCTATCTGATTTTCGATGGCGTCACGGCCTCGACGCTTGGTGGCAACTTCACCCAGGTGGTGTTCGACTTCAAGCTGAGCCCGTGGCTGATTGCCGAGGGCGTGATGCTCGCACTGATCGTGGGCCTGATCGGCGGGCTGTTTCCCGCGCTACGCGCCGCGCGATTGCCGATCGTCGAAGGCCTGTACGCGAACTGAACGCCCTATTCGCCCTTGAGGCCGGCGGTGCGGATCACCTCGCTCCATTTGCGCGTCTCGTCGTCGATGAACCTGCCGAATTCGGCGGCCGTGCCGGCGCGGGCTTCCAGCCCCTGGGCCAGCAGCTTCTGCTTCACCTCGGGGTCGGCCAGCGCGCGATTGATCTCTTGCTGCATCCGCTCGACGATCGGCTGCGGTGTGGCCGATGGCGCCATGAAGCCGAACCATCCGGACGCGACCACGTTGGGATAGCCCTGCTCGCGCAAGGTTGGAGCCGCAGGATAGATCGCGCTGCGCTCGGCGGAAGCCACGCCCAGCACGCGAAAATCGCCGCTCTGGATATGCGGTAACGCCGTGCTGATCGCAGTCAGGGTGGCATCGACACGGCCGGCGAGCAGCTCCGTGTAGGCCATCGCATCGCCGCGGTACTGCACGTTGAGACCCTTGACGCCGGCGTCGCTCAGCAGCAACTCGGCCGCCAGATGCGGCTGAGAGCCCGCGCCCGGCGAGGCGAAGGTCAGGCCGTCGGGCTGCGCCTTGCCATGGGCGATCAGTTCCTGCAGGTTCTTGAAGGGAGCCTTGGCGTTGACGATCAGAAAGATCGGCGCCATGACGGCCATCGCCACCGGTCGCAGGTCCTTGCGCGGGTCATATTTCAGTTGCCCGAACAGCGCTTCGGCCGTCGCATAGGGTGCCGCCGCGTAAAGAAAAGTATATCCGTCCGGTGCGGCGCGCGCGACCAGTTCGTTGGCGATGCGCGTGCCCGCGCCCGGCTTGCTCTCGACAATGAACTGCTGGCCCAGGCTGCGCCCGATCTGCTCGGCCAGAATACGCAGCGAGATGTCGTTGGCCCCGCCGGCCCCGTAGGGCGACACCAGCCGCACCAGCCGCGATGGCCAATCGCCCTCGGCGAACGCAGGCAAGCCCGGCCCTGCGGCGAAGGCGGCGGCGATGGTCCCCAGCAGAGTTCGACGTGTGACTGTCATGAATGCCCCTTGGATGCCTCTTGGGCTTAAAAGGGCCGCCTGCAATAGCGGCGCAGCCCGGCGTGTCCGTCCCATTTTTGATCGAGCCGCTTTGGCGCGATCGCATTGCTGGATCGCCGGGCCCTTCTTGATCGAGGCCGTAACGATAGATACCCGCCCTCTATCGAACAATGTGTATTTTTTGACCGATTGATAAGCTTGGCCTATGAATTCACGACGCTGGGAGGCGCGACATGGCAATGGATGTGACTTTGCGGCAGTTGCGCGCTTACGTGGCCGTGCTGGAGGCCGCGAGCTTCTCGGAAGCCGCCAAGGCCATGCACTTGTCGCAGGCGGCGCTCTCAGGATTGATCAAGGAGCTCGAGGGCCGCGTCGGCGTCCGCCTCCTGGACCGCACCACCCGCAAGGTTTCTGCGTCTAGCGTCGGCGAGACCTTTGCACCAATGGCACGGCGCGTGCTGTCGAACCTCGACGAGGCGCTGGAGAGCCTGACCAACCTGAAGGAGCTTCGCCGCGGACTGGTGCGCGTAGCCGCGCCCGAGACGTTATCGTGCACGCTGCTGCCGGAGCTGATCGCCGAATACAACAACAGCCATCCCGGCGTGGACGTCCGCTTCGACGACGTGCCGATCCAGGAGGTGCTGGCCGGCCTGCAGAACGGCTCTACCGACATCGGCTTCGGGCCGGCCGGCGTCGTTCCGGATCAATCGGTGGAAGTAAACGTGATTTGCGCCGACCCGCTCTGGGTGGCGTTGCGCAGCGATGACCCGCTGACAAAAGGCAAGTCGGTCAGTTGGAAGGATCTCCGCGACCGGCCGCTGCTCAACTACATGCCGAACATTGCCATCAATGTATTGAGCAATGTGCCGCCGCGGCATCACCCCAGAGAATTGGTGCCGGTGCACCGGGTGAATACCGCGCTATCGATGCTGCGGGTGAGACAGGGCGCCGTGATCTGCCCCTCGATGGCGGGGCCGCTGGTGCGCGGCTTCGGACTGACGTTCCTGCCGCTGCTGCAGCCGGCCGTCAAATGGAAGATCGCGATGTTCGTCCGGAACAGCGCATCGCTGTTAGCCGCCGTGGAAAGTTTTCGCGACTTCACACTCGATTTCAGCCCGAACTGGGCGGCCGTCGGAATCGAGCGCCGCCGCGCGGACGGGCGTCGGAAGACTACCTAACAAAGGGCGTCGTCCAACAATTCGGCACGTTGGCCGCGGCGTCTCGATCTACGCAAAGCGCGACGAACTTCAGGCCAAGAACTCCACCGCGCCGGTTTCGAGATTGTACATAGCCCCGGCAATGTCGACGCTGTCTTTGGCTTCCAGCTCGGCAAGCACCGGACTGCCTTTCCGAATGTTTGCGACTGTCATCTCGACGTTCGTTCGCGCGACAGCGTTGACGAAGTCGTAGTTCTTCGCGGATCGCTCACCCGCGTATTTCGTCGCCTCGACTGCCGGTTTGATCTTGCCGAGCAATCCGGTCAGGTTGCCCAACTCGGCATTGTCGATCGCGCCCTTGATCGCACCGCACGCGGTGTGACCCATTACGAGCACAACCTTCGCGCCGGCAAGTTTGCAGGCAAACTCGAGGCTGCCGAGAATATCGGCGTTTTCGACGTTGCCGGCGACGCGGCAGTTGAAGATGTCGCCGAGGCCGAGATCCATGATCACCTCGGCCGGTGCACGGGAATCGATACAGGTCAGCAACGCCGCCGCAGGATATTGTCCCAAGGCGCTTGCCTTCTGTTCACGAAGATAGTTGCGCTCCTTCCTCTCGCCTCTGCGAAAGCGCTGGTTTCCATTCTTCATGACCTGGATGATTTGATCGGGCGTCATTTTGTCCCGCTGCGCCTTGGTCAGCGCGTCGGCATAGGCCGGAGCTACGAAGCCGCCAGCACCGGCCAGACCCAGAGCGGTTGCGCTACCTGCCGCCTTGAGAAAATTTCGGCGACCTAAACAGGCGCAGTCCCGAGGATGTTCGTACTTCTGGCGCATATGTTATCTCCCACGAGTAAACGCTTCGACACAATGGCCTACCGCAATTCGAGCCTGCCAATCTCCAGAGCGACCTGTCGCTCGGAAGTAATCGGTTGCAGCGATATCCTCCGTTGCGAAACACCGATCAGCTTTGCTCCATTACCCAGTTCAACTGGAGAATCTCCGCCGGCTCGGACGTAACTTCCTCTCAGCGAGCCACGTGGCAGCGAGGTGGTCGGCGCAAACACCACCCATCCCATCGAGTCCCTCCTCGTTCCGGCCTCAAAACCGGAGCCGTTGACCGTGCCTGAATATATGTGGGGCGGTCCGTGATCGTCATGCTCGAAACGACATCGCATATGCCGCTGCGATCCAACGGGCGCCTGCATCTTGCAGGTGAGCAGTCCGGCTTTCACTACGGTTTGGGCGACGGCCGGTGTCACGGCGAAACAAACAAGAATGGTTATGGGCAGCAACCATGCATGTTTCATCGCAGCGCCCCCTTACGAACCAGGGTTGTGGGGATTGGAGCTGAGCGATGAGCTGCGTTGTCAGCCGGAAGCCGGTCGGCTTCACCTAGCACCGCAGCTCCAACCCTCCCATTTGGTTAGCTCTCAGTGTCCGCTCAATACCAGGGTTTTCACGGGAAGCAGCAAGGCTTGTATGCGCAACAGCATCGCATGCACGATTCCTACCGCATCGACTGCGTGCAGTGTGAACCCCTTGAATGCGCCGGTCTCTTTTGAAGCAATTCGTTCGTGGTTGCTGGTATAGGCGTTGACGATGCAACTGCTTCCAGGCGTGACGCCGTCGAGCCCGCCTTGATAGATCGGCTCCAGAAACGTTGTGATGGTGCCCGGGGCCCTCACCTGCTGCGCGTCGACCAGTTGCTCGCCGCCCCTGAACTGCCCCGCCGCGATGTAATCTTGCACGCCCGTTACCACCATCGGAATAATCGTCCAGGGCTTTGAAATGCACGTCGCCTCGGCGACCATCCCGACCTTCATGACCTGCGCTTCGATTTGTCCAAACCCCGCTGACAGCACCCGTTGTCCCGCACCTTCGGGAATGAGAATGCCGGCAGGCCGCATCATCGGATTGACGATGTCTCCCACGCGCAGCGTGAACTGCTCCACGCGCCCGGCGACACCCGCACGGATGTAGGTCTTGTTCAGTTCCACCTGCGCTTCGGCTAGCGCCGCCTCCGCGCTCGCCTTCTGCGCGGGTAGAAGAGCGCTCACGTTGGTCATCGCCGATTGTTTCGTAGCCGTTGCAGCATCGACCGCGCTTTGACGGCCCGCGAGCAGCACCTCCAGCTTTTCGATGTCACGCTGGGGGACAATGCCAGGATTGCGCTTCTGGAGTTCGCGCTTGACGTCCAGTTCATCCGATGCCTGCTGATAAGCGCTCTTCGCCTCCTGGATCTGTGCGTCCGCCTTGAGAATATCCGCCTGAGCCGCCAGCAAAGCGGCGTCGACCTCCGCGATCCTCCGCCGCGCCGTCTCCATTGCGGCTTCCTGCTTTGAGCTGTCGAGCTTGAAGATCACTTCACCCTTCTTGACGGGAGCGCTGAATTCAGCGTGAACTTCCGACACCCGGCCGATTGTCTCCGGAACGATCGGGACAGTCCTGTAGAACAGGGTCGCCGTAGAGGTGG
Organism: Bradyrhizobium sp. RDI18; assembly: GCF_043203335.1. NCBI lineage: Bacteria > Pseudomonadati > Pseudomonadota > Alphaproteobacteria > Hyphomicrobiales > Nitrobacteraceae > Bradyrhizobium > Bradyrhizobium sp. RDI18. The sequence goes on along the minus strand of NZ_JBICRN010000008.1, from coordinate 6,434,038 downwards.
ACGGGTGAAAGTAGAAAATGACCGTGATCAGCCCCACCGTCAGCATGAGGCAGGCGACGATTCCCCACCTCAGTTCGAACCATACCGAATAGAACGTGATCTCCTTACCGAGGCGCTTTCCCTGCCTGTAGCGGCGATAAAGATAGTCGGGAACGATAGTCACCAAAGAGCAGAGAAGGAGCTCAAGCATGGCTGGGCACCTCGCTCTTGGCAGCGCGGGGTTTCGTCGTGTCCGATCCTTCAGCAGCATCCGCGTGAGTGCGGCTTTCGTCGGCGATCTCGGGTGCTTCGCCGCCGGATGGAGCGCCCGCGATTTTCTCGACCGATCCTGCGATCCGGCGCAGCGGCGTGCCGAAATCGGGCAAATCAATCATGGCAAGGAACAGCCCGATCACCCAAAAGAGGTGGTTATGCGTAAAAAGCGCCAGCAGGCCCAGCACTGCCACGATTTCGAATTGCAGCTTTTGCGACTTGTGCGCCATTCGCTCCGGCAACGAATGTAAGCGCAGATAGAAATTGCCGACCATCAGGACGGCGCCGATTAGAATGAAGCCGACCACCACCATGAGGATGTCGGTATCACCCGGAGCGGTGATGAAGCCCGGCAGATGATGGGGCGCGCTTGGATGAATTGACCCGCTCACGCCACTCTCCCCCTCAAGCGCTGTCGCCGAACCAATCTTAATAGTGCAACTTATTATAACCCAACTTGGAATCCAACATAGCGTTTTTGACGTGGGAAGCAGAAACGCGCAGCGCGGCTTCATCAGCCATCGCCGTCGGGCAGGATCGCCGGTGCATTTCGTCGTCGCCACGTCGCTTCAGATAGCAGCTAAAGGATTAATGCCGGTGCAATACAGTGAACACCGCCCTTTCCATGCTGCACTGCGGGTGAGACAATGCACTGCGATTTGCCCCTCGATGACGGCCGCGCGAACGGACGACGCAAGCGCATGGCCACATGCGTCACGGGTAAGTCGTTGCTTCAAACAAAGAAGATGCAAAGTCGCGGACCCGAAAGCCTCGCCCACGCGCGTCTGCAGTCAACATCCAATGATTGCATATGTCCTGATGACAAACTGAACACGCAGCAGTAGCCTCCTCCAAACTATATAACATACGGGAGGAGTGGCATGCCAGACGCAGCGGTCGCAGCTCGTTCTTCTGAAGCGACAAACAGCGGTACGACACAACAGGTCGATGTCGCGGTCGTCGGCGCCGGGTTTGCCGGCCTCTATCTCCTGCACCGCTTGCGCAAGTCCGGATTCACGGCGGTCGTGATCGAAGAGGCCGACGACGTCGGCGGCACCTGGTACTGGAACCGCTATCCCGGTGCGCGCTGCGACATCCAGACCATCGACTACAGCTACACCTTCGATCCCGAGCTGGAGAGTGCGTGGCAATGGTCGGAGAAATACGCAACGCAACCCGAGATCCTGCGCTATCTCGGTTTCGTCGCCGATCGATATGAATTGCGGCGCGACATCCGCTTTGGCACCAAGGTTACGGCAGCGAATTGGGATGAGGCGGCCGAACGCTGGCGGCTCACGACCAACAATGGCGCTGACGTTTTCTGCCGCTATTACATCATGGCGACCGGCTGCCTTTCTGCGCCGAAGCCGCCGGAGATCGACGGCGTGAGGGATTTCAAGGGCGAGGTCTATTTCACTGGCCGCTGGCCGCACGAAGAGGTCAAGCTCGCCGGCAAGCGCATCGCCGTCATCGGCACGGGATCATCGGGCATCCAGTCGATCCCGCTGCTCGCCAAGCAGGCGGCGCATCTCACCGTTTTCCAGCGCACGCCGAATTTCGCCCTTCCCGCCCACAACGGCCCTGCGCCAGCGGACCGCCTCGCGCTGCTGCAGGGCGACCGCGCCGGCTATCGCGAGCAGGCGCGGTGGTCGCTCGCGGGCGTCCCCTATCCGCAACAGATAGCGGTGAGCTGGCAGTTGAGCGATGCCGAGCGCCGCGAGCGCTTCGAGCAGGCCTGGGCCGCCGGCGATCTCGTCCACATCCTGACCCAGCTCTGGGCCGACCAGGGCGTCGACGTCGACGGCAATGCGCTGCTCGCCGACCTGATCCGCGAGAAAATCCGCGAGATCGTCAAGGACCCCGAAACGGCCGAGGCATTGACCCCGCGCGACCATCCGTTCGGTGCCAAGCGTCCCTGCCTCGATACCAACTACTACGCTACGTTCAACCGCCCCAACGTCACGCTGGTCAATCTGCGGCAGGAGCCGATCACATCGATTACGGCCTCGGGCATCACGACCGACAAGCGCACGTTCGATGTCGATATGATCGTGTTCGCCACGGGTTTTGACGCCATGACCGGCGCCATCAAGGCGGTTCATCCGATCACAGGCCGCAATGGCAAATCGCTGTCCGACATCTGGGCCAACGGCCCGCAGACCTATCTCGGGCTCACGGTCTCAGGCTTCCCCAATCTGTTCCTGGTGACGGGCCCGGGCAGCCCGTCGGTGCTGTCGAACATGGCGGTCTCGATCGAGCAGCATGTCGACTGGGTGGTCGAGCGGCTGGCGGCGCTGCGCGAGGCCGGCTTCACGACCATCGACGCGACCGAGACGGCACAGGCCGGCTGGGCGCAGCACATGGCCGACTGTTCGACGCTGACGCTGCATCGGCTCGCCAACACCTGGTACACGGGCGCCAACGTTCCCGGCAAGGCGCGGGGCGTGATGCCCTATACCGGTGGCGTCGGCCCCTATCGCAGCATCTGCAACGAGGTCGTCGCCCGCGGCATGCTCGGGTTCAAACTGACCGGCCCGAACGTTTCGGAGCAATGCAATGACGGCCAGGTCGTACGGCTGCAGCCGGACGTGCGGCTGGTGCTGGGCATGCTGGCGGAGATGAACCTGCCGGCGATCGAGTCGCTCGGCGCCCAGGGCGCGCGCGACTTCCTCACCGAATTCAACAAGGGACGTCCTGCCGGGCGGCCGGTCGGCGAGGTCGGCGACGGCGTGCTGCACGGCGCAGATGGCCTGCTGCAGTATCGTCTTTATCGGCCGGCAACGCCGGGGCCGCATCCGATCGTGGTCTATTTCCACGGCGGCGGCTGGGTGTTGGGCGATGAGCAATCCGACGATCCGTTCTGCCGCGACATCTGCCGCCGCAGCGGGATGATCGTCGTCAGCGTCGGCTATCGCCATGCGCCCGAGCATCGCTTCCCCGCCGCGGCCGAGGATGGCTATGCGGCAACGCGCTGGATCGCCGAGCATGCCACCGAACTCGGCGGCAGAGCGGGACCGGTGCTGGTCGCGGGCTGGAGCGCCGGCGCCAATATCGCCGCCGTCACCTGCCAGCTCGCACGCGACCGCGGCGGCCCGCAGATCGCAGGCCAGCTCCTGGTGTGCCCGGCCACCGATTGCAGGTTAGACCGTCCATCCTATACCGAGAATGCGGTCGGCTATTTCCTGACGCGCGCGCTGATGTTCTGGTTCTGGGATATCTATTGTTCACCCCATGACCGCACCGACCCGCGCGCCTCGCCGCTGCGCGGCAATCTGGCGAGCCTGCCGCCGGCGTTCGTGGCGACCTGCGAGTTCGATCCGCTACGCGACGAAGGCATCGAATATGCCGAGGCGCTCGCTGCTGCAGGTGTCCCGGTCGAGCAACTGCAGGCGCGTGGCCACATCCACTCGTCCCTGATGATGGTGGATGTGGTGATCACCGGCGTCAGCGGGCGTGCCAAGATGGCCGAAGCGTTGCGCAGTTTTGCGGGGTTGCCGCGAAAGCTGGAAGAGAGCGGCGAAGGCGCTTCGCCGATCGCGGTCAACGCGGCAGCGGGATAGGCGCGAGGCAACGGCCGCTCGGCTTCATCCGAGCAGCCAAAAGATTTGAGCCGCTTACGATCGGCGTTTGCGCGGCTTTGACGCTTTGCGCTGCTTTGGCGCGGGCCTCTTCGCCGCAACCCGGTGCGCGGCCGCCAGCGCAGCGCGCGCCCACGCGGCAAGCTCATCGGGTTCGTCGAACAGCCGCTCCGGCGCGCGCCAGAACGCGAGGTCGATGGTCTGGCCCTTCTTCACATAACTGAGCGGTGGAAACGCCGCGGCCTCTCTGAACGTCTCCCGGTTCTGATCATCGATCCGGAAGTAAAGCGTGTTCTCCGTCACCACGGCGAACATCAGCCCGTCGCAGAACACACCGGTCGCGCCGAACATAGGCCGCATGGTGAGACGGCCAAGCGGCGCGAACTGCTCGCGCAGAAACTCAGCATAGCTTTCGCTGACAGTCACTCCGCGGCCACTTCCTGCAATCTCCCCCGACGTTCCCCGCAAGGGTCATGCATCAGATTTTCTAAGTCAATCGTTCAGTTTATCTCGGTTGCGCTCGCCTTGACGTTCGCAATATCTCCGTGGAGATCGGATTCGAAAGGACCCTGCGATGAACGTACTCGACGATTATATGGTCGATCCTCGCCTGTCGCTGTTGGACAAAACGCGGATCCAGGCGCAGGTGCTGGTGCCGATGCTGCGGGCGCTGCGCGCGGAACTGGGCCAGGAAACGGCTGACGCGATTGCGAGACAAGCCTTGCGCGACTGGTCGAAGGCGCTGTTCGCCGCCATCGGCGAGAGCGTCGAGGGCAGCGCGCGGCGCAAATGGGCGACCATGCATACCGCGCTTGCCGAAGTTACCGAGCGGGAAGTAACGGTCGAGATGCGCCGCCACGACGAGGCGGCGCTGGAATTCGACGTCACGCATTGCCGGTTCGCGGAATTCTTCCGCGCGCTCGGCGAGCCGGAACTCGGCGCGCTGCTGGTCTGCGCCACCGATTTCGATATCGTTGCCGCCGGCGGCAGCGAGGTCCGCCTCAGGCGCGACCAGACCCTGATGCAGGGCGCGCCGAGCTGCACGTTCCGCTACGCATTCGCACCGCGATCTTAGGATACGGTAAGTTCGTGTCCCGGACGCGGTGCAGCGTGTAACGCTGCTCCGCAGAGCCGGGACCCACGCCGGCATAGGCCCCGGCTCTGCAGCGCACCGCCATAGCGTGTCGAAGACGCGCGTAACGCGCTTATGGCGCTGCGCTGCGTCCGGGGCACGCACATCCTACGCACTGCTTTTACGAGCGTCTTATTCTGCCGCGGTTGCGGACCTCGCCTCAACCCGCCCCTTCGCATCGAATACGATCCCCTCATACCCCTTCTCGGCAACTTCGGTGATCGCAGCGACATATTTCGGCGTGCCGCCATTATAGACGAGATACCGCGTCTTGCCGTGCTCGTGGCCGGGGATATTGGAATTGTAGCCGGTGAACCACGACTTGGCTTTGCGCATCAGCATGATGGCGTACATCTTGGTCACGTGCGCGGTCCAGCGCGCCTGCGCCTCCGCCGTCGGTTCGGCCCGCGTGTAGCCGCGATCCCACATGTAGCCGAGCAGGCCCATGCACCAGCCGACGCCATTCTCGATGCCGCGTGGAAAATTCGTCGAGGCCGAGCCGCTCTGCGGCCCGGTCGGCATCAGCAGGTTCGGAAAGCCATGCGCCATCATGCCGAGAAAGGTCGAGGGTCCCTCGCGCCATTCGTCGGCGAGCTTCACTCCGGCAACGCCCGTGATGTCGATCGCGTCGAATGCGCCAGTGATGGCATCGAAGCCGGTGGAGTACACGATGATATCGAGCTCGTAATCGCCCGCGCTGGTGCGCAGACCCGTTTCGGTGACCCGTAGAATCGGCGTCTCGCTGATGTCGACGAGATGCACATTGTCGCGGTTGTAGGCCTCGAAATAATCGGTCTCCAGCGGCACCCGCTGCACACCAAAACCGTGATCTTTCGGAATCAGCTTTTCCGCGGTCACCGGGTCCTTCACGCGCCTTCGGATGCGATCGGCGATATAGGCGGAAAACTCGGCATTGGCAGCCTCGTCGGTAAAGATCTCGCGGAAATTGCTGAGCCAGATGCCGAATCCGGGCTCATCATAGAGCTTGTCCCACAGCGCGATCCGTTCCTCGCGGGTAGCTTCATAGAAGCCGCGCCGATCCGGCTCATGCTCGAAGCCGCCGGGCGTGCGTCTGCAGGCGGCAAAGATCTCGTCGTAGCGCGAACGGATGTCGGCCATTTCCTCGTCCGAGATCGGGCTGTTATTCAGCGGCGCGCTCCAGTTCGGACGCCGCTGAAACACCGTGAGTTCACCGACCTTGTCGGTGATCTCACCGATCACCTGGATCGCGGTGGCGCCGGTACCGATGATGCCGACCTTCTTGCCGGAGAGTTCAACCGGCTCGTGCGGCCAATAGAAGGTATGGAACGAACGCCCCTTGAACGTCTCCATGCCTTCAAGCCGCGGCAGCGTCGGTACCGAGAGCAACCCGACCGCAAGAATGAGGAATCGGCAGCTCAGTTCACGCCCATCGTCGAGCCGGAGCCGCCACAGATGACGGCCCTCGTCGAACGCCGCCGCTTCCACCTTGCGGTTGAACCGCATGTATTTGCGCAGATCGAACTTGTCGGCGACGTAGTTGAGGTAGCGAAGATTCTCCGGCTGGCTCGAAAACCGCTCTTGCCAGTGCCACTCGTTGAGCAGCTCTTTCGAGAAGGAATAGCCGTAGGTGTAGCTCTCGGAATCGAAGCGCGCGCCGGGATAGCGGTTCCAGTACCAGGTTCCCCCGAGATCGGGGGCGGCATCGAGCACGAGGGCATCGACGTCGAGATCGGCCAGCCGCTTGATCTGGTAAATGCCCGACACGCCCGCGCCGACCACAACGACCTCGTAGTGCGACTTGATCTCCCCAGTCATGCGCGCCCTCTCCATTAATTATTTCTGCGTCGATCGTCTCCGCGCGACGGCTCTTATGATGCCAACTATCCGCGTCCTGCACTTGCGTCAGGATGCCGGATTGTGCGGCAAAATCAGCCTGAAACATTGTTTGAAAATAGACGCGGCAGGCCGCCGTGAGCTGACCGCCTCAAGCACCGGGAGCGCCGCCGATCTGCGCATGCAACTGCGCGACATACGGATCCTCGATCTCCAACGCTTGCAACTGCGTCGCCAGTTGCACGAGGTATTCGCGGTTGGTGCCGAGAACGCCCTTCCCGCTCGCGATCATTGCGGCGGTCTCGGCGAGCGGCAGTTCGCCGACATAACTCGGGTGCGAGCGGTTGGAGGTGAAGGCGAGTGCGGTGATTGGTCCTTGCGGTGTCGTCATCGGCACCATCGCCGGCGCATAGCCGCCGCGCAGCATTTCGCGGCGCCACAGGATCGCGGTCTCGGCATGGACGGAATCGGCCGCAATGCGGAACGCCAGCCCACGGCAACATCCCAATTGCGGCTCGAGCGAAAGCATCAGCGCCGGATAGTCGTGCGATCCCCGGCCGAGATTGATCTTCAGCGTGAAGCGGCGCTGATAATTTTCGACGTCTGCGAGCCGGACTTCGGCGAAGTGAAAGCCGGGGTCCCACATCAGCGAACCGTAGGAGTAAACCCAGAGGTCGTCGCCATCAGGATGACCGCCGAGCACCGCAAGCCGCGACTCCTCGATCGCTTCGTCCGTCAGCCGCCAGCCTGCCGGCCATCCCGCGGCCCGCGCCCGCTGCTCCCACATCGAAAACATCTTTGGCGTCAGGCGCAGCAGCGATTTTTCCGGGTGCGTTACCCGGGCCCGCAGCTCCGGCAGATGAATGAATGCGTCGGCGGTCAAGCCAGTATGCTCCTTTGTGGATACGGCGATCGTTCGCAATGTGCCATTGTCGGACGCAAGACGCCAACACGAAGACGGGCGATGCGAATTCCCAGCATGTTATTCTGTCATGGCTGGCCTGAGATTTTTAGGGTGTAATGACGTCAACGAGATCTTCTGCCCGACCGGCAGCCACACACGTTACAGGGAATCAAAGGCAATCCGATGCGCGACCAGTTCTCCAATGCCCAAGCGATACGCAAGCCGGCCGTCACTTCCAACGGCGGCATCGTCGCCGCGCAATCAAGCAGGGCGGCGCAAGTGGGGGCCGAGGTGCTGGCCGCGGGCGGCGACTGCATCGATGCCGTGATCGCGACAACGTTTGCGCTTGGCGTTCTGGAACCCTGGATGAGCGGGGTCGGCGGCGGCGGCGCGATGGTGCTCTACCGGGCGCGCGAACACCGCTATGAGGTGATCGACTACGGCATGCGGGCGCCGCTCAGCCTGCGGGTGGAAGATTATCCGCTGACCGGCGGTGGCGCGGCTTCCGACATCTTCCCCTGGCCGCGGGTGAAGGACGACCGCAACATTCACGGCCCCAGCTCGATCGCCGTGCCCGGCGTCGTCGCCGGCATGGAAGAGGCACACCGCCGCTACGCCAAACTGCCGTGGAAGGAATTGCTGGCGCCGAGCATTGCACTCGCCGGCGAGGGGCTTGCGGTCGACTGGTGGACCACGGTGATGATTTCGAGCGCGGCAGCAGACTTGCGGCGTTACCCCGCGAGCGCCGCCGCCTATCTCCAGGACGGCCTACCGCCCAACCCGCAATGGGGCATCAGGTCCAAGGTCCGCATGCCGCAGGATCGCCTCAAGGCCACGATGGCGCAGCTTGCCAGCGCCGGCCCGCGCGACTTCTACGAGGGCGATCTTGCGCAGAGCCTCGCCGCCGACATTCAGGCCGCCGGCGGCGCGCTGTCGGCCGAAGATCTCAAGCCATTTCGCGCCGCTGTGCGCGAGCCGCTGGCAATCCCCTATCGCGGCGGCAAGGTGTTCGCGACGCCCGAACTCACGGCCGGGCCGACGCTGACGCGCACGCTTCGTCTGCTGCAGGAAAATCTCGAGCCTGCGCGCAGCGGACCGGACGCTGCGGCCTACATCGCCTATGCATCGGCGCTGCAAAAAGCGTATCGCGAACGCCTCAAGGACATGGGCGATGAAGACGGCAGGCGCGCGCTCGGCGCCGAAGCGCTGGCGCCGGCCTGCACCACGCATTTTTCCGCCGTCGACCGCGACGGCAACATGGCCGCGGTAACGCAAACGTTGCTGTCCACCTTCGGCTCCAAATTCGTGACGAACCAGACCGGCATCACCATGAACAACGGCATCATGTGGTTCGACCCGACCCCAGGCACGCCGAATTCGCTGGCGCCGGGCAAGCGGTGCCTTACCAACTACACGCCCGTGCTGGCGCAGGCGGCGGACGGAAGGCGCATCGCGGCCGGCGCTTCGGGCGGTCGGCGCATTCTGCCGGCGGTAAGCCAGCTTCTGTCCTTCGTGATGGATTACGGCATGGATCTCGATGCCGCAATCCATCAGCCGCGCATCGACGCCAGCGAAGGCGCGATCGTGATCGGCGACGTCCGCCTGCCGCAGGCCGCGCGCGAAGCGCTGGGCTCGCGTTTCGATTACGAGGAGGCGCGCATCCAGAACCTGCCGATGAAGTTCGCCTGCCCCAGCGCGGTGCTGCGCGACGGCGAAACCAACAGCGGCGCCACCGAGCCGTTCCACGCCTGGAGCGAGGCAGTGGCGGAGGGATAGAAACAGGCCTCCGGGGAGCGGCGCAGCAATGGCAAAATGCCGCTCAACCGGAAAAGTGCGGCAGATCGGATGCCGCACTTTCCATTTCTAACCGGCTGACGTGGCGGCCTCTTGCGAGGCCAGACACACCCGCTTACCGCGCCTGTGGCTCGAGCGTGACCGTGCAGTCGCCGCCCTGCATGGCGATCACGATCTGTCCTTCCGAGGCGCCCAGTGCAATCGGATTCGTCGATCCCCCGCCGCCCGGCGCACGAACGGTGACGCTGAGCGAGATCCTGCGGTGCAGTCGAACCAACCGTCGTGGGCGAGACTTCGGTGACGTTGCCCGCGGTATCCCGGCGCATGATACGGCAAGGCGCACCGCCGGCCTGGGCCATCGCGTCGGCCCCACGTCCACCACCGGCGGTCTCGCCGCCCGCTGCGCGAATGCGCGACGCGTCGCGCGGGATCTGGCTTACGATCCGTTGCGTGCCGGGTTCAACGATTACAATTTCCTCTTCGGTGGTGAAGTAATCATAGCCGCGATACGCCGGCTCGATCGAAACAATCGCCGCAGGCAGTCGCTGGACCCGCACGTGCCGAGGAATGCGCTCGCCCACCCGGATCGAGACGTTGAGATTGCGCTGTGGCGGCGCCAGGCGTTCGCGGGTCAGCCTCTCGGAGATACGTACCTGCTTCTCGGTCGAGAGCTGCTGGCGGTCTTGCGTCTGGGTGGTCTGGGTCTGTGTCCGCGTGGTGTCAGTCGCGGTGCCCGGCCGGTCGGTCTCCTTGCCCTGCTCAGCCGCATCCTTCGAGGTTCTGTCCCGTTGATCGCGGCTCGGCTCCTTCTGGGTGGTGGTTGTGCCCTCGCGCTCCTTTTGGGACGTCGTAGTTCCGCTCTTGGTCTTCTCGGACTCGGCGGTGCCCTTGGTTCTGTCTTTGGCACTGTCCTTAGCGCTCTCTTTGGCGCTCTCCTTGGCATCGCGGCCGCGATCGGCCTCCCGATCGGCCGGGCGGGCGCCCTTGGTTTGCTCCGTGGCCCTCTTCGCGTCATCGCCGCGGCCACGCTTGCTGTCTTCGCTCGCAGCCGTTGGACGCTCGGCCCCAGGTGCAGCCTTGCCCTTCTCTCCCGCCTGCCGGGAACCGGCTCCTCTTTCCTCACGATCTGCCGCGCCTTGAGCCTTCTGCTCAGCACCCTTCTCCGCGCCCTTGGCGCGTTCCTGCGCTCGCTCGGCACCGCGTTCTTGCGATGCAGCACCCTTACCACGATCGCTCGGCTGCATCTGCTTCGGTTCCTCGCTTCTCCCGCCCGGGGCCTGGCCATACGACAGCCCCGGTGCCAGCATCAGGCAAATTAATCCAGTCGATAACAGCAACTGCTTGCGCATCTTGACCTCCTCGAAATGGGCCCTGCGCAAGCGAACGTTCGCCGGGGATGGAAAGTTCCCTCCAGGGCGAGGATGCATCTGTTGAGCCGACGAGCACTAACGCAGCCGCGGCTTTACATTCCCAGCCGGTCCCGCACCCGCCCGGCCAGCACGGCCGCGGTGACGCCGAGCGGCCAGAATGCGTGCAGCGCCATCGGCTTGATGCCAGAGATAGGCATGTCGATCTCGGCGTCTTTGCCGCCGATCAGGCGGCGCGCAAGTTGCGCGCCCATCGCGGTCGAGAGCGCGACGCCGCGGCCGTTGCAACCGAGCGAGACCAGAAGATTCTCCGCCGGCTCATGCACATGGGGATAATGATCTGATGTGATCGCGAGCCGGCTATTCCAGCCGTGCGTCCAGGTCACGCCCTTCAGCCGCGGCCACAGCCGTTCGGCATAGCGGATGAGATAGGCGACATCGCCAGGCTTGCTGATCCAGCGCATCGGCCCGCGTCCGCCCATGAGCAAACGATTATGCGCATCGATCCGGTAATACACCGTGATATGCCCGCTCTCGTACAACACCGAGCGCGTCGGCATGATTTCGCGTGCGACCTCCTCGGATAAAGGCGCGGTGGCCGCAATCGATGAAAACACCGGCACGATGGTGCGGCGCAGGTCCGGCCACAGATCATCGGTGAATCCGTTGGTTGCCAGCAGCACTTTTTCGGCGCGCACGATCCCGCGCGGCGTCTCAACGCGCCAATGCGCGCCTTCACGCGACAAGGAGAGCGCCGGCGTCTCGCCATGGACGGCTGCGCCGGCCGCGATCGCTATGCGCGCCAACCCGCGCGCATAGCTCAGCGGATGCAGGTCGCCACCGCGATCGTCCAGCATGGCGCAGAGATAGCGGTCGGTGCCGGTGATCTCCCGCATCTGCTCGCGATTCAAGAGCGCCACCGGCATGCCGCGCCGGATGCATTGCTTTGCCGTGGTTTCGATTCCCCCGGCGCTCGCCTCGTTATAGGCCGCGCGCAGCGTGCCGTTCTGCCTTGCTTCGCAGGGAATCTGGTAGCGGCGGATCAGGTCGAACGTGTAGTTGGTGGTGCCGTAGGAAAACGCGATCATGCGGCGGCCGAGTTCGGCGCCGAAATCGGCCTCGATCTGATCGGGGTCGTGCTTAAGCCCCGGGTTGACCTGGCCGCCATTGTTGCCCGAGGCGCCCCAGCCCGGCTGTTGCGCTTCCAGCACGATCGTATTCACGCCCTGCTCGGCCAGATGCAATGCGGTGGACAGCCCGGTGAAACCGCCGCCGATGATCGCGACCGCAACGTCCTTGTCTCCATCGAGCGGCGGCGTCGGTGCCGGCGCGACCGCCGTATCGGCGTAGAGACTTGGCGGCAGCGGAAGTCGGATGGGCGTATGCATGCTGGCGAGCTCAGAGCGGATGCAGCACGCGCCGCAAAAAATCCTGCGTGCGCGCATGCTGCGGTTGATTGAGCACGGACTTCGCCGGCCCCTGCTCGACGATCACGCCGCCGTCGATGAACAGCACGCGGTCGGCGACATCCCCAGCAAATCCCATCTCGTGGGTGACGACGACCATGGTCATGCCGTCGTCGGCAAGCTTGCGCATCACTGACAGCACGTCACCGACCAGCTCGGGATCGAGCGCCGAAGTCGGTTCGTCGAACAGGATCGCCTTCGGCTGCATCGCGAGCGCGCGGGCAATCGCAACACGCTGCTGCTGACCACCGGAGAGTTGCGGCGGATAGCTGTCGGCCTTTTCGGCAAGCCCCACCTGCGCCAGCAGCGCGCGGCCGCGCGCCAGAGCCTCGGCGCGCGGCTCCTTCTTCACATAGAGCGGCCCCTCGATGACGTTTTCCAGCGCGGTACGGTGCGGAAACAGGTTGAAGCGCTGGAACACCATCGAGACTTGCGTCCGAATCGCTACGATCGAGGGCGCGGTGCGATCGACCCGCGCGCCTTCGACAAGGATGTCGCCGCGGTCATAGCTCTCCAGCCCGTTGATGCAGCGCAGGATGGTGGATTTGCCGGAGCCTGACGGGCCGATGACGCAGACCACCTCGCCCTTCTCGACGGAAGCCGTGATGCCCTTGAGCACCTCGACCTTGCCAAAACTCTTGTGAACGTTGGTGAGTTCGATCATTTCTGGCCCCCGCGCTTCTCGAAGTGACGGACCAGAAGGATGAGCGGGATGCTCATGGTGAGATACATCAGCGCCACAAGCGTGAACACGCTGGTGTTCTTGAAGGTGGAGGACGCGATCAGCTTGCCCTGCAGTGCGAGCTCGGCCACCGTGATGGTCGACGCCTGCGACGAATCCTTCAGCATCATGATCATGATGTTGCCGTAGGGCGGCAACACGATCTTCACCGCCTGCGGCAACACCACGCGGCGCATGGTCTGCCACCAGCCCATGCCGATCGCCTGCGCCGCCTCGATCTGCCCCTTGTCGATCGCCTCGATGCCGGCGCGGAAATTCTCCGCCTGGTAGGCCGAATAGGCGATGCCGAGGCCCAAGATCGCCGCCTGCAGCGCCGTCAGCGTGAGGCCGAGTTCAGGCATCACGAAATAGAGATAGAACAGGAGCACGATGATCGGGATGCCGCGGATCACGTTGATCAGCCCGGCGCTGAACCCTGCGAAAATGCCGATGCCGGATACCCGCATCAAGGCCCAGACCAGGCCGAGCGCGGTCGACAGCAACAGCGAGCCGATGGTGACGATGACCGTCAGCGCCACGCCGCTCATCAGGATCGGCAGGAACTCGGTCGCGTCGCGCCAGAACGCCTGCATCAGGCACCCTGTGCCTTGAGGCCCCATTTATCGAGGATCTTTTCGACCGTGCCGTTCGCCTTCAGCTTCGCCAGCGAGGCATTGATCTTGGCGAGCAGCTCGGTATCGCCCTTGCGAACGCCGATGCCGACGGAACCGACGGTGGCGGGCTTGTAGCTCTCGACGATGCGCGCCTCGGGGAAGCCGCCTTGCTTCAGGTTATAGGCGAGGATCGGATAATCGGCGAAGCCGGCCTTCAGCCGGCCGGCGTTCACGTCGCGCAGAATATCGGGAATGGTGTCGTAGGCCTTCACCTCGCTGAACAATCCCGACTTCTTCAGCGCATCGACGAACGCCGTCCCGACCTGCGCGCCCACCACTTCGCCTTTCAGATCGTCCTGCTTGGTGTAGGTCTTCGTATCGCTCTTCGGCACCAGGAGGCCTTCGCCATAGCTGTAAAACGGCTCGGAGAAATCGATCACTTCCTTGCGCGCGGGCGTAACGAACATCGCCGCCGAGATGATGTCGATCTTGTTCGAGGTGAGCGAGGCAATTAGGGTCGAGAACTGCATCGGCTCGATCTGAACCTGGAAACCGGCGTCCTTGCCGATCTCGGTGATGAGATCGACCATGATGCCCTGAATGCTGTTGGTCTTGGTGTCGAGGAATGTGAAGGGTACACCGGTCGGCGTCGAGCCCACCTTCAGCACTTTTTGCGCGGATGCCGGCATTGCGGCTGTGAGAACCAAGGCCGCCACCGCGGCCTGAACGCGACGCTTCAGAGCCATCGCACCACCTCCTGAAACTGCACGCCGCCCGGGCCTGCCCGCCTTAGACCAAAGAGTTGCGGGCAACGCCATTCAGGCCTATTTTCACCAATATGAAATTGTGGTCACACTTCTCCGGGGTTTGCAAGCGATTTTCATGCACATGAAGGAAGCGGTCTGACGTGAGCGGCGGCAAGCGAATAAAGAAACCGGCGTTCAAGGCCAAGGCAAGGGCCAAGAAAAAGGCCGCCGGAAAGGCAACGGCCCGGCCGAAGGCGAGGACCGCCGTCAGGCCGGCCGAGCCGGCGATGGACCTTGCGGTCGGCCGCCGCATCCGCGACCTGCGCCGCGAGCACAAGCTCTCGCTGGAGACGATTGCGGCGAAGACCGATCTGTCGATCGGCTTTCTCAGCCAGATCGAGCGCGGGCTGTCGTCGCCTTCGCTCCGCGTGCTGGCGACGCTGGCCGACGTGCTTGGCGTCGGCATCGCCGCGCTGTTCGGCTCGCAGCCGAACGACGCGGCGGCATCCGGCGGCGTGGTGACGCGCGAAATGCAGCGCGCCGAACTGAAACTGTGGCGCACCGGCATTTCCAAGCAACTGCTGAGCCCGGCGGGTACTGAGAACCGCCTCAATCTGTTTCTGGTGCACATGGAGCCCGGCGGCAACACCGGCGACGAACTCTACACCCATGACGGCGAAGAGGCGGGACTGGTGCTGGAAGGCGAGATGACGCTGACCGTCGACGCCGAGACCTGGTCGCTCAAGCGAGGGGACAGTTTTCGCTTTGCCAGCCGCAGGCCGCACCGCTTCTCAAATCCCGCGAAAGATGCGAAAGCGGTCGTGCTGTGGGTGAATTGCGTGACGCAGGCGTCATGAACAGTCTGGAACAACGGATGGATCAAGCCCGAGAGGATTGGAGCCCACACAGCGCGCATTGGGGCGCCTTCACGGCGCGGTGGAACGGCGCGACGCTGGATATCAAGCCGTACGAGCACGACCCGGCGCCCTCCCCGATGTTGCAGAATTTCACCACGGCGATGCGCCACAAGGCCCGCATCCTGCGGCCGATGGTGCGCAAGTCGTGGCTGGAGCGAAGCGCACCCGCTCCGCGCACCTTCGACCAGAAATTCGTCGCGTGCCCCTGGGACGAAGTGCTCGACCTGCTCGCAGGCGAATTGGCGCGGATCCGAACCGAATATGGCGCCGCCGCGGTCTATGGCGGCTCCTATGGCTGGGCCAGCGCCGGACGTTTCCACCACGCGCAGAGCCAGGTTCATCGCTTCCTGAACATAGCGTTCGGCGGCTACGTGCGTTCGGTGAACAGCTATAGCGCCGGCGCCTCGGCCGTGATCCTGCCGCATGTCCTCGGCAGCTTCGAAGGCATCTCGCGCCACAACGTGACGTGGGATCAGATCGCCGAGCACACCGATACGGTGCTGGCCTTCGGCGGCATGGCGCTGAAGAATTCGGACGTCGCAAGCGGCGGCATCAGCCGGCACATCGAGCGCGACGCGATGCAAGGGCCGCGCGCCGCGGCGCCGTGTTCTACGGCATCGCTCCCTTGCGCGACGACATGCCGGAAGCGGCCGGTGCCCGGTGGATGCCGATCAAGGTCGGCACCGACGTCGCCCTGATGCTGGCGCTCGCGCACACGCTCCTCGTCGAGGATCTGTGGGACAGCGGCTTTGTCGCACGCTATTGCACCGGCTTCGACATCTTCGAACGCTATCTGCTCGGCCGCGACGACCATACGCCAAAGGACGCGGCATGGGCCGCCGACATTACCGGCATTCCGGCCGGCACCATCGTCGACATCGCCCGCCGGCTGCCGCGCGGACGCACCTTGATCACGGTCTCGCATTCCCTGCAGCGGGCGGAATATGGCGAGCAGCCGGTGTGGATGGGCGCAGTGCTCGCGGCCATGCTGGGCCAGATCGGCCTGCCCGGCGGCGGATATAATTACGCGCTTGGTGCGCTCGGCCACACCGGCCGACGTCTCAACGCGGTTCCGATCCCGACGCTGTCGCAAGGCAAGAATGGCACGGCCGACTTCATCCCGGTCGCGCGTGTCGCCGACATGCTCCTCAACCCAGGACAAACGTTCGAATACAACGGCCGCACGATGCGCTATCCCGACATCAAGCTGGTCTACTGGGCGGGCGGCAACCCCTTCCATCATCACCAGGATATCAATCGGCTACGGCGGGCCTTCAATGTCCCGCAAACCATTGTCGTGCACGAGAGCGCCTGGACGCCGATGGCGAAGTTTGCCGACATCGTGCTGCCGGCGACCATGACGCTGGAGCGCGACGATATCGGCGCCGCCGGCACCGATCCGAGGCTGGTCGCGATGCGTAGGGCTGTGGAGCCGATCGGCGAAGCGCGCGACGATTTCGATATTTTTGCCGCGCTGTCGCGGCGATTGGGCGTCGAACAGGCCTTCACGGAAGGACGCGATACCAGGCAATGGCTGGCCCATCTTTACGAGCCGACGCGGCGGGCGCTTGCCGATGCCGGTTGGGATGCGCCTGACTTCGACGAGTTCTGGCGGCGCGGCGAACTCGCGCTGCCATCGGCCCCCGATGATGGCGGCTTTCTGCGCGCCTTCCGCAACGATCCCGTCAAGAACAAGCTGCCCACGCCAAGTGGCAAGATCGAGATCTATTCGAAAACCATCGCGGGCTTCGATTACGACGATTGCCCGCCCCACCCGGCATGGCTGCCGTCGACCGAACTGCCGGATCAGCGCCACCCGTTGACGCTGATCGCCAACCAGCCAGCGACCCGGCTGCACAGCCAGCTCGACTTCGGTGCGTACAGCCAGTCCAAGAAAATTGCCGGCCGGGAAGCCGTCCGTCTCAACCCCGTTGATGCGACGCGCCGCGGCATCGCTGATGGCGACATCGTCCGCCTGTTCAATGATCGGGGCGCGTGTCTGGCCGCCGCCGCCGTTTCAGACGACGTCATGCCCGGCGTGGTGCAATTGTCCACCGGCGCCTGGTACGATCCGCAAGCCGGCACGGCAAAACATGCGCTCTGCATTCACGGCAACCCGAACGTGCTCACCCGCGACATCGGCACGTCGCGGCTCGCGCAAGGTTGCTGCGGTCAGGTGACGGTGGTCGAGTGCGAGAAGTATGAGGGAGCGTTGCCTGCCATCCGCGCCTTCGATCCTCCCAATCAGGATTGAAGCGGACGGTAGCGGGGTGACGCGCCAGCGTCATTCCGGGGCGATGCGAAGCATCGAACTATGGTGCGCAATTGCGCACCTGAGATCTCGAGATTCCGGGTCTGGTGCTTACGCACCATCCCGGAATGACAGCGCTAGCCAAACCGCTGATCATACCGGCTCACGCTGAGTTCGCTCACATCGATATCCGGCTTCCGTCCCGACATCATATCCGCCAGCACCCTTCCCGAGCCGCATGCCATGGTCCAGCCGAGCGTGCCGTGGCCGGTGTTGAGGTGCAGATTGCCGTAGCGCGTCGCGCCGATCACCGGCGGTCCGTCCGGCGTCATCGGGCGCAGGCCGCACCAGAAGCTCGCCTTGCTCAAATCGCCGCCGCGCGGAAACATGTCGGTCAGCGAATGATCGAGCGTCGCCCGCCGCGCCGCATCGAGCGTGTTCGAATAGCCGGAAATTTCCGCAGTGCCGCCGACGCGGATGCGGTCCCCCAGCCGCGTGATCGCGACCTTGTAACTCTCATCCATCACGGTCGATACCGGCGCGCCGTCGGGATCGATGATGGGAACCGTGATCGAATAGCCCTTCACCGGATAGACCGGGACAAAAACGCCCAGCGGCTTGAGCAACCGCGGCGACCAGCTTCCGAGCGCGGCGACATAAGCATCGGCCTGCAACAACCCCACACTGGTGACGACGCCGGTAATCTTGCCGCCTTCCGCGACCAGCCGCTCGATAGTGGTATTGAACTTGAACTCGACGCCGAGCCTTGCTGCTTCCCTGGCGAGCGCCTGCGTGAACATGTGGCAATCGCCGGTTTCGTCCTGCGGCAATCGCAGCCCGCCGACGAATTTGTCCTTCACGGCCGCGAGCGCCGGCTCCGCGCCGATGCAGCCGGTGCGATCCAAAAGCTCGTACGGCACGCCGTATTGCTTGAGCACGGCAATGTCGTCGCCGGTCGAGTCGAGCTGCTTCTGCTTGCGGAAGAGCTGCAACGTGCCGCGGCTGCGCTCGTCATATGTGATGCCGATCTCGGCGCGCAGCGCGCGCAAGGAGTCGCGGCTGTATTCGGCGATCGGGATCATCCGGCTCTTGTTGACCGCGTAGCGCTCTGCCGTGCAGTTGCGCAGCATCTTCAGGCCCCAGATCCACATCACAGGATCGAGCTTGGGCCAGATCACCAGCGGCCCGTGCCGCATCAATAGCCACTTGATCGCTTTGACCGGCACGCCGGGGCCAGCCCAGGGCGACGAATAGCCGGGCGATACCTCGCCGGCATTGGCAAAACTGGTTTCCTGTGCAGGCTCAGCCTGACGATCGACGACGACAACTTCGTGGCCGGAACGCGCCAGATAGTAGGCTGTGGTGACGCCGATCACGCCACTGCCGAGAACGATGACTTTCACAATTCCTCACGCATCCGCCGCGGCAACATTGCCGCGGCTGCTCTATCTTTTTCAGAGCAAGGATCAGGCCACGCGCTTGATCGCGTCGCCGAGGATCGAGACGATGTCGTCGATATGGCTCTTCTCGACGATCAAGGGCGGCGACAGCGCAAAGGAATCGCCGCTCATGCGCAAATAAAGCCCGCGATTGAAGCAATCCACCATCACGTCATAGCCACGCGCGCCAACGCCGTCCTTGCGCGGCGCGACTTCGACCGCGCCCATCAGGCCGCAATTGCGGATGTCGATCACGTTCGGCAGGCCTTTGAGCGAATGCAGCGCATCGCGCCAGTATTCGGCAAGCGACGCCCCGCGCGTCAAAAGCCCCTCGTCCTTGTAAATGTCGAGCGTCGCCAAGCCCGCGGCGCAGGCGGTCGGATGCGCCGAATAGGTGTAGCCGTGGAACAGCTCGATGGTGCCCTCGGGCCCGGTCATCAGCCCGTCATGGATCTTGCGGTTGGCAAACACCGCGCCGCAGGGGACGGTGCCGTTGGTGATGCCCTTGGCGGTCGTCATCATGTCGGGCGTGACGCCGAAATAATCAGCCGCAAACGGCGCGCCGAGGCGGCCGAACCCGGTGATGACCTCATCGAAGATCAGCAGGATGCCATGCTTGTCGGCGATTTCGCGCAGGCGCTTCAGATAGCCCTTCGGCGGCGGCAGCACGGCGGTCGAGCCCGGCACCGGCTCGACGATGACGGCGGCGATGGTGTCGGCGCCATGCAGCGCCACCATCCGCTCGAGATCGTCGGCGAGCTCGGCGCCATGCTCGGGCTGATCCTTCGCAAAGGCGTTGCGGGCGAGATCATGGGTGTGACGGATGTGGTCTACGCCCGGCAGATGGGTAGCGAACGCGCGGCGGTTGGCCACCATGCCGCCGACCGACATGCCGCCGAAGCCGACGCCGTGATAGCCGCGCTCGCGGCCGATCAGGCGCGTCCGCGTCCCCTGCCCGATGGCGCGCTGATAGG
The DNA here is from genome assembly GCF_043203335.1 of Bradyrhizobium sp. RDI18. NCBI lineage: Bacteria > Pseudomonadati > Pseudomonadota > Alphaproteobacteria > Hyphomicrobiales > Nitrobacteraceae > Bradyrhizobium > Bradyrhizobium sp. RDI18. Next base: position 6,414,068 of record NZ_JBICRN010000008.1, on the reverse strand, counting down.
CCAGCGCGATCTTCAGCGCGGTATCGACCGACTCTGAGCCCGAATTGGTAAAGAAGACGCGATCCAGCCCCTTCGGCGCGATCTCGGTGAGCCGCTCGGCAAAATCGAACGCCAGCGGATGGCCCATGTTGAACGAGGGCGCGAAGTCGAGATTCATCAATTGCCGTTCGACGGCGGCGGCGATCTGGCGGCGGCCATGGCCGGCGTTGACGCACCAGAGGCCGGCGGAGCCGTCGATCACCTTGCGGCCGTCGACGGTGGTGTAGTGCATGCCCTCGGCGGAGGCGAACAGGCGGGGCGTTTTCTTGAACTGCCGGTTGGCCGTGAAAGGCATCCAGAACGAGTCGGTCTGCAGGGTGTTCGGCTTCTGATGAAGGGTCACGGTCTAGCTCCTTTGCTGGCAGCTCAAGGGAGCACCGGGCCACGCTCGGGAAGCCACAACAAGTCCTTTTCTGCGCTCCTGCAACCCATTGATTTTGCTAGCCAGGTCAAGGCATATTTGTTCGATCCGAAACATCTGCAACAGGGATTTTCGATGAGCGTCGATATCGGTGGGCGACTCCGCTTCGTCCGGGCCCGCCACAAGCTGTCGCAGCGCGAGCTCGCAAAACGCTCCGGCGTGACCAATTCGACGATCTCGCTGATCGAATCGAACCAGATGAACCCGTCTGTCGGCGCGCTGAAGCGCATCCTCGACGGGCTGCCGATGGGGCTCGCCGAATTCTTCGCGATCGAGCCGGAGCGGCCGCGCAAGGCGTTCTACCGCTCCGACGAGCTGACCGAGATCGGAAAGCAGCCGATTTCCTATCGCCAGGTCGGCGATAATCTGTTCGGCCGCGCGTTGCAGATTCTGAAAGAACGCTACGAGCCGGGCAGCGACACCGGGCGCGTGCCGCTGACCCATGACGGCGAGGAAGGCGGCATCGTGGTGAGCGGGCGGCTGGAGGTGACGGTCGACGACGAGCGCCGCATTCTTGACCCGGGCGATGCCTATTATTTCGAAAGCCGCCGTCCGCACCGCTTTCGCTGCGTCGGCGGAAAGCCGTGCGAAGTGATAAGCGCCTGCACGCCGCCGACGTTTTGAGCCAGTTCGTGGATGACAGGTTGCTTGAATTCGCGCACGCAATCGAAGAAGGCAGACCCATGCGTAAGGTCTGTATCGAGGCGGCGCTGAATGTCACGCGCGCTGCATCTCAGCCTACTTTGGTAGCGCGCTCGACAACACCAGCTCCAGTTCCTGCCTGACATCATCGAGCGGCTGGGCGCTGCGCGCGGCGCGGCACATCGCGACCGTTCCTTCCGTCGAGGCGATGACGAGCGCGGCCAGCCGCCGCGCGCGCAGGCGCCACGCCCTCGCGGCGCAGCGCCGTGAACATGATGCGCCGCCAATCGGCAAACACGCCATCGGCAAGGTCGAGCAGATGCCGGTGCGCGGCTTCGTCAGGTTCGCCGTCCTTCTCGGTCGCATCGTTGACATATTGCTCGACCGCGACTGCGAGCACCGGACAACCGGCCTGAAATTTCGACTTCTCCAGCGTCTGACGCCACAGCGCGATGAAGGTGCGCAGACCCGCAATCGCGCCACGCGACTGCGTCAGATGCTCCAGCGGCCCGCTGACCTGTTTGCCGGCAAAGGCTATCGCGTCCTCGATCAGTTGCTGCTTGCCGCGCGGAAAGTGATGGCCGATCGAGCCGCGCGGCGTGCCGGTATGGCGGACCACCTCGCGCATGCTGGTGGCGTTGACGCCGCGGCGGCTCATCAGGTCGGCGGCCCCTGCCACCATTTTTACGCGGGTATCCGACGTCATCGCGAAGCTTCCTTCGTCTGCATGGCCGCATGCTAGATTATGACGCTTGACATAGCCAGCTCTATGTGAAGTTATGACGCTCGTCATAGCCAGAAGAATGCCGACGCGAGGAGACCCGCAATGACGTTTATCCAGGTGATGACGCCGCAGGGACGGTTGAGCGCCGATCAGCGGCGGGTGCTGGCCAAGACGCTGACGGACGCCGTCCTCGTGCCGGAGGTCGGCAAGCTGACGCCTGAAGCGCGCCGCGGCTATCAGGTGCATTTTGTCGAGCGCCCGCTCGACATGATCGCGCATGGCGGCGAATTGCTTTCAGACAGGCCGAGCGACGTCATGCTGATCGACGTCGTCGTGATGAACTGCTGCTGGACACGCGAGGATCGCGCTACCGTCATTCGCAACATCCACGCCGCGCTGGCAGAGGCCTGCGGGATGAAGACGCCCTCGCCGGCCTGGTGGATCAATTTCCGTATCATCGAGGAAGGAAGCTGGGGATCGCGCGGCGGGGTGCTGTCGTTCCTCGACCTGCTCGACCATGGCGCATCGCACTTTTCGCCGGAACGCGCCGCGGCAATCCGCACCGCGCTCGCCGTCAAATACGAGCGATAGACACGCGCGCCTCCCACTGCATTTTTAGAACAATCAGGACGGAGAAGACCATGAGCACCGAAGGAACAATCCGCACCGAAATCCACGATCGCATCTTCAAGATCATCATCGACAACCCTGCCAAGAAGAACGCGTTCTCGCCTGCGATGATGGAGCAGTTGTCGGACGCGCTGACGGAGCTCCACAACAACGACAGCTATTGGGTCGGCGTCATCTGTGCCGAAGGCAGGGATTTCACCGCCGGCCTCGACATGCCGAAATTCTTCGGCCCCAACGCCGAGAAGCGGAATTTCAAAGAGGGCAATGTCGACGTCTTCGGCCTGCAGAAGCGCTGCAAAAAGCCGATCGTGTCAGCGGTGCAGGGCATCGTCTTCACCATCGGCATCGAATTGATGCTGGCCGGCGACATCGTCGTCGCTGCCGACGATGCCCGCTTCTGCCAGATGGAATCCAGGCGCGGCATCGCCCCGCTTGGAGGTGCGCATTTCCGCTTCCTGTCGCGCACCGGCTGGGGCAACGCGATGTATCATCTGTTCCTGTGCGACGAATTCACCGCATCGCGCGCCCGCGAGATCGGGCTGGTCCAGGAAGTCGTGCCGGCCGGACAGCAAATCGAGCGGGCGATGGCGCTCGCCAAGATCATTGCCGGCAATGCGCCTCTCGGCGTTCAGGTCACCAAGGAAGCGGCCCTTCAATATATCGAGCACGGCGAGGCGGCCGCCATCGCCTACATTCCAAAAGTCCGCGAGCGCGTGCTCAACAGCGCCGACGCTCGCGAGGGCATTCAATCCTTCATCGAACGGCGCGCTGCGGTGTTCCAGGGCAGGTAGGCACGGGGCTGCCCGGCTCTCATCCTGTCAGGATCGATTTCAACGAGTCGCGTTCTTCCACGATGAAGTCGAAGAACGCCGCGATACGCGGCACGCGTCGGATATCCGGGTGGGCCAGGAGCCGCCAGCTTCGGGTCAATTCCGGAATCGGCCCGAGCACGCGGACCAGATCCGGCTCCGCATCGCCGAGCGCCGTCGGCAGCGGGCCGAGGCCGACGCCGGATTTCACGGCCGAGACCAGCCCGAGCACGCTGTTGTTGCGCACCGGCATGGGGGCGCCGGGCGCGACTTCCTTCAGCCACCTGGCGGCGCGGTGGTTGGCGAGCGTCTCATCGAAACCGACGAGAAGGTGGCGCGACAGATCCTCTGTCCGTTCGGGCTTGCCGTGGCGCTCAATATATCCATGGCTGGCATACACCGCCCAGATCGAGTCCGCGATCTTGCGGCCCACCAGCTCGTCATCGGTATCGCCCGAGCGAAACGCAACATCCACCTCGCCCTTCGCCAAATCAAGATAGCGGTCGCTGGTGATAAACTCGACGCGAAGCTGCGGGTAACGGGCATGGAAGCGGTCGATCAGCGTCGATTGCGTCATCCGGAAAACGATCGGCTCGGGACAGGTCACGCGGATCACGCCCTTTAGCTCCTGCTCGACGTCGGTGGCCCGCCTTTGGAAATCATCGACGGCCGCCTCGATGCGCTCGGCATATTTCAAGAGCGTGTTGCCGTATTCGGTCAGGCGATAGCCGGTGTTCTGCCGCGTCACCAGCGCCCGCCCCAGCCGGCGTTCGAGTTCTTCGAGGCGGCGGTGCACCGTCGACTGGCTGGTGCCGAGCGCCTTGCCGGCCGCGATCGTGCTCCCGTGACGCGCCACCGCAAGGAAGTATTTCAAATCGTTCCAGTCGAACATCCCGCCATTATGCACTTCTGCGGCCGGGTTTCGCAATCTTGCGGCTCCCGCGGCAGGCCAGCAGCCCCTAGGCTTGTTTGCCCTGAGCCACCGCGCAGTGCCTGACTGACAAGGAGCGAAAACATGCGCAGCCATCTCGTCCCGGGAATTTTCCTTCTAGCCGGCCTCGGCGCGGGCCTCAGCCATCTCGCATCGGCGCAGCAACACGGGGCGGCCGCGCCCAATATCGCCAAACCGACCATGGTGCTGCAGCAGGTCGTCGAGGGATTGCCGAAGGACGACAAGCAAACCGTGCGGGTGATGACCGCAACGTTCAAGCCGGGCGACAAGACCGTCTATCACACCCATCGCTTTCCGGTGACGGTCTACGTCCTCGAAGGCGCCTTCACGCTCGAACTCGATGGCCGTCCCCCGCTCACGGTCAAGGCTGGCGAAGCGATGGTCGAACCGCCGAACGTGCCCATGACCGGTTATAACCGCAGCGCCACCGAGCCGACCAAGGTGATCATCTTCTACGTCAGCGCGAACGACACGCCGTTCCTGGACTTGCATTCGCACTAGCGGCCTATCATCGCAGCGACATCACGGCGATGGCATCGTCTGGAGCGGGGCCAGCAACAGAGCTAACCGCGAAAATCGATGCTGCGTATGATGATGCCGGGCGGGGTCCCCTCGAACTCCCCCCGCATCGAACTTGCGCGACGCGCATTGTTCGATGCGGTCGCGCAACCGAAGGAATTGTTCTTCGCGCTGGCTGGTCGCCGTGCGCGAGGCATGCTCCAGAGCATCCATCGCGGAGGCGCTGACCGCGCAGGGTATTTCCCTCGAGCCGTCCATCATGGAAAACAGCAGCACCATGCGGTCGAACTCATAACCGCCAATATTTCCGCGTGCGAGTGTCATCGGGTGTCCCTCCCGAGAGAAACGATAACTGAGAAGAAACGATAACTGCCTTGGCTTGTTCCTCATCTCTCCTGACGGAGGCGGGACAGGCAGTCTAGCATGATAACTTTTCCTGGAATTGGATATTTCGTGTCCCGGCGGTGCAGCGCCATAAGCGTGTTCACGCGCGTCTTCGACGCGCTATGGCGGTGCGCCGAAAAACTCACGCCATCGCCAGCCGTTGCCGCGCACGCATCAGCAGCAGCAGCATGATCGCGATGTTGAGCGCGTTCCACGCCAGCCCATTGGCGAACGCGGCGCCGTAGGAGCCGGTGGCGTCGAAGATCGCCCCCGAGATCCAGCCGCCGAACGACATGCCGAACACGGAAGCAAAGATCACGATGCCGACGCGGGTCGCCGCTTCGGAGGCCGGCATCGCCTCGCGCACGATGATCGCGTAACTCGGCACGATGCCGCCCTGGAACAGGCCGAACATCGCCGAGATAATATAGAGGGAGGTCAGGCTGTCGAAGAACAGGTAGAACAGAAGCGCGGTGCCCTGCGCGAACGACCCGATCAAAAGCGTGCGGATGCCGCCGATCTTGTCGGCGAGAAAGCCGCTTCCGATCCGGCTGATGATGCCAAAGCCCAGCATCAGCGACAGCATTTCGGCGCCGCGCGCCACGCCATAGCCGAGGTCGCCGCAATAGGCGACGATGTGCACCTGCGGCATCGACATCGCCACGCAGCAGGCGATGCCGGCTAGCGACAGGATCGCGGTCAGCGCGTTGGTGGAGAGTTTTAGATCGACGCGCGGCGGCGCCGCGTTGTCGTGGTCGCGCTGGCCTCCCGCCCCCATCAGCATCCGCAAGCCGATCAGCGCCAGCGTCATCGCTACCGCCGTGAAGACGCCGATCGCGATATGACTGGTGCGCCAGCCGAGCTGCTCGATGCCGAAATTTACCAGCGGCGGCCAGATCGTGCCGCCGATGTAATTGCCACTAGCGGCAATCGCGACCGCGAGCCCCCGATAGCGGTCGAACCAGTGCGAGGCTTCCGCCATCAGCGGTCCGAAGGTGGCGGACGACGACAGCCCGATGGCGAAATGCACCAGGATAAAGTGCCAGATCGAGGTCGACATTCCCGCGACGACATAGCCGAGGCCGAGAATGCCGATGCCGAGCCCGATCGCGGTGACGATGCCGTAGCGGTCGGTGATCTTGCCGGTCAGCACCCCGCCGGAACCGAACCCGAGCATCACCATGGTAAAGGCCAGCGACGCGGTGCCGCGGCTCGCGGCAAACTCCGTCTGCACCACGGGCAGCGCGACCACCACCGACCACATGCCGACGCTGCCGAGCGAGCCGATCAGCACGGCCACGGCAAGCCGGATCCACGCCCGGCGCAGATCGGGAACGAACAGGTCGGAATCTCGGCAAAGCTCAGAAGAAATCACCACGGCAGGCGGAACTTCGGGGTCAAATCGCCCAAGGTCAAGCCACAATGGCGCGATATTGGGCATGCAGTTGTGGTGGGGCAACGCCCTGCATTGCCTTGGCGGAATCGTCCGTCGGTACTAGCTTCCCATCATGTTCGTCCGCCTGACGAGACCTGCGCGCGCCAAAGCGGGGTGGTTTGTCGCCCTGCTCTATCTGTTTTGCGTGCTGGCGCCGGGCGTTGCACTGGCGCTCGGCGATGCCGCGTCCTGCCTTATGCACCAGCCCGGAACGGCGGCTGCCGCTCATTTCCATGACGGTGCGCAGCCGGAGCATGTCGCCGCGCATCAGCATCACGAGATGCAGACCGATCAGCACGCGACGGATCACGCCGATACCGGCGACGTGATGCCCGTGCCTGCCAAGCATCAGCATGACGGCAAGGGCTCTGCGGGACCGTGCTGCGCCATGCTCTGCGTGTCCGCGATCGCGGCCGATCCGCCCGCCGTCGCAAAGCCCTCGCAGCCGATGTCGATCTGCGCCTCCAAGAACGTCCAGCGCCTGCCTGGTGAGGCGCCGCCGCGGCACTTCCGTCCCCCCATCGCCTGATCTCTGACGTCACGACGTGGGCAGCCGCGCGAGTGAAGCGCGCATGCCCATGGCTTATTGCAAGATCATGGATTCAGCCTGGCGGCCCGCGCCTCGCGGCCGCGCTTCGCTGACAAGGAAACAGGAAAGAACAGAGATGAAGAACATCATGACGGCCGGCCTCGCATTGATCGCCGTTTCGGCATGGACGCCACCGGCATTCGGCCACGACAAGCACGCCCACGAAACCTATTCGGCGGGCGAGCCCGGCGACCCCAAAAAACCCTCGCGCACCGTCGAGGTCGACATGAGCGAGATGAAATATGCGCCCTCGAGCATCGAGGTGAAGCGCGGCGAGCAGATCCGCTTCGTGATCCGCAATGTCGGCGAGGATGACCACGAATTCCTGCTCGCCACCACGGAAGAAAACCTCAAGCATGCCGAGGACATGCAGAAGCACCCGCATATGGAGCACGAGGAGCCGAACGCCGTGCGGCTCACGCCGAAAAAATCGGCCGAGATCGTCTGGAAGTTCACCAAACCGGGCACGTTCGAATATTCGTGCCTGATCCCCGGTCACCGCGAGAACGGCATGATCGGCAAGGTGACGGTGAAGTAGCGGCGACGAGACCGACACCGCCAATCAGAGGGTGGGCACTGCGCCATGCGCCTTTGCCCATCCTCCACTTCCTGCCCGACCTCATCCTGAGGAGCGCGGCTTCGCGCGTCTCGAAGGATGAATGGCACCCCAGCCGGGCCACATGGTTCGAGACGGCGCTTTCGCGCCTCCTCACCATGAGGGGTTCAATGGTTGCTGCATTTCCTTTTCATCGTGGCCGTGCGACAAGCACCGAACGGCCGCGCGGCCATATGGAAGGAACCAGCGAGACGCAAGTGCGAAGGATTGATGATCAGACTTTTCTGCTCTTGCTGTTTGCCGTTACGCTGGCATTCGCCTGGATTTTGCAACCGTTCTACGGCGCCGTTCTGTGGGCGATCATCGTAGCCGTCATCTTTGCGCCGGTGAATCGGGCGCTGCTGCGATCGATGCCCGGCAGGCCGAACCTCGCGGCCCTGGTAACCGTCCTGCTCATCGTCGCGATCGTACTCATACCGCTGGCGATGGTTGCGGCCTCCCTGGTGCAGGAAGCAACGAGTCTTTTTGAGAAGATCAGGTCCGGAGAATATGATTTCGCCGGCTACATCCAGCGTGTCTTTGATGCGTTGCCGGCCTGGGCGACCGGTTGGCTGGAGCGGTTCAACCTGACAAATCTTTCAGGGCTTCGCGAAACATTGTCGTCCAACCTGATGAAGGGCGGTCAGGTCCTGGCTCCGCAGGCGCTTACCATCGGGATGAACACTTTCGAGTTCGTGATCAGCCTCGGCATCATGTTGTACCTGCTGTTTTTCCTGACGCGCGATGGCAGGGCAGTGGCGGACCTGATCAAGCAGGCTATTCCACTCCGCGGCGATCAAAAATCAGCGCTCTTCACCAGGTTCGCCGATGTCGTTCGCGCCACCGTCAAGGGTGGGGTTCTGGTGGCTATTGTCCAGGGCGCGCTCGGCGGTTTGGCGTTCTGGTTCCTCGGGGTTCACGCGCCGATTTTGTGGGCCGTGCTGATGGCGTTCCTGTCGCTGTTGCCGGCCATCGGAGCCGCGTTGGTCTGGCTCCCCGTCGCGATCTACTTTCTCGCAACCGGCGCCGTTTGGCAGGGCATCGGGCTGATCGCCTATGGCGTGCTGATCATCGGCCTGGTGGACAATGTGCTGCGTCCATTCCTGGTCGGCAAGGATACCAAGCTGCCGGATTACGTTGTGCTGATTTCCACGCTGGGCGGCATCGAAGTCTTCGGCCTCAACGGCTTTGTCATCGGGCCGCTGATCGCCGCGATCTTCATGGTGAGCTGGGAGATTTTTTCGACGTCCAAGCGCACGTCACGGGATGAGCGGGTTGGCGATCGGTAGCGTTCAGCAACCGTCGTCATTGCTGTCGGTGTACATTTCGTCCCTACCCCAACTCAAAGCTGGTGACCCCGAACACCCGCTCCAGCCGCAGTGGCGGGATTGCGCCGGTATACATGCGCGCCGTCTCGAACACCGGCGCGAGCCCCAAACCTTCCGCCAGCGCGACCGCGTCGCGGTTGATGCTGGGCACGTCCAGAAAAATCTCGCCGCCACCAACCTTGGCAAGCAAGGCGGACAATACCGCTTCGGCCGTAGCGCGGTCGTCGGCCACCAGCGGCCCGATCTTAAAACCCTTCCGGCACGGCCGGATCACACCCCAGCCGGCCAGCCGTCCATCGCGCACGACTGCGCACCCGACATGTCCGGGCGAGCCGATCCAGGTTCGCAGGAACGCCGGCCGCCGCGCCGGAAACACCGTTGCGTCGTCTGCCTCGACGTCAGCCAGCGGGACTTCGCTCAGGTCAATCACCCCGGCCTGCGGCGAACTCGGTGCCGCGACCATGCCGCCATAGCGGACGTTGGCGTAAGCAAGCTCGAATCCGGACTTCCTGTAATTGTCCTGCTGCGCCGTCACGCCATCGAGCCCGATTACGCGCGCCCCGGCATGCGCGATAGCCGCATTCCATATCCGCAAGCCGTAACCTTTGCCGCGCAAATCCGTCCGCACAATGTAAAAGCCGAGAAAGGAGAAGCCCGCGTCGTAATTGACGCAGGAGACAGTCGCGACAGGCGCACCATCGATCTCGCCGATGAAAAACCCGTGCGGATCAACGGACGAAAAACAGGTCGCGTCTACAAGCCCCGGATTCCAGCCTTCGGCGGCGGCCCAGTCGATGGCGAGTGAGATTTCGTCCGGCCGCATCGTGCGGATAGTGAAGTCGCTCATGATGACGATCCTTTGGATGTGTCTCCAGCCGTCATCGCAATGACGCGCCAGGCTGAGGCATTCACAATCACGACAATCGCCGACACGCGAATGTGTGCGCGCAGTCCAGAAATGGCACACTTCTTCGCGCAAAATAACATTGCGCACCTCGATTTGTTTAGCGAAAATTAACCACGCTGGCTGGCGCGGCTTGAGTAGTTGGAGGCTTCACACATGTACCGATCATCGCTCATGCTGGCTTTCGTTGTGCTGTGTTCCACGGCTGCCGCGGCCAGCGACCTGTCATCCGTCTACGTCGCGCCAGGCGGAATCTACGCGCCTTCCGCAAACATCAATGTGCGCCCGCGACAGGCTTATCGGCCCTACGCGGAACCTGATTACCGATATCGCTCTTACGGTGTGCCGGACCCCGCCTACCGCGCACCGGCAGCAGTCTATGGCGAGTACGGAACGCCCTACCCCGCGCAGCCCGTCTACGTCGAACGCGCGCCCGCCTATCCCGACCGCTACTACGCGCAGGAATACGACTATGCGGGCGAGTACGCGCCGCGGCCGCCGCTGCCCGTGCCGTATCGTGCGCGGGCGCGATGCGACAACGGTTATGGCGGGTGGAGCTACTGCGATTGAGCCGCCCGCTCGCGCAGGTTCGTAGTGCGGTGGTGCGCCGGCATTCCCGTTGCGCGCAACGTATCGGCTAACGCACGGCTAACATTTGCCATGACCGGGTGGGATGCGCGCAGCATCCCCGCATCAGCCCGGTATGAGTGTCGGACTGTATCTGCTGCAGCAAGGGCCTTAGCTCCGTCAGGAGTTGAGGCCCTTATTTTCAATGCATGTGGACAAATGCCGGCGAAGTGCTTCCGGTAACTTCCGGCCACTCGTCGGACACGCGCCAAGCTGCCACTCCGACGCACACGGTGAGCATCAGGGACATCACGAGCAGAAGCATAAAGGAAAACTGGCTCAACTTCCTTGCCCCGCAAAACCAGACTCAAATTTCGAGGAAGCCAGCACGGACTGCCGAGTCGCACAATGCAGTTCGGCTGACCCAAGCGGAGTTTTCCCCACGCAGGATCTTTGTGCGACTTCGAAGCTTGCAGACGTTAGTTCGGGCATCTGAGTTCAGAAGACAGTCAATCGCGGCCGGTGACGGCCCGAACTTTCTATTTCGCCGCAAGATGGCGGCTTGAAAGATCGCAACCACAACCATCACGGCCGCAATCCGTCTGCGCCCAGTAGACCAAGTTCCATACACACAGTTAGGCAGGCTCCCGCCAAACATTGAAATAAAAATTGATGGAACTTTGAAGAAAAAACGTGGAGAAACCCAAATGGGGTCTTGATTTGCCTTCTTTGTTTAGCGGGGGCGCTGTGAGTAACGAGTAACGCGTATGACTGATCAACAATTGGCTATTCGCGCGATTGGCGAGGCGCAACTCATACTGGAAGAATACCTGCAACCCCGGCCGCAGAACAGTGAGCGTATCCTCGACAAGTTGGTAGAAGTTCTCGAACGTCCCGATGTGATGGCTGCTGTGAGCCGCTTGCAGCAACGTAGTTGCTTCGAGCCACGCAAGTGAGCAAGCAGCCCTCATCAATGGCTCTGACGGCTTTCGTTGCTGCGCCGCTGTTGTTGGGGATTCCAGGTGCGGAAGCGAAACAAGAATGCAGCGCCGCGGCGCCGTCAAATCCGAATGGAAAATGGTGGTCGTATCGTCTCATCGACGGACGAAAATGCTGGTACGAAGGCAAGCCGGGGCTTTCGAAAGCCTTGCTGGCGTGGCCGAAGGGCGTGGCCGCGCAACCGTCGCTCAAGGACGTTGTGACCATAGTCCCTGAAAAGCGTTTCAATCCACTTGACGCGCAAGCGTGGGCGCAGAAGGAAGCCGCGCAAGCGTGGGTACAGAAAGAAGCCGTGCAAGCGTGGGCACCGGAGGAAGCCGTGCAAGCGCGGGCGCCGAATTACGTCCCCGACACTTTTGATGAGTTATGGAGCGGAAGGATCTGGCTTTTAGATTAGAAAATTGACGGTGCGCTTGGTTCTTGGCTTCGGCTCTTACGTGAGTCGCCCTTAGAGGAGGGTGCAGTGAGCGACGTACGAGGTGCGAGTGACGCCGGGCGGGGCCAGCCGCCTCATCATCCAACTTGCAATCATTGCGGCGGCATCGCGCGGCCCGTGGTGATCCTCGACAGTCGCCTGGGCAAGAGCTTTCGCCTCCTCCGCTGCCTTAGCTGCGAGAAAACGGATTGGGCTGAAGAGCAGTAGCCGTTGCAATCGAGAGCACGGTCGTGGCTGGCAATAGTCGGACATCGACTAGGAGCATCCACGCCCATGCGCGACGCTATGGGGAATTGAGAGTCAGGAGATTAGTTGGCCACTGCCCGCATAGGACAGCCACTGCTCCCGCATCAATCGCGCAACAGCACGGCCTCCCGAAGGGTCCGGCTCGAGGAGGCCAAGACGGAGGCGAGCCCCAGCGCCATCAGCAGCGCGCCAAGCCAGGTTGCCATCCAGCCCCAGCCGTCATCAGCCGCCGCGGCGATCGGAGAGGCAACCGGCGCGGCCGGAGGCACGGAGACCGCAACTGCGTCGCTTGGCGCCGGTGCGGCTGCCAGAAGTGTCTCCGCGTCGAGCCGGCGCGGCGCGGGGTGGTCAGGCGTGAGCTGATCGGTCGCGCGGCTGGCGACCGGTGCCGGCGGCACGACGGCTGCGGCCCCCGTAGCCGAGACGGAAGCGGCATCGACCACCATGAGTTCGGGCGCGGGTTGCGTCGGCTGAGACGTTTCCGCCGGTGCGGAGCGCAGCAGTTCCGCACGCGCATCCATGACCGCCTTCTGCTTGGCCCGCGCGGCCTCATTCTCCTCGACAGTGGCGACACGAGGCTTCGCGGCGCGATGACGAACCTGCTTCACCGTCGCGGTCCCCTCGGCAGCCTGAAACCAGCATTTGCGGCCCCCCTCTGAACGATAGACCCAGCGCTGACCTTCCGCCGTCGACGTACCGGGTCGTGGCAGGCACTCCCTTTCCTTTTCCGCGGGAGCAGGCTCAGGGGGCTTCGGGGGAGAGACATTGAACAAGTCTGCAAGCGGATTCGAAGATGCAGGCGAAGTCGGGAGACTTGCGAGAAGGACAAAAGCGGCGATGTAAGATCGCAAATGACCGGACATGAGAACCCCAGTGTTGCGCCCTCCCCGCACCGACCTTTGGCCGCGACCTGGGTCACAATAGGGCTCAAATCCGGCAAGGCGATGGATTCATTCTGGCCTGGAAACGAGACCGGGGCGCGAGTGCCGGGCAGCGCACGAAGGGCGTCCAAGGTGAGTCGGTTGAAACTCAGCAAGTCATGTTGCTGACAGCATCGATGTGGCGGGGACTACCCCCATGCACTGCTGCACCTCGTTCGGCACGTTGTAGTCGCGCATGACAGGGCGGCTGTCGCGCAGGCCACACGCCTCTCGCTGCACCACGAACATCCAGAGCGCGTGGCCGGCCTCCGTCACCAGGATGCGCCGTGCCTGCTGCGCTGACGCCGGCGCGCCCGAGCGCGGATGGGTGGCATCGAACTCCCGCAGCCTGGCGAGGGCCGCTTCCAGCGCTCGCCCCATCCGTCCAAGCGCAACGGCCTGGTCCTGGGCGATCTCATAGTTGAGAGCGTCGACGGGAGTGCGGTCAAGGCGAAAATCGCGGGACATGGGGAATATATTGCGCCACATGGATCGCACGTGCAACGATGCGCGTTACTGTTGCGATCGCTGCCTGGGTTTGATGCTGATCGAGCTTAGCAATGTTGCGGTCACGATCATCGCTGCGACGCCAGTGAGACTCAATGCTATCTGCATCGCAAGTCCGTCTGAAATGTTGAGCAGCGCCGCGTAGCTGGCGAACGTCAAGAGCACGCCGAGGCAATAGATTGGCAGCGAGTTCTGGCCACAGAGGATCGCGCCGCGCATCACCGGCGTCGTCAGCCCTCGCCACTTGCGGGGCACGAGCCATGACGCCAAAATCGCAAGGGCCAGAAAATGCAGCAGTCGCAATGGATCGAGATTCGATTTGTCCAATGGGTAAATCAGTTTCGCCAACGCTTCCGGGATCAGTGCCTCCAGCGGTCTGATGCGCCAGCTCAATGCGATGACCAGGGTGAAGAGCAGATACAGAACGGCAAGCATAAGCGTCGTGCGTGACGTCACCCACGACCGGGGACTCTTGCCCTCGATCATCCACCACGCGCCAAGCACGAACAGCAATTGCCAGGCCAGCGGATTGAAAGCCCAGTGGCCGTTCGGCCACGCCGGGACGGTCCAGCCAAAGGCATGCACCAACACGTAAAGCGCCAGCGAGGCGCCAAGCGTCGCGTTCGGCGCTCGCAGCAGCAGCCACAGCAGCGGCGCGAACAAGAGGTGAAGAAGCACGAAGACCGCCAACACGTCGGTATTGACCGGACGGTATTGCAGGACCGCCGCGCGCGCGAGCGTCGCGCCGGGATGGTCCAGCAAGATACGCGTATTGCTCTCGTCAGCAAGACGGCCAGTGCCCGCGAGGTGAACCAGGATGACGCAAGCGAGCGTGAGCAGCAGAAATGCAACATAAATGTCCCAGCTTCGCCGCAGCGTTCGGCTGATCACTCCGGTCCAGCCCTCGCAGCGCCACGCCCTGCCGTAAGCCAGCGCGCAGGTTACGCCCGAGACGAACATGAACACTTCCGCGGCATCGCTGAAGCCGTAGTTCCGCAGCGTCAGCCAAGCTCCGACGTTGTTGGGAACATGGTCAAGAAAGATGAACCACAGCGCGATGCCTCGGCAGGCATCTATTCGCAGGTCGCGGCCGTGGTCTTTCAGCTCTGGCAGCTCGCCGACCACGAACTTGGGAATGGTAATTTGGTCGTGCATCTGGGTCGTCCCGAAGCCGGCAAAATGGACCTGCCGCTCGAGCTCCTGGTGTGAGCTCGTTCACCTTTAAGCGTCTATTTTTTCAGGCGAATCTGCGCGCAAGCGTTGAGCGCTGTCGGCGTTGCACGTGATCATTTGAGCCGCGCGATTGGGGCCGCCCGTCACTAGGACTTGCGACGCCTCCGTTCTTGCCTTGAACGCGAACCGGTACTCGTACTTATGGAGCTCGCCAGCGTCTCGAACAGCCAAGCGATGCCGGCATCGGCCATCGCGGCCTGCGATGCGACGAGACGTATAGGATCGGGCGTCCAGGGCAGCGGCACCGGGCGCACCACCAGGTTGAACCGCGCGGCATGGTACTCCACCAGCTTCCGCGGCAAGGTCGCAACCAGATCGCTTTCGGCGAGCTGAACCAGCGCCATCATGAAATTCGGCACCGTCAGCGCCACGCGCCGCGAATGTCCCCGCTCGGCGAGCTTGGCATCGACGACTCCGTGCGCATCGCCGATGGCCGAAACCAGCATGTGCTGTGCCTTCAAGTATGCTGCCAGGTTTGGTGCGCGCGCCAGCGGATGACCTTTTCGCATGGCGACGACGAAGTCTTCCTCGAACAGCAACCGCTCGGCGAAGCGGGGCGGCAACGGGCCGATCGGGAGTATTGCAAGATCGAGCCGGTGGGAGTCGAGCTCCGTGAGCGTGCTTTGCCAGACTTGGCTCGTCGGCTTGCCGTGATGTTGCGGCATGAGGTGCAGCAACCGGATGTCGACACCCGGCGCCTCGCGGGCCAAGCGGGAAACGAGAGGGCCGAGAAAGATGGCCGCCAATGCATCAGGTGCACCGATCGTAAAGCATCGCCGCGTGCTTCCGGGGTCGAACGGCCCGGCCATCGATATGATTCCTTCGACGCGCGCAAGAGTCTCGGCAACTGGACCGGCAAGTGCGAGGGCGCGGTCCGTTGGCTTCACGCCACCCGGCGTCTTGAGGAACAGCGGATCATGCAGGAGACGCCGCAGCCGGCGCAGCCCATGGCTGACGGCCGAGGGTGTGAGATTGAGTCTTTCCGCCGCGCGCGCGACATGACCCTCCTCGAGCACGGTGCTGAACAACACCAGGAGACTGAGGTCGATGCGGAGGAGCTGAGCGGACTTCAGCATGGTGCTGAGATTTTATCACTGGCTTCACGATGTCCAAAGGGTCATCTAGCGCCTTTTCATCACACGGGTTCGTTCAACACTGGAGCGCTTACATGTCGAAGAAATCCCCGATGACGCCTGGTGCGGGCTCGCCTCCAGCGTTATCCCGGCGTCATGCCATCCCGGCGATGGCGGGTCTGCCACTCGTCGTAGCACAGCCGGCCGCGGCTGAGGATGTGGTCGCCAAGCTGATCAAGCATTCCGAGGTGTCGAACGCGGCACTGATGCGGGGAGACGCAGAGACCCACCGAGCGATGATCGCCATCACCGATGATTTCACATTGATGTCTCCGTTCGGTGGACCACCCTCGCACGGCTCGCAGTATACGTCCGAGACGTGGGACAGGATGGGACGGTTCTTCAAGAACGGCACCCACAAGCAGGAGGTCGTCCAATCCTATGGCTCGGCCGACATGGTAGTTCTCGCGCTGATCGAACGGGACCATGTCGAGGTCGGGGAGCTGCCCGCCCAGGAATGGGCGCTGCGCGTTACGCTCGTCTATCGGCGGGACGGGGCCGAGTGGCACCTGGTACATCGCCACGCCGACCCGCTCGCCCATGGCATCAGCCTGCAGCAATCGGCGGCACTCGCGCGCGGCCCTGCCATGAAGGAATGACTTCAATCGGCTGGCGCGAAGCGTCCCCTCATCACGTGCTGCGCGGCAGCCAAAATCATTTGACTGCATTCCAATGAATGGAACTCAACCGAAGGTGTGCTGGTTAGGCGGTGGAGCCGTTTGGCAGCAAGGCTTGGCGCGCGGAGTTACGGCTGCTCGAACGAGGTCAGCCGCCTCGTCCGACCCATTCGGCGCTTGAAGACAGCCGGTAGCAAAGGCTCGTTACTCGCGCTGTCGAGAAGCTCTCTTTATGGATCGAACAAGCGGGCGGCGCGCAGCGCAAAACCTTTAGGGAGAAACGACATGGCGGTCCATTTCAACCACACGATCCTGTCGGCGCGCGACAGCAAGGCTTCCGCGAAGTTCCTGACCGAGATATTGAACCTTCCAGCCCCGAAGCACTGGGGGCCGTTTGAGATGGTCGCTACCGAAAACGGAGCCTTTCTCGATTACATGGACACCGACGAAATCGCGCCGCAGCACTATGCCTTTCTGGTCAGCGAAGCCGAATTCGACGAGATTTTCGGTCGGGTTCGGGAACGCAAGCTTGCCTACTGGGCCGATCCGGCGCGCAAGCACCCCGGCGAGATCAATCGTCACGACGGCGGACGCGGGGTCTACTTCGAGGATCTCAACGGTCACCTCCTCGAAATCATCACCCGCCCCTATGGCAGCGGCGGATGGAATCCATGAATACCGGCGGCGAGAAGTGGCTTGTTAGAAGCCAGCTTCAAGCCGTTCCAATGAATCAGATTTCGCAGTCGACTGAATTCAAAGCCTTGCGCAAGCCGCCAAACGCGCTTAGCCGACAGGGCTCGGTGTCGCTGACGGTCTTTCGCCGCTCGGAAATGGTAGTTCGCTTGATATCGGTTGTCTTTGGCTTCGGCTTAGGAGCGGCGGCGGTGGCGACCTTCTTTAGACGGACGGCGGTCGTGACCTTCTTTGATTTACGATCGTGCCGATGGCGGTTGATTATCCTCGGGGGCTCCGGAGAACCGACACTGATGCCCTGCGGCGGAGAACTGCGTTCGTCGACGAAAGCGTGATGACTTTTCTTCGAATCGTCATCCCGCCCTATCTCTTTGATTTGAGCATGATCTTCGCGCAAACGCGTTCCGCGTTTGTCGCGAGGGAAAACCGGTACCGACTTTTTCGCTAACGCGGCCCTCTGGGTCCGGATCATGCTCTAGAGCAGGCTGCGCTGGCGTCTCGCTGCTCGCGGCGGCAACTTCAAGTCGGTCAGCCTTCGCCAACGCAGCATGTGAATCGGAAATATGTGAATCGGAAACGCCTACGGTTGTCTCGGCAAGGGGCTGGACGACCACTACTGCATTACGCGCAGGAGTTCTGAGTTCCATTGCCGCGAGCACGCCAACACCCAATGGGATGAGGAGGCCCAACAACATCATTCTCAGCATGATGCTCCTCCACTTTGTTTAGTGGCGGTGAAAATTCTCCGGTCTAATGCGGCAACTTGGCGGCGGCTCGCGTAATAACTCGACCCACGTACAGTCTGTTTGCCGACAGGGTTAACGCCGGCCTAGATGTTGCTGACGCGCGAACGTGAATGGAGGAACAGGATCGCTACTCGGTGATTTCCCGGACGGCACGGCAAGGATTGCCTGCAGCAAACACGCCCACGGGAATGTCCCGCGCCACAATGCTTCCCGCGCCGATCACTGCCCGCGATCCGATCCGGACGCCGGGGAGAATGATCGCTCCGCCGCCGACCCATACGTCCGATCCGATTTCGATAGGCTTGCCGAACTCTTCCTTTCGGCGCTGTTCGGCGTTCCAGGGGTGCATCGGCGTCAGAATTTGTACGGCCGGACCGAACAGCGTGAAGTCACCGATCTTTACCGGGCACACGTCCAGCACCACACAATTGAAGTTGAAGAAGACGCGCTCGCCGAGTTTGATGTTCGAGCCGTAATCGCAGAAGAACGGCGGCTGCATCCACACCGTTTCTCCGCCGGCGCCGAACAATTCGGTCAGTATGCGACGCCGTTCTTCCTGCTGCGCTTCGCGCGTGGCGTTGAGGTCGAGGCAGAGATTGCGCGCTCGCGCGCGTGCTTCAACCAGTTCGGTATCCATCGGGTCGTAGAGTGCGCCAGCCAGCATTTTTTGACGTTCTGATTGCATCCTTCTGCTCCGAGCGAAATGAGCGTCGGGGGAGACGGATCAGAGGTTAGAATGTTCCTTCATCGGCCGGCGTTCCGTGGTTCAGCGCCGATGCATTTTGGCCACGGCTAAGCCGGTCAATAAGCGTGTGTGATGGGTGGAGCGCAGCGATACCCATCGCCCTCGCGCATGGGATTGATGGGTCTGGCTCGTCGGCCGGATGGCTCGGATGGGGCGGCCAGTCGATGACCATCATGCCGAGGCCTGCAATCACGACGCCTGCGTCCTCGAGCATCCAGCCGAAATAGCTGCCGGCCTCGAGTCGCGGCGAGAGCCATCGTTCGAAAGCCGCAGTCATCCGCCGCAGGGATTCGTGCGTGCGGCCGGACTCGGCAAACATCCGCTCGCGATGCTCGCAAATCAGTTTGCAACGGCTCTTGCGGTGATGGCCATGAGGCACAGTCCAGATAACAGTGCAGGATGGACGGAGTGAAGCAATACTGGACATCGACTCTATCATCGTCAATTCGGGTCGAGGTGACGCGCACCTGACCGCGTGCTACGAGCAAGCTCGACGAGCGTTCAGGGTGTTCGAGGATTCCCCTACAAGCGCAGCCATCTTGTCGCGCTGAGGCCAACGAAGATTTCGGCCGTTGACCCGCCGTCGACTTGGTAGCCGGGAGAGCGGGATTAGCGATCGCGAAGCACCGGACCAAGGTCAAGCAGCACAGGGAGTTTCCATGTCAGCTCTTCCGCAGAACAACTTAACGTATCCGGTTTTGATCTCCGCTGGTACGGGCGGCAACGGAAGTGGATTTTATCTCAACACCGACGACGCGATGTACCTAGTCACCGCGTGCCATGTCTTGTTCAAAAACAACCTTGAGTTATATCCCGGAATTGTACATCTGACATCCTTAGCCTCTGACTTCACCAGTAAGGCTCATTTCGAACTGGATGGTGCTCAGTTGCTTGCCAGCGGGACTCTGAAAAAGCACCCCACTGCGGACGTTGCTGTTTGCAAGATAGCAAATATTGCCAGTCCAACAGATCGAACAATGGGATTGCTTCCGGGGTCACGCTAACGCCTCTTCCCGTTGGTTCACTTGTTATGGGCCTTTCAATTTCTGGCACGCGCAAAGTTCAGGATGTCACCATTTCCAATGACGTGTTCTTGTTCGGCTATCCCACGTCCCTAGGACGAAGCGCGCAAATTGACCGGTCTAAACCTTTGCTCCGGAAAGGCATTGTCGCTGGGAAAACGGATGACAATAGGCTGATAATTGACTGTCCAGTCTACTTTGGCAACAGCGGCGGACTTGTAATTGAAGTGGCAATCGGTCCACACCAACAAACTACTTTCATGGGTATCGGAATCGCGACGGAAATGGTGCCGTTTGTTGAGGAGCTTTGGAGCAAGCAGTTTAAGACACAGACCGGCGTTCGTTACGAAAACTCAGGCTATACAATCGTCGAACCGATGGACCGCATTTTCGATTTGCTTTGAAGCCTGTTGCTCATGGAGAGTATTGCGAAATGGCAACCTGTCTCTCCAATTGGACGGTGGCTGTCAGTGCGGCTCAATCTCTGCTCGGCGTGGTGCTGCTGTTCCTGATCGGCATTGCGCTGTGCAACCGTTTCCGAATGACAGCGCACATGCCCGCGTGATCAACGAAAGCCAGTCGCAACAGGTGCTCGAAAGCGCATGCGGCGCGAGATTCCGGGTTCGATGCTGGCGCATCGCCCCGGAATGACGGCCTTAACCGCCTGCCGTTAACCCTTTGCTAACCATACACCGGGCAAAAATTGCCGGGTGAAGTCGAGTGTCGTCGGCCGCGTAGAACGGGAGGAACCCCGTGGACGCCAGTGCGGTGCCTCACTTTCGGAACGGCGGCCCTTCGGCCGCCGCCAAGACGTCTGGCGCCCGATGGCGGCAGACGCGGGGGAAGCGGCTACCATGGTCGATGTCACGGCGGGTCAGGGCAGCGCAGGCACGGGCGGCAAGTTTCCGTCCTTGAGCGAAATCGGCGATATCCTGAAGCGCGGCGATCTGGCGCTGGCGCTCGGCGTCCTCGTCATCCTGGTGGTGCTGATCCTGCCGCTGCCGGCGATCGTGCTCGACCTGTTCCTGGCGATCTCGATCACGGTGTCGATCCTGATCCTGATGACGTCGCTGTTCATCCAGGCGCCGCTGGAATTCTCGTCATTTCCGACCGTGCTTCTGATCTCGACCATGCTGCGGCTGTCGCTGAACATGGCCTCCACGCGCCTGATCCTGTCGCACGGCCATGAGGGCACGGCCGCCGCCGGCCACGTCATCGAGGCCTTCGGCAATTTCGTGATGAGCGGTAATTTCGTGATCGGAATTATCGTGTTCGCGATCCTCGTGATCGTGAACTTCGTCGTCATCACCAAGGGTTCGGGGCGCATCGCGGAAGTCGCCGCCCGCTTCCAACTGGATTCGATGCCGGGCAAGCAGATGGCGATCGACGCCGATCTCTCCGCCGGCCTGATCGACGAGCAGACCGCCAAGGCTCGCCGCAAGGCGCTGGAAGACGAAAGCGGCTTCTTCGGCGCCATGGACGGCGCTTCGAAATTCGTCCGCGGCGACGCTATCGCGGGCCTCTTGATCGTGTTCATCAACGTGATCGGCGGCATCATCATCGGCGTCGCCCAGCAGGGCATGAGCTTTGGCGATGCCGCCCGCACCTACACCATTCTGACGGTCGGCGACGGCCTGGTGACGCAGGTACCGGCGCTGATTGTCTCCACAGCCGCGGGCCTTTTGGTGTCGAAGGCCGGCATCACCGGTGCGGCCGACAAGGCGCTGATGAAGCAGCTCTCGGGTTACCCGCAGGCGCTCGGCATGTCGGCCGGCGTGATGCTGGTGCTGGCGCTGTTGCCGGGCATCCCGATGCTGCCGTTCCTGGCGCTCGGCGGCGGCGCTGCGGCGCTGGCCTGGAAAGCGCGAAACCACAACAACGTCACCAAGGCTGCCGAAGCCGCCGCGGCCGCAGCGCCCGATCTCGCGGCGGCTGCCGCCAACGCCGCGGCCGAAGAGCCGATCGCCACCGCGCTCAAGATCGACGACCTCAAGATCGAGCTCGGCTATGCGTTGCTGCCGCTGGTCAACGGCCCTGACGGCACCGACCGCCTGACCGAGCAGATCAAGGCGTTGCGCCGCTCGCTCGCGATCGAAATGGGGTTTGTGATGCCCGCCGTGCGCATCCTCGACAACGTCCAGCTCGAGGCCAACACCTACGTCATCAAGATCAAGGAAGTGGACGCCGGCACCGGCAAGATCTGGCCGAACCAGTTCATGGTGATGGACCCCGCCGGCAACCAGGTCGGCGTGCCCGGCATCCACACCGTCGAGCCGACGTTCGGTCTGCCGGCCACCTGGGTCGATGCCGCGCTGAAGGAAGAGGCCTCGCTGAAGGGCTACACGGTGGTCGATGCCGCCACCGTGCTGTCGACGCACCTCACCGAGCTGCTCAAGAACAACATGAGCGACTTGCTGTCCTATGGCGAGGTGCAGAAGCTCTTGAAGGACCTGCCGAAGGAACAGGGCGAGCTGGTCAAGGACATCGTGCCGAGCCAGGTCACGGTGTCGGGCATCCAGCGCGTGCTGCAGCTCCTGCTGGCCGAGCGGATCTCGATCCGCGACCTCTCCACTATCCTCGAAGGCATCGCCGACGCGCTCGCCTTCTCGCGCAACCCCGCCACCATGGTCGAGCACGTCCGCGCCCGCCTCGCCCGCCAGATCTGCGCACAGAATACCACATACAACGGATATCTGCCGCTGATCGCGTTGTCGGCGCGGTGGGAGCAGGCGTTTGCGGAATCGATCGTGGGCCAGGGCGAAGAACGCAGCCTCGCCATGCAGCCCTCAAAACTATCGGAGTTCATGACCAGCGTTCGCAACGCCTTCGAACAGGCGGCGCGCGAGGGCGAGGCGCCGGTGCTGGTCACCTCCGCTGCAATCCGTCCGTTCGTGCGCTCGCTGGTCGAGCGGTTCCGCTCGCAAACCACCGTGTTGTCGCAGGCGGAAATTCACCCGCGTGCGCGGCTGAAGACGGTCGGCAGCGTCTAGTTTGGCGGCGGGCGCGGCGCAAATCGCCGGCGAAAATGGCGAAGCCTTTTTCGCCACAGGCAAATGGTTTGTCGAAAATGGCCGATACGGCGCCATTCGGCCTTGAGAAGCGGTGATCTCCGCATAAGCTGTTACAGAGACTGAATATTTATTCATTTCCGGCGATCGCCGCGGACGTTCCGATCGCGGCCGCTCAAGTCTTTTCACCGGCTTGTGATCGCTCCTTTGGAAACAGATCCCGGAGTCCTACGTTTCCTGACGCGAGACGTTGAACCAGCCTTCGGACGCATCCAACAAATCCGTTAGGCCGGAGGCGGCAGGAGACTTCCATGAACCATTCGATCTACAGCGCGGATCGCACGACCCATCTCAAGATCGTGGTCGTGGCCCTCGTGGCAGGTGTCGTGGTCGCCGGGTTCAGCATCTCCGCACGCAACAGCTCGGATGAAGGTCTCACCCAGACCGCGAGCACGAGCGTGATGAAGGCCGGCAAGCCGGTGGCGATCACCAGTTCCGGTAACTCAGTCGTACGTTAACGGAGGAATCCGAAACAGGAATTCACGGAATTCACGCGGCTCTTTACAGCCCCCCAAAGTCGCCACGTGGATATATAAGACCCCAACTACCCCCAAGTTGACTGTGAAAACGCCCGCTCCCCACGGGCGTTTTCTTTTTGGCGTGCTGCTGTTGCCGACCTCGTGGCCCCAGCAGGGTGCTAGCGAGCAGCCGGCACCGTCTCGATCAGCTTGCCGGTAAAGATCGGCGCCGAGGTCGGCTGGCCGCTCGGCGAGCCGCCGGCCTGCTCGACGGTCACCGCATAGAGAGCAGTGTTGATCGTACTGGCGTCGTAGGCGTCGAGCGCCGGGCGCGCGGTGAAATCGCTGCCGCCGATCACGCCCAGCGAGCGCGGTTGCGGCAGGCGGTCGGAAATCAACCAGAGCTCAAAGCTCTTGCCCGGCTCGGTGTCGGCGCCGACCTTGCGGACGGTGAAATTTTTGGTCGCGGCGTCGACCGTCAAGATGAACGCGGGCGAACCGCCGTCACGCTGCAGCAGCGCGACATATTGCGCCGACGGTGTCGGCTGTGGCGCCGGCGTCTTCACCTCGACCGTCTGGATGCGCGGCTGCGGCCGCAGCGCCTCCGGTAACAGTTCCGGCCGATAGACTTGTACCGCCAGCATCGCGATAAGCGCTGCGGCAATTGCCGTGGCGAAGGAAGCCACGTTGCGCCAGCGCTTCGCGCGGCCCGTCAACTGGACGACGTTCGAACTGTCCGCAACCGTATTGTCTGCCACGCCCGGCGCCGAGACGGCCGGCGGCGCCTCGGCCGCCACCGGCTCGGCCGGAGGCGCAGTCTGCGGCGCCTCAGGCAGCGTCAGCGGCGCCTGCGCCTCCGTGGAATGTCCGATGGCGGCCTTGATGTTTTCCCACACGATCGGACGCGGTTCGACCGAACCGACCATCTGGTTGAGCACGCCGAGCCGGTATTCCCAGGCGTGAACGAGCGCGCTGTATTCGGCATCGACGGCCATCATGGTCTCGACCTGCGCGCGCTCGTCGGCATCGAGGGTGCCGAGCGCATATTCCGCAGCGAGCGCGATATGGTCTTCGCTATAGGCCATCGTTCAAGACCCGGACCCTAGTCCGAGACACTCCCTTATCTCCATCATGCTGCGGCGCAGCCACGTCTTCACCGTATTCACCGGTGTCTCGAACTTGGCGGCGAGCTGTTCGCGGCTCCAGCCGTTGTAGTAGGCGAGCAGCACGAGCTTCTGTCGATCCGGCTCCAGGCGGCCGACGCATTCCAGCAACCGCTTCAACTCTTCCGTCATCTCGCGCCGCGCCAGCGGATCGGGCGACTCGGCCGCCACTTCCATCGCGGTCGGTTCCTCCTCGATCGAGCTTTCGCTCTTCTTGCGCACCACGTCGATCGCCCGGTTGCGCGCGATCGACGCCATCCACGTGATCGGCGAAGCGAGCGCCGGGTTGAACTGTCCCGCGCTGTTCCAGATCTTGACGTAAGCCTCCTGAATGACCTCCTCCGCGAGGTCCTGACGCCGCAAGATACGGAGCACGACGCCGAAGAGTTTCGCGCGCGTGGCGGCGTAAAGGCGCTCAAAAGCGGCCTCATCTCCCTTCGCCACCGCGGCAATCAGCCAGACCAGCTCCGCTGGCGTCAGCATTCAACGACCCCCAAGATCTCGGTCCTCCATCGCGTCGTACGCTGGAGCAATCGAGAAGTTTCGTAGCATACCCTGCGTCAAACTGGGCACCAAGTCGCCGATTCCGGGCAATCCGCCAAGAAAAACCACCAAGAAAAAACCCGGGCCTTGTGGCCCGGGTTTTCGATTCCTTCAACCGATGAGTGTGAGAAGCGTCAGGCGACGCCAAGCCGGGCGCGCATCAGGCCGATACTGTCCATGTCGGCCTGTTCGCGGGCGCTTTCCTCGGCGCGCTCGCGCGCCTGGTCGCGCTCGTCGAGCAGTTCGACCTTTTTCAGTTCCTCGAAGGCTTCGCTCAAGAGGCTTTTGGCATCCTCGAGCTGGATGCGCAGTTCGTCGGCGGAGCGGGTCAGGTTTTCCCGGCGCTGGATCGCGGCCTTGGCGTAGGTCGGATAGGCGAAGTGGGAGGGGTCGTTGATTCCGGCCCGCTCCTGCTCGGTCTGGATTTCGCGCTCGAGATCGACCGACATGCGCTGGAAGTCGGCGATCATGCCTTCGATCTGGGTAACCCTTCGGCGCTTCTCGTCGACCTGAAATTTCTTCAGGCGGATCAGCGTTTCTCGTGACTTCATCGACTCATACTCCCCAGAAGTCCCAATCTGAACGCGGGACGGAGCCGGCTCCCTCGGGGGACCCCACCGGCGTCATTAATCATGTGCCGGGGATGATGGCCTGACAAAGTTAGCGTTCCGTTTCCAAATTGGCGAGGATCTGCGCCAATTGGCGGTAGCCGTCATCAAGGCTCGAGTTTTCGTCCTTGGCCTGGCGCAGAAAGGCTTCCAGCGGCTCGTGCAACCGGATCGCCTCGTCGACCTCCGGGCTCGAGCCTGCCCGATAGGCGCCAAGCCGGATCAGTTCCTCCATGTCGGCGTAGGTCGCCATCACCTGGCGGCCCCGCATGATTATGGGAAGATAGTCGGGATTGGCCGATCTCGGCATGGTGCGCGAGACCGATTTGAGAATATTGATCGCGGGAAACCGTCCGCGCTCTGCAATCGAGCGTTGCATAACGATGTGACCGTCCAGAATGCCACGCACCGCATCCGCGATTGGTTCGTTGTGGTCGTCACCATCGACCAAGACCGTGAAAATGGCGGTGATGGTGCCGACGCCGGTGCCCGGCCCTGCCCGTTCCAGGAGTTTTGGCAGCTCCGTGAACACCGTCGGCGTATAGCCTTTCGCGGTCGGCGGCTCGCCGGCCGACAGCCCGATCTCGCGCTGCGCCATCGCAAAGCGCGTGACCGAATCCATCAGGCACAGCACGTCCTTGTCCTCGTCGCGGAAATATTCTGATATAGCCAGCGTCAGGTAGGCGGCCTGCCGCCGCATCAAGGCGGGCTCATCGGATGTCGCCACCACCACCACCGAGCGCGCCAGGCCTTCGTCGCCAAGATCCTCCTGCAGAAATTCCTGCACCTCGCGGCCGCGTTCGCCGATCAGGCCGATGACGGTGATATCGGCATCGACATTGCGCGCCAGCATCGACAGCAGCACCGATTTCCCCACACCGGAACCGGCGAAGATGCCGAGCCGCTGGCCGCGGCAGCAGGTCAGGAACGTGTTGAGCGCCCGCACGCCGAGATCGAGCGGCGCCCCGACGCGCTTGCGCGAATGCGCCGGCGGCGGCGCGTTGCGATAGGGCATGGGCGACGGGCCCTGCACCAGCGGCCCCTTGCCGTCGATCGGCTCCCCCATGGCGTTGATGACGCGGCCGAGCCAGGCCGGCGACGGCCGCACCTGGCTTGCCGCCGTCGCAATGACCGCGCGGCAACCCCGCCGGACGCCGTCGAGTCCACCGAACGGCATCACGACAGCATTGCTGCCGGAAAAGCCGATTACTTCGGCCGGGATGAAGCGGCTTCCGCCGGTATCGATGACGATGCGGGCGCCGACCGACATCGCATGGATGGGCCCTGCGATCTCGACCATCAGTCCGCGCACGCCCACAACGCGGCCATATATATTGACGCCGTCGATATCGCCGATCTGCTCCGCGAGCGCCTTCATTGCGAAAACCTTAAGTTTCCGCACTTTAAGAAACCCCGCTTAACCTCGTGTTTACCCGCATCATTAATCATTGCGTCACTGTCTTTGGTGACTGAGAGCGCTTGCCCGTCAGAAGAAGGGCTAAACGCGGGAGTCGGTTAGGCCCGCCTCTTAATCTGGAACCTGAGTGGACACTATGGAGAAAAGCTGCTTGCGCGCAACATCTTAGGGCGATTCGTTAGAAATTGCACTTAAAGAGCTTGCGAACCGGAATCAGATTTTGTTAACCATGTGTCTGTCAGGATCCGAATCAGTTGTTAAAGGCGTTTTGAGTGCCGCAAGTGCGGCCGACCTGACGCCCGGAGCGGCGGACTAAAGGGGACTGGCATGCGCGTTTTGCTGATAGAAGATGACAGCGCCGTCGCGCAGTCGATCGAATTGATGCTGAAATCCGAGAGTTTCAACGTCTACACGACGGATCTCGGAGAAGAAGGCGTCGATCTAGGTAAGCTTTACGACTACGATATTATCCTTCTCGACCTCAACCTGCCCGACATGTCCGGTTACGACGTGCTCAAGCAGCTCCGGGTATCGAAAATCAAGACTCCCATTCTGATCCTCTCCGGCCTCGCCGGCATCGAGGACAAGGTCAAAGGTCTCGGCGTCGGCGCCGACGACTACATGACCAAGCCCTTCCACAAGGACGAACTGGTTGCCCGCATCCATGCGATCGTGCGCCGTTCCAAGGGTCACGCCCAGTCGGTCATCCAGACCGGCGATCTCGTGGTCAATCTCGATACCAAGACGGTCGAGGTCGGCGGCCAGCGCGTGCACCTGACCGGCAAGGAATACCAGATGCTGGAGCTGCTCGCTCCGCAAGGGAACCACCCTCACCAAGGAAATGTTCCTCAACCACCTCTATGGCGGCATGGACGAGCCCGAGCTGAAGATCATCGACGTCTTCATCTGCAAGCTGCGCAAGAAGCTTGCCAACGCTTCCGAAGGCCGCAACTTCATCGAGACGGTGTGGGGCCGCGGCTACGGCTGCGCGAGCCGCACGAGGCGGACGAGCGCATCCCCGCCTGATCAGGGCTTACGGCGAGCCGCAAGGCTCACTCCTCCCGGCTGGACCCCGCCCGAAATGGCGGGGTTTTTGTTTGGGCCTTGCCACGCGACAAATTCGCTTCCCCGGATTGAAACCCGTTTCGCGGTGTCTCGTATTTGACGGAATTGTCCGCAAACGAGGGGGAAGTCATGAAAAACGTCAGGCTCATTGCCGCTGTCGCGCTCGGGTCGGCATCGGGCGCGCTCATCGGCTATTCGGCGCTCGCCGGCGGCGACAAGGTCGCCTTCCCGGAGAATTTCGACAAGGGCACGCTCTACGCCACGGTCGATCGTTACGACAACAAGCAGTATCGCGAGCTCTATGCGACGCCAGCGGCGGTCGATGCGGTACGCAAGGGGCAGCCGATCCCGAGCGGCACGGTGCTGACGCTGGTGCAGTACAAGGCGCAACTCGATGCGGCCGGCGAGCCGCTCAAGGATGCCAACGGTCGTTTCCAGAAGGGCGACCTCGTCGCCTACACGGTGATGGAAAAGCGCGACGGCTGGGGCACCGAGTACAAGGATGACATCCGCAACGGCGAATGGGAGTATCAGGCGTTTGGCCCGGACAAGAAGGTCAACGACAAGGCCAATTTGACGGCCTGCTTCACCTGCCACAAGCCGCATGCCGGGCAGGATTTTGTTATCTCGCTAGCAGGCCTGAAGGGCACGCCCGAAGGCGCCATGGCAAAGCCAACGCCAGGGCCCGGCGTAGTCTCGATCTCCGACTTCAAGTTCGGGCCGGAGACCGTCATCGTCAGCAAGGGCCAGACCATCACCTGGCACAACACCGACTCCTCGCCACACCAGGTGACGATCACCGGCCCCAATCCGCAGCGCTCGCCGATCGCGCTGAAAGGCCAGACCACCCAGCTAACCCTCGCCGATGCCGGAATCTACGATTACATCTGCGGCCTGCACCCGGCCATGAAGGGCAAGATCGAGGTCAAGGAATAACCGGCTGAATCAAGGCCGCCATGGAGGATTTGCGAGCCCCGCCCGAAATGGCGGGGTTTTTGTTCGGGATTGAACCGCCTGCCCCGATGCGCCGACTGATGGATCGTGCGAACCTACCGGAACGCGCGAGTTGGGGCGAAATTCAATGATCCTGCAATCCCTCGCCGGGCTGCCGGCGTTCCTGGTTTACTTCTGCACGGCGATTGTCGCCGTGGTGGCCTACCTCTTCGTCTACACCCGCGTCACGGCGCACAACGAGTTCGATCTGATCCGCGCCAATGAGCCGGCCGCCGCGATTGCGCTGGGCTTGAGCCTGCTCGGCTTCGTGCTGCCGCTGGTCAGCGCTATCACCCATTCGGCCAATGTCTGGGATTGCCTGATCTGGGCCGCGATCGCGCTGATCGTGCAGATCATCGTCTATTACCTCGTCAGGGTTCCGGTGCCGAACCTGTCGAAGCGGATCGCATCGGGCGAACTCGCCGCCGCGATCTGGCTCGGGCTGTCCTCGCTGGCCGCCGGCGCGATCAACGCCGCTTGCATGACCTACTGACCATGGCGAACAATTCAGAGCCTGAATTCGGCAAGCGCAAACCGGTCTCGGTGCCGGCGGCGCCGCGTCCTGTTCCGCCGCCGCCGGCCAAGCGATCGAGCCACGTTGTGCTCTTGCTGATGGGTACGTTTGCCGTCGGCAGCGCCGCCTACACGCTGATGCCGAGCCGGACGTGCGAGCAGCAACCGCCGAACGCGTATGCGGCATCGCCGACGCAAAGCAATGCCGAATGCTCGTCACGCAGTTCTTCCTCGAGCCATGGCGGCAGCTCCGGCGGCGGATCGTCGTCGCGCAGCAGCTACTACAGCAGCGACTCCTCCTCATCCTCGAGCCATTCATCCTATGATTCCGGCTCGCACAGCGTGCAGCGCGGCGGCTTCGGCTCGTTCGGGCATGCCATCGGCTTTTCAGGCGGTTGAATTTCATGCAACGGATCGTCTGCCCCGAACGTGACGACTGGCGTGCCACCGCCGAAAGCGTCGGGTTTACTTTTCACACCATCAATGGCGAGCGCTATTGGGATGAACGGGCCTATTACGCGTTCACGCTGCAGGAAATCGAACAGCGGATCGAGGCGCCCACCGCCGAGATCGATGCGATGTGCCTTGAGCTGGTCGGCCGCGCGATCAACGACGAAAAATATTTGCGCCGACTGAAAATACCCGAAGCGTTCTGGCCGCTGATTTCCGAAAGCTGGCGCCGCCGCGACGCCTGCCTCTACGGCCGGCTGGACCTTAGCTATGACGGCTGGAGCCCGGCGAAACTGCTGGAGTACAACGCCGATACGCCGACCTCGATTTTCGAAGCGGCGGTTTTTCAGTGGGCCTGGCTCGAACAGGCGATGGAGCGCAACATCATCCCGAAACGCGCCGATCAGTTCAATTCAATCCACGAGCGCCTGATCGACGCCTGGAAGAAACATGGCGGCGCCAAGCATCTTCATCTCACTGGAATGACCGACAATGCCGAGGATGCCGGTACGCTGGCCTATCTGCAGGACACTGCGAGCCAAGCCGGATTGAAGACGACATTGATGGACATCAAGGAAGTCGGTTTGGATGGCGATGGTCGCTTCGTCAATCTCGACGACCGCGCCATCGAATTCGCCTTCAAGCTCTATCCCTGGGAATGGATGTTCCGCGACACGTTCGGCGAAAAACTCGCAACCGCGCAGACCCGCTGGATCGAACCGCCGTGGAAGGCGATCCTCTCCAACAAGGGCATCCTTCCCCTGCTGTGGGAGATGTTTCCGAAGCATCCCAATTTGCTGCCGGCCTATTTCGAGGACGATCCGAAGGCGGCCATGCTCGGCTCCTCGTTCGTGCGCAAGCCGCTCTATTCGCGCGAAGGCGCCAACATCGCGCTCGTCAGCGCCGGCAGCACGCTCGCGGAGCAGCAGGGCCCCTATGGCGCGGAAGGATTCATCCGGCAGGCTTTCGCGCCACTGCCGAGCTTCGCCGACCTATACCCCGTGCTCGGAAGCTGGCTGGTCGATCGCACGCCATGCGGCCTGTCGATCCGCGAGGACGAGAACCCGATCACCGGCAACACGTCGCGTTTCCTGCCGCACGCGATCCTGTAGCGCGGCAGCATGCCGAGGCGCAGGCTGAAGAACAGGGTCAGCGCGCCGCGGCAACCGCCCGCAGGGTTTGCGGCACCAGGGTCGACGCCCCCACCCGTATCACCGGTGCGATGTTCGGACGATAAAGTCCACGTCGCTCCGGATAGGGCTTGAAGCTGTTGGTGATGCCGACCACCGATTCGGCAGCGCCCAGCGCCAGCACCCCATCGGGCTCCAGCATCCGGGAGAGCCGCTCGAAGATGTTAGCCTTGGTATTCTGATCGAAATAGATCAGCACGTTGCGGCAGAAGATGACGTCGAACACGCCGAGATGGGAGAAGTCCTGCAGCAGGTTGAGCTGACGATGCTGCACCATGCTGCGGATCTCGGCATTGATCTGCCAGAGCTCGCCGTTCTGGGTGAAATATTTCACCAGCAACCCAATCGGCAATCCGCGCTGCACCTCGAACTGGCTGAAGATGCCGGCCTTCGATTTTTCCAGCACCGCCTGCGACAGGTCGGTCGCGACGATCTCGGTGCGCCAACCGGACAGCAGG
The DNA here is from genome assembly GCF_043203335.1 of Bradyrhizobium sp. RDI18. Lineage (NCBI taxonomy): Bacteria > Pseudomonadati > Pseudomonadota > Alphaproteobacteria > Hyphomicrobiales > Nitrobacteraceae > Bradyrhizobium > Bradyrhizobium sp. RDI18. The sequence continues at coordinate 6,382,307 of NZ_JBICRN010000008.1, read as the reverse complement.
GATCCCGCCTCCTTCAGGCACATCGCGATCGAATATGGTTCCTGCCCGGTGGAGGAAGCTGCGCACCAGATGCGCAACGACCGGCGGGCCGCGCGCGCCTGCACCAGCGCCGGAATGACCGCTTCCCGCAAATGATCGAACGGAATCTTGTCGCGGAAGAAAAACGTCTCGTTGGTGGTCATCGCCTCGACCACCTCCGCCGTCAGCGCGCTGGCTCCGCCCTTCATCTTCTCGACAAGTTGGGAAATGCCCGGCAGGCTTGACTTGCGGGCCAACGGCAGCAGCCGGCTTTCGACCAGATATTGCTTGTCGGCGGAAAGATCGAGCCCGGAGCGCTCTTTCAGAAGCTTACGCAGATACTCATAGTCTGAAGGCGTCACGAACGATCTCCCGAAAACAACCGAACCAGTTTTGGCGCGATCTGATTGAGCGGCAGAACCGCCGCGCAAATACCTGCATTGGCGGCCGCGCCCGGCATGCCCCACACCACGCTGGTCGCTTCGTCCTGGGCAATCACGCTGCCGCCGGCGGCGACGATCTCCTTGCCGCCGCGCATCCCGTCGGAGCCCATGCCGGTCAGAATCACCGACATGATGCTGCCCTGCCAGACGTCGATGGCGGAGTTGAACAGCGGGTCCACCGCAGGCTTGCAGAAATTCACCGGCGGCCCGTCGTCGAGCGCGATCGCGGTGTCCGCGCCATGGCGCACGACGCGCATGTGGCGGCCGCCCGGCGCAAGATAGATCCGACCGGGCTTGACGATCTCGCCGTCAACGGCCTCATGCGCCGGTCGGCGGCTCGCACGTGCCAGATGCTCGGCGAGAATCGTGGTGAAGGTTGGCGGCATGTGCTGGGTGATCAGCACCGGAAAACGATCGATCACCGGACCGATGTCGGCGACCAGCGCCATCAGCGCCTGCGGGCCGCCGGTCGACGAGCCGATCAGAAGCACACGCGGCGCCAGCATGCTGAAGGGCCGGCGCGCCAGTGGCAGTTGCGCAACCGGTGCGGCGACCGGATGAACGGATACCTCGCGCACCCGCTCGGCTCGTGCCGGAGCCGGGCTCGCGCCAGGCGACGCACGGCGGCGGGCCCTGGCGCCCAGATGGCGAATCTTCTGGATCAGATCGTGGTGGAAGGTCTCGGCAGCGGTGGCCTCGCGCGTGCTCTCCGGCTTTGGAATGTAGTCAGCGGCGCCGAGCGAGAGCGCCTTGAAGCTGATCTCCGCATTGCGGCGCGTCAGCGTCGACGCCATGATGATGACGAGGTCGCGCTTTTTCGCGAGCAACTGGGGCAGCGCCGAAATGCCGTCGAGCTCCGGCATTTCGATATCGAGCACGGCGACGTCGGGTTTGATGCGATCGATCTGGTTGACGGCGTCGAGGCCGGTGCGCAGGGAGGCGGAGACCTCCATGTCCGGCTCGGCGCCGATCCAGCGCGAGATCATCCCGCGGATCACCACGGAGTCGTCGACCACCATCACGCGCAGCTTGTCTTGCCTTGTCGAGATTGGCGGCGGAGACTTCGTTAACGCAACACTCATTACTTCACCCGACCCAACTCAAGCGGCACACTTGCAAAACCAACGCCGATGGCCGTTGAGCCGCCGGGATCACATAGAGATCAGATCAGGCCGACTTCCTGGAACTTCGCGGTGACGATGTCCTTGTCGAACGGCTTCATGATGTATTCGTTGGCGCCCGCATGCAGCGCACGCGCGATGTGCGCGACGTCGTTTTCGGTGGTGCAGAACACCACCTTGGGCGCGTCGCCGCCGGGCATGCGGCGCAGATTGCCGAGGAACTCGTAGCCGTCCATGACCGGCATATTCCAGTCGAGCAGAACCGCCTCGGGCATCGCGCGCTTGCAGACTTCAAGCGCCTTCTCGCCGTCCTCGGCTTCGACGATCTGAAAGTCGAGACCTTCGAGGATACGTCGTGCGACCTTTCGGATGACGCTCGAGTCATCAACGACCAGACATGTTTTCATTTTAGGGCTCCACTTACATCAATTCCCAAGAGGGATGTTTCCGTACCGGGTTGGATTTTCATGCCGCCATCAGGTCGGGTATGATTTCGAGAACGCGATCGACATCGAGGACGACCATGAGCTGGCCGTCGAGGCGGTGCACGCCGCCGGCGAGCTTGGCCATGCGGGGGTCGAGGTTGACGGGGTTTTCCTCGCAGCTTGCGTCGGGCAGCCGCAGCACCTCGCCGATCTGGTCGATCAAGAGGCCGTAGGACTCGCCTCTGAGGTCGACGCCGACCGCCATCGGCGGCTTGCCGTCGTCGTTCTTCGGCAAGCCGAGCCGGGCGCGCATGTCGACCACGGTGACGATGCGGCCGCGCAGATTGAGCACGCCGGCGATCTCGGCGGAGGACAGCGGCACCCGCGTCAGCCGTTCCGGCATGAACACGTCCTGCACCCGCGAGATCGGCAGGCCGAACAATTGCCCGCCGATCACGGCGGTGACGTATTCGGCCACGGTGCCCTCGATGGTCTCGGTCTTGGTTGTCATGGTCTAACTTCCTATGCCCCGGCCAAGCTTGCTTAGGCCGGGCTGAACTTGTTCATGCCGCGCGCCGGGTCTCGGCGGTCTGTTCCTTCAGCGCCGCGATCAGGCCGGGGCGGTCGAACTTGGCGACGTAGTCGTGGAAGCCGGCCTGCCGGCCGCGCTCGATCGCCGCCGGCGACACCAGCGAGGACAATGCGATGATCGGCAGCGTGCCCAGATTGTTGTCGGCGCGGATCGTCTCGGCGAATTCGAAGCCGTTCATGTCGGGCATCTCGATGTCGGTCAGCACCACGTCGAAGCTCTGGCCCGAGCGCAGCGCCGAGAGCCCCTCCTGCGCGTTGACGGCGACCCGCACCTTGTAGCCGGCGGCTTTCAAGACCGGCGCCAGCATGTTGCGGAAGAAGGCTGAGTCATCGACCAAGAGCACCGATTGCGCGGTCGAGGAGGCCCGCATCTCCTTGCGCGAGAACCAGTCGGCAAACGCCATCGGCAGGAAGTGGCCGACGTCGATCACCTCGGTGGCCTGGCCCTTGATCACGGCGGAACCCAGAATGCCGTCCTGCTGGCCGGCGACCTCGATGTGCAGCCGCTCCTCGACGATGTCGATGATCTCGTCGACCACGAGCCCCATCGAGCGGCCGTCGTCGGCGAACACCAGGATCGGCTGCGCGCCTGATGTCTGGACCGTGACGCCGGCCATCTGCACCAGCGGCATGAGCTGGTCGCGGTACTGCACCATGTAGCGGCCGTTGGAGAGCTCGATCTTGTCGGTGGCGATCTCTTCCAGCCGGGTGACGAGGCCGAGCGGCACCGCCTTGGGCTGCGCGGAGCCGGCGCGGAACACGAGCAGCGAGGTGAGCTGCTCGCTGCCGAAGCCATGCGCCGCGGCGGCTTCGTCGGCCATCTCATGGGCCGAGGAGCCGGAGGCGCCGAGCGCTTTCGCAATGCCGTTGGGGTCGATGATCATGATCACGGCGCCATCGCCCAAAATGGTGTTGCCGGAGAACATGTCGATGTGCCGCAGCTTGGTCGACATCGGCTTGACCACGATTTCTTCGGTGTGGAACACGCCGTCGACCACGATGCCAAAGGTCTGGCTGCCGACCTGGGTGACCACGATGAAGCCGTTCTCGGGGTCGCTGGAGGAACCGTCGTCGATCTTCAGCAGCTTCTTCAGGTGCATCAGCGGCAACAGCTTGTTGCGCAGCCTTAAGACCGCGGTGTCCTTGATGCGCTCGATGCGGTGTTCGGAGTTGGCGCGGGCGCGCACCAGCTCGACAACAGACAATTGCGGGATCGCAAAGCGGTCGCCGGCGGCTTCCACGATCAGGGCCGAGACGATCGCCAAGGTCAGCGGGATCTTGATGGTGACGGAAGAACCTTCGCCGGCCACGCTCTTGATGTCGATGGTGCCGCCGATCTGGTCGATATTGGTGCGCACCACGTCCATGCCCACCCCGCGGCCGGAGACCGAGGTGACGGCGGCGGCGGTGGAGAAGCCCGGCGCGAAGATGAACTTGTGGATCTGGGCTTCGGTCATCTTCTCCAGTTCGGCCTCGGTGACGAGGCCGTTCTGCAGCGCTTTGGCCTTGATCCGCTCGGTGTTGAGCCCGCGGCCGTTGTCCGCGATGCAGATGATGATGTGGCCGCCCTCGTGGTAGGCGGACAGCCTGATGGTGCCCTGCTCGCCCTTGCCGGCCGCGAGCCGCTCGGCCGGGGTCTCCAGGCCGTGGTCGGCGGAGTTGCGCACCATGTGCGTCAACGGATCCTTGATCAGATCGAGCACCTGGCGGTCGAGCTCGGTGTCGGCGCCGTGCATCTCCAGTTCGATCTGCTTGCCGAGTTCGCCCGAGAGGTCGCGCACGATGCGCGGCAGCTTCTGCCAGGCATTGCCGATCGGCTGCATCCGCGTCTTCATGACGCCTTCCTGCAGCTCGGCGGTGACGTTGGAGAGCCGCTGCAGCGGCACCTTGAACTCGGTGTCCTCGTTGCGGCGGGAGATTTCCAGGAGCTGGTTGCGGGTCAGCACCAGCTCGGAGACCATGGTCATCAGATGTTCTAACGTGTCGACGTTGACGCGGATCGACTGGTTGGCGATCTTGTCGGCGACCTCGCCGTCGGCATCCATGGCAACCGGCTTGCGGGCCGGCTTTGCCTTGGCCGTTTCCTTGGCTTCCTTAGCCTCAGGCGCCGGCGCAGCCTTGGCGACGGGTGCCGGCGCGGCTTCGGTCGCGGTCTCGCGGAAGGCGCGCTCGAGGTCGTCGAGCGAGACTTCGCCCGGACGCAACGGGCGTTCCAGCACCTGCTCGACCAGCGTGCCCTTGGTCATCGCGGGCGCGACCGGCGGCGCCGCCACGACGGGCGCGGGCGCAGGCTCAGGCGGCGCTTCCGCCGCATGGCTGCCGCCTTCGGCCATCGCATGCAGCTTCTCGATCAGGTCTTCGTCGGTGCCCTCGGGCTCGGTCTCGGTGGCTTCCAGGCCGGCGAGGATTTCCTTGATGCGGTCAATGCTCGACAGGATCAGCGTCACGGCTTCGGCCTTGACCGGCATGCCGTCGCGGAACTTGCCCATCAAGGTCTCGCCGGCATGGGCGAGTGCTTCCAGCCGCGGCAGGCCGAGAAAGCCGCAGGTGCCCTTGATGGTGTGGACCAGGCGGAAGATGTTATCCAGGATCTTCGCGTCGCTCGGGTCCTGCTCGAACCGCACCAACTGATTGTCGACCGTATCCAGGCTCTCGCTGGTCTCGGTCAGGAACTCCCGCAACAAATCATCCATGAAACTGGCCTTCGTACGCACCGGCACGCGACATCGACGCGCCTTACGGAACGGGGCCAGCTTCTATGCAAAGCGTTTAATATTGGTTGAGCAAATGGAAAAGAACGGGATCAACAAAGAGATAAGACGGCAGAAATGAATTCTGCCGCCTGTTTTCAATCGTTGGTTAACCATGTCGGCGCTGCGCCGCGCTCAGGAAGCAGTAACGATCACCTTTTCCCCGTCGGGTGCAAGCGTCACGCTCAGCCCGCAGGCCTGCGCCAGCAGCCGCGTATAGTAAGGCTGCACCGCATGCGCGTCGACGGTCGCCGTCGAACTCGCGCTCACGAGATTGGCGATGTTCTGCGGCACGCGCGCGTTGAGGCCCGAAGACGTGACGCGAAAACCCATCGTCTCGCCGTCGCCGATCGGATCGATCGTCAGCGTGCCGCCGCGCGGGATCGTCTGCTGCGCGATGATCAGCATGTTCAACAGCAGCTTGACGCGGTTCTTCGGCAGCAGCAGCCGCGGCAGATTCCAGGTGATGGTGATCTTGCCGTCCTCAATGTGGCCGCGTGCCATGGTCTGTGCATCGCCGAGATCGATCTGCGCGCCCGCCGATCCCGCAGCGCCAAACGCCAGGCGGCAAAACTGCAACCGTGCAGAGGCGGTCTTGGCGCTCTTGCGGATCAGATCGAGCGCGAAATCGCGGTCTTCGGGCTTCGGGTTGTCGTCAAGCACCTCAAGCCCATTGACGATCGCGCCAACCGGGCTGATGAGATCGTGACATACTCGCGAACACAACAGCGCCGCAAGTTCGAGGGTATCGGGAGCCGGACCGGGAGATGAAGTGCCAGACATCATGGGTTCCTGGAAAGCCGCCGGGTCGCAAATTGCTGGCGGACCGTTACGAATCACGCGTGCTTATCGGTTTGATACACTGCGCAGCCCCGTGCTGCCAGCAGGCGGCGGCAATGGTAAGGCAGGACGAACAGCAAATGGGCCAAGCTCATGAATGAGGCACGTCCGCCCACGCTCGATCGTGAGGCCGCAGCAGTGCTGATCGAACCGCTGACCGAGATCGTGATCCGGGCCGGCGCCACCATCCTTGCCGTCAACCGTTCCGCCATGAAGGTCCACGGCAAAACCGACGACTCGCCGGTAACGGAGGCCGATCTGGCGGCCGACCGAATCATCGCCGAGGGCCTTGCCCAGGTAGTGCCCGAAATACCTGCGCTCTCGGAAGAGCGCGTCCAAACGTCCGCGCTGCCCTATATGGAAAGCTTCTTCCTGATCGACCCGCTCGACGGCACCAAGGAATTCGTCGCCGGCCGCAACGAATTCACCGTCAACCTGGCGCTGGTGACCCAGGGGACGCCGCTGCTTGGCATTATCAGCGCACCTGCGCTCGGGCTGATCTGGCGCGGCATTGTCGGACGCGGCGCGGAGCGGCTGACGCTCGGCAAGGGCAAGCCGCTCGTCGAGCCTATACGTACCCGCTCTTGCCCGCCGCGCGGCCAGCCATGGACCGTGGCGGTCAGCCGCTCGCATGGCGACGCCAGGACCGAAGCCTTTATTGCCGCAAGACCGGGGGCCGTACGGTGCGAGCTTGGCTCCGCGGTCAAATTGGGCCGGGTGGCCGAAGGCTCCGTCGATATCTATCCCCGGCTGTCGCCGGTCTCGGAATGGGACGTGGCCGCGGGCCATGCCGTCGTCGCGGCCGCCGGCGGCAGGATCACGGATTCAAGCGGCGCCGCCCTGCAATTTGGCACGGGACGGACGGGCTTCATCGTTCCGGAATTCATCGCCTGGGGCGATCCGAAGGCCGTGCCCTGAACGCGGGGGCCTGTAGCCCGGGCGAGCGCAGCGACCCCGGGGAACAGTGCCGGCCAAATGGAATCTACTGCGCCAGCCCTCGCTCGAGCGCCGGCCAACGTGCGGTGGCTTCCTCGAGAAAACGCGCCGGCTCGGCGGCGAACGCATCGCGGTTGTCCTCGCGGCCGAACAGATAGAGCCGCTGGCCCGCAACCACCCAAAAGCGCGGGTTGCCTGCATAGGTAACCCCTCGCCCCAGATCGACCGGATCATAGCCGCCGAACTGAGGCCCGTAGATATCCGGATGCGCGACGAAAGAAGCGCGATTACCTTCGTTGCGGAAACGCCAGACGGCGCCGGCTTCCCGAGCCTCGAAATCGGGTAAACCCTCGACGGCCATGGATTCCGTAAAATAGGCGACGGGATCGAAGCCTCCGATGGCAAGGCCGGAATAGCGGTTCACAACCACCCGCTCGGTGGTCGCGGCGCGCGCGGCAAAATCAAGGCTGGCTACGCAAAAAAACTTGCCAATAAGGCAAAAGCGGCCAATTGGGGGAGCGAACCGTATCTTTCCTGCCGTTGTGCCGTCATTGTCTGAATTGGTACCAATTGCACCGCTGATTTTCCTTGGCCGATGGCAGGAAGCCTGAAAGTGTGGATTTGTGCCGTCATATCGAAGCGAAAATGCCGTTGTGCCGTCATAGTTGGTGCCGATAACATGCGAGTCGAGGGGACACTGGGCGCAACCTAGAGCCATGCTTGTTGGCGTCAGGTTAAGGCGGCGGCCAGAATTCGATGCCAGGGGTTCTTTCATGACGTTTGCTTCACGCCTTGCCGCGGTGACGTTCGCCGCGCTGATATGCTGGACCGTGCCAGCTTCTGCGCAGCAGCCGCCGACGGCGTACTCCGCGCAGCAGCCGCCGCCGGGGCCGGGGCCTTACCCGCCACCGCAGCGCCAGCCGGGGCCCGAGACATTTGGACCCGAAGAACTGGTCTCGGCCGGGCACAAGTTCTTCGGCAACGTCTCGCGGGGCCTGGCGTCGGTCATCGAGCGCGCGGTCAGCCAATGGGGCTTGCCCAATGGCTATGTGCTCGGTGAGGAAGGCTCCGGCGCGTTTGTGGCGGGCCTGCGGTACGGCGAAGGCACGCTCTACACCAAGAATGCCGGCGACTTGCGTGTCTACTGGCAGGGGCCGTCGGTCGGCTTCGACTGGGGCGGCGACGGCGCGCGCACCATGACGCTGGTCTACAACCTGCCCGCCACCAACGCGATCTATCAGCGCTTCGTCGGCATCGACGGCTCCGCCTATATCGTCGGCGGCTTCGGCATGACCGCGCTGACCGCCAACAACATCGTGCTGGTGCCGATCCGTTCCGGCATCGGCTTGAGGCTCGGCGCCAATGTCGGATATCTCAAATATACCCCGCGGGCGACCTGGAACCCATTCTAAGCCAGCTTCAAGCATAGACGCCAAGTCTCCCCGGATGGATTCAGGTTAACGCGGCATCGGGCTGGCGCAGGGTCGGGCTGGCGTGGCAATGTGATTAACGATTCCTTGTCTGTGTGGAGTAACCATCCATGATCGAGCCGATCATGTATCTGGCGATCGGTTTTCTGGTCTCGATGTTGTTCGGCCTGATGATCGTGCCGCTGGTACATAACCGCGCGGTGCGGCTGACGACCCGGCGGCTGGAGGCGGCGACGCCGCTGTCGATGGCCGAAATCCAGGCCGACAAGGATCAGTTGCGCGCGGAATTCGCCATGTCGGCGCGGCGGCTCGAAATGAGTGTCGAGCAGCTCAAGAACAAGACCACCAGCCAGCTCGCCGAACTCGGCAAGAAGAGCGATGCGATCAATCGCATGAAGATCGAGCTCGGCGAGAAGAACGCCACGATCTTCGCGCTCGAAGCGCGCGAGAAGGCGATGAAAGAGCAGCTACGCGCCACCGAAGAGGAATTCGCGGCCAAGACCGAACTGTTGCGCAACGCCGAGCAGGCGCTGACCGACAAGCAGGCCGAACTCGCCAGGATCAATCACGAATTGAACAACCGCTCGATGATGGCGGATAGCCGCCAGGTCGAGTTGGTCACGGTGCGCACGCAGATCGAGGAACTGAAGGGCCGCGTCGGCGACGCCGAGAAGGAATTTTCGGCAACCCAGGCCCGCCTCGCGCAGGAGCGCGCCGAGTCCGAGCACGCGACGCGCGAATTGGTGGAAGCGCGCAGCCGCGTCGAAAATTTGAGCCAGCGCGTCACCGATCTCGACCGGCAATTGATCGTGCAGGTCAAGGAAGCCGAGATGCTCGGCAACCGCGTCAACGACCTCGAAGCGCGGCTGGCGACGCAAGGCAAGATCCTGGCTGAGCGCGAATACGAGAACAATCAGCTCCGGCAGGCGAACGAGAACGCCGAACGCGCCGTGCGTGAACTGCGCGAGGAGATCGCAGGCATGAGCGGCGGCAAGTCGCCGACCGTGGAAAAAATTGCGAGCTGAGAAGGCGGCGGTGGAAGAACAGCTTCGCATCGCCCGCGACGAGCGCGCCAAACTGCAGCGCGACATCAACGCGATCCAGCAGCAGGCCGAAAGCTCCTGGGCGACCGAGCGGATGGAAAACGCACTGCTCCGCGAGCGCATCAACGACATCGCGGCCGAAGTTGCAAAACTTGCGATGCAGCTCGAGGGACCGAATTCGGCGATCGAAGCCATGCTGGCGGCGGAACCTCCGAAAGTGCCGGCCAAACCCGCCAACGACGTCGCCGGTGCCGCCCCCGCCATGTCGGAAGGCGGCGGGACGCTGGCCGAACGCATCCGCGCGCTACAGTCGCACGCTTCGCGGGCCCGCCAGCAGGGGGCGTAATTCCCCATCCCCGCGCGAAAACGCGAGGTCACGGCCCGACTGATCGCTTGACACTATGGGCTCGTCCTTCGTAAATCGCGGGCTCTGACGGGGCTCATTGTTCGCCCAGACTTCCCGGACGCATAGCTCAGCGGGAGAGCGTTCCCTTCACACGGGAGAGGTCCAAGGTTCGATCCCTTGTGCGTCCACCATTAAACCACACCCGACGAGCAGCCTGCGCTACTTTCTTCAATCGTCCGATTGCCAGTGACCGGCGGTTACAAATCCTTTTCGGCGAGCTTTCGAAACTCGTCAGGCACTGAACGCGAACACCCAGCATAGCCGCGCCGTATCCGATCGCATCCCATCCGAAGCGATCGCGGATCTTGTCGACAGCACAGTCTGCCGTCCAACGGGCCATCCCTAGCCTGCTGCCGGGACGGCGCGCTTCATCTTCAAGTCCGAGCGGGAGCTCCAGCTCCAAATCCCAGTTCTCCTCGAGATGCGATACGGAGATCGCCAACAGCGAGATGATCTTCTCGTCCGGGTGATCTGCGAGGACCGCGCGCACCAGTTCCTCGGCCAGTTCAGCGAGAATCACGGTCGCGGAGATCGGCGCACCGAGCGTTACCGAGCGCGTGACCGAGTTCAGGTCGGCGAAGCGAACGCGGACCGTCACGGTTCGGCCGGGCCTGGACTTCGCCCGGAGCCGCGCGGCGATGCGGTCCGCAAGGTGAAGCAGGGCGGGTCGAATAACCTGCTCGTCGGCCGGCTTCCTGCCAATCGCTGACTGCGCCCCGGCCGATCGGGCCCGGCGATGAGGCTTGAGTTGCCGCGGATCGCGATTCCACGCCAGCGCCGCGAGTTTCTCGCCTGTCGCGGGACCGAGCAACCGTTCGAGCGACCATCCTGGTGTCTTGGCCAACTGCCCGATGGTCGACACGCCGATCTCGGCCAGCCGCGCCTTCGTGACCGGACCCACTCCCCACATCAGCTCGACGGTTAGTTCGTGAAGGAATTCCAGTTCGGTGTCGGGATCGACAACCACAAGCCCGTCTGGCTTGGCCACCTGCGAAGCGATTTTCGCCAGATGCTTGGTGCGCGCGACACCCACTGAGATCGGCAGGCCAAGCTCGGTGCGTACGCGCTGGCGGATTGCCGCCGCAATTTCAGCAGGTGCACCGAAAAGATGGGTGCAGCCCGCAACATCGGCAAAGGCCTCGTCGATGGAAATCCGCTCGACGAGAGGTGTGAAATCGCCGATCACCCTGATGGCGGCATCGCCCAGCCGTTGGTAGTCCTTGAAATGGCCGCTGACAAAGATGAGTTGTGGACATAGCTCACGTGCCTGCCGTCCCGGCATGCCGCTACGGACCCCGAAGGCCTTGGCTTCGTAAGAAGCGGCAAGCACAACCCCGCCACCGACCGCGATGGGTCTGCCGCGTAACGAAGGGTCGAGGAGCTGCTCAACCGAGGCATAAAAGGCGTCCAGGTCTGCATGAAGGATCGTGGCTGTCGTAGCCATCCCGACCGTTCACCCGCGAGATCTGACTGAAGTCCTCATGAGAACATAATGAGAACGCGCATGGACGCCTGTCAAGCCGGGATAGACATTTCCGTGGAGGCTGCAAGGAAAGTTGCTTTCCGGCCTAGGCTCCCACCCGGCGCCATCGCGCACCGCGCATCAAAATCGGCCTACCTATTCGATGCGGGCTTTTTCCTTCAGGTCGCGGATGCGAATTTCGGCCTCTTCCTTCGAGGTCACGATTTCGGACAGATCGGGGACGCGGGCCTCTCGGCTGAGCCTCTTCAATTCCTCAAGCTGTTCATGCGTGGGTTTTTCGGCCATGGGCACCTCCTCTGACGGGGCAACCGTGTCAAGAACGTCGTGTTCCCCTTGAGAAGTCCGTTGCGGCCGCCACAGGCAGAGAGAGGCGAAGCCGAGGCGGCCTTACTCCGGCGCCCTCATGCCGGGCGAACGGAGCCATTCGTTTAGCCGAGATGCGGCTTCCATCTGTCGCGCCCGCCGCAAGAGCAGTTCCCGGGCCATGCCGGGCTGTGCCTCCCTTGCCGCCTCTCTGAAGCGCTTGGCCTCTTCCGCCAGCCGCTCTTCGAAGGTCTTCTCATGCTTGATGCGCCGTCGCGTTGCCATGCCCGTGATCCTCGTTCACGAGGGCCATTGAAATCCCGTGCCGGATCGCCGTCTGTCCGGCACCAGACTCATCGGGCACGCTGCCTTCCTTTCGTCAATAAGTCGCGGCCCGTAGTTTGCCCGTCTTGCTGGAACACGATTCTCGGGGCGTCGTAGGGGGCGGCACTTTCCGGGAGCGAACCATGCTTACAACCCTTCTTGTGATGGCGGCCATCACCATCATCGCGGGCGCCGCGCTGATCGCTGTTTCCGAACTCACCCGTGCGCGCCACCCGCAAGCCGGTCCGCCGCCGCGGCGCCGGGCGTTTTAAAGGCGCGTCCCGCGTTCGCAGCGGAGCATTTGTTTGCAGGCCATCAGCAGAAAGGGCCCCAGCGGCGGCGCTGAGGTCCTTTCAGTCAATGTCGCATCGGGGATGTGCGACACACGGCCCAATGCGGGTCGCAGATTTTCGTTCCTATCGCGCGATGGCGCCGCGGGATCAGGTGCAGCCGCATTTAGCGCGGTGACGATCGCGCCGATATCAAATTCGGCCAAATGCCAACCCTAATGAATTAAATGCTCGCCGATCGAGATTATCATCTAAATCAAATCTACTTATACCCCTTTTCAGGAAGAGAGGTCGCGTAACAGCGGCCTTTCTTTTCGGCCAACGCGGCTGCGCCAATTCTGGCACAACCGCGCCATCGAATTTACATTGGCGGCTGAACTAATGGTCAAGCAGCATGCGGGTTAACAACCGTGTACCCCCGTAACGAGCGTGCATGAATTCTCGTTGCGCGGCCGCCCGAGTTCGCATCGTATGCCATCCACGTATCGCCTTCGACATGTCGCTCCAGAACGAAAACGTGCCCACGCCGCGCAGCGACCATTCCGGGTGCTGGCGATGTCCGTGGAAAGCGCAGCCAGTTGGATGCGAGATTTAGGCCAGGCACGATCCGGCCGAAAAACACGTATGGACGCACCGCAGCCGCAGAACGAGCGGGGGCAACCGGCTGGACGACCGCCGACCGTTTGACCGCGATCGGCACTCACGTCCGCCAATTCGCGACGGTGAGTCTGTGCGGTCGCTTGATGTGTGTAAGAATTAATCCGCTCACGACGAGGCTGCGAGAACGAGAAGTCGCAGGGCATCGTCACATTGCATTCGGGTATTTGAGCGGTACGGGAAGGGCGGGCTTCCGAAGCGATAGACCCGGTTACAACAAGAACAGACGCAACAAGGATTTGTTTGAGCATGCAGGACTCCGATTTAAACGGTCCTGCCCCGCAGTCAGAAGCCAATAACAGTTTGGCGAAAATGCGTTTTGGAGCGCCCAGCAGTTCCATATGTGGGAACCCCAGCTAACCGCGCCTGAACGCTTGGTTCAGAACGTGTTCATTCGCTTTGCCGTTAGTAATCCGCGGGAGGACCGGACATGGCAAACACGAACAACCGTTTCGATGCTGTAGGTGTTGTCGTCGATTGGATCGATGCCTGTAAGCAGCGGCGCCTCGACGCATTATTGGACCTGTATGACGATGCGGCCACCGTGGAATGCTGCGAGAGCGGCAGCTTCAATGGTCGATCAGAGATGGAACGATATTGGCGGCCGCGGCTCGCCAGGGCGAGAAGCGACGCGTTCGCCATTGACGCATTGACGCCAGAGGAGGACGGCATTTCACTGGATTATCGCGGTTACGACGGAAGGATCATGAGAACGCATTTTCGCTTCACGCGATCCGGCAAAATCCGGCTCATGGCGTGCGAACCTGTAAAATCCACCGCGTGGCGGCGAACGATCAGCCATTGATGTGAAGCCGCTCGGCAGTCAGACCGAGCACGTCTCTCGGTATCTGAACCGTCGACCTGGGCGATGATGATCGTTGCCTTGGCGGGGCATTGGGGTCTGCGCCTATCGTCGCGCATGACCCGTCCAGCCCTTCTTTCAAAACAACGAAAAAGACCGCCCAAGGGGCGACCTTTTGCGTTCTGGGTTCAGGAAATCAAGCTACGTGGTGCTGCAGCCCGCCGCGCTGACGATGGTGCGTCCTGTTGACCGGACAAGGCAGGCTTGCTCGTGGCCGACAGCAAGTGGCTCGTGCAGAGATAGCCTAAGTCAGATCCCGAGCACCCAGATCGCCACGATGGTGCCCAGCGTCGCTAGTCCGCTGATGGTCCATCCGGTTGCATAGGAGATGTCGTCGTCGTCGCCGGCGCCGCGCATTTCGTCGGCGTCTGTGGTTGCAGACCGCCACTGCATGGCATTGCTCCAAAAAGCCTGCCCGCAAGTGTAACGTCGGCCCGGGTTCCCGGTTCCACTCTATCTGAAGGCCGTCGGAGAGAGACGGCGCACAAATCTTCGATCAGACGAGGGAAAGCCGGCGCGCGTCGGCCGGTGCGACCTCGTTTTCGTCACCGAGCGATGATGGTGACCTTCCATCCCTCGCTGGCCCAGACCCGCGCTTTGGCGACCGCCACCAGCATGCTGCTTCGGTCCATCCTGACGGTCTCGTCCTTGCGTTCCGCCACGATCCTGTACGCCATGCCACATCCCCTACGCACGTAGAACTACTGGGGAACGATGTTCCGCTACCGCTTTGGCCGCAATTGGCCGACAATTTGTCCAATCGGGGGCATGGTTAACGGCGCTGGGACAGTTCAGCCCCTATTTCGTGGCGTTTCGCACCGCAAGCGCCGGTTTGGTCACGCCGTCGAGCCCGGTCAGGATCAGCACGGTCAACAGGGCGTTCTGCGGGCCGTACCAGGCGTTGGTTGGCTTGTACCATTCGTTGCGCGAGTGCCAGTTGCCGCCCTCGCCGCCGCCGCCAATGGTGACGGCAGGGATGCCGAGCGACATCGCGATGTTGGAATCGGTGGAGGAGCCGGCAAAGGTCGGCCGCGGCCCCTTGGTAACGGCAGAGACCGCGCGCTGGGTCGCCTGCACGATCGGCGAATCCATCGCGACAATGCCCGCCGGCCGGTCGCCGATTAGTTTTGTCTCGACCGTCATCTTGTCGGACTTCCAGCGCGCGTTCTCATCCGCCACCGCTTCCTTCACGAGTTCGAGCAGCCGCGCCTCGAGCTTGAGCAGTTCCTCGGTCGAATTCGAGCGCATGTCGACGGCCATCCGCGCTTCCGCGGCGATGGCGTTGACCGAGGTGCCGCCGGTCACGGTGCCGACCGTAAACGTGGTCTTCGGATCGGACGGCGGCTGCAGCTCGGAAATTTTCGCGATCGCCCGGCCCATCGCATGCGTCGCGCTCGGCAGTCCGAACTCCTGGAACGAGTGCCCGCCGGGGCCCTTGAAGATGAACTCGTAGCGATGGCTGCCGGTCGCCTGGTTGACGACGCGCGTGATGCCGAGCCCGTCGATCGAGATGAAGCCGTCGATATCGGCGTGATCGCGGAACAGCGCCTTCACGCCGCGCAGATTGCCGAGCTCTTCCTCGCCGACCGTGCCGACGAACAGGACGTCGCCGACGGTCGCGATCCCGTTTTCGTTCATCACCTTGATCAACGACAGCAACGTCGCAAGACCGCGTGAATCGTCGCCGATGCCTGGCGCTACGATCGCGCCGTCTTTTTCCTTCACCGTGACGTCGGTGCCTTCAGGAAACACCGTGTCGAGATGCGCGGAAACCACGAGCTTGGGCCTGCCGCCGCCACTGCCCTTGCGTAGCGCGATCACATTGCCTTCGGCATCGATCGACGCATTCTTGAAGCCGAGCTCCTGCATCCGCTTCTGAAAATATTCGGCACGGATTTTTTCCTTGAACGGCGGCGCCGGGATTTCGGTGATGCGCTTCTGCTCGGCAAAGGTCCGCTCGTCGTCAGCCTTGATGTCGTCGAGCGTCTTGGCGATTTTGGGATCGGCTAGAATGGCTTCCAGATCGAGCACGGAAGCTTGCGCGGCGGCCTGCTGCACCAGAGCGTGCTGTGCGACGGCGACAAATGCGATGGCCAGGATCGATCGACTGAGCGTCATCAAAAATCTCCCTTCGCGGGCTTCAGCCTGCGCTTAGCCCTGCATCCTTCAGCCGCTGCGCGAACCAGCCGGACAGGGCCTGGTCGAGAACGCCGCTGGTATAGACCTCCGACATCGCGACGTGGGTCTTGCCCAGCGTGAGCAGCACGCCGATCCAGTAGGCGAACCACAAATGCGGATCGGTCAGCGCGCGCAGCTTGTGCTGGTCATGTTCGAGCGGCTGGTGATTGGCCGATTTGCGCACCTCGACCGCGAGCAGGTTATTGGGAATAGCGCGCTGGTGCACCACGATGTCGGGATAGATGGATTTTGCGAGGTGATCGTCGGTCGAGACGGTGGATCCGTGCGGCAGCCGCAGCGTACGGTCGCCGAGTCGGTCATATTCGCAGTCGATCTCCCAGCCCGGGAAGTGCTTTTCGAACTGCACCGCCAGCCGGTGCGTCAGCGCACGCTCGCCGACATCCCGTTCGAGCAGGAAGGTTTCGCATGCATAAAACTCGTGAAGTGCGGTGACGACCTTGTCCAGTTCAGTCTGCATGGCGCCTCCCCAGAAGGCGAGCGGTATCCGCCGCCCTACATCCGCACTTCGATCAGCCGCGGTCCCGGTTCGGCCACGGCTTCCGCCAGCGCCTTGTTGAAATCGTCGGCATTGGCGACCGCGCGGCCCGGCACGCCCATGCCCTTGGCAAGCGCCACGAAGTCGAGGTCGGGACGGTCGATCTTGAGCATGTCCTGCGCGCGCTGCCCCGGCTCGCCGGCGCCGACGCCGTCGAATTCGCCGCGAAGAATCTGGTAGATCTTATTGGCGAATACGATCGTGACGACGTTGAGGCCTTCGCGCGCCTGCGTCCACAGCGATTGCAGCGTGTACATCGCGCTGCCGTCGCCGGCCATGCAGATCACCTTGCGGTCCGGGCACGCGACCGCGGCCCCCGTCGCGACCGGAGTCGAGAAGCCGATCGAGCCGCCCATGTTCTGTAGCCAGTCGTGCGGGGCAGCGGCGGCCGTCGGCGGAAAGAAGCCGCGGCCGGTGGTGATGGATTCATCGACCACGATGGCGTTTTCCGGGATCGCCATCGCAATCGCCTGCGCGATCGAGGCGTGCGTCAGCGCGCCGGTCGGTTTGGCGATTTCGACCATCTTTTGCGGCTGCCGGTCCTGCGGCTGCGCGTGCAGCGCGCCAGCCAGCGCTTCCAGCGCGGCAACGGAATTTTCGGCGCCCGTGGTCATGCGGTGCACTTCGCACCCTTGCGGCTTCAGCATGCTCGGCTTGTTCGGATAGGCGAAGAACGCGACGGGGTCGTTGGCCTCGACCAATACGATATTCCTAAAATCCTTCAGGATCGGCAGCGCCTGCTCGATCACGTAAGGAATGCGGTCGATCGCGAACCGGCCCCTGCCGCGCGCCATGCGTGGATTGTAGGTCTGGCCCATCACCTTGCAGCCGGTCTTGCCTGCGATCTGGGCAGCCAGCGCCAGCCCATGCTCGGTTAGCGCGCTGCCGGTCATCAACAGCAGCGTCGACGCGCCGCCGTTGCGCAAAACCTTGGCGGCGTGGTCGACGGCCTGCGCGGAATAATTGGCGCGCTGGCTTTCCGCCGGCACTTGCGCGATGCCGTCGGCCTCGTTCCAGGCAGTGTCGGCGGGCAGGATCAGCGTGGCAATCTGCGGCGGCGAACTCTTGGCGGCTGCGATCGCGGCCGCGCCATCGGCGGCCACGGATTTGGCATCCGGCGAGGTCCGCACCCAGGACGACATCGGCCGCGCCAGCCCTTCGATGTCTGACGTCAGCGGGGCGTTGTAGCCGATATGGTAGGTCGCGTGCTGGCCGACGATGTTGACGATGCCGGAATTGGCCTTCTTGGCGTTGTGCAGGTTGGCAAGACCGTTGGCGAGGCCGGGCCCGAGATGCAACAGCGTCGAGGCCGGCGTGCCCTTCATGCGGTAATAGCCGTCGGCAGCCCCCGTCACCACGCCCTCGAACAGGCCGAGCACGCAGCGCATCCCCTCGACCCGGTCCAGTGCGGCGACGAAATGCATCTCCGAGGTGCCGGGATTGGTGAAGCAGACGTCCACCCCGCCCGCGACCAATGTCCGCACCAGACTTTCCGCACCGTTCATGGTCTCATTCCTCTTCGCGCTTTGTTCTTTGGAGCCGCTGACGATCAAACATTGTTCGCACGTTTCGTCAAAGGTTTAGCCGAACAATGCAGCCATCGCGTAGGGCATGTTGTCTTTTTTAACCGCGGTGTTTGAAAATGGCTGTGGTCACGGGCTCGTTGCTTGCACGATCGCCGCAATTATGGCCTGTCTCGACCTGCATGTTCAGATTTTTTCGCGAGGGAGAACAATGACCCGGGCTTTTGCTTTGCTGTTTGCGGCGATCGCGATGCTGGCGGGCGCCGGCCACGCGCAGGCCCAAGGTCTCTTTATCTTTGAAGACTCGCGCGACATCATGGGTGGCGGCCCCGGTTTCTTTCGACCCGGCATGCCCAGCGGATCGAGTCCGATCCCGCGCACGACCGTTTACTTTGCCGGCAATTATGCCCCCGGCACGATTCTCCATCAGCACCGCCGAGCGCCGGCTCTATCTCGTGCTCGGCAACGGCCAGGCGATCCGCTACGGCATTGGCGTAGGCCGGGACGGCTTCCGCTGGAGCGGAACCCACCGCATCACCGCAAAGAAGGAATGGCCGAGTTGGACTCCGCCGGTCCAAATGCTCAGGCGCCGGCCCGACTTGCCGCGCCACATGGCCGGCGGCATCGACAACCCGCTCGGCGCGCGGGCGATGTATCTGGGATCGACGCTGTACCGCATCCACGGCTCCAACGAGCCCGAGACGATCGGACAGGCGGTCTCATCCGGCTGCTTCCGCATGACCAATGAGGACGTGACCGATCTCTATAGCCGCGTCCGCATCGGCACGCCGGTTATCGTGAGGAATTAGGCCATAGCCATCCCGGAGTCGGGCGTCATGCGCGCAAGCGCGTGATCGAGCCTTTCAAGCCTTGCACGCACGCGTCAATTGCTGCAGCGTTGTTTGAATGCGCACGCCCCGCCGATTCCTGTATGTACGGACGCTAGCGGCTGCTCTGTGCGCCGCGGCACTCGGCGAAACCTTCACGCCGTACACCGCCTTCGCCGATATTCCCGCCATCGCGCAGCGTCAGCGCACCGAGAAAAAGATCTTCACCGACAGCGAGATCGTCGAAGGCTTTCTGAAGATCGCCTTCGGCGCCGAATATCATCTCGCCGGCCGTGTCGACCGCATCCGCAAATATGACGGGCCGGTGCGGGTGTTCGCCGACGGCACGCGCGCCGACCGCAAGGCGCAGCTCGCGAAGATCGTCGCCGACATCGCCGCGCGCGTTCAGCACCTCGACATCGCGATGGTCGAAACCAGCGAAGACGCCAATGTGCAGGTCAAGCTGGTGCGCGACCGCGATCTCCAGCGTACGATTGCGACCTTCTACGGCAGCGAGCGGGCGCGCCAGATTCGATCTTCGCTTGACCCGCAATGCCTGTCCGGCTTTCGCAAGAACGAGAAATTCGAAATCGAGCATTCCGACGTGATCCTCACCGTCGACAACGGCGACTTCGTCTTCTTCGACTGCGCCTATGAGGAATTACTGCAGTCGCTCGGGCCGATCAACGATACCTCGACCGTGCCCTGGACCATGTTCAACGACAATGTGTCGAGGGGCTATTTCGATATCTACGACCAATACCTCCTCAACCTTCTCTACGATCCCCGGATCAAGCCCGGCATGACCGTTCAGGAGGTCAAGGCGCTGCTGCCGGATGTGCTGGCCGACGTGCGCACCTGGGTGCGAAAGGTCAACAACCTGCCGCAGTAAGGGGGCGCCCCGATTCCGTCTCGGCCCCCAAATCGGGGCCATCCACTTTTTTCAATGACAACGCCAAGTTTTATCGATGAAAGGTTGTGACTTCCAAGAGCAAATCCTGTCTAATGGGGTCATGGGTGCTTGCTATAAGTCTCTCAAATGAACGATCTGCCGCGGATCCAGGCTTTGCGCTGCTTCATCACCGTGGCCCGTGAAGGCACGGTTTCGCGCGCGGCCACCTTGCTGCACCTGACCCAACCAGCCGTCAGCCTGCAATTGAAGGGCCTTGAGGAGAGCACGGGCTTGCTGCTTTTCAACCGGACGCCGGGCGGCTTTACCCTGACAGAGGCGGGCGCCGCCCTGCTGCCGCTGGCGCATCGGACGGTCTCGGCGTCGGCAGATTTCAGGACAGCGGCGGATTCCCTGCGCGAATCGCTGCGGGGCACGTTGCGCGTCGGCACGATCCTTGATCCCGAGTCGATCCGGCTCGGTCCGTTCGTGCGAGGCCTCGCCACCTCCTCGAAAAAGACCGAAGTCTTCCTCCGCTACGGCATGACCGAGGACGTACTGGCGCAGATCGGCAGAGGCGAGCTCGACGTGGGATACTACATCGATGCCACGCCCGCCGAATTCCTTACGTCAGGAATGCTGTCCGAACGCACCATCGACGATGGCAAGTTCCAGCTCATGGCGCTGGTGCGCTTCGACTACCGCGTGATCGCCCCTCGCGAATGGAGCGGCAAGGTCCTTGGCAAGGGCTGGGCCGATCTCGCCGACTTGCCCTGGATCGGAACGCCGCATGCCTCGGCGCAGCGGAGGCTGCTCGACGACGTGTTCCGGCCGATGGGCTCTTCGCCGAAGCGCGTCGCCTTCGCCGATCAGGAAGAAACCATGATTGACCTTGTCGAAGGCGGCAACGGCCTCGGCCTCGCCCGCGACAGCGTGCTCGACCGCGTCACGGGCAAACGGAATTTCGTGATTGCCGACAAGGTGGCGCTGACCTGCGACCTCGGTTTCGCCTGCCTGACGTCGCGGCGCCACGAGCCGATGATTGCAGAAGCCTTCTCGGCCATGCAGGCGGTATGGGATTTGAAGCCGGCCGGCACGGCGCCTGCGCCGATCGAAGCGGCGAGATCACGGAAGAGCGCCCGCAGGTAAGCCTGAGTCGGTCAGGATTTGCCGTCGCAGATCGATTTCAGCGATCGCCATTCCTCTGATGTCAACAGCGGCGGCCCGCTGGCCGGCGGGTCTTGCCGGCTCATCCTTGCCAGCCGGTCCTCGCTCAAGGGATGGGTGGAGATGATGGAGAGGCCCTTGCCCTCCTTTCCAGTGACCCGAAGCAGCAATTCCCCGGTCGGCTTCGCCGGCCGGCCGAGCCGGTGCATGACGTTGATCGCAAAACTGTCGGCGTCGGTCTCGGCCTCACGCGAATGCGATGACGTCACCAGCGTGCGTGAGCCGAAGATCAGCGCGCTGGAGCCGGTGATATCGCCGAACAACAATCCGATCAGGAACGAGGTGCCGCCGTTGTGGATCATTGCGCGCATGCTGTCGCGATGCTTGAGATGGCCGAGCTCATGGGCCAGCACGCCCGCAATCTCGTCGGCGTTCTCTGCCTTCGCCAATAATCCGTTGAACAGATAGACCTTGCCGCCCGGCAGCGCGAAGGCATTCGGCACCGAACTCGACAGCACGCCCGACTGCACCGAGGTGTCGAGACCCGCGGATTCGCGAAGCGCGGTAATGAGTTTAGTGAAGGCCTTTTGCCCGGCCGCATTGTCGCACACCTTGGCATCGAACATCGTCTTGACCTGGCTGTCTGCGACATCGCCGAGCCGCCGCTCGAACGCTTCGGGCACCAGCGGCGTGAGGCGATCGGCCGCGAGCGGAAGTCCGAACAGCACCACGGCAACGATCGACACCGCGGCCGCGAGCGACCAGCCGACGATGGCGGCAACGCCACGACGGCCGATCATGTGGTCATCGATCTTGGTGCAGCGCGAGACCAGCTCGCTGGCAAGCTCCTTGTCGCGAACCTCCAGCCGCGCCAGCGCAGGCGCGCTCAGGCAGCTCAGGCGCAGCATACCGGCCGGACTGTCGGCGCGGCGGATGTCGCCGTAGGCCCACGCCGCCAGCGTTTGTTCGCCTTCGTCGATTTCGAGCCGGTCAGCAAGGCGGAGCGTCACCATGCGCCGCCGGCTCGACGTTCCGTCGAAATAGGTCGCCGAACCGAGCGTGGTCGATTTTGCAGGCGTTGGTGTATCGCTATCCATGACCATCAGGACTCTGAAGCCTTAGAAGCCGCCGACATCGAGGCCGTCGGCAAATCCTTCGCCGAGCGCGTTGGCCATTCCACCGCGTGCCGAAACGTTGGCGGCTGTCTCGATACCGCTGACATTAACCGAGCCGAGCACCCTGACCCAGAGATCGCGCAACAGATAGACCCGGATCACGATATTCATCGCCAGCGCGAAGGCAAGATAGCCGATACCGGCGAGCACCAGAAGCGGAATGCTCTTCGCGAATTCCTGCGACTTGAAAAATTCGCTGAATGAATCGCCGCTCATGCTGGCAATCAATGCCGCCGCCAGCACCAGATAGGCCGAGAACACCAATCCGAGCACGACGATCCAGCCGATGACTTTCCAGTACAGGCCGATCAGCGCGCTCTTGGGCAAGGACGATTCCACACGCACGCCGCCGAACCGGATGCCCGAGAGCCACCAGCGCCATTCGATCGCCTTGAAGGCCCCGTAGATAAACGGCGCGAGCGGATACACCATGATGGCGACAGGCGCCAGCAGCCACAGCCACCAGCCGCGCTTGAAAAACTCCCAGCCGCGTCCCTCAAAACTACCCTGCAGGTCGCCGTAGAAGGTGTGGCGCATCTTGTAGCGTTCGAGCGCGGCCGAGCGCCACGGCAGCGCCAGCCCAAGGGTCACCGCCGACAACAGGCCCCACAGTGTCGCCTGCAAGGCATAGATCCAGCCCGAGCCGGTCATCCAGAACCGCAGGCCGCGCCACACCGTGCGCGTCAGCCGGTAACGGCGCGCGCGGTAGATCGCGAACTGCCCGAACACATAGAAGAACGCGACCAGCGGAATACTGGCAAACGCCTGGATATGCTCGGCCTCGAGGCCGACCAGAAAGTAGCCGAGATAGACCGGCACCAGGATCGCGAGCGCGACCAAAAATCCGATCAGCAATTCCTTGCCACGGCCGGTATACTCTGCGGCGTCGCCATCGACATGGGTGTTGGCCCAGAGATGGCGGCGGATATCGGTGAGCAGCCAAAATCGATAGAAGCCGAGGGTGACGAATTCCAGCCCGGCGCCGCGCTTGACCAGATCAAAGAATTCGCCACGGCTGCCCGAAAACGCCACCGGCATCGGCGGCGGCACGGGCAAAGGCTGCGGTGGCGGCACCTGCGGCGGCCAGCTCATCTGATTCATGGTTCAACTCCAGCGCGAACGGTAGCGGATCAAACCACAGATTTGCCGGTTGTTGTGTGACCCGGGTCCCACACATGCATTGAAGCTTGCGGGTTTGAGGCTGGACGGAGCCGTCGCGCCACATTGGGACCACCTGCGTTGAGAGAACCCATTCCGACCTTCTCCCCGCAAGAGCGGGAGAAGGAGTAGGAGCTACGCCGTCTTTTCGAATAGCTCCCGCCCGATCAGCATGCGGCGGATTTCGCTGGTGCCGGCGCCGATCTCGTAGAGTTTGGCGTCGCGCAGCAGCCGCCCGGTCGGGTAGTCGTTGATGTAGCCGTTGCCGCCAAGGAGCTGGATGGCATCGAGCGCGCATTGCGTCGCCTTCTCCGCGGCGTAGAGGATCGCGCCGGCGGCATCCTCGCGCGTGGTCTCGCCGCGGTCGCAGGCTTTTGCCACCGCGTACACATAGGCGCGCGAGGCATTCATCGTAGTGTACATGTCGGCGATCTTGCCCTGCACCAGCTGGAAGCTGCCGATCGGCTCGCCGAACTGCTTGCGCTCGTGCACGTAAGGCAGCACCACGTCCATGCAGGCCTGCATGATGCCGATCGGACCTGCCGCCAGCACCGCGCGCTCGTAGTCGAGGCCGCTCATCAAGACGTTGACGCCGCGGCCGACCTCGCTCAGCACGTTCTCCTCGGGGACCTCGCAATCCTCGAACAAGAGTTCGCAGGTGTCGGAACCGCGCATGCCGAGCTTGTCGAGTTTCTGCGCGGTGGAAAAGCCCTTCATGCCCTTTTCGATGAGGAAGGCGGTGATGCCGCGCGGGCCGGCATTGGCGTCGGTCCTGGCATAGACCACCAGCGTATCGGCAACAGGGCCGTTGGTGATCCACATCTTGTTGCCGTTCAGCACGAAGCGGTCGCCCTTCTTCTCGGCGCGGGTCTTCATCGAGACCACGTCCGAGCCGGCGCCCGGCTCCGACATCGCGAGCGAGCCGACATGCTCGCCGGAAATCAGTTTCGGCAGATATTTGCGCTTCTGTGCATCACTGCCGTTGCGGCGGATCTGGTTGACGCAGAGGTTGGAATGGGCGCCGTAGGACAGGCCGACGGAGGCCGAGGCCCGCGAGATTTCTTCCAGTGCGATGCAGTGCTCGAGATAGCCGAGCCCCGCGCCACCATATTCCTCTTCCACCGTGATGCCGTGCAGGCCAAGCGCGCCGATTTTCGGCCAGAGGTCGCGCGGGAACTGATTGCTGCGGTCGATCTCGGCGGCGCGCGGGACGATTTCGTTCTGCGAAAATGAATGCACGGTCTCACGAATGGCGTCCGCAGTCTCGCCAAGATCGAAGTTGAACATCCGATGGGCGTTGGGAATCATGGCCGCCTCCCGGCGAATTAAACGTTGTTTCAGACAGACTTAGTCTTCGAGACTAAGCTTGTCACGAGGCGAAATACGCGCAACCGCCCAAGATGGGCCAGCACTGCGATGCGGCCGAATGCGCCCAACTCGCCCTTGCGCTGGGACACGGCTCGGGATGTAATAGGGTAAAACATCACCCGTTCGGCAGGCTTCGCACGGGGAATCAGGGAGAACGGCTCATGCACGGAACCATCGATCTCGCCGGAGATTCTCACCTGCGCGCCGCGCGCGACACGGCACAGTCGATGCCGCTGGCGGATTTCGATGTCGGCAATCCCGAACTGTTCCAGAACGATTCCTTCTGGCCCTATTTCGACCGGCTGCGCCGGGAAGAGCCGGTGCATTACTGCAGGGACAGCATGTTCGGGCCGTACTGGTCGATAACCAAATACAACGACATCATGGACGTCGAGACCAACCACGCGGTGTTCTCCTCGGCGTCGTCGCTTGGCGGCATCACCATTCGCGACGTCGCGCCGGACCTGCGCCGCGAAAGTTTCATCGCGATGGACCAGCCCCGCCATAGCGCGCAACGCAAGACAGTGGCGCCGATGTTCACGCCGACGCATCTGGACCAGCTCGCGATCAACATCCGCAAGCGCTCGGCCGAATGCCTCGACAATCTTCCGAAGAACGAGGTCTTCGACTGGGTCGATCAGGTCTCGATCGAGCTGACCACGCAGATGCTCGCCGTGCTGTTCGACTTCCCCTGGGAAGACCGCCGCAAGCTGACGCGCTGGTCCGATATCGCAACCACCATTCCCCATCCGGGCGGCCTGGTTGAGACCGAGGACCAGCGGCAGGCCGAGCTGCTGGAATGCGCGACCTATTTCGCAAGACTGTGGAAGGAGCGCATCAACCAGCCGCCGAAGAGCGACCTGCTATCGATGATGGCGCACAGCGATGCCACCCGCGACATGGACCCGAAGAATTTCCTCGGCAATCTGATCCTGCTGATCGTCGGCGGCAACGACACCACCCGCAACACGCTGTCGGGGAGCGTCTATGCGCTGAACAAGAATCCGGATCAGTACCGCAAGCTGCGCGACAACCCCGAGCTGATCGACAGTTTCGTCCCCGAAGTGATCCGCTGGCAGACGCCGCTGGCGCATATGCGCCGCACCGCGCTGGAGGACATCGAATTCCGCGGGCGTCAGATCAGGAAGGGCGACAAGGTGGTGATGTGGTACGTCTCGGGCAACCGCGACGAAGAGGTGATCGAGCGTCCCTACGAGTTCATCATCGACCGCGCCCGCCCCCGCACCCACCTTTCCTTCGGATTCGGCATCCACCGTTGCGTCGGGATCAGGCTGGCGGAATTGCAACTGAAGATTATCTGGGAAGAAATCCTCAAGCGGTACGATAATATTGAAGTGATCGGCGAACCGAGGCGGGTATATTCGAGTTTCGTCAAGGGCTACGAGACCCTGCCGGTCCGCATCGCCGCCTAGCCGCGCTCACGCTCACCCGGGATGATCGAACCATGAACGTTCAAACTGCCGTCAGAGCCGACAGACAAGAGCTGCTGCGCGCCGCGCGCGATGAGGCCTATTCGACGCCGCTGAAGGACTTTCATCCCGGTGCGCCAAGACTTTTCCAGAACGACACGCTGTGGCCGTGGTTCGAGCGGCTGCGCAAGGAAGAGCCGGTGCACTATTGCGAGAATTCACCGATCGAGCCCTATTGGTCGGTGACGAAGTACAACGACATCATGCATGTCGACACCAACCACGGCATCTTCTCTTCCGACTCCACGCTCGGCGGCATCTCGATCCGCGACGTGCCGCCAGGCTACGACTATCCGAGCTTCATCGCGATGGACCAGCCCAGGCATTCGGCGCAGCGCAAGACGGTGTCGCCGATGTTCACGCCGACGCATCTGGACGAGCTGGCAAAACTGATCCGCGAGCGCTCGCAAAAGGTGCTGGACAATTTGCCGCGCAACGAGACCTTCAACTTCGTCGAGCGCGTCTCGATCGAACTGACCACGCAGATGCTGGCGACGCTGTTCGATTTCCCGTGGGAGGAGCGGCGCAAGCTGACGCGCTGGTCCGACGTCTCGACCGCGCTGCCCAAGAGCGGCGTGGTGGAATCGCCCGAGCAGCGACGCCGCGAGATGGACGAATGCTACGCCTATTTCTCAAAACTCTGGAACGAGCGCGTCAACGCGCCGCCGAAGAACGACTTGCTGTCGATGATGGCGCACAGCGACGCGACCCGGCACATGGACCCCGACAATCTGATGGGCAACATCATCCTCTTGATCGTCGGCGGCAACGACACCACGCGCAACACCATGAGCGGCTCGGTGCTGGCGCTGAACGAGCATCCGGAGCAGTATCAGAAGCTGCGTGACAATCCGGCGCTGATCGATTCCATGGTGCCGGAAGTGATCCGCTGGCAGACCCCGCTTGCCCATATGCGCCGCACCGCGTTGGTCGATACTGAAATCGGCGGCAAGAAGATCAAAAAGGGCGACCGCGTCGTGATGTGGTACGTCTCCGGCAACCGCGACGAGGAAGGCATCGAGCGCCCCGATGAATTCATCATCGACCGCGCCCGTCCCCGCACCCATCTGTCGTTCGGCTTCGGCATCCACCGCTGCGTCGGCATGCGGCTTGCCGAGTTGCAGCTCAAGATCGTCTGGGAAGAAATGCTGAGGCGTTTCGACCGCATCGAGGTGGTCGGCGAGCCGAAGCGGGTCTATTCGAGCTTTGTGCGCGGCATCGAGCAGCTTCCGGTTCGTATTTCAGGGTGAGCCGCGAGCTCAACCCACCTGATCACTACAGGGCGTAAAGAAAAAGCCGCCCAATGCGGCTCCCAGATTCGGCGGCTTCCAGATTCGAAACCTGATGATCGTGGATCAGGCAGAGATGCCTGCTGGCTGTGTCTTCCGGAAATATCCGGAAAAGCAGAATACCAATCTTCCCCACTTCAATATGTAGCGCGCGAGGGGCTTGCTTCAAGACCCCGGTCATCCCGCAGAACCGCCGACCGAAGCCACAACCTACGGGGGTCACGAGATGAGTGCATTTGTCGTCGACGTGCCGGTCGCGCAGGGCCGGGTTGATCGCAGTCGCGGAAACGACCGGAGCGGCGCGATGACCGAGCATGCAGTGGTCATCGTCGGCGGAGGTCCGACGGGGCTGATGTTGGCCGGCGAGTTGGCGTTGGCTGATATCGACGTTGCCATCGTCGAGCGGCGCCCTGACCAGGAGCTCGTCGGCTCGCGCGCGGGTGGTCTGCACGCACGCACCATCGAGGTGCTCGATCAGCGCGGAATTGCGGACCGGTTTCTCTCGCAGGGACAGGTGGCCCAGGTCGCAGGCTTCGCCTTGATCCGCCTGGACATCAGCGACTTCCCCACCCGGCACAATTACGGGCTCGCGCTATGGCAGAACCATATCGAGCGCATCCTCGCCGGCTGGGTCGACGAGCTGGCGGTGCCGATCTATCGCGGACGTGAGGTGGCTGATATCGCGCAGGACGACAGCGGCGTCGATATTGCGCTGGCCGACGGCCAGCCGCTGAGGGCGAAGTATCTCGTCGGGTGCGACGGCGGACGCAGTCTGATCCGGAAAGCAGCCGGCATCGACTTCCCCGGCTGGGATCCGACGACCAGCCACCTGATCGCCGAAGTCGAGATCGCCGAGCAGCCGGAATGGGGCATCCGCCACGACGCCATCGGCATCCATGGCCTGAGCAGGTTGGAAGATGGCGGGCCGGTGCGGGTCATGGTGACCGAGCAGCACCTGGGATCCACCAGTGAACCCACCTTGCGCGATCTCAGCGAGGCGCTCATCGCCGTCTTCGGGACTGACTACGGGATCCACAGCCCGACCTCGATCTCCAGATTCACCGATATGACTCGCCAGGCGGCGTCCTATCGTCGGGGACGCGTGCTGCTGGCCGGCGACGCCGCGCATGTGCACTACCCCGCGGGAGGACAGGGCCTCAACATCGGCCTGCAGGATGCCGTGAATCTGGGATGGAAGCTGGCGCAGGTGGTCAAGCAGACATCGCCGGAAAGCCTGCTGGATACTTATCACGCCGAGCGCCACCCGGTCGGTGCCCGCGTGCTGCGCAACACGATGGCGCAAGTCGCGCTGATGCGCCGTCCGGACGACCGCATCAAGGCCTTGAAGGACACCATGTCCGAACTCCTCGGCATGGACGAGCCGCGCAAACGCTTCGCCGCGATGATGTCCGGTCTGGACGTCCGCTACGATCTCGGCGAGGGACATCCGCTGCTCGGACGCCGCATGCCCGATCTCGATCTGATCACCGCCAATGGCCCGCTGCGGGTATTCACCCTCCTGCACGATGCGCGGCCGGTGCTGCTCGACTTCGGCCATCCCGGCCGCCTCGACATCACGCCGTGGGCGGATCGGGTCCAGCTCATCAGCGCTGAATATGCTGGTGCGTGGGAGCTGCCGGCAATCGGGGTGGTTGCTGAGCCGACCGCCGTGTTGATCAGGCCCGATGGATATGTCGCCTGGGTTGGAGAGCAAACCGAGCTCGGGCTCGCTGACGCGCTAACGACCTGGTTCGGACCACCTGCTGCAGCGTAGCTGCATAGGTTTTGCCGCGGCCTCTCGCTGATCCGCGGGTTGGCGGCTAATGTCCGCCCCTGAATCGAAAGCTGACATCGTCTGGCTCACACGCAACGTCGGCTTAGTGCCAACAGCGGAAGTGCGCAGCGTCATTCCGGAAGGCCTGCCTTGACGAGACCATCGACATACAACTGGTGAGGCCTTCCAGGACGGTGGCCCGCCGCCCACTCAGAAATGCGAAAATTGGGACGACGATCAAGCAATCGAGCCACCGCATCTCTCACTTCTTCTTCGCGACCTAGATGAGCCAACGCTGCCGCTAGACACCGATAAGGTGTCGGAAGGTGTGGGTTTTTATGGATGGCTTTCTTGGCTGCTGCAACCGCCTCATCGAAACGACCAAGAATGAGCAATGCAAGCCCCATTCCCGTAAATGATGAGAAGATCAACGGGTCCACTGGACTTAGGCGAATGGCACGCTCAAAGCTCTGAATGGCCTCTTCTCCCTGGCACGCAAAATAGTAAGTCCAACCTCGCTGGTCCCAAGAAAAGGCTGAATTCGGGTTGAGCGCGACCGCTCGGTCCGACATCTCGATCCCGGCATCGAAATCGCCGTACAGAAAAACCGTCACGCGGCCCATTAGGCTCAACGCATCCGAGTCATTCTCGTCAATACTGAGTGCCAATTGTAGAAGCCGCATCCCTTCTGCCATCTCCGACTTCGGTTCAATTGCCCGGCCGCGGATAGCATTTACGATGTGGAAGTAGCCTGCAAATATAGCAGCAATGCCATACCGAGGGTCGATTTTTAAAGCAGCATGGCACAACCGCGCGGCCTCAGCCAATCCATCCAGTGTCATGGAGTTAAAGTGCGGAGTCGCGCGCATAACGAGATCGTAGGCGCTGAGATCATTGGGCCGCCGCCGCGCCGCCAGCTCGATTTCGTTTCGAAGCAGTTGGTGTTGAATGGCGGAAACAACGCTCTCAGTGACCATGTCCTGCAGAGCGAAAATATCGCTTAGGTTACCTTCAAAGCGATCCCCCCAAAGCTGCGCCCCGTTCGTAGCGTCGATCAATTGCCCGCTGATGCGGACTTTCCCCGCCGCCTTACGAACACTGCCCTCCAAAACATATCGGACTCCCAACTCTCGTCCGATCTGCTTAATATCGACGGCTTTTCCCTTGTAACTAAAGCTCGAATTGCGCGCGATGACGAACAGCGTCTTAAATCGCGAGAGTGCAGTAGTGATGTCGTCCACCACGCCGTCTGCGAAATATTCCTGCTCCACGTCGCCGCTCATGTTCTCAAACGGCAGCACGGCGATGGAGGGTTTATCGGGGAGTGCAAGAGCGGGTTTCGGCGATTCTTCTGGATGTTCGGCGACTTCCGGGCCTGCGGGCCTCTGCGCTTCCCGCACTGTCCCGACGAAACGGAAGCCTTTGCGCGGCAGCGTCTTGATGAGGCGCTGTTCCTCGCCGCAATCGCCGATCGCGCTCCGGGCGACATTCAGACGCGTCGTAAGCGCCGCATCGGACACGACACGCCCGTTCCAAATGGCGTTGATGAGGTCACCTTTGCTGACGACGCGCTCCCTGTTGCGGATCAGATAATCGAGCAGGTCGAATACTTGTGGCGTGACGGAGACGACGTTCGCCCCGCGCTGCAATTCGCGCCGGTCAGTGTCGAATGCGTACTCCTCGAAGAGATAGCGCAAGCTGTGAATCCCTGGGGTGGCCTCCGATCGTTGGGAGGCGCTTCAGCACCGCTTGGAGCGCCAAGAATAAGCGGCCGGTGAGGAAAATGTAAGCCGAATGTTAAGCGCGCTCGGTCACGCCTTGGCACCCTCGTATTGGTAGAACAACACCAGGAGATGCCGCGATGAGCACGATCTATGGTGCAACAGGGTTGGGGCAGATGGCCGCATCGACGCGGCGCGTCTCGAGCTTTTTCAATAGATATTGGGATGCGCTTCTGGAGCGGCGTGAACGCCAGAGGGTACGAACCGCCTTGTGCGACCTGAGCGACAGGGAGCTGAAGGATATCGGCACTACGCGCGGCGAGATTGACTACGTTGCCTCGAACCGAGGTACCGACCCGCGAGGCATCTGATCCGCCGAACGGCGTCGGATATCTGCCACCGATGGATGGCCGCAAGGGACACGACTAGACGCACCATTGCCATGAGGCCGACTTCCGTTAAGGGTCAAACGCGGACCTTGGCCCTGCCCTATCCCGTGTCTGTTCGACCCTCGAATGCGGACATCGCCGCAGACGGCGTTCAATTCCCTTTGTGCCTGGAAGAGCATCGCCATCTCGCTTGCGCAGATTCGACAACTCCATTCGGATGAGAGTGCACAGTCGCGTCCGGCAGGACTGCGGCCAAACGCAACTGCCCGCGTCGCCCCTTGACAAAAAAATTTGTCAATGTACGTTACCGCCATGATCGATATCGAAGTGATCAGCGATCCGGCGGTTGCAGTTGCGGCCCTTGACCCTATTCGAAGCGCGTTGCTGGCCGAACTCGCAGAGCCCGCGTCGGCGGCGATCCTGGCAACGCGTTTGGGTCTCCCACGTCAGAAGGTGAACTATCATTTGCGCGCGCTCGAAGCCTGCAGGCTGGTCGAGGTCGCGGACGAACGGCAGTGGGGCGGATTGACCGAGCGGTTATTGGTGTTGTCGGCCAAGTCGTTCGTTGTTTCGCCAGAGGCGTTAGGCGCGGTCGCAGCCGATCCGAAGCGCAGCAAGGATCAGCTCGCGGCCAGCTATCTGATCGCACTCGGCGCCCGGATCGTTCGCGAGGTCGGCGATCTCTGGAAACGTGCGCGGAAAGCCGACAAGCAGCTTGCGACCCTGTCGATCGATGCAGAGATTCGCTTCGCCTCTCCCGCTGCCCGCGCCGCGTTCACGCGCGAGCTGACACAAGCCATCACCGAACTGGTCAGCCGTTACCACGATGCGAGCGCTTCGGGCGGCCGCGACCATCGATTGGTGATCGTGTCTCATCCCTTGCCTCAAACGTCTCACTGAAAGGACAGACCATGCCCGTGAAGAAGGAACCGTCTGGCCGTCGCAGCGTCGAAGCCAAGGTTGAGGTCCCCGGCACACCCGAAGAGGTGTGGCAGGCGATCGCGACAGGTCCCGGCATTTCGTCGTGGTTTGTGCCGACGACGTTGGACGAGAAAGTCGGCGGCGATACCAAATCGAGCTTTGGTCCGGGAATGGATTCCGAGGCCAAGATCACCGCTTGGGAGCCGGCCAAGCGTTTCGTCGCCGAAACAGAGGAAGGACCTGGCACGGTAGCCACCGAGTGGACCGTCGAAGCCAAGGACGGCGGCACCTGTGTGGTCCGGGTCGTTCATAGCTGGTTCGCCAATACGGACGATTGGGATGACCAGTTCGAGGGGCACACCTACGGCTGGATCGCATTCTTCCAGAACCTGCGGCTCTACCTGGAGCAATTCCGTGGGCAACACTCGACGACAGTGGCGCTGTCCGCGATGTCGAACGACAGCGATGCCTGGAGTCGCCTGGTCGGTCCGCTCGGATTAGCTGACGCAAGCGCCGGTGCACGCTTTGCGACACCGGCTGGGGTGCCCGAGCTACGCGGCATCGTGGAAAACGTCAGTCCTCCACAGTGGCCAGGACTGCAATTGCGGCTCGAACACCCCGCACCCGGCATCGCACATCTCTTTGCCATGCCGATCGGAGGGCCGATTCTGCTGACGGTCCGTCTCTACCTCTACGGAGACGCCGGGCGCGCCGTGGCCAATCACGTCGAGGCCGATTGGCGGCGTTGGCTTGATCGTCAATTCCCACCACAGACATAGCGGTTGACGGTGACGGTCATTCCGGCACTCATCGCGGCGTGAACTGATTGAGATCGTGGATGCCCATCTGTTGTTCCAGTTGAGCAACCCGGGCCGCCATCTTCTCGAAACCGTCCGCTCCGAACAGTTCGCGCTCCTTCTTCTCGAACGCCTCGGCCATCGCGTCGTACTCGTTCGAGGAGACCACGTCTTTCAGCTTCGGGAAGAGATCCGTGTCCTCGCGTGCGGCGTGCGGGCGATACATCGTGATGAAGGACTGAATCGATGCGATGAGCTGTTTGCGGTCGTCGGCATTGGCACGGCTGGACGGCGCCAGCCTGATGATCGTCTGGGTGATCCTCCGGCCCGCCTCATGTTGACGCAGTAGGGAATCGACCAGGGTGACCAGCTTCCCGGCTTCCCTGAAGCGCGGGAAAACATATTCCTCTTCGGACTTCTCGTGATAGTTATTGATGAAGTCCCGGATGATCTCGGCCGATTGCGTGATCAGGGCCGGATCGAAATCCTCGTTTGAAGAAAACTTCCGGATCCCGGCTTCGTACAGCAGAAGCACCCGATCCAGCACCCCATGCTCCCGCATCAAATCCTCGGGAGGCGTGACCTCCTCTTTCTTGCCCGTCACGATCTTCTTCAGCTTCTCGCCGACTCCCTTCTCTTCCGCTAGAGCAGGTCTCGTGAGCACGGCAGGGGCCGCCAGTGCCGCGGCCACAGCGCTTCCGAACAGAAGCAAATCGCGCTTCCTTGGCATGGTGATTTGCATGACGGACTCCTTGGCCAAACAGCGGCTGGTGACCGGCAGACCTTCTGTCGGCCACCGCCGACACCGGTCAGCGCCAAAGCCCCTTCGCTCTTTCACAGTCCTTGAATGCTATGACGCTGCCGAACGTCCGGGGGACGGTCCGGGAGCTTGCGCGTTAACGACCGGCGGCACTTCGCGTTCCAATTGCAAAATTCGATAAAGCATACATGAAGTTCAAAGATCTGCTTACCGGGTTCATCAGACCTGCGCCGCCCCTATACAATTGCGGCATGACAGAAGTAGCCAGATGAGAATGCCGCACCCGGCCGTTTTCCTCTAAGCCAATCCTTAAGGCCCGCACCTCGGCTCAGGCGAGCTTGATGTCCCAGAGGCCCGCTTCGCGGCAGGCGATCAGTTCGTCGCGGAGCAGCTCGCTCACGAGCGCAATCGCAGTCGAGCCGGGATGATCGATGGGAGACGCAAGGGTCAGTTCGCGCATCGGCGACGGTTTTGATATCGCCGCTGTTTCCAGCCGGCCGCTGGTGACTTCCTGGCGCACCGAGGACGGCGGCAGCAGCGTGTATCCCAGCCCTTCCTCGACGAGGCTGGTCAGCACGCGGAAAGAATCGGCCTCCAGCTTGACGTCGAGCTTGATTTTCTTCTTCGCCGCCGCCTGCTCGATCAGCGCCCGGAGCCCGTGCGAATGACTGGGCAGCACGAGGCGCTGTCTCAGCAGCCAGCCGATATCGACCTGCTTCTTCTGCGACAGCCCGCTGCCGCGCGGTCCGACGGCGACGATGGGATCGCGGCCGAGGCTTTGCACGGCAAGATGCAGGTCGCTCGACGGCCCGTAGATCAGCGCCAGGTCCATTTCGCCGCGGTGCAGCCATTCGGTCAGATGACCGCTGTAGCTTTCGACGATGCAGAGCGAGATGCCCGGATATTTGTCGACGGTGCGCCGGGCGAGCCGCGCCGAAATCACGTAGCTCACAGTCGGCACCAGCCCAAGCACCACCCGGCCCGAGGGCGGGCCGCCAGCGGACTGGATCTCATCGCGCACCTGGTCGATCTGCCGGACGATGCCGGCGGTGCGCGCGAGCAGAAGACGACCGGCGTCGGTCAGCACCATGCCGCGGCCGTTCCGCGTGAACAGCTCGGCCCGCAATTCATGTTCGAGCAGCTTGATCTGGCGGCTCAGCGCCGGCTGCGCCACCCGCAGCGTATCGGAGGCCTTGCTGAGGCTGCCGAGCTCCGCCACGCAACTGAAGGTCCTGAGTTGCCGGATATCCATTACTTGCCAATCTTCGAAGGCAGGTTCATACGCTATAACAATTCAGCATAGGTGCCCAGCCGCAGTTTCACAACGTTCCGCATCTCAAGGCAATTGACATCAACCCGCATCCATCGCCAGAAAACCCAATGACCGCACAAGAACAACAAGATGAATTCCACGACATCCGCGACGCTGTCGCAAAACTCTGCGCCCAGTTCCCCGGCGAATACTGGCGCAAGCTGGATCGCCAGATGGCGTATCCGAAGGAGTTCGTCGATGCGCTGACCGAGGCGGGCTATCTCTCGGTGCTGATCCCCGAGGAGTATGGCGGCTCCGGGCTGAAGCTGTCGGCCGCGGCCGCGATCCTGGAAGAGATCCAGCGCGCCGGCTGCAACGGCGGCGGTTGCCACGCCCAGATGTACACGATGGGCACCGTGCTGCGGCACGGCAACGATGCGCAGAAGGCGAAATACCTGCCCGGGATCGCCAGCGGCAAATTGCGGTTGCAGGCGTTCGGCGTCACCGAGCCGACCAGCGGCACCGACACCTCTTCGCTGAAGACCGTCGCTAAGCGCGACGGCGACCACTACGTCGTCAACGGCCAGAAGATCTGGACCAGCCGCGCCGAACATTCCGACCTGATGATCCTGCTTGCGCGCACCACCCCGAAGGAGCAGGCGAAGAAGCGCACCGACGGGCTTTCGGTATTCATCGTCGACATGCGCGAGGTGAAGGGCAAGGGACTGGAGATCCGCCCGATCCGCACCATGATGAACCACGCCACCACGGAAGTGTTCTTCACGGATATGCGGGTGCCGGCCGAAAACCTGATCGGCGACGAGGGCAAGGGTTTTCGCTACATCCTCTCCGGCATGAACGCCGAGCGCATTTTGATCGCAGCCGAATGCATCGGCGACGCCAAATGGTTCATCGCAAAAGCCACCGCCTACGCGAAAGAGCGCGCCGTGTTCGGCCGTCCGATCGGCCAGAACCAAGGCATCCAGTTTCCGATTGCAAAAGCCTACGCCGCGATGCGTGCGGCGGAGCTGATGGTGAAGGAAGCCACCCGCAAATACGAGGCCGGGCTCGATTGCGGCGCGGAAGCCAACATGGCCAAGATGCTGGCGGCGGATGCGTCGTGGGAGGCGGCGAACGCCTGCGTGCAGACCCATGGCGGGTTCGGCTTTGCGGAAGAATACGACGTCGAGCGCAAGTTCCGCGAAACCCGGCTCTATCAAGTCGCGCCGATCTCGACCAATCTGATCCTGTCCTACGTCGCCGAGCACGTGCTCGGCCTGCCCCGCTCCTACTGAGAACATCAGATGCTGCCATTGGAAGGATTGATCGTCGTCTCCGTCGAACAGGCGGTTGCAGCTCCGTTCTGCAGCTCCAGGCTTGCGGACGCCGGCGCGCATGTCGTCAAGGTCGAACGGCCCGAGGGCGACTTCGCCCGCGGTTATGACGCCGCCGCCAAGGGCCAGAGCAGCTATTTCGTCTGGCTCAACCGCGGCAAGAATTCGCAAGTGATCGACCTCGCCACCAAAGAGGGCCGCGCTGAACTCGAAGAGCTGATCGCAAGCGCCGACGTGCTGCTGCAGAACCTCAAGCCCGGATCGATGGACAAGCTCGGCTTCTCGCTGGATCGTCTGAAGAAGGATTATCCCGCGCTGATCTGCTGCACCATCTCCGGCTATGGCGACCAAGGCCCCTACGCGGACCGCAAGGCCTATGATCTGCTGATCCAGGCCGAGAGCGGACTTGCCTCGATCACCGGCGGCCCCGAGGGCCCGTCGCGCGTCGGCATCTCCGTCGTCGATATCGCGACCGGCGCCACCGCGCATGCGGCGATCCTCGAGGCGCTGATTGCGCGGGGACGCACGGGCCGGGGCGCCGATATCCGGATCTCGATGTTCGACGTGATGGCGGACTGGATGGCGGTGCCGTTGATCAATTCGGAAGCCGGCAATCCGCCGAAGCGGATGGCGCTGGCCCATCCCTCGATCGCACCCTACGGCGTGTTCAATTCCAAGGACGGCAAGGGCATTCTGATCTCGATCCAGAGCGAGCGCGAATGGAAGAAGCTCTGCGCCGAGGTGCTCGATCAGCCCGACCTGCCCAATGATCCCCGCTTTGCCAACATGGTCGAGCGAGTGCGCAACCGCCAACTCACCGACAAGACGGTCTCAGATAGTTTCGCCTCAATGACGCGCGTCGAACTCCTGAAGCGCCTCGACGCCGCCGACATCGCCTTCGCCGAGGTCAACAGCATGGCCGACCTCTCGGTGCATCCGCATCTGCGCCGCATCGAGGTTGACACGCCGAACGGCAAGGTGAGTTACGCTGCCCCCGCCGCGATCTTCGTCGACGAGCCCAGGCACTATGGTGCGGTGCCCGCCATCGGCGACCACGTCGAACTTCCCAGAGCTCCACGTATCAGGAGCCGCCAGTCATGACAGATGCTCTCAACCTCGATCATCTGCGCCAATGGATCGGCCGCAGCGCGGAAGCCTCAGACATCGTCACCGCGCAACTCGTGAAGGGCCTGCGCGCAACCCTGTTCCAGGACATCGGCGACCCGAAGCCCGGCGATGCCGCGCCGTGGA
Organism: Bradyrhizobium sp. RDI18; assembly: GCF_043203335.1. Taxonomy (NCBI): domain Bacteria; kingdom Pseudomonadati; phylum Pseudomonadota; class Alphaproteobacteria; order Hyphomicrobiales; family Nitrobacteraceae; genus Bradyrhizobium; species Bradyrhizobium sp. RDI18. Next base: position 6,344,566 of record NZ_JBICRN010000008.1, on the reverse strand, counting down.
CCACGCATTGGTGCCTGGCGCAGCCGGTATTTCCGATGTCGCAGCTCGGTCCCGACGGCCACCCGACCCGCGGTGGCTTCCTGCCGCCGGTGCCGCTGCCGCGCCGGATGTGGGCCGGCGGCGAAATCGAATTTCTCCAGCCCTTGCGCGTCGGCGATGAATCGACGCGCACGTCGCGGATTTCAGACGTGACGATGAAGACCGGCTCGACGGGCGTGCTGTGCTTCGTTTCCGTCGAACACACCATCACGACGCCGCGCGGGGTTGCCATCCGCGAACGGCAGGACATCGTCTATCGCGACATGGGGAGCGCTGCGCCCGCTTCGCCGCCGAAAGCCGCTCCGCCACCGGTCGCACGGCATCGCGAAACCCATGTCAGCGATCCCGTGCTGCTGTTTCGCTACTCGGCGCTGACCTTCAACGGCCACCGCATTCATTACGATCGCGACTACGTCACCAAGGTCGAGGGCTATCCCGGCCTGATCTTCCACGGCCCCCTGCAGGCGGCGCTGATCGTCGAATTCGCCGCAAAACTTCACGGCGACAGCGCCCCGAAGAAGTTCAGCTATCGCGGCGTGCAGCCGCTGTTCGAAGGCAGCGAGTTCTCGATCAACGCCAACGAGACACACGCCGGCATGGAGCTGTGGATCGCGAATGCGGAGGGACAGCCGACGATGAAGGGCACGGCGACGTGGTGATTTTCCCCCGCCGCACGCCCCACTCTCCGTCATGGCCGGGCCTAGCCGTCCGAAGGACGGCGTCGCTTCCGCTCGCCTATGCCCGGCCATCCACGTCTTTGTCGCTATGAGGCTGTTAAGACGTGGATGCCCGGGACAAGCCCGGGCATGACGAGCTACCTTGTTCGAGTTGAACTCGTAAGGAATCGCACTTGTCCCGCAAACCAGCCAAACCGACCGCCGCTGCCCTCACCGTCAAGGACGCCACCTTCAGCCTGCTGCGCGCGTTCGGCATCAAGCGCGTGTTCGGCAATCCCGGCTCCACCGAACTGCCCTTCCTCAGCGACTGGCCAGACGACATCGATTACGTGCTCGGCCTGCAGGAGGCTTCCGTCGTCGGCATGGCCGATGGTTATGCGCAGGCGACCCGCAATGCCGGCTTCGTCAATTTGCATTCCGGCGCCGGCGTCGGCAATGCGCTCGGCAATATCTACACCGCCCATCGCAACCAGACGCCGCTCGTCATCACCGCCGGCCAGCAGGCGCGCTCGATCCTGCCGCTGCAGGCTTTCCTCTATGCCGAGCGCGCCTCCGAATTCCCGCGCCCCTATGTCAAATACAGCGTCGAGCCGGCCCGCGCCGAAGATGTGCCGGCCGCGATCGCGCGCGCCTATTACGTCGCGATGCAGCCGCCCTGCGGGCCGACCTTCGTCTCGATCCCGATCGACGACTGGACACGCCCGACCCAGCCGGTCGAGGCCCGCCACGTCAGCCGCGAGCTCGGCCCCGATGCGCAAGCGATGAGAACGCTGGTCGCAGCGCTCGCAGCCAGCAAGCGCCCCGCCCTCGTCGTCGGCCCGGCCGTCGACCGCGCCGGGGCCGTCGATCTCATGGTGAAGATAGCGGAGAAGGCGAAGGCCGCCGTCTGGGTCAGCCCGTTCTCGGCGCGCTGCTCGTTCCCGGAACGCCATCCGCAATTTGCGGGTTTCCTGCACGCCTCGCCGGGACAGCTATCGGACGCGCTGCGCGAGCATGACCTCGTGGTCGTGATCGGCGCGCCGGTGTTCACCTTCCATGTCGAGGGCCACGCCTCGATCTTCGATGGCGCCACCACGATCTTCCAGATCACCGCCGATCCGGATGCCGCCGCGGTAACGCCGGCCGGCGCCAGCATCATCGCGACCATGAAGCCGGCGCTTTCGACGTTGCTCGATCTCTTGCCCGAAACCGCGCGCGCGATGCCGGCGGGCCGCGTGCTGCCGCCGGCGCCAGCGGCGGCCGATCCGCTCCCGGTCGAATTCCTGCTGCATCAGCTCTCGCAAGCCATGCCCGACAATGCAGCACTGGTGGAGGAAGCGCCCTCGCACCGCCCGGCGATGCAAAAGTTCATGCCGATGCGCGGCCAGGACAGTTTTTACACCATGGCAAGCGGCGGCCTCGGCTACAGCCTGCCTGCCGCAGTCGGCATCGCGCTCGGACGCCCCGGCGTCCGTACCGTCTGCCTGATCGGCGACGGCTCGGCGATGTATTCGATCCAGGCGCTGTGGACCGCGGCGCAACGCAGGCTGCCGCTCACCGTCGTGGTCATCAACAACGCCGGCTACGGCGCGATGCGCTCGTTCAGCCAGGTGATGCAGGTGCGCAATGTGCCGGGGCTCGAGCTGCCCGGCATTGATTTTGTGAAACTCGCGGAAGGCATGGGCTGCCACGCCGTGCGGGTGACGAAATCATCCGAACTCGCGGGCGCGCTCAAGCACGGGCTCTCTTGTGACGGCGTCAGCCTGATCGAGGTGATGGTGGATTCGGCGGTGCCGCTGCTCTACGCGCAGAAGGGGTGAGGCGGCGCTGAGTTCCCTCTCCCTGCGGGGGCTCATGAGACCTCATTTGCCTCAAAGGCTCGACAATTCGCCCGCGAGTTCCGTACGCGGCATTACTTGACGTTGCTCTACGTTCGCACGAGAATTCGGCATGGGGCAACCATGGAGTGAATGCCATGAAACAGCCAAGCCTCAGAAAAGCTGCCCTCGCGATCTCCGTCTTTACATGTGCGACCATGCTCTCGTTTGATTGGAGCGAACAAAGGGGCGCTTCGCTATCTATCGAGCGCGCGCAAGCGCAGGTGGGTGATCCATTGACCCCGGAGCCGCGCGTTACCCGGCGGCGGGCTGCGGCCGGCGCGGCTGCCGTGGGCGCCGGTGCTGCTGCAGCCGGAGCGACGGCCGCCTACTACGGCGGCGGCCCCTTTGCCTACTACGGCGGCAATGGTCCCAACGCCTATTACGGCGGTGGCAGTCCCTACGGCTATTACGGCGGCCCGGGCGTATGGAGCCAGGACTACGCGGCGCGCAACGGCATAATCTGCCAGCCCGGAACAATGGTCCGCCTGGACGACGGCTTGATGCACAGGTGTCAGTAGCGACTTAATCGGGAAAGGCGGCCGGACGGCCGCCCTTCTCGCTACGCTATTTCCCGTAAGCTTCCCGCATCTTCGCCTGGATCTTCGCCATCCCTGATATCCAGCGGTCGTAATTCTCGGTCTTCTTGCGCATGTAGCCGAGCACCTGCGGGTGCGGCAGGATCACAAAGGTTTCCTCTTCCAGCCCCTTCAGCACGTCCTGTGCCACCTGCTCCGGCGAGAGATCGCCGTCGCCCGATTGCGGGCCCTTCGGAATCGAGCGCAGCATGTTGGTGTCGACGCCCTGCGGGCACAGGATCGAAACCTTGATGTTGTCGGCCTTGTGCGAGATCGCGAGATTCTCGGCAAAGCCGACGGCGGCATGCTTGGTGGTCGAATAGGCCGGGCTGCCGACCTGCGACAATAGTCCCGCCGCCGAGATCGTGTTGAGGAAATAGCCGCCGCCGCGCGCCTTCATGCGCGGGATCAAATGCCGCGCCGCATAGACATGGGCCATCACATGAACGGCCCAGCTTCGCTGCCACGGTTCGTCGGAGTTTCCGCCGGCATTCACCGACAGTGGATCGAAACCGCCACCGATGCCGGCATTGGAGCAGAACAGCGCAATCGGGCCGAATTGATGCTCGGTCTCCTCGATGACGTGAAGGACGTCCTTCTCTTTTCCGACATCGCATTTGAAGGCCGCCCCACCGATCGGAGTGGCGACGGCTCGCGCGCCATCGGGATCGATATCGGCAACAACGACCTTGGCGGCGCCTTCGCGATGAAAGGCCTCGCACATCGCCTTGCCGATGCCATTGGCGCCACCGGTGACAACCACGACTTTGCCCGTCACCTGCATGGCCGCTCTCTCCCGTTTGTTATGATCCTACGTCAGGACCACCATATCGAGAATAGCCGTATAATGGCAGGCGGCGCCGAGCAACACGAAGCCGTGCCAGATCGCGTTCTGGAAGCGCAACCGCTGCCAGGCATGGAAGATCACCCCAAGGCTATAGAGGACGCCGCCCGCCACCAAAAAGCCCAGCGCCAGCGGCGGCACCGCCTTCACCACGGCGTCGTAAAGCGTGACGCCGCTCCAGCCCAAGGCGAGATAAAGGCCGACCGCCAAACGATCGTATCGCCCCGGCAGCGCCAGCTTCAGCACGACACCGGCAATCGCGATGCACCACACCCCGGTCAGCAGCGCGATCGCGAGATAGCTGTCCCGGAGTTCCACGATGAACGGGGTATAGGTCGCGGCGATCAAGAGATAGATCGCCGAATGATCGAAGCGGCGCAGCACCCATTTGGCGCGCGACACCGGCCAGAGATTATAGACTGCCGACAGTGTCAGCATCGCGAGCAGGCCTGTGACGTAGACCGACACCACGGTAATCTCGAACGCACCGGCGTAGACTGCGGTCAGCACGATCAGGGCGGTGGCGGCGATGAGCCCGAAACAGACGCCGACGATATGCACGACGCCATCGGCGATCAGCTCGGCACGGTCGTAATTCCAATGCATGGCGCCAGCCGCCGCATGGATGGATGTCGAGGCGAATTGTTTCAGTCTGAAGATGGTCATGCAGGTCCACAGTAAGCAGCGAGGGAGCGATTAGGATATGGGTCTTCCAAGGTCAACGAACCGTTCACGCCGCCGGCAAGGCCGTCGTCATGCACTTTCGCGAATGATGCCAGTATCCCGTCGCCGTGGCATTTTCGTGCAGCCGGTAACCGCCGGATATCCCGAGGGGATTCCCTCGCCAGATGATCACAAGCGCTTGATTTCGGCCCGCCAATCGCCACTTCTCCGGTAATTGCACACCAACGCCTCTCTCGAGCTTTCCGCCCCGCATGGTCCCCAGTTTTTCAGATATCGTCGAGGAAGCGCGCCTGTCGGCGCGGGCGCTGCTCGACTACGGCGACAGCTTTTTCAATCCCACCGTGCGGCTCGGCGTCACCGGCCTGTCGCGCGCCGGCAAGACCGTGTTCATCACGGCGCTGATCCACGGCCTGACCCGCGGCGGCCGGTTTCCGGTGTTCGAACCCTACGCCTCGGGGCGGATCGCAGGCGCCCGGCTCGAGCCGCAGCCGGACGACGCGGTGCCGCGCTTCGATTATGAAAACCATGTCCGCACCCTGATCGAGGAACGGCGCTGGCCGAACTCGACCACTGACATCTCTGAATTGCGCCTCGTCATCGATTACCAGCGGCAGAACGGCGCGGACCGCACGCTCACCATCGACATCGTCGATTATCCCGGCGAATGGCTGCTCGACCTGCCGCTGCTCAACAGGAGTTTCGAGCAATGGTCGACCGAGAGTCTTGCGCTGTCGCGCGAAGGCCCGCGCGCAACACTCGCCGCGCCCTGGCACGAGCATCTGAAGACGCTTCAACCCGAGAGCCGCGAGAACGAGCAGGCGACGCTCGCCGCCGCAAGACTTTTCACCGATTATTTGCGCGCCTGCCGCGATGAACGTTTTGCCATGAGCCTGCTGCCGCCCGGACGTTTCCTGATGCCGGGCAACCTCGCAGGATCGCCGGCGCTGACCTTCGCCCCGCTCGACGTGCCGATTGATGGCGCCGCGCCCGACGGTTCGCTGTGGGCGATGATGCGGCGGCGCTATGAAGCCTACAAGGACGTCGTGGTGCGTCCGTTCTTCCGCGATCATTTTGCGCGGCTCGACCGCCAGATCGTGCTGGTCGATGCGCTCGCGGCCTTCAATGCCGGGCCCGAGGCGCTGCACGATCTCGAAGCCGCGCTTGCCGGCATTCTCGATTGCTTCCGGATCGGCCGCAGCACGATCCTGAGCAGCCTGTTTCGTCCGCGGATCGACCGGATTCTGTTTGCCGCCACCAAGGCCGATCACCTGCACCATTCCAGCCACGACCGGCTCGAAGCCGTGCTACGGCGGGCCGCCGCCAAGGCAGCCGACCGCGCCGAATATGCCGGCGCCGCCATCGACGTGGTCGCGCTATCAGCGGTACGCGCCACGCGCGAGGCAATGGTTACGCGCGGCCGGGAGAAGCTGCCGTCGATCCTCGGCACGCCCGCGCCCGGCGAGACCGCCAATGGCGAGGCCTTCGATGGCGAGACCGAAGTGGCGACCTTTCCGGGTGATCTTCCCGCCGATCCCGAAGAGCTGTTCAAGGGCGGCTTTCGCGGCCTTTCCAGCATGCCGTCCGACAGCGCCGATTTCCGCTTCCTGCGCTTCCGGCCGCCGCTGCTGGAGCGCACCGGCAAGGACGAGCCCGCGCTGCCTCACATCCGCCTCGACCGCGCCCTTCAGTTCCTGATCGGAGACCGACTGCAATGAGCGAGAAAACGCCGCATCGGCGGCCGGCGACGTTCAAGCTCGGCGATCCCGGCGTCATCGTGATAGATCCGGAGGAGACCGGCCGCCCCGCCCGCGGCACGGTGCAGATCACGCCGGAGGCGGATCCGGCGTTGCTGCCCGTTCCGCTCGATGCACCGAGGATCCCGGTGCGCCGCGGCTTTCGCTGGGGCGCGTTGTTCTGGTCGGCGATCGGCGGGCTGGTGCTGCTCGGCGCGGGGCTCGGCGTCGTCAATCTGATCGAGGACCTGTTCGCGCGCAGCCAGACATTGGGCTACGTCGCGCTTGTCTTTGCGGTGGCGGCCGGACTGGCGCTGACCGTCGTCATCGCGCGCGAAGCGTTCGGGCTGGCGCGGCTGGCGGCGATCGAAAAGCTGCACCAGCGCGCCACTGAAGTGCTGCGCAGCGACGACCGCGCCGAGAGCCGTGCGGTCGTCAACGAACTGCTCAAGCTCGCGCATCAAAACCCGCAACTCGCGCGCGCCCGCGCCACGCTGGCAGGCCACGCCGACGACATCATCGATGGCGCCGACATGATCAAGCTGGCCGAGCGCGAATTGATGGCGCCGCTGGATGAGGAGGCGCGCCGGCTGGTCTCGACAGCCGCGCAGCGCGTCTCGGTCGTGACCGCGGTAAGCCCGCGCGCGCTGATCGACGTGCTGTTCGTGTTCGTCGCCGCGATGCGCTTGATCCGGCAACTGGCGCGGCTCTATGGCGGCCGTCCCGGCACGCTCGGCATGCTCAGCCTGTTGCGCCAAATCATCGGCCATCTCGCCATCACCGGCGGCATGGCGGTGGGCGACAGCCTCGTGCAGCAGATGCTCGGCCACGGTATCGCGGCAAAACTTTCGCAGCGGCTCGGCGAGGGCGTGCTCAACGGCCTGCTCACCGCAAGGCTGGGACTAGCCGCCATCGACGTGACGCGCCCGCTGCCGTTCACCGCGCTGCCGCGGCCCGCCCTCTCCGATCTCGCGAAGGATCTCTTGAGCAAGCGCGACGAAGAGGCGTAAGCCAATCGCCACGCATCTGCCGTCGGAGGTGGCTTGGTCGCACGTCTTGACGCTATTTCCGTTGCTGCCACTGGATGAATTTCTCAAGTAGAGCGTCGGATTTTTCGGGCGCTTTAGCCGTTCTTGCGGAGGCAGGTTCGGAAGCAGCACGTTCCGGACTATTGCTTTCTTGTGATTGTTGAAACTGCATGAATCCGTGCAGCAGCTCTTGGGAGTCTTTGGGTGTCGTTTGAGCCGGTGTAGCCAATGCGGGAGTGGAAATGGAAACAGCGAGCTCCGAGGGATCGCGCTCTAACTTTGGAACTACCTTAAAAAATACGAGCGCCACGACCACCGCGACACCGATTGCTGCGGCAACTCCACCCGCAATGGCAAACAGCGCGCGTCGTGGACGGTGTTCGTGAGCGAGCTGCAACTCCAGCGGATGCCGGTTGGATTTGGCGAAGGCTTCCTCACGCATCTCATCAAAGCGAGACCGAGAGGAAGCGGGAGGCAAATGGTCCGATCTCGTCTGTTTCGCGTTAGATCGATGGGCCGCTTCACTGCGCACCGCAGGCGGTGCGTAATACAGGGGATCGTCTGGACTATGGGGGCGAAATGTTCGTCCGAACGGATGAAACTCATTTGCACTGCTCCTCACGACGCCAGAATTGCTACTCCGGTTCTTTGGTATGGACGGTATGGACGAGATTGTCGTCGCGAAATTCTAGCGAGTAAGTTGCGTCGAGTCATCTCTGAATCGCTATTGTTCACCCAACTGCCACAAGACGGTTAGGTGAAGGTCCCCATCGGATCTCTGAGTCCCTTTCCGCGCCCATGCCGGCATAACCGCTCCGGTTTTGTGAAGGGGTTTCGGATGCCGGCCGCTTGAGGGCCCTAGTCGCGCCTTGCTGGTATTCCTGTTGACGTTCGCTTCAGCGGGCAAGAGCGGACATGTCCTCCAAACAAGGAATCGAGATATCCGCGTTCACAGCCCTCATTTTAAGCAGTTCGACCCTGGCCGCAAAAGGATACTCCGCGCGATCCGGCCCGCCGACTTCAACGGTTAAGGTGGTCCCGTCAAGGTGACGGGCTTCGATCGGATTGGGGTCCCGCTTCCGTCGGATATTTCGATAGCTTGCGAGGCGTGATAGCGTCTCGGAGGGAGAGCATCGGCCAGTTCGTCAAGGGCTCAACCAGAGCGAGATTGAAATGCAATGCCGCAACTGCGGGCAAGAAAACGCTCCGCGCAACAAGTTCTGCTTCAACTGTGGGGTTCAGTTGGATGTCTCAACGCTCATGGAGCTACAGCGTGAGCGCAAGCAAGCTACAGCGTTGTTTGCCGACATTGTGGGCTCGACAGAACTTATAGCAAATCTCGATGCGGAATCAGCAGGGCGGCGCCTCCAGCCTGCGGTTGAAGCCATGATGCAGGCCGTGGGACGCTTCGGGGGAACCATCCTCCATACACTCGGCGATGGACTGGACGCTATCTTTGGTGCGCCCCGCGCTCAAGACGGACACGCTCTCCTTGCTTGCCAAGCGGCTTTGGCGATGCAGGAAGCGGTGGCCGCACTGCCACTTTCAACTGAGATCAGGATAGGAATTCACTCCGGAGAAGTAGTTGCCTCGCCAAGGGGGGACGTCTTCGGCCACGAGGCACAAGGCCTAGTTTTGCATATTGCCAGCCGGTTAGAACGCGAAGCGGAGCCTGGCGGAATCTTGTTAAGTATGGAATGCAAAGACCTGGTTAGTAATTATTGCGAGACCCGTCCGGCTGGCGTTCGCACGCTAAGGGGTGTTCCGGAGCCTATAACGGTATTTCGTCTGATTGGATTGAAGCCCGGCGTTGTTAGCGACAGATTCCGTACGGTCGGCCTATCACCATTTCGGGGACGACAAGTTGAATTGGAATTTCTCAAACAGGCTGTACTTGATGCTGAGAATAACGCTGGACGCGTCATTGGAATAGTCGCGCACGCCGGCATGGGAAAAAGCCGATTATGTTATGAGTTCGGCGAGTGGTGCCGCCAACGCAACGTCAAGGTCTTGGAGGGGCGCGCGCAAGTATTTGGGAAGTCGCAATCTATGCCGCTGCTCGCGGTATTGGAATTGCTGCGCGCATTCTTCCGCGTCACGACGACGCTTGATCCAAAGATAGCGCGCACAAAAATTCAAGAACGTCTCTTGGCTCTCGATGCGACCTTCGTCGACGACCTTCCATACTTGCTGAATCTCCTTGGACTTCCGGCGCCGGAACTGGCTACTGAGCGCGCCGACCCGAAGGCATGGAATGTACGGCTGCGCAACCTTGTGAAGCGGATGGTAGTGGCAGCAGGGCGTCGAACCTCAGTTATCATCTTCGAGGACTTGCACTGGCTCGACGATCTTAGCCAAGACTTCCTGACTGCTATTGCTGAGGCCGTCGAAGGCACGAAGATCGTGATGGTCGTAAACTATCGGCCGACGTGGTCCCCTCCATGGTCGATAGAGCATTTCACCGAACTTGCGCTTACCGAACTGGACGGCGGCGATATTCAACAGTTGGTCCGAGATCTGATCGGGGACGCCCCCGACCTGGTCAACATCGTTACAGACGTCGCGCAGCAAAGCGACGGCAATCCATTTTTTGCGGAGGAATTGGTTCGAGCTTTAGCACAAAGCGGTGCCCTGCTTGGCGAACGTGGCGGATACCGGATCGTATCGTCCGACTGGCTGACTCCTACGCTGCCAGCAACCATAGAAGCTGTGATTGGCGCGCGCATTGACCTGCTCCCTGCGTTTGAGAAAGCGGCGCTACAAATTGGCGCTGTCATCGGCAAGGAATTTCCGTTGGCGATAGCAATGGAGGTTTCTGGCATTCCAGAGCAAGAGATCAAGAAGCTGCTTTCACGTCTTTGCGACTTGGATCTCATAACCGCCAGCAGCAGCGTCGACAAACCGGGATACTCGTTTCGGCATCCTTTGATCCAGGAAGTAGCGTATGCAATGCAGCTTCGGTCTCGCAGAGCTCAGCTACACTCCTCGGTAGCGAGTGCGATCGAGAGAACTCCGTGGGGGGCCGCAGACGAGTCCGCCAATTTGCTTGCGTATCATTGCGAGGCGGCCGGGCGAGTGCTGGAAGCTGCAATGCATTTGCGCCGCGCCGCTCTCTGGGTCGGCAGGACAAATTCGTCGCAGGCTCTTGCCGAGTGGAAGAAGGTGCGTTGGCTGCTGCGGGATCAGCCTAGAGATCCGGCGGTCGACCAGCTTCGAGCTCTTGCCAACGGTCGGGTGTTGGGATTTGCTTGGAGCGAGGGTTTGTCGGCTGACGATGTAAACCCTTATGCCGAAGAGGCCTTGCAATATGCGCGCGAAGCTGGGGATCGAAAGCACGAAGCGCTGCTTCTAGGAGCGTACGGCCGTGTATTTGCAGCTTCCGGCGCAGCCGACGACTATATCGGCCTGGCGCGGCAGGGAGTGGCAGCGGCTGCAGCAAGTGGGGATCGAGATGTGTTTGTTGCCTGCAATGCACAGCTTTGCCAAGCCTACCTGCTCGCCGGCTACCTTCGCGAAAGTCTCGTTGCCAACGATACTGCAGTAGCTGCGGATGATGAGCGGAGCGGCGCGGAGAGCGGCGTTGTTCTCGGTCTAAACGCAAGTCAGATCTTCGGCTTTGATGTTGGGCAGTGGCTGCGCTGCCTGCGCACGCGAACGTTAGTCCTCATTGGTCAATTCGAGGCGGCCGAGGCGTGTCTAGCAACAGCTCTTCAGGCTGACCGGTCAAAGGCTATCCCGGTCGTTCAGTATCATGCACATCTTGCCGCGGTCGAGATGGCATTCCATCGCGGGAATAACTCGATAGCAAGGTTGCACGCGAAGGAGGTTGAGGGCTACGCCTCGCAATCCGGAATGACCTACCTTTTCACCGCAAGCCGTCTCTGCCGGGCTCTCGCGAGTTCTACCGAGGGCGATTTCGCGTCGGCTTCCAGCGACTTGTATGAAGCATTAACAACTGCGAGAAAATCGAAAACCGGCCTTGAGATCGAGGCACGGCTCCTAGCATATTTGGCGCACGTGCTTGATCTCGCGGGCGAGAAGACGCGCGCGGCGCAGGTTGTAAGTGAAGCTATCGACGTAGCACGGAGGCGAACCGATCGGATTGCCGAACTCCACGCGCACATCGTCGCGGCCGACCTTGCGTTGGCTGGAGGTGCGATCAACCCCGAGTTGCGCGAAGAGCACCTGGAGAAAGCGAAAGCCTTGCTGGACGTCACAGGCGCCGAAATTTTCGCCCCGAGCCTGCATGATCTTAGCCGTGGCCAGGAAAAAATCGCAAACCAGTTCGTTCAGAATCTGGTTCGTTCAGATTGAGATCAAAGGTATATTCGCCAGAAATTAGAACCAGAAAGGAAGATTGAAAAATGGGAATAGCGATAAGCGATTTTTCTACAGCCGACATACTTTTTCAACTCAACACCAGATTCGGTCCTGACCACCCGCTTAAAGAAATGGTCGCCATCCAGAAGGATTTTAGAGTATTTTCGAGCAAATACTCTCTCAAGCAAGCTTTCCGAGTCCTGCATATCGTTCCGGCGGATTTCCAGGAGCGACGGCGGTGGTTCGTCTTCCTAGAACTCCTGAAAAAGTACGCTTCGGATCAGAAGGGTGTGAATGGCCACGATCGCATTCGAAGTGCCTATCAAGATAATCTCGATAGTAAGAAACCTCTTCCCGTTTACACAACCACTCATTTGATGAGTAAGGACCGCCGTGTGAAGGTAACGCATGGACAACCCATAATTTACGAAGAGCAGTCGTATTTGGTCATATCGATCCCGACTCTGGCCAAAGAGAAAGGGCAGGCAACCCGCGCCGCAAAGAAGCGACGAAAAAGGAAGTAAGGCTTGAGACAAGCTAAGCGGCGTTCTAACTCTGCGAATCTCCTGACCGGTGCCGAAATAGACTTCGTTTGCGCCCAAGTCAGGGATTACTACGCCGCCAAACTTGCTAGCTACGGTGCCACCCCTCGTGGGGTGGATTGGTCGTGCACTACGACGCAACGGCTACGCTTTGCTCAGCTTCTGCGGATTTGTCCGACCAATGCACCATTTTCGCTGATCGACCTAGGCTGCGGTTACGGCGCGCTGGCAACGTTTCTCGTTAAACACTGGAGCGCTGCCAGAATTGAGTACTTGGGAATTGATCTGTCGTCCGAGATGGTGCGCCGCGGCCGACGTCGTCATCCAGACGATTGCAGAGTACGTTTTGTCGTTGGGCGGAACGTATTGGAACCCTCTGACTACGTGGTAGCCAGCGGTATTATGAATGTGATGGTTGGGTTTTCTCTGCTCACCTGGGAAAGATTCGTGAGCACTATGTTGCTTGATATGCATCGAATGAGCAAAGTTGGTTTCGCCGTCAATTTCTTGAAAAAGCCAGGCCAGAAGTCTCAACCAGGCCCGCTCTACTGCACTACTCCCGGGAAATGGGCGCGATTCTGCGAACAAGAACTTGGTCGGTCGATCGAGATAGTGGACGACTACGGGCTGCGGGAATTTACTCTCCTTGCCCGCACCGCGAACGCAATTTCGGACGCGACAGGTAGAATGTCTCGTTGTGGGAAGCAGGCAGGGACCAACAAATGAGGCAGCGTACGGTGCGCATGACAGATCGCAACGCGAGAGCGCCTCAGAACGGCAAGTCGCTTTCTCCTTCTCGTCGTATGGACCGGGTACACGAAGCAGCGCTCTTCGCTATATCACCTGATGGCCAAATGGACGAAGCCGGCTTGCAGGCTGCGTTTACTCTTCTGCGGTCGGAAGCGCCGGTTTATTGGGTCGAATGTCCGGGTATGCGACCTTTTTGGCTTGTATCTCGACATGCCGACATAATGGCGGTCGAGGCAAGAGGGGCGCCTTTCATCGCGGCACCTCGGTCCGTGCTGTCCAGCGAGGCAGGTGAGGCCAGCATACGGCAGATCTCCGGAAAGCCGGAGGTGCTGCGTAGTCTCTTTCAAATGGACAAACTTGAACATCGCGCCTATCGCGAGATCGCGCAAGCTTGGTTTTCCAAGCCTGGGGTTGGAAGCCTCGAAGCGCTAGCTACGCATCTTGCTCGTCAGTTTGTGCGCCGCATACCAAGAAACGGCGAAGCCTTCGACTTCGCACGCGAGGTCGCGGTACCATTCCCCTTACGGCTCATGATGCACATCCTCGGTCTTCCAGAGGCGGATGACCCCTTGATCCTAAAGTTGGCCAGGGGCTTGACGGGAGCGGAAGATCCGGGCCGTGCCCTATCCGATCGCCCGGCTGAATCCATCCGATTGGCAGGTATCGGATTTCGTGAATATTTCAACAAGGTCACCGCCGACCGCCGCTTGCATCCAAGGGCGGACCTCAGCAGCGTGATCGCTAACGCCTGCGTTTTCGGGAAACCAATCGCGGACTATGAGCGCCTCTCGTATTTCATTCAACTTGCCATCGCAGGCCAGGAAAATACCGCTTACAGCATAGCGGGAGGACTGGAGGCGATGCTTACTCACCCCGATCAAATGACTAAATTGGTGCGCGATCCGACGCTCCTCGAAACAGCAGTCGAAGAAATATTGCGCTGGACCTCTCCAGGTCGACATCTGGTACGAACTGCGACCACCGATACGAAAGTCGGCGGCCAGCGCATACGAGCCGGTGAGGCTGTAGCTTTGCTCTTCGCATCTGCAAACCACGATGAGACAGTGTTTGACTCGGCGCACAAGTTCGAAGTGGATCGACAGCCGAATCCACATCTCGCATTTGGGTCGGGACCGCATTTTTGTCTCGGGGTGCATCTCGCCAGACTTGAGCTCAGGGCCTTGTTTGAAGCATTGATGCAGGAGTTACCGCGTATTTCATCGGCCGGCGCGCCGATTCGAGCGAGATCCGCAGTAATCAGTGGCATCTCATCGCTGCCGGTGCGATGGGCTTGAAGGTCATGTAACTGATCGCCGCTTGCGACCCGGAGCGGACTTCGAGATCTCAATGCTGAGCAGGTGCAAGCCGCGCTCGACACCGCGACCGCCTGATTAGGCCTAGTATCCGCCCGGCGGGGTGATACCTGGGAAGAGCCTGCCCGGACCTCGAACCGTGCGCGCGGCGGATTGTACGCGCCAGCTTGTCCAAAGCTTCTCGTCCGAAGTGCAGTACAAGAGATACTCGCCGGGGTTTCGCGACGATTCGCGTCCCGCGGCCTGACTGCAGGCAGAGATTTTCTTTAGTGCGAGAACATCCCGGATCTCTTGCGTAACCTCTAGCCAAGGACCGGGAAATTCCTCCGATACCAACAGCGGACGAGCATCGGCCGTGCTAAGCAAACACGTCAGACCCAAAAGCGCTAAGCTGCAATGACAAGCCGCTCTGAGTGGCTTACGCAGAAATGATTCCATGATCGCTACTCCTTTTCCCATGTCGGCTGGCGCTCGGTCGCACACTTTGGCATTTGACGCCTCGAGTTAGAAACTATTCGCTCGGACGCGTTCGGTTTCAGGAACTGAGTGGTGGCGAGCGCTGCGGCCTCATTGATTCCCATGGACCGCCTTCGCCAACGCAGCTTCATTGGACCGCACGAACAAGAAGCGGGACGCCACAGGTATTTCTGCGTCGGCGCTACCATCTCGGCCGATGAGGATTAATCCCGCTCCGCCATTAGCCACGGTTAGAATGACAGGTTCGCCCGTCCACGTTTTGATCGGCTCCATTCCGATGACAAACTCCCCCATCGGCTGATCAAAATATTGGAGCCTTAGTTGCGGAGCGATCTCTGCCGCCGCAAGTCCGAAACCTAATTGCTGAGCGCGCGCATAAATGTCTGCCAGCGGTGCAGTATCGGTCTGAAAGCCGAGTTCGGCCGCCGACACCGCAAAAAGCTCCACGTTTGTTTTCGTAGTGCTGACGGTAAAGGCCGGTCGAGCGAGAATTTCCCCAGCCAAGTCTCCGATGCCACAGCCTGCTGCATCCAATGCGTTAAGGAGGGCAAACGAATTTGCAAACGTCCCTATTGTGATAGTTTTCCACACAGGAACGGCGAAGGCGGATTTGACTAGAACTGGCGGAGTTTTAGCTGAGGGAGCTGGCTTGAGCGTCAAGCGGTTCTGCAGGACGTCTCGCGCCGTACATCGAGCACTGGCTTCGCTCGCGAAGAGGACGATGCACGCGGTGCAAAGCATAGCAATAATGAGGATACCGCCACTTTGTGTGGTGTGGTAACCGCTTTCCTTGCCAGCAGTTCGGTCCATAGCGACCTACTTGCGCATGCTATTATGCGCGGCAATGCAATCTAGCAATTCCTTCAGTATCGTCCGCGCGAAGTGGTTCGCAGCGGGGCAAGCTTGTTATGCAAAAGCGAAGCGTTTGGGTCTCACCGCAATCTGAGTTCTCGAACGACTATGTTGAGAACAGCGCGCTGCGGAACCGACGCGATATCGGATCAAAGAATACTGCAGTGACGCTTTGCGGTATGTGAACTAGTTTACAGCCGCTCAAAACGTTTCCTTGCCGGTAGGTCGCCTGTTGGCCCACCTTCATCGTCGTCCCTGCGAAAGCAGGGTCCCGTAGCCACAGGGTTGCGTGGTTGGCGAAGGCCGTCTACTCGCGCGCGAAATAATTTACGCCGCGGCGGATGGGTCCCGGGTCGCGCTCGCGTTGCTCGCTTGCCCAGGACGACGAACCGATTTGCCGCGCACGCAAGCGCAATTTCGTGCGGCGGCCTACGACACAATGGCACGACGGGCAAATCACTTCTGATTTTCAGAAATCGCGTCAAGCCCGGGAATCAGAAATATTCCGCTTCACGCGAGAGGCAAATCAGTCACATATTCCGCCCGTCTCACGGCAAATGAGGGGCGCTCGCGATCGTCACGAACGTGCGGTGAGATGCGGTGGACGCGGAATGCGCAGGAAGCGTACGGCGAAGTCGTGTGGTTCGGGCGCCGCGGTGCTGGCGTTAAGTTTCACGGGCTGTCTCGTGGAGCGACGGAGGCAAAAGAGCCGTTCTCCGGGAAGAGCACGAAGTAAGCCGTAAAGCCATTGCGCAGGGAAGGCCGGAGTGTTTCCGCTGTACCTGTATGCTCGTGTGCGCTTTTGCTTTGCGCACTTGCACACGAGACCGCGGGTGCAGCCAGCACCCGGTCTTCCCTGCGCCCTCTACTTGGTGAGGAGGGCAAAAGAAGATGCAAACCTCGGGCGATCAGCGTCGCGAGAAGGCGAGGCTATGTCCACCCGTCATTGCGAGCGCAGCGAAGCAATCCATAGCGCAGCACGCCGAGACATGGATTGCTTCGCTTCGCTCGCAATGACGTGGAAAAGTCCCGGCGCAGTCGGTCCGCCGCCTTCGCGGAAGACGACTTCACGAAAGGCGAGCATCATGCCCCCAATCCCCCGCCAGCACGCGCCAGCGGAACAGCGGCGAATCCGGCGGTGGGGAAAGTTCGGGCGTCCAGCTGGTGAGTTTTTCCAGCGCATAGGTATCCATCACCATCCCACGCCAGACGCGCTCGACCCGCTCCAGCGGCTGCCGCTTCGCGGTGGTGAGATCCCACAGCGGCAGGCGGTGGTCCGGCTCGCGGGCGACGTAGAGGCCGGGATGATCCTTGATCAGGTTCATGCCGGGATCGCGAAAGCCCTGAAACCGTCCACGCTCGTTGATCTGGATGACTGGAACCTGCCCTTTGAAATGCCAGCGCAGCATTGCGTAGGTGCGATAATCCGACGTGGCGATCCAGCTCGCACCGGTTTTCTGCAACTGGTCCCGCGCGCGCGCCGCGACCTGCTCATAGCCGGCCTCGCCACCGATCGGATCGGTCCTGCCGATAAAATTCCAGGGCGCCGCAACGTAATAGAAGAACACGCCGACCACGAAGGCGATGCCGGAGATCACGGCCACCCTCGCCCACCGGAACGTCGATTGGACCATCCATTCCGAAAAACCCTCGCGCGGCAGCATGACGAGGTTGATGGCGGTCGCGGCAAAGCCGGCGGGCCACAGGAACATCGGCCAGGTGTCGCCGACGCGGAGCGTCAGCGACTTCCAGAGGAAATAGAGGAAAGGCACCAGCACGGCGGTCGACAGCAGGATCGCGACCGGCTCGCGCGTGCGGTAACCGCGCCAGGCCGTCAGCGTGACGCCGGACAGCACCACCGGCAGCAACACGAAGCCGACGAGACCGAACTGCAGGCCGATGAATTCGCCGACGGTGCGGAGCGACAATTGATGGGTCGCGACCGCGCGCACGAACTGGAAACGGAACGAGGCCCAATCGTGCTGCGCATTCCAGATCAGCACCGGCGAAAACACGATCGCTGCGATCAGCGCTGCCCGCCATGGATACTGGCTGAGCAGCCAGCGGCGGCGCCAGTCCGGCACCAGCACGAACGCCACAACCGCCGGCAGCAGCATGATCGCGGTGAATTTCGACAGCAGCGCCAACCCTGCGAACAGACCCGCGGCAAGCCACCAGCGCGGATTGCCGCTCTCGTTGAGCCGCACCAGCGCCCACAGCATCGCGACCGCAAACGGGATCATCGCGGTGTCGGGCGAGACCTTCGCCATCAACAGCCCGTAATACAGCGCCGCTTCCGGCAGCAGCAGGGCGAAGATCACGGCGCGAACATCACGCGTCACGCGCCGGACGATGTCGGCGAGCAGGAGCTGCGTGACCAGCATCGCGACGATGCCACCGAACCGCACACCGACATTGGTGTCGCCGAAGATCGCGGTGCCGAACCGGATCAGCCAGGCGATGCCGGGCGGATGATCGAGAAAAGCGAGCGCGCTCTCCTTCGACCAGGTCCAGTAATAGGCCTCGTCGGTGCGCAGATCGAGCACACCAGCATAGACCAGCCGCATCGCCGTCAACGCGGCGATCAGCAACGCCACGGCAAGCCATCGCGGCGTGGAGGGACGGTCCGGTTTGGCTTGGCTGTTATTGGGCGGGGCTATGGTCACGGCGCGCTTTTCCTCGACTGTGCCAAGAGTGTCAACGAGCCGCGGCGGAAAAAAGTTGATCGTCGTCCCTGCGAACGCAGGGACCCATAACCACCGATCATGATAAGGAAAACCGCATGGGCCACAGCGTCACTGAGAGGCCGCGGAGTATGAGTCCCTGCGTTCGCAGGGACGACGGCGGGTGGTATTCTCCGTGTGATTTAATTGCTACCATTGCCCAATATTGACCCTATGGATCGCATGGCCGCCCTCTCCCGAGACCAGATCACGACCTTCCTACGCGGCATCAGCCTGCGGCAGGTCCGCCTTGCCACCGGCGTGATCCTGTTCGCTTATCTGGTCAGCCATTTCCTCAACCATGCGCTCGGCAACATCTCGCTCGAGGCGCTGGCGACCGGCGTCTATCTCCACATGTCGTTCTGGCAGTTCCTGCCGGTCACGCTCCTGTTCTACACGGCATGCCTGGTGCACACCGCGCTCGGAATCTGGGCGCTGTATGAACGCCGGCAATTCCGCTGGAAGGCGATCGAACCGTTGCAGCTTGCGCTCGGCCTCAGCGTGCCGATGCTGATCATCGCCCATATCGTTGGCGTCCGGCTGGGCCAGACGCTTTATGGCCATGAAAAACTCTATCCGCAGGTGCTGTTCCTGTATTGGATCTGGGCGCCGTGGCGGATCTGGATGATGCTCGCGGTCATGACCATCGCCTGGGTCCATGGCTGCATCGGGCTGTATCTGTGGCTGCGGATGCGGGCGTTCTACAAGCGCGCCGCGCCGTTCCTGCTCGCCGCGGCGGTACTTATTCCGACGCTTTCCATGCTCGGCTTCTATCAGAGCGGGCGCATGGTGATTGACAATGACAGCGTCGAATGGCGGGCGGAAACCCAGTCGGAGCGCCAACTCGGCACGCGGGCCGAGGCGCAGGCGCTCGATCGCATCACCGACTATTTCCTGTTCGGCTATTTCGGCCTGATCGGCATCGCGCTGGTGGCGAGAGGCGTGCGCGCCATCAACGAGCGCCGCCGCGGCATGATCAGCCTGTCCTACGGCAACGGCCGAACGGTGCGCGTTCCCAAGGGCCTTAGCGTGCTCGAGGCGAGCCTGCGCAACAACGTGCCGCATGCCAGCGTCTGCGGCGGCCGCGCCCGCTGCTCGACCTGCCGCATCCGCATCATCGGCGACTGCTCTGCGCTGCCAGAGCCGTCGCAGCGCGAGGCGTTCGTGCTTGGCCGGGTCGGCACGTCGGATCCATCCATCCGCCTCGCCTGTCAGTTGCGGCCGCCATCCGATCTCTCATTCTTTCAACTCTTCCTGCCGCACACCTCCGCCGACGGTCACGAGTCGCACCCGACGCGGATTGGTCAGGAGCGCTATCTCGTCAGCCTGTTCGTGGACATGCGCGGCTCGACCAAGCTTGCGGAAAAGCGCCTGCCGTTCGACACCGTCTTCATCGTCAACCGGTTCCTCGGAGCGGTGTCGCAGGCGGTGCTCGCGAGCGGCGGCATGCCGAACCAGTTCGTCGGCGACGGCATGCTGGCGCTGTTCGGACTTTCGACCAGCCGGCAGGAAGCCTGCCGCCAGGCGTTGCACGCGGCGGCGATGATCGCCGCCAACATCGACGAATTGAATAAATTTCTCGAACATGATTTGCGCGAACCGATCCGCTTCGGCATCGGCATCAACGGCGGCGAAGTGATCGTCGGTGATATCGGCTACCGCGATCACATGGTGTTCACCGCGCTCGGCGACGCCGTCAACGTCGCGGCGCGCCTGCAGGACATGACCAAGAGCCTTGCATGCGAAGTCGTCATCTCGGACGAAGTTCGCGCTACCGCTGGCCTCGCCGCCGATGCATTGCCGCAGCATGAAGTCGAGATCCGCGGACGCAACGAGCCGATGATCGTACGCAGCGTGACAGATGCGCGGATGCTGCCGGCGCTGGCTAACGAAGAGCAAAGCGCCGCCGCGTGAAATCGCGCCGGCAATGGTCGTTCGAGGCGCATGAATAATCGTTCAGAAAACTGTCGGCGAACGCGGCGCCGCCATGCCCAAGCGCGGCGCGGCCATCCCGAAGGCTCGCCGCCGCCACCCTCCAGGCGGAAGAATGGCGTCAACGCAGCGGATCGATCCACTCGCCAAAAATCAGAATTGCCGGCCGCCCGGCCGGGTCAAATGAGCGAAAAACCGGCAAAACGGCGGGAATCGGCTGGGAATGGGGGCATTTTTGCCGAAACGGCCGGTCCGTTTACGCTACCCAGCCTGCCCCAACCCGCGTATCCTCATGCCTCGGGCATGCCGGTTAGTGCGGGGACCGGCGGCTCGATTATTTTTTTGATTCCGCGGAGACGACGTGAATGGCTAAAGGTACGGTAAAGTGGTTCAACCCGACCAAGGGATACGGGTTTATCCAACCCGCAAGCGGCGGCAAGGACGTGTTCGTTCATATTTCGGCAGTTGAGAAAGCTGGTCTTTCGACACTCAATGAAGGGCAGACCGTCGAATACGAAGAGATCGCCAACCGCGGCAAAACTTCGGCCGAGAACCTCAAGGTTTAGCGCGACCACGCAATCGGCAACGGCGCACTCTCGGAGTTAGATCCGGGAGTAGGGCTTAAGAAACTTCTCGAAAACTGTGAGCGTTCGGCGGAGCGGGCACCGCTTCTGCACGCACGATGGTTGGATCGTTGCGCGAAAAACCGGCCGCTCAATCTTCCGTGACCCACTTCTGAACCGTCATCACGTCGGGTGGCTGCAGGTAGCCGCGCGGCCAGAGATCGACGACCCATTCGACCTTGGTGGCGCGATCGACCAGCACCGCGGTGTTGTGCGGTGTCTGCAATACCAGCGTATTGCCGCGATAGCGCGGATCGCCGATCGCGTGATGCTTCAACAGGCCCCACTCCTGCAGCACCAGCAAAAGGCTGGTGGTGTTGCGGGTGGTATCCCAGCAATCGTAATTGTGCTTGTCGTCGAAGTAGCGGAAGTCCGCCTTCGCCACGCGCTTGTTGGTGCCGATGATCGGCCCCATGCGGCGATCGAACCACACCACCGCCTTCTGCACCGCCGCCCGTTCGGCCGCAGCCGAGGCGCGGCCCGCTTGCATGATCTGCGTCAACGCACTGCGGTCGCCGGCCGTGAAATCGAGGGTCTCACGGCGCCGGCAGACGAAGCCGTAGCACACGGTCATGGATTTGGCTGACGGCGGATAGATCGAAACCGAGCTGTAGAGGTTAGCGACCTCGGCACTCATCTCGACCGCTCTCGCCGGCAGCGCTGCAAACAGCGCGGCGAGGAGCACGCTAAACGCGGCCGCGAAGCTGGTCCGCGTTCGGCTTCCCTGTATCGGCGGAGTGGCGCCTCTCATGATCCCTGCTGTTCCCAAGCGACGGCGTGCCTGACGATTAGCGCGGCTCCTGCACGCTGCCAACCAGCAAGCCCGCGATCTGTGGATCAGGCCGCGGAAATTCCGGCCGCTGTGTTTTCCATGCGCCAGTCGGTTCCGCCGGCGCCTCCATCGCTGGCGCAATTGAGGGACTTGCGGGCCTGTTCCGCCCATCCCGGCCCCGTTAGACTGGCCGAAGCCAAGAGAAATCCGATGCTAGAAATCCCATGCTAGAAATCCCATGCTGATTCCTCCGTCGCCGCTTCCACCCTTCAGCGCGCCCTACGCACCCGATGACCGCGCGATGGCCACCCGCCTGCTCCAGGCCGCGCGGCTGGACGCGGCGCAGGAGCGGCGCATCGATCGCGCAGCGACTGCGCTGATCAAGGCCATCAGGGCCAATGACGATCCGCTGGGCGGGGTCGAGGACATGCTGCGCGAGTTCGCGCTGTCGACCAAGGAGGGGCTTGCGCTGATGGTGCTGGCGGAAGCGCTGTTGCGGGTCCCGGACGCCCGCACCGCCGACCAGTTCATCGAGGACAAGCTCGGCCAGGGTGACTTCATCCATCATGAAACCAGGTCGAGCGCCTTCCTGGTCAACGCCTCGGCGTGGGCGCTCGGCATGTCGGCCCGCGTGATCCAGCCCGGCGAGACCCCGCAGGGCACCATCGGGCGGCTGACCAAGCGGCTGGGCGCGCCCGCGGTGCGGGCGGCAACGCGGCAGGCGATGCGACTGATGGGCAATCATTTCGTGCTCGGCGAGACCATCGAGGCGGCGCTGTCGCGGGCGCAACCGCATTCCGCGCGCCAGCAACGCTACTCCTTCGACATGCTCGGCGAAGGCGCCCGCACTGCCGATGACGCCGCGCGCTACTTCACTTCCTATGCCAGCGCCATCGAGGCGATCGGCCGCACGGCCGATGACCGTCCCCTGCCCGACCGGCCCGGCATCTCGGTCAAGCTCTCGGCATTGCACCCGCGCTTCGAGGCAGTGAGCCAAGCGCGGGTGATGGACGAACTGGTCCCGCGGCTGATCGATCTTGCCAGGCAAGCCAAAGCCTACGACCTCAATTTCACCGTCGATGCCGAGGAAGCGGACCGGCTGGAATTGTCACTCGACGTGATAGCGGCAGCCTTCGCCGATCCGTCGCTCGCCGGCTGGGACGGATTTGGGCTGGCGATCCAGGCCTATCAGAAGCGCGCTTCCGATGTGATCGATTACGTCGTTCGTCTCGCACGCGGCCTCGACCGCAAAATGATGGTGCGGCTGGTCAAGGGCGCCTATTGGGATACCGAGATCAAGCGCGCGCAGGAACGCGGGCTCGACGGCTATCCTGTATTCACCCGCAAGGCGATGACGGACCTGAACTACGTTGCCTGCGCAAAACAATTGCTGGCGCTGCGGCCGCGGATATTTCCGCAGTTCGCCACCCACAATGCGCTGACGGTCGCGACCATCCTCGAACTGGCAACGGAGCAGAGCGGATTCGAATTCCAACGCCTGCACGGCATGGGCGAGGCCCTCTACGCA
Organism: Bradyrhizobium sp. RDI18; assembly: GCF_043203335.1. NCBI lineage: Bacteria > Pseudomonadati > Pseudomonadota > Alphaproteobacteria > Hyphomicrobiales > Nitrobacteraceae > Bradyrhizobium > Bradyrhizobium sp. RDI18. The sequence continues at coordinate 6,321,295 of NZ_JBICRN010000008.1, read as the reverse complement.
AAGCTGGGCGAGGACCGTCCCGATATCGCTCATCGCACCTACGCGCCGGTCGGCAGCCACCGCGACCTCCTGGCCTATCTGGTGCGGCGATTACTAGAGAACGGCGCCAACTCATCCTTTGTCGCGCTCGCCGCCGACGAGGCGGTGCCGGTCTCGCAATTGCTGCGGCGCCCCGCTGATATCGTCGGCAGCGCCGACCATGCCAGACATCCGAATATCCCGCTGCCGCGCGACCTCTATGGGCCGCAACGAAAAAACTCCCGAGGAATCGAATTCGGTGAACGCGCGGCGTTGAGCAAACTCGTCTCGGCCATCGCTGCGGAACGACTGCCCGCATCCGGAAGCATTGCGGACGCGACGGAGATGGAGGCGAATGCGGCGGTATCGGCCGCACGGGCCGGCTTCACGACTTGGAGCAGAACACCGGCCAAGACACGCGCAGCGGTACTGAGAACGGCCGCTGATCTGTTGGAATCCCGCGCGGCGCATTTCATCGCACTGCTGCAACGCGAGGGCCGCAAGACGCTGGACGATTCGGTATCGGAAGTCCGCGAAGCTGTGGACTTCTGCCGCTACTATGCGGCGCAGGGACGCGAGCTGTTTGGCGAAGGCAAGCCGCTGCCGGGCCCAACCGGCGAGAGCAATATGCTGCGTCTGCGCGGCCGCGGCGTCTTCGTCGCGATCTCGCCGTGGAATTTTCCACTGGCGATCTTCCTCGGACAGGTCGCGGCGGCATTGATGGCGGGCAACGCGGTCGTTGCGAAGCCGGCCGAACAGACGCCGCTGATTGCGGCTGAAGCCATCAGGCTGTTGCACCAAGCCGGCGTGCCGGCATCAGCGCTGCATTTGGTGGCGGGCGACGGCCGGATCGGCGGTGCGCTGGTGGCGCATCCCGAGATCGCCGGCGTCGTCTTTACCGGCTCGACCGAGGTGGCGCGCACGATCAATCGCGCGCTCGCCGGCAAGGACGGCCCGATCGTGCCACTGATCGCCGAGACCGGCGGCATCAACGCGATGATCGTCGACGCCACCGCGCTGCCCGAACAGGTCGCCGACGACGTCGTGACCTCGGCCTTCCGCTCCGCCGGCCAGCGCTGCTCGGCACTGCGGCTGTTGTTCCTGCAGGACGACGTCGCCGACCGCGTGATCGAGATGATCGCGGGCGCGGCGCGCGAACTCGTCATCGGCGACCCCTGCGATCCAGCCACGCATATCGGACCGGTGATCGACGCCGAGGCCAAGCAGCGGCTGGACGCGCATATCGAACGGATGAAGAAAGAAGCCCGGGTGCACTTTGCGGGTCAAGCACCACAAGGCAATTACGTCGCGCCGCATATTTTTGAACTGTCCGATGCTGGCCAGCTCACGGAAGAAGTCTTCGGCCCGGTGCTGCACGTGGTGCGCTATCGCACCGACCGGTTTGACGAGGTGCTGCAATCGGTCGAGCGCTCCGGCTATGGGCTCACCCTCGGCATCCATTCCCGGATCGACGATACGGTGGAAGACACCATCGAGCGCCTGCAGGTCGGCAATATCTACGTCAACCGCAACATGATCGGCGCCGTCGTCGGCGTGCAGCCGTTCGGCGGCCACGGGCTATCCGGCACCGGGCCCAAGGCCGGCGGGCCGCATTATCTGGCGCGTTTTGCAACCGAGCAGACGGTGACCATCAACACGGCGGCTGCCGGCGGAAATGCAGCACTGATGTCTGGCGGCGAGTAGTTGCATCGCCCACCCCACATGGGCCAAATGGCATCCGAATTTCAGCTTTCGCTGGCGGTAATTCCGACCCACGAAAAAAATCAACAAGCCACACGGAGCGGCGGCACTATGGAAAAGGGTATCTTCGACGGCCTCAAGGTTCTGGATTGCGCGAGCTTCATCGCCGCGCCCGCGGCCGCCACCGTGCTGTCGGATTTCGGCGCCGACGTGATCAAGATCGAGCCGCCCGGCGCCGGCGATCCCTATCGCAACCTGCCGAATTTGCCGGGTTACCCGCACAGCGAGCACAATTTTGCGTGGATGCTGGAGGCGCGCAACAAGCGGAGCCTTGCGCTCGATCTCTCAAAGCCCGAGGGACAGGCGGTGCTGCATCGCCTCGCCGGCCAGGCCGACGTCTTCATCACCAACTACCCGCCGCAGGTGCGCCAACGGCTCGGCATCACCCACGAGCATCTGGCACCCCATAACGAGCGCCTGATCTACGCCTCGTTCACCGGCTATGGCGAGAAGGGCGAGGAAGCCAACAAGCCCGGGTTCGACTCCAATGCCTATTGGGCGCGCTCCGGCCTGATGGACCTGGTGCGGGCGGACGAACATACGACGCCGGCACGCTCGATCGCCGGCATGGGCGACCACCCATGCGCGATGGCATTCTACGGCGCGATCGTCACAGCGCTCTACAAGCGCGAGCGCACCGGCAAGGGATCGCATGTCAGCTCCAACCTGATGGCCAACGGCGTCTGGGCCGCTTCGGTGCTGGCGCAAGCCAAACTGGTCGGCGCGAAATTCGGCGAACGCCGCCCGCGCGAGCGCGCGTTGAATGCGGTGACGAACCACTACCAGTGCAAGGACGGACGCTGGCTGATCCTCTCCCTGCTCAACGAGGACCGGCAATGGCCGACGCTGGCGCGCTGCCTGGGCCGCGACGATCTCGTCACCGATCCCCGTTTCGAGACCAAGAAGGACCGTCATGCGCGGTCGGTCGAATTGATCAAGATTTTCGATGAGACCTTTGCGACCAAGGACCTTGCCGAATGGCGCAAGATTCTCGACGGCAATGGTCTCGTATTCGGCGTCGTCGGCATTCTCGATGACATTCCGAACGACAAGCAGATGATCGAAAACGAGGTGCTGGTGCCGTTCGAGAACGACACCATGCTGACCGTCAACAGCCCGATCTGGATCGACGGCAGCCGCAAGGTTCAGCCGCGCAAGCCGCCAGCCATCGGCGAGCACAGCGATGAAATTCTGCGTAACGCCGGTTATGATGAGGCAGCAATCAAAGCGCTGCGCTCGGCCGACGCAGTGGCGTAGGTCGAAAAGCCATGCCCAGATATCGACTGCACTACTTCCCCGAATCGGGAAACAGCTACAAGCTCGCGCTGATGCTCACTCTGTGCGGGCAGACATTCGAGCCGGTCTGGACCGATTTCGGCGGTGGCGTCACGCGCACGCCGGAATGGCGGCGCGACGTCAACGCGATGGGTGAAATTCCCGTGATCGAGGTCGACGGCGAACGGCTTACCCAAACCGCGCCGATCCTGCTCAAGCTGGCAAAGCAATTCGGCCGGTTCGACGGCGAGACCGAGCAGGAACAGTTCGAATTGCTGCGCTGGCTGTTCTGGGACAACCACAAGCTCACCGGCTACATGGCGACGTACCGCTATTTCCGAACCTTCACGCCGAAGCCGGACGAGCACGTGCTGAAACATTTCCGCAGGCGGCTCGACGATTTCCTGTCGATCCTCGAACAGCACATGCAGAAGAATTCATTTGCAATCGGCGAACGGCCGACGGTGGCCGACATATCGATGATGGCCTATCTGCATTATCCCGCAGACGAGACCGGGTATGATTGGGCGGTGAGCCATCCCGCGATCAACGCCTGGCTCGGGCGGATGGCGCAACTGCCCGGCTGGAAATCAGCATATGATCTGCTACCCGGCAAGCGCCTGACGCACTACGCCAAATGACCCTCGATGCTCAGTACGCGTACCTTTAGCGGCTTTTGACGAAGCACATGCCGATGCGCGAGATCTTGCCGGCGGCTTGACAGGTCAGCCCTTCGGCGCAGGTCCAGTCGCGGAAGCTCGTGTCATTGTTGGCGGCTGGCTTGCCCTGAACATAGCAATGCGCGCCCCAGCCGTCGTAGTAGTTGGTGCCGGCGAGTTCGGTGCTGCCGCGCAACTGCGGACGGCTCGCGAAGCCGCGCGAATAATCCGGCGGCTTGCCGTCGCGCAGGCTTGCGAGAATATCGCGGCGGCGGACCTGGTCGCCGAAGAACTGCGGCGATGCCGGCACGACGGTTGTATTCGAAGGCTTGTCAGCCATCCAGTCAACGCCGGGGAAATGAAAGCCACCGATGCCGCGCGTCTGATGGCAGCCGGAGCAGGTCACGTCGTTGAGGCGCCGTTCGAACCCGGCAAGCGAGCGGATATTCTGCAACTTCGCGCCGCTTTCCGTGGCCTTCCTTAACGCCGTCACCACGTCAGCCTCGCTGAACACGGCGCCCTCTCCTTGCACCAGCCCGAATTCCGGCTCCAGATCTGACGGATCGAATCCGACCGGCGTTGGCGCAATCGCGCCGCTCGCGAGGAATTTTTCCGGGATCAGCACGGTGCCACGATCGAACGCGACGAGATTGACGGGATCGAGCAGCCATGCCCTGAACTCGCGCTTGAGGCCATCGTCCGCCAGAAGGCGCGCACGGTCGATCTGGTTCTCCAGCGGCGATTCCACGAACGCCCGCGCTTGCCGGTCGTAGCGAAACACCTTCAGGAGATAATCAGTACGGAAGTCGCGAACCGAGGATTTCGGCGCGTGCGCGATCTGGAGATTGGTCTCGATGCGGTCGATATTCTGATAGTCGATCAGATCGAGCGGGCCATCGCTCGCCGACGGCGCTCCGCCGAGCCAGCGCCTGGCAATTTCGGAACATGCGATCGCCGCCCCCTCGCCTCTTGCCTTCAGCACGAGGTTCAACGTCATGGGCAGCCGCGGCGGCGACGCATCGTCACCCGCCGCCTTGTTGACCCGCGTCAGGCGGTAAATCAGGCGTATCTCGCCGCAGCTTGCTTCCGCCGTGAAAGTGCGGTCCATGCGATTGACGATGCCGGCCAGCACGAATCGCGTCTCTGCCGAATAGAGCAGCGTGCGGTCGAACAATTGGAAATCGAAGCCCTCGCCGACGCTGATCGTTTCCTTTGAAAGGCTCGCGTGATGCCGCGCGATATAGCGATCGAACTCGCGGTCGATCGCCTGCCGGACCGCCGCCATCGATGGCAGGGCGAACAACTCGCTGTTCGCAAGCGGGATGTCCGCCGACCGCTCCGGCACCAGCATGCGGTCGAGGCGAAATTTTCCGCCATCGAGCTCGCGCAACGTCGCGGGATCGGTGATGGCGGCGCCGCGCTCAAGCGCCGCATCTTGTGCCCCGCGCGCCGACAAAGCGCCACACAGCAGAGCAAGCAAAATGGCGAGAAATCGTGGCGCGCGGCTCATGTCGCAACTAACACCGCGCAAAGAGGTCTATTCAAGAAAAAAGGCGCTTCACATCGCCGTGAAGCGCCTTGCTGTTCGCTTGTCGTGCCGTTATCGCGCGACGATCAGGCCCTTGCTGGTCACGACCACCCAGCGGCCGTCCTGCTTGCGAATGGCCTCGACCCGGCCGAGACCGGGCACGGGATCGCCGGCATAGACCTCATACATGCCGCGGCGGCCCTCGATCAGTGCGCTGCCATTGGCGGCATCGCGCAACACCCAGCCTTCGACGGTCGGCAGCCGGGCGACTTCAGGCTTGGGCGGAGCCGCGGGCGCTGCGGCGGCAAGCTGCTGCGGCACCGAGCCGGTCACTTCCTTCGCAGGGGCCGGCGCGGCCGCAGCGGTCGTTGCGGAGGCCTGGGCTGCGCGGAGCTTATCGACGGTCTCGCTGAGCTTGGCGAGTTTAGCGGCGGGCTCAGCCTGGGCCTTTTCGACTTTGTCGAGGCGATCGCTGGCCTTGCTGAGCTGGCCTGTCGTCGTCTTGGACGTCTGCTCCAGGCTCGCCTTCAGTGCACCGATCTCGGCATCGAGCCGCGCCACCGAGGCTTCGAGCGCGCTGTCTTTCGCCGAGGCCACGGCCGAATCTCCGGCCATCAACTTTCCAATGCCCGTGGTCGCCAACGCGCCACCGAGCGCACCGGCCACGGTCGCCAGGGCCACGACGGCGGCCATGGCCCCGATCCTGCGCTTGCCGGACGATGCCTCCGCCGGCGCGGCCTTCGCCTCAGTGCCGACGCGGTCGCCAGGCGACATGATCGTCACATTGCGGGGGAAGCTCGGCGCTTCCGGCTTTACGGCGTCGATCTTGGGAGCCTCGACCTTTGGTGTCTCGACTTTTGGCGTCTCAACCTTTGGCGCTTCCATGTTGACGGCGTCCACCTTGGGCGCGTCTGGCTTCGGGGCGGTCTCTTCCTGCTCGGGCGCCAGCCTCACGGGCTCGACCTCAGCCGCGGCGGCCACCGGCTCGCTCGGCGCCGGTTTGTCCGGTGCGGCCGGCCCGGCCCCAAGGGTTCCGGTCTCACCGCTGGTGGGCTGGGATTGCTGATCGCTCACAGTTGGATTCTCCAGAATTGATTGACCATTTGGTAACTTTTATTGCTTGCCAAATCGTTACCGGCTCGGGCCTTACCGAAATTTTAGGAACTCATCCGGTCCGGTTTTGGCCTGATACACGTCAGCCATCCCGGTCCAGCCTCTCCTATGCTGCCCTGCGGCATCCGTGGTTCCGTTTGCGCCGGCTCCTTTCCCGACTAACATGGACGCAACCGACCAGCCAGAAAGGCAGGGGGCCACCATGACCATCGAGAAATGCATCAAAGAGTTTGATGTAGATGACGTCATTTTTGAGGAAGGCTCGACCGGGCGGGAACTGTTCGTCGTGCTCGACGGCAAGGTCGAGATCGCCAAGATGAACGGTGCCAGCAAGACCATCATCGTCACGCTCGGCAAGGGCGAGTTCTTCGGCGAGATGGCGGTCATCGACGGCTCGGCGCGTTCGGCAACGGCCATTGCGGCCACCCCACACACCCGCGTGATGCGCATAAATCACGCCCGCTTCGTCTACCTGGTGAGCCAGCAGCCTGCCTTTGCGCTGATGATCATGGATGCACTCAGCAAGCGCCTGCGGGCCTCCAACACGGTCGCCTTCCGAACCGCGGGCGGTTCATGAGCGAGCGCAGACCAAGCCCGTTCAAGACGCTGCTCGAGAGCGACCTCTGTACGCTGATCCAGGCCGCCGAAGACGTCTACCAGGTCCGCTTCAAGAACCGTGCGGCGAACGCCTATCTGGTCCGCGGGACCTCGCGCACCATCCTGATCGATGTCGGGCTATCCTCGAACTATCCGCACCTGCTGACGTCTCTCAATCACATCGGGGTGAAGCCCAATGATATCGATATGGTGGTGCTGAGCCACGAGCATCTCGACCACATCGGCGCGGCCTATCATTTCCACGGCCGCGCCTTCATCGCCGCGCACAGGCTCGCCGCCAACAAGATCATGCTGCGCGACGACTTCTCAATGCTGCGCAAGATGTTCAACGAGCCGAACGTGCCGATCAATATCGATCTCTGGCTGGAAGAAGGCAATCTGATCGACCTCGGCAATTTCCGCCTCAATGTGATGCATACGCCAGGCCATACCTCGGCCTGCATCACGCTGTTTGACCAGGACAAGGGACTGTTGTTCGCCTCCGATACGCTGATGCCCGGCGGCGTGATGGGCGGAGTGTTCGGCTCGGGCAGCATTGCCGACTACATCCAGTCGCTGGAGCGGCTGAAGGGCCTGAACTCAAAGATCCTGCTGTCGGGCCACGGACGGTTGTCCGACACGCCGCAGGAGGATGTGCGGATCGCGATCCAGCGCTCGCATGGATTGTTGTCGGACACCGCGCAATTATTCGACGCGCTGGATGCACGAGCGAATTTCGAGCCGATCATGCAGTCGGTGCGCGACCTCAACAAGCTCGACGACTGACTCGTCATTGCGAGCGCCAGCGGCTTGTCCGCCATAGCTCAAAGAGGGAAGGCGGAAGCAATCCATTGCGCGATGCGGCGAGAGAAGGCCCATTGCTGAAGCAGCCTGCCGCCGCGCCCATTTGAATCGCACAATGTCGAGCAGTTCGCTCACCGCTCAAGAAAAAGGCCGGCGGGCGTTACGCCGCCGACCCTGTCTTGCAACTGCCGGCTCGCGGGTCCGGTTCCGCTGCTTTGCATTCCGCTTACTACATTATCGGTAACACCCAGCGCCGGCTGATGCGATTGCATGCAGGTATGGCCAACCCGTCCAGAGGTAGCCTCACACTATGGAAACGGATGGCGCCAACTATCCATTGGTTTAGGGCAGTGGGCATGAGTTACATCACCACCGGCGCATCCGGGAGTTCATTCGCCCCGCCGCGCGCCTTCGGAAAATGCGTCGCCAACTCGCGCGACACCGCCGTGACACCCTTGATCACACCGCGTTCGAAATCCCCTGCCCTGAAATCCGCTTCCATTTCCTTGCAGATCGTCTCCCATCCCTCAGCGCCGACCTTGGCGTTGATGCCGCGGTCGGCGACGACCTCGACGTCGTGATCGGCGAGCAAGAGATAGATCAACACGCCGTTATTGTCGGCGGTGTCCCATATCCGCAAATGCGAAAAGACGTCCAGCGCCCGCTCACGCGCCGGCTGGTCGCGAAACAGCGGCGCGCCGTCGAGCGCGCCTTCGACCACGAAACGGACCTCCCCGGAATGAGTTGCCTCGCCCGCCTTGATCGCCTGTTCGATCCTCGCCAAGACGGCTGGCGGGAAATCGCGGCGGCGGCGCCAGTGATGCTGGAGAAGATGCCTGATGATACGTCCGATGCTCATGCCTACCAGCTCCCCGATGCACCGCCGCCGCCAAAGCTGCCACCGCCACCGCGGAACCCGCTGTCGCTGGAGCTGCTACCGCCGGACCAGGAGCCGCCGCTGCCGCCGACCCATCCACTGTCCCTGCCGCGGCGTCCCACGCTTGGGCCCATCGAGCCCATGTTCTGGACGAGGAAACTTACGACGAACGCGATAAAGCCGATGAGGATCGCCGCTGCGAACGATCCCGCAATGAACCAGCCGAAGACGCCTACGATGCCACCGGTCGCCGCCGCGCCGATGAATCGGCCGAGCACCGCCCTCAGCACCGCGCCGACAATGAAAACCAAGACGAGGATAAATGGATTGAACGGGTCGACATAGTTGGACAGGCCGGGACTTTGCCAGTGTGGCGGTTCCGGCTCCGGCAGTTTCTCGCCATTGGCGACCGCGATCATCCTGATAACGCCTGCCGAAACACCACCGGCGAAATCGCCGCTCTTGAATTTTGGCGTGATATCCTCGTCGATGATGCGCTTGGTGGTGGCATCCGTCAGCGCGCCCTCGAGGCCGTAGCCGACCTCGATCCGCAAACGGCGATCGTTCTTGGCGATCACGAGAAGCGCGCCGTCGTCGATTTTCTTGCGGCCGATCTTCCAGGCTTCCGCGACGCGGAGCGCGAATTGCTCGATGGCCTCGCCGTCCGTCGTCGGCACGATCAGCACCGCGATCTGGCTGCCCTTTCGCGCCTCGAGATCCCTAAGCTGCTGCGTCAGCGCGGCGACGTCGCCGGCGGTGAGCGTGCCGGTCTGGTCAACAACCCGCCCGCTCAAGGGCGGCACCGCGACGAGCGCCAAGGCTGACGCAGCCCAGCACAGCAGTAGCGCAAGAAGGGACGCTCTCGCAGCGTTCATCGCAGTGGCCTTTTCAGCCGCTACTTGGCGGGCGCCGGTGTCGGGTTGAAGTCCACCTTCGGCGCCGTCGAGATCGCCTTCTCGTTCTCGACCGCAAAAGCCGGCTTTTCCTGGTAGCCGAACGCCATCGCCGTGAGATTGTTCGGGAAGGTGCGGATGCCGACATTGTAGTCCTGCACCGCCTTGATATAGCGGTTGCGCGCCACCGTGATGCGGTTCTCAGTGCCTTCGAGCTGCGCCATCAGGTCGCGAAACAGCGCATCCGATTTGAGCTGCGGATAATTTTCGGTGACGACCAGCAGCCGCGACAGCGCGCTCGTGAGTTCGCTTTGGGCGGACTGGAATTTCTGGAACGCAGCGGGATCGTTCAGCACCTCCGGCGTGGCCTGGATGCTGCCGACCTTGGCGCGGGCATTGGTGACGCCGAGCAGCACGTCTTTCTCCTGCTGCGCAAAGCCTTTTACGGAATTGACGAGATTGGGCACCAGATCAGCCCGGCGCTGGTACTGGTTGACCACTTCTGACCACCCCGACTTGACCCGCTCGTCATTGGTCTGGATGGCGTTGTAGCCGCAATTGGTCAGGCTCAGCGTCGCCAGCGCCGCCAGTACAGTCCAAAGTCTGCGCATCGAACTCTCCCAAAAAGAAAGTTCAACGCCAACCCATCTGATTGGTTGCGTCTGGCATGCAAGGCGCGAGCCTGCTTCAGGCTCATTTTGCAGCCCAATGGCCCTTGCCTATCATTCGCCGAAACAACAACATGGCCCGATAATAATAATTGAGGGAGGGCCGATTGACCGCTTTCGAAACCATCATCGTGGAGCGGCCGGAGCCGCGCATTGCGCGGATCGTGATGAACCGGCCCGAGGCCCGCAACGCGCAGAACCTGCAGATGACCTACGATCTCAACACCGCCTTTGATCAGGCGGTGCAGGACGACGCGGTCAAGGTCATCGTTCTCGCCGGCAACGGCCCGCATTTTTCGTCAGGGCATGACCTGCGCCCCGGGCCTAAGAATACTGCCGGCGTGGATTTTCCGCCGGTCGGAAATTGGGGCGGGTTCGCCGAACCCAACGCCCACGGCCGCTTTGCGCGCGAGCAGGAAATCTATCTGCAGATCACGCGGCGCTGGCGCAACCTCGCAAAGCCGACGATTGCCGAAGTGCATGGCAAATGCATCGCCGGCGGATTGATGCTGGCGTGGGCCTGCGACCTCATCGTCGCAAGCGATGACGCCGAGTTCTGCGATCCCGTGGTCACCATGGGCGTCTGCGGCGTCGAATGGTTCGTGCATCCCTGGGAGCTGGGCCCGCGCAAGGCCAAGGAATTGCTGTTCACCGCCGACGTCTGGAGTGCGCAGGAAGCCCACCGGCTCGGCATGGTCAACCACGTGGTGCCGCGGGACGAGCTTTCCCCCTTCGTGATGAAGCTTGCTGAAAGGATCGCCGCAAAACCGTCCTTCGCGCTGAAGCTGACCAAGGAAGCGGTCAACCGCTCGGTCGATGTGATGGGACAGCCCGCGGCGATCGAACAGGCATTCGCGCTGCATCAGCTCTGCCACGCGCATAATCTTCAGGAATTCGGCATGATCGTGGATCCCTCAGGTCTTCACCCCTCCGTCCGGAAGCCGGCGCAGGCCAGCTAAGAAAAAGGCAAAAGCAAATCAGATGGACCTCAACCTGAGCGACGAGCAGCGATTGCTGCGCGAAAGTGCCGACCGCTTCGTCAACGAGACTTACACCGCCGATTACCGCCGCACGATCGCGACCGACCCGCTCGGCTTCAGCATGGATATCTGGAAGCAGTTCGCCGATCTCGGCTGGCTGGCGCTGGCGATCCCGGAGGCCCATGGCGGCCTCGGTGGCGGCGCGATCGAGATCGGTATCCTGATGGAAGCGTTCGGACGCGGCCTTGTCTCCGAACCTTATCTCTCCACCGTCGTCATCGGCACCTCGCTGATCTCGGAGTGCGGCACGGAAACGCAGAAGCAGGCGCTATTGCCGAAAATTGCCGATGGTTCACTGATTCTGGCATTCGCGCATTCCGAACGACAGGCGCGCTACGACCTTGCCAAGGTGGCTACGACAGCGAAGAGAACACCTGACGGCTGGCGTATCGACGGACAGAAGACCGCCGTCCTCGATGGCGGCGCCGCCGCGCAGATCATCGTCTCGGCTCGCATCGATGACAGCAAGATCGGTCTGTTCATGGTGCCGCGAGGCGTCTTCGGCCTCGCCTCACGCGACTTCCCCCGCCTCGGTGGCGGCCGGGCCTGCAACCTCGAACTCAGGGATGTGCAGCTTTCCGCCGATGCCCTGCTCGGCGACGGCAGCGACGCGCTGCCGGCGATCGAAGTCGTGGTCGACCGCGCCATGGCTGCCCTCGGTGCCGAAGCCGTCGGTATCATGCAGACCCTGCTCGACCAGACGCTGGAATACACCAAAATCCGAAAACAGTTCGGCCGGCCGCTCTCGGCCAACCAGGTGATCCGTCATCGCCTCGCCGACATGGCCATGCAATGCGACGAGGCGCGCTCGATGGCTCTGCGCGCCGCGCTGATGGCCGATGCCGAACCGGTCGCGCGCAGCCGCGCCGCCTCGGGTGCCAAAGCCAAGATCGGCAAATGCGCGCGCTTCGTCGCCGAACAGTCCGTCCAGCTTCACGGCGCGATGGGCGTTACCGAAGAGCTGGACATCGGCTCCTACTTCAAGCGGCTGCTCGCCTTCGAGATGCTGTTCGGCGGCAGCGCCCATCATTATCGCCGTCACGCCGCCCTCGGTGGACGAGCCGTTGAGGCCTGAAAGGAACATACCCATGGATCTCACCTTCAGCGCCGACGAGCGCGCCTTCGAACAGGAAGTGCGCGACTTCATCGCGGCCAGCCTGACGCCGGAGATCAAGCGCGCCACCGCGCTGACGCCTTCGGTGTTCTCCGATCCTGATATCGGCATGGCCTGGCAGCGCGCGCTGCACAAGAAGGGCTGGGGCGCGCCGGGCTGGCCGGTGGAATATGGCGGGCCGGACTGGACGCCGGCGCAACGCTGGATTTTTGAGGCCGAATGCGCCCGCGCCGGCGTGCCCAATGTGAACGTGATGGGCGTCAAGATGGTCGGCCCGGTCATCATCGGCTTCGGCTCGCCCGAGCAGAAGAATTTTTATCTGCCGCGGATTCTCTCGGGCGAGGATTACTGGTGCCAGGGCTATTCCGAGCCGGGCTCAGGCTCCGACCTCGCCTCGCTGAAGACCCGAGCCGCGCGCGACGGCGACGACTACATCATCAACGGCACCAAGATCTGGACCACGCACGCCCACCACGCCAACCAGATGTTCGCGCTGGTGCGCACCAACGAGACCGAGCGGCAGCAGGACGGCATCTCCTTCATCCTGATCGACATGAAGACCCCGGGCATTACGACGCGGCCGATCCTGACCATCGGCGGCGACCACGAAGTCAACCAGGTGTTTTTCGACGACGTGCGCGTGCCCGTCGCCAACCGCGTCGGCGAGGAAGGCAAGGGCTGGACCTACGGCAAATATCTGCTCGAGTTCGAGCGCGGCTCCGGCATCGCCTCGGCCAAGCTGCGCGATGCGCTGAAGACGATTTCGGAGCTTGCCGAATCTGACGCGACCGGCCGCGCCGTCGACGATCCCGATATCGCGGTGCGGATGTCGGAGATCGAGATTGATATCGACGCGCTCGAGATGACGGAATTACGCGTGCTGTCGGCGCTGCAGACCGGGCAAAATCCCGGCGCGGTGTCGTCGCTCTTAAAACTGCGCGTCAGCGAAATCCGCCAGGCGGTGACGCGGCTCGGCGTCGACGTGATCGGCAATGACGGGCTCTATGTCGAGCCAATGCGGCCGCTCTACCGGCTCAACGAGGCGCCGGGAATCCCCGAGGAGTTGCTTTCCGTCGTGCCGGAATATCTCAACGGCCGGGCGTACACGATCTTCGGCGGCTCGTCGGAGATCCAGCGCGATATCGTCGCGAAGATGGTGTTGGGGCTGTAGCCCGTCTCGCTTACCCTACCCTGGAGGGGAGGGGTCGACGCGCGTGCAACGCGCGGCGGGGTGGGGTGACGGTCCCTCCACGTCCAACAGTGCCCGAGTGGGGAGATCACCCCACCCCGTCACGCATCTCGCGATGCGTGCCGACCCCTCCCCTCCAGGGGAGGGTGGTAGCAAACGCCGGAGAATCTTTACCCCGCCGCCCTCGCATCCCTTATCGCCTGCCAGACCTTGGCCGGCGTGAGCGGCGTGTTGAGCTGCTTGATGCCGAGCTCGCTCAACGCATCCATCACGCCGTTGGTGACGCAGGGCGGGCCGCCGATGGCGCCCGATTCGCCGCAGCCCTTGGCGCCGAGCGGGTTGGTGCGGCACGGCGCGGAATCGTCCAGCGTCACCGCGATCGGCGGAATATCGTCGGCGCGCGGCACGCAGTAGTCCTGGTAACTCGCGGTCAACAACTGCCCTTCCTCGCTGTAGGCGACGCCCTCATAGAGCGCCTGCCCGATGCCTTGGGCGACGCCGCCGTGCACCTGGCCGGTCACCAGCATCGGGTTGACGGCAATGCCGACGTCGTCGACCGTGGTGTAACGCACTACCTTGCTGACGCCGGTTTCCGGATCGATCTCGACTTCGCAAATGTGAGTGCCGTTCGGCCAGCTCGGGCCGTCGACTTCGCCTTCGGAATCGACGGAGAGCCGCGCGCCATCTTCGTTCTTCGCGATCTCGAACAGGCTGATGCGCTTGTCGGTGCCGACCACCGTCAGCCAGCCGTCGCGGTATTCGATATCCTCGATGGACGTCTCCAGCACGTTCGAGGCCTTCTCGCGCGCCTTCTGGATCATGTCGTTGGTCGAAACCGCAACCGCCGTGCCGCCGACAAACAGCGAGCGCGAACCGACGCTGCCGAAGCCGGTGGCGAGATCGGTATCGCCCTGCACGACGTCGATCTTGTCCATGGGAACTCCGAGCGTATCGGATACCATTTGCGTGTAAGTGGTCTGCAGGCCCTGCCCCATCGCCATGGTGCCGGAATGCAGGATAATGCGGCCTTCCGCGGTCGCGTGCAGGCTGACCTTTTCGGTATGCGCGCGCCCGCCGGTCCATTCGATATAGCTGGTGAGGCCGCGACCGTAGAGCAGGCCCTTCCTCTTCGCCGCCTTCTTGCGCGCGTTAAAACCATCCCAGTCCGAAAGCTCGGAGGCGCGCGACAGCATGTGCGCGAAGGCGCCGGAGTCGTAGACCTGCCCGACCGCATTGGTGTAGGGCAGTTGCGCCGGCTTGATGTAGTTCAGCTTGCGGATGGTACGCGGGTCGATTCCGATCTGACGCGCGGCGGCATCCATCAGCCGCTCGACGATGAACACGGCTTCGGGCCGCCCGGCGCCGCGATAGGCGCCGACCGGTGCGGTGTGGGTCATCACCGATTTCACCTCGAAATGCACCAGCGGCAGATCGTAGACGCCGGTCTGCACGAAGGGCCCGAGCACCAGCGGAATGATATTCGCGGTCCCTGACGAGTACGCGCCGGTGCCTCCGATCGAACGCACGCGGTAAGCGAGCACGCGGCCCTTGGCGTCGAGCGCGAATTCGCCGGTCGAGGTAAGATCTCGGCCATGCGTGCCGCCGACGAACTCGTCGGTGCGGTCGCCGCGCCAGCGGATCTTCTTGTTCAGCTTGGTCGCGGCGTAAGCAACGATGCCGTCTTCGGGATAAAGGCTGGTCTTCTGGCCGAAGCCGCCGCCGATGTCGCCGACCAGCACGCGGACGCTGTCCTTCGGCCGCTTCAGAATGGATTCCGCGAGCAGGTCCCGGGTCGAGCCGGGCGTTTGCGACTGCACGTGCAGGATCAACCGGCCGGTCTTCTTCTCGATCTCGGCAATCGTCGAGCGAGGCTCCATGGCGGAGGGCACCAGCCGCTGGCTGACCAGGTCGAGCGAGACGACATGCGCAGCCTTGGCAAAGGCCTCCTCGACCTTGGCGGCGTCGCCGTAGCTCATGGCAGCCACGACGTTGTCAGGCGCCTCGGGCCATACCGCGGGTGCGCCGGGCTTCACCGCCTCGACAGGGTCGACCACCGAGGGCAGCACCTCGTAATCGACCAGGATCGCTTCGGCCGCGGTCTGCGCCAGCACGCGCGACGTCGCGACCACGGCGGCCACAGCTTCGCCGGCATACCGCACGATTTCATGCGCAAGCAGGCGTCGCGGCGGAACCGTCATCGGCGATCCATCCGGCCGCTTGAAGATCGCGAGCGTCGGGATGGTGCCGACATCGTCCTTGATCAGCTCCGCGCCGGTATAGATCGCGTGGACGCCCGGCATCCCGGCGGCATCAGCCGTGTCGATCGAGACGATTTTGGCGTGGGCATGGGGCGAGCGCAGCACGTAGAGCCAGAGCGCGCCCTCGTCGGGCTTGTCGTCGATGAACTGCCCCTTCCCGGTGAGCAGTCTCTGGTCTTCCAAACGCTTGACCGGCTGGCCCGCACCGAAACGCATATTGCCGGGAAGAATGTTCATCAGTTTGTCCTTAGCTTGTTCGGATTGGGCGGGGTTTTAGCGGTTTTTCACCGTGAGACAACTCATTCAGCCCGCTGCAACAAAAGCGTCAGCGCTGAAGACGCAAGCACCACCGCGGGGTACGATTCTGCCTTCAGGGGGACTATTAGCCGCGGCTGATATCCACGATATCGACGTTGACATCGCGCGTTTCCGAACCGCGTTTCAATGTGATGCGGATGCTTTTGCCTGCACCGACCTGCTCGATCTGGTCGGTCAGGTCGGAGAGCCGGTGAACCGGCTTACCATCGGCCTGAACGATCACATCGCCGAGCGCGCCCGAGTTGAAATCGACGCCACGGATGCCAGCCCGTTCGGCCGGACTTCCGGGCGCGGTGCGCACGACGATCACCCCTTCGACGCCCATGCGCGTCGCAACGGCTTCGCCGGCGGCGACGATCCCGATCCCCGGGGTCGGCACCCGACCATTCTTGATGAGCTCGGGCACGATACGATTGACGATATCGGCCGGAATGGCGAAGCCGATGCCGGCGCTGGAGCCGGAGGGCGAGATGATGGCCGTGTTGACGCCGATCAACCGTCCCGCCGAGTCCAAAAGCGGGCCACCGGAATTGCCGGGATTGATCGCGGTGTCGGTCTGGATCACGTTGGCGATCTCGCGACCGCTGCTGGTCGGCAGCCGCCGCTTGAGCGCGCTGATGATTCCGCTGGTCAGCGATTGATCTAGTCCGAATGGGTTGCCGATCGCAAATGCAATCTGGCCCACCTTGAGGTCGTTAGAACTGCCAAGCGCCACCGGCGGCGGCAACTGGCGCGGATTCCTGATCCGCAGCACCGCCAGATCGTAGTTCGGTGCAACGCCGACGATTGAAGCTTGGGCCACCTCGCCTGAGGCGAAGCGAACGGCTACCTCGCGGCCATTTTGCACGACATGATTGTTGGTGACCACATGACCGCTACTATCCCAGATAAAGCCAGTGCCGGAGGCCGCCCGGCCCGAGGCCGCCGGGCCTTCCTCTTCTTCGAAGGGATTGGCCACGGCGGATCGTGCCGCGACTTGCACAACGGACGGCGAGACGCGTTCGAAAAGCTCGATGTTCGCGCGCTCGGCATCAGACAGTGGGCCCCGCTGGTCGACGCTGCGGGCGACTGTATTGGTCCACGGGCTGTAGCGGATATTGGAGAGGGTAAGCGCCACCAGTACGGCTGCGATGGCGGCTAATGACAGCGCGAAGCGACGATTCATCGATCACTCACTTGATATCGCGATATCGCGCAAAGCGCGATGCGGAAGGTAAGCAGGCCGGGCATCATCACCCACCAAACGTCCTTGCCGGACTAAAGTCTCTGAACTTTCAGAGACTTAATCATACGGCAAAAATCGACCGGTTGACGTGATTTATGCATGACGGTTTGTCGCGCAAGCAGCGCGGCCTGCGCTTGAAACCTAATCCTGCCATTCTACTTGTTCTAGAGCCGCAGTCCGTCATTGCGCCGCCGGTCCTGATCGGGCGCCTGGCATGGCCAGCAGGCAAAGGTCCCGATGCGGCTTCCTGCGACAAGGCGTCCGGAGTTGCGAGATGAACAACAAGACGCGCTTCAATATCGGATATGCGATCGCCGCGATCTTTGCTGTCTTGATCATCCAATATTTCGTTTCCACGGCGAGCCAGATCGCCATCATTCCCTACAGCGAATATCAGCAATTGCTGAAGCAGGGAAAGGTCGCGACCGTCGGCATCTCCGACCGCACCGTGCAGGGCACCTTGAAGGAGCCGCTGTCCGGCGGACAAAAGCAGTTCGTCACCACGCGCGTCGATCAGGAGACCGCGCAGGAGCTCGAGAAATACAACGTAAAATTCACCGGCCAGATCGAGAGCACTTTCCTGCGTGACCTGCTGTCTTGGGTCATGCCGGTGCTGCTGTTCTTCGGCCTGTGGTGGTACATCGCCAGACGCGCGGCAGAAGGCGGCGGCCTTGGCGGCGGGCTGATGGCGATCGGCAAGAGCAAGGCCAAGATCTATGTCGAGTCCAATACCGGCGTGAATTTTTCCGATGTTGCCGGTGTCGACGAAGCCAAGGACGAACTCCGCGAGGTCGTCGACTTCCTGAAAAATCCAACCGACTACGGACGGCTCGGAGGGCGCATGCCCAAGGGCGTGCTGCTGGTCGGTCCGCCCGGCACCGGCAAGACGCTGCTGGCCAAGGCGGTGGCCGGCGAGGCCAAGGTGCCGTTCTTCTCGATTTCAGGTTCGGAATTCGTCGAGATGTTCGTCGGCGTCGGCGCGGCGCGTGTGCGCGACCTGTTTCAGCAGGCACATCAGAAAGCGCCTGCCATCATCTTCATCGACGAACTCGATGCGCTCGGCCGCGCCCGCGGCATCGGGCCGTTTGCGGGCGGCCACGACGAGAAGGAGCAGACGCTCAATCAGCTTCTGGTCGAACTCGACGGCTTTGACTCGCGCTCCGGTCTCGTTATCCTCGCCGCCACCAACCGGCCGGAAATCCTCGATCCGGCACTTCTGCGCGCCGGTCGCTTCGACCGTCAGGTGCTGGTCGACCGCCCCGACAAGAAGGGCCGCACCGAGATTCTCCAAAGTTCATATGAAGAAGGTGCAGCTCGACTCCAGCGTTGATGCCGAGGCGGTCGCTGCACTGACGCCCGGTTTCACCGGCGCCGACCTTGCCAATCTGGTCAACGAAGCCGCGCTGCTGGCGACACGGCGCGGTGCCACTGCCGTCGCAATGACCGATTTCAACAATGCGGTCGAGCGCATGGTCGCCGGGCTGGAGAAGCGAAACCGGCTGCTCAATCCGAAGGAACGCGAGATCGTTGCCTATCACGAGATGGGTCACGCCTTGATCGCGCTGTCGCTGCCCGGCGTCGATCCCGTGCACAAGGTGTCGATCATCCCGCGCGGCGTCGGCGCGCTCGGCTATACCATCCAGCGCCCGATCGAGGATCGCTTCCTGATGACCAAGGAGGAACTGGAGAACAAGATGGCGGTGCTGCTCGGCGGCCGGGCGGCGGAGCTGATCGTGTTCAGCCACCTGTCCACCGGCGCCGCCGACGATCTTCGCCGCGTCACCGACATCGCCCGCAGCATGGTGACGCGCTACGGCATGTCCGAAAAGCTCGGCGGCGTCGCCTACGAGCGCGATCCCGGCAACTTCCTGGCCGGCGCCGATCGGCCCTTCCCCATGCGCGAGCGCGATTATGCCGACGAAACCGCTGCGGCAGTCGACGAGGAGGTTCGCGCGATCGTCGATCGGGTGTTCGACCGCGCGCAGGGCATCCTGAAGGCGCGCCGTGCGATCCTGGATCGCGCGGCGAAAAAAATTGCTGGAGAAAGAAACCCTGGAGCAGAGCGACCTCGAAGCGCTGATGCGCGAAACGCCGAAGGAGGCGCTGCGGGCGATCTAGCCATGTCAGGAATCGTAGGGTGGGCAAATCGGGATAGGGGAGTCCGCGACTCCCCTCCCACACCACCGTACGTACGGGTCCGTATACGGCGGTTCGATGGATTATGCGGACCTCGACGCCGCGACGGAAGTGAGACCGAGTGAACCGAGGAAGTGAGTTGGCAATGCGATGGTGAGCGCGGGACTCGCTGCCAGCCGCCAAGGGCCATGTGGGCTGCCGGCGGTTTGAGCCGCCCGATCCCGGCCGACGCCGCAGCGTCGCAGCTCTGCAAAGCGAGCGGGTCCACGCTTCCACTGCTTCCAGGCGATGGCGCGCAACCGCCGCCTGATCCATTCGTCAAGTGCGCGCAATACCGACGGGGTTTGGCAGAAGCCGAAGTAGCCACGCCAGCCGACAAGGTAAACGGATAATTCCTTGGCGACTTGCGCGAGGCTTCGTCCGCCTGTGCGCCGCGTCAATTCCCGAACTCTGGCCTTGAAGCGGGCGATCGCCTGCGGTGCGATGCGCCGTCGTGGCCCCGGCCCGCTTGTAAAGCTAAAGCCCAGGAACTTGCGGACGCTCGGTTTGGCGACCGCGCTCTTGGCCTTGTTGACCTTGAGCTTGAGGCGCTTTTCCAGGAACTTCTCGATGCCCGCCAGCACCCGTTCACCCGCCTTTTGACTGCGCACATAGATGTTGCAGTCGTCGGCGTAGCGCACGAAGCGGTGACCGCGCTTCTCAAGCTTCTTGTCCAGCACATCTAGCATCAGGTTCGACAACAACGGCGAGAGCGGGCCGCCCTGCGGCGTGCCCTCTTCTGTCGGACTGACCAACCCGCCCTCCATCACACCCGCATTCAGGAAGGCGCGGGTGAGCTTCAGAACGCGCTTGTCAGCAACCCGCTTGGCGACGAGCCCCATTAGGATGTCGTGGTTGACCCGGTCGAAAGACTACTCGACAGACTACCCACCACCGCGCTCATCATCTCGACGACTATCCCGATCAGGTAACCATCGTTCGGTCGCGCCATCCCTTTGAGGGATCTGCGCTTAATGTGCTTGGCTGGTGTCATCGACGCGGCGAACTTCATCTGACGCTTGTACTGCCCGATGGTACCCGTGCCCTTGTACCGGCCGCGTGGACAGATCTGCCTATCGCACAACATTTACCGCGTGCAAGCCCGCAATGCGCTCGAGCGGCATTCCTGGCTTCCCACGCCGAGCTGCTGCACGCCCGGACGATCGTCGACGCTTTGCTGCGGCAATTGGATGGCGCGCATACTGTCCTGCCACCGGAATCGGAGGACAGCCATGCAGCAGCTAAGCTTTCTCGACCCACCACCTCAGCGCGGGGCCGTACCTGTATGGGAGGCCCTCGATAGAGAGCAGCGCGCACATCTCGTGCTGCGACTCGCCCGACGAATCGCCCGAGCAATCGCCACTGCCGGAGATCACAACGATGAACGAACTGAGCAAGATTACCGCTGAGCACCTACGCCGATGCGCAATCGTCTACGTGCGTCAGTCCAGTACGACGCAGGTCGAGCATAATCGCGAGTCCACTGCCCGTCAGTACGAGTTAGCCGAACGCGCCGCGCGGCTTGGTTGGCGACGCGATCAGGTGAAGGTCATCGATGAGGACCTCGGTATTTCCGGTTCCGGCCTTTCCGAGCGCACCGGTTTCGCGCGTATGACCGCGGAGGTCGGCCTCGGCCAGGTGGGCATCGTGCTCGGCTTGGAAGTCTCGCGACTGGCGCGCAATAATGCTGATTGGTACCGTCTGCTCGATCTATGTGGCCTGACCCACACGCTCATCGGTGATGGAGATGGGATTTATCATCCGGGCTTGTTCAATGACCGCCTGGTGCTCGGGCTCAAAGGTACGATGTCAGAGGCAGAGCTGCATGTGCTGCGTGCGCGGCTGCTCGGTGGCATCCGCAACAAGGCCGCACGCGGAGAACTGCACCGCGGGCTGCCGGTGGGTCTGGTACGGGGCGACGCCGACGGGGAGGTGCTGTTGCATCCTGACGAGTCGGTGCAAGCCGCGATCCATGCTGTCTTCGACCGCTTTGCCGAATTCGGCTCGGCACGACGCGTGTGGCTGTGGTTCCGCTCGCAAGGCCTGCGCTTTCCGCTGCACTCCAACAGCCTTGTCGATCTCCGCTGGGTCGCCCCCACTTACACAAAGATCCACCAGGTCCTCACCAACCCGTTCTATGCCGGCGTTTATGTGTATGGCCGCACCCAGCAGACATGCTATCTCGATGCGGGCGGTCGAATCCGAAAGCGCATCAGACAACGCGACCGCGAGCAGTGGCCGGTGTTCATTCGTGACCATCATGCCGGATACATCGATTGGAATACCTTCGAGGCGAACCAGAAGCGCCTGGCGCAGAACATCCGTCCTCGACCGCACCAGAGCGGGGGTGCCGTGAGAGAAGGCGCAGCACTCCTGCAAGGCCTCGCCGTATGCGGACACTGCGGTCGGCGCCTGGCCGTACACTACAGCGGCCGGTTCTCGGCGCCCGGATATCACTGCGCCGGCAAGAACATCGTCAACGGCCGGGGCGAGTACTGCCTCAACATCGGCGGTGTGCAGATCGATGCGGCTGTCGCCGAAGCGTTCCTTGCGGCTCTCGCGCCCGCAGGCCTGGAAGCCTCGCTCCAGGCGATCGAGCAATTCGACGCCGATCGCGAGACGACTCTCGCGCAGTTCCGTCGCGACGTCGAGCGTGCGCGCTACAACGCGCAGCGCGCCGAGCGACGCTATCGCGCAGTGGACCCGGAGAATAGACTCGTCGCGCGTGGACTCGAAGCAGAATGGGAAAGCGCTCTGCTGGAATTGAAGACTGCCGAATCCGAACTCTCGACCGCGAACATGCCCGACCGCGCTCGCTTACGCACGAAGAACGCGACGCTATCCTTGCACTCGGTAAAGACCTCAAGCGTATCTGGTTCGCTCCCACGACGAGCGATCGCGATCGCAAGGAGTTGCTCCGCACGCTGCTCGACGATGTCACCTTGAGAGTCGAGCGCGATAAATACAACGCTCACCTGACGCTGCGTTGGCGCGGCGGTCTCTTCAGTGAAGTTAATGTCCCATTGCCGCACTCGCATCCATCGCCGATCCGCACCGCCGACGATACGATCGATCTGCTGCGGCGACTGGCTGCACATTATCCCGACACCAAGATCGCCGGCATCCTCAATCGCCAAGGCCGTACAACGGCCACAGGACTGTCGTTTACGGCAAATCGTGTGTCGAGCCTGCGGACGCACTGGGAGATCCCGTGCTTCCAGCCGAAACAGCAAGTGCAGGACGGCGAGTGCATGACGATCGAGAAAGCAGCACGCGCTCTCGGGATCGCACCCTCTACTTTGCATCGCTGCCTCAACGATGGCTTCATTGCCGGAGAGCAGATCACACCTGGCGCGCCTTGGCGCATCCGTATCAATGACGAGTTGCGGTCGCGCTTTGTGGAGAGCGCGCCCGAAGGTTACGTGAAGATGTTCAAGGCCATGAATCTACTCGGCGTCTCGCGGCAAACCATCTTGCAACGTGTAAAGCGCGGCGAGCTTAAGGCCGTTCACGTCTATCGCGGACGGGCAAAAGGCATACGAATTCAGGTACCTGCAGTTGCTCCGGACCTCTTCGACCCTCTCAAAAAAACTGAAGGTGTAGTATGACGCAACATCCAAGAACTTCTCCAGGTCGATGTCCACGACGACGGCGTGCCCTGACGCGATATACGCCTGCGCCCGTTCCACCGCCTGATGCGCCGAGCGACCCGGCCGGAAGCCGAAGCTCGCATCGGAGAACGTTCCGTCCCAGTCCGCCTGCAGCACCTGCATCACCGCCTGCTGGATGAAGCGGTCGAGCACCGTGGGCACGGTTGCGTCGAACTGCACTTCAGCCCCGTCAGGATTTGGGTTCGGCTGAGATAACCCATCCCTTCCATGTACTTCGTGGTCAGCGATTTGCTGTCCTCAAGGTCAGAGAGGTCTCTGGCGTAGAGACTTTGAGCCTGCGCCACGCCGAGATCGGATCGCTTGCTGTCCCACGCGACTGGACGGACTGGGCGCTTCCAGGTGCTCGGAGCGAGCCTATCAATGGCCAGCAGCCGTTGCTCATTGACGCCCTTGGTCTGCTTGCGCTTGCCGAATTCGCCTCTTCGTTGAAGCACAAGAAATGAGGCTTGACCAATGACTCAGCTTCTGAATCACTCGGACATCAATTCGATTCGGTCCGCAAATGAAGAAGCCTTCTTCCGCGGCCCTGCGAAAGCGCCGCCATCAGCTCTTGCGTGCCCTGCCGCCGATCGAGCAGATTGTGCGCGGGTCGCTCATCGAGACCTACAAGCGCTGCGGCCGACCCAGCTGCCACTGCGTCGACGGACCGGGACACGGCCCCAAGCGTTACCTGTCCACAATCGCTCGAACCGGCGAACGCCCGCGGCTCGGCTATGTGCCGAATGGCGCGTATCCTCAGGTGGCCGAGTTTCTCGCCAACTACCGCAAGCTCCAGGAGATGCTCAACGAGATTTGCGCGATCAATGCCGAGCTTCTGCGTCGCCGCGAAAGTCTCGATTAGATGGATCCGGCGGTCGCAGCCCTCGACTTTGCCGAGGCGGGCGCCATCATCGCCAACATGATCGACTCCTATCTCGCTGCAGGCGCTCCGCCGCCCGATGTGGAAGGACCCGATCATGATCAATCCCAAGATTGCCGATCATCATCTCGCGCGGCAGGCCTGCATCTACATCCGTCAGTCGACGATGGGGCAAGTCCGCTTCAATCAAGAGAGCACAGAGCGCCAGTACAACTTGGCGGACCAAGCGAGGTCGCTCGGGTGGACTCCGAGCAGATCCGGATCCTCGACCGGGATCTCGGTCACTCCGGCGAGCAGGCGACCAATCGCGACGACTTCAAGACGCTGGTCAGCGATGTGGCAATGGGCCAAGTCGGCGCGATCTTCTCTCTGGAAGCCTCGCGCCTGGCCCGCTCGAACAAGGATTGGCATCGCTTGCTGGAGCTGTGCGCGGTGACACGCACATTGGTGTTCGACGGCGATGGCTGCTACGATCCGGCGGACTTCAACGACAGCCTTGTGCTTGGCATGAAGGGTACGTTTGCTCAGGCAGAGCTGCACATCATTCGCGCGCGCCTCCACGGAGGCAAACTCAACAAGGCGCAGAAAGGTGAATTGCACTTCCCTCTGCCGGTCGGTTTGGTATTCGACGGCGATAGGATCACCCTCGACCCCGATCAGGAAGTGCAAGGCGCGGTTCGAACAGTCTTCGAACTATTTGAACAAGAGAGCAGCGCCTACGGCGTAGTTAAACGGTTCAATGAACTCGGCCTTGTCTTTCCACGCCGAGCCTATGGCGGCGTCTGGGACGGCAAGCTGATCTGGGGACGACTTACGCATTCACGCGTGCTCGGTGTCCTTGCCAATCCATCTTACGCCGGCACTTACGTGTTTGGCCGATATCAATCTTGCAAGCAGGTTGGCCCTACCGGTGAGATTCAAACTCAGTTGCGCCGCATGCCACAAGATGAGTGGCGTGTTGTCATTCCCGATCACCATGCTGGTTATATTACCTGGGATCGATTCCTTACCAACCGCGAACACTTGGCGGCGAACAGGACCAATAGCGAAGTTATCGCCGGACCCGCTCGAGAGGGACTTTGTTTGCTGCAAGGTTTATTGCTTTGTGGCGCTTGCGGACGGCGTCTAAATGTGCGCTACGCCGGCAATGGCGGTCTTTACCCGATCTATGAATGCAATTGGAGGCGTCGGGAGGCACTGGCGCCGCAGCACTGCATGTCTCTGCCATCAAAACCGCTTGATCACGCCATTGCAGAGCGCCTGTTGACCGCCGTCACGCCACTGACGGTTGAACTGGCGTTGCAAGCGCTGACAAGCTTGGAGGAGCGCGATAGGTCAATTGCTGCGCAATGGCAACGAAGGATAGACCGGGCCCGTTATGATTGCGACTTGGCAGAACGGCGCTATGAAGAAGCAGACCCCAGCAATCGGTTGGTTGCCAGTACGCTCGAGAAGCGCTGGAACGATGCAATGGAACGGCTTCTCGAGCTCGAGACTGAATTGGCCAATTTTGAGCGCCAGAACCTGCGTAGCATCACAACCGAACAGAGGCAGCAAATACTGCAGCTTGGCAGGGACTTCCCCCGACTGTGGAAGGCTTCAAGCACTTCAGCTCGTGACCGCAAGCGCATGCTCCGCCTGTTGATACGCGACATCACCGTAGCTAAGGGTCCAGAACCCAAACTGCTGCGATTGCAAATTCGCTGGCAAGGTGGGGCTACTGAGACAATTGAGGTCCGGCAGCGGCCGAACCGCCCCGAAGCAGTTCGTTATCCCGATGAGTTCGTTGCCAAAATCCGCGCGCTGGCGGAACTACATGATGATCATGAAATCGTCGCGCAACTCAAAAGCAATGGCCAGACAAGCTCGACCGGCAGGCCGTTCACCGTCAGCATGATTCGATGGATCCGCTACAAGCATCGTATCACTGGCCCATCTCTTCCCGCCGGAACGTTGAACGTCAGCCAGGTTTGTGAGAGATTTGGCGTCAGCCTGTGGGTCGTCCATTACTGGATCGAACGTGGTATAGTCTCGGCGCTGCAACGCAAGCCGAATGCGCCATATGCAATCACCATCGACGATTACGTCGACCGGCGTCTCCGAAAATGGGTTGCGACTTCAAGCCATCTTGACCCACCATCCCCAACGCAAACTGTATGAGGTGTATTATGCCCGGCGCGTCGGGATGCCGAGCAGCCTAACGCCACCCGATGCCTTTGGTATCTCGACCCGCCGCACCGGTTGCGGCTGGTAGGTGCCGTCAAGCAGCTTGGCTCGGATCGTGGGCCAGTGCTCCTTCAGGTAGGCCGGCAGATCGTCGACGGTCATCCCGTCAATGCCCGCCGCACCCTTGTTGCGCTTCACTTGCGCCAACGCTTTCCTCAAGTTCTCACGCTCGATCACTGCTTCCATCGACGGTCCCGCGACCGCCGGGCGTTCGAGGCTGGCTCTCGCCGTGCTGGTTTCAATCCCTTGGGAGGGGGCGCTTCGGGCTTCACCCGTCGCGTCGCGGCCCAAGTCCAGTGTTTGCTGTGGCTTCTGCTGCATGGCCTGCACGAGATTGCCGCTCTACTGACCTCTTCCACCGTTCGGGCCTTCAGCGGCGCGCTGCCGCCCACTACGCCCTCTGCTGACTTCTGCGCTGCGCTCAGATCGCCTTGCGACGACCTCAGTCCCGTTGCCGGGACACAACGCAGACCTCCCGAGGTAAGACCGACCGCCTTCGCCGCACGCCCGCCGGATCTACCACCCCGACCCTTGATGACTGAGGACTTCGCGATTGGCTGCTCGCTCGTCCGGCCGGGCAGGCCTCATTATCCGGTATTTTGTCCATCGAGCCGCGGCTTTGCTCCACGCTTTCTTCGGACCCCCACCTCGCGGTGATGCCCTTGCGTTTCGCTAATCCTTCGCCGTCATCAGGCTGGATAGAGGACTTCCACCTCCAAGCTGTCGTTCATACTCGGCACACAGCCAACGGGTCGCGCGAGCGCGCGCCCGATGACAGGCTCCGCGTGCCCACCATTCCTGACGGTGCGCTTGACGGTGGGCACGGCGCTACGCGCCTTTGTCCACCCTACAAGATATCGCAGGCTGCACTTATCCGAGGTCACGCAGCGCCGCCTCGACCACCTTGCGCTGCTCGGCCGTCAGCGCCGCCTGCGGCGGGATGGGATCGCCGACCGCGTAACCCTGGATGTCGAGCCCGGCCTTGATGCAGGCGGCGAGGTTGAACCGCGCAAAAGCCTCGTTGATGCGCCACAGTTTGCGCTGCAGCGCCATCGCCTCATCCCAGCGCGCCGCCTTGCAGAGATTGTAGAGCTCGACGCTCTGCCGCGGGATGATGCAGGCAGGACCGGCCATCCAGCCCACCCCACCGATCAGCATCACCGCCGCCGGGATGTGGGCGGATGCAGAGAACACGCGGATCGCCTCCCCACAGCGATTCATGATCGACAGCAGCCGGCCGGTATTGGTGGAGGCGTCCTTGATGTAGCCGATGCGCGGATGGGTCGCGAGCCGCGCGATCACGTCGAGGGTGAGATCGGAACGCTGGAATTGCGGATTGGTGTAGATCACGACGGGAATGTCGACCGCGTCGGCAATGGCGCGGAAATAGGATTCGACCTGCGCGTCGGCGACCGGGAAGTAAGCCTCCATGATCGCAAGAATTCCGTCGGCGCCGAGCTTTTGATACGCCTTCGCCTGCGCCACGGCATCCGCCGTCGATGTCGAGCCAACGCCGGCGATCACCGGCACGCGGCCATCAGCGGCTTCGATCGTGGCCTGCACGACGCAGGCACGCTGCGCCTGGTTGAGATAGGCGAACTCGCCGGTCGATCCCAGCGGCGTCAGCCCATGCACGCCTGCCTTGATGAGGTCGTCGCAGAGCCGGCCCAGCACTTCGGTGCGAATTTCGCCGGAAGCATCGATCGGTGACACGAGATAGGGAAAGACGCCGTGGAAGTCAGCCATGGAAGGAGAGCGCCTCAGCGGGAAGTATATGCCATGGCTATCCGGAATGCCGGTCCAAGGCAACGTTTCGCAAACATCACGCCGGGTTTTTGCCTTTACTTGCGTGCCTTGATGCAGGTATCGATCGCGGCAGCGCACACCGCTCCTGATACGACAATCATCACCGCGAGCATTGGCCGAAATGGCGCGCCAAGGATGCTGCCTCAATCAGCTTCACACGCGCTTCGATGCCAGCCGCTACTACGTGATGGTCATGCCGCCGCGTCACCAATCGTGAAACAGGCGTGAGCGGCCCGCAGAATGACCAAAAGATGTCCACATATGTCCACAGGTTCTAACGATTTAACTCACGATTATTTCACGACTTTATTTCCAATCTCGCCACATTGATCCAGCGAGAGCAGTTCTGATGGTTGTGCACAAGGTCGCCGGCGCATCCTCGTTCCGAACTTCAGAACTCGATACGCGCGACTCTGTTTCGTCGGCAACGCCTTCCGGCTTTCGTCATTTCTTCGGCACGCCCGCTCCGTCGCAGCGCTTCCGCGCCTTCGGTATCGATCCGCTCGAGTCGCCGTCACACCATGCAAAGCTTCGCGGATTGATGCATCGCCTGTCACGGCGAATGGATGCCGCCATAAAATGGCCGTCACATCAAGTTCGATCGCTGGAACATTGGGAAAATCCCTCCATCCCCTCGGGCTACACCTATCTACTGCAGTTCATTGCACATGATCTGGTTCACTCGGCGATTCCGCTTTCGGTGGCGGGCGGGCTTGGCCGAGGCACCACAAACGCCCGCCGCACGCCGCTTCGGCTGGAGACGCTGTATGGCAGCGGCCCGGTCGGATCGCCGCACATCTATGCGCTGGACGCGCCGAATGACGACCGCCGCACCAAGCTGCGGCTCGGCCGCATGCGCTGGAAGGAGAACGAGCCCGCGACCGGCTGCCCGTTCCGTGACATCGCCCGCGCACAGGCCGAGAATGTGACGGGAATCGACCGCAGCATTGCCGGCGTTCGCGCTGCCCTCACCGAGGCATTGGTCGCTGATCCGCGCAACGACGATCATGCCGTCATGTCGCAGCTCACCGCGCTTTTCGCGCTGCTGCACAATGGGCTCATCGACATCATCCGCCGCCATGAAGGCAATGCGGGGCCAAACGGCCGGTTCGGCGCCGCTTACAAACGCTTCCTGTGCGCCCGCGGCGCGTTGACGACGATCTATCACAACATCATACGCAACGACCTGATGCGGCGAGTGCTCCATCCGGCGATTTACGCAAGCTATCGCGGTCCGGCCCCGCAGTTCATCGACCGCACCGATCTCGCAAGGAAAGCCGCGATCGGCAATTGGGAAATACCGCTGGAGTTCTCGCATGGCGCATTCCGCTTCGGCCACGCCATGGTGCGACCCGAGTACCAGATCAACGACCTCTCCCTCCACGACCTCAACAACACGCTCGAAAAGAGCTCGGTAAATGACCCGGCCAACATGCCGCTCGACGAGACGTGGATGGTGCAATGGTCGCGCTTTTTCGAGATCAACGGTTCGACGCCGAATTTCAGCCGCCGCATCGGACCCCATCTCAGCTACGGGCTTGGCAACGACCAGTTCTTTCCGGCGTTCGACGAAACGGAGCGGGTCGGCCTGCTCTATCGGGACCTGCTCGGCGCCGGACTGGCGGGCATGTGGTCGGTTGACTCCCTGATTGCAGCGATCGGGAATCGCAGACCGAATTTCATCGCGATGTCGCGCCTGCTGGAGGATCGCGACTACCGCGTCAATGAGCTTCGCGAATGGCTGTCCGCCGGGCGGGCATACGGCGCCCTGACTGATGACGACATCGACACCCTTTCAAACGATCCGCCGCTGCCGTTCTTCATCCTGTTCGAAGCAATGCAACAGACGAAGGGCCTGCAACTCGGGCTGCTCGGTTCGATCATCGTATCGGAAGTGATATTCGGGGCGCTCTCAAGCGACCCGCAATCGGCCTGCGGCGGTTCGCTCGCCGATCAACTGGATCTCGTTGCCCGCGAATTTTACCTGGCGAACGTACTTAAGGACATTCCAGACATCTCAAACATGGCGCAGTTGGTGGAGTTCACCACTGAAATTGCCGAGCTGAAGCATGCCGTGCCCGCATTTCTGTGAGCGGAATCGTTCCGTCTCGCGCAACCCCGAGGAGTAGAACCATGCGCATCGAAAGACTGCAAGTAAGCAACCATGAGCGGTGGGGCAAGCTGGTAAAGACCTGGGCTACCGGCACAAACTATCTTGAGGATGATAATACCTATCCGCTGCCCGAGACCGTGGAAGAATTCAAGGAGCAACTAGCCAAGGCTCAAGTATTCGCCACCGTGCCTGATCGCTTCAAGCACATCAAATTCGTGGCGCAGGAGCAGGACACGATTACAGTGAAGTTGCCACCGAAGGTGATGATCGAGGATTCCGAGGCGCTGCTCAACCAGCCCGGATCGACCTATCCGCTGCCGCCGTTCTACAAGCGCCTGTTCAATGGCATCGATCCGGTGATTCCGGAGGAAGACAAGTTCAAGGTGCACGCCGAACGCATCGGCGACTACACGCTCAGCCTTTGCGCCTAAGCCAATCAGCTAAGCGGAAAGCTGGACGATACCGTCGACTGGAAGCCCTGCGCCACGCAAGCCGTGGCGGAGGGCGTCCCATCGCTCGCCGACACTGATCGGATGGGCCTGTAGAACCCAGCGCGTTACGGCCTCGTCGGTGGGGGCCAATTGCCCAACCCAGAAAGAGCGCAGCCCGTTCGCGAACCGCTGCGCCTGTTCCCGCGCCATTTCGCGCTCTCCCAGATAGAACAGCGCCGCCGCCCGCCACGCGGGCAGGATCGGCACGACGCCATGCGTGCGGTCATAGGCGTCGAGCGCGCCTGCATAGTCGCCTGTCAAGAAGCGGATGATGCAATGGTAACTCCATTCGAGATACGACGGCGCCGGTGACAGCGCGAGCGACTGCTCGGCTCGCTGCCGGGCCTGCTCGATCGAACCGCAGAACGCGTCATAGTGCGCGCTCGATAGCAACGTCCACGGATCGTTGTCGTTGAGCTCGCAGGCAAGCTGCATGTGCGGCGCAGCTTCGGCTTCCCGAAGGGCCATCATATAGGACCAGCCGCAGCATAGATGCGCCCTTGAATCGACGGGATCGAGTTGAACGGCGGTCTTTGCAAGTTCGAGTGTTGCCCGCGCCTTGTCGAGATCGCGGAACATGCCCGGATGCACGAAATGCTCGATGTTGTTCATCTGCACGAGACTGCTGTAGCAGGGCGAGAAGCCCGGATTGTCGCGGATCGCATCGCGGAAGATGGCGACTGCCCGCCGCCAGCTTTCGGGATCAAACTTCGACATGAGGTTCTGTCCGCGCAGCCAGCGGTCATGCAGATCGAGCGACACGTCGGGCTCGCCGGCCAACCGCATCAACCGTTCGGTCGAGAGCTGCACGTTCAGCGAGGTGGCGATCCGGCGGATGATGCGCTGCTGTGTTTCGAACCAGTTGCCGAGGCCGAGCCGGAAGCTTTCGCTCCAGACGTAAATCCCGGTGGTATCGTCCCGGAGCACCATCACGATGTTGATTTCGGCACCCGCCTGATAGGCGGTGGTCTCGATGCAGTATTGCGGAGCCGTACCCGCCGGAAGCACGACGGCCGCCGGAGGACGATCGACGACGCTCCATTCCCGGAAGCGCACGAGACAGGCCGCGAGATGCTGGGAGAACCCCTGCACCAGATGGCTGTGATCCTCATCGACGCCGTGCATCGCAAAGGGCCGCAGCACCAGGCGCGTCTTGGCAGGCGCATTGGCCGGTGGCGACATCGGGGCCACCGGCTGGAGAGCGGCCCCCTGACCATCCTGACGGCGAATTCGTCATTCGCTGCCGATGCGGCCCGATCGGCCGGTGCGCGCTCCAGAATGCCGAGCTTGATGTTCGCGACGAGCTCTTCGGTGGCCGAAGACGGCTCCATGGCGTAGTCGCGATCCAAAAGATCCCACAGCGCCTTGTAGATGCGCAGCGCGCCAGCGACATCGCCTTCTTCGGCATGCGCCCGCATCAGATAGCGGCAGGCATATTCATGGGTCGGATCGAGATTGACAATCGCAGCGGCGATCCTCTTTTTGGCGTCGGCGGGAACGCTTGCGGAGGTCAAGCCTTCGTCGAGATTTCGCATCAGCCGTTCGTGGATGGTCTGCCGCTTGGCCAACACCCAAACCCGGAATGACGGGTCGAGATCGTCCATTCCTTCGAGCAACCGCCCGTCAAGCTGCGGCGTATCAAGCAGCAGCGGGTGAACGCGTCCACCTTCAGCGAGTTGAATCACGCTTTCGATGTCGACTTCGATCCGTCCGACGTCGATGCCGATCATCAGCCGTTCCGCGACGAAGCCGTCATATCCGGCCTCCTCGAGCATCGACCGCAGTTCGCGCACGACCTGGCGCAGCGAGGCGCGCGCCTTTTCCTCGTCTGAACGACTCCAGAGCAGGCCGACCAGCCGCTCGCGGCTCTCCTGCTTCGACTCCAATAACGCCAGATAACTCAGAACCGCGCCGGCCTTGCGAGTTCGCAGTTCGATAGGCCGGCCGTTGAACCGCACGCCGAGCCGCCCAACCAGCGATACCGACAGGCGCGGAGCGCTTTCGGGCGCCGTCGCGGCACTGTCTGATGTCATGGCGCTGGCACTGGCCGGCATGAAACGGTTTCCGGAACCGGTTGGTTAATTCCCGCCACTTTATATCAAAGGGACGCCCCCGGTATAGGTTGCGCCGCCGCCGGTTCGCGCCATCGCATCCTGCAGCCTGGCCGTGACGATTTCGGATGGCTCGAGTTGCAGGCCCGGGGCAATCACGCGGACCACCGGAACGACGAAGCGCTGGCGCGTGAGATCGAGGCAGAACGTCTCGATTCCCATTTGTTCCAAACGCTGTACGATCAATCCAAATATAACGCTCGCTTCAGTTGCGTGAAGGGGCAGATGGGCCGCGTGCTCCGCGACCGGCTGCAGCAGTCTGCACTGACCGGCATCGATCGCCGCGCGCTGCAGGTGGATGCGATCCTGTGCGTTGAGCGCGTCATCGCCGCGCTCGCTGCGTTTGGTGGCGACGACGGCGTCGGCCAGTTCGAGCTGACACATTTCCAGAATCGCGGAGCGGACCGCGGTCTCGAGCGCTGGCCGCGCGGCGAGGCCGAAGGCGAAACCGGAACCGTCCACCCGGCAGGAGACGGCCACGACGCAGGGCACACCGATATCCGTCGTGATATCCAGTAGCCATGTCCGGCGCGGCACCGCTGCGCCGTGCCGGAGCTGCCGCAACAAACCTTCCGCCGCGATACCCGCTTCATGCTGCGGCGGAATCGATCGCGGCAATTGACCGCCTCGCCACCACAGGCTGGCTGCATCGCGTTCGATCAATTCCAAGAGGCCGTGCAGCGCTGCGGCGTCCCGTGACGGACCGGCGGCCGATCCGATGCTCAGCGGGAACGGCGACGCAAACTCGCGCTGCGCTGGCGGCCGGCGCAGGCAGATGTCCGCCGGAAGCAACACCTCGCCGCCGTCGGTCAGTCGCGTTGCGCGACACCAGGAAAAGCGCTCGCTCCGGTTGCATGCGGCGTTCCGAAAGGGCTGCGACCAACTCCAGCGCCTTCGGACCGAGTTTTCCGGCCCAATCGTCGACGCCGGGTTTGAGCAACAGGTCGGTTCCGGTCTGCAATTGAGAGAGGTACTCGATGCCCTCGCCGATGCAGCCCTGAAACGCGTCCCGCAACGTCAGACCGACGCCGGAAACGCCGACTATCGGGCTTTTCTCATGCAAGGGATCGGCAAGCGCTGGATCGAACTGCGCGCCAAAGCTGATCAGGCCGGGCGCATCGGGTGCTGCCAGTTCGAACACGCGCGCAAATCGGGAAGCAGCGATCAGCAAATGAGCGCGATTGGCGAGCTGCGAATCAATCCCGTTGCTTGATTCCTCGGCATATTCCAGCGCCTGAAGGATGAGTCTGGCGTCGTGATCGCCAGCCGCGTCCACATCGTTGCCAAGAAGCAACGATGCAGCGCGCGCGAACAATTCCTGCATCGAATTTTCGGTACCGCTCACGGTGACCTCACGACTTGACGTCCAGACTCCGGACGAGAGGCCAGTCCGCCCTCGCCCTGGAGGAAACTTATGCTCGCGAAAGCCTTCGTCATAGCCATGGCAGCAGATATTGCTCGATCGGATTACGCCAAGCCGACTTTGATTCGGAGCCGCAGCCGTGAGTGGCTGATCGCCTGCCGTTGGGGGCCGGAGGGTGAGTATCTTTCGATTGCGACAGCCGGCCCGATCACGGAGCCTCTCGCAATGGTTGCACCGCAGGCGATCGCGCCAATCCACAGCCTGGTCGGCGTGCTGGTTTCCGAATCGGAGACGCAATCCAGCAGCACATTTCTGCTGGTGCGCCAGTTGCCTGCTGCGATCGAGCTTGCCGGCACATTTTTTCCCGCCGACGGATACGTGCTGCTGCAGGATCACGGCGATGTCCATCTCGTCTGCAAGACGCGCTATTCGCATAGCTGCGGTTGGCTCGACGGCAAGGAGATCCGCAAGGACATTCCCGATCCGGCACCCTATTCGGCTGAGGCGATGTCCTGGCATATCGAAGCAACGCGCCGTGACTGGATCGGCGAATTCATTCCCGGCAGCAGGCCGCCGGAGCGGTTTGCGATACGCGCTACCGGCTGAAGCCGAGATCGGACTGGAGCCTTTCGGTTCTGATTGAATCAGAACCGGGCTCTCGATTCTTGTTTTGACGCGTTTTCTTAACGCGAACCGGTATCCACCCCGGATCAAGTCCGGGGCAGGCTTTCGCTGGAAACGCTCTAGCGGCAGAAATGGGGCTGCGCGAGGTTGCCACACGCCTTCTGCGGAAGACTATCCCCAGGAGGGAAACCTCCGCCGATCACCGCGATCGACAGTATTCAGCCGCGCAACCGTGGCCTTCGCCCCCGCCGTTCGATCGCCGATGCTTTCAACCAGCTTGGCGACGCAACGTCGCACGCGCGGGCTGATCATTCGTGCAAGGCCTTGAGAACGCGCAAGGCGCCCGGCTCTGCGGGCAAATGAACCGGTGAATTCAAGCCGGAAGATCCGGGCCGGGAAGAACAGCTCACCGACCGAAACGCCGAGCACCGAAGCAATTTGCGCCAATAGGCTGGCACCGACCCGGTCGGCGCCCCGCTCGTATTTCTGCACCTGTTGAAAAGTCACACCGATGCGTTCCGCAAGCATGGTTTGGCTGATGCCGCGGTCGACGCGAAACATGCGAATTCTGGCGCCCACCATCGCATCGAGCGGGCCAGACTTCCTCGTCGCCATCGGCAGGCTCCCTCAAGCTGGGAGACCTTAGCACAACCTCCGGAAGACGCAGGCGCTAATTTGCGATCCTGGGAAGCAATTTTATCCGCTTCTCCTCGGTGACATGCTCGATAGTCAACCGGCCCTTCGGGTCGATCGCCGCCTTCATGGCCGACGGGTGACCGGTTTCGAGGAAATGCTGCAGGGCGGCACGGCTTTCATCCGAGAGCGCAAACAGCCCACGCATTAATTCAAAGAACCCAGGTTCCTCCGCTACATAGAGCAGCTCGCGCAATTCCGCGCCGGTATACTGCCCCAACGCCGTCACAAGCCATTCGGTTTGGTCGTTCGGATCGCTTTCCGGCACGCGATTCAGATAGTAGACAACCGATTCCGCACTCATTTCATCCCCCGGTACCTCGCGATAGCTCACAGGCCGCCCGTTCGGTACGGCTTTCTGGCAGCTAACTCCCGAGCTTAACACTGCGTGGGCTCTCGTGATTTCAGCGTGATCGCAAGGGCAACGGTGACCTGAAATTCCGTTCCGGGTTCCAGGCTGTGCCGGACTGGTGCAGGCTGCGCAGCCGGGCGCAATATTGCAATATTCTGCCGTCCCGCGGCGGTCCGGCATTTACCCGTTACACAGCTCCCAACCGCCTCACGGCGCGGCAGTCAGAAAGCCTTTGCGATGGCCCGCTGGGCATCCTGCTGAATCGTCTTCAGGTGATCCTGGTCCCGAAAACTCTCGGCATAGATCTTGTAGACATCTTCGGTGCCCGATGGCCGCGCGGCGAACCATCCCGCCTCGGACTCCACCTTGATGCCACCGAACGATTGATCGTTACCCGGCGCCCGGGTCCGAATCGCGCTGACCGGTTCACCGGCAAGCTGGTGCATGTTGAGCTGCTCCGGTCCAAGTGCCTTCAGCGCGCTCTTCTGTTTGGGCGTCGCCGGCACGTCGATCCGCTCATAGAAGGACACGCCGAGTTCGGCGGTCAGGGCCGCAAACTGCTGGCTCGGATCGCGGCCGGTGCGACCAAGCATTTCGGCGGCGAGCAGCCCCATCACCATGCCGTCCTTGTCGGTCGTCCAGACCGAGCCATCGCGCTTGAGGAACGATGCGCCGGCGCTTTCCTCGCCCGCGAATCCGAAGCCGCCCGTGCCAAGGCCTTCGACGAACCATTTGAAACCGACCGGGGTTTCGACCAGCTTGCGGTTCAGCTTCTTCGCGACACGGTCGATGATCGAACTGGAGACGATGGTCTTGCCGATCGCGGCCTTGCTGCCCCATTGCGGCCGATGCGCGAACAGGTACGCGATCGCCGTCGCGAGAAAATGGTTCGGATTCATCAGCCCGCCGGTGCGGGTCACGATGCCGTGCCGATCGGCGTCGGTGTCGTTGGCGAAGGCAACGTCAAATCTGTCGCGCATCTGGATCAGGCTCGCCATCGCGAACGGCGAGGAACAATCCATCCGGATCTTTCCATCCCAGTCCGCCGTCATGAAACGAAACGTCGGGTCGACGGCGTCGTTCACGACAGTTGCGTTGATCCCGTAATGCTCGATCAGCGGCTGCCAGTAGTGAACGGCGGCGCCGCCCAGCGGATCGATCCCGATTCTCACGCCGGACGATTTGATCAGCACCATGTCCACGGCATTGCCGAGATCGGCGACATAGGGACGGATGTAGTCGTGCAGATGCGTCGATGGCGCCTTGCGGGCGCGCTCATACGGCATCCGCGCAACGCCCTTTATGTCGGCTTCGATGTAGGTATTGGCAGCCTTCTCAACCTTGGCCGTTACGTCGGTATCGGCCGGGCCGCCATGCGGCGGGTTATATTTGTACCCGCCATCGTCTGGCGGATTGTGCGAGGGCGTGATGACAACGCCATCGGCAAGTCCACTCGTTCGCCCCTTGTTGTAACTCAGGATTGCATGCGAGATGACGGGCGTCGGCGTATAGCCGCCGCGCTCGTCAATCATGATGTCGACGCCGTTGGCGGCAAACACCTCTACCGCGCTCGCCAGCGCCGGCTCGGCCAGCGCATGGGTATCGATGCCGATGAATAGCGGACCAGTCAGTCCCGTCTCGCGGCGATAGTCGCAGATCGCCTGCGTCGTTGCCAGGATATGATTTTCATTGAACGAGTTCTTCAACGATGTCCCGCGATGGCCCGAGGTGCCGAACGCAACGCGCTGGGTGGGATCGGACGGATCCGGCTTCGACGCAAAATACGCCGTTATCAACCGCGGTACGTTGACGAGGGAGGCGGGATCGACCGGTTTGCCGGCAGCAGGATTGGGGGCAGTCACATGACCTCACGGAATGGTGGTTTCAACGGATTATAGGTGCAAGCGTTGGCTTGGGCAAAATCGGGCGTCACGTCTGCGACGCATGCCGATGCCACCTTCAGTAAACGCCGCGCTGCCGGGGCGGTTTCCTGACGCCTTGCGCAAAGTACGGATTGTTCAAA
This sequence comes from Bradyrhizobium sp. RDI18, assembly GCF_043203335.1. NCBI lineage: Bacteria > Pseudomonadati > Pseudomonadota > Alphaproteobacteria > Hyphomicrobiales > Nitrobacteraceae > Bradyrhizobium > Bradyrhizobium sp. RDI18. The sequence goes on along the minus strand of NZ_JBICRN010000008.1, from coordinate 6,283,451 downwards.
CATTGGGCCGCGCGACCCGAAGCGGACGCGGCGCACTGCCCCAGCGAAGCAAAGCTGCAGTCGATATGGCCGCCGCCGATGGCGTAGGTTTGCAGGCAAACCGGGTAGTTTGGATCATAGGTCTGGGCGCATGCCGGCGCGGACGCCAAGATCGCTCCGATCGTCAGAATCGAGCAAGCCAATACGCGCATTGGGGGACTCCTTGGGGACAACCGATCTGAAGAACGCCGTGAAGCAAGCGACGGACCAAGCCCGCTCCCGACCTTAACGACGCAGTTTGTATCCCGCGGCATCGCGGTCCCAGGTGTCCGAGTCTTCCCGGCCTCCCGCAGCGCGACCTTGCGTATCTTGCCGTTCTCGGTCAACGGCATCTCGGTGACGATGCGGACAAAACGCGGAATCGCGAAATAGGCCAGCTTGCCCTCGCAATGGCTGATGATCTCGACTGGATCAAGCGCCTGGCCGGGTTCGAACTGGACGGCCGCCGCAATCTCGTCCTCGCCGAGTTCGGACGGCAGCGGATAGATCGCGCAGGCAGCGATCGCCGGATGCATCAGCAACACCTGCTCCACCTCCCAGGACGAAACATTCTCGCCGCGTCGGCGGATCGACTCTTTCATGCGGTCGACGAAGCGATAGTGGCCGTCCGCATCGCGCACGACACGATCGCCGGTGCGAAACCACTGATTCCGCCAAGCTTCGGCCGTCTTGTCCGGCATTGCGAAATATCCCGTTGCAAACACGAGCGGCTCGCGCGCGCGTAACAACAGCTCGCCGGCTTCGCCGTCAGGCAGGGGTCCGTCCTCAGAGTTGACGATACAAGCCTCCACGCCTTCGACGAGATAGCCCATGGTGCCGGGGCGATCGGACGGGATCGTACCCGCGAACACGAAATTCGTCTCAGTCGAACCGTAACCGTCGAGCAGCGGCACACCGAAACGCTCGAGAAACGGACCGTGAAACTGGCCGGGCACGCCGCCACCAAGCGCTACACGCATGAAATGCGCAGTGTCGTTCGCTGCCGGGGGCTGTGCCAGCAACATCACGGCCATCGCACCGAGGAGATAACCGACCGTTGCCTGATGTCGGCGCGCCGCGGCCCAGAAACCGGAGGCGGAGAATTTCGGCTCGAGCACGTAGGTGCAGCCGTTGAGGAGCGCCTGATAGAACGCGTTCAGCGCGTTGGTGTGGAACAGCGGCAGCGTCGTGAACAGGATGTCGCCTTCGCGAATGTCGAGCGCCCGCGCCGAATAGACGCCCCACCAGAACATCTGCGCCTGCGGGCAGCAAACGCCCTTGGAAGGACCTGTGGTGCCCGAGGTATAGAGGATCGCGACCGTGTCGCCCGGCTGCACCGGCGCGGGCGGCGTTCCGTCGCCGAGCGTCGGCAGCGGCGAGATCGATCCCGACGCGAGTTGAGACGCGACACCTTCGTCGATTGTCCAGACAGTATCCGGCGGCGCGACTTCGCTTTCCAGCGTGTCGATGGCGGGCATGAAGCACGACTCGATCACCAGCAGCTTCGGCGTGCAGTTGCGCAGGATGTGGCTGAGCTGGATACCGCGCAGTGCGGTGTTGATCGGCACCGTGACGGCGCCCATCCAGGCGCAGCCGAGATGGATTTCCAGGAATTCCGGCCGGTTCGAGCACATCAGAGCCACGCGGTCGCCGGCGCGAATTCCGGCCTGCATCAGGCGGGCGGCCGATGCGGCGGCGATCGAAACCGTCTCGGCGTAGCTCCATCGCGTTTCGCCAAAGACGAACAGCGCGCGGTCACGGTACCGCGCGGCTTGCCGTGTCAAAATGGTCGAGAGAATTCGATCCGCCGGCGGAAAACGCTCAGCCGCCTGCGGCCAGATCGACCCACCCCGCCGCTGCCCGGCCGCGCCACCATCACCTGCCTGCATACGCACCTCCAAGGCCAACTTCCAAGGCCACTTTCAAGCTTCAAGGCCACTTCCAAGCTTCGCCGGGCAGGTCTGCGATAGATCGCTATTGGCCAGCAATATAGTTTAGGCTTAAAGTATTCGACGAGAACCCCTGCAGCAAGTGCTGCGTGCGGACTCCGGCTACCTGCGTCCGGCGGCAGGAAATGAATGGGAGCGACGCCCACAATGAGTCTCAACATTCCGTATCGATCGCCATCCGATGCTTTCGCCGCCACGGCTGCAAGGCGGCCGGACGCACCATTCCTGCTGGCGCCTGCAAGTGCGCAACTGCCCTACGCACCGGAAGGTTTCAAGATCGAATACGGCGCCTTTAGGACCGAGGTCGAGCGTCTGCGTGCCGAATACGCGACCGCCGGCTACGGACGCGGTGCGCGGGTCGCCTTGCTGCTCGACAATCGCCCGGTCTTCTTCCTGCATTGGCTCGCGCTCAATGCGCTCGGGGTTTCGATCGTTCCGATCAACCCCGACGTCCGCTCCGATGAACTGTCCTTCCAGCTTGAGCTGTCGGAGGCCGACCTGCTCGTGGCGACGCTCGATCGCGTCCATGTGACGAAAGATGCGGCGCTCGGCCGCGCCCGCCTGATCGATACCGATAGCCGCATTCCACCGTGCCAGACGAACGTCAGCGCCCAAACCCCCGAGTTCAATGATGAATGCGCGCTGCTGTTCACCTCAGGCAGCACCGGCAAGCCAAAGGGCTGTATGCTCTCGAACCGCTATTTTTTGCAGGTCGCCGACTGGTACCTCGCGCAAGGCGGCGTGGCAGAGCTACAGCCAGACCGCGAGATCAACCTGACGCCGTTGCCGATGTTTCACATGAACGCGCTCGGCTGCAGCGCGGTCGGCATGATGGTGCTCGGCGGTGCCGTGGTGCCGCTCGACCGCTTCCACGCCAATCGCTGGTGGCAATGCGTGGCCGATAGCGGCGCCACTGTCGTGCATTGTCTCGGCGTCATCCCGGCCATTCTGCTGCAACTGCCTGTAACTGAAGTGGAACGGCAGCATCGCGTGCGCTTCGCCTTCGCGCCCGGCGTCGATGTCCGCCACCGCGCCACCTTCGAGGAGCGCTACCGCATCCCGATAGTCGAGGCCTGGGCCATGACCGAGACCGGGGGCGCGGCGGCGACGACCACCGCCCGTGAGCCCGCGGGGTTTGCAGCGCGCTGCGTCGGCCGGCCATCATCAAATATGGCGTATCGCCTCGTTGATGATCAAGGTTCCGATGTCGCGCCTGGAAAGCCCGGCGAACTGCTGGTCCGCGCAAAGGGCGACAATGCCCGGTCTGGCTTCTTCAGCGGATACCTGAAAGACGAGGAAGCCACCGAAGCGGCGTGGCAGGACGGCTGGTTCCACACGGGCGATCTAGTTTTCGCCGACGAGGACGGGCTTCTGTATTTCTTCGATCGCAAGAAGACCATCGTGCGGCGCAGCGGCGAGAACATCGGCGTGCTCGAAGTCGAAAGCGCGCTTTACATGGACACGCGCATCGGCGGCTGCGCGGTGACGCCCGTTCCCGACGATATCCGCGGCGAAGAGGTCTTTGCTTTCATTGTGCCGAATGTGGAGGTTGATGATGCTCCCGCGCTGGCGGCTTCGATCGTCGAAACCTGCGCCGAGCGCCTCGCCTATCACAAGGTGCCCGGCTACGTCGCCATCCTCGACGAGTTGCCGCTGTCGTCAACGCGCAAGCTCGCCCGAGGCGAGATCAAGACGTTGGCGGCTGCCGCCGTCAGCGCCAATCGCGCGATCGACATGCGCGGGCTGAAGGCGAAGCTGCGGCACGCCTGAGCCGCGGGCAGCCGATCCGGCAATTACGGCAGCAGCTTGTATTTCCCGTTTTCGATCTGGACCAGTATCCGCGCGCGGCTATCGACGCCGTGGCGGTCGGCCGGCGTATAGGTGTAGATGCCGTGCGCACCGACGACATCCTTGGTCGCGAACAGGGCTTCGCGTAACGCGTTACGGAACGCCGGCGTTCCGGGCGTCGCGCCGGTCGCCTTGGCACGTTTGGCGGCATCCATGAACACCAGCCAGCCATCGAAGGCATAGGGCGAAAAAGCATCGGCCGGCGCCTCGCCATTGGCTTTCTCATAGGCCGCGCGGAATGCGAGCGCGACCTTGCGGATAGGATTGCTCTCGGGAAGCTGTTCGCCCGCCGTCACCGGCCCGGTCGGGCAGATGATGCCCTCGGCCGATTTGCCGGCAAGCCGCAGAAAATCCGCGCTGATCATGCCGTGATTGCCGTAGAGCGGCCCCTTGTAACCCCGCTCGGATAGCGCGATCACGGGCAGCGCGCCGGGCGTTCCAGTGCCGCCCAGCATGATCGCGTCGGGCCGCAAGGAAACTGCACGCAGCACCTGCGCAGTGACCGAGTTGTCGGAGCGCGCATAACGTTCGTTGGCGATCACCTTGATGTCGGCCTTCTCGGCGCTTTGCAGCAGCGAATTATACATCAGGTCGCCAAAGGCGTCGGAGAAGCCGATGAAGGCCACGCTTCTCACGTTGCGGCTCTTCATGTGATCGACGATGCCCTGGACGAGCAGCGGCGTCGGCTGCGGGGTTTGCACCACCCACGGCCCGCCCTCTCCGGCCGGCACCGGCGCGATCGGCGAGACCGCTACCATCGGCACCTTCATCTCGATCGCTGCCGTGGCCATCGCCAGCGTCTGCGGCGCGCCTGACGTGCCGATCAGGAAATCAACCTTTTCCTGCTCGACCAGCTTACGCGCGTTGCGCGTCGACGCGGCCGGATCCGAGCCGTCATCGAGCTGGATGACGCGAACTTTTTCACCATCGATCTCGCCGACATAGGCCTGGCCCGCGGCCAATCCCTTCGCGTTCGGCACGCCGATCGAGGACACCGGTCCGCTCAGGCCGGTAACAAAACCGACGAGGATTTCGGCATGCGCCGGCGCCACGGCGGCGAGCAAGAGCGCAGCGCCGATCAACAAAGTCTTTTTCTTGTTCATGATGTCACTCGATGTCGACGAAAGGGTTCAGCCCTGCCCAGGTACCAACGCCAGCACGCGCAACGGACTGCCGGAGCCATTCTGGATCTTGAGCGGGGCAGCCACGATCACCGCGCCGGTCGGCGGAAGCTGATCGAGATTGCACAGGCACTGCAGGCCGTAACGTCCGCCGCCGTGAAGGAAATGATGCGCCGGATAGGGAGGATCGAGATGCCCGGCCTGGCCGGCATCGGTGCCGATCGTCTCGGTGCCAAAGCCGATGACGCCGCGTTCCTCGACGAGCCAGCGCATCACGGCGGCGTTCGGTCCGGGCGTGTGGGCGCCGTCGTCCTTCAGATTGGCGTAGTCGCGCCAACCTTTCTTCGACCAGTCGGTGCGCAGCAGCACCCAATGCCGTTCCGGAATCCGCCCGTGGATTTTTTCCCAGGCCTCCACGACCGGTATCGTCAACAGGAAATCCGCATCCTTTGCGGCCTGCGCCGAGCAATCGATCACGCAGGCCGGCGCTATCATGTCGCGCACCGGCAGCGTGTCGACTGCGTTGTTCGGCAGGTCCTTGCCGGTGAACCAGTGAATCGGCGCATCGAAATGCGTGCCGGTGTGCTCGCCGAAGCTGAGATTGTTCCAGTACCAGGCAGGACCATTCGCGTCGTAGCGCGAAATCTGCTGGATGCGGACCGGCGCGGCCTGACCAAATTCCGGCGGCAGCACGATGACGGGAAAGTCCGGGCTGAGCGTAAACGTCAGATCGACGACACGCACCGCGCCGGATGCAACCGCGCCGGCAAATTGCATGAGACTGTTGCTATCCATTGCGCTTCTCCCGTTCTCAACAAGCCTGCCTACGCCCCTAGCTCACGCTCGACCGCCTTGGGGTTGGCGGCCAGGCGCTGGCGAATATCTTCGGCGACATCGCCCACGAACACATCTTCAAGCCCGCGCTTGAGCGCTGACACGATCGCACTCGCCACCGCGCGTGGCGCCACCTTCGGCGGCGGCACCGTCTGGAACCACTCGATATCGAGCGGACCCGTGAACACGTTCACCACCTTGACGCCGCCGGGCCGAAGCTCCGCCCGCAGGCAGTGCGACAGCGACAGACAGGCGGCCTGCGATGCCGAATAGGCGCCAAACACCGGCCAGTTCGCCAGCGCATAGACCGACAGGATATTGACCCAGGCGGCAGCGCTGTTGACGCCATCCGAGCCGCGCATCCGCATCGCCGGTCCGAACGCCTGCGCCAGATGCACGAAGCCGAGATAGCTCTGGTCGATCTCGTCGCGCACGACGCTGGTGCCTTGACGATCGAGCAGCCCGCCTGCGCGGACATGCTCGGTGGTGTTGACGAGAATATCGACCTTGCCGCCGATATCGGCCGCCAGATCTGCGGCCGACTTCTCGTCGCCGATATCGAGCGGCACGATCTCGACACCCTCCATGGCGCGCAACGCCTCCTCGCCGTGGAACGGCTTCCACGGCTCGGCGACGCCGACGAACACGATCGACGCGCCGGCTGTCTTCAGCGCAGCCACCGCTTCCTGACCGACGATGCTGCGCCCATTGGTTACCAGAACGCGCCGAAACTTTGGATCGGCGGTCATCTCACGCCACTGCCTGTCGTCCGTCATGTTGGGGGTCTCACGTTCGGGGTGCGCGAAAGCCACGGCCTGCCCGCTCTTGTCCAGTTGGAACGACATCACGACCGGCCCGCCCTCTTCGCAATCCGCGTGCAGGTGCGTCACGAGGGTTGGCCCGCACTCCATCGTAACCAGGCCGATGCGCCATGGCGCGCGCTCGCGGAAGTGCACGTCCGCCGGGACATGCAGCGTCGTTTCGGACAAAAGCGTTCCTCGCCGCGGCGCGTCCGTGAAGGCGAGATCGGCGGAAAGGCATGCAGGGCATGCATCGCGCGCCGGATAACAGAACGTTCCGCAGGCGCCGCAGCGTTGCAGCATGAAGCGGCCCTCGGCGGCGGCCCGCGTGAACCCGTGCGAGGCGCGGCTTCGTGCGGGCGCTGGCGACGTCGGCAGCCGCGTCCGCTGCAAAGGGTTCTTCCGGCGCGGCTTTGCGATCGGTTCGATCATGCGCCTGGTCCCGCGAGGATCGCCGCGCCCGAAGCGAGGCCGCGATCATAGTTGATCATTCCAAAACCCGAAGCCAACCCGACGCGTGCATCCCTAACCTGCGTCGGACCGGCCTGCCCGAGAACCTGACGCAGCGCCTCGACCACGCCGAGATAGGCGCCGCCCGCGCCGGCCTGCCCGACCGAGAGCTGACCGCCGGAGGTGTTGTGCGGGAAGCTGCCGTCGATCGTGAGATCGTGCTGCCGAACGAAGTCCGGTCCCTCCCCCTTCCGGCAGAAGCCGAGGTCCTCGAACTGCATCATCGAGATCACAGGATAATCGTCGTAGGTCTCGACGAAATCGAGATCATCAGGCTTGACGCCCGCCATCGCGTAGAGCTCATCGACGTCCATCGCCCATCCGCCCCGTACCTGAACGGGATCATCGCCGAACGCATTGTGGCGCTCGATCGTGGCGAGAATTTTGGCGGCGGACAGGTTCAGGGACGCGGCGACATCCTCGCTCATCACGAGAAACGCCTCCGCGCCGGCGCACGGCATCACGCAATCGAACAGATGGATCGGATCGGCGATCGGTCGCGCCGACATGTATTGCTCGATAGTCAGCGGCGCTTTCATCAGCGCGTTGGGATAGCGAAGCGCATTGCTGCGCTGAGCGACGGCGATCTTGCCAAAATCCTCGCGCCGGGCGCCGAACGTTCGCATGTAGTTGCGCGCGATCAATGCAAAACTCGCATTGGCACCGCCGGCGCCATAGGGATAGACGGCATCCTGGTTGAAGCGCGAGAAGTTTTCGAGCGTGTAGCGGAAGGAATCGACGTGATTGGTATCTCCAGCCACGCAGGCCACGATGCGCGCGTCGCCCGCCTGCACCGCTCGCGCCGCGCGGCGCAGCGCGGCAATTGCGCTCGCACCGCCCAGCGGAATGGTGTCGATCCATCGCACGCAGAGGCCGAAATGCTGGGTGAGACCGATCCCGCTGTCGAGCCCCGCCGTGAAACTCGAAACACAGAAGCCGTCGATGTCGCGCGGCGTGATTCCGGCGCCATCGACCAACGCCTTCAGCGCGCGGCCGATCCACCATTGCGCGCTCTCGATCGAGTAGCGCACGTACGGGATCGTCACCGGAACTGCCATCACGACCCGATCGTAAGGTGTTCGGATGGAGCTCTGCATCGGACCGCCGGATTCCTGTGAGCCGTTCAGAGTACGGTCAATTTGACGTCGTCGCTCGCCGCCTTGCCGTCGCGCCCGCCGGTCGCCGTCACCTCGGTTTCATACAAGATCTTGTCGGGCTGCAGCATGTCTTGTCCTCAAGCGCTGTTCGGTTTGTCGGGCGTGCGCGCCACGGTGGCGCGGAAATCCCGGCGCGCACGATCATTGGCCAGCGTAAAACTCGGCCCGCGGCTCGGCTCGGTGCCGTTGAGACGCTGCAACTGCACCCACATCTCGGCGCTCTTCAGCGCGACCGCTGCGCAGTTCACCACGGGCGCATAGCCGATCTTGAAGCCACGCTCGCTCGCAATCAGGAGACCGGGCAGCACGCCGGCCGGAATGACGACGTCGGCGCCGCGATCGACCAGCGGCTGCGCGCAGGCTGCGAAGTCGCTCAGCATACGTGCCTTCGCCGCCGCATCGCCCGCAAACGCGGCGCTGAAATCTTCCGGACGACAGCCCATGCCGGTAACATGCACCACGCGGCCGGAAAGCCCGTAACGATCGGTCTGCTCATAATGCCAGACCTCGAAGGCGGCATCGAGCGTGACAAGGCCGAGCCGACGGCCAAGCTGCGAGGCCGCGAGCAGCGTGGCTTCGCCGGCGCCGACCACCGGGATCGTCAGCGCCGAACGCAGTTCGTACAATCCCGGATCCTGGAAGTGGCCCATGACGTAGGCGTCGAAGCCGTTTTCCTGCGCTGCGAGTCCGTTGTCGACCGCCTGGATCGCGCAACGGAATTCGCTGAGGCGGCCGAAGTCGCGGTCAGCGGGCGTGATGCCCTCGACGTGGACGCTGGTGCCGGGCGCCGCGATCTCGTTCAGATAGGCCGCAAGCTGCGCCATGTAGGGCGCGCTCGTAGCCTGGTCGACGAAGCTCTGCCAGAAGATGCGCACAGCGGATATCCCGTTCACAGGCGACGCATACCGATCGATCCTCAAACGACGCAGTCTGAGAAGACTGACGATATGCACAAGCCATCGATGTGAAGGCACGCGATAGCGTCGCGCCATTCTCCATCGACTGAAATATTTCAACCACAAAATAATTTTCGCGTCAATTGAACGGCTTTCCGACGATATCTGCGCGCGACGAGATCGAGTTGCCGAAAGGAAAGGCAGAGAGCGCCTCACGCTTTTGCATAAGCTAATTCAGCTTTCGCGCTTGCACGCGCCGCCGCAAACTTTCCGCAAAGGCACGACGCTGGCGTATTGACGTTCGGCCGATAAATACTTTAGGCTTTAAACAATTGACGGGCATCCACGCCTGTGCGGGCATGCGTCGCATTGGTCGTTGCGTTGATAAAGGTCATCAATCGTGGCTGAGATTATCGACCTCGGAACAGCAGGTGTTGCAGATGGGTTCGCATCCGCCGCGGTTGGACTCGGCGCTTCAGGTACCGTTCCCGCCCTTGGCCACCTCGGCGGCGACGAAATCGCGGACCAAGCTAGCGAAGGCCTCCGGCATCTGATCGGGAAGCGGCACCATGCCTCCTGAGAGCTCGCGCAAGATACTACCCTCGATAGCTCCGGCAATTCTTGGAGCCACGGGATGAACGTGCGGATCGGCTGTCGGAGCAATGACCAGCGTGGGACACTGGATGCTTCCCAGACGATCCTCCATCCGATAGCGATTCACCACCCGATGGCCTTCCGCCGCCATCTCGTCAGCCCGCAACGCATCGACCATAAAGCGGTGCAGCAAATCGACATCATCGGCGGGATAGAACGGCTGCCGGCGCGCCCAGAGCTCGGTGAGATGGGAGCCGTCGGTACGCGCCTCGACCTCGTCGATCACACGCATGCCGTCATGCCTGGCCCGGCGCGCTGCATCGACGAAGGGACAGGCCGAGAGCACCAGTGCGCTCACCCGCGCAGGCGCCGAGGCGGCCATTTCGACCGCGATCACCGCGCCCGTGTGATGACCGACGATCGCGGCCCGCGGCTCTTCCAGCGCATCGAGCAGCGCGAACGCCCCTTCGGCCCACAGTTCAATCGAAGGACCAGCGGCAGGCCGATCGGAATCTCCGAAGCCGAGCGTATCCATTGCGATGGCGCGGAAATCGCGGCCGAGCAGCGGCAGCACATCACGGTATTCGTCCCACGAGCGCGGCGTCTGATGCAGCAGAAGAATGGGAAACCCGGTTCCGGCCATAGCGACATGGATGCGGCCAAGACGCGTCGTGACGAAGCGGCGCTCGAGATTGAACCGACTTTGCTGACGCTCATTTCATAACTCCCATCCGGAGGCGGGGAACGGACCCGCGCCGGGTTTCGGCGACAATCACGGCATCGATCGTGCTGGTCCGACCCGATCCATGCTGACATCTCGCTCAGGTCGCGGCTGTTTTCAACCAAGGGGAATGCAATGCGCAAGATGTTGAGTTTGACTGCCCTCATCGGCGGCCTCGTTGCGGCATCGACCGCACAGGCCGACATCACGATCGGCTTCGTGACGTCGCTCAGCGGGCCCGGCTCCTCGATCGGCATCCCATATGGGCGCGGCATCCAGGCTGCTATGGAATACAAAAACGAGGTCAACGGCGAGAAGATCAGGCTGATCCAGCTCGACGACGGCTCCGATCCCTCCGCCGCAACCCGCAACGCGCGCAAGCTGATCGAGGAAGAGAAGGTCGACCTCCTGATCGGCACCGCAACCGCTCCATCGACCATCGCCATGATGGCAGTTGCGACCGAACTGAAGGTGCCGATGATCGCCGTCTCTCCGGTGATAGGACAACCGAATCCGGCGGACCAATGGGGTATTTCCGTTCCGCAACCCGCTTCGCTGCTGGTCAAGGTCGTCGCCGATCGCATGAAGCGCGACGCGATGAAGAACATCGGCTATATCGGCTTTTCCGATGCCTGGGGCGATCTCGTCTACAACGGCGCCAAGGCGGTGGAAACCGAGGACGGCATCAAGGTGCTGACCAACGAGCGCTATGCGCGCGTCGATACGTCGGTCACCGGCCAGATCCTTAAAGTTCTTGCCGTGCGTCCGGATGCCGTGCTGATCGGCGGATCGGGCACGCAGGGCGCGCTGCCGCTGCTCGCGCTCGGGGAACGTGGCTTCAAAGGCAAGACCTACGGCACGGTCGCGCTCGTCAATCCCGATTTCGTGCGCGTCGGCGGCAAGGCCGCGGAAGGCATTCAGGTCTCGGCCGGTCCAGTCATCGTGGCCGAGCAGCTTCCGGACAGCCATTTCGCCAAGAAGCTCGCGCTCGAATTCCGCGCTGCCTACCAGAAGGCCAACAATCTCCCGAGCACGGACGGCTTCTCGGCCTATTCCTTCGACGGCTGGATGATCTTCACGTCAGCCGCGGCGCGCGCGCTGAAAACCGCAAAGCCCGGCACCATCGAATTCCGCAAGGCCCTGCGCGACGAGATCCTCAACACCAAGGAGCTCTCGGGCGTGCACGCGGTCTACAACTTCAAGCCCGGTGCCTATCACGGCGTGGACGAGCGCGCGCTGGTGATCGTTCGCCTAGTCAACGGCGCCTGGACCTACCAGCCCTGAGCGATGCCGACGCGTGACACGGAAGGACGATTGAGGGCATGACGGCAGACATCGCAGCGATCCTTGCGATCGACGGAATAGCCACCGGGGCGGTCTACGCCCTGGTGGCGATCGGAACCGTGCTGATCTTCACCGTGACGCGGGTGATCTTCATTCCGTTCGGCGACATCGCAGCCTTCACGGCGCTGACGCTGGCCGCATTGGATGCCAAGCAGCTTCCCGGAACAGTCGGATTGGTTGTCGTGTTGGCGTGCATGGCCTGCGCGATGGAAGTCGTCTCACTGGCGCGCGCCGGCGAGCTTCGCGCGGTGCCGAAGGCCGTCCTCTTCTATCTCGTGTTGCCTCTGATCGTCGTTGGGACCGTCTGGCTGACGATGCGCTTTGCTCCGCCGATGCCGGTCCGGATCGTGCTGGCGCTGCTCTTGATCATGCCGATCTCGCCGCTCTTGGACCGGATCGTATTTCGCCCAATCGCGGATGCCTCTGTTCTCCTCTTGCTGACCGTCTCGGTCGCGCTCCACTTCGCGCTGGTCGGACTTGGTTTGCTGTTCTTCGGCCCCGAAGGCGTCAGAACCGAGCCGCTGACATCGATGGCAATGGAGATCGCCGGGGTGCACGTCTCCGGACAGACGGTGCTGATCCTGGCCGCTGCGCTGGTGTTCAGCGGCCTGCTGTTTCTGTTCTTCGACTTCACGCTGATCGGCAAAGCGCTGCGCGCGACCGCCCTGAACCGGACCGGCGCCCGGCTGATGGGCATTAGACCCGCGCGTGCCGGGACGATCGCCTATCTGCTGGGATCACTGATGGCTGGCGTCTCCGGCATTCTGATCGCGCCGGTCAACACGATCTTCTATGACTCCGGATTCCTGCTCGGCCTGAAGGCCTTTGTCGGCGCTATCGTGGGCGGCATGACGAGCTATCCGGGGGCTGCGCTCGGCGCGTTCGGCGTCGGCCTTCTCGAAAGCTTCGCCTCGTTCCAGAGCAGCACCCTGAAGGATGTCATCGTCTTCTCGCTACTGATTCCCGTGCTGCTCTGGCGCTCGCTCGCCTCGCAACATTCCGAAGAGGAAGTCGAGGAATGACGCCGCAGCAGATCCGTCTCATCATTGCCGCGGCGATCGCCTGCCTCGTGGCTGCGCCCTTTGTGCTCAATCCGTTCAGCATCACCTTGCTGAACTATATCGGCATCTATTCGCTTGCGGCCATCGGCTTGGCGCTATTGACCGGCGTCGGCGGCATCGTCTCGTTCGGCCAGGCCGCTTTCGTCGGCGTCGCCGCTTATGCAACAGCGTGGGTCACAGCGCTGAACGGCTATTCGCCCTGGCTCGGACTGGTGCTGGCCGTCATTCTGACCTGCAGCATCGCGGCAATCCTGGGCTTCGTGACGCTGCGCCTGGGCGGCCACTTCCTGTCGCTGAGCACGGTCGCGTGGGGACTGGCGATCGCGTTCTTGTTCGGCAACATCCAGGGGCTCGGCCAACATAATGGCATCTCGGGCATTCCACCGATCTCGATTGGCCCGTTCGCACTGGTGGAGAGTCGGCAGATCTATTTCTTGATCTGGGCGATCGTCGTCGCAGTCCTCCTCCTCTGCTACAACCTTCTCGACTCCCGCATCGGCCGCGCGATGCGCGCGCTGCGCGGCGGCAATACATTGGTCGAAAGCCTCGGCATCAGCGCCTTCCAGATCAAACTGGTGACGTTTGTGATCGCCGCATTCCTCGGCGCGCTGTCGGGCTGGCTTTATGCCCATCTCGGCCGTTTCGTCAGCCCAGGCCCGTTCGAGGCCGGTATGGGCATCGAATATCTGATGATGGCGATGGTCGGCGGCGCCGGCAGCATTTTGGGCGGCGTGGTTGGTGCTGCGATCGTCACGCTGCTGAAGAACACCGTGCAGGATTACCTGCCGCTGATTGCGAAGGGCGCCTCCGGCCAGCTCGAGATCGTGGCGTTCTCCGCGCTCTTTATCCTGTTCCTGCAGCGGGCCCGGCAAGGCATCGTTCCGTTTCTCGCGGGCTTTCTGCCCGACGTGAAGCTGTCCCGTCCGCAACCGGCTAGCCCGCTGCCGCGCCGCGAGCAGCCGGCGCCCGGCACGCTTCTTCTTAAAGTGAGCGGCGCGCAGCGGCGGTTTGGCGGCCTCGTCGCCGTCAACAATGTCAGCTTCGAAGTAAGGTCCGGCGAGATCCTCGGGCTGATCGGGCCGAATGGCGCCGGCAAGACCACGATGTTCAACCTGCTCACGGGGGCGCTGCGCGCGAACAGCGGCGAGATCGCTTTCGCGGGACACTCCATCACCCACGATCAGCAATTCCACATCGCTCGCTCCGGCATCTCCCGCACCTTCCAGCACGTCAAGCTGCGCCCGCGCATGACGCTGCTCGACAACGTGCTGCTCGGCACCTATTCGCGCACCAGGACCGGCCTGCTCGCCGGCGCGCTCCGCCTGAATCAGGCGGAAGAGGCCAGCGCACGCTACGAGGCGTTGCAGCAGCTCGAACGCGTCGGGCTCGGCGACAAGCCGTTCGAACTCGCCGGCAACTTGCCGCTCGGCAATCAGCGCGTGCTCGAGATCGCCCGCGCGCTCGCAGCCGACCCGACACTACTCGTTCTCGACGAGCCGGCGGCCGGTCTGCGCCGCCAGGAAAAAGCTAAAACTGGCCGAACTGCTGCGGTCGCTTCGCGCCGACCATCTGACGATCCTCCTCGTCGAGCACGACATGGAGTTCGTGATGTCGCTGGTCGACCGCATCGTCGTGCTCGATTTCGGCTCAAAACTCTGCGAAGGCGAACCGGCGGCAATACGCAACGACGCCCGCGTCCAGGAAGCCTATCTTGGAGGTGTCGCGTGACGCAGATGTTCTCGATCGAGAATGTGTCGGTCGCCTACGGCAAGGTGGAGGCCGTGCGGAACGTCTCGCTTTCCGTTGAGCAAGGGCAGATCGTGACCGTGATCGGACCGAACGGCGCCGGCAAGACCACGCTGCTGATGGCCGCCATCGGTCTGCTGAAGTCCACCGGACGAATGACCTTTCAAGGCAACGATCTTGCGCGGATCGATGTCGAAGGACGTGTCGAACGTGGTCTCTGCCTCGTACCCGAGAAACGCGAGCTATTCGCCGATCTGTCGGTCGCCGACAATCTGTTGCTCGGCACCTACAGCCTGCGCGATCGCTCGACGACGCGCAAAAGCCTCGACGATGTGTTCGACCGCTTTCCGCGGCTGAAGGAGCGCAGCAGGCAAGCCGCCGGCACGCTGTCGGGCGGCGAGCGGCAAATGCTGGCGCTGGGCCGTGCGCTGATGGCGAAGCCGAAGCTCCTGGTACTCGACGAACCCAGCCTGGGCCTTGCGCCGCTCATCGTCCGGGAGATCTTCCGCACCATCGCCTCGCTGCGGAGCCTCGGCGTGTCGATCCTGCTCGTCGAGCAGAACGCCCGCGCAGCGCTTGAGACCGCAGATTACGGCTATGTGCTGGAAACCGGCGAGATCATCCAATCCGGGCCCGCGGATACTCTGATTCATGACCCGAAGCTGATCGCGGCCTATCTCGGCGGGCATTAGAGCAACTAAGAGCGGGACCAAAAATTGCGAAAACAACCCCATGCAAAGTAGGAATGGGGCCTCGCATCATCCGAACACTAGATCTAGCTAGCTAGGACAGCGCGCGCGTTACGCGACGGGTCCGCGCGCAAGGCCCATCGCCCGCAGCGCCGAGGCAAAAGCGGCGAGGCGTTGCTCGCGATAGGCAGCCTGGTCGACGCCTTCGTAGTTCATGAATCCCTGTCCGGTCTTCATGCCGATGCGTCCCTCGCGCATATTGGTCTCGATAATCGCCGGTGCCGCATAGCGGCTGTCGCCGAGCGCCTCGACCAGATAGCGGCTGGCATGATGCAGAATGTCGCCGCCGCCCCAATCGATGAACTCGAGCAGGCCGAGCACCGCGAAGCGGAATCCGAAGCCATAGATCACGGCCTTGTCGATATCTTCCGCGGAGGCGACACCCTCCTCCACCATCCGGGCGGCCTCGTTCATGGCCAGCGCCTGGATTCGCGGAACAATGAAGCCCGGACGTGCCGCGCAGACCACCGGCACCTTGCCGATGCCTTCGAGCAGCGCTTTCATCCGCGCTGTCGTCTCCGGCGCGGTGAGCCGTCCGGGAGACAATTCGATCAGCGGCACGAGGTAGGCGGGATTGAGCCAGTGCGCATTGAGGAAGCGGCCGGGATGTTCGATCGATCCGGCGAGGTCGTCGACCAGGATCGTCGAGGTGGTCGAGGCGATGACCGGGCGCTCGCCCGCCAGCCGCGAGGCCTCAGCCAGCGCCGCCTGCTTCAGGCTAAGGATCTCCGGCATTCCCTCGAAGACGACATCGCAGCGCGGCAACGCCATAGCCGCCTCGTCCCGGGACGCGACCGTGATCCGCTCGGCAATTGTGGGCACAAGTTCCGGCGGGAGGAGACCGATGCGCGAGAGGATCTCGAGCGTTGAGCGAATTTCCACTTTAGCTTCGGCCGCCAACGCCTCGAAGGCCGACGCCTCCCGTTCCTTGAAATCGATGACGACAACCTGATGACCGGCGAAAGCGAACACGACGGCAATGCCGCGGCCCATTCGTCCAGCGCCGAGGCATCCGATCGCCGGTTTCATCGGAAGCCCTCGGCCAGAAGATTTTGCAACGCAGCCCGGTCGAGATCGCCGAGGCCGAGCGAGGACAAGCTCCGGCCCGTCACCGCGAAATCCTCGCCGGTGATGGCCGCGCCGATTGCGAGGAACGCCTTGACTAGCGGTGTGTGCACGCCTGCAAGACCAGCGACCGATGCGAGGAACGACAGGCCGAGACGCAGATCCTCCAGCATGTAGCGGTGCTCGACAAGAATGAGGCGTTCGGACCAATCGCCGGAATCCGTGAGTTGCTCGTGCGCGTCGCGCGCATACATCCAGGGCTCACCATCCCGCGAATAGTGATCGGCCAGGGGAAAATGCGGCTTTCCATAACCAAGCGCCTCGCGAATGGCGATGCGCTCGGCATCGAGCGCGTCCGTGACGCGGCGTATGGCCGGCTGCGTTCCTTCCTTGTGAATATCCCACTTATCGAAATGTTCGATCGGACCGGCGTTCATGGTGATCAGCGGCGGATGAATGATCGGACCGGCATTCATCAGCGCCGCCGAGAGCGCATCGCCGCACGGCTCGATGGCATCCGGAAACGCGCGCTCGATCACATCAAGCGCGTGCGGGGCAAGGTGCTGCGGAAACACACCGGTTGGCAATCGAGCGCCCCTGCCCGAGATGCGGACCGCATAAGGGCCCTGCTTGCGCGCCAGCCACGGCAAGGTCCCGGTCTCCGCCGTTGCAATCTCCGCGCGGTTGCCTGCGTCGCGGGCGGCACGGGCGAAGATGTAGGAGCCAAATGTGCCGGGCGGCAGGAACACGACCTGGCCGTCGCGCAAATGCGGCGCGGCCAATTCGGCGATCGCGCCTTGCGCAAAAGCCGGTGCCGGACAAAGGATGAGATCGGCAGCGTCGATCGCTTCCGCGATCGAAGACGTAATCACAGCCAGCCTGGCCTCGCGGCGGCCCGATCGATCGATGACCGTGATCGTGCCGCCCTGCGCACGGTGTGCGTCGACATCTCCGCGATTTCGCCGCCACAGCCGGATTTCGTGACCGGCCAACGCGAGGTCGCCGGCGGCCGCGAACGAACCGTTTCCTCCACCCAACACTGCGATCTTCAAAAGTATCCTCCGCTTCGTCGCCACGCGTATCGCGCAATCCTGTCACGCAGGCTCCGCCTTGACGTTCTTTTCCTGCCACGCCACCCAGGTTGGCCGATCGATCTGGAACAAGTCGGTGGAGCGCGCATACCAGCCGCTGCCGTGCATGCGGGCGATCAGCCGCAGCGCCTGCGTATCGATGTGGCAGCGCTCCCTGTCCAGGATCACCGCGTCATCGATATGGGCGCGAGCGATACGACCGATCACGGCCGTTTGTCGCGGTCCTGTCACCAGCGACGTGAGTACCCGGCACTCGAATGACACCGGCGATTCCGCGATACGCGGCGGGCGCACTGCCTGCGAGGCAGCCGGTGTCAGTCCAGCCAGCGCCAATTCATCGATCTCGGGCGGTGCGTCGATACACGTGATGTTCATGGCCTCGGCGTTGCGCTCGGCGACGAGATTGACGACGAATTCCCCGGTATCGAGGATATTCGCCGCCGTGTCCTTGAATCGCTGCGAACCCGCCAGAAGTCCGATCGCGACGGTCGGCGGCTCATGACCCATCACGTTGAAGAAGCTGAACGGCGCGGCATTGATCACGCCGCTCGCCGAGAGCGTGGTGATCCAGGCGATCGGCCGCGGCGTCACCGTTGCCGTCAATATCTTGTAGCGGTTTTGCGCTTCCAGCGTCTCCATGTCGAAGATCATGCCGACCTCTCAGATCGCCACCACCGGATGACGCAACCGGCCGATGCCCGTTACTTCGGCTTCCACCACATCGCCCGGCCACAGCCATTCCTGCGGAGAGCGGCCGGCGCCGACGCCCTCGGGCGTGCCCGTCGCGATGATATCTCCCGGCTCCAGCGTCATCGCGGCCGAAATGTCGGCGATCAGGAGCGGTACCTTGAACAGCATGTGGCGAGTGTTGGATCGCTGCTTCTCGACGCCGTTCACCGTCAGCCAGAGATCGAGCGCATGCGGGTCGGTGATTTCATCTGCCGTGACGATGCACGGCCCGAACGGCGCGTAGGTGTCCTGCCCCTTGGAATAGATCCATTGGCCGGCACGGCGGTTGTCGCGGGCGCTGACGTCGATCATTACACTGTAGCCGAACACAAAGCCGAGCGCTTCGGCTTCGGACACGCGCCGCGCGGTTCGTCCCATCACGACGGCAAGCTCGACTTCCCAGTCGAGTTGCTGCGTGATCGCCTTGTTGTGATGAATGGCTTCGTCCGGTCCGATGACGCTGGTCGGCGGCTTCGAAAAGATGATGGGCTGCTTCGGCAAATCCTTTGCGGTGTCGAGGGCGCGCGAGGATTCCGCGACGTGCTCGACGTAATTGAGACCGATGCCGAAAATGTTCTTGCGAGGGCGCGGTATCGGCGCCAGCAGCCGGACGTTTGCAAGCGGCAATGCAGCGCCGACCGGCCAGTTATCCTTGCCTTCGTTCAGTACCTTCTTGAGCGCCGCCAAGGCGGGCGGTCCGAGATCGATGAAGTCGAGCATCGATGGGGGAAGGGAAACCCCGGTATGCTGGCCCAATTTCTCGACGTCCACGACGAGATCGCCGACAACCGCGCCGAGACGGGCGGCAGCTTCAACGGTGCTGCGATAGGTAACAAGACGCACGATGCTCTCCTATAGCGTTTTCAAGCGAAGTGGATACCGGTTCGCGTGAAGAAAACGCGTCAAACAAAGTCTAGAGCTTCGGTTCTAATCAGAATCGAAGCTCTAGGATACGAGCGGCTGGCGGCCGCCATTGTCGCCGAAGGCTTCCTCGCGATAGAGCCCGAGCGCGTGCATGACAGGCAGGTCGTTGAAGGTGAAGAGGCAGGCGTCCTCGCTGGCGGAGGCGTTGACATGTTCATGCCAGGCCCAGGACGGAACGCAGAAGATATCCCGCTCCTTCCAGTCGAAGCGCTTGCCGTCGATGATCGAATGACCGCGCCCCTTGGCGACCTGATAGATAAAGCTGCCGGTGTGACGATGCGCGCGCGTGCTCTCGCCCGGCCGCAGCATCTGCATCGACGCGCCGATCGTCTGCATCACCGGACCGCCGGTCACCGGATTGACGTAGTTCATGAGAACGCCGTCATAGGGCGAGCCGTCGGTCGCCTTGGCGTAACGCTGCAGCGCCTCGTAGGTCGGACCCCACTCATACTTCAACAGCGGCGAATATCCCTTCGACCATTCGGCGCCCGCCGGACGCAGACCTGGATTGCCCCAGCTATGCGTCATGTCGTCGACGGGATAACCGACGCTCTGCTGCAGGTCGGGGTGAACCACATAGAAGTTGGCTTCGAGCGTGTTGACGAGGGGAATGTCGAGACCGTCCTGCCAGATGCAGGGCGTGCCGTCGCTGGAGACGCCGTGCTCGTGCCAGGTGCCGTTCGGCGTCAGCACAAAGTCGTTGGCACCGAGCGTCATCTTGTGACCATCGACGATCGTATAGGCGCCCTCGCCTTCCATGATGAAGCGGAGCGCAGAGGCCGAATGGGCGTGGGCGGATGCGACCTCGCCCGGATGCATCACCTGCAGGCCGGAATAGAGCCAGCCGACCGCGGCGGCGTGGTCGCGGCGTCCGGGATTGTTCAGATAGATGACGCGGCGCCCGGCCTTTTCGGGTGACACCAACTCAACGGAACGCAGCACGTGCGCGCGGAGGTCCTCATAGCGCCACAGCACCGGGACGGAAGACGATTTGGGCTGCCACGGCTCGATCTTGTTCGCGACCGTCCAGAGTGCACCCGCCTCCAGGCGTTCGAGTTCGTCATAATAGGCGAGCAATTCAGGGGTGTCTTCGACATTGGCCCGCCCGGCCACATCTTCCCGATGGTTTTCACGCGCTTTCGTTGCCATGTCGCCCTCCTGTGAGTTGGCGCCGCTTCCGGCGTCGCGTTGTCAATCATCTAGTCAGGTGTCATTGCAATCGCCTGGATTTCTACCTTGGCACGATCCTCGACCAGCCCAGATACCTGCAGCGCGGTCATGGCCGGAAAGTGCCGGCCCATGACGTCGCGATAGACGACGCCGATTTCCTTCAGCCGCGCCGAATATTCCTTGCGATCGAGCAGGAACCAGGTCATCGATACTACATGCCCGGGCACCGCGCCGCCGGCGCGCAAGATCGCGTCGACGTTCTTCAGGCTCTGGCCGATCTGATCCACCAGATCATCGGACTCGAACTTGCATTGCTCGTTCCAGCCGATCTGGCCGGCGACGAAGATCATCCTGCCACGCGCGGCGATGCCGTTCGCGTACCCCCTCGGCTTGGCCCAACCGGGTGGTTGCAAGACCTCGAACATTTCATACTCCCGTAGCAGGACGCGACTGGACGGCCGTTCGGCTAGACCGCCTTCAGGACATCACGTCCGATGATGAGTTTCTGGACTTCGGTCGCGCCTTCATAGATGCGCAACGCGCGTATCTCGCGATAGAGCTGCTCAACGACTTCGCCCGAGCGCACGCCGCGGCCGCCGAACATCTGTACGGCGCGGTCGATCACCGCTTGCGCGGTTTCGGTCGCGACCATTTTGGCCATTGCCGCTTCACGGGTCGTGGAAGCTTTCTGCACGTCGCGCCGCCATGCCGCGCGGTAGGTGAGAAGCGCGCTGGCATCGACGCCTGCGGCCATGTCGCCGAGGGCTGCCTGGGTCAATTGCTGGTCGCCCAGTACGCCACCGAACATCCTCCGTGACAGTGCGTGCGCCACTGCCTCGTCGAGCGCGCGGCGGGCAAAACCCAGCGCGGCGGCTGCAACCGATGCGCGGAAGATATCGAGGGTGCGCATCGCAATCTTGAAACCTTCGCCCGGCGAACCCAACAGCCGCGCCGCCGGGATCCGGCAGCCCTCAAAACGCAGCGTCGCCAGCGGATGCGGCGCCATCACATCGATACGGTCGGCAATCGAAAACCCGGGATCGTCCGGCAGCGCCACGAAGGCCGAAATGCCCCGCGCGCCCGGTGCCTCGCCGGTTCGCGCAAACAGCGTATAGACGTCGGCAATGCCGCCGTTGGAAATCCAGGTCTTCTCGCCATCGAGGATGTAGTGGTCGCCCTCGCGGCGGGCGCTGCAGCCCATGGCAGCGACGTCGGAACCGGCCTCCTTCTCCGACAAGGCAAAGGCGGCAATCCATTCGCCACGCCGCGCCTTCGGCAGCACCAGCGCGCGCAATTCGGGCGACCCGGCAATCGCCACCGCACCGGTTCCAAGCCCCTGCATCGCAAATGCGAAATCGGCGAGCCCGCTGTGCCAGGCAAGCGTTTCGCGGGCGAGACAGATCAGCCGCGAGTCGATCACCGCATCGGACCGATCGTCCGCGACCGATGCCTCCAGCAATCCGGCCGCGCCAAGCCGGCGCACCAGCGAACGGCAGGTTTCGTCGACGTCATGACCGTGCGTATCGCCAAGGTCGGCTGCAAATGCGTCGAGCGCGGCGGCGTATTCGCTGTGGCGGGAATCGAAGAACGGCCACGCGAGGTGTTCGCGCGACGGCCCGCGCAATGGCGAAACCGGAGTCATGTCAGTCTCCCGCAAAGGCCGGTTTTGCGCGCGTCCGCGAAGTGCAACGTGCGCCTCAATAATGTTTCATGGCTAAAATATCCTGTCAAGCGAACCGGCCGCCGATCGGAAGCCCGGCGCGTGTGCATGAAGCCTACGAAACAGGCTAGAAACTGCGCTCAAATGCGCGTGAAGCGTTTTGCGGCCTTAGGACTCGCGCGTCCGATTGACATCATTTTTGTTTGATGTCTAAAATTATATTCGGTCATCCGGAGTTCCGGGCGAGCCCTCAGGAGGCGAGCATGGCAGAACGCTCTTTCGCGCGCGAGGTGGAAGACCTGAAGCTCGGTGCCGGCCAGGAATTTCGCGGCGAAGGCATCCTCGCCATTACCAAGGCGTTGCTGGAATGCGGCGTCAGCTATGTCGCCGGTTACCAGGGCGCGCCGATCTCGCATCTGATGGACGTGCTGTCGGACGCACAGGACATTCTTTCCGACCTCGGTGTGCATTTCGAATCCAGCGCCAGCGAGGCCACCGCCGCGGCAACGCTGGCTGCCTCCGTGATGTATCCGGTGCGTGGCGCGGTCACCTTCAAGGCGCCGGTCGGCATCAACGTCGCGTCCGACGCGCTCGCCAACCTCTCCTCGGGCGGTGTGACCGGCGGCGCGCTGATCATCATCGGCGAGGATTACGGCGAAGGCTCATCCATCATGCAGGAGCGTTCGCATGCGTTTGCGATGAAGTCGCAGCTCTGGCTGGTCGATCCGCGGCCCAACGTGGCGTCGATCGTCAAGGCCGTGCACGATTCCTTCGATCTGTCCGAGGCGTCGAATACGCCTGTCATGCTAGAGGTGCGGATACGCGCCTGCCATGTGCATGGCCGCTTCGCTACCCACGACAATGTCCGCCCCACCTTTCCGCTGTCCCGCGCGCTGGATCAGCCGTCGCGCGACACCAACCGTATCGTGTTGCCGCCGGCCTCGTTCCTGCACGAGAAGCAGAAGGTCGAGCATCGCTGGCCCGCGGCGGTTGAATTCATCCACGCCCGCGGCATGAACGAGACCTTCGACGGCGACATCGACGATATCGGCATCATCATGCAGGGCGGCATGTACAACGGCGTCATCACCGCGCTGCGCGAGGCCGGGCTTGCCGACATCTGGGGCGAGACGCGCGTGCCGCTCTACGTGATGAACGTGACCTACCCGATCGTCGACCGCGAGGTGATTGACTTCTGCCGCGGCAAGAAAGCGGTGCTGATGGTCGAGGAAGGACAGCCCGAGTTCATCGAGCAGGCGCTGCACAAGATCCTGCGCAACGCCGACGTTCCAGCCAAGCTGCACGGCAAGGACCTGTTCCCGATGGCCGGCGAATATACATCACAAGTCATGGGCGAAGCGATCGGCGCTTTCATCCGCCGCTGGCGGCCGGATGCCTTGTCGGATGCCGCGCGCGCACCGAACATCGACCGCGCCGAAGTCGACGAGAAAATCCGCGTGCTCGCCGACGTGGTGCCGCCGCGCCCGCCCGGCTTCTGCACCGGCTGTCCGGAGCGGCCGATTTTTTCCGCAATGAAACTGGTTGAGAAGGAACTCGGACCGCATCACATCGCCGCCGATATCGGCTGTCACCTGTTCTCGATCCTGCCGCCCTTCAATATCGGCGCCACCACGATGGGGTACGGGCTAGGCCCGGCCTCGGCCTCCGCCTTCAATGTGCCTGCGGGCAAACGACCGATCTCGATGATGGGCGACGGCGGCTTCTGGCACAACGGGTTGACCAGCGGCGTCGGCAACGCCGTCTTCAACCAGCACGATGGCGTGATCGTCGTTGTCGACAATTACTATTCCGCCGCGACGGGCGGCCAGGACATCCCTTCCTCTCGCGCCGACAACCGTTCCCGTTCGACCAAACACCCGATCGTCGAGGCGGCGAAGGGCGTCGGCGCCAAATGGGTGCGCCAGATCGACCGCACCTACGATGTCACACGCATGCGCGACACGCTGCGCGAGGCGCTGACGACGGAGGAGAAGGGCCCAAAGATCATCGTCGCGTCGTCGGAGTGCATGCTGAACAAGCAGCGGCGCGTGAAACCGCTAATGGCCGCCGCCGCCAAGCGCGGCGAGCGCATCGTGCGCGAGCGCTTCGGCGTCGATGAGGATGTATGTTCCGGCGACCACGCGTGCATCCGCCTGTCCGGCTGCCCCTCGCTGTCGGTGAAGCCGACCACCGATCCCCTCAAGGACAATCCGGTCGCCGCCGTCGACAATAGTTGCGTCGGCTGCGGCCATTGCGGCGAGGTCGCGGACGCGGCTGTGTTGTGTCCCTCGTTCTATCGCGCCGACATCGTTTCCAATCCGACCTCGTTCGAAACGCAGCTCGACCGCCTCTGGCAACGAATGATCGGCGCTTTGCAGCGCTGGCGCGCCGGACGCCGCATCACGTTCGAGCAGGAGGCGGCATGAACGTCTCGGTCGCGCCCTCCTCCATCGCGCTTAGTCAGGCTCGCCCGATCACCGTCGCGGTGCTAGCGATGGGCGGCCAGGGCGGCGGCGTGCTGGTGGACTGGATCGTGGCACTGGCCGAGCGGCGCGGCTGGTTCGCGCAATCGACTTCGGTGCCCGGCGTCGCCCAGCGCACCGGCGCCACGATCTACTACATCGAGATGATCGCGCCCGACACGAGCAAGCCCGACCGCCACCCCGTGCTGTCGCTGATGCCCGCGCCGGGCAACGTCGACATCGTGATCGGCGCCGAACTGATGGAGGCCGGCCGCGCCATCCTGCGTGGGCTGGTCTCGCCTGATCGCACGCTGTTGATCGGCTCTTCGCATCGCTCATTAGCCGTGATCGAGAAGACCGCGCCCGGCGACGGCACCGCAGACGCGGCGCAGGTTTACGAGGCGGCGAATGTCGCCGCCAACCGCTTCATCGCCTTCGATATGGCTGAAATCGCCGACGCCACCGGCAGCGTGGTCTCCTCGGTGCTGTTCGGCGCGCTCGCGGGCTCCGGCGCTCTGCCCTTTGCCACCGAGGATTTTGAAGCCACGATCCGGGCCGCGGGGGTCGGTGTCGATGCCAGCCTGCGCGCCTTCACCGCCGGCCGTGAGCGGGCCGGCGCCATGGTCAAGCAGGACCCAAAGATCAAGCCTGCGGCGAAGCCGCCGCTAGCCAAGCGCTTTCCGCTTCTCGAACCAATCGGCCACGCCGGTTATGACGCGCTGGTCGTGCGGGCGCGGCGGACGATGCCCGAAGAACTACATGGGATCGTCGCCGCCGGCTTACAGCGCGTCGTCGATTTCCAGGACATCGCCTATGGCAGCGAGTATCTCGACCGGCTGGAAGCGATGCCGCGGGACGCGACAGGCCTGCTGCATGCCTTTGCCAAATATCTTGCGGTCGCGATGGCCTATGACGATGTAATTCGTGTGGCGGATCTCAAGACGCGCGCGGGACGCTTCGACCGAGTGCGCCGGGAGGTGCGGGCCGGTGATGACCAGGTTCTCGCGATCACCGAGTTCTTCCATCCGCGGATCGAGGAAATGGCAGGGCTCCTGCCGCCAATTCTCGGTGAAAAAGTCGAGCGTAGCCCGCGGCTGGCCCGGCTGATCGATCGTGGGCGCAAGCTCCGCACGACCGCGCCGTCGTCGTTCCTGCTGCTGTACTGCGTGGCCGGACTGCGGCGCTTGCGCCGGCGCACGCTGCGGCACGCGCGCGAGATGCGCCATCTCGAGGAGTGGGTGCAGCGCGTCCGGAAATTCGCCGGGACCGATCCGGCGCTCGCGACCGCCGTGTGCGAGGCTCGCCGTCTCGTCGGCGGCTATTCGGATACGCATTTGCGTGGCGAATCGAAGTTCGACAAGGTCATGCTTGCGTCCGAGCGCCTGGCGGGCCGGCCCGATGCCGCCGAATGGGTACAGCGGCTCGTAAAGGTGGCGCTGAAGGACGCCGATGGCGCCGCACTCGACGGCGCCTTGCGCACCGTCGAAACACTGTTCGAGGACGCCTGAGGATGGATCAATTCGAAGTCGTGGTGTCGAAGGCCGAGGCACTCACGTCGCGCATCCGCGAATTCGTGCTGACGCGCGTCAACGGTGCGCCGATGCCCGGCTGGTCCGCCGGCGCCCATATCGACATCCACCTGCCTGATGTCGGCCGTCGCTCCTATTCGCTGATCGAGACGGTCTCGCCGCGCGCGGCCGAACATCCGACCGCCTATCGCATCGCCGTGCTGCAGGAAAGCAAGAGCCACGGCGGCTCCAGCTTTATGCACGGCCTCAAGACCGGCGATCGCCTCACGATCTCGCCACCGGCGAACAATTTTCCGCTTCGAGCTGGCGTAGGTGAAGTCGCACTGGTCGCAGGCGGCATCGGCGTGACGCCGCTGCTCACAATGGCCTGTGAACTGAACGCCGTGAAGCGGCCGTTCTCGTTCCATTATGCCGGTCGCAGCCGCGGCGAACTCGCCTTTCTCGGCGACATCGAGCGGCTGGCTAGTGCCAGCGCGACCATCCACGCCGACGACGAAGCCGGTCGCTTCTTCGACCTTGAGGGCTTGATGAGCCGGCTCGCCCCCGATGTGCCGCTCTATCTCTGCGGACCGCTGCCGATGATCGAAGCAGCCATCGCGCTGGCGAAGCGGATGAACTGGCCGAAAGGGCGGCTGCATTTCGAAATCTTCACCGCGCCCGAAGAGAAGTCCGGGGACTCCGCTTTCGAGGTCGAACTCAAGAGCAGCGGGCGCGTCTATGAGATTCCCGCCGGCAAGACCATCCTCGACGTGCTGCTCGAGGCCGGCGAAGACCCAATGCATGACTGCAAGCGCGGCGATTGCGGCATCTGTCAGACAACGGTGATCGCGGGGATTCCCGATCATCGCGACTACATCTTGAGCGACAGCGAAAAGGCATCGAACAAGGTGATGCAGATCTGTATTTCCCGCGCGAAGACCAAGCGACTCGTGCTCGACCTGTGATGGAGAAACCCATGACCCGATATGCCGGCAATGTCGCGGCCATTCGCGATCTGGTCCGCGAACAGGAGGTTCACCGCGACGTCTATGTCAGCGAGGAAGTGTTCCAGCTCGAGATGGAGCATATGTTCCCAAATAGCTGGGTCTATGTCGGCCACGACAGCCAGGTCCCCAATCCCGGCGATTATTTTGGCACTACGATCGGCACGCAGCCGATCCTGCTGGTCCGCCACACTGACGGGACGGTAAAGGTGCTGCACAACCGCTGCCCGCATAAGGGCACGCGCATCACGTCCGAGACCTGCGGCAATGCCGGAAAGTTCTTCCGCTGCCCCTATCATGCCTGGAGTTTCAGGACCGACGGCTCGCTGCTCGCTATCCCACTGAAGAAGGGCTATGAGAATACCGGCTTCGAACAGAGCCATGCGGCGAGCGGCATGGCGCCAGTCCGCCATATCAGAAACTACCGCGGCTTCGTGTTCGCCAAGATCAATGACGGCGGCCTCGATTTCGAGGAGTTCTTCGGTGAAAGCCTGTCGAGCTTCGACAACATGATCGACCGTTCGCCGGTCGGCCAGCTCAAGGTCGCCGGCGGCGTGCTGCGCTACATGCACAATTGCAATTGGAAAATGCTGGTGGAAAACCAGACCGACACTTGCCATCCGATGGTCGCGCATGAGTCCTCCGCCGGGACGGTGGTCGAGGTCTGGAAGAAAGCGCCGCCCGGCACCAAGAAGCCGATGGCGGTCGAGATCATCGCTCCCTTCATGAGCCCCTACGAATTCTTCGAGAACATGGGCATCCGGATCTGGGATAACGGCCACGGCCACACCGGCGTGCACCACTCGATCCATTCCAACTATTCGGCGGTGCCAGGCTATTTCGACAAGATGAAAGCCGCCTATGGCGAAGAACGCGCCAAGGCGATCCTCGGCGAGAACCGGCACAACACGGTCTATTTCCCCAACATCATGATCAAGGGGCCGATCCAGTTATTGCGGCACTTCAAGCCGATCGCGGCCAACAAGACGCTGGTCGAATCCTGGACGTTCCAGCTCGTCGATACGCCCGACATGCTGCTCGAGCGCACGCTGATGTACAACCGGCTGATCAACGCGCCGACCTCGATCGTCGGCCATGATGATCTCGAAATGTATGAACGCGCGCAGGAGGGCCTGCACTCGAACGGCAATGAGTGGGTGAACCTCCAGCGCCTCTACAGCCCCGACGAAGCCGGGCAGATTAACGTCGCGGTCAACGGCACCAGCGAGTGGCCAATGCGCCACCAGTTCCGGG
Organism: Bradyrhizobium sp. RDI18; assembly: GCF_043203335.1. Taxonomy (NCBI): domain Bacteria; kingdom Pseudomonadati; phylum Pseudomonadota; class Alphaproteobacteria; order Hyphomicrobiales; family Nitrobacteraceae; genus Bradyrhizobium; species Bradyrhizobium sp. RDI18. The sequence continues at coordinate 6,255,236 of NZ_JBICRN010000008.1, read as the reverse complement.
CCTGGACCAAGTTCATGACGATGGGGATGTAACATGAGCATGGTCGCTGAGGCTCAACTGAAAAATGCGGTGCCCACCGATCAGGAAATGATCGATTTCGTGGTTCGCGAGGCGCGGCTGATCGATCAGCAGCGTTTCGACGAATGGCTCGATCTCTACGCCGACGACGCTTTCTACTGGATGCCGCTGGAATGGAATCAAACCGATCCGCGGCTGACCTGTTCGCTGATGTATGAGGACAAGCTCTTGCTCTCGATCCGGGTCGAACGGCTCAAGGGCGCGCGGACATTCAGCCAGAAGCCGAAAAGCCGCTGCCATCACGTGCTGCAGACGCCGCAGGTGGATTCGCGCGATCCTGCCGCCAACAACTATGTCACCTGGACCCCGATGCATTACATCGAGACCCGCATGGACGAGCAGACGCTCTATGCGGCCTGGGCCACGCATCATCTCAGCGTCGAGAACGGCAGACTGAAGATCAAGCTCAAGCGTGTCGACCTGATCAATTGCGATGCTGCCTTCGGCAACATCCAGCTCTTCATGTGAGGGAGGATGAACGTGGTCCACCACACGGCGATCGTGAGCGGCGGTAATACCGGCATCGGCGCTGCGATCGCGCGCGGCCTGCTCGCCGAGGGCTATGACGTGATCTCGCTGTCGCGGCGCAAGCCGGACTGGAGCCATCAAAACTCTCCTCGCGCGAGGTCGACCTGCTCGATGCGACGGCAACGCGCCAGGCGGCGGCGGAAATCTCCGCGAGTTCTGCGATCACCCATGTCGTGCACAATGCCGGCGCTATTCGGCCTAAGCTTCTGGAAGAGGTGGACGACGAGGACGTCGGCGCCTTGGCGCAACTCCATTTCGGCGCCGGGATTGCGCTGGCGCAAGCAGCGTTACCCAACATGAAGCAAGCCCGCTTCGGCCGCATCGTGCTATTGTCCTCCCGCGCCGCGCTCGGCGCCGCCACACGCACGGTCTATTCGGCCACCAAGGCCGGCATCATCGGCATGGCACGAACCTGGGCACCTGAGCTCGCCCCGTTCGGGATCACCGTCAATGTCGTCGCGCCGGGCCCGATCGGCGACACCGAGATGTTCGAGAGCGTGATGTCGCCGGAATCCGAACGCGCCAAGAAGCTGGCACAGTCGATTCCGCTCGGCCGTCTCGGCAAGTCCACCGACGTCGCCCGCGCGGTCAGTTTCTTCAGTTCACCGGATGCCGACTTCATCACCGGCCAGACCCTTTATGTCTGCGGCGGAGCCAGCATCGGGTCGATTTCCATCTAGCTTGGGTGAGACGCCTGCCATGGATGCCACGGTCAAACGAAAGGCTCGATCCCCCAAGGGCGCGCGCGTGCCCTCGTCGCGGCCGATCGAGCCGGCGCATGAATCCGACGGTGCGCATCTCGAATTGCGCATCTGGCTGCGGCTGCTTTCCTGTGCCACCCGGATCGAGAAGGCGCTGAACGCACGGCTGCGCAAGGAGTTCAACACCACGCTGGCCCGCTTCGACCTTTTGGCGCAGCTCGCGCGCAAGCCGGCAGGCGCGACCATGTCCGAAGTTTCCGAGCTCTTGATGGTCTCGAACGGCGCCATTACCGCGCTCGTGCAGAAACTGGAAGCCGACGGCTTTATCCATCGAGAAGTCGATTCCGAAGACCGCCGCACTTTCCGCCTGCGCCTGTCACACGAAGGCGCAAAGGAATTCGGCCGGATGGCACGCCGGCACGAGGAATGGGTGATCGCCCTGATCGGCGAGTTGTCGCCGGTCGCGCAGTCGGACCTGCTGCAACATTTGACCCTGCTCAAGCGCCGCCTCGACAAGCACACCTGACGCGGATGTCGGGCGGCGATCCGCCAAGTGATATGACAATGTCCCTTGACCATTGTACGGCGCTCCCGCCGATCTCAGGAGCCCAGTATCGCCTTTACCTCGAGATATTCCTCAAATCCGAAGATTCCGAATTCGCGCCCATTGCCCGACTGCTTGTAGCCGCCAAACGGCAGGCTGCGGTCGAACGGAGCACCGTTGAGGTAGACGCGCCCTGCGCGGATGCGGTTGGCGACGGTGCGAGCGCGGTCCACGTCCCCGGACTGCACGAAGCCCGCCAAGCCGAACGGCGTGTCATTGGCGATTTCGATCGCCTCCTCCTCGCTGTCGTAACTCATGATCGACAGCACCGGGCCGAAGATCTCCTCACGTGCAATCTTCATCTGCGGCGTCACGTCGCCGAAGACGGTCGGACGAACATAGTATCCGCGGTTGATTTCGGCAGGCCGACCCGTTCCGCCCGCCACCAGCGTCGCCCCCTCATCAACGCCGGACTGAATAAGATCCTGAACTTTCTGAAACTGCGCCTGGCTCACCAGCGGCCCCATCGTGGATGCCGGATCGAGCGGGTCTCCCAGGCGAATGCCGTCGACCGCCTCGCGCGCCGCCTCGAAGGCCGCATCCCGCTGCGCGCGAGGAATCAGCATGCGCGTGGGAGATTGGCAGTTCTGGCCGGCGTTCGTGTAACAGGCGTGAACGCCCTGGATCACAGCCGCTTTCAGATCGGCATCGGCAAGGATGATGTTGGCGGACTTGCCGCCCAGCTCCTGCGCGACACGCTTGACCGTATCCGCCGCAAGCTTGGCCACTCTGACGCCGGCCGCCGTCGAACCGGTGAACGACACCATGTCGATTTCGGGATGGGCGGCGATCGCCTCGCCCACTGCGGGACCGTCGCCGTTGACGAGATTGAAGACGCCCGCCGGCACGCCAGCGGCGTCGACGATCTCGGCGAACAGCATCGCGCTGAGCGGCGCGATCTCGCTGGGTTTCAGGACGACCGTGCAGCCGGTTGCGAGCGCCGGCGCAACCTTGGAAGCAACCTGGTTCAGCGGCCAATTCCACGGTGTGATCAGTCCACAGACGCCGATCGGCTCGCGGCGGATGATCCCGTTCCCCATCCGCTCCTCGAACTTGTAGTTCGCAAGCACGCGCGCCGCTTCCTCGAAATGAAACAGCGCGACGGTTGCCTGACGCTCCGTCGCAAACGTGATCGGCGCGCCTATTTCGAGGGTCATCATCCGCGCCAGTTCCGGCAGGCGCGCTCTAAAGCCCTCGATGATCTTCTGAAGCCAGAACAGACGCTCTTCGACGCTGGTTTCGGAATAGGTGGCAAAAGCGCGGCGGGCTGCCTTGGCGGCCCGATCCACATCCGGAGGGGAGCCCAGGCTGATCCGCGCGAAGATCTCTTCGGTTGCAGGATTGACGATTCCAAGCGTTGACGATGCGGCCGGATCCACCCAGGCGCCGTCGATATAGAATTTCAGTTTTTCCATTGTTCTCTTTTCATGATGTCCGCACAGCAGCGGAATTGCTCCGTCAGAGGTGCCTGCCCTCATCCACCGGCACCACAATTCCCGTCGAACTGGTGAGGTTGGCGATGCAGGCAACTACCGCCCTTGCGACATCGTCAGGCGTGGTGAGGTGAGCCAACGGCAGTTTCTCGGCGGTCTTCTGCAACTGTTCACGGGTCCGGCCGGCGACAAAATCCGTGTCCACGCCGGCGGGCGAGACGGAGAAGACGCGGATCCGCGGCGCAAGCACTTTCGCGAGCGCGATCGTCAGCGCGTCGACACCCGCCTTTGCAGCCAGATAGGCCAGGCTGCTGCCCAGACCCGTGCGAGCAGCGATGGACGAGATGTTCACGATCGCCGACCCGCTGCCGCGCTCTAGCAAGGGACGGAAGGCGCAGATCATGGCGAATGGCCCGCGCAGATTGATCGTAACGGTCCGGTCGAAGATATCGTTCGTCAACGCTTCCAGATCAGCGGCGGGCACGGGCGTCGTGGCGCCTCCACAATTGATCAGCGCATCGAGCCGCCCGTACTGCTTGTCCACGGCCGCCGTGGCCTCTGAGATGGAAGTCGGATCGTCGATCGCGATCCGCATGGCGACGTGCCGGCTGCCTTGCAGCCCATCGATCACCTCTTCGGCCAGTGAACGGCGGCTGTTGTAGCCGACCACGACAATAGAACCCATGGCGGCGAGGCGCGCCGCCGTCGCCTTGCCGATGCCGCTGTTACCGCCTGTGACGAGGACAACCTTCGGGATCGACAGCGCAGGAATTTCAATAGCAGTCATCTATGGCGATCTCGCTCTACTGCATCGCGATCTTTGCAGCCTCGATCACCGGCCGCCATTTGTCGCGTTCGCCATCGATAAACGCCTTGAGATCTTGCGGCGCGCCTCCAACGCCTTGCAGCGAATTTTGTTCGAGGATGGTCTTGCCCTTCTCGCTCTTCAGAAAGGCATTCACCGCCTTATTGACCTTCATCACGATCTCAGGCGGTGTACCGGTTGGAGCCACGATCGCGTACCATGCGGTCGCCTCAAATCCCTTGAATCCCGCTTCCTGCACCGTCGGTACATCGGGCAGTTGCGCGACGCGCTGGCTCGTCGTCACTGCAAGCGCGCGGATCTTGCGGTCGGCTAGCAGCGGCAGATAGGTCGGCATGAAATCCATGGCGACATTGACTTGCCCGCCCAGCAGGTCCGTGATCAGCGGCGCTGACCCGCGATAGGGTACATGTGTCATCTCGACGCCGGCAAACTGCTGGATCAACGCCGAGGTAATGTGTCCGAGCGTGCCGTTACCGGGATGGCCGACATTGACCTTGCCCGGGTTCTGTTTGGCATAGGCGATCAGGTCGGGAAGCGTCTTCGCTGGAAAGTCTGACGTCGCCGTGATGATCATTGGAGACTTGGCGACGAGCACAACCGGCGTGAAATCTCGCTCGGAGTCGTAAGCCAGGCCCTTGTACATGAACTTGTTGAGTGCGATCGGCGCTGGCGTCCCGAACAACCAGGTATGGCCATCTGCAGCCGCTTTGGCGACAGCCGCCCCACCGAGATTGCCGCCCGCCCCTGCGCGGTTTTCGACGATGAACTGCTTGCCGAAGTCTTCGCTCAGCGCATGGGCAACGGCGCGCGCCAACGTGTCAACGGCGGCGCCAGCCGGGAACGGTACGATCATGGTGACCGGCCGGCTCGGCCACTCCTGCGCGGCAGCGGGCTGACATGGCGCAATGGCAAGTGCAAGGCCTATGAGGCCGAATGAGAGCAGACGCATGTTTCCTCCCGAGCTGTGCGCAGGTCCTGCGTGGGCACCCCGCTTATTCTTCGGCAAACTTGTCCAGGCCCTTGCGGCCCAGCCATTTGGACAGTTCGTCCGCAACGGCTTCATTGTTGAGATCGGCAAAGGCGATGTGCGTGTTGCCGCGCAGACCCGCATCGGGAAGCAGCAGAACTTCGCAATCTCCGCCGTGACGATTGACGGTATCGCAGAAGATCCGCGCCACCTTGACCGAGGCGGCCCAGATCAGACGCGTCTCGGTGTAGTCGCCGAATACCATCTGGATCGGAAACTTGGTCAGCTTCTTGAACTCGACGAGCGGCACGGAATTGGGACCGTACGGCGCATCCGGCTTGGGCTCGGGCCCCTCGCCCACCGGGAAGACGAAGCCGGGCGTTTCGTAGGCGACGATGCCCTTCATGTTGTCGCTCTTTGCCTTGAGCGCCGACAACAGCGCGCGCCAGCCGCCCGCGGAATTGGTGACGGCAATCACGGGACCGATCTTGTCGATCGCCTGGCCGCCGGCCTCCGCCTGCAACAGTGCATTCTCGAGCGTATCGAACTCGTCGTAACGGGCACGCGTTGCCTGATTCCAGGCTTCCTTGTCGGCCGTCGGAAACTGCAGGCCCGGATGCCAATTGAGATAGGTCAGGCCGAAACGCCAGGCGGCAAAGTTGCGCTGATCGAAATAATCCGGCGTGTAGGTGATCGGCTCGCAACTCCAGTTCGCGCGGCCGACGCGCGGGCCGTCCCAGAGGTAAACAGGATAGCCCTTGCGCAGGAAGATACTCTTGTAGCCTTCGCCGCCGTCCCAGCGGTTCTCCCACACCTTGGTGCTGGAGCTGTGCCACATGATCAGGCCGACGCTGCGCCTTTTCGCGGGGATGAAGTATTCGACGTAACCATGGTCGCAGGAGAGCGTCTGGCCGGGATCGCCCGGCTTGGCAACGACCTTGCCGCCCACTTCATACGCGCCCGTCGATTCCAGGATGATCGGCGGCTTCGACGGCTGGCGCTGCTCTTCCGCGACTGCGGTATGGCTTGCCCCCATGAACAGCAATGCCGCCACCAACGGCATGGCTCGCGCCACGATGCGGTCTGTCAGCGCGTCATCATCGCGATCTACCCGTTCCATGCTGACTTCCTCCCCCTTAGCGCACGCCGCTCTTCGCGGTCTTTGCGCTTGTCCCGCTAAGCGGCGTCTTGCGCGGTCGACTGCATCACCGGAAGGTTCAGAAACCGTGCCGCGTTGTCGCTGATGAGTTTTCTAATCGCAGGCCGCGGCATCTGCAGGTCGAGCAGGATCTGGGTGATGCTGCGGAAGCCGTCGACCGGACGCTGCGACCCCTGCAGTCCGAGATCGGACGACAGAATCGTGTTGTCGACGCCAGCCACTTCGATCAGGTGCGCGAGATCGTCCGCGCTGTACTTTAAGGATTTGCCTTCGATGAACATGCAGATCGAATGCTCCATCTTGACACCGCGCGCGACGAGCTGGCGGATATCGGTGTCATTGCAGCCGACGATGTAGGTCGGATGGTTGACCATCATCTTCTTGACGCCGCGTCGCGCCGCCTCATCGAACAGGATGTGCAATTCGCTGGCTGGCAGGTGGCCGCCGGCCAGGATGATGTCCGCCTCGGCGATGAGATCGATGACCTTTTTGGTGTCGTCCGTGAGCTTGCCATTGGCGTCGAGCGCGGAAAGCGGGATCGGTTCGAGCATTTTTTGCGAGGTCTTCGGAAACGTCGAGTTTCCAGCCGCCATCGCCTTGATGTGGTTCGCGGCCGAGAGCGTCGGCATCCAGACGATCTTGCCGCCGAGCTTGATCGTATGGTCGACCGCATGCGGGTTGATACCGCCTGAGGCATTGTTCAGCACGATGCCGGAGAACAGCCTCACATTGGTTTCGGGAAACAGCTTCTCCAGCAGGATCGCATGCGCCATGCCGGCATAGAAGTGATCCTTGTAGAGCACGGCACGGAACTTCGCTTCCGCCGCATCGAGCAGCTCCTCGTGATGATCGAGGATGCGCGGCATGGCCGCCGGGCCGCTATGGCAGTGCAGATCGATCGCGCCGACCAGAAGTTCGGCGACTTCCGCCGCCCGCGACAGCGGCGGCAGCGGCACGGTGTGCGGGTAGGACACTTGCTTGTCGGCCATGGTCAGGGCCCTTTCAGATAGAGATGTGTCAGGCCGCGGATTGTCCGGCGACGGTTTGCGCGGGCATCGGATAATCGTCCTCGTTCAACACCCAGCCCGGCTTGGTCGAGAAATCCAGGCGCGGCGGGCAGAAGATGTCGACGAGAACGTTGAGCTTGGGATCGACGGCTTGCGATGTGTGAATGGCCGGCGGTGGAATCACGGCAATGGAAGGCGATCCGCAGCGTTCATGATCGTCGTCGCGCCACTGGGCCATATCGGTCGTCCACGGCCAGCGCAGGTGATGAACAAAGGTGCCGGCCAGCGCCAGCGAGCATTGCTCGAAATCGTCATGGTGATGCGGCGACATCTTGCTCGGATCGCGCGGGCCGTTTCGCGGCTCGAGGAAATTCACCATGAAGGTCGAGCAGCGGAAGATGCGCCCGAACCGGCCCGGCGTCGCCGTGACGTCGAGACTGTAGGTGCGGATCTTCGCGCCTGCGGTTGCCTCCGGCCAAGGCTCGAACGGCGGCAGATTGGGATGCGGCGTCGCGTAGGACGCGGCGTTCGAGCAGAGTTTTGCGAGGTCTTCCGATCGCGTCGTCACCATGCGTATCACCTTGGCGGCACCCAGCAGCGTGACGGAGCTTGCACCCGCCGGCACGAAACTGATGGAATGACCGTTGACGACCCTGAGCTCGTTGCCCCAGACGATCTCGGCGCCGGCGCCGGGATCCGGAAGCAGCACGACATATTCGTCGGGCTGGTTGGTCCGGCTCAGCACCGCCCCCGTGTCGGTCTCGCTATAGGCAATGATGAAGTTCTGGCCGCGAGCGTACCAGGTGCGCGCGCCGTTCTGATTTTCGGCCGGCGGCGTTTCGTAGAACTTCGCATACTCGGCGCCTGCAAAATGGGTAGCTGCCGACTTTGTGCCGACGGGCGTGGCTGCGAGCGCAGCGCGCGGATCAGTGCTGTGATACATGTGAGCCATCCGTAGTTCGAACGAGCGTTTTGAAATCGGTGAGCGTTTGCGCCGCGGCCCGGCGCATCAGCCCCTGATCCGACGAGATGATGAAGGCGCTGGCCCCGAGCTCGGCGAAATCCTTGGCTTCCGCGGACGTCGCGACCATCACGCAGACCGGTTTGGCAACTTTCTTCGCTGCTGCAATGATCCTGATCACCGCGTCCTTGACGGACGCGTCGGCCGACGATTTGGCGCCAAGGGCAACCGTGAGATCGCCGCGGCCGATGAAGAACCCGTGGATTCCGTCGACCGCGGCGATGGCGTCGATGTGATCCAGCGCTTCCGGGTCCTCGATCATCGCAATCGCGCAAACCGATTCATCCTGTTCATCGACGAGAGACCACATCGGCGTGCCGCCATAGGCACCGGCGCGGGACGAGCCGGAATAGCCGCGCCGTCCACTGCGATAGCGGGCGGCAGCCGCAATTGCGCGTGCCTTCTCGACTGTCGCGACATGCGGCACCAGCACACCGGCTGCGCCGCAATCCAGGCAGGACAGGATCTTGGCCGGATCATCCGACGACACCCGCACGATTCCGGCGAGGTTGCTGGCGCGCGCGGCCAGCAGCATGACATCGGTCATCGCGCGATCGATCGGCGCGTGCTCCTCGTCGATGACGACGAAATCGTAGCCGAGCGCGCCGAATATCTCGGTCGCATGCGTGGTCGGCGTCTTGATGAACGAGCCAACGACTACCTGCCGCGCTACGAGCCGGCGGCGGAATGACGAAAAATGCGGCCTGACGACGTCTCCGAACACGGTGCTCCTCCCCGGCCATCTGCACAGGCTGCCTTCAGAAGGCAGGCCCGGCGTGGCGCTTGGCGAAAACCATTGCAGGGACGACGCCGGTCGGCCATAGCTATTCCGCCGCGTTCCACCAGGTGGAATTCAGGATGCCGCTCAAATCCGATACCGTCGAAGCCGCCTCGCGCACGCTCCTGCTGCTGGAGGAGCTCAACCGCCACCGCGTCACCTCGATCGATCGCCTGCACAAGGCGACGGGGCTGCCGAAATCGACTGTGGTGCGGTTGATGAAGTCGCTATGCGCGCTGGGCTATGCCGCCAACGACCGGCGGCAGGGCGGCTACGCGGTCGCCTCGCGGGTCAAGTCGCTGAGCAACGGCTTTCACGGCGATCCGCTGGTGGTGGAGGCTGCGCGCCCATGGGCGCTCGCCTTCACGCGGCAATATCACTGGCCGATCGCCATCGCCGTCCTCGACCGGAGCTCAGTCGTGGTCCGCTTCAGCACCATTCCCGACAGCCCTGTTTCGCCCTTTCACGGTACGCTCAACATGCAACTCAGCCTGCTCGGGCGGGCGCTCGGGCGCGCCTACCTGGCGTTCTGTCCGGTCAGCGAGCGATCGATGCTGCTCGACATGCTGGCCCGGTCGCAGGAGGCCGAAGACAAGCTCGCCACCGAAAGAAAGCGGGCATTGGCTTTGCTGGCCACGATCCGCAAGCAGGGTTTTGCCGAACGCGACCCGATGGTCGAACCGCGCTCGTCGAACACGATCGCGCTCCCCGTCATCGTCAACCGCCGCGTGCTCGCCACCGTCGGCATGACCTATTTCACATCAGCGCTCGACCGCGCAGACGTCGTCGGGCGCTACGTGCCGCTGGTGAAAGCCCTGGCGGACAATATTGCCGCAAGTGTCTCGTCGTTGCAGGAGTAGAGGCAGATGAGCGCCGCGGAGCCGACCGCCAACACAAGGAAGCGCAGAGTGCTGCGGCGACCGCAATGATGCAGTGTACTCGCGATAGAGTAATGACATCCCGAACGCTTGACAGAGCGGACGCTACCTATTTAGTAGCGAGGATGCCTATGAGCCAAACACCAAAACCCGGGAGACCTGTCCGAGGCTCGCGGACAGGCGTCCCTGTCATGGCGCTCTTGGACCTGTTGGGGCGACGCTGGACAATGGGCATCTTGTGGGATCTCAGCAAAGGCGGACCTTGTACATTCCGGGAACTGCAAGAACGCTGCGAATCGATCTCGCCTACGGTTCTTAATTCGCGCCTAAAAGAACTGCGTGAAGCAGGCTTGGTCGAGCATTCGCACGAGGGTTATCGCGCTACACCGACCGGACATGAACTTTATGCCCTTCTTGTTCCTCTTGGTGTTTGGGCGAAGAAGTGGGCAGCGAAGTTACCGGCGTAAGTCATTGCTGGGATAGTGACTACGAAGAGATGTGGATTCGAGCAGTCTTGAGCTGCGCTGATATTCCGGTCGATAGAAGAAAACCCTAGCCCGGGGCCGCAGCGGAAAACGAGCTTCCACGCCGCTGCCACAAAAAGCATTCCCCTACCCTTGCTTCCGCGCAGCTATTGGCGACATTAGCCTTAGCGAAACGGAAGCTACCATGAGCCAGCCCGCATTTGATCCCTTTGGAGAGCCGGTCCCGGCGGTCGATCATTCGACTGCGCCGGTCGACGCGTCCAAATGGCTGAAGTCGGCCGGCATCGGCCTGTTCTGGGGGCTTGTCGGCGTCATCGTGCTGGCGCGCGCGGTTTATTTCGAACCGGGCGATCTCAGCTTCGAGCGCGCCGTCGCGTGGGCGCAGGGCTTGCTCGCCTCGCTTTAATATCTTGCCGGCATGTGCCGTACGGGTTGGGTTGCCCCGACGTCCCGATCCAATGAGTCGTTCGAACGCGACCGCGGCAGGATTACCTTGAACTGCGAGTTGATCTGATCGTCGTTGGTCGCCACCGGGACGACGGCCGCGCCGACGCCTGCAAATGCAGGTTGCAGGGATATAACTTCTCTGTATGGGCACAATCCGAAAATGTACTAGCGAGCCCGCGCGGTCCGGCGCATAAATTATTCTCCAAGGAGGATAAGTGCCGCCACCCCAAAGCAGTTCTGACGACGCAAAGCCACGACCCGGCATGCTCGGCCGCGGCATGGCCCTCATTCCAGGGGTCGCGCTCTGCGGCATCATCACCGCCGTTTCGCTGGGCGCGCAACGCCTCGAAGAGCACGTCTTCGTCCATCCTTACGTCGAGGCACTGGTCATCGCGATCCTGCTCGGAATGGCGATCTGCATCGTCTGGCAACCATCCCAACGCTGGCGTTCCGGCATAGCCTTTAGCGCCAAGCAACTGCTCGAGGTCGCCGTCATGCTGCTCGGCGCGTCCGTCAGCTTTGGCGCGATCGCAGCCTCCGGCTATCTCTTGATTAGCGCAATCGTCGCCACCGTCGCGGTGATGCTCGCGGTGAGCTTCGGCCTCAGCCGCATGCTCGGGCTTCCCACAAAAATGTCGATCCTGATCGCCTGCGGCAATTCGATCTGCGGCAACTCGGCAATCGCCGCGGTCGCGCCGGTGATCGGAGCCAATAGCGACGATGTCGCTTCGTCGATCTCATTCACCGCCATCCTCGGCGTGTTGATGGTGCTGGGCCTGCCGCTCCTGATTCCGTTGCTGGGCCTTTCAGCGACACAATACGGCATTCTGGCGGGCCTTACCGTCTATGCCGTTCCGCAGGTTTTGGCGGCGACCGTGCCCGCGGGCATCGTCAGCACGCAAATTGGCACGCTGGTCAAGCTTGTGCGCGTGCTGATGCTGGGGCCGATCGTGGTTACCCTCTCGCTGGTCGCGGCGCGCCGCCGCAAGCTCCACGCCGATCAAACGAAGGTCGCCGCCGTCAGCCCATTCAAGCTGGTGCCCTGGTTTATCATCGGCTTTCTGGTGCTCGCGGCCCTGCGCTCGCTCCAGCTCGTGCCGGATCTTGTGGTCGCACCGGTGACGAAGACGGCGGCTGTCCTGACCGTCCTCTCGATGGCTGCGCTTGGCCTTGGCGTAGACGTGCGCGTGCTCTCGACCGTGGGCGGAAGGGTCACCGCCGCCGTCACGCTGTCGCTGCTCCTCCTGCTGGGCATGAGTATCGGGCTCGTCCACCTATTCCCGTGACCATGTGGCGCGCAGCCCATCGAAGCCGGGGAGCGGAACCCTCCGGGGCTCGATCACACCATCGTGCTTGCCGATCCCTTCGACTTCCGCGAGGATGTCAAAGCTTGGTCGGCAAGCGAACCCGATACCGGCTTGTGAAAGACCTCCCGGATCAAGGCATCAGCTTCCCCGAGCGTTTCACCAGGTTGCTTTTGCGCGAGGTGGCACGATGACCTCACCTGTTTCGCAAACCTTGATCGACGCCGCGAGGGCCTACGAGGCACTGTTCGTTCCGGCACTCTTTCAGCAATGGGCGCCGATGGTGGCAGATGCCGCCAGGATTGAGAGCGGCGATCGCGTTCTGGACATTGCCTGCGGCACCGGAGTTCTGGCGCGCGAGGCGGCAAGGCGGACCGAAAACTCAGGTCGTGTCGCCGGACTAGATCCAAACGCAGGAATGCTGGCCGTGGCGCGAGGCCTCGCGCCCGGCATCGACTGGCGCGATGGAGCGGCCGAGGCGCTGCCGTTTCCGGACCGTTCGTTTGATGTCGTTGTGTGTCAATTTGGGCTGATGTTCTTTTCGGATCGCGACAAAGCGGTCCGGGAGATGCTGCGCGTGTTGGTGCCTGGCGGCAGGTGCGCGGTCGCAGTTTGGGATGTCATCGAGCACGCCTCCGCATTCGCTGCCCTCGTGGACCTGCTGGATCACGTCGCCGGAAAGCCCGCCGGTGACGCGCTTCGCGCACCGTTTGTGCTGGGTGACAGGCAGGAGCTCGCCGTGTTGTTCAAGGGCGCCGGAGCCGGCGTGGTAGATCTCACGACCTGTAGCGGCACAGCACGGTTCCCCAACATACGCGAATTCGTAGAGGCGGAACTAAGGGGGTGGCTGCCCGTCATGGGAGTTGTGCTGCCGGAGCCGCAGATCGATCGCATCCTGGCAGAGGCGGAAACAATCTTCGCTCGCTATCTCAGGGCCGATGGGCTTGCTTTCGGCATATCGGCGCATCTCGCGACCTGCAGACGACCTTAGGCGGCGGAGGATCGCGACTTCACTCATCCAATCTCTTGCTCACTTCAGGATCGAGCTTGCTCCGATCGACCGACTGATAGAACGTGATGGGTCTGCATTTTCCCTCGAAATCCGCGAGGACAATGGCCGTCCACGGGCTCGTGTTCTCGCCCGAACCGTTGCGGAGGTCCGGCATGACCTTGCGAGCAGCGATTACATACCACGCGCGACCGGCCGCTGCGGCCTTCGCCGCCGCCGCGAACTCATCCAATATTCCGCGCAGGTTTTTGCGCATTTCTTCTTCACTGTCCCCGCGCAGGTATTTTCGAGACGACTTTCCCGCCTCCCCGTACTCATGATGAATGTTCAACTGCAGTCGGGCATCATCCACTTCGATCTTGGTGACCCGTAGCACGGCTCCGCCTTCGCGAAGATAGTCTCGCACCCGAACGTCGCAGGCCAAAAATCTGTCCGTAGGTGGCTGAGCGACGCTAGCTGCAGGGGGGACCGTGGTCTTCTTTTTTCGAGGAGCAGCATCCGCAGGCATCGTTGCGATGGCGGCGCTGAGGAGCGCCGCGGCAAGCACGACCGGAAAAAAGGCATTCATGAGTATGCTGCCAAATGCTGAGCTTCTAAAACGCATTGGCTGCAGCGTTGGTTCCGGGGCTAGGGAACTTTTTCCTCAGTACAGCCTTGTTTAGTGTTCTAGAAAAACGGGACCTTACGGAGGCGGTGTTTTTGACCGTCGGCAGGTCATGGACTCGATTCTCATCAAGATCTTCGCCACGGCGCTTGCCTTCAGTCAGGTCACTACCCGGCCGGATGGGGTCAAGACGGAGTTCGATGCGGTGCGCGACCGCTCCGAGGTGGCGCAGCTTTTGAGTGCCGGCTGCGCCCACATGCGCAAGGCTTTCGACATCGAGGACATCAAGCTGGACGATCTGATTGCCACTGCCATGGATGACAAGGAGGCGTTGAGCGGCGAGATCAAGGCGCTCAAAGGACTCAATCTGGCCGACCTCCACGTGGCCTACCGGGAGTTCTGCAAAGTCGAAAAAGTGGAAGGATCTCCGGTCGATCTCGGTCAGGTCATCGCTTTCTACAACAGCGCGGCCAGGGATCTGCCCGACGCCGAGCAGCTTAAACAGCTCAGGCTTCCCGGCACCAGCGTAATCCTCGATAGCAAGAGCGAGCGTGTTGCCGAGATTTACGCGCCGAACAATCGCCGCATCTGGGTCAAGCTTGCGGATATCCCGGAAGCGGTGCGCAACGCATTCGTCGCCGCCGAGGACAAGCGCTTCTTCCAACACAGCGGCCTTGACGAGCGCGGACTGGTCCGAGCCTTCATCGGCAACTTCACGAAGCCGGGCCGGCCGCAGGGCGGCTCGACCATTACGCAGCAGGTCGCCAAGAACCTGCTGGTGGGCAACGACGTCACCTACGAAAGAAAATTGCGCGAAATGATCGTTGCCTCGCGGATGGAGCGCACCCTGACCAAGGCGGAAATCCTCGAGCTCTATCTCAACTCGATTTATCTCGGTCGCGGAGCCTGGGGCATCGAGATGGCGGCGCGCAGCTATTTCGGCAAGCCGGCCAAGGCGCTCTCCTCAGTCGAGGGCGCGCTGCTCGCCGGGCTCGCCAAGGGACCGAACTATTTCAATCCCGACCACCACCCTGAGCGCGCGCGCGAGCGGCTTGCCTACGTGCTGGGCCGCATGCAGGACGACGCCATGATCGACGCCGCCGCGGCTCAAGCAGTATTGCCGCAGCTCGTCGAGTACCGGCCGACGCGGCGGGACTTCGGCTTTCATTTCGTCGATCACATCGCACGCGAGGCAAAGGCGGTCGCGGGCCTCGATAATCTCACCAATTCCTCCTACACGGTGCGCTCGACCGTCAACTCTGCCTTGCAGCGCGTCGTCGAAGCGACATTGCAGGAGGGCCTCGCGCGATACGAGCTGAACACCAATCGTTACAAATTTGAGGGACCCGAGGCGAACATTTCCGATGCTGTCCGTCTGAGAGCGGCTGACCAGAGGGCCACGGAACCGGCTTGGCTCATGGCGTTGAAGACGACGCGGCTGCCTCTCTATGACGTTCACTGGCAATCGGCGGTCGTCCTGGAAAACACACGTGGCAAGCGCGGCCATGCGATCAACGTCGGTCTGATCGACGGCAGCATCCTGCCGCTGAACACCTGGAGCACCGCGATCGGGCGCGGTCTCAAGCCGTACGATGTGGTCTATGTGCAGGTGCGCGAAGCCAAGGGTAAGCAGGCGGCGCGTGCCGATCTGCGCATTCGACCGACCGTACAGGGAGCGGCGCTCGTACTCGGGAACGAAAGCGGCCGCATTCTCGCGATGGCGGGCGGCTTTTCGTATCCGGCAAGCCAGCTCAACCGCGTCGTCCAGAGCCTGCGGCAACCCGGCTCGACCCTGAAGCCGCTGACCTACCTCGCCGCCCTTCGGAAGGGATTGCAGCCGAACACGCTGGTGATGGACGAACCTATTACGCTGGCACCGATCGGCGCGACGACGGTCCACGCGCGCCAGCGCGGTTTCTGGTCGCCGAAGAACTACGAGGGCGGCGCTTCGGGCGCCATTACGCTGCGGCGTGCGCTGGAAAACTCCCGGAATCTCGCCACCGCGCAACTGCTCGCGACCGGCCTCGACGACAGCGCCGAGCGAGGTCTCGACCGGGTCTGCGAGCTCGCGATGGAAGCGCAGCTCTACAAGGACTGCATGCGCTACTACCCGTTCGTGCTCGGTGCCCAAACTGTGCGGCTCATCGATCTTGCGGCGTTCTATGCAGCGATCGCCAACGAAGGTGCACGGCCCCAGCCCCACGCGATCGAAACGATCGAACAGGACGGCCGCGCGATCTACCGGCACGATCCGCATGCGGTGGACTGGATCGGCTCCGCCGACCGCGCATCGTTTTACCAGTTGAAATCAATGCTGCAGGGCGTGCTCGCGCGCGGAACCGCGCGCGCGGCGAAGCATCTCTCGCCCTATGTCGGCGGCAAGACTGGTACCACTGATAATTCGGCCGATGCCTGGTTCGTCGGTTTCACAAACGACGTCACCGTCGCCATCTGGGTCGGCTACGACAACAGCGACGGCGGGCGCCGGACTCTTGGGCCCGGCCAGACCGGAGGGAAAGTGGCGCTGCCGATGTTCGAGCCGATCGTGCAGGCAGCTTGGGAGCTGCACGCTCCCAAGACGGCGTTGAACGGCCCTTCACGCGAAGCCATGCGCCAGCTCGCTACTCTGTCGATCGATCCTTATACCGGCGATCCTGTACCGGCCGGCTCCGGGCGCGCTTTCACCGAGTACTTCAAGAGGGATCCGGCGGGCAGAATCGATGATTCGCAATTTCGCATTGTCTCACGTGCAGAAAGCTACACCTATCGTGGCGGTCGTGACGAAGACGACGGGCCACTCCAGCAGTGGTCCTACGGCAATCGCCTTTACGGCGATAACCGGCTGCCCTTTCCATTCCCAACCTGGCGTCTTGGTCCGCGCGGATATCCCTCCTGGCGCGAATATCCCGATGACGAGGACCGCCTCCCGCGACCGCCGCTCCGAGTCGATCCCGATTATTTCTGGCGGCGGCTGAATTGAGCATTGCCATGAACCTCCACCGCGCCGCTGTCCTCATCGCCGCCTGCGTGGCCACTTGCACGAGCGCGGCAGCGCAGGAATTCCAGGTGGAGGACGTGCCCGCAGCCGCCAGCGTTCCGATCGCACAGATCAAACCGCGCACGGTCATCTTCGCCGACCAACGCAGCGACAAGCTCGCCGATTCCTCGACCGGGCTCATTCCTTTCGACGATTGGGCCCGCTCACGTCCGGTTCAGCGGCGCTTCCTCTCGCTCTTCCCTGGCTTCGTTGAGCCCACGCTCAAGCAACAAACGAAGCTGAAGCTCTCGGTCTATCAGGCCGAGGCGCGGTTTCGACTTCCAAAACCGGCAGCGGCATTGGATCTGTCGCGGTATGCGAATGTCGCGTTCCTCGAGCAGATCGATCCGGCAGTCAAGCACCGGCCGATCACGGCGAGCGATGCTGTTCCAAACAAGGACGCGGGTGCCGCGCACAACCGTCCGCCGGATCGCCGCTGGTGCGAAGACGCGAAGGCGGTTTGCGTGCAGTCCCGCTACATGTTCGAAGGAAAAATTCCGGCGGGCATTCAGCTTGCCAACAAGCTGCGCGAGGAGAGCAAAAAGCCCATTCCGGACTTCATCGAGTTCCAGAGTGAGATCATGCTGGTCACGCAGCCGCACCTTGCCGAGCTGCCGAGCCTGACCGGGCTCGACTCCACAGTCACCAGCGGGCTCGAGCAGAACATCTTTTGGGTCAATCAGGTCATCCAGTTCGGCAAGCTGCTTGCGGTTCTGCAACAGCATCCGACCGAGCGGGAATCCGCCATCGCGACGGTCTACATCCTGATTGCGGTCAGGAACGACGTGCTGAACAAGCAAAAGGAATACAGCAATACGCCCATGCTGCGAAACCTCGTGCCCGCGCAACTGCTCATGGGCAACAGCTCCTTCAACAGCGGCGATTCGCTGAGCGCCGGCTTGCCGAAATACGCCAAAAGCCGCATCAAGGCGATCGCCGAGATCATGGAGCGGGAATGAGCAGAGCGTGTGCGGATAACTGCGGGTGACGTTGGAGAACTCCCCTTCGAAGGTGCGTGCTCCCGAAAATATCGACAACAACCCCATGCAAAGTAGCAGGCGGCCCGCCGGCATTTGACAAAGTAACTTGACACGTCGGGCAAATCAGCGGCATTTTTCGATTATTCCGAAATCCTGTACGCGCCCGTCGCCCCGCAATAGCGGGCGCGTCCGTCGCGATTGCAGCCGAAAGATCCTCACCCACCATTGAAATTGCAGGGATCACCGCGGCGAGCGATCGCCTGCGCGTGGCCGGATCGCGCGCGGCAAGCGCGCGTGCCAGGGAATCTCGACATGAACACCGCTCCAGACCTCACTGTGCCAGCGGCGATCGCCGCAAATGACCAGACCAAAGCGGTCCCGCGAATAAAGCTTCTGTCGCACGGATTCTCCATCGACCATCCAGATCCGGAGCTCGGCGAACAGCTCATGGCGAACGCGCTGGGGGCAGCCGACCGCGAATCGATGGATGGCATTCTCCGGCAATTGGTCAGGGCCAGCGTGACCGGCGGGAGTCCCGACGAGGTCAACGTCTCCTTCATGATTTCGATGGTGAATAGCATTCGCCCCCGGGATTCCGTCGAGGCCATGCTGGTGGCGCAGATGGTTTCGGTTCATGTGATGGCGATGCGGTGCGCCCATCACCTTGCGAATGCGGACGATCTCGCTCAGCACGACAGCGCCGCGCGCGCATTGGGCAGGCTCGCCCGCACGTTTCCCGCCCAGATCGAGGCGCTCAACCGCTACCGGAGCCATGGCGAGCCCGCCATCACCGTGCAGAACGTGTCGGTGGGCGATGGCGGCAAGGCCATTGTCGGCAACGTTACGCAGCATGCGAACGTGATCGTATCGGACAAAAACCCGGCATCCGCGGCGCGGCATGCGCCGAAGGCCTCGGGCTCCAGGCGAAAGCACGATTCCGCTGATGCCAAGCGGGAAGCACAGGCATGAGCGATCACATCAGAAACACCCGCCCGATGCTGGCGAGCGCACGGTGTGGCGCCAAGACCCGTTGCGGCGGTTCGTGCCGCTCGCCGTCGGTGAACGGCAAAAAGCGCTGCCGCATGCACGGCGGTGCACAGGGATCCGGCGCGCCAAGGGCAAACCAGAACGCGCGCAAGCACGGCCTGTTCACCAGGGATGCGATCGCCGAGCGAAGGCAGATTCGGGCGTTGTTGGGGGACGCGCGGAAGCTGCTGGGGGAGATGAAGTGATTGGCTTTTCGCAAAAGATGGCTTCGCAGATTCCGCGCAATCACGTATGGATTACATGCAACCATTCAGGGAATTTGTCATGGCGTCGGCATCGAAGCCAAGGTCTTCCCGGGCGAAGCCTTCCCGCGTGAAGGGACGGGAGCATCGCGAAAGGCTGCGCAGGCAAGGACTGCGCCCGATCCAGATTTGGGTCCCGGACGTAAGTGCCCCGGCGTTCCGGTCGGCTGCGCATCGTCAGTCGCTTGCCGTTGGCGCCAGTTCTCATGGCCGCGACGATCAGGCGTTCATCGATTCCGCCTCTGCATTCAATGATGACGTGGATGGAGATGAATGAAGCGCGGCGACATCTGGACCGTCGCGGGCGGCAAGGGGTATGCAGGCAAGGCGAGGCTCGTCATCATCGTTCAGGACGACAGTTTCGACGCAACCGCCTCCATCACGATCTGCGCGTTCACGACGGACGAGACCGATGCACCACTGTTCCGGCTCCCTGTCGCGCCGAATGAGCGCAACGGATTGCGCGCGCCTTGCCGTCTCATGGTGGACAAGATAACCACCGTTCCGAAATCCAAGATCGGGACGCGCGTCGGGCGCCTGGATGATGAGGATGTCTTGCGCCTCAATCAGGCCGTGCTCGTGTTCCTTGACTGGCAACATCTTCAAGAAGCAAACAGCGGTGAGCTAGGCCGCCGTCATACGGCGAGCCTTCTTCGCTCGCGCTGGCAACCTGCTTTCGACTGAAAACCCGACATTCAGCGCCCGCATGATGGTGGCAATCGTTTCGAAACGCGGCTTGGCACCCGGCGCAAGTGTCTTGTAGAGGCTTTCCCGGCCAAGACCGGACGCCTTCGCGACCTCCGCCATGCCCCGCGCTTTGGCCACGTCACCAAGCGCCTTGAGCAATACGCCGGGGTTTTCGTCGCGGGCCGCGAGCGAAAGATATTCCGCAATCGCTTCCTCACTGTCGAGATAGTCAGCGACCTCGAATGGCGCGTAAGTGACTTTTGCCTTTGCCCTGGCTTTGGCCTTTTTCATCGCCCGCTTTCCTTCAATTCCATCGCCATGAGCTTTGCCCTGGCGATGTCGCGGCGCTGGCTGGACTTGTCGCCACCGCAAAGCAGCACCTAGACGGCGGCACCATGATGCACGAATTAGACACAGAATCCCGGACCATGGTGGATACGCATTTCCGAGACGCCTTCGCCCACCGGCTCGCAATCCCCGAAATTGCCCAGGGAGGCGTGCGACAGCCGGTGGAGTATCCGCGCCTTGGCCTTCTGATCTTTCAACCCATCCAGCCAATCGGAAAAGACGGATGACCGAATGAGCGTGTTCATGGCTCAACGTATCTAACTGGATACATCTTATCAGGAAAAACCGCGCATCCTGACCGAAGCCTTCGGCGCATGGAAAAACCTGACCGCCGGTTTGCCAAAAGCCTGCAGAAAGCAACATGAAATCAAAGGTAGATTTTTCGGCTTCTCGACAAGTGACGTGTTAGCGACGACGGTACTGAGCGGCGTGAGAACCATCTCGCGATCAGCACGAGCGAAAGTTCCAATGTCTTTCACAATACATAGTCACTGACAAAAGCCGTGGACAACCAGAATGTTTTCCTTGACTGTTGGGAGCCTCGATAGCCCTGCAACAGTTTGGAGCATTGCTAGATGAGTTTTTCAGAAGAACTTCTTGCCCGTAAATTTGACGATATTGAACGCGATATTGGCGACCAAATCAGCCATCGCGCACTGCCTCCAATGCGCATCGTTCCCAGCGACGACCATCCGCTGCCGAAAGGCCCGATGCCCGATTACGTCGAGCACAGAGACGGTGTAAATCAGGCCGGGAAGCTCTCGGCCGAAGTCGTAATCCGTGAATATGATGCGGCGGTGAAAGAGATCGAGGCGCTCGGTACCGAACTGTCCGAGGCTGCACGAAGGTGTGAAATGATGGTCAGTGGCGTGCATGCCACAGTAGCCGAGATCAAGGAGCTGGCGGCAAACTACCGCGACGAAGGAAAGCGCTACTTCCTGAAGATCGAGGAGTGCTCGCTCATGACTTCCGAAGTTCGCACGGTCTGCGAAGACCTCAAGAAGAAAATCGCTGCGAACGCTACTACCCCCGCCTGATTGTCGGCGACCGCGCCGTTCATCGTCGCGGTCATCAGCATCGGCTCCGACGCGCGTGCGTCGGGGTCCTGATGGTTACGCGCGTTATTAGCGGTCTTTGTCATCCCTGCCGTTCGGGCTGCCGTCCCCGCCGCCATTGCCGTAACCGTTGGTGCCGCTCGCCAGAACGGGCGATCGCATCGGATGTCAGCGAAGTTGACAACAACAGCGTAATGGCCGGAGGTGTCACCGCCGCAAACCTGCCGGCTGACTTCAGAAAATTGCGTCGGTTTCACGTTGCTCGCGATCATCCTTGAGACGTTCCAGTGCTAGTTTGAAACGATGTTAGAACAGCATTTAAAACTCGGAGTATTTCACTTCATAGTTCTTACCGGTCTCGAAAGTTCCAAATTATTCGCTCAGAGGAGCGATCCCCTGTCAGCTAAAAAGTTTTCAAGGAACTTGCGAGATTTTTCTGGAAGCTCCTGAGTTAAAGCGTTTTGATTATCGCTGAAAGAGCTTTCGGCCTGTGCGCGATTCCGCCAGCGCACGTCCCCTAAAGGTTTGCCGCTCGCACCATCGTAATTGGGGCTGCGGCATTCTTTATCCGCGACCAGCTCACGAAGAGAAACCAGATCCACCACAGTGTTCATCGTAGTCCTCCATTACGCGAGGAGGAGAAGCACGTGATCGGGAAAAGGTTGCAGTTAGTTTAGTTCCAATCCTCGTTGAGTGGACGTGTCGAAGCCGACGCGTCACCACAGGAAATCTTCCGCGCGATCTCGTCCGCTCTAGCAGTCCGGGATCAAGATCGGCTCCGCTGTGGTTGAGGAGTTCGCTCGACCAATCCACACGCCTGGCATCCAAGCGCTCACAGCCCTCGATTATTGGTCGATTGTTGGAAGGCTACGGGGGCGTTCCCGATCTAGGCTAAGTACTTGAAAAAATTTGGCGCTCCCTAGGGGAATCGAACCCCTGTTTCAGCCTTGAGAGGGCCGCGTCCTAACCGCTAGACGAAGGGAGCGTGTGTCAGAGGGAATAGCCGCGAAATGCGCAATCGGCAAGGCAAGTCTGCCGGTCGGGTCGCGGTTCGGTTAAACTTGTTGCCTTGCGTCCCCGGGGCCGGACCTGGGCCATTTGGCCGATGCCCGGGCCTCACGGCTCGTTGACGAATCTGAGCTTTCCGGCGGGTTTCAGCGTCTTGGCATCGAAAGTGCGGATTTCGGTCACCCCGCTTATATCCAACGTCAGCACCAGCCGCTCGCCAGCCACCGCCGCCGAGACGATGCGGGCGCCCTTGGGCAGGGTCTCAATCATGTCTGTCGTGCTAGGCGTGGGGCTTCCCTCGCCGCGGTAAAGACGGTACCCGACGGCGATCAGGACCACGGCCACCGCGAGCGCCGAGGTCAGGCCCGCGATCAGCATCATCCGCCGCACCCGCGCGATCAGCGCGGCCTGCTCGGGGGTCGGTTCGGGCGCAACGGTATCGGTCATGCAAGGCTCTAGCTTGGAACAGGGATTATCGAACGGCGGTCAAAGGCTGGAGGTCACCGTCGGCGGCGACGAGGGATCGCCCCGCCTCGACCGCGTGCTCGCGGTGCTACGCCCGGAACTGTCGCGCTCGCGGCTGAAGGCGCTGATCCTGGCCGGTTCCGTCACCGCCAGGGGCACCCTCATCCGCGACCCCGCTTATCATGTCGCGGCTGGCGATACGATCACAATCGATGTCCCCGAAGCCGCTCCGCCCGAGCCTTTGGGCGAAGATATCGCGCTCGATATCGTCTATGAGGACGACGACATCATCGTCATCGACAAACCGAAGGGGCTGGTCGTGCATCCGGCCGCCGGCCATGAGCGGCACGCTGGTCAACGCGCTGATCGCGCACTGCGGCGCCAGCCTTTCCGGCATCGGCGGCGTCCGCCGACCCGGCATCGTGCACCGGCTAGATAAGGACACGACGGGCCTGATGGTGGTCGCCAAGAACGACCGCGCCCATCAATCGCTGACCGCGCAATTCGCCGATCACGGCCGCACCGGTCCGATGCAGCGCGGCTATATGGCTTTCATCTGGGGCGTACCCAACCGCCAGCGCGGCACGGTCGCAGCCCCAATCGACCGACATCCCTACGCCCGTGAGAAGATGGCGGTGCGTCCGGGCGGACGCGAGGCCGTCACCCATTGGGAATTGCAGGCGGCCTATCAGGGGCGCGACGGCAAGCCGGTCGCTTCCCTCCTCGCCTGCCAGCTCGAGACCGGGCGGACCCATCAGATCCGGGTGCATCTTGCCCATATCGGCCACCCCCTGATGGGCGATGCCGTCTATGGCCCGCACTTCAAGACCAAGGCCCGCCACCTCGGCCCCGAGGGCCAGGCGGCGCTAGCCGCTCTCGGCCGGCAGGCCTTGCACGCTTATCTGCTTGCCCTGGAACACCCCCGAACGGGAGAACTTTTGCATTGGGAGGCGCCGCTGCCGGAGGATCTCATCCTTCTGCAAAGCGCCCTGGAAGCGGCCCTATGACGCAGGCTTTTCAGGAAACTGAAGCTATACCAATAGGTTATAGCTGCCACACGGGGACGTGACGTCAGCATTCCTTCCCTATTTGTTCGTTTTTTGCTATGTTGCATATGCGTTGAATATCCAACGCGGAACATCGCAGCGTGATTGGCTTTAACACAGCGGTCACCTGCCGGGCCCGCCGCTATCGGGGGCCTGAACCACTGGAGGGCGCTCAAATGGCCCGTACAGCTACGTTACCGGTTCTCAATGGAAGAATCCGGTCTCTCTAGATACCTCGCCGAGATCCGCAAATTTCCGATGCTGGAACCCCAGCAGGAATACATGCTCGCCAAACGCTGGCGCGAGCATGACGATCGCGACGCGGCGCATCATCTTGTCACCAGCCATCTCCGGCTCGTGGCCAAGATCGCCATGGGCTATCGCGGCTACGGCTTGCCAATCTCTGAAGTCGTTTCAGAGGGCAATGTCGGCCTGATGCAGGCGGTCAAGCGGTTCGAGCCCGAGAAGGGTTTTCGTCTCGCCACCTACGCCATGTGGTGGATCAAGGCCTCGATTCAAGAGTACATTCTGCGTTCATGGTCGCTCGTGAAAATGGGAACCACCGCGAACCAGAAGAAGCTCTTCTTCAACCTGCGCAAGGCGAAGAGCAAGATCTCCGCGCTGGACGAAGGTGATCTCCGCCCCGATCAGGTAAAGCTGATTGCCAAGCGTCTCGGCGTGACGGATCAGGACGTGATCGACATGAACCGCCGTCTCGGCGGCGACGCGTCGCTCAACGCGCCGATCCGCGACGACGGCGAAGCCGGCGAATGGCAGGACTGGCTGGTCGACAACTCGCCCAACCAGGAAGCCGTGATGGCCGAGCACGAGGAGTTCGATCATCGCCGTCAGGCGTTGAACGGCGCCATCGGCGTGCTCAACCCGCGCGAACGTCGCATCTTCGAGGCGCGGCGCCTGGCGGAAGAGCCGATGACACTGGAAGACCTCGCCGCCGAATTCGGCGTCTCGCGCGAACGCGTGCGGCAGATCGAGGTCCGCGCTTTCGAAAAGGTGCAGTCGGCCGTCAAGGGCACGATTGCCCGGCAGGAAGCCGAACTCGAAGCCGCACACTAATCGCGGCAGAGGTATCAAGTAACGAAAGCCGGCGGCAACGCCGGCTTTTTGTTTTGTGGACGCGTGCTGCTTCACCAACATCGCTGTCGTTCCTGCGACCCGTCTTCGCCAAGGCTTCGCCGGGGTTTGACGTTGGGCTCGCCGAAGCTTTAGCGAAGGCGGCACGCAGGGACCCATACGCCGCGGCGGATGTGAGACAGGCGATGCCCGATGCCTACTCCCCCACTCCCGCGCCATCTTTGCCAACGCGCAGCCTTCGCAATAACGCGCATCCTTGTAATCGATCCAGTTGTGCGCATAGACGCGATCGAGCGGAATGCCGTAACGCGCACGCAGCACCTTTACCAGAATACGCCACGCCGCTACTTGCGCATCCGTCGGGCCCCGCGTCACATCAGGATAATTGCCGGCGAATTCGACGCCGACCGAATTGCTGCCGATCACCTGACGATAGGTCGAGCCGTTGTCGATATACTTGTTGTCGTTGCGGTTGGCGCCGTCGCCATGCGTCGGAACGAGATGTTCGCCGACCGCCCAGTACACCGTGCCGTCGGTTTCGACCCAGACCATGACGCCGCGCCGCGTCGGGTTCTTCGATTGCGCCAGCGCGCCGCCGCGCGCCGAGCCCGCCGGTCCCTCCGTCTGATGCACGATGATGTTGCGCCAGGGATGGGCCTTTGCGAGATCACCCCATGGCGCCAGCCAGACCATCTTCAAGCCGGGAATATCCGGCGTGCCCGACGAACGCGCGATCGCGGCGAGGTCGGGCGATTGCGCGGAGGCGCAAGCAGGAAGCGAGAGAGCGAACAGTACCGCCGCGACGAGGCGAAAATTCATGACCCGAAAATTCATGACCGAGGTCCAGTGGCGAACCCTAGAGCCTTTTCGGTTCTGATTGAATCAGAACCGGGCTCTAGACTTTTGTTTGACGCGTTTTCTTGACGCGAACCGGTGTCCACTTCGCTGGAAAACGCTCTAGTAGCACGCCTCAGGCCCGCTTGCGGAGGGCCACGTCCGCTGCCGCCTCAGTCTCGGGCACCAGCGGCGGCGCCGGATCGTAGACAGCAAAGCCGTTGCGGCCGGCCTTCTTGACGTCGTACAGCGCGTGGTCGGCGGCGGCGATCAGGCGATCGGGGAAGCCGCCCATCTCGCGGGTCCATTGTGCGACGCCGATCGAGACGGCGATCGGAATGTCGTTGCCGGTGCATTGTTCGGCGTCCGCGCGGCAGACCTCCAGCACGCGGCGCGCGATCATCGCGCCCTCGCGCAGCGTCGAGGACGGCAACACGATGCAGAATTCGTCGCCGCCGGTGCGTGCCAGCATGTCGCCGGGCCGCAGCCGGGTTTGCGCCATCAAGGTGAAGTGCTGCAGGCAGGCGTCGCCCGCAGCGTGACCGTAGGTATCGTTGATGCCCTTGAAGCCGTCGAGATCGATTACCAACAGCGCGAAGGGCTGACCGCTGCGTTCGGAGCGCGCGCATTCTTCCGTGAGCCGCTGCACCAGACAACGGCGATTGCCGACGCCGGTAAGGTCGTCGAGCAGCGCCAGATCCGCGACCTCGTTGCGCAACCGGTCCATCGCCATCAGCAGGAAGCCGAAATTCAGCGACATCGACAGGAACACCAGCACCAGGATGACTACCGACTGCGCCGGGCTGAAATGCATGTAGGAGAAGCCGCCGCCCGTGCTGGTCAGCGCGCCAATCCACCTGGCTGTGAAAATGGCGAGGATAACGATGGTGACGATACCGGCCAGCCGGGCGCCCGGATTGACGCGGCCCTCATGCGGCGACAGCAACAACTTCAGGCTCCGCACCATCGGCAGCGCCTGGGCGATCGTGAAGATGGTCATGCGCGCCGGCACGCTGTCGTAGACGAAGATAAAGAAGGACAGGCCGGCAAAGCCGAGCCCAGTGGTGAGCACCGTGTCGCGCCACGAAACCGGGCGGTCGAAGAATTTTTTGAATCCCCATCGCGGCAAGGCAGATCGCCAGGATCAGCGCGGTGCCGGCAAACAACAGCGGCACCAGCGTATCCGGCATCACCACGCGCAGCATCGCCATCGCAGCACCGGCCGCCGCTGTGAATGCCGAGCCGGTCCAGAACCGCGCGGCCTCGAACGACGGATAGCATCGCATGACGTAGGCCCAGATCAGGCCCAGCGCGAGAAAATTGATGACGAACACCGTCCACAGCGTCGGAACGCTCAGCATCGCGAACTCAGGACACGCACGCGTCCCGTCTCCCCTGTTGTCTAACGACCGCCTGGGACTTCCGCGCCCAGAACCTTCTCCCACGACAATCCCCGTCGTCTTACGGGACAAAATGCATCTGCGCCGCTTAACGGACCCTGATGGCCGCCGGCCAATCCAAACCGTGGTTTTGAATTGATGAAGATCACGTGCGTTCGGACATCGTTAAGCATGATGCGCGCGCATGCGAGCGGCAGCGGCGATGCTCGTTTCGGCGAAAAATCGCATCAAAATGCATAACAACTGTGGATAACGTGATGACACCGCCATGACGGCACGCGGCAGCGGCCTGCGAATCTGCTGGGATCGTATGTGAGGATGTTGCGAGGCTGGCCCTCCGCCAAGCATGCCTCGGTGTCGCGTTTCAATCCATGAAAACCTTGAGAGGATACTATGGCTAAGAAAGCGAAGAAGGCGAAAAAGGCGAAGGCCAAGAAGGCCAAGAAGTCGAAGAAGAAGTGAATTTTGGCCCGGGTGGAGTGCTCAGCTCCGCCCGGGCTCCCAACTCCGGGTGAATTTTGGAGAATGGCGGGCCGCGGGTCCGCCTTTTTGATTCTGTATCTATCCTCCCGTCGTCCCTGCGAACGCAGGGAGCCATAACCACCGTCCGCTGTGATAGCAAAAGACGTCCGCCTCAGTGCCCAGAGAGGAGCCGCGGCGTATGGGTCCCTGCGTGCGCAGGGACGACGCGTGGAAAGGACGACGCTCAACATTTTCACCGCACATTGCGAAGCAATCACCGCTCCGCAAGCGCCAGCTTGGCCCCGAGCGCGGCAAATCCCGCCGCAAAGCTGCGGCGCAGCCAGGCCATCACCTTCGGCCGCGTGATGACGCGGTCGCGCATCGCGGCCGCGAAGAGGCCGTAGAGTGCGAACACCGCAAACGTCATCGCCATGAAGGCTGCGCTCAATTCCAGCATCCGCGCCACCGGATGCGGCTCGTCGACCGCGACGAATTGCGGCAGGAAGGCCAGGAAGAAGATCGAGAGCTTTGGATTGAGGATGTTGACCAGGACGCCGGTCACGATGACGCGCCGGCTGGAGCGCGCCTTCGCGGCCGGGCGCGTGTCGATGGCAAGCGCGCCCGTCTCGCGCAACGCCTGCCAGGCCATGTAAAGCAGATACGCCACGCCGCACCATTTCAGCGCGGCAAAAGCCAGAGCACTGGTGTGCAGCACGGCGGCGAGCCCGAGCATGGCGGCCAGCATATGCGGCACAATGCCGAGGGTGCAGCCGAAGGCTGCCGCGATACCGGGCCGTGCGCCCAGTGTCAGCGCCACCGCCAGCGTGTACAGCACGCCGGTGCCGGGGGAAGCGACCACGATCAGCGAGGCCAACAGGAACGACAGGGTCATGCCCTGCTAATAACACGACGACATTTGGCGCGAAAGCAGCAGGGCGGCGGCGCTCACGGGCGCGGTTCGCCGCCGTGCTCTCGTGCATAGACCATGCGCTCCGCCTCGCGGATCACGTCGAGCGGCGCCCAAGGCTTGGCCCAGAACTGCACACCGTCAGGCAATTCCTGATGCAGCGGCTTGCCCGAGGTGACGATCACGCCCATCTCGGGATTGTACTTCCTTGCGATGTGCGCGAGTTCGACGCCATCCATGTTGCCGGCAAGCTGCACGTCGGTCATCATCAAGACCAGACTGCCGGCAGCGCGCTCCAGCACCAGCTCAGCGGCCTCGGCGCTCTCGCATTCGATGACATCGACCTCACTCTCCTCCAGCAGCAGGCAGATCATGTTCCGCTGCATCGGGTCGTCCTCGACAATGAGGGCCGTTGCGCGATGAGGTTTGGATTGTCCCATATGAGCCTCCTCTCAGAATCGCGTCGCCGCCTCTGTCGGGTATTCGACACTAAGCGCGGAAACCGCTTTATGGTTCAGTTCCAATTTGCGAAAGTTTGCGGGAACCCACCTGTTTTCGACCTGCAAGGAGTTCGATCCGACATGACTGCGATATCTGGAAGCGCGGCCGCCGTGACCGGCGCCGCCAGCGGCATCGGCCGCGCGCTGGCGCTGGAACTGGCCGCGCGCGGCTGCGATCTCGCGCTCGCCGACCGCGACGAGGCCGGGCTGCAGCAGGTGGCCGCCGAGATCGGAAAAGCGAACAAGCGCAAGGTAACGATACACGGCGTCGACGTCGGCGAGCCCGCCCAGATCCAGGAGTTTGCCAACGCGGCAATCGCCGCGCATCCGGAGCTGAACATCGTCATCAACAATGCCGGCGTCGCCCTGCTCGGCGCCTTCAACGAGGTCGACCAGGCGCAGATGGAATGGCTGATCAACATCAACTTCTGGGGCGTGGTGCACGGCACGCGCGCCTTCCTGCCGCATCTGTCGACGAAGCCGGAGGCGCATATCGTCAACCTCTCCTCGATCTTCGGCATCGTCGCCCCGCCCGGCCAGACCGCCTATTGCGCCGCCAAGTTCGCGGTGCGCGGATTTTCGGAAAGCCTGCGGCATGAGCTCGC
Organism: Bradyrhizobium sp. RDI18; assembly: GCF_043203335.1. Lineage (NCBI taxonomy): Bacteria > Pseudomonadati > Pseudomonadota > Alphaproteobacteria > Hyphomicrobiales > Nitrobacteraceae > Bradyrhizobium > Bradyrhizobium sp. RDI18. The sequence goes on along the minus strand of NZ_JBICRN010000008.1, from coordinate 6,225,692 downwards.
GATGGCGAACAGCCCGGTGAAGCTCTCGGTGGTGCATCCCGGCGGGGTCCTGACCAACATCGTGCGCAACTCCCGCACCGGAAACGGCATCGCCGACAATGCGCGCCGCGCCGAATCGATCGAGCGTTTCGACGCGATCGCCAGGATCACGCCGCCGGCCGCGGCGCAACGCATCATTCTCGGCATCGAGAAAAACCAGCCGCGCATTCTGATCGGCAACGACGCAAAGTTCATGGACCTCTTGCAGCGGTTTCGCCCGGCGACCTATTGGGCGGTGTTGGCGAAGCGGATCGAGAAGATGGGCGCGCAGGCGAAGTGAGTGATGGCACAACAGCCGTCGTCCCTGCGAACGCAGGGACCCATAACCACCGGTGCTGTTGCTGGAGCGGGAATGCAACACATACTGCCTCTCTCATAGCCGCCGCGGCGTATGGGTCCCTGCGTTCGCAGGGACGACGAAGTGATTTGCCCGACAAGTGGATTTGTCGCATCGAGCCCGGAATGACGGGAGCTAGCGCGCCACCAGCCGGTCCGCAAAATACCCAATCGTCTTGCGGTAGATCGTCGCCCTGTTCCACTCCCGCATGGCTTCGAAATTCGCAGTGCCTTCGCCGTATGGCGCGCCGGCCTTGAAGCCTGATACGTGCAGCAGGTTCGCGGTGGAGGCGAGCACGTCGGGCACGCTGTGGCGCAGGTCGACATGGCCGTTGCCGTCGAAATCGACGCCGTATTTGATGTAGGACGAGGGCAAAAATTGCGTCTGGCCGAGCTCGCCGGCGAAGGCGCCGATCAGGTCGCGCAGCGGGAGATCGCCGCGCTGCACGATCTTCAGCGCGGCCAAGAGTTCGCCCTGAAACAATTCGGTGCGGCGGCAATCATGGGCCATGGTCATCAGCGTGCGGATCACCGGCATCTTGCCGATGTCGCCCTTGCCGTAATCGCTCTCCAGCCCCCAGATCGCGACGATGATTTGCGGCGGCACACCGAACTTCTGCTCGATGCGCGCCAGCAGTGACGCGTGCCTCAGCAGCATCTGCCGCCCGATGTTGATGCGTCCGGGGCCGACGCGGGTCGAGACATATTGCTCGAACGTCTTGTTGAAGGTGCCGCGCTGGCGGCGGTCGAACGCGAGCACCGCCGGATCCTGCGTGATGCCGGCAAAGGCCTGGCCGATCACCGCTTGCGACACGCCGGCCGCCTGCGCCTCCACCGCCATCGCCGAAACGAAGGTGTTGAAATCGCCGCCACAGCGGGCGGCGTAAGTGGGGGTGGAGAAGATGACGGCGCCGACAAAAATGGCCCAACGAAATATGCGCATGCGAATCCCTTGTTCATTTCCGCGTCCGTTATGCCATGGGAAGATGCCGCGCGGCAGGTGCTTCTTGTTTTTGGCTCGAACTTCGTCGTCCCTGCGAACGCAGGGACCCATACGCCGCGGCCGATCTTGTTAAAGCGGACCGGTTGATGATCTCGCTTCAACAATTGATTCCTGTGGTTATGGGTCCCTGCGTTCGCAGAGACGACGACGAATGGCTTCGTGGAAGCCCCTACTCCCCACCATCAATCTGGCGGCCCATCAGCGCGATTGCCTTCTGATAGACGCCGGCGGCATTCCAGGCCTGGATGGCGGCGAAATTCGGCTCGCCCGGCTGATAGCCCGCGCCGGCGCGCCAGCCATGCGCCTTCAAAAAGTTCGCGGTCGACATCAGCGCGTTGGCCGAGTTTTCGAGATTGCCGGTACCGTAGGCCAAAATGGCTTTTGGCATGAACTGCGTCTGGCCGACTTCGCCATGCATCGAGCCGCGCTGGCTGGCAGAGAGCGCGCCGCGATCGATCAATTGCAGCGCCGCGTAGAGGTGCTCCGTAAAATATTCCGAGCGCCGGCAGTCATAGGCGAGCGTCGCGATCGAGGCGAGCATGTTCTGATTGCCGCGTTGGCTGCCGAACCCGGTCTCCATGCCCCAGATCGCGAGCAGCGGCCCCGGCGGCACGCCATAGCGGCTCTGAATGGATGCAAACAGCGCGGCCTGCGATTGCTTGAGCTGACGCCCCCTGGCGACGATGGTTGTGGCGCCGCGCTTGGCGAGAAACTGATCGAGCGAGAGTTTGAAACTGCGCTGGCCACGGTCGGCATTGATTGTCGCCTGCGCATAGTTCGTCGCCATCAGGGCCTGGATGGTCGAGGCGCTGATGCCCTTGGCACGGGCCTCGCCGGCGAATTGTTGCTTCCAGGACTCATAGCCGGCGGCGGAGGTGCCGCATTGGGCGGCGTGAGCGTAGGGTCCTGCAGATGCGAAGATAGCCAAGGTCAGGAAAGTGGCCGTCGTAAGTCTCTTGCTCTTGGACATCCGGAGTTCCTCGGCTTTACCGACCTTCGCTCGCGCGGCCAGCTTAACGGAAGGTTGGCGGCGGTCTAGGGCGTCTACTCATAAATCCCGGTATGGCGCGTGCGGCCACATGTCGGTTTTTACCCACGAGGCCAGTTATGAATCAAGATCGATCATGATAGCGGCGTAACGGTGCCTGCTCCGGTCCGCATAGGCTGTTTAGTCATGGTAAGCTTGACTATCCATGCTCGTTTGCGATTTCGGATTTGCCACTGCCAACCGAGATGGACTGATCAATAGAGATCCGACAGATTTGATCAGGACCCCATATGCACGCTCGACGATGTCGTCCAAAGATCTAGTCTTCGCGAACATCTCCTGGGCTGCAGCGAGTAGCTGGTCACGAGTTGGCATGTGAGGCGGATGCAGATTCCAACGCAAATCGGCCCGCTGCTGCAATAGAAGCAGCGCGTCCCGTACCGACGACAATTCGGTCTCGTGGACTGATGACTTGATGGCCTGCGCGATGTGTTCGGGGTTGAAGCGTCTAGCGAGCTGCTCAGCCGTTCGGCTCAGAATTCGTGATCCCAATCGCTGCTCATTGCGCAGAACCGGCTCCGGCGGTCTCTTTAGATCCCAGACAATCCCGAGCCAGGACAAGCCCACCAGAACATAGTAGGTCACATCAATCTCCCACCAACGGAAGCCCTGCCGAGCGCTGCTCTGGTAGGCGTGATGATTGTTGTGCCAGCCCTCACCCATCGTAACGAGAGCCAGCAGCCAATTGTTGCGGGAATCATCGCCCGTAACATACCGCTTGCGTCCGTGAACATGTGCCAGGGAATTGATGCAAAACGTCGCATGATACAGAACGACGGTGCTCCAGAGGAAGCCGACCACGAGGCCCGGCCATCCGGCAATGAGGAAGCAGAGACCAGCGATCATGACCGCTGGCAATACCTCGAATTTATGCAGCCACATCAACTCAGGATACGATGCAAAATCCGAAACCTTTACCAGATCGGTTGCATCGTGCTGTCGATAGAAGATCCACCCGACATGACTGTGCACGAAGCCCTTGTGCCGGGGTGAATGCACATCTAGCTCGGAATCTGAATGAAGATGGTGATGTCGGTGTTTCGCAGCCCACCAAAGGACGCTTTTCTGAGCGCTGCTTTGGGCAAGGAATGCAAGGACGAATTGAAACACCCGGCTTGTCGAGTAAGCTCGGTGTGAGAAATACCGATGATACCCGGCACCGATCGCAAACATACGCAGCCAATATAAAACGACGCAAATTGCAGTCGCTTGCCATGTGATGCCCGACCAGAACGCCGCGACACACCCTGCGTGGACCAAAAGAAACGGGAGGACCTGCGGGTACATGATGTCATCATGTTCCTGATCTGGATTGATATTGGTAGGCACGTTCCCAACCTCAGTTGTTTCAACGGGCAGGCCACCGCCAACAGACTGCTCAAGGCCAAGTCTTGAAGGCCGAGCCTTGAAGGCCGAGTCTTGAAGGCCGAGCCTTGGCGGCATTGCCCGCGATACTCAAAAGAACTCCGCGGCCGGTGAACCCGGCGCGGAGTCGCGAAAGCCAAAGGCTCTGCCAGTACATCCGTGGTCAAAGCAGCATGGCGTCGATTGCGGCAGCTTACGCGGCGCGCAGATTTTCCGCGGCAGATTTGCCGGTCCGGCGATCTGCAACGACGTCAAAGGAAACCTTCTGTCCCTCGTTGAGGGCACTCATGCCGGCGCGTTCGACAGCGCTGATATGAACGAAAACATCCGGGCCTCCCTGGTCCGGCTGAATGAAGCCGAAACCCTTTTGGCTGTTAAACCACTTCACAGTTCCCGTATTCATGGGAGATCGTCCTTCAAGATAGATGTATGTTTGGAACCGCGCTCGAGAACGCAGCAGGCTAATTTCGAGATCTGGGGAGGGTCGTCAGTCAGGCGCGCTATGAGCGGCAAGGCCAAGTCGTTCGGCCGAAACTCGATTGACTATACATGGCTATTATTCGATCATTTCGCAAGTGGCTTCCAGTTTCTTTGGCAATGAGCCAACTGCAATTGTTCCCCTTCGCTCCGCGGAAAAGAATGCTGCGGGGTCGGCATCGCCCACCGGCGCGTGCCTTACGGGTTGCTCGGCGGGCGCTCCTCCAGGGACAATGCCATGACCAGGTCCAGTGGTTTCAAAGTCGGAATGGGCATTACGATCGCCGCGCTCGCGGCAATCCCGAAGACGGCCGCCCAGGAGCCAACGCTTTCCGTCGACCCTTCACGATTGCCCCGTCTCGGCACCATCGACGAGCGCTTTCAATCGTACAATGTGGAGATGGTCAAGGTCACGGGCGGACGCTTCTGGAAACCCTACAGGTCGAGTGCCTCAGCGCCATCGGCGCACGGCGCCGATAACGCCGGAAATATGCCGGCGAGTGCGAACCCCGACCTCTACGCGTATCGGGCGCCGATCGACCTGTCGACCCGCAGGCTGCGTATATTGGCTGCGGCGCTGGCCCCAGCCTATCTGCGCGTTAGCGGCACCTGGGCCAATAGCACTTACTTTGCAGAAAGCGATGAGCCCTCGACGCCGCCCAACGGCTTCCGTGCGGTGCTAAGCCGCGAGCGCTGGAAGCGCGTCATCGACTTTGCCCGCGCGGCCGGCGCAGAGATCGTGACGTCGATGGCGATAAGCCCCGGCGTCCGCGACGCAGCAGGCCGATGGCAGAGCGATCAGGCGCGTCGCTTGTTTGTCTACACCAAATCCATCGGCGGCAGAATTGCTGCCGCCGAGTTCATGAACGAGCCGACGCTGGCGGCGATGGGCGGCGCACCGAAAGGATACGACGCGGCAGCTTATGGACGGGACTTCAAGGCATTTGTTGCGTTCATCAGGAACAACCAACCGGATGTGATTGTTCTGGGCCCCGGTTCGATCGGCGAGACAACAGCGTCGCAATCACCCCCGCAATCCAGCTCCGATTTTCTCCGTACGCGGGATCTGCTTGCCGCATCCGGCCCCGGCATCGACGCCTTTTCCTATCATCACTACGGCGCTCTCTCGCAGCGATGCGCTCCGGGTCAAACCACACCAGAGGCCGCGCTTTCGGAAAGCTGGCTGGCGAGCACCGACCGAACGCTCGCGTTCTACCGATCGCTGAGGGACGAGTTTGCGCCCGACAAGCCGATGTGGCTGACCGAAACCGCCGAGGCCGCCTGCGGCGGCAATCCCTGGGCATCCACATTCCTCGATACGTTCCGATATCTCGATCAGCTCGGCCGGCTTGCCAGGGCGGGCGTCCAGATGGTGGCGCACAACACGCTGGCTGCCAGCGATTACGGCCTGCTTGACGAGACGACGTTGCGGCCGCGGCCAAACTACTGGGCGGCGCTGCTTTGGCGCAGGCTGATGGGCACGACGGTTCTCGACGCCGGCGTGCACGCTGGCGTGCACCTCTACGCGCATTGCCGGCGAGGCGTGCGTGGCGCCGTCACGCTGCTCGCCATCAATACGGACAGGACGAGCGCCGCAAAGCTGCGATTGCCCGCGGCCAGCGAGCGTTACACGCTGTCGGCGGATCATCTGCAAAGCGCCAGCGTGAAGCTGAATGGAACGGTTTTGGAGCTCGGCCCAAATGACGATCTTCCGCGGCTCGCCGCGGTGACATCGCCGCCGGGTTTGATCGAGATCGCGCCGGCCACGATTGCTTTTCTTAACGTCGGAGATGCCAAAAATCCGGCATGCGCTTGAATTTCTTGCGGATGCCGGCCGTACAAATAGACTTTCAATCCGCGTGCAGCCGAATGCAGAGCACGGCGCTGGCCAGCGCCGAAATTCCCAGCAGCACGAGCACGCCGGGAAATCCGGTCAGCGCGAAGACGATACCTCCGAAGGTCACCCCGACCGTGCCGCCGAGAAAGCTGCAGGAATTGAGTAACCCAGAGCCTTTCCCCGCCTGCGATTGGGGCAGCGTTGCAAGTCCGAGCCGCGGCGCCGAGGCGTAAATGAGCGCGATTCCAGCGCCGGCGACAAAGAGACCGGGCATCAGAAGAGCGAATCTTGCTTCGATCTGAAACGACGACCAGATGATCGCGCAGCCGAGCGCAAGCAGGAGCGATCCACCCGTCAGCATGCGCCGCACGCCGATCCGCATTCCAATAGAGGGAGCCGCTCGCGCGAAGGCAAACAGCGCAACCGAGAGCGGCAGCAGAGAAAGGCCGGCCGCAACGGCTGACATGCCGAGCCCATCAGCAGATTGCGCAATGAGATTGTAGTAGAGCAGCAGCGTCATGATGTCGAACATCACGAGAAACAGAAGGCCGGCGGCGATCGCAAAACTGCGGTTCGAGAACAGGCCGAAGTCGACCAGCGGCTGACGGCGCCGCGTCTCCGTCCAGATCAGTCCACCGAACGCAATCACCGCCAGCGCGAACGGGACCATTGCGGCTTGCGGGTTGACGCGGACATGCGCCAACGCCTGCAACCCCGATATCAGCGTCACCATGAAGACGGCGAGAATGCCAAGCCCCATCCAGTCCATCGAAATCGTGCGACCGCCTTGCGCGCCGGGATGCCGCAGCAACATCAGCGCCGCGGGCACCATGGCGGCGACGTTCAACCAGAAGATAAAGCGCCAGCCCGCGTAATGCGTCACGGCCCCGCCGACGAGCGGACCGATGCTGAAGCCGAGCATCAGGAAGCCGGTCCAGGCGCCGATCGCCTCCGCCCGCCGCGAGTCAGGCGCGGCTTCGGTCACCGCGGCAAGTGTGCCGGCCACGGCGAACGCAGCTCCCAGCCCTTGCAGCGCACGTGCGCCGACCACCACGAATCCGGCTGGTGCAAGCGCAATGATCAGCGAGGCGAGAGCGAACAAGACAATGCCGGCAACCGAGGACCTTCGTGCCCCGAGCCGATCCGCCGCGCCGCCGCCGACGATGATGAATATCGCGGCGGTCAGGAGATAGGCGTTGACCACCCATTCGACCTCCGCCGGACCAAGTTGCAGGCTGGCTCTCATTTCGGGCAGCCCGGCCATGATCGCCGTGCTGTTGTCGCCCACCGCCAGCATGGCAAGGCAGCAGGCTATCAGCACCGGTCCGAGGTCGCTCTTGGTGTTGGAGGCTGCCGGCATCACCAATGCCCCTTCCGCTTGTTCCAGGCGAACAGTATGCCGGCAAGGCGGTTATAGACAAATCGCCTCACCGGCGTGGCCGCAGGGCAGATCGGCGCGCAGCGAGGTGATTTGCTTTGACAGCGCCGCCTCTATCGAGGACAAGCCCGCATGGCCAAGAAACCCGGGACCAATCCCAAAGGCGAATTCGCCTTTTTCAATGTCGTCTATGAAGACGACTCCCAGCGCTCCAACCGGCGCGTGCCGTCCGAGCTGCTCGGCGGGCTCGACGGCGACGAGCCGGCGCGCGGATACATCATGGAGCAGGACCGCGAAATCGCCGAGAAATCCGGCCGCGCGCCGCTCAAGATCAAGAGCATCAGCCGGGTTGGGGCGAAGAAGAAGTAGGTTTTCGGCGTATGCAGGCGTAATCGCCCTCATCAGCGCCCGCCGCTCTTTGTTCCAGGCGAATAACAAATCGGCGATCCGGTCATAGGCGAAGCGCGTGAGCGGAAGCACCAGGCGGATGTCTCGCGGTCTGATTAGAAGCCGCAAACGCTGATGTCGGGCACAACGCCGGCGGCGATCGCGGCGGCAAATCGCTGCCTTGCAGCTTTGGATAGCGATCGAGAAGAATTTGCTTCGCCTCTTCGGAATGCCCGAAGCGGGCCAACCCTTTGGTCACGTAGCGAGCGGCCTGATCCAGGGCATCGTTCGAAATCGGCCGCGCGCGCAAATAATCCAGCATCGCCGGCACAAGCCGCTCGCCGATGGCGACGTCCGCCGTACAAGCCGCCAGGGCTGCGGTCTTGGATGCCTCGAGCCATCCGAGCCGTTCCGAAATCAATTGGGCGGTGTCAATTCCGAGGCGTCCGGATGCAGCAGCGATGCCTCCCACCCACCGCCAGTCGCTGTTCATGATGAGCGCGAGGATCCGGTCTCCCCGCGGATGCAGATACTTGCCGTCCAGCCTCGCTATGACCGATCCGACCATGCCGGAAAAATTGCCATCATTGCGCGCTTCCATCTGATCCAGGAATAGGTCCAGATGATCAGCCACGACATCCCAGCTACGCCCGATCAGGCCGTCCATGAGACGAAAATCCTGGAAGCGCTGGTCCTGAACGAGCCGCAGTAGAACCTCCGCATCCTTGCCCGCGACAGGCGGACATTTCCCGTTCCGGCACTGCAGCGATACCACCCAGTCCGTCACGAGTTGCTTCTGATTATCCGTCAAGCGCTCGCCGGCACGATCGAGCATCGTTGCGACGCGGCCTGCAGGACTGAAAAGCTCATTCGGCTTCTGGTTATCGATCCCCAACGTCTGCAACGCGACGGCAACGAGATCGAAGCCATTGAGGGTGCGTTCCGAGCGCATAAAGACCGGCGGGCCGATGCAGAAGACGCCATGGCAAGGCGAATAGGACAGATTGAGCGGCATCATCCAGTGCGAGAATGTCACCTGGGTTTTCTGCAATTTAAGCGACCAGCCGCCCGGGGACGCCGCCGATATCTTCAAAACTTGAAGACGTTTCACGTCATTGACAGCCCGCGCGAAGTCCTGGCCAAGATTTTGCGGTGCTGGAAACTTGCTGTTCTCGATCTCGATCCGCGCCATCATCGGCTCAGCGCTCGCGACACGCGAGATGAAGCAGCTACCGGATACCAGCGCGTCCTTGGTCTCGGGCAACATCGGCTCATTCGATCCGAAAGCTTCAGGACAGGTGTTGCGCTGTTCGATCACATGATCAATCTCGCCGGACCACTCAGTGGATTTTCGCGTCACGCGCACGATGTCCACGCGCCTGCTCAACAACAGCCGCTGGCACAGCGTATCGCATCCCGCACTCGTCGGAGGATCCGATAGGCCCGCGTAATATTGAGCGGCGCTGACCAGTTCGACCGACCTCGGCGTCTCCGCAAAACTCCCGCTGACATCACCGGATATATAGTGCTGCACGTGGCGCGCGGTGAGCGTCTCGGTCAATAGCGGCACTCCGATCGCGACGGCCGGAAGCGGAATGGCAGCGAGCGCAATCAGACGCCAGTTGCGCGGAGTCCATTTCAGGAGAATCAGCGCTGGCGTCGCCGCCAGGAGATAAATCAGGGCCGTGTTCGCATACAGCAGCAGCAAACCGGCGCCGAACGTGAACAGCACAAGGTAGATGAGGAGGCCTGGTGCCGCGCTGGTGATGAAGGAAAATGCGATCAGGATCGTAAGGATGATCGCCAGAGTTCGGCTTTTCATTACAGTCGTTCCGACGGGCCAGCGGCTGTGAGGCCGCGCCAGGAAATGCAGGCGGAACATAGCGGGATCAGGCTAAACTTTGATTACCTAGAATGTTGCAACCTTTGATGGTAAACGATGTTTTCGGCGGACCGTTAAACAGCCGTGACGAGCCGCGAAATCTGCGACCAGCAGCAGCGTCCCGAACCGCTCATTACCAGTGTCCCCTCCACTTATTCCACACGAACAGGCCGCCGCGTCGGGGCGGATCGCTTTGTTCACCGAGGGTCTTTCTCCGGTAAACGAAAACGGCGGGCTTTCGCCCGCCGCTTTTGTCTCGATGGATTGCTGTGCGGCCGCCTTGCCCTTCGAGACGGGGCCTTTTTCGCTTCTCAGGGTAGAATGCTCTGGCCGTTTGCATTCTCCCGGACGCAGCGCAGCGCGAAGCGGTGCGCTGCTGAGCCGGGGTCCACTTGCTGGAACCTGTGGGTCCCGGCTCTGCGGAGCGTCACTGCGTGCCGCACCGCGTCCGGGACACGAGGCGGAGAGATTAGTTATCCAAAAAGCTCCGCAGCTTCCGGCTTCTTGACGGATGCTTCAGCTTGCGCAGCGCCTTCGCCTCGATCTGGCGGATGCGCTCTCGCGTCACCGAGAACTGCTGGCCGACTTCTTCCAGCGTGTGGTCGGTGTTCATGCCGATGCCGAAGCGCATCCGGAGCACGCGTTCTTCGCGCGGGGTCAGCGAGGCCAGGACCCGCGTGGTGGTTTCGCGCAGGTTGGACTGGATCGCCGCATCGATGGGCAGGATCGCGTTCTTGTCCTCGATGAAATCGCCGAGGTGTGAATCCTCTTCATCACCGACCGGTGTTTCGAGCGAGAGCGGCTCTTTCGCGATCTTCAGGACCTTGCGGACCTTCTCCAGGGGCATGCCGAGCTTTTCGGCGAGCTCTTCCGGCGTCGGCTCGCGGCCGATCTCGTTGAGCATCTGGCGGCTGGTGCGCACGATCTTGTTGATGGTCTCGATCATGTGCACGGGGATGCGGATGGTGCGGGCCTGGTCGGCGATCGAGCGCGTGATCGCCTGCCGGATCCACCACGTGGCGTAGGTCGAGAACTTATAGCCGCGGCGGTACTCGAACTTATCGACCGCCTTCATCAACCCGATGTTGCCTTCCTGGATCAGGTCGAGGAACTGCAGGCCGCGGTTGGTGTACTTCTTGGCGATCGAGATCACGAGACGCAGGTTGGCCTCGACCATTTCCTTCTTGGCCTGGCGCGCCTCGCGCTCGCCCTTCTGCACGCCGTGCACGATCTTGCGGAATTCGCCGATCTCAAGACCCGTCAGCGCCGCCAGCGACTGAATCTCGTGGCGCAGCTCCTTGATACGGTCCTTCTCGTGATGGACGAAATTCTTCCAGCCCTTGGCCGATAATTTCGAGACGCGGTTGAGCCAGCGCGGATCGAGCTCCGAGCCCTGGTAGTTGCGCAAAAGTCTTCGCGCGCGACGCCGTGGCTGTCCCCGAGGCGCAGCAGGCGCCCCTCGAACGAAACCAGCTTCTTGTTGATGTCGTAGAGCTGCTCGACGAGGCTGTCGATGCGGGCCTGGTTCAGCCGCAGCGACTTCACCTCGACGATGATCTCGTCCTTCAGCTTCTTGTACTTGCGCTCCTGCGAGGGCGAGAGCGACTCGCTCTGAAGCTGGTTGGCGATGTCCTGCTCCTGCAGGCGGCGCAGCTTCTTGTATTCGGAGGCGATCTTGTCGAAGGTCTCGACCACCTTCGGCTTCAGCTCGGCCTCGATCGCGGCCAGCGACATCTGGTTTTCGAACTCGTCGTCATCCATGTCGCCTTCGGCGGCGGCTTCCGCGGGATCCTTCTCCTCGGTCTCCACATCGCCCGCCGGGGCTGTACGGAACAGGGGTCGGCGCGGGGGGCGCTGCCGGCGGCGCGACATGCGCGGGCGCGGCCTCGCCGTTGGCGGCCTGGCCGTCGCCTGCGGGGGCGGCGATCATCGCCGGGTTCATGTTGTTCTTGGCGTCGGGGCCAGCATAGGTGGCTTCGAGATCGATGATGTCGCGAAGGAAGATCTTTCCTTCGTTGAGCTCGTCGCGCCAGATGATGATGGCCTGGAAGGTCAAGGGGCTCTCGCAGAGACCCGCAATCATCGCCTCGCGGCCGGCCTCGATGCGCTTGGCAATCGCGATTTCGCCTTCGCGCGACAGCAATTCCACCGTGCCCATCTCGCGCAGATACATGCGGACGGGATCGTCGGTGCGCTCGCCGGGCTCGGACTTCTTGACCTCGGTGACAGCCTTGGCCGTGACCTCGACAAGCTCGTTGTCGGTGTCGTCGTCGGCCTCTTCCTTCTCGGCTTCCTCGTCGGCCTCCTCGGCCTCGGAGACGTTGATGCCCATGTCCGAGAGCATCGACATGATGTCCTCGATCTGTTCGGGCGAGGTGGTGTCGGAGGGCAAGACTTCGTTGAGCTGATCGAAGGTCACGAAGCCGCGCTTCTTGGCCTGCTTGATCATCTTCTTGACCGCGGCATCCGTCAGGTCGAGCAACGGCGACGGCGCGTCGGGGCTATCCTTCTCAGGGGCGTCCGCTGCCTTGTCGTCTTTTTCCTTGTCCTTAACCTGCAGCGTCTTTGCCTTGGTGGCCATTCATCAAGCTCCCGAAACGCGCTTCATGCGGGCGTGCGTCGCCGCCCGCGCTCTTCAACTCAATTCGTTCGAGATGACGTCGTTCGATCGTCACCTCGCTCTGTTCATTCGCCTTCGCATGATCGGTCGAAAGCGGCACCCGCTTTTCCGCACCATGGTTACGACGCGCAAAGGGCGGCGCAGACCGTCGCCACCCCTGCCTTCCGCATCACCGGTTCTGTCTTTCGTAGCCCGAAGGCCCTTAAGCTTTGCTTAACCCTGTTTTTGCCGCCAAATCATGGATTTGGCGAGTCTTTTCGCGGGCTCGGCCAAGGCCGTCCGCATCATTTTTTAATCGTCAAACGCTTTTGCGGAACCGGCCCGAAAGCTCGCCAAAACCCTCAATCAGGGCCTCGGTGCCGTCGAGGAGTCCAGCCGGGCGCCGACATCCTTCAGCCACGCCAGATTGGCCTCGCTGGTCTCCTCGGCCAATGCCAGTTCGGCATCTTTCTTCTCCCTAAGTAGGGCGTGCGTTTTCTGATGCAAGACAACGAGTTGCTGCCAAGTGGCCAAAACGTCCTCGCGCGCCGCGCCGGGCCTCGCGGCCCACACCGCCACCGTCGTGATCGCCCGCTCAACCCGTTGAAGAACCTCGCCTAATCCGCGGGCCTCGAGATCGGCGCGCATTTTTTCGGCCTGCTCCTCTACGTCGGGAGAATGGTGATGGTCGTTGGCGAAGGCCGTAATAATACCGGCGCGGAGCTTGGTGGCCTCGGGATGCGCCAGTTCCAGCATCGCGACCTCCTCCAGATGGTCGTGCAACAGCCAAGGGTGGTTAATCAGGGATTGCAGGATCAAGGCCTCGCGGCGGGACATCGCGCTGCGCTGGCCGCGCATGATCGGGCTGGTCGCAAGCTGGGGGCTCGCCGCCTGGTAGGGGCCGGGGGCGATTCCTGAAGCTATCCCCGGCGGGCGGCCGCCGCGGGGGGCGAACCGGCCGGCCGGGCCCGCTCCGCGCGGCGCAAACGTGCGGGGTGATTCGGGGCGGCCGGTCCGGAAATTACCCCGGCCGTAACCGCCGCGGCCGGCATCGGGCGCAAAGGTGCGCTGCAGGCGCTCGGCGAGATCCTGGCGGTAGTAGCGGCGCACGACCTCGTCGCGGATGCCGTTAGAGAGTTCGTTGATACGCGCTTCCAGCGCGGCGCGCCGTTCGGGAGTGGCAAACGTGCCGCCCTCGATCTCGCGCGACCAGATCATATCGGCGAGCCCACGCGCGGCGCCGATCACCTCCTCGATCGCGACCCGGCCCCCGGTGCGGGCGAGATCGTCGGGGTCCTGCCCCTCCGGCAGCAGCGCGAAGCGCAGGCTTTTGCCGGGCGCGAGATTGGGCAGCGCAAGGTCGGCGGCGCGGTACGCTGCTTTTTGCCCGGCGCGGTCGCCGTCGAAGCAGAGGATCGGCTCGTCCGCCATCTTCCAGAGCAGCGCGAGCTGGTTTTCGGTCAAGGCCGTACCAAGCGGCGCCACCGCACCAGCAAAGCCCGCGGTGACCATGGCGATGACGTCGACATAGCCTTCGACCACGATCAGCGGCGAGCCGTCATGCGCCGCCTGTCGCGCGGGACCAAGGTTGTAGAGATTGTCGCCCTTGTGAAACAGCGGGGTTTCCGGCGAGTTCAAATACTTTGCCGGAACGTCCTTTTCCAGCGCGCGACCGCCGAAGGCGATGACGCGGCCTCTGGCGTCGGCGATCGGAAACATCACGCGGTCGCGGAAACGGTCGTAAGGAACGGGAATATCGTCGCCGCCGACGAGCAACCCCGCTTCCACCATGTCCTCGGTGGAAATGCCCTGCGCGCCCAGATGCTCCTTCAGGGCAAAGCGCTCGGCCGGGGCATAGCCGAGGCGAAACTGCAATTGCGTCGCCGGCGAAATGCCGCGGTCGGCGAGATAGCCGCGGGCCTTGGCGCCGTGGCGCGAGGCCAGCGTGTCGGCAAAGAATTTTACCGCGAGTTCCATCACGTCATGCAGCGTCTTGCGGCGCTGCTCGTGGCGCGCGGCGTCTGGCGTTGCCGCCGGCAGCGGCAGGCCGGCCATGGCGGCGAGGCGCTCGACAGCCTCCGGAAACGAGACGCCTTCCGTCTCCATGACGAAGTCGAAAATGTTGCCGTGCTTTCCGGTCGAGAAGCAGTGATAAAACTGCTTCTGGTCGTTGACCGTGAAAGAGGGTGTCTTCTCCTGCTGGAACGGCGACAGCCCCTTAAACTCCCGCCCCGCCCTCTTCAGCTTCACGCGCCGGCCCACGACTTCCGAAACCGGAAGCCGGGCGCGCAGTTCGTCGAGAAATTGGGGCGTGAAGCGCATGGATCAGGTAGCTGCCAGAGTCGTGGGGCCGTGCCAACCGATTAGGGATACAGGGACGGGCCGTTAAAAGGCGAGGGCTGGCCGGTTTCTCGCCGCTATTCACAGCCCCTTCTGTCATTCCGGGGGATTCGAAGCATCGAACGCAGAATCTCGAGATTCTCTGGTGCGCAATTGCGCACCAGAGTTCGCTTCGCGCCCCGGAATGACAGCGGAAGCTTGAATCGCCGCCAGTTCCGCGCTTCCATGTCCGCATGTTCACGGTGTTCCGGGGTGGCAGGAGCGGGGCGTGGCGGGTGACGCGGTTTGCGCCGGTCAAGGGCGCGTCGCTTTCGCCGACGCCTTCGCTGTCGGTCGTGCATTCGCTGTCAATCACGCTGCCGATCCTGCCCTCGCCGACCTCGTGGCGGCTCGCCGGCTTCGCCAGCCATCTGCGCTATACCGAGCGCGCCGAGAAGACGCAGCTTGACGCCGTGCGGGCCGAGATCGGCCGACCTGAGGCGACTTTTGCGGCGCTGATCCCGATCAAGAAATCGGCGGCGTGGTGGGAGCTGACGCAGGAGGAGCGGCGGCAGATCTTTGAGGATAGATCCCATCACATCGCCGACAGCCTGAAATACCTGCCGGCGATCGCCCGCCAGCTCTATCACAGCCGCGACCTCGGCGAGCCCTTCGACTTCCTGACCTGGTTCGAATACGCGCCCGGGGATGCCGACGCGTTCGAGGAGTTGGTCCGCATGCTGCGCGCGACCGAGGAATGGAAATATGTCGAGCGCGAGGTGGATATCCGCGTCGAGCGTGAGCGGTTGGATGCGGGTTAGTTCTCCAGAAACCTGCCCGAGGCGATGCGCGGCAGGCCGGTGACCGGCCAGTTGTAGACATAGGTCCACGCCTCGCCGGTGGTGCCGTCTTGCAGCGACAGCGGCAGCATGCGGCGGATGTATTCGGTCGGTTCCGGAAACCCGGCGCCGCAGGCCTCATACATGTCGAACTCGGCCAGCAAGGCGTCGCGATCGCGCAAACGATAGAGTTCACCGAACACGACGTCGTTGGCGTCATCCGACAGCACCAGCCCCGGATAATGCTTGATGAGATAGAGTCGGCCGCGGCAGGTGACCGTGCCCAAAAATCCGCACTGCGCGACAATAGCTGCGCCATCGGATGGTCGAAGCCGCGCATCAGCGTGCCGTAGACGAACAGTCGATCTGAAATCATGGAATTTCTATGTCATTGCGCGCGAAGCGATGCAATCCGCCCGGCGGTCTATCGCCAAAACCGTCTTGTGGGGAAGCACCCGGAGCGGCATCGTTAAGCCATTATCGATTCGGATACGTCTCCTCGACCAGCAACGCTCAAGGAAGATACGTTGAACGACGCCGCCGGCACCGCCCTGCTTCTCAGCGCCGAGGATGTTCCTCCAGTCCACGAATACAACACCGCAGGCCGCTCGCCGTTTCTGCTCACGTGCGATCACTATGGAAGGCTCATTCCGCGCGTGCTCGGCGACCTTGGCCTGCCCGAGAGCGAACTGACACGCCATATCGCCTGGGACATCGGCATTGCCGGCGTCGCGGAAGCGCTTTCAAAACATCTCGATGCCCATCTGATCGTGCAGCGCTACTCACGGCTCGTCATCGACTGCAACCGCCCGCCGCACGTCGCAAGCTCGATCCCGCGCATCAGCGAGGCGACCACGATTCCCGGCAATGAAGGCATTTCGCGCGAGGCAGCCGCGATACGGCGGGCGCAGATCTTCGATCCCTACCACCGGCGCATCGACGAGATTATCGACCAGCGCGGCAACGCTGCCATGCCGACGGTGCTGGTGTCGCTGCACAGTTTCACGCCGGTCTATGCCGGGATTGCACGGCCCTGGCACATCGGCACGCTCTACCACCGCGACAAGCATCTGCCGCCGCGCTTGCTGCAAGCGTTGCGCGCCGAGGGCGATCTTGTGGTCGGCGACAACGAGCCCTATGCGGTCAGCGACGACACCGACTACACGATCCCCGTGCATGGCGAGGCGCGCGGGCTGATGAATACGGGGATCGAAATCCGTCAGGATTTGATCTCGATCCCGCCGGCGAGAAGGCCTGGGCGGAGCGGCTGGCACGGATACTTGGGGAGATCGAGGAGATGTTGCGCAAGCAGCAATTGATCGCGTCTCGCCAAGGCGAAGATCGCGTTCCCTTGCAACTCGCGGCCGATCGGGACTAGCTACGTCACACAGATCGCGAGCTCACCGCGCCCGCGTCAGTGCCAGCCAGATGCCGCCGCCGATCATGAAGCCGCCGGAGACGCGCGACACTAGCCGTGTCCGCTGCTTGGAGAAGAACATTCGCGCGCGTCCGGCCAGCAGCGCATAGACCGCGTCGGTCGATGCCGCGATCACCATGAAGGTGACGCCGAGCACTGCCACCTGCGGGAAGTGGTCCTTCTCCATGTCCATGAACTGCGGAATGAACGCGCCGAAGAACACCAGCACCTTCGGATTGGACAGCAGCACCAGCAGGCCCTGCAGGAAAAATCCGCCGCGCGGCGGCGGTGGCGGCTCGTCGGCGTTGACGCCTTCCGCAGGCTGCCAGATCAGCTTGATGCCGAGCCATATCAGATAGGCGGCGCCGGCAAAGCGCACCCAGTCGAACCAGTAGCCCATCGTCGCCATCAGCGACGTCAGGCCGACCGCAACGATGCCGATCACGATGGCAAGGCCGGTTTGCGCACCGGCACAATTGATCAGCGCCGCGCGCGTGCCGTGCCGCAGGCCGTTCGCGATCAGCAGCGTGACGACGGGACCCGGCAGCAGCGCGAGCGCAATGCAAGCGGCGACAAAGGCGAGATAGACCTGAAGGGACATGGGGGAACTCGGTAGGAGAGCGGTTACGTCATTATGCACGCGGGGGCGGCAGATGGAAGCCGTGCTTCTGCTTCCTCTCCCCGTCTTTACCGTCATCTCCCCTCCATCGCGGCCATCATCCAGCGCGTCATTTCGCGGGTCGCCAGCAACGCCAGCGCCGCGCGCCGCGTTTCCCACGCGTCACCGTTACCGTGCGCGACGGCAACGAGGAGGTCGCAGCGGCGCGAGACGGCGATGCCGATGGCGGCGCGCCGCGAACCATCGGATGGTTTGAGATCATAGGCTCTGGTCCGCCCGGCCATGTCGGCGACCTGCACGACCTCGCCCGGCGCGAGCGGCACGAAGTACTGGCTGATCAAATCAACATCCGCGACGCGGTCGACTTCGTCGTCGTCCGCGACGCCGCGGTCGCAGTTGCAGAAGCCGATTTTCGGCCGAACGTATACCTCGATGCCATCGCCACACGACGCGCCGCGGCAACGAAAGGCGCGTCCCGCGGGCCAGCCATCACGCGGGAACGACCAGGCGATCTCCTGCCACGAGCCTTTCTGCTCGCCTTGGCGCGGCACGATGTGCTGGTAGGCCGCGGCGCCCGACAACGCACCGAGCGCGGCGGCCGCAATAACGATGACCGGCCATCGACGCATCACCGCCTCATCACGGCAGGCCGGCGACGACGCGCGCCGGGCCGGTCAGTTCCAGGATGTGCAGACCGGTATTGGCACGATCGACGATGTAGATGTAGCCGCGTTCGTCGGTTTCGACATTGTTGGTCTGGATCGCGACCTTGCAGCGATCCTTGCCGTCGATCTTGACGCAGCGTTTGTCGGTCGCCGCCGTGATCGACGGGATGAAATAGCCGACCTCCTTGGGATGATAGGGATCGCGAATGTCGAGCGCGCGAACGCCGGCATTGAAGAAGGCGATGAAGGCCATCTTCTTGTAGAAGACCTGCGCCATGCTCTCGTTGGAAGAATGCGCGCCGAACCGCCCGCCCCGCTCGCAGAACGTTCCGCTCGCCTCCGGCACGGTGTAGCTCGAAATCATCATCGGCCGGTTCTCGACCGTGACATCGGCGAACCACACCATTTGCCGCGGCTCGTTGCATTCGTTCAAAATCGCCTCATCGACGATCATCACGATGTCGCGGGTCTTGCCGTCCTTGTCGCGCGCGAATTCCGCAATCGGCATGCCCGGCATCGGAAACGTCGTATGCGCGCCGTTGAACGGCGACATCGTCAGCCGCGCAATTTCCGGCGAGCGCAGATTGTCCGGGGTTGGCTCTTTGGGCCCGCCCAGCAATTTCTCGCGATCGACGATCTGCAGAATCCCGCCCTTGTTGGTACCGTAACCGAAATAGACCCGGTTGCCGGAAGGTCCCGTCGAGATCGGACCGTGCAATTCGGTCGGCACCGCACCGGTCGAGCCCGGCTCCTGACCGGGCAGACCAAAATCGCGGATCTTCTGCGGGTGCGCGGGATCGGAGAGATCATAGACCTGCGTCATGCGGCGCGTTCGCCAGTCCGGCGCGCCCGAGACCAGGAAGGCAATGCCGGTGTCGCATTCCCACCAGCTCTTGTGCGTGTCCTTCAATCCCGCAATCCGCGTGATCAATACGGGACTAGTGGGATCGGCAACGTTCCAGATTTCATGCGCCTCGCCGCCGAAGGTGCGCAGCATGTAGACCGCGTTGCGATCGCCCTTCGGCAGCGCCTTGCCGTCGCAAATTCGCACCATCTGCGCGCCGCCGCCTTCATACTTGCCCTCCTGACCCGGCAGGTGGCGCAGATACTTCGGCTGTGAGGGATCGGTGACGTCGACGATCGACGTGCCGTTCGGCTCAGTCTTGCCGGTCTGTGGATTGACCGGCGTTGGAGTCTCGTCGCTGCCGCCGTGATGGCCGATATAGGCAATCCAGCGGTCGCTCTGATGATGGATGGTGGGCTGGTAGGCGCTGCGCGCCTGCAGGTCGCTGGTTCCAACCAGCTTCATGTTGAGCGCTTCAGGCGGCGCCCCAATCACTTGTTGCTGCGCGAAAGCGATGCCTGACGATGCGAGGAAACAGATCGCGAAGAAGACTGCGAGTTTGAGGCGATCGCTCATGTTCCACCCCGACTGTTCAAAACCAATCTGCGTTGGCTGACGGAACAGTAACACAGCCTTGAGCTGCGCCCAAAACACGGCCTTGACATGCAACCTTTTGGTTGCCTATTATCTCCGTCATGGATGAGGTCTTCAAAGCGCTTGCCGACGCGTCACGGCGCTCTTTGTTGGACCGGCTTCACGCCAAAAACGGACAGACGCTGAACGAACTCTGCGACGGCCTCGACATGACGCGGCAGGCCGTGACCAAACACCTTGGAATTCTCGAGGCGGCCAACCTCGTCACGACACTGAGGCATGGCCGCGAGAAGCTGCACTACCTCAATCCGGTTCCGATCCATCAGATCGGCGATCGGTGGATCAAGAAGTTCGAGCGCGGGAAACTCGCCGCGCTCTCTGGGTTGAAACGACGGTTGGAGAAGCGTGATGAGCAAGCGTAACGAAATTGACGTCAGGAACTTCAAGCCGGCCATCGTCTACACGATCTACATCGCCTCGACGCCGGAGAAGGTATGGGAGGCGCTGACGCAAGCGGAGTTTTCCAGGCAGTATTTCTCCGGCCATGCGGTCGAGGTCGATCTCAGGGTCGGCGGCGCCTTCATCATGCGCACGCCGGACGGCGCCCTGCACATCTCGGGCGAGGTGATCGAGTGCGAACCGCTGAGGAAGCTCACCGTCACCTTCAACGTCAACTGGCCGGCGCTGCTCGAAAAGCTCGGGCCGACGCTCGTCACCTACGAGATCGAGCAGGCCGACGATGTAGTCAAACTGACGATGCTGCAATCGCATGACCGGGAGATCAGCGACGACATCCTGTCCGGCGGACGTACAGGCTGGCCTGCAATCCTGTCGAGCCTGAAGAGCCTGCTGGAGACCGGCAACGCGCTGACAATCAAGATGCAGCCGCCGGAGCGGATGCTGGCCGCGCTGAAGGAGCTGGGGATCGGGACACCGTAGGCTCGTCGTTAGCTTATCGTCGTCCCTGCGAACGCAGAGACCCATACTCCGCGGCCGTTGTTGTTGGAAAAGTTGGAACTACTAGCGTGCAAGTTATTGCCACCAGTGGTTATGGGTCCCTGCGTTCGCAGGGACGACGGTGACGGGGATACAGTTCTCCGCGAGTGGACTCACGCCCGCCTAAGGGATATTCCAGCACGAGTTCTAAGACGGCATTCAGATTTGACGTTATTCTATCGCAACACGCTGATTTGAGCGCGGAACGACGCACCGATGAGCCTGCGCACACGGCTATTGATACTGGTTATCGCCGCGATGCTGGTGCCGGCCATCCTTGTGGGACTGCGCTTCGTCCAGAATCGCGCAGGCGACATCGACGCCGCGCGTGCCAGCCTGTCGGCAACCGCCAACGACATCTCAAGCGACCTCGACGAAAAAATTCAGGGCACGGCCCAGCTTCACTACGGTCTCGCCCGCGCCCGCGATCTCGATACGCGTGACAAGGCGGCTTGCTCCGCCTTCCTGTCCGCCGTGCGCGAAGAATATCCGCGCTACACCGGCATCTTGACCATCAATCCGGACGGCAGCCTGTTCTGCGACTCGTTGCGAACCGACCGGACGCTCGATCTCAGGGATCGCGAATATTTCAAGCAGGCGCTGGTTGCACACGGCACCGTCACGCTCCAGCCTGTGTTCGGCCGGTTGACGGGGACCTCCGTGTTGCAGATCGCCTATCCCGTTCGCTCGGAAACGGCAGAGCTGAAATTCATCCTGCTCGCCTCGTTCAATCTGAAGAAGTTCGCCGATGACCACGACAAGCGGCTGTCGAACGACAACCAGATTCTGCTCGTCGACAGGAAAGGCACGATCCTTGTCGCGCCCGAGGGCAAGGACTGGACCGAACCGCCCGGCACATCAATCGCAACTTCCGAGCTGTTCCGGTTTGCGGCCTCGCCGAATCATGAGTCGTTTCGCGAAGTAACCGGGCGGGACGGCCGAACCCATGTCTGGACCGCCGCGCGCTCCCCTCGGTGCGCGATGCCGGACTCTACCTTATGGTCGGGCGAGCCAAGGACGGTTTGGTGGCCGCAGCCAATCGCCGCCTCTACGAGGACCTGGCGATGCTTGCGGTGGCGTCGCTGCTGTTGCTTGCAGGCGTATGGGTTCTGGCGACGATGAGCATCGGTCGTCAGGTCGGACGCCTGGCTGCGATGGCGACGAAGCTTGGAGTTGGCGATCTGAGCGCGCGGATTGCTCCACCCCATCCGCGCGGCGAACTCGGCGGGCTGATGACATTGCTCAACGGCACCGCTGAATCGCTCCAGCATCAGCGCGCCGCCATCGACGAGCTCAACCAGAAACTCACCCAATCCCAGAAAATGGAGGCGATGGGTCAGCTCACCGGCGGCGTGGCGCATGATTTCAACAACCTGTTGACCGTCATTCTCGGCAATGCGGAGCACCTTGCCGAGAAGCTTGCGACACACAAGGAATTGCAAAGGATCGCCGAGAGCATCGCGACCGCTGCCGAACGCGGCTCGGACCTGACGCGCAGCCTGCTCGCGTTCGCGCGCAAGCAGCCCTTGATGCCGAAGCACATCGACATCGGCCGGAAGATCGTCGGCATGGAGCAGTTGCTGCGCCGGACGCTCGGAGAGCATATCGAATGTGAATTCCGGCTTGATCAAGACCTGTGGCAGGTCAGTGTCGATCCCGGCCAACTGGCGTCGGCACTGCTCAATCTGGTGCTGAATGCGCGCGACGCCATGCCATCAGGCGGCAAGCTGACGGTCGAGGTGCAAAATACGTCACTCGGTGAATCCGACGTGGACGTCAACGGTGAGGCGCGTCACGGCGATTATGTGATGATCGCCGTTACGGATACCGGCACCGGCATGACGCCCGAAGTCGCCAGCCGCGCCTTCGAGCCGTTCTTCACCACCAAGGAGGTGGGCAAAGGCACGGGTCTCGGCCTGAGCATGGTTTACGGATTCGCGCAGCAATCCGGCGGGTCGATGCAGATACGCTCCGCACCGGGGCACGGCACCGCCGTCAAGCTGTTCTTCCCCCGCATTGGGGCAATTCAGACGACCACCGCGCCGTCCGCCGGTCAGCCGGCCGCGCCCACCGGCAGCGAGACCATTCTCGTCGTCGAGGACGACGACATGGTGCGCCGCTATGTTGAAGGCGAATTGAAGGCGCTCGGCTACCGCGTCATCGTCACGCCCAACGCGCCCACGGCGCTCGAACTATTGCGCGGCCCGGACAACATCCATCTCCTGTTCACGGATGTCGTGATGCCCGGCGGCATGTTCGGAACCGAGCTTGCGAAGCAAGCCGCCCGCCTGCGGCCTCAGTTGAAGATCCTCCTGACTTCCGGCCATAGCGAACATCCCGTCGAGGCGATCGATGGGGCCGGCCGCGACGTAAGGATTCTGAACAAGCCCTACCGTCGGCACGATCTGGCATCGATGCTGCGTTCGGTCCTGAGGGCGCGTTGACCTCACCGTCGTCCCTGCGAACGCAGGGACCCATACTCCGCGGCCTTTGTTGCTGGAAAGGACAGAGACCGGCGTACAAAACAGCTTCCGCTGGGTTATGGGTCCCTGCGTTCGCAGGGACGACGAAACTACCCCAACGCCCTTAACTCGCGCCGCAGCACCTTTCCCGTTGCGGTCATCGGCAGCGTGTCGGCGAACTGCACGAAGCGCGGGTATTCGTGGGCGGCGAGCTGCACTTTCACGAACTCCCGGATTTCGCGCGCCAGCGCATCGCTCGCGGCAAAGCCCGGGCGCAGTACGATCCAGGCCTTGATGGATTCGGTGCGGATCGGATCGGGAATGCCGACCACCGCCGACATCGCCACCGCCGGATGCTTCATCAGCGTATGTTCGATCTCCGACGGGCCGACGCGATAGCCGGCGGTGGTAATCACGTCGTCCTCGCGGCTGACGTACCAGAAATAGCCGTCCTCATCCTGCACGCCGAGATCGCCGGTCAGCAAAAATTCGCCGGCATATTTCTTCGCGGTAGCTTCCGGATTCTTCCAGTATTCGATCATGGTGCAGGGACAGGGTTGGCGCACGCCGATGATGCCGCGCTCCCCCTCGGCAATTCCTCGCCGCGATCGTTGACGATGCGGACGTCGAAGCCGGGTGTCGCCTTGCCCATCGAGCCGGGGCGGATCGGAAACAGGTTCGAATTGCTGCCGATCACGAGGTTGCATTCGGTCTGGCCGAACACTTCATGCGCGTCGATGCCGAAGGTTTCGCGCACCCAACCGAGCAATTCGCCGCCGAGCGATTCACCGCCGGTAAAAATGCTGCGCAGTTTTACGCCGGAATTTTTCACGCCGGCCTGCCGCATCAGTTTCAGCGCGGTCGGCGGCAGGAACGTGTTGCGGATGCTTAAGTCCGCCATCATCGCCATCGCTGCCTGCGGCTCGAATTTGCGCGCGCGGTGGCCGACCAGGGGAATGCCGTGATACCAGAACGCCAGCAGGCCGTTGATCAATCCGCCGATCCAGGCCCAGTCGGCCGGTGTCCACATCAGGTCGCCGGGTCGCGGCAAGAAGTTGTGGCACATCTCGACATTCGGCAGATGGCCGAGCACCACGCGATGCGCATGCAGCGCGCCCTTCGGATTGCCTGTGGTGCCGGAGGTGTAGATGATCAAGGCGGGATCGTCGGCTGCGGTGTCGACGGTGGCGAACTCCGGCGACGCGGCCTTCAGCGACGACCAGAACGGCTTTGTGCCGGCAGGCACCCGGTCGCCGATGACATAAACGTTCTTTAGCTCAGGAAGACGATCGCGTATTTTCGCAAGCTTCTCCCAACCGGCCTCGTCGGTAACGACAGCCTTGGCCTCGGAGTTCGACAGGCGAAACTCCAGCGCGTCCTCGCCGAACAGCGCGAACAGCGGGATCGAGATCATGCCGGAGCGAAACGCGGCGAAATGCGCGATCGGCAGTTCAAGCGATTGCGACAGGAACACCGCGACGCGGTCGCCGCGCGACAGGCCGTCTGCTTTCAGCACGTTGGCAAAACGGCGCGACTGCTCCGCGACCTCGTCGAAGGACGTGCGCGTCGTGGCGCCGCCCTCGTCGACATAGATCAGCGCCAGCCGGCCTGAACCATCCGCATGCCGGTCACAGCACGCGGTCGCCATGTTGAAGCGAGCGGGAATGTCCCAGCGGAAGTTGCGGTAGAGCTCGTCGTAGGTGGAGGCTTCGGTGAGCATGGTCTTGGTCGTTTCCTCTCGTCATGGCAAGAAGCGCGAAGCGCGTCTTCGCATCAAAAGTCCCGGCCATCCACGTTCTTGCTTGCCGCGAGTTTAAAGACGTGGATGCCCGGGACAAGCCCGGGCATGACGTGGGGCTACCTTTTGTGGCCTGACTTAAGGCGCCCGCGCCTTCTCCATCGCAAGCTCTGCCTCAAGGCTTGCGAGGTCCCGATAGATCGAGGCGACGGCGAGCACGCGGCCGTTGCGCTTGTACTGCAGCAGGCAATCCTTGCCGGGGACATCGCCGTCGACGGTGATTTCGTCCCACTTCTCGGCGTAACCGACATAATTGATCGGCACATCGTAGTGCTGGCTCCAGAAAAACGGCACCGCATGGAACGGCTCGCGCTGCCCGAGCATGTTTCGCGCGGCGGTCTGGCCCTGACGCTCGGCTACCACCCAATGTTCGACACGAATGGTCTCAAGGGAATGCGGATCGGGCCAGCGCGCAATATCGCCCGCGGCATAGATCCCGGGGATGCTGGTTTCCAGATAGGCATTGACCGTCACGCCACGATCGACCGCCAGCCCGGCCTGCTCGGCCAATTCAAGGCGCGGACGCACGCCGACGCCGACCACCACGATATCGGCGTCGATCGCGCCGCCGCTTTTCAGCGTCGCGCGTTTGCCGTCGATCGCTGTTACGGTGTCGCCGAGATGGAAGATGACGCCGTGCTCTTCATGCAGGGCACGAACGAAGTCGCCCATCTCAGACCCCAGCACGCGCTCCATCGGCCGCTGCTCGAGGCCTACGACATGAACCTCGATATTTCTGGCGCGCAGCGACGCCGCGACTTCGAGCCCGATGAAGCTGGCGCCGATCACGACCGCGCGTCGCGCGCCGCCGGCCGACGCGATGATGGCGCGGGAATCGGCCAGCGAGCGCAGCACGTGGACGTGCGGCTGGTCCGCACCTGGGATCGACAGGCGCACCGGCTCCGCGCCGGTCGCCAGCAGCAAGCGGTCATAGGGGATGGTCTCGCCGCCTGATGTGACGACATGGCGCGCGTTGGGATCGATTGATGTGACCTCGGTGTTGAGCCGCAGGTCGATCTTCGCCTCGGCGTAGAAATCATCCGGCCGCAGCGGCACCCAGTCCTCCGGCGCGCTGCCGGCGAGATAGTCTTTTGACAGGTTCGGCCGATCTACCGGCGCCGCGGCCTCATGGCTCAGCATCACGATGCTGCCGCGATAATCCTGCCGCCGCAGCATCTCGGCGGCGGCAAAACCCGCCGCGCCACCGCCTATGATCACGATCCGGCCGGGCGCGTCGGTGACGCCCTTCACCTGCGGCTTGGGCTGTTCGCGCTTTTCCCGAACGAAGATGCGACCGTCTTGCTGCTCGACTTTCCAGACCGCGACCGGACTGAGCGCCGGCGCCCGGATCGCTTCGCCGGTGCGCAAGTCAAAACAGGCATGATGCCAGGGGCAACGGATGCCCTCGCCTGTGACGAGGCCCTCCGCGAGCGGCCCGTGATAATGGGTGCAATGCGCGCCGACCGCAAAGATCTCCGGTCCCGAACGCACCAGCAGCACTTCATCGTCGCCGACATGGCCGAGCAACATCTCCCCTGCGAATTCCGACGGGGCTATGCCCTTTGATAGATCGGGACCGGCGGGTGGCGCTTGCTGATCAGCCATGCCTTTCTCCGCTCTCGCTGCGCTACGTCATCACTCCGAGTTTGACTCAAACGATGTTTCATCAGCGCGAAGGTTCCCGAGCGTAAAAAAATTTATCCAGTCAGCGCCGCCTTCACCAAACCGCTGGCCTTGCCGAAATCCATCTGGCCGGCGAATTTCGCACGCAGCACGCCGATCACCTTGCCCATGTCCTTCATGCCGGCGGCGCCGGTCTCGGCGATGGCAGCTGAGATCGCGGCCTTCACCTCGTCGTCCGACATCTGCTTCGGCAGATAGGCGGAGATCACCGCGATCTCCTCGCGCTCCTGCGCGGCCAGCTCGGCGCGGCCACCCTTGTCGTAGAGCTCGACCGATTCCTGGCGCTGCTTGATCATCTTCTGCAGCACGCCGAGCACGTCGGCATCCGACAGCGGTGGCTTGCCCTGCCCGCGCGCGTCGATGTCGGCGTTCTTGATGGTCGAATTGACCATGCGCAGCGTGGAGAGCTTGCGCTCGTCCTTCGCCCTCATGGCGTCCTTGACCGCATTGTTGATGTCGTCGCGCAGCATGATTGCCTCACTGAGAATGGTGCCGCCGGGTTATGTAACGATTCCACCTATATAGGACGGGAACGACCAGGATCGGCAGTCGAATTGTCCTGCCGGTTCCAGATTCGACCGGATTTGGTGAAAAACCGGAAAAACCGGCTCAAGTCCATAGAACCGGCTGTCAAATATGCGGCAAACGCATGTGAATAGCCGGTTTTCTTTGGCTTTTCTTGGCCTTCCGGCTTTGACGCGCGGGGGTGCTTGCGACTATGAAGTGCGCTCATGACAACATCTGAAAACGCTTCAGCCTGGCCGGACCATAAACCGACCGCGCTCCTCGTGCTTGCCGATGGTACCGTGCTGGAGGGATTTGGCCTCGGCGCGGAAGGCCACGCCGTCGGCGAAGTCTGCTTCAACACCGCGATGACCGGTTATGAGGAGATCCTCACCGATCCCTCCTATGCCGGGCAACTCATCACCTTCACCTTCCCGCATATCGGCAATGTCGGCACCAACGACGAGGATATCGAGACGGTGAACATGGCGGCGACGCCGGGCGCGCGCGGCGTTATCCTGCGCACGGCCATCACCGATCCCTCGAACTACCGCGCCACGCGGCACCTCGATCAGTGGCTGCGCGCCCGCGGCATCATCGGGCTGTCGGGTATCGATACAAGGGCGCTGACTGCGCTGATCCGCTCAAAGGGCATGCCGAACGCGGTGATTGCGCATGCCAAGAACGGCGTGTTCGACCTGCACGGCCTGAAGGAAGAGGCGCGCGAATGGCCCGGCCTGGAAGGCATGGATCTGGTGCCGATGGTGACGTCGGGCCAGCGCTTTACCTGGGATGAGACGCCGTGGGCCTGGCAGAACGGCTTTGGCCGGCAGAGCGAACCTGAGTTCAACGTGGTCGCGATCGACTACGGCATCAAGCGCAACATTTTGCGGCTGTTGGCCGGTGAAGGCTGCAAGGTCACGGTGGTGCCGGCGACGACCTCGGCCGAAGACATTCTGGCGATGAAGCCGGACGGCGTGTTTCTTTCCAACGGCCCGGGTGACCCGGCCGCGACCGGCAAATATGCGGTGCCCGTGATTCAGCAGGTGATCCAGTCCGGCACGCCGACGTTCGGTATTTGCCTCGGTCATCAGATGCTGGGCCTGGCCGTCGGCGCCAAGACCAAAAAGATGCATCAGGGCCATCACGGCGCCAATCATCCGGTCAAGGACGAAACCACCGGCAAGGTGGAGATTACCTCGATGAACCACGGCTTTGCCGTCGACCAGGCTACGCTGCCCGAGGGCGCGATGCAGACCCACATCTCGCTGTTCGACGGCTCCAATTGCGGCATCGAGCTCAAGGGCAAGCCGGTGTTCTCCGTGCAGTATCACCCGGAAGCCTCGCCGGGGCCGCGTGACTCGCATTACCTGTTCAAGCGGTTTGCGGATCTGATGCGAGAGAAGAAGCGGGCGTAAGCGCTCTCGTGCCCCGGATGCTGCGCAGCGCGCCGCTGATCCGGGGCCTACGTTTCATCCCAGTTCAGCCAATGGGTCCCGGCTCTGCGGTGCAGCGTACCGGACGATGCTTCGCATCGCCGGGAGCACGCTGCACGGCGTCCGGGACACGATGGTTTGTTGCGGGTTTTCCGATGAATTAATATGAGCATCATCATAACCAAATAGCCGGACAACCCATGGCTGACAAACCCGCTTCCACCGTCGAATACGGCGTGGCACCGACCGACGTCATGGCCTCGATGTCCGGCCTCGACTTCGTGCGCGCCATCTTCGAAGGCAAGTTGCCGGCGCCGCCGATCATGCAGAATGTCGAGCCGTTCGACTCCACCGCCGAGAAGGGACATGTGGTGTTCTACAGCGTGCCCGGCTTCCGGCATTACAATCCGATCGGCTCGGTGCATGGCGGCTATGCCGCGATCCTGCTGGATTCCGCGATGGGCCTTGCGGTGCATTCCGCCCTTCCCGCCGGCACCGGCTACACCACGCTGGAATTCAAGATCTCTTTCATCAAGGGCATGACAAAGGATACCGGGCCTGTCCGCACCGAGGGCAAGACGCTCAATGTCGGCCGCCGCGCCGCCACCGCGGAGGCGCGGATCACCGACACCAACGGCCGCCTGCTCGCGCATGCGACGACAACGTGTCTGGTTTTCGAGATTCCGAAGGGAACGTGAAGCGCGGCGGGCGGTTCTGAATTGTAGGGTGGGCAGAGGCGCACTTGCGCCGTGCCCACCATTCACGTCCGCGCTCGGAATGGTGGGCTCCTTTGCCCATCCTACGATGCTGCGATTTGTGGAGAACAACCATGTCCGTCGTCAGCGCCGATATCGAGCCGCTCACCTTCGTGTTCGAGGATGACGGCCTCGTGCCCAACAATCGCCTGCCGCTGCTGGTTTACAAGGGTGCGGTCTATGTCGCCAACGATCACCCGGAAAAGACCATCGAGACGCTGTTCGGCGGCAATGGCTGGGGCGCCATGTGGCGCAACGGCGTCTACGACTATGTGCACTACCACGCCACGGTGCACGAGGCGCTCGG
The DNA here is from genome assembly GCF_043203335.1 of Bradyrhizobium sp. RDI18. Taxonomy (NCBI): domain Bacteria; kingdom Pseudomonadati; phylum Pseudomonadota; class Alphaproteobacteria; order Hyphomicrobiales; family Nitrobacteraceae; genus Bradyrhizobium; species Bradyrhizobium sp. RDI18. The sequence continues at coordinate 6,196,103 of NZ_JBICRN010000008.1, read as the reverse complement.
CGTCGCCCGCGGCCGGGCCCGCGTCCGCTTCGGCGGTATAAGCGGCAAGGAGCTCGAAATAACGCCGGGCGATGTCGCGATCCTTCCCGCCGGCACCGGGCATCAATGCGTGTTCGCCAGCCCCGATTTCTGCGTGGTCGGCGCCTATCCGCCGGGACCGCCGATGCAGATCACGCGCCCGACGCCGGAGAACCACGCCAAGGCGCTGAAGACGATCCCGGAAGTGAAGCTGCCGAAGACCGATCCGGTGCTGGGCGAAGACGGGCCGATGGTCCGGCTCTGGAAAAGCGGCACGCGATGAAACGGAGCGCCGTCATCCGCGCCTGGCAATCGGGACATTAGGTTCGGACAAAGCCTCCGGCATCGGTTCGCTCGACGAAACCCGCATCGCCGCGATCCGCGCGACAAAAAGCCCGATCACGAGATTTGTTCGTTCGATCTCCAGCTTGTCGCGGATCGGCCCGTGCGGCTCGGTCGCGCACATGGTCTTGATGCATTCGAGGGTGCGCGACAATGAATCAACCACCGCCCAGATCGGCTCGATCGACGGTGGCGCCGTCGGCGAGCCCGGCGCATCGCCGGCCCGCTGACCGGATGGGCCAACACGACGGCCGGACGATGCCACGTCACGGAGTTTGACAATTTTCTGCATCATCGCTGGATTCCAAATTTACAATTCGCTCGTTAAAGTTGTATTTATGTCGCCGGACATCCAGTTCGCCGGCCGCTATGCAGCATAAAGGCACTCTCGCGCAGGTTGCTTAAATTGATTATCGGAATCGCGCAGCACGTTCTTTGTGCGCGCATTTTGCCTCGGCCCGCGTGGGATTAGGGAAGCGTCGCTGACCATTCGGCGATCGCCACGCGCCGTATCAGTGTGAGACAAATAATGTGAGACAAAAACGCGCGCCAAACATCGCAAGAAAGACTCCTCGGCAAGAGCACCCGCCAAGATAGCTAGCCCGCATTTCACACTTGTGCTAACGTTACGCGCGTGGAGGTAGCTGAAGCCGCATTTCAACCGTTAGCTTCCTAGCATCACTTTTTCCAATACCCTGTTTCGGATCTGCATACGCCTCGCGGCGTTTGATGCAGAAGCGTCGCACGTGCGCGCGCTCGGGCACCCAAGCGCGAATGTTTCAACTCGCTTGGTCGATTTTGCAAAATGGAATGTTGTCATGCGTATCACAAGCTTGAATCAGATTTTCGGAATGCCTGCCGTAGCCGCAACGTTGTACGGGCCCGAAGCGGCGATTGCTCAGCAAGCGGCAGCCCACCCTCCATGAAAACAATCGGCACGCCATCAGCTCCAGCCAAACCTGAGATCGTGCCCTCGCTGTTCGTGCTCAACTCTCGCGGCGCGACGTTGCAGGGCGACACACTCGCCTTGACCGGCGTGGCGCCCTGTTACTGAACGAGAAGGCACGCGCGCGACGCCGCCCCGGCAATAATATCATTGCCGATCAGCTAACCGAAAGAAGCGGCGCGCCGACCATCAAGCGATGGCGCACAAGGAGAATTGAACGAAGCCGCAAGTTTATAGTCAACACATTGGAAGAGGAGGTTCGACATGTTTCGCGGAATCCTGCCACTGACATTGTCTCTCTGCCTTGGTGCGGCGACAGCACCCGCCGCGCTGGCCCAGGCGGCGCCGGCTATCACCGAAGAGGAGGCGCACGCTATCGCAGTGGACGCCTACATTTACCTCTACCCCATCATGTCGATGGACATGTCCCGCAAGCAATTTACAAACGTCGAACAAGGCAAAGAACCTTTCAAGGGCCCGATGAATACGTTCGTCAACGTGCGCGAATACCCGCCGGCGGACTTCAAGGGTGTCGTGCGAACCAACTTCGACACGTTGTATTCCGCCTCATGGCTGGACATGACCAAGGAGCCCGTCGTCATTTCCGTTCCGGACACCAATGGACGCTACTACCTGTTGCCGATGCTCGACATGTGGACCGATGTCTTTGCGTCACCGGGCTGGCGGACGACGGGCACCAAGGCCGGGACGTTCCTGATCACTCCCCCAGGCTGGAGGCCGGATCTGCGCGAAAAATTTGCCGAGGAGTTCAAGCTTCCAAAGGACACGCAGCGGATCGAAGCGCCAACGCCCTATGTCTGGGTCATTGGCCGCACCAAGACGGACGGCCCGGCGGACTACGCTGCAGTTCACAAGATCCAGGCCGGCTACAAGGTCACCCCGCTTTCAGAATTCGGCAAGGCGCCGAAGCCGGTCGAGGCCAAGATCGACCCAAGCATCGACATGAAGACGCCGCCAAAGGCCCAGGTCGATGCCATGACGGCGGGCGTGTATTTCGCCAGTGCCGCCGAGTTGCTCAAGCTTCACCCGCCGCATATCACCGACGAGCCGATCATCGCGCAGATGAAGAAAATTGGCATCGAGCCGGGCAAGAGCTTTGACATCGGCAAGCTCGATCCGGCCGTGCAGAGAGCACTGGAGACCGCACCGCAGGACGCGCAGAAGCTGATGGCCTGGAAGATACCGACGGTGGCGCGGGTTGCGAATGGCTGGTCGATGAACACCGACACGATGGGTGTTTACGGCAACTACTATTTGAAGCGGGCGATCGTCGCTCAGGTCGGACTCGGTGCAAACCTGCCCGAGGACGCCATCTATCCACTCAATCTCGGCGACGAATCCGGCAAGCCGCTCGATGGCGCGAACAAATATACGATCACGTTCGAGAAGGGCGCCGCCCCGCCTACCCATGCGTTCTGGTCGATCACCCTCTACGATCCGGAAGGATTCCAGGTCGGTAACGTCCTGAACCGCTTCGCCGTCTCTAGCTGGATGCCGTTCAAATACAATGCCGATGGTTCGCTCGATCTCTACTTCCAGAACGCGCACCCGGGCAAGGACAAGGAAGCCAACTGGCTTCCGGCACCGAAGGGAGCCTTCAATCTGACCATGCGTCTCTACAGCCCGAAGTCGGAGGCGCTGACCGGAAAATGGAATCCGCCGCCGATCGTGAAGACGCCGACAACGGTGGGCTTGTCGGCCCAATAAGAGTGACAGAGACGTCGGCGGCCGACCTTCCGCCGGCCGCCGGTTTGCAGCGCTTCAGACTTGGAAATCTCAAACCCGATTTCCGGATGAGGAGACATTCAAAATGCTGACGCAGTAAACTGACCGGCCGCCGTCCTGACTTGAGGGGACGGCGGCCAGCGCATGGTCGAGGGTAGCCGGCCGTTGTGGCGGCGAACTGCGTTCATCCTGTCCTGGCTACTGACGGCGAATCACGCCGGGCTCACCTAACCCACTGCCCCATCTGCAGACAGGTCAGCAAACTGACGTAGCTTGGCGTGCCACCGATGCTCTCTAGCGAGGTGCAGCTTGCCCGGCCTGGCGCGGGGAATTTCGACCATTGGCTTGCAAGCTGCCGCTTCGCTTTCTGCTCATCGTTTACGCAGCTCTTCATCGACTGATCAACAGAGAGGCCGGTGGTTGCGGCGACATCGAGCCTACAACTCCGGGCGATGTCGAAGTTCGGCACTCCGTCGGCCACCGCAACGACCAACTGCGAGTTCAAAACGATCATCGAGAAAGAGATAGGCATCGCAGGCCTCCCGCCAAGTCTCGCGCATCAGCATCGTAGCGGAACCTGCCCGGGAAGCCACCTTTAATCTGGGCACCGCACGTCAACTAAGATCGACCGGAAGACGGCGGGAATGTCCGATCGGGCGGCGTTTGGCGCCACCCGTTGGCAAATCCACTCCCACACGGAGACGGTGAATTACGCCGCGTTGGCGCTTTCCTGACGGCTGGCCTCGAACAGGAACCAGGTGCGGCGCTCGGTCTCGTCGATGAACAGTTCGAGCAACTGGGCGGTGCCTCTGTCCTCATTGCCATCCGCGAGCTTGTGCGCCTTGCGCATCGCCGCCGCCATCTTCTTGTTGTCTTCCATCAGTTCGCGCAGCATTTCGCGTGGCGGCACATAGGCCTCGTTGTTATCCTGAATGGTCTGGAGCTTGGCAATCTGCCCGATCGAGCGCAGCGTGATGCCGCCGAGCTTGCGCACCCGTTCGGCGAGCTGGTCGGTGGTGGCAAAGATCGCTTCCGACTGTTCGTCCAGGAGCAGGTGATAATCGCGGAAATGCCGGCCGCTGACATGCCAGTGGAAGTTCTTGGTCTTCAGGTAGAGCGCGAAGGCGTCCGCCAGCAGGACGTTAAGCGATGCCGAAATCTTCTCGACAGCGGCCGGCGGCAGGTCGGTCGGCGTGTCGAGGTCAGGGGATACCTTGTCGGATTTGTTATTGGTTTTGCTCACGTTACACCTTCCTGTTAGGAACCGGACACCGGCGGCGGTGGACATCGGCCGCCGGACGACCTAACGCATCACTTTCAGGCTGGTTCCGATGCCGGAACCCGCTGTTTTGCCGGACGCGCGCATGGATGAATGGATCGACTATTACGATTCCACGCATACGATTTATGCGAGCAGGTTGCATCGCGACCTGCATTTCCAGATCATCGCGCGCGATATCATCGGCTATATCGCTTCGCCCGACTCGGTCGTGCTGGACTATGCCTGCGGCGAAGCGCTGTCGGCTGCCAAGGTGGCGGACGCCTGCGCAAAACTCTATCTGGCCGAACCGGCGCCCGGCGTCCGCGGCCGGCTGATCGCGCGTTTTGCGCCGAACACCAAGATCCGCGTCCGCTCGCTCGAGGATCTCACACGAATGGCGGAAAGCTCGGTCGACCTCGTCGTCATGAATTCGGTCGCGCAATACATGACGCCAGGGGAGCTGGATTCGGCGCTTGCCGTCATTCGCCGGTTGTTGAAGCCCAACGGTCGCCTGGTGCTCGGCGATATCCTGCGGCCGGAAGTCGGCATGGCCAGAGACGTGCTGGCGCTCTTGAAATTCGCCGCCGCGCACGGTTTCCTGAAAGACGCGCTTTATGGCCTTGCGAGCACGGCGCTGTCGGACTACCGCCAACTCCGCACGCGCGTCGGGCTGCAGCGCTACAGTGAAGACCAGATGATCGAGAAGCTCGCCGCCTCCGGCTTCACCGCCTCCCGCGCGCATCAGAACATCGGCCACAACCCGTGGCGGATGACCTTCGTCGCGCGGCACGCATTCCAACGCCATTGAGCGCGACGCGCGTTGAGGTTGTTTTAACCCTAAAGCACGGTAAGGATGGTTCACCGCGCCGTGATGGGCAATGATTGCTACGGCCCGGTGGCGGAAGCGTCGACGCGGGAGCAGTGCAATGCTCTTTATCCTGGTTCAAATCCAGGCCGGGCCTCCAGCCTTCGCTGCTCCGCAGCTTCGGCTCGGCAAGCCAGCGGTGGCGAAGGCTGTCGCGCCGTAGCGGAGCGAAGGCGGACCTCGGCTCGGCAAGTCCTGTCGTAGCGAAGGCTGCCGCGGCGTAGCCCGGAGGGCGAAGCCGGGCCTCGGCAATCACCGCAACTTCCTCCAAAATCGCGGTTGATGAGGGGTCTTTGGGGGTTTCGCGGGTGCGGAATCTGGTCTAAAGACCACCCGCGCGCGAGGGTGACCCGCGCTCTTGGCTTAGGGGACGCGCGGCTGCGCGCCCTTTTTTGTGCCCAAAATCCAGTCTGAGAGCTGATGCCCAAAAGAACAGATATCTCCACCATCCTGATCATCGGCGCCGGTCCCATCGTGATCGGCCAAGCCTGCGAATTCGATTATTCCGGCACCCAGGCGGTGAAGACGCTGAAGGAAGAGGGCTACCGTATCGTCCTCGTCAATTCCAATCCGGCCACCATCATGACCGATCCGGAATTGGCGGATGCGACCTATATCGAGCCGATCACGCCCGAAATCGTCGCCAAGATCATCGAGAAGGAGCGCTACGTCATTCCCGGCGGCTTTGCGCTGTTGCCGACCATGGGCGGGCAGACCGCGCTGAACTGTGCGCTGTCGCTGCGCCGTCAGGGCACGCTCGACAAATTCGACGTCGAGATGATCGGCGCCACCGCTGACGCGATCGACAAGGCAGAAGACCGCCAGCTTTTCCGCAACGCGATGGAGAAGATCGGTCTTCAGACGCCGAAATCGCGGCTCGCCAATGCCTCGGCGCTGAAAAAGTCCTATCGCGACAAATACCTCGCCGAACGCGAGAAGCTATCGGGCGACGCGCTGGATGAGCTCGAACGGCAATGGACGATCGGCGAAAACGAGCGCCGCAAGCGCTACCAGGAGCACGCGCTCGGCGAGGCGCTGATGGCGCTGTCCGAAATCGGGCTGCCTGCAATCATCCGCCCCTCCTTCACCATGGGCGGCACCGGCGGCGGCATCGCCTACAACAAGGAAGAATTCCTCGACATCATCGAACGCGGGCTCGACGCCTCCCCGACCAACGAAGTGCTGATCGAGGAATCCGTGCTCGGCTGGAAAGAGTTCGAGATGGAGGTGGTGCGCGACAAGAAGGACAATTGCATCATCGTCTGCTCGATCGAGAACCTCGATCCGATGGGCGTGCACACCGGCGATTCCATCACCGTGGCGCCGGCGCTGACGCTGACCGACAAAGAGTACCAGATCATGCGCGATGCCTCGATCGCGGTGCTGCGCGAAATCGGCGTGGAGACCGGCGGATCCAACGTGCAGTTCGGCGTCAACCCGGACGACGGCCGCATGGTGGTGATCGAGATGAACCCGCGCGTGTCGCGCTCCTCGGCGCTCGCATCAAAAGCCACCGGCTTTCCGATCGCAAAAGTCGCCGCCAAGCTCGCGGTCGGCTACACGCTCGATGAAATCGCCAACGACATCACCGGCGGCGCCACGCCCGCCTCGTTCGAGCCGACCATCGACTATGTCGTGACCAAGGTCCCGCGCTTTGCGTTCGAAAAGTTTCCCGGCGCCTCCACCACGCTGACGACCTCGATGAAGTCGGTCGGCGAAGTCATGGCGATCGGCCGCACCTTCCAGGAGAGCCTGCAGAAGGCGTTGCGCGGGCTCGAGACCGGACTGACCGGCCTAGACGAGATCGAGATCGAGGGGCTCGGCCGCGGCGACGACAAGAACGCGATCCGCGCCGCGTTGGGCACGCCGACGCCGAACCGCATCCTGCAGGTGGCGCAGGCGATGCGGCTGGGCTGGTCGAACGAAGACATCTTCAATTCGTGCAAGATCGATCCGTGGTTCCTCGCCGAGATGCGCGGCATCATCGACATGGAAACGAAGATCAGGACGCACGGCCTGCCGCCGAACGGCTATGGCATGCGCATGCTGAAGGCGATGGGCTTTTCCGACGCACGGCTTGCCGTACTGTCCGAGTCCACCGAAGCCGAGATCACCGCGAAGCGTCACGCGCTCGGCGTACGCCCCGCTTTCAAGCGCATCGACACTTGCGCCGCCGAATTCGCCTCTCCCACCGCCTACATGTATTCGAGCTATGAAGCGCCGTTCGCGGGCGCGCTGGCCGACGAGAGCGCGCCCTCCGACCGCAAGAAGGTCATCATTCTCGGCGGCGGCCCGAACCGGATCGGCCAGGGCATCGAATTCGACTATTGCTGCTGCCACGCCTGCTTCGCGCTCGACGATGCCGGGTATGAAACCATCATGATCAACTGCAATCCGGAGACGGTGTCGACCGACTATGACACCGCCGACCGGCTGTATTTCGAGCCGCTCACTGCCGAGGACGTGCTGGAAATCGTCGCCACCGAGCGGCAGAACGGCACGCTGCACGGCGTGATCGTGCAGTTCGGCGGCCAGACCCCACTGAAGTTGGCGCGCGCGCTGGAAGCTGCCGACGTGCCGATCCTCGGCACCTCGCCCGACGCCATCGACCTCGCCGAGGACCGCGACCGTTTCAAGCGCGTTCTCGACAAACTGAAGCTAAAGCAGCCGAAGAACGGCATCGCCTATTCAGTCGAGCAGGCACGGCTGGTGTCGGCCGATCTCGGCCTGCCGCTGGTGGTGCGTCCGTCCTACGTGCTGGGCGGCCGCGCGATGCAGATCATCCGTGAGGAAACCCAGCTCGACGATTACCTGCTCGGGACGCTCCCCGAGCTGGTGCCGGCCGACGTCAAGGCGCGCTACCCCAACGACAAGACCGGGCAGATCAATACCGTGCTCGGCAAGAACCCGCTGCTGTTCGACCGCTATCTGTCCGATGCTACCGAGATCGACGTCGATTGCCTCTGCGACGGCAACGACACCTTCATCGTCGGCATCATGGAACATATCGAGGAAGCCGGCATTCACTCCGGCGATTCCGCCTGTTCGCTGCCGCCGCATTCGCTAGATGCGAAGATGATCGAGGAGCTCGAGCGGCAAACCCGCGACCTCGCGCTCGGCCTCGACGTGGTCGGGCTGATGAACGTGCAGTATGCGATCAAGGACGGCGAGATCTACGTGCTCGAGGTCAATCCGCGGGCGTCGCGCACCGTTCCGTTCGTCGCCAAGGTCGTCGGTACGCCGGTGGCGAAAATCGCTGCACGGATCATGGCCGGCGAGAAGCTCGCCGATTTCAAGCTGAAGAAGAAGCAGCTCGGCCATGTCGGCGTCAAAGAGTCCGTCTTCCCCTTCGCGCGCTTCCCCGGCGTCGATACCGTGCTCGGTCCGGAGATGCGCTCGACCGGCGAGGTGATGGGCATCGACCGCTCGTTCGAGATTGCCTTTGCCAAGAGCCAGCTCGGCGGCGGCACCCGCGTGCCGCGCAAGGGCACCGTCTTCGTCTCGGTGCGCGAGACCGACAAGACCCGTATCGCCGAGGCGGTCCGGCTTCTGCACTCGCTCGGCTTCAAGGTGATGGGCACATCGGGCACCCAGCGCTTCCTCGCCGACAAGGGCATTCCGACCGAGAAGGTAAACAAGGTGCTGGAAGGGCGGCCGCACATCGTCGATGCCATCACCAATGGCGACATTCAGCTCGTTTTCAACACCACCGAAGGGCCGCAGGCACTGGCCGACAGCCGTTCGCTGCGGCGGGCTGCCCTCTTGCATAAAGTGCCGTATTACACCACTCTTTCGGGTGCTGTTGCGGCCGCCCAGGGCATCCGCGCCTATCTGGGCGGGGACCTTGAGGTCCGCACGCTACAGAGCTATTTTTCCGAAAACTGATCGTTTGCCGGGCGAAAATGCCTGCGAAACGATCGGCAATAAGCCGGCATGGCTGGAACCCACCGCCCGTTTGATGTTGTAAGGCCCCTGACGGGGCCTAAATCAACGGGCTGGCGGGTTCGTGTGTCGAGTTCCTGATCGAAATCGAAAGCGTTGCTTGTGCGCGCAACTTCTGGCGGCTCGCACGAGGGAAGGACGGAAAGAGATGATGGACAAGGTTCCGATGACTGCTAGCGGGTATGCCGCCCTGGAGATCGAATTGAAGCAGCGCCAGTCGGTGGAGCGTCCGCGCATCATCGAGCATATCGCCGAGGCGCGCTCGCATGGCGATCTCTCCGAGAACGCGGAATATCACGCGGCCAAGGAAGAGCAGTCGCACAACGAAGGCCGCATCGCCGAGCTCGAGGACAAGCTCGCGCGCGCCGACATCATCGACATCTCGAAGCTGTCCGGCGACACCGTCAAGTTCGGCGCGACCGTCACACTGGTCGACGAGGACACTGAGAAGAAAGCGGTGTGGCAGATCGTCGGCGAACCGGAAGCCGACGCCAAGAAGGGCCGCATCTCGATCACCTCGCCGCTGGCTCGCGCCCTGATCGGCAAGAAGAAGGGCTCGACCGTGGAGGTCGTGGCTCCCGGCGGCGCCAAGGCCTACGAGATCACCAAGGTCGAGTGGCGATAGAGCGCGATGACGTTCTTCCGGATCATGCTGTAGTCACCTGCAAGTTACTGTTGCGACAAAGCCGCGTTCTCCACGCGGCTTTTTTGTTGCTGCTGTACTGACAGGAATGTGAGTAGTGGTGCGGCGGATTTCAGAATATCCGAATCCCGGACGATGTTTATAGATTATAACTAACTGGAGCGGGGGCGTGCCGGCGTTGCGAAACATCCGCGGCGATGAGCTGCAGGCTGTTGGCGAGGCGGTATCGTGCTGCGCTGCAATCGCAACAATGTCGCGAAGCGGCGCGGTGAAGGGGAATGATTCAATCTCGGGGGTGTTGTGTCGGCATCACACGCGATTCGACAAGACCGTGTAATCTCGTGGCGCTAGGTTCTAGCGCGTCAAACAAAGGGGGACTATGACATGGAACAAATCGACAAGATGCTCGCGAAATGGCAACCGCCGGCGCTGAGCCTGTTTCGCTTCATCACCGGGCTATTGCTGTTTCAGTACGGTGTCGCGAAGATTCTGAAGTTTCCGACAATTCCGGAGGGTAACGCTGCCGCCTTCCTCAACAAGGTGCAATTGATGTCGCTATCGGGAGCCGCCGGTGCGATTGAGTTGATTTTTGGCGGGCTTTTGCTGATCGGACTGTTCACACAGCCCGTCGCCTTCATTCTTGCCGGCGAGATGGCCTTTGCCTATTTCATCGGTCATGCGCCGAGGAGCTTTTTTCCGCTCATCAACGGCGGCACGCTCGCGATCCTGTTCTGCTTCGCCTGCCTGTATCTTTCGACTGCAGGCGGCGGCCCGTACAGCGTCGACGCGATGCGGAAGAAATAAAAGCTGAGCGCCGTTTCCTAAGCACGTCATTCCGGGGCGCGTCGAAGACGCGAACCCGGAATGACTCTCAACCTCACCCCGCCACCTTCACATCGAGCGGCACCGCCGCTTCATATTTCGAATTGTGCAGCACGAGCGACGTCCTGACGTTGCGTACGTGCGGCGCGGCCGTCAGGTGCGTGACGAAATCCTGAAACGTCGCCATGTCGGGCGCGACGCATTTGAGGATGAAGTCGACTTCGCCCGACAGCATCCAGCATTCCCGCACCAGAGGCTCGGCGCGGACAAAATCCTCGAACGCACGCAAATCCGCATCCGCCTGGCTCGACAAATGAACCGAAGCAAACACGGTGACGTCGAAGCCTAGCCGACGCGGATCCAACAGGCCCCGATAGCCCTGGATGTAGCCTTCTTCCTCCAACGTGCGGACCCGGCGCAGGCAGGGCGGCGGCGATATACCGACGCGCTTGGCGAGTTCCACGTTGGTGATTCGGCCGTCGGCCTGGATTTCGGCAAGAATTCGAAGGTCGATTTCGTCAAGATTCTTCGACACGCGCGTCGGGTTCCCTAATTCTGGCCGCGTGGGCTGGCCTTACTGGCAACTCTCTTAGCGCACGCCGGGCAGCTTGCGCAATTTTATTGCGCGCACGACGCCATATTTCGCGATTGTTACTTCAGTTCCGGGGAAAATTCGCTGGGATGAATTGCAATTCTTGCATAGCTACCCAGATATCTTAGACTTGGATTTGACACTTTCAGCGCCGTCGACCTCCTTCCAGGCGCTTCTGCTCAAAGTCAAAACAAAGCCCCGAATAAGAGAGGGATCCGCCGATGCCTGCGCCTATTCATGCCAAGGTCGTCATTATCGGTTCCGGCCCCGCCGGCTACACCGCGGCGATCTACGCGGCGCGCGCGATGCTGGAGCCGGTGCTGATCCAGGGCATCCAGCCCGGCGGACAACTCACCATCACCACCGACGTGGAAAACTATCCGGGCTTTGCCGACGTCATCCAGGGCCCGTGGCTGATGGAGCAGATGGAGAAGCAGGCGGCCCATGTCGGCACCAAAATCGTCACCGATTTCGTCAACAAACTCGAACTGGCGCACCGGCCGTTCCGCCTGACCTGCGATAGCGGCGACGTCTATCTGGCGGAAACCGTGGTCCTCGCCACCGGCGCGCAGGCGCGCTGGCTCGGCATTCCCTCGGAAGAAAAGTTCAAGGGTTTTGGCGTCTCGGCCTGCGCGACCTGCGACGGCTTCTTCTATCGCGGCAAGGAAGTGATCGTGGTCGGCGGCGGCAATACCGCGGTCGAGGAAGCGATGTTCCTGACCAACTTCGCCTCGCAGGTCACGATCGTGCATCGCCGCGATCATTTCCGCGCCGAGCGCATCCTGCAGGACCGCCTGTTCAAGAATCCGAAGATCAAGGTGGTGTGGGACTCGGCGATCGACGAGATCTGCGGGGCCGAGAACCCGAGCAAGGTTACCCATGTGCGGCTGAAGAACGTCAAGACCGGCGCACTCACGCGTGTTGCGGCCGACGGCGTCTTCATCGCCATCGGGCATGCGCCGGCAACCGACCTCGTCAAAGGCCAGATCAAGCTGAGGCCATCAGGCTATGTCGAGGTGGCGCCGAACTCGACCGCAACCTCGATACCCGGCCTGTTCGCCGCCGGTGACGTGGCCGACGAAACTTACCGCCAGGCGGTTACGGCTGCCGGCCTCGGCTGCATGGCGGCCCTTGAGGCCGAACGCTTCCTGGCTTTGCGCGCGAGCGATCGCGCGGCGGCTGAATAGTCATGCCTAGAACACGAGACGGATTTGACATGGACTGGGACAAGCTGAAGGTCTTTCACGCGGCGGCGGAAGCGGGAAGCTTTACCCATGCCGGCGAGCAATTGGGGCTCTCGCAATCCGCGGTATCGCGGCAGGTCAGCGCGCTGGAGCAGGAGCTTGCGGTGTCGCTGTTCCACCGCCACGCGCGCGGGCTCATCCTCACCGAACAGGGCGATCTTTTGTTCCGCACGGCGCATGATGTCTTCATGCAGTTGCAGGCGGCGCGCGCAAAACTCACCGACAGCCGCGAGCGGCCGAGCGGTGACCTCAAGATCACCACGCCGCCCGCGCTCGGCATCAACTGGCTGATCCCGCGGCTCGACGAGTTCACCGCGCTTTATCCTGATATCCGCATCTCGCTGATCGTCACCGACGAGGATCTCGACCTGTCGATGCGCGAGGCCGACGTCGCGATCCGGACCCGCAAGCCGACCCAGCCCGACCTGATCCAGCGCAAGCTGTTCTCGATCGGCTTCCATGCCTATTGCTCGCCGGAATACATCAAGCGCTTCGGTACGCCGCGGACGCTGGACGACCTCGACTCGCACCGCATCATCATGCTCGGCGATGCGCAGGTGCCGCCGCATCTGCAGAACCGGAGCTGGCTGATCGATGCCGGCCGCAACGGCTCGGGCCCGCGCGAGGCCTACTTCAAGGTGAACAACATCTTGGGGCTCGTTCGCGCCTGCCAGCAGGGACTCGGCATCGCCGCCCTGCCCGACTATCTGGTCGAGGAGAACAACCGCCTGGTGCAGTTGTTCGGCGAAACCGATCTGATCGCGGTGGACACGTATTTCGTCTATCCCGAAGAGCTGAAGACGGTCGCACGCGTGCAGGTATTCCGCGACTTCGTGGTGAGCAAGGCGCAGCGCTGGCCCTCGTAAAAACGGTGGCGCTTCGTCTTCCGCTTTCCGGATTAGCCTATTTTATAGAGGCCCCGCTCTCCGCATGACTGACATGCGGCTTGGACGGTTGCTGCAGGGCACTGATGAGGATCATAGTGCTCAAAGGCTGAGCGGTCGCGTCGCGCATATGTCCCCCTCCTCCAGTGACGCGGCGGTTCAGTAATCCCTCTTGGAAGGTGATTGTGTCGGCCTCACGTGGCCAATACCTCAAGCCGGGCTCTTTCGGGCCCGGCTTTTTTTCGCGTCAGTGTCATGTTCCCGCACAGATTGACATTGAGGTTCTCGGCCTCCATCATCCGCACATGATCACGAGTTCGTGCGCAGCACTGTCGTCGAAAAAGGTCCCCATCCGGGGACCCGAGATCGACGCGCGCGCTAGTCTGTCGCGAACCCACGATCCCGAACCCCGCCGTCTGGACGGGGTTTTTTGTTGGTCCCGTCTCCGGCGCTTACCCCAAGGAGATGGAACGATGACTGCCCCTTCGACCAACGACCTGACAAGCAACGACTTGGCAAGCAACGACTTGGCAAGCCGGCTGCAGGGCCTGTGGCTGCCGCTGATCACGCCGTTTCGCGACGGCGAACTCGACGAGGCGTCGCTGCGCCGGCTTGTCCGACACTATGCGGCAGGCCCCGTCGACGGCTTCATTCTCGCGGCGACGTCGGGCGAAGGCATGTCGCTCCGCGCAGGCGAACTGGAGCGGCTGGTGACGCTGACGCAGAGCGAGCTCGCCGCCACCCGGCGCCACTTGCCGATCCTGCTCGGCCTGTCCGGTGCCTCCACCGCGAAGATGCTCGATGCACTGGATGAGACGGCGACCTGGCCGATCGACGGCTATCTGATCGCGAGCCCCTATTACATCCGGCCGACGCAGCGCGGCCTCGTGCAGCACTTCACCGCGCTCGCCGATCACGCCTCATGGCCGATCGTGCTCTACAACATTCCCTACCGGACAGGCGTCAGCCTCACCAATGAGACGTTGCTGCAGCTTGCGCAGCATCCGAACATCGTCGGCATGAAGGATTGCGGCGCCGACCGCGCGCAGTCGATTGACCTTCTGGCGAGACGGCCAGCAGGCTTTCGCGTGCTGACCGGCGAAGACGCGGAGTATCACGACGCGCTCGCCGATGGCGCCGATGGCGCGATCCTGTTGTCGGCGCATCTGGAGACCGCGGCCTTCGCATCGCTGCGGACGCTGCTCGCGCAGGGCGACCGCGACGGCGCGCGGACGTGCTGGAAGGAACTCTCCCGGCTGACCCGGCTGTTGTTTGCCGAGCCGAGCCCGGCGCCCGCAAAATACTGGCTGGCGCGCAACGGACTGATCGACAGCGCCGAGGTTCGCCTGCCGATGGTGGAGATAAGCGCAGAGTTGGCAGCGTTGCTCGACGAGGAGATCGAGCGGCGGAGGCCACAGCTTTTGCGGCGGGCTTAAACGATGGCATCGGCTCCCTCTCGCCCGATGGCGAGAGGGAGAAATGGAATTAGCTGACCAGCAGGCGATAGGCCATCACGGGCGCGAAGCCGAGCAGCATCGTCCAGGCGGCGAATGACGACACCAGGAGAACGTCGTGCATGCTCTGGGCGTACTCGGCAATCGGAAATTTCTTGTCGTGCGTGCTCATCACTTTTCCCCCGTCGTTTTTCTAAGCGGGAGATCCATACGCATAAAATTCTAACGGTACGGGCGAGGCTTCGATCGACTTTGACGCTGTGCGGTCAGGGAATGTTAACCAGACATGGCGGTGGTTAATCGGCGGTAGCAGGTGCGCTCAAATGCAAGCGAAATCGCAACCGGCTTTTTAAAGCCGTTCGCGTATCAACATCCCCCATACAACAGAAAAACGCGGGGGCGCGTCGTGCATTTCGAGAATAACAGCATTCCTGGACAACAGGGCTTTTCAACCGAGGACATTCTGTGGGCCGTCGGCGTCTGGTCGGTGATCCTGACACTGTCGCCGGTCGTCGTGTTCTACGTGCTGATGGTGGCGTAAGGACACCAAAAGAAAAACGCGCGGAGCCCGCGCGTTCTTTATCAGTCCGGCAGATCGAGAGCGGCGTTGTTACGCCGCCTGCTTGTGCATGGCGCCCGATGCCGACGCCGTTCCGCGAATCGCCTTGATCGAACGTTCGATCGCGCCCCACAGCCTGCTGATCTCCGCAGCCGCCCGGCCTTCCGCGTAATATTCGCGGGCGCCTTCGCCCTGGCTTAGCGCCATGATGAGATCGGCGCGGTTGGTGATCTGGCCGCTCCACACCGGCGCGCGGAATTTCGCCAGCGCTTCACGCGCGATGCTGACGATGCGGCTCTCGGCGCCGTCGCGTTCGGCAGGCGCGCCGTTGATCACGACCGCGTAGGGCTTGCGCGCCGAACGGCAGGTCTGAATGGTTTCCTGCACCGCGTTGACGTCGAACACGCCGGGCCGCGCCGGAATGATCACCATGGTGGCGTTACGGATCGCATCGTCGACGACGGCCGACAAATTCGGCGGCGTGTCGATGAACACCCATTCGATGCCGTCGCGCTTGGCGGCAGCGACGATGCCGCTGACGGAATTCACCGCGGGCTTGATCGGCGGCTCGTTGGTGCCGCGCAATTTATGCCAGAGCGTAAGCGATCCCTGCGGGTCGGCGTCGACCAGGAGGATGGGCTTCGTTGCCTTGTGAACATGGGCAGCGAGGTGAGCAGCCAGGGTACTCTTTCCCGAGCCCCCTTACGTGATGCGAAAACAATTACGTTCATATCTTGGCCTCCAGTTGACCCCAGAAGCCGAAAATGAATCAGCGCGGTGATTCGTGAAAGAAAAATTTATCACCCACCGCGATGAAGCCACTTAATTGCCAATAAGGCTGGTTTTTGAGTCACACCGTGCAACCCCGGTGACCTTGAGAAGGAATCGAAAGGCTCACCTTGCCTGGCTCACTGCGCGCCTTTTGTGCGCTCGCGTTCGAGCTTTGCGCGCTGGCGTTCGAGCCATTTGCGTTCGATCCATCCAAGCCCCAGCGACAACGGCTTCTGCAGCGGCGGGATGTCCTGCGCGAACAAAAAGGAGTCCGAGCGGCAGCATCCAGAGGCCGAGCACCGGCAGGAAGCTGAGAAAGCCGCCGACGACCAGCAGTATGGCGAGCGGTACCCGGACGTAGATCGACGACGGCTTGCGCACCCAGCCGACGAACTTCGCCGGCCCCGGCGGCAGCTTCCTCTCGAACCAGGCAAAGTGCCGGTCGAGCTCTTTACTGTGATCTATCAATGAACCCTCTCCTCTTCCCCATGGGAGATGTTCATTGCAGACGCCGCAAACAAGGCGTCAGTCTGCCGCGCGAGGAAACCTTAAAATGGCGTAATGCGCGTCAAGTCGCAGGTTTCGCCGGCTTTTTGGTTTTGCGCGGCTTGGCTGCAGCAGCTTTGCGCGGGGCTGCCGGCCGGATGACGGTCGGCCGGCCCACGGGCCGGGCCGTGATTTCATCGGACTCGGGACGGAAGTGCGCCCGACAAGCCGGCGAGAGCTGCGACTTGTTGCGCACCATGCAGGCGGTGACGCGGCTGATGTCAGGAATATCGGAGCTGCAGAGGCGGAATGCGTCCCCGGTGCAGGCCTGCTCCTGTTCGGGTGTGTAGGTCTGACTGACCGCGGGCGAGATCGAAACCGCGAGCGCGGCGGCAAGCAACAATCCGAGCTGAAAATTTTCGATCCGAAAAATCGCCATGAATTCCCCCAAGCCGCAATGATTCCCGAAATACTGGGTGAACGGGTGGGGCTTGGCAAGCACGGCTGGACAACGCGCCACAGCACAAGTGTCGCGGCAGGTGGGCGGCAATTCAGGGGAGTGAAAAGCTGGTACAGTTGGGTGGGCTCGAACCACCGACCTCCTGTTCCACAGACAGGCGCTCTAACCAACTGAGCTACAACTGCATCCCTCACGCGGAGCCCCCAAAAGAGGGGTCGCGAATGGGCCGGAAACTAGGTGCAACGCCGGCCTTTGGCAAGGCCGGGAAGCATCTGATTATAGTCGTTTTGGGCGCGTGTTGCGTTCAAACGCGGATCGCGCCGGGGCCCGCAAAATGGTCCCGTGACAGCAAAAAGCCCGGGCCGCTTCGCCCGGGCTTTTCGTTGGCGATGCGGGCCCGATCAGGCGGCGGGCTTGTAGTACTTCGAGGCGGAGGCCTTGATCGGCTCGACGGTCTCGGTCGCAACCTTCTGGCCAAGCTCGGCAAGCTCCTTGGCCTGCGCGGTGAAGGTCTCGTACTGCTTCTTGGCGTGCGCAGTCCACAGTTCGAGCGCTGCCGCCGGCGTCTTCACGCCGAGCAACTCCTGCGCGAAATCGAGCGAGGACGAGGTGTTGGCCTTGAAGAACTCGATCAGCTTGGCGTTGTACTCGCTGGCGCCCTTGCTGGCCGTGGTGAACACGGCCTCGATGGTGCCGTTATGGGTTTCGGCTGCATCCTTGAACTTGGCGTAGCTGTCGCGGGCCTGCGAAACGCCCTTTTCGGCGAGTGCGCGCATCTGCTCGGGAACTTCGAAGGGAATGATGGCGGCGGAGAAGGGATCGGTGGAGCTGGTCACGGCTTGCATCCTTCACAATGGGGTTAATCGATGTTCCCCTGGCGGTGCCGGGCGGATGACCGGAACGCCGAAAGGGATCACGTACACACGCACTCACGGAAGTTTGCCCATCCACGGGCTCGCCCAATAAGCACCCATATCGTGTCAAATTTGTGCAACGCACTGCAATTTCTGGTGCAACGCCACATGGGCAATCCGCACCGGATGCGCGTTCCAGCCGGTCCATTTGGCGGTTGCAGTACTGCCCGCTGCGGACGGGGTCAGGCTTTCGGCTTCGCCGCATCCATGGCGGCCTTGCCGACGATCTGGCTCATCTCGCTGGCCTGCTCCGCCAGCACACGCATTTGCCCCTGCACATATTCGCTGTGCAGCCGCGTTACCTCGGCCAGATCCTTGGCCTTCAGGAGCGACTGCGCGTAATCGAGCGAGCCCTGCACGTTCTTCTCGGCATAGGCGACAGCCTTCTGCCGGACATCCTTGGCGCCCTCGCGCACCGTGGCATTGCGCTCCTCGATGGTATCCGCGGTGGTCTGCGCGGCGGCGACGAATTTCTCAAACGTCTTGCGGGCCTGCTCCAGGCTCGCTTCCGCCATCGATCGCATTTCCTTGGGTATCTCGAAACGGTCTCGCACTTCGTCACTCATGGTGCGTTCCTTTGCATTGGCTGGGATTGCGTCCGGATACCGTCAGGGGCCGCTCCGGGGACGGATGCGGCGCCGGGGAGGTTCCCCGTTGAACCCTTGACGGCCGTTTGCAACCACCCAACGCGGCGGCCAGCCAAAGGGTCCAGCCGGGGTTAAGGTTATCCGCCGCTTAAATCACTGCCGACCGGCCGGGCCGTGGACCTGCCACCGCCGGCTTGCGATAGTAACGATCCCTTAACGTTATCGGCATTCTGGCTGCCGATCGTGACGCCGGACGGTCTTGTAGTTGCGATGAAGGACGCGGAATTTCAGTGGCGGACGCAGAGCGATCCGCGATTGGCGGCCTATGCGGCGAGCCGCCTGCCTGCATGGCTGTGGACGGCCGACGGCAGGCGGATCCTGTGGGCCAATCCGGCCGGCGCCCGCCTGTTCGGCGCCGCCAGCGCCGCAGCCCTTGCTGAGAAGACCTTCGGACCGGCCGACCGGCACCGGCGGCAGATCGCGCGGCTCGCAGGACGGCTGCTCGCCAACGGCGCCATCCGCCTGGAGCGGTTACAGGGGTTTGGCGCGGCGCCCGGCATGCTTGCGACCTGCGGCTGTTCGCGGTTCGACTTTCCCAATGGCAGCCATGGTGTCCTGATCGCGGCCGGCGACATCGCGCTGATCGCGCCGCGACCGGCGCGGGCGCATGAGCCGCCCGAGAACGAGATGCAGCCCGAGGCCACAGCGTCAACACCAACTCCGCAGCCGAGCGCGCCCGTCATGGAGCAAGCGGCCGTGCCGCAGCCGGCTCCCGATTACGAACAGCCCGCGCAATCGGGCGAAGCGCCCGCCGAGTTTGCATTGTTCGATGCGTTTGCCGAGCCTGCCGCCGCGGAGGAGCCGGCTGCGACTGAGCCTCCTCCACGCACGCCATTCCCGGCGCTCGAAGCATTCGCCGGCCAGCCGACGCGCCGCCTGCCGCTGCGCTTCACCTGGCAGATGGATCGGGAAGGCCGCTTCACGCTCGGCACCGACGAATTCACCGGCCTGATCGGCCCGCGCACCACGGCCGGCTTCGGGCGGCCATGGCGCGAGATCGCCGAGAGATTTGCGCTCGATCCCGACGGGCGGGTGATGAAGGCGTTCGCCACATGCGCGACCTGGAGCGGCATCATGCTGAACTGGCCGGTCGATGGCGGCGGCACTCTGCCGGTTGAATTGTCCGGCTTGCCGATTTTCGACGGGCAGCGGAATTTCACCGGCTATCGCGGCTTTGGCGTCTGCCGCGATTTCGAGGCGCTGGCCCGGCTCGCCGCCCTGCGCCTGGCGGAATTGTCCGGCGAGATGGCAATGCCGCAAGAACCGCCCGCCCCGGAATTTCCCAGCCCGACGGGCGTTGCACCGCCCTTGGTCGACGATTTGCCCGAACCGATTGCCGCCGAGACTTCACATCAAAACGATTTGGAAACGCCCGTGGAACCTCCCAAGGAAAGCGTTGAGGAAAGCGTCGAGCAAAGCGTCAAGGAAAGCGCCAACGGAGCCCTGAAGGACACCGTGATGGAATTGCCAGCAGGCGCTCCCAACGTCGTGCCATTCCGCGCCCCCGGCGAGGCGAAGCAGCTATCGCTGACGCCGGTCGAGAACAGCGCCTTCGACGAACTCGCGCGGCAATTGTCGGCGCGGCTCGACACCGACAATGGTAACGAGGCGGTGCCGAACGTCACCGGTGAAACGATCTTTGAACCAACCGTCGCATCGTTCGCGCGCGAACCAGCCGGCGAGCCGCCCGAATGGCTGGCGCCGCCCGAACCGCCCGCGCATGGCGAAGCCGCGCGCGACAAGGCGCTGCTCGATCTCTTACCCGTCGGCATCCTGATCTACCGGCTCGACCGCCTGCTATATGCCAACCCCGCCTTCCTGACGCAGATGGGCTATGCCAGCCTGCATGCGCTGGAAGATGCCGGCGGCCTCGACGCGCTCTATGTCGAACCCGGCACGTCGAATGCGTCCTCGACATCGGACACCGGCAGGCCGGTGACGATTTCCGCAAGCGGGCCTGCGGATGCCGATGCGCCGTCATCGGCCGCCGAGGCCCGCCTCCACACGATTTCATGGGACGGCGATTCGGCGCTGGCCCTGATCTTCTCGACCACGCGCCATGAGGGCGCGGCAATCGCGGCCGCCATCTCGCAAGCCGAGCCGGCAGCGGAGCTGGACATCCCCGAACCGTCCGATGTCGGCCATGCCAACGCCGAAGAACTCGCCGCCATCCTCGACACTACAGCCGAAGGCCTCCTGATGTTCGATGCAGAAGGCAACATCCATGCAGCCAACCGCAGCGCCGAAGCGCTGTTCGGCTATGACGGCGACGAACTGGTCCAACGCAATCTCGCCGATCTCTTTGCGCCCGAAAGCCAGCACGGCGTGTTCGAATATCTCGCCGGCATCAAGGCCTCCGGCGTCGAAAGCCTGCTCGATCACGGCCGCGAGGTGCTCGGCCGCGAAAGCAAGGGCGGCATCATTCCGCTGTCGATGACCATCGGCCGTACCCGCCCGGACGGCCCGAATTTCTTCGCGGTGTTCCGCGATCTCTCGCAGGCCAAGAAGACCGAGAGCGAGTTGCGCGAGGCGCGACGGCTGGCGGAACGCGCCGCCAACGCTAAGGCCGACGTGCTGGCCCGGATCAGTCACGAGGTGCGAATGCCGCTGAACGCCATCATCGGCTTTGCCGAAGTGATGATCGGGGAGCGTTTCGGCGCGCTCGGCAACGAGCGTTACCGCGAATACATGAAGGACATCCGCGCCGCCGGCGAACACGTGATCGCCATCGTCAACGACCTGCTCGATCTCTCGGATCGAAACCGGCAAACTCGATCTCGCCTTCACCAACCAGAATCTCAACGAGCTGGTCGAGAGCTGCGTGGCGGTGATGCAGCCGCAGGCCAATCGCGAGCGCATCATCATCCGCACTTCGCTCGCGCACACGCTGCCGCCTGTGATCGCGGACGCGCAGGCGTTGCGCCAGATCACGCTGAACCTGATCGGCAATTCGATCCATCTCGCCAATGCCGGCGGCCAGGTCATCGTCTCGACCGCGCTGTCCGATTTCGGCGAGGTGATGCTGCGGGTCCGCGACACAGGCCACGGCCTCAACGACAACCAGGTTGCCGCAGCCCTCGAGCCGTTCCGCACGCGGGCGCCGTCGGATCAGTCCGAGAGTGCGGCCGTCAGCCTGTCGCTCACCAAGGCGCTCGTCGAAGCCAACCGCGCCAAATTCCAGATCAAGACCGGCGGCCGCTCCGGCACGCTGATCGAGATCGTGTTTCCGCCCGCGGTAGTGCGGGCATAGCCGGAGACGAACAGGCGTGCGTAGCCGCGGCGTCGATCACGTCGCTATTGGCGAGAGAAACGCTGGAACGCTTCGGCCATCGCTGCGCAAATAGTCGGCCATCGGTCGAACGACCTTGATGACGGCCGGTCTCGTCGTCATGCGCTGCCGCCATTGCAGAAGTCTCGGCGTTTCGCCGGTCATGTCGGCACCCATGCGGGCACCGAAGAGCTGGGCCATATAGAACGCGATATCGGCAAAGGAATATTCGCCGGCGAGAAACTCGCGGTCGCCAAGGACACGCTCCATGGTTCGATAATAGGCAGCAGCGGCCTCGCGCGCGGGCTTCCCGGCGGGATCGCTTGGCGTATTCCAGAGCGGCATCAACTTGATGATATGCGGGAAATAGACCTCGTCCGATTCATGCTCGAGCCGGCGAGCCCAGGCTCGCGCGGCAGGATCTGCGGGCCACAGCGCAGGGCTCGGCTTGATGTCTTCCAGATACTCGAAGATCTGGGTGGAATCGAAAATCTCGAGATCGCCATCGATCAGCACCGGAACCTGGCGCTTCGGATTGATGCGCAGGACTTCCGGATGTTTCGGCGCATAACCCTCCTTCTGGGTGAAGGGGACCATGACCAGTTCGAAATCGATGTCCTTCTCGTGTGCAGCGATCTGAACCTTTGCGCCGAACATGCTCAGGGCGGCGGAGAACAGCCGCATCTTGCGGCCGCTGCTTCGATCGGCTTCTCGACCGGATTGAGCATTCTCGTGCATCGATTTCCCCTCAATCATCAGCGGCGCGTTCGACCCGAGGCCGTGGCCGCCTTCGTCATCGCGCCTTATTCAGGCGCCATAGCCAGGCCAAGGCAACGCAAAGCACGGTGCCTGTTCGGACGTGTGCCGAGCAATTGGCCTTTCACTTTCGGTCAGGCAAGTGCCGAAGGCCAAAAACGCACTTCAAGGCCCTAGACGAAATCTTTGAGATCCGGTCCGCCCACGCAAAGGTCCTTCTGGACAGCGGCGGGTTTTCCGGCTGATATGCGACGAATTGACACACAGCGGCTCCGCGTGAGCCTGGAGGAAATCCCATGATGCCGTTTCATACGCGCCTGTTCGGCGCGGTGGTCGCGTTGACGCTTGCAGCCACAGCGCCTGCCCTCTCGCAGCAGCTCGAGCTCAAGATCATGGCGCCCGCAGCCCCTGGCGGCGGCTGGGATCAGACCGCCCGCGCGATGCAGCAGGCTTTGGTCGCCGCCAAGATCGCCCGTAGCGTCCAGGTCACCAATGTGGCCGGCGCCGGCGGCAGCATCGGCATCGCGCAGTTCGTCAACGGCGCCAAGGGCGACGGCAACCAGATGATGGTGAACGGCTTCGTCATGGTCGGCGCGCTCGCCATGAACAAGTCGCCGGTGACGCTCGAACAGGTGACGCCGATTGCGCGCCTCACCGAGGAAATCCAGGTGATCGTGGTGCCGGCGAATTCGCCGCTCAAGACGGCGCAGGATCTTGCCGCGGCCGTGAAGGCCGACATCGCCAAGGTGACCTTTGCCGGCGGCTCGGCCGGCGGCGTCGATCATGTGATGGCGGCGTTGTTTGCCGGAACGATCGGCGCCGACGCCAAGAAGGTCAACTACATTCCTTTCTCCGGCGGCGGCGAGTCGCTGGCGGCCATTCTCGGCGGCAAGGTCACGGCAGGCATTTCGGGCCTGAGCGAATACGAAGGACAGATCAAATCCGGCAAATTGCGCGCACTCGGCGTGACCTCGGAGGAGCGTATCGCCGGAATCGATATTCCGACTTTCAAGGAACAAGGGATCGACCTCGTGCTCGCCAACTGGCGTTCGGTAGTCGCGCCTCCCGGCATCACGCCGGAACAGCGCAAGACGTTGAGCGAAGCGGTCGAGAAGATGGTCAAGTCCGACGCCTGGAAGGACATTCTCAAGCAGAAGGGCTGGGATGACGCCTATCTTTCCGGCGATGCGTTCGCCGACTTCCTGAAGAAGGAAACGACGCGCGTCACCGACGTGCTGAAGTCGGTCGGTCTCGTCAAATCATGACGGACAGCGCTTCCGGGGATGCTCCGCCGGCATCGCGGCACATCGATCGCGCGGGTGTCGTCATCGCCGCGGCGCTCGCGGCGCTTGCTGCGGTGCTGGTATGGGACGCAAGCCGTCTGTCATCCACTTCGATGTACGGCATGGGGCCCGAGGCGATGCCGGTCGTCGTAGCGGTCGGGCTCGGCATTCTCGCGATCGCCAACCTGATCGACGCCTTGCGCGGCAACTTGCCGCCGCGCGAGAGCGCCGATCCCAAGCCCGTGCTGCTGATCCTCGGCGGACTTGCGCTGCTGATCGCCATCATCGGGCTCGGCGGTGGCTTCATCCTGGCGACATCGGCGCTGTTCGTCACCACCTCGGCGGCGTTCGGGCGCCGCGCCATCCTCGCCGACTTCGTCATCGCGCTCGTGATGACCACGCTGATCTATCTCGCCTTCGATCGGCTGCTGACGTTGAGCCTGCCTGCCGGCCCTCTGGAAAGACTGCTGTAATGGAAACCTTCGCTGCGCTTGCGCATGGCATGGCCGTCGCCGTCCAGCCGATGAACCTGCTTTATGCGCTGATCGGCGTGTTCCTCGGCACTGCCGTGGGCGTGCTGCCCGGCATCGGGCCGGCACTCACCGTCGCGTTGCTGTTGCCGGTGACCTACAAGCTCGATCCCGGCGGCTCGCTGATCATGTTCGCCGGCATCTATTACGGCGGCATGTATGGCGGCTCGACCACCGCCATCCTGATCAACACGCCCGGCGAGAGCGCGTCGATGGCGACCGCGCTCGAGGGCAACAAGATGGCCAAGGCCGGTCGCGGCGGTCCGGCGCTGGCGACGTCGGCGATCGGCTCGTTCGTCGCGGGCACCATTGCCACCATCGGCCTGGCTTTTCTCGCACCGTGGCTGGTGGATTTTGCCGTGCGCTTCGGGCCTGAAGATTATTTCGCGCTGATGTGCGTGGCCTTTGTCACGGTGTCTGCGACCTTCGGCGATTCGCCGATCCGCGGGCTGACCAGCCTGTTCATCGGGCTGACGCTCGGGCTGATCGGCATCGACAAGCTCACCGGCCAGGCCCGGCTCGCATTCGGCATGCCCGAACTGCTCGACGGCGTCGAAGTGACGACGCTGGCGGTCGGCCTGTTCGCCTTAGGCGAAGCGCTCTACGTCGCATCGCGCCGCCATCACGCCGAGGAAAAGATCGAGCCGGTGCGCGGCTCGCTGTGGATGACGAAGCAGGACTGGATGCGGTCATGGAAGCCGTGGCTGCGCGGGACGATGTTCGGCTTTCCGATCGGCGCGCTTCCCGCCGGTGGCGCGGAAATTCCGACATTCCTGTCCTACTCGACCGAGAAGCGACTGTCGAAGCATCCGGAAGAATTCGGCAAGGGCGCGATCGAAGGCGTCGCGGGGCCGGAAGCCGCCAACAACGCCTCCGCCGCCGGCACCCTCGTGCCGCTATTGACGCTGGGGCTTCCGACCTCGGCGACGGCTGCGATGATGCTGGCGGGCTTTCAGCAATACGGACTGAACCCGGGACCGCTGCTGTTCGCCGAGCGGCCTGATCTGGTATGGGGCCTGATCGCGAGCCTCTTCATCGCCAACGTGATGCTGCTGGTACTCAACCTGCCGCTGGTCGGGCTATGGGTAAAACTGCTCGCGATCCCGCAGCCGTGGCTGTACGCCGGCATTCTCGTGTTCGCGACCATGGGCACCATCGCCGCAAAGCCGTCGGTGGTCGAGCTGTCGATGCTGGCAGCCTTCGGCGTGTTGGGCTTTCTGATGCGCCGGTTCGACTTCCCGATCGCACCTGTCGTCGTCGGTCTCATCCTCGGGCCGATCGCCGAAAGCCAGTTGCGCCGCGCGCTCGCCATCAGCCTCGGCGATCCCATCGTGCTGCTGCAGAGTCCGATGTCGGCGACGCTGCTCGGCATTGCGCTGATTGCGCTGGTGGCGCCGTTCGTACTGAAGGGGCTCGGTCGGTTCAGGGCAAGCGAGGATTAGGGCGTCGACTCATTGGCGCGCAGCCAAATTCGGATTGAGGCGAGTTTGAAGGGACTTCCGCTTTCGGCGTCACGGCGGACATGGCTGGACTTGCCGCTGGGTCGCCCCTGTAGCGAATGACCCAAAGCCGCCTTAGCTGATCTACGTCAAATTGAGGTGTCCCTACCTGCTCGCTCATGCCCTTGAACCAGCTCTGCCGGACAATCGGCCTATGTCTGAACGACGGCTATCTGCAGGCTCGATATCCAAACTTCGTAATGATGTCCTGCCCTGAGATAGTGTGAAACTCGAACCCGTCGACGTATCCGCCGGAAACGAGATAATTGCGGAGCTTAGCGTTGTATGCCGCCAGCATCCGAGCTTGCCTTGCAGGGGGCGGCTTCTGGTTCCGCTCATGCGGAAACAACGCCGCGTGAAATTTCAGTTGCGCCGAGGGCTCAACGCAGACGTTCTTTATTGCAAGAAGCGTCGTGCAGGATGATTGGCATGAGCCCTCGATCCGCATCTGCTTTCCAGATGCGTTGTATTCTCTGATAATTGCCGGAGCATTGATCGGACCGCCGCCGCCGTAAGGCAACGAACTTCCCTGGGCTAAGGACTCTGAGATGGAAACGGCCATGATCAAAGCCG
Source organism: Bradyrhizobium sp. RDI18 (assembly GCF_043203335.1). Taxonomy (NCBI): domain Bacteria; kingdom Pseudomonadati; phylum Pseudomonadota; class Alphaproteobacteria; order Hyphomicrobiales; family Nitrobacteraceae; genus Bradyrhizobium; species Bradyrhizobium sp. RDI18. The sequence continues at coordinate 6,169,598 of NZ_JBICRN010000008.1, read as the reverse complement.
TTAGCAAAACGCCCAGCATAGATGCACTCTTGAACACAGCGAGCCTCCCCCGGGGATATTCGGAGGTTCCATTCTAGTATCTTCAACGTCCTGTTCAATGCCTAGGTGCTGGACCGGCACAATTCTTGCTCGAATCCAGTCTGCCTGAATGCATCCGCCTGCGGATCGCCTGTTTCCCGGGCATTTTTGGATTTTGATCATTATGCGCTGCCTAGTCGTTGCCGATCTGCATTATTCGTTGCCGCAATTTGACTGGCTGCTCGCGGCAGCTCCTGAATTCGACGTCGTCATTTTCGCCGGCGACGCGCTCGACGTCGGATCGTTCGTCGATTTCCGCGCGCAGATTCTGGTGGTGAAAAAATATCTGTCGCTGCTGTCCCAAGTGACGCGCGTCATTCTCTGCTCCGGCAATCACGACCTCGACGAGCGCAGCGCGGAAGGCGAAAAGATCGCGCGCTGGGTCGGCGATATCCGCGAACTCGGCGTCGCCTGCGACGGCGACAGCCTCACCGTCGGCGACACGCGCTTCACGGTGTGTCCGTGGTGGGATGGACCGCTGGTCAAGAGCCGCATCGAAACCCAGCTTCGCGACGCCGCGCTCGAGCCGGCGCAACGCTGGATCTGGGTGCATCACGCGCCGCCGGCGAATTCACCGACGAGCTGGGGCGGCAAGCGGTTCTTCGGCGACGTCGAACTGGTGCAATGGATCGCGCAGTACCAACCGTCCATGGTGATCTCGGGCCACGTCCATCAATCGCCTTTCATCCCCGACGGCTCGTGGTTCGACCGCATCGGCACGACCTGGGTATTCAATGCCGGCCTGCAGCACGGCCGTCCGCCCGTCTGCATCGTGCTCGACTTCGATGAGGGCACAGCGTTCTGGATTGCGGCCGGCGAGGCGCAACGCATCGACCTGCGCGCGCCCTTGCTCCGGCCGGCGGCCCCGATCGAGAACCCGCCGGACTGGCTTACATCCTTGGGTCGGATTGCCGATCCGCGTTTCTCCTCATCGACAGGCGCCTGAGAAGTTCGAAAAAAGCCCGTGTGACAGGTTACACGACGACGGTCGTCAATTCCCTCAGGGTCCTCACAGAAAGCGTCAGATTGTTCGCGCTGAACGTTAGTGGCGCAAAGCGCGTGTTGCGCAACGACTTGTCGTGTTCTTTTGAAGGAGATGTTGCGCGAATTTTTGTCACCGACTCCCGTGCAATTTGCCGCCGGTGCCGATCATATCGGTCTGGTTGCTTCGCGTGATTTTTTGTTGAGCCCGCAGCCCAATACCGCATCCCGCAAATATTGAATGGCATTTTTTTAGCAGTAGTCCAAAATCCGGCTAGCCGCCAGCCAGAACAGTTCGGTGGAGCCAATGCAGCAGATTGCAGACTGGCTCGAGAAGCTTGGGCTTGGACAATACGCGTTGCGTTTTGCCGAGAATGGAATCGATATCGGCATCCTTCCCGAGCTAACGGATCAGGACTTCGATAGACTCGGAGTCCTGCTCGGCCATCGCCGCAAGATGCTGCGCGCGATCGCCGAACTCAAGCAACTCGAATTGGTCGACGAGCCGGCTCGTCAGCATGATGCCGAGCGACGGCACCTCACCGTGATGTTCTGCGATCTGGTCGGCTCGACTGAGCTGTCTGCTCGCCTTGATCCAGAGGACATGTGGGAGGTGATCCGCGCCTATCGGACGGCCTGCGCCAGAGTTATTGCCACCTACGACGGCAGCATCGCCAGGTTTGTCGGCGACGGAGTGCTCGCCTACTTTGGTTACCCCCACGCGCACGAGGATGACGCCGAGCGCGCCGTGCGAGCCGGGCTCGACATGATCGCCGCAATAAGGCCGCTCGAAACGCCCGCGGAACAGGTTGAAGTGCGGATCGCGATCGCGACCGGGCTTGTCGTGGTGGGCGACCTCATCAGCGGAGGCGTTTCGGAGCAGCAGGCGATGATCGGCGATACACCGAACATCGCCGCCCGGCTCCAGGGCCTGGCTGAGCCGGGGGCGGTTATCGTTGCTGCTTCGACGCGCGAGCTGCTTGGAGATTTGTTCACTTTCCGTAGCCTCGGCCTGCGCCAGGTCAAGGGCATCTCCGAACCCATCGCGGTCTGGGCGGTCGAAGGTGGGGTGGCGTCGGAGAGCCGCTTCGAGGCGGTGCGCACGGCGCGCTCGCTGGGCTTTGTCGGCCGTAAGGCAGAAATCGAATTCGCGCTCTCGCGCCAGCAACTGGCGTGGCAGGGTCAAGGTCAGGTGGTGTTGATTTCCGGCGAGGCCGGGATCGGCAAATCGCGCCTGGTCGCAATGCTCTGCGAGAGCCCTGTGTTGGGGGCACACTGTCGGGTGCGGTATCAGTGCTCGCCTTACCACATCAACAGTGCGCTTCATCCCTTTATCGCTCAACTCGAGCGCGGCGCCGGTATCAGGCCACAGGACACGCCCGAGCAAAAGCTCGACAAGCTTGAGGCAATGCTTGCACTTGGAACGCTGCAGGTGGCAAACGCGACGTCGCTGATCGCAGCACTTCTTTCGATCGCAACGGGCGAGCGCTATCCGCCGCTCGGTTTGAATCCGGTGCAGCAGCGGCGACAGACGTTCGCCGCCCTCCTCGATCAGCTTGAGGGTTTGGCCCGGCAGCAACCTGTGCTGATCGTCTGCGAGGATATGCATTGGGCCGACGCCACGACACTTGAGCTGTTCGATCTCGCGGTCGACCGGATCAGGGGCTTGCCGATCCTCGCGCTCATGACTTTCCGGCGCGAGTTCGAGCCGCCTTGGGCGGGTCTCGCCAATGTCAGCCTGCTGCGGCTCGACCGACTTGACCGGCAGGACGCGCGCACTCTGATCGAGCAGGTGACCGTCGGTCGACAGCTACCACGCGAAATGATGACGCAGATCATCGACAGGACGGATGGCATCCCGCTGTTTATCGAGGAACTGACCAAGACAATACTGGAGTCCGGACTGCTGGTGGAAGATGCCGGGCGCTATCGCCTTGATCGTCCGCTACCGCCACTCGCCATTCCCGCGACGCTGCAAGACTCGCTGATGGCGCGCCTTGACCGACTGGCGCCGGTCAAGGAGGTGGCACAGATAGGCGCCGCGATTGGCCGTGACTTCTCATACACATTGCTGCGGTGTGTGGCAGGGCGCGATGATCTGACGCTGAGCACCGCGCTGAGGCAACTGGAAGAGGCCGAACTGCTATTGCGTCGCGGGACGCCGCCCGAAGCGAGCTACAGCTTCAAGCACGCGCTGGTCCAGGAAGCGGCTTATGAGAGCCTGCTCAAGAGCCGCCGGCAACTGCTGCACAAACATATTGGCGATGTGCTGCGTGATCAGTTTCCGGCCATCGCCGAGACCGAGCCCGAAGTCGTGGCCCATCACTTCACCGAAGCGGGACTCGACGGGGTTGCTCTCGATTGGTGGCTCAAGGCAGGCCAGCAGGCGCTCAAGCGCTCCGCCTATACCGAGGCAATCGCGCATCTCGGCAAGGCAATTGCGATTGCCGACGGGCTGCCGGATGACCCAGGCCGAACCATGAACCGGCTTCATCTTCAAATCATCTACAGCCGCGCGCTGCGGGGCAACCTTGGGCACAGCGCCCCCAAACCGTCGCCGCATGGACGCGCGCTCGGCAATTCGCGGCTGATATCAATGATCCGGTTGAGCTGGCGCCGATCTATTCGGGATTGTTCAATGCCTGTCTGACGCATGGCGAGATCGCGCCGATGTGGGAGTTGGCGGATGCAACCATGAACGCCGCCAATAGACATCCGGACTCCTCAGTGGCCGCAGTTGTCGCGCATTGGACAAACGGGGCGACCTGCTGGTTCGGCGGCGACTATATGAACGCGAGAAAGCATCTTGAGCAGGCGCTTGCGGCTTATGATGCTGAACCGAATCTTGAGACCTTCAGGGCTTCAACGCTGGACCTGCCGTTCGTCATCATGAGATTTCTTGCTCTGGTGCTTTGGCCGATCGGACAGATTGATCGCGCCCGCCGGCTCGCCGCGGAAGCGGTGCGTTCCTCGGGAGAAAAGCGAGCGCTCTCCCAAGCCAATGCGCTCGTCCATAAGGCGGTTTTCGACGGACTGTGCGGCGGGCCGCTACAGCAAACAGAGACAATCCTTGCGCTCGCCCTCGCTCGCGACCATACGATGCCGTTGTATGTAGCCGCGGGCACATACCTCACTGGCCTTGCACGGTGGCGCGCCGGCGACCGAGAGGCCGGGCTTGCGGAAATGCATCGAGGTTGGACCTTGCTGCATGAGAATGACTGCTACCTTTGCGAACCGTTTTGGGGAATGCAGGTTGCCGTGGCGAATGCCGCGGCGGGACAAACGGACACTGGGTTGGAGATACTGCGCGAGTTGATCGACGTGACGGAACAGTCGGGTCAGCATTGGCTCGATGCCGAACTGCATCGTGCTCGGGGTGAGCTTCTGTTGCGTCGCGACCCGACGAACCTCTGCGGGGCCGAAGGCGCCTTTAACCGGGCGCTTGAGATAGCCCGAAGCCAGCAGACGAAAGCTTTCGAACTGCGCAGCGCAATTGGACTTGCGCGTCTTTGCATCAACAACGGCCGGGAAACGGCCGGATCCGAGGTGGTCGCGCGAGCGCTCGTCGATTTTGAAACGGGGCAAGACCTCCCCGAAATCGAACAAGCGAAGAAACTGCTCAGGAAAAGCCGCTAGCCGATGCTTCTGCCAATGCAGCTAGAGTCTGGAGTCGGATTGCCGATCCGAGCCTGGCGAAACCTCTGTCGGCGGCAGGTTGATCATGCTCTGCAGGAGTTCGCCGACCATCGAGAGATGGTTACCATGGTCGCCATACTGATGCATGAGATCGGCGAGATAGGTGGTCGCGACGTTGAGGCGCTGCGCCAGCAACCGCGCGATCAACAGCGCCACCGCCGGCTGGTCGCGCAGGAACGCCGCGGCATCATCGAACTCGTAGACGACAGAATCGGCGGCGGCGCGCACGGTCGCGGTATGCGGCTGCTCGAGCAGCACCGACATTTCCCCGAGCATCGCCCCCGGCTCGCTGAGGACGGCCACGACGCTGTCGCCCTTGACGACTTCCAGCCTTCCCTCAAGCAGGACGAACAGATGTCCGGTCTTGCTGCCTTCATGAAGGACGAGCGTGCCTGCCGATACCTCTCGCTTCGCTCCTCCGGTGCAATAGTCCAGTACCGCGCGCATCAGCTTCATCTCCCTGTCAGCAAAGACTAGGCACTGATGATGCCAAGGTCGAACGGATAACGTGCGCTTCGCTGCTCAAAATGTCGGCACGGAGCGCCCAGCGTCGGCGCGCGCTGGCGCAGCCCACGACCGAACATCAGATCTTTTCGAGCATGGCCGCTTTCAGCTTTGCAATGCGCGCTTCATCGCGCTTGTAGAACGTCCACTGCTTGACGCGCTTGGCGCTCACCAGTCCCGCTTGCGACAGTATTTTCAGGTGCTCGCTCACGGTGGGCTGGCTGACGCCGAGCTTTTCGGCAATCAACACGCCGCAGACGCCGTCCTTGACGAGATCGCCGTCGACCTGCTCGCGAAAATGCGCCCGGGGGCGTTTCAGCCACTCCAGGATCAAAAGCCGCCGATCGCTGGCGAGCGCGCGAAAAGCAGACTCGACGTCATCCTCGAAAGAAGCCATATTGCTAATTAGCTAAATGACTAATTGCTGTCAATCGAGCCTTGCCAGTTTGGCCTTGTTCAATTCGCCGTGGGAGTGCCTTGCAATGGATGCGTCAGCGGATGCCGTAACCTCGGAAACGATCGCACAGTGCGAGCGGCTGATCCGGCCCTTTATCCGGCGGACTCCGGTGATCCAGGTCGATGGCGCCGAGTTCGGGCTTCCCGGCCGTACGCTGACGCTCAAGCTCGAGCTTCTGCAGCACTCCGGCTCGTTCAAGGCGCGCGGCGCTTTTGCCAATCTATTGACCCGCGATGTGCCGCAGGCCGGCGTCGTCGCGGCGTCGGGCGGCAACCATGGCGCGGCCGTCGCCTATGCCGCGATGAAGCTTGGAAAGCCGGCCAAGATTTTCATTCCGAGCGTCGCTTCGCCGGCGAAAGTGCAACGCATCCGCGACTACGGCGCCGACCTCGCGATCGAAGGCGACCGGTATGCCGATGCGCTCGCGGCCAGCGAGATATGGGCGCAGCAAACCGGCGCACTACCGGTGCCGGCTTTCGACCAGAAGGAAACCATCACGGGACAGGGAACGATCGGCCTTGAGCTCTCGGAGCAGGCACCTGACATCGATACCCTGCTCGTATCTGTGGGCGGCGGCGGGCTGATCGCCGGGATCGCGGCATGGTATGCCGGCCGCATCAAGGTGGTCGGCGTCGAGCCGCATGCATCGCCCACGTTGACCAGGGCCCTTGAAGCCGGCCATCCTGTCGATGCCGAGGCCGGCGGGCTGGCTGCGGATTCGCTTGCGCCGCGGCGTGTCGGCGAACAGGTCTTCCCGATCGTCCAGAAATACGCGCGACAAACCGTACTGGTTTCCGACGCCGCGATCGCTGACGCACAGGCGACGCTTTGGCGCGCCTTGCGCATCGTTGCAGAGCCGGGCGGCGCGGCAGCGTTCTCCGCGATCCTGTCGGGCGCCTACAAGCCCGCCGCCGGCGAACGCATTGCAGTCGTCATCAGCGGCGGCAACACCGCCGCTGTCGATTTCGACCTCGCCAATGGCAGCCGATAGGTCGTGCCCCAGCCATCTGCGTCCCCGCCTGCTTTGCGGACCGCAGCAGCGATGGCGCGCCATGTTTGGAATCGCTCTAAACTATAGCGTGGAATCCTTCTAAACTGAGCCATTCGCGACATCCAGTCGCTGACGACATCGCAGCCGCTGCGCTACTGAGACGGGCATCTTCACCAGCTTTGTCGGGCAGCTCTCATGATGAATATTCGCGCTACCGCCGCAACCGCAGCGTTGCTTTGTCTTACCGCGTTCGAGCCTCGCCGGCGTCCGCCGACGGCGAGGTCAACGTCTACACCTATCGCGAAACCAAGCTGATCCAGCCGCTGTTCGATGCCTTCACCAAGGACACCGGCATCAAGGTCAATGTCGTCTCGGCGAGTTCGGGGCTCGAGCAGCGCATGAAAGCGGAAGGTGCCAGCAGCCCCGCCGACGTGCTGCTGACGGTCGACATCGGCCGCCTCGACGACGCCGTGCAGGCCGGCGTCACCCAGCCGATCAAGTCGGTGGTGATCGACGAGATCGTGCCAGCGCAATATCGCGACCCCGACGGCCACTGGGCCGGCATCTCCATGCGCGCGCGCGTGATCTACGCCTCGAAGGACCGCGTCAAGCAGGACAAGATCACTTATGAAGAACTCGCCGATCCGAAGTGGAAGGGCAAGATCTGCATCCGCTCCGGCCAGCACATCTACAACAACGGCCTGTTCGCGGCCTATGTGGCCAAGTACGGTGAGGCCAAGGCCGAGGAGTGGCTGAAGGGCCTGAAGGCCAATCTGGCGCAAAAACCTTCGGGCGGCGACCGTGAAGCCGCACGCGACGTCGCGGCCGGCAAGTGCGACATCGGCATCGGCAACACCTACTACTGGGCGCTGATGATGAACAACGATCCCGAGAAGAAGCCGTGGGCGGAAGCCACCAAGGTGATCCTGCCGACCTTTGAAGGCGGCGGCACCCACGTCAATCTCTCCGGCGTCCTCTTGGCGAAGAACGCGCCCAACAAGGCCAACGGCGTCAAGCTGATCGAGTGGCTCGTCGGCGACAAGGCGCAGCAGATCTACGCCGATTCCAATTATGAATATCCGGTTCGCGCCGGCGTTGCCGTCAACCCGACGATTGCGGGCTACGGCAAGCTCACCGCCGACCCGCTGCCGATCGCCAAGATCGCCGCCAACCGCAAGGCGGCCTCGACGCTGGTGGACAAGGTCGGATTCGATAATTGAACGGCTGGGTGGGCGAAGGATTCGAATTGTGATCTCTCGCCTGGCACGACTGCGTCCCCTCCCCTCTTGCGGGGTCCGAGGCGAGCGAAGCTCGCTCTCGAGGTTAGGGAGAGGGGTAAGCCACACGGGCAGCATCGCCCGCGGCTACCCCTCCCCCTGCCCTCCCCCGGTGCAAGTCGGGCCTGCCCGACTTGCGCAAACTCAAGATGCGCAACCGGGGTAAACCCCGGTTGCGGGTGGCACGGAGCCCACCTGCGCCAGCGGATAAATCTCGGCTCATCTTGCCGACGTGTGCGGACGTGAGTCCCGTCACGCGCTCGGGCCGCATCGCGGCAGCGATTGCGGTTGCGACCGCCATCCTTGTCGCAGCCCCCGTCATCTCGATCATTGCGCTCGCGCTGCAGCCGGCGCCTGACGTCTGGCAGCACCTGATCGACTACGTGCTACCGGCTACCATCTTCGACACCGCGCTGCTGCTCGGCGGCGTCGCTGCCCTGTCGCTTGCGATCGGCACCGGCACGGCGTGGACGGTTTCGCTGCATGAATTCCGCGGCCGGAAAATGCTGCTATGGCTGCTGCCGTTGCCGCTTTCGATCCCAACCTATCTCGCCGCTTACGTCTATGTCGACCTGTTCGAGCCGCTGGGCCTGGTCCACAAGACGCTCGCGCACTGGCTTCCGCTGCAGGACGCCGTGCGCATGCTTCCGAATTTGCGCTCGCTGCCGGGCGCGGTCGTTGTGATCGCGCTGGTGCTTTACCCCTATGTCTATCTTTCGGCGCGCACGATGTTCCAGTACCAGAGCGCGGAATTCGCCGAGGCCGCGAAGACGCTCGGCGCCAGCCGCTGGACCACCTTCTGGCGTATCTCGCTGCCGATGGCACGTCCCGCGCTGGCGGTCGGCGTCGCGCTGGTATCGCTGGAAACGCTGAACGACATCGGCGCCAGCGAATATCTGGGTGTCCGTACCCTCACGGTGTCGGTGTTCACGACCTGGCTCAACCGCGGCAGCCTCGCCGGCGCCGCGCAATTGTCCTGCTTCATGCTGGCGATCGTGGCCGGCTTGATCGCAGTCGAGCGTTACGGACGCCGCAATGTCACGACGGAGTTTTCCGCCGAAAGCCCGCGGCTCACGCCGCGGACCCCACTCACCGGCATCAAGGGCGGATGTGCATTCGCGGCCTGCCTGCTGCCGGTGGTGCTGGGATTCCTCGTGCCGCTCCTGTATCTCGCGCAGCAGAGTTTCAAGCGCGGGCTTTTTGCCAATTTCGACGCAGCGCTATGGCGCGATGCATTCAACTCGGTTGCCTTCGCAAGCCTTGCCACGCTGACCGCGCTTCTGCTCGGCTTTGCGACCATTCTCGCGTGGCGCTGGCGGCCGAATGGGTTGCGCTTCCTCGCAATGAACATTGCGCAAACCGGCTACACGCTGCCGGGGCTGGTGCTGGCGCTCGGGCTGCTCGCGCCGGTGCTCGCCATCGACAACGCACTGAACGCACTCGCCGGATGGCTTGGACAATCGCTGCCGGGATTGGTCGTGGTCGGCTCAGGTGCTGCCGTGGTGATCGCCTATGTGATCCGGTTTCTGGCGGTGCCGACCGGATTCATCAAGGCGGGGTTCGAGCGGATCCCGCACGACTACGATGATAGCGCGCGCGCCGCCGGCGCCGGCCAGACCACGACGATGCGGCTGATCCATCTGCCGCTCTTGCGCCCCGCCATGCTCGGTGCGGTCATTGTCGTATTCGTGGATTGCCTGAAAGAATTGCCGGCGACGCTGCTGTTGCGGCCGCTCAACGTCGAAACGCTGGCGACCTCGATCTACCAGTACGCCAGCCGCGGCAGCTTCGAGGAAGGTGCGCTCGCCGCGCTCCTGATCGTTGCCGCCAGTATCGGCCCGGTGGCGTGGCTGACCCGATTTTCGGACGTTCCGGCCGGGCCGGCGTAGGTCGAGCAACACTCTCGTCGTTCCTGCGAACGCAGGGACCCATAACCACCGGCCATTGTTGCTGCGAAGGCAACTGGCCCCAGCGTCACAACGAGAGGCCGCAGCGTCCCTGCGTTCGCAGGGACGACACACGTCTAAATTCCGCGCACAAATCGCCGGAAGCCCGGCGATCCTGTCAACGCCTCGAACGCCGGATCGCGTTTTTCTTCGGCGAATGCAAAACCCGCCTTCGCGTAACATCGCTCTGCCGCCTCGTTGCCGATCAGAAACGAGATCGAGGCCTGCTCGAACCCCGCGGCCTTGCCGGCAGCCAAAGCATGCCCGATCAGCGCCTGCACCAGCCCGCGGCCGCGATACTCCGGCAGCGTGGCGACATGCTCGATCAGCCAGTCGCCCTCACCGCCCTGCACCCAGCAATTCGCTCCATAGGCGCCGCGCCGGAAGATTGCCTTCAGATCGGCGGCGCTCAGCCCTATCGCGGTCGCCACCTCTTGGATCGCCGCCCGCGCGGCGGCCTCGGTGCCTTCAGCGGGCAGCGCGCACAGCGATGCCGCTGGCTCACCCTCGACTTCAGCGACGATGAATTGGGTGATGTGCCACCACGATTGCGTTGGCGCGATCGCGATGCATTCGACGAACGCAAGGCATTGCGGCTCGTCCCAGCCAAGCGCGATGTCGAACCAGCCGCGCGGGAACGGGCCGCGCTGCGACGCCAGGATATTGCGGGCAATGAAGCTTGCGTCTTCGGGACGCGCGGGACGGATCGCAGGTTGCGACCGCCCCGCCATCACGTCAGACGTTCTTCAGCGCGACGCGGAACTCGGCTTCGGTCTTGGCCTTCACCTCGTCCAGCGTGACGCCGTCGGCGAGTTCGATCAGCGCCATGCCGTCCTTGCCATGCTTGTCGATGGTGAAGACCGCAAGATCGGTCACCACCATGTCGACCACGCGCTCGCCGGTCAGCGGCAGGTTGCATTTCTTCAAGAGCTTCGGGCCGTCCTTGGCGGAATGCTCCATCACCACGACGACGCGCTTGACGCCGGCGACGAGGTCCATCGCGCCGCCCATGCCCTTCACCATCTTGCCGGGGATCATCCAGTTGGCGAGGTCGCCGTTCTGCGCCACCTGCATCGCACCGAGGATCGAGAGATCGATATGCCCGCCGCGCACCATGCCGAACGAATCGGCCGATGAGAAATAGCTGGTCGACGGCAATTCGCTGACCGTCTGCTTGCCGGCGTTGATCAGATCGGCGTCCACCTCGTCCTCATAGGGGAACGGGCCCATGCCGAGCATGCCGTTCTCGCTCTGCAGGCTGACGTCGATGCCTGCAGGGATGTAGTTCGAAACCAGCGTCGGAATGCCGATGCCGAGATTGACGTAATAGCCGTCGCGCAGTTCCTTCGCGGCGCGCGCCGCCATCTGTTCGCGGGTCCAGGCCATCAGATTTCTACTCCCGTTGCCGCCGCGGACGCGCTCGATGGGCGCGGGCGGGTGTTGCGGAACTCAATGCGCTTCTTGGCCGTGCCGACCTCGATGATGCGTTTGACGAAAATGCCGGGCGTGTGGATGTGGTCGGGATTGAGTTCGCCGGCCGGAACCAGGTGCTCGACCTCCGCCACCGTGATCTTCGCGGCGGTCGCCATCATCGGGTTAAAATTCCGCGCGGTCTTCCGGTAGATCAGGTTGCCGGCGGTGTCGCCCTTCCAGGCGTGGACGATGGCGAGATCGGCGAACAGGCCGCGCTCCATGATGTATTTCTCGCCGTCGAACTCCTTCACTTCCTTGCCCTCGGCGATCAACGTGCCGACGCCGGTCTTGGTGTAGAACGCCGGAATGCCGGCGCCGCCGGCGCGGATGCGTTCGGCCAGCGTGCCCTGCGGATTGAACTCGAGTTCCAGTTCGCCGGCGAGGTATTGCTGCGCGAACAGCTTGTTCTCGCCGACATAGGACGAGATCATCTTTTTGATCTGGCGCGTCTCCAGCAGCCGGCTCAGCCCGATGCCGTCGACGCCGGCATTGTTGGAAACCACCGTCAGATTCTTGACGCCGGAATCGCGGATCGCGTCCGACAGGGTCTCGGCAATACCGCACAGACCGAAACCGCCGGACATGATCATCATGCCGTCCTTGAGAACGCCGTCGAGTGCCGATTTGGCGTCGGGGTAAACCTTGTTCATGGATGTTTGACCTGATGGAGGGAACGGCCGAATGCCAGCATTGTCGGGATTATTAGGCGAATTTTTCGCGGTGCGTCAATGCGCTCAGCCGCCAATAACACCCTTCAGACCGGCATACAGGGACCCGGCCGCGGTCCCCATGACACCCACCGTGGGCCCGGCCGCCGTCATCAGGTCCTGAATGATCCGAGCGCGGCGGCGCAGGTGCTCCGCGCCGACATGCCGACCGACGAGCAGGCCTGCAGCCTTGTAGGCGAGCGGGTTGGGCTTGCCGCCGCCCTGCGTCACCGTTTTCGGCAGCACGTCGACAATCAGGAAGCCGAGAATGTTGCCGGTCACGAAAGCGAGCGCGATGCTGGCGGTATATTCGATCACCTCTCGCCATTCGATCCAGGGCCCGGGCACGATCGGAACATTGTCGTTGATGCCGGTCACGGTGAGCATGCATGTCACGGCGATCGCCGCCGTCAAAAGCCCGACCGCAAGGGCGCCGCGCCATCCGATTTTCAGATGCGAATGAATCAGGAAGCCGAACGGCAGCGGAATGACCACCGAAGCAAGCCGGAGATAGAGCGGGGTAATGTCCAAGATGATGGTGATGAGGATGTGAGCGGCCACCAGCAGGATGACCGGGATCAGGACATAGGCGAGCGAATGAACGCCGTAGTATCGCAGGGGGAACGAATCCGCTCGATGCGCGCATTGGTCTGATCGAGTTCACGCTGCAGGGCGTCGAGTTCGATGACGATTTTCTCGATCTCGATGATGACAGGGCGTACGATCCGCAGATCCCGCGAGCAATGTTTGCAGACGACCGCCTCATCCTTGATCGTTTCGGCGCAGAACGGGCATTCCATCAGGCTGACCGATTTTTTCTGCGGCGCCTGAGCGCCTCGAGTTCGCTCTTCGCGCGCTCCAGTTCGAGGCGCAGCGTGACGCGCTCGCGCGCCAGTTCGTCACGCTCCGCCATCAGCGATTGCGGCACCGCGATCTCCCGCGAGCAGGAGCCGCACACCAGCGCCTCGGGTGGATTTTCCCTCGCGCAGTATGGACAGGCGGCGCTCAGGGGACGACCTTCAGGATGAAGCTCGTAGTCCCGACACGCCCGTCGGTGTCCTTGATGTCGACCCGCACCATGTGCTCGCCAGCCGGCAGTTCGACCTCCGGCATATCAATCCCGCGCGGTCCAACGAAGGATTTGACCCGCGACGTGAGATCGACATTCGGGGTCCGGAGATAGGTCATCTTGACCGAATCCGGATCGATCTTCGCCCCGCCATAGGGTTCAAATTTGAGCTGAAGCCGCATCGGAGACCGGAGCTGCCCGCCGCCGGTCAGGAGATCGACCTTGGGTCCCCGCGTGATTCCGCGCCGCTCGGTCGCGATCGCGCCTTTCGGCGGCGGCAGCGCGGCTTCCTCGGCCGTGATCAAAACCTGCGCCGCTTTCGCCGGCATCGCTCCGGCGGCGATAATCGCAATACTTCCCAGCAGAAGCCGCAACCCGCAGATACGCACGATCATTCTCCCCCTGCCCTTCAACATTATCTCACGCCGCCATCGCCGATGATGGTGTACGGCGCCCAAAACAGCGGATGGGCGTAGGCGAATTCGGTCTTGCCGTCGGCACCAGCGTAGCCGGAGCCGTCCACCAGAGCCATCATCGCCAGCCGCAGCGCTTCACCGCGCGTCAATTTGGGATCCTGCGCCTGGCGCCTGAACAGATCGGTCACCAGTTCACGCGCCGACTGCGAGTGAACCGACCAGTTGGTCACCAGCAGCGCGCGGGTGCCGGCGTAGAAAAACGCGCGGCCGAGGCCCGATGCGGCTTCGGCGCCGGCGCCTGCTCCGGTCCCGGTGTTGCACGCCGACAGCACGACCCAGTCGGCGTCGAGCTTCAGCCCAAGGATTTCCTCCATCGTCAGCAGGCCATCGCCCTCGCCGCCGGTGACAGTGGGCGATGACAACGCCAGCGCCGGCTGCGACAGGCCGTTCAGCTCGCCGGGCACGAGGCCATGGGTAGCGAATGCCAGCACCTTGAACCCCGCAAGATCCATCGTCTTGACCGCCTGCTCGCTGGCCTGCTTGCCGAGGTTCAGAACTTTCGACGGATCGGCCTGCAACGCCAGCGCGATCGACTTCAATTCTTCCGACGTATCCGGAAGCCGCGGCAACATCGCCAGTTCGGCGCTGTCGACGCCGTCGAGTTTCGGGCTGTTGCGCCGCTTCAGCGGACCGCCTCGCATCGTGTTGCCTGAGGCATCGGCGACCCGGACCTTGTCGGCGTTGTCAGCCTCGGCTTCCTGTTCCTTGCTGAAGTAAGGATCGCCGAACGCGATCAGTTCGCCGCGGTTGGGCTTGCCGGGCGGCAGTTGACGCAAGGTGCGCAGCGCCGCAGCCGAAGGCACCGTGGTGACTGCATGCGTCCGCGCCAGCCACGGTACATTCTTGTAGCTTGCAAACAGCGGATCGTCGTCGCCGCGGATCTCGGCCGGGGCAGTTGGCAACAGCGACAATGGCAACAGGCCGAGCGCGCCATTGGTCACCAGGATCAGATTCTTGGCTGGCTTCCATCCGCTCTCGACCGGCTGCAGCAGCAGCGAATAGAGCTCATGCGCGAGCTTGAGATCGAACGGAGGAATGTCCGAGATCATTGCCGCCTGCGGCTCCAGCGCCTCGCGCAGCTTGCGAACCTTGCTCTCGATGTCGCCGCTGCTCGCCTTGATCGCAGCGAATGCGACCGGGCCGTTCTTCGGAACCGCCCAGACGAAGCTGTTGTTCTGTCCGAAATAGAACGACAGCATCGCCTCGCCCTCGGCCAGCGTCGCCTTGATCTGCTCGACCGATGGCGGCTTTGGCGCGACCAGGTCGGCGTACACAGGGAAGCGCTGGCTGATCTCCTGGCGCGCCTTGGTGCGATCGGCGCGCAGGGCGTTGATCGAAGCATTGATCGCCTGAACGCCTTTCTCGTCCCGCTCGTGCGACGGCAGCGACAACACGTTGGTGAGCGTTCCCAACTGCGCATTCACCTGCTTGCCGAGGTCCTGTTCTTTCCGCACCAGTTCAGCCAGCGCCGGATCCTTGGCGGCCGCGCGCGCACTTGACGCCGCCAACGCCTGCTGCACCGAGCGGCCGCGAATGGCGTCGGCTAGGCTGAAGGTTTCGACGCCGACATCGCCGGACGGGCTCTTCTCCCGCGCCAGCATGTTCAGATACGCCTCGACGATGCCCTGCAGGCGCTGATTGCGCGCCGCAACCGCCGTGGTGTCGTCGTCATCGGCGTTCTCGCGCGACGACGCCATCAGGATCGGGATCGCCGTCCTGAACTCGCGGATCGCATCCTGGTCGCGTCCGGCCCGCATCAACCCGATCGCCAGCGTGCCGCGCGCCGAGGCGGCATCGAGATGATTTTCGCCGACCCGGGAAATTTGCTTCTTCAGGAGCTGTTCAGCCGCGGCAATGCCGGCTTCCATTTGGCCGGAGGCATAGAGCGAGTAAATGCGCCCGCCGTTGAGTTCGAAAGCCTCTCGCCGCGCCGGCTCCCATTTCGCGATCGCCTTGTCGATCTGCGCAAAGACCGCGATCGCATCCCCTCCCTTGCGCTGCAGATTCAAGATGTTGCCGAGCTGCGACAACAACTGCACGGTCGAAAGAGAATCTTCAGCGACGCCAACCGTCCGGGTAATGTCTAGGCTTACCCTGGCCAGTTGCTCCGCTTCGGAGTAACGGCCCTGCTCGACGAGAATGCCGGCCAATCCCGCGACAAAGCGCGGCGTGGTGGGACTGTATTTGCCTTGGTTTTTCAACTGCGACAGCAGCGCCCGGCGAGCATCGACCTCGGCTTCCGCAAAGCGTCCCTGCCGCGCTTTCATTCGGGCCTGGTTCAGGATGTTGAGATCGACGGCGAGCACCATGCTGGACTCGGAAGGCGGATTCTCCGCACCCGACAACATCGGCTTGATCGCAGCGCGCTTGCGCAGCTCGGCGAGCTTGTACGAGGCCTCGGCATCGCGGAATTGCCCCCGCGCTTCGAACAGCATGGCGCGGCCGATTTCGACTTCGGCCTCCCAGTTCTGACCGTAGGTATTGTAGGTCGACCGCATGATCGGATGGCCGCTGGTTCGCGCTTCCTGGAGCAGCGGCTGGCTGCGGCGCAGATAGGCCTCGGCCTGCGCGATATCGCCCATCTGGATCAGGATGCCGGCGATCGCGCGGTTCGCACCGATCAGGTACCCCCTGGCCCCCTTCTGGTTGGATGTCTCACGAAGCAGCCGCTGAAACGTTTCAAAAGCCTTCTTGGGATCGCCGGCGGCCATGTACTGTTGGGCAGCAAGCGAAATCAACCTTCCCATCATGTTGGCCGAGGTCGCGCCGCGGCCGACTTCGATGGCCTTGTTGGCGTCGGCTATGGTATCGGCGAGCCGGCCGAGCTGCGCCCTTGCATTGCCGCGATCGAAATAGAATTGCGCGAGATCTTCGCGCGATTCCTTGCCGGTCGGCTTTGCGTCTGCCTCGGCCTTCAGCTCCTCGATCGTCTTGAGATCGGCCTTCTCGCTGTCCAGGATCGCGGTGATATCGGTGATCGTTCGCGGTGGTGCGACGAATCCGACAGGCAGCGCGCTGCCGGGCGCAACTTTCGGTGCGGCTTCGGTCGGAATGGCGACCGCGACATTGGCGCGGCCATTGGCCTTATCGAGCGCGGCCATCACGCAGGCGCGGACTGACGGCGTGGCCTTGGCCCGGCACGCTTCGACGTTTCCCGCTCCGCCGGAGGCTCGCATACAGGCCTGAACGAAGGGCCTGCCGACCGTCATCCGGCAGTTTTCCCGGGCGGCTTCGATGCTGAGCGCCTGCGCCGCCGGCGCGGTTGCCGCAAGCATCGCCGTCACGACGACGCATCTTGACATAGCGGCTTGAATTGCAAGGAGGTTGGCCGGCTTAAAACGCAGCAGGAGAGAATAAATATGCGAGGACATTTAATGACCCCCCAATAAGCATTCACAATGTGCAATAAGGAAATACTAGCAAGCCGGCCCAAGGCTGTCATGGAATTCTAAAGCCCGCCATCCAGGGACTTCTGGTCACATCCGGAATCGTACGGGCTTTGGGCTGAGCGGGCTGTAAAGGCCTGTTTTCTCACCAGGAACCGGCGTTGTCGGCCTTGAAAGCGTCAAGAAAGCCCTTCAAGTTGCGTGGGTTGGCACAAGCTTACCAGCGAGCCACCTGCGCTAATCAACATAAGACCCTGTAAGCAGCAGCAACCCGAGTTCGGTTTAACCAGATCCGGATATGTCATTAACGATGGCCCAAGGAATGAAGCGCCTCGGGATGCCGGTTGCGGCGCTGTTCGGCGTGGCCGTGCTCGCCCTGATCGGAACCTCCTGGTTCATCAACCGCGACGCGTTGCGACAGGCGGTCGAGGCGCAGATCCGCGCCGTCACCGGGCTCGATCTGGTCGTCACCGGCGCGATCGACGTATCGGTGTTTCCTGGCAGCCATGTCTCGTTCCACAATGTCGGGCTGAAGGGCGGCGGCACCACCGACCCTGCGCTGCAGGTCGATGTTTTGACCGCAAATCTGCGCCTGCTGCCATTGCTGCTGCGCCGCTTCGAAATCGCAGACGTCATGATGTTGCGGCCGCATATCCGCGTGGTCAGAGAGGCCGGCGGCCAGAGCAACTGGACGCCGTTCGTCGAACGCATCGCGCGCACGATGAAGCCCGGCGCCGAAAACCAGGTGTCGTTCTCGGAAATCAGGATTCAGGACGGTGTGCTCAAATACGAGGATGCCGCCAACCGTGTCACCGAACAGCTCGGTGACATCGATCTCTCGCTGGCCTGGCCGTCGATCTCGCGCTCGTTCGCGGCGACCGGACAATTCGACTGGCGCGGCGAACGCGTCGACGGCTCGATCTCGGCCAGCGACTTCGTCGCGATGCTCTCGGGCGACCGCTCGGGTCTGAAGGCGCGGCTGGTCAGCGCGCCCCTGAAACTCGCCTTCGACGGCTCGTTGGCCAACCGCACCAGCCTGATGATGGACGGCACGGTGACGGTCGACAGCGTGTCGCTGCGCAATGCGTTGCGCTGGATGGGACAGCCGGTGCCCGGCAGCGGCGGGTTCGGCCGCTTCGCGCTGAGGGCACGCGCCAATGTCGTCGGCGCCTCGGTTGCGCTGACGAATGTGAATGTCGAACTCGACGGCAACGTCGCCGAGGGCGTGATGACGGTTGCCAATAACGGCCGCCAGACGCTGCAGGCGACGCTCGCCGCGGGCAACCTGGATTTCACGCCCTATATCTCGACCGTCCGTCTGCTTGCGAGCGGCGCGCGCGACTGGAACCGGCAATTGTTCGACCTCACCTCGCTCTCTGCCACCGACCTTGACATGCGCCTGTCGGCGGCGAGGGTGACGGTCGGCGGGACCAAACTCGGCCGCACTGCCATTGGCGCCAATCTGCGCGGCGGCGCGCTGGCGCTCTCGGTCGGCGAGGCGCAGATGTATGGCGGCATTGCCAAGGGCTCGTTCGGGATCGCGCGTTCCGACACGGTGGCCGACGTCAAAGCGCAGCTCCAGTTCACCGACGTCGACCTGCAGGCCTGTGCCAGCGAATTGTTCGGCACCAACAAGCTGTCCGGCCGCGGCAATCTCAACATTTCGCTCATCGCCTCCGGCTCGAGCCCGTTCGGGCTCGCCTCCTCGCTCGACGGCACCGCCACGCTCACCGGTCATGACGGCGCGATCGCCGGCTTCAATGTCGAGCAGCTCCTGAAACGGCTGGAGCGGCGGCCGCTATCCGGCGGCGGCAATTTCCGCTCCGGCACGACACCCTACGACAACCTCACCGTTTCGGTGCACTTCAACGACGGCATCGCCACCGTCGAAGATATCCGCGTCAACGGACCGACCACACGCCTGACGCTGACCGGCACCGCTTCGGTGCCATCACGCGAATACGACCTCAAGGGCATCGCCAGCCTGACGTCGGCCGGCGCCGGCGATAAGGGCTTCGAACTGCCCTTCGTCGTGCAGGGCCCGTGGGATGATCCGCTGGTATTTCCCGATCCGGAGAGCCTGATCCGCCGCTCGCCGGGCGCAGCGCCCCTGCTCGATGCCGTGAAGGATCGCAAGACGCGCGATGCGGTGCGCTCGGTGATCGAGCGGTTTACCGGTGGAGGATCGCGGCAGGCGGTGCCGGAGGCGGCGGCGGACGCACCGGCCAACGCACCGGCCGGAGCGGCAAAGGCAAATTAGACCAGTATAGAACTTTCTATCTGAGCCAGCGTAGCCAACGGGGCGCGCGAACGCGCGCCCGATGACGGGCTCAGCGTCCGAGACGTGTTCTGAAATCCCGCCTGGCGCTGCGCTCATGCGAGTCACTTGGCAGTGCTGCGAAAGCCGTCTCAGGCGGCAACCGCGCGCGAAGAGACTCGACGCGGCGGCTTGTGGCGTACAACGACGTCTACTTTGTAATCCAACCGCCCCAAGCAACGAACCAAACGGTCGATCGAGAATTTACCGACGCGGCCAGTTACAAGAGCAGAAACGTCCGGTTGCTTAAGTCCAAGCACAACGGCAGCCTTGGCCTGAGTAAGTTTTCGACGTCTGATGATCGCCCGAATTTCGCGGATGAGTTTCGCCTTAAGAAGTTCTTCTTCAGGATTGGCAAAGCCAAGGTCAGCAAAAACGTTACCGCTGCCTACGGTCACCTTTTTTTCGCTGCTCATTTCTTTGCTCCCTTCCCATAATGTTCCTGGTAATGGGCCTCGGCCACCTTGAGCCGCGCCTTGATTATCTCGATGTCGCGCTTCGGCGTCTCACTCCCCTTCTTCGACTTCTTTTGGAAGGCGTGAAGGATATAGACCACTGCAGCAAAGCGAACGGTGTAGACGGCTCGGTAAGTATCGCCATCTTCATCATCGACCACTTCCAGCACACTTCGGCCGCCGAAACCCTTCAAGGCCTTGGCACGAGGATGCTCCTCACCGTTCTGTGCATCATCGATCGCAAATCCCATGACGCGGCGAACCTCGTCTGGGAAAGCCCTTAGGTCGTCTCGGGACGATCCGATCCATATCGTGGGCCTTTGGGTGTTCATTCATTCGACCTTCTTTATAGTACTACAGCTATAATTCGTCAAGGGATTTACCGACGAGGGTGTAGGAAGTGCCTGCAAATGGCAGCTTTCTATGCTTCCATCAGATCACAGGCCACTTTCCGAAATCGTTGGCGCGAACCGTTGGCTCGGCGGGCTACTGAAAGCGATCTTCAGGGAATGTTGTTGCTGCGGCCACCGATGCTATGCGGCCTGTTGAGGAAGTAATCCCGATTGCCCAGCGCCGCCTCGGCATATTGATCGATGGCGACAACGATCGCCTGGACATGGGCATGGCACCATCCTTCCCGCGTCGCCCGGATCCGAACCTCCGCCAGGGCTTTTAGCCACGGCGGGTTATCTGCATTGGGGTCGTACCATCTGAGCGGTCCTGACATCGCCGGCCTCTGTTGATGAAATCTTCCAACTCCGCCCGCTTGCGCGCGAGCAGGAGCTGCGCCCGCGCGTTATCCAGGCCGGATTGATTGAGCTGACGAGCAAGCTGATCCAGTTCGGCAATCTGCCGGCGCAGGGCCCGAATGGCATCATCGCTCACGGCGGCCTCGAGCCTTCTCCGTCCCGATTGAATCGGAACGGGGCTCTGGATTTTTTATTTGACGCGTTTTCTTGCCGCGAACCGGTTCGCATTTCGCCGGAAAACGCTCTGACGCCCCGATCGCAGGCTTCCTGCTGACCGCACGGACATCGAGCTTCAGCCGCTCATCGACATTGAGCAGCCGCTCTTCGCCGCCGAGCCGGTTCCGCTCGCCGATGAGGCCGACCATGGTGACCCGCATGGCCATCAGACGCATTGCTGCTTCCGAACAGTCCTCATCGCGGTTGAGCTGTTTGCGGATGTTATCCTCCGCGCTCAGCATCTCCGAGCGTAAGAACCTGATTTTTCTGCGAATTTCATTCAATTTGTTGTCCATGGGCCACCTCGCTGCGGTAGAACCCCATAAGAACAAATAAAGAACAAATTTCAAATTAAGAGTTCGGATCGAATCGAAGATTCTTTGGGGTTTCAGATGTCCCGGCTATCGGACCAGGTGGATGCGCCGATGACGCCGCGCCAATTGGCGACGCTGCGCACGCTCAGCGCCGAGGCCTATCAGCCCAACCTGACGGCCAGGGAAGCCGAGCGGCGGATTGCCGCGCTGAAGGCGGAGATCGAATTGGCGAATTCGTTCTGAGCCGCCTGCCCGGTCCACTGACCGGAGCGAAGGGACACGGAGCGCCGCACAGCCCAAACCGATGCGCCAACTTCAATCCAAAACCGACCTAAGCCCGGTCTGATCCAGGAACATTGCTCTTCGCTGCGTGCTTATCCCTGAATGAAGGAAAGCCGTCACGCGGTGCCGCGTGCAGGCGTGCAGGAATTCGTTCGTTCGGGGCGTGCGTTCGCGGAAGCAGGCGTGACTTCTCGGCGCGGAGCCGGTCATGAAGATTGCCGTTGTAGGAGGGACCGGACTGATCGGATCGGCAATCGTGGCTCACCTGTTCTCGCGTGGTCATTCCGTCGTTTCAATGAGCAGAAGCGGCGGCCATCCGGGCACTGGAGCTGCCCGGGTGGATATCTCCGAGGCGAAGTCGCCCGCATACTGGCTGCCGCATCTCGATGGCATCGAGGCGGTCGTGAATTGCGCAGGCATACTTCAGGACAGCCCCGGCGATTCCACGTCAATGGTGCATCATCACGGCATCGCAAATCTCTTTGCCGCTTGCGAGCAGCTCCAGATCCGTCGCGTCATCCATTTTTCCGCCATCGGCGTCGACCGCGAAACCCCGAGCGATTTTTCCCGATCCAAATTGGCCGGCGACAAAGCGCTGATGGAGCGCGATCTCGATTGGGTCATCGTGCGGCCTTCCGTGGTGATCGGCCGCGCGGCCTATGGCGCCAGCGCGCTGATGCGAGGTCTGGCGGCGCTGCCCGCCATTCCCGTGATGCCGAACACTGGACAACTCCAGATCGTCCTGCTGGAGGACGTGGTACGGACCGTGGAGCATTTTCTCGACCCGGCCGCGCCCGCGCGGCAGATTGTCGAGCTGGTCGGCCCGCATCGCTATTCCTTCGGCGCGGTCGTCGCGCTGATCCGCCGCTGGTGCCGCTGGCCGCCGGCACGGGAGATTCACCTGCCGCAATTCGCTTCAAGCCTCATGTACAAATTCGGCGACATGGTTTCGTACCTCGGCTGGCGGCCGCCCGTACGCAGCACCGCCGAACGGGAGATCGGGCGCGGCGCCATCGGCAATCTCGAACACATGCAGCGGCTCGGGCTGCATCCGAAAAGCCTTCCGGAATTCTTCGCCTCTGAACCGGCTTCCGTGCAGGAACGCTGGTTTGCCGGCATGTACCTGGTCAAGCCCGCGATCTTTGTCGTTCTATCCCTGTTCTGGCTCTCGACCGCATTTGTCTCGCTGGGGCCAGGCTGGGGTTATGGCATGGGCCTGCTGGGCGAAGGCGGCGTGGAAGGGACGGCAGCGGCGGTGACGATCATCGCGGGCGCCCTGGCCGATCTGGTCATTGGACTTGCGATCGCCTACAGGCCGACCAGCCGCTACGGCCTCTATGCGGCCATCGCGATTTCCTTCGCCTACGCGATCATCGGCACCATCCTGGTGCCGCGGCTCTGGGCCGATCCGCTGGGGCCGATGCTGAAGATCTGGCCGATCATCGTGTTGCATTTCGCGGCGCTGGCCGTGCTCGAGGACCGGTGATGCTGTATTTCGTCCTCAAATATCTCCATGTCGTCGGCGCAGCCGTGCTGCTCGGCACGGGCGCGGGCATCGCCTTTTTCATGCTGGCGGCTCACCTCGGCGGCAAGCCGGCCGTGATCGCAGGCGTCGCCCGCATCGTCGTGATTGCCGACTTCATCTTCACGGCGACCGCGGTCGTCGTCCAGCCCATCACCGGCACGCTGCTCGTGCTGAACGTCGGCTATTCGTTCTGGGACGGATGGATCGTCTGGTCGATCGTGCTGTACGTCATCACCGGCGCGCTGTGGCTGCCGGTGGTGTGGATGCAAATGCGCCTGCGCGACCTCGCCGTGATCGCAGCGGCAGAGGGCAAGCCGCTGCCGCAAGAATATCACCGGATTTTTTGGCTATGGTTCGCGTTTGGCATTCCGGCGTTCACTGCGGTGGCGATCATAATGTGGCTGATGATCGCCAAACCGCAGATCGGGTTTTTCTGAAATGCGCTGGCAATTGGCATCGACGTTCATCATCTCGCGCATATCGCTGCGCTCATGCGCGCTACTCGCTGCTGAAACCAGCCAGCCTCGTCGATCCGAGTGGCACTGCGCCAAACCGTCGGTCAGCCATGCTCTTTCGGCATCCGAGGATGCAAAATGATTGAACCAAAATGATTGAACCAAACACCCAGGCGTCTGCAGACCTTTTTGCCGCATTTGCGCCCCCAATATCCCCCTACAGAAGTTTACCGGCCTCCATCTGGATCAGCCCACGCGCATGCGCTAAGTCTTTTATCCAACCGGTTAACAAGCCGGCGTTTTCAGGGAGAACAATGTGATATCCAGGAGATCAGTTTCGCTCGCGGTCGCAGCCGTCGGCCTGTTTTACGCCACGGCGCCCGCGCTCGCCCAGCAGAAGACCATCACGGTCTGGTTCGGCAAGGGCTTTTACAAGTCCGAGGACGATGCGCTCTTAGAGGCGATCAAGAAATTCGAGGCCAAGACCGGCATCAAGGTCGAACTGTCGCAATACGCCATTCAGGACATGATCCCGAAGACAGTGGCGGCGCTGGATTCGGGCACTGTGCCTGACGTCGCCTATTCCGACAGCTATGATGTGCAGGCGCAGGGCAAGTGGGCGTTCGAGGGCAAGCTCGAGGATCTCGGCGACATTCTGCTGCCGATGAAGTCGGCGTTCGCGCCCAACACGCTGGAAACCACCTTTCTCTATAACGACCAGACAAAGAAGAAGGGCTACTACGGTTTTCCGCTGAAGCAGCAGAGCATGCACGTCCAGATCTGGAAGGACATGCTGGAACAGGCCGGCTTCAAGGAAAGCGACATCCCGACCAAATGGGAAGACTACTGGTCGTTCTGGTGCAACAAGGTGCAGGCCGCCAGCCGCAAGGCCACCGGTCAGCGCGTCTATGCCGTCGGCCAGCCGATGGGTGTGGAATCCACCGACTCGTTCCAGTCGTTCTACACCTTCATGGACGCCTACAACGTCAAGCTGGTCGATGACGACGGCAAGCTCCTGGTCGACGATCCCAAGGTGCGGGAAAACCTGATCAAGGCGATGAAGGACTACACCGACACCTACATCAAGGGCTGCACGCCGCCCTCCTCCACCACCTGGAAGGATCCGGACAACAACGTCGCCTTCCACAACAAGACGATCGTGATGACGCACAACTTCACGATCTCGATCGCGGCGAAATGGCTCGACGACGCCAACAACCCGGCGCTGACGCCGGAGCAGCGCGCGCTCGGCAAGAAGAACTACGATGAGACCATCATCACCTCATCCTTCCCCAACAAGCCGGACGGCACGCCGATCAAGTATCGCTCCGACGTCAAGACCGGCCTGATGTTCACGGTCGCCAAGAACAAGGCGGAGGGCAAGGAGTTCATCAAGTTCCTGCTGCAGGAGGAGAACGTGCGGCCCTATATCGAAGGCGCGCTCGGCCGCTGGTTCCCGGTAACGACGGCCAGCCAGCAGAGCCCGTTCTGGCAGGCTGACCGGCATCGCAAGGCGGTGTACAACCAGTTCACGGGCGGCACTACGCCATTCGACTTCACCAAGAACTGGAAGTTCACGATCTTGAACAACGAGAACGTCTGGGCCAAGGCGATGAACCGCGTGGTGAGCGAGAAGGTGCCGGTCGACAAGGCCGTCGACGAACTGATCGCTCGCCTCAAGCAGGTCGCGGGTTGACGTAAACGAAGCCGGCCGCCGCGGAAGTATGTCCGTCGTCCCTGCGAACGCAGGGACCCATACGCCGCGGCGGCCGTTTTGAAAAATGCTGGTGGACGATCTTGCGCAACAACAACGGCCTGTGGTTATGGGTCCCTGCGTTCGCAGGGACGACGGCGTAGCGACGACCGGCATCTCCCCTTAAGAGTAAACGTATGGCAATCACGCTTTCGGGCGATCAGGCAATTCCAAGCCCACCGCTATCGGCCCGGCTGACGACGCCGCAGGTCTGGGGCATCGTGATGCTCGCCCCCTATCTGCTGGTGTTCCTGGCCTTCGTGGTCTACCCGGTCGGCTACGGGCTGTGGCTGGCGCGGCATCCGGCGAGCTATGTCGCGCTCTATCACGACCCGATCTTCGCGCGCGCCGCCGTCAATACGCTCATCTTCCTCCTGGTCGGCATCAATCTGAAAATGGCGATCGCGCTGTTCCTGTCCGGCTTCTTCGCCCAGCAGCGTACCTGGATCAAATGGCTGTCGGTGCTGTTCATCCTGCCCTGGGCGGTGCCGTCGATCCCGACAATTCTCTCCGTGCGCTTCATGCTCAATCCGGAATGGGGCGTTATCAACCAACTGATCTTCAAGTTCACCGCCGAGGACGGCCCGAACTGGCTGAACGACCCGAGCGTCGCCCTCGCCATGGCGATCGGCGTGCACATCTGGAAATCGCTGCCGTTCTGGACGCTGATCCTGATGACCGGGCGCCTTGCGATCTCGCACGATCTCTACGAAGCCGCCGAGGTCGACGGCGCGAGTTGGTCGCAGAAATTCCGCTACATCACCTGGCCGTCGATGCAGACGCTCTACATCACCTGTACGCTGCTCTCGATGATCTGGACGCTGGGCGACTTCAACAGCGTGTATCTGCTCACCGGCGGCGGCCCCGCCGACCTCACCCATGTGCTCGCCACGCTCGGCATCCGCTATCTCCGGCTCGACCAACTCTCGCTAGCGATGGCATCCATCGTCTGCGCGCTGCCGTTCGTGCTGCCGCTGGTCTATTTCATGATGAAACGGTTGTCGCGATGAAGCTGCCCTCTCTGAGAGAAATCGGCAACGAGGCGAAACTGCTTCTGATCGGCATCCCCGTGCTGATCTGGACGCTGGTGCCGATCTATCACATGTTCCTGTTCGCGATCTCACCGAAGGAAGACGCGTTTTCGGGCAAGCTGTGGCCCGCACATCCGACGCTGAACAATTTCAAGATCGTGTTCTACCAGGAGCACTACTTCCTGCGCGATTTCTGGATCCAGTTCTTCAATTCGGTGGTGATCGCGCTGTCCGCCGGCGCGCTGACGCTGTTGATCGCGACCGCCGCGGCGTTCTCGATCTCGCGGCTGCGCGTCCCCGGCGGGCGCTGGGTGATGAATCTGGCGCTGTTCACCTATTTCATCCCGGCGGCGTTCCTCGCCGTGCCGATGTACCGTACCATGGGCAATTACGGGCTCCTCAACAATCACTGGTCGCTGATTCTCGCGATGGTGACGATCGCCTCCCCTTACGCGATTTGGGTTCTGAAACAGGCGTCCGACAAGTTGCCGGTCGAACTGGATGAAGCCGCCACCATGGACGGCGCCACCACGCTGCAGCTATTCCGGCTAGTGTATGTGCCGCTGATGATGCCCTCGCTGGTTGCGATCGGCACCTACGCGATCCTGCTCGCCTGGAACGAATATCTCTACGCGTTCCTGCTGCTGTCGAGGGATACCGAGATCACGCTCCCCGTCGCGCTCGGCAACTTCCTGGCCGCGGACGACTCGCCGTGGGAATTGCTGATGACCACCGGCTTCATCTACGCGCTGCCGCCGGCCGCGATCTATTACGCGTTCAGGCGGTATATGGTGGGCGGGCTGACGGCGGGCGCGGTGAAGTCGTGACTACAGCGGCGCCGCGCTCTTAGCCTCCGAACTCGAAAGTTTCGAGGCGAGCGAGGCGATCACGATCAGCACCGCGATCAGCGCGATCACCATCGTGCAGATCGCGTTGATCTCCGGCTTTACCCCCAGCCGCACCTCAGAATAGATCCGGATCGGCAGCGTTGCCGAGCCGGGCCCGGTGGTGAAACTTGCGATCACGACGTCGTCGAGCGAGAGCGTGAAGGCGAGCATCCAGCCTGCGGCAATGGCAGGCAGGATCAGCGGTAGCGTCACCCGAACAAACGCCTGCACCGGATCGCAGCCGAGATCCATCGCGGCCTCTTCCAGGCTGCGGTCGAGCGAGGCAAGGCGCGACTGCACCACCACGGTGACGAAGCACATCGTCAGCGTGGTGTGCGCGATCGTCACGGTCCAGAAGCCGCGCTCGGCGTTGAGTGCCACGAACAGCAGCAGCAACGACAGCCCTGAGATCACCTCGGGCATCACCAGCGGCGCGTAGAGCATGCCGGAAAACAGCGTCCGCCCCCTGAAGCGTTCGCCGCGAACCAGCCCGACTGCCGCGAGCGTGCCGAGCAACGTTGCGATCGTGGCCGATACCGCGGCAACGCGAAGGCTCATCCATGCCGCATCCAGCATGGCGCGGTCGTTGAAGAATTCATGATACCAGCGCAGCGACCAGCCGCCCCACACCGTGACCAGCCGCGAGGCGTTGAAGGAATAGATGACAAGAATCACGATCGGCAGATACAGGAACGCCATCCCCAGCGCGAGCGCGGTGATATTGAATGGCGATATCCTGCCGACACGGCGCGCCATCACTTCGCACCCTCCAACGTGCGGCGCTGCAGCCGGTCGTAGAGCAACAGCGGCGGCACCAGCAGCACCAGCAAGGCGACCGCGGCGGCGGCGGCGACCGGCCAGTCCTTGTTGGTAAAGAATTCGAGCCACAGCGTCTGGCCGATCATCATGGAACCGGAGCCGGCGAGAAGATCGGGGATCACGAATTCGCCGATGATAGGGATGAAGCACAGCAGCGCGCCGGCGCCGACCCCCGGCAAGGATAGCGGGAACGTCACCAGCCAGAACGCCTGAAGCGGCGAAGAGCCGAGATCGCTTGCGGCTTCCAAGAGCGAGGGGTCCATCTTCGAAAGCGTCGCGTACAGCGGCAGGATCATGAACGGCAGATAGGAATAGACGATGCCGAGATACATCGCGCTGTCAGTCGACAGCCACACCACCGGCGACGAGACCAGATGCAGCGCGAGCAGAGTTTTATTGAGCAGCCCGTCATGCTGCAAAATATTGATCCATGCATAGATGCGGATCAGGAACGAGGTCCAGAACGGCACGATCACCAGCATCATCGCGATCGGCTGCCAGCGCTGCGGCAGCCGCGCCATGCCATAGGCGATCGGATAGCCAATCAATAGCAGGATCAATGTCGAGGTTACGGCAACAACGACGCTGCGCAAATAGGAGCTGATGTAGAGACTGTCCGAGATCAGCAGCCTGAAATTATCGAAGGATAACTGTGCGAAGGCCGCGTTGATCGCGCTCCATCCTTCGGAGAAATCGAACACGGGCACATAGGGCGGCTGCGCGATCGCGGTCTGCGACAGGCTGATCTTCAGCACGAAGCCGAACGGCACCAGGAAGAACAGCACCATCCACAGATAGGGCGCGATGGCGGCATACCGCGCCGGCCGCGCGAAGATGCGGCGCGCGCTCATCGCTCCAGCACCACGCAATCGTCGGGCGTGAACCACGCCACCACGCGCTGGCCGGCGCTCAACGTGTCGATATCAAGCCGCGCAGTATTGGCGATCGACGAGCGTACCACCGCGCCGGAATCGAGCTTGATCTTGTAGACGGTCGAGCCGCCGAGATAGCTGACATCGGCAACAACGCCTTCCAACCGGTTGATTGCCTGCAAGGTGCCCGCATCCAGTGCCGGGCCGCGGCGCGACAGCCTGACCTTCTCGGGGCGTATCGCGACTGAAACCACCGTCTTGCCGGCGAGATCGCGCGGCTCGGCGACCACGATAGTCCCGCCGTCGCGGGTCGCAATCGTCAGGCGATGGCCTTCCTGCGAGGTGACCTCGCCGTCGAACACATTGACGTCGCCGACGAACTGGGCGACCCAGCGCGAGGCGGGCGCCTCGTAGAGATCGCGCGGGGTGGCCACCTGTTCGAGCCGGCCGGCATCCATGACGCCGATCCGGTTCGCCATCGTCATCGCCTCTTCCTGGTCGTGGGTGACGACAATGAAGGTCATGCCGAGGCGACGCTGCAGTTCCATCAATTCGAGCTGCGTGCTTTCACGCAGCTTCTTGTCGAGCGCCGCCAACGGCTCGTCAAGCAGCAGGACCTTGGGTCGCCGCGCCAGCGAGCGCGCCAGCGCCACCCGCTGCTTCTGGCCGCCCGAAAGCTGATCCGGCCTGCGCTTCTCTAGCCCATCGAGCTTGACCAGCGCGACCATCTCGCCCACGCGGGTATCGATGGCGGCGCGCGCCATCCCGGCGCGCTTCAGGCCGAACGCGATGTTGTCCCAGACCGAGAGATGCGGAAACAGCGCGTAGTTCTGGAACATCATGTTGACGGGCCGCTCATGCGGCAGCACCGGTGCGATATCGCGGCCACCAAGCAGGATGCGGCCCTCGTCCGAGTCTCGAAACCGGCAAGCATCCTGAGCAGCGTGGTTTTGCCGCAACCGCTCGGGCCCAATAGCGCAAAGAACTCGCCTGCCTTGATGTCGAGCGAGAGCCGGTCCACCGCGTGGAAACTGCCGAATTTCTTCGATACGCCTTCGATGCGGAGCAGCGGCGTGTCGCCGGCCGGCGCCATCGGCGTCGCCTGCGCGACGGCCGCACTGATTTTCGCTGTGTCGATCTCAGGCGATTGCCCGCTCATGTCATTTGCCTGCGCCGTCATGGCCGCACGCTAGCGGCGGATCGCCATCCGCTCAACCGGCCCGGAACAAGCAGCCACAATATTCTGGATGCAGCTCCCGTCTCTGGTAAGGTTCGGAATTCGCAGAAAGCCGGCCGCCGCGCGATAGGAATGATCAGGAGAGATTGATGACGGTTCGGAGTTTGGTGGCAGCAACGGCAATCTCTTCCCTGTTCGCCAGCTCGGCCGCCGCCCAGGAAGCCATCGTCACCTACAAATCGTTGAGTCCCGAGGTGGCGCTCGATCTGGCGCGCGCGACGCTGGCGGATTGCCGCAAGCGCGGCTTTCAGGTGTCGGTCGCCGTCGTCGATCGCTTCGGCGTGACGCAAGTACTGCTGCGCGACCGCTTTGCAGGTCCCCACACGGTATCAACCGCTTCGGGCAAGGCATGGACGGCGGTGAGCTTCCGCACCAGCACAACCGAGCTCGTTGCCAACAGCCAGCCCGGGACGATGCAGTCCGGAATCCGTGATCTGCCGGGCGCCGTCATCATCGGCGGCGGAGTGACGGTCGAAGCGGCAGGTTCGCTGGTGGGCGCTGTCGGCGTCTCCGGGGCTCCCGGAGGCGACGCGGACGAGGCCTGCGCCAAAGCAGGCATCGATGCCATACGCGACAAGCTCGACTTCTAGTCTGCGTTTGCGTCAATTGCGATACCGCTTCAGCCGGAGAACCTGCGCCCCTCAGATCGACAATCGTCGGCCCAAAGCGTCAGGCCGCCGGACGATGGTGATGTACCCACTCCCGCGCATGCTGGATCGGCGCGCGCGGCGGAAGTGAAGCACTGAAGCGAACCACGGTCGGCAGCGCATCCATTCGGTTGTCCCAGGCCGCCACGGCCGGGAATTTCGACAGCAGTTGTTTCCCTTCCGGCGTCAACCCGAAGCCGAACAAGGTAGGTAACAGGAAGTAGTCCGCCATGGTGACGGCGTCGCCGACAAGGAATGGCCGGCCGTCGGACAGTTCCTTCTCCATGACCTCCAGCGCGCGCGTCGCCTTTGGAAGCGCACGCTGCACGATGAGATCGTTGCCGGGAATCCCGAGTTCCGGGTAGACGCCACGTTCGTGCCCTATGTGATAAATCATCTCCGGATAGAAGTACCAGTTGAGATTGCCGATCCACTGGTTCATCCGCGCGCGTTTGCGCGGATCGTCCGGCGTAAGCTTCGGCCCCGGAAAGACATCGTCCACGTAGGCGGCGATGGCGTTGGTTTCATAGAGCATGAAGTCGTCGTGCTGCAACGCAGGCACGCGCCCGAACGGATGCCGTTCAAGATGGATCGGCAGATACATTTCGTCTTCGGTGTCGTGGAGGCGGTACTCGATGTTTCGCGCGGTGAGGATCAAGCCCACCACTTTGACGAACGTGCTGCGAGGAAATCCAAATAGGGTGACGTTGGACATTGGGCTCTCCAATGCCGCCGCCGGATTCGTGACTTGGCGAGATCATTCATTTCGCCAAAAGCCTCGACGCAGCGAGCGGTCGAAGTGCAGTACTTGGGCGAAATGCCTCAGGTCGTCGGGCGACTGCAATGATGCCAGACATGCGTAGCTATCGGTAATCGAAACGGGAATCAACGCCAGAACGGTTTTGCGGCTTCCCGAAAGGCCTGTTCCTGGGACACTCCAATGTCCTTGAGAAGGTAATTGTTGAGCTCGGCCAATTCTCCGAGTTGCCTTCGCTGACGGCTCCGCCCCATCCAGAACTGCAATGTGTGCAGCCCGTCTCCAAAGAGTGTTAGCAGGCCTGACTGATAATAGAGCGCTTCCCCTCTGGCGATTTCGCGCGAGGAGATGGCCCATCCTTGTGTGAGTTGCTTTGACATAGTGAAGCTCCAAAAGCGCCCTGGTCTCCTTGCGAGCCACGGCGAGAAGCCGGATCAATAGGACCAGCCTAGGCTTGTCCGCAAAGCATCGTTTCTCTATCCTGCCCTAGTTTTTCTCATGAAGGTCAGACCATGCTTCGCCGCCTGCCGCCGCTGAACGCACTCAAAGCCTTCGAAGCCGCGGCACGGCATGAGAGTTTTACGCGCGCCGCCGAGGAGCTCTGCGTCACACAAGGGGCCGTCAGCCGTCAGGTCAAGGGGTTGGAGGCAGAACTCGGCATCAAGCTCTTCAACCGCGAACGCCAGCGACTGGTGATCACCGGCGCAGGCCGGGATTATCTCGGCGTGGTGCGCGATGCGCTCGATCGTATTGCCGTCGGCACCGAGCGCCTGATGCAACGCCAGAGTTCAGGTGTTCTGACGGTCAGCACGTCGCCGGACTTCGCTGCCAAGTGGCTGGTACACGAGACTCGGCCGCTTTTCCGAGGCCCATCCCGAAATCGATCTGCGGATTTCGGCAACCATGCACCACGTCGATTTCGCCCGCGAGGACGTCGATCTCGCCGTGCGGCACGGCGACGGCAATTGGCCTGGACACGATGTGATACGGCTATCTCCGGAGCAACTATTCGCCGTCTGCAGTCCCAAGCTCCTTGCGGGCCGCCAGCGCCTCGCCCGGCCTTCGGATGTCCTGAAATTTCCGTTGCTTCACCTCGACGATCGCAAGGCGTGGACCAGATGGCTCGAGGCTGCCGGTGTTGCAGACTCAGAGCCGTCGCAAGGGCCCGTGTTGAACCGCGCCAGCATGGTTATCGATGCCGCGGTCGACGGCCAGGGAATAGCGCTCGCTCGCACCACTCTTGCTGCGTGGGACCTCATCAGCGGGCGTCTTGTTCGGCCGTTCGGGGATGCCAGCCGACTTTCCAGGACATACTGGATCGTCTGCCCGAAAGCCACTTCCGGCCTGCCGAAAATCAAGCTGTTTCAAGATTGGTTGCTGGCCGAAGCAGCGCGAGACCATCGTCATTTGCAGAAGCTCGGACCAAAGGCGGCGTAGCTGCCGCCACATCCTCGCACGAGGGAATAAGAAAAATGAACCGGGACAGGTACGATCTTCCACTGACAACCGCCTCGGATCGCGCCGCGGCGCATTATCGCGAAGGCGTCGACTGCATGCTGTCGGCGTGGCACGGTGCCGAGGACGCCTTCGATAAGGCGATTGCGGAAGATCCCGGTTTTGCACTGGCGCATATCGGCCGCGCCCGGCTGCATCAGCTCAACATGGAGGGCAGCAAGGCGCGTGCTCTTGCCGCGCAGGCCCGTGAACTGGCCGCCGGCGCGAGCCCGCGCGAAAAAAGCCATGTCGAGATCATCGCCGCCGTGATCGAGAGCAAGCCGAAGGTCGCAGTGACCGGCGCCGAGGCGCATCTCGACGAATATCCGCGCGACGCGCAGGTGCTGTCGATCCTGCTCGGCGCGTTCGGTCTCTACGCGTTCTCGGGCCGTCCCGATCACGATGCGGCCAAGCTCGCGATCTGCGAACGCCACGCGCGGCATTATGGCGAGGACTGGTGGTTTGTCAGCTACCTCGGCTGGTCGCACACCGAGGCGGGAAATCTCTCCACCGGCCGGAGCCTGTCCGAGCGCGCGATGGGGCTGCGGTCGGCCAACGCCAACGCGGCACATGGCCTCTCGCATGCGATGTTCGAGCAGGGCGACATGGAGGCCGGCCGCAGCTTCCTTTCGCAATGGATGCCCGCGCATGAGCGCCAGAGCTTTCTGCATGGGCACCTGGCCTGGCACGTCGCGCTGACCTTGCTCGACGCCGGCGATCTCCACGGCGCGCTTGCGATCTACGAGCAGCATATCAAGCCGGCGGGCCGGCCCTATCCGCCGCTGAATATCTTCACCGACGGCGCCTCGCTGCTGTGGCGGCTTGCGCTGGCCGGCCAGACCGGGCTGGAGGCGCATTGGCGGGATATCGCCGCCTATGGCGAAAAGTACTTTCCGCAAGCCGGCGCGCATTTTGCCGACGTTCATTTTGCGCTGGCCACCGCAATGACCGGCAGCGATGCGCTGGAGACGCGACTGGCGCAGCTCGAAGCACGCGCAGCCGACGGCAAGCTGTTGCCGGGGCAGGCCGCCATCGGCCTCTGCCGCGGCATCCGCGCGTTTGCGGAAGGCGACAATGCGGAGGCGATCCGCCTGCTCGAACCGGCCCTTGCCGAGTTGACGCGGATCGGCGGCAGCCACGCCCAGCGCGAACTATGGGAGGACACGCTGATCGTGGCGTACCTTCGCGCCGGTCGCGGCGAAGCGGCCGCGAGCCGCATCTCAGCCCGGCTTGACCGCAGGCCTTCGGCGCGCGACGAGGCCTGGTCGCGGCAAGCGCAGCGAAACTAGGCGAGGTCAAGCAGGTCGCGACGATCAGCCACGTCGCTCGACGGCAAACACCTCGATTGCCGCCGCCCTCCCCCGCAAGCGAACTTCGCCGAGCGCTTCGACGGCGAAAGCCGGCTTCAGCTTCATGTGGCGCAGCAGGTCGGAAGACACCAGCAAGTTCCGGCCAACTTCCTTGCAGTGCTCCTGCAGCCGCGCCGTCACGTTCACGGTATCGCCGAAATAGGCAAGCTGGCGGCGCGAGCTTCCGCACTCGCTGATCACCACATAACCGGCGTGCAGGCCGGCGCGGAAGCTCGGCACCATGCCGAACTCTTGCCGATAAGAGTCAGCTTTGTCCGCTATGCTGTCGGCAATCGCGAAGAAGCATTCGATGCAGCGCGCCCCCGACATCCTGTCATCGAGCGGCCACGTCACGATGACCTCATCGCCGACATAGGCGTGAACCTCGCCGCCATGCGCGACGATCGCACCATCGATGTCGAAGAAGAAGCGGGTGAGCAGGCCCTGCACGCGCAATTCGCCCATCGTCTCCGCGAGCGAAGTCGAACCTGCGAGATCGAGAAACATCAGCACGCGCGCTTCCCTCGCCGGGCTTCGATAGCGCCCGAGCGCTACGTTGAACAGCACACGGCTGCCGACCAGGCGCGTCAGCTCGAAGATTGACAGGACGAGCAGGGACGCGAAGAAGCTAAATGCAACGACCACCGGAAACTGGTCAATCAGCCACTTCGTCTCGATCCATTCCCAGTACAGCGCCACCTGCAAGACCAGCGCCGCGCTCGCGACCACGATGGCCATGGTCGCGGAGCGCACCGCCAGATCCATTAGCAGCGGCCATTTGCTGATCCACTCACTTCGTCGCGACGTGAAGTAGAGATGAACGCCCCAGGCGGCCAGCGTTATGCCCATCCCGTGCAAGCTGCTCCGGAGATAATACGACGGCGTTGCTTCGATCGGATCATCAATGAAATAGCGATAGGCTATTCCCCCGAGCAAGCCGATGATCGCCAGGAAAACGGTTGGCCTGATCACGCCCCGCATGTCCCACCCATTCGTCAGACGGCCGCAGCCATGAACGCCGCCAGCGCGTCGCGGTCCGCGGGCGGCATGGTGAGGCCAAGCTTCGTGCGCCGCCACAAGACATCGTCCGGAAAGCGCGCCCATTCCCGTTGCATGAGATAGCGGACCTCTGCGCCCGTCAATTCCGGTCCGAAAGCAAGGCCGAGTTCGCCGCGCTCCTTGGCGTCGCCCAGGATCGCCTTGACGTTCGAGCCGTAGGCCGCGACCAGGCGCCGCGCTTGATCCTCGCCGAGAAACCGCCAGCGTTCGCGCACTTCGTCGACTTCGTTGTCGAAGCGGTCCCAGGTAAAATCACCGCCGGGCAGCGGCGCGGTCGCGGTCCAGCGCGGCGACATCGGATAGAACGGCGTCAGCTTCGAGACCGCCTGCTCTGCGCGCAGCCGCGACGTCGTGACGTCGCCGCCGAACACGGTGAGCAGCGGCGCTTTTCCGCGGCCGTGGTCGAGCGTCATCGCCCCGTCGCGTCCGCTCGCGGCGTTCCGCACCATGTTGGCCCCGGAAAGCGTACGCACCACATCGACCGTCTCGATCCGCTCGCGGAAATAGCGGTTCGCCGCATCGCAGAGATAGGCGACGTCACCGGCCGCCATCGCAACGATGGCCGGATCGCCCTTGAAAGCATGGTTGGCGGTGCCGATCAGGGTAAAATCGCGCTCATAGGGGCTGGCGAAAATCAGCCGACCATCGCTGTTCTGAAATACATAGATATTGTCGCTGTCGAACAGACGGCGGACCACGATCTGGTCCATCTGCTCGGCGGCAACCTTCGGCGGCGGCACGCGCAACACCGTCTCGGCGACAGACGACGTCCAGGCGCCGCTGGCGTTGACAATCGCCCTTGCCGTGATCACCTGGCGAAAGCCGCGATCGATCGTCACCAGCCGCCATTCGTTGCCCCGTTCGGCCCGGGTGCAGCGCGCGCCGGTGCGAATCACAGCGCCGCGCGCCGCGGCATCGACGGCCGTGAGCACCACCAGCCGGGAATCGTCCACGACACAGTCGGAATACTCGAAGGCGGTGCCGAACGGTCGCTTCAGCGCGTTGCCGATCGGATGATGCGTGACGTCGACAGTCGCCGAGGCCGGCAGACCGCTGCGCGAGGCCAGCCGGTCATACAACAGAAGCCATGAGCGCAACTGCCAGTCCGGGCGTTCATCCGAATGGGCGGGAATCGCAAAGCGCATCGGGCGCACCAGATGCGGCGCGATCCTGAGCCAGATATCGCGCTCGGCGAGCGCTGTGCGAACCCGCAGGAAATGCCGGCGCTCAAGGCTTGCCAGATCGCCGTGAATCAGCCGCGGCGAGGCCGACGAGGCGCCCGCGGCGAGATCGCCCTGCTCCAGCAGGATGACGCGCAGGCCGCGGCCTGCGGCGTCCCGCGCGATGCTGACGCCGTTCAACCCGCCGCCAATGATCGCGAGATCGTAGTCCGCCATACGCTATGGGTGACTGGAGAGAAGCTGATTTCACTACACTAGGTCATGATGGCCAAAAGTGGATGGCGCTCCTGGAAATGAATCAAGCGCCGCTCAGCCGGTTGCGCCGATCGATGCGAAGAAGCGCTCAGGTCCTTCCAGTTCCACCAGCTTCTTTCTTTCGATCAGCCAGAACCGGTTTCCGACCGTTCGCATGAAGTTGCGATCATGTGAAACCAGCAGGCAGCTTGCCTGATGCTCCAGAAATTCGTCCTCCAGCACTTCCTGCCCCTCGATGTCCAGGTGATTGGTAGGCTCATCGAGCAGATAGAAGTTTGGCCGGGCAAGGCGCAGCAAAAGCATGCCGAGACGCGCCTTCTGTCCGCCGGAAAGCTGGCCGATCGGACGGCTCAGCATCGCAACGGACAGGCCTGCGCCGGCGAGCAACGCGCGCGCACGCTGATCGCCGACATCGAATCGGCTGACGATCGTGTGCATCGGCGTGTCGCCATCGGCAAGATCGGCAAGATCCTGTCCGCAATAGCCGAATGCAAGTGACTGCGTAACCTTGATACCGGCCTGCATGGCTTCCCGGTTTTCGATCGCCTGGCGCAGCATCGCCACGAGCCGGGTCTTGCCGGCCCCGTTCGGTCCCAAAAGCACGATCCGGTCTCCCTTGCAGATGAACTGCTTGCCGGTTTTGAACAGCAATCCGCCGTCCGGCGCTGCGACGGCGGCATCGTCCAGCG
The DNA here is from genome assembly GCF_043203335.1 of Bradyrhizobium sp. RDI18. Taxonomy (NCBI): domain Bacteria; kingdom Pseudomonadati; phylum Pseudomonadota; class Alphaproteobacteria; order Hyphomicrobiales; family Nitrobacteraceae; genus Bradyrhizobium; species Bradyrhizobium sp. RDI18. Next base: position 6,132,214 of record NZ_JBICRN010000008.1, on the reverse strand, counting down.
CGATCAGAACCTTGGCATGCGTTCCGCGATTGGCCAACTTGATCGTCCCCGCGGGTCGCTCCAGATGCGCGGGCTTTGCCGCATCTTCCAGCTTCTCGGCCCGCTGCTTCAATTGCTTGGTCTTTTGCAACAGAAGGTCGCTGCCGGAATTGACACCGAGATTGTTGAGCCTTGCAGCCTGCTGCCGAAGCTGCTGGGCCGCCTTTACGTCACGTTGGTAGCGCCGCTCATCCGATGCATCGATCTCGCCAAGCGCGGCGCGGGCCCGCGTATAGGGCAACGAAAATATTTGCGACTGCTCGGGTCGCAAAAATACCGTGCGGTTCGTGGTCGCGTCGAGAAAGGCACGGTCATGGCTCGATATCACGACCGGCATATCGCGCGGCAGCGCGTTCAGCCAATCTTCAAGCTGACGGATCCGGGCGAGGTCCAGATGGTTGGTTGGCTCGTCGAGCAACAACACGTCGGCCTCGGTCACCACGACGCGGGCAAGCAAGGCAAGCCGCTGCCAGCCGCCACTCAGTTGCTTCAGCGGCCTCTGCCGCAGCGCCTCGGGCACCTCCAGCGACTCCAGGGCCATTTCGACTCGCCAGCTTTCGCTTGCCCGTCGGTCGACGGGCAGCGCCTCGAGCACCGCCGTGTCAAACGGCGTGTTCATCACCACCGACGGCACCTCCTGCTCGACATAGCCGATGGTCAGTCCTCGCGATCTGGTGACCTCGCCTTCCCCTGGCTCCATCAGGCCGGCTATGCAGCGCAGCAAGGTGGATTTGCCGCGCCCATTCGCCGTGACGAGCCCGATACGGTCACCGGCATTGACGAGGAGGTTCAGTCGGGAAAACAGCGGAGCATTCAGCGTCACGCCGAGATTGCGGATAGTGATAAGGGTCATGATCGTTCCCTGGTCTTGCCGGCGACCACGACGTCCGGTGCATACAGGCATCAGCGGATGTCCGTGTCGGAGCGCGGCGAGTTACCGAAATGCAGGCGCGAGCGAGCAAATGTTCGACGCCGCATTGCGACGGGGCAGACCAGGAAGAGATTTGCGAAAGGTCTCTGGTCAGCCCTGCAAACGCATCTGCAGGGCGTTGACGGGGCCACGCTGGCGATAGTGCCGGAGAAATTTCGTCACCGCGCAGCCCTCCTTTCTCGATTCAGATAGGCCGTGAAAATAGCCGGGGCTGCAAAGGAAGGCAAGCAAAGGCATCATCGAGCTCAAATCCGAAAAGCCCGAAAGGTTACGCGCTCAATGGCATCATTGGCTCGTGAGACATAGGGTGACGCAGCTTCGCGAAATCAGGCGCTGGCGAGCTTGCGTGCAGTCTCGACGGCATTTGCGGCACTGCGGCCGACCAGCCCGGCGTAGTGCCCGATAGGCTGGGGCTTGCCGAGAAAATAGCCCTGCACCGCGTCGCAGCCCTCGTCGGCGAGGAAGCCGAGTTGTTCCTGGGTCTCCACGCCTTCGGCAACGATCGACATTTCTAGGCCGTGGCCGAGATCGATGACGGCGCGCACGATCGCCGCCGATTGCGGATTGCGCCCGAGATTCATGACGAAGGCGCGGTCGATCTTGATCTTGTCGAACGGGAAGGCCTGCAGATAGCTCAGCGAGGAATAGCCGGAACCGAAATCGTCCATGGAGATACGCACGCCGAGCGCCTTCAGCCGCCGTAGCAGTGCCAGACCGCGGTCAAAATCCTCGATCAGCACGCCTTCGGTGATTTCGAGCTCGAGCCGGTCGGGCGCGAGGCCAGTCTCGAGCAGGATCGAATGCACCAGGCTGACCAAATCGCCATGCATGAATTGCGCCGGCGACAGGTTGACGGCGATCTGCATCGGCACCGGCCAGGAGGCAGCCTCCCGGCAGGCTTCGCGCAGGATCCAGACGCCCATTTCGACGATCAGGCCGCTTTCTTCGGCAAGTGGAATGAAATCGCCTGGCGACACGAAGCCGCGCACCGGATGTATCCAGCGCGCCAGCGCCTCGAAGCCGATGACCTTGCTGTCAGCGATCGTCGAGCCCGCCGCGGCCTGCGGCTGGTAGTACAGCGACAATTCGCCGTTCCTGATCGCCATCGAGAGATCCTGGTGCAGCACGCGGCGGTCGCGGATCTGCTGGTCCATCTCCGGTTCGAAAATGCTGATCGAGCCACGCGACTTCTGCTTGGCGCGAAACAGCGCCGCGCCGGAATTGGCCAGCAGCGAAGCCGCATCCGAGCCGTTATGCGGAAATACCGAGATGCCGGTCGTCACCCCGGTCCGCACCGACTTGCCGTCGATCACGAACTCGTCCGACATCGTCTGCGCGAGTTTTTCGGCAAGCGCCTTGCCCGCCTCCGGCTGCTTGCCGTCGATGATCAGGCCGAACTCGTCGCCGGAGAGCCGGGCCACCACGCCACCCCGGGCGCAGGCCTGGATGCGGCCCGCAACCTCGATCAGGAGCTTGTCGCCCGTTGCGTGGCCGAACACATCGTTGATTTCCTTCAAGCCGTCGAGGTCGACGCACAGCACCGCGAATTCCTCGTCCGTGCCGGCACAGGCCTCGATCATCTGGGCCAGCGCCTGCAGGAAGGCGGCGCGGTTCGGCAGATCCGTCAGGCCGTCATGGTAGGCCATGTGCGCCATGCGCGACTCGGTCTGGCGGCGATCGGTGACGTCCTCATGGGTCTTGATCAGATATTGCGGCTCGCCGGCTTCGTCGAGCACCGTCATGCGGCGGGTCAGGAACAGCCGCAGCCCGTCCTTGGTGGATATCGGGTGCTCCTCGGTGAGCAGGCCGCGTTTCTTGATCGCGGCCTCGTCGCGCGCGATGATCAGCTTGGCTTCGCGCGGATTGAAGATGTCGGTAGCGGTCAGGCCTGTGGCATCCTCGCGGCGGCGATTGAGAATGGTTTCGGCGCTGCGGTTGGCAAGCAGGTAGCGCCCATCGCTGACGCGCTCCACGATCAGCGAAACCGGGATGTTGTCGACCACCAGTTCGAGGAATTTCTTGGTGTTTTCGAGTTCGCGCGACAGTGATCGGCGGTCGGTGACGTCGTCGAACAGCGCGATCAGGAATTCCGGCTTGTTGTTCTCGTTGCGCGCGACCACGCGGTTGGAGGAGAGAACGCGTTTGTTATCACCCCGTTCGACGACGTATTCGCTGCGCTGGTAACCTTCCGGCGCGTTCAGCGCCGCCTGGTCCGCCGCCTCGATGCTCTTCGCGGTTTCGGGCGTGAAGATCTCGTCGGCGCGCTTGCCGATGATGTGATCGCGGGAGAAGCGCGAGAATCGCTCGAACGCGCGGTTGGCGAAAATATAGCGGCCGTCCTCGATGTTCTTGGCGGCGACGCAGACCGGAACGTTGTCGAGCACCGATTCCAGAAATTTGGTGGTCGATGCCAGTTTGCGCGACAACTGGCGCTGCTCGGTACAATCCTCATGCGTTCCGATCGTCCCGCCATTGGGCAGGCTGAAGATCTTCGACAACACCGATCGGCCGTCAGGCAGTTCGGTGACGACACCTTCCGGGCGGCGGGCAAGCTTGCCGAACTCGTCGACGGTGAGATTGAGCAGTCCCCGTTCGCGCCGCAGTTGAAGCAGTTCGCGACCGGTCATGCTGCTCGAAATCTCGGTGCGGCTCAGCCCGTACATTTCAAGGAAACGGTCGTTGCAGAAGACCACGCGGTTTTGCGCGTTGGTCATCATCACGCCCTGGTTGAGATTGTTGAGCGCCGAACTGATGAACGCGCTGCGCTGCAATTGCGCGCTCTTCGCCCTGCGCAGCGCCGACAAAATCCAGATGCTGATCGCGGCCAGGAAGGAGGCGACGACAATCCCGCCGATCAGGAACTCCCAGACCATAGTGGGATCGAATTCGCCGATGTGGCTCGCCGGCGCAAAGCCGCTGGAGGATGCGGCCCCCCACGCCAGCCCGCACGGCGCAGCAATGGCGAGCAGACAGACGAAGGCCTGCGCCGGAATCGAATTCTTCCGTCCTGCCTGCCGGTTGCTGTCAGCCATTACCCACCCGAGGTTTGCGGGCGGAGTGTCTGGCTTGACGGGTTTGGATCGGGTAAACGGCTACCCGCACAATTCTAAAATATGACCCAAATTACGGCAATTGGCCCGACATGATTAATGCTTCGTTAATGGAACTGCGTTTACTGCGTATTTCGAGGCAAACCAACGGGTTGTTCGACAGCTCCACCGAACGCAACGATGATTGCCGAGCGTGGCAAGCGCCGATTCCTGCGCCAGATTTCCGGGCCTGAAGCTGACATGGACAAGGTCGATTGCGTCGTCATCGGAGCGGGGGTGATCGGGCTCGCGATCGCACGGCGTCTGGCCCAGGCGGGCCGCGAAGTGATCGTGCTCGAGGCCGCCGAGGGCATCGGTACCGTCACCTCCTCGCGCAACAGCGAGGTGATTCATGCGGGCATCTATTACCGTGCCGGCAGCCTGATGGCGCAGATGTGCGTCAGCGGCAAGCGCGCGCTCTACCGGTATTGCAGCGACCACGGCATTCCGCATCGCAATTGCGGCAAGCTGATCGTGGCGACGACGCCGAAGGAAACCGAGAAGCTGCAATCGATCCGCGCGCATGCCGAGGCCAATGGCGTCGACGACATGCAGTTGCTCACCGGCGAAGCGGCGCGCGAACTGGAGCCGGCGTTGAATTGCGACGCGGCGCTGTTGTCGCCGTCCACCGGCATCATCGACAGCCACGCCTATATGCTGGCGCTGCGGGGCGATGCGGAAGAAGCCGGCGCGGCTTTCGCATTCCACACCCCGCTGCTGCACGCGCGAACCAACGCCGGCCATATCGAAATCGAAGCCGGCGGCGATGCGCCGATGACCCTTGCGTGCAACCTGCTTGTCAATTCGGCCGGATTGGGCGCACCCACGGTGGCGCGCAACATCGAGGGTATGCCGATCGAAATGATTCCCTGCGCTTATCTCGCCAAGGGCAATTATTTTAGCTGCAGTGCGCGGGCTCCATTTTCGCGCCTGATCTATCCGGTGCCCGAGCCTGGTGGGCTGGGCGTGCACCTCACCCTCGACATGGCCGGACAAGCCCGGTTCGGCCCCGACGTCGAATGGGTCGAGAGCATCGACTATGCGGTGGACCCCGCCCGCGCCGAGCGATTCTATCCCGCGATCCGGCGCTATTGGCCGACGCTGCCGGACGGCGCGCTGATGCCGAGCTATTCCGGAATCCGGCCGAAAATCGTGCCGCCGGCCGTCGCCACGCAGGATTTTCTCATCCAGGGTCCTGCCGATCACGGCATCGCCGGACTGATCAACCTGTTCGGCATCGAATCGCCCGGACTGACGTCATCGCTCGCGATCGCCGATCACGTCGGCGCGCTGGCTGAGCTGTGACGAAGGCCGAAACATCACCGACAGGCGGACGAGCGCATCCGCGCCCATCCGGCCGTGTGGGGATTTTCGATACCTTGCTGGACTACTTAGTGGAGGGTTTCGTCGGCGGTTTGCTTCAACCGCTCGATCTGATCCTTGACCATCAACTTGCGGCGCTTCAACTCGACAATCTGCAGGTCGTCTGTGGAAAGGTGCACGAGCGCTTCGTGCAATTCATTCTCGAGAATCTTGTGCTTACGTTCAAGCTCAACAAGATGCGCCTGTAGTGCCATACGAAATCTCCTCGGTGGGTGAAACCTCAGATTCGATCCGGACGGTCAAGTGTACACCAGCCGCCGAATCTGTCGATGGGTATCCAGAATCGGGGCCTCTCATATTTTCGGATTTATCTGTAACCAATCGTGACTATGGAACCCGATCGGCTTGCGGAGCGGCCTCGCAGGGACGATATTCACCGCCAGCTTCCGAAGAATCCGTTCGCAACCTGATCGCGCTTTCAGCTAACGTACGCCATGACCGAAGATGATGAGCGCGAGCTTGAAACCGAGCTCGCCAGGCTGCAGCAGGAGCATCGCGATCTCGATGCGGCGATCGACGCGCTGCATCAGTCGCCGGCGCCGGACTTGTTGCGGCTGCAGCGGCTGAAGAAACGCAAGCTGCAGTTGCGCGACCGCATCGCCTTCATCGAAGACCAGATCACGCCCGACATCATCGCCTGATCGTTGAGCTTGCCGCGCTCCGCTGGTTCGGCGCGCAAAACCAGTCCGCCTTCGCAGATTTTTTCCCCGACATCCACACGCCGCGGCGGCGATGGCTTGCCGGGCGGCCAGCAAAAAAGGGCTTCCGGCTGGCGGATGCGGCTTGACTCGGATAGAACAAAAAGAGAACATACCTTCCTGCCAGCCTCGGGGAGTCCAGCCATGCCCACCACACCGCCCCTGTCCGACAACAACCGTTACGAGCAGGCCTGCGATCAGGCGATCGCGATGTGCGACGGCAATCTGCGCTCGACTATCAAGGCGCTGATCATGGCGAACGAGTATCTGGAAATCGAACTGGAGGAGTTGCAGGCCGCGATAGCAGCCGGCTGTGTGCCGGCGAAAGCGTTGCCGGGCGAAGTGGATACCGGTTCGCATAGCAATCAAGCTTGCGCAGATTGCGTAGACTTATCTGCGGCAGGAAACGCGTCAAAACAAAGACCACGTGCGAGTAGCAACGCGGCCTGATCCGGAGCGACCACACTGGAGCGATACAATGGCCGATGTCACCTATTACGTCGCAATGCCATTCCTGCAGGATGATAGCGGCTCGCCGGTGGCGGGCGCCGCGGAAGAATGTCAGAGCCCGACCATCGCGTTGCGGCGCGCCGAGACGATGTCGCGGATGGCCGGCAGCATCGGCGCCGTTGCCTTCAGCCGCAGCGGCGATCCCATGATGGGTGAATTCGGCGATGCGAAACTGCTGCGCAAGTTCGGCAACGTGCCGGACGATCTCAGCGGGCTTTAGCCAGATCGTTGATCGGAATTTGTAGGGTGGACAAAGCGCGAGCGTGCCCACCAACTCTTCTTCCATGCTCGTCTGTTGGTGGGCACGGCGCGAAGCGCGCCTTTGACTCAGTAGGATTTGCCCACTCTACGCCTTCGCCTCATGCCGCCGCAGCGCCTTGCGCACATACATGGCGCTGTCGGCCGCTTCCAGCGCACGGCCAGCTTCGGAGTGGGTATCGAGCACCGAGACGCCCGCGGAGGCGCCTGCGGTAATCGTGCGGCCATCGAACACGAAGCTGAGACGATCGATCGCCTCTTCCAGCGCGGCCGCCTTGGCCCTGGCGTCGGTCTCGCTGAGATTCCACAACAGCAGCGCGAACTCGTCGCCGCCGAGCCGGCCCACCATGTCGGAAGCGCGCACCTGCGCCAGCAGCGCCGCGGCAACGGCCTTGAGCACCTGGTCGCCCGCGGCATGTCCGAAGGCGTCGTTGATCGGCTTCAGCCGATCGACGTCGAGCACGACCAGGGCACCGGAGGCGCGATAGCGCTTCATATAGGCGATCGCGCGATTGAGCTCGCGCTCGAAACCGCGCCGGTTCGGGATGCCCAACAGGAAGTCGGTATCGGCGGAGGCCTGAAGTTCCTCGATCTGCGCCTGAGTCCGGGCGAGCTGCGCTTTCAGCCGGCGAATCGTCGTCTTGGTCTCGTTGGACGCTGCCGGCGGCCGGGATGCCGGTGGCGGCGATCGCCGCGGTGCAGATTTTCGCCCGGAAGCCGCGTTTTTGGGGCGTTTTCCGGCCCTGGAGGCGGTCGCCCTGGTTTTCTTCTTCATGGCCTTCTCTGTGCAGGCACGCTTATGAAGGCTTGCCGGGATTCACCAAGACAGGATAGTCCATTCCTGATCCCTTGCCACGCCTTGGATGAGCCCCGGGCCGACCCTATAATCGGCCTATGTTTCTGGATTCCCGAACAGAATTGACGAGATGACCGCACCGATCGCCATCATTATGGGCAGCCAGTCCGACTGGGAGACCATGCGCCACGCCGCCGAGACGTTGGCGGCGCTCGGGATCGACTGCGAAAAGCGCATCGTCTCGGCTCACCGGACCCCGGACCGGCTGTTCGCCTTCGCCAAGGGCGCCAAGGCTCAAGGCTTCAAGGTCATCATTGCGGGCGCCGGTGGCGCGGCGCACCTGCCCGGCATGGCAGCGGCATTGACGGAACTCCCCGTGTTCGGCGTTCCCGTCGAATCCAAGGCGCTGTTGGGGATCGATTCGCTGTACTCGATCGTGCAGATGCCGGCCGGCGTTCCCGTCGGCACGCTGGCGATCGGCAAGGCCGGCGCCATCAATGCCGCACTGCTCGCGGCAAGCGTGCTCGCGCTGAATGACCCGGCGCTGGCAACGCGGTTGGCCGCCTGGCGCAAGCAGCAGACGGATGCGGTCAAGGAGCGCCCGGAGGGTTCGGCGTGACGGTTTCAGACAAGGTGAAGCTGAAGCCGGGCGGCACCATCGGAATTCTCGGCGGCGGACAATTGGGCCGGATGCTGGCCATGGCCGCGGCGCGCCTCGGCCTCAAATGCCAGGTGTTTTCGCCGGACCCCGACTCGCCCGCCTTCGACGTGGTGCTGAACGCAACCTGCGCCGAATATGCCGACGTCGAGGCGCTCGAATTGTTCGCCAACGATGTCGACGTCATCACCTATGAATTCGAGAACGTACCGGCCGCCACCGCCATGGTGCTGGCTGCGCGCCGTCCGGTATTGCCGGCGCAGAAAATCCTCGAAACCACGCAGGACCGGCTGATCGAGAAAAATTTCATCAAACGGCTCGGCATCGACACCGCCGACTATGCCGACGTGTCGTCGGCGGAAACCCTGCAGGACGCCATTGCCCGCATCGGCCTTCCCGCCGTGATCAAGACCCGCCGTTTCGGCTATGACGGCAAGGGCCAGGCGATCATTCGCGAGGGCGACGACCCCATTCGCATCTGGGAAGAACTCGGCACCAAATCCGCGATCCTCGAAGCCTTCATTCCCTTCGAGCGCGAGATCTCCGTGATCGCCGCGCGATCGGCGGATGGCCATGTCGAATGCTACGACGTCACCGAAAACGAGCATCGCGATCACATCCTGAAATTCTCGCGCGTGCCGGCGGCGATATCGGATGAGCTGGCCGCACAGGCGCGAGCCGTTGCCGAGAAGATCGCCCATGCGCTCGACTATGTCGGCGTGCTCGCGGTCGAGCTGTTCGTCGTTGCCGGAAACGGCGGACCGCACGTGTTGGTCAACGAGATCGCGCCGCGGGTGCATAATTCTGGGCACTGGACGCTGGACGGCGCCTCGATCTCGCAGTTCGAGCAGCACATCCGGGCGATTGCCGGCTGGCCGCTCGGCAAGCCGGTTCGTCACGGCCAGGTCACCATGACCAATCTGATCGGCGACGATATCCTCGACTATGAGCAGTGGCTGACGGTTCCCGGCGCCACGGTTCATCTCTACGGCAAGGGCATACCGCGGCCGGGCCGCAAGATGGGCCATGTCACTGAGGTGGCTCCGGCAAGCAAGAAGTAGCTCGCCCGCCGGGCGCGTTTGCAGATCAGGCGGTCTTCAAGCCTTCCACGACGCCGGCCGGCTCCTCGCTGAGCCAGCGATAGATCGCGCCGCCGAGCGCACCGCCGATCAAGGGTGCAAGCCAGAACAGCCAGAGCTGCGCCAGCGCCCAGCCGCCGACGAACACCGCGGGCCCCGTGCTGCGCGCGGGATTCACCGACGTGTTGGTGACGGGGATACTCACGAGATGGATCATCACCAGCGCCAATCCGATGGCGAGCGGCGCAAAGCCGGCAGGCGCCTTGCCGTGGGTGGCGCCCATGATGATGAACAGGAACATCATGGTCATCACCACTTCGGTGATGAAGCAGGCCACCATGCTGTACTGACCCGGCGAATGCGCATCGTAGCCGTTGGAGGCAAAGCCCTTGGCCAGATCGAAGCCGGGCGCGCCGCTTGCGATCACATAGAGTAACGCCGCGGCAGCGACAGCACCGACCACCTGCGCGATCACGTAAGGAACGATCTGCTGCGCCGGAAACCGTCCGCCGGCCGCGAGGCCGATCGTGACGGCGGGATTGAGATGACAGCCGGAGATGTGGCCGATCGCATAGGCCATGGTCACGACGCTCAGGCCGAATGCCAGGGAAACACCGACCAGGCCGATACCGACCTCCGGAAAACCGGCGGCGATCACCGCGCTGCCGCATCCCGCAAAAGTGAGCCAAAACGTGCCGATCGCTTCAGCGGTATATTTTTTGGTATTCATACTCGCCTCCCGCATGTTTTTGCACTGCTGGATGTTAGGGAGGGCCCGTGAAGGGCTCGTTATTTGAGGAAACGGGCTCGTATCAGCCCATTTTCGCAGCTTTCCGGCGCCGGAAACCGCCTTCTCAGGTGGACATCTGCGGTTTTGTCTGCTACATGCCCGCGCTCAGGGTTGAGGACCAGGCCTTTCGCCGGCCCTTCGCTTTACCAGAATTCCTATCCGATCAATTGAAAGAGGATGCCGCGTGCAGGTTCTCGTCCGCGATAACAATGTCGATCAAGCCCTCAAGGCGCTGAAGAAGAAGATGCAGCGCGAGGGTATCTTCCGCGAGATGAAGCTCCGCGGCCATTACGAAAAGCCGTCCGAGAAGAAGGCCCGTGAAAAGGCCGAAGCCGTGCGCCGCGCGCGCAAGCTGGCCCGCAAGAAGCTGCAGCGTGAAGGCTTGCTGCCGATGAAGCCCAAGCCGGTGTTCGGCGCCGGTCCCGGTGGCGACCGTGGTGGCGCTGGCGGCCGTGGTCCGGGCGCAGGTCCGCGCGGACCGCGCTAAGCAGTTCGCTGGATTTGAATGAAAAACGCGGGCCTTGGGTCCGCGTTTTGTTTTTCGCGATCTTGTTCCTCAGAAATCGGGCGCGCCGGAAAATCGGCGCTCGCGCGCGGCCTGCTCGATCACCCACATCGCCGTCGACGCCGTTGCGGCCATTTTGACCGATGCATTTTGCGAGCCATCGGGTTACCTATGCCATGTTCGACGCGCGAGTATTCCGCCGCATGGCCGTTACCGACTGCACTACACTTCCCTGCGCTTCGCGCTTCACGGCCGCATCCATCGTGCTGCTCGCGATCGTTCTCGGCCTGCCCCTCGGCGGCTGTTCGTTCGACTTGGGATCGTGGGGATCGGACAAGGAAAAGCCGCAGGCCGTCGAACAGAAACTGACCGGCACGATCAGCGGGCAAAGCGTCAGCGATGCCCAGGGCCATGCAGCGCGCGGTCAGACGCTCGCCAAATCCGCCAAGGCCGAGGAAGCGCTCGCGGAATTCGACCGCGCGCTCGCACTCGATCCCTACAACGTGCAGGCCCTGTACGGCCGCGGCCTGATCTATCAGGCCGACAAGCAGCATGAGCAGGCGATCGCGGATTTCACCGCGGCCAATGGCCTGACGCCGCAACGGGTCGAGCCGCTGCTGGCGCGGGCGAGCAGCTACCTTGCCATCGACAAGACAAAGGAAGCCGCTTCCGATCTGGACGAAGCGGTGCAGGCCGATCCCAACAGCGCGCAAGCCTGGTCGGCACGCGGCGTCACCTATGAGCGCCTGGGCGACAAGGCTAAGGCATTCACATCCTACGGCCGTGCGCTCGCGCTCCGCCCCAAGGACGACGCCGCCCGAAGCGGGCTCGCGCGTACCGGCGGCTAGAGGCTTTCTGTCGAAGACCGCAGACTATTTCGGTATCACCGCGTGGAAGATCGACTTGGCGGTCGACAGCGCGTCCTCGGCAGCCGCCGTGGCGCGTTCACGCACGGAAGGCTCGGCAACTTCGGCACGCAAATCGAGCGGGCGCGAGACCGGAATCTCGGCGGGCGGGGTTGGGCGGTTCGGGTCGACCACCTCGGCATAAGGCGGCCGCGTCGGCGAAGAAGCCTGACGATAGGGTTCGCCGGCCGGCGTACCCGAGATCATGACTGGCGGCGGCAACGGACGAAGCGCGGGCGCATTCACGGTGGCAGGCGCACTCGCAACCGCCGGTGCATTAGCAACCTTGGGCGCCTCGGGAGCGCGGGCGGTCTCAGGAGCGCGCGGTGAGGTTTCGCGCAGGCGCTCGATCGCGGCGCGCGCCAGATCGTTGGCGTCGCGCCGTTCATCCGGCGCAGCCGCAGCTTCGGCCGGTGCGGCCGCGGCTACCGGCGCAGCCGCGGACGTCACGGGCTGAATGGGCGACGGCAGCACGACCCTGATCTTTTCCTTTTCGCGCGGCACTGCTGCGTGGCGGCGCTGGTCAGCAGCGCTATTCGCGGCATCAGTCGGGCTTTCGGCCGATTTCACGTCGGGCTTGGCGTCGGCGGACTTGGTATCGGAGGATTTGGCATCGGAAGACTTGGTATCGGCTTTGGCGTCAGCCTTTGCTTCGGTCTTCTCCTGCGTCTTTTCGGCCACCGCCGGCCGCTCGGCCGCGGTCTTCTCCATGATGGCCTTCTCGGAGATCCCCCTCGCCTTGACGCCGGCGGCCGGAAGATTGCTGACGCTGGCGGTGGTCTCGGCCGACTTGGCATCCGGCGCCGCCTTGGCTTCGGATTTGGCTTCGGCCTTGCCGTCGGCCTTCGGGTTGGCTGTCGACGCCGCGGCAGCAGGCGCGTCCGCACCGGGCTTGGTTACGATGTAGTGGTTGACGATGTACGCCCCGATGACGGTCGCAGCCACCGAGGGGAAGATGTCCACCGAGAATTTCTTGAGGTAATTCAGCATTCCGGCCACTCCCCGCGGCCCTTTATTTGCTGGAACTTTGAGGCACATTGAGGGATCAACTGCGACGGATCGATGGCAATTCAGCAGTTCCTGTGCAGGTGCAGCGACGTCTGCCCAATTGCCCTACGAGTTCCAGAGCCGGCACCCGCAATCAAGCTGGAAGCCGAGAGAGGCTCAGGGCTTCAGCTCGACCTCCAGAAACACAATCTCGCTTGCGGTCTCGTTGAGCACGTCGTGCTGGACCCCGGCCTTCCGGAAATAGGATTTGCCGGAGGCGAGCTGGGCCTTGGTGCGTTCGCCGTTCGGCGCGACGATCGTCATCTCGCCCGAGGTTATCGGCACGATCACGTAGTCCATTTCATGGGTGTGGTGGCCGGTGGCACTGCCCGGCACCAGCCGCCACTCGGTGACGCGAACTTCCGGTGTGTCGACCTGAACGTCGGATTTGGCGGCAAGCATTTCATTCTTCTCCGATTACGGCACGAACACCATAAACAGGAACACGGCAAACACCACCATGTGCACCAGCCCGAACAGGATGTTGGTGCGGCCGGTGCCGAAGGTGAGCATGCTCAGGGCGAATGTGAGCAGCAGCAGTACCATGCCCTGACCGTTGAGCCCGAGCACGAGTTCCTTGTCGAGCGCGTAGGTGGCCACGCCGACCGCGGGAATAGTCAGCCCGATGGTTGCCAGCGACGATCCGAGCGCGAGATTGATACTCTTCTGCAGATCGTTGTTGCGCGCCGCTGCAATAGCGGTGACTCCCTCCGGCAGCAGGATGAGGACCGCGACCAGAACGCCGGCGAACGCCGGTGGGGCGCCGATCATCGCCGTCACGACATCGACCACGAGCGAAAATTTCTTCGCCAGAAGCACCACGGCGAGCAGGGAGATAAGCAGCAGCGCGATGCTGAGCGCCAGCATCCGGTTCGACAGGGATGATGTTCCGGTGGCACCGGCGCCGCCCTTGATGAAATAATCACTGTGCCGGATCGTCTGGGTATAGAGGAACACGCCATAGAGCATGAGCGTGACCAGGTCCACAAAGCCAAGCTGTGCCGCCGAATAGATCGGCCCCGGCGCCGTCAGCGTATAATTGGGCATGATCAGCGTAATGGTCGCCAGCACGAACAGCACGCTGAGATAAAGGTTGGCGCCCGAGACCTGAAAATCCTGCTCGCGGTAGCGCAAGCCGCCGATGAAGATACACAGGCCCACCAGGCCGTTGCACACGATCATCACCACCGCAAACACGGTGTCGCGCGCCAGCGCCGGCTGCGGCTTTTCGCCGAGCATGATGGTGGCGATCAGCGCAACCTCGATAATGGTGACCGCAAGCGTCAACAATAGCGTGCCGTAGGGTTCGCCGATCCGCTCGGCAATCACCTCGGCATGGTGCACGGCCGCGAACACGGTGCCGAACAGGATTGCGAGCAGCAGCACCGCAAACACGAACCCGCCGGCCGATGGTGTAAAGTTGATATCGAGGCCGGTAGCCACGGCAAAGAGCAGCACCGCCAGCACGGGGAATATCCAGGCTGATCGCGGCATCGGTCCATGTGCGCTCATGCGGTCAAGTTCCCAACCGGTTCGTGGACGGAAGATACGCCCGTCCATGCTGCGACCATCCCTGCGCAAGGTTGATGAAATTCCGCGCGATTTCAATCGCGCCGAAATTGTCCAGATCGTTGTGACCTCCCCGGGCAAGGCGGACAAACCGCTTCGGCTCGTTCGCCAGCGCGAACAGCCGTTCACCAAAGGCAACGGGTATCGTGGGATCGAGCGCGCCATGCATCATGAGCAGCGGAACCCTGATCCGGACAATGCGCCGGTCGGAGTGGAATTGATCGCGCATCAACAGCCTCACCGGCGCAAACCAGAACGCGGACGCGGCGACGTCCACAATGGAAGTATAGGACGATTCCAGGATCAGCTTTCCGACCGGCTGCTCGCCCGCCAGCGCAACTGCGACGCCGGTGCCGAGCGAGAATCCCCACGCAACGATTCTGTCCGCGCTGTATCGCGCAGCCGTGAAAGCATAGGCGGCCGCGGCATCCTGCAGCAATCCCTGCTCGCTCGGCTGCCCGCTCGAGCCGGCATAGCCGCGATAGGAGAGCGCGACGATTCCTGTCCCGTCGGCGATCAGGCCGCGAAAACGGCCGAAGAAGCCGGCGAGATAATCGCCATTGCCGTGGAAGTAGAGGACGACCGGACGCCCCGGCTTGGCCGGAACATGCCAGACGATGATCTTCTCACCGTCGGCCGTGGCCAGGATATGTTCTTCTGCTTCAGGAAAGCCAGCCGTTTGCGGCGGCGTGCGCACGCTTGTCGGGGCAGGAAACAGCACGGCGCGCTGCGCGAAGAACATCGCGAGCAGACCACAGATATAACCCGCCGAAACGATGATCAGCAGCCATTTCAGCCCGGTCATGAATTTCCTGCGATCGCGTTACATCCCCTTGACGATGTTCTCGGTGACCTTCTTGGCGTCACCGAGCAGCATCATGGTGTTGTCGCGGTAGAACAGCGGATTGTCGATGCCGGCATAGCCCGATGCCAGCGAGCGCTTGATGAACATCACGGTGCCGGCCTTCCAGACCTGCAGCACCGGCATGCCGTAGATCGGCGAGGTCTTGTCTTCTTCCGCCGCCGGGTTGGTGACGTCGTTGGCGCCGATCACGAAGGCGATGTCGGCCTGGGCGAATTCGGAGTTGATGTCCTCGAGCTCAAACACCTCGTCATAGGGCACGTTGGCTTCGGCGAGCAGTACGTTCATGTGGCCGGGCATGCGCCCCGCGACCGGATGAATGGCGTACTTCACCTCGACGCCTTCCTTCTTCAGCATGTCGCTCATTTCGCGCAGCGCGTGCTGGGCCTGTGCCACCGCCATGCCGTAGCCGGGCACGATAATGACCTTGGAGGCGTTCTTCATGATGAAGGCGGCGTCGTCGGCCGAGCCGAGCTTGGCGGGCTTCTGTTCGCCGGAGCCGCCGCCCGCGGCCGCCGTTTCGCCGCCGAAGCCGCCAAGAATGACAGAGATGAACGAGCGGTTCATCGCGTGGCACATGATGTAGGACAGGATCGCGCCCGAGGAGCCGACCAGCGCGCCAGTGATGATCAGCGCGGAATTGCCCAGCGTAAATCCGATGCCGGCCGCGGCCCACCCCGAATAGGAGTTCAGCATCGAGATCACGACCGGCATGTCGGCGCCGCCGATCGGGATGATCATCAGCACGCCGAGCACCAGCGCGATGATCGTGATCAGCCAGAAGTCGAGCGCGCTGCCTGAGCGCACCAGACCGAAAATGAAGAACACCAGCGCCAGCGCGAGCGCGATGTTGATGATGTGCCGGCCGGGCAGGATAATCGGCGCACCGCTCATGCGTGCGGAAAGCTTCAGGAACGCGATCACCGAGCCGGTGAAGGTCAGCGCGCCGATGGCGACGCCGAGCGACATTTCAACCAGGCTGGATGCGTGAATGGCGCCGGGCTTGCCGATATCGAAGGCTTCCGGTGCGTAGAAGGCGCCGGCGGCGACCAGCACCGCGGCCATGCCGACCAGCGAGTGGAAGGCCGCGACCAGCTCCGGCATCGAGGTCATCGGCACGCGCCGCGCGATGACAGCGCCGATGCCGCCGCCGATGGCGATGCCGAGCACGACCAGCAGCCAAGCCACGCCGTCCGCCGGCGGATGGCTCGCGAGCGTCGTGCCGATCGCGATCGCCATGCCGATCATGCCGAACAGATTGCCCTGGCGTGATGTCGCGGGGCTGGACAGTCCGCGCA
The DNA here is from genome assembly GCF_043203335.1 of Bradyrhizobium sp. RDI18. Lineage (NCBI taxonomy): Bacteria > Pseudomonadati > Pseudomonadota > Alphaproteobacteria > Hyphomicrobiales > Nitrobacteraceae > Bradyrhizobium > Bradyrhizobium sp. RDI18. The sequence goes on along the minus strand of NZ_JBICRN010000008.1, from coordinate 6,115,797 downwards.
GCGACAGGATGAAGAGCACGCCCGCCACGAGATACAGCAGTGCAGCCAGATTGGCGTTCATCTCAGGTCCCCATTGTCTTTGTCACCCGCGAGGTGCACGCCGTCATTTCACTTGGCCTTCTTCTTGTACATCGCCAGCATGCGCTGGGTGACAAGGAAGCCGCCGAAGATATTCACACAGGCGAAGATCAGCGCGACGAAGCCGAAGCCGCGTGCCCAGCCGCTGCCGCTCGAGATCATCGGCACGCCGACCGCGAGCAGCGCACCGACCACGATCACCGAGGAGATCGCATTGGTCACCGACATCAGTGGCGTATGCAGCGCCGGCGTCACCGACCAGACCACGAAGTAGCCGACGAAGACGGCGAGGACGAAAATCGACAGCCGAAATACGAAGGGGTCGACGACTTGGGCGACATGCTCCATGGCTTCTCTCCTTAGGCTTTCGGCTGGAAGTTCGGATGGATGACGGCGCCGTCCTTGGTCAGCGCGGTGGCTTTCACCAGTTCGTCTTCCCAATTGACCGCGAGCGCCTTGTTCGCCTTGTCGACCAGCGTCTCGATGAACGAGAAAAAGGTTGCGGGCGTAAAGGCTCGAGGCCGATTGCGCCACGCGGCCGGCGACATTGGTGTAGCCGACGATCTTGATGCCATCGACATCGACGACCTCGCCCGCCTTCGCGCCTTCGACGTTGCCACCGCGCTCGACGGCGAGATCGACCAGCACCGAACCCGGCTTCATTGATTTGACCATCTCGGCGCTGACGAGCCTTGGCGCGGGGCGGCCCGGGATCAGCGCGGTCGTGATCACGATGTCCTGCTTCTTGACGTGCTCGGCGGTGAGTGCGGCCTGCTTTGCCTGATACTCTTTCGACATTTCCTTGGCGTAGCCACCGGCGGTCTGGGCGTTCTTGAACTCTTCGTCCTCGACCGCGAGGAATTTGGCACCGAGCGATTCGACCTGCTCTTTGGTGGCCGGACGCACGTCGGTTGCGGTAACGACGGCACCGAGCCGGCGCGCGGTCGCAATTGCCTGCAGGCCGGCAACGCCGACGCCCATCACGAACACCTTCGCCGCCGGCACGGTTCCGGCCGCCGTCATCATCATCGGGAACGCGCGACCAAAGGACTCGGCCGCCTCGATCACCGCGCGATAGCCGGCGAGATTTGCCTGCGAGGACAGCACGTCCATGACTTGTGCGCGGGTAATGCGCGGCATCAGTTCCATCGCAAACGCCGAGACGCCGGCATCTGCGATCGTCTTCAGCGCCGCCTCATTGCCGTAAGGGTCCATGATGGCGATGACCAGCGCGCCGCGCTTGTACTTGGCGAGTTCTGAGGCCTCCGGCCGTTTCACCTTGATGATGATGTCGGCGTCCTTCAACGCGTCCGCGCTGACGGTGGCGCCGACGGCGGTGAATTCGGAATCCGGCAGGCCCGACTTGATGCCCGCACCCGGTTCGATCGCAACTTCGGCGCCCAGCGCCTTGAATTTCTTGATTGTGTCCGGGGAAGCGGCAACCCGCGGTTCGGACGGATCGATTTCCTTGGCAACGGCAATTTTCATGAGGCCTCCCCGGCGCGGCGGGCGCGCGCAAGCAAACTAGCGTTTTTTTCGCTTAGTTGGATACCGGTTTCGCAACCGGCATGCGTGCGAATTTTCTGGCCACCGCCGGGGCCGGCGGTGCAGGCACGACGCGTCAGGTCAGGAAATAGCCCATCAGGGCGACAATGATTACGACGGCGATGGTGCCGTATTTGACCAACATGATGAACCCTTCATAGGTCTGCTCATGGGCCTGATAGTCGTTGCCGTCAGCGGTCGTGTAGGCCACTTCGTTATGGTCTGCCATCGGTATCCCCAGTCAAAATCCGCGTTTCTCGCGTGCAATTACCGCAAAGCGTTTGGGAGGGCAACGGCCCCCTGCCTATCGGGTCATTCGGAAGGCCAATTATCCCGGATCCAGCGGGTCAGGCTTTCTTCGCTGACCTCACCAGCGGCGAGGGAGAGGATGATCGACGTCGCGTGCGCCGGGTCGGGCGCAAAGGGTATGTCGTTGCCGCGCAGGAAAACCATCATGGCGTGGAACGCGATGCGCTTGTTGCCGTCCACGAACGCATGGTTACGGGCAAGACCGAACGCATAGGCTGCGGCGAGCGCTGCCATATCGGTCTGCCCGCAATTCCATTGGTTCACTGGCCGCAAAATCGCCGACTCAAGAAGGCCACGGTCTCGAATTCCTTCCGGTCCACCGAATATCGCCAGTTGCTCGGCATGCATATCGATGACTTCATCGACATCGAGCCAGATTGGCTCGCTCATTTTGCAAGCGCGGCAAACGTATCGCGATATTCGTGCATGACCTGGCGGGCGATTTCCATGGTCCGCGCGTGCTTCGGATTGAAAGGTGAGAGCCGCAGACTGCCATCCGGTTGCTCGACCGGATAGAACTTGTCTCCCTCCTTGAGATTGAGCCGGGCAAGAAGCTCTTTCGGCAGGATCACGCCAACCGAATTGCCAATTTTACGAATTTGCAGGGCGGTGTCCTCAAGCTTGTATTCGCGAGAGGCTTCTTCCATTCCGCGAGGGGTTTTGTTCATTGGCACCAGCTCCGTTATACAATATGTATAACACGGCTCCGCAGTCCGTTCAACAAATGTTTTACGCGGCCCCTCGTGCAGAAGGGCGAACCACCCCTATCCGACCACGAAATCGAAACGCCCGGCCAGCCAGCCGGCGTTCTTGGCCGTGCGTACCAGCAACTCCTTGCGAAACAGGCCGTCAGTGTGGTTCAGCGCTTCGCCCGGGAAATAGAGCTGGGTGGTCAGCACGCGGCCGCCGCGCGGCTGCACCTTCACGTGGATATGGCGTGTGCGGCCGACATAGGCGCCGGGCAGGATGCTGCGCAACCGGTAGCGCCCTTCCGCATCGGCGAACTGGTGACCGCGCAGGCGAAAGCCGGAATTGTCGTAGCGGCCCTTGTCGTCGGCCTGCCAGAAATCCAGCAAGGCTCCGGCGATCGGTTTGCAGGCACGGGTAAGAACGAAGCCGACCAGCTCGATCGGCTGTCCGGCCATGCCTTCTTCGAGCAGTTCGATCCGTTCAGGCGATGACGGCTTGAAAAATGGCCCTTCGGTTTGCGGCAATGTTGCCGCCTCGCCATCGTGGCATTCCGGCGTGGGTGCAAGCGGGGCCTGAGCCATGCTGCCATCGACCATGAGCAGCGAACCGGCTGCGAAGACGCCCGCTCCAAGTACAACGCGCCGCGTCGGGGTGTCGATCATGGGGCACTTCCCTTCTGTCGTCACCGTCATCATGTAGGGCGACGGCGGGAAAAATTGCGTCCGCGGCCCATCACAAATCCGTTTGGTGGCCGCTGGCGCCCCGGTCAGCCCATCGCTTCCAGTTCGTCGATCATGCCTGCGATGACCGACAGCCCGCCGTCCCAGAATTTGGGATCCCTGGCATCGAGCCCGAACGGCTTGAGCAGTTCGGAATAATGCTTGGTGCCGCCGGCCGCGAGCATGGCGAGATAGCGCTCGGCGAAACCCTCGGCGGCGTTTTCGTAGACCGCGTAAAGCGAGTTCACCAGGCAGTCGCCGAACGCATAGGCGTAGACGTAGAACGGCGAATGGATGAAGTGCGGAATGTACATCCAGAAATTTTCGTAGCCCGGACGGATATCGATGGCCGGCCCGAGGCTTTCACCCTGCACGCTGAGCCAGATCTGGCCGATGCGCTCGGCGGTCAGTTCGCCGTTCTTGCGCTCGGTGTGCACGGCGCGCTCGAACGAATAGAACGCGATCTGCCGCACCACGGTGTTGATCATGTCCTCGACCTTGCCGGCCAGCAGCGCCTGGCGCTGCCTGGCGTTTTTGGTCTGCGACAGGAGCCGCTTGAAGGTCAGCATTTCGCCGAACACGCTTGCTGTCTCCGCAAGCGTCAGCGGCGTCGGCGCCATCAGCGCGCCGTTCTTCGCCGCCAGCACCTGGTGCACGCCATGGCCGAGCTCATGCGCCAGCGTCATCACGTCGCGCGGCTTGCCCTGGTAATTCATCAGCACATACGGATGCGCCGAGGGCGTGGTCGGGTGCGAGAACGCGCCCGGCACCTTGCCCGGCCGCACCGGCGCATCAATCCAGCGGTCGGTGAAGAAACGTTCCGCGATATCAGCCATCTCGGCGGAGAAGCCGCGATAGGCCGTCAGCACCATCTTCTGCGCCTCGGGCCAGGCGATCGTGCCAGCCGCCGCGAACGGCAGCGGCGCGTTGCGGTCCCAATGCGCCAGCTTCTTCTTTTTGAACCAGCCGGCTTTCAGATTGTAGTAGCGGTGCGACAGCCGCGGATAGGCCGCGCGAACCGAGCCGACCAGCGCATCGACGACCTCGCGTTCGACGCGGTTATTCAGGTGGCGCGAATCCGCAACGTCCTGGAAGCCACGCCAGCGATCGGAAATTTCCTTATCCTTGGCGAGCGTGTTGGTGACGAGGGCAAAGGTCCGCTCATTATCCTTGAACGTTTTCGCCAGCGCCTGCGCGGCGGCCTTGCGCTTTTCCGGCGCACGGTCCTGCAGCAGATTGAGCGTCGGTTCGATGGCGAGCGCCTTGGTCCCGACCTTGAAGCGCAGGCCGGAGATGGTCTGGTCGAACAGCCGGTTCCAGGCGGCATAGCCGCTCTGGGATTTTTCGTGAAACAACTGCTCGACGCGATCTTCGAGCTGATACGGCTTGTCCTTGCGCAGATCCTCGATCCACGGCCGGAAATGCGCGAGCTCAGGCGTTTGCATCGCGCGCTCGATCACGGCGTCTTCGATGCGGTTGAGTTCGAGCGCGAAGAACAGCAGATGCAGCGAGGCCGCCGTCAGCCGCTCGGAGACGTCGCCGTAGAACTTGGAAATCACGGGATCGACGCCGTCGCCGGCATGAACGAGGCCCGCATAGGAGCCAAGCCGGCCGGCCAAATCGTCAATCGCCTCGTAGCGCCTGATCGCCTCCGCTAGCCAAAGACCGCCCTCGTCGCGGGCAACGCGTTCCGCCAGCTTGCCTTTGTAGTCCGTTTCAAACGCGACGCAGTCGGTATCCATCTTCTGGAGATCGCGAGTGATTTCAGGCGCGTCGATGCCGGAGTAAAGATCGGCGAGGTTCCATTCCGGCAATTTGCCGGTTTTGGGTTTGGCTGCGCTCGCCTTGCTGCCCTTGACGGGCTTACGGGACGTCTTGACGGCTCGGGAGGTCGCAGATTTTGCGCTCATGACACTTTCAAAATTGAGAGGTGATCAGGAAATTGGGCGAGATCACGCGAAAGCCGAAAGCTGCGGTGCCAATTGGACAAGCAGTTCCTCACTTTCGGCGAGCATCGGCTCGAGCCTTTCGTGCATCACGCTACGGATCGCGCACCATAACACGATCACGCGTACCATAAGCCACGAGGTGCTCGGGACTGCCGCCCGCGCGTGCAGCGCGACGAGATCGAGGTTTCGGTGCTCGAAGAGCAACCGTCCAAAACCATCCTCAAGGATATAATTTCCGCCGATCCGCGACACGCACAACTCGCAAGCCTGATCCGGAAGCGGTCCCAGCAGGTAGAACTGGGCATCGCGCTTCTCCGTCATGCCGGTTTCCCATTCGCGTCCGGTGCCCGGCGCAAGCGCTGCGTTCAGAGCCGCGATAATGGTGCTGAGTTCTCGCTCGCTCCACTCGCCCGCGTCCTGTTTGCGCTCGAACGCAACCACGCTCATGTGCTTTCCGCTCCGAACAGCAGCCGGTGCAATTCCGGCTCGTAGTACCTTAAAAGATGCCTAGCGAAGGCGGCCGGTTCAAGACCCAATTCGCTCGCCCACGCTCCCATAATTTCAGTTGGAACGCGGCTGAACCCGTTCTCGACCTGGGAGATGAACGTGTAATATTTCAGGCCGAGGCGAGCAGCGAGATCCGCCTGCGACAATTCGGCATCCGCCCTGCGCTGCTTGAGCCAATCCCCGGCCAGTTTACGCAATTGCTTGGCTTCCGGCGCGGCCTTGCCGGCAAGCCGTTCAGCGGAAACGTCTTGATGTTTCACTCGTTTCATGATTACTAAACTAGCTAAATTGAATACCGGGATCGGTGAAGTTCCCTACCACAATCTTAGTTCGCGAATAAGATTCCGATGGCCTTCTTGGACCGCAGTCAGATCGTCCGAACGAGCGACCGAGCACCTTTGGCGCGCGTCAAGGAGTTGTTCGCCGGCATTCTTGTCGTGGCGTTGATCGCGACCGTCGGAATTCGAAACGTGGTGCCCGCGGATGCACTGGCGCCGGCGATCGTGACCCTGCTGTTTGCGGCTGCTGCTGTAACGGCTGGCTTTGCGCTGCTCTGCCGGCGCGACCGATTCCGCACAATGTGGTTCGACCTCGCCGGAAGCCTGACGTTCATCGGCGTCGTCCTGTCCGTTTTGATCGAGCCGGACCAGATGGTCAGGCTTTTCACCCTCTCGCATCAACCAGGGTAACAAGAAGAAATCTGCGCAGTTTGACTGCGACGTTTTTTACGCGCGTCCAAGCCCGGGCCCCTCTGGCAGTTCAAGCGAACTGCGATGTCGGATTGGACCAATTCACGGAGTGGCCCGCATGTTTGAAATGATCTCCTCAGAAGCCCTAACAGCGTTTTTCCAGGTCGTGATGATCGATCTGGTGCTCGCCGGCGACAATGCGATCGTCATCGGGCTTGCAGCCGCTGGACTGCCCGATGCCCAGCGCAGGAAGGCGATTGTGGTGGGCATATTGGCCGCCACGGCCCTGCGGATCGGCTTCGCCTCCATCACCGTCCAATTGCTGCAGATCATTGGATTGCTGCTCGCCGGCGGCATTCTCCTGCTCTGGGTTTGCTGGAAGATGTGGCGCGAGTTGCGTTCATCGCATCATCATGAGCCGAAATTGAATGATCTGTCGGCTGCCGGGACGGTCGATGCATCAGCCCCGGCGGGTCATCAAAAGACGCTTGGCCAGGCGATCTGGCAGATCACGCTCGCCGACGTGTCGATGTCGCTCGACAACGTGCTCGCCGTCGCCGGCGCAGCGCGCGAGCATCCGATGATTCTGATCTTCGGCTTGGCGCTCTCCATCGCGCTGATGGGGCTTGCCGCCAACTTCATCGCGCGCCTGCTGGAGAAGCAGCGCTGGATCGCCTATGTCGGCCTCGCCATCATCCTCTATGTGGCTCTCGACATGTGCTATCGCGGCGCGATCGAGGTGTGGCCCCACCTCAACCTCTAGCCGATTCTCAACAAGGCCGTTTTCAACGTTTAAGAGAACGTTAATCGGCATCGGCGAAATTGCCCCGATTCGGTACAATACAGTAGCGTGCGGGGAGAGCCATGGCTGCGACCATTTTGATTGCCGACGACGACGCCGTGCAGCGCCGTTTGGTTGAGAACATGGTGCAGAAGTGCGGCTATGAGCCCCTTGTCGTCGACAGCGGCGATGCGGCCGTGGCCTTGCTGACGGCTCCAGATGCGCAGGCGATCGACGCGGTCGTGCTCGACCTCGTAATGCCCGGCCTCGACGGGCTCGGCGTGCTCGCAAAAATGCGCGAAACAGGCCTGAGCATCCCCGTCATCGTGCAGACCGCGCATGGCGGCATCGACAATGTGGTTTCGGCGATGCGCGCCGGCGCGCAGGATTTCGTGGTCAAGCCGGTCGGCTTCGAACGGCTGCAGGTGTCGCTGCGCAACGCGCTCAACACCTCAGCGCTCAAGGGCGAATTGCAGCGCATCCGCCACAGCCGCGAGGGACGGCTGACCTTTGCCGACATCATCACGCGCAGCGAAACCATGGCAGCCGTGCTGCGCACCGCGCAGAAGGCGGCAGCTTCCAGCATTCCTGTTCTGATCGAAGGCGAATCCGGCGTCGGCAAGGAATTGTTCGCCCGCGCCATTCACGGTTCCGGCGAACGCAAAGCGAAACCCTTCGTCGCGGTCAATTGCGGCGCCATTCCCGACAATCTCGTGGAATCGATCCTGTTCGGCCACGAGAAGGGCGCCTTCACCGGCGCCACCGAACGGCACATGGGCAAGTTCGTCGAAGCTTCCGGCGGCACGCTGTTTCTCGACGAGGTCGGCGAGCTCCCGCTCGCGGCGCAAGTAAAGCTTTTGCGCGCGCTGCAGGAAGGAACCGTCGAGGCGGTCGGGGGCCGCAAGCCGGTGAAGGTCGACGTCCGCATCATTTCCGCGACCAACCGCAAGCTGCTCGACCTCGTGAAGAGCGGCGCGTTCCGCGAGGACCTGTTCTATCGGCTGCACGTGCTGCCGCTGACCATCCCGCCGCTGCGGATGCGGCGCGAAGACATCCCGCATCTGTTGCGGCATTTCCTGGCGTGCTTTGCAGCCGAGGAGAACCGCACCATCACCGGCATCAGCGGCGAGGCCGTGACCCATCTCGCGCAGCTCGATTGGCCCGGCAACATCCGCCAACTCGAAAACACGGTGTATCGCGCCGTCGTCATGAGCGAGAGCGATCAACTTGGCCTGTCTGATTTCCCGCAAGTTCTCGGCCAGGCCGCGCCGGACGGCCAGCTAACGCACAGCGAGCCGCTGGTCGTCGCGCCGTCGACGGCGCCTGCCATGGTGTCGGGTAGCGAAATACCAATTGCCCCGCTCGCCACTGCCGGCAGCCTTTCGATGCTGACCGCCACCGGCGAGGTGCGGCCGCTCGAAGACATGGAAAACGAGATCATCCGTTTCGCGATCTCGCATTATCGCGGCCAGATGTCGGAGGTCGCGCGCCGGCTCAAGATCGGTCGTTCCACGCTCTATCGTAAACTCGATGAAGCTGCCGCCAACGATCCGGCCGAAGGCGGCGCGCAGGACGCCAGTTGAGACGCGAGCAACGGGCGCTTGCGCGATTACGGCGCCCGCGTGGCAAAGATCGTGGCAAACCAAGGACATCGGTCGTTCGGAAGCTTTTGAACCGTGGCTTGGCGGTGACAGACAAATGGCGGGTGGCGTGGCAAAACCGCGTGACCCGAGTGCAAACGGGTAGTTTGAGGTCAGTTTGTCGTGAGTTGTCCCGCATGGCGCTGGCTGCATGAAAGGGGCACATGTATCGTCTGCGTTTGAATCGTGACTGCAGGCGTACGACTGAGAAACCGATCGAGGCCGGCGCTTTCCCGCGCAAGCTATGAACGATGCCAACGACTGTTCCATGCCGGGGCAGTTTCGCCCAAGGGGGTGTGACGATGCGTGACTGTTCGAATCGTGCAGGATTTGACCGCGTGCTGATGGCCGTCGCGGCAACCTTCCTCACGGTATCAGCGACCTCAGCACTGGCGGCTCCGTCGGATACGCCGCGCGCCAGTGCTGCCGAACTCGCGATCGACGCAGCAATTCCCCGTCCCGAGCCCGCCAACGTTCCGCCTCCCACGATCGGCGATTTCAAGATGGACGCGACCGGCGCAGTGCCCGATGCGGCCAAGGCCACAGACAAGGCCACAGCGAAGCCGGCCGAACCGGGGACGGCCCCGAAGGCGGCTGAACCCAAGACGGATATCAAGCCGACGGAGAACGTCACCGCGCCGGCCAAGCCGAGCGACGCCGTCACAACCACGCCTCCGGCCGCGACAGCCACCGCGCCCGCCCCCGAACCCGCCAAGGAGCCGGTGAAGGTCAGCACCGTCGCACCGGCCGATCAGCCGGTCGCCGACCGGTTGCGCGACATGCTCGGCGCCAAATCGCTGCGCGATTTCGACCGCAAGAACGAGCGCGCTGCCGTCGAGAAGTTCTACTCGGCGCGGGACTATGCGCCGCAATGGACGCAAGCCGGCAAATTGACCGACAGTGGCAAGGGCGTGATCGCCCGCCTGAAGGACGCCGCCGCCGAGGGCCTCAATCCGGCCGACTATCCGGTGCCGGATTTTGCCGCCGCCACGTCGCCGGACCAGCTCGCCGAAGCCGAACTGAAACTGACCGCGAGCATGCTCGACTATGCGCGACAGGCCCAGAGCGGCCGGATGCACTGGTCGCAGGTCGCTGGCGACATCCTCTATCCCGAGCACCCGACCGACCCGGCGGAAGTGCTCGCCAACATCTCGACCGCCAAGGACGCTTCCGCCGCGCTCGACGGCTACAATCCGCCGCACAAGCTCTACAAGGACCTGAAGGCCAAGCTCGCCGAGCTACGCGGCCAGGGCGACGGACCGATGATCTACATCGCCGAGGGTCCGGCGCTGGCGTACAAGGCTGCCACCAAGAAGCAGGATGAGGTCGCGCCGGAAGACTCGCGCGTGCCGCAACTGCGCGCCAAGCTCGGCGTCACCGAAAATCCCGACGGCACGCATTACGACGCCAAGGTTGCTGCCGCCGTACGCAAATTCCAGGAGAGCGCCGATCTCAAGCCGACCGGTGTGCTCGACGACCGCACGGTGAAGGCGATCAACAGCCCGAAGCGCGACCGGCAGATCGACGTAGTACTCGTCAACATGGAGCGCCTGCGCTGGCTGCCGCGCCAACTCGGCGCTGCCTCGCTCGGCAATGCCTATGTCATTCTCAATGTGCCCGACTTCACGCTGAAAGTGATGCAGAACGGGGCCCCGGTCTGGACGACGAGGGTGGTGACCGGAAAGCCGGGCAAACATGCGACGCCGATGCTGACGGAGACGATGAAGTTCATCACCGTCAACCCGACATGGAACGTACCGCCGTCGATCATCTACAACGAATATCTGCCTGCCCTGCAGCAGGACCCGACCGTGCTGGATCGCATGGGTCTGAGGCTCGAGCGCCGCCGCGATGGCAGCATCCACATTTCGCAGCCGCCCGGTGAAGCCAATGCGCTCGGCCGCATTCGCTTCAACTTCCCGAACAAGTTCCTGGTCTATCAGCACGACACCCCGGACAAGCACCTGTTCGCCAAGGAAGAACGCGCCTTCAGCCATGGCTGCATGCGGGTGCAGAATCCGGATCAATACGCCTCGACCCTGCTCAATATCGTGATGCCGAACGAGCGCTACACGCCGGAAAAGATCCGCAGCATGTATGGCCGCAGCGAGATCGACCTGAAATTCCCGACGCCGATTCCGGTCAACATCACCTACCAGACCGCTTTCGTGGACGACGCCGGCAAGCTGCAGATCCGCAAGGACATCTATGGCCGCGACGCCACGATGATCGCCTTGCTCAGGAACGGCCGCAGCAAGGATTTGGAGGCCATGGTTGCTCATGCGCAGCCGAGCTATTCGCGCCCGCCCGGCTCGAGCCTGCCGGCCGGCGTCAACTTCGCCAGCGACAACACCTTCTCCTCCGGCCCGTCATTCTTCGAGCGCCTGTTCGGCGGTCCGTCGCCCATGACGCCACCGGCACCGATCGGCCGGCGACCTCAACCGCGGTTCACCCGGTAATCCGGAGCACTACCGCCCGAAGGCAGAATTTCCGAACAAGATCAACAATCTCTCCTCGCCGGAGAGATTGTTTACGTCAACTACTATCCATCCGGATTCGACACCGGGCACGTTTTCGCCACAGTCAACGCGTTAGGTTAAGGCTTGCTTGGGGGCAGGACGGTAAACCTCGGTTAACCCTCCTGCTTTAAGAAAGCGTTCATCGTCTTTTGCCGGGGGTCTGCAAAAGAAACACCGTGAACGCTCGTCGACTGGGTGGGCTCATACGTGCTGGCTGGTTTCGCGCGCCAATTCAATCCGCTTGCTCTGCCAAAGGCCGGATATCGGATCGGCTTGACGTCGCTTTTGCTGCTGGCTGGCGCGGGCACAGTGCATGATGCGACGGCGCTGAACGAAACCCGCACCCTCTCCTTCCACCATACCCATTCCGGCGAAGATCTCACCGTCACCTTCAAGCGCGACGGGCGCTACGACGAAGAGGCGCTGAAGAAGCTCAATCATTTCCTTCGCGACTGGCGCAGCCAGGACTCCACCACGATGGATCGGCACCTGTTCGATATCATCTGGGAAGTTTACCGAGACGTCGACGGCAAGAAGCCGATCCAGGTCATCTCCGCCTATCGCTCCCCCGCCACCAACTCCATGCTCCGCCGCCGCTCCTCCGGCGTGGCGCGTTTCAGCCAGCACATGCTTGGCCACGCCATGGACTTCTACATCCCGGACGTGCCGCTGGAGCAGATCCGCGCCGCTGGTCTCCGCTTGCAGCGCGGCGGCGTCGGCTTCTACCCGACCTCCGGATCGCCTTTCGTCCACCTCGATACCGGCAGCGTTCGTCACTGGCCGCGCATGACCCACGATCAGCTTGCAAGGGTATTCCCGGACGGACGCACGGTGCACCTGCCGTCCAATGGCGGTCCGATGAAGGGCTATGAACTGGCCCGCGCCGACATCGAACGCCGCGGCAATGGCGACAGTGCCGCAACCATCAAGATGCCGAACCTGTTCGCAGCCCTGTTCAGGGGCGGCAAGTCGACTGAAGAGGATGACGAGGCCGCCAGCGCCCCCGTCAAGAACGAGAAGCCTGCACCGAACAGTGTGGCTGCTGTGAAATCCGCCGAACCGGTGCCGACCCCGCGCGCAAAGCCGGTCGGTGCGACGATCCAGCTCGCCTTGGCCGACGCCCAGATCGTGTCGGCGCCCAAAGCTAGAGCCGAGCCCAAGCCTGAGACGAAACAGGTTGCGCAGGCCTCCGCCGACAAGGCCGAGCCGAGGCCGCAAACGCCGGCCGATATCATCAATTCCCGCGGCTTCTGGGACGACGTACCGACCGCGGCGAACCAGGCAACCCCGGCGCAGGTCGCGGCCCTCCGCGCACGCCAGGCGCTCGCCACCGATCCGCAGCCGACGGCCAGCGTCAGCGACGCGTTCAACAAGGCAATGGCCTATGCACCGGCCGCTTCTTCGCCGCTCGATCGCTCCAACATCGTCGCCGCCTCCGCGGCTATCCCGCGCCCTGCCCGCCCGGCACGCAACTCCGGCGCCGCAGCGACCGAAATCAACACCGTTGTCGCCAAAGGCACCCAGGGTCACGACAGCGTGGTCGCCACCTCGACCCGCCTTGCCGCCGCACAGGGCAACAATATCTGGATGCGGGTGGTGATGCTGGCGCCGAGTGCCAGCAGCGCGATGTCGACGACCGTGCTCGGCGACACCGAGATGACCCAGATGCGCGCCCACTTCGTCAAGCCGCAGGCCGCGGTCTCAATGACTTTCTCGGAAGATCCGCTGATGGGCATGACCTGCGATCGCTTCACGGGATCGGCAACCGCGCAACTGCCGACGCAGTCGTTCGTGCTGCGCACCGCCGCGCTGCGCTAGGCGCCCTTTCCGCAAAATTCGCCGTCGTCCTCGCGGACCCCATAACCACGAACGTGCGCGTTAGAGCCGGCTGTGGCCCCAGCTTTGCACAACGTTACCATTTGTGGTTATGGCGTCCCGGCTCGTGCTCACTTCGTTCGCTTGGCCGGGACAGCGGAAACTCAGAGCATTCCGAGCGCCTGCATATAGGTTTCCAAAATGGTTTCCTGCTCGGCGCGCTCGTTGGCATCCTGCTTGCGCATCCGCACGATGGTGCGCAGCGCCTTGGTGTCGAAGCCGTTGCCCTTGGCTTCGGCATAGACGTCACGGATGTCGTCGGAGATCGTCTTCTTTTTCTTCTTCCAGACGCTCGATGCGCTCGATGATGGCCTTGAGCTGGTCTTTGGCGATCTTGTCGCTGGCTCGTCCTGGACGGCTGCGGCGGCGGAGGTGGCCATCGGGTACTCCTGAGTGGAACTGATGGTGATGCTCGAAGATCAAGCGCCGCACGCGTTACCGCACGGCGCTTTTTCGCAGATGACCCTCAAGATCGGGGGGCCTCGCGTCAAGGCAGCATCGCGCTCATCCACAGCGCGCCCACAGGAGATGAGGGCATGCTGTCATTCCGGGGCGATGCGAAGCATCGAATATGGTGCGCAATTGCGCACCTGAGAATCTCGAGATCCGCAGTTGCGCATCTGAGGTCTGATGCTAGCGCACCATCCCGGAATGACCAGCTCACTAGTGTGTGTTGAACGGCGCGATGGGACTCAATGCCCGGGATGAACCTTCTTCATCGCGGCTAGCTGCTCGGGCGTGGCGGTGCCCTGATATTTCGCCTTCCACTCCTCATAGGGCATGCCGTAGACCGCCTCGCGGCTCTCGTCCTTGCTGACGGCGACCCCCTTGGCGTCGGCCTCTTCCTTCATCCAGTTGGACAGGCAGTTACGGCAGAAGCCGGCCAGATTCATCAGATCGATGTTCTGGACGTCGGTGCGAGTACGCAGGTGGCCGACCAGGCGCCGGAAAACGGCGGCTTCCAGTTCTGTTCTGGTTTTGTCGTCAATCGTCATGGTCTTGGATCCCGCGTCACATGTGCCGAGCATATTGATATCAGGTGGGAATTGTCACAGATTTTGCCATATCTGCGCGCAAAATTGGCGATCTCGCAAGGAGCCCCGGTTTCCCATAGCGCGGGAAAGGCGTTCCCCGGGCGTTGACAGGCCCTGCCGGGTCACGCGAAATCGTCAATGATTTGATATAGCTTCGCTGCATGATCGGAAAAGATTCGCGCTGCTTGTCTCCCCTCCCCGCTCGCGTGACCGCCGCCGGCCTTGCGCCGTTGTTTGCACTGGCGGTGGCGTGTCTGTGGAGCAGTCCAGCGGCGGCCGATTTCCGGCTCTGCAACAACACGTCCAGCCGGGTCGGCATCGCGCTGGGCTACAAGGATGCCGAGGGGCTGGACCACTGAAGGGTGGTGGAACGTGTCGTCACGCAGTTGCGAGACACTGCTGCGCGGAACTCTTGTTGCGCGCTACTATTACATCTACGCGCTCGACTATGACCGCGGCGGCGAATGGTCGGGGCAGGCCTTCATGTGCTCGCGTGACAAGGAATTCACCATCAAGGGTACCGAGAACTGCCTGGCGCGCGGCTATGACCGCACCGGGTTCTTCGAGGTCGATACAGGCGAACAGCGAGCGTGGACCGTGCAATTGACAGAAGCCAACGAGCAGCCCGCGCAGCGCGTGCCGGGAATTCCAGGAACAATGGGACCGGGGGGCCCGGCGGGGTTCCCGGCCTGTCCAATCCGCCGGGCGGACCGGGTCTGCCGCCAGCCCCGGCGCCCAAGCAATGAGACGGCTCCGTCGCATCAAGATTCTCGCAACCCTCGGCCCGGCATCGTCCGACAGTGCGATGATCCGGAAGCTGTTCGAGGCGGGTGCGGACGTGTTCCGCATCAACATGAGCCACACGCCGCACGACAAGATGCGCGAGCTGGTCAATACCATCCGCAATGTCGAGAGCAGCTACGGCCGTCCGATCGGCATCCTCGTCGACCTGCAGGGACCGAAGCTGCGGCTCGGCGCGTTCACCGAAGGTTCGACCCAGTTGAAGAACGGCCAGAGCTTTGTGCTCGATTCCGACAAGACGCCGGGAGACAACAACCGCGTGCAGTTGCCGCATCCGGAAATCCTCGCAGCACTTCGGCCTGGCCACGCGCTGCTGCTCGACGATGGCAAGGTGCGCCTGATCGCCGAGGAAACCACGTCCGAACGCGCGGTAACGCGCGTGGTGATCGGCGGCAAGATGTCGGACCGCAAGGGCGTCAGCCTGCCCGATACCGACCTGCCGGTGTCGGCGATGACGCCGAAGGATCGGGCCGATCTCGAAGCAGCCTTGGTGACCGGTGTCGACTGGATCGCGCTCTCCTTCGTGCAGCGCGCCGAAGACGTCCATGAAGCCAAGCGGATGATCCGCGGCCGCGCGGCTGTCATGGCCAAGATCGAAAAGCCGCAGGCGATCGACCGGCTCGCCGAGATCATCGATGCTTCCGACGCGCTGATGGTGGCGCGCGGCGACCTCGGCGTCGAGCTGCCGCTGGAGCGGGTGCCGAGCCTGCAGAAACAGATGACGCGGATGGCGCGTCGCGCCGGCAAACCGGTGGTGATCGCAACCCAGATGCTGGAATCGATGATCCAGG
Organism: Bradyrhizobium sp. RDI18; assembly: GCF_043203335.1. Classification (NCBI taxonomy): domain Bacteria; kingdom Pseudomonadati; phylum Pseudomonadota; class Alphaproteobacteria; order Hyphomicrobiales; family Nitrobacteraceae; genus Bradyrhizobium; species Bradyrhizobium sp. RDI18. The sequence continues at coordinate 6,099,870 of NZ_JBICRN010000008.1, read as the reverse complement.
CGCCGGTGCCGACGCGCGCCGAAGTCTCCGACGTCGCGACGGCGGTTTATGAAGGTGCCGACGCCATCATGCTGTCAGCGGAGTCCGCCGCCGGCAAATTCCCGGTCGAAGCGGTTTCGACCATGAATCGCATCGGCGAAGAGGTGGAGCGCGATCCAACCTATCGCTCGGTGCTGTCGGCGCAGCGGGCCGAACCGGAGAATACGGTCGGCGACGCCATCGCGGACGCCGCGCGGCAGATCGCCGAGACGCTGGAATTATCCGCGGTCATCTGCTGGACCTCATCGGGCTCCACGGCGATCCGTGTGGCCCGCGAGCGGCCGAAGCTGCCTGTGGTGGCGATCACGCCGAACCTTGCGACCGGCCGCAAATTGTCGGTCGTCTGGGGCGTGCATTGCGTGGTGGCGGAAGATGCCCACGACCAGGACGACATGGTCGACCGCGCCGGCTCGATCGCGTTTCGTGACGGCTTCGCCAACGCAGGCCAGCGCGTGATTATCGTCGCCGGCGTGCCGCTTCGCATCCCCGGCACCACCAACATGGTGCGCATCGCCACTGTCGGTGGGGAAGGCAAGCCGGAGAAGTGACCGGCCTCCGTCATTCCGGGACGGCGCGAAGCGACGAACCGGGAATGACGAAAGAGCAACTGCAGCAAAACTACTGCAGCGTCGCGTCCAGCGTGATCTTGGCATTGAATAGTTTCGACACAGGGCAACCGGCCTTCGCCTTACCAGCCAGCTCCTCGAACTTTGCCTTGTCGGCGCCCGGAACCTTCGCGTTCAGCGTCAGATGAATCGAGGTGATGGCAAAACCATCGCCCTGTTTTTCCAGCGTCACGTCGGCCTTGGTTTCCATGTGCTCGGCGGTGAGCTTGGCTTCACCCAGAATCAGTGACAGCGCCATCGTGAAGCACGCGGCGTGCGCCGCGCCGATCAATTCTTCTGGATTGGAGCCAGGCTTGCCCTCGAAGCGGCTCGAAAAGCCGTAAGGATAATCGTTCAGCGCGCCGCTCTTGGTCGAGATCGCGCCCTTGCCGTCCTTGATGCCGCCCTGCCATTTGGCGGATCCTGATGTCGTGCTCATCGCATGCTCCTGATCGCGGGTTGGACCGTCGATAAGCCGCAGCGTGGCAAATGGTTGCGACACAAATGGTTGCGACAAAGGGCGTGTCGCAAAGGGGGAGTTTCTAGGCCCCGACCAGCGCCTTGGCCGGCAGCACCGCCTGCACCACGAGGCCGCGGGCGCGGGCATCCATCACGCCAACGGCGCGTAGCGCCAAAAGTGTGACGGTTTGCACGGCGTCGCGCAGCTTCGCGGGGTCATCCAGATTCTCGGGCGCCAGCGGGCCAACCAGCGACTCATGCAGCGCGCCGAGCAGCGCGGTGGCGGCGAGCGCGGTATCCTGCGCCGGCAGATGGCCGGCACGCACCGCGGCGTCAATTCTGGCAGCGATCTCGCCGGAGATTTCGCGGCGGCTGGCAAGCCGCGACACCGAGACGTCGACATCGACAGGTTCGGCCAGAATGCCCCAGGCGAGCTTGCGCTGCGACAGCACATGCACGGCAACCGTGGTGACGGCGGCGGCGAGCGCCGAGGACGGTCCCGGCGCCGCATCCGCGGCGCGGCGGATCGCGGCCAGCTCGTCCCGCGAGACCTCGGCGATCAGTTCGGAAATCAGTTCGGCCTTGGAAGGGAAGTAACGATAGACGGTGCCGGCCGCGACATTGGCGCGGACCGCAACCGGGGCGATCTGCACTGCCGCCATGCCGCCTTCGGCCGCAGTATCCCGCGCCGCCGCCAGGATGGCGCTACGCCGCGCCGCCAGTCGCTTTACGACCTGATGGGTTCGCCGATAGACCATGGCGCGTTTTCCGTCCCCGGCGCGCCCTTAAGCCCCGCGGAGCCTGCCAGAACGCGCACACCTTCAATGCTTGAGCGATAAAAAGCGCTATCGCTTGAAGAAGTGAACAACTATTCACGGCTGATGACAAGACGGTTTTGCGATGCGGATCGGGAGAGGTTTTGCCGGCGGGGCCTGCGAACCGTTAACAGGCTCTCAACGCTACCCGGCTAGCATGGCGCCGAGTTTGGGCAGCCTCAGATCGGTCGCGCTCGGCCCGGATCGGTAAGCGCCGTCTGATGCACGCCATCTTGCGATGAGCGGGCGGTGTGCGTGCTCCCGCGATGAAGCTGAACTGCCTTGGAGAGCATTTCCATTGTTGCGCCCTGTTGCGTTCCTGATTGGTGGTCTTCTGATCGGTGCGGTTGCTGGCAAGGTACTGACGTCGAGCGCCCACCAGACCGGTTTGGCTGCGCTTGCCCCGCCGGCGCGTGTCGAACGGTCTTGCGCCCACACCTCCGGCAACACGGCAATCATCGTCGTGCACGGCCAGAGCAATGCGGGCAATTGGGGAAGCGCCCGACATACCGCGCGCGAAGCCGTCGACAATTTCGACCCGCTCACAGGCAAATGCTTTGCTGCCGCCGATCCCCTGCTGGGCGCCGATGGCATAGGCGGGAGCTTCGCAACGCGACTCGGCGACATCCTGATTCAGGCCGGGCGCTACGATCGCGTGATCGTCGTACCCCTTGCCATTGGCAGCTCCTCGCTTTCGTTTTTGAACAATGAGCGGGCGGATTGGATCACAAACGCGATCTCGAAGCTGAAGGCAGCGGGCCTGACGCCGACGCATTTTCTGTTTCAGCAAGGTGAAACGGACGCGAGGTCAACGATATCAGCAGAACAATATGCCTCGCTGTTGCATCAGCTCGTGAAGCGATTTCGAGCGGCTGGGTTCGATGCGCCCTTCTATCTGTCACGCAGCACAAAATGCGGCGTAGCCGAGCCGAAGAACACGGCTGCGGTACGTGCCGGTCAACTCTCTGCTGTCGATAACGCGCTCAACATCCGCCAAGGGCCCGATACCGATACGATCGGAAATGACGGACGCAACCCCTCCGACGCTTGTCACATGAACGAGATCGGCACGCTTGCCAACGCCGCTCTCTGGGCGGCATTCATCAAGTAGCGGTTGATGACCTGACGTCTTGTCGCGCGATGTGGCCGGCCTGATCCCCGGGTTCGCAGGGACGACGTGTTGAGACAGTATGGCTTCCCCTACTCCCAACTCAGCGCACCGCCGTTCTGGTACTCGATCACCCGCGTCTCGAAGAAATTCTTCTCCTTCTTCAGGTCCATCGCTTCCGACATCCACGGAAACGGATTCTCGGTCTCGTCGAACACCCGCTGCAGCCCGAGCTGCGCGCAGCGGCGGTTGGCAATGAAGTGCATGTAGCTCTCGCACAGCGCCGCATTCAACCCGAGAAAACCGCGCGGCATGGTGTCGCGCCCGTAGGCCGCTTCCAGCTCGGCCGCCTCGCGCACCATGGCGCGGACTTCGTCCTGGAACGCCTTGGTCCATAGATGCGGGTTTTCGATCTTGATCTGGTTGATGACATCGATGCCGAAATTCAGGTGAATGGACTCATCGCGCAGGATGTACTGGTACTGCTCGGCGATGCCGACCATCTTGTTGCGGCGGCCGAGCGAGAGGATCTGCGCGAAGCCCGTATAGAACCACATACCTTCGAATATGACGTAGAAGGCGACGAGATCGCGCAGGAACGCCTGGTCGGCTTGCGGCGTCCCGGTCTTGAAATCGGGATCGTCGAGATGCTGCGTGTGCTTCAGCGCCCAGGCTGCCTTGTCGGTAATCGACGGCACCTCGCGATACATGTTGAACAGCTCGCCCTCGTCCAATCCTAAGCTTTCGACGATGTATTGGAAGGTGTGGGTGTGCACCGCCTCCTCGAACGATTGCCGCAGCAGATATTGCCGGCACTCCGGATTGGTCAGATGGCGGTAGATCGCCAGCACGATGTTATTGGCGACCAGGCTTTCGGAGGCCGCGAAGAAACCGAGGTTGCGCTTGATGGCGCGGCGCTCGTCTTCCGTCAGCCCATCGCGCGATTTCCACAGCGCGATGTCGGCCTGCATGGAAACTTCGGTAGGCATCCAGTGATTGTTGCAACCGGCGAGATATTTCTCCCAGGCCCATTTGTACTTCAGCGGCAGCAATTGATTGACGTCGGCGCGGCAGTTGATCATCCGCTTGTCGTCGACGGATACGCGTCCGCCGCGACGATCTATCATGCCGAGGCCGGTTTGTTCGGCCTGAATAACGGATTGCACCACGACGGACGGCGGCGTCTGACGCGGGGATGCGGATGGTTCGGACCAGTCGAGCATTGTGATTTCCTTTTGTTCTTGCTGCTTACTGGCAGGCTTCGCATTCGGGATTATCGATCGAGCACGCCACCGCACCGGTTAAATCCGGCGCGGTGGCGGCCGGCGCGACGATGATCGGGGCTGGCGCCATCATCGCCGCGGACGCGACGCTATTGAGCTTGCCGTCGGTCCCCCGGAGCGTGGACTTTTCGACATGCGTCGCGCTGCGCGAGCGCAGGTAATAGGTTGTCTTCAACCCGCGCGCCCACGCCAGCCGATAGAGCGCATCGAGCTTCTTGCCGCTAGGGTTGGCGATATAGAGGTTGAGCGACTGCGACTGGTCGATCCATTTCTGCCGCCGCGACGCTGCCTCGATCAGCCAGGCGCTGTCGATCTCGAATGCGGTGGCATAGAGCGCCTTGAGGTCGCCGGGAATGCGATCGATGCCCCCAAGCTGCCATCGAAATATTTGAGGTCGTTGACCATCACCTCGTCCCACAGCCCGCGCGCCTTGAGGTCGCGCACCAGGAATTCGTTCACCACGGTGAAGTCGCCGGACATGTTGGACTTGACGTAGAGGTTCTGGTAGGCGGGCTCGATCGACTGCGCGACGCCGCAGATGTTGGAAATCGTGGCGGTCGGCGCGATCGCCATCACGTTGGAATTGCGCATGCCGGTCGCCTTGACGCGCTCGCGCAAGCTATCCCAGTCGAGCGTCATGCCGCGGTCCATCGCGAGACTGCCGCGGGCTTCCGCCAGCAGTTCGATCGAATCGATCGGCAAGATGCCGCGGCTCCACAGCGAGCCGTCAAACGATGGGTATCGCCCGCGCTCGGCCGCCAGATCGACGGAGGCCGAAATAGCGTAATAGGAAATCATCTCCATGCTGGTATCGGCGAACGTCACCGCCGCATCGGAAGCCATCGCGATCCGCATCGCCTGCAGCGCGTCCTGGAATCCCATCAGCCCGAGACCGACCGGGCGGTGCCGCAGGTTCGAACGGCGCGCTTCGGGGATGGTGTAGAAATTGATGTCGATGACGTTGTCGAGCATCCGCATTGCCGTCGTCACACTGCGTTGCAGCCGCGCCTCGTCCAGCCGGCCTTCCCGCACGTGATTGAGCAGATTGATCGAGCCGAGATTGCAGACGGCGGTCTCGTCGTCGGAGGTGTTAAGCGTGATCTCGGTGCAGAGGTTCGAGGAATGAATCACGCCGGCATGGCGCTGCGGCGAGCGCAGATTGCAGGGATCCTTGAACGTGATCCAGGGATGTCCGGTCTCGAACAGCATGGTCAGCATCCTGCGCCAGAGATCCGTGGCGCGGATCTGCTTGAACACGCGGATCTCGCCCCGCGCCGCCTTTGCTTCGTAAGCTGCGTAACGTTCGGCGAATGCGTTGCCGTAGAGGTCATGCAGGTCCGGCGTCTCGTCCGGCGAGAACAGAGTCCATTCGCCGTCGGCCTCGACGCGCTGCATGAAGAGGTCGGGCACCCAGTTCGCGGTGTTCATGTCATGGGTGCGGCGGCGATCGTCGCCGGTGTTCTTGCGCAGGTCCAGAAATTCCTCGATGTCGATGTGCCAGGTTTCGAGATAGGCGCAGACCGCGCCTTTCCGCTTGCCGCCCTGGTTGACGGCGATCGCGGTGTCATTGGCCACCTTTAGAAACGGCACCACGCCCTGGCTTTCACCATTGGTGCCCTTGATGTGCGCGCCGAGCCCACGCACGCGGGTCCAGTCGTTGCCGAGCCCGCCGGAGTATTTTGCGAGCAGTGCATTGTCCTTGACCGACTTGAAGATGCCGTCGAGATCGTCCGCGATGGTGGTGAGGAAGCAGGACGACAATTGCGGCCGCAGCGTGCCGGAATTGAACAGCGTCGGGGTCGAGGCCATGAAGTCGAACGACGATAGGAGATCGTAGAACTCGATCGCGCGCGCCTCGCGGTCGATCTCGCGGATCGCCAGCCCCATCGCGACGCGCATGAAGAACGCCTGCGGCAGCTCGATACGGTTGCCGCGCACATGCAGGAAATAGCGGTCGTACAGCGTCTGCAGACCCAGAAACTGGAATGCCAGGTCGCGCTCCGGCTTCAGCGCCGCGGCAAGCTTTTTTAGATCGAAGCGCGCCAGATCGGGATCGAGCAGCTCGGCCTTGATGCCGGCCTTGATGTAGGCTGGAAAGCACTCGCCGTAGCGCTCGGCCATCTCGGCCTGCGACGCGCTGGTCGGCGTATCATGCACGAACGACAGCACTTCGGTGCGCAGCTTGTCGAGCAAGAGCCGCGCGCTGACATAGGCGTAGTTCGGCTCCTGCTCCACCAGCGTGCGCGCGGCCATCACCGACGCCAGCGCCAGTTCGTCCTCGCTGATGCCGTCATAGAGATTGCGCTGCGTCTCCGCGAGCACCGCCGTGGCGCCGACGCCCTCGAGACCGGCGCAGGCTTCTTCGATGATCAGCGTCAGCCGCGCGATATCGAGCGGGACCTGCGCGCCACTGGCCAGCGTGACGCGTAACGAGGGCTTCCCCGATGGCCGGGTGGCCTTCACGTCCTGTCCGGCACGCTGGCGCGTGCGTTCCTCGCGATAGAGCACATAAGCGCGCGCGACCTTGTGGTGCTCGCTGCGCATCAAGGCAAGTTCAACCTGGTCCTGCACGTCCTCGATATGAAAGGTGCGGCCCTCGCTCATCCGGCGCGACAGCGCGCCGACGACTTCGGCGGTCAGTTGCTCGACGATTTCATGCACCCGGCGGGAGGCCGCCGCGCCATGCCCCTCGACCGCGAGAAACGCCTTGGTCATCGCGACCGAAATCTTGCTCGCGTCGAATTTCGAAACCGTGCCGTTGCGGCGAATCACCTGCATCGGCGGCTGCGCTTCCGAGGCGACAAGCGATTCGGGGCGCAGACGAATGAATGGAGCGGCGTTGGCTTCGCGATCGAGAGAGAGTGACATCAAGAGACCCCGTAGTTGTGTTGGGGCCGGATGTCAGAGGACGCTACAGCTTTAGCCCACGCGAAAACGCGGGCATGAATCTGCAAGCGCCGCCGGGACACCCCGCCCGTGGACGTTTTTTCGGCGTCGCGGCAGGTCTCCTGGCTCGCAGGTCGCTGTTGTCCCCGTGTCTTCCCGATGCGATGCCGCATCAGTGACGTCAGATTCGGAAACAACTCACTGCTTACAGTTGCGGGGGCAGCGCCGGATTTTCGCGGCTTTCGCGCGATACACCGGCTTCCCTCTTAGCCACCATGTGTTGGGCCATGGCGGACCGTGACGGCTATATCTGGTGTTATTCGGATGCGGCTGTCAATGGGGCGCGCGGGCGATGTGCAAGAATTTCGGCGACGGAACCCCGCGGCTGTGAACAACAATGACAAGGCGCCGGTGAATGTCGCCGAGTTGACGCGCCTGCCGCGTTGCCGATAAGTGGACCAGTCGTGGTTCTTCGGGAGACGTTCTTCCGAAGCTAAGAGGGAAGCCGGTGCGGCCGAAAAGCCAAAGCCGGAGCTGCCCCCGCAACTGTAAGCGGCGAGCCGCTGTCCAACAAAGTCACTGAGACCTCGCAAGGTTTCGGGAAGGCCGGACAGCAGCATTGACCCGCGAGCCAGGAGACCTGCCTCGACAACATACACGTCCTCGGGCGGGGTGTCCCGGTGGTGCGGTTGCGATTTTCCGCGCGCGCTCTGCCGTTCGCGAAAATCCAGACGTGTCACTTCGGCCTTTGCCCCCAACTTTTGGGGTTAAGCCAATGTCTTCTTCCAAAGCTACGTCTACTTCCACCATCTCCACTTCTTCACTTCGCGTTGCCTCCCTCGGCACGCCGCGCATCGGTCCGCGCCGTGAGTTGAAATTCGCGCTGGAGAGTTTCTGGTCGGGCGCAACCGACGAGAAGGCGCTGATCGAAACCGGCATCGGGCTTCGCGCCGCAAACTGGGCGCGCCAGAAAAAGCTCGGCGTCACGGTGATTCCGTCGAACGATTTCTCGTTCTACGACCAGGTTCTCGACACATCAGTGATGGTCGGCGCGATCCCGGAAATCTATCGCTGGAGCGGCGGGCCGGTCTCGCTTGCGACTTACTTCGCGATGGCCCGCGGCACGCAAGGCAAGCCGCATGAGGCGAATTGCGGCCATGCCAGTCACGGGCATGACGATGCGCACGGCGTGCCGGCGCTGGAAATGACAAAATGGTTCGACACCAACTACCACTACATGGTGCCCGAACTGACGAAGGATCAGAAATTCATCCTCGCCTCGCGCAAGCCGATCGAGGAATACGAGGAAGCCAAGGCGCTGGGCTATCAAACCCGCCCCGTGCTGGTCGGCCCGGTCACGTTTCTCAAACTCGCCAAGAGCAAGGATGCCGGCTTCAATCCGCTGTCCCTGCTTGATCGCTTGCTGCCGGTTTACATCGAGGTGCTGCGCGAACTTGCCTACCGGGGCGCGGAATGGGTACAGATCGACGAGCCGTGTCTCGTGCTCGATCTTGATATTGTCGCCCAGCAGGCGTTGCATTATGCCTATGCGGAGATCGCGAGCGCAGTGCCGCAGCTCAAGATCATGCTGACGACCTATTTCGGCGGTCTCGGCGCCAACCGCGACACCGCGCTATCCCTGCCCGTCGCCGGCCTGCATCTCGACCTCGTGCGCGCGCCGGAGCAGATCGACGACCTCGCCGGATTTCCTGATGACCTCGTGCTATCGCTCGGAATCATCGATGGCCGTAACATCTGGCGCGCGGATTTGAGCCGGCTTCTCGACCAGCTCGAGCCCGCAATCGCCAAACTCGGCAAGCACCGTGTGCAGATCGCCCCCTCCTGCTCGCTACTGCACGTCCCGATCGATCTGGCGCTGGAGACCGGGCTCGATCCCGAAATCAAGGGCTGGCTCGCGTTTTCGGTGCAGAAGCTCGAGGAACTGGCCACGCTCGGAACGGCACTCGCCGATGGCCGCAGAGCAGTCGAAGCCACGCTGAAAGCCTCGAACCAGGCGGCGACCTCCCGCAAGACCTCGCCGCGCATTCACGACGCGAAGGTAGCGGCACGCGTTGCCGGCATCAATGAACCGATGCGCTTCCGCTCCAGCATCTTCGCTGAACGCGCCACCGTTCAGCGCGAGCGCTTCAACCTGCCGGCGTTCCCGACCACCACCATCGGCTCGTTCCCGCAAACCGCCGACGTCAGGAACGCCCGCTCCGCGCACGCCAGGGGCGCCCTGACGGACGAAGCCTATAAGCTCTATCTGCAGAACCAGACCGCCCGCACCGTGCGCTGGCAGGAAAATATCGGGCTCGACGTGCTCGTGCATGGCGAGTTCGAGCGCAACGACATGGTGCAGTATTTCGGCGAACAGCTCGCAGGCTTCGCTTTCACCGCGCACGGCTGGGTGCAATCCTATGGATCGCGCTACGTTCGCCCGCCTGTGCTGTTCGGCGACGTCTCGCGCCCAAAGCCGATGACGGTCGAGTGGTGGCAATATGCCCAGTCGCTGACGAAAAAGCCGATGAAGGCGATGCTCACCGGCCCTGTCACCATTCTGAATTGGTCGTTCGTCCGCGACGACATTGCGCGCAGCGAAGCCTGCCGGCAGATCGCGCTCGCGATCCGCGACGAGGTTACCGATCTCGAAGCGGCCGGCGCCGGCATGATCCAGATCGACGAGGCCGCGCTGCGGGAGGGCTTGCCGCTGCGCAAATCCGAATGGAAGGTTTATCTCGACTGGGCCGTCGACGCCTTCCGCCTCTGTTCGTCCGGCGTGCGCGACGAGACGCAGATCCACACCCACATGTGCTACTCGGAGTTCAACGACATTATCGGCGCGATCGGCGCGATGGACGCCGACGTGATCTCGATCGAGACCTCGCGCTCGAAGATGGAGCTGCTCGATGCGTTCAGGGATTACCGCTATCCGAACGAAATCGGCCCCGGCGTCTACGACATCCATTCGCCGCGCGTTCCCGAGATCGGCGAGATGACCGGCCTGCTCAAGCTGGCGCGACAGCGGCTCTCCGACACGCAGATCTGGATCAACCCGGATTGCGGACTGAAGACCCGCAAATGGGAGGAGGTCCGACCCGCGCTCGCCAACATGGTGGCCGCGGCCCGCGAATTGCGGGCGCTGGCGTAACCTGCCCGCCCCGTCTCTCATCAAGGCAACTCAAGGAGGACGTCATGCGCTTCTGGATCGAATGCACGCGATTTGAGACGGGGCAATCTACCCACATCAACATTGCCCTCGTCGGCAGCATGTGGCGCGACGGCGAGCGCACGGTGCTCGCCTTTGTCGGCGGCGATGGGCAAAAGGTCGAAGTGGTCGAGACGCCGGAACACATTCTGGCCGTACACCTCGGGGCGCCGGCCGCGGCGCCATGAAGGTTCGAAACAAGCACAAAAAAAACGCGGCGTCACCGCCGCGTTTTCGTCGTTCAGAATTAAGCGCCGCTTACGCCTGGGGCTGCGGCTCCAGACCCGGGTCCGGATCGGGACGCGGGCGCGGCTTGCCGGCGGGCGGCACGGCGGAAGTGCGCGGCGTGCTCGGCTCGAGCACCGACTCGCGGTTGGGCTTCTTGCCCTTCAACAAATCGATGATCTCGTCGCCCGTGAGCGTTTCGAACTCGAGCAGGCCCTTGGCCAGCATCTCGAGATCGTCGCGCTTCTCGGTGAGGATTCGGGTGGCCTCGTTGTAGCCTTCCTCAACCAGCCGCTTGATCTCCTTGTCGATCTTCTGGACGGTCGCTTCCGAGGCATTTTGCGTGCGCGACACCGACATGCCCAAAAACACCTCGTCCTGGTTTTCGCCGTAGGACACGGTGCCGAGCTCTTCCGACAGGCCCCAGCGCGTCACCATCATGCGCGCCAGTCGTGTCGCCTGCTCGATGTCGGAGGCCGCGCCCGAGGTGACCTTCTCACGGCCGAAGATCAGTTCTTCCGCGACGCGGCCGCCCATCATGATAGCGAGGCGCGAGGTCATCTGCTCGAGCGACATCGACAACTTGTCGCGCTCGGGAAGCTGCATCACCATGCCCAGCGCGCGGCCGCGCGGGATGATCGTCGCCTTGTGGATCGGATCGGTCGCGACGACGTTCAGGCCGACGATGGCGTGGCCGCCCTCGTGATAGGCCGTCAAGAGCTTCTCTTCCTCGGTCATGACGAGCGACTTGCGCTCGGCACCCATCATCACCTTGTCCTTGGCCTCTTCGAACTCGGCCTGCGTCACCATCCGCTTGTTGCGGCGGGCAGCCGTCAGCGCCGCCTCGTTGACGAGGTTCATCAGGTCGGCGCCGGAGAAGCCCGGGGTGCCGCGTGCGATGGTCTTGAGGTTGATATCGGGCGCCAGCGGCACCTTGCGGACGTGAACTTTCAGGATCTGCTCGCGGCCGACGACGTCCGGGTTCGGCACCACCACCTGGCGGTCGAAACGGCCCGGACGCAGCAGCGCGGGATCCAGCACGTCGGGCCGGTTGGTCGCGGCGATCAGGATCACGCCTTCATTGGCTTCAAAACCGTCCATCTCGACCAGCAACTGGTTGAGCGTCTGTTCGCGTTCGTCATTGCCGCCGCCGAGACCGGCGCCGCGATGACGGCCGACCGCATCGATTTCGTCGATGAAGATGATGCAGGGCGCGTTCTTCTTGGCCTGCTCGAACATGTCGCGGACGCGGCTTGCGCCGACGCCGACGAACATTTCGACGAAGTCCGAACCCGAGATGGTGAAGAACGGCACGTTGGCTTCGCCCGCGACCGCACGCGCGATCAGGGTCTTACCAGTTCCGGGAGGGCCGACCAGCAGCACGCCGCGCGGAATGCGTCCGCCGAGGCGCTGAAACTTGCCGGGGTCGCGCAGGAATTCGACGATCTCCTGCAGATCCTGCTTGGCTTCGTCGACACCGGCGACATCTTCGAAAGTGACGCGGCCATGGGCCTCCGTCAGCATCTTGGCGCGCGACTTGCCAAAGCCCATCGCCTTGCCGGCGCCGCCCTGCATCTGGCGGGACAGGAAGATCCAGACGCCGATCAGCGCGATGAAGGGCAGCCAGGAAACGAGCAGCGACACGAACCACGGCACGTTGTCGCCGGGCGGCTTGGCGGTGATCGAGACCTTGCCGTCATAGAGACGCTTCACCAGCGTCGGATCATTCGGCGCATAGGTCTGGAACGAGGAGCCGTTGGTAAAGGTGCCGTGGATTTCCGGCCCCTGGATCACGACGTCGCGCACGCGGTTCTGATCGACCTCGCTCAACAACTGCGAAAACGTGATGTCCTGCGAAGACGCGCGCTGACCCGGATTCTGGAAAAGCGTGAACAATGCCAACAGCAGCAAGACAATGATGACCCAGAGGGCGAAGTTGCGCAGATTGGCGTTCATTGATCTTCCTTCGTGGTCGCGCGGATCGCGGCCCTATGTCCTTGGTAGTAACCCTAGAATATTCCTTGGGTAGTGAGGCGAGAATCCCCGGTCCACTGCACCCAATCTAGGTGGCGCCCGGGTCAATGCCAAGGGAACCACACGGGACTATTTAACGCATCTTAACGCGATTCCCGGTCAAAAAATGACGCAAAAGGCCAGTGTTTCTCCGGGGTGGTTAAGGCTCTCCGTCCCGACATTGCAGATATTGGGAGATAGGAACGCTTCTCCGCCCGGCTACCCCGCGGCGGCGCTGCATCGACATAAATTCTGCCTCCGGTAAGGCTGATCGCGGCCCCGGCAAGCGTCTGTTTCAGTCTTGATTGCTTTTGGCCGTTCGCAATGGCGTTGTCCAGCACTGCCAGCAGCGCCTCGACCTTGCCGAGTTCCGCGGGTCCTTCGTGACCGGTCCGATCAATCGCGCGCTTGAGCAGCCGAAGCCGGATTTCCTCGGGCAGACCGGCAAACGCCTGGGCATCGAACCCGAAGCGCGTGGCGTCATCACGATCTCTCACGGCGAGATAGCGCTCGGCGCCGTCGGCCAGCACTTCAATCGCGGCATTCGCCCGCGCCAGCCTTGATGCCAGCCGCGCCAGATTTCGGCTGTCACCGCCCTCCTCTGCCAAAGCCGGCATCAATGCACGCAGCCGCGGCCGCGTGAAGCTCACGTCGCGATTGGTGGGATCGTCGGCAAAGGCGATCTTTGCCTTGTCCAGCGTCGCGACGAGCCGGGACTTCGGAATGTCCAGCAATGGCCGCGCCAGCCACACGCCCTCGCGCTCGCTCTCGCGCGCCATCGCCGCGAGACCGGCGATACCGCTGCCGCGCAGCATCCGCATCAGCAGTGTCTCGGCCTGATCGTCGCGGGTATGCGCGGTCAGGATGTGCGTCGCGCCGCTCGCCCGCGCAGCTTTCGCCAGCAGGCGATAGCGCGCCTCCCGCGCTGCGGCCGGCAAGCCGGTCTTCGGCTTGGCGCCGGTCCAGCGCAGCGTGCGATGGGGCAGATCGAGCGAGCGGGCGAGGCGCTTGACCTCGCGCGCCTCGCGCGCGGCCTCCGGCCGCAAGCCGTGGTCGACAGTAACGGCGATCAGCCGCGGCCCCCGCGTGAGCGAGCGTCGCCATCGCGCGGCAAGCCACATCAGTGCAATCGAGTCGGGACCGCCGGACACTGCCAGCACAAGCGCGGGCGCGGCCTTCCAGTGCGCGAACAGCTCTTTCGCTTGCTGTACCGAGATCGGCGCGTGGTCTTCGTCAGCCATGGCATCGCCAGTCTATTCGAGGCCGATGGCGGCCTCGACCGGCTTCCGCTTTAGCACTTAACCCGCTTCTGCTCACGATCAACGGCAGTCTTCACACCGGCAGATGCGCGCGGATATTTCCGCGTCACCTCGCCGAGCGCCGCGCAGGCGGCTTCCTTTTCCTTCAGCGCCGCCAGCGACTGGCCGAGCCGCAAGAGCGCGTCTGGCGCCTTGCCTGACTTGTCGAACTTGGTGGTTACGCCGAGGAAGGCTTCGGCGGCGTCGCGATATTGCTGGCGCTGAAAATGGCTTTCGCCGAGCCAGTACTGCGCATCCGCAATCAGCGGATCGCTCGGATATTTCTGCGCAAAGTTCTTCATGGTTTCTTCGGCCAGCGCATAATCCTTGCGCTGCATGTAGCCGATGCCGAGATCGAATTCGTCCTTCGGCGTGGCCGAGGGCGGCAACGGGGTCAGCGCGGCGCTGGCGCCGGGCCCCGGGCCGCGCGGCGGCGGTGCGGCTGCAGCGGGCGGCGGCAAGGCGCCACCGGGATCGCGCGGACCACCGAGATTGAGCGGCTCACCGGGTCCGCGTCCGCCGGGCGCGCCGACCGTAGCTTCATTTCCGATCGGCAATTGGCCGCCGCCGAGTGCACGCGGTGCACCGGGAGCGTTGGGATTCTGGCTGGGGTCGAACGCATCGCCGCGGCGGCGGCCGCCGACCGCCGGGGCCGGCTCCTGCACGATCGGCGCCGGTGATGCGATCTGCGGTTGCCGGTCATAGCCTGGTTGGGCCTGCGGATAGCCCTGCGGCTGACGAACCCCCTGCTGCGGATAGGCTTGTTGGGGATAGCCCTGTTGCTGCGGGGGCCGGGCTGAATTGGAGGCGGTGCGGCAGCCACGCTGGGCTGCGCCGCCGGAGGCTGGCCGCCCGGTGCCGGCGGTGCGGCGCCGAGCTGGCGCAGCCGCTCTTCGAGCTGGCGGTTGCGGTATTGCAGTTCCTCGTTCTGGCCGGTCAGTTGCCGGAGCTGGTTTTCCAGCCGCTGGATCCGCATCTCCAGATCGGCGTCGTCAGATTGCGCCTGGACTTGCGGCGAGCCTTGCGGGGAACGCTCCCACGGGAACGTGATCTGTGCGGCCGAGGGCTGCACAGACAAAGCCAGCATCGCGGCAATCGCCGCAGCGCCGGCAGAATTGAGGAATCTGGATGACATTTTGCCCTGACGACGAAATCACGTGTCAAACGAAAGCAGAACACATTGAGAGAGGGAGTACGCCAGAATTGTGACTGGCCGTTCCGATTCGCCTCGCCGAATTCCGGTATGGTTTAGTATCCGCTTCAAGACAAGCCGCCCGGCGCGGCCGGCCGTTCACAAATCGAGGGAGACCCGCCGATGCACGTATCCGTGAACGGGGTGCGGCTGTTCTTCGATGTCGAGGGCGCGAAATTCGTGCCCGACGGCCCGGTGATGCGGGAAAAACCGGTGCTGCTGATGCTTCACGGCGGCCCTGGCGCCGACCACTCGATCTACCGGCCCGCCTACTCTGCCTTGGCCGACATCGCCCAGATCATCTACCTCGACCACCGCGGCAACGGCCGCAGCGAGGGCGGCCCGCGCGAGCGCTGGACCTTGGCGCAATGGGGCGACGACGTGCACGGGTTCTGCGACGCCCTTGGCATCGTCGATCCGATCGTCTTGGGCGCGTCATTCGGCGGCATGGTTGCGCTGGCCTATGCCACGCGCCATCCGGATCACCCTTCCAGACTGATCCTGATCAGCACCGAGGCCGCCGGTGGTTCCTATCGGGAACGGCGCGTAGCGCTGTTTGAGCGCTTCGGTGGGCCGGAAGTGGGTGCGCTGGCTCGGCGCCGGTTTCTGGTGCCTGAAGGCCCCCTGGATCAGGCGGAGCGCGAGGCCTGGCTCCGGCTCGCCATGCCGGTCTATACGCGAATGCCGCGCGATCCGGACATGGCGAGGCGTGCTGTCAATCGCCGCGAGGTGGCGCTGCACTGGTTCGCCAGACCCGACGGCGAGAGCGACAGGTTCAACCTGTTTCCGGATTTCGGTCGCATCCGCTGCCCAACACTCGTGCTCGGCGGCGAGGACGACCCGATGCATCCGATCGAGAGCCAGGCGGATATCGCGGCCGCGCTGCCGCCGCATCTCGTGCAGTTCGAGCGCTTTGCCGGTTGCGGCCACGGCGTGGTCAATGATGCCCCCGAACGCACGCTGGCCGTCATCCGCAATTTCATCCTGCGCCCACAAATAAAGCCGGCGCCCAAAGGCGCCGGCTTTGAAACTCTGCGAAAGGCCTGACGGCTCAGGCGCCGGCGTTCAGCACCGTGACGGCGCGGCGGTTCTGCGACCAGCAGGAGATGTCGTTACAGACCGCCACCGGGCGCTCCTTGCCGTAGGAGATCGTGCGCATGCGGTTCGGGTCGATGCCGCGCGAGGCGAGATAGCTGCGCACCGATTGGGCGCGGCGTGCGCCGAGCGCGATGTTGTATTCGCGGGTGCCGCGCTCGTCGGCATGGCCTTCGATGGTGAAGGAGTAGCGGTTGTAGGTCTGCAGCCACTGCGCCTGCTTCTCCAGCGTGGCGATCGCCTGCGGGCTCAGGTCGGTCTGGTCGCTCTCGAAGAACACGCGGTCGCCGACATTAACCACGAAGTCCTGCTGGCTACCCGGGGTTGCCGCGCTGGCCATCGCGCCATCGGCGCCGACGTTGTTCTTGGCGCAGGCGCCCATCGACAGCGCCACAGCGACCACAGCCGCCAGCTTCCATCCCTGGAGGATACGCATCTGGTATTTCATTCCGGAGCCTCCAACGCTCACGTTTTTCGACTGTTATCCGGTCTACAGGTCGATGGTTAAGCAAACATTCCGTCAACCTTGATGGAACCTTGTCAGACCCGATCAAATGCCGACAAACCGTGAAAAGCGACCGCGATAGTTAATGGTTTGTAAATGTGGCGCGAGGGTGAAGGCAAGCGCGCATGGGCCGAAATCACCGGATTTGCGGTGTTTAGGCAACGGTGGCCCAGGAATGACAAGTCGCGGAATTCGGATCGGAGCCCTATGGGGCGCCGGATGTCTGATTCGTCGCTGTCCGGCCGGTTCAGGAAATCGGAACGATCGAGGCCTGCTCGAAGGATCTGACGACCCCGCGCGGCGAGGAATGGCGCTCACCGGCGTGCAGGAACAGCATCCGCCGCTCGACGGACGTCGAACGCATGATGGGAAAACGGGTCATGACCTTTTCCCGTACGGTCCGGTAATCGGACGCCATCAATGCCACCTTGGGCAAGAAGCCCGGAAACGAACGCGGTTCGGCGATGACCTCGGACATGAAGACCCGGCGATAGAACGCCTGGTGCTCGGCACGAACGAGCGCGAGCCCGGTATCGGCGTTGAAATGCTCGCATGCCATATAGGCCAGCCGAACCGTCAGATAGGGAAGGTCAGGGAACCGCCTCGCCTTTTCGGGGAGCGCAGCAAGACGAAGCGGATCGATGAAAACTTCACCTTGATCGAGCCGCGGGTGAAGAACATCGCCGAACAGATCAACTGAACCGGAAATCCGACATTCTGACGTCACGACGTTGAGGCGGATAGAACTACAGAGTTCTCCGTCAACATAGATTCCGAAAATCCAGGCGTTGGGCGCATCGTCGTAACGATCGCTGACGCGCTGAGACTCTGATGGCGCGGTTACTCCGCCATGCAGATAGGCTTTGTAACGCATCAAATAGATGCAATCTTTTTCCTCGGGAGTTTCCATGAGTCGGTAATCGACACGATCAGACAACCCTGACTCCGGCCCAAAGAGCGAAGTGCGCGGTTCGGCTCCGGCCTTCATCTGTACTCCTAACCTTCCACAACAACTTCCACGAGTGCGAAAGATTAATGGCTCCTTAACAAAATTGCAAAGGCTTAGACACGTTAGGGTTAATCTTGCAGCCCGCAAAAACCCGGAGTAGCCGCGACGAGAGCACCGCAGTGGGGCTGGTTACGCTGAAGTCAGGCGATCGATCGCGAAGAAACAGCGATGAGCTGGTCGTCAGGCATGCGGCGACCGTGCGACGCATTGAGCAACTGCCGGACGCGCACGGCCGGGACCGGCGGGCTGAACAGATAGCCCTGCGCTTCCGTTACCGCCCCGTCGGCGCTGATCAATTCGAGTTGCTCGTTGGTCTCGATGCCCTCGACCACCACCGACATTCCAAGATCGGCTGACAGCCGCGCCACGCCCCGCAGCAGCGTCAGCGGACGATCGCTATCGATCCCTTCCAGGAAGGAACGGTCGATCTTCACCTTCTGCAATGGGAAGTTGTGCAGATAGCTGAGGCTCGAATAGCCGGTGCCGAAATCGTCGAGCGAGATGCGCACGCCGAGCGAATGCAATTGCGACAGCACGTCGTGGGTCAACTGCGTGTTACGCAGCAGCGAGGATTCGGTGATCTCGATTTCGAGCCGGTTCGCCGGCAGGCCGGAGACCTCGAGTGCATAGCGGACTTCGCTGAGCACATCGCGCTGGTGGAACTGCTGCGGCGAGAAGTTGACGGCAACGCTGACGGCGTCGGGCCATTTCATGCATTCCATGCAGGCCTTGCGCAAAATCCAGCGGCCGAGATCGACGATCAGACCCATGTCCTCGGCGATCGGAATGATGTCGGTCGGCGACACCGTGCCGCGGACTGGATGATTCCAGCGTATCAGCGCCTCGCAGGTCGATATCCGGCCCGACTTGAGATTGACCAGCGGTTGGAAGAACAGCTCGAACTCCTCGTTGGCCAGCGCCTTGCGCAGGTCCAGTTCGAGGATACGGCGGGATTCGACGATTTGCGCCATCTCTTCCCGGAAGAAGCAGAAGGTGCCGCGGCCGTCGGCCTTGGCGCGATAGAGCGCCATGTCGGCATTCTTGAGCAGTGTGTCGGCGCTGACGCCGCGCGAGCTCATGGCGATGCCGACGCTGGCGCCGATCTCGACCAGATGGTTGTCGATCTTGTAGCGCTCGCTCAGGCGATCGACGATGCGCCGCGCGAGACCGGCGGCGTCGTCGGGGGACTGGACGTTCTGCTGGAACACCACGAACTCGTCGCCGCCGAAGCGCGCCACGAAATCCTCGGGCCGCAGCATTTCACGCAAGCGAGCGGCCACTGCGCACAGCAACTGGTCGCCGCACGGATGACCGAGCGTGTCATTGACTTGCTTGAACTGGTCGAGGTCGACGAACAGCAGCGCCGACAATTGTTCGGCGCCCTGCTGGGCTGCCAGAAGATGTCCGATCTCGTCGCGGAAGTTGACCCGGTTGGGGAGTTCGGTGAGCTCATCGTAGCGGGCCAGATGGCTGATCCGGGCCTCCGCGTCCTTGCGCTCGGTGATGTCCTCCACCAGCATGACGGTGCCACCGTCGGCCATCGGCTGAAACGTCCAGGACAGCGACCGGTGCTTGCTGAAGTCCGGATCGGCCGTGATGATATCAGTGGCCCGGGAGTCTTCGACTTCCTGCAGAATGAGGCTGGCGCTCGCCGCCGAGATCGCGCCGGAGGCAACGCAGGCGGAGACGATGTCGAACGCGCTGGCACCGCCTTGCAAGAGTTTGTCGGACAAGTTCATGATCTCGGCGAAACGATGATTCATCACCGCAAGCCGGCCATCGGCGCGAAACATGCACAGCCCGTGCGGCATGTTGTTCAGCGCGGCATCGAACTGGCCGGCCAGCGCCGCCTCGCGCTCGCGTGCCACAATCGCCTGCAGAAATATTCTGTGCAAGTTGGCCGAAATTTGCAGAACAGCCGCGAGACATGCGGCGCACACGACCGACATGGCCATGTAATAGGGCGTGCCACGTAACGCCAGCGCGATTACCGTTGGACCGAAGATGAGTGCAGCCTGCAACTGGAATATCCACTGCCGTCCATAGGCCCTGCCCGCGCCACCCGCCAGGATCCCGGTTGTGACGGACAAGCAAATCATATGGGCTACGGCATCGTCACTGACCAACAGCGTCGCGGAGCACCATATGCCGATCGCAGCGGCCTGGATCATCGCCCCAAGCTGATGGCGCTTCTTCCACCGCGCAGCTTCGACAATGGTCGGAGTCGATTTGCGCGCGTGGTACAACTGCAGGACGAGCGCGCGGACAACGCCAGCGACGACGAGAAGCGCGACACACGCCCAGATGAGAGGTTCTCCCGTCTTCAGCGCGGTCATGGCCGCCGCACCGGCCCCGAAGACGAGGCCCGCAAGCATCGGAGCGGAAGTTTCGAAGAGCAGATCGATCAATGCCGCGCGAAGATACGGCGACGTTTGTTGATCGGGCTCTCCGCTCTGATTTGCGAGCTGCATGTGGGGCGTACTGGCGTCCTGTCGGATGCGTAGTTTTACCCTCCGGAGATGAAGTCTTTCTGAGGGAACATCGTTACCGAGACGTTGCTTTCGATGGACAAGCAACAAAATTTGCCTGAAAAATCAGCAGGCTAGGCAATGTTTGCCGGTTGATGACAGGCCGTCCGCGCGGCCCGGTTCCACTATGACAGCAGCGGAGACCACGCCGGATCGGAGGCGAAACCGGGCGTTGGTACGCGCAATTCATTGCGACCGGAGATATCGACCGTGTACAGCGACGGCCCGCCGCTGCCGCCGGGGTCGCGGAAGAACATGACGACCCGGCCATTCGGCGAAAAGGTCGGACCTTCGTTGTGGAAGCCGGAGGTAAGAATTCGTTCGCCCGAGCCGTCGGTCTTCATGATGCCGATGGCGAAGGCGCCGCCGCCCTGCTTGGTAAAGGCGATGTAGTCGCCGCGCGGCGACCACACCGGCGTCGAATAGCTGCCCTCGCCGAACGAGATGCGCTGCGCCCCACCGCCGGTGGCCGGCATCACGTAGATCTGCGGCTTGCCGCCGCGGTCGGATTCGAAACAGATCCGGCTGCCGTCGGGCGAATAGGACGGCGAGGTGTCGATCGCCGGCGTGTCGGTCAGCCGCGTCGTCGATTTCGAGCGCAGGTCCATCACGAACAGATTGGAGTTGCCGCCCTGCTGCAGGCTCATGATGATGCGCTGGCCGTCCGGCGAGAAGCGCGGCGAGAACGACATGCCGGGGAAGTTGCCGACGATCTCGCGTTGCCCGGTCTCGACGTTGAACAGGTAGACGCGCGGATCGCCCTGGCCGAATTCCATGTAGGTGATCTCTTGCGTCGACGGCGAGAAGCGCGGCGTCAGCACCAGATCGGAGCCCTTGGTGAGATACCGGACATTGGCGCCGTCCTGATCCATCAGCGCCAGCCGCTTGACGCGGCGCTCTTTCGATCCGGTCTCGTCGACGAAGACGACGCGGCTGTCGAAATAGCCCTTCTCGCCGGTCATGCGTTCGTAGATCTGATCGGAGATGATGTGCGCGATCCGCCGCCAGTATTCCGGCGAGGTGAAGTATTGCTGGCCGGTGAGCTGCTGGTTGGTGTTGATGTCCCAGAGGCGGAATTCCGCTTTCAGGCGGCCGTCGCCCTGCCGCGTCATCCGGCCCGTCACCAGCGCCTGCGCGTTGATCTGCTTCCAGCTCTGGAATTGCGGCGCGACGTCGATATTGGTGATGCGCTCGATATGAGCAGCCTGATCGATCGGCGCGAACAGCCCACTGCGCTTGAGATTGTTGGTGATGACCTGCGCCACGCCGACGCCAACCTCGGCATCGCCGGGCGTGCCCGCCACGAAATTCGGGATCGCGATCGGCAGCGGAACGAACTCACCTTCGGGAATGGGGATCCGTTTCGGCGCCTGTGCGAAGGCATTGCGACCACCGGCGACCGCGCCAAGCGCAGCCATTCCGGTAATGATCTGCCGGCGGTTCAGGCGGAACGGCATTTTTGGCAATCCATCTTTGTCAGTCATCGCTTCGATCTTGCTCATGTGTGATCGCCAACGGGCGAGCGCAATCAGACTTTTTCTTTGAACACGGGCGCGAAGTATTTCCATTCCTCATAAAGCGCCGCCGGCAGCTTGTACGGCTGGCATTCGATGATCGCGCGTAACGCGCTCTCCTGATAGACCCGCAGGAACGGCGTCGCCGGAACGCCTTCCGGAACCGGCGCGCCCTCAAGCGTGCCGTCGCGCTTCAAACGGATAGCAAACGCGACTTCAGGCTTCTGCGATTCTATCCCGCCATAGGGCTTCTTCCAGCATCGCTCGACCTGCCGCTGGAACATCGAACCCCAGGTTGCGGAATTATCCGCGGCTGCGCCCTTGGCCGTGCCGAGGGCCGCGTTCGAATTCAGCGTCTCGCCGGTCGTGGCCTGGCGCGACGGATCACGCTTGTCGAGCAGGGCCGCGATCTGGTTCTGGTCGAAGTGCCGTTCCACGATCCTCTGCTTCTGCGGCTCTGGCGGCTTGGCGGCCTGCACTGGCGGCTTCGGCGGCGGCTTCTTCTCTTCCTTCTTGATGGTGTCGCCGATCTGATCGACCTTCGGCGGATCGGGCTTTTTCTCGATCTGCTTCGGCTCTTCCTTCGGCTTCTCGACGACCTTCGGCGGATCGGGTTTCTTCTCGACCGGCTTTTCCTCGATCTTCGGCTGCGGAGGCGCCGCGGTCTCGGTCACAACAGGCGCTTTCTCGGTGATCTTGCCGACGGCGTCATCGACCGGCTTGGCTTCGGCGACTTTCTCGACCAGCGGCTTCGGGTTTTCCTTCTTGCCGGTCTTCATGCCGGCCATCACCTTGGCAAGCTGGTCGGACGAAACGACATCGACCGCCACCGACTCTTCGGGCGGCATTTCGAGCGCTTTGGTCGAGAACGACAGCATCACCCACCCCAGCACGAGGACGTGCAGGGCAACCGACGCCATCACCGTCTTGTCGACCTTGATCTTCACCTGCGCTTTTCCGCTCCGCCGTCAATCACCGCGCGCCGCTGCATGGCTCAGGAGCCCTGCTCCGGCACGATGACGATATTCGCCTTGAACCCCGCCGTCCGAATATACCCCAATAATTTCATCATATCCGTGTAACAGACGTCCTTGTCCCCCGCAGGTATACCACCCTCTCGGCCTCCGACCGGGTCTCCTTGATCGCCG
Organism: Bradyrhizobium sp. RDI18; assembly: GCF_043203335.1. Taxonomy (NCBI): domain Bacteria; kingdom Pseudomonadati; phylum Pseudomonadota; class Alphaproteobacteria; order Hyphomicrobiales; family Nitrobacteraceae; genus Bradyrhizobium; species Bradyrhizobium sp. RDI18. The sequence continues at coordinate 6,076,940 of NZ_JBICRN010000008.1, read as the reverse complement.
TTATCTTGGGCAGGAGCTCATTGGCCGGAATCAGCGTGTCCCCGAGGTAGAGTTCGACGTTGGAATTGCAGGTCCCGCCGGTGCGCTTGACCGACAGCGTCAGCGGCGGCGCGTTGGCTTGCAGTTGCTTGCCGCCGCCGGCGACGGGCAGATCGATATCAATGGTCGAGGTCATCAAAGGTGCCGCCACCATGAAGATGATGAGCAGCACCAGCATCACGTCGACCATCGGCGTGACGTTGATCTCCGCCATCACGGCGGCACGACGCCGGCCGCGGCGTCCACCGCCGCCGCCGCCGCCCGCCGAACCTGCCATGTTCATCGCCATGATCTTGATCTCATGATGCGCTCGTCATTGGCCGCCCTCACGCCCGTTCGTCGATCTGGCGGGACAGGATGGCTGAAAACTCGTCGGCAAAACCTTCCAGCCGCTGCGCCTGCCGGTTCACCTCGGACGTGAACTTATTGTAGAAAATCGTCGCCGGGATGGCGGCGATAAGACCGATAGCGGTCGCAAACAGCGCCTCCGCAATGCCGGGCGCAACGACCGCGAGCGAGGTGTTTTTCGAGGCCGCGATCGACTGGAAGCTCGACATGATGCCCCAGACGGTTCCGAACAGGCCGACGAACGGGCCGGCGGAGCCGACGGTTGCCAGCACCAGGAGCCGCCGCTCCAGCCGCTCGACCTCGCGGGCGATGGAGACGTTCATCACCTTCTCGATCCGCATCTGCAATCCGGCAAAGGAGCGCGACTGGCTCTCGAACGAGCGCTTCCACTCGCGCATGGCCGCCACGAAGCACGCCGCCATCGATTGCGTCGGTTTTGCCGAAAGCGCGCGATAGAGCTCCTCGATCGATTGTCCCGACCAGAACGCCTGTTCGAAGCGGTCCATCGCGCGCTTGGTGCGCGAATAGAGGAAAATCTTGTCGATCGCGATCGCCCAGACCCAGACCGAGCAGGCGAGCAGGCCCATCATGACCGACTTCACGACCCAGTGGGCCTGCCAGAATAGCGCGATCAGCGACACGTCGGCCGAGACGAGCGGCAAAGCTGACGGAGCCACGTCGGCGGGATTCATGAGTAGTATCCTCTCAACGCAAGTGTCCCTAATTCCTCCGGGAGCAAATGGCCGCCGGTTTCACAGCCGCGCGTCGGGCGCGGCGATTTGCGCCAGCGCGAGAGCCTGTTTCCTGTCGCATGGGGGGCCCGCCGAAAGCCGGGCATTGCTTCCCCTGCCAACATGTCAAAACGAGGGCTGCCAGCGCGTCATTCCGTCCCTAACCAAACGCTAAGCTTGGTTAACTTTCGGTTACCAATAGGGAATTCCACTGCCGGAAGTCCAGTGCGACCGGGCGGTTAAGGGGGCAGCGGGCCAGGTTCCAGGCCCTCCCGGAGGTTGCGGGGCGGCAGGTGGGCGAGCCGTTCGGGGTGGCGGTGACTGCGACCTCCTCCCGGCTGTCATCCTCCGCGAAGGCGGGAGGTCCAGTACGCCGCGGCTTCTCGGTGCAATCACGGCTGTCTCTGGGATACTGGATCGTCCGCCTTCGCGGACGACGACAGATGGATATGACGCGGCATTCTCGCGACATGAACTGCCCGAGGTTTGCTATCAACTTCCCGCCCTCTTATTCGGAGGGCGCAGGGAAGACCGGGTGCGCGCCGCACCCGCGGTCTCGTGTGCAAAGTGCGCAAAAAAATACGCACACGAGCATACAGGTACAGCGGGAGCATCCCGGCCTTCCCTGCGCAATGGCTTTACGGCTTACTTCGTGCTCTTCCCGGAGAACGGCTCTTTTGCCTCCGTCGCTCCACGAGATAACCCGTGAAACTTAACGCCAGCACCGCGGCGCCCGAACCACACGACTTCGCCGTACGCTTCCGGCGCGTACGTCTAGCGCGCCATCTGCGTCCATCGCATCTCACCGCACGTTCGTGACGATCGCGAGCGCCCCTCATCTGCCGTGAGACGGGCGGAGTTATGCGGCTGATTTGCCCCTCGTGTTAAGCGGAATATTTTTGATTCTCATACTTGACATGATTTCTGAAAATCAGAAGTGATTTGCCCACGGCGCATTCGCGCCTTTTGTCCACTCTTGCATGCACAGGCCAAGCGTGGCTCCAGCGGCCTCACGACGTCGTGCCTGCCTGGTTTCGAGCTCGCTTGGAACGCGACCTGCGGCCTGACGTTGTACCGCCCCAGCACTAGCTGGGTACCGAGGTCGCGCCATGAGCGCCCTCAATAGCGCTGAACAGTGAGTGGCGCGGCCTCTCAATCCAGAACGGAGGAGGTTACGCCATGGATGCATTGCGCATTTCCCGCCGGCAATCGATCGCCGGCCTATCCGTCGCAGGACTCGCGGGACTGCTTATTCCACCAGCCTATGCCCAGCAGAAGCGCGAGACCACGGGCGTTGGGATCGGCAAGAAGGGGGCAGCGATCGACGACGAGGACATTCTCACCTTCGCGCTGAACCTCGAATACATGGAAGCCGAGTTCTATCTGCGCGCAACGACCGGCAAGGGCATCAGCGATACCGATGCCGGTATGGATGCCGGCAGGGTCGTGGGCGGCCACGAGGCCCAATTCAAGGAGAAAGCGATCCGCGAGTTCATTGAAGAGACGGCGGAGAACGAACTGGCCCACGTTCGCTTCTATCGCAAGACGCTTGGACGAAGCGCCATTTCAAGACCTGCGATCGACTTCGATGCTGGCTTCAAGGCTGCTGCTGAGGCTGCCGGATTGCCTGCCGATTTCGATCCCTTTGCCGATGACATGTCGGTCCTGCTCGGTGGCATGCTGTTCGAGGACGTCGGCGTGACCGCCTATGCAGGTGCGGCTCCCTTGCTCAAGAAAAAGGAATTCGTGGAGGCGGCAACAGGGATACTTGCTGTTGAGGCCTACCACATGGGAATGGCGCGCTCCCAGCTGTACATGATGGGCGAGAAGGCCTGGGATGCCGCCAACGCCATTTCGGATGCGCGCGACAAAATCGACGGGACCCCCGAAAAGGAAGACGAGGGGATCAGGATAGACGGCAAAGCCAACTTCGTGCCTTCGACGCCCGACGCGATCGCGTTCACGCGTACGCCGCAAGAGGTTCTGCGTATCGTCTATCTGACCGACAAGGCCGGTGTCAGCAAAGGCGGCTTCTACCCGAACGGAATGAACGGAGAGCTCAGGAGCACCTGACTGCGATACGAACTCTGTGTTCGGACCGGCTGCCGAGACAGGAATGGTCGTCCCTGCCGAGTGCGCGGTTGCGCACCGAGGAGGGACCCACAGGCTCTTAGTCATTTAGAAATCTCCCGGTGCACAATTGCGTACCTGAGAGCGCGCCTTTTGGCGCGCGCTACGATGTGCGATTGCACATCGCTGCTGCATGGCCCTTCGTGCTGCCGCCGCACCGGGACGTCGCGCGCAATCCAGGTTGTGATCGTGCCAGCATCCGCCGCGCTGGCTGTTCGGACGGGCATTCAAGCTAGCGTGGCGCCTCAGTATTGCCATCGGGCTTGCCTGTACGGTTCTGAGACCCTGTGTAAGCGATGCGCCAGATGGTGCCGCCGGTGTCGTCGGCAACGAGCAATGAACCGTCCTTGGCAATCGCAAGCGCGGCAGGTCGGCCCCAGATCTCCGCCCGATGCTTGCCGGACACCCAGAAGCCGACGGCGAAATTCTGGTACCAGCCTTGCGGACGGCCATCCTTGAACGGCACGAACACGATCTTGTAACCGGTTGGTTCGGATCGATTCCACGACCCTTTGAGGGCAACAAAGGCGCCGCCGCGGAATTCGGGCGGAAACTGTTCGCCATCGTAGAACACCAGATCCATCGCCGAGGAATGCGCTTCGAACAGAAGGTCGGGCTTGATTGAAGCCTTGACCTTGTCTGGTTTCAAATTGGCGAAACCCGGCTGCGGGTACTGACCGATATATGCGTAAGGCCAGCCGTAGAAGGCGCCCTTCTCGACACGCGTCAGGTAATCGGGCGGAAGCCGGTCGCCAAGACCGTCGCGCTCCTGAACCACCGTATAGAGATCGCCCGTTCCAGGTTCGAAGGCGAGCGCCGTCGGATTGCGCAATCCCGAAGCGAACGTGACTTGGTTCGCGCCATTGGGATCGAAGCGCTGGATCGTCGCCTTGACCTCCGGTTCAACACCGATGTTTCCGGACGAGCCGACGCCGACGAACAGTCCGCCAGTCCTGGGGTCAATCGCGAGGTGTCGGTTCATATGGCCTTGAACGATGCCGAACACGCCCTTCTTGGTGATCATTTCCTCGCCAACCACGGCGGGCGAAGGTTTGCGCTGATCCGGCGGCACATCGGCAGCCTTCGGCTGCTCGCCACCACGGCCTGCACGCAATGCGCCAAGCCGGTGCGGTACCTTCCAGATCCCATCCTGATCCGCGACCAGGACGTGATCGTCCCGCCAGGCGAGTCCGTAAGGATGGTTGAATCCCTCCGCGTGGCGCTGAATCCAGTCGGCCTTGCCGTCCCCGTCCTCATCGCGCAGCAATGTGAGATGGCCCGCCTTCTGTTCGGCCACGAGCACGTCGCCGTTCGGCAGCACAAGCAGACGCCTCGGATGCTCAAGGCCGGTCATGAAAGCGGTCGTGATGAAGCCTTCAGGGACGCGGGGCGTTTGGCCCTGGTGGGGGATGACAAGGGAGCGGCTGCTGACGACCGGGCCGGTCTTCGGGGGCGGCAGGTCCTCCGCCTTGACCGTGAACCGGCGTCCAAGTTCCTGGTCGGGCAAGAGCGCCGGGTCCGCCGGCTTTTTCTGCCGGTGGCTGAGCGGCGGGCGTGTTTTTACGCTGAGCCCAGGCTGGTGCGAGCGCGAAGCCAATCGCAACGAGAACTGCCGTAAGGGTCGCGAGGCGGGAAGAAGGGATTTTCATTGCGAGCCTCCCATCGAAGTCGAGTCAGGCTTTTCGAATTTAAGACACTTCAGTGCAGCGCAGCCTTCCGGCCGATTAGTGGTCTGTCCTTGATCGTCTTTGCTGCCGACCAGACTTCATGGATGCGCCGCTATGGTCGCAGCCCAGCCAATATTGCCCTCTGCTAAACGACGTTCAGCGCAGACAGCGCCTACGGTGCTGCTCGCGTTGGGGGCAGTTCTAGTAACTGCTTCCGCCTCCACGCGCACCTCCGCCGCCGGAAGCACCGGGCGCTCGGCCTCTACCAGCGGCTCGGTAGTGGCGACACCAGCCGTTGGCGCTGATGGGTCCCTCGACGATCGCGCAGGTCCCTCCGCGGAAATTGACGCAGCCGCCGCAGCGCTGTGGTCCATTTGGACTATCGCGATACTGGGCCGATGCTTTGCTGACTTTTCGCCGGCCGCGTATCTCTTGCAGCAGCCCGTCATCCAATGGCAGAGGTGTAATCGGCGGGGCCGCCCATGCCGGCAGCGCCGTCCCGGCAAGTGCCGCTCCACAGAGTGTCTTTCCAATAAAATTGCGACGCGAAATGGATTCCTTTTTCGAGTGCTCGCTCACGGGTGTCCTCCGGGGTTGTGGAGGGACCATTCGCGGTCTTCTAGACGATCAAAACAATTTACTGCGGGACGCGTTGTTCCTCGCATTGCCGCGTTTTCCTTTGCGGCAAGGTCATGCAGATCGCTGCTTAAGGCCGGGCAGCGCCGAGCGATGTGCGCTCCCACAAAATCAGGGCAGCCATATTACCTCTTCTTCCCACCTACGCTGTCAGAGGATGTCGGCGTGACGGCCTATGCGGGTGCAGCGCCGCTACTCAAACAAAAGAGTTCGTGGAGGCGACCGGGATTCTTGCCGTTGGCGATGCCTTTCGTCCTGGCAAACGGACGCGCGCCTAAGGGCCTACCGGAAATGCAATCACGGAAATCAGGCGTCAGCACCTCCCGTTCGTCATGGCCGGCCGAGCAAGCCCAGCCATGACCGGTAGAGTGAAGTTAGTCGAAACGCGCGCTCGTCGTTTTTCCGTCCGGCCCGGTGAGCTGAACCGCGCCCTTGACGGTTTCCGGAAGTGGCGACCCAGCCTTTCCGGCAAGCGCGCCCGACTCGCCCGGCCGTAGTTCGATCCTTTCCGCCTTGCCGCCAACCTGAAAGATGGCGACGCCTTTGAAGCCGGCGGCATTCATCGGCTTTTCGTCGGCGTCGCTGATGAAGATTTCAATACTATCGTCCTTGGTCACGAGTTCAGCGTGATAAGGTTTTGCTTCAGCAAGGCGCCCGCCATGCGGCCCCTTCGATGAGTGAGCCGCGGCTGGCGAGGCCATCAAGGCAACCAGAAGCGCAAAACGAACGACGACGCTTTTGTGTCTCATGTGAATTCTTCCTTTTCCGCGTTGCGTCAGTAGGAGTGGGCCGGAGCGGTTCGTTTACCCGTTTCGTCGGCCTGCCGTTGCAACAAACGCGCAAGCGGTTTTTTCCCGAACCACAGGAACAGCACCGGCGTCACGACGGTATCGAGCAGTGTCGCGCTGACGAGACCGCCGAAGATCGTCACCGCAACGGGATGGAGAATCTCCTTGCCCGCTTCATCGGCGCCGATCAGGAGCGGCACCAGCGCCACCCCCGCCGACAGCGCCGTCATCAGGACCGGCGTCATCCGTTCGAGGCTTCCCCGGACGACCAGCTCCTTCCCGAACGCCATGCCCTCGTGCAGCGCCAGATTGATATAGTGGCTGATCTTGAGGATGCCGTTGCGCGCGGCGATGCCGGTGAGCGTGACAAAGCCGACCAGGCTCGCAACCGAGAGCGGCTGATCCGTGATGGCCAGCGCGGCAACCGATCCGATCAAGGCGAGCGGAATGCCGCCCATGATGATCAGCGCCAGCACCGCGGACCGATAGCGGCTGTACAGGATTGCGAAGATCAGCGAGAGCGAGATGAGCGCGAGAATGCCGATGGTCCGGCTCGCTTCTTCCTGCGCCTGGAAGGTTCCTTCGAGGCTTGCGGTCACCCCCGATGGCAGTTTCGCCGCTTGCAGCTCGCCGCGAATTCCCTCGGCCAGCTTGGCCATGTCAGCCTTGCCATCGGAATTGGCTGATATGACGATGCGACGCCGTCCGTTTTCCCGCAAAATCTGATTGGGTCCGTCGGTCTCCTTGATGTCTGCGATCTGTCTCGCCGGTATCCAGCCGGTCGGCGTCTTGATCAGGAGATCGCCGAGCTTTTCCGTGGTTCGCAGACGATCCGGCAGGCGCATGACAACGTCGAAGCGGCGATAGCCGTCGACGACGCGCGATATCACGCGGCCGCTTGACAGCCGCGACAACTGCTCGACGACCGCGCCCGGCTGAACCCCGTAAAGCGCAGCGCGGGCATAGTTGACGCGGATTTCAAGCTGCGGAATTCGCACCTGCTTTTCGACCTGGAGGTCCTTGATGCCGGGCAGACCGGCGATCCGGCTCCGGATTTCCTCGGCGGTGCCGCGCAGGGTGTCGAGATCCTCGCCGAACAGTTTCAAGGCTATCTCCGCCCGGACGCCGGAGAGCAGGTGATCGAGCCGGTGCGAGATCGGCTGTCCGACATTGACGGACAGTGGCAGAACGGCGAGGCGCGAGCGTATGTCGGCAACGACGTCCGGCTTCGCACGATCCGAATGCTTCAACGCGACCTCGAGGTCGGAGGAATGCACGCCTTCCGCATGCTCGTCCAGCTCGGCGCGGCCGGTTCTCCGCCCCACGCTGATCACCTCCGGAACGTCAAGCACCAGCCGCTCGGCGATTGCGCCGACGCGGTTGGATTCTGCGAGCGAAACGCCGGGATTGAAGGCGAGGTTGATGGTGAACGAGCCTTCGTTGAAGGCGGGGAGGAAGGCGCGCTTGAGCTGGAACGCGCCCCACCCCGCCGCCGCCACCGCGATCAAGGTCAGCGCCAGCAGAAGCTTCCCGCGGACGAAGGCCGCATCAAGCGCGGCGCGGTTGATGCGCTTGAGCTGTCGCACCAGCCAGCCTTCACCCTCCGCCATGCGTTTTGCGCCCGGCAGCAGGTAATAGGCCATGACCGGCGTGAGCGTGATCGAGACCACAAGGCTTGCGAGAATGGAAATGATGTAGGCTTGGCCGAGCGGGGCGAACAGCCGTCCCTCGACGCCGGAGAGCGCGAACAGCGGCACGAACACCAGCACGATGATCGTCGTCGCATAGACGATGCCGGAACGGACTTCGCTGGAGGCGGCAACGACGACGTCGAACACGCTCCGCGGATTGCCCTGCTCCCTGTTTTCCCGCAGCCGCCGGAAGATGTTTTCGACATCGACCACGGCGTCATCGACAAGCTCGCCGATGGCAATCGCAAGTCCGCCGAGCGTCATCGTATTGATAGACAGACCGAAGAGCTTGAAAATGATCGCCGTGGTCAGGATCGATACCGGGATGGCCGTGAGCGAGATCGCCGTGGTGCGCCAATTGAGAAGGAATGCGAACAGGATCACCGAAACGACAATGGCCGCCTCAATCAGAACCCGGCCGACATTGTGCAGCGAATTCTCGATGAAGTCCGCCTGGCGAAAGACGACCTCGTCGGCCTTGATGCCGAACGGAAGCGACGGCGCGAGTTCGGAAAGCGCCTGCTCGATCTGACCCGTCAACCGCACGGTATCAATGCCGGGTTGCTTTTCGACCGAAACAATGACGGCGGGCCTGCTCATATACCCGGCATCGCCGCGCTTTATCTTGGGCGCGAAGTCGACATCCGCGACCTGACGCATGTAGACCGGCCTGCCGTCGATGGTGGCCACGACGATGCTTCGCAGATCCTCCAGGCTTGTCGTCCGTCCGATATTCCGGATCAGGTACTCGCGGGTGTTCTGGTCGGTGAAGCCGCCGCCGGTATTGGTTCCGAACTGGGCAAGCGCAAGCTCAAGCTGTTCATAGCTCACCGAAAGCGCTCGCAACGCCGAAGGCTGCGGCGCAATCCGGTATTGCCTGACTTCTCCACCGATCGGGATCACCTGTGCGACGCCGGGGATGGCGAGCAGGCGCGGACGGATCGTGAAGTCGGCGACCTCGCGCACTTCCATGGGCGATGCCGTATTCGAGGTCACGGCCACGAGAAGGATCTGTCCCATGATCGAGCTGATCGGGGCGATCTGCGAGGTGACATTGAGGGGAAGCTGGCTTTGAATCCGTGCCAGACGCTCGGCCACGAGCTGCCGGTTGCGGTAGATATCCGTTCCCCAGTCGAACTCGACGTAGACGATCGAAAGCCCGATACCTGAAACCGAACGAACGCGGCTGACGCCGGGAACGCCGTTCATCTGGGTTTCGATCGGAAATGTGATGAGCTGCTCGATCTCGGGCGGCGCATAGCCTTCGGACTCCGTCAGAATCGTGACGGTCGGGCGGTTAAGATCAGGAAATACGTCCACGGGGAGTTGTCGGGCGGTGTGGGCGCCGAGAACCACGAGCAGGCCGGCCAAGGCGAGCACGAAAAGCCGGTTGCGGAGCGAGGCGCTGACGAGAAGCGAAAACATCGAGACGCCTCCCTTCAGCGTACGTGTTCAAGGAGCTCGGCTCCTTGCGAGACGATCGCTGGCCGGCGGCGAGGCCCGACATGATCAGCACCTTCTCGCCGTCGAGCGGCTCCGCGCGCACGCTCCTCGGCGCGAACCGCTCGGGCCCGACATGCTCATAGACGAAGTCCTGGCCGTTCGAGCCGCGGACAAGGCTGGTGCGCGGGACCGCGATTCCTTCTTTCTCCTCCCGCGTCGGGACAAGAACGGTCAGGAACTGCCCCGCCCTCAAGCCGGCGGTATCGCCGACGATGGAGAAATGCACCGGTACCGACTGGCTGCGGTCGGCAAAGCCGGCGCCGCGATATTCAAGGTCGAGGCTCCGGCCCGAATAGGTCGTGGCGCGCGCGCTCGTTGCGCCTTCGATGGTCTCAAAGCTCAGTGCTTCGACCCACAGGCGCGACGGATCGACGATGTTGAAGACGATCGAACTCGGCTGCACGATCTGTCCGGCGACCGCGGTGCCTTCCGCGATCACGCCGGCCACCGGAGCGACGAGCGCTTCGGGTTCGCGACGGGCCTTCTCGATCGAGGCGCGGCGGTCGCGCAACCCTTCGAGTTCAAGGCGGGCCTCTTCGAGCTGTGTTCGGGACACGGCTCCGCCCGCCGCGAGTTGCTCGTAGCGCGCCACGCGCCGCTCGACGATCGAGATTTGCTGATCCAGTTCACCCTGCCGCTGGCGCATGTCGGACAGATCGATGGCCTGCAAAGGCGGCGTGACGTAGCCCAGAATATCCCCCTGCTTCACGCGGGTGCCGAGCCGGGGAAAGCCGTCCGTCGACGCCGACAGCCGACCACCGACGGAAGACTGCACGTAACCGCTGGCGGCGGGGTCCGGAATGATACGACCGGGAAGCTCGGCGACCTTGGGATGACGCGCCTTCTCCGTCACCAGCGAGCGCAGGGCAAAGATGCGCTGGACGGACTTCGGAACGAACACCGTGCCATCCGAAAGGCGTTGGGCACGTTCCTCCGAATTTGTCCTGATCGCGACCTGCCCCTTTTCCTCCTCATGACCGTGGCCTTCATGCGCCCGGCCTAGCTCCACGCCGCCGGCGAGTGCCATGCAAGCCAGGGCGACAATGGCCGCGCGGCGGCGGCGCAGGGCAACCGCTGCGACAAGAAGACCCGCAACAAAGCCGCCACCGACGAGCAGAGCCGTGCGCAGGTCGGCTGACAATCGCGCCTGCGCAACCGGCAATGCCGATGTCTGCGGTGGCGTTTCGATGCTTACCGGAAGGATGTCGGTCAGGTCCCTCGCCGTGATCGAAACGACAAGATCGGTTCGGCCGCCCTTGGCGAGCCAGGGCGCCGCCAGCCGATAGGCGCCATCCGGCTGCTCGCTCGGCGTGGCAGGCCCGGCAGGTGTCTCAACGACCAGGCTGGCGCCGGTGACCGGCTCATTGGTCGCGAAACGGTCCACATAAATGTCGATGGCGTCGCCGCGAGCGACCGCAACCAGCTCAAAGTCTGCGGAGGCGGCTTCGCCGCGCGGCGCCGCGCTGACGCTCGCCTGCTGCGGTTCATCCGTGTGGTTATGGCCTTCATGGGCCGGTGTGGCCGTTATCGTGGCGTAGCTCGCTACAACGGCAACGGCGATGGCGCACGAGATGCGCCGAAACTTTCGAAACATGGCAGTCGTCCTCACTCGAGATTCGTGCCGCGAGACGCGCCACAGGCGGGCGCGCTCACGCGGATTCAGCACTCAGAGGGACGTTCTGGGAGGACGCTCGAAAGATTCCGGGGTGCGGCGTACCCCCGATTGCGACGGCGGAAAACTTAAGCGCGAGACACTCTGCAGATAAGGAATCAGCAGCGAGGCGCTGGGAAGTCCCGTGGGGCAGCACGAGCCGAAGGCCGAGGAGCAGCATCCGCCCATGCAGGGTCTTTCCGGGGACGCTTGATCTCCATCCTGGTCCAGCTTCGCCTCCGCCGCGGCGGAGAGGACAGCCTGGTGATCGGTACTTGCCGTCACAATGGATGCAACACCCGCGTGATGCGCGGCATGATGTTGATGACCCGAATGGGCCTTGGCTGCAGACGGAACGAACGAAAGCACGGCCAAGACGACCGCCATTCCGAACATTCGCTGCATCAGCCCAAGGAACATCATTTGCCGATTATAGGACGAACGCCGCCGCAGTTACAGCGTTTCAAGGTTGCCGTCCATGCAAAACAAACCGCCCACCTGCTTCTCGCAGATGGGCGGTTGTATCCGCCGTCAGGCGTCATGGGGGCATCACGCCTGCGGCTGAATGCGTATTTCGAACTCAGCCCTGCTGCGGCTGGTCGTTCGGCGGGGTCGGACGCTGCTTGTGCTGCGCCATGAAGGCGTCGAACTCTTCCTTGTCCTTGGCTTGGCGCAGACGCTCGAGGAAATTCTTGAACTCGACCTGCTCTTCCTCGAGCCGCCGCAGGGTTTCCATGCGGTACTCGTCGAAGGCGCGGTTGCCGCTGGACGGCGGGCCGAAGCCGAAGCCGCCAAAGCCGCGGCGCTCCATGCGGTCGCGCATCCGGTCCATCTTGTACTGCATCCGCTCCATCTTGTTCTGCCAGCGGTCTCCGTGGCTCCAGCAACCCATTTTTCTGCTCCCGAGTGTGAATAAGAGAAGGGCTAGCCCGATCGGCCACCAGATGATGAAGCCGAGGATAGTCACCACGATCCAGCCGGGGTGCCAGGGGCTCTCAAGCATATGCGGTCGATAGGTCTGTTCCGTCGGACCGCGCCATCGATTGACATCTGCGGTGTAGGCCATTTCCCTCTCCATGACGGCAATCACGCCGTTGTGAATGTAAATAACATTTACATACCTAAACCATCCCGCGTTTTTGTCAAGCGCGCGGCTGGCCGCACCCCCGCAAAATTATTTGCGGGTTCCCCAGGGGCCTGAGGGCGCGCCACCTTCCGGCGGCACCGGCGGCGGGCCGGACGGTTTCTGGTCTGACGGCCGGCGGTCGGTCGGGAAGCCGAGGCCGCGCAGATAAATCAGCACTTCCGCTTCCAACAGTTCTTCCGGCGACATCGGCAATTTGCGGCGCGCGGCGTCGCCGCGGCCGAACAGCGAGGCTATGCCGTGCGACATCGACCAGATATGCAGCGCCATCATCATCGCGGGAGGCCGCGGCATGCCGGGCGGCGCCAGGGCGGCGAGCCGCTCGGCGGCGGCGCGAATGATCGCGAACGCACGCTCGCTGGCAGCCATCAATGTCGGGCTCGAATCGACAGGCACCCCGGATCTGAACATCGCCGAATAGAACGCCGGCTCGTTGCGGGCGAAGGCGAGATAGGCCTTGCCGACCCGTTCGAACGCCGTGACCGTGTCCGGGCGGCCGTCGTCCCAGGCCTGCGTCAGCAGCGCCTCAAACTGCTCGAAGCCGCGCTGCGCAATCGAGGACAGCAATTCGTCGCGGTCGCGAAAATGACGGTAGGGCGCGGCCGGACTGACCCCGGCCATGCGTGCGGCGTCCGCAAAGGTGAAGCCGGCCGGGCCCTTTTGCGTAATCAGGTCGAGCGCCGCCTGAAGCAATGCCTCTTTCAGATTGCCGTGATGGTAGCCACGCTCGCCGCGGCGGTCCTTTTGCCAGCTCATGTTAAAGGCTTTTACATGAGGTGGCCGTAAAGGTCACTTAATTTGAGGCCGTTAACTGGTGTTCATCAAGATTAACGGCGTGCGGGCGGCGCAAATTCCGACGATTCCAGCCGCCCCGGTCTAACCGCCCGGGATCGGAAGGACCGGCATGATCTCCACGCGCTCGCCGGGAAAGATCGTAAAGTGCGGGTGGTTCTCGAACATCTTTGCGGCGTCCTCATGCGAGCCGGCGCGCACCACCGTGAAGGCGCCCATCTCGTTTGCGATGTCAGCAATGCCGCTTGAATCGACCTTCTTGGTCTTGCCGAGCGGGCCACCCATGGCGACGAGCGCCGCCTGGTGCTTTTCGACCCAGGCCTTCCACGCCGCGACCCCCTGCTGCTCCCTGGCGCGCCGCTCAGCCTCGGGCAACGCATTCCAGGCCGCCATTTTCGCACTGGTCTTGCTGCCGAGGAAGACTGCGAGGAACGTATCGTTGGTGCTCATGAGGTTCTCCTCCCTTGCGGTTTGACTGATTGCGATAGGCTATCGACTTGACGTCGGGCGGAGCCAAGTTACAGCGCCTCCCGGTTCACCGCGCCTTGTGCGCATTTCCTTTCTGCAGCTCGTCGAAGCCTTTCGCCGCCTGCTGCACTTCCTCGGAGAAATCCTCGATTTCCTGCACCTGGCGGATTTCGATGATCTCGTTTTCGGACGCCGGGCACTTCTTCGCCCACTCGATCGCCTCATCGCGCGACTTCACGTTGATCATCCAGTAGCCGCCGAGCACTTCCTTGGCCTCCGTGAACGGGCCGTCGGTAACGACGGGCTTGCCGGTGACGAAGGAGACCCGCGCCCCCATCGAGGGTGGATGCAACCCGTCGAGCGCGATCAGCACGCCGGCCTCCTTCAGCGCCTCGTTGTATTTCATCATCGCCTTGACCCGTTCAGGGTCGAGCTGGACGTCCGGCGGCGAGGTCTCATAGCCCAGGGGGATCATCAGCATCATGAATCGCATGGCGGGCTCCGTGTTGTTCAGTTGCCGTCACTTCTTCGCAGTCTGCGCCCGCAGCCGCTCTTCCTGTTCGCGAAGTTCGGGCGTGAGGGCTTCGCCGAAATCCTCGGTCGAAAACACCTGGCGGATTTCGACCTCGTCGCCATCGCCGAACGGCGCGCGCTTCATCCAGCCGATCGCGTCATCGAGCGATTTGGCGTTGATCAGCCAGAAGCCGGCGACGAGATCGCCCGAGAGCGGGAACGGACCGCGGCTGGCACTGCCCTGCCCGCCTGCATACTTGATCCGCGCACCATTCGAGGTCGGGTGCAGGCCCTCGCCCGCTTCCATCATGCCCGCCTGGACCAACTCCTCGTTGAATTTGCCCATCGCCGCCAGTTGTTCCGTAGTCGGCATCACGCCGGCTTCCGAATCCTTGTTTGCCTTCACAATCACCATGAATCGCATCGTCGTTCTCCGTGTTGATCTTCTTGGGCCGACCACTTGCCGCGTCGGCCTTCGTCAACAAGACGAGCGGGCTTTTACGCCGCCGACATGTCCTGCAAAATTATTTCGCAAAATTATTTCGGAAGTAATTTGACCAGCCGGCCGGTCAATCGTCGATCGCCTGATAGGCCGAAGTCCAGAAGTCGGTCATCACCCGCGGCGGCTGCGGCGATTCCAACATTCGCTGGGTCAGCAGGATCCCGGTGAGGCCTTCGCTGGGGTCGGAATACCAGGAGGTGCCGTAGCCGCCATACCAGCCGAAACGGCCGGGCGTATGGGCAAGATCGTCACGCCGGGTGAAGACCGAGACGCCAAAACCCCAGCCGCTGTTGTCGCCGAAAAACAGTTCGGAGCCCTGCTTTTGCTCGGAGGTCAGTTGATCGCTCGTCATCAGTTCGATGGACGGCCGCGATAGAATGCGTTCGCTGCCGAGCCGGCCACCATTCAGCAGCATTTGGGCAAACGCATTGAAATCGTCTGCAGTCGACACCAATCCGGCGGCGCCATTCTCGAACACCGGCGGGCTTGCATATTTGCCGGTCGCAGGATCATCGAAGACTTTCAATTCGCCGCTTGCTTGATCGCGCGCATAGGCAGTCGTGAGCCGGGCGCGCTTTTCCTCGGGCACGTGGAAGCCGGTGTCTTTCATGCCGAGCGGCGCGAAGATGCGATCGCCCAGGAATTTTGCAAGACTCATGCCCGCGACGCGCGCGATCAGCACGGAGAGGATTTCGCTGCCGCTGTTGTAGAGCCAGCGCTCGCCGGGCTGATAGATCAGCGGCAGCGTGCCGTAGCGGCGCATCAATTCGTCCGGCGGAAACGAGGGAAATACCGGCCCGGGCGCAAAGCCCGCTTCAGCAATCGCCTTCTGGATCGGATAGCGATCGGGAAATATCGGGATCATGCCAAGGCCGAGCCGGAAGGTCAGGAGATCGCGCAGCGTGATGGCGCGCTTCGCCGGCACCGTATCGTCGATGGCTGCATCGATCGCACGCAGCACCTTGCGGTCGGCCAGTTCCGGCAGAAAGCCATCGACGGGATCATCGAGCCGCAGTCTGCATTCCTCGACCAGGATCATCGCGGCCACCGCCGTCACCGGCTTGGTCATGGAAGCGATGCGAAAGATGCTGTCGCGCTGCATCGGCGTGCCGCCGATTGCCATGCTGCCCATGGCATCGACATGAATCTCGCCGCGGCGGCTGACCAGCGCCACCAGGCCGGGAACTCCGCCGTGCTCGACATGCCCCGAGAGAATCTCATGCATACGGTCGAGCCGCGATCTCGACAGTCCACCGGCATTTGTCGGCATGGCTCATGCTCCTCTCGAAATTAACTGACCTCTCGAACATGACGATCCGGCCTGCTTCTTGCCGACATGGCAGATGACGCGCCGCGTGATTTCTATGACTGCTGCCTGACGAACTTGCCATCCTGGTAGTTCGCGCCGAAATAAACGTCGATGCGCTTCACCTTGTCGCCATCGAAGACAACGAACTCGGTATTGCGGAAACTCTTTCCGTCCTTGGCCGTGCAGCGGTAGGTCACAAAGGCCTGATCGCCGTCGACGAGAATCCGCTCCAGTTCGTGCCGTTCGATCCAGTCGCTGGACTGCCAGCAGCGCGCGAAATAGGTCGCTTTATCGATGTTGTCATCGAACGGACTGGTGAAGCGGAAATCCTCGCTGAAGGCATTCTCGACGAATTGGCGATCGTTGGACAGATAAGCTGCGAAGATCTTGCGGATCGTCTCCGCCTTGCTTGCTTCGGCCATTCAGCGCTCCTTTAGGGCTCTTTGGGTACCATCTGGAAATACGGTTCGGCTTCCTTCAACACGCGCGCGACGGAGGGGCGCACCTTCAGCCGCTCGAGATAGGCGCTGAGGTTTTTCTGCGCTTCACCGAACGGTATCGCCATGTTGCCGTAGAACAATGACGGCACTGCCGCGCAATCGGCGAGGCTGAAATCCTCGCCCATCGCCCAGCCGCGGTTTTCCATCTGCTGCTCGATCATGGCATAGGAAGTGTGCAACTGCGCCCGCGCCTCCTCGACGCCGTACGGGTCCCGCTTGCCCTCGGGCCGCAACCGGTCCGTTACGATCTTCTGCATCGGCAGATGCACATAGAGATCGTAGAAGCGGTCGCGCAGCCGGGTCTGCAAGGCGCGGGCGGGATCTTCGGGAATAAGCCGGACGCGGCCGCGATAGTATGAATCGAGATATTCGACGATGATGCTGGATTCCGGCACGGTCTGATCCCGTGCATCGTCGCGCAGCACCGGGAACTTGCCGATCCCCCACAGCTTCAGCAGCGCGGCGCGCTCGGCCGGATTGCCGAGATCGACGAGATTCGGCCGGAACGGAACGTCGTTCTCGTAGAGCGCGATCAGCGCCTTCCAGCAGAACGAGGCCAGCGGGTGAAAGTGCAGCGTCAGCGACATGGAAACTCCTGTTTGCCGTTTGCAAGACGATCTGCGTCTGGTGACGCCGACATTTATGGCGCCGGCACGTAGCGCAGGATCACGATGCCGGTCGACAACGGCCGGCTGTCGAGCAGCTTCAGCTTGCGCTTTTCGCCCGGCTTGAACAGCGGCGTTCCGCCGCCGAGGATGACGGGGTTTACCGCGATGCGAAACTCGTCGATCAGCCCGTGCGGGATCAGGCTGCTGGCGAGATCGGCGCTGCCGAACAGAAAGATGTCCTTGGCGCTGTCGCGCTTCAGCCTCGCGACGGTCTCCGGCACATCGGCGCTGAACATCTGGGTGTTGTTCCAGTCGGATTTCTTCACCGTGCGCGAGAAGACATATTTCGGCGCGGCATTCATGAAGTCGGCGACCTCGCCGGTCGCGCTCGGCCAGTGGCCCGCCATCAGCTCATAGGTGACGCGGCCGAACAGCAATCCACCGGCGGCGTTCAACTGCTCGATCGACAATTGTGCCAGCTCCTCGCCCCAAACGTCGGAATGCCAGGAGATGTCGCGGTTGGGGCCTTCAACGAAGCCGTCCAGCGTCATCAGGTTCCACATGATCAATTTCGCCATTGCGATCTCTCCCTAAACTGATTGCGAATTGCAACTGGTTGCAAGATGACTGAACTGGTGCGATATTGCAAGCAGTTTTTTTGAGGGGCCTTGGCGCCCGTTTTTGGAGACGACCATGACCGATGCCCAGCGCTCCGGCTGCCCGATCAATCTTTCGCTGGAAGTGCTCGGCGACAAATGGAGCCTTTTGATCATCCGCGACATGATGTTCGGCAACCGACGGCATTTTCGCGAGCTTCTGACCAAATCGGAGGAAGGCATCTCCTCCAACATCCTCGCCGACCGGCTGAAGACCCTGCTCGAGCAGCGCATCATCACCCGCGAGGACGATCCCACGCACAAGCAGAAGGGAATCTATTCGCTGACGGAGCAAGGCATCGAGCTCTTGCCCGTTCTCGCGCAGATGGCGGCCTGGGGTTACAAGTATCTACCCGTCACCGAGGAACTCGGCATCCGCGCGCGGCTGCTCAGCGAGGGCGGACCGAAAATGTGGGCCGAATTCATGGACGAGCTGCGCGAGAGCCATCTCGGCGCAAAGCGGCGCAGGCGTAGCGGTCCTTCGGTCGGTGAGCGACTGCAGGCAGCGTATGAAAGCGTCGTGAACGGAATATAGCCCCCGAGTCCGCGGCCGCATGCTCGTCCGGCGGGCGTCGCGCGCCGGTACATCCTTAAGATCAGCACTACGTCGCGATGCTATCCGTCATCTTACGGAGAATATCGTTAACGCATTCTTTTTTCATTTTGATCAAACGTGGCTCGGACGGGGGCTCGGCGGCATTAACCAGCAGCCTCGTCATTTACCCATGCAATGAGGCCTACGGTGTTTCAATTTCTCAAGAGCTCCTCGACAGACAAAGCTCTTGCCGACGCTCTCGGCCGCTCGCAGGCCGTTATCGAGTTCGGCATGGACGGCACGATTCTCACCGCCAACAACAATTTCCTCAAAGCCCTCGGCTACTCGCTCGGCGAAATCAAGGGCAAGCATCACAGCATGTTCGTCGATCCATCGCAGCGCGACAGCGCGGCGTATCGCGACTTCTGGACGGCGCTCAAGCGCGGCGAATACCAGGCCGCCGAATACAGGCGGATCGGCAAGGGCGGCAAGGAAGTCTGGATCCAGGCGACCTACAACCCGGTGCTCGACGGCAGCGGCAAACCTTGCAAGGTCGTGAAGTTCGCGACCGACATCACCGCCCGCAAGATCAAGAGCATGGAGGATGCCGGCCAGGTCGCTGCGATCAACCGTACGCAGGCGGTCATTGCGTTCGAGATGGACGGCACCGTCATCACCGCCAATGACAACTTCCTGAAAGCGATGGGCTATACGCTCGCCGAAATCCAGGGCAAGCATCACGGCATGTTCGTCAATCCGTCGGAGCGCGACAGCGCCGCCTACCGGCAGTTCTGGGCGAGCCTCAACCGCGGCGAAAGCCAGCAGGCCGAGTACAAGCGGATCGGCAAGGGCGGGAAGGAAGTCTGGATTCTCGCCTCCTACAACCCCGTGCCCGACGAGAAGGGCAAGCCGTTCCGGGTGGTGAAATTCGCCACCGATATCACCAGCCAGAAACTTTCGACCGCCGATCTCGCCGGCCAGATTGCCGCCATCGGCAAGTCGCAGGCCGTGATCGAGTTCAAGATGGACGGCACCATCATCGGCGCCAACCAGACTTTCCTCCGCACGGTCGGTTACGCGCTGGACGAGATCCGCGGCCGGCACCACAGCATGTTCGTCGAGCAGACGGAGCGCGACAGCGCGGCCTATCGTGAATTCTGGGCGGCGCTCAACCGCGGGGAATATCAGGCGGCCGAATACAAGCGGATCGGCAAGGGGGCTAAGGAGATCTGGATCCAGGCGTCCTACAATCCGATCCTCGACCTCAACGGCAAGCCGTTCAAGGTGGTGAAATACGCCACCGACACCACCGTGCAGGTGCTGGTCCGCATGGGCAACGAGCGCGTGCGCGGCATGATGGAATCGGTGGCGGCAGGCGCCGAGGAACTGAACGCCTCGGTCCGGGAAATCTCCGAAGCCATGACCAAGTCGCGCGAGACGGCGGCGACCGCGGTCGGGCGGGTCGAGGCGGCCGACGCCCAGGCGCAGCGGCTGAACGAAGCGGCGCAGGCGATGAGCGGCATCGTGGAGCTGATCGGCAACATCACCGGCCAGATCAACCTGTTGGCGCTCAATGCGACGATCGAGTCGGCGCGCGCCGGCGAGGCCGGACGCGGCTTTGCCGTGGTCGCTTCCGAGGTCAAGAACCTCGCCACCCAGGCCAAGCAGGCCACCGACAAGATCGGCCAGGAGATCAGCAATCTCAACGGCATCTCCGGCGACGTCGTCGGCGCGCTCGACAGCATCAAGAGTGCGATCCAGGGCGTCAGCGAATATGTCACCGCCACCGCGGCCGCGGTCGAGGAGCAGAGCACGGTGACCGGCGAGATGTCGTCCAACATGCAGCGCGCCGCCGCGGAGGCGAAGGCGATCGCGCAGCGCGCGGGCGGTTAGATACCGTCACCGAACGCGTGAGGTACGGGACAGCGCCCGTACCGGATTTGCTATGCCGGGCTCGACCGGGCAGCGCTGAAGTCTGCATCATTGTCGCCGGGACATGCGACGGGGCCTGGGTTATAGGAGCGGGAAATCTTCTCTCTCGCAAACGGACCTGCCTATGCCCCCTCCCCGCAAAAAGTTGCTCTCGTCACCGGCGCCGCGCGCGGCATCGGGCTTGCGACGGCCAAACGCCTTCTCGCCGACGGCTGGCAGGTGGCGCTGCTCGACATCGAAGGCGAATTGCTGCGCGGCGCGGTCACAGGCCTCGCCGACCCCGACAATACGCTGGCTCTGCATTGCGACGTATCCGACACCAAGGCAGTGGCGAACGCCGTGGCGGCGGTGAGCGAGCGTTTCGGCCGGCTCGACGCGCTGGTCAACAATGCCGGGATCGCGGTGTTCGCGCCGCTGCTCGACACTTCGGACGACGACTGGAACCGCATCCTGCAGGTCAATCTCACCGGCCCGTTCCTGTGCACCAAGGCGGCGGCGCCCTTGATGCGCGAACATGGCGGCGGCGCGATCGTCAACGTCACGTCGATCTCGGCGGTGCGCGCCTCCACGCTGCGTTCGGCCTACGGCACCAGCAAGGCGGGGCTCGCGCATCTGACCAAACAGCTAGCGGTGGAACTCGCTTCACTCGGCATTCGCGTCAACGCCGTGGCGCCCGGCCCGGTCGATACCGCGATGGCAAAACAGGTTCACACGCCGGAAATCCGCGCCGATTACCACGACGCCATTCCGCTCAACCGCTATGGCCTCGAAGAGGAACTGGCGGAAGCGATCTTCTTCCTGTGCAGCGATCGCGCAAGCTACATCACCGGGCAGATCCTCGCCGTCGATGGCGGTTTTGATGCCGCCGGCATCGGTCTGCCGACGCTGCGCGGCCAGCGGCGGAACGGGTAGTTCCTCCGTGGCTGTGTCGCTTGAGTGCGGATCAGAGCCCAGTACGAATGACCTTGGCTGGCGGCCCATCATTGCTGGATCGAGGAGGCAGGTCATTGTTCAGCGCGCCGCGATGCAGCAACACCGTCTGTTCCGGTGGAGCATCCGGTCTCATGCTCGGCGTTCCCAGTGCGAACGCCGTCACGAGCAGCAAAATGCTCGCACAGATAACGCTGAGGAAAAAATGATCCATGCGATCCACAACGAAGGGCTGCACTGTTCGTTCCGCTGGGCTGCGCGGCAATTTTCGATAGAGCAGCGCTGCGCTTCTCGGCGACCGTAAGCCGGTAGAGGTGACGGGCCGGTTCCGCATTCGCCGGCTACGCCGGGATGGGCAACCTCCGCCGAGGCCGGGTCTTCCGACGCGGACGCTTGACCAAACCTTGCCACATGTCTCAGCGTAACTGGGCCGGGGGCAGTGCTGACGGAGGAGCTGCACATGGGAATGGCGGTCATCAAGCTCATCATTGTCGCCGCCGCGCTGTTGGCGGCAATCATGCCGGTGCGGGCCGAGATTCGCATTCTCGCCAGTCCGGGTGGACAGGTCGGGCCGTTTCTCGAACTGTTCGATCGCGTGCGCGAGACCGGGGAGCGGGTGGTGATCGACGGGCCATGCCTGTCGGCCTGCACGCTGGTGCTCATGACGGTGCCGGCCGAGCGCATCTGCGTGACCCGCCGCGCGGTGCTCGGATTCCACGCCGCGCGCTCGATCGACGGCCGCGGCCGGATCTATGCCGAGCCGGAAGCCTCGATTGCGGTGCACGCGGCTTATCCGGCGTCGGTGCGGGACTGGATCAGCCGGCGCGGCGGACTGAACTCGCGGATGTTGCTGCTGCGCGGGCGTGACCTGGCGGCGATCTATCCAAGGTGCAGATGATTTTGTAGGTGGGCAAAGGCGCTCTTGCGCCGTGCCCGCCATCTTCTTTGTGGCGCGAATGGTGGGCACGCGGAGCCTGTCATCACTCCGCGAGCGCCCTTATGCTCGTCGCTGGGCGCGCGTTCGCGCGACCCGTTGGCTTTGCCCAACCTGCGGCGCCAACGAGATCTACATATCTTCCTTCGGACAGTTCACCATCCAGGGAATGCCGAACCTGTCGACGCACATGCCGAAACCGTTGGAGAAGAAGGTCTTGCCGAACGGCATCCTGATCGTGCCGCCTTCGGCGAGCGCATTGAAGCGGCGTTCGGCGTCGGCGGGATCTTCGACCGCTAGCGCAACCGACATGCCCTGCGGCTGATGGTAATCGCCGGGCGTCGCGTCTGAGGCCATTAGCACTTCGCCGTCGATGGTGATGCGGGCATGCATGATTTTGGTTTTCCAGTCCGGCGGGATCGGCATGTCGGCGGGCCCCTCGCCATACGGCATCTTCGCTTCGATCTGGGCGCCCAACACCTTCTGATAATAGTTCAGCGCTTCTTCGCAATTACCGTTGTAGAACAGATACGGATTGACCTGCATCGGTGGCTCCTTTGGTTGTCGATCAGTAGCGTCCGCGGCGTTCCCCGGATGCAGCGCGTTAGCGATGCGCTGCTGTTCCGGGGTCCATCAGTGGGTCCCGGCTCTGCGGCGCATCACTCGCGTGCTGCACCGCGTCCGGGACACGATAGTGTCGGCGACAATGTCGCGTCGCTCATTTCTCGGTGAGAGTCTTCAGATTGGCGAGACCGGCTTCGAAATCCCTGCCGATCATGCGATCCAGGTTCATGAACACCTGCATCAGCCTGGACATGAAGTTCGCCGGACCATGCATCAGCCATGTGACATGGGTGCCATCGCCCTGCGGCAGCATTGTGAACTCGGCGGTGTTGTGGCCTTCGAACGGCTTGAAGAAATCGAGCTTGATGACGATTTTCGACGGCGCCAGGGCCTCAAGAATTTCCATGCGGCCGGAACCGACATTCTTGTCGCCGTCCCAGGCATAGGTAGCGCCCTTGCCGCGCTCCGCACCGCCATAGGTGCGCTTCATCGCCGGGTCCTTCTCCTCGTAAGGCGACCAGCTCCGCCACTGCTGAAAGTCGGAGATCAGCGGAAATATCCTTTCCGCCGGCGCCTTGATGCTGATCGCGCGCTGCACCCGTAACGTATTCGGCTTGGTCGCGGCGAGAATGAGCACGATGGCGACGGCAATCGCCAATATGACGGCGACGACGGCAATGACTTCCAGCATGTCGGGCTCCGTGGACAATCGGTTGAAGCTAATCAGCGGCGAAGGGGGATCAAGCTGCGCAGGTTCTTGTCGCGCAGCCACAGCCCGCCCCACAGCATCAGGCCGAGATAGAACCCGAACAGCGTGTGCGTAAGCAGGGGGCTATCGATCCGCACATGCGAAGCGATCGCGCCGCCGAGATAGCCGGTGAGCAGGATCGCCCCCAAGATCGAGGTCGGCGGAATGGCGTAGAGCACGGTGCAGACGATGGTGATGGCGCCGAGGCCGCGCATCAGCGCGTCGCTCGAACCGTAACCCATTCGGTCCATGGTTTCGGTGACGACCGGCCACGGCACCAGCTTGATGGCGCCATCGATCATCAGGAACAGGATGACCAGGCCGGAGAGAATGCGGCCCGTCCAGCGTGCGGGCGTGGAGGCCGGAAGGGTCTCGGCGATGACGGTCATAGTGGTCCCCGTTGTCTTGAATGGCTGCTCGGATTCAAGACGAATGAGGGAGGTTGAAACCGACAGGGGGAGCGAAATTTTTCGACAAGGACGCCGTAATGCCCCGGGCTAGTCCCGGCATGATCATTGCTCGCGGTGTGCATCACCCTCCCCTGGAGGGCAGGGGAATCGCATGTTCAATTCCGTAAGTTATTGCGAAGCGGTGAGAAATTGATTCTGAAGGTAGCTCCTGATTCGGATGGAGCGGCCGATGAATCGATTTGCGGAGTGCTTCGAGGAACTGCCGGACCCGCGCGCGGACAATGCGCTGCACGATCTGACGGAGATTTTGTTCATCGCCTTGATGGCGACGCTGTGCGGGGCAACGAGTTGCACCGACATGGCGCTGTTTGCGCGAATGAAGGCCTATCTTTGGGAGGGCGTGCTGGTGCTCGAGCATGGTCTGCCGAGCCACGACACGTTCAGCCGCGTGTTCCGCATGCTCGATCCGAAAGCGTTCGAGAAAGCCTTCCAGCGCTTCATGAAAGCCTTTGCCGAAGGCGCGAAGATCGAACGGCCAAAAGGCGTGATCGCGCTCGACGGCAAAGCGCTGCGGCGCGGCTACGAGCGCGGCAGGAGCCACATGCCGCCGGTCATGGTGACCGCTTGGGCGGCGCAGACCCGCATGGCGCTGGCCAACGTGCAGGCGCCGAACAACAACGAAGCTGCTGGCGCGTTGCAGTTGATCGAACTTCTGCAGCTCAAAGGCTGCGTGGTGACGGCCGATGCGCTGCACTGCCATCGCGGCATGGCCAAGGAGATCGTGGCGCGGGGCGGCGATTACGTGCTGGCGGTGAAGGAGAACCAGCCAGCGCTGTTGGCCGACGCCAGGGCGGCGATTGCCGCAGCGGTGCGCAAGGGCAAGAAGCCGGTTTCCACCACCGAGGCAGATCATGGCCGAAAGGAAAAGCGCAGCGTGCTTGTCGTGCCCGTCAAGGATATGGAGCGGAAGCACAACTTTCCGGGCCTCAAAGCCGTCGCGCGGATCAGCAGCAAGCGCGGCAAGGACAAAACCGTCGAGCGCTACTTCCTGATGAGCCAAAACTACAGCCGCACGCAGGTTCTGCGCATCGTTCGCACCCATTGGACCATCGAAAACGGCCTGCACTGGCCGCTCGATGTCATCCTCGACGAGGATCTGGCCCGCAATCGCAAGGACAACGGCCCGGCCAACCTTGCCGTACTCAGGCGCCTTGCCCTCAATGTTGCCAGAGCCCATCCCGACACAACCACCTCCTTGCGCCTCAAGCTCAAGCGCGCTGGCTGGAACGATGCCTTCCTCTTCGAACTCATTGCTCACATGCGATAGCCCTGCCCTGGAGGGGGGAGGGTCGGTTCGCATGTAGCGCAGCGAAATGCGAAACAGGGTGGGGTGATCTCTCAACTCGGGCTCTGTTGGATGCGGAGAGACCGTCACCCCACCTCGGTTCGCATTTCATGCGAACCGATCCTCCCCCTCCAGGGGAGGATAAGAAAGCACGCCCGACTCACCTCTAGCCAAAAACGAACTCAGGTCGTCGCCAGCTAGCGATCCCGGCTTCGACACATTCCTACTTCCCTGCCTTCTTGCCGCGGGGTTGGCTGTCGCGCTGCAGGCGGTCGAGGTGCATGCGGATGTGGGCGGCTTCGGCCGAGGTGTTGGCGAGCGCGATGGCGCGGTCGAAGGCCACGCGGGCCTCGTCGTTGCGGCCGAGTTGCATCAGGAAGGCGCCGCGCACGCCGAAGAAATGAAAATAGTTCGACAGCCGCGCCGCCAGCGGCTCGATCATCTCGAGCGCGGCTTCCGGCCCTTTCACCTTGGACACCGCGACCGCGCGGTTCAAGGTCACCACCGGCGACGGCTGCATGATCTCCAGCGCGCCATAGAGCA
Source organism: Bradyrhizobium sp. RDI18 (assembly GCF_043203335.1). Classification (NCBI taxonomy): domain Bacteria; kingdom Pseudomonadati; phylum Pseudomonadota; class Alphaproteobacteria; order Hyphomicrobiales; family Nitrobacteraceae; genus Bradyrhizobium; species Bradyrhizobium sp. RDI18. The sequence continues at coordinate 6,051,323 of NZ_JBICRN010000008.1, read as the reverse complement.
GGTCGATCTGGGTCCAGTCGGTATCCTCGGGCTTCTCGGCGCGGGCATGCAGGGCGGCGATCGCGGCCTGCACCTGATAGGGTCCGCTGCGGCGATGGCGCATCGCCTTGTCGATCAGCGCCAGCCCCTCGGCGATCAGAGCCTTATTCCATTTCGAACGGTCCTGGTCGTCGAGCAGGATCACGGCGCCATCGGCATCGAACCGCGCATCAGAGCGCGCATGCTGCAGCAGCAACAGCGCGGTCAGCCCCATGATCTCGGGCTCGCTCTGGAACAGCCGCAGCAGCAGTCGCGCCAGGCGAATGGCCTCTTCGCACAAGGGCGCGCGAATCTCGGCGGTGTCGCCAGAGGCCGAGTAGCCCTCGTTGAAAATCAGATAGATCATGGCGGCGACGGAAGCGAGGCGCTCGAGCGCTCCGCTGCGCCCGGCGCTTCGAACGGCACGTTGGCATCGGCGACGCGCGCCTTCGCGCGGGTGATGCGCTGCTCCATCGCGGCTTCCGAGACCAGGAAGGCGCGCGCGATCTGTTTGACCGTGAGACCCGACACGATGCGCAGCGCAAGCGCGATCTGCTGCGTCGCCGGCAGGCCCGGATGGCAGCAGATGAACAACAGCCGCAGGATGTCGTCGCGGTAATGCGAGCCGTCGAGCCGCTCGGCAAGCTCCTCCTCGGCGTCGTCGAGGGCGGAGATCGCCTCATCCTCAGGCAGCGCCGTCTGCTTCTTGCCGCGCCTGATGTCGTCGATCGCGACATTGCGCCCGACCATGATCAGCCACGCCGCCGGATCGCGCGGCGGGCCGTTCTGCGGCCAGCTCTTCAGCGCGCGCAGGCAGGCGTTCTGAAAGGCTTCCTCGGCGGTATCGAGGTTACGGAAATAGCGCAGCAGCGCGCCGACCGCCTGGGGGCGAGCCGAAGTCAGTGCGGCATCGATCCAGGCGGTATCGGTCATGGCTGCACGCTCCCCGCCGTGAAGTGGCCGACGGGACGGATCTCGTAGGCGCCGCCGGGATTGGCCGCGCCGAGATCGCGGGCGACGCCAAGTGCCTCGTCGAGGTCCTTGCAGTCGACGAGATAGAACCCGAGCAATTGTTCCTTGGTTTCGGCATAGGGGCCGTCCAGCACCAGCGGCGGATCGTCCTTGCGCAGCGTGGTCGCCGCCGTGGTCGGCAAGAGACGCGCGACCGGACCGAGCCGGCCCTGCTTGGTCAATTTGTCCTGAACGACGGCCAGTTTCTTCATGACCGCGGCGTCCTGTTCCTTGGTCCAGGAACCGACGGTGTCTTCATCGTGATAGCAAAGAATGGCGTACAGCATGAGGCTCAAGCATCTCCGTTGTCTTGATGACGAACGATTATGCCCGGAGCCGACAGGCGCGTCGAAGAAATTTTGAAAATGCCCTGCCTGCCGTCAGGGACCTACAATCGGCGGCGGCGGTGGATTGAAATGCCTGTAGGCGTGAATGGCCGCCGTGGAACAAAGGCTGCACACACCGAGAATGAGAACGATGCACCTGAGCATTTTCATCTGGCGGCCTCAACCCTGATTGACCATGCAAGATCTCCCCTGTCGGATGAAAGGAGGCTAGAGAAGCACCTCGGTCCGCGATGTGAGGCGGGTCACGCCGGGTGGCGACGCGAAAGGAATGGCAATGACGAAGGGTGCGCTTGCGCTGCTGGTGCATGGCGGGACCGAAAACTGGTCGCCGCAGCGCTGGAAGAGCCGGTTCGATGACGTTTGCAAGGGGCGGTCCGTGCTGCTGTTGCCGGATGCGTCGTGCGATCCAGCGGAGGTGCATTACGCGGCGGTGTGGAAGCCGCATCCGGGCGAGCTTGCCGCCTTCCCCAACCTGCGTGTCATCTTCAATCTCGGCGCGGGCGTCGATGCGCTGATGGCCGACCGCTCATTGCCCGAGGTGCCGCTGGTGCGCGTCGCAGTCGGCGATCTCACCGCGCGGATGACCGAGTATGTCGTGCTGCATGTCCTGATGCACCACCGGCAGGAGCCGTACTTGCGCGAGTCGCAGCGCGAAAAGCGCTGGGCGCCGAAATCGCAATGGGCGGCGGGCGCGATTTCGGTCGGAATCATGGGGCTCGGCACGCTCGGTGCTGACGCGGCCGACGTGCTGCGGCGGCTGGGCTTTCGTGTCGCAGGCTGGAGCCGCAGCCCGCGAACGATCGAGGGCATCGAAGGCTTTCACGGCGAAGCGCAGCTTGAGCCATTCCTGCGGCGGACCGACATTCTGGTATGCCTTCTGCCGCTGACGCCGGAGACGCGGCACATTCTCAATCGCGGGCTGTTTGAGAAACTGCATCGCACGAGCCCGCTCGGCGCGCCGGTCGTGATTAATGCCGGCCGCGGCGGCCTGCAGAACGAGGCCGACATTTTGCAATGCCTCGATGACGGTACGCTCGGCGGCGCCTCGCTCGACGTCTACGCCACTGAGCCATTGCCCGCCGACAGCCGGTTCTGGACCCATCCAAAGGTGGTGCTGACCCCGCACAATGCCGCCGATACCGATCCCGACGAGATATCGAAATATGTCGCGCAGCAGATCGCGCGATTTGAGGAAGGCGGCGCGCTGGAAAATGTGGTGGATCGCAAGCGGGGGTATTAGGACTCCATCGTCGTCCCTGCGAACGCAGAGACCCAAACGCCGCGGCCCGCGGAAATGGCACATGCGGAGATGGCTTTGCTTCAACGACGAAGTGCAGTGGTTATGGGCCCCTGCGTTCGCAGGGACGACGGAGAGAGTTATTTCACCGCCCCGACCATCACGTCGATCGCACCGTTGACGATCGCCTCCAGTTCCTTGCGCGGCACCTGAGCGCGGGCGCGGATGGCGATGGTGTGAATGGTGGCGGAGGCAAGTTGCGCCAGCACGGTCGCGTCGGCGCTCACCGGTAGCTCGCCCTTTTCCCGGGCGAGCCGGAAACAGGCGGCAAACGCCTTGTCGAGCTCGGCAAAGCCTTCCAGCACCATCGCGCGGATATCGGGGTCATGCACCGCCTCGGAGGCTGCGGTCATCACCGTGAAGCAGCCGCGCGGACCGGATTCGCCGGACAGATAAATATCGAGCGCCACCGCGTAGATGCGTTCGAGGCGTTTTCGGATCGGCAACTCGTTGCGAAAGATTTCCCCCATCGCGACTCGCGCGTCGTCGCGATAGCGCCGATAGCTCTTGATGAAGAGTTCGCGCTTGTCGCCGAACGCGCCATAGAGGCTCGGCCGGTTCATGCCGGTGGCGGCGGAGAGATCGTCGAGCGAGGTGGCCGCAAAACCGTCCTTCCGAAACAGGTCAAGCGCCTTGCCTAGCGCCACGCCCGGCTCATAGGCGCGCGGGCGGCCCCGCCGCTTGGGCTGGACGGGAGCGTCGATCCGGGGGACCGGAGGCTTCTTCTTTTTTTGTACCATTTCGCAAATAATTCCTTGACCGGGTGTATATTATGCGGAACAGTATAAAAATCAATCCTGCCCGCCTTGAACGCCGGCCGATTGATCAACCGCCAAGGAGGCAAATCATGGACCTGTATTTCTCGCCGCTCGCCTGCTCGCTGGCGACCCGGATCGCGCTGTACGAAGCCGGCGTTGAGGCCAACTATCTCGAGGTCGACCCCAAGACCAAGGTGGTGCAGAAGGACGGCTCGGATTTCCGCACCGTCAACCCGCTCGGGCTGGTGCCGACGCTGCGCACCGACGCCGGGACCGTGCTGACGGAGAACGCGGCGATCCTGCAATATGTCGCCGACCGCTTTCCGGGCGCCGGCATCTCGGCCAACTCCTCTGAGGAGCGCAGCCGCCTGCATCAATGGCTGTGCTTCATCGGCACCGAACTGCACAAGGCACTGTTTGTGCCGCTGCTCGACAAGACGGCGCCGCAGGATGCAAAGACTTATGCGCTGAACAAAAATATGTCGCGGCTCGACTATCTCGAGAACTACCTGAAGGGCCGCGAATTCCTGCTCGATCACTTCAGCGTCGCGGATGCTTATCTCGTCACCATCATCAACTGGACGATGGCCACGCCGCCGATCGAACTGGCGAAGTGGCCAGCGGTGAAGGCCTATTACGAGCGGCTGCGCGCCCGCCCGAGCATTGCAAAGGCGGTCGCCGAGGAGTTCGAACTCTACAAGGCCGAACTCGCGCGGCATAAGGCAGCGGCGTAAGGCGCAGTCTCGTGTCCCGGACGCGGCGCGGCACGCAGTGACGCGACGCAGAGCCGGGACCCAGATCGCGTGAAGCAGCATGGACCCCGGAATAGCAGCGCAACACTTCGCGTTGCGCAGCATCCGGGGAACGCAAGCGGCAAGCAATCGTCACGCCGGCGGCGCCAGTAGCCGCTTAGTCAACTCCGCCAACGCCCGGCGAAATATCCCGGCGTCGCCCCGCGCCCGTGCCAGCACCAGCGCGCCCTGAATGGTGAGGAGCGCATCCTCGGCGCGCCGCTGCGCCTGGCTGGTCGTGAGCCCGGATCGTCGCAACAGCGACGCCAGCGCCGTTTGCCAGCGCGCGAAATAGCCATCGACCGCTTCGGCAAAACTGTCGCGCGCCGAGCCGAGCGCCACCATGCCGACCAGGCAGACGCGATCGCCCGAGTGGAAATATTGATCGACGCCAGCGATCATCGCAGCGATGGCGCGCGCGGGATCGTCGGCGGTGCGCAAGGGCGCGAAGATATGAAGTTCGAACCAGCCATCGATCTCGGCCAGCACCTCGGCGGCCATCTGCTCCTTGCCGCCGGGGAATAGATGATAGAGGCTGCCCTTGCCGAGGCCGGTGGCCTCCGTGATCAGCGTCAGCGAGGCGCCCTCGTAGCCATGCGCGCGAAACACCTCGCCGAGCGCGCGCAGTACCTCTCCACGTTCGACACCTCTTTTCAGCATCTGATCATAGCGGGTTCTCGCCTAGCCCCGCGACATCCGCCGGGCGCGGACCCGGCGCCGGCCAATGGAAGCGACGCTCGCTTTCCTTGATAGCGATATCGTTGATGCTGGCCTCGCGCCGCCGCATCAGACCGTGTTCGTCGAATTCCCACTGCTCGTTGCCGTAGGAGCGATGCCACTGCCCGGCACCGTCGTGCCATTCATACTGGAAGCGCACCGCGATGCGGTTCTGATCGAACGCCCAGAGATCCTTGATCAGGCGGTAATCATGCTCCTTCGCCCATTTGCGGGTGAGGAATTCGACGATCGCCTCGCGGCCTTCAAAGAATTCGGAGCGGTTACGCCAGCGGCTGTCCTCGGTATAGGCCAGCGATACCCGGACCGGATCGCGCGAATTCCAGGCGTCTTCGGCCATGCGCGCCTTTTGGGCGGCGGTTTCGCGGGTGAAGGGCGGCAGCGGCGGACGCGACATGAGGTTTCTCCGGATTGCTAACCCCGAGACATTGTACCGATCGGTACAGAGAGTCAATCCGAAGGTTTACTCCGGCGCCAGATCGGCCTTCATCAACAGCCGCAGCGATTTCGGGATCGGCTTCGCCCGTCCCCCGCTGATGAAGGCAACGCGCACCGCCGCCTTGATGAGGACATCCTCGCCTCGCCGCACCTCCTGTGCCAGCGTGATGGAAGCGCCCTTCACCGCAACCGGCCACGTCACCACGTCGAGCACGTCGTCCATCCGCGCCGGCCGCAGGAAGTCGAGCTGCATCGAGCGGACCACGAAGGCAAAGCCCGGCGTCTCCTCCTGCGCCTGCTCGAACAGCGCATGCTGCGAGGCGCCCATCAGCCGCAGATGGTTGGTGCGGCCGCGCTCCATGAAACGCAGGTAACTGGCGTGGTAGACGATGCCGGAGAAATCGGTGTCTTCGTAATAGACACGGACCTGCATGTGATGGCGGCCGTCGCGGATCTCGCCGTCGAGGGAGGGAGTCATTTCGCGAACTCCGTCTCGATGTCCCTCCGACTATCAATGACGCGAACGATCACGATTTGATCTACCTCTACAATGTAGAACGCAACGTATCCAAAAGCCCTCGCAGCGACGCTCGCAATTCGCTTCGATCCGGTCCAAGAAGGAAACTCGCGAAGTTCGTCAAATCGTTGCGAAAACCTGGCCAATAGCCGATCGGCAGCGATGGAGCTGCGTTCGGAAAGATATGCATGAATATCGAGGATATCCGAGCGGGCTCGCAACGAAACAACAACCCGCACAACGCGTCCTAGCCCTGCGCCTTGGTTCGTGCTTGCCGGAGAAACTCTTCCAGATCCCAAGGAACGACCCGCCCCGCTTCCACGTCCGCCATTCCTTCGTCAATGGCGTCCTTGAGCGCACGGAATTTCCTGGCCTGCGACAGCAGATAGTTAGCTGCCGATTCCTGCATTTCCTCAGGCAGCAATTCCAGGGCTTCAACGGCTTTTTCGACGGCTGAACTCATTGACAAGGCATGTAACACATTTCAGGTCAGATGCACAGCCGCCACGCTCTCCACGCCTTCCGCCACTGCATTCCAGGTCGACTACGCCACGGCCGGCTGCCCCGCCCCCAGCGTCACCAGCACGATCTCCGGCGGCACCCCGAGCCGGAACGGCATGATGCTGCAGCCGAGGCCGCCGGAGACGACGACGTCGCAATTCATCTTGATGTGGCCGTAGGCGAGCTGCTGGCCGGACGGCGAGATCGGTGACCAGCCCAGCATCCGCACCTGGCCGCCATGGGTGTGTCCGGAGAGCTGCAGCGCAACGCGCGCGGGCACGCGACGCGCGATGTCAGGCTCGTGCGCCATCAGGACCACGGGCGCGTCGTCGGTGATCTTCGCCAGCGTCGCGCCGAGATCGTCGACGCCGATCCGCTTGAGCGGCCTGAAGCGGCGGGCCGGCACATAGGCGAGCTGATCACCGAGACCGGCGAGCCAGAACGAGTGACCATTCTTGCTGAGCTTCTTCGCGTCGTTTTCGTACACCGGGATACCGACCGCTTCCAGCGCACGGCCCGCGCTCGGCAGCCCCTGCCCGTTGCGCTGCACTTCCTTGTCTTCCCACCAGTCGTGATTGCCGAGCACCGCATGCACGCCGAGCGGCGCCTTCAATCCGGCCAACGCTCCCGCCCATTCGGCGTCGGGAATGAAGCGCGTCACCTTGCGATGTCCGGCCACGTAGTCGCCGAGCATGACAACGATGTCAGGCTTGAGCGCATTGGTGCGTTCGACGATCTCACCGATATGATCGAGCGACATCCAGGGATCGCAGGCGTGGAGGTCGGCGATGGCGGCGATCCTGAGATTGAGACCGGCCGGCCATTGCGGCGGCGAGATATTGTACCGCTCGACGCGAAGCCGGACGAGCGGCGCGCTGAACCCGTAAGCGGTGGTCGAGGCGCCCAGCGCGCCCAATCCACCCATGGACTTCAAGAAATGACGGCGTGTTAACATGTGATCCAATCGTGATGCAGCGCCAACATGGTGGCGGATTGGGCCTGAATTGGGGTACGTTTGTGCAGAACGTTAGCAGACCTCCAGCAGCTTCTCACCAGCGATTCTGCCGCACCAGAGCATCCAGCCGCCGTTAGTGCATTCCCCGAGTGATCGGGTTCGAAGTGATCAGTCGTCGCTGTCGTTGCCGAACAGGCCGAACTGGGCGGGATCGCGTGCGGGCTCTGCAAGCCCCAGGTGGCGGAAGGCGTGCGAGGTGAGCAGCCTGCCGCGCGGGGTGCGCTGCAAATAGCCGCACTGGATCAGATACGGCTCGATGATGTCCTCGATGGCATCGCGTGGCTCGGATAGCGCCGCCGCCATGGTCTCGACGCCGACCGGGCCGCCGCCATAGTTCATCGCGATGGTCGTCAGATAGCGACGGTCCATGGCATCGAGGCCGGCGGCATCGACTTCCAGCGCGCTCAGCGCATGGTCGGCGATGGCGCGGTCGACAGAGCTGGCGTCGGCTGCGGATGCAAAATCGCGTACGCGGCGCAGCAGGCGGCCGGCGATACGCGGCGTGCCGCGGGCGCGGCGCGCGATCTCGTTGGCGCCGTCCGGCGTCATGCCGATGTTGAGCACGCGGGCACCGCGGGTGACGATCTTCTCCAGCTCTTCCTCGGTGTAGAAGTTCAGCCGGATCGGAATGCCAAAGCGGTCACGCAGCGGATTGGTCAACAACCCTGCGCGCGTCGTGGCGCCGACAAGGGTGAACTTTGCGAGATCGATCTTGACCGAACGCGCCGCCGGCCCCTCGCCGATGATGAGGTCGAGCTGAAAATCCTCCATCGCAGGGTACAGCACTTCCTCGACCGCCGGACTGAGACGATGAATTTCGTCGATGAAGAGCACGTCGCGCTCTTCGAGATTGGTGAGCAGTGCTGCAAGATCGCCGGCCTTGGCGATGACGGGACCTGAGGTGGCGCGAAAGCCGACGCCGAGCTCGCGCGCGACGATCTGCGCCAGCGTGGTCTTGCCGAGGCCGGGAGGCCCGACGAACAGCACATGATCCAGCGCCTCGCCGCGCTTACGCGCCGCCTCGATGAAGATCGAGAGATTCTTGCGCGCCTGCGCCTGGCCGACGAACTCCGACAGCAATTGCGGACGCAGCGCGGTGTCGCCGACATCGTCGGAACGGCGCTCGGGGGTGACGATGCGGGAGGGGGTGTTCACCCGTTGCCCCTCCGGTACTTGTTGGGCAAAAGCTCGCCGATGGTGACGACCTTCGGCTCGCGGCCATTGTCGGGAACGATGACCCGCGCCTTTGCATCGTAATCGTGGATCAGCTCGCGACAGATGCCACAGGGCGATACCACGGCGATATCGCCGGGCTCGTCCGGCTTGGGATGGCGCACGGCGACGATGGTCTCGATGCCGCGATCGCCGGTTTCGGTGATGGCGCGCCCAATGGCGATCGCCTCCGCGCAGACCGCGATCCGGCCGATATAGGCGTCGATATTCACGCCAGTGACGATGCGGCCGTCGCGGGTGCGCATCGCAGCGCCGACCTCCTGCCACTTGTTGCGATAACGCGGCCTGATCGCGTCAATCGCGGCGGCAATTAGTTCCTGGTCTTTCTCGCTCAACATGGCGGAAACGCCTTCCTCGGTCGGTCAGTGGCGAACATAGTCTATTTCGCCAGTTCCTTCAGGCCCAGCCGGATAAGCTGCGCGGTCTCAGCATTCTCGCCCGCGCTGCGCGAGGCGGCGGCAATCGCAGCGGCGGCCTGCGGCTGGCCGTAGCCGAGATTGACCAAAGCCGAGATCGCGTCGGTGACCGGGCGCGGCGCGCGGTGGCTATCGATCGCGCCGGCCAGATGCACCACGGCCGGATCGACATTGGCAAACGCCGGCGCCTTGTCCTTCAATTCAGAAACGATGCGCTCGGCGACCTTTGGCCCGACGCCGGGCGTGCGCGATACTGCGGCCTTGTCGCGCAGCGCGATGGCGTTGGCGAGTTCAGCAGGCGGCAGCGTGGAGAGCACCGCCAGCGCGACTTTGGCGCCGACGCCCTGCACGGTCTGCAGCAGGCGAAACCACTCGCGCTCCGTGTCGGTGCGGAAACCGAACAGCTTGATTTGATCCTCGCGGACATAGGTCTCGATCGAGAGAACCGCAGCCTCGCCGGGCGACGGCAGCGCCTGCAGCGTGCGCGACGAGCAATGCACCTGATAACCGACACCGCCGACATCGAGGATCACGTAATCCTCGCCGTAGGAATCGATCAAACCTTTGAGCTTGCCGATCATAGGCTCGCCACCTTCATCCGCAGCGCCGCGCTTTGGCGATGATGGGCGTGGGTGATGGCGATCGCCAGCGCATCGGCGGCGTCGGCGGATTTCGGCTCGGCCTTCGGCAGCAATATCTTCAGCATCACCGCGATCTGGTTCTTGTCGGCGTGGCCGGCGCCGACCACGGTTTTCTTGACTTGATTGGGTGCATATTCCGCAACCGATATGCCGAACATCGCGGGCGCCAACATGGCGACGCCGCGGGCTTGGCCGAGCTTCAGCGTGGCGACGCCGTCCTTGTTGACAAAAGTCTGCTCCACCGCGGCTTCCGCCGGCCTGAAATCGCCGAGGACTGTGGCGAGCCCCTCATGGATCGCGAGCAGGCGGCTCGCTATGGGCAGGTTGTCCGGCGGCTCCACCGAGCCGCAGCCGATGAAGACGAGCCGGTTGCCCTCGGTCTCGATCACGCCCCAACCGGTGCGGCGCAGGCCGGGGTCGATGCCGATAATCCGGACGGGGTGGCGAATCGGTGGGGATGTCATGGCGTAGTGATAACGCCAGAGCTGGATGAACGAAACATAAAGAGAACGGAAATCCCCGATATGCGGCTGGCTCGTGCCCCGGACAGGTTAATGCGCCCCAATCGTCGAACCATCGTCGTCCCAGCGTTCGCATGCGTTCGCAGGGACGACAGCCTACCCGCCCATCTTGGCGACCAGCGCGTCGGAGACTTCGAAATTGGCGTAGACGTTCTGCACGTCGTCGTGCTCGTTCAAGAGATCCATCAGCTTCAACAGCTTCTCGCCGGTCTCATCGTCGACCGCGACCGTATTCTGCGGCTTCCAGGTCAGCGCTGCCTTACGGGCTTCGCCGAACTTGGCTTCCAGCGCTTTCGCAACCTCGCGAAAGGTTTCCTGCGAGGCGTAGATCTCGTGGCCGCTTTCGCTGGATACGACGTCGTCGGCGCCGGCCTCGATCGCGGCTTCCAGCATCGCGTCGTCGGAGGCCTTGCTGGCGTCGTATTCGATGATGCCGGTGCGGTCGAACATGAAGGCGACCGAACCGGTTTCGCCGAGATTGCCGCCGGACTTGGTGAAATAGGAGCGGATGTCGGAGGCGGCGCGGTTGCGGTTGTCGGTCAGCGCCTCGACGATGATGGCGACGCCTCCGGGGCCGTAGCCCTCGTAGCGGATCTCGTCATAGCTCTCGCTCACCGCCGATCGCCTTCTTGATAGCGCGCTCGATATTGTCCTTCGGCATGTTCTCCTGGCGCGCTGCGATCACGGCCGCGCGCAGCCGGGGGTTCATCGCCGGGTCCGGCGTTCCAAGCTTGGCGGCGACCGTGATTTCGCGCGCCAGCTTGCTGAACAGCTTGGACTTCTGGGCATCCTGCCGGCCCTTGCGGTGCATGATGTTCTTGAATTGGGAATGGCCGGCCATGCGGAGTCTCTTGGATTCGTCCCGGGGAATGTAGGGGGTGAAGCGCGGCCTTATAGGCCGGCAATTGGCCGAAATCAAAGATTTACAGCCCATCCGGGTATGCCGGTACTGCCGCGCGCCGAAATATCAGGCAGTTGTTAACCATGATTTCATGCCCGGATGAGAGGATTTCGCACTGATCCTCAACTTTTAAGAGACGTCATGGCCTTCGGTTTGTTCAAAAAGCAGGTGGCGGAACCGGCTTTACCTGCCGTTCAGCCCAAGGGGCAGCCGGCCGCCGCCGTGACGGAGGCCGGCTCCGGCGATGGCGAGTCGGCCAGGGCGATCCTCGAACTTCTGGAACTCGAACTCGGCGCGATGATCCGCCAGCTCGAGCGCGCGGCTAATTCGGTCGCCGGCGGCGCCGAGGCGACCGCTGCGACGCTCACCACCATTCGCCAGCGCACCGACGCCCTGACGAGCCGCACCAGCGCCGCACAGGGCACGGCGAGGATATTTTCGCAGGCCGCCGACAAGTTCACCCAATCGGCGCAAGGGATCGGCTCCCAGGTGCGCGACGCCGGCAAGCTCGCAGACCAGGCCAGTGAGGCCGCCCGCGAAGCCGGCGCCAATGTCGACCGCCTGAGGGAATCATCGGCAGCGATCGGCAACGTGGTCAATTTGATCGCGCAGATCGCGCGGCAGACCACACTCCTGGCGCTCAATTCCACCATCGAGGCCGCACGCGCCGGTGAAGCCGGGCGCGGTTTTGCCGTGGTCGCCACCGAAGTGAAGGCGCTCGCGGTGCAGACCCAGAACGCGACAGAGGAAATCACCAGGAAGATCGAGGCACTGCAGCGGGATGCCGCGGGCTCCGTCGATGCCGTGCATCGCATCACGCAGGCGATCGAGGCGATCCGCCCGGTGTTCGAGAACGTCAACGGCGCGGTCGCCGAGCAGAGCGCGACCACCGGCGAGATGGCCGACAATGCGGCCTCCGCTTCGAGCTTCATCGCTTCCGTCGGCGCCAGCGCCATCGAAATCGACAGCGCCACCAAGGAAGCCGAGGCCCATGGCGAAAGCGTCGCCAAGGCCGGACGGGCCGTCACCACGTTTGCGCAGAAGCTCAAGGCGCGTTGCGCGGTGCTGTTGCGGCAAGGAGAAAAGGAAGGCGAGCGCCCGGAGCACCGCGAACAGCAAAAACTACCTTGCAGCCTCAAGATCGAAATCCAGACGCCGCGCGGCGCGATATCAGCGCCAGTCTACGAGATTTCGATCGATGGCATCCTGATCAGCGGGCCAGACGCCGAAAGGCTCGCGCAGGGCCAGAGCTTCGAGGCGACGCTGCAGGACATCGGCGCTTGTCGCATTCGCGTCAGTGAGCGCTCGAAGGCCGGCACGCAGGCCCGGTTCGAGCGGACGAACGCCGCGCTGACCGAGAAGATCGAAGACAAGCTGTGGGCGATCCAGGACGACAACACTGAAGCGGTCACCCGCGCGATGGAAGCCGGCGCAGCGCTGAAGAAGATTTTCGAGAATGGCATCGATAGCGGCGCCATCTCGATGGAAGACATGTTCGACACCAACTATGTCGAGATAGCCGGCAGCAACCCGGTGCAATATCGCACCAAAATCCTGGACTGGGCCGATCGCGCGCTGCCGCCGTTCCAGGAAGCGTTCCTTGCCAGGGACAAGCGGATGGCGTTCTGCGCCATGATCGACACCAACGGCTATTTGCCGGTGCACAACAAAATCTATTCGCACCCGCAGCGCCCGGGCGACATCACCTGGAATACCGCCAACAGCCGCAACCGCCGCATCTTCAACGATCCGGCCGGACTCGCGGCCGGGCGCAATCAGCGCGCCTATCTGATCCAGAGCTACGCCCGTGACATGGGCAACGGCAACATGGTGATGATGCGCGAGATCGACGTGCCGATCCGCGTCAGGGGCCGCCACTGGGGCGGCTTCCGCACGGCCTACCGGCTGTAATCACTTTAACCGGCCGACAAGCCGCATTCAGTCGCTCGGTTTCGCGCGATCGCGCCAGAAGCCTGTCCAAAAACTGTACAGCAAGCAGATCTCGCAATCGCGCTTTCGCTCTGAACCTTCCCTGTTCGAACTCGTTGATAGGCGGGCTTGGACCCCTCAGCGCGAACTCAGGCTGGATCATCCCGGCGCACCATCCTTGCGCACCAGCCCAGGCAGGCGGAGATCAACATGGCGCGATCTGGCACGGCAAAACGTGTAACGCGGACTGCCACGGTGCCGGAGAAAATTCCGATCAGGCTGACCGTCAATGGCAACCATATGGAACTGACGGTCGCCCCGTGGACGACGCTACTCGACGCGCTGCGCGACCATCTCGACCTGACGGGCACCAAGAAGGGCTGCGACCACGGACAATGCGGCGCGTGCACCGTTCTGGTCGACGGGCGACGGATCAATTCCTGCCTGACGCTGGCGGTGATGAAGCAAGGCGCCGAAATCATCACCATCGAGGGCCTTGCACACGACGGCGAGCTGCATCCGCTGCAGCAAGCCTTCATCGATCATGATGCATTTCAGTGCGGCTACTGCACGTCGGGACAGATCTGCTCGGCCGCCGGGCTGATCGCCGAAGGCAAGGCCAAAACGGCCGACGAGATCTGCGAACTCATGAGCGGCAACATCTGCCGCTGCGGCGCCTATCCGAACATCGTGGCGGCGATCCAGCAGGCGATGGAGCGATCATGACCCCGTTCCAATATGCGCGCGCAAACGACGTCGCCGACGCCATCAAGCAGATTGCCATGGATCCTTCGGCAAAATTCATCGCGGGCGGCACCAACCTGATCGACCTGATCAAATATGATGTCGAGGGACCGAGCCGGCTGATCGATATTTCGCACCTGCCGCTCAGGAGCGTCGAACCAACCTCCGCCGGCGGCGTTCTGATCGGCGCGATGGTGCCGAACACCGACCTCGCCTACCACCCCCTGATCGAAGGGCGCTATCCACTGCTCTCGCGCGCGATACTATCAGGCGCGTCGCAGCAGTTGCGCAACATGGCCTCGACCGGCGGCAACCTGCTGCAGCGGACGCGCTGCTTCTATTATTACGACACGGCGACGCCGTGCAACAAACGCGAGCCGGGTAGCGGCTGCTCGGCGATCGATGGCGTCAACCGCATCAATGCGATCCTCGGAACGAGCGCGGCCTGCATCGCTACGCATCCTTCCGACATGTGCGTGGCACTCGCAGCGCTCGAAGCCACCGTGCATGTCGCAGGTCCGGCCGGGGCGCGCACCATCGCGTTTGCCGATTTCCATCGCCTGCCCGGCAACACGCCGCAGCGCGACACCAATCTGGAACCCGATGAGATCATCACGGCCATCGAGCTTCCGCCAAAAGGGTTCAGCGCGAACTATTCCTACCTGAAGATTCGCGATCGTCTGTCGTACGCGTTCGCGCTGGTATCGGTGGCGGCAGCGCTCGAACTCGACGGCGACACGATCAAGGAAGCCCGCCTGGCGCTCGGCGGCGTTGCACACAAGCCATGGCGCAGTACCGCGGCCGAAGCGGCCCTGCTCGGACAACGCACTGACGCGACCGCATTTGCGAAGGCCGCGGATTGGCTGCTGCACGGTGCCAAAGGCTACGGACACAACAACTTCAAGATCGGCCTGGCGCGGCGCGCCATCATACGGACGCTCGATCAGGCCGCGCGGGGCACGCCGCAGTCGAACTCCGACAAGAAAATACGGTGAGCGCCATGGCATCCTATATCGGATCAGCGACATCCCGCGTCGACGGCAGGGCCAAGGTCACCGGCGAAGCCAAATATGCCGGCGAGTTCAACGTCCCCGGCCTCGTCCATGGCTATGTCGTCGAATCGACGATTCCGAAGGGGCGGATCGTGCGCATCGACACCAGCGGGGCGCTGGAGGTTGACAGCGTGATCGACGTGCTGACCCATCGGAATCGGCCGCAGATGGCCGATAAGGACGACGCCTACAAGGACGAAGTCGCGACGGAAAAAGGCTCACCCTATCGCCCGCTCTACGACGACATAGTCCTTTTCAGCGGACAACCGCTCGCGCTGGTGCTGGCCGAGGATTGGGAAACCGCGCGCGTCGCCGCTTCGCTGATAAAGGTCGAGTACCAGAAGGCGCCTCACATTACCGATCTGCACGCCGAGCGCGCCAACACGTTTGCCATCGACAAGCCGGAGAAGCCGCGCGGCGATGCCGAAAAGGCATTTGCGTCCGCCGCCGTGCGCCACGAGGCCGAATATTTCATTCCGACCGAGCACCATAATCCGATGGAATTGTTTGCCTCGACCGCGATTTGGGAAGACGGTCGGCTCACCGTCTATGACAAGACGCAAGGCGTGCAGAACGTGCAGCAATATCTCTGCGGCGTGTTCAAGATGAACCCGAACGAGGTTCGCGTCATGTCGCCGTATATGGGCGGCGGTTTCGGCTCCGGCCTGCGCCCGCAATATCAGGTTGTTCTGGCTGTGCTGGCGGCGCGCGCGCTCAAACGGCCGGTTCGCGTCATGCTCAGCCGGGCACAGATGTACGCCCTGGGCCACCGGCCGGCGACGATCGAACGCCTCGCGCTCGGCGCCAATAGCGACGGCACACTCGATGCAATGACGCATGAGGCCATCGCCGTGACTTCGCAGTTCGAGGAATTCGCGCGCAACGACACCGGCTGGGGCAATCTGCTTTACAAGAGTCCCAATGCGAAATTCGAGCACAAGCTCGTGAAGCTCGACGTGCCGACATCCTGCGACATGCGCGCACCGGGGGCTGCGACCGGCGTCTACGCGCTCGAATGCGCGATGGACGAACTCGCCGTCGCGCTCAAGATGGACCCGGTGCAGTTGCGGCTGCAATGCTACTCCGATCGCGATCAAGGCGCGGATATTCCCTATACCAGCAAGCAACTGCGTGAGTGCTACCGGCAGGGCGCCGCGGCGTTCGGCTGGGACAAGCGCAAAGCGGAGCCGCGCTCCATGCGCGAGGGCAGCGACCTGGTCGGCTGGGGCATGGCATCCGGCGTATGGGAGGCGCTGCAGATGCCCACCACGGTGCGCATCGTGCTGACGGCGAACGGGCACGCGGAAGTGGCGACCGCAGCCTCCGATATCGGCACCGGCACCTACACGATCATGGCGCAGGTCGCGGCCGACATGCTCGGCCTGCCGATCGACAATATCAACGTCAAGCTCGGCGATTCCACGCTGCCGCAATGTCCGCTCGAAGGCGGCTCGTGGATCGCGTCCTCGGTGTGCAACGCGATTGCCAATACCGCCCGCGCGGTTCGCGGCGACTTGCTGAAGCTTGCAATCGGCATGAAGGATTCGCCGCTGGCACGCGTCGGCGTGGACGACGTCGCGCTGATCGACGGCAAGATCATCAGCAGGCGGGATGCGACCCGCGCGGTCTCTATTGCCAGCGCGATGCAGTCCGGCAGCGCCGATCGCATCACGCGCGAGGAGGCCAACAAGGTTGCCGATGACAAGTCTCACGCGCGCAATGTCCACTCGGCCATCTTTGCGGAGGTCAAGGTGGACGAGCAGCTTGGCGTGATCCGCGTGACCCGTGTGGTCAATGCCGTCGCCGCCGGCCGCATCCTCAACCCGAAGACCGCCCACAGCCAGGTCATGGGTGGCGTGGTCTGGGGAATCGGCATGGCGCTGCACGAGGAAACGCTGTTTGACCATCGCTTCGGACGCGTCATGAACGCCAATATCGCCGAATACCACGTGCCGGTGAATGCCGACGTGCACGACATCAAGGTGATCTTTGTCGACGAGCCGGACCAGATCGTCAATCCGCTCGGCATCAAGGGCCTCGGCGAGATCGGCATCGTCGGCGTGGCGGCGGCGATCGCCAACGCGGTCTATCATGCGACGGGAAAACGCGTGCGCGACCTGCCGATCACGCTCGACAAGGTGGTTCAGTTCAATTGAATCCCGCGCGGCCTCACGCCCAAAACGCCGGCACGGCCGGCTCGAGCCTGCCACCGGCACGCACCGGCGCAACACGCAGCGCGAGGCCGGTGGCATCGTCGGTCTCGACCGCAACACCGCTGAGTGTCGCCACCCCTGCGGCCGGTTCGAAACGGGCTGATGGAATGCCCGTCGTAAAGCGCCGCAGCGGCTCTTCCTTCTGCATGCCGATGATGGAATCATAATCGCCGGTCATGCCGGCGTCGGTCATGTAGGCGGTGCCGCCGGCGAGGATCTGATGATCGGCGGTCGGCACATGGGTGTGCGTGCCGACGACGAGGCTGGCGCGGCCGTCGCAGAAGTAGCCGATGCCTTGTTTCTCGCTGGTCGCCTCGCCATGGAAATCGACCACGATCGCATCCGCGGCTTCGCGCAGCGGACAGGCCTCAAGCTCCCGATTGAGCACCGCGAAGGGATCGTCGAACGGCGTCATGAAGACGCGGCCGATCGCGTTGATAACGAGCGCGCGCTTGCCGTTCTTGGTATCGACCAGCGCCGCTCCACGGCCCGGCGTGCCCTTTGGATAGTTCGCGGGCCGGACCAGTTTCGGCGCGCGCTCGATGAACACCAGCGCCTCGCGCTGATCCCAGGCGTGATTGCCGAGCGTGATGGCATCCGCCCCGGCGTCGAGCAATTCCTGATAGATCACCTCGGTGATGCCGAACCCGCCGGCGGAATTCTCGCCGTTGACGACGACGAAGTCGAGCGCCCAGTCCCTGATCATGCCGGGCAGATATGCCGCGACCGCGGCGCGCCCAGCGCGACCGACCACGTCACCAACGAAGAGAATACGCAAAGTTCAGCTCCGGAAATCGAACACTTTCTTTTCCGTTAGCACATAATCCAGCGCCACGTCGTGCGGCAGCGCGGGAATGGCTTTTATTTCCTGCACGGAAAAGGCGGTGCCGACAGCCGTAATGACCTTCGCCTTGCGCAAGTGGGCAAGCGTGAAGTCGTAGTGTCCGGCACCATAGCCGATGCGGTGGCCGGCGCGATCGAACGCCGCCAGCGGCACCAGCATGATATCGGGAACGAGTTCGGCCGCCGCCGGCGACGGTTCGAGAATGCCGAGCGGCCCCATCATCAGCCTATCGTCGGGCGACCACGCGCGAAACGCGAGCGACTTGCCGCGCGACAGCACCGCCGGCAGCGCGAGCTTTGCGCCCTGCTCGGCGAGCTTGCGCATCAGGGGCGCGGGATCGATCTCGCTGCGGATCGGCGAATATCCGGATACGACGAGCCCTGGCTCGACCTCGAACGGCAGGCCGCGCTTCGCCATTGCCTGCGCCGCGGCCGCGCGCTGTTCGTCGCTCAACGCATCGCGTTTCGCCAGAGCTCCGGCGCGGAGGTCGGCTTTCGACAGGGTTGCCGTCATCCAGTATCTTTCCGCTGTCATCACCCGCGACCTGTCCGCCGAAGCTCAACGAGCGAAGGCGGAAGGCGGGTGATCCAGTATTCCAGAGACTTCAGTGATTCAACCGAGACGCCGCGGCGTACTGGATACCCCGCATGCGCGGGGGTATGACGGAACGTGCGCGGGTAGGACGAGGTCGCGAGCAACAAATTAAAGTGCGAGGCCGCGAACGCCGTTGAAGCACTCGATCCCGGAGTTCCCTACGAAAGTAGGTGGGCACCATATGTCCGGATCCACGGACCCGGCCAGGGACAGTTCCCTAAAGGATCGATAAGGCCCCGGGGATATATGGCTCCTGACGCACGACGCAGCTTCGCGAAGCCAATGTAAGCGTTACGGGGCGAGTCCGCCAGCGGTTACCGAGCCGCTCGACATGAAGACAACTTTCAAAATGGCCAGTTGCACTCGCGTTAAGATTGCGCTTTGCTTCACCCTCCCCTGGAGGGGAGGGTCGCTCGCATTGGCGATGCACAGCATCGCCAATGCGAGCGGGGTGGGGTGATCTATCCGCGAGCGAGGACCGAAATGGTTTCAACGGCAATCCGCCGCGCAGCAGCCAAGAAGCTGCGGGCGAATACCACGCCACACGAGCGCATCCTTTGGCGCGCGCTGAAAGAGCTACCGGTAGAAGGCACACATTTCAGGCGGCAAGCGCCGATCGGTCCTTATGTGGTGGACTTCTTCTGTCCAGCAAAGCGTCTCATCATCGAGCTCGATGGCGGGCATCACAACGAGGATGCAACAGCCAAGCGCGATGGCGAACGGCAGGCATGGCTTGAGCAGGAAGGGTACCGTGTTATCCGCTTCTGGAATTCGGATGTAACTGCTAATCTCAATGCGGTGCTAGAGCGCATCTACGTGGAGGTGCACGGTGCGTTAGATGCTGAAGCACTACCGCTGAAGCACCTCCGACGACGATAGACTGTCACCCCGCCCCGCCGCTGCGCGGCGACCCTCCCCTGGAGGGCAGGGCTATCGCATGTGAGCAATGAGTTCGAAGAGGAAGGCATCGTTCCAGCCAGCGCGCTTGAGCTTGAGGCGCAAGGAGGTGGTTGTGTCGGGATGGGCTCTGGCAACATTGAGGGCAAGGCGCCTGAGTACGGCAAGGTTGGCCGGGCCGTTGTCCTTGCGATTGCGGGCCAGATCCTCGTCGAGGATGACATCGAGCGGCCAGTGCAGGCCGTTTTCGATGGTCCAATGGGTGCGAACGATGCGCAGAACCTGCGTGCGGCTGTAGTTTTGGCTCATCAGGAAGTAGCGCTCGACGGTTTTGTCCTTGCCGCGCTTGCTGCTGATCCGCGCGACGGCTTTGAGGCCCGGAAAGTTGTGCTTCCGCTCCATATCCTTGACGGGCACGACAAGCACGCTGCGCTTTTCCTTTCGGCCATGATCTGCCTCGGTGGTGGAAACCGGCTTCTTGCCCTTGCGCACCGCTGCGGCAATCGCCGCCCTGGCGTCGGCCAACAGCGCTGGCTGGTTCTCCTTCACCGCCAGCACGTAATCGCCGCCCCGCGCCACGATCTCCTTGGCCATGCCGCGATGGCAGTGCAGCGCATCGGCCGTCACCACGCAGCCTTTGAGCTGCAGAAGTTCGATCAACTGCAACGCGCCAGCAGCTTCGTTGTTGTTCGGCGCCTGCACGTTGGCCAGCGCCATGCGGGTCTGCGCCGCCCAAGCGGTCACCATGACCGGCGGCATGTGGCTCCTGCCGCGCTCGTAGCCGCGCCGCAGCGCTTTGCCGTCGAGCGCGATCACGCCTTTTGGCCGTTCGATCTTCGCGCCTTCGGCAAAGGCTTTCATGAAGCGCTGGAAGGCTTTCTCGAACGCTTTCGGATCGAGCATGCGGAACACGCGGCTGAACGTGTCGTGGCTCGGCAGACCATGCTCGAGCACCAGCACGCCCTCCCAAAGATAGGCCTTCATTCGCGCAAACAGCGCCATGTCGGTGCAACTCGTTGCCCCGCACAGCGTCGCCATCAAGGCGATGAACAAAATCTCCGTCAGATCGTGCAGCGCATTGTCCGCGCGCGGGTCCGGCAGTTCCTCGAAGCACTCCGCAAATCGATTCATCGGCCGCTCCATCCGAATCAGGAGCTACCTTCAGAATCAATTTCTCACCGCTTCGCAATAACTTACGGAATTGAACATGCGATTCCCCTGCCCTGGAGGGGAGGGTAAAAAGAAACCAGCGCCAACGCTCGGTCTTACCCGATCGCGACGCCGCTGCCGATGGTGCGGTTGATGACCTGCGTGGTTTTCTCGATGCGGTCGGCGGCGGCGTTGAGCGCGTTGGCGACGGCGACCTGGGTGGCCTTGGCGCGATCGGCGGCGGCGGTGCGAACGTTGCGCAGGGTTTCGAGTTCGCCCTCCAGCGCGCGGATGCGCGCGTTGGCATCCAGCAGTTCGTCGCACACGGTGAGTGCGGCCATCACCGTCAGCCGCGCATCACCGATCTCGCCGAACTTGCCGCGCAACTCTCCGACCCGCGATTCCAGGCTCTCGGCGAGCTTCAACAGCCGCACCTCCTGCCCTTCCTCGCAGGCCATGCGGTACTGCCGGCCGTTGATGGTGACGTTGATGTGACTCATTCACTCTCCCCGGCGTCGGCATCGAGCACCGCACGGATGGTGCCGATTGCGGCATCCAGCTTTTCCGATATCTCGCGGTTGGCGCGCTCCAGCCGCCGCGTCTTCACCAGCGAGCCGTCGAGTTCGTCGGCGAGCCGCGAACGATCGGCGCCGAGCGCCTGGATCCGGCTCGCCAGCTCGTTCTCGTCGCGGTCGGCGTCACGCCGCCGCTCGGCCGCGGCCTCGAGCGCATCGAGCGCCATCATCAGGCGCCGTGTGGCGGCGTCGATGTCGGCATAGACCGGCTCGGCATTGCCGGCCCCGTTGGTGTGACGATCGCTCATGAGAGACAGCGCGCACCCTCGCGGTAGGCCCGCCGCACGGCAGCAAAATCCGCGGTTCGGCAAGCGGTTAGAGCACGAAATTTACGTGGCAAGCGAGCCAAGCGCAACGCCCGCGCGAAGCTATGCACTGCTAGATCGGGGTGACCAAGGTCACCCCGATCCAGCGCCTTAGTGGCATGGTCTTTTCGGAAAACCGGTACCCACTTTTCCGGACCATGCTGTAAGCAACTTTTCGCATGGCAAGGGCGTTTCCACGCCTTGGACTCCCGGGGATTGAGGTGCTATCCAGCCCGCACTTTCCCTCAAACACGCCCGTATTGCGGCCTTCGCCCGGTACATACCCCTAACCAAGCACCTCATTTCAGGCGGATTTCCATCATGACGCAGGTCGATCATACCCGTATGGCCAATGCGATTCGCGGGCTTGCCATGGATGCCGTCGAAAAGGCGAAATCCGGCCATCCCGGCCTGCCAATGGGTGCCGCCGACATCGCGACCGTGCTGTTCACACAGTTCCTCAAATTCGATGCGGCGGCTCCGACCTGGCCCGACCGCGACCGCTTCGTGCTCTCGGCCGGCCACGGCTCGATGCTGCTCTATGCCTTGCTGTACCTGACCGGCAACAAGGACATGACGCTCGATCAGATCCGGAATTTCCGTCAGCTCGGCTCCAAGACGCCGGGGCATCCGGAGAATTTCGAGACCAGCGGCGTCGAGACCACCACCGGCCCGCTCGGTCAGGGCATCGCTACCTCGATCGGCATGGCGCTGGCGGAAAAGATGCTGGCCGCCGAGTTCGGCAAGAAGGTGGTGAGCCACCACACCTATGTGCTCGCCTCCGACGGCGACCTGATGGAAGGCGTGTCGCAGGAAGCGATCGCGATGGCCGGGCACTGGAAGCTGAACAAGCTGATCGTGCTGTATGACAACAACGGCATCTCGATCGACGGCCCGACCTCGCTCGCCGATCTGGTCGACCAGGTGAAGCGCTTCAAGTCCGCGGGCTGGGCGGCCGAACTGATCGACGGCCAGGACCCGAAGGCGATTGCCGCCGCGATCGCTCGCGCGCAAAAATCCAACAAGCCGTCGCTGATCTCCTGCAAGACCACGATCGGTTATGGCGCGCCGACGCGGGCCGGCACGGCGAAGGCCCATGGCGAGGCGCTCGGCGCCGACGAGCTCAAGGGCGCCAAGGAAAAACTCGGCATTTCGCTCGACGCCTTCTCGGTGCCTGACGATGTGCTGAAGGCATGGCGTGCCGCCGGCAGCCGCGGCGCTGCCGCGCGCGAGGAATGGGAAAGCGTTTTCGCCGAGCTCGGCCCGCGCAAGCGCGCCGAGTTCGAGCGGCGCATGCGGCACGAGCGGCCGGCCGCGCTGTCGAAGGCGCTGCGGGCGCACAAGAAGGCGCTGTTGGAATCGCCGCAGAATGTCGCGACGCGGAAATCCTCCGAATCGGCGATCGAGGCGATCGCCGCGGCGATGCCGATGGAATTTTTTGGCGGGCTCGGCCGACCTCACAGGCTCCAACAACAACAAGGCGAAGTCGGCAGTGGCGTTCTCGGCCAAGGCGCCGAAGGGCCGCTTCATCCATTACGGGATCCGCGAGCACGGCATGGCCGCGGCGATGAACGGCATCTTCCTGCATGGCGGCTTCGCGCCGAACGGCGCGACCTTCCTGGTGTTCACGGACTACGCACGGCCTGCGATGCGGATCGCCGCGCTGATGGGCGCGGGCGTCGTCTACGTGATGACCCATGACTCGATCGGGCTCGGCGAGGACGGACCGACGCATCAGCCGGTCGAGCATCTCGCGGCGCTTCGCGCCATTCCCAACATGCGCGTGTTCCGCCCGTGCGACGCCGTCGAGGTCGCGGAATGCTGGGAACTGGCGCTCAACCGGGTCGACGGCCCGACGGTACTGGCGCTGACCCGCCAGAACCTGCCGCAGCTTCGCACCAATGCACCGAACGATAATCCTTGCGCGCATGGCGCCTATGAGCTGGTCGCGGCGCAGGGCAACGCAAAAGTGTCACTGTTCGCCTCGGGCTCCGAGGTCGAGATCGCGGTGGCCGCCCAAAAGCAACTGAGCGAGCGTGGCATCCCGTCGCGGGTGGTCTCCGTGCCCTCGCTCGAGCTCCTGCTAGCGCAGCCGGCAGACCGAAAGTCAGCCATTATCGGCGATGCGCCGATCAAGGTCGCCATCGAGGCCGCGGTACGCTGGGGCTGGGACGCCGTGATCGGCCAGGATGGTGAATTCATCGGCATGCACGGTTTCGGTGCAAGCGCCCCCGCCAAGGACCTTTTCAAGCACTTCGGAATTACCGCCGAGGCCGTCGTTAACGCTGCCGTGAAGCGCGTGGGCTAACGGTTGAGGTTATGGGGAAAAAGGACTACCTAGACCCTCATCTTGACCGTTCCCGCCCGGCCGAACCGGGCGTTCCGCCGTAAGCCCCTCGTGGAACAGCTCCGCGGGGATGCATCAGCTATCAAGGGAGAAACAGCATGGCAGTCCGCATCGGGATCAACGGATTTGGCCGCATCGGCCGCAATATCTTGCGCGCCATCGCAGAATCCGGCCGCAAGGACATCGAAGTGGTCGGCATCAACGATCTCGGCCCGGTCGAGACCAACGCCCATTTGCTGCGTTTCGATTCCGTGCATGGCCGCTTCCCCGGCACCGTGACCGTCGACGGCGACTCGATCAGCCTCGGCAACGGCAAGATCAAGGTTTCCGCCGAGCGCGATCCGTCGAAGCTGCCGTGGAAGGCGCTCGGCGTCGACATTGCGCTGGAATGCACCGGCATCTTCACGGCCAAGGACAAGGCTTCCGCACATCTGACCGCGGGCGCCAAGCGCGTGCTGGTCTCGGCGCCCGCCGACAACGCCGACGCCACCATCGTCTACGGCGTCAACCACGACACGCTGACCAGGGATCACTTGGTCGTCTCCAACGGCTCCTGCACCACCAACTGCCTGGCGCCGCTCGCCAAGGTCTTGAACGACACCGTCGGCATCGAGACCGGTTTCATGACCACGATCCACGCTTACACCGGCGACCAGCCGACGCTCGACACCCTGCACAAGGATCTCTATCGCGGCCGTGCGGCAGCGATGTCGATGATCCCGACCTCGACCGGTGCGGCGAAGGCGATCGGCCTCGTGCTCCCCGAACTGAAGGGCAAGCTCGACGGCGTCGCGATCCGCGTGCCGACCCCGAACGTCTCGGTGGTCGATCTCAAGATCGTCGCCAAGCGCGCAACCGATGCCAAGGAAATCAACGCGGCGATGAAGCGCGCCTCCGAGCAGCAGCTCAAGGGCATCCTCGGCTACACCACCGCGCCGAATGTCTCGATCGACTTCAACCACGATCCCCACTCGTCGACGTTGCACGAGGACCAGACCAAGGTGCAGAACGGCACGCTGGTGCGCGTGATGTCCTGGTACGACAATGAATGGGGCTTCTCCAACCGCATGGCGGACACCGCCGTGGCGATGGGGAAGCTGCTGTAAGTCTCGTGTCCCGGACGCGGCGCGGCACGAAGTGACGCGACGCAGAGCCGGGACCCACTCCAGCGTAGAGGTCCCGGTTCTGCACGGCGGCGCTTGGCGCCGCAGTGCGCCCGGGACAAGAGAGCGCAAATGCCGAAAACATTCCGAACCCTCGATGACGTCGACGTGAAGGGCAAGCGCGTGCTGCTGCGCGTCGACCTCAACGTGCCCATGGAGAACGGCCGCGTCACCGACGCGACCAGGCTCGAGCGCGTCGCGCCGACCATCACCGAAATTTCAAGCAAGGGCGGCAAGGTCATCCTGCTCGCGCATTTCGGCCGGCCGAAGGGGCGCGACGCCAAGGACTCGCTCAAACCCGTCGCCGAAGCCCTGTCGAAGGTCGTCAAGAAGCCGGTCGCGTTTGCCGACGACTGCATCGGCGAGGCTGCCGCCAAGGCCGTCGGCGCCATGAAGGATGGCGATATCCTCTGCCTGGAAAACACCCGTTTCCATAAAGAGGAAGAGAAGAATGATCCGGCGTTCGTAGCCGAGCTGGCAAAGCTCGGGGACATCTGGGTCAACGACGCCTTTTCGGCGGCGCACCGCGCGCACGCTACGACCGAAGGTCTTGGCCACAAGCTGCCCGCCTATGCCGGCCGCACCATGCAGGCCGAACTCGACGCGCTTGGCAAGGCGCTGGAAGCGCCGACCAAGCCGGTTATCGCGATTATCGGCGGCGCAAAAGTCTCGACCAAGATCGATCTGCTCGAAAACCTGGTGAAGAAAGTCGATGCGCTGGTGATCGGCGGCGGCATGGCCAACACCTTCCTGCACGCGCAGGGCGTCGGCGTCGGCAAGTCGCTGGCGGAAAAAGACCTCGCCGCGACCGCGCTGCGTATCCTGGAGAAAGCCACCGCTGCGAACTGCGCCATCATCCTCCCCGTCGACGCCGTGGTCGCCTATCACTTCGCCGCCAACTCGCCTTCGCATGCCTACGGCCTCGATGCGATCCCGGCCGACGGCATGATCCTCGACGTCGGGCCGCAATCGATCGCGCGGATTCACGCCGCGATCGACGACGCCGCGACGCTGGTCTGGAACGGCCCGCTCGGCGCGTTCGAGATGACGCCGTTCGACCGCGGCACGGTGGTTGCGGCCAAGCACGCAGCGGAGCGTACCAAGGCGAAGAAACTGATCTCGGTTGCCGGCGGCGGCGACACGGTCGCGGCGCTGAACCAGGCCGGCGTCGCCGACGATTTTTCCTACGTATCGACGGCCGGCGGCGCGTTTCTCGAATGGATGGAAGGCAAACCGCTTCCCGGCGTCGAAGTTCTCAAACTACGTTAGACCAGGACTTAGTGAAGCGCCGAAGGCGCGGCAAATACAGGAGAATTTGAATGGCTCGCATTACCTTGCGTCAACTGCTCGATCATGCGGCAGAGCACGATTACGGGGTGCCGGCGTTCAACATCAACAACATGGAGCAGGCGCTCGCCATCATGGAGGCCGCCTCCTCGGTCGATGCGCCCGTCATTATCCAGGCCTGCGCGGCGGCGCGCTCCTATGCCAACGACGTGATGCTCCGCCACATGATGGACGCCGTCACCGAAATCTATCCGCAGATCCCGGTCTGCGTTCATCTCGACCACGGTAACGAGCCCGCGACCTGCATGACGGCGATCCAGGCCGGCTTCACCTCGGTCATGATGGACGGCTCGCTCAAGGCCGACGGCAAGACCCCGGGCGACTGGGACTACAATGTCGGCGTGACCAAGACGGTCACCGACATGGCCCATCTCGGCGGCATCTCGGTGGAAGGCGAGCTCGGCGTACTCGGCTCGCTGGAGACCGGCATGGGCGACAAGGAAGACGGCCACGGCGCCGAAGGCAAGCTGTCGCACGACCAGTTGCTCACCAACCCCGACGAAGCCGTGAAGTTCGTCAAGGAGACCAAGGTCGACGCGCTGGCGATCGCGATGGGTACCTCGCACGGCGCGTACAAGTTCACCCGCAAGCCGGATGGCGACATCCTCGCCATGAACGTGATCGAGGAAATCCATCGCAAGCTGCCGAACACGCATCTGGTGATGCACGGCTCGTCCTCGGTGCCGCAGGACCTGCAGGAAATCATCAATGCCAATGGCGGCAAGATGAAGCCGACCTGGGGTGTGCCGGTGTCCGAGATTCAGCGCGGCATCAAGAACGGCGTGCGCAAGATCAACATCGATACCGACAACCGGATGGCGATGACCGGGCAGATCCGCAAAGTCTTCAAGGACAATCCGGAAGAGTTCGACCCGCGCAAATACCTCAAGCCGGCGATGGAAGCGATGGCCAAGCTGTGCAAGCAGCGGCTGCAGGAATTCAATACCGCAGGGCAAGCCAGCAAGATCAAGAAGGTGCTGACGACGGCCGAAATGGCCAAGCGGTACGGCAAGGGCGAGCTGGACCCCAAGGTCGCCTGACAAGATCGCCTGAGCCGGCGCCCCGCGCCTTGCAAACACCCAGGGTGCGACGAACGTTTTCTAGGCAATTGCCCGAGAACCGCCTATTTTGGTGCGCAAGGGCATGATGTTTTCGGAGAACGTTCCCATGAATCTTGCTGACCTCAACAAGGTTGCCCTCGCCATGGTCACTCCAGGCAAGGGCATTCTCGCCGCCGACGAATCCTCGGGCACGATCAAGAAGCGTTTTGACGCCATCAAGGTCGAATCCACCGAGGAGAACCGCCGCGACTACCGTGAAATGCTGTTCCGCTCCACCGAGGCGATGAGCAAGTACGTCTCGGGCGTCATCCTCTACGACGAAACCATCTGGCAGAACGCCAAGGACGGCACGCCGCTGGTCAAGCTGATCGAGCAGGCCGGCGCCATCCCCGGCATCAAGGTCGATGAAGGAACGCAAGCGCTGCCGCAATGTCCGGGCGAACTGGTGACCGTCGGCCTCGACAAGCTCGCCGAGCGCCTGAAAAAATATTACGAGCGCGGCGCGCGCTTCGCCAAGTGGCGTGCAGTGATCGATATCGGCAGCGGCATTCCCACACAGACGGCGATCCACGTCAACGCGCATGCGCTGGCGCGCTACGCCGCGCTGTGCCAGGCGGCGCAGATCGTGCCGATCGTCGAACCGGAAGTGCTGATGGACGGCGATCACGATATCGAGCGCTGCTACGATGTGACCCAGCGTGTGCTGAACAAGACATTCCAGGAATTGCTGATACAGCGTGTCGAGCTCGAGGGCATGGTGCTGAAGCCCAACATGGCCATTTCAGGCAAGAAGTGCGGAAAGCAGGCTTCCGTCGAGGAAGTTGCGGAGAAAACCGTCCGTCTCCTGAAGGCGTGCGTTCCCGCGGCCGTGCCCGGCATCGCCTTCCTGTCCGGTGGACAGTCCGATGAGGAAGCGACCGCGCACCTGAACGCCATGAACCGGATCGGCGGCCTGCCCTGGCGGCTGACCTTCTCCTATGGCCGGGCGCTGCAGGCGGCGCCGCAGAAGGCGTGGTCGGGCAAGGCCGAGAACGTCGCCGCAGGCCAGCGCGCGTTCACACACCGTGCGCGGATGAACGCGCTGGCGAGCAAGGGCGAGTGGGACACCGGCCAGGAAAAGAAGGTCGCCTAGACTTGTCCAACAAACCCGTTCCGCCGCGCCCGGCGCCGCGCCTCTATCTCGCGACGCCCGAGGTGGACGATCCATCGCAGCTCGCAAGCCAGCTTCCGGAGCTGTTGGCCGCGGCCGACGTCGCGGCGGTGCTGCTGCGGCTGAAGCAGACCGACCAGCGCACGATGATCGCGCGCGTGAAAGCACTTGCGCCCGCGATCCAGAATGGCGGCGCGGCGCTGTTGCTCGACAGCCATGTCGAACTGGTGGCGCGCGCCGGCGCCGACGGTGCGCATCTGACCGGCCTCGCCGCGCTGGAAGATGCCTGGCCGTCGCTGAAGCCGGACCGCATCGCCGGCATCGGCGGCCTTGCCACGCGGCACGATTCGATGGCCGCGGGCGAAGCAGGCGCCGACTACGTGCTGTTCGGCGAGCCCGATGCCAAGGGACAGCGGCCATCGACTGAAGCGATTGCCGAGCGCCTGCAATGGTGGGATGAACTGTTCGAGCCGCCCTGCGTCGGCTTTGCCGCCTCGCGCGAGGAGGCTTCCGAATTTGCGGCTGCCGGCGCCGATTTCGTGCTGGTCGGCGATTTCATCTGGGCCGATCCGCGCGGCGCCAAGGCGGCGCTGATCGACGCCGCGCAGGCAATCGCGCAAGCGTACGAAGCCGCGTTCGGAAAAGCCAAAGCTGGTACCGATAAGCCTGGCACAGATAAGGCCGGGCACGGATAACGCCGGACAATGAAACTCCTGCGTCCCATATCGCTGCTTGCGGGCCTCTTGATGACGATGGCCGGCGCCTCCGCGCAGGTCTCGCTGACGCCGCCTGCCGCGCAGCCGCCCGCGAGCCCGCCGCCGGCGAAAAAGGAAGCGCCGCCCAAGCCAAAGGCTCCGCCCGCAGCGAAGCAGCCCGCCGCGCCGCCGAAGCCGGCGGCAGCGCCCAAACCGGCTCCAACGCCCACGCCCACCCCTGCCCCCTCGCCGGCGGCGGCCTTCGAGGATCCCAACGTCGATCTCGTCTACGGCGCCTACCAGCGCGGCATGTACAAGACCGCGTTCGATCTCGCGACGACGCGCGCGCAATATAACGGCGACCCAAAGGCGATGACGATGCTGGGCGAGCTCTACGCCAACGGGCTCGGCATCAAGCGCGACTATGCGAAGGCGGCCGATTGGTACCAGCGTGCGGCCGATGCCGGCGACCGCGAGGGCATGTTCGCGCTCGCCATGATGCGGCTGTCCGGCCGCGGCGGGCCTACCAATCGGGAACAGGCCGTCAAGCTGCTGGCCTCCGCGGCCAAGCTCGGCAACCCGAAGGCGGCCTACAATCTGGCGCTGCTCTACCTCGACGGCAACACGCTGCCGCAGGATGTCCGGCGCGCTGCCGAACTGCTACGCGTCGCAGCCGACGCAGGCAGTCCGGAAGCACAATACGCGTTAGCTACATTCTACAAGGAAGGCACCGGCGTGCCGAAGGACATCGACAAGGCGGTGCGGCTGCTGCAGGCGGCATCGCTGGCCGACAATGTCGACGCCGAGGTCGAATATGCGATTGCGCTCTACAACGGCACCGGCACGCCGAAGAACCAAGCCGCGGCGGTCGCGCTGCTGCGCAAGGCGGCGCGACAGAACTCGCCGATCGCGCAGAACCGGCTCGCCCGCGTGCTGGTCAGCGGCCAGGGCGCGCCGATGGACAAGATCGAGGGCTTCAAGTGGCACATTGTCGCCAAGACCGCAGGCAAAGGCGACCCCGAGCTGGACGAAAGGTTCTTCGAGATCAGTCCCGAAGATCGCGCCAAGGCCCAGGAAGCCGCGAAAAAATGGATCGGCACCGCCAGCAAATGACGCCTTGACGGCGGCGGCTCCAGAGGGCACCCATGCCTTTCCCGTCATCCCCAGGGTGCTCGCTATATGCGAGCCTCGAAGGATGAACGATCCCGCCGGTGGCCGTCGTCCTCTAAGACGCGCGTCCCGCGCTCCCAGCAACAACGGCGTAGCCGTTGTGCGGGGATGACGGAACAATACTCAGTCCGCCACTCACGATCATCGCGCCAACGAAACCTGTTCATCATGCTCTACTCCGCCCTTATCAACGTCATGGTGAAAGCCGCGCGCCGCGCCGGCCGCAGCCTCAAGCGCGACCTCGGCGAGATCGAGCATCTGCAGGTGTCGTTGAAGGGGCCGGCGAACTTCGTCACCAAGGCCGACAAGCGCGCCGAGGAAATGCTGTACGAGGATCTCGCCAAGGCACGTCCCGGCTACGGCTTCATCGGCGAGGAAGGCGGCACGCGCGAAGGCGCCGACAAGACCCACACCTGGATCGTCGATCCGCTCGACGGCACTACCAACTTCCTGCACGGCATTCCGCAGTTCGCGATCTCGATCGGCCTGGCCCGCGAGGGCACCATCATTGCCGGCGTGATCTACAACCCGGCCAATGACGAGTTGTACATCGCGGAGCGCGGCAAGGGCGCGTTCCTCAACGACCAGCGGCTGCGCGTCGCCGGCCGCCGCCAGCTCAACGAATGCGTGGTCGCTTGCGGTCTGCCGCATATCGGCCGTGGCGACCATGCGCTGGCGCTGAAGGAAATGGCCGCGCTGCAAAACAAGGTCGCCGGCTTCCGCCGCTTCGGCGCCGCCTCGCTCGATCTCGCCTTCGTCGCCGCCGGCCGCCTCGACGGCTACTGGGAACGCAACCTGTCGCCGTGGGATATCGCAGCGGGGCAGATCATGGTGCGGGAAGCAGGCGGCACGATCTCTGATATCGGCGGCAATGACGATGCGCTGAAGACCGGGCACGTGGTCTGCGGCAACGAGTTCGTGCACGGCGAATTGGTGAAGATACTCGGGCCGCTGGGAAAATAGGGCGACGGTTGCAAGCCACGCGCGTCGCTTCATCCGTGATCGGGTGATGCAGCCTTCCAGAGGCGGTGGAAGCACACGGCGGAGCCTCGGCGCTCCCAGCCAAAATATTGAAAACAACCCCATGCACAGTAGCCGGCACTCGTCGAGTGCCGAAGTCGACATTTGACACGTCGGGCAAATCAGCGAGACAAGACCATCATCCACCGAAGGTAGCGATTGTAACAAGTCGTGCGGGGACCATAGGTCTTGGGCAGGTCGCGCCATGGCGCACCTGAACGCAGGACCCCAAACGATGCCATCGAGCACGCGGCGGTCATCTACTCGCCGAACGCCGCGCGGCTTATTTGGCAACATCGGCTTAATGGCTGTCCACTCATGTTCGCTGAATTCGCAGCGCATGATTCGACGCTCCGAAGCTTGAATGACTTCAAAGGTAGCGCCATCAATCCGCACCGGCCCTAGCGGGGCCGCTAATGCTCTGAATTTACTTCCGCTTTCGGAAGCATAGCCGACATGGCCGGACGTGCCGCTGGGTCGCCCGCGTAGCGATTGACCCAAAGCGGTCATGGCGCGGCGTCAGCCCAGGGGGCCCTCCGCTAATTAGGGGTTTGCAAATGCAGACTTCGCTTGCTCAAAGAGCTGCTTGACCAAAGCGAACCCCCGCTTCCGCAGCGGTTACGGGGCGACGCCTGCGTCTTGGCGTCAACGCGGAACGCTTGATGCGCATCCGCTTTGCATCAGCGCGGAAGTAGTGGACCGAGAGGTCCCAGGTCGATATTCAGGTCCTCGGCGGCGAGCCCGAAGTGCTCCCGCAGGCGCGACATGCGGTTGTCTAGAAGCAACAGCGTCATGCCGACGCGCTCCTCCTCCGCTTCGGTCAAGCCACCCTCGTCGAGACGCCGAAGCGCCTGCCGCTCCATGAGCTGACGCAGCAACTCCACGACGGTGAGCACCAGGCGGGCCAGATCTCGTTCGACCGTGTCAGGCGCCATCGAAATGCGCTGGCGCAGCCCCGGCTCATAATCAGCGACGCTGGCGCTCATGCGTCTCGCTCCGCTACGCCAGATCGCGTGGTCCGACCGAGCGACGTGATCAGGGCGCGAAGAGAGATCTGCACCATGTCGATGTCGGCGATCGCCAGCGTGATGTCTCCGGTCAGCACGATGCCGCCCGCCAGGAGCCGGTCGAGCAGGTCGACGAGCGGGATCTCTCGGTCCGGGAGCGCGGCGGGGCTCACGTGCGCTCCCCGTGTTCGCTGCCGGTGAACGAATAGGGCGGCCAGGGGCCCGTGACCTCGATCGTCACGTGCGGGTTTTCGGCACCCAGTCGCCGTGCACGGGCGGCGAGCTCTTCGGCGCGCCCGGCATCCACCAAGTAGGCTGCGTTGAATACATTTTCGCCGGGAGCAGCGGACAGCTCGGCGCTCTGCGTTCGGTGTTGGCGGCGATCGATGGCAAGCCCGGTGAGAACGGCGTCCATCTGCTCGGCCGCAGTGGTTGCGCGCCGCCACGCGTGCTGGCGCCGATCGCGCTGCTCGCGGCGGTAGCGCAGGTAGTCCGTGCCCACGCGCGCCGATCCGGACCCGCGGGGTCTCTCAGCCACGGACATCGCGCCGGCAGATGCGTCCGCGTGCTGCACGTAGATCTTCACCCCCACCTCCACGCTGCCCGCAAGGCGATCCAGCGTCTCGCGGAAGCGCCGATACTCCCGGCGCAGCAACTGCGCAACGCGGTCGTCGCTGCGGTGAACGGTCGCGAGGCGGAACGGCAGCGTTGGTGTGCACGCGGCAACCGCCGCCACGACCCTGTGGTGTGTACGTGCGATCGCCTCCAGCTCCGCCAGCGTCTCCAGCCTGGCTCGCAGCGCTGTCTCGTCGGCGTCGGCAGGCGCAAGCGGACTGACGACGGCGACCAGGTCTTGGTGGCGGACCAGGTGAATCGCGGCGCCGTCGACGCCGACGAGGCCGGCCGCCTGGGTTGGATCGAACGGGCGCGCGACCGCGTATGTATAGCTCGCCGCACTCATCGCCGCACCTTCAGAGTGGCGGTTTCCAGCGCCCTGACCTGCTTGCGCAACCGCGCGTTCTCGGCCGCGAGCTGCCGCGGCCGCGGGTGGGAAAGCGCCGGATCGTGCTCCCACCAGTCGATCCCCATCGCCTTGGCCTTGTCCACCGACGCGACCAACAGCCGGAGCTTGATGGTCAGAAGCTCGATGTCGAGCAGGTTGATCTTGATGTCGCCGGCGATGATCAACCCCTTGTCCAGAACCCGCTCCAGAATGTCAGCCAAATTCGGCGACGCACCTTGGCGTTCGTGCCACAGACCTTGTTCCATCATGCGATCAGCCCTCGCTTTCGTCCCTCGTCCAGCCGGTCGAGGAGCTCGTCCTCGCGACGATCGAATTCCTCGACATCGATTAACCCTTGATCGAGTTGCCGCGAAAGCTCGGCCAGTTCGCGCCGGACGGCTGCCGGGCCGCAATGCTGTTCGGCGGCGGCGTCGACCACCCGGTCGATGGTCCACAGTGCGAAGCGGGCTGGCGCGAGCGGCAGCAACAAGAGATGCGACAGGAGCCCCACCACCGTCACATCTCCGCTTCGTTGCCGACGAAGCTGTAAGGCGGCAAGGGCCCGTACAACCCGACGCTTGCGTAGCCGGGCAGCTCGCCGCGCAGCCGTGACAGTGCACCGTCGAAGTCCGGCCGGGCACCGGACGCCACCAGGAACGACACGTTGACGAAGCACCCGTCGACCGGCGGGCCCCGGCGCATCTGTGCGGCATGTGGTTGCAGGCGGGCGATGACCTGGCCCGCGTCACGCGCGCTCCGTTCCGCGACGGCGGCGGCCACCTGCTCGCCGAACGCCACCCTATCCTGGTGGCCACCGCCGCCTGCGGCGCGCAGTGCTTGATTCCGCACGCGTAGCTCGTCGTTCTGGAGCAAGACGTCGCGGAGAAGAGCTTCCTCCGCATGGACGCCCTTAACGTTGAGCTCGACGTGGCCATCGATGCGGGACAGTAGTTCGCCATAACGGCGCGCCCCCGATCGAAGCTCCGTCCGCAGCGCCTCGTCATCGGGCGCGATCATCCCGAACCGCATCGGCAGCACGGTGCCGGCTGCATACGCCCGTCCGATGACCGCATCGTGCTTCACCAGATCGCGCCGCTTCGCGCGCAAGTTCTCCGGCGCGTCGCTAACCACCGCGACGAGATCCTGCTCGCGCACGAGCCGGAGGGCGGGGGCGTGCTCCCCCACCCCCACCGCCCCTTCGAGCGGTAGCGGATGGGAGGCACGCGTGACACAGTAGACGTAGTTGCTCATCGTTCATCCTTTCCGTTGCGTCGCTCCGATTTCCGTGCGCGCCGGCAGCTCGAGCGGCAGCGCGCCGCCGGGCAGCAAGCGGCCGATCCGGGGGCTGCTGCCGGTGAGATCGAGGCGGCCACACACCTCGGCGAAGCGCAGGTAAGCATCGACGCCGGCAACGACGACCCGCGCATCGATGGTGAGCACCTCGAGGCCGATCACCGACACACGCACGAACACGTCGATGACCAGCCCGCGGTCCAGGATCAATTCAACGACCTTGTACAGTTCGCCCGACAATCTGCCGCCGCCGGTTGCTTGAGGCATTTGAGTCATTGCCATTTCAGTCATACGGTTGTCTCCTTCCGGAGGGCCACGATGGTCGCGGCGAGTGCGATACGAAGTTTGTTCAGCATCATCGTTCTCCCTTTCGATGCGTTTGCACGAGATACCGAGGGCCTCTGCGATGGGTTTTGGCCTGGCGGTAAAACATCTGTGAGGGAGTTAGACCTTCACGGCGGCTACGAAGTAGGAGGCCGCCCGGTTGCCCGAGCGGCCTCTTTGCCATTGCCGGATGCGTGCAACTCGGGGAGTGAACCGCCAATCGGCGAGGCGAAACCTGACGCCGCCCGCCTATCCCGCGCGTGTTCATCCCGCCTCTGCTAAAGGCGGCGCTGAAGCCGCCCATGCCGTGGTTTCCACGACCGAGACGAGGTTCGCTCGCCAACTCGGACCTCCCGCGATGTCCGCTTTTCTGCCGCTGTTGGCCCATAGCGTCGTTTCGCTGCTATGAAGCAGCACGTCGGCTATCGGGCATAGCGGACTCTGGCGCGGCGTCAGCCCGGCAAATTTATGGGTTCATGGACTGGATGCATCGGCCCGGCCTGCGCCAAGAGTGCTGTGCGTCAAGTTCAGCAAAATCGATCATGGGGTCCGGCCGAGCCATCCCCTCGGAGCCGCCGTCGCTCCCCTCACCCAGAAGCGCAGCGGGCGAGCGGCGGCGGAGAGGGGGTGGCGTGAGAGGCGGGGGAACAATCACGAACAGCTCGCGCGCATGGCGAGGTCTTTCGTGACATTCGCCCTGCTTGCACGTTTGTCCAGGCTTCGGGCCTCATCGATCCCACGTGGCTCGTCGAGATCGAAGCCGATTGCATCGTCGAATAGGCGAAGCCGTACTCCTCGCCATTCCTGAAAATCGGCCTCGATACGTTTTGACGAACAACGGGGGAGCGGGGCTGCCCCCTCCGCTGATGACGGAGTCGTCGTTACGGGTCCGCGTGACGATGCTCGCATGCAACTATGCGGCGCGGGTTTCGCCTTTTTCTCGATCGGGCGACCTTTGCCTTTTTAGCGGATTTCGTCGCCACCAATCTCGTGTCGGTGGGCGCTGCAGCGGCAGCGTTGCTGCCTGAGCCTTCAACTGATGTCGTGAGAATTTCGCGTTGAGCATTGAGCCAATAGATGTCCGCCTGGCCCTCGGGTTGGCCATCGGCGATCCAGAGGTGGTAGGCACGTTCGCGAATGGCCTCTTCCAGATTTTGCATGGGATTCTCCTCTCATGATGCGCCCAGCCCCGGCGGGAAAAGTTTTGCTCCCGTAAGGTTAACGAATTCTTAATCGCTGGCGTCGGTTGGATTGCCTGGTCGGATTGCGATCAGCAGGTCTCCTTTGAAGGCGCGTCAAGATCGGCGCGGCGGGTGAGAGACGAGCTTGCCGACGCTCGGCAGCGGTTTAGTCCTATGGCACACAGCGTCGTTTCGCAGCTATGCAACAACACGTCGGCTACCGGGGAATAGCGGACTCTGGCGCGGCGTCAGCCCGGCAAATTTATGGGTTCATGGACTGGATGCATCGGCCGCCGCCTGCGCCAAGGCTTCTCGACGGCCCGAGGCCACAAGCCCCGGCGAAGCCCTGGCGTCGAGGTCACGGAGCATGACAGCGTCTATGACTTCACCGGCGCCGGCGGGCCAGCCACCTCGGCTCCCGCCACCTCCTCCATCTTCTCCCGGTCCCCCGCCAGCACGCGCTGCACGCTGACGAAGAACACCGGCACCATCAACAGCGCCAGAATCACCACCGCGATTTTGAAGCCAATCTAGGCCGAGAAGTTCGACCACTTCGCCATTGAGTTCGTCCATAGCTGATGCGACAAGCTCTACCGCCATGTTGAGACTCTATCGTCTATGTCCTTGCCCCACGCACTGTTGACCGCATTGATCGAACGACCCTGTTCCGGCTCCGAACTGGCCGAGCGCTTCGACCGTTCCATCGGCTATTTTTGGCAGGCGACTCATCAGCAGATCTACCGGGAGCTTGCCCGTCTCGAAGATGCCGGCTTCGTTCAAGGCTCTCTCGTCGACGGCGCGCGAGGCGGCAAGAAGACTTATCTTGTGCTGCCCGCCGGACTCAAGGAACTGCGACGTTGGCTTACGGAGACGCAGGCCCCGTCTCCGATCTGCGATGAGCTGATGGTTCGGCTTCGGGCGGAAGCCGTCATCGGTCCTACACGCCTCATCGAAAAGCTGGAGAGACTTGCCGGGCAACACCGGGAAAAGCTCAAGGTCTACCGGGAAATCGAGGCCAGGGATTTCTCGCAAAAGAGAATGACGCGGGACGAAAAGCTTCGTTGGCTCGTGCTCAAGGCCGGAATCGACTTCGAGACCCAGCGTATCGCCTTTTGCAAGGAGGCAATTTCAATCCTGAAAGCCTCCTGAGCTGATGATCCAGCCCCTTATGAAAAGGAGGCGGATAACGTCAGGCTGCCAGCCTCGGGCACAGGATCTCCAGCGCGGCTCGACGGCCTTGTCGCCCAATTTTCAAAACAGCCGCTATATTCGTGGACCAATTTGCGTCAGGCAAGGCAGGCAATAACGAGCCAGCAATGCTCGTGCCGACATACGCACCTTCATTATAGACCAGCGGAACGGGGCGCCATCTTGCCCGCCATCGCCCCCGCCTTACTACGCTGCACGACAATGACGTCAGCGCCACGGTCAGCAGCCTCAATTGACCGGACTATTCGCTAACGAGCACGGTCGCGCATTGGCCTAAGCACATCGTCGAAATCTCTAAGCTCGGGAAACTTAAGGGTGGGTTGGCGGTCGAGTTCACGCAGATAGACCCGCAGATCCTGCAGCAGTGTCTGCCTCTCGTGGTCCGTAACATATGGAACATGATAGGCGACAAATGGCTTGTGTACGGTTAGTCCGACATAGCCCAACGTCCCCTGAAAGAAATGGCGCATCATCCCAGTCACGAGCTCTCCGTGGAGGGCGTCTGGTCCGAACATATTTCGGCGCCCGCCGAGAGCCATTGCAGTAAATGTTCTCTTACCCCTGAGACCACCCAGATCGTAAAACCCGCGGTTGCCGCTATGCATCGGGCCGCACAGCAAGACACGGTCGATCCAGCCTTTAAGGATTGCCGGAACGCTGAACCAGAATATTGGAAAGGTGAAGACGATGAGGTCCGCCGTCAGTACATTCTCTACCTCGCGGGCAACATCGGAAGCCAGCGTCGAAGTAGTGTAGCCGTGCCGTTGTTCGAGCGTGTATACCAAGTAATCGGGTCGGCTTCTTGAAGTGAAATCGTTCCCGGAGAGAACAGGGTTGAAACCGTTGTGATAGAGATCGCAAATGGTGACAATCGCACCCGCGGCCTTCAGTTCGTCGATGACGACATCGCGCATCGCGCTCACAAAGGAGTTCGGCTCTGGGTGCGCATGGACCAAATGAACACGCATCTCATTTCACCTCACTTGAACGAAGGAAGCGCGCCGGAACGCGTTTCGCCATTTCCGCGGCAAGCGCCTGCGCGGCATTGAGCGGCCGCATCATCACGTCGAACTCGACGATCTTGCCGTCGTCGTCAAAGCGAATGAAATCGATTCCCTTGGCCATCTTGCCGCCAACCTTGGCGCTGAATTCGAGAACGACATTCCGGCCATCGGCAGTCGCGGCCTGACGATGGTAGTTGAAATCCTCGAAAATCTGAATCGCGTTGCTCATGACGAGAACCAACGCTTCGACGCTGTGGTAGGGATTGAATGCGATCGGGAAGTGGAAGACCACTTCCGGATGAGTGATCGAGGGAAGGTCGCCAACATCTTTCCTTGCGATCATAACGTGCCACTTTTCCAGGGATGCTGCGGCGGCCGGGTGAAGATGGGGCAGTCCAGTCATTTGTGACTTCCTCGCCTTTGGAATTCCGGATTGCGTGCTCAGAGGGACGCGGCAAGCCGTGTTCCCTGATTGATGGCGCGCTTTGCGTCCAGTTCGACCGCTAACCACGCTTTGCCTTGTCCTTCTCGTTCTGAGCCATGATGGCGTCGCGCGCTGCGGCCCAGTCTGAATCCTTCCAGTCGCGCACTTCGTAGAAGTTGCCGCCCATCGCCAGCGCCTGGGCACCGTCCATCACGATGGTCTCGCCGTTGATCCAGTCGCAGCCGCCGGAGATCAGGAACGTCGCGAGATTTTGCAACTCGCTCATTTCTCCAAGGCGGCCCATCGGATTCGCAGCGACGGTCCTCGCACCGGCCTCGTCGCCGGGCTTGATACGCTTGCTCATGCCTTCGGTCGGAATTTCTCCCGGCGCAATGGTGTTCAGGCGGATGCCGTAGCGACCCCATTCCGTGGCCAGCGACATGGTCATGGCGTGAATCGCGGATTTGCTCATTGCGGACGGCACCACGTACGGGCTGCCATTGCGTACCCATGTCACGGTAATGGAGACAACGTTGCCGCGATGTCCGCCGGCAATCCAGCGTTTGCCGACAGCGTTGGTCACGTAGAACGTGCCGTGCATCACGATATTGGCGATGGCATCGAACCCGCGCGGCGTGAGATCCTGCGTGCGGGAAATGAAATTGCCCGCGGCGTTGTTGATGAGATCGGTGAGGGGACTGTCCTTGAAGGCGGACTCGACCATGGCGTCGACCGCCGCGGCGTCGCGGATGTCCACGCCGTGGGCGGTGACCTTGCCGCCATGAAGTCTCATCAACTCGGCGGCGGTCTCCTCGCAAACGCCTTTGCGGCGTCCGCAAATGTGAATCTCTGCGCCGAGGCTGAGAAACTTCGCTGCCATGGCCTTGCCGAGCCCGGTGCCACCGCCAGTCACCAGGATATTGCGGCCTGTGAGAAGCCCCTCGTTGAACATGATGCAATCCTCCGTCGCGCCGATTTCGTTGCTTAGGTGGTTGACGTCAGAACTCAGTTGCGGAGCTTGGCGAAGCCGAGTTCGAGCGGACCCAACAATTCGGGATAGCCAAACTCCATAGGGCCTCCATTTATGCAACCAGTTGCAAAACAAGGTAGCCCGGAATTTTCCCTTTTGCAACGAGTTGCATAAAATAATTGGACCCTAACCATGCTCAGTCCGCCTCAGTGCGACGGCGACAGGTGCTTCTGGATGGAAGTTGGTGGCGATGCTGGCCGCGAGTCCCGAAGTCATTCTTGAGTACAGGCGGCGGTATCAGTCGGTTCCGAGTATCATCGCTTCATCAATGGCCGACCGTGCGATCAAGCATCCTGCAAATCTCATTGGAACGATCAGCCTTACGCGAGCGTCCAAACCAATACGACCGTGCATCGTATCCCTGCGAAGTCGTCGGAGGCCCGAAAGGCGAACTGTTCGCCATCGATTTCTTACGAGTCTGGAACGTATAAGGAGGCTGGGGACCATGCCCTCTCTTAGCCCGGGCATGGCCCCGCGCTAGCCCAAGGAAGTAATCGGTTCAAGTTTCGCCAAATAGATCGACTCGCCATTTCACACGCCACTCATGATCATTTTCCCGACCGCCAGCTCGCTCGCGAAATAGCCGCTGTATTTGGGCAAGCTATCGGGCATGTCCAGCACACGACGGTGATAGAATATATCCATCCGAACCGGCGGCAGCCGGGCCTCGGGCTCGAAATTGCTGGCCGGGATGAACATCACCTTGAACGGCCCGACGCCCGCAACCTCCACAACGGGCTTGCCGCAACTCCGGCAGGTCCCGCGATTGAAGTTCGGAGGTGGGCGGTGTTTCCTGAATGAGATATTGCCGGCGTTGTTCAGCAGGACATCCTTGGCGCGAACGGCGACCACATCCGCGAACGGTTTGTCGTTGAACGCCTGGCAGATCAGACAGTGGCACCGGAACCTGGCTTTCGGCGACGTATGCACCTCGAACGAGCAGGCGCCGCATTCGCAGGAGCCGCGTAGCGGCAACGATGTGTCGGTGGTCATGTGCTGATACTCCTGAGCTTGATTTGATGACGGCATGCTGGTCACCGGAGCATCATGTTGAGGATGGTATCAATCGGCTGTCTGAAGGGCGCGCGCAGAAGATTGGAGAGGTTCCAGCGACCCTGCTCATAGATCCCCTTGGCATGGCTGAGGGTACGGAAGCCCTCGATGCCATGGTAGGCGCCCATGCCGCTGGGCCCGACGCCGCCGAAGGGCAAGTCATCCTGGGCGATGTGCATGATCGTCCCATTGATAGTGACGTTGCCTGAGGTTGTTCGGCTCAGTACCCTGCGTCGGTCTTCATCATCGGCACCGAAATAGTAGAGCGCGAGCGGCCGAGGCCGGGCGTTCACATAGGCAATCGCATCGCCAATGTCGCGGTAGGGAAAGATCGGCAGGACCGGACCGAAGATCTCCTCGTGAGCGATGCGCATGTCGTCCGTGACGCCGAGGACGACGGTCGGCGCCAGCGTGTTGGGGCGCAGAGACGCCTCACCGGGCCGATTGCCGACCTCGATGATCCGCGCTCCTTTGGAGCGAGCATCGTCGATCAGGCTCTGAAGCCGGGCATGGTGCCGCTCGTTTATGATTGAGGTGTAGTGTTCACTCGTCGGACCGTCCGCATAGAAGGAGGCCACCTTCCGGTCATACGCCTTCACGAACGAGTCAATGTCGCTTTCGTGAACGAGTGCGTAGTCCGGGGCGATGCAGGTCTGGCCGGCGCTGAGCAGCTTTCCGTAGACAATTGACGCCGCCGCTTGGTCGAGGGCGTGGCCCTTGGCAACGATGCTCGGTGACTTGCCCCCGAGTTCGAGGGTAACCGGAACGAGGTTGTCGCTTGCGGCCTTCATCACCGATCGCCCTACTCCAGTGCTCCCGGTGAAGACCAGGTGGTCGAACGGCAAGGCCGAGAAAGCCGCCCCTAGGGCTGCATCGCCGGTCACGATCGCGAACTGGTCCTCGGGGAAGATCTCGCCCAGCATCTTCGCGAGTAGCGAATTCGTGACGGGCGTGATCTCCGACGGCTTCAGCATAACTCGGTTTCCGGCTGCGATGGCCGTGACGACCGGCATCAGCGCGAGGTTCACCGGATAGTTCCAAGGCGACATCACGCCGACGACGCCAAGCGGCTGGTATTCGACGCGGGCCTTGCCGGCCCGCATGTGTAGCGCAACGTGTCGGCGGGTTGGCGCCATGAATTTGCGAAGGTTGCGGATCAGATACTTTGTGCCCTCGGCGACCCCTCCAACCTCCATGATCGCCGTCTCATACCTCGAGCGATGCCCGAAATCGGCATTAATGGCATCTTCGATCGCCTTGCGGTGCCCGATTATCGTGGCCCTGAATTTGGCCAGATCGGCGCGTCGCTGCGCCAGCGAAGGCGCTCCCTCACGCAGGAAGGCAGCACGTTGGCTGGCGAGGAGGCCGGCTAGCCGATCAGCGTCGGTAATTTTTGCGATGGCGTCCATGGTCGACTCCAATGTAGACAGGAGAAACTTACGCCCTTGACATAGGCGCCTAAGTAGCCACTGTCAACAATGTATCCAGAAGAAACTTTGAGGTACCATGCCGGACACACCCAACCGCCCCTATCATCACGGTGATCTCCGTCGTGCGGTTATCGAGACGGCGTTGGATATGCTTCGGGAGGAGAAGGGCTGGCAGTTCACGCTGCGGGAGGTCGCCCGCCGGGCTGGCGTAAGCCACGCGGCACCCTACAAGCACTTTCCGGACAAAGCCGCGCTGCTTGCAGAACTCGCCATGATTGGGTTCGACCGGCTGCGCGAGTCCCTATCGGCAGCGAAGGCTGAAGCGCCCAAATCTCTGCGCGACGAAATTACTACGATAGCTCGTGCCTACGTCGCGTTCGGAACGGACAACCCGGCTCTCTACCGCCTGATGTTTAGCGCGGAGGAAGGGAAAGCGGTGGGAATGCATCTCAATGAGCGGGCGCTGGCGGTATTCGATGTTCTCCTCGAAATCCTCCGGCGCGGCCAGGCTGCGGGGAGCATTCGCGAGCGGCCGATAGAGGGTCAGGCGGCAGCCGGCTGGGGGCTCGTCCACGGCATGACCATGCTTGCGATCGATGGGCTCTTGGTGCCCGAGAAGGTGGGATCGGCCCCCTTGGAGGCGGCCTTGAGTACGCTGGTGGAAGGGCTGGAGAGCCCAGCACCATGACACTAGTTGCGCATGCAATAAAACACTCTGTGCTTCTCCGGCGGCCACGCCGCGTCGGAGAAAACGAATGATAGGGCGATGTCGTAGAAACGCTCGAAGGCGCGATCGCCGATGCCTACCGAGAATTCACCACTGCTAACGAATGACAGCGTCTATGACTTCACCGGCGCCGGCGGGCCAGCCACCTCGGCTCCCGCCACCTCCTCCACCTTCTCCCGGTCCCCCGCCAGCACGCGCTGCACGCTGACGAAGAACACCGGCACCATCAACAGCGCCAGAATCACCACCGCGATCATACCGCCCATCACGCTGGTGCCGAGCGCCTGCTGGCTGGCGCCGCCGGCTCCCGTCGCAATCGCCATCGGCAGCACGCCGCAGACGAAGGCCAAGCCGGTCATCAAAATCGGGCGGAAGCGCAGCGAGCAGGCTTCGACCGTCGCTTCAATCAGCGGCTTGCCCTGCGCGCGCAGATCCTTGGCGAATTCGATGATGAGGATGGCGTCTTTCGCCGCAAGGCCAATGATGGTGATCAGGCCGACGGTGAAGTAGACGTCGTTCGGTAGTCCCCGCATGGTCGCGGCAATCACCGCGCCACAGATACCGAGGGGCACCGTCAGCAAGACCGCAAGCGGAATGGTCCAGCTCTCATAGAGCGCGGCAAGCAGCAGGAACACCACCAGCACCGAGAGGCCGAGCAGGAACGGCGCCTGCGAGCCCGACAGCTTTTCCTGCAGCGACTGGCCGGTCCATTCGAAACCGAAGCCGCGCGGCAGCTTGTTGGCCAGCCGCTCCATCTCGGCGATGGCATCGCCGGAGGTGAAGCCGGGCTTGGCTTCGCCTGAGATGCGCACGGCGGGATAATAGTTGAAGCCCGCGATCTGGGTCGGCCCCTTCGACCACTGGACCGTGGCGAAAGCGGAGAACGGCACCAACTGACCGCGGCTGTTCTTGACGTTGTAATTGAGGATGTCGTCGGCGTTCATGCGGCTGGCGCGGTCGGCCTGCACGATCACGCGCTGCATCCTGCCGCGGTTCGGAAAGTCGTTGATATAGTTCGAGCCGAGATTGGTCGAAATCGTCTGGTTGATGTCCTCGAAGGTGACGCCGAACGCGCCGGCTTTTTCGCGGTCGATCATCAGATTGACTTGCGGCGCCGGCGGCAGGCCCTCGACATAGACCTTCTGCAGGATGGGGCTGGCGTTGGCTTCCGCGATCAGCCGGTCGGATGCGGCAACCAGCGCCGGATAGCCCTTCTGGCCGCGGTCCTGCAGGCGGAACGAGAAGCCGGAGGAATTGCCGAGATTGTCGATCGGCGGCGGCTGCAGCGCCGAGATCCTGGCATCGCGGATCGACGAGAGCTCGCGGTTGACGTCGGCGACGATCGCGGCGGCGGAATCCTTTTGCCCCGTTCCGACCAGTCCTTCAACGTGATGAAGGCCTGCGCGGTGTTCATGCCCTGGCCGAGGAAGCTGAAGCCGGTGAGGAACGTGACGTCCTCGACGCCGGCGCGATTGAGCAGATACTTCTCCACGGCCTGGACCGCCGCTTCGGTGCGGGCGTAGGAGGAGTCGGACGGCGTCTGCACGTCTGTCGTGATGAAGCCCTGGTCGTCGACCGGCAGGAAGCCGCCGGGCAGCCGGACGAAGGCCCAGCCGAGGCCGATGAGCAGCGCGGCGTAGATCAGCATCAAACGCCCGGTACGCTTCAGCGAGCCCTGCACGGTGCGCGAATAGCC
This sequence comes from Bradyrhizobium sp. RDI18, assembly GCF_043203335.1. Lineage (NCBI taxonomy): Bacteria > Pseudomonadati > Pseudomonadota > Alphaproteobacteria > Hyphomicrobiales > Nitrobacteraceae > Bradyrhizobium > Bradyrhizobium sp. RDI18. Next base: position 6,006,547 of record NZ_JBICRN010000008.1, on the reverse strand, counting down.
GCCACGGCTCGCCTCGAGCACGCGGTTGAACCAGCCGAACACGCCCTTGCGCGCATGGCCGTGGCCGGCCTCGACCGGCTTCAACAGCGTCGCGCACAGCGCCGGCGTCAGCGAAAGCGCCAGCAGCGCGGAGAAGGCGATGGCCGAGATCATGGTGACCGAGAACTGGCGATAGATGATGCCGACCGAACCCGGGAAGAACGCCATCGGCACGAACACGGCCATCAGCACCAGCGTGATGCCGATGATGGCACTGGTGATCTGCGACATCGCCTTGCGGGTCGCTTCCTTCGGCGGCAGGCCCTCTTCCGCCATGATCCGCTCGACGTTCTCGACCACGACGATGGCGTCGTCGACGAGAATGCCGACCGCCAGCACCATGCCGAACATGGTCAGCATGTTGATGGAATAGCCGGCCGCCATCAGCATCGCACAGGTGCCGAGCAGCGCCACCGGCACCACGATGGTCGGAATGATGGTGTAGCGGATGTTCTGCAGGAACAGGAACATCACGATGAAGACCAGCACCACCGCTTCCACCAGCGTCATCAACACCTTGTTGATCGAGGCCTTGACGACGGGCGTGATGTTGTACGGGATTTCGTAACCGATATTGGCCGGAAAGAATTTTGACAATTCCTTCATCTTGGCTTCGACGGCACTGGCGGTGGCAAGCGCGTTGCCGGTCGGCGACAGCAGCACCGAAAGGCCCGCCGTCGGCTTGCCGTTGAGCCGCGTGTTGAACTGGTAGCTCAGGCCGCCAATCTCGATGCGGGCGACGTCACGCAGCCGCACCGTCGATCCATCCGCATTGGCGCGCAGCGTGATGGCGCCGAATTCATCCGGCGATGAGAGCTGACCCTTGACCAGCACCAGCGCCGAAATCCTCTGCTCCGGCGTGCTCGGCTCGGCGCCAACGCTGCCCGAGGCGACCTGGGCGTTCTGCGCCGAGATCGCCTTGTTGACGTCGTCGGCGGTGAGGCCGTAGCCGACCAGCTTGGCCGGATCGACCCAGATCCGCAGCGAACGTTCGGTGGAATAGAGCGTGGCGCGGCCAACGCCTGGAATGCGCCTGATCTCGCCGAGCACGTTGCGGATCATGAAGTCGCCGAGGCCGATTTCGTCGAGCGAGCCGTCGGCCGAATTCAGCGTAATGATCTGCAGCACGGCAGAGGAGGCCTCCTCGACCAGGATGCCCTGCTGGATCACCGCGCGCGGAAGCCGCGCCTCGACGCGCTTGAGTCGGTTCTGCACTTCGACCGATGCCGCACCCGTCTCCGTGCCGGGCACGAAGTTGGCGATGATTTCGACCTGTCCCAGCGAGTCCAGAGGTAGATCTCGAAATTGAGAATGCCGGAGGCGCCGTTGAGCTCCTCCTCGATCAGCCGCGTGACGCTGTTGTAGAGGTTCTCCGGCGACGCGCCGGGATAGCTGGTAGAGATCGAGATCGAGGGCGGTGCGATGATCGGATATTGCGCGACCGCCAGCAACGGGATCGAGATCGCGCCGATCAGGCAGATGAAAAGCGCGACCACCCAGGCGAAGATCGGCCGGTCAATGAAGAAGCTGGGCATGTCCCGGTCTCAGCGGGACGCTTGCGCTGCCGGTGCTGCCGGTATCGAGCCAACCGAGGCATCCGCATCGATCCATGCCTTCGCCTTGACCTTGTCGCCGGCAACAAACTTCTGGAACCCGTCGACGATGACGCGGTCGCCTTCCTTGAGGCCCTCGCTGATCAGCCACACGCCGTCCTGCATCGGGCCGGTGCGGACCGGCTGCGCGTCGCGACGCGGCCGTCGTCCTTGACCACGAAGACCTCGCTGGCGCCGCCGGCATCGCGCTGGATCGCCTGCTGCGGCACGGCCATGGCATCGGAATCGATGCCCTGTTCGATCAGGACGCGGACATACATGCCGGGCAGTAGTTCGCGATTCGGATTCGGAAACTGTCCGCGCAGCGTGACCTGCCCGGTATAGGCGTCGACCTTTGCATCAGAGAACAGAAGCTTGCCGGGAATCGAATAGGCCGGACCATCGTCGAGCACGAGGCGGACCTTGGCCACGTCGGGCGCGATCCGGTCGAGGTCGCCGCTTTCGAGCGCACGGCGCAACTTGTTCATCTCCGCGATCGATTGGGTGAAGTCGGCGTAGATCGGGTCGAGCTGCTGGATCGTGGCGAGGCTGGTGGTCTCGTTCTGCACCACCAGGGCGCCTTCGCTCACCAGCGCGGCGCCGACGACGCCGCTGATTGGCGCACGGATCGTTGCATAGTCGAGATTGAGCTTCGCGCGGGCGACATCGGCCCGGCGGCTGCCAACTTCAGCCTCAGCCTGGCGTTGGGCTGCGATGGCCTTTTCGTTCTCGGCCTCGGGCGCCGCGCGCTGGCTGGTCAGCGTCGCAATGCGCCGGGCGTGCTGGGTGGCGAGATCGAGCGCGGCTTCCGCCTTGTCCAGCGCGGCTTCGCTCGCCTGCAGTTCCACCTCGAAGGGTTTGGGGTCGATCCGGTAGAGCGGATCGCCGGCCTTCACCTCGGTGCCCTGCTGGAACAGGCGCTCGACGACGATGCCCGAAACCCGCGCGCGGACTTCCGAGACCCGAGTGGGTGCGATTCGGCCGGGCAATTCACGAACGATGGCGCGCGGCTGAGATCTGACGGTGAAAGTGCCTACTTCAGGCTCGGGCGGCTTTGCCGCCGCGGTCGCGGCGGTCGGTTCGTTGCAGCCAGCCAAAAGCGGCGCCATCGCAGTCAACATCACAATGATGCATGCCGATTGCGTTCGTAGTCCGGACATTGAAAGCATTGCCCCAGTTCATGTTGGAGGGCGCGAATTGAGCATTCGCGACGTTGTCGTAAGCAGTCTTGAGAACTCACGGTTGATGGAAGATAGGATAGGGGCAGGCTGCTGCGACGCAATACGGATTCGCGGCGGCCCAATGTCACACAACGCTATCACACTGAACTACCGCCGATTTTCCCAGATTCACTTGATTGTGAGACGGTTCCATTGCGTTTGGTCGGAAACAGACGGCCGGGAACCCGCCGTTTCACTGCATACAATTGCAGCAGATGACCGCGCGGGAGGCATCCGGCACGAATCGGTTAATGCCGGGCTAAGCTGCCGCCTTGAGCCGGTAATGGCTGATGCCCCACTCGCTGCCACCGGCGTAACCGAACAGGCCCGCGGTGGCGAGCAGGAACCAGCGCCAGCGCCGCATCCACCGCGCAGTCTCGCCGCCATGGACCTTGCGAAGCACGCGCTCGATTTCGTCGGCGAGCCAGGCATCGCTTTCTGCATTTCCGGTGGCGAGCTTCGTGGCGGTGCGTGAGCAGAGCTGGTGGATGGCGGCCCGGATAATGACGTCGGGCAGCGGCACCTGCTCGGCGGTGCCCATGATCGCGGAGACGAAGCTCATGACCACTCCCTCCCTTTTTGGCACGATCCTCTTCAAAAACCGGTACCCGCTGTGGGCTAACGCGATCCTCCGGGGTCGGATGATGGCGGCAGCGGCCGCGGGAAGAACGGGCTGGTGCGCAACCGGCAGTCGCGACAGCGCCACTGCCGAGCGCTCTGGGCGGGGCTCCTCATGAAAAATCCCGGTTGGACATCGAACCGTTCCAAAATACGCTGATGTCAAAGCCGGGTTTCGGGAAGAGGTTCCACCGTCTGCCCGAAATCGCGGCTTGCCAGCTTTTTTCTCCAGCCCGCTGTGCCATATTGGCGCCAGCGCGGCTTTTCGTAACCGGATGACACCCCGCAGATGCCTTCAGGCCCCTCCTCCCGCTCCGAAATGGAAATCGAACTGAGCAAACTGTCCTCACCACGGATTTTCCTGGTGCGGATGCTCGTGTTCCTGGTGCTCTGCGCGCTGGTCACGGTCGTGCTCTACAAGCAGATCACCGTGGCGTTCTTTGCCAACCCTGGCCTTAACGCTCTGATCGGCGGGGTGCTCCTGATCGGCATCATCCTGTCGTTCCGGCAGGTGATTCGGCTCTATCCGGAGGTGTCCTGGGTCAACAGTTTCCGCATCGCCGATCCGGGGCTCGCAATGGACCGGCGCCCAACCCTGCTGGCGCCGATGGCGGCAATCCTCGGCGGCGAGCGTACCGGGCGAATGACGATATCGCAGCAGACCATGCGGCACTTGCTGGATTCGATTGCGACGCGGCTGGACGAAGCCCGCGATATTTCCCGCTACATGACGGGCTTGCTGGTCTTCCTCGGCCTGCTCGGCACCTTCTGGGGCCTGATCGAAACCGTCGGTTCCGTCGGCAAGGTGATCGACGGCCTGAAAGTCGGCGGCGATGCCGGCTCGCTGTTCGACACCCTCAAAGAGGGGTTGGCCGCGCCGCTCGGCGGCATGGGTATTTCGTTCTCGTCCTCGCTGTTCGGCCTCGCGGGCTCCCTGATCCTGGGCTTTCTCGACCTGCAGTCGAGCCAGGCGCAGAACCGCTTCTATACCGACCTTGAAGACTGGCTCGCCTCCACCGTGCGCGAATATGGCGATGGCAGTTCCGGGATCGGCGGCGAACTGCAGCACGCGATGGAACGTATCCGCGCAGTGGTGGAAGAGAGCGGCGGCAGCCGCAACACCACGGCGGCGATGGCCAATCTGGCCGAGGCGATCCAGGGCCTGGTTGCGCATATGCGTACCGAACAGCAGATGATCCGCGAATGGGCCGACGGTCAGGGCGAACAAAACCGCGAGATCAAGAAGCTCCTGGAGCGGATCGCCAGACAGCCCGAGAAGAGCTGAAGTGAAAAGTTCGTGTTCCGGACGCGGCGCAGCACGCAAGTGATGCGACGCTGAGCCGGGGTCAATGCAAGCACTCTAAGTCCCGGCACTGCGGAGCGGCGTTGCACGCCGCACCGCGTCCGGGACAGGATACCGGAGACAATAAATGGCTCTCGCCCGTGCCCGCCGCAGTGAATCCGGCTTCAACTACTGGCCGGGCTTCGTCGACGCGCTGTCGACGCTGGTGCTGTCGATCGTGTTCCTGCTGTCGGTGTTTTTGGTGGTGCAATTCTTCCTGTCGCAGGAGGTCACCGGCAAGGACAAGGCGCTCGAACAACTCAACGCCAAGATCGCGCAGCTCAACGACCTGCTGTCGCTGGAAAAGCTCGGCAAGATCACGCTCGACGACCAGCTCGCGCAATTGCGCGCCGGCCTCGCCGCCGCGGAAGGCGAACGCGACCGCATCAAGGGGCTTTACGATGGGTTGAGCGGTGCAGGCGACGCCCAGGGCCGCGCTAACGAGCTCAACAAGGCGCTCGAATCCGAAAAGGCCGTGACCTCGCGCGCGCTCGCCCAGATCGAGGTGCTGAACCAGCAGATCAGCGCGCTGCGCCGCCAGCTTGCGGCGCTCGAGGAAGCGCTGGAAGCCTCCGAAAAGCGTGACAAGGAATCCCAGGGACGGATTGCCGATCTCGGCCAGCGCCTGAACGTCGCGCTGGCGCAACGCGTGCAGGAATTGTCGCGCTACCGTTCGGAATTCTTCGGCCGCCTGCGCGCCATTCTGGGCAACCGCCCCGATATCCGCATCGTCGGCGACCGCTTCGTATTCCAGTCGGAAGTGTTCTTCGATACCGGCCAGGCGGTGCTGCTTCCCGAGGGCCGCTCCGAACTCGACAAACTCGCCACCGCGCTGATCGATCTGGACAAGCAGATACCGAGCGAGATCGGCTGGGTGCTGCGTGTCGACGGCCACACCGACATGCGGCCGATCAACTCGCCGCTGTTCAAGTCGAACTGGGAATTGTCGTCGGCGCGCGCCATCTCCGTGGTGCAATATCTGGTTTTCCTCGGCGTTCCCGCGCAACGGCTGGTCGCCGCCGGCTTTGCCGAATTCCAGCCGCTCGATTCAGCGCCCAACGAAGACGCCTACAAGCGCAACCGCCGCATCGAGCTGAAGCTGACGGAACGGTAGTGGCATATCACACTCGCCTCTACCGTGCAGATGATGAAGCAGCGGCAATTGAGCTGTGGCATCGCACTTGGCAAGAGGCGTATCCCGAGATCGACTTCACCTCACGGCTGGAATGGTGGCGCAGTCGCTGGCGCAACGATCTCGTACCGAAAGCCGAGATTGTGGTCGCGGAACAGGAGGCCGGCGCGCTGGTCGGTTTTGTCACTGTCGATCGCGAAGGCTATCTCGACCAGCTTGTGGTTGCGCCAGAGCACTGGGGCTCCGGCGTCGCTCACCGGTTGGTCGAAGAGGCCAAGCGCATCTCTCCGAAGCGAGTCACGCTACTCGTCAACAAGGACAACGCCCGCGCGATCCGCTTCTACGAGCGCAACGGCTTTGTCCATGCCGGCGAGGATGTGAACCCGACCTCGGGCCGGCCGGTGCTGAAGATGGAATGGAAGGCATAACACCCTCACCCCACTGATCGGCTACACGCCCTCGAACTGCAGCCGCGCCAATCGCGCGTACAGCCCGTTCGCCGCGACCAGCTCGGCATGCGTGCCCTGCTCGACGATCCTGCCCTGGTCCATCACCATGATGCGGTCGCAGGAAAGCACGGTGGCGAGGCGATGCGCGATGACGAGCGTGGTGCGGTGGCGCATCAGTTCTTCCAGCGCGGTCTGCACCAGCGTCTCGCTTTCGGCATCGAGCGCTGACGTCGCCTCGTCGAGCAGCAGTAGCGGCGCGTCACGCAGGACCGCACGCGCAATCGCGATGCGCTGGCGCTGGCCGCCGGACAGCGTCACGCCGCGCTCGCCGAGTTGCGCCTCGAAGCCGCCGGGCAGCTTGCGCAGGAATTCGGTGGCGTGCGCGAGATCGGCGGCGCGCTCGACCTCGGCGTCGGTGGCATCGGGCCTGCCGAAGCGGATGTTTTCGCGCGCGGTGGCCGCAAACACCACCGAGTCCTGCGGCACCAGCGCAATCCGCGAGCGCACGTCAAGCGGATCCGCCGATTTGATCGGTACGCCGTCGAGCGAGATCGTGCCCTTGGCCGGATCGTAGAACCGCAGCAGGAGATGAAACAGCGTGCTCTTGCCCGCTCCCGAGGGACCCACGATCGCGACCTTCTCGCCCGCCCTGACCGAGAGCGAAACCTCATCGATCGCGAGCACATCCGGCCGCGCCGGATAGGCAAAGCTGACGTTCTCGAACCCGACGTCGCCACGCGCAGGCTGCGGCAGCGCGACGGGCTGCGGCGGGGCCGTGATCTGCGACTTGACCCGAAGAATCTCGAACAGCCGCTCGGCGGCGCCGGAGGCGGCCGAGACTTCGCCCCAGACCTCGCTAAGCTGTCCGAGACCGGCGGCGGCGAACGCCGCATACAGCACGAACTGACCGAGCCGGCCCGGCGTGATCTGGCCGGTCAGCACGTCGTGCGAGCCGACCCAGAGAATCGCCACCACACTGGAGAACACGATGAAGATAATGATCAGCGTCAGCACCGCGCGCGCCCGCGTCGAGCTGCGCGCCGCCTCATAGGCCTGTTCGACATCGCCGCCGAAGCGGGCGGTGGCCATCCGCTCGCTGGTATAGGCCTGCACGGTCCTGATCGCGCCGACCAGCTCGGAAGCGTACGCGCTGGCGTCCGCCAGCGTATCCTGCGCGTTGCGCGACAGCCGCCGCACCCAGCGCCCGAAGGCGACCAGCGGGATCACGATCACGGGAATCGCCAGCAGCACGAAGCCTGAAAGCTTGGGGCTCGTGATCACCATCATGGTGGCGGCGCCGATGAACAGCATCATGTTGCGCAGCGCGATGGATACCGAGGCGCCGACCGCAGACTTGATCTGGGTGGTGTCGGCCGTCAGCCGCGACACCAACTCGCCCGAACGCGCGGAATCGAAAAATGCGGGCGAGAGTGAGATCAGATGCGCGAACACGTCGCGCCTGACGTCGGCAACGATGCGCTCGCCGATCGTCATGACGAGGTAGTAACGCGACGCGCTGGCGGCGGCGAGCACCGCGACGACCGCGATCATGACGCTGAAATAGCTGTTGATCAGGGCGATGCCTTCGGGACTGAAGCCGAAATCGATCATGCGCCGGATCGCGATCGGCACGATCAGCGTGGTGATCGCCGCGACCGTCAACGAAATCAATGCGAGCGCCGCGCGCCCGCGGTAGCGCGCAACATAGGGCGCGAGCGCCAGCAGCGGGCGCAGCCGGACGCCGGTCCTGGCCGGCGATTGCGTCAACTGGCTCTCGATGAAGGCCTCTTCCTCGAGCAGGGCGTCACGCGGCGGCGTGCCGCGGGGGGCTTCAATCTGTTCCACTGCGCTCATGAAATCCGACCCGTTTCTCTGCCCCCAGATAGGCCTCCACGGCCCCCTCTGGCAAATCCGGGAGATTCCCAATCAGGACATAGACATATACGTAGCTTGTTTTGACAGGCTTCCTGAGCTATAGAGCCGCCAAATCCCGTATCCCCTGACAGTTGAGACGGGCGCCGGCGCGCCGAAGGATATGCCATGAAAGCCGAAATTCATCCGAATTATCATACGATTACGGTCGTGATGACCGACGGGACAGAATACCAGACCCGCTCCACCTGGGGCAAGGAAGGCGACAAGCTGAACCTCGATATCGATCCCAAGTCGCACCCGGCCTGGACCGGCGGCTCGCAGCAGATCCTCGACCGCGGCGGCCGAGTGTCGCGCTTCCAGAAGAAGTTTTCGGGCTTCCTCAAGAAGGATTGAGGGTCTTCGGGCCCTTCCGTACCCATCAGAAGTGCAAAAACGCCCTGGCAAGCCGGGGCGTTTTTGTTTGGCGCGATCCTATCCCCGTCATTGCGAACGCAGCGAAGCAATCCACGCCTCCACTTGCGGAGCTATGGATTGCTTCGCGGAGCCTGTCATCGGGCGCGCATTCGCGCGACCCGTTGGCTCGCAATGACGGCGGAGAGAGTGTGCGGACCTACTGCTCGAACGCCGCTTTCAACCTGTTGAGCTGCGGCACCAGCGGATTGCCGATCGGCGCGCGTTCCGCGGGCGCCGCGTGGATCGAGATGTCGAGGCGACGGACCCGCGTCTGCAGGCTCATCGATCGCGCAATCAGATCCTGCAATTGCTGCGGGAGCTTCTCGATCATGTCCTCCGGCCCGGGATCGGCGGCCGTGAGCTTGACCTTGGTCTTTTCCCGATTGGCCTGGGTCAGCGTCATCTCGCCTTCCTTGACCGCGCGATGCAGCAACAGCCATGACGCAAGCTGCATCAGGCGGGTGGTCAGGCGCATGCTTTCGGTTGCGTAAGTAAGGCTGACAGAACGTTCGAGCGCCTTGGCGTCGGTGCGGCCGTCGCCATCGAGATAGGCGGCGGTTTCCTCGACCAGATCCATGCCTTCCCGGAAGAGAGTTCCGAACGCCGCCGAATTAGTCAGCCGCTCGCTGAACAGAACGAGCGCGGGTTCGCTTTGCGAACGGTCCGCCATGGTTAACGCCCTCACGCCACTATTTGCCCCAACCGGCTGTGAACCACCGGCTTATGATGAACAAATCATTGCTCGGGCGAAGTCGAGAGTCCAGCGGCAACCGGATTTATGGTTTCCAGCTCGTGGGGGCACAAAATAGCCGTGGAGAGCACAAAAAAGAGCCGCCGTTTCCGGCGGCTTTTGAAGTTGATAACAGGGAGGCGTCAAACAGAGTGGACAGGAGCCACTCGGTGTCCAAACGAGGACGATGACAGTCATAATCGAGAAAGCTTAACGGACCGTAAACGAACGATTTTCTTTAGGGATTGTTTGCCATGTCGGCCATTGGCCGAGTTTGATGTTGACTCAAATTCCTTGTCGTTCCTGCGAACGCAGGAACCCATAACCACCGGCGGCAATAATGAAGGGATAATCGGCCAACGGCCTGCCACAAGATAGGCCGCGGCGTATGGGTCCCGGATCGCGTTCGCTGCGCTCACTTGTCCGGGACGACGGCGAGAGGAGGTCGCGGCTTGAATTCTACGTCTTGAAAAAACTGTTCGCGGCATCCTTCGACGCGCGCTTTTTGGTGACTGCCTCTTGCAGCCGCGCGATCTCAGAATTCAAGAGCTCAATCCGCTCCGTCAGTTCCTCGACCGACAGCAGCGACAGGTCCTGACCGATCTCGTGGGTAATCTTCTTCCGCGGCTTGTCGTCGTCTTCGATCGCCATGCGTTTCCTCCTTCCGCCGGTTCGTAACGGCTTGCTGATCCCTCAAGCGGTTGCCAGCCGCAGCCGGGCTGGCTAATCAGGGGCCGCCTTCAATTCTCAGCCTTTCACAAGGACAAATCATGTCAAAGCTGCCCGCGCAAATGACCGTCATCGGCATCAGCAAGCCAGGCGGCCCCGAAGTGCTGTTGCCCGAAACCCGCAGCGTTCCAGCGCCCGGCCCAGGCGAAATCCTGGTCAAGGTGATGGCCGCCGGTGTCAACCGCCCCGACGTCGCGCAGCGTTCCGGCGCTTACCCGCCGCCGCCCGGCGCCAGCGACCTGCCCGGCCTTGAAATCGCGGGCGAAGTGGTGGCGCTCGGCGAAGGCGCCAAAAAGCACAAGCTCGGCGACAAGGTGATGTCGCTGGTCGCGGGCGGTGGTTACGCCCAGTATTGCATTGCGCAAGACGCGCAGGCGATGGCGGTGCCGCCGTCGCTGTCGATCCAGGAAGCCGGCGCGATCCCGGAAACGCTGATGACCGTCTGGCACAATGTGTTCGAGCGCGGCGCGCTCAAGCCCGGCGAAACGCTTCTGATCCACGGCGGCTCGTCCGGCATCGGCACCATGGCGATCCAGCTTGCGAAAGCGTTCGGCTCCAAGGTGATCGTGACCGTCGGCTCTCAGGACAAGATCGACGCCTGCCTCAAGCTCGGCGCCGACCGCGCGATCAATTACAAGACCGAAGATTTCGTCGCCGTGGTCAAGGCGGAGACCAACAATGTCGGCGCCAACCTGATCCTCGACATGGTCGCCGGCGACTATGTCGATCGCAACTATGACGCTGCTGCGGTCGACGGCCGTATCGTGCAGATCGCGACGCTCAACGGCCCCAAGGTTACCGTCAACATTGCCAAGGTGATGGTGAAACGACTGACCCATACCGGCTCCACACTGCGCCCCCGTACTAATGCGGATAAGGCAGCGATGGTCGCCGCGATCGAGGCCAAGGTGATGCCGCTATTGCGCGAGGGACGTGTAAAACCGCTGATGGACAGCTCATTCCCGCTGGAAAAAGCGGCCGACGCGCACCGGCGGATGGAGACCTCCGCACATATTGGCAAAATTGTGTTGGCGGTCTAACCGATCGCAAGCGAAGCGCGGGTGGAAACCCTTTGATTTGCTTCGCTTTCATGTCATTTATCGCGGCAACGCCGACCCCGTTCGCTGGGCCGGGAGAATCGTTGGTCGCGGAGTACTGACATTGCGTCTGATCAGGTGCCTTGCGCTAGTCGCGCTGGGCCTCATGATTGTTATGGCCGCGCCTGCGGCGCATGCCATCGACGCGGTCAGCGTCCGCAGCGACGCGCCTGCCATCGATCTCACCGCAGTGCTCGACCATCAGCGCAGCGAAACCGATCGTATCCAGGTTTCGACGGCGCCGGGAACCGATGGCATCGTCCGCCGTATCGAAGTGCGCGCCCGCGAGGGCGGACAAAACTGGGTGGTGTTCGCGCTTGCCAACAATACCGACGACCAGCTCGATCGTCTGATCGTCGCGCCGCACTATCGTATCGTGTCATCGGGTCTGTTGTGGCCCGACCTCGGCCTGTCGCGCATCGCGACCATTACGCCGTCGACCGGCGACCGCCCCGAACGGCAGGAGAGCGCGACCGCCGACATCTTCCGCATCACGCTCGACCCCGGCGCCGTCATCACCTTCGTGGCCGAGCTGCGCACCGACAAGCTGCCGCAGCTCTATCTCTGGGAACCCGACTCCTACAAGGACAAGGTCAACTCGTTCACGCTCTACCAAGGCATCGTGATCGGCATTTCCGGCCTGCTGGCGCTGGTGCTGACGATCCTGTTCGTGGTGAAGGGCAGCATCATGTTCCCCGCCGCCGCGGCGCTTGCCTGGGCGGTGCTGGTCTATATCGGCGTCGATTTCGGCTTTTGGGGCAAGGTGCTCGACATGTCGAACAATGCCGAGCGCGTCTGGCGCGCGGCCGGCGAAGCGATCCTCGCGGCGACGCTGCTGGTGTTTCTGTTCGCCTATCTCAACTTAAGCCGCTGGCATGTGCGCTATTCCCACATCACCGTCGGCTGGCTGGCCTTCCTCGGATCGCTGGTAGCGCTGGCGCTGTTCGATCCCGCGGTCGCCTCGGGTATTGCGCGCATCTCGCTGGTCTTGATCGCCTTCGCCGGCTTTGCGCTGATCGTCTATCTCTCGACGCATGGTTTCGACCGCGCGGTGCTGTTGATCCCGACCTGGTTCCTGCTGGTGGTCTGGGTGATCGCCGCCGGCATGACGGTGGCGGGAAGCGTCACCAACGACATCGTAGGTCCGGCGCTGCTTGGCGGCCTCGTGCTGATCGTGATGCTGATCGGATTTACGGTGATGCAGCACGCGTTCGCCGGCGGCGGCGCGACAACCGGCATTGTCTCCGACATCGAGCGCCGCGCGCTGGCGCTGACCGGCTCCGGCGACCTGATCTGGGACTGGGACGTCTCAGCCGACAAGGTATTCACCAGCCCGGAGACCGAAAGCCTGCTCGGGCTGAAGCGCGGCACGCTGGAAGGTCCGGCCGCAAAATGGCTGGAGGTGCTGCACCCGCTCGACCAGGATCGCTTCCGCGCCGCGCTGGACAGCGTGCTCGACCAGCGCCGCGGCCGGCTGGTGCAGGATTTCCGCCTGCGCACGCCTGACGGCCACTTCATGTGGTTCGCGCTGAAGGCGCGCCCGGTGGTCGGCTCCGACGGCGAAGTCTCGCGCGTGGTTGGAACGCTGACCGACGTCACCGAAATCAAGAACGCCGAAGAGCGCATGCTGCACGACTCCGTGCATGACAATCTCACCGGCCTGCCCAACCGCAAACTGTTCATGGATCGCCTGGGCGCGGTGGCGAATTTCGCCAAGAGCATGCCGAACCTGCGGCCGACGCTGATGGTGATCGACCTCGATCGCTTCAAGCAGGTCAACGATTCCGTCGGCATTGCGGTCGGCGACTCCATCCTGCTGACGCTGGCGCGGCGGCTGACGCGCATCCTGAAACCGCAGGATACGCTGGCGCGGCTGGCCGGCGACCAGTTCGGCCTGATCCTGATGTCGGAACAGGACCCGGCGCGCATCACCGCCTTCGCCGAAACCATCCGCAAGACCATCCGCGCCCCGATCGCCTTCAACGACCGCGAGATCTTCCTGACCGCGTCCATCGGGCTCGCGCTGTCGGATCCGCAGACGCAATTGTCCGACGAGATCATCAAGGACGCCGAGCTTGCGATGTATCACTCCAAGCGGATCGGCGGCGACCGCATCGACGTCTACAAGCCGGCGATGCGCGCGCGAAAGACCGACCGCCTGACGCTGGAAAGCGAATTGCGCCGAGCCATCGAGCGGCAGGAAATCACCATTCTCTACCAGCCGATCGTGCGGCTGGAAGATCGCTCGATCGCCGGCTTCGAGGCGCTGGCGCGCTGGGACCATCCCAAGCTCGGCCGGATGTCGCCGTCGGAATTCATCTCGATTGCCGAGGAAATCGGCCTGATCGTCGATCTCGGCATGTTCGTGCTGGACCAGACGGCGCGGCAGCTCTCGGTATGGCAGCGCGCGATGCGCTCGCGCGAACCGATCTTCGCCTCCGTCAACGTTTCCTCGCGGCAGTTGCTGCGCCATGACTTGATCCACGATATCCGCACCGTGCTGTCGCGTTCGTCGGTGGCGCGCGGCACGCTTAAGCTCGAGCTCACCGAGTCGCTCGTGATGGAGAATCCGGAGCATGCCGCGCAGATGCTGGCGCGCATTCGCGAACTCGGCACCGGACTGTCGCTGGACGATTTCGGCACCGGCCATTCCTCGCTGGCGTACCTGCAGCGCTTCCCCTTCGACACCATCAAGATCGACCAGTCCTTCGTGCGCACTACCAGCCGCGGCACGCGGCCGGTAATCCTCAAATCGATCATTGCGCTGGCGCATGACCTCGGCATGGATGTGGTGGCGGAAGGCGCGGAGACAGATTCGGATGCGGTCGAGCTCTATCAGTTGGGCTGCGAATACGCGCAAGGCTTTGCCTTCGGCGAGCCGATGGACGCCGACGCCGCGATGCGGCTATTGACCGAAGAACGACTGGAAGCGGCGAGCTAACCGCTGCGGCACGAGCCCCCTGAGGGGTGTATCGTCGCATGATACAAAGTCCTTGCGTTCTGTATCAATACGTGATACGTAAGGGCTTGTGATCAAGAGCTTCAAGAATGATCTGGCCCGTGCCGCCTTCGAAGGCGAAACGACAAAGGGCTTTCCGGCCGATCTGCTCAAGGTGGCCCGCCGCAAGCTTCAGTACCTGAACGCGGCGATTTCCTTGCAAGACCTTCGTTCCCCTCCAGGAAATCGGCTGGAAGCCCTGAAGGGTCACAGGGACGGACAACACTCGATTCGCGTGAACGATCAGTTCCGCATCTGCTTTGTCTGGACCAAGGACGGACCGAAAGACGTCGAATTCACGGACTACCACTAGCCACACTGAGACTGCCGAAGGGCAGGCCCCAGATTTGGAGAAGTCGCACATGGCAAAGAAACTGGCACCGATGCACCCCGGAGAAGTTCTCCGAGAAGAGTTCTTGAAGCCGCTCGGGCTCTCGCCAGGTGCGCTGGCGAAAGCGTGCGGCGTCCCCCGCACCAGGATCGAGCGCATTGCGAGCGAAAACACCAACATCACGGCGGATACGGCTCTCAGGCTGTCCAAGGCGCTCAATACGTCAGCCCTGCTCTGGCTTAACCTACAGAACGCCTATGACGTGCAGACGGCTGAGCGCGAGCTCGGCAAGCAACTGGAAAAGATCAAGCCGGTGATCGCTGATGCTGCCTGAAGCCGTAATGCCCGCTATTCTTCCACAGATCGGAGATCGAAATCCGCACCGTTAGCAAGGCAGGCGCCCATACGCCGCGGCTTTTCCGTGAAATGATGGAGCCAGTTGCCTTCGCTACAACAACGCCCGGTGGTTATGGGTCCCCGCGTTCGCGGGGACGACGGCGGTCTTGAGGCATTCTCTTGAACTTCACGCTCGTTCCATCCGCCTGCCGCGTTGCGATGTAGCCGGCTTCGAGGCAGGCCTCGCGCTGCGGCATCTTCTCCTGCGGGCTCCGCAACGTCTCCCACCATGACGCACGGTGCGCGGCGCGCGGCAGCGCCGCATCGATGATCTCCTCGATCTCTTCGAAGCTCAGCACGAATTCGGCACGTGTCTGCGCCTTCAGATAGTCCCGCAACGGATCGTAAACGTTCACGCGTGTCCTCTTGAGCGAATTGCACAAAACCGTCGGCGCCGGCAACCGAATGTTAACTGTCTACCATATCGCCGTCGCCGCTTAAGACCGCAACAATTTATCCGGCGCATACCGGAAGGCTTGGAGCGGATGAATGCTATTCGAGCGGCAAAGCAACGTAGCCAGAAAGGGTTGGTTCAGGAAAGACTCCGGCCGCCGCCCCTGGCGATTGTCGGTAAAGCTGCTGATCGCGTCGTCGGTCGCGGCCGTGATCGGCTTCTCCGCGATTTGCACCAGCGTCATGTTCGACATGCGCCGCGGCGAGGAAGAGCTGGCGCGGCAGACGCTGGAAAATCTGGCCTCGAGCATCGACGCCGATATCAGCCGGAATATCGAACTCTACGATCTGTCGCTGCGCAATGTCGCCACCAATCTGGTGATGCCGGAGATCGAAAAGGTCAGCAAGGAGATTCGCCATCTGATTCTGTTCGATCATGCCGCCACCGCCAGGCATTTCGGCGCGATCCAGGTGTTCGACGCGCAGGGCAAGCTGACCATCGATGCGGCAAGCCTCGACCCCGTGCCGGAGGATCGCAGCGATGACGAATACTTCTTCGTCCATCGCGACAAGCCCGACGTGGGCTTGTACATGAGCCGTCCGATGCTGCATCGCAGCGCCTATTCGATCGTGCTCAGCCGACGCATCACCGACGCCGATGGTGGTTTTCTCGGTGTGGTCGTGGGCTCGATCCGCTTCAGCTATTTCCACGATTTGTTCGGGCGGCTGACACTCGATCCCACCGATACGATCACGGTATTGCGCCGTGACCGGACGATCATCATGCGCAAGCCATTCGACCTCGACATCGTCGGCAAAAATCTGGCAGAGCGAAGAAACTGGAATCCGGCAAATCTGACGCAAGGCGGTTCCTACACCGGGGTCGGACCGGTGGACTCGACACCGCGGCTTTACGTTCGAAGCGCCAATACGAGCCTGTTCTTTGTCGTAGTCGGAAAACCGCTGGCGAGCATCCTGAGCCTCTGGCACCGGGAAGTGATCCGGATCGGCGCGGTCATGGTGGCCCTGATCCTGTTCGTGCTCGGCACCACATTGTTCCTCGCGCGCGAGATCGGCCGCCGCGCCGAGGCAGAGGAAAAGCTGGAAGAGCTTGCGACCACCGACGCGCTCACCGGCCTGAAGAACCGGCGCAAATTCGATTCCGAGATCGACCTGGAATGGCGGCGGGCGACGCGCAACCAGACCCCCGTCGCGGTGCTGATGATCGATGCCGATCATTTCAAATCGTACAATGACACGTTTGGACATCAGGCCGGCGACCAGGTGCTGGTCGGCATCGCGATCTGCATTTCGGATTCGGTGGGGCGGGCCGGCGACTGTCCGGCCAGATACGGCGGCGAGGAATTCGCGGTACTTCTGCCTGGCCTCTCGGCGGTGGAAGCGCTCACCGTCGCCGAAACCATCCGCCTCAAAGTCGAACAATGGGCCGAAGACCCCAGCGTGACGACGGTGAGTATCGGCGTGGCGAGTATGACGCCCACGGCAGCGATCGATTGGTCCTATCTGATCGAAGCGGCCGACAAGGCCCTCTATGCGGCCAAGGCCAACGGCCGCAACCAGTCGGTGGTCGCCGCCATCCCGCAGCTTGCGCTGGTGGCTTGAATATCTACGCCAGCACCGTCATTGCGAGCGAAGCGAAGCAATCCATGCACCAGCATATTCGGAACGATGGATTGCTTCGTCGCTATCGCTCCTCGCAATGACGGAATGAGCAGCGGCACCCCGCCCTCATTTCTCCAGATACTTCTTCATCTCCGCGCGCAGGCCGTCGCGCAGCTCGGGGCGGGCCATGCCGTAGGCGATGTTGGCGCGAAGGAAGCCGGATTTCGAGCCGCAGTCGTGCCGCTCGCCCTCGAATTCCACGCCGAAGAACTTTTGCGTCTTGGCGAGAGCTTTCATCGCATCGGTGAGCTGGATCTCGTTGCCTGCGCCGCGCTCCTGGGTTTCGAGGATCTTGAAGATGTCCGGCTGCAGGATATAGCGCCCGGTGATCGAAAGGTTTGACGGCGCGGTGCCCTTCGGCGGCTTCTCCACCATGCCGTCGACCTCGAACATGTTTTTGGCGAGGCGCTTGCCGACGCCGCAAATGCCGTACTGGTGGGTGAGATCGTCGGGCACCGCCTCCACCGCGAGCAGATTGGATTTGGCGCCGAGTTTCGCTGCGGCCTCGATCATCTGCTTCAGGCAACCCGGGCTGTTGAGCACCAATTCGTCCGGCAGCACGACGGCGAACGGCTCATCGCCGACGATATCGCGCGCGCACCAGACCGCGTGACCGAGGCCGAGCGGCGCCTGCTGGCGGGTGAAACTCATGGCGCCGGCTTCGGGCTGGTCGCGCGCCAGGATGTCCTGCTCGGCCTTCTTGCCGCGCGCGCGGCGAGCGTGGTGTCGAGCTCGAACATCCGGTCGAAATGATCTTCGATCACTCCCTTGTTGCGCCCGGTGACGAAGACGAAATGCTCGATGCCGGCCTCCTTGGCCTCGTCGACCACGTATTGAATCAGCGGCTTGTCGACGATGGTCAGCATTTCCTTCGGCATCGCCTTGGTGGCGGGCAGGACGCGGGTGCCGAGGCCGGCGACCGGGAAGACGGCTTTACGGATTTTCATGGGATGTCGGGCGCCTTGATATTGAGATTTGGAAATGAGGAAAGTGCTTTGATTGCACGTTGATAGCCGGTTTGCACCCTTGAACAAAGGCGGATGTATGGTGGCGTTCCCGCCCGATTTGTACCTCCCCTTGCACCTCCCCTTGCGCGCGCCGGGCGCGACAACAAAATCCGCTCTGTTAAGCTATTGGAAACCGTGTCAGGGCCTTCTGGCACGGGGTTGGTTTCGATGGACGGGTACGGCATGGGCCTCTTGGAACGAGTGACGAGTAATCGAACCGGCGCGATCTTAATCGCCGCAGCGCTGTTGTGTTCCAGCGGCCAGTCGCAAGCCCAATCCGCCGGCAACGGGGTTTCGAACTTTTTCGGCACTATCTTCTCAGGGCAGAAGGGCGCGGCGCAGCAGGCCACGCCCGGCCCGGACGGCAGTCCGCCGCCCTGGAGCGGAGAAGACGGCGCCTCCGGCCATCCGCTGATGACGGCGTCCGCGATCCGGCAGGCGGCGGCGAATTTTCAAAATTGCGTCGCCTCGATGTGGCCGGATGCTGCGCGGCGCAACATCACCCAGCAAAATTTCGAGCGCTTCACCACCGGCCTCGAGCCTGATTTGCGCATCATGGACCTGATGGACGCGCAACCCGAGTTCACCAAGGCGATCTGGGACTATCTCGATATCCTCGTGAACGACAACCGCCTTGCCAAGGGCCGCGAGATCCTCGCCCAATACAAGCCGCAATTCGACGCGGTGGAGAAAGCCTATGGCGTCGACCGCTACATCATCGCATCGATCTGGGGCATCGAATCGAACTACTCGACGCAAGTGGGCGACCGCAACGTCGTGCGATCGACCGCGACACTGGCCTGCATCGGCCGCCGCCAGGCCTATTTCAAGGATGAATTCCTCACCGCGATCGAGATCCTCAACCGCGGCGATCTCAGACCCGAACAGATGCGCGGCTCCTGGGCCGGCGCGTTCGGGCCGACGCAGTTCATGCCGACCGCCTTCAAGCGCTATGCCGTCGACGCCGACGGCGACGGCCGCCGCGACGTCGTCGACAACGTCGCCGATCTGATCGCCTCCACCGCCAACAACCTCAAGAAAGACGGCTGGCAGACCAGCCGGAGCTGGGGTTACGAGGTGGTGCTGCCGGAGGGCTTTAATTTCATGCTGGCGGACAAGTCCAAGGCGATGACGATTGCGCAGTGGCAGAGCCAGGGACTGAAGCGGGCCGACGGCAAGCCGTTTCCCGACACAACCGAGAAGGCCTATCTGCTGGCGCCGGCCGGCATGCAGGGGCCCGGCTTCCTGATGCTGCAGAATTTCCGGGTGATCATGAAATACAACCCGGCCGAGGCCTATGCGCTGGCGATCGGCCATTTTGCCGACCGCCTGCGCGGCGGGCCGCCGTTCGTGCAACCCTGGCCGCGGCAGGAACGGGTGCTGTCGCGGGCGGAGCGACTGGAACTGCAGCAGCTCCTGGCGCAGCGCGGCTTCTACAAGGGCACGCCGGATGGCCAGTTCGGTGGGCAGACGCGGGAGGCGCTCCGCAGCTTCCAGGCTTCGATCGGAGCGCCAGCGGACGGATTTGCCTCTTCCGACGTGCTGGAGCGGCTGCGGGGCCGTTAAGACCTGTTTTCAGCGCTCAAATGCCCCTGAAAACCACGATTCGGCAGAAGCCTTGACGCTGGGCCTGGAACCTCGGTTTATGGGATGTGAAATCTGCCCGCTTGCGGCCCGATTCCGCTGCTATATTTGACGCTTCACGATCCATTTGCGACCGAGCCGGATGCGAAAGCCAACGTCCTTCTTGCGCGTGTTTACCGAGACCGGGCCACTGGTGGCGCTGGCGGTTGCGATCGCGCTCCTGATCGGGATCGTGGGACCCGCATCGGCGCAGTTTTTCAATTTCGGCGGCTTTGGCGGGCCGCCGCAGCGGCAAGCGCCGCAGCGCGGCTGGTTCGGCGGCGATATCTTTTCGCCATTCCAGCAGCAGGCCCCGCAGGCGCCGCGCCAGGACTTCTCCCGCGCGCCCGCGCCCGCCAAGCGAGACACGGTCCCGGAACGTAACGTTCTGGTGCTCGGCGACGCCATGGCCGACTGGCTCGCCTATGGCTTGGAAGACGCCTATTCCGAGCAGCCCGACATGGGCGTGATCCGCAAGCACAAGACCATCTCCGGCCTGATCAAGTATCAGCCGCGCGGCGAGCCCGCCGATTGGACCGCGGCCGCCAAGGGCATCCTCGCCACCGAAAAGCCCGATGCCATCGTCGTCATGCTCGGCCTCCACGACCGCCAGGCCATCCGCGAGGCGGTCACCGAGAAGAAGGCCGACAAGAAGGAAGACAAGAAGGACGCGCGAGGCAAGACAGATACCAAGACAGATACCAAGCCGGCGGACGCAAAGAAGCCGGAAGGCTCGGCTGACACGGCAAAGCGCGACGATAAGCCGGCCGATGCCGAATTGTCGCCTGACGATGCAGCCGATAGCGACACGCCACAAAACGCCGCACCCGCGCGATCTGGCGGCGGGCTTTACGAATTCCGCGACGAGCGCTGGGTCGAACTCTACACCAAGAAGATTGAAGAGCTGATCGGCGTGCTGAAATCCAAGGGCGTCCCGGTGTTATGGGTCGGCCTGCCGGCGATCCGCGGGCAAAAGGGAACGGCCGACATGCTGTTCCTCGACGCGCTGTATCGCGACGGCGCCGGCAAGGCTGGCATCACCTATGTCGATATCTGGGATGGCTTTGTCGATGAAGCCGGCCGGTTCCTGCAGAAAGGTCCCGACTTCGAAGGCCAGATCCGCCAGCTCCGCACGGCCGACGGCGTCTTCTTCACCAAGCCCGGCGCGCGCAAGCTCGCACACTATGTCGAGCGCGAGGTGACTCGCCTGCTGGCCGCCCGCTCCGGGCCGATCGCGGTGCCGATCGAGCCGGCGACGCCGGAGGCCAATGTCGCGCCCGGCCAGCCGGCGCCGCGGCCGCTGGCCGGACCGGTCATGCCGCTGGTCGCCTCGTCAGTCGGCACTGATCAGTTGCTCGGCGGTCCCGGCTCGCGTCCGGCAGCGGTCGATGCGCTCGCCGCGCGCACGCTGGTGAAGGGTGAAGCGTTGGCCGCGCCGGCCGGCCGCGCCGACGACTACGTATGGCCTCGTCGCGAGATCGGCCGCGAGCCGGCGAAGGGCGATACGCCGATGGCGGCCGCCTCACCGAGCGGGACCGCGGCAGCCGCCCCGCCACAGAAGCAGCTTTTACTGCCGCCACCGCAGCAAACGCTGCAGCAACAGAAGAGACAACCGCCGCCGCCGATGCAGATCCGCCCGGCGCAAAACAACGGTCCGTCACTGCGTGACTTCTTCGGCGGTTTCGGTGCGGCGCCGCGACCGCCTGCACCACCCGCGGCTGCACCGCCGCGCGGACCCGCTGCTCTTCCGGGCGCGCCGCGCCCGCCGGGCAATGTCGGACGCTCGGCAGAGGTTCCGCCGGGCAATTTCACGCGGTGATTTAGCTATCGTCATGGTGAGCAGCGTGTCTTCGCGCGTCTGCGGACGCTGCTTCACATCGCCGCGCGAACCATGAAGCCCCGATGCCGCCATCCTTCGCGACGCGGCCAAGAGGCCGCTCCTCTCGGGATGAAGTCAGCCGTAATAGCGCCAGCGCGGTGGCGGGCGGCGCGGCGGGCGCGTCATCAACAGCGCCAGCGCGAAGCCAATTCCGGCTGCGACCAACAGCGCACCGAGCGGATTTTCCTGCACGGTTTTCGCTACCGTCTGCTGGCCGCTACGAATGGTGTCGCCGCTGTGCTCAATGGCGTCCTTGGCATAGCTGACGGCGGTGTCAGTGGCGTCGCGAGCGGCGTCCTTGGCCTGGCCGTAGAGATTTTGCACTGTGCCGGCCGCTTCGCGCACGCGGCCCTCGGCTTGCGTCTTCGCATCGCCAGCCATGTCGCCGACGGTGCTTTCGACCTTACCCGCAAAATCCTCGGCCGAGCCTGCAATCCGATCCTTGTCCATCGCGGTCACTCCTGTTTTCTGAGGACGTAACCGGAGAGACCCCGTTCGGGTTCCTACCGCGATCGAAACGCACTTCTAATCAAGATGCCGGGCTTACAGGATCAGACCACCGTCGACCACGATAGTCTGGCCGATGACGTAGGACGACAGCGGCGAGGCCAGGAACAGTGCCGCACCGGCCATGTCGGCCGGCGTGCCGAGCCGCTTCAACGGGATCCGCTCGAGCGCGCCTTCGAGGCGTTTCGGATTGGCGGTGGTCGCCTTGGTCATCTTGGTGTCGACCAGGCCGGGCGCGATGCCGTTGACGCGGATGCCGTCTCCGGCCCATGCCTCGCCGAGCGTGCGCGTCAGCCCGACCGCGCCGGTCTTCGAGGCGTTGTAGGCCGGATTGCCCATCGTCGAGTGATAGGCGGCGGTCGAACTGACGATGATGAGCGCGCCTTTGCTGGCGCTCAGCATCGCATGGAATTTTGTCGCACAGGCCATCAGGCTCATCAGGTTGATTTCAACCACCTTGCGAAAGCCATCCATCTCGAATTCGCCGCGGCGGTAGATCACCGCGCCCTGCGCCAGCACCAGCACGTCCAGTTTCGTGAAGGATGGCTGGAAGGATTCAATGGCCTGCGCGTTGCTGACGTCGAGTTGAAAATACTCCAGCCCGTCGAGAAGCGAGCCTTCGTCGGGCGAATAGTCGGCGGCGCTTTCGCGGGTGCCGCAGACGGCGACACGCGCGCCCTTGGCACGGAACGCCTGCGCGATGCCATTGCCGATCCCACTGGAGCCGCCGACCACCAGCACCTGCCTGCCGCTGAAATCCAGTTCGTTCATCGCTCGCGATCCTTTTTTGTGCGTTCTAGGGCGTACTCATAAATCCAAAAGGCCATGAGCAATGGCGATTGCACGGAGAAGGGCTTTGTAAGAGATGCGAAGCATCTAGTTTTCCAGCTCAGCACGATTCGGGGTCATTAGGAGACCTCAACACGAACCTACCTGGTTGCTTTGGTGGATTGAGCGAACTCAGCAAACGCAATTGCGGACCTCGAGCTTTTTGAGACTACGGTTGCTTCCGAGGCTGCTGCACCGGCCTGCCATCTCTTAGCGTCTCCGATGGACTTTCCCCAAAGTGCGCGCGGTACGTGACCGAGAACCGGCCCATATGGGTAAACCCCGTGCTCATGGCAATCTCGGTGACATTCGCTTCCGGATCGGCCCGCAGCAGGGCTTGGCGAACTTGCCGCAAGCGGGCGTTCCGCAGGTAGCGCATGGGGGAGACGCCCTTGAAATCGCTGAAGTGTTTAAAGAGTGTTCGGCCTGCAACGCCGGTGGCCGTAGCGAGGTCGGCCACTGTAACCACCTGGTCGAGATGGGCCTCAATGTAGTCGATCGCGCGCCTCACGTCACGCGGAGCAATCGGCTTCTCGAGACGTCGCAGTGCGGCGCTGTAATTGTGCGGGTGCGACACCAGCAATGCCGTGACAATGAACTGCTCGAATGTGCTGATCGTCGTCGGGCTCCAGAGCACCGATCCCGCCTGTTCCAGGTCCGCGACGGCCGTCAGCACGTAGCGTGCCAAGCTGCGGCCGTACCCGGTGGCGAGGTCGATGGTGGGCGCAAAGTCGAGGGGAGCGGTTGGTGGTTCGCCGAGTAGGGCCGCAAGCTGGCCTGTAAGGCTGGATTTGGTCAAAGATAGTTGAATGCGGCTGCTATCGGCCTCCGATACCAGCCGACAACTCTCGCGCATCGGCGAGATGATCGTGGCGAGGTTCGGATTGCAAACGACGTTGTCACGGCCAATGGTAGCTTCAAGTTGCCCGCGAAGCGGCAGGTGGATCCAGGTGGCCGTGCGGGCGGGGCTCGGAGACAGGACGACCGACGCGCCGCCGTATTGCACGTAACCCATGTAGAAGCCCGGCATGTAAAGGCCGTTGAGGCGCGTATCGAGCAGGCGAGCCTGCCGCCCCGCGATGTCGAAGCGGTAGCCTTTCGCGCGCAGGAATGCACCGGTCTCTTCCACATTGCGGCTGTGGAAGATGGGCAGCTTCTCCAGAAGCGGCGCTGTGCCAAGCTGCATGCTCGCCTCCGTGTTGATCGAGCATACCACGCATACCGCGGCATGGGCACCGGGCCGGCAATGCTCCGATCATTCTTGCAGTTTTTGGATAATGACAGTTGGCGCTTTCCGTGGGCGATTTCCACGTTTTACGCGCTTTCCGGATAGGCTCCGGCGGCAATCGGATATCCAGCACCCAAATGCGCCAGCTAAGCTTCGCGCCCAACGGGCGCCGTGCCTATCGATGCCGTGCCTATCGATAGGGTGGTCCATCAAGGAGGGAAACGTCGTGGCTGCAGGGCATGTTCACAGAATAGCTCGTCGCCAATTTCTGGGTGAATCGGCTGCAGCGGCTCTGGCTGCAGCTACGTGCGTGTCATCGCTGCGACCGACAACAGCAGCCGCCCATACGGTACCGGTCCACAAATCAGGCAGCCTCGAGACGCTGGTCGTAAGCGACGGCTATTTCTTCCTTCCAGCGGATTTCCTCGTGACGCCGGGTTCTCCGCCCGCCGAGCGCGAAGCCGCCCTGAACGCAGCCGGACAAACCGGCGAACGGCTCCAGCTCGTGAACACTGTCGCGGTGATCCGTAGCCAGTCTGACGTGATCCTGGTCGACGCGGGCACCGGCCCGCGCCATCAGCCCACGGCGGGAAAGCTTGCGGAGAACCTCAAAGCTGCTGGCATCCCACCTGCGGCCGTGACCAAGATCGTCCTGACCCACGGCCATCCCGACCACCTCTGGGGCATCCTCGACGCCAATGATAACCCGATCTATCCGAACGCGAGCTATCTCGTCTCGGCCGTCGAATGGAACCTTTGGACCGACCCGGATGCGATGCGAAGGTTGCCGGCAGTGTTGGCAACCAGCGATCGCATCACCAATGGCGCCAAGAACCATTTCTCGCACGTCAAGGACAAGATAAGGACGGTACGGGATGGCGATGAGATTGTCAGTGGCGTGCAGGTCATCGATACGCCAGGGCATACGCAGGGCCACATCTCGGTCGAAATCGCCGGTGGGGATGGTCTCGTCGTCGTTGCGGACGCGCTTACGCACGCTGTGATCTCGTTCCAGCATCCGTCGTGGCCAGTGCCAGTCGACCACGAGCCCGATCGCGGCATCTCGACCCGCCTGCGCCTGCTTGATCGACTCGTCATTGACAAGCGCCGGCTGATCGGTGCTCACCTGCCGTTCCCTGGCACCGGCTTCGTCGAGCGCAAGGATGGCGCCTATCGCTTCGTTCCGGCTTGAAGCTCGCGCAAAGTCGAGTTGAGCGTCATCGCTTTCGGAAAGGCGCAGTGAGATGGCGGATCAATGGCTGTTCAAGAGCGAAACCTACGATAACTGCAATTGCGCCATGAATTGCGGTTGCCAGTTCAACCTGCCGAGTACTCACGGCTATTGTCAGTCGGCCTTCGTCGGCACCATCGTCGAAGGCCACTTCAACGATACGCCGCTCTCAGGCTTGAACTGGGCGGCGCTGTACAAGTGGCCCGGCGAAATCAAGGACGGAAACGGGCGGCGCCAGATCGTAATCGACGAGCGTGCAGATGAAGCTCAACGAATCGCGCTTGAAGCAATCATCTCAGGCGACGCATGCCAACCATTGAGCAATTTCTTCGCCGTATTCGGGTCCACATGCTCGGAGTTTTGCGGGACGTTGTTCCTGCCAATTGATCTCGATGCGGACTTGGAGCTCAGAACCGCAAGGGTAGAGATACAAGGCGTCATGCGGAGCACCGGCAGGCCGAAGATCAACGAGTTTACTGGTCAACCATTCCACATTGCGCTGGCGCGTCCCAGCGGCAGTTTCGAGTTTACCTACGCAGAAATCGGGCTAGGTACCACGTCGGTCACGGGTGACATGGAAATGGCATTCGAAGATTCATGGGCACACTTTTGTGTTCATCACTTCAATCAGGATGGCTTGGTCAGGGAGAGATCAAGACTCACGGCATGGCTTGGGCCGAACCCGCGGCCCCCTCGTCGAGAAATTTGACCATCAGAACCTCGTCGTAATATCGCCCACCCTGCTTGAGGGCTCGCTGTTCATAGCCGTACTCGACAAAGCCCATGGCGCTGTAAAGCCGGCGCGCCGCTTCGTTATCGCTCACGACAGTCAATTGAACCATCTCCACGCGCCCGCGCGCATGGTCGAGAACGGCCGCGACAAGCAACTTTCCAAGACCCGAACCTCGCGCGGTGTTTCGAACATACATCGCCCAAAGCCGCCCCTTATGTGCCTGCTTCAAGCCTTCCTGCGTGGAAAATCCGGCAATTCCGGCAAGCTTCCCGTCAAGGAATGCGCCGAAGATATCCGCCCGTCCGATGGCCGCTTCGAACCACGATAGCGGTTGCGCATTTTCTCTCTCAAACGTGCTGCCGAACGCCTCCGGATTTTTCTCGAGCGCTTCCAGCCGGATCTCTCGGTACAGGGCCGCGTCGGCAAGCTCCAGGAGACGTATCTGCGCCCCGCCAGTATCGGTCACGGTTGCACCTCGCTCCGCTTCGTTGACCTGTGTGCGGATCGGTGCCAGCCTTGTCAATCCTGCAAAGCGCATCGCTGTCCGGATCCCATCATGTCAGATTTCAAAGAGCTCAGTCGTTCGGTCAAAGGCCTGACCGTTCTCGTCACCGGTGCTGCCAGCGGCATGGGCCGCGCCACGGCGCTGGTGTTCGCGGCCGAGGGCGCCAATGTTGCAGTTACCGATCTGAACGCCGAATCGACCCAGGCGGTTGCCAGCGAAATCGCAGCAAATGGCGGCGCGGCGAAAGCGTGGACGCTCGACGTCACCAATCCCGGCGACATCACCAAGGTCGTCAACGACGTTGCCGCACATTTCGGCTCCCTCGACATCGTCATCAACAATGCCGGCATCTCCGTGCGCGTGGCGATCGACGAGGAAGGTTATGAAGCCGCCTGGGACAGGGCGCTGGCCGCGATGCTGACCGCGCATCCACGTATCATCCGGGCCGCGTTGCCGCATTTGCGCCGATCGAAATGCCCGCGGATCGTCAACATCGCCTCGACCGAGGCGCTCGGCGCCACCGCGCTGCACAGCCCGTATTCGGCGGCGAAAGCCGGCGTCACCGGCTTGACGCGCTCGCTCGCCGTCGAGCTCGGACGCGAGGGCATCACCGTGAACTGCATTTGCCCGGGCCCGATCCGCACCGCGATCACCGAGCGAATTTCCGAAGAGCACAAGACGATTTATGCCAAGCGCCGCACCGCACTCGGCCGCTACGGTGAGCCGGAGGAAGTGGCGCACATGACGCTGAGCCTCTGCCTGCCGGCGGCTTCGTTCCTGACCGGCGCGGTGATCCCGGTCGATGGCGGCTTGATGGCGCGAAACGCGTAGCGGGCATGCGTCCGCAGCGTTGACTTGGACATTTCGGGGAGTAATTTTTCTTACAAACAGAGCGGGCAAAATCGTCCGCCGCTTTCGGGAGAGACGCCATGGCGATCGCAATCCGGCAGTTGCATCCGCATTTTGTCGGTGAAGTATCCGGGCTTGATCTGCGAAAACCCCTGACGCCGCAGGAAGCAGCCGACGTCGAAGCCGGCATGGACAAATACGCCGTGCTGCTGTTCCGCAACCAGGACATCACGGACGAACAGCAACTCGCATTTGCGCTGAATTTCGGCAAGCGCGAAGACGCTCGCGGCGGCAATATCGTCAAGCCTCAGGATCTGCGCCTCTCGACCGGCCTCAACGACGTCTCCAATCTCGGCAGGGACGGCAAGCCATTGCCGCGCGACAGCCGCGCACATCTGTTCAACCTCGGCAATTGCCTGTGGCATTCCGACAGCTCGTTTCGTCCGATCCCGGCGAAGTTCTCGCTCTTGTCGGCGCGGGTGGTGAATCCGAAGGGCGGCAACACCGAATTCGCCGACATGCGCGCGGCCTATGACGCGCTCGACGACGACACCAAGGCCGAGATCGAGGACCTGATCTGCGAACATTCGCTGATGTATTCGCGCGGCTCGCTCGGCTTCCTGGATTATACCGACGAAGAAAAAGAGATGTTCAAGCCGGTGCTGCAGCGGCTGGTGCGGACGCATCCGGTGCATCGCCGCAAGTCGCTGTATCTGTCATCGCACGCGGGCGCGATTCTGGGCATGAGCATGCCCGAGGCGCGGTTATTGCTGCGCGACCTGACCGAGCACGCCACGCAGAAGGAATTCGTCTACATCCATAAATGGACCGTGCATGACCTCGTGATGTGGGACAATCGCCAGACCATGCACCGGGTTCGGCGCTACGACCAGTCGCAGCCCCGCGACATGCGCCGCGCCACGGTTGCCGGTACCGAGCCGACGGTGACGCAGCAGGCCGCGGAGTAAGTAGCCACAAAATCGACGTCGTCCCTGCGAAAGCAGGGGCCCATAACCACCACTGTGAATTGCTGAGAAGAGCTGGAGCCCCAACTTGCCTGACCGCAAACGTTTGGGGTTATGGGTCCCTGCGTTCGCAGGGACGACGCGGTGATTGTGGCAACGTCCGCGACGAGACGCCTACGCGTGCCCGGCCTCGTTCGACAGCATGCCGGGGTCGATGCCGATCTTGCGCAACGCACGTAGATATTTGTCGTCGACGTCGTCGCCGAAGATCAGATCCGGGTCGGCGTCGCAGTGCAGCCAGCCATTGTGCTGGATCTCGTCCTCGAGCTGCCCGGGCGCCCAGCCGGCATAGCCGAGCGCCAGTATGGCGTGCTTCGGGCCGGTGCCTTTGGCGATCGCCTTGAGGATGTCCACCGTCGCGGTCAGGCAGATGCCCTCGTCGATGTTCAGCGTCGCGTCCTTGATGAAGAAATCGCTCGTATGCAGCACGAAACCGCGGCCGGTATCGACGGGGCCGCCCTTCAGCACCTGCATGGTCTCGGCGTTTTCCGGCAGTGTGATCTGGTCGGCCCTCTCGATGATATCGAGTTGCACCAGCAGTCCTGGAAAGTCGATGCTGCCGGCCGGACGGTTGACAATGATGCCCATCGCCCCTTCCGACGAGTGCGCGCACATGTAGATGACTGAGCGCTCGAAGCGCGGATCGCCCATGACCGGCATGGCGATCAGCAGCCGGCCGTCCAGATAGCCCTCGCCGGACGAATTATCGCCAAAGCCGGCGGCTTTGCGGCGGACAGGCTTCGATGTCTTGCCTTCAGGGCTCATCCGCAAAGGCCTTTCTCTTGCAGGTTCATATCCTGATATCGGGTGCGGTTTCTGTCAATCAAGCTTCCGGCATCATTCGGCTGCCGATCACACGCAATTCAATGGTTTGCCGCGAAACTTGCCTGTAAAGACGTGCCATGAGCGTCCTAGTTCCCCTGCGCGCCGCACTCGGCGTCGCCGCCTTGAGCGTCGCGTGTGCGGCGTCGCAAGTTCGCGCCCAGGATGCTTCGCCGTGGCAACACGACGCCCATTCCGCGGTACGGTTGCTGGCGGGATCACGCAGCGGCGCAGTGCTGCTCGGCGGCGTAGCCATCCAGTTGCAGCCGGGATGGAAGACCTATTGGCGGACGCCCGGGGATTCCGGCGTGCCACCGCGCTTCGACTTCTCCAAATCCGACAATGTCGAAGCCGTGACGGTGCTGTGGCCGGCGCCGATGAAATTCGACGACGGCGCAGGCGGCACCGCGCTGGGATACAAGCAACAGGTCGTGCTGCCGTTGCGGATCGTCGCCAAGAATGCCGACAAGCCGGTGACGCTGCGCACCCACATCAGCTACGCGGTTTGCGAAAAGCTCTGCATTCCCGTCGAAGCCCATGCCGAACTCGCTTTTGCCAGCGTAGCAAGCACCGAGGACGGCACCCTGTCCGATGCGCTCAATGCGGTGCCGAAGCCGGCCAATGTCGGGGACCCCAATCCGCTGACCATCCGCGACGTCAAGCGCGAGGGAAAGAACGTGCTGGTCGACGTGACCGCGCCCGAGGCCAGGGAGGTCAACCTGTTCGCCGAGGGGCCGACGCCCGACTGGGCGTTGCCGGTTCCCAAGCTGGTGGAGCAAGGCCCGCCCGGCGTCAAACGCTTTGCCTTCGAACTCGACGGCCTGCCACCCGGCGCCAGTCCGGAAGGCGCCGCACTCAAACTGACGCTGGTCGGCGGCGACCGGGCCTACGAGTTCAACGTCAGTTTGAATTGACGCGACCTGCCGTCCCTGCCGACGTGCTCAGCCGCGCCACGATGCCGCAATGTGTTTCCGCCCGGTGCAGCGACGCTTTCCAGTCAGAGGAGAGCCGGCGCTTGGCAGCTCTCCTCTTCAGCAACGTGTGTCCTCCTAGCTCTTCTGGCCGCTGATTTGCTGAGCGCGCATATAGCTCTTGCAAGCGCCACGCATGTCGCCCTTTGACATGGCGGCATTCGCCGCGCCCATCTCTTTCAGCATCGCGAATTTGCCGGGGCTATCAGGCATAGTGTTACCGGACGCGACGAGCTTGGCCATGTTTTCGCTTGTGCAACCCGTCTTCTGGGCAGCAGCCTTCTGGGCAGAAGCCGGGCTGACAGCCAGCGCGGTGGTGATCGTTACAGCAGTGACAAGCAGTAGTTTCATATCTTTCCTCCCCGGCCGCACCATGCGGCCGAAGCTCAAGTTATAAAAAGCCAGAAAAGTTCCGCCAACCCCCGGGGCCAACCAGCATGAAGCTACGAAACCGGGGATACCTGCACGGCTGGCGGGGGCCTGTGGGTCGGTATGGGGATCGGGCGCGTTGATGAGATAGAGAGCGCCGGCCACCAGCATGATGGCAGCGATCACCAATCCCAACATGGCCAGGACCAGATCGTTCGGGTCATCCATCTCGCGGCCCGGACACGCGGGCTGTTCGGGTGGGACGGCAGCCATCGCCTTTGGTTACCCGCGACATGAGCCGTTGTGAACGGCGGGCGATGGCTCCGCGGCATCAAACGACGGCTCAGCCGTTTTGTTCCTGACTTCGTCGGTTCGCAACTCCAGGCGGCAGCACACCCAACCGAATCTTAACGAATGGTTGATACATCCGATCGTCGCCGCCACCTCGCGGCACGTTTCGGGGATGTACCGTTGTGGCCGTAATGGATTCGCAATCCGCAACCGCTCCGCCTGCCGGCGTGATTGCGCGCCTGCGTGGGCTGCTTGGCGGCTCCAGCGAAGCCTCCGTTACAAGGCGGCTGGCCGGCACGATCTTCGTGATCCGCGTCTTCAGCGCAGCGCTTGCCTATTTCTCGCAGATCCTGCTGGCGCGCTGGATGGGCGGCTCGGACTACGGCGTCTATGTCTATGTCTGGACCTGGGTGCTGCTGCTCGGCAGCATGATGGATTTCGGTATCTCGGCATCCGCGCAGAAGCTCATTCCGGAATATCGTACACGCGGCGAACACGCGCTGTTGCGCGGCTTCCTCTCCGGCAGCCGATGGATGACGTTCGCAGTCTCCTCCATCGTCTCGCTGCTGCTGGCGGGCGCGGTGAAGGGACTGTCGCCGTGGATCGACGGCAACGCGATCGTCCCCCTCTACATCGGTTGCCTGACACTGCCGGCGTTCGTCGTCGCCAACACCCAGGACGGCATCGCCCGCTCGCACGACTGGATGCGGCTTGGCCTGGTACCGCAGTTCATCGTGCGCCAGTCGCTGATCGTTGGCCTGACCGCCGGCGCCTTCGTGCTCGGCTTCAATCTCGGCGCCACCGCCGCGATGTGGGCCAGCGCCGCGGCGGTATGGATCGCGATGATCGGCCAGATGATCGTGCTCAATCGCAAGCTCGGCGGCCACATCGAGCCCGGCCCCCGAGCCTACGACTTCCGCGGCTGGCTCGCGGTCTCGCTGCCGATCCTGCTGGTGGAGAGTTTCTATCTCCTGTTGTCATACACCGACGTACTGGTGCTGCAGCAATTCCGCTCCTCGGAAGAGGTCGGCGTCTACTTTGCCGTAGTGAAGACGCTGGCGCTGGTCTCCTTCATTCACTACGCAATGGGGGCTTCGACTGCGCATCGCTTTGCCGAGTATCACGCGCAGGGCGACAAGCCGCGGCTGTCGGCCTATGTGGCGCATGCGATCCAGTGGACGTTCTGGCCGTCGCTCGGCGCAACCATTCTGCTGCTGGCGCTGGGCAAGCCGCTATTGTCGTTGTTCGGACCGCAATTCGTCGTCGGCTATGACATCATGTTCATTGCAGCGATTGGCCTTGTGGTGCGTTCCGCCATCGGCCCGGTCGAGCGGCTCCTGAACATGCTCGGCCATCAACACATCTGCGCGCTGGCCTATGCGCTCGCCTTCGTCATGAACGTTGTGCTGTGCGTCGTCCTGGTGCCCCACTTCGGCGGCCATGGCGCCGCGGCCGCGACCTCGATCTCGCTGACGTTCGAGACGGCGCTCCTGTTCTGGATCGTGCGCCGGCGGCTCGGACTGCACGTGCTCGCGTTCGGGAAGCGCTGATCCTGGAGGCGACTGGAGCGGTTGGAAGGCGGCCGCCTGGGCGGCCGACAGCGCCGGCGAGGCAGGATACCGGTTTCGCTCTGCACCGCCAAATTGGGGAAAACAACCACCGGATTCCGATGTGCGCATGAAATATTCTTATTTCACCCGATGCGCCGCCATCGATAGGACGCTTATCCCCTGCGTTGATATACACCCGCACATGCCAAATGGAACTTGCACCCGGAAATGATTGATCCACTTTACGTTGCCTCGGGATTCGGCGTCGGCCTGCTGGTCGGGATGACTGGTGTCGGCGGCGGCTCGCTGATGACGCCGTTGCTGATTCTGCTATTCGGCGTCCACCCGTCGACCGCTGTCGGCACCGACCTTCTATATGCCGCGGCCACCAAGACGGGCGGCAGCCTGGTGCATGGCTTTGCACGCAGCATCCACTGGCCGGCAGTGATGCGCCTTGCCAGCGGCAGCATCCCGGCAAGCGTCGTTACCTTGCTCGTGCTGTGGCAACTCGAACTCAAGGGGGAGGCCGCGCGCAGCCTGGTCAATCTGGTGCTGTGCTTCGCGCTCCTCCTCACGGCGACATCGTTGATCTTCCGCAGGGCGATCATGGATCACTATCGCCGGCGCATGGAAGGGTACGATGCCGCGGCGACCGGCCGCGCGACCGTGATGGTCGGCGTGGCGCTCGGTGTGCTGGTCTCGATTTCATCCGTCGGCGCCGGCGCCGTCGGCGTCACCGCGCTCTTACTGCTCTATCCGCGCCTGCCGATGGCGACCATTGTCGGCTCCGACATCGCACATGCGGTGCCGCTGACGCTGGTGGCCGGCATCGGACACTGGGCGCTGGGTTCGGTCGATTGGGCGTTGATGGGCGTGCTGTTGGTCGGATCCTTGCCCGGCATCGTGATCGGCAGCTACTGCGCGGTTCGCGTCCCGGAGACGGTGCTGAGGGTGGTGCTGGCCTCAGTCCTGATTCTGGTGGCCAGCAAGCTCGGCTTCAACGAGCTGCATTTTTCGCAGGCGAGTATCGCAGCCGTGACCGGGAGCGTCGCCCATTAGCGCGTTTTCCAGCGAAAGCCTGCCCCGGACTTGATTCGGGGTGGACACCGGTTCGCGTCAAGAAAACGCGTCAAAACAAAAACCTGGAGCCCGGTTCTGATTCAATCAGAACCGGGCTCCAGGCGCGCTTCCCGGGCCTGCTCTCTATTTGCCTTATGCCGCGGTCCATCCGCCATCGATCGACAGATTGGCGCCGGTGATCTGGGCGGCATCGTCGCTGCACAGGAACAGCGCCAGTGCGGCGACCTGTTCTGAGGTCACGAACTCCTTGGTCGGCTGCGCCTCCAGCAACACGTCGTTGATGACCTGCTCCTTGGTCAGGTTGCGCGCCTTCATGGTGTCGGGAATCTGCTTTTCCACCAGCGGCGTCCAGACATAACCGGGGCTGATGCAGTTGCAGGTGATCTTGAACGTCGCAAGCTCCAGCGCCACGGTCTTGGTGAGACCGGCAATGCCGTGCTTGGCCGAGACGTAGGCCGCCTTGAACGGCGACGCCACCAGCGAATGCGCGGAAGCCGTGTTGATGATACGGCCCCAGCCACGCTTCTTCATGCCGGGGACTGCGGCACGGATGCCGTAGAACGCCGACGACAGGTTGATGGCGATAATGGCTTCCCACTTCTCGGGCGGAAACTCCTCGATCGGCGACACGAACTGGATGCCGGCATTGTTGACGAGGATATCGACCGAACCAAACGTCTTCTCGCCAAGCGCGACCATTTCGGCAATCTCGGCGGGCTTGGTCATGTCGGCGGGCGAGTGCACGGCGCGGACCTTGAAGTCGGTCTCGATGCCGGAACGCTCGCGCTCGATATCGGCCGGCACGCCCATGCCGTTGAGGACGACATTGGCGCCGGCGGCGGCAAAAGCGCGCGCGTAAGCCAATCCGATGCCGCTGGTCGAGCCGGTCACGACAGCGGTCTTGCCTTTTAACGTACCCATTCCATTCACTCCTGCTTGCCTGCGGCGGTCTTCGAAACATCCCCCGTCATATCGTAGGCCATCATGGTCTGGCCGGATTGCGGACGCTCCAACACATCCTTGTGACGCATCGACAGATGAACGTCGCGGACGCCTGCGTTCCAGTGTTCGACCATGGCGACATGCGAAAAGTCGTAATCCTTGGATGACGTTTCGTAGTTCTTGCTCTTGTAGATCAGATGCACGACGGTGACGGTGTTTTCCTTGGCCGCGTTACAGAGAACTGCCACCGACGGATCGTTCTTGAGATCATCGGGCAGCTTTCCGAGCAGCTCGCGCAGCGCCTTCCGCGCGTTGTGCACCTGCTTGTTCTTGTCGGTGGCCATGCGGGTGCGGCTGGAGTAGCGGATGTCCTTTTCGCGCTCCGCGGCCTCCAGCAGCGACGTCGGCAATTCGCCGCGCGCGCTGAACAAATCGACCTGAAAGATCAGGAGATCGCGGTTGGTTTCCTCGCCCAGCACATAATCGAGCGGCGTGTTGGAAGCGATGCCGCCGTCCCAATAGTGCTCGCCTTCGATCTCGATGGAAGGAAAGCCGGGCGGCAGCGCGCCGGAGGCCATGATGTGCTCCGGGCCGATCTTCTTGCCGCGCTTCCTGAAATCGAAATTGTCGAAATATTTCAGGTTGCCCGAGGTTACCCCGACCGCGCCGACGCTGAGCCGCGTCTTCAGATCGTTGATGCGGTCGAAGTCGATCAGCCGCTCCAGCGTTTTCTTCAGCGGCGCGGTGTCATAATAGCTTTGCGATTGCCGGCTGCCCGGCGGCCACAAGGGTGCGGGCGGTATGCGCGGCGTGAAGAAGCCCGGTACGCCGAAGGTCGCAATCAGCGCGGCACTGGTCTCGTTGAACAGCGAGCGCGCGCGGTCGCCCGATGCGACGGGCTTCCATGGCACCGGAGATGACACCAACTCCCAAAATTCTTTCAGCCGATCGACGCGCTTTTCACCTTCGTTGCCGGCAATGATCGCGGCATTGACGGAGCCGATCGAAATGCCCGCGATCCATTCGGGTTCGAACCCCGAGCGGCACAGCGCCTGAAAGGC
Organism: Bradyrhizobium sp. RDI18; assembly: GCF_043203335.1. Taxonomy (NCBI): domain Bacteria; kingdom Pseudomonadati; phylum Pseudomonadota; class Alphaproteobacteria; order Hyphomicrobiales; family Nitrobacteraceae; genus Bradyrhizobium; species Bradyrhizobium sp. RDI18. The sequence goes on along the minus strand of NZ_JBICRN010000008.1, from coordinate 5,970,969 downwards.
ACCCGCCTGATAGGAGCCGAGCGCGCCGCCGCCTTGCAGGACCAGCACACGCTGCGCTTTCGCGGGCGTGGTTGCCGGCGCAATATCGGAATGATCCATCGTGACCGTCGGCTAGTGGACAATGACCGGGGCACCGTGGCGGCAGTTCGCGACGGCGTCAATCGGGCAGGATCGAAGCAAGGATCACGCCGAGTTTATCGCCTTGTGAGACGTCGAAGCCCGCATCCGGCGGTGCCTCAGGTCGATGCAAGGATCAGCGTCCAGAACACCTTGTATTTGGTGTTTGGAGCATAAACCGCGGCGATGCCCAATTTTGTGACACCGTTCTTGAGCATATTGGCCTTGTGCGGCGGCGAGTCGCGCCAGCCGGAAAAGGCTTCCGCCATCGTGTGATAGCCGGCCGAGATATTCTCGACGGCAAGCTTCGCCGGATAGCCTGAGGCCCCCAGCCGCTTCTCCAGCGGGCCCTTCACATTGTGGTCCATCTTGTTGCGGGCCGCCATAGCCTGGGACTGCTGCTCCGCCAGCTTGATCAGATCGGGGTCGACCACGACGGCGCCGAGGCCGTTGTTCTGGCGATATTGCGAGATCAGGATCGCTGCCGCCACAGGGTCGAGGGTGGCGCCGGGTTGGGCCATGTCGAGATACATGGCCGGCTGTTCCGGAATCTTGACGTCTGCCGAGCAGCCGGCAAGCAGCAATAGGCCGATAATGGCGGTTGTCGCCCGTTTCACTGAAAGAATCCCCCCGAAGAAGCCCCTAAGCCTGCGCTTGTTGCATACCAACCGTGGCTGAATGGTGAACGGGCCGTCGTTTCGACGTCATTCCGGGATGGTGCGCTAGCACCAGACCTCAGGTGCGCAATTGCGCACCGGGGAATCTCGAGATTCTCAGGTGCGCAAGTGCGCACCATAGTTCGCTGCTACGCATCGCCCCGGAATGACGACTTCGTCGTCAATCCTGCGCGGCAAAGATCCGGTAGCGGCGGGGTTGCAGGCTGATGATTTCGCCGGCCTGGAGTTCCCGGTCGCGGGGGGCGTCGATCTCGATCACGGTCTTGCCCTCCCCGCCCGTCAAGGCGATCTCCGCCCGCTGGATCGGGCCGAACGAGCGGACATGGCGCACCGCGCCCTCCAGCGAGCCGGTTCCAGCGGGCCCGATCTGCATGTCGTGGCGACGGACGAACAGCTTTGAGGCGCCGGAGGCTGCACCATCGGCGGCGATATTGAGCGGCCGGCCGCCGAGCCGCACCGAGCCGCCTGAGACCTCGACCGGCAGCACGATGGATTCGCCGATGAAGCCGTGGACAAAGGCTGTCGCCGGATTGTCATAGACATCGCCGGGCGTGCCGATCTGCTCGATGCGCCCCTTGTCCATCACCACCACGCAGTTGGCGACTTCCAGCGCCTCTTCCTGGTCGTGGGTGACGAAGATCGAGGTGACATGGATTTCCGAATGCAGCGAACGCAGCCATTGCCGCAGCTCTTTCCGCACCTTGGCGTCGAGCGCGCCGAAGGGCTCGTCGAGCAGGAGGATGCGCGGCTCGATCGCAAGCGCGCGTGCCAGCGCAATGCGCTGGCGCTGGCCGCCCGACAATTGGCTGGGATAGCGGTTTGCCAGCCAGTCGAGTTGCACCAGATCGAGCAATTCCTTGACGCGGGCACGGATCGTGGCCTCGTCCTTGCGGACGGCGCGCGGCTGCACGCGCAGGCCGAAGGCGACGTTCTCGAACACCGTCATGTGGCGGAACAGCGCGTAGTGCTGGAACACGAATCCGACGTGGCGCTCGCTGGCGCCGTGTCCCAGCGCATCCTCGCCATCGATCCGCACCTCGCCTGCATCGGGCCAGTCGAGGCCTGCAATGATCCGCAGCAGCGTGGTCTTGCCCGAACCGGATGGGCCAAGCAGCGCCAGCAATTCGCCCTTGCCGACCTTCAAATCGACATTGTCGAGGGCTGCGAACGCGCCGAATTTCTTGACGATGTTTTTGACTTCAATGGTCACTTGGATTGTCCCTTGGAATCTGTCCTTCGTCGTCCAGGCGCCGTTCGAGAACCGTTTTCACGACCAGCGTGATCAGGGCCAGCATCGCCAGGAGCGAGGCAATCGCAAACGAGGCTACGAATTGATATTCATTATAGAGGATCTCGACCAGTAGCGGCATGGTGTTGGTCTCGCCGCGGATATGGCCCGACACCACCGACACTGCGCCGAACTCGCCCATGGCGCGCGCATTGCACAGCAGTACGCCATACAACAGGCCCCATTTGATATTGGGCAGAGTGACGCGGAAGAAGGTCTGCAGGCCTGACGCTCCCAGCGAGATCGCGGCTTCCTCCTCCTGCGTGCCCTGCTCCTGCATCAGCGGGATCAGCGAGCGGGCCACAAACGGAAACGTCACGAAGATGGTCGCGAGCGCAATGCCGGGCACGGCGAACAGAATATGGATGTTGTGCGCCTGCAGCCAGGTGCCCCAATAGCCCTGCGCACCGAACAGCAGCACGAAGACGAGACCCGAAATGACCGGACTGACCGAGAACGGCAGGTCGATCAGCGTGACCAGGAAGGTCTTGCCGGGGAAATCGAACTTTGCGATCGCCCAGGCCGCGATCACCCCGAACAGCAGATTGAGACCGACCGAAATCGCCGCCACCAGCAGGGTCAGCCGGATTGCCGACAGCGCCTCCGGCTCGGCCAGCGCGGCGAAATAAGCGCCAAACCCTTTCGACAAGGCCGATGCGAACACCACAACCAGCGGCAGCACGACAAAGATGGTGAGGAAGCTGACGGCAAGCGCGACGATGACGAAGCGGACCGGCCCCGGCTCTGTCCGATAATCCTTGGGTGAAGCAATCGCCCGCGGATGCTCACGCGCTTCGCGGCGCGACAGCGAGGAAATGGCCGCCGCCGTTGACGCATAGGCCTTTACCGGCGCCTCCGGAGTCACAAAGCTCGTTTGCGTCGACATCGATCGGCCCTCAATGCGCGGGAATGCGGGTTTGCGCCCAGCGTTGCAGGCGATTGACGGCAAAGATGATCACGAACGAAGCCAGCAGCATGACGACGGCAATCGCCGTCGCGTCGGCGTAGCGAAATTCGGACAATCGGATCACGATCAGCAGTGGCGCGATCTCCGATACGTTGGGCAGATTGCCGGCGATGAAGATCACCGACCCGTATTCGCCGACCGCGCGCGCGAACGCCAACGCAAAGCCGGTCAGCAGTGCCGGAATCAGGCTCGGCAAAATCACCCGGAACACGGTGTGCCAGCGGTTGGCGCCGAGGCTTGCGGCCGCTTCCTCGATTTCCGGATCGAGATCGATCAGGACGGGCTGAACCGTCCGCACCACGAAGGGGATGCCGATAAAGACCATCGCGATAAAGATCCCGATCGGCGTGAACGCCACCTTGATGCCGAGTTCAGCCAGCGGCGCGCCGAGCCATCCCTTCTGTGCGAACAATTGCGTCAGCGCCACGCCCGCAACCGCGGTCGGCAGCGCAAAGGGAATGTCGACGATGGCATCGAAAATCCGCCGGCCCGGAAAGCGGTAGCGCACCAGCGCCCACACGATGATGGTGCCCATCACCAGGTTGACGCAGGCTGCGGCAAAGGAGAGACCGAACGAAATCCTCAGCGCATTCAGCGTGCGGCGGCTGGTGAGAATTTCCCAGAACTGTATTGGCGAGAGCTCGAGCGTCTTGAGAAAGAGACCGGCGAGCGGAATGAGGATAATAACGGAAAGCCATGTCAGGGTCAGTCCCATGGTGAGACCAAACCCTGGCAGGCTGCTTCGCCGCGCGACCGCTGTGCTCACAAATCCCCCTTCGCTACGGCTGGCCGTTGGGCCAGATCAATTCTTGTAAATCTGGTCGAAAATGCCGCCTTCGCCGAAGTGATCTTTCTGCGCCTTGGTCCAACCACCGAAAACGTCGTCGATTGTGAAAAGTTCGACCTTGGCGAAGGATTTTTCGTGCTCCTTCGCAATTTCCGCATCGCGCGGACGATAGGAATTGCGCGCGGCGATTTCTTGGCCTTCTTTGGTATACCAATACTTCAGATAGGCTTCGGCGATGGCTCGCGTGCCTTTTTTATCGGCAACCTTGTCGACGACCGAAATCGGCGGCTCGGCGAGAATCGACAAAGGCGGTGCCACGATCTCGAATTTGCCCTTGCCGAATTCGCGCTGCGCCAGGAATGCCTCGTTCTCCCACGCCAGCAACACGTCGCCGACGTCGCGCTCGACGAAAGTTACGGTCGAGCCGCGCGCACCGGTATCGAGCACCGGCACGTTCTTGAAGAGATCGGCGACGAACTTCTTCGCCTTGTCGGCGGAACCGAATTTCTTTTCGGCAAAGCCCCATGCGGCCAGGTAATTCCATCGCGCGCCACCCGAGGTCTTCGGGTTCGGCGTAATCACCTGCACGCCGGGCTTGATCAGATCGTCCCAATCCTTGATGGCTTTGGGGTTACCCTTGCGCACCAGGAATACGATCGTCGAAGTATACGGAGATGCATTGAGCGACAGGCGCTTCTGCCATTCCGGCGCCACCAGTCCCTTCGCAGCGATGGCGTCGATGTCATAGGCCAGCGCCAGCGTGACGACGTCGGCCTGCAGCCCGTCGATTACCGCGCGCGCCTGCGAGCCCGAGCCGCCATGCGACTGCTTGATCTCGACGCTCTTGCCCGTCTCTTTCCGATAGGCCGCCGCGAACGCCTTGTTGAAATCGGCGTACAGCTCGCGCGTCGGATCGTAGGACACGTTGAGCAACGTGTAGTCGGCAGCGAAGGCCGAACTCGCCCAGAGCAATCCGGCAACAACCGGCAGAATGCGACGGATCATCGTTGATCTCCATTCGGCTTGACGAAGCATATCATCAACCACGAACGCATAAGTCGCGACGAAAGGCCGCTTAGTCAACGAAACCGCATTTCATTGTTTGCGGTTCCGCAGCCTCAATGTCCTATGAAGTCCGACTTCTAGGAAGTTTTCATCGTATGGATGCCGCATTCCGTCTTGGACCTGCCGCGCCAACGGCCGGCGCGGGCGTCCTCGTCCGGCGCCGTCCGGCTCGAACACGGCATGCACCCGACCGACAGGTAGCCCGAGGCCACCAGCGGATGCGGCGGCAGTTTGGCGAGCTTGTAGATCGCCTCGAGCTCTTCGCGCGACACGTTGGCAAACGGATTGAATTTCAGCTTGTCGCCATCGTCCTCGACGACGGGAATCTCAGCGCGCGCGCCGCCCTGAAAACGCTTGCGTCCGTTGATCCAGGCCGAGAACGGTTTGAGCGCCCGCGCCAGCGGCTCTACTTTACGGATACGGCAGCAGGCGTCGGGATCGGAAAACCATAATTCGCGATCGGGATCCTGGCGTGAGAGCGCTTCTGCCAGCGGCTTGATCGAGCGGACGTCGCGGAGGCCAAGCGCAGCAATCAGCGTATCGCGATAGGCGAGCGTCTCCTCGAACAGCCAACCGGTATCGAGGAAGATCACGGGAATCGCGGGGTCGACGTCGGCCATCACCTTCAGCAGGGCCGCCGATTCGGTGCCGAACGACGACACCAGCGCAAGCTGCTCGCGGCCGACGGTCTTCAGCGCGGTTTCAATGACATGCGCCGGCGAAGCGTCTCGCAAGGTATGGTCGAGCGTCTGCGCCGAATGAAGGATCGCTGCTTCAGCGGCGACCACCTGCTGTGAAATTGTGCTCATTGCCCGGCACTCTCCGAATGACGCAACTGCATCCGCCGATTGAGCGCCGTGACGCGGCCATCGCCGGTCGGCTGGTAGAACACCGAATAGCGCTTCATGGTCTCGGCGAAGGCATCGGCGTCGGCATCCTTCTTCACCTCGAACGCGTCGAAACCGGCGCGCGACATGAACACGAACTGGTCGCGCAGCACCTGGCCGGTGGCGCGCAGCTCGCCGTCATAGCCATGCCGCTCGCGCAACAAGCGCGCCTGGCTGTAGGCACGGCCGTCGCGGAAGGTCGGGAACACCAGCGCGACGGCGGCCAGGCGATCGAGATAGGGCACGAGGTCGTCGACGACGCGACTGTTCGGCCAGATCACGCCGGTTTTGCCGGCGCGCTTGAGAATGGCTTCCGGATCTTCGAGGAACCGCGCCGCCGAAATGAGGACCGCTCCATCGCCCGGCAATTCGGCGCCGTCGGCAACATGGACGAACAGGTCGGTGGTGATTCTTCCGTTCTTAACGAGTGGCATAGACCCGCTCCTTGAATGGCTCGACACCCAGACGCTTCACCGTATCGACGAACAGTTCTTCGGGACGGTCGCGGAGCGCGAGATAGGCTTCGACAATGTCTTCGATCACGTCGGCAACTTCCGCATAAGGGACGGCCGGGCCGATCAGCGCGCCCATCTGCGCGTTCTCGTCGGCGCGGCCGCCGATCGTGATCTGGTAAAACTCCTCGCCGTTCTTCTCGACGCCGAGGATGCCGATGTGGCCGACGTGGTGATGGCCGCACGCGTTGATGCAGCCGGAGATGTTGATGTGCAGCCGGCCGATCATGTCGGCGGTGTCGTGGTTGGCAAAACGCCGGGTCAATTCCTGCGCGATCGGAATCGAGCGCGCATTGGCGAGCGAGCAGTAGTCGAGCCCCGGGCAGGCGATGATATCGGTGACCAGATTGACGTTCGGCGTGGCGAGCCCGAGACGGTCGAGCGCCTTCCACAACTGCGGCAGGTCGCGCTTTGCAACATGCGGCAGCGCCAGGTTCTGCTCGTGGCCGACCCGGATTTCGCCGAAGGAGTATTTATCGGCGAGATCAGCGATCGCGTCCATCTGGTCGGCGGTGGCATCGCCGGGCGGGCCGCCCACCGGCTTCAGCGACAGCGTCACGATCGAATAGCCCTGCACCTTGTGTGGAGCCACCGAGTTCTTGCGCCAGCGCTCGAACAGCGGATCATGCGCGGCCTGCTTCAGCTCGTCCGGCATGTGCGGAAGCTTCTCGTAAGCCGGATAGGAGAAGCGCGAACGCACCTCCTCAATGACGGAATGGTCGAGTGTCAGGGCGCTGCGGCCCATCTGCGTCCATTCCTCGTCGACCTCACGCGCGAACTTCTCGATGCCGAGCTCATGCACCAGGATCTTGATGCGCGCCTTGTAGATGTTGTCGCGGCGGCCATACTGGTTGTAGACGCGCAGGATCGCCTCGACGTAGCTGAGAATGTCGCGGCCGGCTACGAACGGCTTGATGGTCTTGGCGATGAACGGCGTGCGGCCGAGGCCGCCGCCGACCAGCACCTCAAAGCCGGTCTCGCCGTCGGCGTTCTTGTGCAGCCGCAGCCCGATGTCGTGGATCTTGATCGCGGCGCGGTCGTGCTCGGATGCGGTGATCGCGATCTTGAACTTGCGCGGCAGGAACGAGAACTCCGGATGCAGCGTGGTGTGCTGACGCAGGATCTCCGACCAGATGCGGGGATCCTCGACCTCGCCGGGCGCGACGCCCGCCCATTGGTCCGAGGTGACGTTGCGCATGTTGTTGCCGGAGGTCTGCATCGCGTGGATACCGACCTCGGCAAGCTCGGCCAGCGCATCGGGCAACTCGGCAAGCTTGATCCAGTTGAACTGGATGTTCTGCCGCGTGGTGAAATGGCCGTAACCGCGGTCGTAGCGGCGGGCAATGTGGCCGAGCCGGCGCAACTGCTTCGATGACAGCGTGCCATAGGGGATCGCGACGCGGAACATGTAGGCGTGCAATTGCAGGTACACGCCGTTCTGCAGCCGCAGCATCTTGAATTCGTCCTCGGTGAGTTCGCCCGAGAGGCGGCGCTTCACCTGATCGCGGAATTCCGAAACACGCTCGTTGATGAGCGTGCGGTCGAGTTCGTCATATGCATACATGATGGATCAGCCTTTAGGCCGGAAGAAGGTCGATGGTGAGACCCTTCGACCGGATGTGTTCGCGGAGATTGCCGGGCTTGACCACCCCGCCCTTGAGCTCGACCGGCGCGATATAGGCACCGACTGCGCCGACGTCATCGGCAGCGCTTTCGGCGAGCAACGCACGCGCATCATCCGAAGTGCTCACGATCGCAGCGTCGGACAGAGCGGTCGACCAACCCTGTTGTGCGGTCCGGTAGACCACGGCGCCATCCCAGGTGCGATTGGCGGTCACTACCGACGGCCCGGTGATTCTGATTTTCTTTTGTTCGAGCGGAGAGGTCATTCGGCAGCATCCAATAGTTTTGAGATGACTTGATTGAGGCTGGACTGGCGCCACGGCGCGGAATGCGCGACGACGTCGCCGATGATGAGGATAGCGGGGCCGCCATCGATTTTTTCGACCAGCGCGGGAAGGTTTTCAAGCGTCCCGACCACAGCCTGCGCATCCGGCCGCGTCACCCGCGCGAACACGCCGACGGGCGTTTGCGGCAACCGGCCGGCAGCCAACAGACCCGCGCGGACCGACGGCGCGGCGGTCATGCCCATATAGACCACGATGGTCATCTTCTTGTCCGTCAGCACCGACCAGTCGACTTTCTCGGCGTCCTTTGCCTTGTGCGCGGTCAGGAAAGTGATGCGCAGCGCTTCATGCCGATAGGTCAGCGGCGCTTCGAACTGCGCGGCAGCGCCGAGGCCTGCGGTAATGCCCGGCACCACCGAACAGGCGACGCCTGCGGCGCGCAGCACTTCGATTTCCTCGCCGCCGCGGCCGAAGATGAAGGGATCGCCGCCCTTCAGCCGCACCACGCGCTGCCCAGCTTTGGCAGCCTCGATCAGCAGCTTGTTGATCGCATCCTGCCCGATGCCGGGCTTGCCGACGCGGCGGCCAACGGGAATGCGCGAAGCGTCGCGGCGGATGCGGTCGAGAATTTCCGGCGACACCAACTCGTCGTAGAAAACCACGTCGGCATCCTGCAGCGCGCGCAGTGCCTTGATGGTGAGCAGATCCGGATCGCCCGGCCCCGCGCCGACCAGCGTCACCCTGCCCTCGGCCTTGCCGTCCTTGTTCGCGCCAGCGAAGGCGGAGGGATCGGCGATTTCATTCAGCGCGGTTTCCGCCTCGCTCTTGCGCCCGGCCAGAACCAGCGCACCGATCGGGCCGTCGATCACGCGCTCCCAGAAGCGGCGGCGCAACGCAAACTCGGGAATGCGCGCATGGATCGATTTACGAAAGCTGCCGATGAAGCCGGCGAGATCGCCGATGCGCGCCGGCAGCACCGCTTCGATGCGCTCGCGCACGCGACGCGCAACCACCGGCGACGCGCCGCCGGTGCCGACAGCGACGACGACGTCGCCGCGATCGACGATCGCGGGAAAGATGAAAGTGGAATGAGCGAGATCGTCCATCACATTCACAGGCAGGCCGACCGCCTTCGCGCGCGCACTGACATCGCAACGCCGATATCACCGGCGCCGGCGCAGAGCACCGCGAGGACGCCTGAGAGGTCGGCCGTGAGCGGATCGCCGGTTGCGCGCTCGATTCGCGCGGCAGCGGCCGCATCGAGTCCCGAAACGTCATGGCTGCCGTCAGTCGCATACCAGCGAATGTTTGCACCGGCCGATGCCAGGAGGCGCAGCTTCGCGCGCACGAGTTCGCCGGCTCCGACGAGCAGCACCACGCCGCTTTGCAGATCGAGAAACACGGGCAGAAATCGCATGCGAAACTCGCTTCCCCCACTTCGGGGTTGACTGGAATTATTTTCTATATATGTCTCGTTCAACGCCCGCAAAGAGAAAATTATTTCTTCTCTATTGCGTCGCAACTATAGAATTTTCGCCCTCCAAGGCCAAGGCCCAGAGATGCATCTTCTCAATCCCGACTCTACCAAAGACCGGCTGCGTGGCGCCGACCGCAAAAGCGGCGCCACCGTCGAACAAATTTTCACCGACGGGCGGCTGCCGCCGCCCTCGATGGATCATCTCGACGAGCTCGAGGCGCAGAGCATCTACATTCTGCGCGAGGCGTTCGCGCGGTTGAAAAAGCTCGCGCTGCTGTGGTCGCTCGGAAAAGATTCCAACGTGATGATCTGGCTGGCGCGCAAGGCCTTCTTCGGCCGCGTGCCGTTTCCGGCGCTTCACGTCGATACCGGCAAGAAATTTGCCGAGATGTACGCCTTCCGCGATCGCTTCGGAAAAGAGTGGGATCTCGATCTGAAGGTCGAACCCTGCCCGTCGATCGATGCCGTCGATCCAACGCTACCGCCGGCCGCACGTTCGGCCGCCCGCAAGACCGAAGGGCTGAAGTGGGCCTTGACCAAATATGGTTTCGACGGATTGATTGCCGGCATCCGCCGCGATGAGGAGGCCACGCGTGCCAAGGAGCGCGTGTTCTCGCCGCGCGGACTCGAAGGCGGCTGGGACGTGCGCGATCAGCCCCCGGAGTTCTGGGACCAGTTCAACGCTTCAGTGCCGCAGGGCGCGCATCTACGCGTCCATCCGATCCTGCATTGGACCGAGGCCGACATCTGGGCCTACACCAAGCGCGAAAACATTCCGATCATTCCGCTCTATCTCTCGAAGGACGGCAAGCGCTATCGCTCGCTGGGCGATCAGGACATCACCAATCCGGTAGCGTCGACCGCCTCCAGCATCGACGAGATCCTCGCAGAGCTCGACGGCACCAAGGTGCCGGAGCGCGCCGGCCGCGCGCTGGATCATGAAACCGAAGATGCTTTCGAGCGGCTGCGTGTCGCCGGCTATCTCTAACGGACATTTGCTGTGAGCGTTGCGATGAACATGATCCTGCCTGCCAGCGTTTCGGCAACACCGAACGGCACCACCCGCCCGCAAGTCCGCATCGTCATCGTCGGTCACGTCGATCACGGCAAATCCACGCTGGTCGGCCGCCTGCTGCACGAGACCGGCAGCCTGCCCGAAGGCAAGCTGGAGATGCTGCAAGCCGTCAGCGCACGGCGCGGCATGCCGTTCGAATGGTCGTTCCTGCTCGATGCGCTGCAGACCGAGCGCGACCAGGGCATCACCATCGACACCACGCAAATCCGCTTCCGCACCCGCTCGCGCGACGTCGTACTGATCGACGCGCCCGGCCATGCCGAATTCCTGCGCAACATGATCACCGGCGCCTCGCAGGCCGACGGTGCGGTGCTGATCATCGACGCGCTGGAGGGCGTGCGCGACCAGACCCGGCGGCACGGCTATCTGCTGCATCTGTTGGGCATCAAGCAGGTCGCGATCGTCGTCAACAAGATGGACCGCGTCGATTTCAGCGCGGATCGCTTCAAGGAGATCAGCGACGAAATTTCGGCGCATCTCATCGGCCTTGGCGTGACGCCCTCGGCCGTGATTCCGATTTCCGCACGCGACGGCGACGGCGTTGCGGAGCAGACGCCACGGATCGGCTGGTACCAGGGACCAACCGTCGTCGAAGCGCTCGACGCGCTCGAGCCGGCGCGGCCGCTGGAGCAACTGGCGCTGCGGCTGCCGGTGCAGGCGATCTACAAGTTCGATGACCGCCGCATTGTTGCGGGCCGCATCGAGTCCGGACATCTGAGTGCCGGCGATGAAATCGTCATCATGCCCGCCGGCAAGATCGCGAAGATCAAGACGGTGGAGAGCTGGCCGGTGACGCCGCTGAAGGGCAGTCATGGCGCCGGCCGTTCGGTCGGCATCACGCTCGACCGCGAATTGTTCATCGAGCGCGGCGATGTCATCGCCCATGCGGGAGCTACCCCGCGCGACACGCGGCGGATTCGCGCGCGCATTTTCTGGCTGCACGACAAGCCGCTGTCGAAGGGCGACCAGATCCTGATCCGCCTCGGCACGCGGGAAACCCGCGCCAGCGTGGTAGCGATCGAGAAGGCGGTCGATCCCGGTGAACTCTCCAACGAGGAGACCACGGCGATCGCGCGCAATCATGTCGGCGAAATCGACATTTCGCTGGCGCAGCCGATCGCAGCAGATCCCTATCAGGAAAATTCGCGCACCGGTCGGCTGGTAATCGAGGTCAATGGCCGCATCGCCGGCGGCGGCCTCGTGCTGTCGGTCGACGCCGGACAGCGCGCCGTTCCGATCGACATTGTGCCGGTGGAATCCGCATTGCGCCCCGAAGAGCGCTCGGCGCGCTACCGCCACAACGGCGCGGTGATCTGGCTGACCGGCTTGCCGGGTTCGGGCAAATCGACACTGGCGCGCGCACTCGAGCGACGGCTGTTTTCGCGCGGCGGTTCGCCCATCCTGCTCGATGGCGACACACTGCGCGCCGGCCTCAACGGCGATCTCGGCTTCTCGGCCCAGGACCGCACCGAAAACATCCGCCGGCTGGCGGAAGTTGCGACCCATCTGGCGCGCAATGGGCACATTGCCGTCGTCGCGGCGGTCTCGCCGTCGGCGGACGATCGCGCAGCCGCGCGCCGCATCGCCGACACTTCGTTCCGTGAGATCTACGTCGCGACGCCCGCCGAAGTCTGCGAGAGCCGCGACCCCAAAGGCCACTACGCCAAGGCGCGCGCCGGCACGCTGCAGGCTTTCACCGGCATCGGCAACGACTACCAACCGCCCGCCCAGGCGGAGCTGCGCATCGACACCTCTGCGCGCACGGTTTCGGACGCAACCGACGAGATCGAGCGAATGCTGGCGGAGACCGGCATTCTGTTCGACGAACTGGTGGATCTGGCCGCGAATATCTAAAAGCGTTTCGAGCGAAGTGGGCACCGGTTCGCGTCAAGAAAACGCGTCCAAATAAGGCCTTCCACTTCCTTTTGGGGCCTTCTCATCGACCCGGCTTTAGGGCTAAAAGGGCGGCCAATGCCGCCCCTTTGGCGCGTTTCTTGCTGTTTTCGTCTGAAAACCAGCCATTGAACGCCAGTTTTACCCGAGAAAGCCCCGTCATGAATCGTGTCGATGCCCACGGATTGAAGATCGCCCCTGTCCTGTTCGACTTCATCGCCAAGGAGGCGACCCCCAAGACCGGGATTTCGCCCGATGCATTCTGGGCCGGCGTCGCCGCCATCGTCAAAAAGCTCGGGCCGAAAAATCGCGAGCTGCTCGCGCTCCGCGATGCGCTGCAGGTCAAGATCGACGGCTGGCATCGCGCCAACAAGGGCAAGGCGTTCGACATGAACGCCTATACGGCGTTCCTGAAGGAGATCGGTTATCTCCTGCCCGAGCCGGCCACGCAAAAGGTCGAGACATCGGATGTCGACGAGGAGATCGGCAAGATCTGTGGACCGCAGCTCGTCGTTCCCCTGACCAATGCCCGCTACGCGCTGAACGCGGCGAATGCGCGCTGGGGCTCGCTCTATGACGCCTTCTACGGCACCGATGCGATTCCGCATGATCCGAGCGAAAGCGGCAAGGGCTACAACAAGGCACGCGGCGACAAGGTGATCGCCAAGGCCAAAGCCTTCCTCGATGCCGCCGCGCCGCTCGCGACCGGCAGCCACACCGATGTGACGTCGTACAGCGTGATCGCCGGCCAGCTTGCGGTGAAACTGAAGAGCGGCAACGCCACCGCGCTAAAATCTGCGTCGCAATTCGCCGGCTACCAGGGCGACGCCGCTCAGCCTTCCGCGGTCCTGCTCGTCAACAATGGCATGCACGTCGAAGTGAAGATCAACCGCAATCATTCGATCGGCAAGGACGATCCGGCCGGCGTCGCCGACATGATTCTGGAATCGGCGGTTTCCACCATTCTCGACATGGAAGACTCGGTTGCCGCGGTCGACGCCGAAGACAAGGTGCTGGTCTATCGCAACACGCTCGGCCTGATGAACGGCACGCTTTCGGCCGACTTCGAAAAGGGCGGCAAGACGGTCCAACGATCTCTCAACCCTGACCGCGTCTACAAGACGCCCGACGGCAAGGAGCTGACGCTGCACGGACGCAGCCTGCTGCTGATGCGCAATGTCGGCCATCACATGTTCACCGACGCCGTGCTCGATGAAAAGGGCGAAGAGATTCCGGAAGGCCTGCTCGACGCGGCCGTCGCCGGCCTGCTCGCAATCCACGACCTCAAGGGCAATTCCAAAACGAAGAACAGTCGCACCGGCTCGGTCTACATCGTCAAGCCGAAGATGCACGGCCCCGACGAAGTTGCGCTGACCTGCGAACTGTTCGGCGAGGTGGAAAAGCTGCTCGGACTGCCCGAGAACACCATGAAGGTCGGCATCATGGACGAGGAGCGTCGCACCACGGTGAACCTGAAGGCCTGCATCCAGAACGCCTCGAAGCGCATCTGCTTCATCAACACCGGCTTCCTCGACCGCACCGGCGACGAGATTCACACGTCGATGGAAGCGGGTCCGATGATCCGCAAGAACGACATGAAGGCGCAGCCCTGGATCAAGGCCTATGAGGACTGGAACGTCGACATGGGCCTGATCGACGGCCTGCCCGGCCATGCCCAGATCGGCAAGGGCATGTGGGCGGCACCCGACAAGATGGCCGACATGCTCAGCCAGAAGCTTGGCCATCCACAGGCCGGCGCGACTACCGCGTGGGTGCCCTCGCCGACGGCGGCCACGCTGCACGCGCTGCATTATCACCAGGTCAACGTGATCGCGCGACAGGAAGAACTCGCCAAGGGCGGCCAGCGCGCAAAACTCTCCGACATCCTCACCATTCCGGTTTCGCAGTCGAACTGGGCGCCCGATGACGTGAAGCAGGAGATCGACAACAACTGTCAGGGCATCCTCGGCTATGTCGTGCGCTGGATCGACCAGGGCGTCGGCTGCTCCAAGGTGCCCGACATCCATGATGTCGGCCTGATGGAAGACCGCGCGACGTTGCGGATTTCCAGCCAGCATCTGGCGAATTGGCTGGCGCATGGCGTCGTCAGCAAGGATCAGGTGATGGAATCGCTGAAACGCATGGCCGTCGTAGTGGACAAGCAGAATGCCGGTGACCCGCTCTACAAGCCGATGGCGCCTTCGTTCGATGGCGTTGCCTTCCAGGCCGCCTGCGATCTCGTCTTCAAGGGCCGCGAGCAGCCGAACGGCTACACCGAATACATCCTCACCGCGCGCCGCCGCGAGGCAAAGGCGGCGGGCTGAGCCCGCCGCGACACGTCACGATGCCGCATTGGTTCTAGCGGAACGCCTGAGCTTTTTGTCCGTTGATCGCCATATCAACTGAGGAGGAGATGGCGATGGATTGGAACAGGGTTGAAGGCAACTGGAAACAGTTCAAGGGCTCTGCCAAGGAGAAGTGGGGCAAGCTTACCGATGACGATTTGAACGTCATCGAGGGCCGCCGCGAACAACTCGAAGGCAAGCTGCAGCAGCGCTACGGCTTCGCCAAGGACCAGATCCGCAAGGACGTGGATGACTGGTTCAGGACCTTGAAATAGGAACACGCTTTCGAGCGAAAAAGCCCCGGCCCACGCCGGGGCTTTTTTCGTTGGTGGCTGCGGCTAAATCACCGCGATGTATCTCAACAGCGAGATCACGCCCAGAATGATCACCACGACGCGGGCGATCTGCTTGGCGCGGCCGTCGATCGGCAGGAGGTTGATGAGATAGAGGACGAGGATAACGACCAGGAACGTGATGAGTATACTGACAAGCATGCGAAGCCCCCTCGACGTTGGCCGGAAAATGCGCTGGTAGTGTTTTGTTAACGTGAACAGGCGCCGCGGGTTCCACGTCACGGAACCGAGCCCGTTTGGAAAATTGCAGTCATTTCAAGAATCCTCGTAGTACTACGCGGCTCTCACTCGACAAGTATTTACCGTTTGCCCTCCAAATGGCCACGACGCCTCGGGGGAGCATCATGTTGAACCGTCTGACCGTATCCGCGCTGCTGAAAGCCGTCATCCTCGTCACCTCCTTCTGCGTGGTGGTTGGATTTTCGCTTAGCGCCTGGGACTCCTGGGGCCGCTTGCAGGTGGCGAGCCGCATTGCGGTCATCGCCGACGCCTCCGCAAACATGTTCAAAGCGATGCACAATCTGCGCACCGATCGCTCCACGACCAACCGGCTCTTGAATTCCGATGCGCCGATGGATGCCGATATCGAGAAGTACCTGCGCAACATCCGCGACACCGAAATGCCGGCGATGGGCAATGCGCTCGGCCTGCTCGGCAGCCTGGAGTTCGCGCAGCGCCAGACGCTGGTCCCCGAGTTCGACCGCCTCTACAAGACGATGACCGTGCTACAGAAGGAGTTCTGGGAAGCCGTGGCCAAGCCGAAGGCCGCGCGCCGACCCGAGCTGGCCAAGGAGTATAACTGCCGCCAGCGCAATGCTGGAGACGCTGGACAAGCTGTCCGGGGCGCTGGGTGCGGCCGTCAATCACCAGGACGCAACCATCGACCAGTTGCTGGCGATCAAGCAGATCGCCTGGCTGTTGCGCAACACCGCCGGCGAAGCCTCGCTGATCGTCTCGAACGGGCTCAACACCGGCAAGGTCGCGCCCGAGATGAGGCTCGCCTATACGAAATACAGCGGCGGCATCGACGCCGCCTGGAGCGCGCTGGAATTGACCGCAGCGGGGATGCAGTTGCCCCCGGCGATCTCGAGCGCCATGGCTGCAACCAAAACCGCCTATTTCGAACCGCAATATCTCGCTCTGCGCGACCGGCTGCTGACGCAGGTTGCGGCCGGCGAGAAGTCGGAACTGACCGCCAACCAGTGGACCCCGGTCACGGTCGGGCGTCTCGCTGCCGCCGTCGCCGTGGCCGAGGCCGCGCTTGACGCCGCCAAGGATCACGCCGCGCACCTGCGCGCCACCGCCCAACGCTCGCTGACGATGCAGCTCGCATTGCTGACCGGCGCGCTGGCGCTGGCGTTCGGCGCCATGGCGATCGTTACCCGCCGCGTCATCAAGCCGCTGCACGCCATGAGCGACGCCATGCTGAAAGTCGCCGCCGGCGACCTCGGCGTCGATACCGGCTATGCCGCGCGCCACGACGAAATCGGCGCGCTGGCCGGCGCACTGGAGACGTTCAAGCAGCAGGCCGCCGACAAGGCGCGGATCGAGGCGCAGGAGCGCGAGCGCAACGCCGGCGCGATGGCGCGGCAGCAGGCGATAGAGAGCTATGTCGGCGAGTTCGAGGGCATGGTGCGCGAGACGCTAACCCAGCTCGGCGATGCTTCCGGCCAGATGCGGACCACCTCGACCGGCCTCTCGGCGATTTCGCGCCAGACCAACGAGCGCGTCCAGGTCGCCGAGAAGGCCTCCGGCGACGCCTCGATTAGCGTCGAGACGGTCGCTGCGGCTTCCGAAGAGCTCAGCGCCTCGATCAACGACATCAGCCAGCAGGCGGCGCACGCCGCCAGCATCGCCAGCCGCGCGGTCGGCCAGGCGCGCAATACCGACGGCACCGTTCAGGGGCTGGCGCAATCGGCAGGGCGGATCGGCGAAGTCGTCGGCCTGATCAATACCATTGCCGCGCAGACCAACCTGTTGGCACTCAACGCCACCATCGAGGCCGCGCGCGCCGGCGAGGCCGGCCGCGGCTCTGCGGTGGTCGCCTCCGAGGTCAAGTCGCTGGCGAGCCAGACCGCAAAGGCGACCGAGGAGATTTCCGAGCAGATCTCGGACATCCAGCGGGTGGCCGGCGAAGCCATCGACGCCATCAAGGGCATCGGCAGCATCATCGGCGAGGTCAACGAGGTCGCGACCGCGATTGCCGCCGCCGTGCAGCAACAGGGTGCCGCGACGCAGGAGATCACGCGCAGCACCCAGTTTGCCGCGCAGGGCACCAAGAACGTGTCCGACAACATCACCGGCGTGAAGGCCGATGCCGACGCGGCAGCGGCCGCCGCGGAGAACGTCAAGCAGGCTTCGCAGACGCTGGAGACGCAGAGCCAGCAACTCGGCAATCAGGTCACCGCGTTCCTCGGCAAAATCCGCGCGGCTTAGTTCACCTCCACTCGTCATGCCCGGGCATGACAACCGGCGATCACTCCCGCGCCACCACGGGCACCCGCCCATACTTGGCGCGGGCCTTGCCGGAGGCGGGTGAGAAGTTCAGCTCAGTGCCGCGCCTGTCGCCGCTGCGGCCTGCGACCAATAGCCCGTTCTCGCCGGCGACGATGTCGCCCTTGCGCAGCGTCGGGTCGTCCTCGATCTTGACCTGTGCCAGCCCGACCTGGTCCTTGCCGTTGCAGGTGCAGCCGCCGACGAGTTCGTTGCGATAACGGAACGCGTTCGGCAATTCCGAATAGGCCTTTCCGTTCTCGGCGGCCGCGTCGTCGATGCTGCTGCCGTAGAACACCTTGGTCTCGCTCGCCGGGCATAGCTTGTTGCAGGAGGTCCCCCGGCTTGCGTTGTCGGACGCTGTGAGCGGGAAGTAGCGCCCGTCGCAGGTCCGCACGCAATAGGCCTGGCCGCCGCCGTAACGGGTGCGCCCCTCGCCGCGCGGCGCATATACCTGGCCGTCGTCATTGGGAAACGGCATCTGGATAGTGGGCTGGTGGCGCGGGCGGGCGAATCCGCCGAATAGTTGCGAGAAGAAGTCCTGCGCCTGCGCGGCAGGGGCCAGCGCCGACGCGCACGCCAGCGCGGCTGCTCCCCATACCGCCAGTTTTCCCGATCGCATCAACGCACTCCTCTCACGCAATACCAGGCATCACTTCAGTTGAGCTGCGGCGTCAGGTTCATCGCCTGGCGGCCCGACGGAGCGGCGGCGACCGGACGCGGATGCGCCGTGGCCGGACGCGCCGTGATGCCGGTCCTGGGATCCCCGCCGCGCGCCATGACCGGCGCGTTCTTCGGCAGCACCACGACCCTGGTGCCGACATCGACGCGGTTGAACAGATCGATGACGTCCTCATTGAGCAGGCGGATGCAGCCGGACGAGACGAATTTCCCGATCGTCGACGGATCGTTGGTGCCGTGGATGCGGTACTGGCTGGTGCCGAGATACATCGCCCGCGCGCCGAGCGGATTGCCGGGACCGCCGGCCATGAAGCGCGGCAGATAGGGCTGGCGCGCGATCATCTGGCTAGGTGGATGCCAATCCGGCCATTCCGCCTTGCGGCTGATGGTCTGCACCCCGGCCCAGGTAAAGCCTTCGCGGCCAACGCCGACGCCGTACCTGATGGCCCGGCCCTGGCCGAGCACGTAATAGAGCGTGGTGTTGCCGGTATCGATGACGATGGTGCCCGGCGCCTCGGTCGTGCCGAAGGGGACAACGGCCCGGCGAAGCCGTTCGGGCGTCGCGCCCTCGTCGGAGGCAATCACCTCATCGGCGGGATAGCCAGTCGGCTGGGTGGACGCGTAGCCGAGCGTCTGCGCGCTCGCAGCGCTCGAGAGTGCCGACGGCGTCAGCAAGACGGCGGCAACGACGACAAATGCGCTCGCCACGCGCGACGAAGGCCGGCGATCGGAGGAGTGTGTCATTGGACCTGCCCCGTGGGATTGTGCATCGCTAACGCGGCCACAAGCCGGCGGTTCCGAACCGCCGGTGTCGCGTCGCATCACGTCAAGTGCGACACCGCTCACGCCTGCGCGATTGGAACTCGCACCTTCGCGTCACGTTATGGTCGCAGTCCGGTTCGCGACGTCGCTTCTGCCGTGTCACCGCCGCTTCGGGCGAGGGGAAAGCCATTGTGAGCGACATTCCCACCAAGCCTTCGCCCACCAAGCCTTCGCCCGCCAAGCCTTTGGCCGCCAAATCCCCGCCGACAAAGCCGTTGCCCGGTGAACGCCAGCTTCCCCGCGAGGAGGAAGGCACGCCGGTCCCCGAGAGCAAGCTCGATTTGCCGCCGGTCATCCGCCGCACGGAAGTAGTTGTGATCTGCCTCGTGGGCCTTCTGATCATCTGCATCATCACCGGCCTCTATCTCGCCAAGGCGTTCTTTCTGCCGATCACGCTGGCTTTCATCGTCGGCACCATGCTGTCGCCGGCCGCCAGCTTCCTGGAACGCTACCGCATTCCGCGCGCGGTCGCCGCGGTGCTGATCGTGGCGGCCGCCAGCGCCGCGACCGCTTTCATGGTCGGCCTGATCGCCTCGCCCGCGATCGAATGGAGCGGCAAGCTTCCGGAGTTGGGAGCACTTTTGAAGGACAAGCTGCACGTGTTCGACCGGCCGCTCGCGCAGTGGCAGGAGCTGCAGAGCATGCTCGGCGGGCCCGATACGCTGACGACATTTCATCTGCCCAAGACTGACTGGGTGCAGCCGACGCTGGAATTCCTGACGCCGACGTTTGCCGAATTCCTGCTGTTCATCGCAACGCTGATCCTGTTCATCGCGAGCTGGCGGGACCTGCGCCGGGCCCTGATCCTGAATTTCGGCGAGCGGGCGTGGCGGCTGCGGACGCTGCGGATCCTCAACGAGATCGAGGAGCATCTGGGCAACTATCTGTTGGTGGTGACCACCATCAATGCCGGCGTCGGCATCGCCACCGGGCTGATCTGCGCGGTCACGGGCATGCCCAACCCGGCCAGTCTCGGCGCACTGGCGGCGATCCTGAATTTCATTCCGATCATCGGCCCGGTGGCGATGTTTGCCGTGCTGGTCGTGGTCGGCCTTGTCGCATTCCCGACCATCGGCGCCGGGCTGCTGGCGCCGGCCATGTTTGCCGTGATGACTTTCCTGGAAGGCCATTTCCTGACACCGACGATCGTCGGCCGCCGGCTGGCGCTGAACGCGCTTGCAGTATTCCTGGCGGTGGCGTTCTGGACCTGGCTGTGGGGCCCGATGGGCGCGTTCCTGTCGTCGCCGCTTCTGATCGTCGCGCTGATCGTGAAGGAGCACCTGATGCCGCCGGCTTCGCCGCAACTGCCGGAGGACTAGGGCGAGGAACTTCCCATTCGGCGGAGCGTTTGTTCCGCGAATGAACTCAGTACCAGGGAGCTTTCGATGTCTGACGCCGCAATGAAGAATCTGACGGACAAAGCGACCTACGAGCGCCTGCAGAAGGACGTGGCCGCTGTGAAAAACGATATCGCGGCCCTGACCGAGCAGATAACCGACGCGCTGAGCAGTTTTGCCGGCACCGCCGGCAAGCAGGCGCGGCATGGCTACAGGCAGGCGCGCGCCAATGCAGAACAGGTGGTCGACGACGTCTCGGAGCGCGGCAGCGCGATGATGGACGCAGCCCAGGACGCCGCCTCCTCGATCGAGGAGACGCTGGAAGACGCCATCACGCAGCGTCCGCTGGCAACCGTCGCCGTGGCGCTGGGGATCGGCTTTCTGATCGGTGTGGCGTGGCGTAGGTAGGTTTGGCGACGGATCGCGTGCGCTGGGCAGCCATGCCTTGCATCGCCTCTTGCATTCCCGTGGCGACAGAGCGCTGCGGCGTGTTTCGTTGACGCGGTTTTCAGATTGAGGCGTAGCCATGTTTCAGCGACTGATCGACGATGTCAAGGAATCGACCGGCACCGCGTTGCGGCTGACTTCGCTGGCGGCAGCGGCGGCGATGGCATTGCTGATCACGGCGGCCTTTCTGTGCGCAGCGGCCTTCGTGTTCGTGCTGGAGCGCTACGGTCCCGTGCAGGCGTGCCTCACCGGTGCCGCTATCTTCTTCGTGGTCGCGCTCATCGCGGCCGGCTGGTACATGGTGCGCAAGAAGCAGATCGAGGCGCGCGCCAAACAGGCGGCGAAGGCGAAATCCACCGCACAGGCCGTGCTGTCCGATCCGGTGCTGGTCGCGACCGGCATCCAGGTGATCCGCGCCATCGGCGTCAAGAAGCTGATCCCGATTCTCGCAATCGGCGGACTGGCGCTGGGATTTCTTGCGAGCCGCGCCAACGCCAGCAGCGGCGAGAGCGAAGCGCCGGCGGAGTAGGCAAGTTCGCGCGTCGTGAGATAACGAAGTTGTCGTTCCGCGCGCATGCCGATCCAGCACGCAGCGGCCCATCCACGTTATTGCGAGCGCAGCGAAGCAATCTATTCTTTCTTTATGCGACGGCATGGATTGCTTCTTATGCGACGGCATGGATTGCTTCGCTATGCTCGCAATGACGTGAGAATAGCGACGCAGCTTGCACGCCAGGCAAATCAGTCGCCGGTCTCGTAGGGTGGGCGAAGCGGAAGCGTGCCCACCATCGCGAAGCGTGCTCGATGATAGATGGTGGGCACGGCGCTATCGCGCCTTTGCCCACCCTACTCCGCTACGATGGCTCGCGCCGTGGATCAGGTTACGCAGCGGCCGGGCTGGAGCAGTTTTGCGACTTCGGTCAGCACGCTGACCGGCGGCTCGCAGGCGATCGTTGTCTTCGATTTGCCGGGCTTGTTGTCTGGCTTGGCCGGTGGCGTCGGGCGGTTCCGCGCCTCCTCTTGAACCACGGGAACACGTACCACCACGGAAGTGTCCTCGAGGCCGACGGTCCGGATCGTAATTGTCTCGGTCTGGCCCGCCCCGGCTTTAACGGCCGCGCGGTCGGCCTTGGTGGCACGGTTGATGTCTGCCCCGCGGTTGATGTCTGTTCCGGGTGAGGTCGCGGCGAGTTTCAGCCGGCTGGCGAGGTCGTGACCGGAAGCAAACTGAACGGCGCCAAACGTGGCGAAGACGGCAAGAAGGGCAAAAAGTTGCTTTGAAAATCTGTGACATGGCTCTGTGTCCCTCGCCCCATGGCGATCACGAACACAACCCGAACCGAGTAGCCGTAGGTCCGGTGCTTATCGATCACTTAACCGTGTACGAAAAATATTTGCGGCACCATGGAACGACTCCGGGGGGCTCGGAGTCATCCCGGCAGCCGGTTATTCCCCCTGCCCCATTGACCGGCGACGTAGGGCGCGACCGTGGTGATGCCGGTCGCGCCCTGCTTTTTTGTAACTACCGCCCCGCCGCCTTCATCTCCTCACTCGGCTTCACATCCTGCGATCTGCTGTAGATCGCAACCGCGACGATCAGCACCAGCGTCAGCGTGCCGAACAGCGCGCGATAAGCCTCTTCAGTGCGCGCGCCGCTGGCCAGCGGCTCGAAAGCGCCGATGATGATGCCGGAGAGCGTCTGCATGCAAGCGACGCCAAGCATCACTGAGGTGTTCATGGTCGAGATGCCGCGGCCGATCAGGCGGTCGGGGAAGATGCCGCGGCCGTGGGTCATCACCATGGTGCTGGAGGCGGAGAAGAAGCCCATGACGACGATGACGCCGACCGGCAGCCAGGCGGGCGGGTGGGCGAACAGCGCCAGAATCGCAAGCAGCAAAATGATCGCCGAGGTGCCGCCGATCGCGATCCATTTGCGGGTGTCGAGCCGGCGGTCGAGCGGGCCGAAGGCGAGCATGCCGGCCTGGTAGGCGATCACGGCGCAGAGCAGGACATTGCCGGCCGCGATCGGACTCAGGCCATGCACCTCGCGCAGGAACGCGCCGCCCCACAGCCCCTGCACGGTGAAGGTGCAGGCATAGTTGCAGAAGTTCAGCGCCAGGATCGGCTTCAGGCGCGGGTTGCGCAGCACCTCGATCAGGCCTTTCAGCATCTCGCCGGGCGGCTCCGCCTTTCGGCTCAGGAAGGGATGGCCGGGCGGCGCGTCGCGCACCACCAGAAAGATCGCGACCGTGGCGAGCGCGGTGAACACGACGACGGCGCCGAACACCGGACGCCAGCCGACCGCCTCCGATGCCCAGGCGAGCGGCGTGGTGGCGGCGAGGTTACCGAGCAGGCCGATCGACAGCACGAGCGCCGTCAGCGTGGAGAAACGATCCGGCGGAAACCAGCGCGAGATCACCACCATGCTGCCGATCAGCATCACGCCGCAGCCGGCCCCCATCAGCGCGCGGCCGGTGAGCAGCACCGGCCAGCTCGGCGCCAGCGTGAACATCGCGCCGCCGATGCAGGCCACGATCAGCATGCCGACCACGGTATAGCGCGGCCCGAAACGGTCGAAGAAGAAGCCGCATGGGATCTGCATCGCGGCGAAGCCGAAGAAGAACGCGCCGGTCAGCGCCCCCAGCGCTTCCGGCCCGATGGCGAGATCGCGCATCAGATCGAGGCCGATGGTGACGTTGGAGGCGCGGAAAAAATGGCTGGCGACATAGGCGGTCGCCAAGGTCGCAACGATGATGAGGCCCCGGCGGTGGGGGAAAGGCCGCTCGGCGGACTGCATCGCTGAAGGGACGTTTCCGTTTGTTTTCTTGTGGCAACGAGCCTATGCGGGCGCGGTTCAACAAGCAATCGATCCGATTGCTAGCCTCTATGTCAGTGCGCGCATGGCTCTTGCTGAAAAAATCCGGCGCGCTGGTGGCGCGCCGGATAGTCCGACCAGCTTTCACATCGAAGCTGGTGGCCCTAGCCAGGGGGAGGTGCCTGGCCGAGAACACGGTAACGCCGGCGATCGCCGATCCCAGCGTGTGGAACTCGGGGATCGGCGACGTGTCAGGAGAAGCAATCATACCGCCGGGCTGACAAGCCGGAGGTGAACTGCTTCACAGACCGCGCGCAGAAAAAGACAGGCCGTGCAGCGGGCGCGCCGAATCCATTCCAACTCTACGCAACAACAACTGGGATCAGTCCGCGGCCTGCGGAACCGACCAATCAGAAATCATTCCGCAATGCTACCGCCATTGATCGCTCCGCGCGTCGCGAACGGCGGCAATTGCTGGCGGATGTCGCGTGCCGGCGGCCGCTCGGACGGATCGCGCCCGATCGTTGCCCTCAATTCCGCAAGATCGAGAAAAGCGTCGGCCTGCCGCCGCAGTTCGTCAGCCACCATCGGAGGCTGGCTGGTCAGGGTCGAGACGACGGTAACGTGCACGCCGCGGCGCTGTACCGCCTCCAGCAACGGGCGAAAATCCCCATCGCCGGAGAACAGAAACATCCTGTCGATACGCTCGGCGAGCTCCATCGCATTGACGGCAAGCTCGACATGCATGCTGCCCTTCACCTTGCGGCGGCCGCTGGCGTCAGTGAATTCCTTGGAGAGCTTGGTGACGACGGTGTAGCCGTTATAATCGAGCCAATCGACAAGGGGACGGATGGATGTATATTCCTGATCCTCGATAATGGTGGTGTAGTAGAATGCGCGCAATAACGCGCCACGGCCCTGGAACTCCTTAAGCAGACGCCGGTAGTCGATATCGAAACCGAGCGTCCTGGCGGTCGCGTATAGATTGGCGCCATCGATAAAGAGCGCGATTCTGTCGGACGGCATCATCAGACAAGCCTCTCATTTAAGGGGACGCCGATCGAGCGAGCATTCGCTAAAGGCTTGCCCGCACGCTGCTACGGTACCGAAGCTGACCGAGGTGACGAGGCAGGTGGCGCCGACGACCGGGAGGAACAATCGCGCGCTGCGCCAGTAATTCAATCGATACGCATCCTGCCTCGACACGCCAACGTTAAGGTGCATGCGCGCCGAGCTCAATTGTACCGAGGTAAGCCGCCGGTATCGAAACGGATGGACCGGCTATACGAAGGTTTAACGTCTCCCGCCCGCAAACAGGCGGCTCTTCACTGAGCCGGCCTATTCTGACGGCGTTGCAGGAGATGCTTCAGCCGTCTCCACGCCGGCGCGAGGACAAATCCGACGACCGGAATCGAGGCGGCGCCGATCAGTAATCCGATGACACCGGAGATGGCGGCCTCAACCACCCATTCGAGAATCGCGGCGACGGGCGGCACCGTGTGCGCCGCAGCCTCCGCCGCCGCCTTGACGGCGTGTTCGATCGCAGGCGGGCCGTTGACCTCGAGGCCATGCAGGATGATGCCGCCGCCCACCCAGATCATGGCGGCGGTGCCGACGACGCTGAGGATTTTCAGCAGCACAGGCATGCTGCGAACAATGCCGCGTCCGAGCGCGCGGCCAACAGCCGAGGCGCGGTCGCTCCGCGCCAGACCCACGCCGACATCGTCGGCCTTCACGATCAGCGCGACCACGCCATACACGGCGACGGTGATTCCGATCGCCACGACCGCCAACACGAGCGCCTGCTTCCAAATGCTCCCCGCTGGGAGCGCCGCCAGCGTGATAGCCATGATCTCGGCCGAGAGGATGAAATCGGTCTTGATCGCGCTTGCGACCTTCTCGTCTTCGACCGACTGAGCGTTCAACGCCACCGAGCCGAGCTGGGCCTCATGCTGGTGCGCCTGATGAGGCATGACCGCTTCGAGTACCTTCTCCACCCCCTCGTAGCAAAGATAGACGCCGCCCAGCATCAGCAGCGGCGTGATCGTCCAGGGGAGGAAGTAGCTCAGCACCAAGGCGGCCGGCAACAGAATCAACAGCTTGTTGCGCAGCGATCCTGCGGCGATCCTGCCCACAATGGGAAGCTCGCGCTTCGGCTCGAACCCGATCACGTAACCAGGCGTGACAGCGGTATCGTCGATCACGACGCCTGCGGCCTTCGCGCCCGCCCTGGCGGCCTGGCTGGCGACGTCATCGAGGGAGGCTGCAGCCACCTTCGCTATACCAGCGACATCGTCGAGAAGGCCGATCAGCCCGATACTCATCGATTTCCAACCCGCAGCATTTGATTCGCCGCCCCAAGCCTTACGGTTCAAGCCTTGCGGTTTATGACCGCAAAAAATCCGGCGCGCTAGTTGAGCGCGCCGGATCATTATTATTCGCTACAAGACTCCCGTCAGCCGGTGGCTGCGCGCGGGCTGCGATTGCGCGAGTTGCGCTGGAAGAACAGCGCCTGGCTCGCGACCGCCGAAACCATTGCGGGCTGGAACGGTTTTGAGATCAGGAACGCCGGCTCGGGGCGTTCGCCGGTCAGGAAGCGCTCGGGGTAAGCGGTGATGAACACCACCGGCACCTCGAACGCGCGCAGCAATTCGTTGACCGCATCCAGGCCCGACGAGCCGTCGGCGAGCTGGATGTCGGCGAGGATCAGGCCGGGCTTCTTGTTCTTGGCCAGCGCGACCGCGTCGGCATGGGTGCGGGCGACGCCGATGACGTTGTGACCGAGGTTCTTCACGAGGCTCTCGAGGTCCATCGCGATGAAGGTCTCATCCTCGATGATGAGGACGTCGGTGGCGATTTCGGCCGCCATCTCGCGGCCGGCAGCATCCGTCAACTGCCGGGTCTCGGCGATGTCGGTATTGAGAATGAACGCCACCTCTTCCTCGGAGAAGCCTTCGAGCGACAGCAAGAGGAACGCCTGCCGCGGCAGCGGCGTGATGTTCGACAGCCGCCGCTCCGGCGGCAGCGCCAACGTCGCGACATCAGGATTGTCGTTGAGCGAGACCGAATTCCAGATCTGGGTGAACAGCTTGAACAGCCCGGCGCGCGGGCCGAACCGTTCATCCAGCAGCGAGCCATCCTGCAGCAGGGCCTCCAGCATGGCGGCCACATAGGCATCGCCCGAGGCCTGGTTTCCGGTGAGCGCACGGGCATAGCGCCGCAACAGCGGCAGATGTTCAGCAACGAGCTGTGATCGGGACATCCCCATTCATCCTTGTCTAGGGCCGTATTCTTGGCCGTACTTAGGGTCGCATCTGGGCGGACGTAACCTCGAGCGCCGCGTCTGGCGCCATTTAAGATTTTTTAAACCATTTGAGTCGGGGGGACCCGGTTCCCCTGTCACCCCCGACTACTCGCGGAAGGCAAAAAAGTTCCAGAAAAAGTTCCCAGATTTCGGAACCTTCCGCAGATATTCGCATTAGCCTCTGACCTATAACGCGGCGGCCTAGGCCCAATTTCGAGGTAACCTCTTGAAACCACAGAGAATTAACTCTCGGGGAAGCGTGGATCAGACCATGAAGGAAGCAAAAAAGCAGGGCGGGCTCAATGCCGAGATTCAATCGAGGATCGGCCACCAGCTCCGTGCCATGTACGACGATGTGGTTCGACAGGGCGTGCCGGACCGCTTTGCGGAGCTGATCCGGAAGCTCGATGGGCCGGAGGCGGCGGCGGCCCAGATCGACGAAACAGCAAAAAATGACGGGAGGGACTAATGCCTCTCACGGACTCTCTTCGCGACGACATTTTGGCGTCGGTACCAAGCCTGCGCGCGTTTGCGATCTCACTCTCGGGCAATGGTGACCGTGCGGACGACCTGGTGCAGGAGACGTTGCTGCGCGCCATTGCCAACATTGACTCGTTCCAGCCCGGCTCGAACCTGCCGGCCTGGTTGTTCACCATCCTGCGCAACCTGTTTCGCTCGGACTATCGCAAGCGGCGGCGCGAGGTGGAGGACGCCGAGGGCAATTACGCGAAAACTTTGAAGACCCAGCCGTCGCAAAACGCGCACCTGGAGTTTGAGGAGTTTCGCACAGCACTCGACAAGCTGCCGCAGGACCAGCGCGAAGCGTTGATCCTGGTCGGCGCCTCCGGCTTCTCCTACGAGGACGCCGCCGCCATCTGCGGCTGCGCGGTCGGCACCATCAAGAGCCGCGTCAACCGCGCGCGCTCGAAACTCTCCGCGTTGCTCTATGTCGAGGGCGCCGAGGATTTCGGACCTGACGAGACCGTGCGCGCCGTGATCGGCGGCAATGGCGGCTGATGACGCGATCGAGACGACACGGAAAAGACGGCCACAGCGGCCGCCTTTTTTGTCGCTATCGTAACCTGGACGTGATGCCTTGTCGTCCCTGCGAACGCAGGGACCCATAACCACCAATGCAAGTTGCGAGACAAGCCGTCTCGCCTTGTGCCACTTCCATGGGTCGCGGCGTATGGGTCCCTGCGTTCGCAGGGACGACAGGCTGAGAGTGCTTGCCTGCTACCGCGCGGGCCGTACCGGCGCGGAAATCTCGCCCGTGCGATCGCGCTCGGTCATGTCGACCACCGTGGCCATCGGCGCGATGAGTTCGTAGACATAGCTGACATCGGTGAAGTAGCGTTTTGCGGTGCCGCCGAGCGCTTCGGGAGCGACGCGGTCGAGCAGGATGAGGCCGAAATCCGAGTCTTCGCGCCGTGTCGCCGCGCTGGTGTTGAACTCTTCCCAGCGGAAATGGAAGATCGTGTCGGGCTCCTCGCCCGAGACTTCCCAGTTCGCAACGATATGCGGATGCTTGCCGACCAGCGACAGGCCCTCGTCGGAGTGCGAGGCCAGCTCAAAGAACAACAGCGAGAGCGACTGCGCGGCGCGCGCGCTGACGGCGATATCCGGGCCGTTGACGACGATGCGGTCGGCATGCGGGATCGCGCGCGACTCAAACAGGCCCTTGAGCTTGACGCCCTGCCACTGGCTTTCGCTGAGCAGCGTCACCACGTTCGACATCGCGTGAATGCGGCCGATCAACAGCTCGCGTGCTACATCCATGTCGGAGCCGTGACGCAGCGTGCGCGTCACGATCGACTGGATCACGGCCAGGATGTTCTTGACCCGGTGGTTGAGCTCGTCGATGACGGCGGTCAAGCGCCGCTCGAAGCCGATCCGCACCTGGATCTCGCGGCTGAGCCGCAGATTGTTGTAGGCGACATAGCCGAACAGGCCGCAGACGATTCCGGTGAGCGCCAGCCCAATGGCCGCGACGACGATCGCGGTCTGCTGCGCACGCTGCGCGGCGTTGTTCTTGGCGTAATAGGCTAGCGACCAGTCGCGGCCGCCGAACGTCACCGTCCGCACCACCGACGGCGGCGGATCGCCCTGCCTCACCGCCCGCAGCGTGACGACGCCCTGGTCGTTGGCGACATATTCGTCGTTGGCGTCATCAGGGTCCTTCAACACCACCGAGAACAACGAGCGGTCGTCATCGGTCAGCATCAGCGGTGCCAGCTCGTAGGAAAAGGTGACGAAGCCGGCCGGTTCCGAACTGCCCTCCAGCAGAATCGGAGACGCCAGCACGAGACCGATCGGCCCGCTCTGGCGCAGCAGCGGGATCGGGTCCGACGCCAGCGGCTTGCCGGTTACCGCCGCCTGCGCCAGCATCGGCCCGATCACCGAGTGCCGGTCGTAGGCGCGGCCGGGAAAGCCGAGCGTATCCGGACTACGCGGCTCGAGGTCCATCAGCACGTCGATCGGCTTGTTGATGGTCCGGAGATCCAGCGGCTTGTCGTCGAAATCCCTGATCGTCGGATTGGTGAAGCCGGCCCCCTTCAGCTCCGCCTGCGCAGCCGCCAGATCGCCCGGCTTGAGGCGCGCGATCCAGAACGCGCTCACGAAATCGGTCTTGAAGGCGTAGATCGCCGAGCGCAGCGGCTGCAGCATGTTGGCCTTCACTACTGAGGGTGAGCGAAACAAGCCGGATGCAACGCGTGCGAGCAATTCGCGCTCGGTCAGCCGGTCCTGCGCGAGGCTGGCATGAACGTCGATGGCCCGCGACAGTGCGATGCCGTCGATCGCCAGTTCCTGCTCGTGGACGCGATAGGCTGCGAGACCGGAGAGCAAAACTCCGATCAGGGCAATAAAGCCGATAATGAAGCCCAGCCGAACCACTCGCTTACTCAGGAATGACGTGTTGGCGAAGACG
This sequence comes from Bradyrhizobium sp. RDI18, assembly GCF_043203335.1. NCBI lineage: Bacteria > Pseudomonadati > Pseudomonadota > Alphaproteobacteria > Hyphomicrobiales > Nitrobacteraceae > Bradyrhizobium > Bradyrhizobium sp. RDI18. Next base: position 5,940,791 of record NZ_JBICRN010000008.1, on the reverse strand, counting down.
TATTGGAAGCATTTCGAGGTCTGCCGGGGCAGAGACACGTGGCAATAGCGCGAAGGCCAAGCGCGGCGAATATGACGGAGCGATCATCAGCACGCAACTGACAGCTTGGCAGCGGGCAACAACACGGCAGCCGTTAACGCTGATTTGGCGGCGCCAGAAGTTGATAATCTGACAGCGTCGATTTGGTTCCGGCGCGGACGGACAAATCCGCGGGCTGCGGCGGCGGACCGAGTATTAATGTTAATGCGCCGCTCACCTGCCGCTGGCCTGACCGCTGCTCGGCCCGGCCCCCGGAGCCGGCTACCCGGGCCTACCGGGCCTTTGCGGCCGGGCGCAGGCCGCCCTTGGTCTCGATGAAGCCGATGATGCGATCGAGCCCCTCGCTCTTCTTCAAATTGGTCATCACGAACGGCCGCTCGCCGCGCATCCGCTTGGCGTCCACCTCCATCTTCTCCAGCGACGCGCCGACATAAGGCGCCAGGTCGATCTTGTTGATGACGAGCAGGTCCGAGCGGGTGATGCCGGGGCCGCCCTTGGAAGGAATCTTGTCGCCGGCGGCGACGTCGATCACGTAGATCGTGAGATCGGCGAGTTCGGGAGAAAACGTCGCCGCGAGATTGTCGCCGCCGGATTCGATCAGAACCAGATCGAGATCGGGAAATTTCGCGCGCATGTCGGCGACCGCCGCAAGATTCATCGAGGCGTCCTCGCGGATCGCGGTGTGCGGGCAGCCGCCGGTCTCGACGCCCGCTATGCGGTCGGGCGTCAGCGAGCCCGAGCGCACCAGGAATTCGGCGTCCCACTTGGTGTAGATGTCGTTGGTGATGGCGGCGATGTCGTAGTGCTCGCGCATCGACTTGCAGAGCAGGTCCATCAGCGCGGTCTTGCCGGAGCCGACGGGGCCGCCGACGCCGATCCGAAGCGGGCCGTGAGAGTTAGACATATGCGATGCTCTCTTTGTTGTCGTCGTCCCTGCGAACGCAGGGACCCATACGCCGCGGCCTCGCGACGGATTTCGGTGGCCGCCGTCTTTCGCCAAATGGACGCCTGTGGTTATGGATCCCTGCGTTCGCAGGGACGACGCGCGGTGAGTATCTCGTTCGCCTCATGACCGGAACAGCCGCGTATACTGCGTCTCGTGGCGGAGGCTGGCGAGATCGGCGCGAAAGGTGGCGCTGCCGAGATCGTCCAGCGAGGCGGCGAGCGCGCGCTTCGCCGTTGCGGCGACATCGGTTTCCAGGCTCGCGAGAATGCGCTGGCTGTCGGTTTGCCCGAGCGGCACGAGGCGGGCGCCGGCGGAAATCCAGTTCGACACCACGGCATGCAGGAAAGCATGCATTGCCGGCGCAAGCGGAATGGCATGGGCGGCGCTGACGACGCCGACCGCGACGGGATAAACGATCGCGCTGCCGCCCGCGGCAACCATGCTGTCGAACCCGTCGCAGGCCCAGGCGGCGCGAGCGATATCGATGAAGGCGCGACCCTGCGTCGAAGTCTCGAGCTGACGCTCGCGCGAGGGCACGAAGGCAGCGGCCAGTTCGGCAATCTCGCGCAACGCCGTGGCGTCCTGCACGGACGCGGCGCGATACGCCTGCGCCAGAAACACGGCATCGCAGAAGCCGGAACCATCGTTGAGCATCGTGGCCAGCCAGTCGCGCAGCGATGCGGCGTCGGTGATATCGCCCGCCTCCACCGCCCATTCGATGCCGCTGGAATAGGAGAATGCGCCGACCGGGAAGGACGGCGACAGCCAGGTCATCAGCCGGTAGAGCGCCGCTGACTCCTCCGCATTCATTCCGCTGCTCGCGTTGGCGGGCGCAGGCTCACTTGTGGTCATGAGCATGGGAGTGATCGTGGTGATGATGATCGTGGTCGCAATGTTCGTCGTGGTGGTGACGGTGCGCATGATCATCATGATGGTGATGATCATGGCCGTGGTGGTGCGCGGCATGATCATGCGAAGCCTGCGCATAGGCGCCGCCTTCGGGATCGAACGGCGCCTCGATCTCGATGATGCGCGCACCCAGCCCCTTCACCATCGCCTCGATGACGTGATCGCGGCGGATGCGCAGGCCCTTCGGCATGATCTGCGTCGGCAAATGACGGTTGCCGAGATGCCAGGCGATGCGGACCAGATGCAAGGGATCGGCGCCCCGGATCTCGATCAAGGGCTCGGCGGCCGCGACCACCTCGATCAGCCTGCCGTCCTCCAGCACCAGCGCGTCACCGCCGCGCAGCGCCACCGCATTCTCCAGGTCGAGCAGGAATTCGAGCCCGCGCGTGCCCGTCATCGCCATCCGCCGCCGGTGCCGGTCGTCGAAATCGAGCACGACGGTATCGGCGGCTGCTTGCGTCCAGCGATGCTGGCCCAGGACTTTTGTCGCGCGGATCATGACGTGGGCCTCAAAGCTTCTCCACAATTTCTCTCCCGCTGGCTTTTCTTGTTAGCGGGTCTCGACGTTTTCGGGCGTGATCACTTCGATCTTCGGTGGCGCCGACATGCATTTCACGGCGACGCGACCGAAGGTCTTCATGTGCTCGGCGCTACGATGCGGCACCAGCGCCTCGGCATTTTCCCACTGCTCGACGAACACCATTTTTGAGGGATCGGTGACGCTCTCGTGCAGGTCATAGGCGATATTGCCCGGCTCCTTCCGGGTTTCCTTGATGCAGGCGGTGGCGGCGGCGATGAAATCGGCGCGCGTTTCGGGCTTGATGGTCAGCGTGGCAACGACGTAGATCACTAGATCCTCCCGGATTTTTGTTCTGGCTAACGTTCCGGGCCAGACCTTAGAACATGAAATACCTCTGCGCCATGGGCAGGACCTCGGCGGGCGCGCATGTCAGAAGCTCGCCGTCTGCGCGCACCTCATAGGTCTCGGCATCGACCTCGATCTTGGGCGTCGCGCCGTTATGGATCATGCTCTTCTTGGAAATGCCGCCGCGGGTGTTTTTCACCGGGTAGAGCGTCTTGGCTATGCCGAGCTTGCGCGCCAGCCCGCCGGTAATGGCGGCCTTCGAGGTGAACACCACTGAAGATGCGGTAAGCGACTTGCCGAAGGCGGCGAACATCGGCTGGTAATGCACCGGCTGCGGCGTCGGGATCGAGGCGTTCGGATCGCCCATCGGCGCCGCCACGATCGAGCCGCCCTTGATGATGCAATCCGGCTTGACGCCGAAGAACGCCGGTGACCACAGCACGAGGTCGGCGAGCTTTCCCTTCTCCACCGAGCCGATCAGTTTCGACACGCCATGCGCGATCGCAGGGTTGATGGTGTATTTGGCGATGTAGCGCTTGACGCGGAAATTGTCGTTGTCGTTACCCTTGTCCTCCGGCAGCGCGCCGCGCTGCTTCTTCATCTTGTCGGCGGTCTGCCAGGTGCGGATGATGACTTCGCCGAGCCGGCCCATCGCCTGCGAATCCGACGACATCATCGACAGCGCGCCGAGATCGTGCAGGATGTCTTCGGCTGCGATGGTTTCTTTGCGGATGCGGCTTTCGGCAAACGCGAGATCCTCCGCAATCGACGGATCGAGATGGTGGCACACCATCAGCATGTCCAGATGCTCGTCGATGGTGTTGCGGGTGAAGGGGCGCGTCGGGTTGGTCGAGGACGGCAACACATTCTTCAAGCCGGCAATCTTGATGATATCAGGCGCATGGCCGCCGCCGGCGCCTTCGGTATGGAAGGCGTGGATGGTGCGGCCCTTGAAGGCTTTCATCGTGTCCTCGACGAAACCGGATTCGTTCAGCGTGTCCGAATGCAGCATCACCTGGACGTCGTAATCGTCGGCGACGGCGAGGCAGTTGTCGATCGCCGCCGGCGTGGTGCCCCAATCCTCGTGCAGCTTCAGCGCGCAGGCGCCGGCCCTGATCATCTCGACCAGCGCGGCGGGACGCGCCGCATTGCCCTTGCCCGATATGCCGAGATTGACCGGGAAGGCGTCGAACGACTGGATCATTCGTCCCATGTGCCAGGGGCCAGGCGTGCAGGTGGTCGCAAACGTGCCGTGCGAGGGCCCGGTGCCGCCCCCTAACATCGAGGTGACGCCACTCATCAACGCATGCTCGATCTGCTGCGGGCAGATGAAATGGATGTGGCTGTCGAAGCCGCCGGCAGTGAGAATTTTTCCTTCGCCGGCAATGACGTCGGTGCCGGGGCCGATGATGATGGTGACGCCGGGCTGGATATCGGGATTGCCGGCCTTGCCGATCCCTGCGATCATCCCCTCCTTGATCGCGACGTCGGCCTTGACGATGCCCCAGTGATCGACGATCAGCGCATTGGTAATGACGGTATCGGCCGCGCCCTGCCGGTTCGTCACCTGTGACTGCCCCATGCCATCGCGGATCACCTTGCCGCCGCCGAACTTCACCTCCTCGCCATAGGTGGTGAAGTCCTTTTCAACCTCAATGATGAGATCGGTATCGGCCAGCCGCACCTTGTCGCCGGTGGTCGGCCCGAACATGTCGGCATAGACGCTACGTTTGATTTTCACGGACATGACGGACTCCAGCTTTCAGATCTGATCGGTGTTTCGTTTTGGACATGGGGACTCGCGGCCACCCCTCTCCCCAACCCTCCCCCCGCAAGGGGAGGGAGCCCTACCCACGTGCTCACCTCACAATGCGCCACGGCGCTGCTCTTGATCACACGCTCACAGCTTCCCCTGCACGTCACCGCGGAAACCGTAGATCACGCGCTTTCCCGCAAGCGCGACGAGTTGGATGTCGCGCGTTTGCCCCGGCTCGAACCGCACCGCGGTGCCGGCGGCGATGTCGAGGCGCATGCCGCGGGATTTTTTGCGGTCGAATTTCAGTGCGGGGTTGGTTTCGAAGAAATGGTAGTGCGAGCCGACCTGGATCGGGCGATCGCCGGTATTGGCGACGGTGAGCGTCACCGTCTTGCGGCCGGCGTTGAGTTCGATCTCGCCGTCCTTGATGAAGCGTTCGCCGGGGATCATTTTTCCTGCCTCGCCATGTTTTGCTGCGTCATGGCCGGGCTTGTCCCAGCCATCCACGTCTTTGCCTCTCCAGAAAGAAAGAAAGACGTGGATGCCCGGGACAAGCCCGGGCATGACGACGTTGGAGATGTACGTGCCTCATCTGATCGGCTCGTGCACGGTGACGAGCTTGGTCCCATCCGGAAACGTCGCCTCGACCTGGATGTCATGGATCATCTCGGGAATGCCATCCATCACTTGCGCGCGGGTCAAGACCTGCGCGCCTGATTGCATCAGCTCGGCGACGGTGCGGCCGTCGCGGGCGCCCTCGACGATGAAGTCGGAGATGATGGCCACCGCCTCGGGGTGGTTGAGCTTGACGCCGCGCTCGAGCCTGCGGCGCGCCACCATGGCCGCCATCGAGATCAAGAGCTTGTCCTTTTCGCGGGGGAGAGATTCATGCGAGCACTCTGGTGATTGTCTCTAATTGAGCCACAGCGGTTAATTGAGCCAAAGTCTTGGCAGCGCTACGCCGCTGGCGCGGCCGAGCACCGTCATCATGTCGGCGCGCAGCCGGGTCGCATCTTGGGCACAGAAGCGCGCCATTGCAAATCCATTCCAGCAGGAGATGCCGACCTCGCCACCAAACGTTTCCGAGGCTTCGCGGATGCGCTCCACGACTGCCTGATCGCCGGGCAGGATCAGCGCGGTGCCGATGGCAACGCCGCCATTGGCGATCGCCCGCCGCGCCAGCTTTGCGCCGATGTCGCCGTCGAGCCGGACGGTCTCCGCAAATACGAGGCGACCACCGCGGCGCAGGCGCCAGCGGTCGACGAACTCGCCGTGCCGCATCGTTTCACCCATCGCGGCGCGGCCGAACACGACGATTTCGCAGAGCAGAAGCGAGGCGTCTTCGGCCAGGTCGATGTCAATGCGCCTGACAATTCGCGCGCGGTCGAACAGGATGGTTTCCTGCGGCAGCCAGGCGAGCTGCGCACCGGCTTCCGCCTTCAGGGCGATGCTGAGCTGGGCGGCCGCGCCGGGCGCGCGATAGACCTTTTCGGCCGCCGCCGTCGTCAGCGTCAGCCGCGTCCCCTCGCCTGCCCTGATGTCGATATCGAAGCGGTCGCCGCCGGCGATGCCGCCGGCGGTGTTGACGAACACGCCCGACAGGCCCTCTGTTTCAGGCGAAGGAAAGCGCACGCGCAGCGAGCCGGATTCATGCAAGTCCCCACGGCGGGTGACGCCATCCTGCAGATGTACGCCGAACCGCACCGCGCCCTGGGCCCGGTTGGCCGCGAAGGTTGCTGAAGCCGTGCGCGTGATATCGGTCCGCATCCGTCCCCCAAACGGTGTGTGCCGCGCTCGAAAACGTTACAGCGCCATCTGGCGGCTGATCTCCGCGGGATCGAGATTGGCGCGGTCGCAGGCATATTTCACGGCGCCGCGGTCCATGACCGCGAAATTGTCGCCGAGCTCGCAGGCAAAGTCGAGATATTGTTCGACCAGCACGATCGCGATGTTGCCGAGGCTGCGCAGGTAAGAGATCGCGCGGCCGATGTCCTTGATGATCGAGGGCTGAATGCCTTCGGTCGGCTCGTCCAATAGCAACAGTTTCGGCCGCATCACCAGCGCACGGCCGATCGCCAATTGTTGTTGCTGCCCGCCCGAGAGGTCGCCGCCGCGCCGCCCCAGCATCGTATTCAGCACCGGAAACAGCGAGAACACGTCGTCGGGGATATAGCGATCCTCGCGCTCGAGCGGCCCGAAGCCGGTCTTGAGATTTTCCTCAACCGTGAGCAGCGGAAAAATTTCGCGGCCCTGCGGCACGAAGCCGATGCCGCGCCGGGCGCGCTCATAAGGTTTCAGACCGGTGATATCGTGACCATCAAGCGCGATCGAGCCACTGGCGATCGGATACTGGCCGACCATCGCGCGCAGCAGCGAGGTCTTGCCGACGCCGTTGCGGCCCAGCACGCACGTCACCTTGCCGGGTTCGGCGGACAGCGAGACGCCGCGCAAGGCTTGTGCTGCGCCGTAGTAGAGATTGATGTTTTTCACATCCAGCATCGTCAGCCTTTCGCGAATGGCGAATGGCGAGTAGCGAATAGTTCGAAGAAGAATTCCATTCGCTATTCGCTACTCGCCATCCGCCTATCTTCCCAGATACACTTCGATCACCCGCTCGTTCGACGAGACCTGATCGATGGTCCCCTCCGCCAGCACCGTGCCTTCGTGCAGGCAGGTGACCTTGACGCCGAGTTCGCGCACAAAGGTCATGTCGTGCTCGACGACCATGACGGTCTTTTCCTTGTTGATTTCCTTCAGAAGCTCGGCGGTCTGATGCGTTTCGACATCGGTCATGCCCGCGACCGGTTCGTCGACCAGCAGCAGTTTTGGGTCCTGTGCCAGCAGCATGCCGATCTCCAGCCACTGCTTCTGGCCGTGTGACAGGCTGCCCGCAAAACGGTTGCGTGCGTCGGTCAGGCGGATGGTTTCGAGCACGCGGTCGATCCGCTCGGATTCGTCCCTGCTGCCGCGCCAGAACAGCGTGCCCTTGACGCTGTGATCGACATTGAGCGCCAGCAACAGATTGTCCTCGATGGTCTGGCTCTCGAACACCGTCGGCTTCTGGAATTTGCGGCCAATGCCGAGTTCGGCGATATGGGTCTCGTCCAGCCGCGTCAGGTCGGTCATGCCATCGAACAGCACTGTGCCTTCGTCCGGCTTTGTCTTGCCGGTGATGATGTCCATCATCGTTGTCTTGCCGGCGCCGTTCGGGCCGATGATGGCGCGCATCTCGCCTGGCTCGAGGGTGAGCGAGAGATTGTTGATGGCGTGAAAGCCATCGAACGAGACATGCACGCCGTCGAGGTAGAGCAGCGCCGAAGTGGTCCTTCCCTCCATGACACTCATGCGCTCACTCCGCCGGCTTCGGTTCGCCGACGCCGTCTTCGAGCGCAGCGCTTTCGGCATTGGCTTTTTCGGTTGCCTTCCGGGACTCCCGCCATGCGTTGAAGGTGCCGACGATCCCCTTTGGCAGCAGCAGCGTCACCAGGATGAACAGCGCGCCCAGCATGAACAGCCAGTACGGCGCCAGCGGGCCTGAGGGTGAAGTAGGTTTTTGCGTAGTTGACGACGACAGCGCCAAGCGCGGCGCCCACCAGCGTGCCGCGGCCGCCGACGGCAACCCAGATCACCGCTTCGATGGAATTGCCCGGTGCAAATTCGCTCGGATTGATGATGCCGACTTGCGGCACGTAGAGCGCGCCGGCGACGCCTGCCATGCAGGCCGACAGCGTGAACACGAACAGCTTGTAGGACTCGACGCGGTAGCCGAGGAAACGGGTGCGGGACTCGGCATCGCGGATTGCGATCAAAACCTTGCCTAGCTTCGACGTCACCACCGCCCGGCAGATCAGGAAGGCCACGATCAGCGCCAGGCAGCTCAGCGCGAACAGAGCGGCACGGGTGCCGTCGGCCTGCACGTTGAAGCCGAGGATGTCCTTGAAGTCGGTCAGGCCGTTGTTGCCGCCGAAACCGAAATCGTTACGGAAGAACGCCAGCAGCAGCGCATACGTCATGGCCTGGGTGATGATCGAGAGATAGACGCCGGTGACGCGGGAGCGGAACGCCAGCCAGCCGAAGCAGAACGCGAGCAGGCCGGGAACAAGAACGACCATCAGCGCCGCAAACCAGAACATATCAAAGCCGTGCCAGTACCAGGGCAGCGACGGATAGTTCAGGAACACCATGAAGTCGGGCAGTATCGGATTGCCGTAGACGCCGCGGCTGCCGATCTGGCGCATCAGGTACATGCCCATGGCGTAGCCGCCGAGCGCGAAGAACGCGCCGTGGCCGAGCGAGAGAATGCCGCAATAGCCCCAGATCAGGTCGATTGAGAGCGCCAAAATGGCGTAGCAGGCGTATTTGCCGAACAGCGCGACAAGATAGGTCGGCACCTGCAGCGCCGAGCCTGAAGGCAGCAGGAGATTGGAGAGCGGGATCAGCACGCCGAGGCCGGCGACGACGACGAGGAAGATCGTGGCGCCGCGGTCGAGCGAGCGCGTGAGGATGTGCGGCGTCATGCTTCCACCGCCCGGCCCTTGAGCGCGAACAGGCCGCGCGGACGTTTCTGGATGAACAGGATGATCAGCACCAGAATGGCGATCTTGCCGAGCACGGCGCCGGCCACCGGCTCCAGGAACTTGTTGGCGATGCCGAGCGTGAAGGCGCCGACCAACGTGCCCCAGAGATTGCCGACACCGCCGAACACGACGACCATGAAGCTGTCGATGATGTAGCTCTGGCCGAGATTGGGGCTGACATTGTCGATCTGCGACAGCGCCACGCCGGCAATCCCGGCAATCCCCGAGCCGAGGCCGAAGGTCAGTGCATCGACGCGCGAGGTGGCGATGCCCATCGAGGCCGCCATGCGCCGGTTCTGCGTCACCGCGCGCATCTCGAGCCCGAGCGCGGTGTAACGCAGCATCGCGAGCAGGATGACGAACACGGCCAGCGTAAAGCAGAGGATCCAGAGCCGGTTATAGGTGATGGTGATCTGCCCGAGCTCGAACGCGCCGCTCATCCAGGAGGGATTGCCGACCTCGCGGTTGGTGGGGCCGAACGCGGTGCGCACGGCCTGCTGCAGTACCAGCGACAGACCCCAGGTCGCGAGCAGCGTTTCCAGCGGACGGCCATAGAGGAAGCGGATGATGCCGCGCTCGATCAGCACGCCGACGGCGCCCGCGACGAGGAACGCCAGCGGCACCGCGATCAGCAGCGAATAATCGAACAGGCCGGGATAATTGCTGCGAATGACCTCCTGCACCACGAAGGTGGTGTAGGCGCCCAGCATCACCATCTCGCCATGGGCCATGTTGATGACGCCCATGACGCCGAAGGTGATGGCGAGGCCGATCGCGGCGAGCAGCAGCACCGATCCCAGCGACAGGCCGTACCAGGCGTTCTGCACCATCGACCACATCGCAAGATTGCTCTCGATCGAGGCGATCGCGCTTGCTGCGGCGCGTGCGACATTGGGCGGCAGGTCGTTGCCCAAGCCCGTCAGCAGCGCCATCGCCTCCTGATCGCCGCGCGCCTTGACGACGGCAACCGCCTCGAGCTTCTCGACCTCGGTCGCGTCAGACTTGTAGAGCAGGATGGCGGCGCGGGCTTCCGCGAACGCGGCCTTGACGGACTTGTTGGTCTCCTTCGCCAGGGCGCCGTCGATCACGGGCAGCGCACTCTCCTCATGGCTCTTGAACACCGACTGCGCCGCCGCGATCCGCTTGGCCGGATCGGGTGACAACAGCGTCAGCCCGCCGAGCGCGGCTTCGACGGCGCGGCGCAAGCGGTTGTTGAGGCGCACGGCGGCCGCGTTGTCCGGCAGCTTGTCCACGGCAGCGCCGGTCGCGGCATCGATGACCTTGCCGTCGGCCTGCGTGACGAAAACCTTCTTGGTATCAGGATCGGCCGACAGCCGCCCGTCCTGCAGCGCACTGATGATCGGAAAAGCCAGCGGATTGCCCGAGGTCGCGACCGCACCGATCGCCTCATCGGTGTCGGAAAAATCGTCGTTGGCGAACTTGGCGACCGCGTCCTCGAACGGGCCAGCCAGCGCCGGCGCTGCAAAGGCTACGGCGAGAGAAATCGCGAGCAAAAGCGCGCGAAGGCGATCAAGGAAATTGGCAGACACAATACGACCCCGGCAGGAGTATGGGGAGAAGGCGGCGGCAGCGCCGCCTTCTCCCGTCGTTCTCGTCGAAGAACTCTTGGAAGTTCTTTATTGCAACTCAGGCGACCCTGATCCTGTCGGATCAGATCGGGATCAGGAGCCCTGACCGCCGCACTTGTTGGTCTTGGTGTTGTAGTTGCCGCACTTCTTGCCGACCCAGTCGCCGATCAGGTCCTTGGAGCCCTCGAGCTCCTTCGACCAGGCGTCGCCCGCGACCAGACCCGGGGTCTTCCACACCACGTCGAACTGGCCGTTGGCCTTGATTTCGCCGATGAACACCGGCTTGGTGATGTGATGGTTGGGCAGCATCTTGGAGGTGCCGCCGGTCAGGTTCTTGGCTTCGATGCCGGGCAGCGCGTCGATCACCTTGTCCGGATCGGTCGACTTCACCTTCTCGACCGCCTTGACCCACATGTCGAAGCCGATGACGTGCGCTTCCATCGGATCGTTGGTCACGCGCTTCGGATTCTTGGTGTAGGCCTGCCAGGCCTTGATGAACTTCTCGTTCTCGGGCGACTTGATCGACTGGAAGTAGTTCCAGGCGGCGAGATGGCCGAGCAGCGGCTTGGTGTCGATGCCGGCGAGCTCTTCTTCACCGACCGAGAACGCGACCACCGGGATGTCGGTCGCCTTGATGCCCTGGTTGCCGAGCTCCTTGTAGAAGGGAACGTTGGCGTCGCCATTGATGGTGGAGACCACGGCGGTCTTCTTGCCGGCCGAGCCGAACTTCTTGATGTCGGCCACGATCGTCTGCCAGTCACTATGACCAAACGGCGTGTAGTTGATCATGATGTCTTCCTGCTTGACGCCCTTCGACTTCAAGTAGGCTTCGAGGATCTTGTTGGTGGTGCGCGGATAGACGTAGTCGGTGCCAGCCAGCACCCAGCGCTTCACCTTCTCGTCCTTCATCAAATAGTCGACGGCGGGGATCGCCTGCTGGTTCGGCGCCGCACCGGTGTAGAACACGTTGCGCTCGCTCTCCTCGCCCTCGTATTGCACGGGGTAGAACAGGATCGAGTTCAGTTCCTTGAATACCGGGAGCACGGACTTGCGCGACACCGAAGTCCAGCAGCCGAACACGACCGAAACCTTGTCCTTGGTGATCAGCTCGCGGGCCTTTTCGGCAAACAGCGGCCAGTTCGAGGCGGGGTCGACGACGACAGGCTCGAGCTTCTTGCCGAGCACGCCGCCCTTCTTGTTCTGCTCCTCGATCAGGAAGAGAATGGTGTCCTTCAGCGTGGTTTCGCTGATGGCCATGGTGCCGGAAAGCGAATGCAGGACGCCGACCTTGATGGTCTCCTGCGCCTTGGCGTTCGAGAACGCAGCCAGACCCAAAACCAGGCCGGCGGTGGCCGCCAGCCAGCGGCGGCGGCTCAGCGTCGCTATATCGTGATTCAATTTTGTAAGCATGAAATGTCATCTCCCTGACGCAGGCGTTGAACGCTGCGAACGGCCCCACGGCCGCCTGCGGTTAAGGGAATCGCAAGAACCATGCCATCGCTCGATGGCCGGATAAGCTCCTATAATCGCTTGGAAATTCCTGCTACGCGAAAACCGCCGGCGGGAAATCTGCCCATTTATTAGACAGCAGAAATGTATGCTTTGGCGGCAAAGTATCTGTTTTTTGTGCAAATGCCGCAATTTGGCTAAATTACTTGCACGAATTTTGATCGTTTGGGTTGGCCGGGCGGCACGGCGCGATCTGGCCGATGGGTTTCTTTTAACCGCGCTGGCGAGGCGCGCCGAATTCACCTTGAAAGCGGCGCGCAGGTGCTCCATATGACTGTCGTGACCTAGAGAATCATCAGGTCCCTGCGAGCCGCGTGTTCTGATCCCGTTTTGCGGTTTCTGGCTTGCCCCCTTCAGCTAGCAAAACCGACGCCCCAAACACGCGGGTGTCTCTGACACACTCGCGCGCTCCTGGCTGACATCGCCGGGCGCCTGCCCTTTTTAATGGAAAGAACCACCCTTTTGACCTCCTTTCAGGATTTCGGCCTTGCCGATCCCATCTCGCGTGCGCTCAAGGAAGAAAATTACCACACGCCCACGCCCATCCAGGCCCAGACCATTCCCATCGCATTGACCGGCCGTGACGTCGTCGGCATCGCCCAGACCGGCACCGGCAAGACCGCGGCGTTTGCGCTGCCGATCCTGCACCGGATCCTGGAGAACCGCGTCCGGCCACAGCCGAAGAGCTGCCGCGTGCTGGTGCTGTCGCCGACCCGCGAGCTGTCAGGCCAGATCCTCGACAGCTTCAACGCCTATGGCCGCCACATCCGCCTGACCTCGGCGCTGGCGATCGGCGGGGTGCCGATGGGCCGCCAGGTCCGCTCGGTCATGCAGGGCGTCGAAGTAATGGTGGCGACCCCCGGCCGCCTGCTCGATCTCGTCCAAAGCAACGGGCTGAAGCTGAACCAGGTCGAGTTCCTGGTGCTCGACGAAGCCGACCGTATGCTCGACATGGGCTTCATCAACGACATCCGCAAAGTCGTCGCCAAGCTGCCGATCAAGCGGCAGACGTTGTTCTTCTCGGCCACGATGCCGAAGGATATCGCGGAACTCGCCGAATCCATGTTGCGCGACCCTGCGCGAGTGGCGGTGACGCCGGTGGCCTCGACCGCCGACCGGATCACCCAGCGCATCATCCAGGTCGATTTCGCGGCCAAGCCGGCGGTGCTGGCGCAGCTTTTGAAGCAGGAACCGGTCGACCGCGCGCTGGTCTTCACCCGCACCAAGCACGGCGCCGACAAGGTGGTGAAGGTGCTGGCCAAGGCCGGCATCGAAGCCAATGCCATTCACGGCAACAAGTCGCAGAACCACCGGGAACGCGTGCTGGCGGCGTTCCGTTCCGGCGAGATCCGGACGTTGGTAGCCACCGACATTGCCGCCCGCGGCATCGATGTCGACGGCATCAGCCATGTCGTGAATTTCGACCTGCCCAATGTTCCCGAAACCTATGTCCACCGCATCGGCCGTACCGCGCGCGCCGGCGCCGATGGCGTGGCGATCTCGCTGATCGCGGGCGCCGAGGAAATGGGCTATCTGCGCGACATCGAGCGGCTGATTCGCATCGCGCTGCCGCGGGAAGACCGAAGGACGCCGGGCCACCGTGATGCGGCGCCGGCCCCCGCTCAGCACCGGGGCGGACGGCCCGGAACACGCGTCCATGCTGGCCGTTCTCATGAACCGGCCCCAAGCGCAAAAGACCCTCGCCGACACCGCCGCGGTGGTGGTAATAATGCGCAGCAGCCGAACAGGCACGAAGCGCCGCGTCCGGCCCAGCAGGCCGGCAAGAGTCAGGCCGGCCAAAGCGAGGGCATTCAGGGCGTCGCCTTCTTGCATCGCGAGAGCCGTCCGAATAATCAACCGAACCGTAACCACCGACCGCAGCGCTAGCCTCGATCGACCTGGAGACCACCATGGCTAAAGAAGAGCTGATCCAGTTCGAAGGACTGGTGACCGAAATTCTCCCCGACGCGCGCTATCGCGTGCAGCTCGATGCCGGACACGAGATTGTTGCCTATACCGCGGGCAAGATGAAGAAGAACCGGATCAAGACGCTGGCAGGCGATCGCGTGACGATCGAGATGTCGCCGTACGATCTGGAGAAGGGTCGCCTGATCTTCCGACACAAGGACGAGCGCCCGTCAACGCCGGGCGCCCCGCGTGGCGGGCCGCCGCGCGGCGGCCAGTTCCGCCGCCGGTAAACAGATCGTAAACGCCCCTCGAAATCGCGCCGACGCGGCCGCGTCGCGCGCGAGCGAGGGCGGCTGGCCGCCCGAATCAAAAAATCGCACGTCAGGATTGTTTTGAATCCTACTATCGAATAATATTAGGTATCGATTTTCGGCCGGACGACATTAGCTATCCACCGGTACAGCCGGTTTAGACGCTGACGACCCTTCCAAAAATTCGATCTCACCAGCCCATCGAAAGGTGGGCTACGACTTGTCTATCTGAGAAGGGACTACCCCCGTGAGCATGGGAACCGTGAAGTGGTTTAACGCTACCAAGGGCTATGGCTTCATCCAGCCGGATGACGGCGGCAATGACGTGTTCGTGCACATCAGCGCTGTCGAGCGTGCCGGCCTCGGAACGTTGCGTGAAGGCCAGAAGATCTCCTACGAAATCGTGGCAGATCGCCGCTCTGGCAAATCTTCGGCCGACAATCTGCGCGCCGCCGGATAAGGGATTTCTTCGGGCCTCGGCCGAGAAATCCAGTTCGAAAATTGAAAAAGGCCGCGCTGATGCGCGGCCTTTTTTATTTATTTGGCCGATGCGAGTGATTTGGCGATCGAAGAACGCGCGGGGCGTTGCGCCTTCGCCGAGCCCACGTAGTAAAGAGATCGTAACCCACGGCTGCTGAAATCGGTCATATCCGAGATCGGCCTGTTTTTCGGCAATCAGATTAAGGGGCACTTAGGGAGGCCAGGGCTACGATCGCGCGCTTTTGGATAGCCAAGGGGCGTTGTCGTGCCATTTCGTCTTAAGCAGTGTCTTTCCCGTTTCCGCCGCGATCAACGCGGCAATATCGCGATAATTTTCGGGATCGCGGCGATCCCCCTGATATCGGCCGTTGGTTCTGCGGTCGACTACTCGCTCGCGACCAGAATGAAGGCAAAACTGCAATCCGCGGCAGATGCCGCGAGCATTGCCGCGCTTGCGCAGAAGTCGCCTGGCTTTCTCGCGGCGTCGGTGATGTCTGGCAACGGCTCGGTAACCGCCGGCGTTACCGATGCCAATAATGTCTTTGACGCCAACATGAGCGGGATCACGGGCTACCAAAACCTGGTTCGCACCAGCGCCGTTACGAAGACCGGAATCAAGCTGGATGCAAAAGTCGAGTTCACTGCCGAGGTACCGGTGACCTTCATGAAGGTGCTTGGGTTTCAGAAGCTGACGGTAACAGGCGTTTCAAGCTCGGCCGCCTCGCTGCCGCCGTATCTCGATTTTTATCTGACGCTGGACGTCTCGGGCTCGATGGGCCTGGCGTCGACGAGCGCCGAGCAGACGCGGCTTTCCCAAATCAATCCGGATAACTATCGCCAGTATCCCACCGGCTGCACCTTCGCCTGCCATTTTGCGCCGCAGAACAGCGCGTGCACCAATACCGGGACCCAGGGATACCCAACGAACAACTACTGCATGGGCTATGCGATCTCGCGCGTCAGCCAAAGCGGATACACAAATCTCCTCATGACAAACAACAGTTATCCCAAGAAGCAGCAACTGCCGACTGGCATCGCTTCAGGCCTGCCGAACTCGCTGTATGCCCCCCAAGAACCCCGGGCCGAAGTCGGGCCTGACCGGGGGGGCCTGACCGCGGTTCCAAACTGCCCGTCCCCTGGCACCGACGACTGCATCCAGTTGCGCCTCGACGCGGTCGGCTACGCTTTGACCAAGTTGTTCGAAACCGCGAACGACTCCAAGAAGGTTGCCAACCAGTTCCGGATTGGCCTCTACCCGTTCATTCGGTACCTCTACGCCTATTTTCCGCTGACCAGCAGCATCAACGGCTCTCCCACCTCCCCCGGCACCATCAACTACGCGGCCGCAAACCTTGCCACGCAGCTTGACACAAATGTAAATGCAAACCTTGGCTCCGGCGGCACGCATATCAGTGCCGCGCTTACTTCGGTCAATAACCTTATCTCCGGCGGCACCGGCGCCGTCGGCGACGGCAGCACGCCGACCACCCCGCAGCCTTACGTCTTCCTCGTCACCGACGGCGCGCAAAACAACCAGGTGAAAGGCGTTCCCAACGGTTCGTGGTCGGGCAGCAACCACGCTACCACGATTGATCTCCAGAACACCCTGACGACCATTCCCTCCTGCGAAGCCCTTAAGAACCGCGGCATCAAAGTTTCCGTGCTTTATATTCCCTATGAAAAGATCGATCCCGTGAATACGAGCTTTGCCGGCAACGAAGGCACCTATGCCAACAACAACATTCAGTATATTCCGGCGAGCCTGAAGAAATGCGCGTCGCCTAGCTTCTTCTACACCGCGAGCACGCCCGACGAGATCCAAAAAGCGCTGGACGCCATGTTCAAGCACGCGCTGCAGACCGCGCATATTACGCAATGACCTGGCAGCAGGGGCCGGCCATCAGCCCCCAATGGGGCTATTCGGCCGCGGGCCCTCGTCTTCGTAATCGGCAAAGACCACGTATGGCCCACCCGGCCGACGTTTTCTCTCGCGTTCTACCCCAGAGGCGAGGCGCCCAGAACGACTGCAATGAGATCGGTGGCCCGTTCGGTAGCCAGCCCAGGCAGGCGATAGATGGAGGAATTCCGGATTGCTTGGCGCGCGCATTAGATCCTGATCCGATCAAAACTGAAACGGGGCGGGATCTAATGTCTCTGTCTGAGCATGACTCCGGGTAAACGCTTCGCGTCTGTCCCGAGGAAAACTGGCCTGCCCTTTTGCGCTAACCTCACTGTGTCATAAGCCCCTCATGATGAGGAGCGCGGAACGCGCCTCTCCAACCATTCGGCCCGTCTGTGGCCCACATCCTTCGAGACGTCCGCGGAGCCTGTCATCACTCCGCGAGCGCCCTTGCGCTCGTCGCTGGGCGCGCATTCCCACGAGCCCTTTGGCGGGCTCCTCAGGATGAGCGGTTGAGCGGCTATGACGCGGTAAGCTGAAGCCCCACTATGGCGTTGGGCAGAGGCGCCTTGTGTCGGTCAGTGGAGAGTTGGACGTATCCCCGCGCTAAAAATGCAGTGCTGCTGTACGGAAGCGGCCTTCCGATGCACCGGATCAAGCGCGCCCTTACCGAAGCCTGAACCAATGCAACCCACGAATACAGCGCCGGTCCTCCTCCAGGAGAAGGTCGCGGTGAACGCTACGAGTTGCGAAGGTTGTCGGAGACTGCTGCCGTCACAGCGTCGGACAGTTGGCAGGGAGGGGATCCGAAGCGGATGCTCGATATTTAACGCAGAGTTCCAGGCGCGGACGCGTGAAGGCGGCATCGCTATAGGTCACACCTGTCTTCGCCAGCACATAACCGATGGCCGGCGTATACTTGTAGCTGACCTCGCTCCAGATCACGTATGTCCCCTTAGCCACGACGAGAGCTGTAGGCAACACCACAATGTCACCCGGATTATGAGGCGGCGTCGCCGCGATCGTGACACCGCCTCCTGCATCGATCGTCAACCCCTTGCTCCACTGAACCCGAGCGACCCCCGTCGCGCTATCGACGTAAACCTCCGTGATCGAGGATACCAACGGCGACGCCGGGTAGGGTGTCATGATCGCCTTTGCCGCTTCGCCAAAACTGATGATATCGGCATCCACCACGCTCTTCATCTGAGAGGTCAGATCGGAAAGCGTTCGCGCCACCAGGGTAGCCTTGCGATCCACAGAAATGGCCGACGAAACCTCGACCACTCCGAAGAACATCACCACCATCAGCGGAAAGATCATGGCAAACTCGATCGCCGCGAGGCCGCTGCGATCATCCAACAAGCCGCGCACGCGAAGTGACATCTTCTGCATCGGGGATACCGTCATCGTATCACGGCTCAACATGAAAGGCGGCGGTCGCAGCGAGCAGCCGCTGTCTGCCGTTGAGATTTGCGATGTCGTAGCCGAATCCCGTCACATACAGCGGCCATTTATAAAAGGCGCGAATGACGACGGTATTGGGAGAGCCGGCTGCCGGCAGAGAATATGAGAAAGGTCCGGTCAGGTTTCCAGCGACGATCGGAGGGGTAATCGTGATCGCGGTGCCCGGGGGAAAGACCTTCACATCCACATTAAGGTTGGCCGGATTGGTGTCGCAGTTAAACATCACCTTGATGCGATTGCAGAGGTCCGTTTTGAACGCAGCTTCGTCCATGCCGCTGTCCTGGGCTTGATGCGTGAGCATCAGCCGCGCGCTTTGCTGCATTCCATGGTCCAGAACCTGGCCTGCAAAAAAAATAATCGCCGTCTCGAGGATCGCGAACAGCATGCCGAAGAACATCGGCGCAATCAGCGCAAACTCGACGGCGGCCGAACCCCGGCGGTTGCGGCGAAATCGGTACAGTGCATTTCTGAAAGAGACTGTTGCAGCAGTGGGTGACGACATCGAAAGATTCCCAGACGGCAGCGATTATCCGCCTGCAAGAGCTACCTGAAAGTGATTGTGGAAGTGTTTCGTCGAATCGAGACAGAGCGGCCCCGCCCGCTAACCGGGCGTTAACAATGTTCTGAGCGAGATCGATTCGTGGACAGGATAATGTGCCGGATGCGCCAACTGGGGCTTCGGTTCTGATTCAATCAGAACCGAAAAGGTTCAGTTTGCCGATTTAGCCCCAGCGCCACTGGCTTGACCGCTGAGAGAACCGGCCTGATCGATCGCCGCCTTGAAGTAGTTCTCGCCGTCGCCGAGGGTGACGCGGCGCTGGCAGATCGGCATGCAGCTATAGGATTCGCGCTCGACGCCGCGATAGACGGTGACGAGCTGATCGGTCGGGCCTTCGACCTGAATCTGACGATCGACCAGCACGTCGCCGTTGCGGTCCATGGCGATGAAATTGGTCGCGCCGTAGCCCTTGCCGGTGACGACGACGATGCCGCCGCTCTGCAACGTGACGTCCGCAATCAGCGGATTTCCGACCACGATGGTGGAGACCTTGGCGGGAAGCTTCACGAGCTTCGCCTGATCGACATAGACGGCGATTCGGTCGGGATCGGGCGAGGCCAGGCCGACGGCCGGCCACAGCAGGATTCCTGCAGCGAGGGAACGCAATCCAAAACGCGCGCGAATACGCTGGAACTTGAACGACATACTTTACCCCGGGGCATCAACAAGCCGGCAATGGCGATACGCAGCGGAACCGGCGCCCGACACGGATGAATCTGACGACAATTCATGAACAAAGGGCAAATAGACCCTGAAATGGGGCAAGAAATCCGCCGCCGGCCTATTTGCGGAATGGGTAAGCCAGTTGCCCAATGATCTCGCGCGGGAACGAGGACTGATCGTCCACACCGTACTGCTCCGGCAGGCGATCCGATGGCATCCGGAAGGTCCCGAACAGGATGTCCCAGAGGGGAAAGGTGCCCGCGAAATTGCTGTCGCCGCCTTCTTCGCGCGCGGTGTGGTGCCAACGGTGAAACACCGGCGTCGCCACGACGTATTTGAACGGTCCGAGGGTCCAGTTGAGGTTGGCGTGAACGAACGCCGAAAGAAAGATGTTGAACGGGCCGAGCCAGAGCATCACGCCCGGCGAAATGCCGGCCATCAGCACCGCGACGTCGACCCCGATGGTACCTAGCAGCAGGTTGACGGGGTGAAAGCGCGCCGCCGAGATCCAGTCGACATCTTCCGACGAATGGTGAATGGCGTGGTATTTCCAGAACCCGCCGCCATGAAACATGCGGTGCAGCCAGTACATCATGAAATCGGTTGCGACCAGAAACAGGATCGCCTGCAGCCACAACGGCAGCCTCGACAACGGGCCGTGGCCGTTGTCGTAGAAGGCGATCAACTCATCGGCGTCGCGAATTCCGAACACCAGCGCGGCGCCGAGCACCAACAGGGCGATGCGGAACACGCGCAAGAACAGCGGCACCAGGAACCAGTAGCAGATGTCGGTGACGAGTTCGCGCTTGCGCCACCAGGGCTTACCGGGATTGCAGGCCCAGAAATGCGAAAGCACCGAGAACAATAGCGCCAGCGCGATCGTGACCGGCACCACCTTGGCCATCGTCTGGCCCAGCATCTCGACGATTTCGATCGGCAGGTTCATCGGGCCCGCGTACCAGAATCCCGGCTCGCCCGCCAGTTGGCGTCCCCAAAAGATCGGCCGGATCAGTTGGCCGTGCGAACGTGCAGCACCGCATTGTCATCGGCGTAGGCGCGCCGCCAGCCGCCAGTATGGTCGAGCAGGCCGACCGCAGGCGTAGACGGCGCCAGCAGCACGGCGTCGATGTCCCAGGTCTTGAGAATGTCGAGAAACTGGTTGACGTCCTTGAGCTTGAGCGCACGGTAATAGGCCATTTCGAACGCTTCACCGTAGAGCTCGGCGCGTCCGTCGACGAATACGGGAATCTGCCGCCAGATCAGATAGCCGCCGAACGGAAGGTCGTTGAGAACCCGCTTCGGATTATGCGCCTTCAGCGCATCGACGGCCGCGGAAGGCGACTGGCTTTCGCGCGGTGCAAACGCGCTGTTGGCCGCGAGCAACCATGTCCAGCCGCCGAGCAGGACTGTTACTGCCGCCGTCACAGCCATCGGGGCGCGGGCGCGGGCGTGCCAAGCCGGCCGCAGCGCGAACTGCGACGCCACCGGCGCGAGCACCACGATCGGCAGCAGCAATGCGAAGATCTCGAGATTCCTGACATGCGACAACGCCATGTGCAAAAAGCCCAGCACCAGCGCGATCCGCGGCGGGGAAAGCTTGACGCCGCCGTGAAGTGCGCCGGCGATCAGCGTGAGGATCGCCATCTCGAATGCGCCGAACTTGCTGAAGTCCGCCGGCGTCCATTCATAGATCACATGCAGGAGTTCGCCGAGATCGAGAATCTTGCGTGCGGCGAGGATCGATCCCCACCCGTAAGGCGTGGCGCAACAGGCCGCCAGCGCGCCGATGCCGAACGCCGCCCAGCGCAGCACCAGTGGCTTTTGCTGCGCCCGATCGGCATTCCACAGTGCATCGAGTGCGAACGCGCCGACCAGCACCAGGCCAAACACGAATCCGCCGTGCAGGTTCGCCCACAACGCGATCAACGGGAGCAGCCATGGCGACGGCGCATGGCCGCGCTCGCTCGCCGACATCAGCCCGCTCGCCCACGCAAGCATGATCGGCAGGGCCAGCACATGCGGCCGCGCTAGAAAATGCCCCATCGAAAGCACCGACGCCGCCATCGCGAAGGTGACGGCATGGACCGCGGGGATGCGGCGGCCGAGAATATGAGCGAGCAGTGCGAAGGTTGCGGCGATGCAGCTCGCGGCGAGAACCACCGGCCCGGTCCAGCCCGCCAGATTGTAGCTTGCCGCATACAGCACCTGTGCCAGCCAGGACGACGATGTCCATGGCTCTCCGGCCTTGGTGAAGGAATAGATGTCGGCGCGCGGCAAGGCGTGGTGATCGAGGATCCACTGGCCCACGGTGATCTGCCAGTAGGTATCGGAATCGTTCAGGAGCATGCCGCCATTGCTCAATAGCAGCGCGTAGACACCGATGCCGATCCATAGCCATGCAGGTACCTGGCCGAGGATGGCGGACTTCTCTTTGGAAGCCGCCGCAATGATTGTATTCATGCCATCAGCCCGCAAAACACCGGCACGAAGAACCAGTAACGGATGGCGGTGATGAACTCGCGCTTGCGCCACCAGGGCTTGCCGGGATTGCAGGCCCAGAAATGCGAGAGTGCCGTGAGCACGAGGGCGAGCGCGATCGTGACCGGAACGACCTTCGCCATCGTCTCGTCTACCACCTCGCTGACTTCCATTGGCAAACCGGACATGACGGCCTCGTTCGATCGGGAAGCACAAGGGGTATCCGCTCGCGCTTAAGGGGCCGTGAATCAAAGGAGTCGCCCGACACTGCGCGATCGCGACGAACGACCCTGCAGTCGCAGCTTGCATTTTATCGAACGCCTTAATGCAGTGTTTACTGTGCTCAAGAACTGCAAGTTCCAAGCGTTTTTGCACGGTCGAATTAACTGCGCCGAAATTGTCGCACCCTAGGGTGACGCCATGGTCACGGTGCTGAGAACGCCGGCGAGACCAAACTTGAGTTTGACCAGCCACGTGTCTACACAGGAGCTATCATCTATGAAGAATCTTGTTTTGCGTTTCGTGAAGGATGAGTCCGGCGCCACCGCCATCGAATACGGTCTGATCGCCGCCGGCATCTCGGTCGCGATCATTGGCGCCGTCAACGGCATCGGCACCAAGCTGGGCACGGCCTTCAATACGATCTCGACCGACCTGAAATAAGCGAAGGTTGCGAGCAAGCGTCAAAAGGCCCCGGCAAGCCGGGGCCTTTATTCGTTTTGGCAAGGCGCGCGCTGGATTTAGCAAGCCGCCGCCGGATGTGGCACGAGCCGCGACATTCCGGCGTTTCCCGATTGTTCATTTCTCGTGGCTAGGCTCGGCCAAAGCCTGGACCCCCCGGGTTAACCGCAGCGTGTGTGAAAGTTTATGATTCTCGATACCGCCCGCCTCCTGCTGTTTCCGGCGCTTATGGCCTTCGCGGCTGCGAGCGACCTTTTCACGATGACGATTTCGAACCGGATATCGCTGGCGCTGATCGCTGGCTTTGTGGTGCTTGCGGTGCTCGGCGGCATGGGCTTGCACGACATCCTCATGCACTTCGGCGCCGGCGCCGTGGTTCTGGTGGTGGCCTTTGGCTGCTTCGCAATGGGATGGGTCGGCGGCGGTGACGCCAAGGTCGCGGCCAGCGTGGCGCTCTGGTTCGGCTTCGACCATTTGCTCAATTATCTGGTCTATGTGTCGCTGCTCGGCGGGGCGTTGACGATCCTGCTGATTCAATTCCGGCAATGGCCGCTGCCGTCCTTCCTCGCTGGACAAGCCTGGCTGAACCGACTGCACGACAAGCAGAGCGGAATCCCCTACGGCATCGCGCTCGCTCTAGGCGCGCTGATCGTCTATCCGGAGACCGCGTGGATCAAGGCGATCGACCTTGCTCACCTCGCCATGCGCTGATCCAGCCCGCTAACTTTCCGTTAAGGCAATTTACACACGCCTCATTAACCATGCTTTGACGAATAGCTGGTCAACTCCCATCACGGCGACGGAAGCGTCGCGGCGTAATGTGGAAAGTGAAGCGTAATGAATACCGCACGCATTGTGGTCCTGGCCATCGCCATCGGCGCCGGCGGCATTGCCGCATATCTCGCCAGCGGGTCCGGCGACAAGCCGGCGCCGGTCCAGCCGGTTGCGCAGATGCAGACCGTCGATATTCTCGTCGCCAAATCGGATATCGGCCTCGGCCAGTCGGTCAAATCGGACGATCTGCAATGGCAGACTTGGCCGGCCTCGACCGCCAGCAGCAACTTCATCAGCCGCGCCAACAAGGCCGACGCCGTCAAGGAGATCACCGGCTCGATCGCGCGCGCGCCGTTCATCGCGGGTGAGCCGATTCGCGAGCAGAAGCTGGTGAGGGCCGACGGCTCCGGCTTCATGGCGGCGATCCTGCCCGCGGGCTTCCGGGCCATTTCCACCGAAATTTCGCCGGAAACCGGCGCCGGCGGCTTCATCCTGCCGAACGACCGCGTCGATGTGATTCTTACCAAGCGCGCGAAGAACCCGGACGGCAGCGGCCCGGATATCTCCAATTCGGAGATCATCCTCAGCAATGTTCGCGTTCTCGCTATCGACCAAGCGCCGAAGGAAAAAGAAGGCACCAGCGCGCTGGTCGGCAAGACGGTCACGCTCGAACTGAAGCCCGACCAGGCCGAGACGCTGGCGCGATCGCGCCAGAACGGCACTCTGACGCTGGCGCTGCGCAGCATCGCCGACGTCAACGCGGTCGAAAAGCCGGACGAACAACTCAACAAGCGCGGCGAGAACCTCAACGTGATTCGTTATGGCGTTGCCAGCCAGCAGACGGTGCAGAAGTGACCGAAAGGACGCACGATATGAAGTGCAGGGAAATTCAGCCGATGATGCGAACGTTCATCGTCCGCGCCCTGTCGTTCTCGGCCGTGGCTGCTCTCACGCTCAATCCGGCGCTGACGCCGGTGGTGGCGAGCGACTATCGCGTCGCGCCGTTGTCCGCCGATGGACAGATGAACGCGCGTTTCGTTTCGCTCGGGATCGGCAAATCCATCGTGATCGACCTGCCGCGCGAGATCAAGGACGTGCTGGTAGCCGATCCGAAGATCGCCAACGCCGTGGTGCGTTCGACCCAGCGCGCCTATATCATCGGCGCCGCGGTCGGCCAGACCAATATCGTTTTCTTCGATTCCACCGGTGCGCAGATCGCGGCCTATGACATCGCGGTCAAGCGCGACCTCAACGGCGTGCGCGCGGCGCTGAAGCAGGCGCTGCCGAATTCGGAGATCCTGATCGAAGGTATCGGTGACGGCGTGGTGCTGAGCGGCACCGCGGCAAGCCCGATCGAAGCGCAGCAGGCCGCCGACATTGCCGCCCGTCTCGTGGCCGGCGCCGAAAAGGTCGTCAATTCGATCGCAGTTCGCGGCCGCGACCAGGTGATGCTGAAAGTCACGCTCGCAGAAGTCCAGCGCTCGATCATCAAGCAGATGGGCATCGATCTCAGCGCCAACCTGACCTACGGCACATCCGTTGTCAGCTTCAGGAACAACAACCCGTTCACCGCAAACAATGCGGCGCTCGTCCCCGGCAATGCCCTTACCGGAGCTTTCGGCGCGACGCCATCCGTGCAGGCGACGCTGCGCGCGATGGAAAGCGCCGGCGTGGTGCGGACCCTTGCCGAGCCCAACCTCACAGCCATTTCCGGCGAGTCCGCAACATTTGTCTCCGGCGGCGAATTTCCAATTCCGACCGGGGTGACCTGCCAACCCACAGCGAGTGGTGGCCTCGGAAATTGCGTCCAGACAGTCAGCTTCAAGAAATTCGGCATCTCCCTCAACTTCACGCCGGTCGTGCTGACGGAGGGACGGATCAGCCTTCGGGTGATGACCGAAGTGTCGGAAGTATCGACCGAAAACGCCCTGACCGGCGGTGCCGGCGGAACGACGATTCCCTCGATCAAGACCCGCCGCGCCGAGACCACGCTGGAAATTCCCTCCGGCGGCGCGATGGCCATGGCCGGCCTGATCCAGGAACAGACCAAGCAAGCGATCAACGGTCTGCCAGGTCTGGCGCAACTGCCGGTTCTCGGCACGCTGTTTCGCAGCCGCGACTTCGTCAACAACCAGACCGAATTGATGGTTCTGGTCACGCCCTATGTGGTGCGTGCGGTTGCGCAGAAAGACCTGTCGCGCCCCGATGACGGCTTTGCCAGCGCCTCGGACCCACAGGCTGACCTGCTCGGCAGCATCAATCGCATCTACGGCGTTCCGGGCCGCGTCGAGAAGGCGCGGAATTATCGTGGCACCTACGGCTTTATTACGGACTGAGGCGGGACGATGACAGCACAGAGCACAAAACCCGCCGATCGCAAGCGCGCGCTCCGCCTGACCGCAGCGCTGATCGGTGTCTCCGTGGCGCTCGGCGCCTGCAAGCATACCGTCGTCGATCCCGCGACGACGGCCGGCGTGCCCGACGATTACCGCCAGCGCCATCCGATCGCGGTCCAGGAAGCCGACCGCTCGATCGTCGTTTTCGTCGGTCGCGGACGCGGCGGCTTGTCCGCCTCTCAGCGCGCCGACGTGATGGGTCTGGCTCAGGACTGGCTTCGCGAAGGCACCGGCGTCATCAGCGTCGACGTGCCCGTCAATACGCCGAACGCGCGGGCGGCCGAGGATTCATTGCGCGAGATCCGGGCGAGCTTTGCCGCTGCCGGTGTGCCGCCGCGCGCGATCAATGTCCGTCAGTATCACCCGGAAGATCCCAGGCATATGGCCGCGATCCGCCTCAACTATCCGAAGATCTCGGCGGTGGCCGGCCCGTGCGGGCTGTGGCCGGAGGATCTCGGACCGTCGATCCACAACAAGGGCTATTTCGACAACAAGCCGTATTACAATTTCGGCTGCTCCAACCAGCGCAACCTGGCGGCGATGGTCGATAACCCATCCGACCTCGCGCAGCCGCGTCCCGAAACCCCAGCCTTTGCGCCGCGCCGTG
Organism: Bradyrhizobium sp. RDI18; assembly: GCF_043203335.1. NCBI lineage: Bacteria > Pseudomonadati > Pseudomonadota > Alphaproteobacteria > Hyphomicrobiales > Nitrobacteraceae > Bradyrhizobium > Bradyrhizobium sp. RDI18. The sequence continues at coordinate 5,914,377 of NZ_JBICRN010000008.1, read as the reverse complement.
GCATAGCCTTCGAAAAGTATCGCAAGGGCCTTACCACCGCGACCACCTATCCCGAGAGCGACAGGGCCAAACTCAGCGATACCGGCAAATGATCACTTACTCGCGCCAGAATACAGAACCGCAGCCGGAAATCACGGCGCCGTCGACCGAGGAACACATTGCACCGGCGCCACGGGTGTCGGTGCAGGCGTTCTGCGAGACGGTGGAAACCGCGGCCGCCGTGCAGTCGGCGGGCGAAGATCGCCGCCTCGGCAAGGCTCATCTCAAGATCCAGATGGGCGGCATGGCCGCGGCCATCGAGGCCTACCGCTCGGCCCCGACCCCGAACGTCATCATCCTGGAGACCGAGGGCCGCAACGACATTCTCGTCGGGCTCGACCAGCTCGCCACCGTCTGCGACGCCGGTACACGCGTGATCGTGATCGGGCGCATCAACGACGTCATGCTCTATCGCGAACTGGTCCGCCGCGGCGTCAGCGATTACGTCATCGCGCCAGTCAGCGCCATCGACGTCGTGCGCTCGGTCTGCAACCTGTTCTCCTCGCCGGAAGCCAAGGCCGTCGGCCGCATCATCGCTGTCGTCGGAGCCAAGGGCGGCGTCGGCGCGTCCACCGTCGCCCACAATGTCGCCTGGGCAATCGCGCGCGACCTGTCGCTGGATTCCGTGGTCGCCGATCTCGACCTCGCTTTCGGCACCGCCGGCCTCGACTACAATCAAGACCCGCCGCAGGGCATCGCGGATGCGGTATTCTCGCCCGACCGGGTCGATACCGCGTTCCTCGACCGCCTGCTGTCGAAATGCACGGACCATCTCAGCCTGCTGGCAGCGCCGGCAACGCTCGACCGGGTCTACGATTTCGGCGCGGAAGCCTTCGATTCGATCTTCGATACGCTTCGCACCACGATGCCCTGCATCGTGCTCGACGTTCCCCATCAATGGTCGGGATGGACCAAGCGCGCCTTGATCGCGGCCGACGACATCCTGATCGTCGCCGCGCCTGATCTCGCCAACCTGCGCAACACCAAGAATATCTTCGACCTCCTGAAGGCATCGCGGCCGAACGATCGTGCGCCGCTCTACTGCCTCAATCAGGTCGGCATCCCGAAGCGGCCGGAGATCCCCGCCGCCGAGTTCGCCAAGGCAATCGAAAACCACCCGATCGTCACGATCCCGTTCGAGCCGCAAATCTTCGGCGCGGCTGCCAATAACGGCCAGATGATTGCGGAGATCTCCGCAACTCATCGCACCACCGAGATGTTCCTGCAGATTGCGCAACGGCTCACCGGCCGCGGCGAGACCAAGAAGAAGAGTTCGTTGCTGTCGCCCTTGATCGAGAAGTTGCGGGCCAAGAAGTAAACAGCCCGCGTGGAGTGCCATCGTGTTCGGTAAGCGTAGCGGAAATGATAGTGATACGCGGGTACTCAAGCCCGCCATTCAGGCGCCGGAGCCGGTCCCCAGCGCCGCAGCGGCGCCGCGCGAGATCGCGGCGCCGGCGGTGGCTTCGCCGCCGCTCGCCCCCGCAAAGCAGCAGCCTGCGGCCACCATGGAGGCGGCGCGGCGCTCCGACAACTACTACCAGGTCAAGGCGACGATCTTCGGCGCGCTGATCGAGGCGATCGATCTTGCCCAACTCGCCAAGCTCGACGGCGAGTCCGCGCGCGAGGAAATCCGCGACATCGTCAACGAGATCATCGCGATCAAGAACATCGTGATGTCGATCGCCGAGCAGGAAGAGCTGCTCGACGACATCTGCAACGACGTGCTCGGCTACGGCCCGCTCGAGCCGCTATTGTCGCGCGACGACATCGCCGACATCATGGTCAACGGCGCCGGTACGGTGTTCATCGAAGTCGCCGGCAAGATCCAGAAGACCGGCATCCGCTTCCGCGACAACCAGCAGCTCCTCAACATCTGCCAGCGCATCGTAAGCCAGGTCGGCCGGCGCGTCGACGAATCCTCGCCGATCTGCGACGCCCGCCTCGCCGACGGCTCCCGCGTCAATGCCATCGTTCCGCCGCTGGCGATCGACGGGCCCGCCCTCACCATTCGTAAGTTCAAGAAGGACAAGCTGACGCTCGATCAACTGGTCAAGTTCGGTGCGATATCAACGGAAGGCGCAACGATCCTGCAGATCATCGGCCGTGTCCGCTGCAACGTGCTGATCTCGGGCGGCACCGGCTCCGGCAAGACCACGCTGTTGAACTGCCTGACGCAGTTCATCGAGCATGACGAGCGCGTCATCACCTGCGAAGACGCCGCCGAGCTTCAACTGCAGCAGCCTCACGTGGTGCGACTGGAAACCCGTCCGCCCAACATCGAGGGCGAAGGCCAGATCACGATGCGCGAACTGGTCCGCAATTGCCTGCGTATGCGTCCCGAACGCATCATCGTCGGCGAAGTCCGCGGACCCGAGGCGTTCGACCTCCTGCAGGCGATGAACACCGGCCACGACGGCTCGATGGGAACGCTGCACGCCAACAACCCGCGCGAAGCCATGTCACGCTGCAGATCGATGATCACGATGGGCGGCTTCTCGCTGCCCTCGCGCACCATCCGCGAGATGATCTGCGCCTCGATCGACGTCATCGTGCAGGCCGCGCGCCTTCGCGACGGCTCGCGCCGCATCACCCACATCACCGAGGTGATGGGCATGGAAGGCGACACCATCATCACCCAGGACCTGTTCGTCTACGAACTGCTCGGCGAAGACGCGAACGGCAAGATCATCGGGCGGCACCGCTCGACCGGCATCGGCCGTCCGAAGTTCTGGGATCGCGCGCGATATTACAACGAAGAGAAGCGGCTCGCGGCGGCGCTCGATGCCGCCGAAGTCGTCGACCAGACATGAGGAAGCGATGAGCATGCAAGCGCTCGCACTGGCGTTTCTTGCCGCCACCACCATCGGCGGCCTGGCATGGGTGTTCATCTATCCGATGCTGTCGGGTGAGAAGAAGGCCGAATCGCGCCGCGCCTCGATCGCCCGTTCCGATGCGCCGGCGCGGCAGGCCGAGAAAAGCCAGCGCTCGCGCCGCGAGCAGGTCGAGGGATCGCTCAAGGAGCTCGACGCGCGGCGCAAGAAGGAGAAGTCCGTTCCGCTTTCGACCCGCCTCGCCCAGGCCGGCTTGGGATCCTGGACGCCTCAGAAATTCTGGATCGTTTCCGGCATCCTCGCGGCGGTGGGCTTCGCGCTCGCATTCTTCGCCGGCGGCTCGCTGTTGGGCGCCGCCGTGATGGCATTCGGCACCGGCCTCGGCCTGCCGCGCTGGCTCTTGAGCTACCTCAAGAAGCGTCGCGAGAAGGCGTTTCTGAAAGCGCTTCCCGATGCCGTCGACGTCATCGTGCGGGGCATCAAGGCCGGTCTGCCGCTGTTCGAATCGATCAAGGTGGTCGCAGCCGACGCGCCGGAGCCGCTCAAGAGCGAGTTCAACGCCATCATCGAAACCCAGACCATCGGCATGCCGCTCGGCGACGCCTGCGCGCGGCTGTATGAGCGGATGCCGTTGCCGGAGGCGAACTTCTTCGGCATCGTGGTTGCGATCCAGCAGAAGTCCGGCGGTAACCTGTCGGAAGCGCTCGGCAACCTCTCCAAGGTTCTGCGCGATCGCAAGAAGATGTCGGAGAAGATTCAGGCAATGTCGATGGAAGCCAAGGCCTCCGCCGGCATCATCGGTTCGTTGCCGCCGGCCGTGATGATCCTGGTGTGGATCTCGACGCCGGGCTACATCGCGCTGCTTTGGACCACCCACATCGGCCAGTTCATGCTGCTGTGCTGCGTCGCCTGGATGACGATCGGCGTCCTGGTGATGAAGAAAATGATCAACTTCGACTTCTGACGGTGCGCCTATGATTGAGTTTCTGATCACCAAGATGCACGACGCGCGGTTCATGACCATGCTGCTTGCCGCCGTTGCGGCGAGTGCGACCGCCTACACGCTGATCATGCCGCTGTTCGCCGGCGAAGGCCTTGCCAAGCGCATGAAGGCGGTGGCCAGCGAGCGCGAACGGCTCCGCCAGCGCGAGCGCGAGCGCCTCAACAAATCGGAGAAGGTATCGCTGCGCCAGACTCCGAAGCAAATCGTTTCCAAGGTCGTGGAAGACCTGAACCTGACCAAATGGCTGGCGCAGGAAGCCGCGCGCGACAAGCTGATCATGGCCGGCTACCGCGGCCACGCGCCCTACGTCACCTTCCTGTTTGCGCGCGCGGTGACGCCGATCGTGCTGTTTCTCGGCGCGGCCCTCTACGTGTTCGTGATCACCAACCTGGACAAGTCGTTGACGGTCAAGCTCGGCATCTGCATCGGCGCCGCCTATCTCGGGCTGCAGGCGCCGATGCTGTTCCTGAAGAACGCCATCACCAAGCGGCAGCTCTCCATCAAGCGCGCCTTTCCCGACGCGCTCGACCTCCTGCTGATCTGCATCGAGTCCGGCATGTCGGTCGAAGTCGCCTTCCGCAAGGTTTCCACCGAGATCACGTCGCAATCGATCGCGCTGTCGGAGGAATTCGCGCTGACCACGGCGGAATTGTCCTACCTGCAGGACCGCAAGGTGGCTTACGAGAACCTCGCCAAGCGCACCGGCCTGGAGGGCGTGAAATCGGTCTGTCTCGCGCTGATGCAGTCGGAACGCTACGGCACCCCGCTCGGCCAGAGCCTGCGCGTGATGGCGCAGGAAAACCGCGACATGCGCATGACCGAGGCCGAGAAGAAGGCGGCAGCGTTGCCGCCGAAACTGACCGTGCCGATGATCGTGTTCTTCCTGCCCTGTCTGTTCATCGTCATTCTCGGACCGACCTACATCAAGCTTCAGGCGATGCCGTGAGGCGAGCGGCACGGCGGGCCGGCGCTTCCCCGCGCACATGTCCGCTGGTCGTAGGTCCCGGCTCTGCGTCGCGGCACTGCGTGCCGCGCCGCGTCCGGGACACGAGAGCTTTTGCGACCTGGGAGCAGTCTCCGCTCCCCGGACGCTGCGCAGCAGCCAAAAGCGCGTTACGCGCGTCTTCAAGGCACGATGGCGGTGCGCTGCAGATCCGGGCCCATGCGGCAGGTACCTCCGCCCTCATGAGTGGCTAAAGCTGGTGAGCAGTATTCGTTGAGCCGCGGATGGACAGTCAGTGCTTTCGCGCGGCGGGTGACCGCTGTGATGCTCAGTCCGGCCGGTTGAGGGCGGCGACCGGGACGGTCGCCTTGTTGCCGGGGGACGCGAATGGTCCTTGTCCTTGCGGCTCAGCATTTCCCGCAGGTAAGCCACGTTGGCAGCCGCCTCGTCGGCGGGCAGATCGCCCTTGGCGATGGTCTCGGCTTCGGCGAAACGGCCCTGCAGGCCGACGACGAGCGCGAGGTTCTGCCGCACCCTGGCGTCGGCACGCGGATTGGAATAGGCGCGCCGCAGCGTTTCCTCGGCTTGCGACAACTCCCGCGTCAGCGTGTAGGAGAGGCCGAGATTGGACAGCACCGAGGGCTCTTCCGGCACGATCTTCAGAGCGCTCGCGTAATAGCGGCGGGCCTCTTCGTGCTTGCCCATCTTGTCAAGCGTAGTGCCCTGCACCGACAGAATGCGCCAGTCGGGATTGGCGGGCGTATGGGCGCGGCTGAGCACGTCGAAAGCAGCCTGCGAATTGCCGTTATCGGCGAGCGCGCGGCCGTAAGCAGCGAGCAGCGTCTTGTTGCCGGGATGGGCGATCGTGGCCTGTTCGAGCACGGCAGCGGCCTGTGTGCGCTGGCCAGTGGCGCGGAGTGCCTGGCCATATCCCAGCGCCGCCTCGGCATCCTTGGGATTGGCGCGATAGCGCTCGCCATAGACCTCGGCCGCGCGGCGCGGATCTTCGGGAGCGGCTTCGGCCTTGGATGAGGACGAACCCAGCGATCCCGTGATATCGGACATGGTCTTGCAGCCGCCAAGGCCCGCGGCCAAAACCGCGGTTACCGCGGCTGAGGTCAGGAACCGGGCAAAAGACCCGGCGTGGCTGGACGATCGACGCATGGCACTTCAACTCACGGGAATGGCGGACAAATAGAGGCGAACGAGAAAGCAATAGACTGTTAACCCTAACGGCCGGTTAATTGGCCGTGCTATGCCAGCCAGACACGCCCCATTCTCCGCGAGACATGCATGCAATCGCCGTTCGAGACCGCGCCCATCGCCCCCGCCATTCCGATTACGTTCGCCACCAAAACCACCTGGAGCGCGATCGCCAAGGACCTTCCCGAACCGGCTCGGCAGTTTGCGCTCGCCAATGATTTTACCGCCAAGCCCGGCAAGTGCCTGACGCTGCCTTCGCCCGACGGGAAGATCGCGCAGGTCGTGTTCGGGCTTGATGACGAGGCCGCCAAGTCGCGCGACCTGTTCCGGCCCGGCGCGCTGCCCGGCCTGCTGCCGCCGGGCGTCTATCGCTTCGCCAACGCGCCGCACGATCTGCGCCTGGCGACGCTCGCCTTTGCGTTGGGGAGCTACCGCTTCGGCCGCTACCGCAAAGCCGAAAAGCCCGAGGTCCGGCTGGTGCCGCCCGATGGCGTCGATATCGCCGACATCGCGCGGATGGCGGAAGCGGCGGCGCTGGCGCGCGACCTGATCAACACGCCGTCGAACGACATGGGGCCGGAGCAACTGGCGGACGCCGCGAAGGCATTGGCGGCGCGTTTCGGCGCCAGCTTCGACTGCATCGTCGGCGACGACCTCGTGAAGCAGAACTTTCCGCTGATCCACGCGGTCGGCATGGCCTCGGCGCGTGCCCCGCGCCTGATCGACCTGAGCTGGGGCGATCCCGCCCACCCCAAAGTGACGCTGGTCGGCAAGGGCGTCTGCTTCGATACCGGCGGGCTCGACCTAAAGCCGTCGAGCGGCATGCTGATCATGAAAAAGGACATGGGCGGCGCCGCCAACGTGCTGGCGCTGGCGCAGATGGTGATGGATGCGAAGCTGAAGGTCCGCCTGCGCGTCCTGATCCCCGCGGTCGAGAACGCGGTCGCCGGCAACGCCTTCCGTCCGCTCGACATCTTCAAGTCGCGCAAGGGACTTAACGTGGAGATCGGCAATACCGATGCCGAGGGACGGCTGGTACTGGCAGATGCCTTGGCGCTGGCGGACGAAGAGAAGCCGGATCTGCTGATTGACCTCGGCACCCTGACGGGTGCGGCGCGGGTGGCGCTGGGACCGGATTTACCGCCCTTTTACACCCATGATGAGACGCTGGCCGAAAGCGTCGCAGAACATGCAAAGCGGGAGAACGATCCGTTGTGGCGAATGCCGCTGTGGCACCCTACGATTCGTGGCTGGATTCGAAGGTCGCCGACATCAACAACGCGCCGTCGGGCGGCTTTGCCGGCTCGATCACCTGCGCTTTGTTCCTGCAGCGCTTCGTCACCGATGCCAAGAGTTGGCTGCATGTCGATATCTACGGCTGGACGCCTTCCGCAAAACCCGCGCGTCCCGAAGGCGGCGAATGCCAGGCCGCACGCGCGATCTACAAACTGTTGAGCGAACGCTATGCATGATCCGCGCCTGACGCCGGCACGGCCCGAAATCGCCGCGAAATATCTCGAAGGCAAGGTAAAGGCCGCGCGCTATGTGTCCGGCGAGGAATTTTGCGTGTGTGAGGCGATCGCGCCGCTGTGGGAACGACCTGCCGCGGGCGCCATGATGCTGACGCAGGCGCTCAAGGGCGAACGCGTCACGATCTACGACCGCAATGACGAAGGGTTTGCGTGGGGCCAACTCGCGAGTGACGGCTATGTCGGCTGGATTCCAGATGCCGCGCTGGCAAAGCCTGCGGCCGCACCGACGCACAAGGTCACGGCGCTGCGGACCTTCGCGTTTCCGGGCCCCTCGATCAAGCTGCCGCCGGCCGAGACGTTGACGACGGGAGCAAGGGTGACGGTCATCCGCGAAGACAGCGCGTTCGCCATTACAAGCGACGGCTGGTATCTGCCGCGCCATCATCTTGGCAGCCTCGACGCGGTGGAAAAGGATTTCGTCGCGGTTGCCGAGCGCTTCATCGGCACGCCCTATCTCTGGGGCGGCAAGAGCTCGCTCGGCATCGATTGCTCCGGCCTCGTCCAGGTGTCGCTGAACGCCGCCGGCATTGGTTGCCCGCGCGACAGCGACATGCAGGAGACGGGTCTCGGCCGCGCATTGGACACGAACGAGATGACGAAGCTGCAGCGCGGCGATCTGATCTTCTGGAAGGGACACGTCGCGATCGTGCGGGACGCTGATACTATCGTGCACGCCAATGCGCATCACATGGCGACGGTGGTGGAGAACACGCAGGATGCTTTTGCGCGGATCAAGGCCGTCGGCAGCGAGGTGACGGCGATCAAGCGGCTGTAGCCACAAGCCCCGCTGTCATCACCGGCGAAAGCGGGTGATCCAGTACTCCGAGAAAGCTGTGAGTGAATCGAGAGGCCGCGGCGCACTGGATGCCCCGCCTTCGCGGGGCATGACAGGCTATAGGTCCGGAACCGCCTCGATCCGGAACGCAGCCGCGAACAGCGCGCGGGTGTAGTCGCTCTTCGGATTCTTGAACAGCTCAGCGGCCGGCCCCTCCTCCACCACCTTGCCGTTCCGCATCACGATCAGATGGCTCGCCAGCGAGGCCACCACGCGCAGATCGTGCGAGATGAACATGTAGGTCAGGTCGCGCTTGCGTTGCAGTTCGCGCAGCAGGTCGACCATCTGGGCCTGGAACAGCATGTCGAGCGCGCTGGTCGGCTCGTCCAGCACGACGAAGTTCGGCTCCAGCACCACCGCGCGCGCGATCGAGATACGCTGGCGCTGGCCGCCGGAGAATTCATGCGGATAGCGGAAGCGCGTCGCCGGATCGAGGCCGACGTCCTGGAGCGCCTTGACGACACGCGCCTCGCGCTCTTCGTATGACAGCGACTTCTGATGCACGCTTAAGCCTTCGGCGACGATATCGCCGACCGACATGCGCGGGCTCAGCGCGCCGAACGGGTCCTGAAACACGATCTGCATGTCGCGGCGGAACGGCAGCATGGCCTTGAAACGCAGGCCCTGAATGTTGTTGCCGAGGAACACGATTGGGCCGTCGGAGGAAATCAGCCGGAGGAGCGCGAGACCCAGCGTGGTCTTGCCCGAGCCGGATTCGCCGACGACGCCGAGCGTCTCTCCCTTGCGGACCGCGACGCTGACGCCATCCACCGCCTTGATGTGGCCGACGGTCGAGCGCAACAACCCGCGCTTGATCGGAAACCAGACCTTGAGGTTGTCGGCCGACATCACCACCGGCTCGTTGGGCCGCGGCGGCGCTGGATCGGGCTTGGGCTCGGCCGCGAGCAGCGCGCGGGTATAGGCATGTTTCGGCGCGGTGAAGACCTGTTCGACCGGGCCCTGCTCGACGATCTTGCCCGAGTTCATCACGCAGACCACGTCGGCGATGCGGCGGACGATGCCGAGGTCATGGGTGATGAACAGCATGCTCATGCCGAGCCGGGACCTGATCTCCGCGAGCAGCGCCAGGATCTGGGCCTGCACCGTAACGTCGAGCGCGGTGGTCGGCTCGTCCGCGATCAGAAGGTCCGGCTCGTTGGCGAGCGCCATCGCGATCATGACGCGCTGGCGCTGGCCGCCGGACAGTTGGTGCGGATAGCTTTGTAGCCTCGTTTCCGGATCGGGAATGCCGACCTGCGTCAAGAGTTCGAGCGTCCGCGCCCGCGCCATCGATCCGCTGATGCCTCTGTGCAGCGAGAGGATTTCGCCGATCTGCGCCTCGATGGTGTGGAGCGGATTGAGCGAGGTCATCGGCTCCTGAAAAATGATCGAGATGTCGTTGCCGCGGATCTCGCGCATCTCGCGTTCCGAGGCATTGAGCAGCTCGCGACCCTTGAAATGGATGGTGCCGGAGGGATGCGACGCGGTCGGATAGGGCAGCAGTCTTAGCACCGACAGCGCGCTGACCGATTTGCCGGAACCGGATTCGCCGACCAGGGCCACGCACTCGCCGCGCCTGATGGAAAACGAGACGCGGTCGACCGCAATCGTGGCGCCGCTCGGCTGGTGAAAGGCCACCGAGAGATCGCGCACATCGAGCAAGGGCTGGTTGACGGCGTCCATCATGCTCTACCGGAACGTCTTGCGCGGGTCGAAGGCGTCGCGCACGCCCTCCCCGATGAAGATCAAAAGCGACAGCATGATTGCGACCGAGAAGAAGCCGGTAAAACCGAGCCATGGTGCCTGCACGTTGGCCTTACCCTGCGACAGCAGCTCGCCGAGTGATGGCGAACCCGGCGGCAGGCCGAAGCCGAGGAAGTCGAGCGCGGTCAGCGTCATCACCGAGGACGACACGATGAACGGCAGAAAAAGTCATGGTCGCCACCATCGCGTTCGGCAGCAGATGCCGGAACATGATCACGCCGTTGGAGACGCCGAGCGCGCGCGCCGCCTGAATGTATTCGAAATTGCGCCCGCGTAAGAATTCCGCGCGAACCAGGCCAACCAGCGAGGTCCAGGAGAACAGCAGCAGAATGCCGAGCAGCACGAAGAAGCCGGGCACCAGCACCGATGACAGGATCAGCAGCAGATAGAGTGAGGGAATCGCGCTCCAGATTTCGATGATGCGCTGGAAGATCAGATCGGTCCAGCCGCCGAAATAGCCTTGCACGCCGCCAGCGATGACGCCGATGATCGAGGACAGGATGGTCAGCGTCAGGCCGAACAGCACCGAGATGCGAAAACCGTAGATCAGTCGCGCCACCACGTCGCGGCCCTGGTCGTCGGTACCGAGCCAGTTGTATTCGAGGTCGCTGCAGCTCTTCAGGCCCTTCTTTTCCACCACGGGCTTGCACTGCTCTTCCGTCAGCATCCATGTCGGCTTCGACGGCGCCGGCGTCGGTAAATCGAGATTGTGGGTAGAGTAGGAATAGCGGATCAAGGGCCAGATGATGGTGCCGCCCTTTTCAGCGATCAGCTTTTGCAAATAGGGATCGCGGTAGTCGGCCGCGGTTTCGAAATCGCCGCCGAAAGTGGTCTCGGAATAGCTGACGAAAGCCGGCCAGTACAGCTTTCCGTCATATTTGATAAGGAACGGCCGATCGTTGGCGATCAGTTCGGCAAACAGCGAGATCATAAACAGCGCAAGGAATATCCAGAGCGACCAGTAGCCGCGGCGGTTCGCCTTGAAGTTCTGCCAGCGCCGGCGGTTCAGCGGCGATGGCGCGAACACGTGCTGCGTGGCCGGGACGACCTCGCCAAGCGGCGACCGCGCGGTGGTTTCGACCGGTTGTGGAGCGAGCAGCGCCATCAGACTTCCTCGCCTCAAAATCGATCCGGGGATCGATCCACATGTAGGCGAGGTCGGAGATCAGACCCACCACAAGGCCCACGAGGGAGAAGATGAACAGCGTGCCGAACACGACCGGATAGTCGCGGTTGAGCACGCTTTCGAAGCCGAGCAGGCCCAGGCCGTCGAGCGAGAAGATGGTCTCGATCAGCAGCGAGCCGGAGAAGAATGCACCAATGAACGCACCGGGAAAGCCTGCGATTACGATCAGCATGGCGTTGCGGAAGATATGGCCGTACAGCACCTGCCCCTCGCTGCAACCCTTTGCACGCGCGGTCATGACGTACTGCTTCCTGATCTCATCGAGAAACGAGTTCTTGGTCAGCAGCGTCATGGTGGCGAAGGCGCCGAGACCCATCGCGATCAAAGGCAAGGTGAGGTGCCAGAAGTAGTCAATGATCTTCCAGTACCAGGGGAATTGCGACCAGCCGTCCGAGGTCAATCCGCGCAGCGGGAACCAGTTGAAGAACGACCCGCCGGCAAACAGGATAATCAGCAGGATCGCGAACAGGAAGCCGGGAATCGCAAAGCCGACGATGATAGCGGCGGAAGTCCAGGTATCAAATCGCGTTCCGTCCGCCACCGCTTTGCGGATGCCTAGCGGGATCGAGATCAAATAGGTCAGCAGGGTCAACCAGAGGCCGAGCGATATCGAGACCGGCAGCTTCTCCTTGATCAGCTGCAACACGGTGGTGTCGCGAAAGTAGCTCTTGCCAAAATCGAAGCGGGCGAAATTCCATACCATCAGCGCAAAGCGCTCATGCGCCGGCTTGTCGAAGCCGAACTGCTTTTCCAGGTTCTTGATGAAATCCGGATCGAGCCCCTGCGCACCGCGGTATTTCGAATTGACGGCATCGGCCGCGGCGCCCGCCTGCGGGGCGCCGCCGGCGAAGTCGCCGGTGGAAGAGCCTGAGATGCGCGAGGAGCCGCCAGTGTCAGCACCGGACAACTGCGCTATCACGCGCTCGACCGGGCCGCCCGGTGCGAACTGCACCACCACGAAGGAGATGAAGAGGATGCCGAGCAAGGTCGGAAACATCAGGAGGATGCGGCGGGCGATATAGGCAGTCATTATTGCTTCGCCTGCTCGAGTTTGCCGGCCTTGGCGGCGTCATACCACCAGATAACGCGCTCGCCGGAGCCCGATGCATCGATTTGATAACGCGGCAGATTCTTCGGGCGGTCGAAGATGTCCCAATAGGCCAGCCGATGCGTCTTGTTGTACCACTGCGGCACCCAGTAGCGGCCGGCGCGGAAAACGCGATCGAAGGCATGGCAGGCGACCGTCAGCTCGGCGCGGGTATCCGCCGCAATGATCTTTTCGATCAGCGCGTCGATGGCGGGATTCTCGATACCGGCCAGGTTGTAGGAGCCCTTGGTTTTGGCGGCGTGCGAGGAGAAGAAGGCACGCATTGCGTCGCCCGGCGTCGTCGACATCGAGAAGCGCGTGATAGTCATGTCGAAATCGAAATCTTCCACCCTCGCGCGGTACTGCACGGCATCGACCATGCGCGGGCTCGCCTCGATGCCGAGCGTTCCCAGATTCTTGATATAGGGCGCGTGATGCGGATTCAGCGAGGGCTCATCGTACAGGAATTCGATGCGAAACACCTCGCCGCTCGGCGTCATCCGCTTGCCGTCCTTGATGACGAAGCCGGCTTCGTTGAGCAATTGCTGCGCCTTGCGCAGCATGTTGCGGTCTTGCCCCGAGCCGTCGAAACCGGGGGCACGTAGGGCTGGCCAAACACTTCGTCGGGCACCTGGCCGCGGAACGGCTCGAGCAGCTTTAGCTCGTCCGGCGAGGGCGACCCCTTCGCCATCATGTCCGAATTCTGGAACGGCGAATGCGTACGCGCATAGGCGTCGTACATAATGGTCTTGTTGGTCCACTCGAAATCGAAGGCGTTGATCAGCGCCTCCCGCACGCGGGGGTCCTTGAACTTGTCGCGGCGGGTATTGATGAACCAGCCCTGCGCGCCGGACGGCCTTTCGTCCGGCACCTGCTCGCGCTTGACGCGGCCGTCCTTGATGGCGGGGAAGTCGTAGCGCGTCGCCCAGATGCGCGCAGTGAACTCTTCGCGGAACAGATAGTTCTTGCCGGTAAAGCCTTCGAAGGCGACGTCGCGGTCGCGATAGAATTCGTAGCGGACCACATCGTAATTGTAATGACCGCGGCAGACCGGGAGGTTCGCCCCCCACCAGTCCTTGACGCGTTCGTACTCGATGAAACGGTTGACCTCGAACTTGCCGACCTTATAGGGCCCCGAGCCCAGCGGCGTGTCCAGCGTCGATTCATCGAAGGGCCGCGTCTCATAAAATTTCTTCGAGAAGATCGGCAGGCCCGCGACGTAGAGCGGCACGTCGCGGGCGCGCTTCTCGGCGAAGGTGACGATCACGGTCGCATCGTCGAGCGCCTCGGCACCCTTGACGTCACGCATCTGCACCTGGATCAGCGGATGGCCCTTGGCCTTCAGCGTGTTGACGGACCAGGCGACGTCATGCGCCGTGATCCTCGAGCCGTCGTGAAACTTGGCCTCGGGGCGCAGCGTGAAGCGGTAGGTCAGCTTGTCCGGCGAAATTCGCACCGACTTTGCGACGAGCCCGTACATCGCATCCGGCTCGTCGCCGGCCCGCACCATCAGCGCTGAGAAGGTCAGGTCCATGCCCTGCGCGCCCTCGCCCTTGAGGATGTAGGCGTTCAGCGAATTGAAGGTCTGGTAGGACTGATTATAGGAGCGCGTCGAGGGAATGGTCGAAAATACACCACCCTTAGGCGCTGCGACATTCACGTAGTCGAAATTCTTGAAGTCGGCGGGATATTTGAGATCACCAAACGCCGAGATACCGTGCACCTCGGCGCCATTCTCTTCGGCCGCACGCGCCGGCCGGAGCGTCAGAACGCCCAGTGCGCCGACACCGAGACCGAGTACATGCCGGCGAGAGAATTGCGCCATGCGCAAGATATCCTTCAAGACCGTCTTCCGATCTTTGCCGCCTTGTCGGCATCATACCACCAGATCGCAGGGAAGCCGGACAGGCCATATTTGGGCAGTTCGGACGGACGGCCGAAACGGTCCCAACGCGCCGTACGGACCTTGGGATAATTCCACTGCGGCACGACATAGTGGTTCCACAGCAGCACGCGGTCCAGCGCCCTGGTCGCAGCAACAAGGTCTTCCCGGCCCTTCGCATAGATCAGCCGCTCGATCAATTTGTCGACCGCGGGATTCTTGATGCCGATGATATTGCGCGAACCCGCCATGTCTGCCGCCTGCGAGCCCCAATATTCGCGCTGTTCATTTCCGGGCGACAGCGATTCCGCCCACGACGAAACGACCACATCGAAATCCCAGCTACGAAGCCGGTTTTCATACTGTGTCGGATCGATCGTGCGTACGCTGACGGTGATACCAAGTCGCTCCAGAGACGGCTTGAAGAACAGCATGACGCGTTCGAAGGACGGGTCTGCACCGAGTAATTCGAGCGCAAATGGCGCTCCCGTCTTGCTATCGACCAGCTTGCGCTCGCGCACCTCATAGCCGGCTTCCTTCAGCAGGCGCAGCCCCTCACGAAGATTTTCGCGAACCGCTTCGGGACTGCCGCCGACTGGATTGGTATAGGGCTTCGTGAATACCTCGGGCGGCACTTCCGCGCGGACGGCTTCGAGTATTTCCAGCTCCTTGCCTTCAGGCATGCCGCTTGAAGCCAGTTCAGTGCCATCGAAATAGCTGCTGATGCGCTTGTACTGACCGAAGAATATCTGTTTGTTCATTTCCTCGAAGTCGAACGCATAGTTCAGCGCGCGACGCACCCGCGGATCCCTAAACTGGTCACGCCGGATATTCAGCGCGAACGCCTGCATGATTCCGGAACTGCGGTTCGGAAACTCCTCGAGCAGCACGCGCTTGTCATTGACGGCCGGAAAGTCGTAGGCCGTGGCCCAGTTCTTCGCGCTGTTTTCGGTTCGCCAATCGACCTGGTCGCCCTTGAAGGCCTCGAGTGCGACGGTCGAATCCCGGAAATACTCCAAGCGCAACTCGTCGAAATTGTTGCGGCCGACGCTCGTGCTGGAATCGCGGCCCCAATGGTCCTTTACCCGCTCCAGCGTCAACGTCCTGCCCGGGACAAACTCCTTGATCCGGTAGGCACCCGAGCCCAGCGGCTTCTCCAGCGTCGTTGCAGCGATATCGCGCTTGCGACCCTCACTGTCGGTTCCCTCCCACCAATGCTTCGGCAAGATCGTGAGTTGTCCGACGATCAGCGGGAGTTCGCGATTGCCGGGCGCATCGAAGCTGAACTTTATGTCGCGATCACCGACCTTTTCAGCTTTCACCACATGGCGGTAGTAAGCCGAGTACTGCGGATGATGTTGCTTGAACGCATTAAGGGAGAAGATGACGTCGTCAGGCGTGACAGGCTTGCCGTCATGCCATTTCGCCTCTCGCCGGAGACGGTAGGTCACCCAGGAGAAATCCTCGGGGTGGCTGACCGCTTCGGCCAGTTCGCCGTACTCGGTCGAGACCTCGTCCAGCGACTGCGTCATGAGAGATTCGTAGATCAACTGAACGCCGCCTGCGAGCGAGCCTTTGACGCCGGCAACCACAAGGTTGAAGTTGTCAAACGTCCCGACCTGGATCTGACGTACGGTGCCGCCCTTCGGGGCCTCTGGATTGACGTAGTCGAAGTGCTTGAAGCCGGCTGGGTATTTGATTTCGCCGAACAGCGACAGGGCATGCCGAAAGACCGGCTCGCTCGCACTCGATTGTGCCTGGGCCGGCGAAATTGCCGGGATGCCTGGGGCCAGCCCCAGCGCCGGGGCCATCGCGGCTGCGGCGCTGCCTTGAAGAAGGTGTCGTCTGGTAATTGCCAAATGCAGAATCCCTGTTGCTGACGCGAGTGTCCGTGTCTTCCAAGTCGGTGATCTGCCCGCGGTCCCCGATCCGACTAAGCAAACTACGAGGCGGAGCTAGTGAGGACCTAATATAAGGCAAGGGTTCGACAAATTACGTTGCTTTTTCCTCATGATAACAGCACCGGAACAATTGCGCTGCGGCGAAACGTCCCGATAACAACACCGCGATCCGAATAAGCAAACGGCCAGGCAATGCCTGGCCGCGTAAGCTGCAAGTTCATGAGGGGCTGACGAAATATTAGTTCGCCGCCGTCGGAAGCGGAGCCGGGTTTTCCGAGAGGCTGCGCAGATAGGCGATCACGTCGGCGCGCTCGCTATCCTTCGGGATACCGGCAAAGCCCATCGCCGTGCCCGGAACGAAGGCCTTGGGGTTAGCGAGGAACTTGTTGAGGTCCTCATAGGTCCAGGTGCCGCCCTTGCCCTTCAAGGCGGCCGAGAAGTTGAACCCGCCGCGTCCCTGGCCCTTCGGCTCGTTCAAAACGCCGTACAGATTGGGCCCGACGCGGTTGGGGCCGCCCTTTTCGAACGTATGGCAAGCGGCGCACTTCTTGGCGGCGGCGGTGCCCTTCTCGACAGACGCGGTCTGCAAAAGCTTCTCGATCGGCTCGGACGGCGCGGCGGCTTCCTTGGCTGCACCGTGAGAGGTGTCTTCCTTCACGGCGATCTCGAAGCCCGGCTTTTCCGGTTTCACGGGCGCAAAAATCGCCTGGGCGGCAAAGCTCGTCACCAGAAGAAGAATGCAGGTGCCAAGGACGGCACCAAGAATCTTGTTGAGTTCGAAGGAGTCCATAACGGGATCAGGCTCCAGGCCGGAAAGGTCGACTGAAGGCCGGCAAAACGGCCGCGGGTGGGCGTGAGGAATCAGCTTTCGCGCCGCACCCTCAGCAAGGTTGAGATATCGGTTTGCCCGGGCTCTGGCAACCCGTATAAACGCGCCGAACTTCGTCCCATCCCCATCAAAACCAGCTATCCGGCCGGGCCTTCAGACGATGACCGATTCCCGTATTTTGGTGCTGATTCCCGCCCGGATGGCGGCGACCCGGCTACCGGGCAAGCCGCTGCTGGATATCGCCGGCCTGCCGATGATCGTGCATGTGCTGCGGCGGGCGGAAGAAGCCAAAATCGGCCGGGTCGCGGTTGCGACCGACACGCCGGAGATCGCCAACGCGGTGCGGGCTGCCGGCGGCGAAGCGGTGATGACCGGTACCTCCCACGCTTCCGGCTCCGACCGCATCCACGAGGCCATGCTGGCGCTCGACCCGGCCGGCAAGGCTGAGATCGTGGTCAATTTGCAGGGCGATTTCCCCACGATCATGCCGGACACCATCCGCGCCGCGCTGCCGCCGCTCGACGACCCCGCGGTCGACATCGCGACGCTGGCCTCGCAGATCCACACCGAGGAGGAAGACCGGGCGCCGAGCGTGGTGAAGGCGATCGGCTCGCCGATCGGTCCAAACCGGCTGCGCGCGCTGTACTTCACCCGCGCCACCGCGCCTCACGGTGACGGACCGCGCTACCATCATATCGGCCTCTATGCTTACCGCCGCGCCGCGCTGCAGCGGTTCGTGACCTTGCCCCCCTCCCGCTGGAGCAGCAGGAAAAGCTCGAACAGCTCCGCGCGCTGGAAGCCGGGATGCGGATCGACATCACTATCGTCGATAGCGTGCCGCGTGGCGTCGATACCCCGGCCGACCTCGAAACCGCCCGGCAGATACTAGCAAAAGCCTGAGCCGCTGCTAAAAGGCCCCGCATGACCAAAAATCTCAAAATCGCATTCCAGGGCGAGCCTGGCGCCAATTCCCATATCGCCATCGTCGAGGCCTATCCGGACGCCGAGCCGTTGCCCTGCGCGACCTTCGAGGACGCACTGTCGGCGATCGCCTCAGGCGAGGCCGATCTCGGCATGATCCCGATCGAGAATTCGGTGGCGGGGCGCGTCGCCGATATCCATCATTTGCTGCCGGCGTCCGGCCTGTTCATCGTCGGCGAATGGTTCTTGCCGATCCGCCATCAATTGATGGCGCCGAAGGGGGCAAAGCTCGCCGACATCAAGACCGTGGAGAGCCACGTCCATGCGCTCGGCCAATGCCGCCGCATCATCCGCAAGCTCGGCATCAAGCCGATCGTCGCCGCCGACACCGCCGGCAGCGCGCGCGACGTTTCCGAGCGCAAGGACAGAAGCGTGGGCGCAATCGCGTCACGGCTAGCGGCACAGATCTACGGGCTCGATATCCTGGCCGAAGACGTCGAGGACGAAGCGCACAACACCACGCGCTTCGTGGTGCTGGCGCGCGAGGCCGACTGGGCGAAACAAGGCTCGGGCCCGCTGGTCACCACTTTTGTTTTCCGGGTGCGCAACCTGCCCGCCGCGCTCTACAAGGCGCTCGGCGGCTTTGCCACCAATGGCGTCAACATGACCAAGCTCGAAAGCTACATGGTCGACGGCAATTTCTTCGCCACCCAATTCTATGCCGACGTCGACGGCCATCCCGACGACAAGGGCCTCGCCTTTGCGCTGGAGGAACTGAAATTCTTCTCGCGCGAATTCCGCATCGTCGGCGTCTACCCGGCGCATCCGTTCCGCGCGACCTTCAGCGAGAAGCTGGATTAGGCGACGTATACGGCCTCCCCACGTCGTCCCTGCGAACGCAGGGACCCATAACCACAGAATGTAGTTGGGTTAGGAAGGGTCTGCCACTTCGCGCTATCGATAGATCACGCGGTATGGGTCCCTGCGTTCGCAGTGACGACGGCTGTTATGCCGCTGCCTTCTTCCCCAACCCGAACGCGTCCGCCAAGAGACTATACGACTTCTTGCGCGCGTCGTGGTCGTAGACGGCGGTGATGATCATCAGCTCGTCCGGCTGACTGGCGGTAATCATCGGCTGCAGCTTCGCCATGATGGTTGCGGGGCTGCCGACAAACAGGCGCGAACGGTTGCGCATGACCGAGGCGCGCTCGGCGTCGGTGGAATCATAGGCCAGCGCTTCCTCGACGCTGGGCAACGGCAAATATTGCCCGCGATCGCGGCGCAGGCGGTTGAGGTCCATCGAGGAGGCGAGCTTCTCAGCCTCCGCATCGGTCTCGGCGGCGACCGCCGCAACGGCGAGAATGCCGTGTGGGGTTTCCCGCCAGCCGGACGACTTGAAGTGGCTGCGGTAGTTCGTCATCGCCGCAATCGCATCATAGGACGCGAAATGATGCGCGAACGCGAAGCCCATGCCGACTTGCGCCGCCAATTCCGAACTGTAATCGGAGGAGCCGAGCAGCCAGATCGGCGGCAGCGGCGTATCGTCCGGCATCGCCACCACGTTGTTGTAGGGATGGCCGGCTGGAAAGCCGCGGGTCTCCCACAACACCAGTTCGCTCAGCCGTTCGAGAAAATCGTCGCCCTCGCGGCGGTCGAGCCGGCTGCGCAGCGCATGCGCGGTGGCGCCATCGGTGCCGGGCGCGCCCGAGGCCGAGATCGATGCGGCCGGGAAACAGCGCTTCCAACACCTTGAAGCGCTCGGCCACCACCAGCGGCGCATGGTTGGGCAGCATGACGCCGCCAGAGCCGACGCGGATGCTTTTGGTCACCGCGGCGATCTGCCCGATCATCAAATCAGGCGCTGGGCTGGCGACCGACGCCAGATTGTGGTGCTCGGCGAGCCAGTAGCGGACATAGCCGAGCCCATCGACATGGCGCGCGAGATCAATGCTGTTCTGCAGCGCGGCGGCGGGTTTTGTGCCTGTGGTGACGACGGAGAGGTCGAGGACGGAAAGCGGGATCATGGCGCTAAGCTAATGCGGCAAGCGAAGCCGACAAAGGCCTGGCCGGCGCAGATCAGGCCCGCGCTTGTGGGGAAAGGAGCTCCACATCGCAGCACTGGAGTGGGATGAAATGTGACAAATTTGATACTTTGTACCAATGCCCACTACCGAACACGGCCTCCACAGGGGTGGTTTCTTACTATTTCATTGTGATTGCTATATAATTATATTCAACCACTGCCCACCATAACCCTCTACCAAGATCGAAAATTCGTGCATTTTGTAGATATTGGGCTATTTCCCATCTCCAATGGGCTGTTTGGCCCGCCCCGTTTCGCTTATTTTAGCCCATCGTCGCTACGGCTGACGTCCGCCCATCGTTTCGGAGCTCTGTGAAGTGCCATGACCGAGGTTACGCCCCCCGCTTTCGACGGCCATCGCGCGCTGCATTCGCCAAAGATCTCCTTTGAGTTCTTTCCGCCCAAGACCGAAGAGATGGAGCGGAGCCTGTGGGAGACCATCAACCGGCTGGCGCCGCTTGCCCCCAATTTCGTCTCGGTGACCTATGGCGCCGGAGGATCGACCCGCGAGCGGACCCATTCGACCATTGCCCGCATCCTGAAAGAGACGCGGCTCACGCCTGCCGCGCACCTGACCTGCGTCGGTGCGCCCAAGGGCGAGATCGACGACGTGGTGGCGCGCTATCACGAGATCGGCGTCCGCCATATCGTAGCGCTGCGCGGCGATCCCACCACCGGCATCGGCACCGCCTATCGCGCACATCCGGACGGCTACCAGAGCTCGCCTGATCTCATCGCAGGCATCAAGAAGCGTTATCCAGATATCGAAATCTCGGTGTCCGCTTATCCGGAAAAACATCCGGAGAGCCCGACCATCGACGCCGATATCGATACGCTGAAGGCCAAGGTCGACGCCGGCGCGGCGCGAGCCATTACGCAAGTGTTCTTCGATAACGATCTCTACTTCCGCTACCTCGATCGCGTCCGCGCCCGCGGCATCGATATCCCCGTCGTCCCCGGCATCATGCCGATGCACAATTTCAAGCAGGCGCGGAGTTTTGTGACCCGCGCCGGCACCACGGTGCCGGACTGGCTGGCGGACAAATTCGAAGGCCTGGATGACGACGCGGAGACCCGTAAGCTCGTTGCTGCCACGGTGGCCGCCGGCCAGGTGCAAAAGCTCGCCAAGCACGGCGTCGACACCTTTCACTTCTACACCATGAACCGCGCGGACCTGGTGTTCGCGATCAGCCATCTGCTGGGCATCCGCCCCAATGGCGCACAGAAAGCCGCCTGATCCGATGAGCGTTTCGATTCCGAAGGTTTCGCCGAAGCGAACTGCCCTGCTCGCCGCCGCCCGCGAACGCATCCTGGTGCTCGACGGCGCCATGGGCACCATGATCCAGGGCCTGCAGTTCGACGAAACAGCGTTTCGCGGCGAGCGTTTCAAGGACTTCCATCGCGACGTCAGAGGCAACAACGACTTGCTGATTCTGGACGCAGCCGGAGGCGATCGAGGACATCCACGCCGCGTACTTGCGCGCCGGCGCCGACATCGTCGCGACCAACACGTTTTCGTCCACCTCGATCGCGCAGGCCGACTACGACATGTCGGACCTCGCCTATGAGCTGAACCGTGACGGCGCAAAACTCGCCCGCGCCGCGGCGATGCGCGTCTCGGCAGAGGACGGCAAGCCGCGTTTCGTTGCCGGGGCGCTGGGCCCGACCAATCGCACCGCCTCGATCTCGCCCGACGTTTCCAATCCCGGCTATCGCGCCGTCACCTTCGACGATTTGCGCAAGGCCTATGGCGAACAGGTCAACGGCCTGCTCGACGGTGGCGCCGACCTGCTGCTGGTCGAAACCATTTTCGATACGCTGAATGCCAAGGCGGCGCTTTACGCGATTTCGGAGATCACGGAGGAACGCGGCATCGACGTGCCCGTGATGATCTCCGGCACCATCACCGACAAATCCGGCCGCCTGCTCTCCGGCCAATTGCCGGAAGCGTTCTGGAATTCGATCCGCCACGCCAAACCGATTACCGTCGGCTTCAACTGCGCGCTCGGTGCGGAAGACCTTCGCGCCCATATCGCCGATATCGGCCGCGTGGCCGACACGCTTATCTGCGCCTATCCGAATGCCGGCCTGCCCAACGAATTCGGCCAGTACGACGAGACGCCGGAATACATGGCGCGGCTGATCGGCGAGTTCGCCGAAGCCGGCCTCGTCAACATCGTCGGCGGCTGCTGCGGCACCACGCCCGACCATATCGCCGCGATTGCCGCCGCGGTCGCTCCGCACAAGCCGCGCATCGTGCCCATGATCGAGCCCCGGCTGCGGCTGTCGGGGCTGGAGCCGTTCGAACTGACGCCGGCGATTCCGTTCGTGAACGTCGGCGAGCGCACCAATGTCACGGGCTCAGCGAGATTCCGCAAGCTGATCACCGCGGGCGATTACACCGCAGCCCTTCAGGTGGCGCGCGACCAGGTCGAGAACGGCGCCCAGATCATCGACGTCAACATGGACGAGGGCCTGCTGGATTCGGAAGCCGCGATGGTGACGTTCCTCAACCTCGTCGCCGCCGAGCCCGACATCGCGCGCGTGCCCGTGATGGTCGATTCCTCGAAATTCCATGTGATCGAAGCCGGCCTGAAATGCGTTCAGGGCAAGCCGGTGGTGAACTCGATTTCGATGAAGGAAGGCGTGGAGAAGTTCATCCACGAGGCCCGCATCGCGCGCCGTCATGGCGCGGCCGTCGTGGTGATGGCGTTCGACGAGATCGGCCAGGCCGATACGTTCACGCGCAAGACCGAGATCTGCAAGCGTGCCTACGATATCCTGGTAAACGAGGTCGGCTTTCCGCCCGAGGACATCATCTTCGACCCCAATATCTTTGCGATCGCGACGGGCCTCGACGAGCACAATAATTACGGCGTCGACTTCATCGAGGCAACGCGCTGGATCCGGACGAACCTGTCGGGCGCGCATGTCTCCGGCGGCGTCTCGAACCTGTCGTTCTCGTTCCGCGGCAACGAGCCGGTGCGCGAGGCGATGCACTCGGTGTTCCTGTATCACGCCATCCATGCCGGCATGGACATGGGCATCGTCAATGCCGGGCAGATGATCGTTTATGACGATATCGATCCCGAGCTGCGCCAGGTGTGCGAGGACGTGATTCTCAACCGCGACGCCGGCGCGTCCGAGCGGTTGCTGGCGCTGGCGGAAAAATTCCGCGGCAAGGAGAAGCAGACAAAAGAGCAGGACCTCGCCTGGCGCGGGTGGTCGGTCGAAAAGCGGCTGAGCCACGCGCTGGTGCACGGCATCACCGAATTCATCGAGGAAGACACCGAGGCCGCTCGGCTGACGGTCGAACGTCCGCTGAATGTGATCGAAGGACCGCTGATGGCGGGCATGAACATCGTCGGCGACCTCTTCGGCGACGGCAAAATGTTCCTGCCGCAGGTGGTGAAATCGGCGCGCGTGATGAAGCAGGCGGTCGCCTATCTGATGCCGTTCATGGAAGAGGAGAAGGCGCGCAACCTCGCCAATGGCGTCACCGGCGACGGCCGCAACGCCGCCGGCAAGATCGTGCTCGCCACCGTGAAGGGCGACGTCCACGACATCGGCAAGAACATCGTCGGCATCGTGCTGCAATGTAACAATTTCGAGGTGATCGACCTCGGCGTCATGGTGCCGGCGACCAAGATCATCGAGACGGCAAAAGCCGAAGGCGCCGACATCATCGGGCTATCGGGCCTGATCACGCCCTCGCTCGACGAAATGAGTTTTCTGGCCGGCGAGATGGAGCGGCAGGGCATGAAGATGCCGCTGCTGATCGGCGGCGCCACTACCAGCCGGGTCCATACTGCCGTGAAGATCGATCCGAACTACAAGGGCGGGCCGGTGGTGCACGTCAACGATGCCAGCCGCGCGGTGGGTGTGGCATCTTCGCTGCTCTCGCCGGACAGGCGCGAGGCCTATGCCGCCGACATCCGCGCCGAATACGCCAAGATTTCGGCCGCGCATCTGCGCGCGCAGGCCGACAAGAAGCGGCTGAAGCTGGCGGATGCCCGCGCCAATGCGGTCAAGGCGGACTTTGTGAAAACGCCGCCGAAGAAGCCATCGTTCCTGGGGCTCAGGAATTTTGACGCCTATGATCTGGCCGAGCTTGCTGAATACATCGACTGGACGCCGTTCTTCCAGACCTGGGAGCTGACCGGGCGCTTCCCGGCCATTCTCGACGATCCCAAGATCGGCGAGGTCGCGCGCTCGCTCTATGACGACGCACGCAAGATGCTGGACCGCATCATCAAGGAGAAATGGTTCACGGCGCGTGCAACGATCGGCTTCTGGCCGGCCAATGCGGAAGGAGACGATATCGCGGTTTATGCCGACGACAGCCGCAAGCAGAAGGTCGCGACGTTCCATACGCTGCGCCAGCAGTTGGAGAAGCGCGAAGGCCGCTTCAACGCCGCATTGTCGGACTTCATCGCGCCTGCGTCATCCGGCGTGTCAGATTATATCGGCGGCTTTGTCGTCACGGCAGGAATCGGCGAGGACGCGGTCGCCGACCGCTTCAAGAACGCCAATGACGATTACTCCTCGATCCTCTGCAAGGCGCTGGCCGATCGCCTCGCCGAAGCCTTCGCCGAGCGTATGCATCAGCGCGTCCGCAAGGAATTCTGGGGTTATGCGCCGGACGAGGCGCTGACCTCCGACCAGTTGATCCTCGAGCAATATGCCGGCATCCGCCCGGCGCCCGGCTATCCCGCGCAGCCCGATCACACCGAGAAGGCGACGCTGTTCCGCCTGCTCGATGCGGAAAAGACAGCCGGCGTGAAGCTGACCGAGAGCTTTGCGATGTGGCCGGGCTCGTCGGTATCAGGACTTTACTTCTCCCATCCCGAAAGCTTCTATTTCGGCGTCGGCAAGATCGAGCGCGACCAGGTCGAGGACTATGCCGCACGCAAGAGCATGAGCGTCACCGAGACCGAGCGCTGGCTGGCCCCGGTGCTGAACTACATTCCGTCGCAGGAACAGGCGGCGGCGAAGGCACCGGTGGCGGAGATCGTCCCCGCCAACGATGTCGCCTCGCATCCGCCCGGCTGCACCTGCGCGGTGCACCTGGCCTGGCGGAAGAAGGCGGTCGGGGCTTAACTCGTCATCACCGGGCTTGACCCGGTGATCCATCTCACGAAGATGGATGGATGCGCGGGTCAAGCCCGCGCATGACGCGTGCGTGGAGCCCCCATGAAATTCTTCTCCTTCTGGCGATCGCTGGCGAGCTTTCGCGTTCGCATTGCGCTCAACCTGAAAAATGTTCCGGCCGAGGTGATCTTCGTCGACATCGACGCCAACGCGCATCGCGATCCCGAGTATCGCCGGATCAACCCGCAGATGGCGCTGCCGGCGCTGGTGGAAGATGACGGCACCACGCTGTTCCAGTCGCTCGCCATTCTCGAATATCTCGACGAGAAATATCCCTCCCCGCCGCTATTGCCCTCCGACCTCGCCGGCCGCGCCCGCGTCCGCGCGCTGGCGCTGATGGTGGCGTGCGAGGGCCACCCGCTGCTGACGCCGCGGGTGCGGCGCTATCTCGACCACGAGCTGAATCTGCGCGACACGCAGCAGGCGGCGTGGCGGCGGCATTGGATCGCCGAGACGCTGGCAGCGCTGGAGGGACATCTTGCCGACCACAAGGACACCGGCAAATTCTGCCATGGCGATGCGCCGACCATCGCCGACATCTGCATGGTCGGCCATGTCACCGCTGCGCTGAACCAGCAGGTCAATCTGGCGACCTATCCGACCGTGAAGCGCATCTTCGAGACCGCGATGGCGCTGCCGGAATTTGAAAAAGCCAATCCGCTGGCGCAGCCGGACACGCCGGAGGCGATGCGGCAGAAGGTGTGAAAACGCGGCTGGCCGCCCAGCGGCACGACTCCCCGGACGCGCAGCACCCGGCCAAAAAAGCGAAAACAACCCCATGCAAAGTACGATCGGGCTGGCTCCGCGGCCTTGGCCGGGCGCGGCCCCGTCCAACTCAATCGCCGCTCGGCGGCGCCAGCGGCTGCACGATTTCCTTAAACGGCGGCAGCGCCTCGCAAGTGGCGGAATGCGCTTTCAGCGCCCGATAGCTGGCGTCGAACAGCTCCGGATGCGCCTCGCCGACGAAACGCAGCACGCAGGCGACCGCGATATCAGCATGGCCGATGTTTTCGCCGAACCAATACGGCGTCTTGACCGCCGCGCGCTCCTTCTCCAGCACCTCCAGCACGCTCGCGATCTGCGACTTGCAGCGCTCGACCCAGAGATCGAGTTGCTTGTCCTTGCGCAGCACGCGCTCGTACAGCAGGCTGACGCCCTTGTCGCCGAGCCCCATCGCCAGCGCGCAAATCCGCAAATGCCGCCGCCGCGCCTCGCCGCTCCGCGCGATCATCGCTCTTTCGGAACCGACGCGATCGTCGAGATAATCCAGGATCATCGCGCTTTCGATCAGCGCCTCGCCGTCATCCAGCACCAGCGTCGGCACCCGCCGCAGCGGATTATACGGCGCGATCTTGTCGGCATCGCCGAAGGTAGACCACGGCTTGTGCTCGAACGCGATGCCGTAGAGCCGCATGGCGATGGCGACGCGGCGGACAAAGGGGGAGTCGTATTGGCCGATCAGGATCATTTGATTTCACCACTCTGGGGGCGGACGGAATCGCCAGTTTAACGGACTGTCATACCCCGCGAAAGCGGGGTATCCAGTACGCCGCAGCCGTTCGGTTTTATCACCGCCGTCTCTGGAATACTTGTATGGGCCTGGTCAATGGTCGTCGTTGCTAGGTCATTGCGTTGATCTCCGAGGGAGGCCGACATCTCCGCGGGCCGACCTCAAGACGGGCTGTCCGCCTTGGCGCAGCGACCGTCAAGGGTGGCCGGAGGCCATCGCGTAGCGACGCAGCCCTTGACGGTCGCGAGCTTGGCGGCAGGCTTGAGGTCGGCACGCGGAGATGTCGATGGCGAGATGAGGACGACTTCCGAGGCGAGCCGCCTTGGACGCGATATCGCGTCGCAGACTTGTATTCGGTTGATCGATCGGGATCAGAACCATGATGCATGCATGCGCATCGGGGCGAGCTCCGGGGCGGCGGGTCCATTCTGGGTCGCGGCGCAAAGGCCATGTATTCCTGCGGATCATCGCCACCTCGGATGCCGTTGGCAGACCGCAAGCCGGGCTGCCAAACCGTCAGTGGTGTGGGGTTAAGGGAAGCTGCACGGTCAGGTGCCGACGGGACGCAACTTGATGTCCTCCGTCACCTGACCGGTGGTCACCAGCCGCCACAGGGCGATGAGTAGCTTACGCGCTAGTGCCACGATCATGGTCTTGCGCGTGGTGCGTCGGCCATCGGCGGTGCGCTCACGGAACCAGTTGGCGAGCCGGCTGCCCTTCTGAAAGATCAGCGCCAGGCCAGTTGGATCATCCCCCGGCGAACCCGGCCGTTGCCGGCGCGGGCCAGTCCTTCTCGCGCCGGCGCTGACCGCTCTCGTCCGGCGCGCCGGTCAGCCCGGCATAGCGCGCGACAGCTCTGCGATCGCGCAGATTGCGCGACAGAATCTCATTCACCAGCATGTCGGCGGTCTCGATGGCAATGCCCAGAACCCTTGCGATCAGACGAACCATCGCATGGGGTCCTTGAGATGTGGCCGGCGCAGCGGTGAGGCGCTGCAGCCGTGCGCTTTCGATGGCGCGGATCTGGTCGCGCACCAGGCATAGCCGCTCCAGATCGCGGCGCAGTTCCGCCCTGGCATTGTCCGGCAGCGGCGTTCCTTCCGCGGTACGCTGTGTCTCCAGTTGCTGCGCCGCCTTGCGAAGCCTCGGATTGAACCCGCCGATGCCGAACAAGGCGAGGACGGCTTTGACCCGGTTGACGATCCGCGTCTGCTCGCTCACCAGGCTCTCCCGCTCGCGGCCCGGTCGTCGAGCGTCTTCTTCCGCCATGGTCGGGATCGTGGCCATGCTGCAATGGCGCTTCTCACCACGCAGCCAACCCAGCAGCGAACGCATCAGCAGTTCCGTGTCGATCCGATCGCTTTTGACACGCCGGTGCTCGCGAGACACCGCGATGCTCGCAGGATGGATGACATAAGCTTCGATGGCGCGGGCCTGCAGCCAGCGGGCCAGCCAGAATCCATCCCGTCCAGCCTCATAGGCGCAGACGATCTGCTTGATCGCACGTCCCGCCTTGTGCGCTTCCTCGCACCAGCGCTGCAGCAGCTTCAGCAGAGCGTTCGCGTCTGCATCAAGCTTCTTCAGCGGCCGGCGTGTGACACCGGGGATCATAGCTGCAACCAGCCACTTCGACTGGCTCATCTCGATAACTGCAACGAGTGTGTTATCCTGCTCGAAGGCGGTGAGGGACCTGCTGACGTCAAACGGTTGCGACATGGGGTGCTCCATTGCGTGACCACGGCGCCCGAGGTGTCGATACCCTCGCCGCCGCTGACCCTGCCGCCACCCCCTCATAGCATCTGGATCACCCGCCTTCGCGGGTGACGACTGGGGAACAAGACATGCGACATCTGTCAATCCTCATCGGATTGCTCATCATCACTTCATGTCCAGCCCACGCCCAATCCGGCCCCACCGGCTTCCAGTCGCCCTCCAAAAACATCGCCTGCCAGTATTTCGACTACGACAAGCAGAACGTGCTCCGCTGCGACATCGCCGCAATGGAAACCAAGCCGCGGCGGCCTGCCGATTGCGACCTCGATTACGGGCAAGCCTTCGAGATGAACGCCAAAGGCCCCGTCGCCCGCATCTGCCATGGTGACACCGTGATGGACAAATCACTGCCGGTGCTGGGCTATGGCGAGGTGTGGCAGCGCGGGGGATTTACGTGCAAGTCGGAGCAGGCGGGCGTGACCTGCTTCAACACGGACCGACGCGGGTTCTCGCTGGCAAGAGTGAAGCAGGAAATGTTTTGAGGTCACGGAAACATCTGGTGCAATTCGGGCTCCTCAGACATTACGTTACGCTATTCCTCTACAAGGCCGGCCACCCGACCTGACTGCGCCAACAGGACCGCAGCTCGCTCCATATTTGCTCTTGTTACGGATTGAACAATCACCAAGTTCGGCTCAAAAAAGCGCGCCGCCACGCTGAAGCTCGCTTTCTATCTCCTGGCCGAGGCGCACGGGGTCGTAGAAGTTCAAGCGATATCGCTTCCCTGAAACAATGATCCGTGCTTCGCAAAACCAACCTTTGGTCTCGACTTCCCATTCGTAGTCCGCGAAGTCCGCCGGTAAATCAAGCGAAAAACCCGGCATAGTTCCTCCCTACTACTCAATCACCGGCACATGCTTCGCCACATCGCGCGGCGCGGTGCCGTCGAGCCGCGGATCGTCGACGACCTCGATCTGCCGTCGGAACGCGCGAAAGCCCGAGCGCTGGTAGAAGGCGAGCGCGGTGGGGTGATCGAAGGTGCAGGTGTGCAGCCAGACGCGGTTGATCGGTCGCGACCATGCGAGCTCCAGCGCGCGATTCATCAGCCAGCGGCCGGCGCCGGTGCCGACCAGTTTTGCGGTGACGCCGAACATGCCGATCTCGCATTGGCCGGGCTCGCGAAAATCCAGCTCCAACAATCCCTCGTCGCAGCCGTTATCGACCAGCGCGTACACTTCGAGCTGCGGCGAATGGAGCCGTGCCGCGAGTTCGGCGTCGGGCATCTGCATTCGCGAGAACCACAGCCATTCCTCGCCGACGCGACGATAGAGATCGCGAAACCAATCGAGCGGCGGTATCTCCACCTGACGCAGCGACCAGGCTCGGGGCGGATCGGAACGCAGCGCGGGTCGTTCAGTCATCTCCAGATGCGTGACGACGGCCGCGATCTTGCCGGCGGGAACGTCCGAATAGCCATCGGGCACGATCAACTGACGTCACTCCCCTTCATCGCTTGCCAGCACGCCCTTTACCGCCCTCGCCCAACCCGCCAGCTTCCGCTCGCGCGTCGCCTTGCTCATCGCCGGCTTGAAGCGGTGTTCGAGCCGCCAGTTGTCGGCGAATTTTGCGGGCTCGGGGTAGACGCCGGCGTTCAGCCCGGCGAGATAGGCGGCGCCTAACGCTGTGGTCTCCTGGATCTTCGGCCGGTCGACCGGCGCATCCAGCAAGTCTGCCAGCCGCTGCATGGTCCAGTCCGACGCGGTCATGCCGCCGTCGACCCGGAGCACGATGTTGGCGGCGGTTGCGTCCGGCCAGTCGGCGCGCATCGCGGCCCAGAGGTCGAAGGTCTGGTAACAGACGCTTTCGAGGGCGGCATGCGCGAGTTCGGCCGGACCGGTGTTGCGGGTCAGGCCGAACAGCGCACCACGGACGCGCGGATTCCAGTACGGAGCCCCTAAGCCGACGAAGGCGGGTACTAGATAGACACTCTGCATGGAATCGGACTTGTCGGCGAGCGGGCCGGTTTCGGATGCCTGCTTGATGATGCCGAGGCCGTCGCGCAGCCATTGCACCGCCGAGCCCGCGACGAAGATCGAGCCTTCGAGGGCATAGGTGCGTTTGCCGTTCAATTGATAGGCGATGGTGGTGAGCAGCTTGTTTTTGGAGGCCACCGGCGTGGTGCCGGTGTTGAGCAGCGCAAAGCAGCCGGTGCCGTAGGTCGATTTGATCATGCCGGGCGTGAAGCAGGCCTGGCCGATGGTTGCGGCCTGCTGGTCGCCGGCGATGCCGGAGATGGCGATCGAGCCGCCGAACAGGTCGGGCACGGTTTCGCCGAACTTGGCGGAAGAATCTTTGACCTCGGGCAGCATCGAGCGCGGCACGCGGAGGATTTTCAAGAGCTCGTCGTCCCAGTCGCCGGTGTGGATGTTGAACAGCAGCGTGCGCGAGGCGTTGGTGGCGTCGGTGACGTGCACCTTGCCGCCGGTCAGCCGCCATAACAGATAGCAATCGACGGTGCCGAACATCAGTTCACCGCGGCCGGCGCGTTCGCGCGCGCCCGGGACGTGATCGAGGATCCAGGCAACTTTTGTCCCCGAAAAATAGGGATCGATGATCAGGCCGGTCTTGGCCGAGATCGTGGGCTCATGGCCTTCGCTCTTCAACCTGGCGCAGATGTCCGCGGTGCGGCGGTCCTGCCAGACAATGGCGCGGTGCACCGCCTGCCCCGTGGCGCGGTCCCACACCACCGTGGTCTCGCGCTGGTTGGTAATGCCGATCGCGGCGATGTCCTGCGCTTTTAGTCCGGCCTTTTCCAGCGCCTCGCGGCAGACCTGTAACGTCGAGGTCCAGATGTCCTCCGGCTCGTGCTCGACCCAGCCCGACGCCGGGAAATGCTGCGGGAATTCCTGCTGCGCCGTTGCCGCAATGGAAATATCGCTGCGAAACACCATGGCGCGCGAGGACGTGGTGCCCTGATCGATGGCCAGCACAAAGGACATGACGCTGCTTCCCCGAAGGATTGTTGGTTGCGGAGAGGCAATCCGATTGGGAGGCGAAGGTCAAGTTGCGGACAGAGCGGGGGCGCGCTCACCCTCCCCTGGAGGGGGAGGGTCGGCTCACATTGAGCGCAGCGAAATGTGAGACGGGGTGGGGTGATCTCTCCACACGCACCACCGCCTCAATGGAAAGACTGTCACCCCACCCCGTATCGCATCTTGCTTCGCGCGATGCGATACGACCCTCCCCCTCCAGGGGAGGGTAAGATCAATCACGTCGCCGCTGTCGTTACACCGCCGTCCACCACGATGGTCTGGCCGGTCATGAAGGTGGAGGCATCGGAGGCGAGGTACGCCACGGCGCCTGCGATTTCATTTGGCTCGCCGATCCGGCGCAGCGGCGTGGTGGCGGTGCGGCGTTTGAGGAGGTCGGCGACTTCCCACAGCGCGCGGGCGAAATCGGTTTTGACGAGGCCGGGCGCGACGCAATTGACGCGGACGCCCTTTGGGCCCCATTCGCCGGCAAGGCTGCGGCAGAGTGCGAAATCCGCCGCTTTCGAAATGCCGTAGGCGCCGATCACGGTGGAGCCACGCATGCCGCCGATGGACGAGATGATCACCACCGAGCCGTTGCCGCGCTCCGCCATCTGCGGGATCGCCAGCGCGCAGAGCCAGATGTTGCTCTTGACGTTACTGCCCATGATCTTGTCGAAGGCCTCGTCCTTGATATCGAGCAGCGGACCGTAATAGGGGTTCACCGCGGCGTTGCAGACGAGGATATCGACCTTGCCGTAGTGCTTTGTCGTGCCCGATATCAGCGCCTCGACTTCCTCGCGGCGCGAGATATTGCAGGGGATGACATGGGCGTCGCCGCCGGCTTTTTTGATGCCTTCGGCCACTTCCTGGCAGGCGTCCGCCTTGCGGCTGGAGATCACGACCTTGGCCCCGAGTTTTGCGAGCAGTTCGGCGGAGGAACGGCCGATGCCGCGGCTGGAGCCGGTGACGACGGCGACCTTGCCGGTGAGATCGAACGGGGTGTTTTTCACTACGCGTGCTCCCTTTTGTTGTTTTCGCTTGCCGTTCTCTACCCGTCATGACCGGGCTTGACCCGGCCATCCCCGACTTCCTTGGCCGCCAAGACGTGGATGCCCGGGACAAGCCCGGGCATGAAGACTTTCGTATGGCCGCGGTCGCGTGACCTACGGCGAATGCGTTACACCAGCCCACCTTCCGCGACGCGGCGGAGATGGTAATCGGTATCACCAAACATATTCTCGATCATGGTCAGGCGCTTGAAGTAGTGGCCGATCTTGGCTTCCTGGGTCATGCCGATGCCGCCGTGGAGTTGGATCGACTGCTGGCCGATGAATTTTCCGGACTTCCCGATCTGCACCTTTGCAGCGGCAACCGCGGTCGCGCGCTCCTTGGCGTCTTCGAAATCGGCCGCCATGGTCGCGAACATCGACATGCTGCGGGCCTGTTCGAGGGCGACGAACATGTCGGCGGCGCGATGCTGCAGGGTCTGAAAGCTGCCGATCGGAACGCCGAACTGTTTTCGCGTCTTGAGGTACTCGACGGTCGTCTTCAGCGATTCATCCATCGCACCGACGGCTTCCGCGCACATCGCGGTGCGGGCTTCATCGACCACGCGCTCGATCAGCGGCAAGCCGTTCTCGGGATCGCCGATCGCGGCGTCGCTGCCAACCTCGACGCCGGTGAAGGTGATGTCGGCGGCATGCAGCCCGTCCTGGGTCGGATAGCCCTTGCGGGTGACACCCTTGGCATTGGCCGGCACGAGGAACACGCCGATGCCCGTCTTGTCGTGCCGGCTGCCCTTGGTACGCGCGGTCACGATCAGGGTGTCGGCATTCTCGCCGTTGAGCACGACGAATTTTTCACCGTCGACCACGTAAGCCCCGCCCTTCTTCTTGGCCGTGGTCGAGACGTCGGCGAGATCGTAGCGCGAGTTCTTCTCGAGCTGCGCGAAAGCAAAGGTCTTGCTGCCGTCGATGATGCCGGGAATATGAGCGGCCTTCTGCTCGGCCGAGCCGCCATGGCGCAGGAAGCCGCCGCCGATCACGACGGTGGCGAGATACGGCTCAAGCACCAGCGCCTTGCCGAGCGCTTCCATCACGATCATGGTCTCGACCGCGCCGGCGCCGAAGCCGCCGTCGGCTTCCGCGAACGGCAGGCCCAGCAAACCCTGCTCGGCGAGCTTGCCCCAGACGGCCTTGCTCCAGCCGCCCTTCTCCTTCTGGTACTTCTTGCGCGCATCGAAATCGTAGGAATCGGTCAACAGACCGTCGATGCTTTCCTTGAGA
The DNA here is from genome assembly GCF_043203335.1 of Bradyrhizobium sp. RDI18. Classification (NCBI taxonomy): domain Bacteria; kingdom Pseudomonadati; phylum Pseudomonadota; class Alphaproteobacteria; order Hyphomicrobiales; family Nitrobacteraceae; genus Bradyrhizobium; species Bradyrhizobium sp. RDI18. The sequence goes on along the minus strand of NZ_JBICRN010000008.1, from coordinate 5,880,647 downwards.
AGCCGCTGCTCCTCGGACAAATCAAAATCCATGTTCGTTACTTTCTCCGGCTAACCAAATTTCTCTGTCATGCCCGGGCTTGTCCCGGGCATCCACGTCTTGCTTTCTTTGCGTCAAGACGTGGATGGCCGGGTCAAGCCCGGCCATGACGACGGTATGTGCGGTCGCGTCATTGCGACACTAAAGCCCCAGCACCGCCTTGGTGATGATGTTGCGCTGGATCTCGTTGGAACCACCGTAGATCGAGACCTTGCGGTTGTTGAAGTAGCTGGGCGCGATCTGGGCGGTCCAGTCCATGGTTTCGTTGGAGGCGTCGTCGCCATGCTCGTCGTAAGGCGCGGCGAACGGGCCGATCACTTCCATCAGAAGTTCGGTGGTGGTCTGCTGGATTTCCGAACCCTTGATCTTCAACACCGAAGACGCCGGGTTGGGCTTGCCCTTGCCGTGCTTGCCCTCGTCGGCGACGACGCGGAGCTGCGTCAGTTCGAGCGCCTTCAGCTCGATCTCGCAGGCCGCCAGCTTCTCGCGGAAACCCTGGTCTTCCAGTACCGGCTTGCCGTTCTGTTCGACCTTGGAGGCGAGCTCCTTGATGCGGCGCAGCCGCTCCTTGGAGACGCCGACGCGGGCAATGCCGGTGCGCTCGTTGCCGAGCAGGAATTTTGCGTAATCCCAGCCCTTGTTCTCCTCGCCGATCAGGTTCTCGACCGGCACCTCGACGTCGTCGAAGAATACTTCATTGACCTCGTGGCCGCCGTCGATGGTCTCGATCGGACGCACGGTGACGCCCTTCGACTTCATGCTGAACACGATGAAGGAGATGCCCATCTGCTTCTTCGCTGACGTGTCGGTGCGGCACAGACAGAAGATCATGTCGGCGTGCTGGGCCAGCGTGGTCCAGGTCTTCTGGCCGTTGATGATGTACTTGTCGCCCTTGCGCTCGGCCTTGGTCTTCAGCGAGGCGAGGTCAGACCCCGAGCCCGGCTCCGAGAAGCCCTGGCACCACCAGTCGTCGACATTGGCGATGCGCGGCAGATAATGCTGCTTCTGCTTCTCGTTGCCGAAAGTGTAGATGACCGGGCCGACCATGCTGACGCCGAAGGCGAGCGGCGCCGGCGCTGGATGCATCTGCAGCTCTTCGTTGAAAATGTACTGCTGCACCGAGCTCCAGCCGGTGCCGCCATATTCCTTCGGCCAGTGCGAGACGCCCCAGCCCTTCTTGTTCAGGATGCGCCACCAGGCGACCATCTCGTCCTTGGAGAGGTGACGGCCCTCGACCATCTTGCGCCGCGTTTCCGGCGGTACGTTGTCCCTGAAGAAGGCTCTCACTTCTTCACGAAACGCGATTTCTTCCTTGCTGAAAGCGAGATCCATCGGATCCTCCTGTGAATTAGACTCTTAAGTAACGCGAACTCTCTGTTTCTTCGTCCCTGCGAACGCAGGGACCCATAACCACTACAGAAGGCCGTCTCCCAGACTGCCCCGAACAAGGGCCGCGGCGTATGGGTCCCGGCTCGCGCTTCGCTTGGCCGGGACGACAGCGGAGTTAGTAACCGCCTCCTGTTGCGACTTGTTTAACTGAAGCACCCTGCGGCGAAGCTTGCTGCATGCGCAATTCGTGGCGCGACAGCTTGCCGACCGGCGTGCGCGGCAATTCCGTGACGAACTCGACGGCAGTCGGCAGCTCGTGCTTGCCGAGCTTGCCGGTGAGGAAGGCACGCAGTTCATCCAGCGTGAACGGCTTGGCGTCCGCGCGCAGCTTGATAAAGGCTTTTGCGGCCTCGCCGCGGTAATCGTCCGAAATGCCGATCACGATCACTTCCTGCACGGCAGGATGCGTGTAGATCGCCTGCTCGATCATCTGCGGATAGACGTTGAAGCCGCCGGAGATGATCATGTCCTTCTTGCGGTCGACCAGATAGAAATAGCCATCGGCGTCCATGTAGCCGATATCACCGGTGAGAAAACGGTCGCCGACAAAGGCTTCCGCGGTTTCCTTCGGCCGGTTCCAGTATCCCTTGGTGACGTTCGGACCGCGGATGCGGATTTCGCCGGTTTCGCCCACCGGCATCAATTTGGTCGGATCATCCAGCGACACCACGTCCATCTCGATGCCGGGCAGCATCAGGCCGATCGAGCCTGGCTTATCGGGCCCCTCCTTCGGGTGTGCGGTGCCGGGCGAGCAAGTCTCGGTCATGCCCCAACCGCTCTTCAGCTTCATGCCGACCCTTTGCTCCAGGATCCGCGCGACTTCGACCGGCAGCGGTGCACCGCCCGAGCCAACGCTGACCAGCGAAGACAGATCGCGCTTGTCGAGGTCCGGCAGAGCTGCGATCGCGATCCACATGGTCGGCACGCCGGGGAAAACGGTAGCACGCTTGATCTCGATATCGCGCATCACGGCCTCGACGTCGAAACGCTGATGCAGCGAGATCAGATGACCGCGCCGGATTGCGGAGAGCAGCACTACCGTCAGCGCGTAGATATGGAACAGCGGCAGCACGCAGATCACGCGTTCGACCGCATTGCGCTCGGCGCGCGACGGCCTGCCCCAGACGTCGTAGACCGACACCGCCGACGTCAGATTGCCGTGGCTGAGCATCGCGCCCTTCGGCAATCCGGTGGTGCCGCCGGTGTATTGCAGCAACGCGACGTCGTCGGCCGAGATCGCGGGCCATTGCGCCGGTTTTGCTGCACCGTCAGTGAATTTTTTGTAGGTGACGATCTTCGGATTATCGGGCAACGCCGCTTGCTGTGTCCCGACCTTGCCCCAATGATCGTCTTCGCAAACGATCAGGCGATCGAGCAGTCCGTGAGCGAGAAATTTCAGCGCAGTCGGCAACAGCGCCGACAGATTGCTGGTCACCAGCACGCGCGCGCCCGAATCCGTGAGCTTGTGCGACAGCGCGATCTCGCCATCGAGCGGCGACAGATGCACGACGCGGGCGCCGGCCTTCAGTGCGCCGAAGAAATTGATCGGGTGATCGGGCGAATTGCCGAGGAACAGCGCGACCGAACTGTTCTTGCCGTACCCCGCGCGGAGGAAGGCGCTGGCGGCGGTTTCCACCAATGCCTCAAGTTCGCCGTAGCTGATCGGCCGGTCGCGGAATTCGATCGCCGGCCGCGAGCCGAACTCGGCGGCGGCCGTCGACAGTAGATCAGGCAGCGTGCCGCGTGCGATCGGCTCGTCCCAGCGGACGCCTTCCGGATAGAACTGCTCGCCGGGATGGGTCATGCGCGATTTGCACTATGTAAGGTGAGCACAGGACCATGCGCTCCCTTCCCCCTTGCGGGGAAGGGTCGGGGAAGGGGGTCCACACGGGCAGTCCCGATGCGGCTACCCCCCTCCTGGCCCTCCCCCGCAAGGGGGAGGGAACGGAGAGACCGTGCCGAGAACGACCATCAAGCCGCCTTCGACTGCGCGGCCAGCGACGCAAAGGTCTTGCCTTCGGCGGCGAGGCGCTTGAGCAGCGGGGCCGGCTCGAGCGAGGGATCGTTGGTCTCCTTGGCATAGTACGACAGCCGGTCGGCAATATGCTTCAGCCCGACCTGGTCGGCATAGAACATCGGGCCGCCGCGATAGATCGGCCAGCCATAGCCATAGAGCCAGATCACGTCGATGTCGCTCGGCCGCGCCGCGATGCCTTCCTCCAGAATGCGCGCACCCTCGTTGATCATCGGGTACATCATGCGCTCGAGGATCTCGTCATCGCTGACGACGCGCTTCTTGCGGCCGAGACGCTGCAGCGTCTCGTCGATCAGCTTCTCGACGTCGGGATCGGGCAGCGGCGCGCGCGAGCCGCCTTCATATTTGTAGTAGCCCTTGCCGGTCTTCTGGCCGAAGCGGCCGGCCTCGCACAGCGCGTCGGCGATTTCCGACTTGATGCCGCGGTCTTTTCGCGAACGCCAGCCGATATCGAGGCCGGCGAGATCGCTCATCGCGAACGGACCCATCGGCATGCCGAATTTCGTCACCACGGCGTCGACCTGCTGCGGCAACGCGCCTTCGAACAGGAGCTTCTCCGACTGCTTGCCGCGCTGGGCCAGCATGCGGTTACCGACAAAGCCGTCACAGACGCCGACCACGGCCGGCACCTTTGCGATCTTGCGCGCGATCGACACCGCCGTCGTCAGCGCATCCGGCGCGGTCTTGTCGGCACGGACGATCTCGCACAGCTTCATCACGTTGGCCGGCGAGAAGAAATGCATGCCGAGCACGTCCTGCGGACGCTTCGTCACCTTCGCGATCTCGTCGATGTTGAGATACGAGGTGTTGGAGGCCAGCACGGCGCCGGGCTTGGCGTATTTGTCGAGCGCCTCGAATACTTCCTTCTTGACCGCCATGGTCTCGAACACCGCTTCGATCACAAGGTCAGCGTCCTTGACATGCTCGAGACCGACCTTGCCGTCGATCAAGCCCATGCGCTTGGCCGGCGCATCCGCTGGGATGCCACCGCGCGCCGCGGTCGCCTCGTAATTCTTCTGCATCACGCCCATGCCGCGCTTGAGCTGCTCTTCGCCGGTCTCGATCAGCGTCACCGGGATACCGGCATTGGCAAAGGACATCGCGATACCGCCGCCCATGGTGCCGGCGCCGATAATGGCGACGCGTTCGACCGGGCGCGGCTTGGTGCCATCAGGCACGCCGGCGATCTTGGCGGCTTCGCGCTCAGCGAAGAAGGCGTAACGCTGCGCCTTGGACTGGTCGCTGGCGACCAGCTTGAGGAAACCTTCACGCTCCTTCTTCAATCCTTCGTCGAACGGCAGCTCGATCGCGGCGCGCACCGCATCGGCCGCGGCAAACGGCGCTTCCAACCCGCGCGCCTTCTTGGTCAATGCGGCGACGGCGTTGGTAAAGATCGAGATGTCGGCCTTGGCGGCAGCGAGCTTTGAGTCATCGTCGCGCAGCTTGCGCAGCGGGCGCTTCTCCGCAAGCACCTTCAGCGCAAAGGATTCGCCACCCGACGCCGGCTCCTCGACGATCTCCTCGATCAGGCCGTTCTTGAGCGCCTCCGCCGCGCCGATCGGATCGCCGCTGACGATCATCTTAACCGCCAGCTCGGGCCCGACCGCGCGCGGCAGGCGCTGGGTGCCGCCGGCGCCCGGCAGCAGGCCGAGCTTCACCTCGGGCAGGCCGAGGCGAGCGTCTTTGGTGGCGACGCGATAGTGGCATGCCAGCGCGACTTCGAGACCGCCACCGAGCGCCGTGCCGTGAATGGCAGCAATGATCGGCTTCGGCGACTTCTCCATGAGATCAAGCACCTCGGCCAGGCCCGGCGGCTTCGGCGGCTTGCCAAACTCGGTGATGTCGGCGCCGGCGATGAAGGTGCGGCCGGCGCAGGTCAGCACGATCGCCTTCACTTCCGGATCCGCGATCGCGCTCTTCATGCATTCGAAGATGCCGCCGCGCACCGCGGCACTCAGCGCGTTGACGGGAGGACTGTTGACCGTGACGATGGCGATGACGTCATGACGCTCGAGTTTTACCACTTCGCTCACGGGACTCTCCCTGGATCGTTTGTTCTTGGATGCCGCCCAACTTGCGTTGAGTAGCTACGGTTACATCAATTTCGCACTGCGAAATTTAATTCCACATCTTGACAGGGAGGGTTATTTTGAAGCACGTCCCTTGTCAACGAGCTCATCAGCAGCAGTAGCGGGTAATGAAACGTCCAGGGAAAAAAGCGGCGACCGATCGCAGCTTCGTCGTCGCGCTCTCCCGCGGACTCGATGTCTTGCGCGCATTCCAACCCAATGACGGGCTTCTTGGCAATCAAGAACTCGCCGCCCGTACCAAATTGCCGAAGCCAACCATTTCCCGGCTGACCTACACCCTGACCAAACTCGGTTATCTTACACCCGTTCCGCGTTTCGAAAAGTATCAGCTCGCGCCATCAGCCATGGCGCTGGGGTATGCCGCCCTTGCCAATCTCGGCGTTCGGCATTTGTCCGAGCCTTATCGCGAAGCGCTGATGCGCGAGACCGGTGGCGCCGTCGCGGTCGGTGGACGCGACCGTCACAGCATGATCTATTTCGGCCAGAGCCGCACCGGGCTGCTCGGTGTGCAGCTTGACGTCGGCTCACGCGTTCCGATCGCGACCACCGCGATGGGACGGGCCTATCTCTGGGCGCTGCCCGACGACGAGCGCGCCTCCTTGTTGCGCGAACTGCGCGACCACTACGGCAATCGCTGGCCCAAAATGCGTGACGGCATCGAGCGCGCGGGCGAAATGCTCGCGCGTCACGGATTTACTATCTCTGCCGGCGAATGGCAGGACGATGTGCACGCCGTAGGTGTGCCGCTAAAGCTCAGCGACGGAACCGGACCGTATGCCTTCAATTGCGGCGCGCCTGCTTTCCGTTTCACGGAAGATCGTTTGATCAACGACATTGGACCTCGCCTTGTCACGATGGTAAGGAACATCGAAGCAGCGCTGGGCGGCGCAGCACCACAATCAAAAAAATCAGAGAACAAGAAGTTGAAAGCGGGAGGAAGAGTTGCACGTTTGGCCGAGGGAATCAGATAGCCTTCACCATGACCGGCAAAAACATTTGCGCGGTCATTCCCGCTCCGTGATCAGAGCGGGCGGGACGCGATGACGCAGGCACAGCTCGCGCAGGGCAATGCTCCCCTGCTCGCGGTCCGCGACGTCAGCGTCGTGTTCGGCGGCATCATCGCGCTCAACGGTGTGTCCTTTGACATGCATAAGGGAAACATCCTCGGGCTGATCGGACCGAACGGCGCCGGCAAGACGACACTCTTCAACTGTCTGTCCCGCCTCTATCAGCCGAGCACCGGCGACATCCTGATGGAAGGCGTCAGCATCCTGACGCGCCCGGCGCACAAGATCGCGGAGATCGGCATCGGCCGCACTTTCCAGAACGTCGCGCTGTTTCCCAATTTGTCGGTGCTCGACAACGTCCGCGTCGGCTGCCACGCGCGCTCCTCCAGCGACATCATCTCCGACTCGATCAAACTCGCCTGGGTTCGCCGCGGCGAGGACGAGATCAACAAGAAGGTGCAGGAGATCCTCGCCTATCTGCATCTCGAGGATGTTGCCCATACCATCGTGTCCGGGCTGCCGTTCGGCACCCAGAAGCGCGTCGAGCTGGCGCGCGCACTGGCCGCGGATCCCAAGATCCTGCTGCTCGACGAACCCGCCGGCGGCCTCAACCATGAGGAAGTCCATGTGCTTGGCGACCTGATCAAGCGCATCAGGGACGAACGGCACATGACGGTGCTGCTGGTCGAGCACCACATGGGTCTGGTGATGTCGATCGCCGATCATGTCGTGGCGCTCAATTTCGGCCGCAAGCTTGCCGAGGGAACGCCGGCCCAGGTCCAGGCCGATCCTGACGTCATCAAGGCCTATCTGGGGAGCAAGGACCAATGACTGCGATGCTCAATGTCAAGGACCTGCGCGCCTATTACGGCCAGGTCCAGGCCCTTCACGGCCTCTCCTTCGCCCTCAACGAAGGCAGCCTCACCACGCTGCTCGGTGCCAACGGCGCCGGCAAGACCACAACCCTGCGGGCAATCTGCAACATGGTGCGCTCGACCGGCGCGATCGAGTTCGAGGGCAAGCCGCTGTCCGGCAAGTCGACCGAAAACGTCGTTCGCCTCGGTATCGCGCATGTGCCGCAGGGCCGCGGCACCTTCACCACCATGACGGTGGAAGAGAACCTGCAGCTCGGCGCCATCACCCGCGCCGACAAGAAGAACATCGTCGCCGACATCGAGCGGATGTACGAGCACTTTCCGGTGCTGAAGGAACGCCACACCCAGCAGGCCGGCACCCTGTCGGGCGGCGAGCAGCAGATGCTGGCGGTGGCGCGTGCGCTGATGCTGCGGCCGCGGCTGATGTTGCTGGACGAGCCGTCGTTCGGCCTCGCGCCGCTGATCGTGCGCGACCTGTTCAAGATCCTCGGCAAGATCAATCGTGAGGACAAGGTCACCATCCTCGTGGTGGAGCAGAACGCGCAGCTCGCGCTGGAGCTCGCCGACCAGGCCTATGTGATCGAAACCGGAAAAATCGTGATGTCGGGGAACGCGAAGGAAATCGCGAGCAACGAAGACGTCCGCAAATCCTATCTGGGTTACTGAGGAGTTGGGACGATGGAGTTATTCACCAACCAAGTCCTGGCCGGCATCGCCACGGGCGCGATCTATGCCTGTATGGCGCTCGCGGTGGTCATGATCTACCAGGCGATCGACCATCTGAACTTCGCCCAGGGCGAAATGGCGATGTTCTCGACCTTCATCTCCTGGCAATTGATGCAGTGGGGCGTGCCCTATTGGTGGTCGTTCCTGCTCACGCTGGCGATTTCGTTCGCCGGCGGCATCCTGATCGAACGCCTCCTGTTCAAGCCGCTTGCGAAAGCGCCGATCCTGACCAACGTCGCCGGTTTCATCGCGCTGTTCGCGATCGTCAACTCGGTGGCCGGCCTGACCTGGGACTTCACCATCAAGCAATATCCGACCCCGTTCGGCTCCTCGCCGTTCCTCGGCAGCCAGCTAATCTCGACCCACCAGGTCGGGATGATCGGCGTCACTCTGCTGATGCTGATCGGGCTCTACCTGTTCTTCCAGTTCACCCGGATCGGCCTTGCCATGCGTGCCGCGGCGGCTTTGCCGGAATCGGCGCGGCTGGTCGGCGTCAACACCTCCTGGATGATCGCGCTCGGCTGGGGCATGGCCTCCGCGATCGGCGCCGTAGCCGGCATCCTGATCGCCCCGGTCGTGTTCCTCGAACCGAACATGATGGGCGGCGTGCTGGTTTACGGTTTCGCCGCTGCCGTGCTCGGCGGCCTTAGCTCGCCGCTGGGCGCCGTCATCGGCGGCTTCCTGGTCGGCGTCTTCGAAAACCTCGCCGGCACCTACATCCCCGGCGTAGGCAATGAACTGAAACTGCCGATCGCGCTTGCGCTGATCATCACCGTCCTGGTCTTCAAACCTGCCGGTCTCTTCGGCCGAGCCATCATCAAGCGAGTCTGATCATGAGCGCTGCTGCAGAAGACACCGTCACAGAAGTCGCGGCCGTCGAGGCCGTTCCGAAGCGCGCCATGACGCTGGGCACCGGCACCTCGCTGGTGATCCTGGCGGCGCTGCTTGTAACGCCGGTATTCGTGAAGAACTTCGTCGTCTTCCAGATGACGATGGTCATGATCTACGGGATCGCGGTGCTGGCACTCAACATCCTGACCGGCGGCAGCGGGCAGTTTTCGCTCGGCCAGAGCGCGTTCTACGCGCTCGGCGCCTATACGTCGGCGGTCCTGATGGAAAACTTCAACGTGAACTACGCGCTGACGCTGCCGATCGCGGGGCTTGTCTCGTTCGGCGCCGGCTACCTGTTCGGCAAACCCGCGTTGCGGCTTTCCGGCATCTACCTCGCGCTAGCCACCTTCGCGCTGGCGGTCGCCATGCCGCAGCTCCTGAAGCTGCATTTCCTCGAGCATTGGACCGGCGGCGTTCAGGGCCTCACCGTCATGAAACCCGATGCGCCGTTCGGCCTGCCGATCGGTCAGGACAAGTGGCTTTATTACTTCACGCTGGCGATCTCGGTCGCGATCTATGTCGGGTCAGTCAACCTGCTGCGCTCGCGCTCGGGCCGCGCCCTGATGTCGATCCGCGACAACGAGATCGCGGCCTCCGCCATGGGCGTCGACGTCGCCCAGTACAAGACGCTCGCCTTCGGCGTATCCGCGGGCATCACCGGTATCGCCGGCGGGCTCAGCGCCATCGTCGTGGCATTCGTGGCCCCGGACAGCTACACGATCAACCTGGCCATCGCGCTATTCCTCGGCATGGTGGTCGGCGGCGTCGGCTGGCTGCCGGGCTCGTTCATCGGCGCCGCCTTCATCATCTTCGTGCCCAACATCGCGGAGAGCATCTCAAAGGGCCTCTCCGGCGCGGTGTTCGGCGTGCTCTTGTTTATTGTCATCTTCCTCGTGCCGCATGGCGCAAGGCAGATCGCAATTGTTGCGCAGCAGATGCTCGGTAAGTTGAAGAACTAACTTCATGCCGCAGGATCTGTTCGGCTGACATCATCAGCGGCGAACTCGGCCGTTAACCAATATTCCGCGGGGCGGTAGTTTCCCGGAGCATCCGACTAAATTCCGCCCTCCGCGACGCCGTCGCGAAGGGCTTTTTGTTGCTGGACGCAGCCGAAAGGTATTCAATGAAGCCCAAGAGCCGCCAAGCGCTCCAATCAAAAACAATGACACAGTCACCGATCCTAGGGAGATCAAAAAATGTCCGCCATCAACTTGCGATTGGGAGCCTTTGCGGCCGCCCTCGCATTGCTTGCTGCGACCAGCAGCGGCGCACTCGCGCAGAAGAAATACGACACCGGCGCCAGCGACACCGAAATCAAGATCGGCAACATCATGCCCTACAGCGGGCCGGCTTCCGCCTACGGCGTGATCGGTAAAACCGAAGAGGCCTATTTCAGAAAGGTCAACGCCGAGGGCGGCATCAACGGCCGCAAGATCAACTTCATCACCTATGACGACGCCTACTCTCCGCCGAAGACGGTGGAGCAGGTGCGCAAGCTGGTCGAGAGCGATGAGGTCCTGCTGGTCTTCAATCCGCTAGGCACGCCACCGAACACGGCGATCCAGAAATACCTGAACAGCAAGAAGGTGCCGCAACTGTTCGTCGCCACCGGCGCCACCAAGTGGAACGATCCCAAGGACTTCCCCTGGACCATGGGCTGGCAGCCCAACTACCAGAGCGAAGGGCGTGTCTACGCGCAGCATGTCCTCAAGGAGAAGCCGGACGGCAAGATCGCCATTCTCTACCAGAACGACGACTACGGCAAAGACTACGTGAAGGGTTTCAAGGATGGACTGGGCGCCAAGGCGGCGTCAATGATCATCATCGAGGAAAGCTACGAGGTGTCGCAGCCGACTATCGATTCGAACATCGTCAAGCTGAAATCGCTGAATGCCGACGTGTTCTTCAATGTCACGACACCAAAGTTTGCGGCACAGGCGATCAAGAAGATGAACGAGATCGGCTGGAAGCCGATGCACATCCTCAACAGCGTCTCCGCCTCGATCGGCAGCGTCATGAAGCCGGCCGGCTTTGAGAATTCGCAAGGCATCATCTCCTCGCAGTACCTCAAGGATCCAGCCGATGCGGAGTGGAAGAACGATGCGGGCATGAAGGCATGGAATGAATTCCTGGACAAGTACTATCCCGAGGCCAATCGTGTCGACGCCTTCGTGATGTATGGTTACACTGTGGCGCAAACGCTGGAGCATGCACTCAGGGCAAGCGGCGACAACCTGACCCGCGAAAACGTCATGAAGCAGGCCGCGAGCATCAAGAACCTCGAACTCGGAGGCCTGCTGCCGGGTATCAAGGTCAACACCTCGGCGACCGACTTTGCTCCGATCTCGCAAGTGCAACTGATAAGGTTCAAGGGCGAGGCATGGGAACGCTTCGGCGAAATCCTTTCAGGTGACGTCGGCGGCTGATCCCGACGCGCCGATCTGCTTAAGACGCAGCCCCTGCGGCTTTTGCCGCAGGGGCTTTTTGTTTGTGAGACTTCCGGCAAGATGCTAATCACGGCGCTGTCAAAACAGCCTCGTCAAGAGGCCCGACAGTTACATTAAGAAATGAAAAGGGAGAGACAGAAATGTCCACAATCAAAAAACTTGCGGTGGTTTCGACCGCGTTTGGATTGCTCGTGGCAAGTTCGAGCGGCGTTCTCGCGCAGAAGAAATATGATCCCGGCGCGAGCGACACAGAGATCAAGATCGGCAATATCATGCCTTATAGCGGACCGGCTTCCGCCTATGGCGTGATCGCCAAGACCGAAGAGGCCTATTTCAGGAAGATCAACGCGGAAGGCGGCATCAACGGGCGCAAGATCAACTTCATCAGTTATGACGACGCCTACTCTCCGCCGAAAACGGTGGAGCAGGCGCGCAAGCTGGTTGAAAGCGATGAAGTGCTGCTGGTCTTCAATCCGCTGGGCACCCCACCGAACACGGCGATCCAGAAGTACCTGAACAGCAAGAAGGTGCCGCAACTCTTCGTCGCCACCGGCGCCACCAAGTGGAACGATCCGAAGAGTTTTCCGTGGACGATGGGCTGGCAGCCCAACTACCAGAGCGAAACGCAGATTTATGCCAAGTACATCCTGAAGAACAAGCCGGACGCCAAGATCGGGATCCTCTATCAGAACGACGACTACGGTAAGGACTATCTGAAGGGCTTCAAGGACGGACTCGGCGCCAAGGGCGCGTCGATGATCGTGCTGGAGGAAAGCTACGAAGTCTCCGAACCGACGATCGACTCCCACATCGTCAAGCTGAAGGCGAGTGGCGCCGACGTGTTCATCAACATCACCACGCCGAAATTCGCGGCGCAGGCTATCAAGAAGAACGCCGAGATTGGCTGGAAGCCGCTGCACTTCCTCAACAACGTCTCGGCCTCGATCGGCAGCGTGATGAAACCGGCCGGCTTCGAGAACGCGCAGGATATCATCTCGTCCAATTACCTTAAGGATACGTCCGATCCGGAGTGGAAGAACGACCCCGGCATGAAAGCTTTCGACGAATTTCTCGCCAAATACTACCCCGAGGCCAACAGGATCGATAGCTTTGTGATGTACGGCTACACGGTCGCGCAGGGCCTCGTGCATGTGCTCAAAGCCAGCGGCGACAATCTCACCCGCGAGAACGTCATGAAGCAGGCAGCCAGCATCAAGAATCTCGAGATCGGCAGCTTGCTGCCGGGTATTAGGGTCAACACCAGCGCTACCGACTTTGCCCCCATTTCGGCGGTCCAGCTTCAGAAGTTCAAAGGCGAGACCTGGGAGCGCTTCGGCGAAGTGATTGATGCCGAAGTCGGCGGCTAATCGCAAAATGCTATCGACCGATTGTTAGCCAGCAACGCCCCCGCGGCCCGTCCGCGGGGGTTTTCTTTTGCAGCAATTGGAGGGATAACCAGACCTACCACCCCGTAACAGCCCCGTGCAGACCATGACCGACCGACGTTCCCTCCTGCGTGCGATCTTCGATGCGGCCGTTGCGGCCGCGCATCCCGACGTCGTGCTCTCCGCGCATCTGCGTCCCGCGCCCAAGGGCAAGGTGATCTGCCTCGCCGCAGGCAAGGGCGCTGCAGCGATGGCGGCTGCGGCCGAACGGCACTACCTCGATACGCTTGGCCTCGATCCGTCGCGGCTGACCGGCCTTGCCACCACGCGCCACGGCCACGGCGTGCCAACGCGGCGCATCAGGGTGATCGAGGCCGGCCATCCCGTGCCCGACGAAGCCGGCCTGAAAGCCGCCGACGAGACGCTGCGTCTTGCTGCGGAGGCGACTGCGGACGATCTTTTGCTGGTGCTGTTGTCCGGCGGGGGCTCGGCAAACTGGATCGCACCCGCAGATGGCGTTTCGTTCGCACAGAAGCAGCAGGTAAACCGCGCGCTATTGCGCTCGGGCGCGCCGATCGGCGAGATGAACGTCGTGCGCAAGCATCTGTCGCGGATCAAGGGCGGCCGGCTGGCCCGCGCCGGACAGCGCGCCGCTGAGATCGTGACGCTCGCGATATCAGACGTCCCGCATGACGATCCGTCCGCGATTGCATCGGGGCCGACGGTGCCGGATCCGAGTACGCTGGCGGACGCCCGCGCCCTGGTTGCGAGGTATAATCTCACGGTCGACGATGCCGTCCGGCGCGCGCTCGACGATCCCAGGAACGAGAGCTGCAAGCCCGGCGATCCCGCCTTTGCCCGCGCGCAATTCGAGATGATCGCAAAACCGAAGGCTTCTCTCGACGCGGCGATCAAGGTCGCGAAGGACGCGGGGTATGAGGTCGTCGGCCTCGGCGCGGATCTCGAAGGCGAGGCGCGCGAGGTGGCGGCCGATCATGCGCGACTGGCGCTGAAAGCACAGAGCGAGGGCAAACGCATCGCGATCCTGTCGGGCGGCGAACTCACGGTGACCGTGCGTGGCAATGGCCGCGGCGGTCCCAACCAGGAATATGCGCTGGCGCTGGCGGATCTTCTGAAGGGTACGTCCGGCATTGTGGCGCTGGCCGCAGACACCGACGGCGCCGACGGCGGCGCCGGCAGCGCGACCGACCCGGCCGGCGCTTTGATCGATCAGGCGACGTTCGCGAAGATGAAGTCGCTCGGCCTCGATCCTGCGGCCTATCTCGCCAACAACGATGCGACCGCGTTCTTTGCGGCCACCGGCGATCTCCTGCTGATCGGCCCGACCCTCACCAACGTCAACGACGTCAGGGTGATCCTGGTGGACCCGGCGTAGATCGCCGGGGCAGTTGCCGGAGCCTCGCATGCGCCGTAACGGCATTAACGCTTTGTTGAGCAGTTTGCGAGGAACCCGCGCGCGGTTTGCCTATCTCGAAGCTGCGATTCACCAGCCTGGCATCTAATGGCCGTTCTCCTGGAGGAGGAGAGCCGCCAGTGGCGGCTGGGGAACGCTCTATGACGGATCACGTCCAAATAGCCGCGCCGCGGTCAGCGCATTTGAGCGCTCGGCTGGAGGACGCGATCAACCATATGCCGCTCGGAATCGTCGTATTCGACGAGAAGCGCGAGGTCGTTTTCTGCAACCGCCGCTACAGGGAAATGTACGGGCTCTCGCCTGAACAGGTGAAGCCGGGAACACCGACCCAGGAACTGATCCGGCACCGGCTGAAACTCGGCCTGAAGGTGCAGGTCGCGGTCGATGATTATATCCGTGAGCGCGTCGGCCGCGACATCGCCCTCGACACCACGGTGCAGGAGTTCACCGACGGCCGGATCGTCGCCTACACCGTCTACCCGATGCCGGACGGCGGCGGGATGGCGACGCATGAGGACATCACGGAGCGCGAAGAGCTCAATGCGAGGCTGAAGAAACAATACGACCTCGGCAAGGAGCAGGAAGAAGCCTTGCGCGTCAGGAACTTCCAGTTCGACACCGCGATCAACAACATGTCGCAGGGGCTTTGCTTCTTCGATTCAGACCACCGCCTGATCGTCTGCAACGATCGCTTCGTGGAGATGTACGACATTGCGCCCGAGCGCGTCAGCCCCGGCATGTCGCTGGTCGAGATCGTCGACCTGCGCTTCGAAGCCGGCAGCTTCCCCGCCATGACGCGCGACGAATATCTGCAATGGCGCACCAACGTGGCGGTTTCCAATGAAGCGAAAGACAGCATCGTCGAATTGAAGAACGGACGTACCTTCAAGATCCGCCACCGCCCGATGCCCGGCGGCGGCTGGGTCGCGACGCATGAGGACATCACCGAACAGCGCCAGTCCGAGGTCAAGATCGAATACATGGCGCATCACGATGCGCTGACCGATCTTGCCAATCGGGTATTGCTGAACGATCGGCTCGAATATGCGCTGGGCAGGGTTTCAGACGGGGAAATGGTGGCCGTCCATCACCTCGACCTCGATCAGTTCAAGGCCGTGAACGATACGTTGGGCCACCCCTTCGGCGACAAGTTGCTCAGGAGCGTCGCCGAACGGCTGCGCCGGCTCGTTGGCGATTCCGACACGATCGCGCGGATGGGCGGCGATGAATTCGTCATCGTGCAGGCCACGATCTCGGACCCCGCCGATGCCACTTCGCTGGCGCAGGGCGTCATCGATGCGTTGAGCGAACCCTATGAAATCGACGGCCAGCAGGCCGTGATCGGCGTCAGCATCGGCATTTCGGTCGGTCCCGGCGACGGATCGAACCCCGACAAATTGCTGCGCAATGCCGACCTCGCACTCTACCGCGCCAAGAGCGACGGCCGCAGCACGTTCCGCTTCTTCGAGCCTGCGATGGACCTGCAGATGCAGACCCGCCGCATCATGGAGCAGGATCTGCGCAAGGCGCTGCCGGCGGGCGAGTTCGAGCTGCATTACCAGCCGGTCGTCAACCTGGCGAGCAAGGAAATCAGCGGCTTCGAGGCGCTGATACGCTGGAATCACCCAACCAAGGGATTGATCTCGCCGGCCGCCTTCATCCCGCTGGCCGAAGAGATCGGCTTCATCGTGCCGATGGGCGAGTGGGTCATCAGGCAGGCTTGTGCCACCGCCGCGCAATGGCCCGACAACCTTCACGTCGCCGTCAATATTTCAGCGATCCAGTTTCGCAGTCCCGGCCTGATGCAGGTGATCGTCGGCGCGCTCGCTGCCTCCGGGCTCGCGCCGACGCGGCTGGAGATCGAAATCACCGAGAGCGTGTTGCTCCACAACAAGGAAGCGACGCTCGCGCTGCTGCATCAGTTGCGCGCGCTCGGAATCCGGATCGCCATGGACGATTTCGGCACCGGATATTCGTCGCTGACCTACCTGCAGAGCTTTCCGTTCGACAAGATCAAGATCGACCGCTCGTTCGTCAAGAACATCACCGAGAATTCGAGCTCGCTCAACATCGTGCGCGCGGTTGCCGCGCTCGCCAATGGAATGGGCATGACGGCGACCGCCGAGGGCGTCGAAACCGCGGAGCAACTCCACAGCATCGCATCCGAGGGATGCACGGAAATGCAGGGCTTCCTATTCAGCAAGCCGCTTCCCGCCGCCGAGATCGAGCGGCAGTTTTTGTCGGGACGCGGGCCGCGAGAGGCTCAAGGGCGCATCGTCGCGGCGTGATTGTTAGAACGTCGTTCCGGGGCGCGAAGCGAACTAAGATGCGCAATTGCGCATCTGAGAATCTCGAGATTCCCCGATATGCAATTGCACATCTGAGGTCTGGTCCTTCGGACCATCCCGGAATGACACGCCTCTCAAAACTCCGCCGCGATCTTCGACAGCATTTCAAGCAGCGCGACGCGGTTGGCAGGACCCAGCAACTCGTTGAGACGCGCCTCGTGCTTGCTGGCCACCAGCTTCTTGGCGCGCGCCAGCACCGCCCTTCCCTTCTCCGTCAGAACCAGGATGTGCGAGCGACGGTCATTGGTCGAGCGCATGCGGGCACAGAGGCCGCGGCTCTCCAGCGCATCCAGCATCGAGACGAAATTCGGCCTGAGGATGCCGAGCGTGTTGGCGATTTCGGTCTGGTTGCGCCCGGGATTGCGATCGAGCAACAATAGCACGGAGAATTGCGCCGGCGTCAGTTGCAGCGGCGCGACACAGCGCAGGAAATCCTCGAATACCTTGAGCTGCGCGCGCTTGAGCGAATAGCCGAGCAGGTCGGCCAGCTCGCCCAGTTGCAGCCCGGCATTCTCCGCGACGCCATCGGCGATTTCCTTGCCGTTGCCGCGCGACGACTTGACGACATCGGTCGCTGCCTTGGAAACTGTCATGGCGTGAGGCTCGCCCCCAAAAAGGCCCGGCCGGTGACCGGGCCTTGATGTTATATTTGATAATTGTTATTGGATATATCAAATATCGGCGCCTTTCAACTGCCGAGATATGGGACGGCCGGCGGACCGTGCGAGGTCAGGACCGGCGACGCTTTTAGGGGGAGCGCCAGTCTTGAATACCACGATCATGCTGTTCCTGCTGCAGGACGGCATCACCAATGGCGCGATCTATGCGCTGCTCGGGCTGGCGCTGGTGCTGGTGTTTGCCGTCACCCGCGTCATCCTGATTCCGCAGGGCGAATTCGTGACCTTCGGCGCGCTGAGCTACGCCATGCTGGCAACCGGTCAGGTGCCGGGCACCGCAAAGCTGGCGATGGCCATGGGCGTGGTCGCCTTCGGCCTCGACCTGTTTGAGGCGCGGCGATCGTTACGGCCCAGGCGGGTCGCGCGCGCCTTTGCCCTCAACATCGCTCTCCCCGCCGTGATCCTGGCCTTGACCTACGGCCTTGCTGGTCCCAAGACCCCGATTGCGGTCAACATCGCGCTGTCACTTTTGATCGTCGCGGCGATCGGGCTGTTCCTCTACCGCATCGCGTTTCAACCGATCGCCCATACCTCGGTGCTGGTGCTGCTGATCGCCTCCGTCGGCTGCCATCTCGCGCTGCAGGGCCTGGGCCTCGTGTTCTTCGGTGCCGAGGGCCTGCGCGGGCCAGCGCTGTCGAATGCCGCACTGACGATCGGCCCGCTGCGCTTCACCGGCCAGAGCCTTGCGGTCTACGGGCTGACGGTCGCCTTCATCGTCGCGCTGTGGCTGTTCTTCGGCTTCACGCTGATGGGCAAGGCGTTGCGCGCTACCGCCGTCAACCGCCTCGGCGCCCGCCTCGTCGGCATCCGCACCACGCTGTCGGGGCAGATCGCTTTCCTGCTGGCATCCATCATCGGCGCGATTTCCGGGATCCTGATCGTGCCGATCACCACGCTCTATTACGACACCGGCTTCCTGATCGGCCTGAAAGGTTTTATTGCCGCGATCATCGGCGGGCTGGTCAGCTATCCGCTGACGGCGGTCGCAGCCTTGTTGGTCGGCAGCGTCGAGGCGTTCTCATCGTTCTACGCCAGCAATTTCAAGGAGGTCATCGTCTTTACGCTGATCCTTCCCGTGCTGGTGCTGCGCTCGCTCGCAGCGCCTGCGGTCGAGGAAGAGAAGGATTGACGGCGATGAACCAGCGCACCCCTCTCATCATCTTCGCACTCGTGATGGCAGCGATCCCGTTCATTCCGGGCGTCCCGCCATTCTGGATCGTGCTGCTCAACAATATCGGCCTCGCCGCACTGGTGGCGATGGGCCTCGTGATCCTGACCGGCGTCGGCGGCCTCACCTCGTTCGGCCAGGCCGCCTTCTGCGGCTTCGGCGCCTACACCACGGCGGTATTGACCACGGCCTATGGTGTCTCGCCATGGCTCACGCTGCCGCTCTCGCTGGTGGTCAGCGGCATCGCCGCGGTCCTGCTCGGCATCGTCACGGTACGGCTGTCCGGCCATTATCTGCCGCTCGGCACCATCGCCTGGGGCATCGGCCTGTTTTACCTGTTCAGCAAGCTGGAATTCCTCGGCCGCAATGACGGCATCTCCGGCATCCCGCCGCTCTCGATCGGCACTTTCCGGATGCTCGATCCCGGCACGATCTATTTCGCGATCTGGATCGCGGTGCTGGTCTCGGCGCTCCTGACCATGAACCTCCTGGACTCCCGCACCGGCCGGGCGATCCGCGCGCTGCGGCGCGGGCATATCGCCGGCGAAGCGTTCGGCGTGCAGACGCCGCGCGCCAAGCTTCTGGTGTTCGTTTATGCGGCGGTTCTCGCCGGCCTCTCCGGCTGGCTCTATGCGCATTTCCAGCGCGCGGCAAACCCAACCCCGTTCGGTGCACATGCCGGCATCGAATATCTGTTCATCGCCGTGGTCGGCGGCGCCGGCTATGTCTGGGGCGCGGTGCTCGGCGCCGGCATCGTCGTGATCCTCAAGGAGATCCTGCAGAGCTATCTGCCCTATATCTTCGGCGGCCAGAGCCAGCTCGAGACCATCGTGTTCGGCATCCTGCTGGTCGTTCTGCTGCAACTGGCGCCGACCGGCGTCTGGCCCTGGCTGATGTCGCGACTGCCGATCCAACCGGGCCGCAGGATGCCCGATGCGTCGCTTCCGCTTGCCACGCCCGTGCGCGCACAGGCTTCGTCCGCCGTGCTCTTGCAGATCGAGAAGGCGCGCAAGCAGTTCGGCGGCGTGATTGCCGTCAACGATGTTTCTTTCGAAGTCCAGGCCCGTGAGATCGTCGCCCTGATCGGTCCCAACGGCGCCGGCAAGAGCACGACCTTCAACTTGATCACGGGCGTGCTGACGACGACCGGCGGCACCATCTCGGTGCTCGGCAACAAGGTCGACAACGCTCCACCGCAGGAGGTTGTCAAACTCGGCGTCGCGCGCACCTTCCAGCATGTCAAGCTGGTCCCTGACATGACCGTGCTGGAGAACGTCGCGATCGGTGCGCATTTGCGCGGGTCTGCGGGCGCGATCTCCAGCATGTTCCGGCTCGACCGGGCCGACGAGGCGAAATTACTGGCGGAAGCCGCCCGCCAGATCGAACGCGTCGGCTTGGGCGACCAGATCGACCAGTTGGCGGGAAGCCTGTCGCTCGGCCAGCAGCGCATTGTCGAAATTGCACGCGCGCTGTGCGTCGATCCCCTGCTGCTGCTGCTCGACGAGCCGGCCGCGGGACTGCGCCATATGGAAAAGCAGCGGCTCGCTGCCCTGCTCCGTCAACTCCGCGACGGCGGCATGTCGGTGCTGCTGGTCGAGCACGACATGGGTTTTGTGATGGATCTCGCCGACCGCGTCGTGGTGCTGGATTTCGGCACCAAGATCGCCGAGGGCACGCCGGATGCGATCAAGACCAATCCCGATGTGATCAAGGCCTATCTCGGAGCTACCGCATGAGTGCGCTGTTATCGGTCTCCGACGCCCACGTTTCCTACGGCAAGGTCGAAGCCGTGCGCTCGGTTTCGCTCGAGGTCGCCGACGATGAGATCGTCACCATCATCGGCGCCAACGGCGCTGGCAAGACCACGCTGCTGAACGCCATCATGGGCGTGCTGCCGCTCAAGGGCGCCACTGCCTTCGCCGGCACCGACATGACCCCGCTCGACATCGAGGATCGCGTCGCGGCGGGCCTCTGTCTCGTGCCGGAGCACCGCGAATTGTTCGGCACGATGAACGTCGAGGACAATCTGCAGCTCGGCGCCTTCCGGATTCCGAAGGCAACCGCGGCAAGATCGTTCGAGCGGGTCTACACGCTGTTTCCGCGGCTCAAGGAGCGGCGCAAGCAATTGGCTGGCACGCTCTCCGGCGGCGAGCAGCAGATGCTGGCGATGGGCCGCGCCCTGATGGGCGCGCCAAAACTGTTGATGCTGGACGAACCGAGCCTCGGGTTGGCGCCGATCATCGTGGCCGATATCTTCCGCACCATCGGCGAGTTGCGCGCCGCCGGGGTCTCGGTGCTCATGGTCGAACAGAATGCGCAAGCGGCGCTTAAAATCGCCGACCGCGCCTACGTCATGGAACTCGGCGAATTCATCCTGTCCGGATCGGCCAAGGATATCGCCAGCAACCAGCGCGTCGCGGCGAGCTATCTCGGCTTCCAGCACGAGGGCGCAAGCGGGATTTAGGCTCGGCTCCCGTAGGGTGGGCAAAGGCGAACTTGCGCCGTGCCCACCATCTCTCCTGTCCGCTGGTCTATGGTGGGCACGCTTCCGCCTTCGCTCGTTGAGCTACGGCGGACAAGTCGCTTTGCCCACCCTGCGAACCTCGCCCCTTCACTTCGCCGGGACGTACTTGCCGTCCTTCACGGTCAGGATGATGCGCGAGCGATCGTCGAGGCCGTAGCGATCCTTTTCGGTGAAGTTGTAGACGCCCTGGCTTGCCGCGATTTCCTTCTCCGAGATCAGCGCCAGACGGATCGCCTCGCGGAATTCCGGCGTGCCCGGCTTGGCCTTCTTCAGCGCCACCGGTATCACGCGCTTGAGCACCTCAAAGGCGTCGTAGGAATGGCCGGCGAACTGGCTGCGGCTATTGGCGCCATACTTGGCTTCGTAGGCGGTGTTGAGCGCAAGACCCGGCTTCTTGGTCAGCGCGCTGTCGGGCTGAGTTTCCGGCGACATCACCGGACCGGAAGCCATGATCACTCCTTCCGCCGCGGGACCCGCGATGCGGATGAAGTCCATGCTGGCGGCGCCGTGGGTCTGGTAGATCAGGCCCTTGTAGCCGCGCTCGCGCAGCGCGCTCTGCGGCAGCGCTGCGGCGGTGCCGGAGGCACCGACCAGAATGGCGTCGGGATTGGCGGCGACCAGTTTTAGCACCTGGCCCGCGACCGACGTATCGGGACGAGCGTAGCGCTCTTCGGTCACCATGGTCAGGCCCATGGGTACGGCCTGGGTCTTGAAGTCGTTGACCCAGAGATCACCGTAAGAATCGGAGTAGCCGATGTAGCCGACGGTCTTGATGCCGTGCGCCTTCATGTGCTCGTACAGCACCTTGCCCATGATCGGGATCGGCTGCGGCATCGCGACCGACCACTTCATGCGCGCCTCGTTGATCGGGAGCGGCGCCAGGCCGAAATGCGGAATCCCCGCTTCGTTCGCAACCGTGGAGACCGCAACCGTCGGAGGTGTTGTCGAGGAGCCCATGATGATGTCGGCCTTCGACTCGGTGACGAAGCGCCGTGCATTGGTGGTCGCCGTGGTCGGATCGCCGCCGTCATCGAGCACGATGATCTTGATCGGCACGCCGCCGATTTCCTTCGGCACGAAATCGAGCGAGTTGCGTTCGGGAATGCCCAGCGCCGCCGCGGGACCGGTCGTGGTGACGGTGATGCCGATCGTGATTTCATTGGTCTGTGCAATGACCGGCGCCCCCGGCAGGGCGAGGGCCGCGATGACAGCCGCCGCGGACAGAAAAGCCTTCTTCATTCATTCCTCCCTTGGATTATTATCTGCAGTCTTAAGCAAAACCGGGCCCTTAATTCAGCCACTTCTTTAGGTCATGCCGGATAGTAAGTCAGCCCCGCATGAAACGCTCGACGATCTCCGGCGGCATCGGCGCCGATTTCAGCTTTGCGGGATCGTCCGGGTGCTTGCCGACCAGCACGCGGGTTTCGAACGCCTCGATCGCCAATGCCTCGCCCTTGAACACGTTGTGGACCACCTCGAAGCTGGAGCGCTTGAAACTCTCGATCCGGCTTTCGATCCGGATCCAGTCGCCATGGGTGGACGGGATATGAAATTTGGCCCTTGTGTCGACCATGGGAATGCCGACGAGGCCATATTTGCGGATGAGGTCCTGTTTCGAAAAGCCGGCGGCTTCGAACATGATCGAGGTGGAATCGTCGAACATCGCGAAATAACGCGGATAGTAAACGATGTTGGCGGGGTCGCAATCGCCCCACTGGATCTGCACATCGCGCCGGTTGACGAACATGGGATGAAATACCCTAGCGCGGCGCCATGCGAAGCGCGGCATCGAGCCGCACCACTTCGCCGTTCAGATAAGGGTTGTCGATCATGTGCAGCGCCAGCGAGGCAAACTCGTCGGCCTGACCGAGGCGGCGCGGGAACGGGATCGAGGCGGCCAGCGAGTCCTGCGCTTCCTGCGGAAGGTTGGCGAGCAGCGGTGTGAGGAACAGGCCGGGCGCGATCGTCAGCACGCGAATGCCGAACTGCGCCAATTCGCGCGCGATCGGCAGCGTCATGGCGACGATGCCGCCCTTGGAAGCCGAATAAGCCGACTGACCGATCTGGCCGTCATAGGCCGCGACCGAGGCAGTCGAGATCACCACGCCGCGCTCGCCGGTCGCAAGCGGCTCGAGCTTCGACATCGGAGCGGTCGCCAACCGCAGCATGTTGAACGAACCGATCAGGTTGACCTTGATCACCTTGTCGAAATCGCCGAGCGCCATCGGCCCGTCCTTGCCGATTACGCGCTTGGCGACGCCGATGCCGGCGCAGTTCACCAGCACACGCGCCGGGCCATGGGCCGCCGCCGCCTTGGCGATCGCGGCTTCCGCCGAGGCAGCATCGGAAACGTCACAGATCACGGCGACGCCGCCGATCTCGGCGGCAACGGTTTCGGCAAGCTGGGCGTTGAGATCGCAGACCGCGACCTTGGCGCCCTGCGCTGCGAGGCGGCGCGCGGTCGCCGCGCCCAATCCCGATGCGCCGCCGGTGACGATGGCCGCCTGGTCCTTCAACTGCATGGTACTCTCCCTGACAAGCTTCTGAGCGAATTCGGTTACAGCGTGATCACCTGCGCTGGTGGCGCGGGCGAATAGATCTCCTCGATCAGCGCACTGCGGTTCTCCAGAACCGCGCGCTGGTTGATCGAACCCTTGTCGGTGACCTCGCCGCGATCGATCGATAGCGGCGTATCGAGCAGCACCGCGCGCGTGATCCTGGTCGATGAACCCGTTGCGCCCGCGACGAGCTTCTCAAAGCGTTCGCGGAAGGCCGCGACGATCAGCGGATCGGACGCCGCCGCAGCGAGGTCGTCCTGCGGAAGCGTCGGGTTGATCAGGCGGCAACCGTCGAGATCGAGCACCACCAGCGCCGATATTTCGTCGCGGTTGATGCCGGCAATGACGACGTCGCGCACCAACGGCGCGCAGGCCGCTACAAAGCGCGCCCGTAACGGGCCGACGCTGACCCAGGTGCCGCTGGCAAGCTTGAAGTCCTCACCGATGCGGCCGTCGAAATCGAAGCCGGCGTCGAAATCATCTGCGACGGCCGGCTTGAGCGCATCGCCCATCTTGTAGAAGCCTTCCTCATCGAAGGACTTCGCTGTCATATCAGGTTGACGCCAATAGCCGGGCATCACGTTCGGCCCCTTGGCGCGAACCTCCAGCTTGCCATTATTGGGCACGAGTTTCGCATCATTGCCCAACACCGGCAGCCCGACATGGCCGGAGCGGCTGGTCACCGGATTGACCGACATGAAGAACGGCGCGGTCTCGGTGGCACCAAGGCCGGTCAGCATCGGCACGCGATAGCCGGTTTCCTGGACCGACAATTCGTCGAGGCTGTTCCAGACGAAGGCCGACAGCGCCGCGCCTGAGAAGAACATCGCGTGGAGACGAGCAAAGAACTTTTTGCGCAAGGCCGCATCGTCGCGCAGATATGGCAATAGCGATTCATAGCCCTTGGGCACGTTGAAGTAGACCGTCGGCGAAATCTCCTGGAGATTGCGCACGGTCTCTTCAATGCCGCCGGGCATCGGCTTGCCTTCGTCGAGATACATCGAGCCGCCATTATAGAGCGTCAGCCCGATATTGTGATTGCCGCCGAAGGTGTGATTCCACGGCAGCCAATCGACGATCACCGGCGGCTCGTCCTTCAGGAACGCCAGCGTCTCGCGCAGCATCACCTGGTTGGCGCAGATCATGCGCTGGGTGTTGATGACAGCCTTCGGGTTGCCCGTCGAGCCCGACGTCAGCAGGAACTTTGCGATCGTATCTGGCCCGATCGCCTGGTGCACCGCGTCGAGCCGCGGATGCAGCGGCGTCGCCATCAGATCCGCAAGCGTCGTGACATCACGGCCGGGCACCGCACCGCGCGAGGCGGCGATCTCGGTCCCGAACGACACATTGGCGGCGAGCGCATCGGCGAACTTCGTCGCGTCGTCGACGAACACGAGGCCGGGAGTCAACAGCTTCATCAGATAGCTGAGCTTGCCGTAGTCGCGCGACACCAGCGAATAGGCCGGCGATACCGGACAGAAGGGAATGCCGGCATAGAGCGCGCCGAACGCGACGAGCGCATGATCGACCGAGTTGCCGGACAGGATGACGACCGGCTTTTCCGCCGAAAGCCCGCGCGCCAGCAGCGCAGACGCGATGTGCCGCGACGACGTCAACAGCTCCGCATAGGTGATCTGCCGCCAGCCCCGTGCCGCGTTGCGCTCCGCCATGAAGACCCGATCGGGCGCCGCTGCGGCCCAATGATGCAGGCGGTCGGTGATGCGCGCCGGATAGTCCCGCAACAGCGCTTTCGGACGCAGATAGATGGTGCCGTCGTCGCGGCGCTCGACATGCACCGCGGGCGTGCCGAACGAGATCGGGCGCAGCGGATGATCGGCGCGCGCGGCTGAATCGGTCGAGGCGGACATGCTGGGCTCGGCGCTCATGTCAGGTCGGCTTCACCTTTGCGGTCTTGTGGTCGAGAAACGCACGAATGCGGCGTTTTGCTTCCTTGTCGCTCTGCGCCACAGTCGCCATCAGGGATTCCATCAACAGGCCGGTTTGCGGATTGGCCTCGGCGATCATCGGCAGCGCCTGCAGCACCGCAAAATTGGTTAGCGGCGCGTTCGCCGCCACCCGTTCCGCCAGTTCCAGCGCCTTCGGCAGCGCGCCGCCGGCCTCCGTGAGATATTGCGAGAAGCCATAGGCCGAGCCTTCGGTCGCCGAATAGACCCGCCCGGTGAGCATCATGTCGATCATCCGCGCCACCCCGATCAGCCGCGGCAGCCGCACCGATCCGCCGCCGCCGACGAAGATGCCGCGCTGGCCTTCGGGCAGCGCGAAATAGGCGGAGGGCTCGGCGACCCGGATATGCGCGGCGCAGGCCAGTTCCAGCCCGCCACCGATCACCGCGCCTTTCAGCGCCGCGATCACGGGGACACGGCTATACTGGATGCGATCGAACACCCGGTGCCACATCTGCGAATGGCGCAGGCCCTCGGTGGCGTCGTGCTCGGTCAGTTCGGACAGGTCCAGGCCGGAGGAGAAATGGTCGCCGACGCCATGGATGACCACCGCGCCGGTGCCGTCGGGCAGATTGGAGAAGCAGTCCTGGATCGCGAGGATGATGCCGTCGTTCAGCGCATTGCGCTTGGCCGGACGGTTGAGGCCCACGGTCAGCACCGCGCCCTTCTGCTCTATCTCGAGCAGGTCGGATTGACCCGCAGCGGCGGTGGAGGCGTTTCCCATGGGCAATTTTAGGTCCTGCGCAGAATAGTTATGTTTTATAACGATTTTGCCGGGTGGGAGTCAATTGGGCGACGACAATAAGTGGTGGCCGTACCCTCCCCTGGAGGGCAGGGCTATCGCATGTGAGCAATGAGTTCGAAGAGGAAGGCATCGTTCCAGCCAGCGCGCTTGAGCTTGAGGCGCAAGGAGGTGGTTGTGTCGGGATGGGCTCTGGCAACATTGAGGGCAAGGCGCCTGAGTACGGCAAGGTTGGCCGGGCCGTTGTCCTTGCGATTGCGGGCCAGATCCTCGTCGAGGATGACATCGAGCGGCCAGTGCAGGCCGTTTTCGATGGTCCAATGGGTGCGAACGATGCGCAGAACCTGCGTGCGGCTGTAGTTTTGGCTCATCAGGAAGTAGCGCTCGACGGTTTTGTCCTTGCCGCGCTTGCTGCTGATCCGCGCGACGGCTTTGAGGCCCGGAAAGTTGTGCTTCCGCTCCATATCCTTGACGGGCACGACAAGCACGCTGCGCTTTTCCTTTCGGCCATGATCTGCCTCGGTGGTGGAAACCGGCTTCTTGCCCTTGCGCACCGCTGCGGCAATCGCCGCCCTGGCGTCGGCCAACAGCGCTGGCTGGTTCTCCTTCACCGCCAGCACGTAATCGCCGCCCCGCGCCACGATCTCCTTGGCCATGCCGCGATGGCAGTGCAGCGCATCGGCCGTCACCACGCAGCCTTTGAGCTGCAGAAGTTCGATCAACTGCAACGCGCCAGCAGCTTCGTTGTTGTTCGGCGCCTGCACGTTGGCCAGCGCCATGCGGGTCTGCGCCGCCCAAGCGGTCACCATGACCGGCGGCATGTGGCTCCTGCCGCGCTCGTAGCCGCGCCGCAGCGCTTTGCCGTCGAGCGCGATCACGCCTTTTGGCCGTTCGATCTTCGCGCCTTCGGCAAAGGCTTTCATGAAGCGCTGGAAGGCTTTCTCGAACGCTTTCGGATCGAGCATGCGGAACACGCGGCTGAACGTGTCGTGGCTCGGCAGACCATGCTCGAGCACCAGCACGCC
Source organism: Bradyrhizobium sp. RDI18 (assembly GCF_043203335.1). NCBI lineage: Bacteria > Pseudomonadati > Pseudomonadota > Alphaproteobacteria > Hyphomicrobiales > Nitrobacteraceae > Bradyrhizobium > Bradyrhizobium sp. RDI18. The sequence continues at coordinate 5,853,322 of NZ_JBICRN010000008.1, read as the reverse complement.
CTCCCAAAGATAGGCCTTCATTCGCGCAAACAGCGCCATGTCGGTGCAACTCGTTGCCCCGCACAGCGTCGCCATCAAGGCGATGAACAAAATCTCCGTCAGATCGTGCAGCGCATTGTCCGCGCGCGGGTCCGGCAGTTCCTCGAAGCACTCCGCAAATCGATTCATCGGCCGCTCCATCCGAATCAGGAGCTACCTTCAGAATCAATTTCTCACCGCTTCGCAATAACTTACGGAATTGAACATGCGATTCCCCTGCCCTGGAGGGGGAGGGTCGACGAGCATGAAGCGAAGCGAAATGCTCGGCAGGGCGGGGTGACGGTCTTTCCGCATCAAACAGTGCCCGTGTTGAGAGATCACCCCACCCCGTCTCACGTTTCGCTGCGCTCAACATGAGCCGACCCTCCCCCTCCAGGGGAGGGTAAGAAAGACTCACAGCACCTGATGCACGTCGATGACGACGCGGTCGGTGTGGCGGGCGGCGGAGGCGATGAAGAGGTTTTGCATCAGCCAGCGATATTTCTCTGCGCCCGTCTCGAATTTCGGCACGGTGCGGAAATAGATCAGTTTTGGATCGACCGGCTCGCCGCGCTTGAGCTTCTGCAGCAGTTCGACCGGACCGAACCGCAGGCCCTTGTTCTCGACATAGACCACCGCACCGTCGTCGGTCTCGAAGGCGTATTTGGCTTCCAGCTCGATCAATTCGTTCGGGCGGATGATCTGGAAGTCGGCCCCGAAGGGAAGAACCTTGCCGTTGACTTCGCCCTTCACCTCGCCGCCTGTTATCGGAATGATCCGGCGCACGCCGGTGCCGATCTCGCCGGCCGAAATCACCACGCCGATCCGCACGGTGATGGTGAAGACGTATCTGGTCTCGAGCCGCGGGGTCATCGGGCTATTTTTCTAGCATGATCTTTTCGGAAAACCGGCTTCCACTTTTCCGGATCATGCTTTATCCGGCCATGCGTTGCGGCAGCCACAGTGCCAGTAGTGGAAATGCGATCAGGATCACCAGCCGGATCAAGTCCGTCACCACGAAGGGCATCACGCCACGGAAGATCGTGGAGAACGACACGTCCTTGACGACGCTCTTGATGACAAAGACATTCATGCCGATCGGCGGAGAGATGAGGCCAAGCTCGACTGTCATCACGATAATGACGCCGAACCAGATCGGATCAAAACCGAGGTGGACGATCACCGGAAAGATGATCGGCACCGTCAGGATGATCATGGCCATGGCATCCATCAGGCAGCCCAGCACCAGATACATCACCATGATCAGCGCCAGGATGCCGTAGGGACCGAGCCCGAGGCCGGTGAGCAGCTCGGTGACCTTCTGCGGGGTCTGCGTCACCGTCAGGAAATAACCGAAGATCAGCGCGCCAATCAGCACCGTGAACACCGCGGCGGCGGTGCGCGTCGCCTGCAGCAGCGAACCCAGGATCTTTTTCCTTATTCAGCCTTCCCGTCAGTACGCCGATCAGGAACGCACCGGTGGCGCCGACGCCGCCCGCCTCCGTCGGAGTAAAGCGCGGCAGAAATGGCAGGCCGTACAGCCCACCGATCACGAAGATGAACAGCAGCACCGGCGCCCAGATGTTCTTCAGGGCGGCCAAGCGCTCACGCCATTTGGTTTGCGGACCCGCCGGCAGGAAGTCCGGCCGGAACCAGCCGATCAGCGAAATCGTAAGCATGTACATGGCAATGGCGAGCAGGCCGGGGATGATGCCGGCGATGAACAGCTTGCCGATGTCCTGTTCGGTAATGATGCCGTAGACGGCGAGCACCGTCGATGGCGGCAACATGGCGCCTAACGTGCCGCCGGCCGCGATGACGCCGGTGGCAAAGGATTGCGGATAGCCATAGCGCCGCATTTCCGGATAGGCGACGGCCGAGAACGTCGCGGCGGTCGCCACCGACGAGCCGCAGATCGCGGCAAAACCGCCGCAGGCCCCGACGGTAGCAATGCCAAGCCCGCCGCGCAGATGGCCGACAAAGCCGTTGGCGGCGCGGAACAATTCGCGGCTCATGCCGGAATTGCTGACGAACGCTCCCATCAACAGGAACATCGGAATCACGCCGAAGGTGTAGTCGGTCACCGTGCGCATCGAGGTCTGGCCGACCATCTTGAGCGCGGGCGTAAACCCGACCAGATAACCGAAGCCACAGACGCCGACGAGGCCCATCGCCATGCCGACCGGCACGCGCAGCAGCATCAGCACGAAGAGCGCGACAAATCCCAGGACCGCGACGGTATCGGTGTTCATTCCCGTCCTACTCCACGGTCTTGATCTTGGCGTCATGGATGTCTTCCGGATGGAAGACCAGCCGCCAGGTGCGGATCGCAATCAGGAGCACCGCGGCGGCGTCGCCGGCCCAGGCGACCGCGAAGAATGGCCAGGTTGGCATATGCACTTCATACGTCAGGACATTGTCGTTGTAGGTGCCGCGCACCTTGTCGAACAGGGTATAGGTCTGCGCGGTGACGACGAAGAGCAGCACCAGCGTCGCGAACACGTCGATCATGCGCTGGTATTTTGGACCGACATTGGCCCAGATCAGATCGACCGTGATGTGGCCGCCGCGATAGCTGGTGGCGGCGATGCCCCAGAAGATCAGGATGCCGAGCAGCATGCGCCCGATGTCGAACGAATCCGGGATCGCATAATTGAACGTGTTGCGCAGCAGGACGCCGATAAAGATGTTGAGCGCCACGATGCCGACAAAGCCGGCGGCGATCCATTCGATCGTATCGATGAAACGATCCATCCACGCGCGATTCATGTCCGCTCCGAACGGCTGGCAATGGCAGGGAGCAACGGCGGCAGGAGATCTCTGCCGCCGGAAGGATGTTTACGCGTCTACTGCGCGAGTGCGTTGTACTTGGTGAGCGAGGCCTTGAGTTCGGCCAGCGCCGCGTCTGGGTCGCCGCCATTCTTCTTGACGCCCTCGCCCCAGGTCTTGACCAGCGGTTCGGCCGCCTTCTTCCATTGCGCGGTCTGCTCCGGCGTCAGCTTGTAGACCTCGTGACCGGTCATCGCCTTGATCTTTTCGACACCGGCATCCTCGTACTTGCCCCAGGGTTCGCCGACGCGGCCGGCGGCTTCCGTGGTGCAGTTGTTGTCGACCGCCTTCTTTTGCTTGTCGGACATCTGGTTGTACTTGTCCTTGTTCATCACGAAGGCAAAGGTCGTGACGTAGATCGGCGCTTCGATGTGATACTTCGTCACCTTGTCGATGCCGAACAGCACCACCGACCCCCACGGGAAGGTAACGGAGTCGGCGACGCCGCGTTCGATGATGTCGCGGACCTCAGGCGCCGAGGACTGCACGTTGGTGCCGCCGAGCTGGGTGACGAAATTCGCCATGGTGGCGTGGGCGGGCCGGATCTTCATGCCCTTGATGTCCTCGGGCGTGACGATTTTCTTCGTCCGGGAATGGAAGGTCGACGGCGAATGGATGAAGGCCAGGCAGAACTTGACGTCCTTCATCTCCTTCTCGGCATATTTGCGATACCAGGCGTCGAGCGCCATCGAGCCGCCCTTGGCGTCCGACATCAGGAAGGGCAATTCACCGGCGCCGATGAGTGGAAACCGCCCCGGCTGATAGCCCGGGTTGATGTAAGTGACATCGGCGATGCCGTCGCGCGCCATGTCGTAATGATCGAAAGCCTTGCCGAGCTGCTGCGCCGGGAACACCTTGTATTTGATGGTGCCGCCGGATTCCTTCTCGACCGCCGCGCCCCAGTCTTCCAGCGCCTTCTGCAGCGGATGCGAGGCCGGCACCCAGTGCGACAATTTCAGCTCGAAGGTTTTTTCCTGCGCCAGCGCAGGCGTCACGCTGGCGGCCAGCAGCATCGCCAGAAATGCTTTCCTCATCGGCATCCTCTCCCTTGGCACGCGGGCTGTTCGATCGCCCGACCTCGTTAATTAACATGTTATCTAGCTCGCCCGCCTTTTCAAGGCGAACGTTCGGCCGCGGCGTCTCCTCTTCTCCTGGTCGCCATGTGCACCGCCGCGAAGTACACTCATACTGTTTCGCGCCAATGTCCTTTGCCAAAACCGTTATATGATATAACTACCATTGCAAGATAACTACCATTGCAAGCCTGGGGCAACCGCCGGCTTGAAACCTATAATACCGGGAGGAGCGGGTATTGAGGACAAAAGTCGCAATCATAGGTGCAGGTCCGGCAGGATTGTTGCTTGGGCAACTACTTCACCGCTACGGCATCGATAACGTCATTCTCGAGCGCCAGACAGGCGAATATGTGCTCGGCCGCATCCGCGCCGGCCTGCTTGAGGAAGGCACGGCGGGGCTGCTCGACGAGGTCGGCGCCGGCGAGCGCGCCCATCGCGAGGGGCTGGTCCACCACGGTCTCGAACTCGCGTTCAGCGGCGCGCGCCACCGAATCGACTTGCACGGCGCCACCGGCAAGACCGTCATGATCTACGGCCAGACCGAGGTGACGCTCGACCTGATGAACGCGCGCAAGGCGGCTGGCCTGACCACCATCTACCAGGCCGCTGACGTCAAACCGCTCGATTTCGATACCGACCGCCCGCGCGTCAGCTACGTCAAGGACGGCGTCACCCACGAGATCGAATGCGACTTCATCGCCGGCTGCGACGGCTTTCATGGCGTCAGCCGCGCCAGCGTAAAACCGTCCGCGATCCAGACCTTTGAACGGATCTATCCATTCGGCTGGCTCGGCATCCTCTCGGAGACGCCGCCGGTCAGTCCCGAGCTGATCTACTCGAACCATGCGCGCGGGTTCGCGCTCTGCACCATGCGCTCGACCCGGCGCAGCCGCTATTACGTGCAGTGTCCGCTCGACGATCATATCGACCAGTGGCCGGACGACCGCTTCTGGGACGAGCTGAAGCGCCGGATCGACCAGAAGGCGGCCGACGAACTCGTCACCGGCCCCTCGATCGAAAAAAGCATCGCGCCGCTGCGCAGTTTCGTCGCCGAGCCGATGCGGTTCGGCCGGATGTTTTTGGCCGGCGACGCCTCCCACATCGTGCCGCCGACCGGCGCCAAGGGCCTGAACCTCGCCGCCAGCGATGTGCATTACCTCTCGCAGGCGCTGCGCGAATATTACGACGAGAAGTCCTCGGCCGGCATCGACGGCTATTCCGCCACGGCATTGTCGCGCGTCTGGAAGGCGGTGCGCTTCTCCTGGTGGATGACCTCGATGCTGCACAAATTCCCGGACCAGGGCGAATTCGGCGCACGGATTCAGCTCGCCGAGCTGGACTACGTCGTCAACTCGAAGGCGGCGTCCGCGTCGCTGTCGGAGAATTACGTCGGGCTGCCGTTTTAGACGAATCGTAGCAACCATTAAACGGATTGATTGTGTGCGATTGATTGTCCGACCGTGGTTGCAGGATGACGGCGGGCTCGCCGTCGTCAAGGCGTGGCCTGGCAGCGGCTGTGGGTGGTGAGAAATTGGAGCGACGGCCATCCTTGACGACGGCTGCGCGCGCCGTCGGTGGGATGGCAGGTCGGGACGAAGAAACGGTCCTGCGGTCGAACCAAGAAACCTCGATTAGCTTGCTGGCGAGGCGCCAATCGTTGCCGCCGAGGGTGGCTTGGCTTGCCACGGCGTGCCACGGGCGACGACCGTGTTGATGAAGATGAGCAGCTTCCTGGCGCAAGCGATGAGCGCTCGCTTGTGTTCTTTTCCAGCGGCCCTCAGCCGGCTGTACAGGGCGATAAGCTGCGGATTCCAGCGCAAGGATGCCGGCAGCGCAGCCGTATAGAGCGCCCGGCGCAGCCTTTTGCGCCCGCCGTCGATGTGACGAGCGCCGATTTGCTCGCCGCTGTCATCATCATAGGGCGCAAGCCCGGCGAGCGCGGCAGCTTGCTCGCGGCTGAGCTGGCCGATCTCCGGCATGCGCACCAGGATCGCGACCGCGGTCGGCAGCCCGGCACCGCCAACGCTGTGGATCAGATCGAGCCGCTGGGCGAGGTCGCGATGCTCGCGGATCGCGGCCACCAAGGCCTTGCGTTCGACCCTCTCGCGCTTGGTTAAGCGGGCAATCTCTTCCTTCCAGACCTTCTGGATGCGCGGATCGCGGCAGGTCTCGAGCCGGTTTTTGTACAGCGTAATATCCTCTCCGATCTGTTCGATCAGCGTCAGATGTTCGGCAAACGGCTGCAACCGGGGATCGGGGGCGGCGTGGATCTTCTTGACCGCAGCAGTGCAGGCGGCAATCAGCGCGGCATCGATCTTATCGTTCTTGGCGCGCTGCAAGTGGAACTTGGCATAGGCCCGCACTTGGGCCGGTTGAAACACCACCACAACGAACCGCTTGCGCCGCAACTCGATGACGACTGGGAGTTCATAGCCGCCACTCGCCTCGATCCCAATGCGCTTGACCTTGTGGCGCCGCAACCACTCCAACAGCACCTTGTGGCCTTCAGCCGTGTTCTCGACTTGCAGCTGCAAGGAGCTGCCATCGATCGCTACGTCCAGCTTGCGTTTGCCGGTATCGATCCCGGCGCAGATTGTGGTACGCTTGGCCATCTTCGTCGACCCTCCCTTGTGATGCGAACCTAAAGTTCCTTCAACCATCCGGGTCCCGATGAAGTGCCGACTGCGATCTTGCTACGTAAGACAGCCCTCTAGGCTTCGGTGGGCATTGATCCGATCAATCGGCGGCCCAGTCCGGGTGGCCACCCAGGCTGGGCCATTCCTCACGGAACAACACAAGTGTAACATGGCGCGCTAATACAAGGGTGGGCAAAGCCACCGGGTCGCGCGAATGCGCGCCCGATGGCTTTGCCCACCCTACAGTCGCTTCGCCGTCATGCCATTTCAAACACCCCCTCGAAATCACGTTTAAAACTTTGTAGGCGGTGACTTCGTGGAGCGTGTTGCGTTCAATGGCTGAAACATCAGCACACCGCGAGCCGCCAATGACCGCATCCGACATTCCCGAAGGTTTTGAACGCCGCACCCGCAAGAGCCCACTCACCGACCCTTGGGAGCCGCTTTACTCGAAGCACACCGACAAGGCCGTGATCATCGGGCTACGGCTGGCAAAACCGCACACCAACGGCCGAGGGCTCATCCATGGCGGCCTGATCGCGGCGCTCGCCGATGCTGCCATGGGCCATAGCTGCGCCCATGTGATGGGCGGGGTGTCGTCGCTGGTGACGATCGGGCTGGCGGTCGATTTCGTCGGCACCGCCGAGATCGGGCAGTGGCTCGCGGTCGAGAGCGAGGTGGTCAAGACCGGCAAGACGATCTGCTTCGCGCAGAGTCTGATCAAGGCCGACGACGTCGTGATCGCGCGGGCGAACGCGACGTTTCGCGTGGTGCCGAAGAAGGAGCCGGTGTAGCGGCACCTCGTGTCCCGGACGCGGTGCAGCGTGAAACGCTGCTCCGCAGAGCCGGGACCCAGCACGATACGTCGGGATGGCCCCGGCTCTGCGGCGCACCACTTCGCGGTGCGCCGCGTCCGGGGCACGGTACCTAGCCGAAATGCCAGTCGGCGATTTCGGCGACGAGATCGACGAAGGTGCGCACCTTGGCCGAGAGCAGCCGCGAGGTCGGATAGACGATGTGGATCGGCATCGCGGGCTGCTCGAACGGCGCGAGCACGATCGGAGCCGACGCGCTTTGAGGGATTCGGCGGCCTGATAGGCCATCACACTGGTCAGCCCGCCGTCCTGCTCGGCATAGTGAATGGCGGCATCCGAGCTGTTGGTGGCAAGGCGCGGCGTGCTGGCGACGCGGATCTCGCGGCCGTCCTCGACGAAACGCCAGTCGAGCGCTGCGGTCATGGCGCCGAACTGGATCGTGTCATGCGCGGAGATGTCCCGTGGCCGCTCCGGCTCGCCGCGCGCCCGGAGATAGCCGGGCGAAGCCACCACGATCCGCCGCATCTCGCCGACATGGCGCGCCACCAGCGTCGAGTCGGGCAGATGGCCGATTCTAACAGCAAGATCGACGCCGTCCTCGACCAGGTTGATCATGCGGTCGGACAAACGGAGGTCGACGCCGACGTCGGGATAGCGCTTCAGGTAGGCGGTCACGATTGCGCTGACATGCAGCCGGCCGAACCCGACCGGCGCCGAGATGACGAGTTGCCCCTCGGGGCGCGTGCGCTCGCCCGCGATGGCGCCCTCTGCCTCCTCGACGTCAGCCAGGATCCGCCGCGCCCGCTCCAGATAGCGTGAGCCGGCGTCGGTCAGCGTCACCTGCCGCGTGGTCCGCTGCAGCAGCCGCGCGCCGAGACGATCCTCCAGCGCCGCAATCAGCCGCGTCACGCCCGATGGCGATAGCCCGAGCTTGCGCGCCGCTGGGGCAAAACCCCGCAGATTAGCCACCGCGACAAAGGCCTGCATGGCATCGAGTCGATCCATCCGATTATTGCATATCCAGCAATAGTGAAGTGTCAATTCCCAAGATTGTTTAGGTTACGGAAACATCCATTTAAAGCCCGAAGGACGACCCACGGAGGCTCAGATGTCTGACGTTCACACCTATTCCAGCGATGTCGCCTTCACTCCGGCAGTGAAGGCGATCCAGACCCGCAAGGGTTCGCGCGAGGCCTATGCCAGCGTCGAGGCGCGCGGCGGCTGGCGCGTCGAGATCGACGAAAACCTCGCCAGCTTCCTGGCGGAGACCACGAGCTTCTATCTCGCGACCGCTTCCGCCGACGGCCAGCCTTACATCCAGCACCGCGGCGGGCCGAAGGGTTTTGTCAAAATTCTCGACAAGAACACCATCGCGTTCGCCGATTACAGCGGCAACCGGCAGTACATCAGCCAAGGCAATCTATCGGAGAATCCGAAGGCACATATTTTCGTGATGGACTATGCGCATCGCCGGCGCGTGAAGATCTGGGGCGAGGCGCGCGTGGTGGAAGACGATCCGGCGCTGACGAAATCGCTGATGCCGCACGGCTACAAAGCGCGGCCCGAGCAGGTCATCCTGTTCAAGATAGCGGCGTGGGACACCAACTGCCCGCAGCACATCCCGCAGAAGTTCGACGCCGCCGACGTCGCGCAGGCGTTGGCCGTGCGCGACGCCCGCATTGCCGAGCTCGAAGCGGAGCTGGCCGCTTTGCAGGGCCGGCCCGCTCCGGCAGGCTAGAGCGTTTTCAAGCGAAGTGGATACCGGTTCGCGTGAAGAAAACGCGTCAAACAAAAAGCCATAGTCAGGCGGCTTGCTGCTGCACCGGCGCCCAGGCGAATTCCGGATAGTACAGCAGCATCATCCGGTCGACATAGGCCGTGAGATTGGCGAACTGCTCCGTCCGCTGCCGTAGTGCCGACTCGAAGAACGGCGTCAGGATTCCGGCGAGCGCGCCGAACGCGGCGGCGTCCATGCCGCAGGGTGTTTCGCCCATCAGAAACGGCTTGTCGCCGAGCTGGACCGACAGCGCAAACAGCGAGCGGGCGGCAAGATCGATGTCTTCGTCTGGCGCATGGCGGCCGAGGCCGCTGAGCAGGTAGTTCTCGGCGACGCGGAACTGGGCGTCCTCCCGCATCTTCTCGCGTAAGTGCGCCGGCGCGCTGTCGAAGAAATGCGCAGGGCCCTTGGCAAAGTTGTCGCCATCGACCCAGCGCGCGCCGACCAGCGCCCAATAGATATGATGCTCGATCATCCGCTCGAACGCCCAGGCCTGCGCCCGCGCCTGCAGGCTGAGCGGCGCATCGAAGTCGAAACCATATTTGGCTTCCAGATGCGCGCGAATGAAGGTGGAATCGGCGATCGTCTCAGCCTCGTCGACGATGTAGGGCAACTGCCCCTTGGGCGAAGCCGGCGGCTTGGCCTTCTCCTTGCGATAGGCAAGACCGGCCATCTTGAGCTGGACCTCGGTCTTGGTCACAAAGGGACTGATCTCCGGCAGGCCGAAGCCGGCACCGAAGCCGTAGAGGGTAATCATGCTGGTCTCCCGATCTCAAAAACGCGCCCGAGGCTAGCGCCCCCCTGCTGCCACCATGGTGTCAGCAGCAGCAGTGCCGGCCGCCTTCCTCCTGCCGCGGCGAACGGGGCTTGCGCGCCCACGACGCAAGCTGCTCTTGCGCCAGGGCGCACATGGCGACGAGCGAACGCCATGCCAGCTCAACCATCGCCCAGCGCAGGTCGGTGGTGACGCAGTGGATGGAAACGAGCTGTTCCAATGCAAATCGATGGGCATTCACGAGGGGTCCGCGGCTTCGCCGAAGGCCGAATTCGCTGAAAATCGTCATGGACAAGTTCCCTTTAATTGAGGTGTTGTCCCGATATACAAAACCCCTGCTGCCAACATGCTGTCAGCATCGCGGGCCATCGATCAGGAAAAGAGACGAGCCATGAGACGGGCCGACCGGCTGTTTCAGATCATTCAGGTGCTCCGGCGCACCCGGAAGCCCTTGACCGCGGACGCGATCGCGGCGGAGCTGGAGACTTCGAAGCGAACCATCTACCGCGATATAACGACCCTGATCGAACAGCGCGTGCCGATCCGCGGCGAAGCCGGGGTCGGCTACATCCTGGAAAAAGGCTTCGACCTGCCGCCCTTGATGCTCACGCCGGATGAGATCGAGGCCTGCGTGCTCGGCGCGCAATGGGTGGTCGGCCACGCCGATCCGGCATTGGCGCGCGCAGCCCAGGACCTGATGGCGAAAGTCGCCGAGACCGTGCCGGAGCGCTTGCGGCCATTTGTGCTGGAGCCGGCCAGCCGCGCCCGACGGGCATGGAACCGGGAGCCCGACCGCATCGACATGGTGCGGACACGGGCGCAGATCCACGACGGCAAGAAGATCACGCTAAACTATCGCGACGAGCATGGCCGCGACAGCCAACGCACGATCTGGCCGATCGCGGTCGGCTATCACGAGGCAGTGCGGATACTGGCGGCGTGGTGCGAACTGCGGAAGGATTTTCGCAGTTTTCGCACCGACCGCGTCGTCGACGCGGTCTATCACGACGAAAAATATCCGGAACGGCGCGATATCCTGCGGGCGAAATGGCGGCGGAGCCTGGTCTGGGAAGCGCCGAAGGATACTTGAGGCCGGTCGCTGGTCGCGGCCGTCATTCCGGGCTAAACGCTGAAACATGCAAGGAATCGTCGCCGACAACCAAAACCCCTGCCAGGCCTGCGGCGCCTGCTGCAGCTACTCGCAGAACTGGCCGCGCTTCACCACCGAGGACGACGCGGCGCTCGACCTGATCCCGGAAAGATCCGTCAACGAACGGCTGTCGGGAATGCGCTGCGACGGCGAGCGCTGTTCGGCGCTGTCAGGCAAGGTCGGCGAGGCGACGTCGTGCCTGGTCTACGCGGTGCGGCCCGAGGTGTGCCGCACCTGCATGCCCGGTGACGTGGAATGCGCGATGGCGCGAAAGCGGCACGGATTGCCGATACTTCCCGTCGTCCCTGCCTAGTGCGCAATTGCGTACGGGCGCAGGGACCCCTACCGCGTGATCTATCGATCGGGCGATATGGCAGAGGCCTTCTAAACCAACTGGGATTTGTGGTTATGGGTCCCTGCGTTCGCAGGGACGACGGAGAGTTTGCGCGTTCGTTACGCCGTCACGGCTTCGGCAAAATCTTCGTCGTCGATCTCGTCCTCGATCGGCTTGAAGGTCGAGAGCGGTTTGGTCGAAAGAGTGATCGGCTTGCGACCGCCATGCGATGACGACGAGGCGGAACGCGCGGCGGGTTCGCGCGACAACGCGTAGAGCGTCGAGCCGACCCGGCCGCCGAAATGGATCAGCTCGCGTTCGGTGCAGCTCGCGGCGATGGCGATGGCCAACGCGTGGAGGTGGCTGCGGCGGTAGCAGAACAGTGCCAGCATGGCACGGACGTCGGATGAAACGCTTTCCACCAGCAGCGACAGCCCATGCGGATTGGCGCGATACATCTCGCCGAGCAGCTCGTCCCGGACCGGACAGAAATCGTTCTCGAAGGCGTCGCGGCTTGAAAACATTGCGGGTTCTCCCTATCCGGAAGATGCCGCGCAATTCTCTAATGAAGAGTTAACCACCTGCACCAGTAGTGTTCCGGGGCGCTTGCCAGTGACGCCTGAACCGGAATCAGAACGTGATTCGCGCCAACGTGGGTACGCCTTTCCGAATTCGGAGAAGATTGGACTGATGCCACCAGGCGGGATCAGTTCGCCGCCATGAAAATCGCCAGGCCGAAACCGGTGAGATGATGCAGCGCCTGATCGACGCCGATCAGCGTCCAGAACCACGGATGCTCGTTTTCGAGCGTGACGCCGAACCGGGAGGCGATGATCCCCTTGAGGCGGTCGACGGTGATGTGGATGAAGAAATCGATAAACGCGACGAACCAGAATCGCGGCGCGACGATCAGGATCAACGCCAGCGACACCGCGAGGTGCACGAGGCAATGCGCAAGCAGCGGCATCGCCCAGCCGGTCTTTTGATCCTTGCCGATCGCCATCCAGGAAGTTTGCAGCATGAAATCGGCAATGACGTGCTTCACCGTGAGAAGCAGCATCCATCCGATCAGCGCACCTACCGGGATCGAGGACGACATCGAAGGAAACAACAAAGCTGACGCCCTTTGGCTGGGACTGACGAGATGGCGAAAACCGGGGCCTAGGCTGTCAGCGCAATGTTCTTGTCAAACCCGGACTATTCGAACGTTGCATTATTTATGACATCTCCCGCGGCGGAATGCACCTGTGGGTAGTCTGAAAATCGCACGGTGTGGCGGAACTGCGATACTGCGGCAACCTCGCGCAGCGTGGCCCCGGGGGTAAGGTTACCCGGCCGGCGCGGTTTGCAATCCCATAGGAGAGGGCTATCATCGGCTGGCGGGCAAAATTACCATTCTTTTGTATATATTTACGAATTCATTCGGACGGCCCGCGGCGCCAGCTCGGCCGGCGCAACGTCCCTGCCCCCGGGTACGAGCCATGAGTGCTGAAGCCCCAACGCCGCATCCGAAAATGCCGCGTCGCCGCATGCGGGCGGTCAAGAGCAACCGGACCCAGATCCTGCTGTTTTCCATCCTGACGCTAGTCCTGACCGCCGCCGTGGTTTGGGGTGGCCGGACGCTGCTGCGCAATTCCGAGACGCTGGTATTTGCCGTCGGCGATACCAACGGCCCGGAGGCGCGCTTCGCCGCCCGGCTGGCGACGGTGCTGAAGAACAACTCCTCGCGGCTGCGGCTCAAGATCGTGCCCAACGGCGACAATGCCAGGGCGTTGTCGCAGTTCGACCGCAAGGAGGCCAACCTTGCCATCTTGCGCACCGACGCCAGGATTCCGCCCCGCGCCCGCGCGCTGGCAATCCTCGAACATGACCTGCTTCTCTTGATCAGCCCGAATGGCAAGAAAATCAAATCCATCGCGGAGCTGAAGAAAAAGAAGATTGCCGTCATAGCCGACAACGAGAGCGGGGCTGCGCTGGTGCGCAACATTATCGAGCTCTCCGACACCCCCGAGGCCGCGACGCGGGTCCAGATGGCCTCGCCGGGCGCGACCTTCGACCAGTTGTTCGCCGCGGGCTTCGGCGCCGTGGTCAAGATCGCGCACGCCTCGCAGATCGTAAAGGACAAGAGTTACGCGCAATATGCCAGACGCGGCAGCTTCACCCTGAATGCGATCGGATCGGCAAAGGCGATCGCGAGGAAGTACCCGGCGATCTCGGAGGAAACGGTGGCGACCGGAATGCTGTCCGCCTCCCCCGCTGTCCCTGCGGAAGACGTCGAGACGATCGGGCTCGACTGGCTGCTGGTCGCTCAATCCAAGCTCTCGACCACCACCGTGGGCGATCTTGCGCGGATCATCTACGAGAACAAGGCCGAGCTTGCGCTACCGGACGGCTTCGCCTCGAAGATCGAGCCCGCAGAGACCGACAAGGACGCCTTCGTCGTGGCGCATCCGGGCGCTGCCGAATACATCAACGACGACACCAAGTCCTTTGTCGAGCGCTACAGCGATTTGATGTATGTGGCGCTATTGGCGCTCAGCGTCATTGGCTCGATCTTTGCCGCCATCTACGCCAAGATCACCCGGATCGCACCGGAAAAAGCCAGCCAGCTCGCGACCGCGATTCTCGATATCGGCGAACGCGTCGAATACGCCAACTCTCTCGACGCGCTCGACGAACTGCAGGACGAGCTGGAAGCGATCCTGCGCGGCGTGGTGATCGGCCTGCGCGACGGCACGATCAGTAGCGATGGGCTGGACACCTTCAAGCTCGGCTATGAATTCGTACGCGACGAAATCGGCCTGCGCCGCGAACATCTCAAGCGGCATGCCGCGCAGGATCCTCCGCAGGACGACAAGGTCGTGGTCGTGAAGACCGCGCAGAGCGCTTGACGTCCTCATAGTGAGGAGCCGTAGCAACCATTAAACGGATTGATTGTGTGCGATTGATTGTCCGACCGTGGTTGCAGGATGACGGCGGGCTCGCCGTCGTCAAGGCGTGGCCTGGCAGCGGCTGTGGGTGGTGAGAAATTGGAGCGACGGCCATCCTTGACGACGGCTGCGCGCGCCGTCGGTGGGATGGCAGGTCGGGACGAAGAAACGGTCCTGCGGTCGAACCAAGAAACCTCGATTAGCTTGCTGGCGAGGCGCCAATCGTTGCCGCCGAGGGTGGCTTGGCTTGCCACGGCGTGCCACGGGCGACGACCGTGTTGATGAAGATGAGCAGCTTCCTGGCGCAAGCGATGAGCGCTCGCTTGTGTTCTTTTCCAGCGGCCCTCAGCCGGCTGTACAGGGCGATAAGCTGCGGATTCCAGCGCAAGGATGCCGGCAGCGCAGCCGTATAGAGCGCCCGGCGCAGCCTTTTTGCGCCCGCCGTCGATGTGACGAGCGCCGATTTGCTCGCCGCTGTCATCATCATAGGGCGCAAGCCCGGCGAGCGCGGCAGCTTGCTCGCGGCTGAGCTGGCCGATCTCCGGCATGCGCACCAGGATCGCGACCGCGGTCGGCAGCCCGGCACCGCCAACGCTGTGGATCAGATCGAGCCGCTGGGCGAGGTCGCGATGCTCGCGGATCGCGGCCACCAAGGCCTTGCGTTCGACCCTCTCGCGCTTGGTTAAGCGGGCAATCTCTTCCTTCCAGACCTTCTGGATGCGCGGATCGCGGCAGGTCTCGAGCCGGTTTTTGTACAGCGTAATATCCTCTCCGATCTGTTCGATCAGCGTCAGATGTTCGGCAAACGGCTGCAACCGGGGATCGGGGGCGGCGTGGATCTTCTTGACCGCAGCAGTGCAGGCGGCAATCAGCGCGGCATCGATCTTATCGTTCTTGGCGCGCTGCAAGTGGAACTTGGCATAGGCCCGCACTTGGGCCGGTTGAAACACCACCACAACGAACCGCTTGCGCCGCAACTCGATGACGACTGGGAGTTCATAGCCGCCACTCGCCTCGATCCCAATGCGCTTGACCTTGTGGCGCCGCAACCACTCCAACAGCACCTTGTGGCCTTCAGCCGTGTTCTCGACTTGCAGCTGCAAGGAGCTGCCATCGATCGCTACGTCCAGCTTGCGTTTGCCGGTATCGATCCCGGCGCAGATTGTGGTACGCTTGGCCATCTTCGTCGACCCTCCCTTGTGATGCGAACCTAAAGTTCCTTCAACCATCCGGGTCCCGATGAAGTGCCGACTGCGATCTTGCTACGTAAGACAGCCCTCTAGGCTTCGGTGGGCATTGATCCGATCAATCGGCGGCCCAGTCCGGGTGGCCACCCAGGCTGGGCCATTCCTCACGGAACAACACAAGTGTAACATGGCGCGCTAATACAAGGGTGGGCAAAGGAGCGCTAGCGACGTGCCCACCATCTATCCATGCGGGAGGTCCTGATGGTGGGGCACGCTTCGCTTTGCCACCCTACACGTTAACGGACACCCGTGCCCTTATCTCGGCGATCTTGCGCTTGAGCGCGGTCTGCCGCGGGTCGGGCGAGACGGCGGCGCGCGCTTCGGCTATCGCGCCGGCAAGATCTGACAAGGCCAGCACGCCATCGAAGGTCGGCTTGGCAAGCCCGTCGATGATCGCGTTCCAGTCCGCCATGCCCTGCCGATAGACGTCGCCATAGCCCTCGATCATGGTCGCAGTCTGGATGATCGTGGGCGCGGCTTGGGGCTGTTTGGTCAGGCTGCGGTCGATCATGTGCAGCCAGCGTTCGACCCAGATCCGCTCCTTGGCATAACGCACCGAAAGCAGCCGCCATCGCCGCAGCCCCGCCTCGATCTTGAGACGACGGATGCCGAAGCGGCTTTTCGTACTGAAGCGGATGGAGACACGCTTGTGCGACCATCCGGCCCATTCCAGCGCATCCAGGATGTATTCGGCAATGACGGCGGGAAGCGCCCCGATCAGCTCTTCAACCCGGAATTTCCTGATATCCACGGACCCGGCCGACGCGCCGGGCGGGCCATTAAGTTCGGCGAGCTTGAGCTGAGCGATCCGGATCGGGTCCTGATAGCTCATGCGCACCGCCATCAGCCGCGCGATCTCGCCGAGCATCGCCTCGTCGACGCCTTGTTTGCCGATGAACCGCCGCAGGCGATCGACATAGAGCCGGGCGTAGCTCGGGCCCTGATAGTCGATGAGGAGATGGATGGCCTCGCTCGCCACCGCCATCACCGGCTCCGGCAGTCCCTCCGGCAGGAACGGCGGCTCGTCGTCATCATCGCCGATGAAATCGGCGAGGAGATAACGCAACGACGACAGGATACCGCGGTCTGACACTCCCTTCGCTCCGGCTCCTACGCGGGCTTCGGCTCGGCCGCGAGCGCCGTTTGCTGGGCCAGCCGCCGCTCAAGCGTTTCAATATTCTGAAACAGCCGGGCACTCGACAGCCGCAGGAAATAGAAGCCGAAGGCCGGGTTCTGCACGTAGAGCTCCTCAACCTTGGTGTAACTGACGCTCAGGATGAGGCCGGATTCGACGCATTCCAGCGTCTGGGTTCGCATGTTCGACGGCGACAGCATACCGAGCTCGCCAACGATGGCGCCTACCGGCAGCACGATGCCGGATTCGACCAGCTTGAACTTTCCGCTGACGATATAGAGCATGTCCTCGGCCTTCTCATCCTTGTAGAACAGGATTTCGCCGGCCTGGCATTGGCGCTCGGTCATGAACGGCTTCAACCATTCCATCGACAGGTCGCTGTTGACCGATTTCTTCACGTCGCGCACCAACTGCAGCATTTGGTGCAGGCGGTAGGAATTGACCAGCAGCATGATCACCTGCACCACCATGACCAGGTAGTTTCGGGCGGGAATTGCGGTGATGATCAGGATGACGTTGGCGAGAATACCGAAGACCCGCAACGGGATCATGGTCTTCATGGTGGTGGTGGCAACCACGAAGATCGTCGCAAACAGCGCGCCGGCCGTTCCCGCGTGTTGTGCCAGATGAGACGTATCCATTGGAGCCCAACCAAATTCTTCAGGACTGAATTTTTTCCGCGATTCTGCCGCGGCGCCCGCTATCGTAATGCCCGCAGGACCCTTTTGGTATACGAGGAAAAGGCGACGTTTTGTCGGGATTCTCACTATTCCCGGGTAAAATTCACGTCCATATAGCCGCCCGCGGCCCGAACCCGAGCGCCTGGCGCAGCGGGCGCGAGGGCATCGTTGACGGCCTTCGCGGCGGCAGGCACGGTTCGTTCGCAATGACGGCTGAACAATGGAGCGAATAATGTCCGATACAGCCGAGGCGGCGAGCGCGCCCATCCTCGAGATCAGCGGCCCGCGCGCCACCATCCGCCTCAACCGGCCGAAACATCTGAACCGGCTACAGAGCGAGGACCTCGGCGAACTCATGAAACTGTTCGACCGGATCGAGGCCGATCCCACGATCCGCGTGCTGGTGCTGACCGGCACCGGCCGCGCGTTCAGCGCCGGCTATGATCTCAATTCGGTCGCGGACCGAGCGATCAGCGAGAAGGAACAGCCGAGCGCGGGATCGGCATTCGAAGCAGTGGTCAACCGGCTGGAGGACCTCGGCGTGCCGACGCTCTGCCGGCTCAATGGCGGCGTCTATGGCGGCGCGACCGACCTGGCGCTGGCCTGCGATTTCCGTATCGGGGTCGATACGGCCGAAATGTTCATGCCGGCGGCGCGACTCGGCCTGCACTACTACACGAGCGGAATTAGGCGCTACGTCTCGCGGCTCGGCGTCGACAATGCAAAGATGCTGTTTCTCACCGCACAAAAAATCACCGCACCGGAAATGCTGCGGATCGGCTACCTCACTGCCATGGTGCCGATGGAGATGCTGGACGAGGAAGTGGATCGTCTCGCCGCTATCCTGGCCGGCAACGCGCCGCTGGCGATGCGTGGCATGAAGCGCGCCATCAACGAATTCGCCCGCGGCGAGCTTGACGAAGAGGCTGCCGACCGCCGCCATCGCGAGAGCATGCGCAGCGCCGAGATCAAGGAAGGCATCGAGGCGTTCGCGGAAAAGCGGCCACCGAAGTTCTGAGGCCCGCGTTCCCCGGATGCTGCGCAGCGCGCCGTGCACGCGGCGTGGTGCGCTGCATGCCGGGTCCACTGGGTCCCGGCTCAGCGTCGCGTCATTTCATGCCGCGCCGCGTCCGGGACACGATATTCGCTTAGTGCGATCACCACGAAACACTCCCGAAACACGATTCTCCCCGTCGCCCGTGAACGCAAGCCGCGCCTGATCCGACTGATGGGCAGGGACGCAACAACGGCCTCGTGCCAAGCAACTGGAGAAGATGAGTATGTTTCGCAAGGTTACCCTCGGACTGATTGCTGCCGCCTCGCTGACCATTGCCGCTGCAGCGCCCGCTTCGGCCGGCGGCTTCTACCACGGCCCTCACTGGGGCCATCATTGGGGCCATGGCTACGGTTGGGGTCCTGCCATCGGCGTCGGCTTCGGCGGCGTCTATGTCGACACCGGTTTCAACGGCTGCCTGCAGCAGCGCTGGGTCGAAACCCGCCGTGGCATGCGCCTGCGCACCGTGAACGTCTGCGCCTACTGATCGAACAGCGTTTGTGAGAAAGACCCCGGCCGCTTGCCACGCGGCCGGGGTTTTTCTGCGCGCCTGATCCGTTGACCCCTGCCCGCTGCAGCCATATTGTGGCGCCTGCGGTGCAAGCCGCGCCCGGGCCCGCGGGAAGGGTTGAACCCACTTGCAGCTTTCGAGCGAGATCTAGAGCCTTTGTGCAGCCGGTATTGCGGGCCGTCGGCGATGTCACGCACGGAGGTGTCTGATGAACCGGTCTCCCGATCGATTGAACCTCGATCATCTGAAGAAACAAGCCAAAGAATTGATCCGCCTCTATCGAAGCCGCGACCCGGCGGCGATGGCGCGGTTTCGGCATGCGCTGCCGGCGGCGGCCGGCCGCAGCGACGGCGATATTGCATCCCTCGAACTTCGCCTGCACGACGCGCAATCATGCATCGCGCGCGAGCACGGTTTTGCTTCCTGGCCCGACCTGAAACAATACGTTGAAGTGCAGATGGCAGCGCGCAACGAGCGCACCGCTCGCGTCCTGCACTGGGCTCAGCTCATCTATTCTGGCGACGTCAGCGGCGCGGCCAACCGCGCCAACCCGCGCGTCGCGCTGCGCATCCTGGTCGATGATCCCGAACTCGTCGCGGGCGATCCTTATCTCGCCTGCGCGACCGGCGACGAAAGCGCGCTGCGGCGAGCGACACAGGCCGATCCGGCCTGGATCAACCGTCCCGGCGGCCCGCTGCGATTGCCGCCGCTGTTCGCGGTCGCGCATTCGAGCCTGCTGCGCGTGGAAGAATTTCGCGAGCGCCTGCATCGCTGCGCGCAATTGCTGATCGCTGATGGCGCCGACGTCAACCGGCACATCTACAGCCGCTGGCCGCCTGGATCGCTGAACGAGCCCGACCAACGCTATCCGCTCTCGACGCTCTATGGCGCGGCCGGCAGCAACCATGATCCGGCGCTGACCAAACTGCTGCTCGAAGCGGGAGCAGATCCCAATGACGGCGAATCGCTTTATCATTCATTGGAGAATCCGGCGTGCACGCGGCTATTGCTGGAGCACGGCGCGCGGATCGCAGAGAGCAACGCGCTCTACCGCTCGATCGATCTCGAAGACGACACCGCGCTAAAACTGTTGCTGCAGCATGGCGGCGATCCGAACGAGTTGGCGCGGAACAAGCCGCTGACCGATTGGGGCTCGCCTTTGGCATGGGCGATCTACCGCCGGCGCCCCCGCCATGTGAAAGCATTGCTGGAAGCGGGCGCCGACCGGTTGCGACCAACCGCTGACGGCATCAGTCCCTACAGATTGGCGCTGCAGTTCGGACTCTCCGAGGTCGCAGCCCTGCTGCGCGAGGGCGAACCTGATATCTCCGACGAAGAACGGTTCGTCGCCGCCTGCGCGCGCGGCGACGAAACCGAGGCGCGAGCGATCCGCTCGCGGCGGCCCGACCTGCCGGCCTCGTTGTCGCCGGCGCAGTTGCGATTGCTGCCCGACATGGCCGCGGCCGGCGCCGATGAGGTCGTCAAGCTGATGGTCAAGCTCGGCTGGCCGATTGCGGTGCGCGGCGGCGACTGGGACGCCACCGCGCTCAACTTCGCGGTGTTCCGCGGCGATGCCGCGCTGACGCGCTTCCTGCTCGAACACGGCGCTGATTGGACCGAGCAGCACGGCCACGGCGACAATGCCTGCGGCACCTTGGGTTGGGCCTCCTGCAACGAACCGGTCGAGGTCGGCGATTGGCTCGGCTGCGCACGCGCCCTGCTCGATCGCGGCATGCCGGGCGCAACGGCGATTCCAGGCGATCCCGACTGGGTGATGGTCGCCGGCATGCGAAAACGCTTTTCCGACGAGGTCACCGAGGAGCTGCTGGGTCGCGGAGTTTGAACATTTTCCCCTCTCTTGTGGGAGAGGGTGGCTTCGCGAAGCGAAGACGGGTGAGGGTTGTCTCCGCGGATGGAGACCCCTCATCCGGCGCCATAGCCGATGCAAAGCATCGGCGTTCTAAGAGACGGCGGCCATAGGCCGCCTATGCCACCTTCTCCCACAAGGGGAGAAGGGTTACTCGTCCACGAAGGTGACCGTATCAGCCACGCTCGCCCGCGAGGTGCGGTAGCTGTTGACCTTGTGGGCGTGGTCGGCATAGCCGAAGGAAATGCCGCAGACCACGCGCCGGTCATCCGCCAGATTGAAGTGACGCCGGATCAATCCGGAATGCCGCGCCAGCGCGGCCTGCGGAATGGTGCCGAGGCCGAGCGCCTGCGCCGCCAGCATGAAATTCGAGACATAGGCGCCGCAATCGACCGCGCCATAGATGCCGAGCGGCTCGTCGGTGTGGATGATTGCGACATGCGGGGCGCCGAAGAAATTGTAGTTCTCCAGTGCCTGTTTGGCGTAGGCCATCTTGTCGCCTCTGGCGATGCCAAGCGTGTTGTAGAGCTGAAAACCGCTCTCGCGGCGGCGTTCGAGATAGACGCCGAGATATTCGCGCGGTGGCGGGAAATCATGATCATCCTTCGCGCCGGAGGCGGCTTCGGCATAGATCGCTTTGCGAAACGTCTCCTTGGCCTCGCCGCTGGCGATCAAGACCTGCCAAGGCTGGCTGTTGCACCATGACGCCGTGCGCTGCGAGACCTTGAGGATGTGTTCGATGGTTTCGCGCGGCACTTCCCGCGGCAGGAACGCGCGCACGGAGTAACGCTCGTTCAGGAGATCTTCGAGCATGCCGATGCGATCCGCGGTCACGTAGCGTCCCTTCGGCGCGGTGTTGGTCTTGCTATCCATATTCGCGGCCTTCCCTAGGCTCGCGCCCCGGACGCGATGCGGCACGAAGTGACGCGTCGCAGAGCCGGGGCCCATCACAGTAGGTCCCGGCTCTGCGGAGCAGCGTTGCACGCTGCACCGCGTCCGGGACACGAGAAATCAACGCCCCTTAGCGAGAGATCAGCGCCCCTTGGTGGGGATCTTGTTAAACGGCACGTCCTTGTCGACTCTGATATCGCCGGGCAGACCGAGCACGCGCTCGGCGATGATGTTGCGCAGGATCTCGTCGGTACCGCCGGCAATGCGCATCGAGGGCGAGGACAACAGCATCCGCTGGAACTGACCGCGCGCCATCTCCTCATCCGCGCCGGTGAGCGCGCCGGCCGCGCCCTGCAGATCCATCGCATAGGTCGCGATATCCTGCAGCATCGAACCCGACACCAGCTTGCCGATCGAGTTTTCCGGGCCCGGCCGTTCGCCCTTCGACAGCGACGAAATCGCGCGGTAACTGGTGTATTTCAGCCCGCTCGCCTTAACCGCCCAGTTCGCGAGTTTCGAGCGTGTCGCGGGATCGTCGATCGCGAGCCCGTCATCGGTCATCAGGTTGGAGCAGAACTCGAACATCTCAGGAAAGCCCGTCGCAAGCCGCGAACCGATCGACATCCGCTCGTTCATCAGCGTGGTCAGCGACACGTTCCAGCCGTCGCCGACCGCGCCAAGGCGCTGGCTGTCCGGGATCACCACATCGGTGAAATAGACCTCGTTGAACTCCTGCATGCCGTTGGCCTGCTTGATCGGCCGCACCTCGACGCCCTTGCTCTTCATGTCAAGGAAGAACATCGTCAGGCCCTTGTGCTTGGGCACGTTGGGATCGGTGCGCGTGATCAGCAGGCCGTAGTCGGAGTAGTGCGCGCCCGAGGTCCAGATCTTCTGGCCGTTGACGATCCAGTTGTCGCCCTGCTTTTCCGCGCGCGTGCGCAGCCCCGCGACGTCAGAGCCGCCGGCGGGTTCGGAGAAGAGCTGACACCAGATGTGTTCGCCGGACGCAAGTTTCGGCAGATAGTAGCGCTTGTGCTCCTCGCTGCCGAACGCCATCACCGTCGGGCCGCACATGCCCTCGCCGATCTGGAACGGCTGCGTCAGCTTGCCGTAGACGCCCTCTTCCTGCTGCCAGATCACCTTCTCGATCGGGGTGGCGCCGCGGCCGCCATATTCCTTCGGCCAGTGCAGGCAGGCCCAGCCACCCTCGGCCTTCTTCTTCTGCCAGGCCTTGCCGACATCGACGATATCTTCCTTCTCCAGCTGGATGCGGCCGAGCGAGGATTTTGAAAGCTCCGCCTCGTATTGCTTCGGCGCGTTGGCGTCGATCCATTTGCGGGCGATGCTACGGAATTCCGCTTCCTGCGGGGTATCGTCGAAGTTCATGGCGGCTTCCTTCTTTCTTGTCATTCCGGGGCGTGCGCGAAACGCGCATGAACCCGGAATCTCGATCGATAATCTCTGGATTCTCAGGTGCGCAATTGCGCACCATAGTTCGCGCTGACGCGCGCCCCGGAATGACGAAAACTACGTCCTTCCCTTGGTCGGGATCTGGTTGAACGGCACGTCCTTGTCGACGCGGATGTCGCCGGGCAAGCCAAGCACGCGCTCGGCGATGATGTTGCGCATGATCTCGTCGGTACCGCCTTCGACGCGGGTGCCCGGCGCGCGCAGCAGCATCGCCTGGAATTTTCCGGCGACTTCGGCGTCTTCCGGCCCGCTCAGCACGCCGGCAGCGCCCTGCAGGTCGAGCGCATACATCGCGACTTCCTGGACCATCGATCCCGCCACCAGCTTGCCGATGGAATTCTCGGGGCCCGGACGTTCGCCCTTAGAGAGCGCCGAGATCGCGCGCATGCTGGTGTATCGGAGACCACTGGCCTTCACCGCATAGTTCGCCAGCCTTGAACGAACGCTGCGATCCTCGATCGCAGGCCCATCTTCCAGCATCAGGCTGTTACAGAACTCGAACAGTTCCGGGAAGCCTGTCGCCACGCCGGCGCCGATCGACATGCGCTCGTTCATCAGCGTGGTCAGCGAGACGTTCCAGCCGTCGTTGACGGCGCCAAGTCGCTGCGAGTCCGGGATCTTCACGTCGGTAAAATAGACCTCGTTGAAGTCGGACTGGCCGCTGGCCTGCTTGATCGGCCGCACCTCGACGCCCGGGCTCTTCATGTCCAGGAAGAACATGGTCAGTCCCTTGTGCTTCGGCACATTGGGATCGGTGCGCGTGAGCAGGATGCCGTAATCCGAATAGTGTGCGCCCGAGGTCCAGATCTTCTGGCCGTTGATGATCCAATCGTCGCCTTTCTTTTCCGCCCGCGTGCGCAAGCCCGCGACGTCGGAGCCGCCGGCGGGTTCGGAGAATAGCTGGCACCAGATCTTCTCGCCGGAAGCGAGCGGCGGCAGATATTTGCGTTTCTGCTCCTCGCCGGCATAAGCCATCATGGTCGGCCCGCACATGCCATGACCGATGATGAACATGCCGGAGAGTTTGCCGAACGGTCCCTCTTCCTGCTGCCAGATCACCCGCTCGATCGGCGAGGCGCCGCGGCCGCCATATTCCTTCGGCCAGTGTAGGCAGGCCCAGCCGGCTTCGGCCTTCTTCTTCTGCCAGGCCTTTGCGACCTCGAGAATGTTGGCGCCCTTCAGCACGGTGCGGCCGAGCGAGGACTTTCGAAGTTCCTCCTCATATTGCTTCGGCGCGTTGGCGGAAATCCATGCGCGGGCCTCGGCGCGAAACGCGGCTTCCTGCGGAGTGTCGTCGAAGTTCATCTGTTTCGTCCTTCAAACTTGGCCCGTCGTCCCTGCGAAAGCAGGGACCCATAACCACCGGCCAAAATAGTAGTCCCGTCTCTCGCAACTTGATTCCAATCGAGGGGCCGCGGAGCATGGGTCCCCGCTTTCGCGGGGACGACGCCGGGTGAACCCTACGCCGCGTTCTTCTTGCGCATGCGGTCGATCAACTGATCTTCCCAGTACGACAGGCTGCCGAGCGTCAGCGCTGACGCGTTGGCGCGGCGGTAGTACATGTGGCAGTCGAACTCCCAGGTGAAACCCATGCCGCCGTGAACCTGGATATTGTTCTTGGAGCAGTGCTGGAACGCCTGCGTCGCGCTGATGCGCGCAGCCGCTGCGGCTTCTGGCAATTCCGACGCATTGGTCGAGAGCGCCCACGCGCCGTAGTAGCAATTCGAGCGCGCCAGCGTCGCCGAGACGTACATGTCGGCGAGCATGTGCTTCACTGCCTGGAACGAGCCGATCGGCCGGCCGAACGCGATACGGTCGAGCGCGTAGTCGCGGCCCATTTCCAGCGCGCGATCGGAGCCGCCGACCTGCTCGAACGCCAGCAGCACGGCGGCGCGGTCGAGCACTTGCGTGAGGATGCTCCAGCCGTCACCGGCCGCTCCCAGCAGCGGTTCGGCCTTCGCTTTCGTGAAGGTGAGCTCGGCTTGCCCGCGGGTCGGATCGATGTTGGTCAACGGCTTCGCCTCGACGCCGCCGGCCTTGAGATCGACCAGGAACAACGAGATATCGGAATCGCGACCGGTCGAACCGGTCCGCGCGGCAACGACGGCAAAATCGGCAATCGCGCCATCCGGCACCGGCCTCTTCACGCCGTTGAGCGTGCTGCCAGAAGCCTGCAGCTTGATCGCCTTCGGTGACGGATTGCCCTTGCCTTCGAACAGCGCCAGCGCGCCGATCGCCTCACCGGAAGCGATCTTCGGCAGCCATTTCTGCTTCTGCGCATCGGAGCCAGCCAGCAGCAGCGCCTCGGCGGCAAGATAGACCGTGGAGGAGAACGGCACCGGCGCATTCGCGCGGCCCATTTCTTCCGCGATCACGCAAAGCTCGAGATGGCCCGCGCCGGCGCCGCCGAACTGTTCGGGAATTGCGACGCCGAGGAAGCCCATTTCGGCGAGGCCTTTCCACAATTCCTTGTCGTACGGCGCCTTGCCGTCGAGCACCTCGCGCACGGCCTTCGGCGGGCACTTCTCAGTGAGAAATTTTCGCGCCGCGTCGCGCATCTGTTTTTGTTCGTCGGAGAAATCGAAGTTCATGGCGTGTTACTCGCGTTGGTGATGGCTCTGTAGGATGGGTGGAGCGAAGCGATACCCATCAATGGCTTGGTGGCGGCTGATGGGTTTCGCTGCGCTCTACCCATCCTACGATCAGTTCAAAATGATCACGTCGTCTCCCGGCTTGTCGGCATAAAGCTTCTCCACCAGCGCGGCGCGGCGTTCGAGGCCGGCGCGCTGGTTGATGTAGCCCTTGTCGGTGAGTTCGTTGCCGTCGATCGAGGGCGGCTCGACCATCAGCATCGCCCGGCCAATCCGCATGCTGCTGCCGGTGGCGGAGGCGTTATGCGCTTCCAAGCCACGCTTCAGGCAGGCGATCACCTGGGGATGCTTGACCACCTGCTCAAACGTCGCATCGGGATTCTCCACGATCTGCCGGCAGGCGTGCAGATTGGGCCAGGCCAAAAGTCCGATGAACGGACGATCCTGCCCCGTGACCAGCGCGTCATGCACCACCGGCGTCGCGGCCGCGATGGCATCGGTGCGCAATGAGCCGACATGGACGAAGGTGCCGGTCGTGAGCTTGAAATCTTCGACCACGCGCCCGGCAAAGATGATGCCCTGCAGCGGATCCTTTTCATCGACGAACACGCCGGCGTCGCCGATGCAGTAGAAACCTTCCTCGTCGAACATCTTCTTCGTCAATTCAGGCTGGCCGAAATAGCCCGGCGTAACGTTGATGCCGCGCAGGCGCAATTCGTATTTGGAGCCGCACG
Source organism: Bradyrhizobium sp. RDI18 (assembly GCF_043203335.1). Taxonomy (NCBI): domain Bacteria; kingdom Pseudomonadati; phylum Pseudomonadota; class Alphaproteobacteria; order Hyphomicrobiales; family Nitrobacteraceae; genus Bradyrhizobium; species Bradyrhizobium sp. RDI18. The sequence continues at coordinate 5,826,802 of NZ_JBICRN010000008.1, read as the reverse complement.
GCACCATCTTCAGCTCGACGCCAGGAAACGGCAGGCCGATCAGGCCGACACGCTCGGTGTCCCAATAGGTGCCGGTCGAGGTCGGCGCGGTCTCGGTCGAACCCCAGCCGGTGTAGAACACGATGCGCTCGCCGGTGGTCTTCACCGCCAGCGCCTGCATACGGTCGTAAAGATCGTCCGGCAGCCGCGCGCCGCCATAGGCCATCACCGTCAGGTTCTTGAAGAAGCTGCGGCAGAGCGCGTCGTCCTTTTCCATCGCAGCGGCGAGCGCCGCGTAGCCGGCGGGAACGTTGGCGTAATAGGTCGGTGATATCTCGTGCAAATTGCGGATGGTCTCGTCGAACTGACCGGGCATCGGCTGGCCGTCATCGATGTAGAGCGTGCCGCCGTCGATCAGCGCCGGATTGAACAGCGCATTGCCGCCCATGGTGTGATTCCAGGGCATCCAGTCGAGATAGGTGGAAACCGGCCCGTTCGGGTCGCGCGGTCGCACCTGCATCATCATCGCCGCGTTGGCGCACATCATCTCCTGCGTATTGATGACGGCCTTCGGCATGCCGGTCGAGCCCGAGGTGAACAAGAGCTTGCCGATGGTCTTCGGCGTGATCTTTGAAATCGAGTCCTCGACATCTTTGGTAACCGGCGTTGCCGCGAGTTCAGCGAACGACACACTCTTGATACCTTCGCAGGGGCGCGCGACGTGAACCACAGTGACGCCGGCTAGGTCGATCGCCTTGAGCGCCTTCTCAAAGGTCGGACCGTCCTGCACCATCACGACGGCAGGCTTGATCAGGCTGAAGAGATATTTGAGTTTGAAATGATCCTGGCTCATCAGCGAATAGGCCGGCGACACCGGCGCGGCCGGCAATCGGGCCTGCATCGCGGCCTGCGTCATCAGCGCGTGCTCGATGGAGTTGCCCGATAGGATCGCGACGGGGCGGCCTGGTTCGAGGCCAAGGTTGAGCAGGCCTTGCGTCAGTCCGTCGACGACGCGCTTGGCTTCGCCGTAGGAGACTTTCCGCCATTGCCGCTCAGCGCCGCCGCGTTGCGCCAGCCAGATGCGCTCCGGCGCTTGCTTCGCCCATTTCGAAAGCGACGCCGGAATGTGCTTCTCGTAAGGCTGCAGCGGAATGCGCGACTTCAGGATGATGACGCCATCGGGACGACGCTCGACCGCGATGTCGCGCGGCAGCCATTCGATCTTGCGGAAGGCCGGCTTTGTCAGCACCTTTGCTGCACTCCCACTCATATTGCGTCTCCCGGAATTTTTGTCCTTTGCGGATCTTGTCGTCATCGCCCGATATAGGCAGGCTTTCGCTTGTCGAGGAAGACCCTGATGCCTTCTCCCTGCATCCGCGGATTGCGGCGCTCATTGCGTAGCCCTCTCCCCTTGTGGGAGAGGGCTACACCAGCATCAGCCGTGCATTCGATGCGGTGAGGGGTTGCCAGCCGGAGAGAACCCCTCATCCGTCTTCGCGTTCCGCGAAGCCACCTTCTCCCACATCCGCTTTCGCCTAAAAGCTTCGGCGGACACGAGGGGAGAAGGGAAGAGAGCCCCTTACCGCGGCGCCATGCGGATGGCGCCGTCGAGGCGGATGGTCTCGCCGTTGAGCATCGCGTTCTCGACGATGTGCACCGCGAGCGCGCCATATTCGTCGGGCTCGCCGAGGCGGGCCGGATGCGGCACCTGGGCGCCCAGGCTCTTGCGGGCTTCCTCGTTCAGGCCCATCAGCAACGGCGTGAAGAAGATGCCGGGGGCAATCGTGTTGACGCGGATCTTCAGGCTCGCGAGATCGCGCGCCGCCGGCAAGGTAAGGCCGACGATGCCGCCCTTGGAGGCGGAGTAGGCGATCTGGCCGATCTGGCCTTCATAGGCCGCGACGGAAGCGGTGTTGATGACGACGCCGCGCTCCTCGCCGACCGGGGCGGCGGTGGCGAGCCGCTCGGCGAACAAGCGCAGCGCGTTGAAGGTGCCGATCAGATTGACGTTGATGATGCGGACGAACTTTTCCAGGGGATAGACGCCGTCCTTGCCGACCACGCGCTGCGAGCCGCCGATGCCGGCGCAGTTCATCAGCACGCGCGCGACACCATGAGCGGCTTCCGCCTTGGCGATCGCTGCCTTCATCTGCTCCTCGCTGGTGACGTCGGCATGAAGGGCTACGCCCTTCACTTCGGCCGCGACCTTCTCGGCATTCTCCTTGTTCTGATCGAGCACGCCGATCTTGGCGCCCTTGGCTGCCATGGCGCGGGCGGTCGCGGCCCCAGGCCGGAGCCACCGCCGGTGATGAGAACAGCAACGTCTTTCAACTGCATTTTGAGAACCTTTCCTTGGGTGTTTTCTTCTCTAGTTGGCGAATAGCGAGTGGCGAATGGATCCATTCGCTATTCGCTACTCGCTATTCGCCCCTTCCCTTCCAGCATGCCGCCGCAGATCAGCGCTTCCATGTGCTTGATGTATTCGCGGCAGACTTCGTCGGTGACTGGGCCGACCCCGGTCGCGCGCGACATCGCGTGGCGGCCGAAGAACAGGTGATCGCAGGCGCCGATCAGGCTGGTGTAGAACAGCACCGGATCGATATTTCGGAATTCGCCGGCCTTGACGCCCTCGGCGAGCAGGCGGCGATGAAAATCCAGCAGCGGCGCGACGAAGAATTGCGAGACTTCGTCGGCGGCTTCCGGGCTGCTCTCGTGCAGGAGATAGTGGATCAGCCGGTTCATGTAGGGGAACTGGTGATAGGCGCGGATGATGCCGCCGATATGCAGGCGAAGCTTTGCCGTCGGCGAGATCGGCTGGCTGATCAGATATTCGAGCTGCGACATCTCGGTCGCGGCATCCCGCGCCAGAAGCGCCAGCAACAGCCCGTCCTTGTTGCCAAAATGGTATTTCACCAGCGCGGCATTGACGCCCGACTTCTGCGCAATGTCGGACAGCGACACCTCGATCGAGGCGCGCTCGATCATCAGCTCGCTCGCCGCCACGAGCAGCTTCTCGGCGGTGGTATTTTTGCCGCTCGGGAGCCTGGCCGGTACGCTGGTATTCAACGGTGATCCCATCACTGCTGAGGGGCGGGAAATCTGGCCGCACATAAGCGCATGCCGCGGCTGCACTCAAGAGTTAATTGATTGATTGACTAAATCCCGCAGCCCCCCTTAAATCCGGCCCATCTTTCCAAGCCACAAACAACATTCAGGGAGAACAGACATGGCCGAGGCCTATATCGTCGCCGCCGCACGCACTGCCGGTGGCCGCAAGGGCGGACGTCTCGCAGGCTGGCACCCGGCCGATCTCGCCGCTTCCGTGCTCAATTCGCTGGTCGACCGCACCAATGTCGACCCGGCCCAGATCGAGGACGTGATCATGGGCTGCGTGATGCAGGCCGGCGAACAATCCAACAACATCGCGCGCAACGCGGTGATGGCCTCGAAGCTGCCTGAGAGCGTGCCCGCCACCTCGGTCGACCGGCAGTGCGGCTCCTCGCAGCAGGCGCTGCATTTTGCGGCGCAGGCGGTGATGGCCGGCTCAATGGACATCGTGATCGCCGCCGGCGTGGAATCGATGACGCGGGTGCCGATGGGGCTTGCTTCGTCGCTGCCAGCCAAGAACGGTTTTGGCCATTACAAGAGCCCGGGCATCGAGGCGAAATATCCGAACATCGTGTTCAGCCAGTTCACCGGCGCGGAAATGATGGCGGAGAAGTACGGGCTCTCCAAGGACCAGCTCGACGAATACTCCTACAACAGCCATCAGCGCGCGATTGCCGCGACGCAGGCCGGCAAGTTCAGGGATGAAATCGTTCCGCTGCAGATCACCCGCGCCGACAACTCGACTGACACCCACCATATCGACGAGGGCATCCGCTTCGACGCCAGCCTCGACGGCATCAGGGGCGTCAAGCTGATTGCCGAAAACGGCAAGCACACCGCCGCCAGCGCCAGCCAGATCTGCGACGGCGCCTCCGGCGTGCTGGTGGTCAACGAGAAGGGCCTGAAGTCGCTCGGCGTAAAACCGTTGGCGCGGATCCATCACATGACCATGATGGGCGGCGATCCCGTGATCATGCTGGATGCGCCGCTGCACGCCACCAAGCGGGCGCTGGAAAAGGCCGGCATGTCGATCAACGACATCGACCTGTTCGAGGTCAACGAAGCCTTCGCGGCCGTGCCGGTGGCGTGGCTGAAGACGACGGGCGCCGATCCTGACAGGCTCAACGTCAATGGCGGCGCGATCGCGCTCGGCCATCCGCTCGGCGGCTCCGGCACCAAGCTGATGACCACGCTGGTCAATGCGCTGAAGCAGAACAACAAGCGCTACGGCCTGCAGACCATGTGCGAAGGCGGCGGCATGGCCAACGTGACGATCGTCGAGCGGCTGTAAGCCTCGCGGCCACAGCCGTCGCAGCAACAAAGGTGTCGTCCCTGCGAACGCAGGGACCCATAATCACAAATGTTTGTGGTTGTGCGTAGCTGGGGCTCCAGCTCGTTTCAATACTCAGATCGGTGGTTATGGGCCCCTGCGTTCGCAGGGGCGACCACATTGTTTTCGGGATTATGAATGACCCACCCCTCCATCCACGCTCGGAATACCCCGAACAAGATCGCCTACCAGATGGCCGGCACCGGCAAGGCGATCACCTATCGCGAGCTTGACGAGCTTTCGAACCAGGGCGCGCAATTGTTCCGCAAGCTCGGGCTGAAGGCTGGCGACCACATCGCATTCCTGATGGAAAACCGCCTGGCGTTCATGGAGATCTGCTGGGCGGCACAACGCGCCGGGCTGTATTACACCGCGATCAGCCGTTATCTCACCGAGGAGGAGATCGCCTATATCGTCAGGGATTGCGGCGCCAAGGTCTTCATCACCACGCCGCAATGCGCCGACAAGGTCAAAGGCCTGATCAGAGGCGAACCCGGCGAGCCGCTGTTCTTCATGGTCGATGAGCCCGCGCCCGGCTTCCGTTCCTTCGACAAGGAAGCGATCGCGATGCCTGTGACGCCGATTGCGGACGAGGTCGCCGGCTACGACATGCTGTATTCGTCGGGCACCACCGGCCGGCCCAAGGGCATCAAGAAGGAGTTCGAGGGCAAGGCGATCGACGTGCCGAACCCGCTCCTGAAAATTCTCTGCGCCGACATGTGCGGCATGTCATCCGACAGCATCTATCTGTCGCCGGCGCCGCTCTATCACGCAGCTCCCTTGCGCTTCAACATGATGGCGATCACGCTCGGCGGCACCTCCATCATCATGGAGCACTTCGACGCCGAAGAATTCTTAAAGCTTGTCGAGAAGTACAAGGTCACGCAGTCGCAGCTCGTGCCGACCATGTTCGTGCGGATGCTGAAATTGCCGGACGAGGTGCGCGCGGCTTACGACGTCTCGACGCTGAAAGGCGCGATCCACGCCGCGGCGCCCTGCCCGGTCGACGTGAAAGCGAAAATGATCGAGTGGTGGGGGCCGATCCTGATCGAATATTACGCCGGCTCCGAAGGCAACGGCGTCACCGTTTCAACTTCGCAGCAATGGCTAACCCATCGCGGCACCGTCGGCCGCGCCGTGGTCGGCAAGGTGAAAATCCTCGACGAGAATGACGAGGAGAGACCGACCGGCGAAATCGGCACGGTCTATTTCGCCGACGCGCCTGTTTTCACCTATCACAACGATCCCGAGAAGACCAAGAAGGCCTACAACGCCAAGGGCTGGTCGACGCTCGGCGACGTCGGCTACCTCGACGAGGAAGGCTATCTCTATCTCACCGACCGCAAGAGCTACATGATCATCTCCGGCGGGGTGAACATCTACCCGCAGGAGACCGAGGACGTGCTGATCACCCATCCAGCCGTTTCCGACGTTGCCGTGTTCGGCGTTCCGAACGAGGAAATGGGCGAGGAGGTCAAGGCCGTGGTGCAGCCGCACGACATGGCAAAAGCCGGCAAGGATCTCGAGGCCGAACTGATCGTGTTCTGCCGAAAACATCTGTCGCCAATCAAATGCCCCAGGAGCATCGATTTCGAAGCCGAGCTGCCGCGCACGCCGACGGGAAAATTGGTGAAGCGCCACCTGCGTGATAGGTACTGGCCGAAGCCGGCGAAAACGTAATCTCTCCATTGTCGTCCCTGCGAACGCAGGGACCTATAACCACCGCTGTTGATCGCTTTACAAAGCTGAGGCCACTGCCCTTTATGGCGTCAAACATTTGTGGTTATGGATCCCGGATCGCGCTCGCTACGCTCGCTTGTCCGGGACGACAAGGGAGTGCGCCAGATGAACACAACACCTTCCCTCCCCGACATCCCGCTTCCCTCCACCATCCGCTCCCGCACTATCGACAACATCAACGGCTTGCGCATGCACGTGCTGGAAGCCGGCTTCGAGACACCCGGCCGTCCGTGCCTCCTGCTCCTGCACGGCTTTCCTGAACTCGCCTATTCCTGGCGCAAGGTGATGCCGGATCTCGCCGGGGCCGGCTATCACGTGATCGCGCCGGACCAGCGCGGCTATGGCCGCACCAGCGGCTGGGACCCGAATTACGACGGCGACCTCGCCTCGTTCCGCCTCACCAATCTGGTGCGCGACGCGCTCGGGCTGATGTCGGCGTTCGGCTACGCAAGCGTCGATGCCGTGATCGGGCATGATTTCGGCTCGTCGGTCGCGGCCTGGTGCGCGCTGATACGGCCCGACGTGTTTCAATCGGTCGTTATGATGAGCGCACCGTTCGGCGGGCCTCCATCGCTGCCGTTCAACACGGTACACGAGCCCGCCAAGCCGGCCGATGATCCCATTCACCGCGAGCTCGCCGCACTGCCACGCCCGCGAAAACATTACCAATGGTATTACTCGACGCGCGAGGCGAACAACGACATGCACCGCGCGCCGCAGGGCGTCCATGATTTCCTGCGTGCCTATTACCACCACAAGAGCGCCGACTGGAAAGCCAACCAGCCCTACCCGCTGAAGTCCTGGAGCGCGGAAGAGATCGCAAAGCTGCCGACCTATTATGTGATGGACCTCGCCAAGGACATGGCGGCCACCGTTGCCGAGGAAATGCCGTCGGCCGCGCAAATCGCCGCCAACAAATGGCTGCCGGACAGTGAGCTTGCCTTCTACAGCGCCGAGTACGAGCGCAACGGATTCCAGGGCGGGCTGCAATGGTATCGCTGCGGCACGTCCGGCGCTTTTGTGCCGGAATTGCAGACATGGTCCGGCCGAACCATCGACGTGCCGTCCGCTTTCATTTCGGGCAAGCAGGACTGGGGCACCTATCAGCGCCCCGGCGTCTATGAGGCGATGCAATCGAGAGCCTGCACCAACATGATCGGCTGCCATCTTGTCGACGGCGCCGGCCACTGGGTGCAGCAGGAGCAGCCCCGCGAAGTGAGCCGGTTGCTGATGCAATTCCTGCAACAAGCAAAAGACAACGCAGAGACAAAGGCGAGCCAGTAGCGTACCGGCAAGAGAGGACCGCCGCTGTACAGCTATTGCTCTTGCCGCACGCGCCCAAACTGAGCATCATCCGCGCCGTATTCGACAAACAGAGCGGAGCGCACGCCTTGGCCAAATCGCAATGGAGTTTCAAGACCGCCGTTGAATTGTCCGCGGCGCTTGCCGCGAAGAAGGTCTCGGCCGTCGAACTGGCCGAGGACGCAATCGGCCGGATCGAGCGGCACGATGCGAAGATCAACGCGATTTGCGTTCGCGATTTCGAGCGTGGTCTTGCCGCCGCCCGCGCCGCCGATGCCGAACTCGCACGCGGCGTGAAGAAGCCGCTACTCGGCATCCCGCTGACCGTGAAGGAGTCCTACAATATCGCGGGGCTGCCGACGACCTGGGGCATTCCGGCGCAGAAGGATTTCACGCCGACGGAAGACGCGCTGTCGATCTCGCGCGTCAAGGACGCCGGCGGCGTCATCCTCGGCAAGACAAATGTCCCGTTCGGGCTCGGCGACTGGCAGAGCTACAACGAAGTCTACGGCACCACCAACAACCCGTTCGATCTCGGCCGGACGCCGGGCGGCTCGTCCGGCGGATCGTCGGCGGCGCTCGCGGCCGGTTACGGCCCGCTGTCGCTGGGCTCCGACATCGGTGGTTCGCTGCGCGTGCCCGCCTTTCATTGCGGCGTCTACGCGCATAAGCCAACGTTTGCGCTAGTACCCGGACGCGGCCACACCCCGCCGCCATTCCAGCCGCTGCCGCTCGACCGCGATCTTGCCGTGATCGGCCCGATGGCACGCAGCGCCGTCGATCTCTCGCTGCTGCTCGACATCATCGCCGGTCCCGATCCGCTGGAGGCCGGCAAGGGCTACCAGCTCGCCCTGCCGCCGCCGCGCCACGGCGCGCTGAAAGATTTTCGCGTGTTGGTGGTCGATACCGACCCGGTCATGCCGACCGACGAGGTGGTGCGCGGCACGATCCACAAGCTCGCTTCCAACCTCGAAAAGGCCGGCACCAAGGTCGATCGCAACAGCCCGTTGTTGCCGAACTTTGCCGAGACGTCTCGGCTCTACATGCGGATGCTGATGTCGTTCCTCGCCGCCTCCTTCCCGCCGGAAATCTATGCCGGCGCACAGGCCGCCGCCGCCGCGCTACCGCCGAGCGATGTAAGCCTTGCTGCCGAACGCCTGCGGGGCATGGCGCAAAGCCACCGCAACTGGCTGATGGACGACGTCGCGCGTGCGCGCCTGCGAGCGCAATGGCGCGAACTGTTCAAGACCTATGATGCTGTGATCTGCCCGATCATGCCGACCCCGGCCTATCCGCACGACCATTCCGACGACCAGGAAAAACGCCGCATCGAGATCGATGGCATAGATTACGTCTATCCCGATCAGCTTTCGTGGCCCGGCATCGCTACCCTGCCCGGCCTGCCCGCGACCGCGATCCCGACCGGCTTTTCACCGGACGGATTGCCGGTCGGCGTGCAGATCGTCGGGCCGTGGCTGGAGGACCGCACGCCCCTAGGGTTGGCCGAACTGATCGAGCGCGAATTCGGCGGCTTCAAGCCGCCGCCGATGTTTGATGATTGAAGATCCCTCGTGCCGGGGAGTTGCGCGCAAGCGCATCTCCTCGCCGGCAGGGTGAAGCGGTATCGTTGAAAGCGCCATGCGGACTTTCATTCGAAGCGTCATCGCCGTCGCCGTCGGCTTCCTGCTGATGTGGCCGCTTGGCTATGCCTATGCCGCGCTCGGCTGGCCAACGTTCCACTTGTGGGGGCTGATGCATGGCACCTTTGTCGCTGCCTGGCCTACCCTGTCGATCCTGGTATTCCTGGCACTGGGGTATCTGCCGCTTTTCCCGCGCATCGACGACGCAGCGCTTCTGATCGCCGGCCTTGTTTGGGGTCTGTTGCTGGCCACTGCTTTCAACATCCGCCACGCTCTCGGCTTTGAGATTGCCTATGGCCTGTTCAGCGCCACGGCGGTTATCGTTGCAGTACTATGCATCTTTGCCAAACACCGGCTCCGTTTGGCGCTGCTCGTGGTATCGCCGCTTGTTTTCCTGAACTTGGATGTTCTGCTGGTGCCGCCGGCGCTTGAACAACTCGTGTCTCGAACCATCTTTGATCTCAAGCAGCTCTTGTCGCCCGTTGCCTTCTCGCTCGCGGGTTACGTGCTTGGCTCGCTCGCCCGTGTCGTGATCAAACGCTCGCCGAGAACAGCGTGATAGCCGCTATGCAGCGACGAACAAGAACCGGAGGAATCATGAACAACGACCTCGCCGAGCTGACAGAGCTCAACCGCGACTATGTCGCGTCCGTGCAGAATTCCGACGTCAAGCGCTTTGACGAAATCCTCGCAGCCGATTTCTACTGCTCCAATCCCGACAAGTCGCTGGTCGATCGCGCCACGTTCCTGCAACAGACCGCAAAACCTGTCGCGATCAAGAATCTGCGCGCGGAGGACGTGAGGATCCGATCCTCGGCGATTTCGCTATCATCCACGCAGCGACGAGCTACATCACGCCGGACGGCCAAGAGGCTCACGGGCGCTATACCGATTGCTGGGTGAAGCAAAATGGCAAGTGGCTTGCGGTGTCGGCGCACGTGTCGCGGTGAGCTAGCATCCAACCCCACGTCGTCCCTGCGAAAGCCGGGACCCATAACCACCGAGAGCAGTTGGGAGTGAAGCCGTCTCGCCTTGTGCCCATTCCGTGGGCCGCGGCGTATGGGTCCCGGCGTTCGCCGGGACGACGGATGCAATTGCGAACTACGCCTCACGCATCAAACACAATCACGCTGCGGAGCGTCTTGCCGGCTTTCATGTTGGCGAAACCCTCGTTGATTTCGGAGAGTTTCAGCTTGGCCGAGATCCAGTCCTCCAGATGCAGCTTGCCGCGCATGTAGAATTCGACCAGGCGAGGCATGTCGACGCGGAAATGGTTGGAGCCCATCGACGAGCCCTGGATGCGGCGCTCCCTAAGGAAGTCGAAGCCGTGCAGCTCGATCTTCTGGCCGAACGGGATCATGCCGACGATGGTCGCGGTGCCGCCCGCCGCCAGCATCGCGAAGGACTGTTCGGCGGTCTCCTTGCGGCCCAGCACCTCGAAGGAGTGATGCACGCCGCCGCCGGTGAGTTCGCGCACCTGCTGCACCACATCGCCGCGGGAGGGATCGACGATGTCGGTAGCGCCGAGTTTTGTGGCCAACTGCAGCTTGGCCGGATTGGTGTCGATCGCGATGATGCGGCCGGCGCCAGCGATCGCGGCGCCATTGATCGCGGCCATGCCGACGCCGCCGCAGCCGATCACGGCCACCGTTTCGCCGGCCTGCACCTTTGCGGTGTTCACGACCGCACCATAGCCGGTGATAACGCCGCAGCCGATCAGGGCCGCGAGCTCCAACGGCATGTCCTTGCGGATTTTGACGATGGCGTTTTCGTGCACCAGCATCTGCTCGGCGAATGACGAGAGATTGAGGAACTGATGAAGCTTCTCCTCACGCGCCCAGGACAGCCGGTTTGACTGACCGGGCAGCATCTTCACGGTCGTATCAGTGCACAGCACGGCGCGGCCGGTGGTGCAGTTATCGCAGGTGCCGCAGAACACCGAAAGACACGTCACGACGTGATCGCCGGGCTTTACATAGGTGACGTCGGAGCCGACCTTTTCGACGACGCCCGCCGATTCATGCCCGAGCACCGCAGGCAGCGGGTGCGGATACAGTCCCTCCATGAAGTGCAGGTCGGAATGACAGAGGCCGGCGACGCGCGTGCGGATCAGGACTTCGCGCGGGCCGGGATTCGGCACGCTGACCTCCTCGATCACCAGCGGCTTGTTGACTTCATGCAGAACGGCGGCCTTCATCGGTGCTTCCTCTTCAATTCTGTTATTTTTTGAACCAGTACTGGCTGCAGCCTACGCTGCGACCAGCAATTCGCCAACCTCGGCCATGCCGACGCTGCGTTCGCCGAGGAGATGGCCTGATATCGCGCGCTGGGCGGCATTTTCCGCAAGCCGGAACGGATCGCTCGGCGTGACGCGATGGTCGACCACCATCCGCGACAGCAACAGCCGCCTGGCGTCGCCGCGCATCTCGTGGATACGGCCGCCCTCCCAAGCCAGCGCAACGGCGCTGGCGACATGGTAGAGCAGGCTGGTGGCGCGCCGCACGTCGCCTTCATTGTCGGTCCGGCTGGCTACCTCGCGGGCAAAGCCGACCGCGCGGTCGGTCAGTTCACGCAGCCGGTTGCGCCAAGCCTGCGGCACGTTGGTGCTGTCGTCGAGGCGGGCGTGCAGATCGGCCGCGAGCGCGGCGTCGGCGCCGTGGCGACCGACCGCGCGGGTCAGCGCGTCGATTGCGACGATGTTGCCGGTGCCTTCCCAGATCGAGCCGAGGTGGGCGTCGCGCAGCAGCCGCGCGGTGGCAAACTCCTCGATGTAGCCGATGCCGCCGCGCATCTCCAACGCATCGCCGCAGACTTTTCGCGCGTCGCGCGTGGCGCGGAATTTCAGCGTCGGCGTCAGGATGCGCAGCAGCGCCGCCGCATCCTGGCTGCCGGCTTCCGCGCGATCGAGCGCGTCAGCCGTGAGAAAACTCATCGACAGCGCCTGCTCGGTCGGTAGCATGATCTTCATCAACTGCCGCCGCGCCAGCGGCAGGTCGATAATCCTCTGGCCAAACACCACACGATTTCTCGCGACCGTCATCGCATCATGGTGCGCGCGCCGCATCAGCGCGGTGGACTTGACGCCATTGGACAGCCGCGAGGAGTTGACCATCTCGGCCATCTGCACGAAGCCGCGGTCGAGCTTGCCGACGGCGTAGGCAATCGCGCCCTCGAACTTGATTTCGCCCGACGCCATCGAACGGGTGCCGAGCTTGTCTTTCAGGCGCACGATCCGATAGTGATTCTGCGAGCCGTCGTCGAGAAACCGCGGCATCAGGAAAAGACCTACGCCGCGCGTGCCGGGCCCCGCTCCGTCCGGCCGCGCCAGCAGCATCACCACCTTGGCGTCGGCATTGGAGCAGAACCATTTCTCGCCGTAGAGCCGCCAATGGTCGCCCTCCTGCACGGCCCGCGTCGTCAGCGTGCCGACGTCGGAGCCGCCTTCCTTCTCGGTCATGAACTGGCCGCCCTGAGTAAGCTTGCTCATGTCGGTCTGGGTCAGGCCATCGAGATACTTTGCCTTCAACGCGTCGCTGCCGAAATTGTTGAGCAGTTTCGCGCAACCATCCGTGACGTTGATCGGACAGCCCATGCCGAATTCGGTCTGGTTGAACAGGAACGTGAAGGCATGCTTGGCGACGACGGGGTATTTATCCGGCCACCCCATGATGCCCTTGCGGATCGACATCGCGTGAATGCCGAACTCGCCGAATGCGGCTTTTTCCAGCTCGCGATAGGCCGGGTGATATTCGATATACTGGATATCGCGGCCGAACTTGTCGCGCTGGTGCAGCACCGGTGTGTGGCGGTCGGCAAGCCGCGCGCATTCGTCGAGATAGCCGCCGGCCAATTCGCCGAGCCGGTCGAGATGCGGCTCGATATGGCGAAACAGCGCATCGGGCAGATGCAGGCGAAGCAGATCCGTCAACGCCGGATCGGCGCGGTAGAAATTCATCCCCGTCGTATCAGGTGCGAGCAATCCCGACTGATTGGCTGACGCGGCTACACGGTCTTGCATGAGTGGATGCATTTTTAGCCCTTGTTCGTTCCACCCGATGTTGGTCAACTATCGATAACGCGGGCGGACGTGCCGTCAACAACCATAATTGGAGGGCCGCCATGGGGGACGATTGCCAGGCGGAATCGGGTTCCTAGATACCGAATCCCCACCATCCGAGGACTGCGCCCATGGAATTGCCAAAATACAAGATTGCCCTGATTGTTGGTGTCGGCGAGGGATTGAGCGCATCGCTGGCGCGACTGTTCGCGCGCGAAGGCATCAAGGTTGCGCTTGCCGCGCGCAAGATCGAGAAGCTTGGCGCGCTCTGCACCGAAACCGGCGCCCGCGCCTTTGCCTGCAATGCGACGGAAGCCGAGGAAGTCGAGAGGATGTTCGGCATGGTCGAACGCGAGATCGGCACGCCCGATCTCGTCGTCTATAACGCCAGCGGCCGCGCGCGGCGCCTTCACCGACCTGGTTCCGGCCGAAGTTGCGAATGCGATCGCAGTCTCCGCCTTCGGCGGCTTTCTGGTGGCGCAGCAGGCGGCGACACGCATGCTGTCGAACAAGCACGGCGCGATCCTGTTCACCGGTGCCTCCGCCAGCGTGAAGGGCTATCCGCAGTCGGCGCCGTTCGCGATGGGCAAGTTTGCGCTACGTGGGTTGGCCCAAAGCATGGCGCGCGAATTGTCGCCGCAGGGCATCCATGTCGCGCATTTCGTCATCGACGGCGGCATCCGCAGCGCTGCGCGTACGGAGCCTGCCGATCGGCCGGATTCGATGCTCGATCCCGACGCGATTGCGCTGAGCTACTGGAACGTGCTGCAGCAACCGCGCAGCGCCTGGACGTGGGAAGTCGAGCTGCGGCCGTGGGTGGAGAGGTTTTGAGACGTGAAAGCGTACGGTGGGCAAAGGCGCTTGCGCCGTGCCCACCATCTATCGGCTGAGTCCACCTTACGGAACGACAACGAAAAGCTAGGGAAAACCATGACGACCGAAACCAGGATCGACACCGGCACCGACGAACTGCTCTGCGTGATCCGCGACCGCGTCGCCATCATCACACTGAACCGTCCCGAAGCGCGCAACGCGTTCTCGGATACGCTGACGCCGGCGCTTCGCAGCATGATCAAGGCCTGCGGCGAAAACCCCGAGGTCGGGGCGCTGCTGCTCACCGGCGCGGGCACCGCGTTCTGCGCCGGCGGCAACGTCAAGGGCATGGGCGCGCATCGCGACAAGAAGAAGCTCGAAATGGCGTACGACGAGAAGGTCGCCGACCTGCAGGAGCGGCAGCGCCTGCTGACCGGCGCTTGCCTCGGTGCGCAAGCCGACGATTGCGGCGCTGCCCGGCCCCGCGGTCGGCGCTGGCCTCGCGCTCGCGCTGGCCTGCGATATCAGACTAGCGGCGCAATCCGCCTTCATCTCCACCGGCTATGTCCGCGTCGCGCTCTCCGGCGACTACGGCATTGCCTGGCTGCTGACGCGACTGATAGGAACTTCGCGGGCGCGCGAACTGATGTTTACCGGCGACAAGGTCGATGCCGCTAGATGCGAGGCGATCGGTCTTGTCAACCGCGTGGTGCCCGACGACGAGCTGCAGAGTGAGGCCTTCGCGCTTGCCAGATCCATGGCCGAGGGCCCGACGCTCGCGCTGCGCTACATCAAGGACAATCTCGACGAAGCGCTCCAATTCGATTTCGCCACCGCACGCGACCACGAGGCCGAGCGCCTCGTCCGCCTGACCACCACCGCCGACCACAAGGAAGCGGTGCAAGCCTTCATCGACAAGCGCAAGCCGGTGTTCGGGGGAAGCTGAGTTCCTTTTCCGCGGCTAGCGGAAAATGGCCCGGTTCCGGCGCGGCCAGAACCGGGCTCAGTGGTCAAACCGCAGGCGAGGACATTGCGCGGGGAGAGACGGCGGCGAGCCGCCAACTGGCGCATGGGATTTCCTGCGGTTCGATACGAACGTGATTTTGGGTATCTTTCTGGAAGCGCGTCAGCCTCCAGTCGCCGGGCGTATTGGTAAAGCCGTAGCCGGACTTGCGGGCGAGCGCGATCATGGCATCGTTGGAACGCAGCGTGTCGCCGAAGATGCGCTCGGCGCCGAACGCGGCGGCGCGGCATTCGAGGTTTTTCAACAGCGCCTTGCCGATGCCGTGCCCCTGCCAGCGATCGTCGATCGACAGGCCTAATTCGATTGCAGCAGTCTGGCTGTCGAAGGCATAGCGCGCTTCGCCGACGATGGTCTCACGGCCGTCGACCGGCATGGCCGCGACCACACTGAACCGGTCCGCTTCGCCGACATGGATGAAGCGTTCGAGTTCGGACGGCGGCAGTTCGCTGGCGGCGCCGAGGAAGCGGTTGTAACGGGAGCGCGTCGAGAGCGCGCGGAAATAGTTCTGCAGCGCCTCGGCGTCGCGCGGCTCGACGAAGCGCACGGTCACGGCCTGGCCATGCCGCGAGCGCAGCACGTCCGAATACTGCCTGAGATCGTCGAAACGCATCGTGGTCATGGCGCGCTCCCGCCGGTCCTCAATGAAAATGGCCGGCGTCCCCCAGACGAGGCGGCGCCGGCCGGCTGCTACTCAAGCCCGCCAGAACGGTTTTTCGGCCTCGTAGGCGACGTCGCTCCAGGAGACGCCGATGTCGTGCAGCTCCCGCTCGGACCACTTGGCCAGCTCGCGGCGGGACTGGTAGCGCTGCCGCCAGACATGGAGGGTCTCGGCCAATTGGCTCAAAATCCCCGGTCCATGATGATTTATCATCGATTCATGCGTGTAAGTGGACATTTTCGGCTCCTGTAGTAATCTGTTGGCGCCAATATCTGCGCTCTTGGGGCCGTTCACAAACGACACTTTGTACCGCTTCGGATGATATAAACTCATGCATTAGGGAGAATCCGGCAATGACCGGCAGATTGCCGTCGCTGAATGGTCTGCGCGCCTTCGAGGCAGCCGCCCGGCATCTGAGCTTCACGCAGGCCGCCTCCGAGCTGAACGTCACGCAGACCGCGATCAGCCACCAGATCAAGCGGCTGGAGGAAGAGCTCGGCGTTCGCCTGTTCATCCGCCAGAACCGATCGCTGGCGCTGACGGCGGAAGCGCAGGATTACCTTCCCGGCATTCGCGCCGCCTTCAACGATCTCCGGCTCGCGACCGACCGCCTGCTGCGCAAGGATGACGACCATGTGCTGACGGTGTCGACGCTGGCCTCGCTGGCCGCCAAATGGCTGCTGCCGCGCCTCACGGCCTTTCAGGAAGCGCAACCGGGGATCGACGTTCGCATCACGACCTCGATCAACCTCGTCGACTTCCAGCGCGACAAGGTCGATGCCGCGATCCGCTACGGCCGCGGCCAATGGCCTGGCGTTCGCGCCGACTGGCTGATGGCGGACGAACTCTTTCCGGTGTGCAGTCCGGCGCTGCTCAAGGGGAACAAGCCGCTGAAATGCCCCGAAGACCTCCGGGATCACGTGCTGCTGCATACCAGCAACGCGAATAGCGACGACTGGCGGCTGTGGCTGACGGCGGCCGGGCTGCCGGCCGATTTCTCGAAACAGCCGGGCGTGACCTTCGACATGATCTTCATGACGGTGCAGGCCGCGATCGACGGCCTCGGCGTTGCGATGGGCCGCACCGCCTATGTGCAGGAGGACATCGCCAAGGGACGCCTGGTCGTTCCCTTCAAGATGGCTTTCCCGGTCGATGCCGGTTTCTATCTGGTCTCGCCGGCGGGTAGAGCCGATCCGCCAAAGCTCGCGGCCTTCCGGCAATGGCTGCTCGCCTCCGTTCAGAACCGTTCCTGATTGCGCTGATATTCCGCATAGCCAGGTGCATGCGACATCGTCGCATGCGACCATGCTGACGACTGATGCAGGCGCACGAGAGGCGTGACGCGGACGCTGCATCAGGCTAGAAAATCGCGGGCGGATGGATTTGCCTGGCCGAGCGCCGGTTTGATTTTTGAGGCCAACAACGACAACAAGAGCGCATGGCCGATTTGACAATCAAGTTCGATGTGCTGGTAATCGGCGGCGGCAACGCTGCTCTCTGCGCCGCCATCAGCGCCCGGCGCGCCGGTGCTTCCGTGCTGGTGCTGGAAGGCGCTCCGAAGTTCTATCGCGGCGGCAACACCCGCCACACCCGCAACATGCGCTGCGCGCACGATGCCGCGACCGACATTCTCACCGGGCCGTACACGGAAGAGGAGTTCTGGGACGATCTGTTGCGGCTGACCGGCGGTCAGACCGACGAGGAACTGGCGAAATTCATGATCAGGGAGTCCAAGGACATTCTGAACTGGATCGTCGAACAGGGCGTGCGCTGGCAACCCTCGCTCGGCGGCACGCTGAGCCTGGGCCGCACCAACTCGTTCTTCCTTGGCGGCGGACGCGCGATGCTGAACGCGCTCTATCTCACCGCGGAAAAGCTCGGCGTCGAAATCGTCTACGATGCCGAGGTGATCGACCTCGATATCGAACACGGCATGTTTCTGTCGGCGAAGCTGAAGCAGCCGATCGACGGCACGACCGAAATCCGCGCTTCCGCGCTGGTCGCGGCTGCCGGCGGTTTTGAAGCCAATATCGAATGGCTGAAGGAATATTGGGGCGAGGCGGCGGATAATTTCCTGATCCGCGGCACTCCCTATAATCGCGGCTCGATCCTGAAAATTCTGCTCGACAATGGCGTGCAGGATATCGGCGATCCGACCCAATGCCATGCGGTTGCGATTGACGCTCGCGCACCGAAATTCGACGGCGGCATCATCACCCGCCACGACTCGGTCGTGTTCGGCATCGTCGTCAACAAGCACGCCCAGCGCTTCTACGACGAGGGCGAGGATATCTGGCCGAAGCGTTACGCGATCTGGGGGCGGTTGGTGGCCGCGCAACCGGACCAGATCGCCTACATCATCTTCGATGCCTCCGTTCGCAACAGTTTTATGCCGACGCTGTTTCCCCCGATCGAGGGCGGCAGCATCGCCGAGCTCGCCGGCAAGCTCAAGCTCGATCCGGCGGCGCTGGAGAAGACCATCGCCGAATTCAACGCCGCGGTTAGGTCCGGCACGTTCGATCACAGCATTCTCGACGATTGCCACACTGAGGGCATCACGCCGCCGAAGACGCATTGGGCGCGCCGGATCGAGACGCCGCCTTACCTCGCCTATCCGGTGCGGCCCGGCATCACCTTCACCTATCTCGGCACCCGTGTGAACCGGCAGGCGCGCATGGTGATGAAGGACGGCAAGCCTTCGGCCAACATGTTCGCGGCCGGCGAGATCATGGCCGGCAACGTACTCGGCAAGGGCTATGCGGCCGGTATCGGGATGACCATCGGCAGCGTGTTCGGACGGGTCGCGGGACGGGAAGCGGCGAAGAATGCGCGGAATTAGACACGCGCTCGGTTCACTCGCCCCGCCCTTGGCGGGTAGAGGGAGAGAACAACGAAGGGAGGACTTGTGATGCGGCTTGCGATCACCACTGCTGCAGTCGTTCTGATGAACGCGACGCTGGCCCACGCCGCCGAGCCGATCGCGCTACGCGACATGGGTTCGTTCCATGTCGGCGGCCGGCTGGTCGAAATTTCCGGCAAGCCGGTGAAGGAAGTGACCTTCACCCCCGGCGGTGTGCCGGCAAAAGTCGATCCCAACGGCACCTATCAGGTCGAGCAGATGTATGTGCAGTATTTTCTGCCCGCGAACGAAAAGGGCGCCTATCCACTTCTGATGTGGCATGGCGGCGGCCTGACCGGCGTCACCTACGAGACGACGCCCGATGGGCGCGAGGGCTGGCTGAACTATTTTCTGCGCAAGGGCTGGGCCGTCTACAATTCCGACGCGGTCGAGCGCGGCCGCGCCGGCTGGGCGCAATATCCAGATATCTTCGAGAGCGAGCCGGTATTCCTCACGACAGCCAATCCGTTCGAGCGGTTTCGGATCGGCGACGGCGTCGGCTCCTATAATCCCGATCCGGCCAAGCGGAAGCTGATGCCCGGCAGCCAGTTTCCGAACGAAGGCTACGAGAACTTCGTCAAACAGAACGTGCCGCGCTGGACCACCACCGATGATGCGATCATCGCCGCCTATATCGCCGAGATCGACCGCGTTGGCCCTTCCGTCATCCTGTTCCACAGCCAGGCCGGCAGTTTCGGCTTCAAGGTGGCGCAGGCGCGGCCCGACAAGGTCAAGGCACTGATTGCGATCGAACCGGCCGGCGTCGGCGATCCCGCCAAGGTCGACGTGCTGAAGAACATTCCGACGCTGATCGTCTATGGCGACTACATCGAGAAGGATTCGCGCTGGCCGAAGATTCGCGCCAACGGACTTGCGTTTGCGGACGCGATCAAGGCGGCGGGCGGCAGCGTCGATGTCGTCGATCTGCCGCAAGCAGGCATCAAGGGCAATTCGCACATGGTGATGATGGACAAGAACAACGCCGAGGTCGCCGCCCTGATTCAGAAGTGGCTGGAGGGCAAGGGATTGACGAAATAATCGGGTTGGCCGCGAGGGCAGGAAGCAGCGCATCATGCACGGAACGAAGATTCTGGAGGAGGCCGACCGCCTGATGACGGTCTGCAATTCCTGCCGCTATTGCGAGGGCCTCTGCGCAGTGTTTCCAGCGATGGAAATGCGCCGCGCCTTTTCCGACGGCGATCTCAATTATCTCGCCAATCTCTGCCACGCCTGCGGCGCCTGCTACACCGATTGCCAGTTCTCGCCGCCACACGAATTCAACGTCAATGTGCCGAGGACGCTCGCGGTGGCGCGCGCGGAATCTTATGCGGCCTATGCATGGCCACGCGCCTTCGCGGGCACGTTCGCGCGCAACGGACTTGTCATCAGTGTTGTTGCCGCGCTCAGCGTCGCCGCGTTCATCTTCGGCTTCGCCGCTTTACACGATCGCCAGGTGCTGTTTGGCACGCATACCGGGCCGGGCGCGTTCTACAAATTGATGCCGCACAATGCGATGGCAGCCCTGTTCGGCGCGGCGTTCCTTTACGCTATCGCAGCGCTGGCGATGGGCGTGCGCGCCTTCTGGCGCGACATTGGCGAACCCATCGGCATGAAGATCGATGCACGCGCGCTGATGCAGGCCATCCGCGACGCCGGCGAGTTGCGCTATCTCGACGGCGGCGGCGTCGGCTGCTTCAACGACGACGACCGTCCGACCGACCGCCGCCGGCTCTATCATCACCTCACCTTCTACGGTTTTGCGCTGTGCTTTGCCTCGACCTGCGTCGCAACGCTCTATCACTATCTGCTGGCGCGCGAGGCGCCGTATCCGTGGTGGGATCTGCCCGTCGTGCTCGGCACGATCGGCGGCATCGGGCTGTTGATCGGGCCGATCGGTTTGCTCGCTGAACGATGGAAGCGCGATTCCATCCTGGTCGATGAAGCGCGTTACGGCATGGATGTCGCGTTCATCGCGATGCTGTTCCTGACGAGTCTCACGGGCATGGCACTGCTGATTTTGCGCGAGACGGCAGTGATGGGACCGCTGCTGGCGCTGCACCTCGGCGTGGTGTTTTCGCTGTTCGTCACCATGCCCTATGGCAAGTTCGTCCATGGCATTTATCGTTTCGCGGCACTGGTGCGCTACGCGATGGAGCGAAGAGCGATGGCACAGGGGACGGCGGAGTAAGGTCGCCGTCTTTCTACGCCACTGCGAGCGGGCCGTCTCACCACGTCGGCAGTCGGCTCCCTCTCCCTTTGCGGCCCCTTGCGCGGGCGAGGGAACAGACCTCTCGTGCGGTAGTGGTGATGTTGGGAGCGCGGCGTTCGTTGATGATGATGTCGCAGACGTGATCGCGGAAACGCGAGTTCACTGCGCATTTCGGCCGAAAGTTTCTGCGGCTTTTTCCCGAACTGACCCGAACCAATCGCGCCCTGCATTGTTTGCAGTGCATTAACAAGGCCGCCGGAGGAACCGGAGCCGGTTCGTGAGGAAGCGCTTTTTCGGGCGCCACCAACCGAGAGAGAGCTGATGAACAATCCATTCAACGCCGGTGCGACGGAACGTTCCTCCGGATTCGACCGCGGCCTCCCACCGAGAGCCCGGCGCCACCCGACCATCCTGAGAGTTTCCGCCGTCGGTGTCGCCGGGCTGTTGTCGGCGTTGATGGTGACGGCCGTGGCTCCGCCGATTACCACCGATCAATCCGACCGCGCCGTTGTCAACGCGCCGGTGACGCTGCTGACCGCACCGATCGGCGGCGAAATCGACACGCTGACGGCGCTTCCCGGCCGCGACGTTCGCGACGGCGACAGACTGGCGCAGATCAGCAATCCAAGGGTCGATCGCAGCACGCTAATCTCGTTGGAAGAAAAATCATCCGATGCGCGCCAGAAGCTCGACGCGACGCGGGCAAAGGGCGCATCCGACCGCGCCTATGTTGCTTCCCTCGAGGCCGAACTCGCCAGCCAAACTGAGCAGCTCAAGATGCAGTTCCAGTCGCAGATCGAGGAGCTGCGCGCCCGCGTGTCGCAATCCAATGCCCAGAGTGGCGAAAAGAAGGTTTTGGTGGAACGGCAAAGCAACCTGGTGACGCGCAATACCGCGAGTATGGACATGCTCAGGCCGACCACGCAGCAATATGCCGCGGCCATGCACAATGCGGACGCGGAACGCGCCAAACTCAATCAAAAAATTGCGCAGCTCAATGCCTTGAACGGGGGCGTCTATGTCGGAGAGGAACTGGTTGTGCTCAACAATCTGGCGCAAAAGCGCAGGGACATCAATCTCGACGCCCAGCGCATGGAGATCGAGGAAAGGCAGCAATCCGCCGTCCTCAACGACCTGGAGCGCCTGATCGACACCGAGCAGAAGCGGCTTGCGAGCTTGGAAGGAGCCGACGTCCTCTCTCGCGGTCCCGGCAAGGTGCTGACCATCGGCGCTGCGATGGGGCGTCACGTCAACGCCGGCGATACCATCAGCTCCGTCGTTGATTGCGACAAGCGCTTCGTGGTTGCCATTTTCTCGTACCGGCAAGGACAGAACATGATGCCCGGCACCCGTGTCCGCATCGACGGGAGCACGTTCCGCACCGGAATCGTCAGCGCGGTGTTGCCGAAGACCAGCGACAAGGTCGATGAGCGCTTTGCCGTACCGTTTCCGCAAACCGAGCGGCGCGAGCTCTATGCGATCATTACGCCTGAAGGCGCAAACGAGGCTGGCGCGCCGGTGCGGGAAACGCAGGCTTCGGATGCTGCGGCCTGCCAGGTCGGCCAGTGGGTCACCGTCACGCGCGACAACGGCGTGGTGCCGTCGATGTCGGTCACCTGGCGGCGGCTCGGCAATCTCATGGCCTCGTGGACGCATGATGATGGCAGCGAGACCGCGCAGAACCAGCCGATCGATGCGGATACACGCCGTGCCGGCATGGCCCAGCCCGAGGCGCCGAAGGCCCATGAAAACTGGTGGTCCCGCACTCGCACACTCGTGTCGCAATGAAGCACGCGATCGGGATGGCGTTATGTGCAATGGTCCTGGGTTCGACGCCGGTTGCGAGCAAGCAGCCGGAAAAGAGCGGCGGCCCGTTTTGCGCTGGGCTGAACAGGGCGGTGGCACCGCTGACCGGCGAAGCCGACGCCGTCTTCATCCGCAGTTATGAACCCGGCGCTGGCGAAGCAGACCTGCCGGCGGGCATTGCCACGACGGCGTTTGTTTATGACAACGCGCTCGCCGTCATTGCGCTGATCGCCTGCGGCAACGTGCCGGATGCCAAACCGATCGGTAACGCATTGAGCCGGGCGGCCCGCAACGACCGGACTTTTCACGATCATCGGGTGCGCAACGCCTATCGCGCCGGCCCTGTTGGCAACGGGGCTCCGAATCTACCGGGATGGTGGGATGAGCACGCCAGGATCTGGGCCGAGGATGCGGCGCAGGACGGAACCTCGACCGGCAACGTTGCATGGGCGGCCTTGGCGCTGCTGACTCTGCACCAGGCGACGCACGATCGGCAGTATCTCGCCGACGCCAAAAGCCTGATCGATTGGGTCATCACCACGACCGCCTGCGGCGATGGGTTCTGCGGTGGCGTTCATGGCTACGATCCGCAGCAGGTCACGCTCACCTGGATGTCGACCGAGCACAATGCCGACGTCCACGCCGCCGCGAGCTGGTTGTTACGCCTGACCGGCGAGCCAAAATACGCCGACGCGGCCGGGCGGGCCCGGCGGCTGCTCGACCGTACCTTCCGCGGAAATCACTTCCTGCTCGGCACAAAGCCCGACGGCAGTCTTGCGGATGAAGGCCTGCTCGCGCTCGACGCTCAGCTTTGGCCATGGATGGCCGTGCCGGATGCGCCTGCGGCGTGGCGAAGCACGCTTGATTTCGCGCAAACACACCTGGCGGTGGATGGCGGTTTCGATTTCAACGGCGACCGCGACGGCATCTGGGTCGAAGGAACAGCGCAGGCGGCATTGGCCTACCGGATCAGCGGCAACACACCGCAAAGCGATCGGCTGCTGGCCAATTTGAAAGCCGACCAAACGCGCTCCGGCCTGCTCAACGCCGCACGCACCGCGCGACTGACGACGGGGTTGTCGATCGATCCCACCGGCACCGTGCCCGACTTCTTCTACTACCGCCGCCCGCACCTCGGCGCGACCGCATGGGCGGCGCTGGCCGAAACGGGTTGGAATCCGTTCACCGGGGAAAAGATACGATGATGTTCCCGAGCGCCGGCGATGACCTATCGATCCTCACCATGGATATGGGAATCCTCCTTGGGCTTCTGGTGATGGCGCGACTGCTGGATCCGCTTCATGCCAAGGACCGTATCCTGTTCGGCATCACGACTTCAGCCCTTCTGATCCTCTATGGGCTCTGGCGATGGAACGATACGTTGCCGCCGTTTGCGCTATCGGCCGAAAGCCTGTGGCCGCGGCTGTTCATCTCGTTTGAATTTCTTGCCATTCTCTACACGCTGATCTCGATCGCCATCCTGTTCCGCACCACGGATCGCTCCGCGCAGGCCGACGCGGCGCAACGTGAACTATCGAGATCGCGTGACTTCCCCGCCGTCGATATCTTCATCTGCACCTATGACGAGCCGCTCGAAATCCTCGAACGATCGATCCTCAGCGCGCTGGCGCTCGACTATCCCAATGCGACGGTCTGGGTGCTCGACGACACCAGGCGCGACTGGCTACGGGAGTATTGCGAAAAAGTCGGTGCGCGTCATGTGACGCGACCAGACAACAACGGCGCCAAGGCCGGCAATCTCAATAACGGGCTGATGGCGACCGCGCGCGAGACCAATGCGCCCGTCATCCTGGTGCTCGACGCCGATTTTGCCCCACGGCAGGATTTTTTGAAACGCACGGTCGGCCTGCTGTTGTCCGATCCGGAAGTTGCGATCGTGCAGACGCCGCAGTTTTACCATAACGCCGACCCGATCCAGCACAATCTGCTCTCCGGCAAGAGCTGGGTCGATGATCAACGCTTCTTCTTCGACGTCTTTCAGCCGGCCAAGGATGCGTGGGGCTGCGCGTTTTGCGTCGGCACTTCCTTTGTCGTTCGCCGCGACCGGCTTGACGAGGTCGGCGGCTTCCCGCAGCAAGCGATTTCGGAAGACATCAATCTCACTTACACGATGCTCGCGCGCGGCTACCGTACCTGGTGGCTGAACGAACCGCTCAGCTTCGGGCTTTCGGCCGAAGGCATCCCCGAATACATCACCCAGCGCGCTCGCTGGTGCCTTGGCACCATACAGGTCGCTCTGCTCCGCAATGGCCCGCTATTCGGCCGCGGCTTCAGCTTCACCCAGCGCTGGCACTATTTTCACGGGATGCTGAACTGGCTCAGCAAGCCATTCATGGTGTTGCTGCTGATCGCGCCGACGATCTACTGGTTCGGCGGCCTGCCCGCCTTCGCAGCCGACTACCATACCTTTCTGCGCTACGGCGTGCCGGCGCTGCTCGGTCAAATCATCTACATGGGCTGGATCTCGCGCGGGCGGACGCTGCCGTTATTCATGGAGGCCACCCACGCGGTCACCTGCTTTGCGGTGACCGCGACGCTCTTGAGCGCTATCGTCAAGCCGTTCGGCCGCCCGTTCAAGGTCACCGACAAAGGCGGCGACCGCTCGACGCCACGCGTGCATTGGAAGCTTGCAGCGATCTTTGGACTGATCTCCGCAAGTTCTGCCGCCAGCATCCTCTGGGCGTTCATCTCGCCCTATGCGGCCAGCGAGATTTCCTCGCTCGACTTCTTCAATCTGCTGTGGGCCGGCATCGCGATGCTGATCGCCTTCATCGCGTTTCTCGTCTGCTTCGAATTGCCCCGTCCTGGCGACATGTTCGAAACCGATGAGGCCGCCTGGCTGTCGGGCGAAGGGAAAATCCTGTCGTGTCGCCTGCTCGCGGTGTCACCGACCTCGGTGCGCTTTTCGGGTCCGGCCGGCAACGCCCTCGAGCTTGCCGGCTGGCGATATCAGATTCATCTGGAAGGATTGGGATGGACCGACATATCCATGGTTTCGCGATTCCGCGAGACAGCGCTGGCGCGCCTTGAACCGACGGCCGAACAATATCAGCGGCTGGTAGTTCGGCTTTTCAGCACATCTCGCGGCAACATCGCCAATGAAGCCAGGCTGCGCGGCGCGCTGGCCGGATTGCTGCGACGGGGATTCCTCGGCGCCTGAGGCGATATGCACGCCCCATCGACAGGCGAGCGCACCTTGCTTCAGTACCGCTCTGCGATCTGTTCGAGCTTCCTGCTGAGCAACCAGGACAGGCCGAGGAACGCGACCAACATCGCGATGCCCAGCCCCGAAGAGGCGTTGTTGATGGACGCCTCCGAGAATTGACCGAAGGCATAGCCGGCCGAGACAACGGCTCCGGACCAAAAGCCCGCCGCGACGAAGTTGATTGCAAGGAAAGTGGACCAGGGCAGCCGCGATATCCCGTAAGCAAAGCCCGCGAGGCCGCGGATGCCATGCGGGAAGCGGTGAAACAGGATCATCCAGAGATAATGGCGGTCCGTCAAGCGAACAACGGTCTGCACGGGCCGCTCGAACCGCGGAAACCGATCGAGCAAGCGGGCGCCATAGCGCCGCCCGATCCAGAAGCGAATGACGTCGCCGGCGAAGCTGCCGAACCAGCAGACCACGATGAGCTTGCCAAGACCCAACACGCCCGAATGCGCCGCGTAGCCCGCAAATAGCGCAAGCAGCAGGCTATGCGAGGCCGCATAGGCAAACATCAGGCTGTAGGCCACATCGCCGTGCTGGCGTATGAGGTCGAGGAACGAGGTCAGATCCGTCGGAAACAGCAATGTAAGCGCACCCACTCATGTGAAAGTTCCCCCAGATGAGTGGGTTCGGTCGGAACGCTATCACTCCCCGGCAGCACAGGGAAGCCAATAGGCACGCCCGCAGGACCCAGCTTTGCACGCCGAGCGTGTTTGCAAGTGACACGCGCCAGCGAAATGACGCGATGTGCCAGGAGCGACCGTCCGTTCGATCTCATCGCAAATCGGCACCGAAGATCATATCAGGGACAAGCAAGACCAGTGAGGGGACAAAGATCAGTATCAAAGTCACCACGGTGACGGAGATCAAGAACGGCGTCGAGTCCCGGGTGTACTCACTGATGGGACAACGCAGCACCTGGCAGGCGACGAACATGGCGGCGCCGACGGGCGGCGTGTAGTTTCCGATCGTGGCAGCAATAATGAACACGAGCCCGAAATGGACCGGATCAATCCCGTACTTCGTCACCAGCGGAAGGAAGATGGGCGTCAGCATGATGATGAGTACCGAGCCCTCCATGAAGGTGCCGGCGATCAGGATGAAGAGCACGATGAGCACCATTACAACGTGCGCGTTTTCCGTCACACCCAGCATCCAATCCGAAATCACCTCGGGTATTCGCTCAAATACGATGCCGTAACCAAAGATCGCCGAGAGCGCGAGCAGGAACATCACGGCCCCGACATCGACCAGGCTGCCCTCGATGGCTTCGCGGAAACCCGCGAACGTCAGCATCCGGTATGCGAAGAACCCCACCGCCACCGCATAGATGACCGCGAAAGCTCCAATCTCCGATGGCGTGAAGATGCCGTAACGCAATCCCGCCAACAGCATGATAGGAAACAGGATCGCCCAGATGCTACCCCACGACGCCAGCAGGATTTCACGCCCAGTCGCCCGCGTCTCGCGTTCCGGCCCGTAGCCGCGGCGGCGAGCGGTGATGGCTATCGCAACGGCGAGAGCTGCCCACAGCATGAAGCCCGGAATAATGCCGGCGGCAAACAGCCGTCCGATCGAGACCTGGCCGACTGTGCCATACAGTATGAAACCAATCCCGGGGGGAATGATTGGCGCCAGCAGAGAACCGTACGAAATCACGCCGGCCGCATAGCCGCGGGCATAGCCGCGCTTGAGCATCTGCAAACCGATGATGCGGGCATTCATGGCGGCGTCGGCAATCGAGGATCCCGTCACCCCGCTCATCAGCGTTGAGAGTGCAATAGAGGTCTGCGCCAGACTGCCGTGCATCCTTCCTGTCAGCACCGTGGCCAGCTTGAGCAGGTTGGTCGTGATGCCGGAGTTGTTGAGAAAATTGCCGGCGAGGATAAAAAGCGGAACCGCAAGCAGCGCGAAATTCTGCGTCTCGGTTACTGTTACCTGTATCGGGATTGTTGCCGGCAGTTCCGGATGCTGGATGAAGAACAGCGCGCCGGCAATTCCAATCGCGAAGGCAACTGGCATTCCGATCAGCATCAGTACCGTGAACGCAATGATTACGATCAGCATGGCTATGCGCGTCGGATCATATGACGTCGACGGCGCGATATTCGACGCGCTCGCCGCGGAGTTCTGCGCGGATCTTGAGCGCGGTTGTCATGATCAGCAGCGCCGCGCCGACCGGCAAGCTCATTGTGACCCAGGAGTAGCTGACTTCCGGAATGCCCTGGAAGCTGCGTACCCGACTGATCCACGATAAATAGGCGCCCATCACGAGGAGGTAAAACAGGAATGCGGCGATCAATGCGTAGTTCACCATACGCAGCGCCGCCTGGAGCTTGTCCGGCAGGCGACTGGCGAAAACTTCGATGGCCATCATGCTATTCTTCCGCCAGGCAATGTCGGCGCACAGAAAGCAGGCCCAAGCGAACAGGGCGGTCGAAACATCCGTCGACCAGTTGATCGGATGGCCCAGCATCCGCATGACGCCGCCAAGAAAGATAAGGATTACCATCACGATGAGAAACACGGAGGCGATCCATGCCTCGGCGGCGCATACACGCTGGTAGACTTTCTGCATTTGGCGGAACCTACTTGCCGATTTCCTTATGCACCGCGTTCTTGGCGTCGGTGATCTTCAGGACCTCGAACGCTTTGTCGCCGGCCCTCCGGAAAGCGGCGAGATCGACATCCTTGTTGATCGTCATGCCGCGAGACTTCAATTGCTGCTCGACTTCGGCCTCCAGCCTCAGGATCTGACGCGATGTCTCCTCTCCGGCTCGATCGGCCTCTTCCACCAGCGCGTCCTGATACTCCTTCGGCAGGCTGTCGAACCATTTGGCGCTGACGACTTCGAAGTTGATCAGCATGATGTGCCTTGTCTCATTCGCGACTTTAAGCACCTCGTAGAAGCGGCCACCCGGAATGTTGTTGTAAACCAGCTCGACACCATCGATCGCCCGCTGCTGCAGTCCCGGGTACATCTCGCCGAATGCCATCGCTACCGGCACGGCACCAAGCGCGCGTATCGACTCTTGCCAAATTGGCGCCGGCGGCGTGCGGATGCGCAGGCCTTTCAGATCATCCGGCGTCTTTATCGGCTTGTTCGTAAAGAAATGTCGATAGCCTTGCACCCAGTTGAAAGACACCACCTTGAGCCCGAACTTGGTCGCAAGTTCTTCCTGCCATTTTGCGACGGTCGGCGCTTTGCGCAGCTTGGCAACTTCTTCCAGCGTCTCGACGAAATATGGTCCGTTCATCACGGCGATGCCGGGAACATAGTTTCCCATACGCGCGGCGTCGGTGTTCTGGCCGATATTGGCTCCCTGCCTGATCTGCTCGATGATGTCTTCCTCAAGACCCAGTTGCGCGGAATGGAAGACTTCGATCTTGAGACCGCCATTGGTGCGCTGCTCGACGGCTTTGGCCCACTTCAGGAAGCCGTCGTGGTATGGCTCCTTCGGGCCAAGCACGTGATTGAATTTTAGCGCGAATGTTTTCGGTGCCTGAGCCAAAACATTCGAATAGCCGAGCGCCCACAGGCCGAGCGCAGCACACGTGACTACGGCCAAATTTTTCATCACATCCTCCCTGCGGCTTCATGCCGGCGTGCCGCCCGTGCCTCCCGTCTTTTTCTTGCGGCGGCCATTCTGACGATGGTTTGCCGCCGAGGCCGATGCTTAAACCAAATGAAATCAGGTTGAGCTTGCTTTCCCCTACTGTGAAACAGCGCGATGACCACCGCGAGGGTAAATTCCGCCAAGGCGAACTCCGTTCCACGGCCGGTCAATGCTCCGAGAAAGATGCGGACCAGAGCATTGTCCGTGGCTGAAGAACCGCCGCGGAGGGGAACTCATCAGTCAGTTGAGCGTGGATTGCAGGTGCTCGAGACGATCGCGGCCGACCGGTTCGCTGATCAGCCTCAGGAAGCGTCACGTCGCACCGGCTTGCAGCGCAGCGAATGACGCGATGTGCGGCATCCGACTTGTGCATTGCAACCATGGGCCGTTAACGCACGGCTCCTTGCCTGGCCACTTCGCCCAGGACGGTTTGAACCCCAGCCTCTGCCGGGATACTGCAATGAACTGCAACGGCAGAGCGTGGTCCGTTGGCCGGTTGCTGAATGCCTTGGCGTCGACCCTGCCCCACTGAGAGGGATGGGATTTTGCAGCGCCCGAACCCGCAACCAACATAGTGCTGACCCGTGGCGCCGAGCAGCGCTCCGATGAACCGCGCATTGGTGAGACAAAGATCGGAGGTCAGCCGGTCCCGCTCTTGCGTTTCATGGGATTTCCGCCAACGCCAGACGCTTCCGGCGACCTCGAGTCGATGGATTTTCTTGCGGGACAAAGCGTCGGCTTGGTGCAGGCGATGAAGCCTGCGGCAGATGTGGTCCACGAACTTATTGAAGCAGCCCGCGGGTTGATCGCGCAGCTCGCCGAAAATCGTTGAACGCCGCCGAGACCGGAATAGTCATCTTGGGATTTCCGGACGTGCACGTCCAGGTTCGCGCCTTCGACGCGCCGGAATGACGGCCGCTACAAATCGACCACGACATAATCGCTCTCGACCGACACCTTGAGGGTCTCTGCCACATACGGGCCCTTCACCACGGCCGATCCCGGCTCGACATTGACCGGGTAGGCGCGGGCGCGGAAGCGTTTCGGGTCGCAATAGGACTGGCCGGTGCGGATGTCGAATTCCCAGCCGTGCCAGGGACAGCGGATGATTTCGCCGAGTTTTGTATACTCGATCTCGCCGGGGTTGGAGGATTGCGCGAGGCCAATCAACGGGCCCTCGCACAAGGCCGCGCCCTGGTGCGGGCAGCGGTTCAGCAGGCCGAAGAACTCGCCCTTGACGTTGAAAATCGCGATCGGCCGGCCGTCGATGTCGAGGAATTTTCGTGTCCCCGGCGGCAATTCGTCCACCGGGGCAATGACGTGCCGAACCATCAAGAAATTCCGTACAGCTTCTTGGCGTTGCCGAGATAGAACGCGTCGCGGTTGGCTTCGCTGACGCCGGCCGGCAACACGCGCGACGGCTCATCAAAGTCCCAATGCGGGTAATCGGTGGCGAACAACAGTCTGTCCCAACCGATCCATTCGATCGTCTGGAACAGGTGATCGCGGCGCTCCGGATCTTCCATCGGCTGCGTGGTCCACCAGATATGGTCGCGAATATATTCCGACGGTTTCCGCTTCAGATGCGGCACCTCGCTGTGCAGCTTCTCAAAGGTCTTGTCGAGCCGCCACGCCAGCGACGGCGCCCAGCCGAAGCCGGCCTCGATCATCACCATCTTCAGCTTTGGGTAGCGCTCGAACACGCCTTCGAGCACGAGGCTCGCCAGCGCGGTCTGCTGGCATTGCGCATGGCCGACCATCTCCTCGATGTAGAAGCTCGGCCAGCCGGACGGCGTGAGCGGATTGCCGCCAAAGCCGAAAGCGTGGACACCGACCGGCAGCCCGATCTCCTGCGCCGCCTCATAGACCGGCCAGTAGCGGCGCTGGCCGAGCGGCTCGACATTGCGCGAGAGCAGCAGCACCTGCACAAAATTCGGATCGCCCGCGCGCTTGCGGATCTCCGCGGCAGCGGAGATGCCGTCCTCATTGGCGACGACGATCGACGCCTTCAGACGCATGTCCTTGCTGGTCCATTTCTCGATCTGCCAGTCGTTGATCGCGGAGCAGATCGCGCCCGCCAGATCCTGGTTGCGCAGGCCCTGCCCGGTGGCAAGCGGATTGAGCACTCCGAGTGCGACATTGTAGGGATCGAGAAGCTGCTTCTGCATGAAGGACAGGGAGGAGCCCTGTGGCCCGCCTTCCGGCGGCCAGGCATCGCGGCGCGAGGCGTTGGGCTGCGCCTTCGGATAGGGCGGGCCCTCCATCATGCCGTGATAGGGCTGGATGCCGTAGGTTTCGAGATGCGAATGCCAACGCATTGCCATGAACGGAAAAAGCTCGTCCTTGGTGGCGCGCGCCGGATGGATGTCGCAATCGGCAATCGCTGATTTGACGCTGACAGACGCTGACGGATCCGGACGGTCACGGAACTGGACGTTCATGGCGTCGCCTCCTTCGCAAGTTCCAACCGGCCGTAGGTCGCGAGCGGATTATCGATCATGATCTTGCGCACCAGATCGGACGACAATCCCGGCGGCAGCGCCTCGTCGCCGTCGAATTGCCAGTGCGGATAGTCGGTCGAGAATAGGAGCAATTCGTCCGACTGCATATGGTCAAACAGGCGGTTCAGGGTTGCGGGATCCGGCGGCGCATCTACCGGCTGCAGCGAGAAGCGGATGTTGCTGCGCACAATCTCCAGCGGCGCGCGATCGACCCACGGCGTTTCCATCCGGATGCCGCGCCAGAATTTGTGCAGCCGCCAGAGATAGGCCGGCAACCAGGTGAAGCCTGATTCCAGCATCACCATTTTCAGGTTCGGATGGCGGGCGAACACGCCCTCCACGATCAGGCTGCTGAGTTGGGTCTGGAACGCGGTCGCTTGGGCTACATAGTCCTCGATGTGATAGGAGCCCCAACCGATCGAGGTCGGCGGGTTGTGATAGGCGCTGCCGGCATGGATGCCGACGGCCAAGCCCAGCCGTTCGGCGGCGGCGTAGATCGGCCAGTAGGCGCGTTTTCCGAGCGGCAGGTCGCCCATGACCAGCATCAGCACCTGGACGAAGCGCTTATCCTCAGCGCAGCGTTCGATCTCCGCGACCGACTTCTCGACGCTTTGGGTCGGGATCACGATCGAGCCGCGCAGCCGATCGTCCTTGTCGAGCCATTCTTTGGCCAGCCAGTCGTTCAGCGCGCGGCAGAACGCGTCCTGCATGTCCTCGGAGAACACCATCTGCACGCCGTAGAGCGGATTGCAGATGCCGAAACGAACGCCGAACCGGTCGAGCGCCTGCTTCTGCATGTCGGCCAGATCGGCGCCCGGCTTGCCCTGCGCCGGCCGCCAGTCCGGCCGCGACGAGATCGGCGAATGGGTGGGATAGGATTGCGAGACCAGATCGGTCATGCCGCGCGTCGTCACCTGGTCGCGCCAGTAGTCGTTCATGTAGGGCAACAGGCTGGTCAGATGCGGAACGGCGGGATGCAGGTCGCAGTCCACGCCACCCGCTATCGGCGACGTCATGGTGTTTCCTCGTATGGCCGCGTCGACGCGGTTGTTTGAGGCATTCAATCAGGGCGGCTCGCGTGCCGCAACTCGGCAAACGTGAACCTCCTGTGCTAGGAGGACATGACTGTCAAATGGCGTGCGCGCAGGAGTTGAAATGAAAGAGCTTGTTACGATCGCCGAAAAGATCGCGATCCAACTGATCGCGCGGAAACAGACGATTTCGGTGGCGGAATCCTCTACAGGCGGGCTGATCTCGGCGGCGCTGTTATCGGTGCCGGGCGCATCGGCCTATTTCCTCGGCGGCGCCGTGGTCTATACCCGCGACGCGCGTCGGCTGCTGATGGATATTCCGGACGAGGCAATGAAGGGCATCCGCTCGGCGTCTGAACCATACGCGAAATTGCTCGCCGCCCAAGTCCGCCAACGCTTCGCGACCGACTGGGGATTGTCGGAAACTGGCGCAACGGGACCAACCGGCAACCGCTACGGCGATGCCGCGGGCCATAGCTGCATGGCAGTAGCGGGTCCGCAAAGCGAAGTGTTCACACTGGAAACCGGCAGCGCCGACCGGCAGGCAAATATGCAGGCGTTTGCCAAGACGGCGTTGAATCTGCTGTTGGAGAGTTTGTCCAGGTGAGACGTCGTCCCTGCGAACGCAGGGACCCATACGCGAGGCGATTTTTTGAGACACGCTGTTCGACGGCTTCGGCTCAACAACCAAACCCGGTGGTTATGGGTCCCTGCGTTCGCAGGGACGACAGAACCTACGCGACAACCCTCACCTCTCCCGGAACGAGCGCATCAGTTGGTCGCTGAACGGCTTCATCAGATAGGAGAACATGGTTCGGTCGCCGGTTTGCACGAAGGCTTCCACCGGCATGCCGGGGATGATCTTGACCTCGCCGAGGCGAGCTACTTCGTCCGGCGGCATCGAGACGCGGATGGTGTAGTAGCTCTGGCCGGTGCGCTGGTCGGTGGTGACGTCGGCGGAGACGCGGGTCACCACGCCGTTGAGTTCCGGCGTGGTACGCTGGTTGAAGGCGGAGAGCCTGAGCAGCGTCTTCTGGCCGATCTGCAGCTTGTCGATGTCCTGCGGATTGACCTTGGCCTCGACCGAGAGATCGTCGGCTTTCGGCACGATCATCATGATGGCGTCGCCCGCGGTGATGACGCCGCCGACGGTATGCACGGTAGACTGCAGCACGACGCCGTCCTGCGGCGCGCGGATGTCGATGCGACGCAGTTGATCCTCCGCGGTGACCTTGCGCTCGACGAACTCGCCGATCTTGTCATTGGTCTCGCGCAGGTCCTTGGAGACTTCGCTGACGACGTCCTTGTCGACCTGAATGATCTGCAGTTCGGTTTCGGTGATCTTGCCCCTCGCCTGCGCACGCGCGGCGATGTATTGCGCACGCTCGCCAGATAGGCGGGCGAGATCGCGCTCCAAAACCGTCAGGCGCGAGATCTGGATCAGGCGCTGCTCGTAGAGCTGGCGGACGCCGATGAGCTCTTTCTCGACCAGCGCGATTTCCTTTTCCTTGGCCTGTTCTTGTGCGGTGAGGCCGGCGATCTCTTCGTTGAGCTGGGCCACGCGCTCGCGCAATTGCGATTTCTGCCCCGCGCGCCCGAACACGCGAACCTCGAACAGTTTGGTTTCGCTCGCGATGATGTCGCGGACGTCAGGGTCGTCGGCGCGATCGGAGAGCTGCGGCGGGAACTTGATCTTGTCGAGGCCGCGCTGCTCGGCCTCCAGCCGCGCCGCCCGCGCCCACAAGCCGTTCAGCGTCTTGACGACGATGGCAAGGCTTGCCTTGACCACGGTCTCGTCGAGCCGCACCACGACGTCGCCCGCCTTGACCACGTCGCCGTCGCGCACCCTGACCTCGCCGACCACGCCGCCGGTCGGGTGCTGAACCTTCTTGACGTTGGAATCGACCACCACCGAACCCGGCGCGATCAGCGCGCCCGAGATCTGCACCGTCGAGGCCCAGCCGCCGAACCCGCCGGCAATGACCAGCATCAGCGCCAGACCTACGATGAGATGCGAGCGTATCGAGCGGCGCGCGCCTTTCAGGTCCGCGGTCATGATTTTTTCGCAGCTCCCGCTTCGGACACGATCTTGATCGGCGGCGGCGGCGACGGGACGCGCTGCAGCACCTGGCCGAGCACGGTTTCCTTGGGACCGAACGCCTGCATGCGGCCGTCCTTCAGGACCAGCAATTGATCGACGGCCTCGATGCCGATCGGCCGGTGCGCCACCACGACCACGATGGCGCCGCGCTCGCGGGCGGCGCGCACGGCGCGGGTCAGCGCCTCGTCGCCCTCGCTGTCGAGATTGGAGTTCGGCTCGTCAAGCACGATCAGGAACGGATTGCCATAGAGCGCGCGCGCCAGCGCCACGCGCTGCGCCTGACCGGCGGAGAGAGCAGCCCCCTGCTCGCCGATCTGGGTATCGTAGCCCTCGCGCATCTTGATGATCATCTCGTGCACGCCGGCGTCCTTGGCGGCGGCAATGATCGCCTCCGATTTCGCCTCGGGGTCGAAGCGGCAGATGTTCTGCGCTACGGTGCCGGCGAATAATTCGACGTCCTGCGGCAGATAGCCGATGTGGCGGCCGAGCACGTCTGACGACCATTGGTCGAGCGCCGCGCCGTCGAGCCGCACCTTGCCGCGGGCGGGCGTCCAGACGCCGACCAGCGCGCGCACCAGCGACGACTTGCCGGAACCGCTCGGACCGATGACGCCGACGCCGGACCCGGCCTCGACGGCGAAGCTGACGTCCTGCACGATGACGCGCTGGTCGCCCGGCGGCACGATACTGACCGCCTCGACCGACAGCCGCTTCGTGGGCGCCTGCAACAGCGTCTGTTCATTTGCCGGCGGCATTTGCTGCAGGAGTTTTGACAGGCGATGCCAGCTCTGGCGCGCGGCGACAAAACCTTTCCAGTGGGCGATGGCGAGATCGACCGGTGCCAGCGCCCGCGCGGCCAGGATCGAACCCGCGATGATGATGCCGGCGGTGGCTTCCTGATGGATCACGAGGTAGGCGCCGACCGCGAGCACCGCCGATTGCAGCATCATGCGCAGGACCTTGGCGACCGCGCCGAGGCCGCCGGCGATGTCGCTGGCGCGTTGATTGCCCGCCAGATAGGTCTCGTTGGCCTCGCTCCAGCGCTTCATCAGCCGTCCGGACATGCCCATCGCCACCAGCACTTCGGCGTTGCGCCGGCTGGTGGCGGCGAGATCGCTGCGCCGCGCGGCCAGCGTCATCGCCTCCTTCGCCGGCGTGCGCGACAGGAACTCGGTGATCAGCGTCAGCGCCACCAGAATGACGGCGCCGACCAGCGCGGTGACGCCGAGCAGCCAGTGGAACAGAAAGCAGATCGCCAGATAGAACGGCAGCCACGGCAGATCGAAGAATGCGCCCGGCCCCATGCTGCCGAGGAACGACCTGACATTGTCGAGATCGCGCAAGGGCTGCAGGCCTTCGTTGCGGGAGCCGACCATCAACGGCAGCCGCACCACGGTTTCGAACACGCGCGCATTGATGGCTTCGTCGAGCGCGGTTCCGATGCGGCCGAGAATGCGGCCGCGGATCAGGTCGAGACCGCCCTGGGCGATGTAGAGGCCGGCGGCGAGAATGACGAGGCCGACCAGGGTGGGCACGCTGCGGCTCGGCAGCACGCGGTCGTAGACCTCCAGCATGAAAATCGAGCCGGTGAGGTACAGCAAATTGATCATGCAACTCATGACGCCAACGCCGATAAAGGCGTTGCGGCAGGCGCGCAGCGCCTCACCAAGCTCGGAACGCCGGACGCCGGGAGCGGCTGCCATAAATGCGTGTCTCTTCAAAAGGATCAGGTGACGTGCAGCTTTTACCGATGTTTTCGGACACCGTCTATTTAAGTCACGTTAACCTCAATCCAGTTCACCCCCATGAAGGGGGTAGAGGGGGAGGTTGGCGGGTTTTGGGGCAGCTAATTTGACGCCGGCGCCGGCCCCACCACGGGTACGGGCTTGGCTGGCTGTGGAAACGGCACCAGAATCACCGAGATCGACACCCCGCCGATCTCGCCGTTGGTATCGAGCAGGACGCCGGTTCCGGCGCCCAGCCCGCCCGCCGGCTGCCCATCGGGCTTGCGCGCGAACGCCGACCCATTCGGGCGGCAGGCGGGCGGAATGGGCGATGCCGTCGGTCCAGTCCGCCGGCAGCGATGCTTGAGGTTGCCGAACAGGGCTTGGCGTGCTGCTCGGCATGTCGCCGCTGATCAAGGCACGGCCCTCCTGCGTTGGATCGCAGGTGCGGCGGCCGCGCGAAATAACGCCGCGCTAGAGCCGCCCGCCGGTCCGCAACAGCCGGACGATCAAGAGCAGTATGACGGCGCCGATGGTGGAGTAGACGATCTCCGACACCAGCCCGGTGCCGAGACGGATGCCGAGCTTGGGAAACAGCAGGCTCGCAAGCAGCGCGCCGGCGATGCCCACGAGAATATCGCCGATGATGCCAAAGCCGGTGCCGCGCACGATCTTGCCGGCGAGCCAGCCGGCCACCAGGCCGACAAACAGAATGACGAGAATGCCTTCGTTGGAAATCTGCATGTGAAGCCCCCGGGTTTTGCGGCGCAGGCCGCTCAACAGCCTATCCACGATTGTCCGATGTGACGAGCCGCAAATCCGCGCGCCGGTCAACTGCACCTGCGAAGTGAACTTTTTTATGTCACGCGCGTTATGTCGGCATGAAACAGAGCGATATTTGGTACGTGACTTTTGGTCCGGACACGACGGACGATACTGCGGAGAGCACGGCTCGCTCGACCCGCACCTTCAAGTCTGAAATCGACGCCAAGCTGTTTGCAATGCAAATTTTGGCCAAGGGCTGGTCTGCCAGCGCCGGCACGCTGAATCCGCATCAGCCGAAGCAGGTCGTAGGACCGGCGCAAATCGAGCAGTGGGCTGATCCCGGATTGGGTGGGTGAATCAAGTCAGTGTATCGCTTCACCTCTCCCGCTTGCGGGGAGGTCGCATCGCATCGGAGATGCGATGCGGGTGGGGCTCTCTCCATACGAAGGGTGCGACTCGCGGCGGCACCCACACCCCATAGCCGATGCTACGCATCGGCGTTCTTAAATCAAGTACGGCGGCCCGTCGGCCGCCTACGCCTCCCCGCAAGCGGGAGAGGGAGTGCAGCGCCCGTGTGGCGATCAGATCGCAGCAGAAACATCCGCCTCCGCCAGCACACAACGCGCCGTTCGATCCGGCGATACCTGCACATTCGGTGGCAGACGCTCGCTGCAGCGCGGCTGCGCAACCGTGCACCGTGGTGCGAACGAACAACTGACGGGCGCCTTGTCGAGCGAGGGCGGCGTGCCCGGGATGGTCTCCAGCCGCTGGCCGCGTTTTGCGCCGTGGACGGTCGCGGCCAATAGCCCCTTGGCATAGGGATGCACCGGGCTGCGGACGATGTCGCGCAAGCGGCCCTGCTCCACGATCTGGCCGGCATACATGACCGCGACGCGGTCGCAGATTTCGATGGCGACGCCGATATCGTGGGTCACGAAAATCACGGACATGCCGAACTCGCGCTGCAATTCGCGGAGCAGCAGCAGGATCTGAATCTGCACGGTGGCGTCCAGCGCCGTGGTCGGCTCGTCCGCCAGCAGTATTTTCGGCTTGCACGCCAGCGCCAGCGCGATCATGGCGCGCTGCCGCATGCCACCGCTCATTTCGTGCGGATAGGCTTCGAGGCGGCGCTTGGCGGAGGGAATCCGCACCACCTCCAGCATTTCCAGCGCGCGCGCGAGTCCCTCCTTTTCGCTCTTGCCTTCGTGGCGGATCACGGTTTCCGCGATCTGGCGGCCGATCGTGTAGACGGGGTCGAGCGCCAGCGCGGGCTCCTGAAAGATCATCGAGACGGTCTGGCCGCGAAACGCCGACAGCTCCTCGTCGTTCATTGCGAGCACGTCGCGTCCCAACACCTTCACGGTGCCCGAAATCTGCGTCCGCTTCTTCGGCAACAGGCGCATCAGCGCGCGCAGCGTCACGCTTTTTCCCGAACCGGATTCGCCGAGCAGGCCGAGCACCTCGCCCTCGCCAAGCGAGAGCGAGATGTCGTTGACAGCATGAACCGTACGTTCGCCGGTGAAGCGGATGTTGAGGTTGCGGATATCGACGAGGTTGCTCATGCCAGTTCGGGTACCTGCTGGTGATAGTCGGTGGCGCGCTGGAACGCCGCGCCGATCCGCACCAGCCCGGCCTCATCGAAGGGGCGGCCGATCAACTGCATGCCGACCGGCAGCCCCTTCTTGGTGAAGCCCGCGGGAATCGAAAGCGACGGCAGGCCGAGATAATTGATCGGGCGGGTGAACCGCGTGATGCGCTGAATCACGGCTTCCGCCTCCAGGCTGTTGCCGACATCGCTCTCGGCAATGGTCGCCGCCGGCATCGGCGCCACCGGCGCGATCACGGCGTCGGTCCCTTCCGCCGCCGCGAGGTAGGCGGCGAGCGCCGGACCGCGCCAGCGCATCGCTTCGAGATAGGTCACGGCCGGAATGGCGAGCCCGTTCTGCAACCGCATCAAGACCTGACTACCGTAATCCTGGGGACGCTCGATCATCCAGCGCTTGTGGAAGGCCGCCGCCTCGGTGGCGAGCACGATCTGGCAGGCGGCCGTGAGCTGGCGCTGGTCCGGCAGCTCGACCTTGACGATTTCCGCCCCCTCCCGCTTGAGGGTGGCAATAGTCTCATCAAGGACTCGCGCTACCTCGGGATCGAGGTCGTCGACATAGAAGGCGGTCGGTACGCCGATCTTCAGGCCCTTCATCGAGCCCGTGGTCGCGGCCATGTAGTTCGGCACCGCCCGCGTGGACGTGGTCGGGTCCTCGGGATCCGCACCCGCCATCAATCCCACCAGCAGCGCACAGTCCTCAACCGTTTGCGCCAGCGGGCCGACGGTGTCGAGCGATTGCGACAGCGGCATCGCGCCGGCGCGGCTGATCAGGCCGACTGTGGTCTTGAAGCCGGTGACGCCGCAGAAATGCGCGGGCATCCGGATCGAGCCGCCGGTATCCGAACCGAGCGCGGCAAAGGTCAGCCGCGCCGCGACCGCCGAGCCGGAGCCGGACGACGAGCCGCCGGTGATGTGATCGAGATTCCAGGGGTTACGCACCGCGCCGTAATGCACGTTGTGGCCGGTCGGCCCGTAGGCGAACTCGACCATCTGCAGCGAGCCGAGCCTGACGGAGCCGGCGTCCTTCAGGCGCTGCAGCGCGGTCGAGGTCGTCGTCGCAACGAAATCGCGCCGGATTTTGGAGCCGCAGGTGACGACCTTGCCGGCCTCGTAATACATGTCCTTGTGGGCCATCGGGACGCCGTGCAGCGGACCGAGATTTTGGCCCTTGGC
This sequence comes from Bradyrhizobium sp. RDI18, assembly GCF_043203335.1. Classification (NCBI taxonomy): domain Bacteria; kingdom Pseudomonadati; phylum Pseudomonadota; class Alphaproteobacteria; order Hyphomicrobiales; family Nitrobacteraceae; genus Bradyrhizobium; species Bradyrhizobium sp. RDI18. The sequence continues at coordinate 5,786,490 of NZ_JBICRN010000008.1, read as the reverse complement.
GAGCGCGGCGTCAGCGGAATCAGCCGCGGCAAGTGCCTCCTCCGCCTCGATCGCCATGAAGGCGTTGACGCGCGGTTGCCATTGCGCGATGCGGTCGAGGCAGGATTGCGTCACTTCGCGCGAGGACAATTTCTTGCCGGCGATCGCCTTGGCGACCGCGACCGCTGACATCAAGGCCGGTTCGCCGCTCATTTCGACACCTTCGCGTTCTGCACCAGAAGGAAACTTGCTGGCTCAAGATCCAGCGGCAGCGTGCCGGCAACCGGCGCAAACCCGTCAAAGGCCGGGCCGATAGAATTGGCGATGCGGGCGGACACTTCCGCATCCTGCGGCACGCCGGCGACGTCGGTCATTACCTTGACCTGCTTGGGATCGGGTCTAGTCATGCAGCGTTGGCTCCCTCGTCACTCTTGTTGGCCGGTGCGCGGCTGTGCCCGGAGCCGGGTATGGCCATGTAGCACGCCGCCTGATGGCCCATTGTATCGACATCGCTGAGTTTTGGCGTCGCATTTGCGCAGAGCGGCTCCGCAAACGGGCAACGGGTGTGAAACCGGCACCCCGACGGCGGGTCGATCGGGTTGGGCGGATCGCCGGAGATCGGCGGCGTCTCGGTGCGGTTATCGGGGTCGGATGACGGCATCGCCGCCAAGAGCGCCCGCGTGTAGGGATGTGCCGGCGCATCCCAGACCTTGTCGACCGGGCCGAGTTCGACCACCTCGCCGAGATACATCACCAGCACACGGTCCGAGATGTAGCGCACCACGTTGAGATCGTGGCTGATGAAAAGATAGGTCAGGCCGAATTCGCGCTTCAGATCGGCCAGCAGATTGAGCACCTGGGCTTCGACCGATTTGTCGAGCGCCGAGACGGCCTCATCAAGAATCACCAGCCGCGGCGACAACGCCAGCGCACGCGCGATATTGACGCGCTGGCGCTGGCCGCCGGAAATTTCGTGCGGGTAGCGGTTGGCGAAAGTTTCGGGACGCAAGCCAACTTTGCCGAGGAGCTCGCGCGCCAACGTGCGCGCGGCAGCGTCCGCCATGCCGTGCACCTTGGGGCCGAAGGCGATCGATTCCTCGATGGTCAAGCGCGGATTGAGCGAGGCGTAGCTGTCCTGAAACACCATCTGCATGCCGCGACGCAATTCGCGCAGGGACAGTGCGCGGCCGACCTGCATGCCGTCATAGACGATGTCGCCGGCATCGCGCTTCATCAGGTGCATCAGCAATCGCGCCGTGGTCGACTTACCGCAGCCGGATTCGCCGACGATGCCGACGGTTTCGCCCTTGGCGATCGAGAACGACACATCATCGACCGCGCGCACCGTTTTGCGAGGGCTGAACAGGTCGCCGCGCACCGGGAAATGTTTGGTCAGGCCGGTGACCTGCAACAGCGGTTGCGCCGCCCCGCCGATGTCTTCGACCTGCTCCAGCAATTCGACTGAGGTAGACGTCTCACCCATGCGTCAGTTCCTGATGTCCATGGCGCTGCGCATGCCGTCGCTCAAAAGATTGAAGCAGATCGACACCGCAAAGATCATCACGCCCGGCAGCGCCGCCACCCAGGGATTGATATAGATCGCGGTGCGCAGCGTGTTCAGCATCAAGCCCCATTCCGGCTCCGGCGGTTTTGTACCGAGCCCGAGGAATGACAGGCCGGCGGCGAGGATCATCGACACCGAGATCAAGCCTGTTGCGTAGACGAAGATCGGGCCGAGAACGTTTCCGAGCATATGCACGCGCATGATGGTAAAGGTCCGGCGCCGGAGGCGCGCGCGGCTTCCACAAAATCCATGTTACGCACGCCGGTGGTAACGCTTTCGGCGACGCGGGTGATCTGCGGCACGAACACGATGGTCAGCGAGACGATGGAGTTGACGATGCCCGCGCCCAGTGCGCCGGAGATCGCGATCGCCAGCAGCACCGACGGGAAAGCATAGAACACGTCCACCGTACGCATGATGGCGGTGTTGAGCCGGCCGCCGACATAACCGGCGATGAGGCCGAGCGAGGTGCCGATCACGAAGGCGAGAATCACCGGCAGGATGCCGATGATCAGCGACAGCCGGCCGCCATAGATCAGCCGCGCCAGCATGTCGCGGCCGAGCTCGTCGGTGCCGAGCGGATAGTTCGGCGTGCCGATATGGCGAAGCCGGCGGATCATCGAGCCCTGATAGGGATCGGCAAGGCCGAGCCACGGCGCAAGAAGTGCGGAGGCAAAGATCAGCACCAGCACGAAGGCGCAGACCATGCTGACCTTATCGCGCGCGATGCGGCGGCCGACGGTGGCCCAATAGCCACGCGCCTTGCTCGCGGGCGCGGCTTGCAGGGCGGTATCCGACATCACGGTCATGCATAGACTCTTTGTTGGAGCATGATCTCCGCGCAAACGCGTTCCGCGTTTGTCGCGAGGGAAAACCGGTGCCCACTTTTCCGGATCATGCTCTAACCCCGCTTGATGCGCGGGTCGATCGCGGCCTGCGCGATATCGACCAGCAGATTGAGCGTGACGAAGAACAGCGCCAGCACCAAAATCGTGCCCTGCAGCAGCGGCAGGTCGCGCTGGAAAATCGCGGAGTTGAGCAGCAAGCCTGAGCCGGGCCACGAGAACACGGTCTCGATCAGGATCGAACCGCCGAGCATGTAACCGAGCTGCAGGCCCATCACCGCAAGCGCGGTGGGCGCGGCGTTCTTGATGACGTGGCGGAACACGTCCAATTCGCGCATCCCTTTGGCGCGCAACGCTTCGACAAAATCCTGGCTCAGGATGTCGCCGGTCAGTGCCCGGACGGTGCGGGTGATGATGCCCATCGGGATCACCGCGGTCGTGATCGCCGGCAGGATCAGGTATTTCATGTGCTCCCAGTCCCAACCCCACGAACCGGAGCCGCCGGGACCGGCGCCGACCGCGGGCAGCCAGTTGAGCTGCACCGAGAAAATGATGACCATCACCATGCCGAGCCAGTAATGCGGCACCGAGACACCGGCGATCGCGATGGAGGTCGCGACCTTGTCGATCCAGGTGTCGCGGAAATAGCCGGCAATCAGGCCGAACATCAGCCCGAGCGTAAAGCCGATCAGCGCGGCGGCAACCGCAAGCGTGACGGTGTTGCCGACGGCGCGCAGGACTTCCGACAGCACCGGGCGGCCGGTCGCAATCGAGCTGCCGAGATCGCCATGGAGCGCGCGCCATAGCCAGAGGCCGAATTGCACCGGCAGCGGCCGGTCGAAGCCGTAAGCCGTGCGCATTTGCGCGGCGAGTTCCTGCGACGCATCCGCCGGCAGCACGGCGACCAGAGGATCGCCGGGCGTGATGTGCACCAGCAGGAAGCACACCAGCGCGACGCTGATCACGATCGGAATGACGTAGACGATACGCCGGGCAATGTAAGCGAACACGGGTTACTCTCTTCTTCCCTTCTCCCCTTGTGGGAGAAGGTGGCGCGGACCTTGGTCCGCGCCGGATGAGGGGTTCCATCCGCGGACGGGGGCAATTCAGATGAGGGAGGCGTATCCGCGGAGAGAACCCCTCACCCGTCTCGAATGAGCTCCGCTCATTCGATCCACCCTCTCCCACAAGGGGAGAGGGTCAGCAAGCATTACGCTCCTGGACTTACGGCGCCATCGACACCGGCGAGAAGTCGACGAACCAGCTCTTCGGCTGCACGAAGCCTTTCACCTTCGGGCTCATGGCCCGCGGCGAGACGTCGTGGGCGACGTAGAGGAACGCCGCATCGTCCACCGAGGCCGCATGCAGTTCGGCCAGCGCCGCATCACGCGCAGCGGGGTCGAAGGTCTGGCGCGCCTTGGTCACCAGCTCGTCGAACTTGGGATTGTTGATGTAGCCCCAATTGTTCGAGACGGGAGGCGCCATCGACGATTGCAGGAAGCGCACCAGCGCGAAGAACGGATCCATCGCCGCGTAGGTGACGTTGGTGGCGTTGGCGCCGTTGGCGGTGGGATCCTTGCGCCGCGGCGCCAGTTGGTGAACAGCGTGTTCCACTCGATGACGTCGAGCTGAACGTCGAAGTAGCATTCAGCCAGCGCCTGCTGCAGATATTCGTTCATCGGCAAGGGCTGCATCTGGCCCGATCCCGACGCCGAGGTCTGCGTCTTCACTGTCAGCTTCTTGTTCGGGCCGTAGCCCGCCTCTTGCATCAGCTTCTGGGCGGCCTTCAGGTCATATTTGATCTCGAAGGTCGGCTTTCCGCGCCAGGGATGGCCGGGCTCGAACGTGCCGGTCGCCGGCACCATCAGGCCGGCAAGCAGGCCCTCCTTGAGCCCTTCGCGGTCGACGCAGAGATTGGCGGCCTTGCGGACGCGGATGTCGTTCCAGGGCGAGCCCTCGATGCGCGAGAACTGCCACGGCCAGACGTGCGGCGATTCATTGGCCTGGAGCTGGAAGCCCCGCTGCTTGATCTCCCTGACCGCGTCGGGCGCGGGCGCCTCGACCCAGTCGACCTGGCCGGACAGCAAGGCCGCGGTGCGGGCATTGGCCTCCGGCATCGGCAGCAGCACCATCCGGTCGACCTTGGGCACGCGGCCCTTGTCCCAATAGCCTTCGTTCTTGACGAGTTCGAGCCGCTCGCGCGGCGTGAACTTCGACATCTTCCAGGGGCCGGTGCCCGAGGCGTCCCTGGCGAACGCCGCCCAGGCGGCCTGCGATTTCGCCTTGGCGTCGGCGCCTTCAGCCTTGTCATAGAAGGCCTGCCACTTGGCAGGGCTCGCCATGAACAGGTTGGTCAAGTTGATCGGCAGAAAGCTGTCCGGCTCCTTGGTGGTCAATTCCACCGTCATGTCGTCGATCTTGCGCGCCGAGGCCAGCGTCGGCATGCGCGAGGCGGTGACGCCGACCTGGCTGGCGTCAAAATGCGGCGCATCCTGCTTCAGCACCTTCTCGACGTTCCAGACCACGGCGTCGGCATTGAAGTCGCTGCCGTCATGGAATTTGACGCCGGGGCGCAGCTTGAAGGTCCACTTCTTCTTGTCGGCCTCGTCGACCTTCCATTCGGTCGCGAGGCCCGGAATCATGACGCTTGCCTTGTCGCGGGACGAGAGGTCCCACATCGTCAGGCCGTCATACATCGTCAGCCCGGTGAAGCGGTTGCCCTCAAAACCCTGGTCGGGCTGGCCGAGCGTGCGCGGAATATCGGCAGCCGTCATGCCGATCCGCAGCACCGTTTCGGCGCTTGCGAGTTGCGGCAACCCGACCACCAGCGCCGTTGCCAGCAGCCACGCGGTGGCCCTCTTCTTCGATTTGTCGTTACGCATTTGCAGCAATCCCCTTCTCAACGCTTCGGTGACTAATTCTTATGCAGCCGTATGCAACGCCTGTGCCAAACGGCATGCTTCCCTCCAGGCTATGCGTTTGACCGCACAACTCCTTGTGAAGCGCGCATGCAAGTCAAGTCCAATGCCTAAGCTGGCACCAAGCTTGCATTTTTAGCTCCAAACCTCGCCCGATGGAGCCTAATTCATGCGCACCCGAAATTCGATGCTTCTTCCTGCCGCAACTCTGGCCGTAAGCTTGGCTCTTGGCATCTCCACGATTTCGGCGCAGGCCGAGACCGTTGTGCGCTACGGCATTTCCATGGCGGACATCCCGCTGACCACCGGCCAGCCCGACCGCGGCGCCGGCGCCTATCAGTTTTCTGCCTATACGATCTACGATCCGCTGGTGGCCTGGGAGATGGACGTCGCCGACCGGCCCGGCAAGTTGGTGCCTGGGCTTGCGACCGAGTGGAAGGTGGACGAGCAGGACAAGAAGAAATGGCGCTTTTCGCTTCGCAAGGGCGTCAAGTTTCACGACGGCAGCGAATTCAATGCCGACGCGGTGATCTGGAATCTGGACAAGGTGCTCAACGACAAGGCACCGCAGTTCGACAAGCGGCAGAGCGCGCAGGTGAAGACCCGCCTGCCCTCGGTCGCGAGCTACGCCAAGATCGACGACGCCACTATCGAGATCACGACCAAGGCGGTCGACTCCTTCTTTCCGTACCAGATGCTGTGGTTTCTGGTTTCCAGCCCGGCGCAATATGAAAAGCTTGGCAAGGATTGGGACAAGTTCGCGAGCCAGCCCTCCGGCACCGGGCCGTTCAAACTGACAAAACTCGTGCCGCGCGAACTCGCCGAGCTGACCAGGAATGCCGACTATTGGGACAAGAAGCGGCTTCCGAAGGCCGACAAGATCGTGCTGATCCCGATGCCGGAAGCGCTGACGCGCACCAACGCGCTGCTGGCCGGCCAGGTCGACCTGATCGAGACCCCGGCGCCGGACGCGGTGCCGCAGCTCAAATCCGCCGGCATGAAGATCGTCGACAACGTCACGCCGCATGTCTGGAATTATCATTTGAGCGTGTTGCCCGGCTCGCCCTGGACCGACATCCGCCTGCGCAAGGCGCTCAACCTCGCGATCGACCGCGAGGCGGTGGTCGGGCTGATGAACGGTCTGGCGAAACCCGCCAAGGGCCAGGTCGACCCGTCGAGCCCGTGGTTCGGCAAGCCGTCCTTCGAGCTCAAATATGATGTCGCGGCGGCGAAGAAGCTGGTGCAGGAGGCCGGCTATTCGAAGGAGAAGCCGCTGAAGACCACCTTCGTCATCGCGCAAGGCGGCACCGGACAGATGCTGTCGCTGCCGATGAACGAATTCCTGCAGCAGAGTTTTAAGGAGATTGGCATCGAGATCGATTTCAAGGTGGTCGAGCTTGAGACGCTATACACGGCCTGGCGCAAGGGCGCGGCCGACGAGATGAACGCCGGCATCACCTCCAACAACATCGCCTATGTCACGTCAGACCCGCTCTATGCCATCGTCCGCTTCTTCCACTCCGGCCAGATTGCGCCTGTCGGCGTCAACTGGGGCGGCTACAGAAGTGCGAAGGTCGATGCACTGATCGACGAGGCCAAGCAGACTTTTGATGTCGCCAAGCAGGACGAGCTGTTAGCGCAGGCGCACGCGCAGATCGTCGACGACGCCACGCTGGTATGGGTCGTGCACGACACCAACCCGCATGCGCTGTCGCCGAAGGTGAAGAAGTTCGTGCAGGCGCAGCACTGGTTCCAGGATTTGACGCAGATCGGGCTGGAGTAGCTCTCGCTGTCGTCCCTGCGAACGCAGGGACCCGTAACCACAGGCCTAAGTTGTTGAGCGAAGCCGTCTCCCCTTGTGCCTCTTCCAAGGGCCGCGGCGTATGGGTCCCTGCTTGCGCAGGGACGACGGAAGCTATTTCGTCAGCAGCGCAAATGCGCCATTCCAATCTTCCGGCGGCGGGTTTTCGAGGTAGCCGCGGATGCGCGCCTCGTACAAATCGTAGAGCAGCTCCAGCGCGTTCGCCTCGTCGGTCTTGCGGCCGCGCGCGATGGCTGCGAGTGCGCCGGCCCAGTCGCGGTTGCGGTAGCAGGCGAGCATCTCGATCGTCAGGTTGCGCAGGCGCTGGAAGCGGCCGGACTGCGCGGTGTCCTCGCGGCCGGCGATGGCGTAGATCACCTCCGGCTCCTTCTTGCCCTTCACCATGATGAAGTCGAGCTCGAGAATGGCGAACTTGTTTTTGACCGCGAGCGCGGTCTTGGAGCCGACAATGATCGGAAAACCATATTCTTTCGACTGCCCTTCGAGGCGCGAGGCGAGATTGACGCTGTCGCCGAACACCGAATAGTCGAAGCGCTGGTCGGAACCCATGTTGCCGACCACGCAGACGCCGGTATTGAGCCCGATGCCGGCATTGAGCGGAATGAACGGACGCCCCTCTTGCTTGGCCTCCAGCTCGCGCGCCTGGTTGAGCTCGTCGACGCGCTCGAGCATGTCGAGCGCTGCTTCGCAGGCATTGAGCTCGTGGTCCTTGTCGTCCAGCGGCGCATTCCAGAACGCCATGATGGCGTCGCCCATGTATTTGTCGATGGTGCCCTTGCGGTCGAGGATGGCGTTGGTCAGCGGCGTCAGGAAGCGGTTCATCAGCGCCGTGAGGCCCTGCGGGTCGTTCTTGTAGGTCTCCGAGATCGAGGTGAAGCCGCGCATGTCGGAGAACATGATGGTCATCTCGCGCTCCTCGCCGCCAAGCACCAGCTTCTCCGGCGACTGCGCAAGCTGTTCGACCAAGGCCGGCGACAGATACTGGCCGAAGGCGGAGCGGATTTGGCGGCGCTGCGCCTGCTCGCGCACGAAGGCGGAAAAGATCAGCGTGAGGTAGATCGACGTGGTCGACATCAGGGGATAGGTGAAGTCGATCAGCAGGCGATGCTGGGCGTAAAAGTATGCCGACGTTCCGACCAGCACGGACGCAAACGCGCCCCCGAAGATGACCAGCGAGACCGGACCAAACAGGGGCGCAAACACAATCACGAGAAGCCCGAGCAACATCGCTGCTGCGAATTCAATGCCGATGCCATAGTTCGGCTGCGAGATCACCGCGCCGGTCAGCGCGCTTTCGAGCACCTGGGCGTGGATTTCGACCCCGGGCATGGCGCGGGACACCGGCGTGGTCTTGATGTCGTTGAGGCCGACCGCGGAGGTGCCGATCAGCACCAGCTTGCCTGCGATCATGTCGGGGGCGACGTTCTTTTCCAGCACGTTGATTGCGGGGACGTAGATTGAGGCATCGTTGCGGGCATAATGGACCCAGAGCTGGCCGTTATGGTCGGTCGGGATCTGGACGCCCTTGATGCCGAGGCTCTTGATGCCGGCCTTCTCCGCCTTGATCAGGATGGTGCCGGACCCGGTGGCCACCCGAAGCATCTCGAAGGTCAGCGACGGCATGGTCTGGCCCTGCGCGAGCATGATCATCGGCACCCGCCGCACAATGCCGTCGCGTTCGGGCCTGATGGTGAACAGGCCGCGCCCGGCGGCGGCATGTTCCAGCACCGGAACGTTGCGAAGAAGGCCGGGAAACTCGAACATGAAACGCTGCGGCTCCTCGCCCAGCATCGCGAGCCCGGTAACCGGCAGCGTCTTGTCGAGGGTCGCGATTTCCTCCGGCAGGCCGGATTCGCCGAGCACCACGCGCGACTTCCGGATGGCATCGGCGAAGATCTGGTCGTTGCTCGGCAGCGCGCGCAGCCTGGTACGGGTTTCCTCGTCGAGATTGCGGAACGTGTCCGCCGCCAAGGCAGGGTTGAGACGGTCGGGCTCCGGGAACACCGCGTCGAACGCGATCACGACCGCGCCGAGCTGGGTCAGTTCGGTGATGAGGTCAGCAAGCCGGGTGCGCGGCCACGGCCACTGCCCGAACTTTTCCATGCTCTTTTCGTCGATATCGACGATGGTGACCGGCCGCGCGGTCTTCTTGCGCGGGTCGATGCGCTGGAAGGCGTCAAAGGTCCGGACGCGGATTTCCTCGACCGGCGCCGGATCGGCGACACGAAGCGCGGCAAACCCGACCAGGAGCGCAAGGCACAGCAGCCGGGCATAGCCGATGCGCCGCTTGAACCACCTGGGTAAGGTCCGTAGTCGCTTCATGGCTTTCGATTGTTCGCCTAACTGCCAGCGCCACGCAAGCCAGAAGGTGGCACTGAGTCAGGGAGCTAGCGCGGCTCGGGAAGCACCATTCCAGAGGGCTTAGTGCGGCGACACGATGAAGTCGCTCACATTCAGATTGGCCAGGACGACATTCTTGAGGATGACAGTATCGTTGGTGTCGAGTGTGAACCGAACGTCAGTAGAATTTATCTGGTTCAGCGGATTGGCTAGCCAACTACTGACAGTGGACGAGTCCACCGCGGCAAACGCCCGCAGATCGATATGGTCCCGTTCCGGCGCGAAGTCCATGATCGTATCGGTGTTGGGACTGTCTTCCGGCGTGAAGACAAACTGGTCAGCGCCCGCACCACCGGTCAGCGTATCGGCATAGCCGGTCGCAAAAATGACGTCGTTGCCGGACGTGCCGTTCAAGGTGACTTCCGGGCCTGTTCCAGCGTGGTTGAAAATGAAATTGACCGTATCGGCGCCGCCAAAACTATCGGCAACCGTGAGCGTGACCATGTCGGTCTGCGGTTCCGCAGCGTCGTGGACGTAGGCGATACCGCTGTCCAGCATCGCGTTGATTTCCTCAAAATCAAGGCCGCTGCCGTTTGCCGGTGTCACACTAGTTACCGGGCTGGCGCCGGTCGTCGCTGACATCGCAAAGGTGGTGGATCCGGTAGCATCGGCATCCGTGACGTAAAGGCCCGAAAAAGTCGTCGTTTCATCAACGTCCTCTGTGACGACGACATCGGTTCTGATCACGGGCGCATCGTTCGCCCCCTCCACGTTCACCGTCAGCGTCGCAGTGCCGACAGCACCGTGCACGTCGATGGTCTGCACCGCGAAGGTATCGGTATAACTACCTGCCAGCAGCGCATCGATGGCGGCAGCATTGGGCACATAGACGTAGCTGCCGTCGGCATTCACCGCGAGCCAACCGTAGAGGCCGGCGACCGCGGTGTTCACCGCGCTGGATCCGTCGAGCGCAGCATAACTCAGCGAGGCGGTCTCGCCGCTGTCGCGGTCATTGCCATCCAGCGTGCCCGTAAGATCGGCGAAATTGTCATCGGCCGCGGTATCGGTGAGCTTGCCCGCGATTTCCGCAGTCAATGTCGGCGCGTCGTTGGCGCCGATCACATCGACGGTGAGAATGGCGGTGCTGACGGTGCCGTGCACGTCGGCCGTTTGCGCCGTGAACATATCGGTATAGCTACCTTCGTGCAGCGCGTTGAGCGCGGCGGCATTGGGAACGTAGGTGTAGGTGCCGTCGGCATTCACCGTCAGCGAACCGTAGAGGCCGGCGACCGCAGTGTTCACCGCACTGGATCCGTCGAGCACAGCATAACTCAGCGAGGCGGTCTCATCGTGATCGACATCGTGCCCGGTCAACGTCCCCGCGAGACTGCCAAAACTGTCATTCGCCGCGGTGTCGTTGAGCTCGCCCGCTATCTCGGCGTCCAGCGTCGGCACGTCATTGGAGCCGGTGATGGCGACGGTGACCGGCTTGGTGACAACGCCGCCATGATGGTCATTGACCTTGGCGGTGTAGGTCAGCGTCAGCGTTTCGCCATAAGCGAGGAAATCGAACTGGCTGTCGGCCACGTCATAGGACCAACTCACCGAACCGTTGTTGGTGTTGCCGAGGGCCGGTGTCAGCGTCAGGGCGATTCCGATGTCGTCTTGCTGCTGTGCGGTCAGCAGCAGATCGGTCGTGCCATCCGCAGCCGTGTAGGTGTAGCTGGCGTATGACGCGGATACGTCCGGCCGGTCGCTGAGATCGAGATCGGCAAAGGTGATGCTGCCGCCGGCATGGTCCAACACGCCGATGCCGGTGCCGGCCATTTCGGTAAAGGTGCCGTTGGTCGTGGTAACCACCGGCGCATCATTGGCGCCGTTGACGGTAATGGCCACGTCCTTGGTGACGACGCCGCCGTGGTGGTCGTCAACTTCCACCGTGTAGGTGAGCGTGACGGCCTCGCCGTCGGCGAGATAGTCGAAATAATGATCCGGGGCCGAGAACGTCCAGTTCTGGATGCCGGTCAACCCGCCGGGGGAATCGGTCAACGTGCCCAGCAATAGCCAATCGAACTGCGTGTCGTGATCGGCCAGACCGGTCATGATGCCGGATGCGACCACATCGGTAACCGTCACGGTATGCGTGTCGGTCCAGTCGACATCCGTGAATATGATCGCGCCATTGGCGTGATCCGGCGTCGCCGAGCCAGAGGTGTCGTCGATCTCCGAAATTGCTGCGGATTGTGGGCTGCTGGCGATGACGGCCGTATCGTTAGTGCCGGTCACGGTGACGGTGAGCGGCTTGTTGATGATCCCGCCGTGACCGTCATTGACGGTCGCGGTATAGGTCAGCGTCAGGATCTCGCCGTCCGCAAGAAAGTCGAACGCGCTGTCGGGGACGCTGTAGGTCCAGCTCGCCGAACCGTTGTTTGTATTGCCGGCCGCCTGCGCCACCGTCAGCGCGGCATCGACCGCGTCGAGTTGCCCGGCCGTGAGCGTGAGACTGGCGTCGGCCGCGCTCTGATAGGTGTAGGAAGCAAAGGCGGCGCTCGCCACCGGCCGGTCGGTCAGGTCGACGTCAGTGAAGCTGATGGTGCCCGATACCGTATGAAGCGCCGGGGATCCGGTCGGATTCGGCTGGCTGGGGTTCTCCAGCTCGGGGAACGCAGAGTTCGTCACCTCGATGGTCGGAACGTCGTTAGTACCGGAGACGGCGACATCCGCGCCGTCGATCGAGACCGTGATCGACGTCGTGATGACGCCACCATGACCATCATCAACCTGGGCGACGTAGTTGAGCACCAGCGTCTCGCCCTTGGCGATAAAATCGAACTTGCTGTCCTCGACGCTGTAGGTCCACGTTGCCGAGCCGTTATGGCTGTTTCCGGCCGCCTGCACCACTGTCAGCGGCACCAGGACGGTCTGAATTGCTGACCGCTGCTCCGCCGTCAGCGTCGCGGTGACGTCGTTGCCTTGCGCATCATAGTAGCGGAACGGATCGGCGGCCGAGATCGCCGCGCTGACGACGGGACGGTCGGTCAGGTCGACATCGCCGAAGGTAACGGTGCCGGACACGGTATCGATCACCGTATTGCCGGTGCCGATCCGCTCCGTGATCTGGCCGCCGGTCGCGGAGATCGTCGGCTTGTCATTGGTGCCGGTGACGACGATCGTAAACGGCACAAACGTCGTCTCGTTGCTCGGCGCATAATTGTTGTCGACCCGCGCCATGTAGGTCAGCTTCAGCGTCTCGCCGGCGGCAAGGAAGTCGAACGCGCCGTCGGCGATGTTGTAGGTCCAGGTCGCCGTACCGATGTTCTTGCCGTTGGGATCCTGCACCACGGACAGCGGCACTTCGACCGCTTTGATCGCAGCCAGTTGCTGCGCCGTCAGCGTGGCGGTGACGTCGGCGCCCTGCGCGTTCTGATAGACGAAGAAAGAAAACTGCGCACTGACGCTCGGCGTGTCGCCGACGTTGATGTCGATATAGTTGACGACACCCGAGATGCTGTCGAGCGCGGAGCTCGCGGTCACATCGATTCGTTCGGTAACCGCGCCGCCGTGCGCCGCAGCCAGCGGCGGTCCCGGAATATGCACGAGCCTGGGGGGCGGTCCCGGATCCGCGGCGGGAGTAGCCCCGCTCGGGATGTTGAGTAGCTGAAGCGTCACGGGAATGAACTCCCCGCCGGCCAGCTTGATGAACAACGTTTCCGGAACGATCGAATCGGTAAAATTGGTGGTGAGCTTGGTGTTCGGGTTGTTCAGGTCGGTGAACTTCAGCGAGAACACGTCGCTGATGATCTTCTGCGCATCGGGCGATAGCTGCACCGACGATTGGAAGCTGACCGCGCCCTGGCCGCTGACGATCGTCTGCGTGCCGGCCTGGTTGACGGTCGCGATCGGCGTCAGCGTGGTCTTGTCGAACAGAATGTAGGAGCCGGTGGTGCCGTCGGGCTCGACCAGCACCTGGAATTTCGCCGGCGGCGCACCACCCTGGCCCGGCACCTCGAAGTCGATCTCGACCAGCACCGCGGTGCCGCGGATGCCCATGGTCGCGACCGGGGTGTCGACCTTCATGTCGCCTTTCTTGGCGGTGGCGCCGGCGACGAACGAGATCGTGCCCTGCACCAGGCTGAGCAGCGATTTGTTGTCCGACCCGTCGGGGTCGTAGACCATCTCGTTCAGCACCATCCTGGCGTTCGATGCGAGACCGAACACGGTGCCATCGATGAAGGTGATGCCCAGCGTCGAATCGGAGCCGGACTGGACGACGTCGCCTTTATGGACGGTTTCGCCCTGGTTCAGGATGATTGAGACGCCGTTGCGGATCGCGGTCGCATTCCCCGTCAGCTTGGTGACATGCCCGATCACAGGCGGCGCGACGCTGGGACTGCCGTCCGCTTGCGCGAACTGGATGTGCCCGCTCAGCGCGTTGACGATGTCGCCGGTGAGATGGGCGCCATCGGGCGAGGCCAGCGCAGCGCGCTTCTCGCCCTTGAAGTAATCGCGCAGCACGACCTCGCGGTCGACGCTGCTAAGGATCAGGTCGACGCCCGATCGCTTGAAGTCGCCGCTGAAGAGCAGATGGGCATCAGAAACAATTATGGCGTCGGACGGCGCATGTGTCGAAACTTTGTCGACATGGAGCTTGGCGTGGGAAGGAAGATGGCCGTGCGATGACGGCAGAGGCCCTGAGCCAATATCCGCGCCGGAAAAAGGGGGCGAGGTCGCCCGATCCGAATTTGCCGGCGTAGTTCAATGGAACACCAATCTAAATGGTTAAGAAGTATGAAATTTCCCTGCGGGGTTTTCATACCATGCAGGTAGGGAACACAAAAGCACGCACGCTGCGAACACCCTCAATATGGGGTAAGTCTGCAACACGACCGAAAAGGTCCGGAAAAACTGTCGGGCGAGAGTGTGGCGAGGAGAAGGCAGGGTTTACCGCGGGCCGATTGAAAATTAGGCACGGCCTTCTCAAGGCATAAAGATAAGCAGTCACAATACTTTATCTTTGCTGCAGCGCAGAAGCGAGGGAACCGACGGCCGCCCGAAGGGCTGACCGTTTCGCCGATCCACAAGAAGCCGCCATCGCTTCAAGGGATCCGGGACAGGTTGCAGCCGCCCACCGAGGGATTCCGCCGGTAAGGTTAATTCGGGTGACCTGTGACCCTTCTGCAACCGTAAACTTTTGCGCCCTGTCCGCGTCCTGTCTCGGATAGCCGAGCGGCCCTGATGAGCACCGATCTGAGTGGATCGATAAAATCCTCTGCAAACCGGCAAGGCCGCGTTCACGCTCCTTCGCAAACTTCCGATAGGTCTCCCCTCGTTTTAAACGGATCAAAAGCGCCATTGCCCATCCTGCCCGTTCTGAAATGATCCGGGTACGAGCAGGCAGAGCAGGCCCGCCGATGCCCGGACAAGGGGTGTCAGATGGGGTTGGCAGTCTATGCGCGCGCATGGCGTGCGGGCATCGTCGCGTGCGGCTTGGCCTGGTTCGGGCCAGTCGACCTGCGCGCGGAGACGGGCGAGCCATCCGCGCCGGTGGAGATCATCCAGCGGTCGGCCGAGCCGTTCGGGCTTGTCGCATCTGCCCTCTCCAGCGGCGGACTGCACGACAAATGGATCGGCGTGCAGCGCCGGCTCGACGACGAAATGGTGCAGCTTGCGCTCTGCGAAGGCGACCGTGACGGCTGCGCGTCTCCGGCCGCGTTGAAATTCCTCGACATTGCCGACGCCGCCCGCTTGCGCGAAGGCCGGGCGCGGCTCGGCGAAATCAACCGCGCGGTCAATCTCGCCATCCGGCCGATGAGCGATCTCGCTCAGCACGGCCAGATCGACGTCTGGACGCCGCCGCTCGCAACGCTCGCGCGCGGCGGCGGCGACTGCGAGGATTATGCGATTGCGAAATTCATAGCCTTACGCCGTGCCGGCATCGCGCCCGACGACCTCAGGATCGTGGTACTGCACGATACCATCCACGGCGAGGACCACGCGGTGGCTGCCACGCGGCTGGAGGGGCGCTGGCTGACGCTAGATAACCGCCGCATGGCGATGGTCGAGGATGTCGACGTCAGAAACTTTCGGCCGACATTCGTGATCAGTCAGCACGGCGTGATGCGATATGCCGACGCCCCGCTGCTCGCCGACGCCTCGGGCAGTACGCTTGCGGCTCCGCTTGTTGTGAGTTCTCTCGCCGCTCCGCCGACCGGTCATTCGAACCTGCCAATGGAATGACGGCGCGCAATTGTTGCGCGGCGACGGCAGGCAACAATCTGCTTTCCTTACCTGATCTTCCCTGCCTCGCGGCCAATGGTGCGCTGCAGCCGGTATGCCAGCTTGCATTCGTTCGGTGAAAACGCTCGCGCAAAACATGCGAGACAAATTTTCTCTTTTCGTTTCGCGCATCGCGTTGATTGACGCGATCCTTCTCACCGGCATAGCATTCCACCAGATCCGCTAGAGATCACTGGGAGGGAATGAGATGACACGTTTGCCACGCGTTGCTTCCGCTTGCCTTTTTTTTCCTGAAATTGCCGTTGCTTCCCATCGGCCGGCGCGCCTTGCGCAGGCCGTGATCGCAATCGGGCTGGGCCTGACGCTGGGCTGCAGCACAGCCCTTGCGCAGACACCCGCCAAGGGATCGCCCGAGCACATCAAGGCGGTTACTTCGGCGGTCGACGGCGCATCGATCAAGGCCAACACCGCGACCTCGAGCGACTGGCCGACCATCGGCCTCGACTATGCCGAGACGCGCTTTTCCAAGCTCAACCAGATCGACGCCGACAACGTGAAGAAGCTCGGACTGGTGTGGAGCTATCCGCTGGAATCCTCCCGCGGCGTCGAGGCGACGCCGGTCGTTGTCGACGGCGTCATGTATCAGACCGCGTCCTGGAGCGTGGTGCACGCCATCGATGCCCGCACCGGCAAGCGGCTCTGGACGTACGATCCGAAGGTCGATCGCACAAAGGGCTACAAAGGCTGCTGCGACGTGGTCAATCGCGGCGTCGCGCTCTGGAAAGGCAAGGTGTTCGTCGGCGTCTATGACGGGCGGCTGATCGCGCTCGATGCCGTCACCGGCAAAGTGGTCTGGGAAAAGGACACGCTGATCGACAAGGAGCATTCCTACACCATCACCGGCGCGCCGCGCGTGTTCAACGGCAAGGTCGTGATCGGCAATGGCGGCGCGGAATACGGCGCCCGCGGCTACGTCACCGCTTACGACGCCGAAACCGGCAATCAGGCCTGGCGCTGGTTCACGGTGCCGGGCGATCCGTCAAAACCGTTCGAAGATGAATCAATGGAGGCTGCCGCCAAGACCTGGGACCCCGCCGGCAAATACTGGATCAACGGCGGCGGCGGAACGGCGTGGGATACCATCACCTTCGATCCAGACCTCAACCTCGTCTATATCGGCACCGGCAACGGCTCACCGTGGAATCGGGATGTGCGCAGCCCGTCCGGCGGCGACAACCTCTATCTGGCCTCGCTGGTCGCGCTGAACGCCGACACCGGAAAATACGTCTGGCACTACCAGGAGACGCCCGGCGATCACTGGGACTACACCTCCACCCAGCCGATGATCCTCGCCGACCTCACCATCGATGGCACGCCGCGCAAGGTGATCCTGCACGCGCCGAAGAATGGCTTCTTCTTCGTCGTCGACCGCACCAACGGCAAGTTCATCTCGGCCAAGAACTTCGTCGATGTGAACTGGGCGACCGGCTACGACGCCAACGGCCGGCCGATCGAGGTGAAGGAGGCGCGCGGGGAGAACAGTATGACAGCATCCCCGGCCCGTACGGCGCCCATAACTGGCATCCGATGTCGTTCAATCCGCAGACCGGCCTCGTCTATCTGCCGGCGCAGAACATTCCGGTGAATCTCACGCCGGAAACGGCGTTCAAGCATAACGCACAGGAGCCCGGCAAATTCGCTTCCGCGGCGGGCTGGAACCTTGGCTTCATGCTCAACGCGACACCGCCGAAGAGCACGCCATTCGGCCGCCTGCTCGCCTGGGACCCGGTGAAGCAGAAGGAAGCCTGGCGCGCGGAATATGTGGCGCCGTGGAACGGCGGCACGCTCACTACCGCGGGCAACCTCGTTTTCCAGGGCACTGCGGACGGCCGCTTCATCGCCTACAACGCCACGACGGGCGAAAAGCTCTGGGAGACGCCGGTCGGTAGCGGCGTGGTTGCGGCCGCCTCGACCTATCTGATCGACGGCAAGCAGTACGTCTCGATCGCGGTCGGCTGGGGCGGCGTGTTTGGAATTGCCGCCCGCGCCACCGAATTGCAGAGCCCGGGCACCGTCTACACGTTCGCGCTCGACGGCAAGCGCCACTGCCGGCCTTCGTGAAGTACCAGACCGAAGGCCTGCTCGCCGGCGTCAAATACGATCCGAAGGACGTTCCCGAAGGCACTGCGCTCTATGTCACCGCCTGCGCGCAATGCCATGGCGTGCCCGGTGTCGACAAGGGCGGCAATGTCAGGAACCTCGGCTACGTTTCCAAGGAGACCATCGAGAACCTGAAGAATTTTGTGTTCAAGGGTCCGTTCCACGATCAGGGCATGCCCGACTTCACCGGCAAGTTGACCGAAGCCGACGTGGTGAAGATCCAAGCCTTTATCCAAGGCACCGCGGACGCGATAAGGCCGAAGTGACGACGACCGTCATTGCTGTCGGTGTACGGCGATACGGAGACCGCAAGCACAATAAGTAAAGGGCTGCGCGAGATGATCGCGCAGCCCTTTCTTGTTGAAGTCCTGTCGCTAGAGCGAAGCGTCCCCTCAGAACATCAGGCCTTCCTTGACCAGCACCCAGCGGCCGTTCTTGATCTGCTGGACCTGGGTAATCGTGGTGGCGAGATGATCGGTCTTGGAGAACTTGGTCGGCGGCGAGTTGAAGATGTCGCGGAACTGCTCGCCTGACTCAAGCGCGCTCAGCATCTTCTGGCCGGTCAGGTCCTTGCCAGCCTTCTCGGCGTAGAACGCAAAGGTCATCATGGCGTTGTAGCCGATGATCGCCTGGGTGTTGGCATCCGAGCCGAACATCTTCTTGTAGTTGGCGAGCCAGTCCTTGACCTTGCCCTTGGCGGTGTCTTCGTACGGGATTTCGAAGCCGGAAGCCGCGTAGAGGCCTTCGACGGCTTCCTTGCCGAGCGCCGGCACTTCCAGCACGTTGGTCGGCGTGGCGCCGAGGAAGGTGACGTCCCAGCCGAGCTTTTTGGCTTCGCCCATCGCACCGATGGTCTCGCGGATCACGGTGCCGAGCACGACCACATCGCAGCCGTCGGACTTCATCTTGGCGACCTGAGCACTGAAGTCGGAAGCGCCGCGCTTGTAGCTGGTGACAGAAGCCGGCTCCAGCTTCATCGCCTTGACCTGCTGGGTGAAGCCGTCAAGCACGTTCTTTCCGTACTCGTCGTCCTGATGCAGGATGCAGGGCTTCTTGAAGCCCTTGGTCTCGACCATGTATTTGACCGCGGCGCGCGTGCTCTCGACATACGGCAGGAGGTTGTTGAACTTCAGCCTTTCCTGCGGCTTCGCCGGATCGAACTTGAAGGTGAATTCGGCGGCCGTCAGCGGGAAGAGTTGCATAACGCCGGCATCGAACAGGATGTCCTGCGCGGCGAGCACGGTGGGCGAGCCCATCGGGCCGACCATGGCGAAGACCTTGTCGCGCTCGACCATCTTCTGTGAGGCCAGCACGGCGCGCTTCGGATCGTAGCCGCTGTCCTCCACGATCAGCTTGATCTTGCGACCGTGGATGCCGCCTGCGGTATTGATCTCCTCGGCCGCCATCTTCATGCCGTTGGAAACCGGAACACCCCAGTTCTTGATCGGGCCGGACAGGTCCTGATGGGTGCCGATGACGATCTCGCTGGACGAGATGCCTTGATCGGTAACCTTGGTCTGGGCTGCGGCCGGCAATTGGGTAAGCGCAAGGGCGCTCACCGCAAGGCCCAGCACCTTGAACGACTTCGACATTGCAGTCTCCTCTTCCTTGGCCCGTGTTGCGCGAAGGGTGGGCCTTCTCAATCCTTCGCCGTTTTCAAATACTTCGTTCCAAATGTCCGCCTACGCCACCGCCCGTTCGCGATACATGGCGTCGATCTCGGCGGCGTAGCGCTTGTTCACGAAGCTGCGCTTCAGCTTCATGGTCGGCGTCAGTTCCTCGTCCTCGGGAGTCAACTGACGCTCGATGAGGTAGAACTTCTTGATGGTTTCGACGCGCGCGAAGTTGGCGTTGACCGCCTCGATCTCACGCTGGATCAAGTCCTGGATCTCCTGCGCACGGCACAGGCTGGCATAATTGGTGAAGGGAATATTGTGGTCCTGCGCGTATTTCTCGACATTCTCCTGGTCGATCATGACGAGGCAGGTCAAATACGGCCGCTTGTCGCCGATCACCACGGCATCCGAGACGTAGGGCGAGAATTTTAGCTGGTTCTCGATCTCCGATGGCGTGATGTTCTTGCCGCCCGAGGTGATGATGATGTCCTTCATCCGGTCAGTGATCTTGACGAAGCCTTCATTATCGATCGAGCCGACATCGCCGGTGTGCAGCCATCCCTTGGCGTCGATGGTCTCGGCGGTCTTCTCCGGCTGGTTCAGATAGCCCATGAACAGGAAGTCGCCGCGGATCAGGATTTCGCCCTGCGGCGATATCGCAACCTCGCCCCACGGCGCGGCCTTGCCGACCGACCCGAGCTTGATGCGATCGGGCGGCATGATGGTCGCGACGCCGCAATTCTCGGTCTGGCCGTAGACTTCGCGCATGTCGAGGCCGAGCGCGAGATACCAGCGGATCAGGTCCGGCGCGATCGGGGCCGCGCCGGTAAAGGCCAGCCGGCACCGGTCGAGCCCGAGCATGCGGCGGATGTTGCGGAACACCAGCCAATAGGCGGCGCGGTTTGCCAGCCGCAAGGACAGTGGCGGCGTATCGCCCTGCAGCTTGTACTCGGTCATCCGATTGCCGATGGCGAGCGCGTTGCGGTACATCCAGTTCTGGAACGTGGTCGCATCCTTCAGCGCGATCGTGATTCCGGAATAGAACTTTTTCCCAAATTCTCGGCACCGCGAGGAAGGCGGTCGGCTGCACCTCGCGCAGATTATCCGGCACGGTCTCCGGGCTCTCGGCGAAATTCATCACCGATCCCAGCGCCAGCGAGACGTAATAGCCGCCGATCCGCTCGGCGACGTGGCAGAGCGGCAGGAACACCAGCCGTTCCTCGTGGTCGGTCGACGGAAACAGGTCATTGGCGTGGCGCATCTGGTGCGTCACGCTGCGGTTGGAATGCATGGCGCCCTTGGGTGGGCCGGTGGTGCCCGAGGTGTAGACCAGGATGGCGAGATCGCCTGCGCTGCGGCTTCCGATCATCTCGTCCCACAGCCCCTCGTTGCCCTGCGCGTGGTTGCGACCGAGCGCCATGAACTCGGCCAGCGACAACACCATCGGGTCGGTAAAGCCGGTCAGGCCTTCCATGTCGAACACGATGATCTTCTGCAGCGTCGGGCAACGCGAACGGCAGGCAAGTATCTTGTCGAGCTGTTCCTCGTCCTCGGCGAAGATCACCTTGGTCGAAGAATCGTTGATCAAATATTCAACCTGCGACGAGGAGTCGGTCGGGTAGATGCCGGATGAAACGCCGCCGGCGCAGAGGATGCCCATGTCGGCATAGACCCATTCCGGCACGGCGTTGGCGATGATCGAGGCGACATCCCCGGGCCGGAACCCGCTGGCATGCAGACCATAGGCCACGTCCTTGGATATCTGCAGCCATTCGCGCCAACTGGTCGCCTGCCAGATGCCGAACTTCTTTTCGCGGATCGCCGGCCGGTCGCCGCGTGTTTCCACGGACAGCAAGAAGCTCTTCGCGATCGTGTCGGCGACCGTCAGCACTGCCGGTCTGGCCATGCGCATCTCCTCCTCTGTCGCCTGCCTCCGGTGCCGGTGTTCGAACCGGTCTTGGTTTTCGAAGCAGGGCTCGAATTTAGCTCTAACTCGTTCTTAACGCCATGCTTTTGACTGCGACGGTTAACGCCAACTCTTCAGCGCCTAGTCTTCTAACGCCATGTCTTCTTCTTCTTCCAGCGCCGTTCGCCGCGGGCGCCCTCTTCCTTGGCGCCGAGATAGAATTCCTGGATGTCCTTTGAACTCATCAGCCGCTCGCAGGTGTCGTTCATCACGACCCGGCCGATTTCCAGCACGTAGCCGTAATGCGCGGTCTCCAGCGCCACCTTGGCGTTCTGCTCGACCAGCAGGATCGACATGCCCTGCTCCTCGTTGACGCGCTTGATGATGGTGAAGATCTCTTTCACCAGGATCGGCGACAGGCCGAGCGAGGGCTCGTCCAAAAGTAGCAGGGTCGGCCGGTTCATCAGCGCCCGCCCGATCGCCAGCATCTGCTGCTCGCCGCCGGAAAGCTGCCCGGCCGGCTGGTTGATGCGTTCCCTCAGCCGCGGGAAATAGCCGTAGACGCGCTCGAGATCCTCGGCGACGCCGGCCCGATCCTTGCGCGGGTAGGCGCCCATCATCAGATTTTCGCGTACCGAGAGGAACGGAAACACCTCGCGCCCCTCCGGCACGTGGCTCAAGCCCAGCCGGACGATCTTGTCGGCTTCCATGCGCTGGATCGGCTTGCCCAGAAACTCGATCGAGCCTTTTTGCGGATCGAGAATGCCGGAGATGGTCTTGAGCACCGTGGTCTTGCCGGCGCCGTTGGCGCCGAGCAAGGTAACGATGCGGCCGCGCGGCACCTCCAGGCTGATGCCGCGGATGGCCATGATCGGCCCGTAATAGCTCTCGATATTACTGAGCTTGAGGATGATGTCGGAAGCGCTCATGGCATCATCCTCATGCGCCGAGATAGGCAGCGACGACGTCGGGATGGCGCTGCACCTCGGACGGCGAGCCCATCGCGAGCACGCGGCCGTAGTTGAGCGCAATCACACGGTCGGAGACGCGGTTGACCAGCGTCATGTCGTGCTCGACCATCAAGACGGTGATGCCAAGCTCGGTCTTCATGTCGCGGATCCAGAACGACATGTCCTCGGTCTCCTCGACATTGAGCCCGGAGGACGGCTCGTCCAAGAGGATCAGCTTCGGCTCGGAACACAGCGCGCGCGCCAGCTCGATCACCTTGCGGACGCCGTAAGGCAGCCCCGAGATCAGCTTATCGCGATAGGCTTCGAGATCGAGGAATTCGATCACCTGCTCGACGCGGCGGCGATGCATCTTTTCGCCGGCGCGCACGCTCGGCAGGAACAACAACTCCTGCCAGAGCCGCGTGGTGGAGTGGCGGTGCCGGCCGACCAATAGATTGCTCAGCATGGTCGCATTCTCGAACAATTCGATGTTCTGAAACGTGCGGGCGATGCCGAGGCCAGCGATATCGTAGGCCGGCTGATTGGTAATATCCTGGTCCTCGAAGAAGATCCTGCCCGAGGTCGGTGGATAAATCCGCGAGATCAGGTTGAAGATTGAACTCTTGCCGGCGCCGTTCGGCCCGATGATCGAGAGTATCTCGCCCTTCTCCACAGCGAAGCTGACGGAATCGACTGCTTTGAGGCCGCCGAAATGCAGAGAGAGATTTTCGGCACGGAAATAGCTCATCGGTTCCGCTCCGATTTCACGTAGATCTTCTGGCGTTTGAAGGTAGCGCGCTTGTAGAGCGGGAAGAGCTGGAAGAAGAGTTTTATCTTCAGCCAGCGGCCGTAGAGACCGAGCGGCTCGAACAGCACGAACAGCACGATGATCACCCCGTAGATGGCGCCCTTCAAGCCATTGGCGGACGCAATGGCGGCGACATTGTCGTGAATTTTGCCCGCCGCAATGCTGTCGGTGCCAAAGGTCGCTGCGATGCCGGCGATGATGCCGGGCAGGTCGTCCTTCAGGTACGTCAGGAACGGATCGATCATGACCAGAAAGATTGCACCTAACACCGCGCCGTGCAGGCTGAAGGCGCCGCCGATCAGGATCACGATGATGAACTCGATCGAGAGCTGCAGCGTGAACATTTCCGGCGAGATGAAGGAGAGCTTGTGCGCAAACAGCACGCCGGCGAGGCCTGTGATCGCCGCGCTGATCGCAAACGACTTCACCTTGTAGAGCGACACGTTGACGCCCATGCTGCGCGCCGCGGTTTCGCTGTCGCGGATCGCGACGAAGGCGCGTCCTGTCGGCGAGCGCAGCAGATTGAGCGTGCCGACGATGGTGAGGATCAGTACGGCAAGACAGAGATAGTAGAAGGTCGGGCCGTTTTGCGGCACCGCCTGCCCGAACAGGCTCAGCGTCTTGACCCGCATGCCCTCGTTGCCGTGGGTTACGCTTTCCCAACGCGCCAGCACCTCTTCAACGATGAAGGCGAATGAAATTGTCGCGATGACAAGATAAATGCCCGTCAGCCGCAGCGCCGGGAATCCGACCAGCGCGCCGACCACGCCGGTCAACAGGCCGCCGGCCAGGAAATAGACCGGAAACGGCACGTTGAACTGCTGCAGATAGGCCGCCGTGTAAGCGCCGATCGCCAGAAAGGCGGCGTGCCCGAGTGAGGCCTGCCCGGTGAAGCCGGTGAGAATCATCAGTCCCACGCCGACCGTTGCATAGATGCAGACGAACACCAGTTGGCTGACGAGGTAGCTGGAAAGCACGAACGGCGCGATCAGCAGAAACGCCAGCAGGATACCGTAGGAGACGACGTAGCCGCTGTGCGGAAACAGTTTGATGTCGTCTTCGTAATCCGTCTTGAAGAGAAAACGCATTAGACCTTCTTCCGCATGTGAACACCGAACAGGCCTTCGGGCTTGAGCAGCAGCACCACCAGAAGGACGATGTAGGGCGCAACGTCCTTCCAGCCCTGCGGCAGGTAGAAGCCGGCCATGCTCTCGATCACGCCGATCAGCACGCCTCCGACCACGGCACCCGGAATCGAACCGAAGCCGCCGAGCACGGCGGCGGGAAATGCTTTCAGACCCAGCACCAGTCCGACATTGGAGTGAATGAAGGTGATCGGCGCCAGCAGCACGCCAGCGGCCGTCGCGACCGCCGCAGCGATCGCCCACACGATCGAGACCACGCGCTTGACCGGAATGCCCATGTAGTAGGCAGCGAGCATGTTCTCCGAACTGGCGCGCATCGCGGTGCCGAGCGTGGTACGGTTAAAGAATAGGTACAACAGCGCGCAGAGGATGATGGTGGCGGCGATCACCGACAGCTTGTCGTATGCCAGCACCAGCGAGCCGATTCGCAGCACACCGTCGCTGAACGGCGTCTCGATCTTGAAATCGTCGGTGCCCCAGATCATGCCGACGACGGAGCGCAGGAAATATCCGAGCCCGATCGTCGCCATGATGATGGAAAACTGCGGATAACCGAGAATCGGGCGCACGACGACGCGTTCGGCCAGCATGCCGAACAGGGCCATGGCGATAACGGCACCGGCGAATCCGAGCCAGTAATTAAGACCGAGCATGCCGATGAATGTGAAGGCGAAGAATCCGCCCAGCATCATCAAATCGCCCTGGGCGAAATTGACGACCTCGGTTGCCTTGTAGATGAGCACAAAACCGAGCGCGATCAGGCCATAGACGCAGCCGAGCGCGATGCCACTCACGAGCTGCTGAACGAAGTCCAGCATCATTTCCCTCCCCGACGCCGGACGATTCTGTCGATCGCCTCTTTCGCATCTTGTGTCTACACGCTGCCGGGCATCCACGATGCCTGCAGCCGCATATGTCCCGTTGCATTGAGCCCAAAGCGCCGACCGCTGTCAACAAAGCGCTGCGAGCAGCGCCGTTAACAATTGCGGAGAAATGCCGCAGCCCCGGGAAGTTGCGGGGATCGGCGCGATTTGGTCCACCAGATTCACCGCGCCGAAAGCTCTTCGGTTCATGGTCCGCGGCGAACAACTGGATCGCTCCGAAATCATGAAGGCGGATGTATCGGCGCTCGAGGTGCGAGGGTTAACGAAGCGTTTTGACCGCCCGGCGGTCGATGCGCTCGACCTCACCGTTCGCACTGGCGAGTTCTATGCCCTGCTCGGCCCCAACGGCGCGGGCAAGACCACGACCTTGCGCATGGTCGCCGGTCTGCTCAAGCCCGACGCCGGCTCTGTATCCATATTGGGCATCGATGCCCTTGCCGATCCCGTCGCCGCCAAGCAGACCATGGCCTGGGTTTCCGACGAGCCCATGATCTACGACAAGCTGAAGCCGCTGGAATATCTCGAATTCGTCGCCGGCCTGTGGGGCATCGATCCCGCAACTTCCGAAACTTCCGCTCACCAGCTTCTGGCGTCGCTCGGACTGGAGCCGCATCTGCACGAACGCTGCGAGGGATTTTCCAAGGGCATGCGGCAGAAGGTGGCGCTTGCCGGCGCGCTGGTTCACGATCCCCAGCTGATCATCCTGGACGAGCCGTTGACCGGGCTCGACGCGCTGTCGGCGCGTCACGTCAAAGGATTGCTGCAGGAGCGCGTCCGCTCCGGCTGCACCGTGATCATGACGACGCATATTCTCGAAGTGGCCGAGCGGATGGCCGATCGGATCGGCGTCATCGCCGCGGGACGGCTGGTGGCCGAGGGT
The DNA here is from genome assembly GCF_043203335.1 of Bradyrhizobium sp. RDI18. Classification (NCBI taxonomy): domain Bacteria; kingdom Pseudomonadati; phylum Pseudomonadota; class Alphaproteobacteria; order Hyphomicrobiales; family Nitrobacteraceae; genus Bradyrhizobium; species Bradyrhizobium sp. RDI18. The sequence goes on along the minus strand of NZ_JBICRN010000008.1, from coordinate 5,760,436 downwards.
ACGCTCAGTGAGCTGCGCCAGCAGAACGGCCGCGGCGACACCAGCCTCGAAGACATGTTCATCGCGCTCGTCGACGCCGGGGCGGCAGCCGCATGAGTTCGGCCGCGGCGCTCACCTGGTTTGCCCGGCACGAAATCCGGCTGGCCTGGCGCGAATGGCTGGCGATGATGACCGGCAGCCGGGGAAAACGAAAACGCGCGATCATCGCCCTGGTCGTGTTCGCCGCCATCATGCACCTGCCGGCCTATGCGGTGATCGGCCGCTTTGCGGATTTGCAGGCGCCGCTAGGCAAGCCCGAACTGATCGTCATCACTGCGACCATCTTTCTCGCCTGGGCCTTGATGCTGTCGCAGGCGATCGAATCCGTGACGCGGGTGTTTTACGCCCGCGCCGATCTCGACCTCCTGATGTCGTCACCGGCGAACCTCGCCAACGTGTTCTCGGTGCGGATCGCGGCGATCGCGCTATCCGTCATCGGAATGGCGCTGCTGCTGTCGACGCCCTTTGTCGACGTTCTCGTGATCGGCGGCGGCGCGCGCTGGCTCTCGGCGTTCGGCGTCGTCGTCGCCATCGGCCTTTCGGCCGCAGCGGTAGCGATCGCGATCACCGTGCTGCTGTTCAGGCTGATCGGCCCGAGCCGCACTCGCCTCGTCGCACAGATCGTGGCCGCCGTCATCGGCGCCGGCTTCGTCATCGCGCTCCAGGTCGCGGCGATTCTTTCCTATGGCACGTTGTCTCGCTTCGCCGTGCTGACCTCCGATGCCGCTTCAGCCTATGCGCCTGATCTCGACAGTCCGCTGTGGTGGCCGGCACGCGCGGCGATCGGCGACGGCGTTGTGCTGCCATGGCTCATGGCCGGCGGGCTTCTGCTGCTCGGCGTCGTGATGGCGGTCTTTTCGCCGCGATTTGCCGATACCGTCGTCCGTGTCGCCGCTACCACGCGCGCTGTCCGTCGCGGGCCGCGCGCCACGGCATTTCGCGGCGGCTCGCGGCAACGGGCGCTACGCACCAAGGAGTTCGTGCTGCTGCGGCGCGACCCGTGGCTGCTGTCGCAAAGCCTGATGCAACTGCTTTATCTGGTGCCGCCGGCCCTGATGCTGTGGCGAAGCTTTTCCGATAGCTCTGACGCGATCGTGCTGATCACGCCCGTGATCGTGATGGCGGCGGGCCAGCTTGCCGGCGGCCTCGCCTGGCTGACGATATCAGGAGAAGATGCCGCCGACCTGGTCGCAACCGCACCGCTGCCGCCCTCGCGCGTGATCCGCGCCAAGGTCGAAGTGGTGCTGATCTCAATCGGCGCCATCTTCACGCCGCTGATCGCAGCCCTTGCGTTTGCCTCCTTGACGCAGACGATCGTCACCGCGGTCGGCGTCATTATCGCGACCGTCTCCGCCGCTGCGATCCAGCTCTGGTTCCGCGTGCAGGCAAAACGCACCCAGTTCCGCCGCCGCCAGACCTCGTCGCGCGTGGCGACCTTCGCGGAAGCCTTCTGCTCGATCGGCTGGGCCGCGACGTCAGCCCTCGCCGTCACGATCCCGGTTGCCGCCGTGATCAGCGGCGCGCTGACCGCGGCGATCCTGGCTGCGACGTGGAAGATCAGCCCGCGGCGGGGGTGAGCGGACAACGTCGGTCGTTTGTGGATCACGTCGCCCCAGCGTTGGATCTCACTCGACTTATCCGCGAACCAGCTCCATCACAGCCGCTGCAAACGCCTCCGGCGCTTCCTGCGGCAGATTGTGCTCGACGCGCGGCACCACGCGATGGACGCGGCGGCCGGTGAATTTCGACGCGCTGGCGGTGCCGTCGCTCGCGGGCGCCACGCCATCGCCTGCGCCGTCCAGCGTGATTGACGGCACGGTGATGGGAGGAAGCGCCGCCAGCCGGCGCTGGGTGTCGGCATATTGCGGATCGCCTTCGGCCAGACCGAAGCGGTGGCGATAGCTGTGGATCACCACATCCACGTAGTCGGGATTGTCGTGGGCGCTCGCAGTCCGCTCGAAACAGGCATCATCGAACAACCAGTTCGGCGACCACTGCGTCCACAACATTCGGGCGATCTCGCGTCGATTGGCGGCAAGGCCGGCGCGGCCGCGCTCGAGCTGGAAGTAATACTGGTACCACAGCGCCACCTCGCGTTCGGGGCGCATCGGCACCATCGCGTTGGCAATATCCTGGATCAGATAGGAATTGACACAGACGAGCCCGAGGCAGCGCTCCGGCCATAGCGCCGCGCCGATGCAGGCCGCGCGCCCACCCCAGTCATAGCCCGCGAACACCGCGCGCTGGATGCCGAGCGCATCCATCAGCGCCATCATGTCGGCGCCGACCGCCGCCTGCTCGCCCGAGCGCGGCGTCGCGGCATCGCGAAACCGGGTCGGGCCATAGCCGCGCAGATAGGGAACGATGACACGGCAGCCCTGGACAGCCAGTTGCGGCGCGACGTCGACATAGGAATGAATGTCGTAGGGAAAGCCGTGCATCAGCATCACGGCGGGGCCATCCGCCGGACCCGCCTCATAATAGGCGATGCTGAGCGGGCCGGCATCGACCTGGCGCAACGGCTCCAGCCGCTTCGATGCCGGGGCACGCGGGGCTGGGGCTGCGGTTTCTTCTGTCACGGCGAACTCCCTGGTTGAATCTTACGATATGTCATAGCCCGGGCCCGATGAAGCAAATCCGGCGCGCTGCCGCGCGCGAATGCCATGACGTCTCCCGAATTCGGCGATACAGTGTCGCCTACGGCTTTCACCGCTGACGGGTCATGCCATGTTGCGATCCCTTGCTGTCGTCCTCGCCTTCCTCGGCTCGCTGATCGTCCCGGCGGCCGCCCAACAGCAGCCCTTACGCAGCGAGTGCCTCGCGATGGCGAATGCGCCGCCACGCGCCGTTCCGGTCAGCCTGCGCCGTACCGCCGCCAAGGTGGAAGAGGTCGCGATTACCTATGTCGGACATTCCACCTATTATATCGATACGCCCGACGGCGTGCGGATCGGGACCGACTTCAACGGCGCCTACCGGACCGGCCGCCTGCCTGATGTCGTTACCATGAACCGCGCGCACTCGACGCATTACACACTGTTTCCTGATCCAAAAATTCCGCACGTCCTGCATGGCTGGGGCGAGAATGGACAGGCGGCGCATATCTCAACGCGCGTCGGCGACGTCTATATCCGCAACGTGCCGACCGACATCCGCCGCTACTATGGTGAGGGCTCCAGCGGGGGAATGATCAAGGATGGCAACTCGATCTTCATCTTCGAAGTCGCCGGCCTCTGCATCGGCCATCTCGGACATCTGCATCACAAACTCGACGAGACGCATTTTGCGGCGATCGGCCGGCTCGACATCGTGATGGTGCCGATCGACGGCACCTATACGATGTCGCTCGACGGCGTCTCTGAGATCACCAAGCGGCTGCGCTCCTCGATCGTGCTGCCGATGCACCGTTTCGCCACTCCGCTCGACGAATTCATGCGCCTGATCGGCCAGCAGTTCCAGATCGACCAGCGGACGGAACGGACGTTGAAGATCTCGCGCGATACGCTGCCGGGCACGCCGACGGTGATCATTCTGGAGGGGGTGTAAGCGCATCGCTAGTAACGCCGTCATTGCGAGTCAACCGGGCGCGCATTCGCGCGATCCGTTGGCACGCAATGACGGGCAACAACAATCAAGGGAGCGACGTCCATAGCCGCCAGCACTGCACCGGCCTCCAGAAGCGGGCTCTATGCCGATCCGCGCGAAGACTGGCTGGCGCAGCACACCGAGGAGATCATCGATCCCGCTCTCCCGATCGTCGACCCGCATCACCATCTCTGGGACCGCGGCGGCCTGCGCTACATGATCGAGGAGATGGCTACCGACATCGCCTCCGGCCACAACATCGTCGCGACCGTCTATGTCGATTGCCGCTCGATGTACCGCGCGCAGGGGCCGGAAGCGTTCCGCCCGGTCGGCGAAGTCGAGTTCGCCAATGGCGTTGCGGCGATGGCGGCGAGCGGCGGCTATGGCAAGGCCGCGATCTGCGCCGGCATTGTCAGCCACGTCAACCTGCTGCTCGGCGAAGGCGCAGAGCCGTGCTGGAAGCGGAGATCGCTGCCGGCAACGGCCGCTTCCGCGGCATCCGGCATTCCTCGGCGTGGGATGCCGATCCCAACGTCGCCGGCATGTATGCGACGCGGCCGCAGGGGCTGTTACTCGACAGCACGTTTCGCAGGGGCTTTGCCTGCCTCGCGCCATTGGGCCTGAGCTTCGACGCCTGGCTGTTTCATCCGCAGATCGGTGAACTCACTGATCTCGCCCGAGCCTCTCCCCACACCAAAATCGTGCTCGATCACTGCGGCGGCCCGGTCGGCATCGGCCGCTTTGCCGGCCGGCGCGACGAAGTCTTTCCGCAATGGAAGGCCTCGATCCAGGAAATCGCGCGATGCCTGAACGTCTCGGTCAAGCTCGGCGGGCTTGCGATGTGCCTGCTCGGCTACGACTTTCACCTGCGCCCGAAGCCGCCGTCTTCGAACAGGCCGCCGCCGCGTGGCGTCCCTATATCGAAACCTGCATCGAGGCCTTTGGGCCCGATCGATGCATGTTCGAAAGCAATTTTCCGCCTGATAAAGGCCAGTGCAGCTATCAGGTGATCTTCAACGCCTTCAAGCGCCTCGCCGCGCAATATAGCGAAGCCGAGAAGACGGCGCTGTTTTCGAAGACGGCGACCGACTTCTACAGGCTCACGCTGGGCTAATTACGCCCACTCGCCCTTGCGGAATACCGGCACGCGGCTTCCGTCGGCGTGAATGCCGTCGATGTCGGTTTCGGCCGATCCGATCATCCAGTCGATGTGAATGAGGCTCTTGTTGCCGCCCTGCTCGGCGATCTGCTGCGGCGTCAGCTTGTCGCCGCCAACGAAGCATTTCGAGTAGCACTGGCCGAGCGCGATATGGGAGGCGGCGTTCTCGTCGAACAGCGTGTTGAAGAACAACAGCCCGCTTTTTGAGATCGGCGAGGAATGCGGTACCAGCGCCACTTCGCCGAGACGCGCCGCGCCCTCGTCGGTGTCGAGCACCTTCTTGAGTACCTCCTCGCCGCGCGAGGCCTTTGCCTCGACGATGCGGCCTTCCTCGAACCTGACCGCCATGTTGTCGATCAGCGTGCCCTGATAGGACAGCGGCTTGGAGGAGACGACATGGCCGCTGACGCGCCGGCAATGCGGCGTGGTGAAGACTTCCTCGGTCGGGATGTTGGCGTTGCAGGTAATGCCGTTCTTCGCGGTCGAGGCGCCGCCTTCCCATTCGTGGCCGTCGGCAAGACCGATCGTCAGATCGGTGCCCGGGCCGGAATATTTCAGCGCGTGAAAGCGCTGGCCGTTCAGCCATTCGGTGCGCTCGCGCAGCACGGCGTTGTGTTTTTCCCAGGCGGCGACGGCGCCATCCTGATCGACGCGGGACGCCGCAAAGATCGCGTCCGCCAGTTTTGCCACCGCGACGTCCTCGGGGACGTCAGGGAAACTTGTTTGGCCCAGGACGGACTCGGGTAGGCGATGATGTTCCAGTTGGTATCGAAATTGACGATCTTCTCCAGCGCCGGCTGATAGGCGATCGAATTGGCCTTGCTGGCGCGCGCCACCTTCACCGGATCCTCGCCCGACAGCAGCATCGGATTGTCGCCGACGATGGCCAAGCGTGCGGTGTTGGCGCCGAACGCCTTCGCCATGCCCTCGTAGAGCCAGTTGGCGGCACGGTCGAAACCGGCCTCGTGGCCGTAGCGGTAGCGCGCCAGCGTGATCGCCTCGTCCGACAGTAACGGGGTCACCAAACCCGCGCCGGCCTGGTACGCATGTACGGCAATCCGGCGCACCAGCGGCAGCGCGACCGAGGGGGCGGTCAGCAGCAGGTCCTGCCCCGGCTGTAGCCGCAAGCCGACCTTGACCGCGACTTCGGCGAGGCGGTCGAGCTTTACGGGATCAATCGAGACAGAAGCGTTGCGCTCAGGTGCGGTCATGATTCTTTCGGCCAATGCTGAGGGTTTTAAGGGCTTCGCGATCTTCGGCCATGACGACACAATCAGGCCAAAGCGAGCGAAGCGCCTGACAACAGCAATAGCACAAGAATGGTCCGGCGAAAGCCGACCTCGTTGATGTTCCGGAATGCAATAATGCCTCGCCGGGGAACCCCCGGCGCGGATCAATTCAATACGGCAAGGCGGGCATCCTACAAACCCCTTACCGCCAGCACGATGGCGTCGGCGCCCGCTTTGCGATCGACCGAGATCTCCTGATATTCCGGCGAATTCTGAAATTCCTTTGCCGCGGCGTCATCGGGAAATTCCATGATCACGACCTTGTCGCGCGGCCATTCGCCCTCCAGTACGACCGGATCTGCGTCCGCTACCAGCAGCTTGCCACGGAATTTCTTGAATACGCCCATGAAGCGCGCCTGATAGCGATCGTAGAGTTCGCGGCGGGTGAACTTCAACTGGGCGATGATGTAGACGCTCATGACGGCTTCTCATTTGGGGGTTGCGCGGCGGGGCCGTTGAGGTCTCCGTCATGCCGGTCAGCCGCGAAACTTCTTCTTTTTCTTCTTATCGAATGCAGGCGTCTCCTTCTTACCGAATGCAGGCGCCTCGCGTTCATGCCGCGGTTTTCCGGCGTGAGCCGGCCTGTCCCGATGCGGTTTCTTCCTATCGTAACGCACTTCCTTGTCAAACCCTGCCCCGTCAGGGCTGTTTGCGTTCTTGCGGTGCGGTTTCGGTGTCCGTTCCTGCTCGCGTGCCTCGTCGCGCGGCGGGGCATTCGTCATCGCCTCGATGCGAATGCTGTCTTCCTTGTCGGGACGGCGGATCTCGCGCGGCGAAGCGGTCGGCGACGCGCGCGGAAATCTCGAACTCGGTGACGCTGTCGAGAATACGGATGGCGCCGATATCTTCCTTCTTGATGCTGCCGCGGCGGCACAACATCGGCAGCAGCCAACGCGCTTCCGCGTTCTTCCGGCGTCCGATCGCGGCGCTGAACCACACGGTGTCCTCCGCCATGCGGTGGCGCGTCGAGGATTTCGTTGGCTTCACTCCCCTTCCAGCCTCGCGATCGGCCCGCTCGCGGGCGCGCTCGGCACGAGATTTGACGCGCTCCTCGCCGGGATCGACGATGTCCTCGGGAGAGGGCAATCGCGCGCGATAGAGCCGAGCCAGCGCGGTGGCGATCTCTTGCGACGACCGTTCAGCAAGCAAGCTTTGCGCGAGTGCCTCATCGTCTGCCGTTATTTCGCCTGCGAACACATCATCCGCGCAGCAGCCGCTCCTGATCGAGCTTGCGGATTTCATCCGGCTGCGGCGCCAAGCCCCAGGCCGCGTCGATGCCGGCGAGCTTGAGCAACATATCCGCGCGACGCCGCCGCGCCGGCGGCACCAGCAAGATGCTGACGCCCTTGCGACCGGCCCGCCCGGTGCGCCCCGAGCGATGCTGCATGACTTCCGGATCGTTCGGCAGATCGGCGTGGATGACGAGGTCGAGGTTCGGCAAATCGATGCCGCGCGCGGCAACGTCGGTCGCAACGCAAACGCGGGCGCGGCCGTCGCGCAAGGCTTGCAGCGCCAGCGTTCGCTCGTTCTGGGTCAACTCGCCCGACAGCGCCACCACGGAGAAGCCGCGCTCCAGCAGCGTTGCCTGCAGATGCCGCACGGCCTCGCGCGTGTTGCAGAACACCAGGGTGCCAGGCGATCTGAAATAGCGGAGGAGATTGACGACGGCGTGCTCGACATCGCCGGCGGTGATCCGGATCGCGCGATACTCGATATCGGCATGACCGCCTTCGTCGCCGGCGACTTCGACGCGGAAGGCCTCCTGCTGATATTCCTTTGCCAGCGCGACGATGCCGGGCGGCAAGGTCGCCGAGAACAGCAGCGTGCGGCGGTCGTCCGGCGTGGCCTGCAGGATGAATTCCATATCCTCACGGAAGCCGAGGTCGAGCATCTCGTCAGCCTCGTCGAGCACGATCGCCTTCAACTCGCTGACGTCGAGCCGGCCGCGCCGCAGATGATCGCAGAGACGCCCTGGCGTGCCGACCACGATATGGGCGCCCGCGGCCAGTTCGCGCTGCTCGCGGCGCGGGTCCATGCCGCCGACGCAGGAAACCACGCGGGCGTCTGCGTGCTGATAGAGCCAGCCGAGTTCGCGGTGCACCTGAAGCGCAAGCTCGCGGGTCGGCGCGACAATCAATGCAAGGGGCGCGGTAGCCCGCTCGAATCGTTCGGCGCCATCCAGCAGGTTCGTTCCAATCGCCAGACCATAGGCGACCGTTTTGCCGGAACCGGTTTGCGCTGAAACGAGCAGGTCACGGCCATCAGCATCGTCGGCCAGCACCGCCGTCTGCACCGGGGTCAGCCGATCATAATTGCGGTCCGCCAAAGCTCGGGCGAGCGGCGCATTTGCGGGCAGTAATGTCACGAGATGTCAGACCTTGGTTGGCGTTGTCGGCCGGGAATATGAAAGGGCGCCTCGAACCGAAATGACTTAAAAAGCTGCGCATTGACGACGCGCAGCCGCACGGCCTGACGGATTTGAATGAGGTGGGGATGCTTTAGGCGAAATCCAGCCAGGACGCCATCCATTCTTTGCAGGTCAGCCGATCACTTCTGCGACGGTTAACCTTCCAGGCTGCCCGCTGGGAATTCCGGGATGATCCGCTACACTAGGGCTTTCCGGGTATTTCAGCCGTGGTTTTCAACTTAAGCATATGGGGCCATGCACCGTGACCGCGTTCAAGACCATCCGCGCCCGTGCCGAGAAGCGCAAGGGCGGGCCGAAGGCACTCGCCAAGCTGCTGCTGGCCAAGCCGGACCCGAAGGCGCTCGCCAAGCTCGGCGACGACCGGATTCTCGCCGAAATGACCAAGCGGGTATTCTGCGCGGGCTTTGCCTGGAGCGTGATCGAGAGCAAATGGCCGGGATTCGAGAAAGCGTTTCTCGGCTTCAAGCCCGGGCCGCTGACGCTGCAGCCGGATGATTTCTGGGACAGCCTGATGAAGGACACCCGCATCGTGCGCAACGGCGCCAAGATCATGTCGGTGCGCGCCAATGCCGGTTTCGTCCGCGACGTTGCGAAGGAGCACGGCAGCTTCGGCAAGTTCCTTGCGAATTGGCCGTCGTCGGACCAGGCCGGATTGCTGGAACTGCTGGCCAAGCGCGGCAGCCGGCTCGGCGGCAATACCGGGCAGATGATGCTGCGTTTCCTCGGCTGGGACGGATTCGTTACCTCCGGAGACGTCGTGCTGTGCCTGCGCGATGCCGGGCTCGACATTGCGGAGACGGTTACCTCCAAGCGCGATCTCGCCAAGGTGCAGGCGCAATTCAATGCATGGGCGGAGGAGACCGGCCTTCCTTATGTACAGCTTTCGCGGATTTGCGCGATGTCGATCGGCGAGAATTATTCGGCGGAGAAGCTGGCCAGTTTCGGCGCGGATGAATGATGGGTATCGCCCCCTCGCTCTTCGAGCTACGGCGAGACAAGTCCGCTCCGCCTGCGCGATCTCAAATCACGAAGAATCCGTGCGTGCCGTCGCGGCGGAGCTGCTCGACGAGGCCGTATTCCCAGTCGAGATAAGCCTGCATCGCGCTTTCCTTGACATCGGTGCCCTCATAGGGCCGGCGATAGCGATGTGACGGATCGGGTTTTGGGATCACGCGCGGCGGCCCGATTTCCAGCGTGGCGTCGTAGCCCCCTTCGAGCACGTAAGTCTCCCAGCCCATTTGCGCCAGCCAGGACGCCGTCATGTCGGCGCGCACGCTCATATTGTCCGTCAGCACGATCCGGGCGCCGCGCACCGGCGCCGCCATATCGACTTCCTGCACCAATTGCCCGCCGGCGTAATGGCGGAAGCCCCTGATATGGCCAGCCGTGTATTCCTCCTCCGAGCGGACGTCGAAGCAGTAGAGCGTACGGTTGGCCCGCGCCTGCAACGCCGCCATTTCTTCTGATCCGATATGCCGGACGCCGGCGCGATAGGCGACGTCGCGAGCATTGGCTTCGCCGCCTTTGATGGCACCGACCTCGCCGCGCCTGTCACTGCCATGTTCGAGATGTTGTTTGGCCAGCGTCCAGCCGATGGTGCCGTTGCGCAGCGCCCGCACCTTGTTCGCGACGCCGGCATTGATCAGCGACTGGGTGCCGATGATCGAGCGGGTGCGGCCTGCGCAATTGACGATGATGATGGTCTCGGGATCCGGCGCGGCGCGGCCGGCGCGCAGCACCAGTTCGGCGCCGGGCACGCTGATGGAGCCCGGGATGTTCATGGTGGCGTATTCATCGAAGCGGCGGACATCGAGTATCTCGATATTGGCTCCGCTCGCAATCAGGGCGCCGACTTCCTCGGCGGCGAGCGAAGGCGTGTGCCGCCGCGACTCGACCAGTTCGCCGAAGGCCTTGGCGTAGGAATTGACGTCCTCGAACACCTCATAGCCCGCCGACTTCCAGCCCTGCAGCCCGCCGTCGAGCTGGCGGACATTGGTGTAGCCCAATGCATTCAGGCGGTCCGCCGCTGCGCCGACGAGGCCCTCACCGGCGTCATAGATCACGATCGGCACGTCCCTGCGCGGCAGCCGCGTCTCCGCTTCGAGCGCGATCCGGTCGGCCGCCATGTTGGCGGCAAACAGGGGATGACCGGTGGCGAACACCGCCTCGTGCCTGACATCGAGCAGCGCGATTTCCTCGCGCAGCAGCAGCGCGGCGCGGACTTGCGAGGGGGTAACTGAGGGTATGGTCATGGACGGAGATTCCGAAAACGGCATATGATCGCTTGCATAACAGGCACTCTGGGCACTCGATGGATCTCAAACAACTGCGGACTTTCCGGGCCGTAGCCGAACTTGGAAGCCTGAGCAAGGCCGCCGACCGGCTGCGTGCCGCGCAGCCGGCGCTGAGCCGCCACATCAAGCTGCTCGAGCACGAGCTTCGCGTCGAGCTGTTCGTCCGCAACGGGCGCGGCATGCTCTTGACCAGCGCGGGCCGGATGCTGCTCGACCGCACCACCGGCCTGATCCGCCAGATCGAGCAGGTCAGCGACGACCTCAAATCGGCGAACGGCAACCCGTCGGGCCGGGTCATTCTCGGGCTGGTGCCGACGGTCAGCGCTGTCCTGTCCGGACGGTTTGCCCGCCGCGTCCTCAACGAGTTTCCCGATGTCTCGCTGCGCATCGTGGAGAGCTATGGCGGGCACCTGGTCGAATGGCTGCACCGCGGCGAGATGGATCTCGCGATCATCTATGGTCCGGCGGTCGATCTCCATCTTCAGGTCCAGTCGATCGGCCGCGAGGATATCGTCGCTGTCGGGCCGCCGGGGTCGGGGCTGAACAAGCGCAAGCAGGTCGATCTGAAGTGGCTGGTGAAGCAGAAGCTGATCCTGCCAAGCATCTCGCATGGTCTGCGCGCGCTCTTGGAGAAGGCGCTGGCGCGCGAAAAACTGAAGTTAGAGGCCATGATCGAGGTCGATTCCTACCGCGCCCAGATCAGCCTGATGGAGGAAGGGCTCGGCTATACGCTGCTGCCGCCCTCGGCGATCCGCACCGAGGTGGCGACGAAACGGCTGGAGATGGCCGCAGTCAGTCCCGCGGTGTCGCGCGAACTGATTTTGGCTTCGCCGATCGCCCACCCGCCGTCGATCGCAACGACGACGATCGCGGCGCTGATCGTATCCGAGATTCAACAGCTTTCCCGGGAAGGGCTTTGAAGATCAGCATGACAGCGTAGCTGCGCCTTAATTATACAGCGCCTCGTCTCCCAACACCGATTGCCGGAAGCGCGTCGTCAGGATGACGCCGTCGGCAGGCGGCATCACGAACACCAGCGCCTCGGGATTGATCTTGATCTGCGCGAAAACCGTTCCTCGCCCTTCATGCGCGAGGTCGCGCAGTTCGGTGACTTCCGCCATCGTGCGAACAATGCGCGAGGTGCGGATGCCGCAGGCGGTCGCGATGGCGGCGAGGTCGACCCTGACGCGGTCGGGGTTTTCTGCATGCCGGTCTCGCCGAAGCGCTCGTTGTCGAGAACGGCGATCGTGAGATTCTTCGGCGCCTCGACCGCGATCGTGGCGAGCGAGCCGATATTCATCAGCATCTCGCCGTCGCCGGTGATGACGAGCACCTTGCGCTTGGGCTGCGCCAGCGCCAGCCCAAGCCCAATCATCGAGGCGGCACCCATGGCGCCCCAGAGCGGAAAATTGTTCGGATGGTCGCCGGCGGCGGAGACGTCCCAGTTCGGCGCGCCGAGCCCGGCGATGACGAGGAGATCGGCGCGGTCGCGCAACAATTCGTTGACGACGTCGCGGCGATGCAGAAGCGCGTTCGGATTGCTCATTTGCGGGCAAGCTCCTTGAAATTCTTGGCGCCAAGCACGCGCTGGCCGATCAGGACTGCCACCGGCTTCCAGGTGTTGAAGGCGAGGTTCGCCGCGCCCTGCACGGTGGAGGCGACGAGATCAGGCTCGTCGACCTTGTTCACGATCACGCCCATGGCCTCCAGCGAGGGCCGCGTGCCCTGGCCCATCGGAATCTGCCAGGGATTGAACTCGCCCCAATCGCCGCGCATGGTGACGATCATCAATAACGGCATGTGGCAGATGACGGGCAGCGACAGCATGTTGATGCAATTGCCGACGCCGCTCGACTGCAACAACAGCACGCCGCGCTCGCCGCCGAGCCACGCGCCCGCCAGCATCGCCACGCCCTCTTCCTCCGTCGTCAGCGTGACGACGCGAGTCTCGGGATCGGCCTCGAAGGAGCGGATCAGGCGGCTGTGGCCGGCGTCCGGAACCATCGCGACCTGGCGAATGCCGGCCTCCTTGAGCACGCGGTAGATCTCGTCCGGCCACGTCGGCAGCGCCGGTGCGGCCCCGGCGCGTGATTTTGCTGCTTCCGCCATCGGGCTCAATTTCCTCCGCGATTCCAAGGGTTGGTTGACGTCAGAATAGATCGCGGCGAGAGTTCGAGGAATTTGAATGTGGACATGGCTTCTATCGCAAAATTGAAAGGCTCGGAGCCAAAGCGTCATGCCGAATGGCTGGCACGCTGACGTTTGGCCCGTCCATGCAGCCGAAATTATTTCGGGAACCTGCTGGCTCCTGCAGCATCCAATCCCAATACCCTGTTATTGGTGGAAATCATGCACCAGGCCCACATACCGGACACCGCGCGCCTCGATACCGGCGACGCCGAGTTGGTGCGCCGCGCGCTGGCCCGCGACGAGGCGGCGGTGCGCGCGATCATGCAGGCGAATAATCGCAGGCTGTACCGGCTCGCCCGCGGCATTCTGCGCAACGATGGCGAGGCCGAAGACGTCGTGCAGGAGGCCTATGTCCGTGCCTTCACCCATCTGGAAAACTTTCGCGGTGATTCCAGCCTGTCGACGTGGTTGTCGCGGATCACCATGAATGAGGCGCTCGGCCGGCTGCGCCGCCAGCGGCCCGCCGTCGAACTGGACTCATTGCCGCAGGGCGCGCTGGAGGCCCAGATCATCCAGTTTCCTCTTGCCGCCGACGATCCGGAAAAATCCATGGCCCAGCGTGAAATTCAGCATGTCGTCGAACACGCCATCGACGAATTGCCGGAAGCGTTCCGTCTCGTCTTCATCACCCGCGTGATCGAGGGAATGAATGTGGAAGAGACCGCCGAAATTCTCGGGCTGAAGCCGGAGACGGTAAAAACCCGATTGCACCGCGCCCGTACCATGCTGCGCGACATCGTCGAGAACAAGATCGGTCCCGTGGTGATGGAGGCATTCCCTTTGCCGGCCGGCGCTGCGAGCGGTTGACGCACACCGTGCTGAAGCGGCTGGGCTTCGACTAACTTTTCCGGGAACCTCTGCACTCCACGCCCATCCAACTCCTGTTCATCAACGCGCGGCATTGGTTCCGCGCGCCACAGGAGTATCAAACCATGTTCATACGATTGAGTGCGGCGATCGCCGCGTTGAGCCTTCTTGGCAGCGCCGCGCTGGCGCAAGGCGCAAAACCCACCGATCCCCAGATCGCGCATATCGCCTACACGGCGGGCGTCATCGACATCAACGCCGCCAAGCAGGCGATCGCGAAAGCCAGCCACAAGGACGTCAAGGCGTTCGCGCAAGACATGGTGCGCGACCATGAGACCGTGAACAAGCAGGCGCTCGACCTGGTCAAGAAGCTGAAGGTCACACCGGAGGACAACGACACCAGCAAGACGCTGTCGAAGCAGGCCACCGAAAAGCTCGCCGAGCTCGACAAGTTGAAAGGCGCCGAATACGACAAGGCCTATCTCGCCAACGAGGTCGCCTACCACAAGGCCGTCAACAGCGCGCTGGAGACGCAATTGATTCCATCAGCCAGCAATGCCGAGCTGAAGAGCCTGCTGCAAACCGGCCTAAAGATTTTTCAAGGCCACCAGCAGCACGCCGAACAAGTCGCCGCCAAGCTGAAGTAGGAGGCCGCCATGCGTCCGGGACGATATCTGCCGCTCGCCGCTGCCCTGCTGCTTGGCGCGGTGGTCGTCCCGGGGCATGCAGCGACGATCCAGATCATGATCGACAATCTGGTGTTCGCGCCGGCCGAGGTGTCTGCCAAGGTCGGCGACACCATCGAATGGATCAACATGGACGTGTTCGCCCACACCGCGACCGCGCGCAACGGCGATTTCGATATCGCCACGCCGCCGAAGAAGACGGTGACGTCGGTGCTGACGAAGGCCGGCAGCGTCGAATATTACTGCCGCTACCATCCTAACATGAAGGCGGTGCTGACGATTGCGCCGTAGCCGCTGGCGAAGCGGCTCAGGCGGCGCGCACCGAGCTGAGGAATTTGCCGACCTCGCGCTTCAGCCGGTCGCTTTCGCCGGACAGCGATTTTGCTGCTGATAGCACCTGGGCGGAGGCGGAGCCGGTCTCGCTGGCACCGCGCTGTACGTCCGTGATGTTGGCAGAGACCTGCTGCGTGCCGTTCGCGGCCTGCTGTACATTGCGGGATATTTCCTGGGTCGCCGCGCCCTGCTCCTCGACGGCGACCGCGATGGTGGCGGCAATCTCCGACATCCGTCCGATGGTATCGCCGATCTCCTTGATGGCGCCGACCGATTCCTGCGTCGCCGCCTGGATGCCCGATATCTGCTGGCTGATCTCGCCGGTCGCTTTCGCGGTCTGCTCGGCCAATGCCTTCACTTCAGAGGCGACCACCGCAAAACCGCGCCCCGCCTCGCCCGCGCGCGCCGCTTCGATGGTAGCATTCAGCGCCAAGAGGTTGGTCTGGCCCGCGATGGTGTTGATCAGCTCCACCACGTCGCCGATGCGGGCGGCAGCCTTGGCGAGCTCGGCAACGCGGTCATTGGTCTTCTGCGCCTGCTCCACCGCCTCGCTGGCAATGCGCGCCGAGCCCTGGACCTGACGGCTGATCTCGTTGACCGACGACGCCATCTCTTCGGTGGCGGATGCCACCGATTGCACGTTGGTGGAGGCTTCTTCGGATGCCGCCGCAACCACGGTAGTCAGCTCTTCGGAACGCTCCGCGGTTGCGGTCAGCGTGCCGGCGGAGGCTTCCAGCTCGGTCGACGCCTGTGACACGATCTCGATGATCTCGCCGATCATTGCCTCGAAATCGCTGGTGATCCGGTCGACGCGCTGGCCGCGCTGGATTTTTACATCGGCTTCCACCGCGGCCGCCTCGTCGGCGGCCTGTTTGGCGATAAGGGCGTCCTTGAAAATCTGAAGCGAGCCCGCCATGGCACCGATTTCGTCGGCACGCTCGATGGTCGGGATCGTGACGTCATGCCGGCCGGCGGCGAGTTCGCCGACCACGCTGGTCAAGTTTGCCAGCGGCGTGATCACGCGCCGCCGCAGCATCACCGTGACGCCGGCAAGCACGGCGAGCAGCGCCACGACCGCAATACTCGCCAGCGCCAGCATCGTGAGCGCGCCATCGCGCGCGGCCCCTGCACGCTCCGCGGCTTCCGCGAGCGCCGCATCGCGCACCGCGAAGAAGGCCTGCACAGCCGGCACGATCGTGCTGGCGAGTTCATTAGAGCCGATCCCGTAATTTCCGTCGTTGCGGCCGGCCGCCATCACTTTTTCAAGCCATGGCGCGGCCTTTCCGAAATAGGCATCGATGGCGTCGTGCATCGCCTTGGCGAGACGCGGCGGACTGCCGATCTGATCCACACCGGCCTCGATCCGTTCGCGGTCGAGATCGACACGGCCTTGGGCGCGGTCCATGGTGGATATTTCAGCCGCCGTTACTGGACGGCGGGTGCTGATCGCAAGCGACATGGTGGCGGCGCGGCCGCCGGCGGAGATCCGCAGATCCTGCGCGGTGCGGGCGACATTCAGCAGCGCCGTCAGCGACGCATCCGCCATCGCCACCTGGTTCTCCAGCCGGTTCAACAGCGGCTCGAGGATTCCGACAACGGCGGCAATGCCCGGCAGAAAGCCCTTGACCGCCGCCGGGTCGCGCCCGCTCATCGGCAGGCTCAGCGCGCGATCGCTCGCCGCGCGAACCTCGGCAAGCTTGGCCGCCGCCTGGTTCAGGCCCTGGACGATCGCTGCGCCATCGTTGAGCGCGCCCACCACCGTCCGCGCCTTGGCGAACGCTGCATCGGCCGCCTGCACCGCTTTCGCAGCAACTTCCATCTGCGCGGGTGTCGCGGCCGTTTCCTGGAACAGCGGGCCGACATAGGGCGCCCGATAGCCGGCGACCTGCTGGCCAACCGCCAGCACCGCGCCATAGGCCTCCACGGTCTTGATCGCCTCGCTCTTGCTGGCAAAGGTACGGGATTGCGGGACAAGGACTCCGGCGCCAAGGACGACCGCCAGGACCGTCACCGAGAGCATCGATACCGCAAAGAGTCGACCGATCCGCATTTTGTGATTCCGCTGCGCGAGGGAGCGGTCAACGTAGGCGGAACTCGGCTAAGGCAGCCTTAATGCAGGCTTCAATGCAGCCCGGTAGAACTACGGGGCTGCATGTGGCTCTTGGCCGTCACGACCGCAGCGCCATTACCAACCGCACCGCGACCGCCGCCTGCCAGACCGAATAGAGGAATGAGATCTGGTCGAGGCCGAGCGCATTGTCGAGCGCCAGCAGCGTGCCGGTGAGCGTGCCCGTGATCAGCATCGGCCACCACGCCGCGGCGATGCGCGGTCCTGCCGGCAGCAGGCCGATTCCGAGCGCCATCACGGCGGTGCCGACTAGGCCGCCGGTCAATCCGGCGAGCAGATAGCGCATGACCGTAGCCGCCCCCACGGTCTGCCCCTCGATAAAGATGGCCGCGTTCACCGCGCAGACGAACGCAACCATGGTGATGATGGCGGCAAGCAAGGCTGCCCAAAGCGGATTGGCGCTGAAGCGCCGCACCAGAATGAAGACGAGCACGGCGAACGGCACCGCGATCAGCGAAATACGAAACTGGCCGGGCAAGCCGACGATCTGGTCGATCAACGCCGGTAGCAGCGGGGTGAGGATGCCGGAGATGACGCCGCCGGCGGCGACCATTAGCAGATTGTTGCGGGAGGTGTCAGCGGACGTGATCGCCTGGGTCAACGCTCACTCCTTGTTGCGACAACTCATGCCTAACACGGCAGGGACGGAAGTTGAAGGCAACGAGCGAGAAAGCGGCTGGGCAACAATAAAAGCCGCGCCAACCCGTGGGCTGACGCGGCGATGGCCGTTCTGTTGCTAGGTGGACCAACCCCGAACGGTTACGCCGCGAGGCGCACTTCGTTCAATGCAACGTTATCGTTTGCATTTAGGTTTTTGACCCGATAACGGCGGTATCATGCCGAGCACAATTCAGAGCTTCTTTGCGACCATCGATCCTGGTTCGCCCCCGCCTTAGCAGCCCTGGGATTCACCTTTCGGCAGAATCGATCTCACCGAGATGAGACCCTTAAGCTCAAGCTGCTAAGGTGGAGGCGCCGGGTACTGCCCCCGGGTCTGCCCGCAGTCCACTCTAAGGTTCAGCGCCATCGTCTTGCGACGAGGCGACCCTACGCGTGATCGCCGGTGAAAGATAGGCTTCTGTTGCCCGTAATCGACGGGTCGAGCTGGCGCCAGGTCTAAGGCATCACAATCCACCCTTCGGCACGAAGAAGCAGAGCTCGTCGCCGGTCCTCTTGTTTATGAACAGCACGGGCAAATGATCTGGCGTGTCTTCAGACTTGATGATGTCGGGTGGGATGACTTTCCATTGGCCGTCTTTGAGGTATTGCCACTGGTCCGAATGGTCGTCTGCGACGCGAAAGCGTGTTTTGAATACATCGCCGTTGTCGCAACACGATTTCCATGGAACACCGAGCCGGTGTTGGGCGGCAGGGTTCATTTCCTGTCTGTTGAACCACTCGTGGTGCGGCATCGACGCATCGTGAGCGTCAGCACGAAAAGACACCAGGAGAATACCGAACATCGTTAGCACGCGACCGAACGCTTTCATGGCAGCCTCCATTCTGGACTGTCATTAATTCGCGAATCACACGAACTCTCCGGCAACTAAGGAGGCCAGATTCCAAAAAAAATGGGAGCCCATTTTCTGAGCGGCTAACTCTTTCAGGCAAGACTGTTGCTTTCCTGTTCGTGCGGAACGAGTCGAAGGTCCTACCAGTGCAGCGGAGAAACTCTCGGCGTTCTTCGTCAGCGCCGGTTTACCGTCGAGCGAGCCCTCAACCGTAGAAACACGGGGAAGCTGAAATGCGGACTGCACTCATCGTCGCAATCACGCTTACGTTTGCGGATTGGCGGTTAGCCGAAGGCGTAGTCCGCCATCGTCGCGTTATCGCTGGATTGCGCCTGCGGCTAATCCACCCGCATGGGTTGGAGCGGGCGAAGGGAATCGAACCCTCGTATGCAGCTTGGGAAGCTGCCGTTCTACCATTGAACTACGCCCGCGGGTCGCGCCCCATGATTAGCCGACCGCGCGCCATTCGCCAAGCTGTTCCATTGGCCTCTTGCTCGCTGTCAACTTCCCCCGGTTGCACCGCCGCGCCCGCATCCTTAAGTAGGCGGGATGATCGCGACCACGCTTCTGGAACGCAAATCCATATCCGTCTTCGACTTTCGCTGTAGCGCGGGGCCGGGCGACAAGCCGTTCGCGGAGCAGCATGGCGGTCATTCGATTTCCTATGTGCGCAAAGGCAGTTTCGGCCTGCGCAGCCGCGGCAAGTGCAGCGAACTGGTGGTGGGATCGGTGCTGATCGGCCATCCCGGCGACGAATATACCTGTACCCACGAGCACGTCTGTGGCGACGAGTGCCTGTCGTTCTTCTTCGCCCCCGAGCTGGTGGAAACCATCGGCGACAGCCGGTCGCCGTGGCAGATCGGCTCCGCGCCGCCACTGCCGGAGCTCGTCGTGCTCGGCGAACTGGCGCAAGCGGCAGCAGATGGCAGCAGCGACATCGGCCTCGACGAGATCGGACAGGTGCTGGCGAGCCGCTTTGTCGAGGTGGTTTCCGGCAGGCCGCGCAAATCCGGCCCCGATGCGGCGCGCGACCGCCGCCGCGCGGTGGAAACCGCTCTGTGGATCGATGCCAATTCGCACCGTCAGATCAACCTGGAGGACGCCGCGGCCGAGGCCGGGATCAGCCCGTTCCATTTCCTGCGGCTGTTCTCGCAAGCGCTCGGCGTCACCCCGCACCAATATCTGGTGCGCTCGCGGCTGCGCCATGCCGCGCGGCGCTTGGCCTACGACGACAGCCCGATCACCGACATCGCCTATGACGTCGGTTTTGCCGACCTCTCCAATTTCGTGCGCACCTTCCATCGCGCCGCCGGCGCCTCGCCGCTGAAATTCCGCCAGGCCTCGCGGGGCATGCGCAAGATTTTCCAAGAACGGCTGGCCCTCCACTGACTAGGCTTTCTCCAGGCCGCGCGAGTTCGCGGCACTTTCTTGCTGGAGAATGTCATGTACGACCACATCGGATTACGCGTAGGCGATCTCGACGCCAGCGTGCGATTCTACAAGGCAGCGCTCGCACCCCTCGGCTTCGTGCTGTGCTCGCGGGATGATTCCGGCGCAGGCTTCGGCCCGAAGGGCGCGCCCGCGCTCTGGCTGCATCTGCACAAGGGATCTTCAGGCTCCGCCGCGCATGTCGCGTTCCGCGCCAAGGATCATGCGGCGATCCAGAAATTCCACGCCGAAGGCCTGAAGGCCGGCGGCCGCGACAATGGCGGCGCCGGGCCGCGGGCGGATTACAGCCCGACCTATTACGCCGCGTTCTTAATCGACCCCGACGGCAACAATGTCGAGGCGGTTTGTACGTAAGGTGCCCACTCTCTCCACGTCATTGCGAGGAGCGGAAGCGACGAAGCAATCCATGCCACGGCAAGCGGAGCGATGGATTCGCTTTGCTCCGGCTGAAAATCGATCCTCTTTAACCACGGACTCACATCATGGCCGCCATCCACAAGCAAATCACCATCGACGCCAAGCCTGACGAGGTCTGGGACGCGCTGCGCGACTTCGGCGCGCTGCATACGCGGCTGGTGCCGGGCTTCGTGACCGACACCAAGCTCGACGGCGACGCGCGCATCGTTACGTTTTCGAACGGCACGGTCGCGCGCGAAATCCTGGTCGATTGCGACGAGACGCGGCGGCGGCTGGTCTACGCCATTGTCAGCGAGCGCATCAGGCAACACAGCGCTTCCGCGCAGGTGTTTGCCGAGGCCGACGGACGCACCCGCTTCGTCTGGATCGCCGACGTGCTGCCGAACGAGATCGCACCCTACATGGACGCGCAGATGGATCTGGGCCTCGCCGCGATGCAGAAGGCGTTGGGCCGAGGCGCGGCCTGACCTGCCGCCAACGGCGCAAGGTGGCGTGGTCTTTCATGGCCAATGTTGGCGGCGGCCGATCAGGGCGGCGGCATCGAAGGCGGAAGCCGTCATTGCGATCGAAGCGAAGCATCCATTTCTTCCGGATACGAGGATGGATTGCTTCGTCGCTTCGCTCCTCGCAATGACGATCGTTACGACAGCGCCGGGCTGACCGCGGGCACCCGCTGCTTCGGCCCCCAGCGCGTCAGCACCACGCTGGCGCATGAGAGCACGCCGAGCAGCACCATGGAGGCTGCCGCCAGCATGAAAAAGTTCTGCGCGGTGGCGTCGTGCGTCAACAGCCACCAGCCACCGGCGCCGATGAATAACAGCCGCGCGGTCTGCGCCATGACCGGGCCGATCACCTTGGCCGCGCCCTGCGAGGAAAAATACATCGCGGTGGCGAGGCCGAGGAAGGCGTACATCGGCGCCGCCGTCGAAAGATATTGACGGCTCGCGGCACGCACGGCCGCATCTGATGTGAAGAGGTTTACCCAGATGTCGGGGAAGATTGCGATGAAGGTCGCGAATGTGCCGACCGAGGCGAATGCGACGAGTCCCGCCGTCCAGGCAATCTTGCGGGCCCGCGCGATGCGCTGCGCGCCGACGGCCATGCCGACCATCGGAACCGAAGCGATGCCGACCGCAAATGAGATCGAGGTCAGCATGAACTCGAGCCGCGCGCCGATGCCGTAGCCGGCGAGGACTTCGGTGCCAAAACCCGCCAGCATGTGCGTGAAGATACTGATCGTCAGCACCGACTGAAGCGGCGAGAAGCAGGCGATCACCCCGACCTTCAGGATGTCGATGAACATCGACCACTGAATACGAAGACCCCTGACCTTGGGAACGACGCGCGCGCGGCCGGAAAACAGATACCAGGACATCACGGAGATGCTGATCGAGTAAGCGATCAGCGAACCGGCCGCGACGCCGCTCATGCCGAATTGCGGGATCGGGCCGAACCCCAAGCTCAGCGTGCCGCCGAGAACGATCTGGCAAATCGCCGACGACAGCATCAACAGCGACGGCAGCTTCATGTTGCCGGTGCCGCGCAAAATGCCGGACATCGTGTTCATCAGCCACGGCACCACGGCGCCGCCGAAGAAGATCTGCGTGTAAGCGATCGCCTGGGTCAGCACGTTGCCGCGGCCGCCGAGCAGTTCGAGCAGTTTGGGGCCGAAGATCAGCATGCCCAGCATGAAGGCCAGCCCGAAGCAGAGGCCGATCATCAGCGCGTGCGCGGCAAGGGTCGAGGCGCGATCGAGGTCACCGGCGCCGAGCGCACGCGCGATCGCGGATGCCACGCCGCCGCCCATGGCGCCACCCGACATGGTCATGGTCAGGATGACGGTTGGAAACACCAGCGCCATGGCGGCGAGCGACTCCACGCCGAGCCGTCCGATGTAGGAGGTCTCGGCGATGACCACACAGGTGCCCGCGGTGAGCGCGATCACGTTCGGCCAGGCCAGCCACAACAGCGTGCGCAGGATCGGACCCTCGAGCAGCGCGTTTTTCGCCGGCGCCGCCCGTGGCGGAAGCGGGCGCTCGTCTACGGGAATTTCGGCAACGCCGAGATCGGACATTTCTGCTCCCAGCGCGCGGACTTGGGCAAACCGCGGCGCGCTGCTTCCTAGCATGGCGAAGCCCGATTCCACGTGCACGGGGCGCAATGGGGGCCTGCGGGATTGCGTGGCGGGCCTTCGGCCGGCCGTTTCACAGGGAATTCATGCCGGAACACGAACGTTCGGGCCGGCACTGCATTGTACGGGCGATATCCCGGAGAACCCTGCCATGCGCAAGACCCTCCTTCTGGCCATCTGCGTCGGCGCGTTGGCGCTGCCACTGGCCGCCTGTAGCGACCCCAAGGAGACCACGACCGTGGCGCAGAGCTATGGTCCTTCGCCCAACCTGCCGCCACCGGAACATTCCTGGATCCCGACGGTGGACATCGCGACCGTCAAGCGTTGGCCGAACGGCGCCACGCCGACCGCCGCAAACGGCATGACGGTCAGCGCCTTTGCCCTCGACCTCGAACATCCGCGTACCGTCTACACTGCCGAACGGCGACGTGCTGGTCGCCGAGAGCAACGCGCCGCCGAAGCAGGGCGGCAGCATGAGCATCAAGGGCTTTATCTACAAGCAGGCGCAGAACTGGGCCGGCGCCGGCGTTCCCAGCGCCAACCGCATCACGCTGCTGCGCGATGCCGACGGCGATGGCGTTGCCGAGCTGAGAACCACCTTCATAAGCGGGCTGAACTCGCCCTTCGGCATGGTGCTGGTCGGCGACGAGCTCTATGTCGCCAATTCCGATGCGATCATGAAATTCCCTTATCGCGAAGGCGACACCAAGATCGGCGGGCCCGGCGTCAAGCTTGCCGACCTGCCGGCCGGCCCCCTCAATCATCACTGGACCAAGGATCTCACTGCCAGCCCCGACGGCACCAAGCTCTATGCAACGGTCGGCTCCAACAGCAATGTCGGTGAAAACGGCATGGATGCCGAAAAGGATCGCGCCGCGGTGCTGGAAGTCGATCGCGCCAGCGGTCAATGGCGCGTGTTCGCTTCGGGCCTGCGCAATCCGAATGGCCCGGCCTGGAATCCAGCGACCGGCGAGCTCTGGGTCGTCGTCAACGAGCGCGACGAGATCGGCAACGACCTGGTGCCGGACTACATGACGTCGGTGAAGGACGGCGCGTTCTACGGCTGGCCGTACTGCTACTTTGGCGACCATGTCGACACCCGCGTCGAGCCGCGGCGGCCTGATCTCGTGCAGAAGGCGATGGCCCCGGATTATGCGTTGGGCGCGCATACTGCCTCGCTCGGGCTGACGTTTAACACTGGCAAGCTGTTTCCTGCCGAGATGGAGGGCGGCGCCTTCATCGGCCAGCACGGCTCATGGAATCGCAAGCCCCCTTCCGGCTACAAGGTGATCTTTGTCCCCTTCAAGGACGGCAAGCCATCCGGAGCGCCGCGGGACGTGCTCACCGGTTTCCTCAACGACAAGGGCCAGGCGCAGGGCCGCCCGGTCGGGGTGCGGCTCGACAAGCACGGCGCGCTGCTGGTGGCTGACGATGTCGGCAACACGATCTGGCGCGTGACGCCGGCGGCGAGGTCGGCATCGCGGTAAATCCCAGGGCCAGCCCGGCTGGGGGTACGCTCCGGAAGGGGCAGAGTTCCGCACGTTAGCAGGAACGAGCGCGCCGGCTCCACGTTGAACCCATGCCGGTTCCCAAATCAGTGGGATGGCAGCGTGGACGAATGGCCGTGTCACCACGGGTCAATGTGCCCCTCAGCAACTTGCGCGCGATTACCATCGTCATCGTGGTCGCATTTCACTCCATGCTGCCGTACCTCGCATCGCAACCGGCCGATCCCTTTCCGTTCGACGCACCGCCCTATCGCTGGATTGCATTCCCAATCCTCGATAACCAGCGCTGGTTCGGCTTCGACCTGTTCTGCGCGTGGCAGGATGTCAGCCTGATGTCGCTGATGTTTTTGCTGGCCGGTCTGTTCACGCCGTCCAGCCTCGGCCGCAAGGGGCCTCGCACCTACACCTTGGAGCGCTCGTGGCGGATCGGCCTGCCGTTCGTTTTTGCCGTCGGCGTTCTCAGCCCTCTCACCTACTTCGCGTCCTATCGGTTGACCGCGGCCGATCCCTCCTTCAGCACCTTTTGGCAACACTGGCGCGCGCTTCCGATGTGGCCTGCCGGGCCGCAATGGTTTTTGTGGCAGATCTTTCTGCTGGGCGCCGTTGCAGCCGCCGTCCACGCGTTCGCCCCGCATTGGCTTCGGGCATTGAGCGCACTCGTCGCCCGCGTTGCCGATCGCCCGCTAGTGTTCTTCATTGGGCTGGCGGCGCTCTCTGCGCTGGCCTATGTGCCGCTGGCGATGGCCTTCACACCGTGGGAGTGGACTTTTCTCGGCCCATTTTCATTTCAGCTCAGCCGGCCGCTGCACTACGTGGTCTATTTCTTCGCCGGATTTGCGATTGGCAGCCACGGCCCCGAGCACAGCATACTGCGTCCCGATGGTCCGCTTGCACGTCATTGGCTGGCCTGGCTTGCGGCCGCCATCGCTAGCATGTCCCTATGGGGCGGGCTCACATCGCTGACCATGCCGGAGTGGCAGGCGAGCGCGCCGCTCTTTCGACTGGCTTCGGCGCTGGCGTTTCCAGTTGCTTCCGCGGCCGCCGCTCTGTGTCTGCTCGCGATCAGCCTTCGGCTGCTGCAATCGCGCGACCGCCTGCTCGATAGCCTGTCCAGCAATGCCTACAGCATCTATCTGCTGCATTACGCCGTGGTCGTGTGGCTGCAATACGCGTTGCTTGATGTCGATCTCAACGCGATCGGCAAGGCGACGATCGTTTTTACCGCCGCGCTCGCCGCAAGTCTGGCTGCAAGCGCCGGAATAAAAATCGGCGTGAGAGTTCTCATTTCGCGCCATTCCGAGCCACGAGACGAGAGAGCCATCGCCAATCAACCGCGATAACGGATGCCGACATGTCGCTGGTACTGACACTTGCGTCCCGCAACCTGTTCCACGATCGGCTTCGCTTCGTCGCGACCATGGTCGGAATCGTCTTCTCGGTCGTCCTCGTCATGATCCAGATGGGCCTGTTCCTCGGGTTCGGCCGAATGGTCACGACCATGATCGACAATGCCTCGGCCGATTTGTGGATCCTGCCCAAGGGCGCCAAATGCTTCGAGGATCCTTCGCTGCTCGACGTCAAGCTGCGCGATCGCGTCGCAACCATGGAGGGCGTTAGCTGGGCCGTCCCGCTCGTGATCGGCTTCTCGGACTGGCGCCTGGAGCGCGGCGAGGTGACGCCGGTCTTCATTGTGAGCGCCGACCTGCGCGACGGCAGCCTGCAACCGTTCAACGTCGTGGACGGCAACGTGCAGGCGTTGACGCAAGGGGCGAACGTTGCGGTCGACCGCTCCTATTTTGACCGGCTTGGTGTCAGCGGCGTCGGCTCGACGGCAGAAATCCGTGGCCGCAAGGTGCGCGTGGTCGCGGTCACCGACGGAATCCGCTCGTTCGCTACGACGCCGTACGTGTTTGTGGACTTGAAAAACGCGCGCAACTACACCGGAACGCCGCGTGATCGCGCCAGCAGCGTTCTGGTTCGGCTGAAAAGCGATGCCGATCGGGAGAAGGCGCTCAGCGCCATTCGCGCGGAGGTTGGCGATGCAGAGGTTCTCACGTCGGACGATTTCCGAAGCCGCAGCCGGTCGTTCTGGCTGTTTGGCACGGGGGCCGGAGCCGCGCTGTTTGCCGGCGCATTGCTCGGAGTGATCGTCGGCACCGTGATCGTCGCGCAGACGCTTTACTCCAGCACCAAGGATCATCTGAATGAGTTCGCCACCCTCCGCGCGATGGGTTCCTCGAACGCCTATATCTACACCGTGATCATCTATCAGGCACTCATCAACGCCGTGATCGGATTTGCGATCGCCGCCGGGATCGGCTCGATCGTCGTCCAGATGACCGCCAAGAGCGCGTTGCCGATTGTCATCACGCCATGGCTGATGGCGGCGTTGTTCGCGCTGACGGTGGTGATGTGCGTAGCATCCGGCATTGGGGCAATCATCCGTGTCGTTCGTATCGATCCAGCCACGGTGTTCATGCGATGAATGACCATGTCGTCGAAGCCAAGTCGGTCGAGAAGACGCTGGGTCGCGGCGCCGGCGAGGTGCACGCATTGCGAGGCATCGATCTCGCGCTGCGGCGGGGCGAGCTGACGTTGCTGATGGGCCCCTCGGGCAGCGGCAAGACCACGCTGCTGTTGGTCCTCGGATGCATGCTGACGCCGAGTTCGGGCAGCGTCACCGTATGCGGGACGCCGACAGCCGACGCCGACAAGGAAGCGCTCGCCAGGATTCGGCGCGAGCATGTTGGTTTCGTATTCCAGTCCTATCATTTGTTCCCGACGCTGACCGCGACCCAGAACGTGCAATTGGCGCTGGATATTCGTGGCGAGCACGGCAGGCGCGCTGCGCAGAAGTCGCGGGACGCCCTTGCAATGGTCGGGCTCGAGCAAAAGGTGAACAGTTTGCCGGGCGGGCTCAGCGGCGGCGAGCAGCAAAGGGTCGCGATCGCGCGGGCTCTCGTCGCAAACCCTTCCGTCGTTCTTGCCGATGAGCCGACCGGAGCACTGGATGGAAAAAACGGCCAAAGCATCATGCGTATTCTCGCCGATACCGCCCATGAGCGTGAGCGGGCGGTGCTGGTCGTTACCCACGATCCGCGCGTGGTCCCCTACGCCGATCGCATCGTCGAGATCGAGGACGGTCTTATCGTGCAGGAGCCTACCGACCGCCCGCGCATGCCCACAGCCGTGCCGTTCCGGGCCTGACGCAAGGGCCGCCATGAGCCTGCGAGCCGAACTTTTGCGCATTGGTATTCGCATGCTGCTCAAGCGGCGCGGCGGAAGTCTCGATGTCGAGGCATGGCGGCGGAACATGCGTGCGATGGAACGGTTTGTGCCGCATCCGCCCGCCCGGAGCGCAACGGTCGAGATCGAGGCCGGCCGGGTGCGATTTCACCGGGTTACCATGCCGGCATCCCGGCCCGAGCGTAACGTGCTCTATCTCCATGGCGGCGCCTATGTTTCCGGCGCACCGGTCCATTACCGGCACTTCCTCTGGCGGATTGCCGACGCTTTGCAAGCCCGCGTCTGGGCGCTCGAATACCGGTTGGCTCCCGAGCATGTCTTTCCGGCGGCGCTTGAGGATGCGGTCGAGAGCTATCGTTGGCTTGCCGGCAATGCCCCCGACGTCCGTCAATTGTTCGTGGTGGGAGATTCCGCCGGCGGCGGCTTGGCGCTGGGCCTGCTGTTGAGGCTGCGTGACGATGGCAAGCTGCTTCCGGCCGCGGCCGTCGCCTTGTCGCCCTGGACTGACCTTGCCCTGACCGGCGCTTCGCTGAAGACGAATGCAGCGGCCGATCCGATGCTGAATGTCGAGGATCTCCCCGACCTGGCGAAGCTCTATCTCGGCGGAGCCGATCCGCGTACGCCCTATGCTTCGCCGCTCTACGGCGATCCCGCCGGATTGCCGCCGGTGCTTATTCAGGTCGGCAGCGATGAAATTCTCAGGGACGACGCTGTCCGCATGGCGGAGAAGCTGCAGTCGCACAATCCGCGCAGCAAACTCGAGATCTGGCGGCGCATGCCGCACGTCTGGCAATTGTTCGTGCCAGTGTTGCCTGAAGCCCGTCAGGCGATTGCGCAGATCGGCGAGTTCATCTCTGATGTCCGTGACTGAGGTGCGATCCGCGCAAGCGGTCAGACCCGGAAATGCTTGGAGAGCTTCAAGCCCTGCGCCTGATAGTTCGAACCGATGCGCTGGCCGTACATCGCATCGGGCCGTGACAGCATTTTCTCGTAGACCAGACGGCCGACGATCTGGCCGTGTTCGAGGATGAACGGCACCTCGCGCGAGCGCACCTCGAGCACGGCGCGCGCGCCCTGCCCGCCGGCACCGGCATAGCCGAAGCCGGGATCGAAGAATCCGGCGTAGTGCACGCGGAATTCGCCGACCAGGGGATCGAACGGCACCATTTCGGCGGCGTAATCCGGCGGCACCTGCACGGCCTCCTTCGAGGCCAGGATGTAGAACTCGCCGGGATCGAGGATGAGGCTGCCGTCTGATCGAGCCGGGATCGGCTCCCAGAATTCGTCGACCGCATAGCCGCCGCGACGGTCGATATCGACCACACCAGTATGGCGCTTGGCGCGGTAGCCGACGAATCCGCCTGTGTTCTCGCCGGAGAGATCGACCGACAGCGCCACGCCATTGGCGAGATCGGCGTCATCGATATCGACCAGGCGCTCGGCGCCATGCAGCGCGTCGAGCTCGTCGGCATTGAGGATGGCGTCGCCGGTGCGGAAGCGCACTTGTGATAGCCGCGAGCCCTCGCGCAGCAGCACCGGAAACGTCTTCGGGCTGATCTCGGCATAGAGCGGGCCGTGATAGCCCGCGCCGATCATATCGAAGCGACGGGTGCCGTCGGCAATCACGCGGGTGAAGACGTCGAGCCGTCCGGTCGAGCTCTTCGGATTGGCGGCGGCCACGATCTCCGGCGGCAGCGCCAGGCTTTCCAGGAGCGGCACGATGTAGACGCAATTGGTCTCCAGCACCGCGCCGTCGGAGAGATTTATTTCATGCAGCTTCAGTTCGTCGATGCGCTCGGCAACGGTCGCGCCCGGCCCAGGCAGGAAGCTCGCGCGTACCCGATAGGCAACGTCGCCGAGGCGCAAATCGAGGCTTGCGGGCTGGATCTGGCTCTCGACAAAGGGATAGGCCGGCAAGATGAGGCCCGCATCCGCCATCGCCGCGATCATGCGGTCGGGTAGAATTCCGTTACCGTCGGGCGGAAGCGTGAACGACACGGCGCGGTCCTCTGAGGTGGCCCTGGATGCCCAAATATCATCCAAACCTCGTAAATATGGGCTTTTAGGGGTTATCCGATGGCTGCCTTGACTGAAAGGGCGCAAGCGAATATCAGCATGACTTATCCCGTGGTGATTTGAGCCGGCCGGCTTGCAGCCACGTTAAATAAGTAGCTAAACAGGCCGGGGACACGTGTGATCCCGGCCTGTGGAAATTCTTCCAGGCCGGTTTTTTGTGACCATTTTCCGGTGGTCACGACGGAGGTCACATGTCTGAAGTTGGTTCTACCAAGCGTTTTCGTCCCGAAACCCGCCTCGTCCATGGCGGCACGCTGCGCTCGCAATTCGGCGAGACGTCGGAAGCGCTGTTCCTCACCCAAGGCTATGTCTACGACAGCGCGGAGCAGTGCGAGGCGCGCTTCAAGGGCGAGGATCCCGGCTTTATCTATTCGCGCTATTCCAATCCTACGATTTCAATGTTCGAGCGCCGAATGATCGAGCTCGAAGGCGCGGAAGCTGCTCGCTCCACCGCCACCGGCATGGCCGCGGTGACGACCGCGATCCTCGCACCGCTCAGGGCCGGCGATCATGTGGTGGCCTCGAAAGCCCTGTTCGGCTCGTGCCTTTACGTCGTGCAGGACCTCCTGCCGCGCTACGGGATCGAAACGACGCTGGTCGACGGCCTCGATCTCGCCCAATGGCAGCGCGCATTGCGGCCCAACACCAAGACCTTCTTCCTGGAGAGCCCGACCAACCCGACGCTGGATGTGCTCGATATTCCGGCGATTGCCGAGATCGCGCACAAGGGCGGCGCACGGCTGGTCGTCGATAACGTTTTTGCCACGCCGATCTGGCAGAGCCCGCTTTCGCTCGGCGCCGATGTCGTGGTCTACTCCGCAACCAAACATATCGACGGTCAAGGGCGCTGCCTCGGCGGCATTATTCTCTCGTCCGAAGCCTTCATCGCAGAGCACATTCACAACTTCATGCGCCAGACCGGGCCATCGCTCTCGCCCTTCAACGCGTGGGTCCTGCTCAAGGGACTGGAGACGCTGGGCGTGCGGGTACGGGCGCAGACCGACAACGCGGCGAAAATCGCCGAGGCGTTGGCAAGCCATCCGAAGATTGCGCGATTGATCTATCCTGGCCGCGCCGATCATCCGCAGGCGGAGCTGGTGAAGAAGCAAATGCGCGGCGGCTCGACGCTGATCGGCTTCGAGGTCAAGGGCGGCAAGGCGGCCGCCTTCCGGGTCCTCAATGCGTTGCAGATCTCGCGCATCTCCAACAATCTCGGCGACAGCAAGAGCCTCGTCACCCATCCTGCGACCACGACGCATCAACGGCTGACGCCGGAGGCGCGCGCCGAGCTCGGCATCAGCGAAGGCTTTATCCGCTTCTCGGCCGGGCTCGAGCATGCGGATGATCTGATCGAGGACTTTGCGCAGGCGCTGGAGAAGGCGTGAGCTCGCTACGCGCGTAGCCACACAACAGGCGTCGTCCCTGCGAACGCAGGGACCCATAACCACAGGGTGCGGTGAGTTAAGCAAGGCGTCAACCAACCACCGCTTCTAATCGCCGGGGCTGCGGCGTATGGGTCCCCTGCGTTCGCAGGGACGACGGCGCGGATCGTGCTTCGGCTACATCGGCCGATAGGCTCGCACGTCCGACGGCACGGCGACGCCGAGCTTGATCTGGCCGACCGACTTGATGATGTCGTCGCCGAGCAGTTGGGCGAAGCAGGCATAGCCCCAATCGCTCATGTGCAGGCCGTCGGCGATCACGAAATTCTCGATCGGAATCGCCTGCCGCTCGTGCCAGTCCTTCATCACCGCGAAGCGCGGGAAGACGCCGACCTTGCGAAGCTCGGCCGTCTTGTTCAGCAGCTTCATCATCTTGCCGGCGCTTTCGGCGTGCTCGTTGACCCGCGGCGAATATTGCGGATCGATCAGCACGACGTCGGAGCCCGCAGCCTGAATGCGTGCGATGCCTTCGTCGATGAGCTTGACGGTCTCGGCAGGATCGAGGTTGCGCAGCACCGCATTGGTGCCGACCTGCCAGATCACCAGATCCGGATGCAAGTCGATCACGGAGGTCTGCAGCCGCTTCATCATTTCCGGCGCGTCCTCGCCGCCCTTGCCGGCATTGACGACGGAGATGTCGGCCGTCGGATATTTGCGACGTAGCTGCGCCGCGAGCCGGTTCGGATAAGTGAATTCCGGTGAACTGGAGCCGTACCCCTGGGTCGATGACGATCCGAAAGCGACGATCACCACTGGCTGCCCCGCGACGAGCTTGTTCGCGACACGCGGCAGCGATCCCATCGCTTTGGAAGCGCCCTTCGGCGGCAGGCAGGGAACGCGGCTGAAGATGTCGCCGGCCGATTTCGCGACTTCCTTCACCTTGTCGATCGCTTTGCCGGTGACGCCCTTCTGCGCGGCCGGATTGCCAGTAGCCGCCGGCGCAGCCAGCGGCGGAACGCTTTCAGCCGAGGGTTTCTTTTCCGGGTCGTTTTCGGCTTTGGCGCCATCGGACAGCGTCGCCTGCTGGCCGGTTTGTTGCGAAGGCGTCTGGGCATGCAGCGGCAACACCGAGGCAGGAATCAACAGCGCGAGGCCCGCGGCGAAGACAGTCAGCAATGTCGACAAACGAAAAGGGCAGTGAGAACTCATTAACGCCGGTTCCTAGTTCTGCTGCGCCTGATCGAGGCGGGCCGCATCGAGCACGAATTTCGACAGCGCGCGGCCGAGGCAGGCATGAACCCTCTTGGCCATGTCGGTGCCATGAAAGGTACTGAACAGATCGAAATCTCCAGCGTCGTTCCAGTGGCGCATGATGGCGAACCGATCGAACAGCGGAACATTATGCTGCTGCGCCACCACGCGCATATTATCTAGGTACGGCGGCGCCGAAATCATCGTTTCCGTGCGCGGGCTGTATTGCAGATTGACCAAAACCACGTCGGCTCCGGCATTTTGCAGCGCAGCAACGCCCTCGTCGACGGCGCCGCGAAAATCGTCGGGATCGACGGATCGCATAGCATCGACGGTTCCGGTCTGCCAGATGACCAAAGTAGGCCGTTTTGCTTCCACCAGCTTAACGAGGCCTGCGTCCACCTCCTCGGCGGTCTTGCCGGTCTGTAGTTCTACGGAGAGATTGATTGGGGTGGAGGGCAACTTCTCCTTCAGCGCTGCCTGCAGCCTGGCCGGATAGGCGCTGTTTTCGGACGACAAGATGGTCGATGAGCGGCTGCCCACCACCAGGACGGTCAGCGGCCGGGCGTTCTTGACGGCCTCGGCCACCTTCGGAAGCGTGCTCTCGGTGGAGAGGAGGTAGGGGGGAACTTCGCAAGCCTGGGGGGCGGCATCCTGGGCACGAGCCAATCCGGCCGCTGCAAGGCCCGCAAGCAGCGTCAGGACCAGCACAGTTCCCGAGCCGGGCGTCATGCGCTTCCTCCGGCCATATCGGCGTTGATTGCCGTACTTTTCGTTTTCGAGGCTCCCTTGTCGGCCGAATGCTTGTACCACGAAATCACCCACGCCATGCCGCACATGATGAGGATACCGGCAAGACTGACCAGGGCATGCGTGAGGGCACCCCCACCGACTTCGGCCAACACGAAGTGTCCTGCAAAGGCCAGGAAGACGCCGAGGCAGAATATCTCAAGCGAGTGCTGGCCACACAGGATCAATGGTCGCAGCCAGCGCGATTTGAGGCCCGACCAATCCTTGGGCAGGAAGCGCACGGTGAGCGCGGCCAGCGCCAGGAAATGGGCAAACCGCAGCACGTCCAGATCCGTCTTGGTGATCGGGTACATCCACTGTTCGATCCGCTTGGGCATCAGGAAGCTGAGTTGCGGAATGTGCCAGGTGAGCGTGACGAAGAACGCCGCCAGCAGATAGGCAACGCAAATCCACAGCGTCACCGGCGACGACAGGATGCGGGACATGCGCTGCGCACCGCCCAGCGCACACCAGGCACCGAACACGAACAGCAACTGCCAGCAGAACGGATTGAATATCCAGAAACCGCTCGGATAGGCCGTGAGATACCAGTCGAAGTGCCAGGTCAGCGCGTAGAGCAGCACCGATAGTCCCAGCGCGACGTCGGCCCGCCACTTCATCAGCCACAGGATGATCGGCAGAAACAGCATCAGCACGATGTAGAGCGGCAGCACGTCCATGTTGACCGGACGGAATCTGAGCAGCAGCGCCTGGATGATCGTAACGTCAGGCTGCTTGAGGAAATCCATGATGCCCATTTCCTCGCTGTAGAGCGGGTTCTCGAAACGGGTGGCGATGTAGGATATTTCCGCCAGGAAGATCGTGAACAGGAACACATGGGCGACGTAGATCTGCCACACGCGCCGCATGATGCGCGCGGTCGCCACCACGAAGCCGGCCTCGAGCATCGCGCGGCCGTAGACGAAGGCGGCGGTGTATCCGGAGATGAAGATGAAGATCTCGGTGGCGTCGGAAAATCCGTAGTTGCGGATCGTGAACCAGGTCAGGATGTTGGTCGGCAGATGGTCGATGAAGATCAGCCACAGCGCCATGCCGCGAAACAGGTCGAGCCGCAATTCGCGCTCGCCAGCTACCGGGAACGCAATCGCCGGCGCGGAAGATGCAGCGGCGGCCTTGGCATCGCCGGCCTTGGCATCGCTGCGAGGCGTTCCGGCGACTGGATCGGCAATGGACGACATCTGGCACCGTTTGGGCAGTTGAGCTTCTACGCGTGCACTGTCCGGAAAAGACAATACCGGCCCGCAACTTGCACACCAGATACGCAAGGGATACGCAAGCGGAAGGTCCGGGGCCGGGCAGCGCGGCTGCGCTCTAGAACGGAACTATGTTGAAACCGCGATGAAGCAAGCGGCAACCCGGCGCAGCGGAGATTGGTTCCCCCGGCATTCCCGGCTATGATGCGACACAGGATTTCCGGAAGCTTGCCCGCATGTACCGCGCCGTCACCCGCCAGATCGAAGTCACCGTCGAGCCGAACTTCCTTCCCGAGCGCTCGTCGATCGACAAGGGCCAGTATTTCTGGTCCTACACCATCGTCATCACCAATACCGGCGCCGAGACCGTGCAGCTTCGTACCCGGCACTGGATCATCACCGACGCCACCGGCCGCAAGCAGGAAGTCCGCGGCGAGGGCGTGGTCGGCGAGCAGCCTGTTTTGGCGCCAGGCGAACGCTTCGAATATACCAGCGGCGTGCCGCTGCCGACCGCATCGGGCTTCATGACCGGGCGCTATCAAATGGTCAGCGAAAGCGGCGAGCGTTTCGAGATCGACGTGCCGACGTTCTCGCTGGACAGCCCGGATAATAAGCGGGTGTTGAATTGACGAGCGGCCCTCATATGAGAGTAGGCAAAGCGCAAGCGTGCCCACCATCAAGCGTGCTCGATGATGGATGGTGGGCACGGCGCTGGCGCGCCTTTGCCCACCCTACGGCCCCCTACTCCTCCACGCCCGCTTCATGCGGGGTGAACTGGTAGACCGAGGAGCAGAACTCGCAGGTCACCACCACTTTGTCGTCCTTGACCATCTCGGCGCGGTCTTTCGGTGCAAAGCTTTTCAGCATCGCGGAGACCGCCTCGCGCGAGCAGGAGCATTGTGCGCGCAAGGAGAGCGGCGAGAACACGCGCACGCCGCGCTCGTGAAACAGGCGATACAGCAGGCGCTCGCCCGACAGATCGGGATCGATCAGTTCGACATCCTCGACGGTGCCGATCAGCGACTGACCTTCCACCCATGCGTCGTCTTCCGCCACCTGATGCGTCACCGCGCCTTCCGGCACGTCGCCCGGATGCAGGTCGGCCTGCCGCGCCCGCTCGGGCGCCTGCGGCAGGAATTGCAGCAGCATGCCTCCGGCGCGCCAGCGATGCTTGCCGCCGTCGCCGCCGCGCCATTCCTCGCCGACCGCAAGCCGCACGCGGGTCGGGATCTGCTCGGAGCGCAGGAAATATTCATGCGCGGCATCCTCGAGGCTGCCGCCGTCGAGCGCCACCAGTCCCTGGTAGCGGCTCATGTCCGCGCCCTGATCGATGGTCATTGCGAGATGGCCCTTGCCGAGCAGGGCGCCTGAATCCTGCCCGTCCTTCAGCCGCCTTGCGTCGTAGCGCGCATAGGCGCGCAGCCGATCCGGCGACTGGAAATCCACGATCAGAAACGACACCGGACCGTCGGTCTGCGTCTGCAAAATGAAACGGCCATCGAACTTTAGCGCCGAACCAAGCAGCGTCGCCAGCACGATCACTTCACCAAGCAATTTTCCGACCGGCGCCGGATAATCGTGCTTGGTCAGGATGTCGTCGAGCGCGGGGCCGAGCCGGGTCAGCCGTCCGCGCTGGTCGAGCGAGGCGACCTCGAACGGCAGCACCGCATCATCGACGGGAACGGACGAGGGCGCGCGGATTGGCGCCTCGATCGTGATTTTCATGTCGGGGGATTCAGGAACCATGGCGCTCTATCTGGGGATTCGGAATGCAAAACGGAAGGGGCTTGAGAGCAGCGAAACTATCTCCAGCGAATGCAGGGACCCATAACCACAGGGCGTCGTGAGTCAGGCAGAGCGTCAGCCACTGCCTTCAATCATCTGGGCCGCGGCGTATGGGTCCCTGCGTCCGCAGGGACGACGGAGCCGCAGGGACGACAACGCTCATGCCACTTCGTTAAAGCACCAGGCCAGAATGCCTTTCTGCGCATGCAGGCGATTTTCGGCTTCGTCGAACACGACCGACTGCGCGCCGTCGATCACTTCATCGGTGACCTCCTCGCCGCGATGGGCGGGCAGGCAGTGCATGAAGATCGCGTCCTTTTTCGCCAGCGACATCAGCTTCGCATTGACCTGATAGGGCTTCAGCACATTGTGGCGATGTTCGCCGTCCTTGTCGCCCATCGAGACCCACGTATCCGTAACAACGCAATCGGCGCCGCGCACGGCGGCTTCGGGATCGGTGCCGAGCACGATCGGCGCCTGCGTCGCCTTGATCCAGTCCTTCATCGCCTTGTTCGGCGCAAGCTGCGGCGGGGTTGCGACATTGAGCTTGAACTTGAAACGCTCGGCTGCATGCGCCCACGAGGCCAGCACGTTGTTGTCGTCGCCGGTCCAGGCCACGGTCCTGCCCTCGATCGGCCCGCGATGCTCCTCGAAGGTCATCAGGTCGGCCATCACCTGGCAGGGATGCGAGCGCCGTGTCAGGCCGTTGATCACGGGCACGGTGGCGTGCGCGGCTAATTCCAGGAGCGCGTCGTGGTTAAGGATGCGGATCATGATCGCATCGACATAGCGCGACAGCACGCGCGCGGTGTCGGCGATGGTTTCGCCGCGGCCGAGCTGCATCTCGGCACCGGTCAGCATGATGGATTCGCCGCCGAGCTGGCGCATGCCGACGTCGAACGACACCCGGGTGCGGGTCGAGGGGCGTTCGAAGATCATCGCCAGCGTCTTGCCTTCGAGCGGCTTCTTGCCCTTCTCATGCGCTTTCAGCTTCGCCTTCATGGTGGCGCTCAAGGCCAGCATGCTGCGCAATTCGTCTAACGGCAGCTCGTTGATGTCGAGGAAGTGACGGACGGACTTGCTCATCATCCCGCCGCCTTCTTCAACTGGCCAGCGGACAGCGCGACACAGGCGCGCTCCAACCTTTGCACGGATTCCTCGATCTCGGCCTCGGTGACGATCAGCGGCGCCAGGAACCGCACCACATTGTCGCCGGCGCCGACGGTAAGCAATTTCTCGTCGCGCAATGCGTTGACGAGATCGCCCGACGGCACCACAGCCTTGACGCCGACCAAAAGCCCCTCGCCGCGCACTTCCGACAGCACGGCGGGATAGCGGTCGACGACGGAGGCCAGTTTCTGTTTCAACAGCAGCGACATCTTCTGCACGTGATCGAAGAAGCCGGGCTTCAGCATCACGTCGAGCAAGGCATTGGCGGCTGCGATCGCCAGCGGATTGCCGCCGAAGGTCGAGCCGTGCGAGCCCGGCGTCATGCCGCTTGCGGCTTCCGCCGTCGCCAGCACCGCGCCGATCGGGAAACCGCCGCCCAACGCTTTGGCCAGCGACATCACATCCGGTGTCACGCCGACGCGCTTATAGGCAAAGAGATCGCCGGTGCGGCCCATGCCGGTCTGCACCTCGTCGAACGCGAGCAACAGGCCCTTCTCGTCGCAGAGCTGGCGCAGTGCCTTGAAGAAAGACTGCGGCGCGGAGCGCACGCCGCCCTCGCCCTGCACCGGCTCGATCAGGATGCCCGCGGTCTGCGGGCCGATCGCTTTCTTGACCGCTTCGAGATCGCCATGCGGCACCTGGTCGAAACCGTCCATCGGCGGCCCAAAGCCTTCGAGATATTTGGCGGAGCCGGTTGCTGCGAGCGTGCCCAGGGTGCGGCCATGGAAGGCGCCCTCGAAGGTGACGAGACGATAGCGCTCGGGATGGCCCTTGGAGAATTGATAGCGGCGCACGACCTTGATCACGCCTTCCATCGCCTCCGCGCCGGAATTGCAGAAGAACACGAGGTCGGCAAAGCTCTGCTCGCAGAGCCGCGCGGCGAGCTTCTCGCCATCGGGCGACTTGAACAGGTTCGACATGTGCCAGAGTTTCGTCGACTGCTCCTGCAGCGCCGCGATCAGGTGCGGATGGCAGTGACCGAGCGCATTCACCGCGACGCCCGAGGTGAAGTCCAAATAGCGCTCGCCATTGGTGGCGGTCAGCCAGCAGCCCTCGCCGCGTTCAGATCCGAGATCGACCCTGGCGAAGACGGGGAGCAGATGCGACGTGGCGCTATTGGTCATGGCAATCACTGAGGTTTGAGACCGGCCTTTAAGACCTGCCTTTGAGACCTGCCGCGAGCGTGCATTGGCGCGAACGCGGCAACAGCCGGTCTTGCGAAAACGAAACGTGCCGCCTCTTAAGGGCGGCACGTGAGAGGCATTCTATGTGGGCGTGGGGCGCTGTCAACACGCCACGGAGCCGCCTTTCCTGCAGTGCAAGGTGCTAAAATCCGTAAGATTGCGGTGTGGTGGAAAACACGCAGTGAAATGCCTAGATGTCAGAACATGTGGACGTTCGGGCCCGGACTCTTGCGCCCGAGTCACGCCATATTGTAGCCTTTGGGCTGTCGGGTACGACATCTCGTGCGGCAGTTCTGATCCCTTAGAGTCCTTTTTGTGCAGGCGTAAACGTTCGGCGCGGTTAGCGCGTCCGGCGAGGGCTAAGGGATTCTGACCGCAGGGATTTTTGAGACGAATGACTCGCCAGCGCTGCCCCCGATTGGCCGGCGCGATGCGAAGGGAAGAGTACGATGACGGTTTTGACCTGGTCCGACGATCGCGTCGAACAGCTTAAGAAGCTCTGGGAAGCCGGACTGTCGGCGAGCCAGATCGCCGCGGAACTTGGAAATGTGACGCGAAACGCCGTGATCGGCAAAGTGCACCGGCTGGGCCTTTCCGGCCGTGCCAAGAGCCCCTCCTCGGCCGCCCCGCGGCAGCGCAAGGCACGCCCCGCCCAGCCGATGATGCGGGTGTCGCGCCCGGTCTCGCGCGGCAACACCGCGCTGGCACACGCCTTCGAAGTCGAGATGGAGCCGGATCCGATCGCCTTCGACAACGTCGTGCCGATGAGCCAGCGGCTGTCGCTGCTCGAACTGAACGAGGCCACCTGCCACTGGCCGGTCGGCGATCCCTCGAGCCCGGAATTCTTCTTCTGCGGCGGCAAGGCGCTCACGGGCCTGCCCTATTGCGCCCACCACTCGCGCATCGCCTACCAGCCCGCCGCCGATCGGCGGAGGCAGCAGCCGAAGCAAACCAGGTAAGGGCGCGCGCCGTTATCTCAACGATGTCGTCCCTGCGAACGCAGGGACCCATAATCACAGTTGTCTGTGGTTATGCTTCGCTGGAGCTCCAGCGCATTTCAACAATCTAGATTTGTGGTTATGAATCCCCGCGCCCCGTGCGCAATTGCGCACTAGGCGGGGACGACGGTTGAACTCGTGGCGACGACAGTAGAGCGCTACGGCTCCACCTTCGCAAACCGGTCGTCCAGCGCGTAACCTGCGCCGCGGACGGTGCGGATCGGATCCTGCTCGCGGCCGGGGTTGAGCAGTTTGCGTAGGCGGCCGATGTGGACGTCGACGGTGCGCTCATCGATATAGATGTCGCGGCCCCAGACGCTGTCGAGCAACTGCTCGCGGCTGAAGACGCGGCCGGGATGCTCGAGGAAAAATTCCAGCAGGCGATACTCGGTCGGGCCGAGATCGATCTGGCGGCCCGAACGCGCGACGCGGCGTTTTTCGCGATCGAGTTCAATGTCGCCATAGGTCAGCACGGTGGCGAGCCGCTCGGGGCTTGCCCGCCGCAACAGGCCCTTTACCCGCGCCAGCAGTTCCGGAACCGAGAACGGCTTGACGATGTAATCGTCGGCGCCGGTCGCCAGCCCCCGCACGCGCTCGCTCTCCTCGCCGCGCGCGGTCAGCATGATGATCGGCAATTGCTTGGTCTCGGGGCGAGCCCTCAAGCGGCGGCACAGCTCGATGCCGGAGAGCCCCGGCAGCATCCAGTCGAGCACGACGAGATCGGGCACGCGCTCCTTCAGCCGCGTGTCGGCGTCGTCGCCGCGGGCGACAGTTTCGACCTCATAACCTTCAGCGTCGAGGTTGTAGCGCAACAGCGTGGTCAGCGCTTCCTCATCCTCGACCACCATTATGCGCGCGCTCATCCTGCTTCCCTCAAGTGTTAGGTACGGTCGTGGCAAAATTCGTCATGTCGCCCTTCGGGCGCTTGTCGAGCATCTGCTGACCCTCGATCATGTAGAACACGGTTTCGGCGATGTTGGTGGCGTGGTCGCCGATCCGCTCGATGTTCTTGGCGCAGAACATCAGGTGGATGCAGAACGAGATGTTGCGCGGATCCTCCATCATGTAGGTGAGGAGTTCGCGGAACAGCGAGGTGCAGATGGCGTCGACTTCCTCGTCGCCCTTCCACACCGCCATCGCCGCCGGCAGGTCGTGCGCGGCATAGGCGTCCAGCACCGACTTGACCTGCGACTGCACCAGATCCGTCATGTGCTCGAGGCCGCGCATCAGTTTCAGCGGCTGGAAATCGTTCTCCAGCGCCGCGACGCGCTTGCCCATGTTCTTGGCGAGGTCGCCGATTCGCTCCAGATCGGTGGCAACCCGCATCGAGCCGACGATCTCGCGCAGATCGATCGCCATCGGCTGGCGGCGGGCGATGGTCAGCACCGCGCGCTCCTCGATCAGATGCTGCAGGCGGTCGATCTCGACGTCGGTGGCGACGACGTGCTTGCCGAGCGCGACGTCGCGGCGGACCAGCGCGTCGACGGATTCGGTGATCATGCGCTCAGCAAGGCCGCCCATCTCGGCGACCAGACGCGTCAATTCCTGGAGGTCGCTGTCAAACGCCTTGGCGGTGTGTTCGGAAGCCATCTTCTATCTCCTCAAATCATGAGCCGATCGGACGGATCATGATTTCGTTTTCTTGTTGAGCATGATCTGTTCGAAAAAACGGTCCCCACTTTTCCGGATCATGCTCAGCCGAACCGGCCGGTGATGTAGTCCTGGGTACGTCGATCGCGCGGCGAGGTGAAAATCTTGTTGGTGTCGTCGAATTCGACCAGCTCGCCGAGATACATGAAGGCGGTCTTGTCCGAGACGCGCGCCGCCTGCTGCATGTTATGGGTGACGATGGCGATGGTGTAATCCTCCGCCAGTTCCTGGATCAGTTCCTCGATCTTGGCGGTCGAGATCGGATCCAGCGCCGAGCACGGTTCGTCGAACAGGATCACTTCGGGCCGCACCGCCACCGTGCGCGCGATGCAGAGCCGCTGCTGCTGACCGCCGGACAGCGAAAGGCCACTGGCGTTCAACTTGTCCTTGACCTCGTTCCACAGCGCGCCGCCGCGCAGCGCCTTCTCGACCCGGCCGTCCATCTCCGACTTGGAGATCTTCTCGTAGAGGCGGATGCCGAAGGCAATGTTCTCGTAGATCGTCATCGGGAACGGCGTCGGCTTCTGGAACACCATGCCGACGCGGGCCCGCAGCAGATTGAGATCGAGCCTGGGGTCGAGGACGTTGGTCTGGTCGAGCAAGAGCTGACCGGTGGCGCGCTGACCCGGATAGAGATCGTACATCCGGTTGAATATCCGCAGCAACGTGGATTTGCCGCAGCCGGACGGGCCGATAAAGGCGGTGACGCGATGGGTGCCGAGCGTCAGGTTGATGTCCTTCAGCGCATGGTGCTCGCCATAGTAGAAGTTCAGGCCGCGCGCGGTCACCTTCGGCGCGGCCTCGGGCAGCGCCGCCTGCGGAACGGGCCCGCTTGCGTTACTCACGGATACGGAGATGTCGGTCATTTGGATGTCCTCTCGGCGCCAAGAATGCGCGCGCCAATATTCAGCGCCAACACGGTGAGCGTGATCAGAAGCGCCCCGCTCCAGGCAAGCTGCTTCCAGTAGACATAGGGGCTCTGGACGAAGTTGTTGATGGTGACCGGCAGGTTCGCCATCGTCTTGGTCAGGTCCAGGCTGAAGAACTGGTTGGACAGCGCGGTGAACAATAGTGGCGCGGTTTCACCGGCGACGCGGGCGGTGGCCAGTAGAACGCCGGTGATCAGGCCGGCGCGCGCGGCGCGGTAGGCGATCCGCCGGATCACCAGCGAGCGCGGCATGCCGAGCGCGGAGGCCGCCTCACGCAAGGGATTGGGCACCAGTCCCAGCATGTCCTCGGTGGTGCGCACCACCACGGGGATCACGATCACGGCCAGCGCGAGGCAGCCGGCAAAGGCCGAGAAGCCACCCATCGGCACCACGATGGCGCCGTAGATGAACAGGCCGATGATGATCGACGGCGCGCTCAAGAGGATGTCGTTGATGAAGCGGATCACCGAGGTGAGCTTGTCGTGCTTGCCGTATTCGGCGAGATAGGTTCCCGCGAACAGACCGAGCGGCGCGCCGATGCCGACCCCGATCACGGTCATCATGATCGAGCCGATGATGGCGTTCCGAAGCCCGCCATCGGTCGAACCCGGCGGCGGCGTATCCTGCGTGAAGACCGCGAGATTGAGGCCGGCAAGACCGTTGTAGAACAGCGTGAACAGGATCAGCGCGAGCCAGGTGACGCCGAACAGCGCGGCGGCGAGGCACAGGAACTTGACGATGATATTGTTGCGGCGGCGGGACGCGTAGATCGGGTTCATGTCAGTTCCCCGCCTTCTTTTCCAGCCGCAACAGCATCAGCCGCGCCGCCGCGAGCA
This sequence comes from Bradyrhizobium sp. RDI18, assembly GCF_043203335.1. Lineage (NCBI taxonomy): Bacteria > Pseudomonadati > Pseudomonadota > Alphaproteobacteria > Hyphomicrobiales > Nitrobacteraceae > Bradyrhizobium > Bradyrhizobium sp. RDI18. The sequence goes on along the minus strand of NZ_JBICRN010000008.1, from coordinate 5,717,972 downwards.
CGCAGAACGTCAACACGAACAGGAGCAGGCCGAGCAGGATCAGGCCGGACTGGTGCAACCCGTCGCTCTCGGCGAATTCGGAGGCGATCGCGGCCGAGATCGTGGTGCCGGGCGCGAAGATCGAGGACTGTATCTTGAATGAATTGCCGATGATGAAGGTGACCGCCATGGTCTCGCCGAGCGCGCGGCCGAGCGCCAGCATGATGCCGCCGATCACGCCGACGCGCGTATAGGGGACGACAACATTGCGGACGACTTCCCAGGTGGTGCAGCCGACGCCGTAAGCCGCCTCTTTCAAGACCGGCGGCACCGTCTTGAAGACGTCGACCGAGATCGCGGTGATGAAGGGAAGCACCATAATCGCCAGGATCAGCGACGCATTGAACAGGCTGAGATAGGAAGGGGGACCTGCGAAGATCGTGCCCAGCACCGGGACGCCCTCGAAGACGCTGATCATGAAGGGCTGGAAGGTATTGGCCAGGAACGGGCCCAGCACGAAGAAGCCCCACATGCCGTAGATGATCGAGGGAATGCCGGCGAGCAGCTCGACCGCAAGCCCGATCGGACGGCGCAGCCAGATCGGGCAGATTTCGGTCAGGAACACTGCAATCCCGAGGCCGACGGGGATCGCGATCATCATCGCGATCACGGAGGTGATCAGCGTGCCGTAGACCGGGCCCAGCGCCCCCAATACCGGCGGGTCCGCCGACGGCGCCCAGCGCTGCGTCCACAGGAACGCCGCGCCATATTCCCGGATCGCCGGCCAGGCGCCGATGATCAGCGAAACGATGATGCCGCCGAGGATGAGGAGCACCGAGATCGCGCAGGCGCGCGTGATCCAGTAGAAGGCGACATCGCCAAGCTTGAAAGCGCTAAGGGCCCGGGCGCGATCATAGGGTCCGGCAGCTTCCATAACATCGCTTTCAACCGCCATTTCTGCCACGCTGGTCCCCTGCACTTCTACTTGATCTTGCTTGATCCGTCTCGTGCCCCGGATGCAGCGCAGCGAGGTAACAATGCGCTGCTAGGCCGGGGCCGAACTTGTTGGGCGACGTGCTCTTGGTGACGCGTGGGTCCCGGCTCTGCGGCGCAGCGTTGCACGCCGCGCCGCGTCCGGGACAAGAGTCATCAGCTCTTGATTTCCGACGACCAGGTCTTTTCGATCAGCTTGACGACCGAGTCCGGCATCGGAATGTAGTCGAGCTCTTCGGCCATCTTGTCGCCCTTCTCGAAGGCGTACTTGAAGAACTTGATGGCTTCCTGGGAGGCTGCCTTGTCGGTTGCAGCCTTGTGCATCAGGATGAAGGTCGCCGCAGTGATCGGCCAGGAGGCTTCGCCAGGCTGGTCAGTGAGGATCACGTAGTAGCCGGGAGCCTTGGCCCAGTCGGCGTTGGAAGCGGCCGCCTGGAAGGCTTCCATGGTCGGCTGCACGGTCTTGCCGGCCTTGTTGATCATCGCGGTGTGGGTCAGCTTGTTCTGCTTGGCGTAGGCATACTCGACGTAGCCGATCGCGTTCTTGGTCTGGCCGATATTGCCGGCGACGCCTTCATTGCCCTTGGCGCCGACGCCGACCGGCCATTCGACCGCGGTGCCCATACCGACCTTGGATTTCCATTCGGCGTTCGACTTCGAGAGATAGTCGGTGAAGTTGAAGGTGGTGCCCGAACCGTCGGAGCGACGAACCACGGTGATGGCATCTGCCGGCAGCTTCAGCTTCGGATTGAGCTTGGCGATCGCGGCATCGTCCCACTTCTTGATCTTGCCGAGATAAATGTCGCCGAGCACTTCGCCCGACAGCACCAGTTCGCCCGGCTTGATGCCTTCGAGGTTAACGACCGGCACGATCGCGCCCATCACCATCGGCCACTGCACCAGGCCGTCCTTTTCGAGTTGCTCGGCCTTCAGCGGCGCGTCGGTGGCGCCGAAGGTGACGGTCTTGGCCTGGATCTGCTTGATTCCGGCGCCGGAGCCGATCGACTGGTAGTTCAGACCGTTGCCGGTCTCCTTCTTGTAGGCGTCAGCCCACTTCGAATAGATCGGGAAGGGGAAGGTGGCGCCCGCGCCGGTGATATCGGCAGCGAAGGCCGAGGTCGACGCGGCGACCAGGCCGGCGGCGACGATTGTCCTGACGAAATTCATGGTTGATCTCCATTTCTGAGCGAAGCGCCGTTGCGCCCGATCGCGCTCATGCCGCCCGTGGTAGAAGCGGTCGATAGAGCTTTTACGAAGGTTCGATGACAGTTGGATGACATATACAAGCGATTGAAATCGCTCGTATTTACGCCGTCGTCGGGGGTTTCGCCGGAGGAAAACAGGCGGTGAAGGTGGCGCCGTTTTTGGGCACGCTTTCGATCAACAGCCGGCCGCGATGGCGGTTAAGAATATGTTTCACCAAGGATAAACCGAGCCCGGTTCCGCCCTGCGCGCGGCTGTCGCCGACATCGACCCGGTAGAAGCGTTCGGTCAGCCGCGGCAGGTGTTCCGGCGCGATGCCGGGGCCGAAATCGCGGACCATGACGCGCACTTCCGGCGCGCCCTCTCCCGCGGCGACCTGGTTCAGCGACACGATCACCCTCCCGCCGGACGCGCCATATTTGAGCGCGTTCTCGATCAGGTTCTCGAACAGCCGCAGCAGTTCCTCGCGATCGCCCGCAATCGCGACCGGCGCCTCCGGCAGATCGATCTCGATCGCGACCTGGCGTTCCCTGGCGAGCGGCTCCAGTCCGTCGGCGACCTGGCGAATGATCGGCACGATATCGACACAAGCTTCCGGGCGGACATGCGCCGACAGCTCGACCCGCGACAGCGACAGCAGGTCGTCGATCAGCCGCGCCATCCGCGTTGCCTGCGCATGCATGATGGAGAGAAAGCGCTCGCGCGCCTTGGCATCATCCTTGGCCGGGCCCTGCAGCGTATCGATGAAGCCCGACAGGGCGGCGAGCGGCGTGCGCAGCTCATGGCTGGCATTGGCGACGAAATCGGCGCGCATTTCCTCGACCCGCCGCAGCGGCGTCTGGTCGTGGAAGGTCATCAGCATGCATCGTTCGGTGCCGCCGAACAGCGTCGGCACCGGTACCGGCGTGATGATCAGTTCCATCCAGCGGTCGACCGGCACCTGGTCGAGATAGTTGGCGCGGCGCGGCTCGCTGGTCGCGATCGCCTCGCGCAATGCGGTGATGATCTCGGGAGAGCGCAGCGCGAACTGGGCGAGTTCGTTCTTGCGCAGCGCTGGCGCGAGCTGGGCGGCCGCGGCATTGAGATGAATGACGCGACCGGCGCGGTCGAGCAGCACGGCCGGGTCCGGCATGCCGGCAACGACCGCGCTGACGGCAGCAGATTCAACCGGACTGACGGCGCGGACATCCTCGCGGGAACCGACGGTATCATGCAGCCGCCACGGCACCAGCGCTGCGGCGGCGATGCAGATGAAGACCGCTACCGCACGCGCCAGCGAGAGATCGGCCAGCAGCACCAGCGCGCAAAGCGCCAGTCCGGCGGCCAACAGGATGATGGCCGAATGCCGCAACCGGTCCGGCCACGGTGCAAAGAAGGAGGAGGAGTTCGAATCGTCAATCGCCATGGACGCAGGCTTTCCTTCCGCTATTCGCGAGGCGCCCGCCACATCATCAGGCGCCGGTGTCTCCACGCTCGCGCACATAGACGGGGGCCTCATGCCTCGGCTCGGGGTCGGCGGCAGACGCCAACTGGCGCAGGCGCTTCGATCGCGCACCGATGATAATCTCCCGAAGCGTCAGCAAGATTACAGATATGACAAAAGGCCCAATATAATAGAGGACCCGGAACAGCAGCATGCCGGCGAGCAGGTCCTCCCGGTCCATCTGCCAGAGGCCGACCAGCATGGCGGCATCGAACACGCCGAGCCCGCCCGGCGAATGGCTGGCGAACCCCAACAGGGTGGCCGAGACGAAGATGACCGCGACGACGACAAAGCCGATATCGGGCTCGTCCGGCACCAGCATGTACATCGCCAGCGCACAGAAGCCGAGATCGACGATGCCGATGGCGATCTGCAGGAGCGTCAGCGGGCCGCCCGGCAGGGTGACCGTCCACGGTCCGCGGCCCACCCCGCGCGGCTGGGCCCAGACCCAGGCGACATAGCCGACCAGGGCGATGATGATTCCGAACGCCGCAACGCGGTTGAGCCAGGCCGGCAATTGATCGATCGCGGCCGCGGCTTCCGGGTGGTAGGCGATGCCCAGTCCCAATACCGCGGCATTGCCGAGCCAGAAGGTCAGCCCGGCCAGGAAGCAGATCTTGGCGACGTCGATCGCGTTCAAACCCCAGGCCGAATAAATCCGGTAGCGCACCGCGCCGCCGGTGAAGACGCTGGCGCCGACATTGTGCCCGATCGAATAGGAGGTGAAGGCGGCCAGCGCGTTGATGCGGTAGGGTACGTGGCGCTGGCCGATGGCGCGGACGGCGAACCAGTCATAGAAGGTGAGCGTGAAATAGCCCGCCGCCACGAACAGGGCCGCCAGCGCGATCCGCCGCGGCTCGGTGCCCTTGATGGCGTCGATCACCTCGTTGGTGTCGATGCCGCGGAGCATGTGATAGAGCACGTAGCACGCAACGGCGATGACCGTGATGCTGATAAGGACCCCGAGCTTATGCAGGACCTGTTTCTGGCGCAGAAACGAAGTTGCCCTGCGTATTGCTTCCAGCATCTACACCTCGAATTGCGCTTCTGCGACGACGGCAATGGCGCGAACCCCGCCGCCGCTACGCGGCTCCCTTGCCCCTCTGGTAGCGCGTTTTGGGCCGGAGTGGAATTCGCCTGACGACAATAAAACGCGCTTCTTCAACATATTAGGCGTGGTTGATGACGGCGGTAGCACAGTTTTACTGCATTCCCGCCGCCCGATGGGGGTTTCGGAGCATAGCCAGGACCGGTCAACAACCCGTGACAGTGACAGCGGTAAAACTGGCCGGCTCATGATGCGGTCAAGCCGGCGGCGCACTGCGCGAGACCACCCAGTCGCGCAACCATGACCCGACCGCACAGCCGCAGAGGTAGAGCGCGAACATGATCAGGCCGAGATCAAGCCAGTAGCCGAAACGGCCGGGCACGACGCGCGCGAGCGCGGCTGCAACCAGCACCGCGACCAAAGCCGAGAGCGCCCACCGCCATTTCCGCGAGATGCCTTCGCCGTGCTGAACCACGGATATCCAGCCCATGCCGAAGCCGAGCAGCACCGATGCCAAGAGCCAGCCCCAGTAGAATGTGGTCAGATAGGCCATGCTCATTTCACCACGAAATCGATGCGGCGGTTCTGCGCCTTGCCCTGGTCGGTCTCGTTACCCGCAATCGGCTGCGTCGAGCCATAGCCGACCGCGCTGAACCGGTTGGCAGGTAATCCCGCCTTGACCAGATAGTCGGCGACTGCCTGCGCACGCTTCTCGGACAGCGCCTGGTTGGCCGCCTCGTCGCCGTCGGTATCGGTATGTCCCGCGATCTCGATATTGGCGGCCGGACAGCGCAACGCGGTTTCGATCAGGCGATCGAGCAGACCGGCGGAATCGGCGACGATGTCGGCCTTGCCCGATTCGAAGCGGATCCGGGCCTTGCCGAGCAGCTCGGTAAATAATTGCTGGCAGACCGTCGCGTCCACCGGCGCCGCGGCCGGCTTGACCGAGATTTCCGGCTTGAACTGCCAGCCCTGCGGAAAGTCCTTGCCGAGGCCGGCGCGGATCTGACTGGCGGCGGCTTCATAGAGCGCATCGCCCGACAGCTTCACCTCGCGGTCGGAGACGACTAGCGTACCGGTCGACAGCCGCGACAGCGCGCCGAGCGCTGGTACCACCGCGTTGGCGAAGCCTGCGGGCGCGCCGATGCTCGTCTTGAGATTGTCGACGACTTTTTCGCTGAAGAACTTGCGCCCCGCCGCCGCCACCAGCGCGGCGTGGACGTTGTTGTCGGGCACGTTGCCGGTCAGCGTCAGCGTTACCGCGACGGGATCCTTGTAGGCCTGGAAAATGTAGGGCGGTGCCTTGACTTCGTTGGCTGCGACCGAAAAACCCTCGGGCAAGTTCTTCAGCGCGGTGGCGATGGCTTCGCGGCCGCCGAGTTCGCGTGCCATGCCGGACAGGCTGACCGTGGTGTCGGACAGCGTGATCTTGCCGTCCTTCAGCTTGCCGATCTGGTCGATCAGCAACAGCGCGGCATTGTCGAAACGCGGCGGCGCCCCGCGCGCAAGATTCTGTCCGGTCGACCACTTCGACGCCGCCGAGGCTGGCGCGAGCCGCCTCCATCAGCCGGCCCTTGCTCGCCGGCAGGGGCGAACTACCCGATAGCGTTACCCGGACGACGTCGCGTTCGGCCGACCAGACGAACGGCTTGGCTTCGGGAACGAGCCGGGTCTGGTCGTTAACCAAACGCACGCCTGGCACCACTTCCACCGAAGCCACCGCACTCTGCCGGCCGTCTTCCGAGAATGCGTCTGCGGCCAGGGTCACGTCACGGCCTTCGACCGATATCCGCCGTTTATCGAGGATGGTGCCCTTGAGTGCTGCGGCCGAACGCTGCGCCAGGTCGATTTCCAGCGGTTCGGTGCTCGTCCAGGCCGCGATAGCCCAGCAGATGACCAGCGGAATCACACCCGGCCACCATTTGCTACTCCACTTGAAAAGTCCGCGCATTCGAGTTCCCGCCGGGTCTGGAACGGAGAGAAAACAAACCCTTGCGGGGCTGTCAAACCCGAAATGTCGCAGGCGCGAAAGGAGACGGAAATCGGTCCGGCTAACAGTTTCTTCAGCCGTCTGTCGCTAGTTTCGTCCCCGTAATTAACCGGGCAACCCCGCATCTCGATGAAACTGCTTCGCAACACCGTCATTCGCGCCGGGCTGGAAGCGCTGTACTTCTCCGGAGCGCACCACCTGCTGCGACCAATCTTCGCAGGCGTCGGCGTCATTTTCATGCTGCACCACGTCCGTCCGCGCCGTGACGGCGAGTTTCAACCCAATCATCACCTCGAAGTCGAGGCGGAGTTCTTGCGCGCGATGCTCGCGCATCTCCGCGCGCTCGACATCGACATCGTCACCATGGACGAGGTGCATCAGCGACTCCAAAAGCGGGATTTCGCGCGGCGCTTTGCCTGCTTTACCCTCGACGACGGCTATCGCGACAATTGCGATTACGCTTTGCCGGTGATGCGTGAGTTTGACGCGCCCCTCACCGTTTACGTCACGAGCGATTTCGCCGAAGGCACTGGTAGGGTGTGGTGGGTCGCGCTCGAAAAAGCGATCGCCAAGGCTGCCTCGATCGAAGTCCCGATCGGCGGCACAACAATCCGCTTCGATACCTCGACGCCGGCGGCCAAGCAGGCCGCCTTCGACCGCGTGCACGACTGGCTGCGCCGACTTCCGGCCGAACACGACCTGCAGCGCGAAATCTCCGCGCTATGCACGCGCCATGACGTCGACGCGTCTCTCATCGCCCGCGATCTCTGCATGTCCTGGGAGGAACTGAAGGGGTTCGCGGACGATCCGCTGGTGACGATCGGCGCGCATACGATCACGCATTGCAATCTGGCGCGGCAGAGCGAAGAGACCGTTTGGCTCGAACTGACCGGAAGCCGCACACGGATCGAAGCTAAGTTGCAGCGGCCGGTGCTTCATCTCGCCTATCCCTATGGCGACCGGATCGCCGCGGGCCAGCGCGAATTCGCCCTGGCGAAGGCGGCGGGATTCAAGACGGCAGTCACGACGCGGCCGGGCATGATCTTCGCCGAAAGCGCCGGCCATATGACCGCGCTGCAGCGGGTCTCGCTGAACGGCAACTACCAGGACGAACGGATCATCCCCGTCCTGACCTCCGGCGCCGCCACCGCGATGTGGAACGGCTTTCGTCGCATCGACGCGGCGTAGGTACTTCCACCGCGGTGTAACTGTCGTCCCTGCGTTCGCAGGGACCCATACGCCGCGGCCTATCAATTCGGGCGATGTAGTAGTTATCTCCTAACACAACAAAAGCCCGTGGTTGATGGTGTGGACGGCCCCCTACGGCATCAGTGTGCCAGAATGAGGTTGTTGCAAATCTCAGACAAGGGAGCCGTCCGTGAAGCAGATTAGCCGCATTGGAATGGATACGTCGAAGTATATTTTTGTGCTGCATGGAGTTGATGCGGCGGAGCAGGTGGTGTTGCGCAAGAAACTTTCGCGCAAGCAGGTGCTGGAGTTCTTTGCCAAATTGCCGCCGACCGTGATCGGGATGGAGGCCTGCGGGGCTTCGCAATATTGGGCGCGGGAGCTTCGCAAGCTTGGCCATGAGGTGAAGCTGATGGCTCCGCAATTGGTGAAGCCCTATGTGACGCGGAACAAGAATGACTGGCGGGATGCGGAAGGCCTGTGTGAGGCGATGAGCCGGCCGAGCATGCGGTTTGTGCCGGTAAAGAGCGCCGAGCAGCAGGCTGCATTGATGCTGACAGGAATCCGCGATGGATTGATCGCCCGGCGCACCCAGTTGACCAACACGATCCGCGGCCATGCGGCGGAGTATGGCCTGATTGCGCCCAAGGGGTTGGACAAGATCGAGCCGTTGTTGGCGCAGATTGCCCAGGACGAGACGCTTCCCGCGATGGCGCGCGAGCTGTTTACGGTGCTGGGCCGCGAATGCACCAGGCTCGAGGGCGAGCTGGAGGCGATCGAGGCCAAGCTGATGGCCTGGCACCGTGGCGATGCCATGGGCCGCCGGCTGGCAAAGATCCCTTCGGTCGGCCCGATCGTGGCGACGGCGCTGGTGATGAAGACACCAGATCCGCGCGCGTTCCGCTCCGGTCGTCACTTTGCGGCCTGGCTCGGCCTCACGCCCAAGGACCATTCCACCGCCGGCAAGACCAGGCTCGGCAAGATCACCCGGGCCGGCGATGAGGACCTTCGTCGCCTGCTGGTGATCGGGGCGACCGCGGTGATCCAGCAGGCCAGGCGTGGCCGCGGCCATCACTCGCGCTGGCTGCTGGCATTGATCCAGCGCAAGCCGCCGAAGCTTGCGGCCGTAGCGCTCGCCAACAAGGTGGCCCGCATCGCCTGGAAGCTGATGGTCACGGGGGAGGCGTACGACGCGACGCGGATCAATGCCACGGCGGCAGTTGCCGCTTAAACAGGTCAAACAGGTTGGCCGACCGGCGGCTCGTCCGCCGACCGACCCGGAAGCTGCAAGAGCAGATGGAGCGATCGAGCAACGATGCGAGACAATCCGTGGGACCCATTGGCCGCCAACAGGCCGCTAGGTTGTTTGGAACTCGCATCGCGCAACCCATCTTGGCCAGCGGTCAACACACCGCATTCACAGGCCGGACATATGGATGCAAGCGATCCGATCTCACTCAAAAAGCTCTTGTGCCACGGGGGCCGTCCACATATGGGTCCCTGCGTTCGCAGGACGACCAAGTTGGGCTCCTTGACTCGCCCTGCTGCCACGCCCAAAACCTCCGGCAAAGCAAATGGAGGAACGCAATGTTCAAGGATCTGTTCTCGCTCAACGGCCGCATCGCGCTGGTGACAGGTGGCTCGCGCGGCATCGGCAAGATGATCGCGGCCGGCTTCCTCGCGCAGGGCGCGGCGAAGGTTTACATCACCGCGCGCAAGGCAGGTCCCTGCGAGGCGACCGCCAAAGAGCTCTCCGCCGCCTATGATGGTGAATGCATCGCACTGCCGATCGACATCTCGACGGTCGCGGGCTGCGACAAGCTTGCCGCTGAGATCATCAAGCTGGAGCCGAAGCTCGACATCCTCGTCAACAATGCAGGTGCGGCATGGGGCGCAGAATTCGACGAATTCCCGGAAAGCGGCTGGGACAAGGTCATGGACCTCAACGTCAAGTCGCTGTTCTTCCTGACCAAGGCGCTGGCGAAACCGCTGCGCGCGGCGGCCTCGCCTGAACGGCCGGCCAAGGTCATCAACATCGCATCCGTCGACGGCATCTTCGTCAACCCCAGCGAGACCTATTCCTACGCCGCGAGCAAGGCCGCCGTGATCCATCTGACGCGGCGCATGGCGACGAAGCTGATCAAGGACAATATCAATGTCACCGCGATCGCGCCGGGCGCGTTCAAGTCGGACATGAACCGGGCCGCCCGCGACCATTCGGATGAAGTCGCAAAGCGCATTCCGGCAAAGCGGATCGGCACCGACGAGGATATGGCGGGGGTGGCGATCTATCTCGCCTCGCGCGCGGGTGATTATGTGATCGGCAACACCATCGCGGTCGATGGCGGCGTGGTCTACGCAAATGCGGGACTTGAGATCGCGGGGTAGAGTATTGCAGGCCGCACCATCGGCCGTCATCCCCGCGGACGCGGGGTATCCAGTACGCCGCGGCTTCAGTTGATTAACCGCGGCGTTTCGGCCATTGACGCCGGCGCTTACTGGATCACCCGCTTTCGCGGGTGATGACGGCTTGAGCTGAAGGTGCGGATCGCGCTTCTCTCACGGCTCGTCCTTATCATATTCAAAATCAGCCCGCGGCGCGCTGGGCAATTCGCGTTCCAGCGCTTCCCTGTACCGCAGGCAGCCGCGCAAAAATTTCGGCCACGGCGGGACGGCCACTTCGGGGGTGACCCGCTCGGGCAGCAGCCCCCAGAGATCGGGATGGTGCCAGCACAGGTCGTGACCGGTGCTGTCGCGGTGCGCGCGGATGCCGGCCCTTAGACGCTTCACCTCCGCGACCAGTTGGTCGCGGTTCAGTGCTTCGAGGTCGCGATCGGGGTCCATGTTACTGCTCCCCGATTTAAGGGGCGGTTCAGGTTTCGATCTTCACGTACTCGAAATCGCCGGGCTTGTTGTCGATGCCGACCTTCGGCGGCGAGATCCAGGAGGCGTACTGGCCTGTTTCGGTGACCGGCTTCATCAGCGAGGCGATGAAGTCGCCGTCCTGCGACGAAGGCAACCATTCGCCCTTGCGTTGGTTCCAGGTGGCGTCGTCGATCAGGACGCCGTCGGGCGTGGCATGGACGTCCTTGAACTCGCCGATCTGTCGGTGGAACGCGACGTTCGGCAGGGTCAGCTTGTACTGATAGCCCGCGGTCGAGATAACCTTGTTCCAGCGCAGCATGCCCTTGACGCAATCCTGCGTGTAGTCGTCGCGCAGCCGCATGTTGAGCGCGGTCAGCGCCGGCTCGTCGACCCGCTTGATCACGCCGTCGACCAGCTTGAGCACCGGGTAGGTGGCGCTCTTGAGCTGGTGGTCGTCGTCGATCTGGGTTTCCTTGTAGCGGCCCTTGATGCCGGCGTTGAAGGCATTCGCCGCGTTGGTCGAGACTTCCGAACCAAAGAGATCGAGCGACAGCGAATAGTGCAGGTTCAGCTTCTTCTGGATGGTCGGCAGGTCGATCACGCCGAGCGCGCGGACCTTGGCGATATCGGTCGGATCGGTGATGCCGGCAGCCCTCATCGCCTCGCAGGTGCGCTGCACGACGCGGCTGATGCCGGTCTCGCCGACGAACATGTGATGCGCCTCTTCGGTCAGCATGAAGCGGCAGGTGCGCGACAGCGGATCGAAGCCGGACTGCGCCAGCGAGTGCAACTGCATCTTGCCGTCGCGGTCGGTGAAATAGGTGAACATGAAGAACGACAGCCAGTCCGGCGTCGCCTCGTTGAAGGCACCGAGCATGCGCGGGGAATCCGCATCGCCCGAGCGGCGGCGTAGCAAATCGTCGGCCTCCTCGCGGCCGTCGCGGCCGAAATATTTCTGCAGGAGATAGACCATCGCCCAGAGATGGCGGCCTTCCTCGACATTGACCTGGAACAGATTGCGCAGGTCGTAGAGCGAGGGCGCGGTCTTGCCGAGATGGCGCTGCTGCTCGACGGAGGCGGGCTCGGTGTCGCCCTGGATCACGATCAGGCGGCGCAGCGTGGCGCGATGTTCGCCAGGGACTTCCTGCCAGGCCGGCTTGCCGTAGTTTTCGCCAAAGGGAATGACGCGGTTCTCTTCCTGCGGCGCCAGCAAGATGCCCCAGCGATATTCCGGCATCTTGACGTAGTCGAACTTGGCCCAGCCGCGCGGATCGACCGAATAGGCGGTGCGCAAGTAAACCAGCGACTGCTGAAAACCTTCCGGCCCCATGTCACCCCACCAGTCCATGTAACCGGGATGCCAGCCCTCCAGCGCCTTCAGCACCTGGCGATCTTCGCTGAGATTGACGTTGTTGGGGATTTTGGTCGAGTAGTCGACGTTCATGTAATTCATTGGGGCCTCCCGTGGTTCGGTCTCGTGTCCCGGACGCGGTGCAGCGTTCTTCACGATGCACCCCAGAGCCGGGACCTGTTCAGTGACGGCCTAAATGGGTCCCGGTTCTGCACAGCGGCACTTCGCGCCGCAGCGCGCCCGGGACACGAATCAAACCCGCGTCATATCGAATTGCGCCTTCTGGCCGGTGCCGTAGCGGCGCAGCGCGCCTTCTTCGCCGACCGCGTTGGGGCGCTGGAAGATCCAGTTCTGCCACGCCGTGAGGCGCGAGAAGATTTTCGATTCCATGGTCTCGGGACCAACGAAGCGCAGATCTGCTTCCATGCCGGTGAGGCCGTCGGGCGAGAAGGAGGTGCGCTCTTCCAGGAACACCCGCACCTCGTCGTCCCAATCGATGTCGTCGAGCGCGAAGGTGACCAGGCCGAGCTCTTCGGCTTCCTCAGCGTCGAGCGTGGTGCCGATGGTGGCCTCCGCGCGTTCCAGATCGGACGGATCGGCCTGGAATCGCGATTGCAGGCGGGTCAGGCCGTGGCTCATCGGGTAGGGGCCGAAATTCAGCGCGGTGAGCTGGATCGCCGGCGGCGGGCGGTTGTCGCCCTGGCGTGAGCCGATCAGCATGTAGGAACGGTCTGCGGCGAACACGAGTTCGGCGAGCGTGCCGGCAAAGCAGGAGCCGGGCTCGACCAGCGTCACCAGCGTGCGCGAGGTGACGTCGATGCGCTTCAACACCCGTTTCCAATAATGCCTGATTTCGTTGACCAGCCAGTGCGCCTTGTTGGCTTCGAGGAAGGCGTCGCAAGCGACCACATTGGCGGGGTCACCGTGCGACTTGAACACCAGCATCGCGATTTCGAGTTCGTTGATGCGCAAGTGAAGGATCGCATCGTCGAGTTCGCGCGCCACCTGGAGCGGCCAGAACGACGCGCCCTGCCCGATCAGGCCGTCGATATCATCAGGCGGCGCCGCCTCCGGCGCCTTGATCGAAATGGTCGCGATGCGCGCCGCGCGGTCGATGTCGACGCTGACAAAGCCGTAGCGGATGCCGGCCTCGTCGATGGTGCGGTTGAGCGGCGCAAGCGTGATGCCCTTGCCACTGCCGTTGCGCTTCGAGCTGGCGGCGAATTCCTTGGCGCGCTCGGCGACCTTGGCCTCGAGCTTACTGTTCGGCGCGATTTCATCGACCAGCCGCCACGCGACGGCGCGTTTGCCTTTAATTCCTTCCTCGATGGTGCAGAAGAAGTCGGCATGGTCGCGGCGCACCTTGCGCTTGTCGACCACGCGCGTCAGCCCGCCAGTGCCCGGCAGCACCGCTAGCAGCGGCACTTCCGGCAGCGCCACGGCAGCGGCGCCGTCATCGGCCATGACGATGTGATCGGTCGCGAGCGCCAGCTCATAACCGCCGCCGGCCGCGGTGCCGTTGACGACGGTGATGAAGCGCTGCCCGGAGTTTTCCGAGGAATCTTCCAGGCCGTTGCGGGTCTCGTTGGTGAATTTGCAGAAATTGACTTTATGGGCGTGGGTCGCACCCGCCAGCATGCGGATGTTGGCGCCGGCGCAGAACACGCGGTTCTTGCCGGAACGCATCACCACCACTTTCACTTCAGGATGTTCGAAGCGCAGCCGTTGCACGGCGTCGGCCAGCTCGATGTCGACCCCAAGATCGTAGGAATTCAGCTTGAGCTGATAGCCCTCGAACAGGCCGGCATTCTCGTCGACGTCCATGGTCAGCGTTGCAACCTCGCCTTCCACCGCCAGCTTCCAGTGACGGTAGCGCGACGGATCGGTTTGAAAATCGATGTATTTCGCTCCCCCCGCAAGGACGCGATCTTCACCGGCCATGAGCCACCCTCTGTCGTTCTCTCAGGATTTGTTTGGTTCGTTGCATGCACAATAATGCATGTTTTTGATTGAGTCTAGCCTAAAACGCCGGAACATGCATTTTGTTTCATGTTCGGCCGGCGGCCGCGAAGGCCACGCAATCGGCCTTGGCGAGCTGCGGCTGCTCCAGTTTGGCCTTGATGAGGTCCGCCACGGCCGCAACCGGAAAGCTGTCGGCAAAGCCGTCGCCGCCGACATTGCGCATACCAAGCGCCTCGAGTTCGCCGAGCGCTTCACCGAACAGCCGGACCGCGACGTGCGGCTTTTGCATGCGCAGCCGCAGATTGGCGGTCGTGATCAGGATGCAGGCGCGCAGCAAAATCCGCTCACGGCCGCCCTGCGGCGCCGCCGCCCATACCGCTTCCAGGATCTCCTGCGATTCCCGGAAGTAGCCGTGGTCGTTGAGCGCCATGCCGTAGCGTAGCGCCGGGTGGCGCGCCGGCACGTAGCCCTGGAAGCGCGCCGGCACCAGCGCTGCGATCTGCGCCAGCGTTTCGTAATCGGCGGCGGCCTCCTTGGACTGGCCGGGCACATAAGCCCATCGCGGCAGCGGCAGATGACCGATACCTGAGGGCGGCGCGGTCATCCGAACAGCGCCTCGGCAAGCGCATGAGCAAATGCGTTACGCGGCCCGTCCTTGCGAGCCATTCTCGACGTGCAACACCGCCTTTGCGAAATCCGAAATCGCATCGAGCGTCGCCTCCGGCGCTTCACGATGCGGCTGATGTCCCGCGCCCGGAATCACAGTCACATCGACCGGACAATAGCACTCTTCCCGAGCGATCTCGACCTGCCGCATGGTCCCGTATTGGTCATCCACGCCTTGCACGATCGCCACGGGCACGCGGATATAGGCGAGGTATTCGGAAATATCCCAGTTGCGGAAATCAGGATCGAGCCATGCGCCGTTCCAGCCATAGAAGGCGTTGTCGACGTCCCTGTGCCAGCGCGAAAGCTTGCCCTTCAGGTTCGTGGTCTCGTAGGCGCTCCGGATATTGGCAATCGACGCCACCGAAATATCCTCGACGATGAAATGCGGGGCGATCAGCGCGAGGCCCTGCACGCGGTGATCCTGATGCGAGCCCGCATAGATCGCCGCGATCGAAGCGCCATCGGAATGGCCGAGCAGCAGGCCGCGGCGAAAGCCGATCTTGTCGAGCAGTTTTGGCAGCACGTCGAGCGCCTCGACATGCATGTAGTCGAGCGGGCGCGGCAGTTTTACCGGCGTCGATGCGCCATAGCCCGCGCGCGAATAGACGAATATGCCCGCACCGGTCGCGGCCTGCAACTTGTCCGGAAAGTCGCCCCACAGGCCGGTCGAGCCGAGCCCCTCATGCAGCATCACGATAACAGGCGCGTGCTCGGGAGACGGGCCGATCATGCGGTATTCGAGATGGGAGGCGCCGACCGTGAGGAAGCCTGATGGCGTAAGGGTTGTCATGTCGTAAGCTTTCGAAAGTGATCCAGACGTCGCATCCTTGCTCACGTCGTCCCTGCGAAAGCAGGGACCCATAACCACCGGGCTTCGTTGTGACCAAGGATCTCGCACATCGCGCGTTAACGGATAAGCCGCGGCGTATGGGTCCCTGCTCCCGTGCGCAATTGCACACTGGGCAGGGACGACGAGAGAGGTTACGATGCGCCATCCCGCAGCTTGAACCGCTGAATCTTCCCTGTGGCCGTCTTCGGCAGGCTGTCCACCACGTCGATCCAGCGCGGATATTTCCATGGGCCGATCTTCTGCTTGACGTGGTCCTTCAGCGCCTCATGCAGACCATCGGTGCTGACGCCGGCGCGCAGCACGACGAAGGCTTTCGGCTTCAACAACCCTTCCGGATCGGCTTCGGGCACGACGGCAGCTTCCAGCACGGCCGGATGGGTGATCAGCGCGCTCTCGACCTCGAACGGCGAGACCCAGATGCCGGAAACCTTGAACATGTCGTCGCTTCTGCCGCAGAACGTGTAACGGCCGTCGGCGTCGCGAGTGTATTTGTCGCCGGTGCGGGTCCAATGACCCTCGAAGGTCGAACGGCTCTTGGCGCGCTGATTCCAGTAGCCCTCGCCGGCCGATGGCGCATCGACCAGCAACTCGCCGACTTCGCCATCAGCCACCTCGGCGCCGGCCTCATTGACCAGCCGCACCTTATAGCCGGGCACCGGACGGCCGGAGGAGCCGTATTTGATGTCGCCGGGCGCATTGGAAAGGAAGATGTGCAGCAGTTCGGTCGAGCCGACGCCGTCGAGAATGTCGACGCCGAAGCGCGCCTTCCAGGCGTTGCCGACCGATTCCGGCAGCGCTTCGCCGGCGGAGGTGCAGATGCGCAAGCGATTGCCGGCGCGCGCGTCCTTCAGCGTCTCGTCGTTGAGCATCGCGGCGAACAGCGTCGGCACGCCGTAGAAGATGGTCGGGTTGTACTTGTTCATCAGCGCGAACATCGCAGCCGGCGTCGGCCGTTCCGTGTGCAACACCGTGGAAGCGCCGACCGACATCGGGAACGTCAGCGCATTGCCGAGGCCATAGGCAAAGAACAGTTTTGCCGCCGAGAGACAAACATCGTCCCCGCGAATGCCGAGCACCTGCTTGGCATAGGTTTCCGCGGTGGCGGCGAGGTTGGCATGCAGATGCCGCACGCCCTTGGGCATGCCGGTCGAGCCCGACGAATACAGCCAGAACGCCGGCTCGTCCGGATGCGTCGCCGCGGTCGCAAACGTATCGCTCTCGCGCGCGAGTTCATCGGAGAGTTTCTTGTGGCCGTGCGCGTCCTTGCCCGAAACGATGACGTCCTCGAGATCGGGCATCCGCGCGACGACATCCTTGATGACCGGCAGCAGCGCTTCGGAAACGAACAGCACGCGCGCGCGGCAATCTCCGAGAATGTAGGCGTACTGCTCCGACGTCAGCAGCGTATTGAGCGGCACCGGCACGACGCCGGTGCGGATCGCGCCGAGGAACACCGCGGGAAAGTCCACGGTGTCGAGCATGATCATTGCCACGCGCTCTTCGCGGCGGACGCCGAGCCGGCGCAGCATGTTGGCAACGCGGCGGGTCTGCCGCTGCAGCTCGCCATAGGTGAGTTCGGTGACGGTGTCGGTGAAGGCGAGCTTGGCGCCGCGCCCTTCCTCGACATTGCGGTCGAGCAGCCAGGTCACCGCATTGTACGAACCGGACGTGCCGCTCACGACGCTTCTCCCCAGAGCTTTTAAGAATTATAATTCATACAAAGACACCGGCTACGCTTGCTGTCAATCCTCATCGGCATTATGTTTCCGAAATCCGTTCACCCCGACGCAATGCCGAACGAGGGAAATGACCGAGGCCAGCGACCCCGAATCCGGCTTTCTCGAGCAGCTTGGCCAGCGTGTGCGCACCATGCGCGCCCTTCGCGGCATGTCGCGAAAAGTGCTCGCAAAAGTTTCTGGAATTTCGAGCGCTACATCGCGCAGCTCGAAAGCGGCAAGGGCAACGTCTCGATCGTGCTGCTGCGACGCGTGTCGAACGCGATGGGCGCGCATCTCGAAGATCTCATTCCCTCGGCCGACCCCGCGCCGGATTGGGCTGTGATCCGCGATCTCTTGCGCAAGGCAACGCCGGCGCAGATCGCGCAGGCCAAGGATGCACTGGCCGGAGGCGGCCTATCGGCGCAGCGGCGGATTTCGTTTGCCGGCATCGCCCTGATCGGCCTGCGCGGCGCCGGCAAATCCACCCTCGGCAGGATGCTGGCGAAGAAGATCGGCTGGAAATTCGTCGAGCTCAACAAGGAGGTCGAGGCGCAGAACGGCTTGTCCGTCGCCGAGATCATCGCGCTCTACGGCCAGGAAGGCTTTCGCCGCATGGAGCAGGCGGCGTTAACGCAATTGCTGGCGCGCAAGGAATTGATGGTGCTGGCGACCGGCGGCGGCATCGTCTCCGAGCCGCTGACCTTCGACCTGATCCTGTCGTCGTTCTATACCATCTGGCTCAAGGCCGAGCCGGAAGAGCACATGGCCCGCGTTCGCCGCCAGGGCGATTTGCGCCCGATGGCCGACGATCGTTCCGCGATGGCGGAATTGCGCAACATCCTGGTCAGCCGCGAACCGCTCTATGCGCGGGCGTCAGCCGTGGTCGATACCGCCGGGCTTTCCGTCGACGCGGCGGCGGCGCGGCTGAGCGATGCGGTCGCGCCGGTGCTGCATGACAAGCACGCGTTCGGCCTGCGCAGCGCGGCCTCCTGATCGCTTCGACGAAGGCGCCATTCGCAAACGGCTGTTTCGGCCAAACCGAAGGTACGTGCTCGACGGTTGCATCCGACGGCAAGCGCGACCGTTAACCACCGCACAAGCTTCATGCGAGCGACGGCTGTAATACACGCTGAAGGAGTGTTACTAAAGCGTTAATTGCATGGAGGACAGTCATGCTGGAGCGCCGTCAACACCAAAGAGCCCGCGTCTATTACGGCGGGATGGTCGCGTTCAACGCGCGCAATTCGACGCTTGCCTGTGTCGTGCGCAATTTCAGCAGGCGCGGGGCGAAGATCGAATTCGAGGAGTCGGCCATCATCCCCGACCGGATCGATTTCGAAATCGAGCGTCAGGGCCTCTCGTGCCTGGCCCGCCTCGTCTGGCGCGACCAAAACGCGGCCGGGCTGGCGTTTTCAGATGTAGAAGAGACGGGCGACGTCATTCCGCTGGAATGGGCACGCAAGCTCCGCGCGACCGAACGGGCCAACCGGCGGCTGCAGTCGCGTCTCGATCAGCTCCTGAACGAGTTCTAGATCGCATGAGTACGGTTGAAGGCGAGGACGCCCTTCTCGCTGCGGCCAAGCCGCCGAAAGTCCGACGGCGACGCCTGCGCGCAATATTGCTGGCGTTGATGACGCAGTACGCGATTGTCGCTGTTGTTGTCGGCCTGTCGCTCGCGGCGATGCTGCGCTATCTGGTGACGCCGCAGATCGTCGCCAAGTTCGAAGCGATCGAGGCCGCGCTCAAGCGGTTGCCTCCTTAGGACCCAATCGCGATACTGATGGCGCATGAAGCTGCTTTTCCTCCATGGCTCACCCGCGGTCGGCAAGCTGACGGTCGCCAACGCTCTGCTCCGGATGGTGCCGGGCCGGCTGATGGACAATCACGCGGCGATCGATCTTGCGCGTACGATCTTCGACTTCGACGCGCCCGGATTCTGGGAGCTTGTCCACGACGTCAGATCGTCGGCGCTCAATGCCGCAGCAGCGAACGGCGTACCGCTGCTGGTGATGACGTTCTGCTACGCCGAGCCGGACGATCGCGTCCGGTTCGCGAATTTCGAGGAGATCGTACAACGGTACGGCGGCGAGTTGCTGCCGGTCTTCCTGCATTGCTCGCGCGAAGAAGCGATGAAACGGGTCGGCAATCCCGACCGGGTCGCGCGGCGGAAGATGGCTTCAGAGGAAGCCCTCACCAGATTTCTCGACAGCCACGACTTCACGGCGGTGCCGCGGCCCGATTGCGTCCGGCTTGAGACCGAACTGAATTCGGCGGAGGCGACCGCGCAGAACATCGTCCGCCATTTCGGACTCACACCAGCATCGATTTGACCGATGCCGCCGCCTCGCGCAGGCGCGGCAGAAGTTTCTCGACCATCTCTTCCGCAGACACGCGGTCGACATGCGCGCCCATGTTGATGGCGGCGATGATCGCGCCGTCGTAGCGGCGGACCGGCACCGAGACCGAACGGAAACCCGGCTCGGCTTCGCGATCGACCAGCGAATAACCCTGCGCGCGATCGGCGACGATCGTCTTCAGGAGCTGCTTCTTGTCGGTGACGGTGAACGGTGTCAGCGGCGCAAGCTCCATCCGGTCGAGCGCGGCGGCCACTTCGTCATCAGCCAGCCGCGACAGCAGGACACGGCCGACCGAAGTACAAAACGCCGGCAGCCGGTAGCCGATATCGATGCCTGACGAGAAGATTCGCGTCGGGCTGGCGCGCGCGATGAAGACGACGTCATTGCCGTCGAGGATCGCCATCGACGAGATTTCCTGCGCTTCGCTCGACAGCCTGTCCAACGCCGGCTGCAGCACGGAGACGACATGGTTGGAGGCGAGATAGCTTGACGCCAGCAGCAGCACGCGCGGTGTCAGCCGGAACAGCTTGCCGTCGGTTGCGACAAAGCCGGCGCGTTCGAGCGTGAAGAGGATGCGCCGCGCGGTCGCGCGCGGCAGCTCAGCCGCCTTGGCGAGGTCGCTCAGCGTCATCGGCTGCGGCTCGGCGCCGAACGTCTGGAGCAGACGCAAGCCGCGGTCCAGGCTCTCGATGAAATCGGTCGCGCGCTCCTCGCGATCCTCGCGTTTCAGCTTTGGCATTGTTGAGTTTTCTCGATGCTGGCTTGCGCGATGACTTCGGTTCCCGCGCGCGAGAGAAACTTGTCCGTGCGCACGAGTTCGCAGGCATTGATCGCCATGGGGCCGAAACCATGCGCACGATATCGCGCGATCTCGGCGAGAAACGCGGGCGTGACGGGCCCTGAAAACCGGATGAGGTTCGCGAACGCCGCGTTCCGAAACAGGCGGTCGCGCAGCCTTTCGCTCGCTGCAGCAGAACTTCCGCAACGCCGGCTTTCCTCCTGCATCACCCCTGAAAGCCGATGCCGAAGCGTGGCGAGCGTTGGATCCTCGGGAAACAACTGCAGGAAAACCGAACCGGGTGAAATCCCAAGACCTCGCGCTCTCAAGACGAATGGTCCGCAGGACCCCACGATTTTGCGAATGCTGTCGACCAGGAATGACTGGTCGCGCATCCCTTGTGCGGCATCGTCAAGGTTCTTGATGGTGACGTGGACGGTATCGGGCGGATAATAATGGTGTGACGGATAACGGCTTTGAAGCTCGCTCATGATCCGCCCTATTCCGGTGCCCGCAGCGGCCGGGATGCGCGCAATCAGCGTAAGATGTTTCGCTGCTGCGTGTCCGCTTGGTGGCAGGACATGTACGTGGCCACGCCGGTCAGCAAGCCACAGCGAAGCCTTGCCGATGATCCACAGGCCCCGAAACCGCATTACGTCGAGCGAAGCGATGTTTTTGCTCAAGGTTCGCTCCTGTTGCCGCCGGGGTCAGTCATCCGCTTCGGCTCCGACATTTCGCGTGATGTCCGAAGGCCTCCGACGAGATCGGTGCCCTGTTCGCCGGCAGTGGCGCTGGTGCGCGCGTCAGCGAGGTTCAAAGATTGTGCTTGCCGGACGACCAACACATGTCATAATTCGCCCAAAAGTTCAATAGGCGAACAAATCTCGCCTTGAATTTTATCCTTGGAGGCCTCGCCATGATGAGCCAGGAGCAGAACGACCTGATCACCCGCACCGGGCGCAAGGACCCGTGCGGCAAGCTGATGCGGATGTACTGGCAGCCGGCGGCGCTGGTCGACGAGCTGCAGGGATCGCGGCCGGTTCGCCCGGTCAAACTGCTCGGCGAAAACCTCGTGCTGTTTCGCGACGAGCAAGGCCGCTACGGCCTGATCGACCGCCATTGCGCGCATCGCGGCGCCGACCTCGCGTTCGGGCGGCTGGAGAATGGCGGGTTGCGTTGCGCCTTCCATGGCTGGCTGTTCGACGTCTCCGGCCAATGCCTGGAGACGCCGGCCGAGCCGAAAGACTCAAAGCTGTGCCAGGGCATCAAGCAGCGCTCTTACCCCGTGGTCGAGAAGAGCGGCATCCTCTGGGCTTATCTCGGCGAAGGCGAACCGCCGGCGTTTCCGGAGATCGACTGCTTTGTGGCGCCCGACAGCCATACCTTTGCGTTCAAGGGGCATATCAACTGCAATTGGCTGCAGGCGCTGGAAGTCGGCATCGATCCGGCGCACGCCTCCTTCCTGCATCGCTTCTTCGAGGACGAGGACACCTCGACCGCCTACGGCAAGCAGTTCCGCGGCGCGTCCGCCGGCAGCGATATGCCGATGACGAAGATCTTGCGCGAATACGACAACCCGATCATCAACGTCGAACATACCGAGTATGGCCTGCGCCTGATCGCGCTGCGCGAGCTCGACGAAGAGCGCACGCATGTGCGCGTTACCAATCAGCTTTTTCCGCACGGCTTCGTCATCCCGATGAGCACGGAGATGACGATCACGCAGTGGCACGTGCCCATCGATGACGAGAACTGCTACTGGTACGCGATCTTCACCAGCTATACGGCGCCGGTCGACAAGAAGAAGATGCGCGACCAGCGCCTCGAGCTCTATGAGCTGCCGGATTACAAGTCGCGCAAGAACAAGAGCAACGATTACGGTTTCGATCCACACGAACAGGCGACCGCGACCTATACCGGCATGGGGACCGACATCAACGTCCACGACCAGTGGGCAGTGGAGTCGATGGGCTCGATCCAGGACCGCACCAACGAGCATTTGGGACAATCGGACAAGGCGATCGTGCAGTATCGCCGGCTGCTGCGGCAGGAGATCGAGAAGGTGGTCGGCGGCGAAAAGCCGATGCTGTTTCTCGACGCGGCGCATGCGCGCAGCATTCAGGGTCCTGCCACCATGGACGGTATCGGGCCCACGCAGGGCTGGGAAATCTACTGGATGGAAATCGACGTCAAGCGCCGCCGCGGCGCGCCTTGGGCGGCTCCGGTGCCGACCGAGACTGCGGCGAAGGTTCCCCACCTCACGGCGGCCGAATGATGACTCCCTCCCCGTCATTGCGAGCGAAGCGAAGCAATCCATCCCGCCACGCGCGGAGAGATGGATTGCTTCGTCGCTTCGCTCCTCGCAATGACGGCGGTGGGTTCAAGCGAGCTTTAGGGGATTGGCGTTGAGTTTCGTCAAACGTCACGGGCTGTGGTCTGGGGAGCAGCAGGAGGCAGCAAGCCGCCTGCGCAGGATCGTCGAAGAGCAGAACCTCGAAGTCATCAGGCTGTCGTTCCCCGACCAGCACGGCATCCTCCGCGGCAAGACGCTGATCGCGAGCGAGGCGATCGCCTCGCTGGAAAGCGGCTGTTCCATCACCACGACCATGCTCGCCAAGGACACCTCGCACAAGACGGTGTTCCCGGTGTTCACGGCCGGCGGCGGGTTCGGCATGAAGGAGATGGAAGGCGCCGCCGACGTCCTGATGGTCGCCGACCCCACCACGTTTCGGGTACTGCCGTGGGCGCCGACCACCGGCTGGCTGCTGTGCGATCTCTACTTCAACGATGGCCGTCCGGTGCCGTTCGCCACGCGGCATCTCTATCGCAAGGTAATCGATCAGCTCGGACAGCGCGGCTACGATTTCGTTGCTGGCCTCGAAGTCGAATTCCATCTCTTCAAGCTCGACGACGCGCATATGGCGCCGGAGGATGCCGGCCAGCCTGGACGCCCGCCATCGGTGAGCCTGCTGTCGCACGGCTACCAGTATCTCACCGAGCAGCGCTACGACCAGATGGAGCCTGCGCTGGAGATCATCCGCCGCGACGTGCTGGCGCTCGGCCTTCCCTTGCGATCGGTCGAGGTCGAGTTCGGGCCGAGCCAGTGCGAATTCACCTTCCAGCCGACCACGGGACTGATTCCCGCCGACAACATGGTGCTGTTCCGCTCGGCCGTAAAACAGATCGCGCGCCGCCACGGCTATCACGCCACCTTCATGTGCCGGCCTAAACTGCCGAACGTGTTCGCCTCGGGCTGGCACCTGCACCAATCGCTGGTGTCACGCGCGAGCAGCGAGAATGCGTTCATGGCCGGCGACAAGGGCGAGGTGCTGAGCCCGTTTGGACGCGCCTATCTCGCGGGGCTCCTGGAGCACGCCCGCGCGTCCACCGTATTCACGACGCCGACCATCAACGGCTACAAGCGCTACCGTTCCTATTCGCTGGCGCCGGATCGCGCGATCTGGGGGCGCGACAACCGCGGCGTCATGATCCGCGTGCTCGGCGGTCCGGGCGATGCGGCCACCCGGCTGGAAAACCGCATCGGCGAGCCCGCGGCGAACCCGTATCTCTACATGGCCTCGCAGATTCTCTCAGGCCTGGACGGCGTCGACCGCAAGCTCGATCCGGGGCCGTCAGCGGATGCACCGTACGAGACCAAGGCGGCGTTGTTGCCGAAGAGTTTGCGCGAGGCGGTGTTCGCGCTGCAGGACGATCCGTTTTTCCGGCAGGCGCTGGGGGCGGAGTTCGTGGACTATTACGTCCACATCAAGAACGCGGAGATCGAGCGGTTTCAGGCCGAAGTGTCGGACTGGGAGCATCGCGAATATTTCGAGATGTTTTGAGGGGACGCGCGTGGAGAGACGCCGGGAAACCTATCAATGGGGCTCAAGGACTTCGCGGCTAGAGACTGACAAGATTGGCCGCTACGGCTTTCTCGTTCCATTCCAGCCCGACGCCAGGCACATCGGGAATCCGCAACTGGCCGTCCTTTATTTCATATGGCCTCTCAAGGATCGGATCGGCCCAATCCTGCCACTCCAGCCAATGCGCCGTCTCCGTTGCGCGCATGACGTGGGCGGCGATTTCCGGATAAAGATGCGTGGATATCGGTATGCCTGCGGCGCCGGCAAGAGCTGCCGCGCGCATCCAACCGGTCACACCGCCTATCCGCATGAAGTCCGGCATCACCAGATCGCAAGCCTTTTTCTGAATCGCCTTGTGCATCTCCCTTGGCCCGTAGAAGTTCTCGCCAATCTGGATCGGTGTCTTGAGCTCTGCCGCCATTTGGGCGTGGCCGTCGAGATTGTCATAGACAACGGGCTCTTCGATCCACTCGAGGCCATGGTCATCGATCATGTGGCAGCGCTCGATCGCTTCGGCGAGATTTAGCCCCTGATTGAAGTCCACCATCAGCCGCATTTGGTCGCCAACCGATTTGCGGACAGCGTCCAGCGTCGCCAGATCGCTGCGCGGGTCGGTTCTGCCGAGTCGCAGTTTCAATGCGGAAAATCCTCCTTCATCCCGCAATTCCAAGGCTTCCGCCGCGACAGCGGACGGCTCTTTCAGCCACAGGCCATTGCTGTTGTACGACTTCACAATCCCCACCGTCCCACCCAACAGCACGCAAAGCGGTTTATTTGCAGCCTTCGCCAACGTATCCCAGGCGGCCATGTCCAGACCGGACGCGGCAATCATCGATAATCCCTCATAGCCCACGAAATGGAGAGACTTCCGCGCAGCCTCGAACAGCTCGACAGGCGCCACGTTCCGGCCCCTGAGCAGTTCGCCCAGATCGTGAAGCGCCGGAATTAGATACCGCATCGACTTCACAATGTAGGGCTCGAGATAGCTCCGTCCTACAATGCCCTCCTCCGTCACGAGATCGATGAGAATGAGCGGCCACTCCGATATCGTGGCGATCCGCGCGACCACGGGGCGCTTGAGTTTGAGTACGACAGGCCGGGCTTTGATTTCTCTGAGCGTCAGGGATCCGGACATGACCATAGCTTTCGAAGCTCGCCGAACTGACGACGAGATTGATCGATGGAAGCCTACGCGACTGGCTAAAGGAGCCCTCGAAGCCATTTCAATTGGTTTTGCTATCGATGTAAATTCACTAGGTAGTATACTCTTCGCGGAGTCACCGCATGGCGCGATCTGCAGAGCCGACGCGGCAGCGCATCCTTGCCGCCGCCTACGTGCTATTTCGCCAGCGCGGATACAGCCGCGTGAGCATGGACGAAATTGCATCAGCGACGAGGGTTACGAAGCGAACGCTGTACAATCATTTTCAAAGCAAGGATCAACTGCTCGCGGCGGTGCTCGAAGCCCAGAACGAATTGGCCTTGGCCGCGTTCAAGACATTTGGCGATCAGCTAACTGGATCGCCGGCCGCGATTATCGATGGCCTGTTTCGTGACCTCGCGGTATGGGCGGACAAGCCGCGATGGGCCGGGTCGGGATTTACCAGACTGGTCATCGAATTGGCCGACCTACCCGGCCATCCCGCACGCGCGATTGCACGTCGGCACAAGGCCCAGCTTGAAACCCATTTCGGTGACTTGCTGAAGCGAGCGGGTGTCCGGGACGCTCACCGCCGTGCGCGCGAGATTTGGCTGCTCTCCGAGGGCGCGATCTCCTTGATGCTGGTGCACGGTGATCGAGCCTATGCGGCCGCCGCGGCCGACGCGGCGAAACGACTGCTCCGCAGCTCTTCGCGGTGAGGCGCATTAGACACGCCGCTCAAATCCCCAGATACCGGTGCTGCAGGTCGGGCTCCGCAATCAACTGCTCGCTCGTCCCCGTCCACACCGTTCGCCCGCGCTCGATGATGTAGTGGCGGTCGGCGATGCGGGAGAGGTTGGCGACGTTCTTGTCGATGACGAGCACGGATTGGCCGCGGCCCTTCAGCATCGACAGGCAGTTCCAGATTTCCTCGCGGATCAGCGGCGCAAGGCCTTCGGTGGCTTCGTCGAGGATCAGAAGCTTCGGGTTGGTCATCAGCGCGCGGCCGATCGCCAGCATCTGCTGCTCGCCGCCCGACAAGGTCACGCCCATGTTGTTGCCGCGCTCGGCAAGCCGTGGAAACAGCGCGTGGATCATGTCGATGGTCCAGGGATCGGGATTGCCTGAGCGGTTGCCCGAAGCCGCCACCAGATTCTCGTAGACCGTCAGGTTCGGAAAGATCTGGCGGCCTTCCGGCACCAGGCCGATGCCGAGTTTTGCGATTCTGTAGGACGGCAGGCTGCGCACTTGCTCACCCGCGAAGCGGATCGTGCCCGCGCGAGCCGGCGTCATGCCCATGATGGAGCGGATCGTCGTGGTCTTGCCCATGCCGTTGCGGCCCATCAAGGCGACCATCTCGCCGGCACGCACTTTCAGCGACAGGCCGAACAGGACCTGGCTGAGGCCGTAGCAGGTTTCGATGCCTTCAACTTCGAGCAGGGTTTCAGCGGTTCTCGATTCAGCCATGGCTAACCACCACATGCTGGTCGCCGAGATAGGCGCGCTTGACTTCCTCATTGTTGCGGATGGCGTCTGGATCGCCCGAGGCGATCACGCGGCCATAGACCAGCACGGTGATGCGGTCGGCCAGCGCGAACACCGCTTCCATGTCGTGCTCGACCAGCACGATGGTGACTTCTTTCCGCAATTCCTTGAGCAGCGCC
Organism: Bradyrhizobium sp. RDI18; assembly: GCF_043203335.1. Lineage (NCBI taxonomy): Bacteria > Pseudomonadati > Pseudomonadota > Alphaproteobacteria > Hyphomicrobiales > Nitrobacteraceae > Bradyrhizobium > Bradyrhizobium sp. RDI18. Next base: position 5,690,870 of record NZ_JBICRN010000008.1, on the reverse strand, counting down.
ACCATGCGCGCGGATTCGGTGACGCCGAGGCCGGCCATCGGCTCGTCGAGCAGCAGCAATTGCGGCTTGGTGGCGAGCGCCACCGCAAGTTCGAGCTCGCGCTGTTCGCCGTGGCTCAATTCCGACACCAGCACGTCGGCGCGCCTGGCGAGCCCTACCCGCGCGAGCGCCGCCCGTGCCGCGTCGCGCAGATGCCTCTCCTTGCGCGCGGAGCCCCAGAAGCGGAACGAGTGGCCGTCATGCGCTTGCGCCGCCAGCGCGACATTGTCGGCTGCGGTAAAATCCGGCAGCAGGCAGGTGATCTGGAACGAGCGCGCAAGGCCAAGCCGGCTGCGCTGATAGGGCGGCAGCCGCGTGACCTCGCGGCCGGCGAAGTGAATGGTGCCGGAATTCGGCATCAACTGTCCAGTCAACTGGCTGATCAGCGTGGTCTTGCCGGCGCCGTTGGGACCGATGATGGCATGCAGTTCGCCCGGCACGACATCGAGCGACAGATTGTCGGTGGCTTTGATGCCACCAAAACTTCGGACCAGGTTTTCTACACGGAGCAGAGGATCAGCCACGGCTCAACCTCCCGAGCAGGCCCATGATGCCGCCGCGCGCGAACAGCACGATCAGCAGCAACAGCGGGCCCATGATCAGCGCCCAGTATTCGGTGAATTGCGACAGGACTTCTTCCAGCAGGAGGAACACGATGGTGCCCAGGACGGGACCGAACAGCGAGCCCATGCCGCCGAAGACCACCATCACCATGAGTTCGCCGGAGCGGGTCCAGTACATCCCGGCCGGGCTGATGAAATCGGTGTTGTTGGCGAGCAGCGCCCCGGCGAGGCCGCAGATCGTACCGGAGATGACGAAGCAGACGAGACGATATCGGTTGGCGTGAAAGCCGATCGCCTGCATGCGTTGCTCGTTGGAACGAACGCCCTGCACCACCATGCCGAAGCGAGAATTGACGATGCGCCAGATCAAATAGACGCCGCCGAACAGGCAGGCCAGGCAAAGGTAGTAGAACTGCACACGGTTCGACAGGTCGATCAGGCCGCCGAAAGTGCTGCGCTTGTAGATGGTGAGGCCGTCGTCGCCGCCATAGCGAGAGAGACCCGAGGCGATGTAGTAGGCCATCTGCGCGAAGGCGAGCGTGATCATGATGAAATAGACGCCGCGGGTGCGGAGGCTGAGCGCACCGATCACGAGCGCATAAAGCGCCGACAGCGCCAGCGCGACCGGCCACTGGATGAAGCCGGAGCCGATGCCTTCATGGGCGAGGATGCCCACCGCATAGCCGCCAATGCCGAGATAGGCGGCGTGGCCGAAGCTCATCATGCCGCCATAGCCCATGATGAGATTGAGGCTGGCGGCGGCGAGCGCGAAGATCACGATGCGGGTGAACAGCGTCAGGATGAAGATGTTGCCGGTCAGCGCTGAATAGGCCGGCAGCAAGGTGAGGCCAAGCGCGACAAGCGCCACGATGACGTTGCGGGCGTTGATGTGAGATTTCATCGCTTGGCAGCCGGAAACAGCCCCTCCGGCCGCACGACGAGGACGATGGCCATCAGAAGATAGATCAGCATCGACGACAATGCGGGTGCGGCGGTGGAAGCGGCGGCGGAACTCAGCACGGTGCGCAAGAGATCGGGCAGGAAGGCGCGGCCGAGCGTATCGATCATGCCGACGAAGATCGCGGCCATGAACGCGCCCCGTATCGAGCCGATGCCGCCGATCACGATGATGACGAAAGCGAGGATCAGGATGTTCTCGCCCATGCCGATCTGCACGGTCAGGATCGGCGCCTGCATCAGCCCGGCAAGGCCGGCGAGCGCCGCGCCAAGTCCGAACACCAGCGTGAACAACAGCTTGATGTTGATGCCCAGCGCGCCGATCATTTCACGGTTGGAGGCGCCGGCGCGGATCAGCATGCCGATCTTGGTCCGCATCACCACGATATAAAGCAATGCCGCGACCGCCAGCGCGACCACGATGATCGACAGCCGGTAGGCCGGATAGAATACGCCGGGGACGATCTGCACCGGGATGGTCAGCCAGGCCGGCAGCGGCAGCGACAGGCCGGCGGGGCCCCAGATCAGCCGCACCGCGTCGTTGAAGAACAGGATCAGCCCGAAGGTCGCCAGCACCTGATCGAGATGATCGCGGCCGTAGAGGTGCCTCAGTGCGATGAATTCGAGCGCGATGCCCAGTAGCAGCGTGGCGCCGAGCGCCAGCAATATCCCGAGCACAAAACTATTCGTCCAGGCGACAAAGGTCGCCGCGAAATAGGCGCCCATCATGTAGAGCGAGCCGTGCGCCAGGTTGACGAAGTCCATGATGCCGAACACCAGCGTCAAGCCGGCCGCCAGCAGGAACAGCAGCAGGCCGAACTGCAGGCCGTTCAGCGATTGTTCTACGAGGACGAGCATGAACCTTAAAACTCTGGGCCTAAAGCGTGATGACTCGTCATCCCGCTCTATCTTTATGATTTGAGCATGATCTTATCGGAAAACCGGTGCCCACTTTGCACTAACGTGGCCCTCCGGGTCCGGATCATGCTCCAACAAAACAGCGGCAGCACATCTGCGCCGCCGCCATTTTTCTTGTTGGGCGGATGATCTGTCGTTAACCGCCCCCGGGTCAAGCCCGAGGGCGCGCTCCGGCGATCATGCACCGGCCATGCCAACAATCACTTCTTCATCGGACATTTGTCGTGGAAGCGATCCTGGTCGTCCTTGACGATAGTCGCCACCGTCTTCAGCGAGAGCTGGCCGTCGGCGTCCTTGACCACGTCCTGCAGGTAGAAATTCTGGATCGGAATGTGGTTGTTGCCGTATTTGAACGGGCCGCGCACGGACTTGAAGTTGGCCTTCTCCATCTCGGCCTTCATCTCGTCCTTCTTCGAGGTATCGCCCTTCACCGCGACCACCGCACTGTTGATCAGGTTCGCGGCGTCATAGGACTGCGCGCCGTAGAAGGTCGGGCGCAGGCCGGTGTGCTTCTTGCGGTAGTCCTCGACGAACTTCTTGTTCTCGGGGAACGGCAAATCGTTGACCCATTGCTGCGCGCCGGGCACCCCGATTGCATTGTCCTTCTGCAGCGGCAGCGACAATTCGTCGATGGTAAACGCAGTATAGAGCGGGATCTGCCCCTTGAGGCCCGCCTGGGCGTATTGATTGAGGAACTGGACACCGGCCGCGCCCGGATAGAACACGAAGATTGACTCGGCCTTGGAATTCTTCGCCTTGGTGAGCTCGGCGGAGAAGTCGAGCTGGCTCGGCCACACCGTATATTCCTCGCCGACGACCTGGCCCTTGAACGTGCTCTTGACGCCGGCCAGCATGTCCTTGCCGGCGGCGTAGTTCGGGCCGATCAGGAATACTGACTTCACGCCCTTCTGGTTCATGTAGGTGCCGACCGCCTGCGGGGTCTGGTCGTTCTGCCAGGAGGTCGAGAACACGTAAGGCGAGCAGAGTTCGCCGGCGAGCTGCGAGGGGCCGGCATTGGACGTGATCAGGAAGGTTTTGGAATCGACCGCGGTCTTCAGCGACGCCAGCAGCACGTTCGACCAGATGTAGCCGACAATGAAGTCGACCTTGTCGGACTGGATCAGCTTCTCGGTCTTCTGCTTGCCGACGTCGGGCTTCTGGCCGTCGTCCTCGTAGAGCACCTCGACCGGCTTGCCGCCCATCTTGCGGCCGAGATGGTCGAGCGCCAGCTCGAACGAGTTGCGCATATCGTTGCCGATCACAGCGGTCGGGCCGCTGAAGGTCGAAACAAAGCCGATTTTGATGGTGTCGCCAGCGAGCGCGGGCTGCGCCAGCGCCAGAATTGTTGCGCCCGCCAGCCAGAATGCCTTTTTCATAATCACTCCCCTCCTGTTTATCACTCAAAACCCGGTCAACCGGGCCACCGGCAACGCTTGCTCCGCGCGCCTCTTATGTGTGAGGTATTTTGTGCGCGAAATCGCCGGTCAGCGGCAAGCATGAACCCAAGGCTCCGGTTAGAACCTTCGGCGCATGCTTAAGCTACCTGCACCATAATTCGCGGACGGCGGGGATGGCAAGAAATATAATGCCGGTTGTCCCAACGGGCCAAGGGACCGACCAAGGGGCCGGCTGGGAGTGTTACCTGACATTTTCAATCTCCCCTCGCCTCCATCCATGAAAGGCTCGAGATCAATATCGAGGACGCCCGGCAGCGCCGTCTCACAAATCATTTTAGGCTTAAAGTAATTTTTCGCAAGGGTGGAATCGCATATCCCCACTTTCACCTTGCAGAAGCGCTCGTTCAGATCAGGTATTCAGCGCCATCGATGACGTAAGGCGCGTGGCGGAAATCCCTGATAGTCGCGACCTTGCCGGCCGACCAGCCCAGCAGCACGAAATATTTCGGCTTGGCATCGCCTTCGTTGGGATCGAACACCAGGATGGCGGGACGCCCCTCCACCAGGCCCGGCACCAGGCGCCAGTCGCTCACTTTGTCGTAGTTGTCGAAATAGCGGGACACTTGGGCCTTGCCACGCAAGTGGGTTCTGCTGACGAGATCGAGCCTGGCATCGTCTGTAATCATAGCGCGGATGGCGTCGAAATCGCGGGCGTTGAAATGGGCGACATAGGCGCCGAGCCGCTCACGATCGGCGTCGGATAGCTTTTGTTGCGGCGCGTCGTCCGGCTCGTCGGCAATCTCACGCAACTGCGCGCGGCCGCGATGCAGCGCGGCCTTGGCCGCGGGCAGGCTGCAATCCATCACCTCGCAGATTTCCTTCAGCGAGCAGCCGAGCACGTCCATCAGGATCACGCTCGCACGCTGCGGCACCGGCAACCGCATGAAGGTGCGTAAGGAGGTCGCGGCGATCTGGCGGCTCGCCACGGCATCGAGCTGGTCAATGATCATGTCCACCTCCGCTGGTCCCCGGAACGCTTCCTGGCGCTTGCGCCGGCGCAGGAAATCCAGCGCGGTGTTGTGCGCAATGCGAAACAGCCAGCCTTCGGGATTGCCGAGCGTGCCGGCGGAGGCATGCGCCTCCACCGCCTTGATCATGGCATCCTGCAGCACGTCCTCGCCGTCGATGACGGAGCCCACCATGCGCGCGCAATAGCGATGCAGCTTTGGGCGCATCGCCGCCAGCAGGCGCTCGATGTCGAAGGCGGCGGACGTCTCGGGAACCACTGTCATTCAGACTCCGGCAAGCGCGTTCTCGGTCTCGCGCAACATGCGATAATTACCGACGATGGTCACGCCTTTCGGCAGCGGCGGTTCGGCGCAACGCTCGCGAATGCCGTTCTGGAACGCCTGAAACGCCGCCAGTTTCGGCAAGGCGCTGGAGCCATCATCGGCTGCGGTCTCGACGAAATGGATGAACGTATCATCCTCCAGCCGCAGCGACAGATAGCGAAAGCCCTCCGGCTGGGCCGTCTGCAATTCGGCAAACACCGCCGCCACCAATTCGGCGTTCCTGTCGCTCATTTCCGGCTTGGTTTTGTACCTGATCACGGTCCGTCTCATGGCTTTCTCCTCATTTTGCGGCCATCTCGACCCCAAGGACGTTTTGGAACGGGCAAAGGATGCTGTGGCTGGAAATTTATTTTGCCGTCGTCCCTGCGAACGCAGGGACCCATAACCACAGGATTTTGTTGTGGTGCCGTGCTGCGGCTCCAGCGTTCTCAACAATACCCTTCTGTGGTTATGGGTCCGGCTCAAGGCCGGGACGTCAGCACGATACGCGTTCGCTATCGGCCGATTGACAAAGACGTATTGGAGCGGAGCAGCAAATGGCTACATAATCCAATGCGTTGAGACATCTGAAACCGGGGTCGCATTTCCATGACGACAGTGCCGAAAGAACCCCATCACGTCGTGATCGTCGGCGCCGGTTTCGGCGGTCTGGAGACCGCCTTTGGCCTTGCCGGGGCGCCGGTCAGGATCACGCTGATCGACCGCCGCAACCATCATCTGTTCCAGCCGCTGCTCTACCAGGTCGCGACCGCTTCGCTGGCGACGTCGGAAATCGCCTGGCCGATCCGCTATCTCTTGCGCCACCGTCCCGAGGTGACGACGCTGTTTGCCAATGTGAATGGCGTCGATGCCGAGGCAAAGCGCGTGCTGCTCGAGGACGGCGACACGATTTCCTACGACACGCTGATCCTCGCCACCGGCGCCCGCCATGCCTATTTCGGCCACGATGAATGGGAGCCGTTCGCACCGGGCCTCAAGACGCTGGAGGATGCCACGACGCTGCGGCGGCGCATCCTTGTCGCCTTCGAGCGCGCCGAGCGCGAGACCGACCCGGCGCGCCGCGCGGCGCTACTCACCTTCGTCATCATCGGCGCCGGCCCGACCGGCGTCGAAATGGCCGGAACGATCGCCGACCTTGCCAAGGACACGCTGCCGCCGGACTTTCGCAACATCGACACCCACAAGACCCGCGTTGTCCTGGTCGAGGCCGGCGCGCGCGTGCTCGCGGGCTTTCCCGAAGACCTCTCTTCCTATGCGCAGCGCGCGCTGGAGGAGCTCGGCGTCGAAGTGGTGTTGGGGCAGCCGGTCACCGAATGTGCGATCGACGGCGTCGTCTATGGCGGCAACAGGCTGGAGGCCAGGACCATCGTCTGGGCGGCCGGCGTGCGCGCCTCGCGCGCTGCGGAATGGATGAAGGCACCCGCCGACCGCGCCTACCGCCTGAAGGTCGAGCCTGATCTGACCGTGCCCGGCCATCCCGATGTCTTTGCCGTCGGCGATACCGTGACGATCGCCGGCCCCGACGGCAATCCGGTGCCCGGCATCGCGCCGGCGGCCAAGCAGCAGGGGCGCTATGTGGCGGCGCTGATCAAGGCGCGCCTCTCCGGCGGCACGCTGCCGCCGTTCCGCTACAAGCATGCCGGCAGTCTCGCGCAGATCGGCAAAAAGAAGGCCGTGATCGATTTCGGCCGCATCAAGCTGCGCGGCAATCTCGCCTGGTGGATCTGGGGCATCGCCCACATCTACTTCTTGATCGGCCTACGTAACCGCCTCAGCGTCGCCTTGAGTTGGCTGTGGATTCACGCCCGCGACCAGCGCGCCGCGCGGCTGATCACGCAAGGCTCGAGCAAGGTCACGGGATAGATTTCGTCGCTCGCGTTGAGCGGAGAAGACCCTCTCACGGCGCGCAGGCAAAACTAGCCGCGCTACTCGTCGGCCCCGATTTGTAATGCGGCCATGCCGGCCATTGGCATAATGGCAGCGCGCGCGTGGTCTCGAACGCCGGCGCTTCGACCCTCTGCTCGATCACCTCGAGATCACCCGGCGCCTTGCCGTTCTCGACCCAATCGACGAGCACGGCCAGCATGTCGACATTCGCGGGCGCGCCGGAGCCGACGTGGTCGACACCGGGCGCCGTGTAGAGGCGGGCGAACGCCGCCGTCTTATCGCGGCCCAAGGTGCGCTGCACGTTTTCGAAGTAGCGTATCCCTGCGTAAGGGCTCTGGGCGTAGTCGGCCATGTTCTCGAGAATCACGAGCTTGCCACCGCGCGCGGCAAAGCGGCTGAGGTCCGGATTGGTTGAATCCATCAACCGCGATACCTGCAGCAGCCGTTCCTTGTGATCTTCGGGCCTGTAGGTCGTGACGTCGAGCTTCGGATCGCGCGCGAAGACATATTGAATGCCGCCTGCGCCGTAGATCCAGGCGATGCCGTTGGCAGGGGCCGGCGGCTGCGCCGGCGCCGCCTTGCCGAGCCACCAGGCGACCCAGCCGCCGGTCGGACCGAAGGCGGGGATATTTTCGCCGGAGACGCCCCAGCCCGGATAATCATCAAGGCCGTTCTCCAGCGGAAACGAAAACTTGTACGTCGAGTGTAGCGTTTTGATTGCCGCAATCTGCGCTTCCGTCAGGCACTGGTCGCCGCTTTGGCCCGCCGCGCAACGTAGTGTGTCCGGCTGGAATTTCGCCTTGCAGCCAACCGGGTCCAGCACCAGCGAATCCTCGGCGCCGTCCGCCTTGTCGCAGGCGGCAAGCACAGCCTTGGCCACGAGATCAACCTGCGCGGGACGAATCCAGCCCTCGCCCATGGTGGCCAATCCCGACCGCGTCCCGGCATGCTGCAATCCGACCCAGTTGATGACGGGCACGCGGGCAAAGATGCCGTCGAAGTCATCGGGATAGCGCTGCGCCATCGTCAGCCCCTCGCGGCCGCCTTCCGACGATCCCATGAAATACAGTTTGGCCGGCGGGTTGCCGTAGGCGCGCAGCATCAGGGCAACCGCGGCGTCGCGCACGCGCTTGTAGGAACGATGGGCGAAATTCTCAAAGGCCTCGTCGTTGAGCGCAAACGTCTGCGGCGGCTCGCCCGGCTTGGTCTCGTGGCCGGAATCCGTGCCATAGGTGACGAACCCGCGCGCCAGCGGCGACGGCGCGCCGAATGGATACGCCGGCGGCAAGGCAAGCCCGGTAATCAGCACGCCGTTGAAACCGCCGCCACCATATTGCAGCGAGCGGCCGTTCCACTCGACCGGAAGATTCACCTGAAATTTGATCGGCGGCGCCTTGGGATCGGCCGGCGCGATCTGGCCGAGGACCTTGCAGAATTCCGGATTGGCCGGCGTGATGCGCGCCGCCGGCGTCGGTGCTCTCTCGGCGACGGCGAGCGGCGACGGCGCGACCATGGTCGCAGAATCGATCCGCACGGCATTGTCGGCCGGCCGGATAAGGTCGCTGCAGGTCGCGGCGGGATCGCCGACCATCTTTGCGGCCGTGGCGTTGATGGCAAAGAACGAGGTCGCAGCCGCCAGCAAAGCCAACTGGATTGTCGCGCGAATTTGGAATCTGAGGCGTTGCATCGTTTCTCCCTTCGCTATTCCTGCAGCCGCGCTTCGGCCGGCCGTTGGGCTTACAATGGTTCGCGCGACGCGGACGTCAATCGAAATAAGACCGGCACCGCCTGCCGATGTGAGGCGAGCACGCTGGTCAGGCTCCCTCCCCCTTGCGGACCCGCAAGCGGAAGAGGGAGGGCAGCGGAGCATTACTTCACCAGCGAGCAGCCGCCGTCGGCGAGCGGGCGGAAGGCCTGGTCGGCCGGAATGGTCGAGACCAGCTTGTAGTAATCGTACGGATATTTCGACTCTTCCGGCCTCTTCACCTCGAACAGGTACATCGGGTGAATGACGCGGCCGTCCTGGCGGATGGTGACATCGCCGAACAGTTTGTCCTTGCCCTTGAACTTCTTCATCTCAGGCACCGCATCCTTGGCGTGATCGCTGCCGGTCGCGGCCACTGCGTTGAGATAGGCGAGCGTGGAAGCATAGACGCCGGCCTGATTGCCGCTTGGCATCTTGCCGTTCACCCCCGGCCGCGCTGCGAAGCGCTTGGCAAACGCGCGGGTGTTTTCATCCATGTCCCAGTAAAACGCCTCGAACAGTTGCAGGCCCTGGCCTACCTTCAGCCCCATACCATGGACGTCGTTGATGAACAGCAGGAACGCCACCATCGTCTGTCCGCTTTGCTGAAGGCCGAACTCGGCCGCCTGCTTCACCGCGTTGACGGTGTCGCCGCCGGCATTGGCGAGACCGATGACCTTGGCCTTGGAATTCTGCGCCTGCAGCAGAAGCGAGGCGAAGTCCGGCGTGTTGAGCGGATGCTTGGCCGAGCCCAGCACCTTGCCGCCGTGCTTTTCGATGTAGTTGGTGGCCTCGGCCTCGATGCCCTGGCCGAGCGCAAAATTCACCGTGATGAAGTACCATTCCTTGCCGCCGCGCGCCATCATCGCCGCCGCGGTCGAGTTGCCGGTCGCCCAGGCGTCATTGACCCACTGGATGGTGTTGGGCGAGCAGGCCTTGCCGGTCAGGTCGGAGCTCGCCGTCGACGACGCCAGGAACGTCATGCGGCTGTCGCGCAGCAGCGAGTTGATGGTGAGCCCAACGGCGGAATTCGGCACGTCGACCACGGCATCGACGCCATCGACGTCGAGCCATTTGCGCACGATCGCCGAGCCCACATCGGCCTTGTTCTGGTGATCGGCATAGACGATCTCGACCTTGATACCCTTGCCGCCGCCGTTGAAATCCTCCGCCGCCATGCGCGCGGCTTCCACCGAGCCCATGCCGTTGGTGTCCTGAAAGATACCGGAGATGTCATTCAGCACGCCGACGCGCACGATTTGTCGGAAATTTCCGCGCTCGCCGCGCCTGACGCCACGCAAGACAAGGCAAGTGCGAGACCTAACCTTAAACCCCTCATTGTTCTCTCCCTTTCGAATTTGACCTTGAGCGTTCCCGGACTTCGCCGGGTTAGACTTCAGTTCAGGTAATTAGGCCGTCACAATTGCCGGTCCGGCAGATTGAGAACCAACCCATCGAGGTCGGCAGCCAACTTGATCTGGCAGGACAGGCGGCTGTTGGCCCGCCGTTCGGCCGCGGCGCCGTCCAGCAGCGCGTCCTCGTCGCCGCCCATGGCCGGCAGGCGGGCGAGCCAGCCCTCGTCGACATAGACGTGGCAGGTGGCGCACATCGCGTTGCCGCCGCATTCGGCGAGAATTCCACCGACATCGTGGCGCGTCGCCGCCTGCATCGCGCTTTCGCCATCGCTGGCGTCGACACGTTGCGCGCGGCCGTCAGGGTGAACAAACGTGATGCTCGGCATGGGCGGTCCGTCAGGCCGGAGAAACGGTGATCGGGAGGCTTTCGAGACCGCGCAGCGTGTTGTTGTAGCGACGCTTCACCGGGCCTGATATCTCGATACTCGCGACCTTGCGCGCGATCGCCGCCAGCATCACCTCGCCTTCGAGGCGCGCGAGGAGCTGGCCGACGCACATATGGATGCCCGAACCGAACCCGACATGCCCGGAGGTGCGGCGGGTGATGTCATAGCGGTCAGGATTTTCCCAGCGCCGCGGATCGCGGTTGGCGGCGCCAAGGAACATCAGCACCTTTTCGCCTTCGCCGATGCGATGACCGGCGAGTTCGACCTCCCGCGTCGTGGTGCGGAAAAAGGTCTGCACCGGGCTTTCGAAACGGATCGCTTCCTCGAATGCGTTGCGCGCCAGCGTCGGATCGCTGCGCAGCCGTGCAAGCTGATCGGGGAAGCGCGCCAGACAGTACATCGCGGCGCCGATGCCGTTGACGGTGGTATCGAGGCCTGCCGAAAGCAGCGAGCGTACCAGCAGTGGCGCCTCTTCCGCCGTGATGTCGCCGGCGTCGGCGCGCGCATGGATGCAAGCGCCGAAGCCGCCAGGCGTAAGGTTTTCGCGCTGGCACTGCGCGGCGACATAGGCCTGATGTGGCGCGGAGCGCTCGATCGCCTCCTGGCGCAACTGGTTCGGCGGTCCGAACGCGTTGAACACCAGGCTCGCATAGGGCAGCAGATTCTCCCGCCCTTCCTGCTTCAGGCCCATCGCATCAGGAAAAACCGAGAGCGGATAGGCCTCCGCAAGGTCGGCAACCGCATCGAAACTTCCGCGCGCCAGCAATTCGTCGACCTTGGCCGCCGCCATCGCCGTGAAATGTTCGCGGACCTGCTTCATGGCGGTCGGCGACAGCACCTGGGCGAGCACCGTGCGTGTCCTGGTATGCGCCGGCGGGTCCGCTTCAAGGATGATGCTTTGCGGTCGCCACGGCTTTTCCTTGGCAAAATCGCTCAAGCCCACGCCGCGGCTCGAACAGAAGGTCAGGGGATCGTTGAGGACGGCGTGCACCTCGGCATAGCGTGCGACGCCGTAGACGCTCCACTTCTCGAGCCAGACCACCGGCCCGGCCTCGCGGAGGACGTCGTGGATCCGGTGCGGATCCTCGAAAAACTCGGTCGAGAACGGGTCCACGTCCAGACGGGCCACGCCGGCCGGCGCACTCCGCTCCGGGGTTGTAGAATCTATCCGGGATGTCGCGCTCATGTGGGTCTCCTGCATAATGTTCTTGCAGAGCGGTGGGCGCTGTCTCTATGTCTGGAACGCTGGAGCAGCGTCGGAAAAGCATGAGCAGGAACAGACAGGCGCGCGCCCCCCGTGCGGGCGCGGCAGGCAGGAGCGGACGGGCCGAGCAGGTGCTCGACCTCGACCGTTACGTTCCGGCCCTCATCACCTTCATCGCCAACAAATTGTCGCGCAGCGCGACCGTGGTCTATCAGAAGCGCTTTGGGGTCAACGTCACGGAATGGCGGATATTGTCGCTGCTCGCGATCGAGCCGGAAATTTCGGCGGCGCGTATCTGCCACGTGATCGGCTTCGACAAGGGACCCGTGAGCCGGACGCTGGCCGGCATGGAAGAACGCGGGCTGGTCAGCATCAGGGCCGACCGCGAGGACGGTCGCACCCATTCGATCTCGCTGACCCCGAAGGGCTACGCCACCCATGATCAGGTCATCGCGGTCGCGCTCGAACGCGAGCGCCGCCTGCTCTCCTGCCTGAGCAAGCCGGAGCGGGAGACCCTGATCGCGCTGCTGCTGCGGGTGCACGGCAATCTCGATGCCGTGAAAGGTGCGGGCGAGGTCGATACGCGGAGTTGAGCGGCGCCTATTGGCTGCGCCGCGGCGACCACGCTGCGCACGCGACATCGCATTGCGTCGTGACGATCCGACACGCCCGAACATCCGTTTCTCCCTGTGCGGCCCGGCACTCTCCGTGCTCTGCGATCGGCCGCATTTCTGAAAACACGCTCTCATAAATTGGTTGCCTTGGCAACATATATGACAAGGTTCGAAGATCGATTTTCGGCTGCGGCCGGTTGCTGCCGGCCGCAGCCAGTCAGCAGTTCATCTCTTGACCAGCGGGCAGTTGCCGTCGCTTTCGGGACGAAACGCCTGATCGCCCGGGATCGTAGCGACGACCTTCAACAGATCCCATTTCGACGTGGATTCGTCAGGCTTCTTCACCTCGAGCAGAAACAGCGGATGAATCTTGCGCCCGTCTGAGCGGATGGTTCCCTTGCCGAACAGCGGATCGTCGGTCGGCATCGCCTTCATCGCCGACACCACGGCCTTGCCGTCGGCGGTGCCGCCGATCTTGTCGACGGCCTTCAGATAATGCAGCACCGATGCATAGACGCCGGCCTGCATGTCGTTCGGATAGTTCTTTTGCGGATGGCGTTCGGCGAACCGTTTTGCAAAAGCGCGCGTGCCGTCGTTCAAATCCCAATAGAACGGATTCATGATCTGCGCGCCCTGGGCTGCCTTCAGGCCGAGCGCAGGAATTCCGTTCATGCCGAGGATCAACCCGACCAACTTCTGCTTTTGCGTCAGCCCGAACTCCGCCGCCTGCTTGATCGAGGTGATGGTGTCGTCACCGGCATTCGCCACGCCGACGATGTCGGCACCCGAGGCCTGCGCCTGCAGCAAGAAGGAAGCATAGTCGGCTGTGCCGAGCGGATGGCGCACGGCGCCGAGCACTTCGCCGCCGGAGGCCTTGACGCCTTCCATCGCCTGTTTCTCCAGGTCGTGGCCGAAGGCGTAATCGGCGGTCAGAAAGAACCATTTCTTGCCGCCTTGGGCTACCACGGCTTTGCCAAGGCCGCGGCCATAGGCGTAGGTATCGTAGGTCCAGTGCACGGTATTCGGCGTGCATTTCTCGCCGGTGAGCAGCGCGGTGCCGGCGCCCGAGCCGATGAAGACCTTGTTCTTCTGCTCGCTCATATTGGCAACCGCGAGCGCAATCGCCGAGTTCGGCAGGTCGAAGATGGCGTCGATGCTTTCGGTATCGTACCAGCGCCGCGCGATACCGACGCCGACGTCGGTCTTGTTCTGGTGATCGGCCGTGATCACGTCGACTGGCTTGCCGGCCGCCTTGCCGCCATAATCCTCCACCGCCATTTGCGCTGATATGACCGAGCCGATGCCCTGGTAGGTCGAGAACACGCCCGATTGGTCGTTGAGCACGCCGATCCGGACGCGGTCCTGGGCCTGGGCTTGGGCTTGGTCTTGGTCTTGGGGAGCGCCAGCGAATATTCCGCCGAGCGCGCCCACGAGCATTCCTGTGCGAAAAAGCTGTCGCATGCGTTCCCTCCTGCATGAAAAAGGCGGCCTTCGCGACCACTTCGAAATTACTTATAACTTATAAGCATTTTGAGGATTGTCAATTCAGGTGATGCCGTGCGAGCTTTTGCCATGGAAAGAATCGGAAAAATTTCGACGCGCAAGGACAACGGAGCAGCCAGACCGGCCGAGCCGGACTCGGCGCGAAAACTCGATCTCACCGCGCTGCAGCAGACCCCGGGATTCATGATCCGGATCCTGCAGTTGGAGAACTTCGAGGCGTTCTATCCGTATTTCGAGTCCCTAAACCTTTCACCGCTCGAATACGCCATCCTGGTGACGGTGCGGGACAACAAGACGGTGACGCAGAGCGAACTCGCCGCCGTGTTGAAGATGCAGCTCCCCAACCTCGTGAAAATCCTGTCACGGATGGAGGAAACCGGCGTCTTGAAGCGGAAGCGATCCGCGCGGGACAAGCGCGCGGTCGAGCTCAGCCTCAGCGTCGTGGGCGAGAGGCGCGCTGACGAGGCCAGCCGGCTTGGCGAGAGCTTTAATGCCCAGACGCTTTCCGCGCTCAGCAAGAGCGAGCAGACGGCATTTCTCCAGATGCTGGTGAGGCTGGTCGAGGCGCACAAGCAGACGGCGTCCCGACGCGCCTAGAGCCTTTTCGGTTCTGATTCAATCAGAACCGGGCTCTAGATTTTTGTTTTGACGCGTTTTCTTGACGCGAACCGGTGTCCACCCCGGATCAAGTCCGGGGCAGGCTTTCGCTTGAAAAGCGCTCTGGCGTTTCAGCCGGCGCAGCCGATCCATTCGGTCGATGAATCGTCGTCCAGCGTTGCCACTGCGCTCGCGCGCCGCGTCAGCACAGCACGCTGGTTGATATAGCCCTTGTCGGTGATCTCGCCGCCGTCGACGGACGCGGGTTCGGCCAGCAGCAGCGCGCGCGTTGCGTGACCGGACGAGTTGCCGCTTTGCGCCTTTAGGTTCGCAAGGCCCTGCGCGATCGCGGCGCGAACCTTGTCGTGGCCAATCATATCTTTCACGTCGGCGCTGTCTGGCAGGCCGGCATGTGCACGGCAGGCCGCGATATTCGGAAATACCAGGAAGCGAACCTCGTCGCCGCCATGGCCGGTCACAACGATATCCTGCGCCAGCGGGGCGAGCGCAGCGATCCCTGCCACGCGCAAGGTGCCGACGCTGACCCAGGTACCCGAATTGAGCTTGAAGTCCTCGGCGACGCGGCCGTCGAAGAACAGCCCGAGTTCAGGACGCGCCGGATCGGCAAAGGTCACGGCGTCGCCGATGAGATAAAAACCCTCTTCGTCGAACGCCTGCGCGGTCAATTCCGGCGCCTTCCAGTAACCGGGCGTAACATTCGGACCGCGCACCCGCACCTCGAGCTTGTCGCCTGATGGCACCAGCTTCAGTTCGGTGCCTGGGATCGGCACGCCGATATTGCCGGAACGTTTCGCCTGGAAATGGCAATCGGTGGCGAGCGGCGAGGTTTCAGTCGAGCCCCAGGCCGACACCATCGGCAGCGCACGCCCCACCGTCTTGATCGAGAGTTCTTCCAACGCATCCCAGAGATTCTGCGGCAATGCTGCGCCGGCGTAGAAGGCGAACTTCACCTCGCTGAAGAACTTTTTGCGCAACTCGTCGTCGCCGCGCAGTGCCGCGATCAGCATGTCAAAGCCGCGCGGCACGTTGAAATAGACTGATGGCATCACGCTGCGCAGATTGGCGAGCGAGGTCGCGAACAGCCCCGGCGCCGGCTTGCCGCCGTCGACATAGAGCGTGCCGCCGTTGCGCAGCACCAGATTGAAATTGTGGTTGGCGCCGAAGGTGTGGCTCCAGGGCAGCCAGTCGAGGATCACGAGATCCTCGCCGATATCTCCGAGGAACGTCCAGGTCTGCGCCTTGGCCTGCTGGCTCGAGGTCAGCATGCGCTGGGTATTGATCACGGCCTTCGGCGTGCCGGTCGAGCCCGAGGTGAACAGGAATTTTGCGATGGTATCCGGCGTAATCGCGGCAAAGGCCTTTTCGACATCAAGCGTTTCCGGCGCTGAAGCGACGGCGCGGAAGGAGATCGCGCTGTCATCACCCGCACTGCCGCTGACGACGGTGGCCGAATGCAGCGGCTTGATCGCCGCCAGCGCCGCGGCAAACGGCTTTGTGCCAGAAACATAGATGGCGCCCGGTCCGAGCTGCGTGACCATGCTCTTGAGCTTGTCGAAATCCTTGGACATCAGCGAATAGGCCGGCGAGATCGCGGCCGATGGCACGCCGACATGCTGGGCGGCGAGCGCGAACAGCGCGTGCTCGACGCTGTTGTCGGACAGGATCACCAGCGGACGCTCGGCGCTCAAGCCTTGCGCCAGAATCCAGGCGGCGGCCGAGTGCACCTGCTTCAACGCATCCTTGTAGGTGACAGTGTTCCACGGCGTATCAACGCTGGCGCGATCGGCGAGAAAGATTCGGTCCGGCGCCTGCCGCGCCCAATGCTCCAGCCAGTCGCCAACGCAGCGCGCACTCGGCCGCAGCGGCGTGATCGACCTCACCAAGATACTGCCATCGGTCCGGCGATCGGCAACGATCGCGGGCGTCGCGAATAGATTTTGGGAATCGGCACCGCTGATGGCGGCGATGGTCATGGGCTTCCTCCTGCCACCTCGAAAGGGCTGGCTTGACGTCAATGTTGAGCACAACAATTGTTGTCGTCAACAACAATCTTCCCCTTCGCCAAGCGAAGCGCTAGAAGGGAGCGATGGCGAGGAACAGTCAGGCACCCAGAATTGCCAAATCACGCGCTGATGTTCGGCCGGTCCCCGGCCGCACGCGAAGCGAAAGCGGCAACGCGCACGGCGATCTGATAAACGGCGAAATCGGCCTCGACGCGCTGGCAGGCCACGCCGGCTATGCGGTACGGCGCTTTCAGATCTGGGTTTTCCAGGATTTCATTCGCACGCTCGGCGCTGTCGATATCCGCCCCACGCAGTATTCCGTGATGACGGTGATCGGCGCTAACCCGGGGTTGAGCCAGATGGCTGTTGCGAAACGGCTCGGCATCGAGCGCGCCCGGTTGGTGCACCTCCTGGATAGTCTTGAACAGCGCGATCTCGTCAGCCGCGTCAAATCCGCCGCCGACCGGCGCTCCCACGCGCTGCACCTGACCGCGCGCGGCCGGACGGCGCTGGCGCAGTTCAAGCGGCTTGCCGCCGAACATGAGCGCCATGTGGCCGAGAAGATCGGCAAGGAGAACCGGGAGAAACTGCTGCAGATACTTTCGGACTTCACCTGATCGCGGCCGGCGCCGCGCCTTGGGCTGCGTCGCCTAAATTTCAGGCGGCATCCGGTAACTGCCGGCGCTCATGGCATGCGCCAGTCGTCCCGTAAGCACATGAAATTGCAAATCTATATTTGTGCGTTGGCTCGACCAAGCGATTGTACACAATGGCACATCGCTTGCTTCAGTCCGGGTAACCTTTAGTCCGGGTAACCTTTGCTCGCTGGAGTTTTGCTGCCATGGGGTCCGACGCGCCTGAAACCGTAGCCGCCATCGTCGCCGCGCACCGCGCCGGCGCGATCACCCCGGCGCAAACCGTCGCCCGCAGCTATCAGCGCATCCGCGACCATAATGATCCCGCCGTGTTCGTCAGCCTGCGGGACGAGAAGGATGCGGTGGCGGAGGCCGAAGCGCTGGCCTCGCAAGATGCGGCATTGCTTCCGCTGCTCGGCGTCCCGGTTGCAGTGAAGGACAACATCGACGCGCTGGGCTTAGCGACCACGGCCGCCTGCCCGGCCTTTTCCTTTTTCCCCGCGAAGGACTCGACGGCGGTCGCAAAGCTGCGGGCGGCCGGCGCCATCATCATCGGCAAGACCAATCTCGACCAGTTCGCGACCGGCCTGGTCGGCGTCCGCTCGCCCTATGGCATTCCCGTCAATCCGATCCGCGCCGATCTCGTGCCGGGCGGATCGAGTTCGGGATCGGCGGTGGCGGTTTCCGCCGGCCTGGTGCCGCTGGCGCTCGGCACCGACACCGCGGGTTCGGGCCGCGTGCCGGCGATGCTCAACAACATCGTAGGACTCAAGCCGAGCCTCGGGCTGATCTCCAACGCCGGGCTGGTCCCGGCCTGCCGCACGCTGGACTGCATTTCGGTGTTCTCGCTCACCGTCGACGACGCAATGACCGCGCTTGCGGCGATGGCGGGCGCCGACAGTGCCGATCCGTTTTCGCGCGACCGGCCGCTGGGACCGATGTCGACATTTCCCGAAAAACTCCGGCTCGGCGTGCCGCGCAATGGTCAATTGATCTTCTTCGGCGACGCGGCTTCCGAGAAAGCCTATGGCGAGGCGCTCAAGCGCTGGACGGCGCTCGGCGCCACGCTGGTCGAATTCGACCTCGAACCCTTTTATGAGACCGCGCGGCTGCTTTACGAAGGCCCGTGGGTCGCCGAGCGATACCTTGTCATCCGCGACCTCCTGGCATCCTCGCCGGATTCGATTCATCCGGTGACCCGCGAAATCACCGCCGCCGGCGCGCGGCTGACCGCCGCTGACACCTTTGCCTCACTCTATCGGCTGCAGGCGCTGCGGCGCACAGCCGAGCGCAGCTTTGCCCATTTCGACGCGATGGTGCTGCCGACGGCGCCGACCGCCTATTCGACCGCGCAGGTGCTGGCCAATCCGATCGAGCTCAACAGCCGGCTTGGCACTTACACCAATTTCGTCAACCTGCTCGACCTCTGCGGCCTCGCGCTGCCGGCCGCGATGCGCGCGGACGGCATTCCGTTCGGCATCACGCTATTGGCGCCCGCGGGACGCGACGCGCAGCTCGCCAGCATCGGGCGGGTGTTTCATGCCGATACCCAACTGGAGATGGGAGCCAAGGGGCTGATGCCGCCGCCGCTCGCTTCGTTGCCGGCAGCCGCGAGTGGCGATGAAATCATCCTCGCAGTGGTCGGCGCGCATCTTTCCGGCATGGCGCTCAATGGTGAGTTGCAGGTGCTCGGTGCCCGCCTGATCGAGGCGACCGCGACCGCGCCGGACTACAAGCTCTACGCGCTCGACACGGTGCCGCCGAAACCCGGCATGCTGCGCGTGGAGCAAGGCGCAGGCAGTTCGATCAAGCTCGAGCTTTGGGCGCTGTCGGCGACAGCCTTCGGCAAATTCGTCGCAGCGATCCCGCCGCCGCTCGGCATCGGCACGATACGGCTCGCCGACGGAAGAGGCGTAAAGGGGTTTCTGGTCGAGCCCGCAGCCATCAACGGCGCGCGCGATATTTCAGCCTATGGCGGCTGGCGCGCATTCATGGCGGAGAAGGCGGCGGTGTAGCCCTCGTGTCCCGGACGCGGTGCGGCGTGCAACGCTGCGCCGCAGAGCCGGGACCTAAGCGTATTCGGAGAGATGGACCCCGGCTCAGCAGCGCAACACTGCGTGCTGCGCTGCGTCCGGGGAACGCATACCGAGAGAATCCTTACACCGACACCGCGTAAATTTCGTACTCCCCGCGCACCAGTTCGATATGTGCGCGCATCGCGGCCGCCGCGCCCGCCTTGTCGCCGCGCATGATCGCGACCACGACGCGGTCGTGCTCGGCGTGCGATTTTGCCAGCCGCCCGAGATTGCGGAATTGGGCGCGGCGGAATGGCTGCACGCGCACCCTCGTCGCCAGCGTCATCTCGGCGATGTAGCTGTTCTGCGAACCGGCATAGATCGCGTTGTGGAAACGCTCGTTGACCGCGTGAAAGCGCTCCGGATTGCCGGCATGGCTCAGCACCCGCAATTCTTCATGGATCGCCTCCAGCTTCTGACGGTCCCCTGGCGGCATCCGTTCGGCCGCGAGCCCCGCGCACAACGCTTCCAGCTCCGCCATCGCCTCGAACATTTCGGTCAGCCGGTCCAGCGAGGGCCGCGCCACCACCGCGCCGCGATGGGCTCGCGCCTCCACCAGGCCGCTCGCCACGAGCTGTCGCAGCGCCTCGCGCACCGGCGTGCGCGACACGGCAAAGCGCCGGGCGATATCGGTCTCGTCGAGCGCGGAACCCGGCGGCAGCACGCCGCGCACGATCTCATCGGCGAGCTGCAGCCGCAGTTCTTCGGCGCGCGTGACCTTGTCCCGCTGCGACGAAGGGCGATCGACGCGGCGAACCGTGGCTTCCGGCAGATCTTCCAGACTCATGCCTTTTGATCCATTTGCTCAGAAGATTCGGGCTCGTCGATGATGCTGACATGAGCCGCGACGATCTTCCAACCTTCGGGAAACCGTATCCAGGTTTGCATCTGCCGCCCGACCTTTCCGGGTGCGCCGTCGCGATAGAACAGCGTCGAGGCGACCGCGGTATCGCGGCCATAGGTCGTGATCACCGTCTTGTCGGTCCGCCGCATCAGCCCGACCGGCGAGCGCGCGGCGCGGAACGCCATGATGGCGTCGTAGCCGTAGAGATTTTCGCCGATGCCATAGCGCAGCGTGCGAGGATCGTTGCGGAACAGTTCGTCGAGCACCGCGACGTCGTTCGACACCAGCGCCTTTTCGTAGCGTTCGAACTGCGCGGCGACTTCGGCGAGCGCGTCGGGAAGATCGATCTCCATGCTCACGATCCTCTCGGCGCAGGTGCCGCGGCGGCGCCCATCCGCTCCAGCGCATGCGCAACCCGCAAGGCGATATCTTCCCGCCACGGCGCGGCGATGATCTGCACGCCGATCGGCATCGGCTCCAGCGGCACCGGTACCGCCACCACCGGAAGGCCGATGAACGAAATCGGCTGGGTGTGGATGCCGATATTGGCGCGCACCGGCAGTTCGACGCCGTCGAGCGTAAAGGTTGCCTGGCCGAGCTTGGGCGCAATGCAGGGCGTCGCCGGTGCGATGATTGCGTCCACCGATTGGAACAGCTCCAATACCCTTGCCCGATACCAGCGGCGGAATTTCTGCGCGCGGTCGACCAGCGGCGCCGGGACCATCGCGCCCGCAATCAGGCGGTCTCGCACCGCGGGATCGAAGTCGTTCGGACGCTGGCGCAGGCGATCGAGATGCAGCGACGCGCCTTCGGTCGTGGTGATCACATAAGCCGCGGCGCGGGCGCGCGCGGCCTCGGGAACTTCGACCGTCTTGGTCGCGTTCAACGCCCTGGCGATGCGCGCCACGGCCTCGACCGCTTCCGGAATGACGTTCTTCTGAAAATACCCGCCGGCCACCGCGACCCGCAGGCCGTCGACGCCTTTCGCCAACAGCGGCGCAACCGGTTCGACCGGCCGTGTCGTGCAGGCGGCGTCGTCGGCATCGGGACCCTGCATGGCGTCATAGGCCAACGCGAGATCGCCGACATTACGCGCCAAGGGACCCAGATGATCGAGGCTTGCGACAAAGGGAAACGAGCGGGCGCGCGACAGCCGGCCATAGGTCGGCTTCAGGCCGAAGATGCCACAGAACGATGAGGGCACGCGGATCGATCCGTTGGTATCGGATCCCAGGGCGATCGGGACAAGAGCGCCGCCCACCGCACTGCCAGAGCCGCCGGAGGAGCCGCCGGTCATCCGCGTCGGATCGTGCGGATTGCGCGACGGGCCGTCATGCACATTCTCGCCGGTGAAGTCATAGGCGTATTCGCCCATGTTGAGCGCGCCGACCAGCACGGCACCGGCCGCTTCCATGCGCTCGATCAGCGTGGCATCGCGCGGTGACGGAGCGAGATCGCGGTTGATCTTCGATCCGGCGCGGGTGGCGAGACCTTTTACGTCGAACAGGTTTTTGACCGCGAACGGAACGCCGGCGAGCGGGCCGGCGTTCTGGCCGGCGGCGATGGCGGCATCGATCGTGCGGGCTTTCGCGCGCGCGCGATCGGCGGTGATGTCGGTAAACGAGTTCAGCACGGAATCATACTTAGCGATTCGCGCCAGTGCGGCTTCGGTCGCGTCGAGCGCGGATAGCTTGCCGCCTGCGACGGCCTGCGCGATTTGTTGGGCCGATAGTCCGTCACTGTTCACCGTCATGGCCTTATCACGCTGTGTAGACGCTGGCCGGCTCGGTCTCGTCCGGCAGCGGGAATTCATCGACCAGCCGCGCCAGCCTCAGCGACACTTCGAGATTGGCCCGCACTGCGGGACGCCAGGCTTCCTCGACCGGCAGCGCCAGCGCCTTGGCGACGGCATCGATGTAATTGTCCAGGGGATCGGCGGCCATTTCGCTTCCATTCGAGTTTCTAGTGAACCGGCAACGGCGGATGCGGGATCGCCGTCAGCAATTCCTTGGTATACGCGTCCTGCGGATCGCCGAGCACGCGTTCGGATGGACCCTGCTCGACGATTCGCCCCGCGCGCATCACGATGACACGATCGCAGAGCAGACGCACCACATTCAGATCATGCGACACGAACAAATAGCTCATGCCCATCGACGCTTTCAGATCCTGCAGCAGATTGAGCACCACGGCCTGCACGGAGACGTCGAGCGCCGCGGTTGGCTCGTCGAGGATCACCAGTTTGGGATGCAGCGCGATTGCGCGGGCGATGCCGACGCGGGCTTTTTGGCCGCCGGACAGTTGATGCGGGAAACGATCGAGCAGATCTACGGGCAGGCCGACCAGACCGGCGAGCTTCTCGCAGCGGGCGCGCAGCGCGTCGCGCCCCCTGATGTCGCCGAGCTGCAGAAGCGGATCGGCAATGGCGCGTGCCGCGGTGAAGCGCGGATTGAGGCTGTCGGTCGGATCCTGGAACACCATCTGGATGCTCTTGCGTAGCGGCAACCGCGCAAAGGCCTGCGGCAGGATGGCGCCGATCTCCTCGCCATCGAAGGCGATGCGCCCGGAGGTCTGATCCAATAGCCGCATCACCATCATCGACGTCGTCGATTTGCCGCAGCCGGATTCGCCGACGAGGCCGACGCTCTCGCCGTGGCCGACGGTGAAGCTGATGCCGTCAACGGCGCGGAAGACTTCCGCCTCCACCGGCGGCTTGCGGGAGAACAACTTGCCGAGCACGGCAGTGGCGCCCTGGCGCGGGTATTCCTTGACCAGCTTTTCGACGAGGAGGAGAGGCTGCTCCCTCTCCCCGCCCTTCGCGGGGTGAGGGGCTGTTTCAGCGAGCGCAGTCTGCGGAGAGTCCTCCTCACCCGCCGCGCTTCGCGCCATAGCCGAGGCTTCGCCTCGGCGTTCTTCAAGAACGGCCGCCGAAGGCAGCCTATGCTCTCCCCGCGTGCGGGGAGAGGCAGAGACCACCGCCTCGTCTTCGGGAAGCAGATCCCGCAACGACACGCCGAGCCGCGGCGTCGCGCGCATCAGCTTCTTGGTGTAGGCGTGCTCGGGCTTTGCAAAAATATCTGCCGAGTTCGCGGTCTCCACCACGCGGCCCTTCTCCATCACCACCACGCGGTCGCAGTAGGCGGCGGCGAGGCCTAGATCGTGCGTGATCAGGATCGTCGACATGTGCCGGCGCTTTGTCAGCTCCACGATCAGATCCATCACCGCCTTCTGCGTGGTGACGTCGAGTCCCGTCGTCGGCTCGTCCGCAATCAAAAGCTGCGGATTGCAGGCCAGCGCCAGCGCGATCACGACGCGCTGGCACATGCCGCCCGAAAGTTCGAACGGATAGGCATGATAGCGCTCGCGCGGGCGGGCAATCTTGACCTGCTCCAGCGCCTCGATCGCCTTCTCGCCGCGATCGCTGGCTGCGCTCTGCACGTGCTGGCGCAGCACGTCCTCGATCTGGTCGCCGACCTTGCGGATCGGGTTCAGCGCGGCGCGCGGGTTCTGGAAAATCATCGAGATTTCACGGCCGCGCAGATCGCGCATCTCGTTCTCGCTCGCCGCCTTGACGTCAATGCCGGAAAACATCACCGAGCCCTCGGCGATCCGGCCGGCGCGGTCGAGGATCCGCATCACGGCATATGATGTCACCGACTTGCCGGAGCCGGATTCGCCGACGATGCCGAGCGTTTCGCCCTTCGCGACGGAAATATTGACATGCTGCACCGCCTTGACGATGCCGCGCCGGGTGGTGAATTCGACGGTGAGGTCGTGGACGTCGAGAAGAGGCTGGGCCGTCATGACGACCTCCGCAAAAATCTCGAAAACAACCCCATGCAAAGTAGGACCGTCAGCACCCCTGTCGCATTCCCGTTGCGGGGGCCGAGACGAGCAAAGCTTGAATCAGCCATTCACGTCCTCCGCTGCGGATCGACGATGTCGCGCAGACCGTCGCCGAGCAAATTGAAGCAGAACACCGCGATCATCAGCGCCAGCCCCGGAAACAGCGCAATCCACCACTCGCCCGACACCATGAAGGTGGCGCCTTCCGCGACCATGATCCCCCATTCCGCCGTCGGCGGCCGCACACCGAGCCCGATGAAGGAGAGGCCGGCGGCGTTGAGGATCGCGTAGCCCATGGTCAGCGACATCTGCACGATCATGATCGGCATGATGTTGGGCAGGATGTGCACCAGCAGTATCCGCATCTCGCCATTGCCTGACAGCCGCGCCGCCTGCACAAAGCCGGCGTTGCGGCGGACATTGGCTTCGGCGCGGGCGACGCGGGCATAGAGCGGAAAGTTCACGATCGCGGTGGCGATAATGATGTTCTGCACGGTATTGCCGAGCGCAGCCACAATGCCCATTGCCAGTACGAACAGCGGAAACGCCATGATGGTGTCGGCGATGCGTCCGACGATGCGGTCGGTCCAGCCGCCGAAATAGCCGGCGGCGATGCCGGCCAGTCCGCCCATCAGGAACACCAGCGCCACCGAGGCGACCGCGATGAAGGTATCGAGCCTTGTGGCGACGATGACGCGGCTGAAGATATCGCGGCCCAATTGGTCGGTACCGAACCAGTGCGCCGCCGACGGCGGCTTCAACGCCGCAGCGGTATCGCTGGCGAGCGGATCGTAGGGAACGATGTAGGGGCCGAAGATCGCGGCAAACAGGATGATGACGAGCAAACCGAAAGCAAAGGCGGTGACGCGGTTCTCGCCGAGCACGTAGCGGATATGCTCATACATCGCTGATAGCCCCGAGGTGCGGGCGGGAGCAGCAGGTTCAACGGCAGGCGCAACGCTACTCATCTCCAACCTCACCCTTCAAGCCGCACGCGTGGGTCGATCACGCCGTAGAGAATGTCGATGACCAGATTGAGCAGCACGTACATGACCGCCATGGTCAGCACGAAACCCTGCACCGGCGCGAAGTCCGACGAGATCAGCGCTTCCACCGCATAGGAACCGATGCCGGGCCACGCGAACACCTTCTCGACCAGCACATTGGCCCCGAGCAGAAACGAGAACACCATGCTGAGCGTGGTGATGACGGGCAGCATCGCGTTGCGGAACGCGTAGGTGACGATCACGGTCGACGGAGAAAGCCCGCTGGCGCGCGCGGTGCGGACGAAGTCAGAGGCCAGCACCGCCAGCATCGAGGCCCGCGTCATGCGCGCGATCGGCGCCAGCGAGAAGATCGCCAGCGTTGCCGCCGGCAGGATGAGCTGGCTCAGCGCCGAACGAAACGTCTCGAACTCGCCCGCGATCAGGGCGTCGATGAGATAGAGACCGGTCACGGTCGGCGGCGCGCTGTAGAACACGTCGAGCCGGCCGAGCGGCGCCGGCGACCAGCCGAGCCTGAAGTAGAACACGTAGACCAGCACGAGACCCGTGAAGAACACCGGCAGCGATACGCCGGCTGTCGTGGTGACGCGGCAGAGATGGTCGATCCAGGAGCCCGGCCGGGTGGCGGCGAGAACGCCGAGCGGGATCGCGATCATGACCGAAACGACGAGGCCGAGCAACGTCAGTTCGGCGGAGGCCGGCAGGCGGTTGCGGATTTCGGTGGCGACGGGCTGGCCCGTCGTCAGCGAATTGCCGAAGTCGCCATGCGCGAGATCGTTGGTGTAGCGGAAGAACTGCTCGATCAACGGCTTGTCGAAGCCGAGTTTCTTGCGGATCTGCTCGATCGCTTCCTTGCTCGCCGCGGGCCCGGCGAAATAGGCGGCGGGGTCGCCGGGCAGCGCGCGCGTCAGCAGGAAGGTGACGATCACGACCCCGATGAGGGAAGGAATCGCAAACATCAGCCGCTTGCCGATCATGGTCAGCATGGGCAGCGCTCCGCGCTTGCGAATGGCGAATAGCGAATGGCGAGTGGATAATCGCCGTTGCCTGAAGCCATCCGCTGCCCCCTATTCGCTACTCGCCACTCTCCATTCGCCTCTCTCACGCCTTCACCAGCGCGCGGTAATCCAGTCTCCGGTGGAACCAGTATTGATAGCCGGACACGTTCTTCTGCATCGCGACGTTGACGTAGGGCTGATAGAGCGGAATGCGCGGGATGTCCTTGAAGGCGAGATCGACGAAGCCTTTGACGTCGGCATCGTACTTCGCGGCGCTGCCGATTGCCGCGGCATCGACGGCGCCGTGGATGAATTCGTCCATCGCCTTCGACTGGTAGCTCATGGTGTTGAAGATCGAATTCTTGCCGTCGTAGCACCAGATGAAGAAATATTCGGGATAGTCGAGCCAGCCGGAGAACACGTTGGTGTAGAGCGGCAGCACCTTCTTGTTCAGTTCGGTGCGCCAGTTGGCGCCGGGGATCTTGTTGATCGTGGTCTTGATGCCGATTTGCGCCAGGCTCTCCTGCACCAGAATGCAGAGCGGCTCGTTGACACCGGCAAAGCCGAGGTCAAACGACAGCGTGGTCTCAAAACCGTTGGGGTAGCCGGCCTCCGCCAGCAATGCCTTGGCTTTTGCGATATCGGTGACGTATTTGGTCGGCTGCGGCCAGGCCACCTCGGTCGCCTTGTCGGCTGCGGCGCCGAACATCGGCTTGGCGAGGCCGAACAGCACCGCATCCATGATCTTCTGGTAGGGAATCGCGCAGGCGACGGCCTCGCGGACCTTGACGTTGTCGAACGGCGCGATCTTGACGTTCATGCCGATATACTGGACGCCGTTGGAATACGGCACCGAGACGATGTTGAGCTTGCCGCTGTCCTTCAGCTCGACGAAATCCTTGTTCGGCAGATCGTAGGAAATATCGGCATCGCCGCGCTCCAGCAGTGCGCGGCGGTTGCCGGCCTGCGGCACCATGCGCCAGATCACGCGCTTGACCTTCGGCAAGGGACCGCCGGCCCAGGCGTCGTTGCGCTCCATGACCACTTCGGTGCCGGCCGTCCACTTCACCACCTTGTAGGCACCGGAGCCCGCGGTCTGCTGCTTGGTGTATTCGAGTCCCCACGGATCCTTCTCGGTGGCGTTCTTCCTCACCAGCTCGGAATTGACGATGCAGGGCACGATGACCGCGAGATCGGGGATGGTGAGGCGGTCCTTCTTGGCGAAATCGATCCGCACCGTGTTGTCGTCGACGACGACGAACTGCTCGGTCTTGGTCAGCGAGCCCGCGCCCATCTGGAATGTCGGAAAGCCGCCGACGCTGACGGCGCGATCCAGCGACCACTTGACGTCCTTCGCCGTGACCGGCGCGCCGTCATGGAATTTCGCGTTCTTCTTCAATTTGAAGGTCACCGACATGTCGCCGACCTTCATGTCCTCGGCGAGCTCGGGCTTGAACTTGTCGCGGTCGTAATACGGCACGCCGCCAGGACCGCTTTTCATTTCGTGGCTGATCAGGCGGTCATAGCAATTCCACGACACCTCATAGCCGGGGACGTTGGTGCCGACGCCGTGAATGTCGAGATTGTTGGGGCCGCTTTCCGAGACGATCAGCAACGTTTCCGACCGCGCTTGCGCCTTGGCGGAGGACCAAATCGCCGGCGCCGGCGTAAGCGCGCCGGCAGCCGCGAGCCCCGACACGGATTTGAGGAAATCGCGACGCTTCATGGGTGATGCTCCAACGCCCGAGGGGAAACGGCTTTGGAACGGGAATCGCAAGGTTCGTGCCAACCTTTAACGAAAACTTACTTTCACGCCAACTCATTGATGCTGCTGGCGAATGCATCCGAGGCGAATGGCGTCCGGGATATGGCACGCCGGCGGATTGCATACAAAGATGCATATTTGCTCATAAAATATGCAGAAATTCTGTGCGCTCCGTTGCTGGGCGGCACTCAGATTGGCCAGAGCAAATCCTGCAATTCGCGGAGGTTAGTGGCCCCCTCCTGCCACCCCTCGATGCAGATCTTCCTGACCGGATCGCTGGCCCGGTGCAGCAGCATCAGCGCGAGCAGCCGCTGCTTCAGCTCGGGCGTGATATCTGCGGCTGAATATCCAAAACCCTCGAACAGGCTTCGCACCCGCCGCGGCATGCCTGCGGTCATGAAGGCGCTGGGGCCAAGCAGGTCATACTCGCCCCTCCCCGTCATCACGTCGCCGAAATCGATCAACCCCGCGAGCCGCCAACCCGGACCGCTGCGGCGCAGCAGGAAATTTTCCGGAATGTACTCGCCGGTCAGGATCACCGCTGGCCCGTCCAGCGCGACCAGCGAGCTCGCATCGCGCAGCAAATCGTCCAGGCCGTCGAGAAATTTCTGCGGCAATCCGAGACGCGCGTGCCGGGCACGGCATCCCTCGATCTGTCCGCGCATGAAGACATCCCAGCCCGGCTCGACCGCGGCGAGCTGTCCAGCGGGAGCGCGCTGCACCTCGGCGATGGTCTCGCCAACCTCGGCAAGCACACGCTCCTTGTCCGTTTCCGGTAGCGATGGCCAGGCATCCGCGCCCAACACGCCTGACAGCCGCGTGATGACGAGATATGGCCATCCGTCACGCTCCCCTTCGGCGACGATTTCGGGGATCGCGACGCGAAGCCGTCCATGAAGCTGCGTTAGCGCGCCACGCTCCGAGACGAATTGGGCGCGAAGAAATGGCGGGAAGATTTTGAGGATGAGTTTTTCGTCGAGGGCGATGACGAGATTGGTGCCGGTGGAGAAGACGTGCGGCGCTGCGCACACCAGGCCATGGCCGCGGGCGATATCGCGCGCGATCGGCAGCCATTGCGCGGGATCGGCGCGAAAGGCGCGGAAGGGCTCGTAGCCGGCAAATGGCGGCAAAGATGCGGTCATGCGGGCACTGAACCTTGGTTGTCGTCATTGCGAGCCATCGGGCGCGCATTCGCGCGACCCGTTGGCCCGCAATGACGGCGATGAGATTACTGATCCGGATTGGCCCGTTCGAACTGGCGCAGCAGGCGGTTGCCGCGCTCGACGGCTGCGTCGAGTGCTGCCTGCGCAGTGCGCTTGCCGCTGAAGACGTGCTCCAGCTCGTCCTCGATGGCGTCGCGGATCAGCACAAAGGAGCCAAGCCGGATTCCTTCGAATCGTCGGTCGGCGGCTTCAAGGTCATCTGCTCGATTCCGATCGCAGCACCCGGATTGCGATCGTAGAAGCCCTGCGCGCGGGTGAGGTCGAAGGCGGCGCGGGTGATCGGCAGATAGCCGGTGTTCTGATGCCAGGCGGCCTGAACCTCCGGCTTGGAGAGATAGGCGAAGAACCGCGCAACGCCGGTGTATTCGGCGCGCGGCCGGTCGCGCAGCACCCATAACGTGGCGCCGCCGATGATCGAGTTTTGCGGGGCGCCGGCGATGTCGAGCCGGTACGGGATCATGCCGTAGCCGACCTCGAACTTGGAATTGGCCTTGATGTCGGCGCGTGTCCCGGAAGAGCCGATGAAGATGGCGCATTCGCCCTTTTGAAAGCGCGGCTCGGCCAATTCCCCGCGGCCGCTATAGTCGAAAACTTTCGTCGCCTGCCATTCCGCGAGTTGCGCGAGGTGCCGAACCACGTCCGGATTGTTGAAGGTCAGCTCGGCATCGAGACCGCCAAAGCCGTTGCCCCGGGTTGCCAGCGCCAGATTGTGGAAGGCGGAAAAATTCTCGACATGGACCCAGGACGGCCAGGATGTGGTGAGCCCGCATGGCGAGCCGGCCGCACGCAGGCGCTTCGCCGCGGCGCCGACCTCGGCCCAGGTCTTCGGCGCCACCTCAGGGTCGAGGCCCGCGGCGCGGAACAGATCCTTGTTGTAGTAGAGGATCGGGGTCGAGACATTGAACGGGAACGAGAGCATGTTGCCGGCGACGTCGGAATAGTAGCCGGTCACGGCCGGCAGATACGCCTCCGGCGAGAATGGCTCCGACTGGTCGCGCATCAGTTCGAACACCGGATAGATCGCGCCTTTTGCCGCCATCATGGTTGCGGTGGCGATCTCGTTGACTTGAACGATGGCCGGCTGGCTTCGCGATCGGAACGCGAAGATCGCCGCCGTCACCGTCGCGGTGTAGTTGCCCTTGTAGGTCGGCACGATCCGGTAGTCGGACTGCGACGCATTGAAATCGGCCGCCAGCTTTTCGAGCTGCTTGCCGAGTTCCCCCGACATCGCGTGCCACCACATGATCTCCGTGGCGGCGTGGGCGGGGGACGCAAGCGCCATGGCGGCGAGCGCGGCGAATTGCAAGAACCTCAAGGCCGATTTCACCGGTGATCACCCCGCTCTGCCGCGCGAGCGATGTACCCGTTCGCCGCGCCCTCATAAATCCCCGCGACCGCGGTTTCAATCTGCCGACATCACTGCAACGCACAATTGAAGATTGCAACCGGCGTATCGGGATAACCCCAGGCTAGCCCCCGTCCCGCCATGCTAACAATAGCCAAGCATCGGCAAATTCTGCTAAAATTGCGTTGAACCTTTTTCTCCCCGCCGCAGACTCCATCTCTAAGGGGATTTGTCGCCTGTGTATCGCCGCGCCAACCTTTCGCGGATCTTGGTGCTTGTTGTCGCGCTGTTGCTTGCGGCGGTTTCAACGGGCGCTTTTGCGCGCGGATTTCCTGCCGCCGATCCCCGAAACGACAGGCATTGGATCGAAATGTTCCATTCCCGCCAGTTCGGCGCGGAACAGGACCGTCCCGGACAGACCTGGACCGGTGCGATCGATCTCCACCGTACCAACGTTGCATTGATCGGGACGGTGGCGCCGTTATTGGTCGGGCGCCTTCGCAGAGTGGAGTGGATTTGACCGGCGCGCCGCAACAGCAGCGACCAGCGGAACGGCCGGCGAGCTTCGCCGCGCGCGGGCGCTTTCGCGTCGTCCAATGGCTCCGCGCGGTGCCGATCCGATGGCGCATTCTGTCGATCGCGGGATTGAACTCCGCCGTCGTCATGGTGCTCGCCGTCTTGATCTGGAACGGCGCCAACGTGCTGGGCTCTGCATGGGACGATGTCCGGCAGGTGCGGGAGTCCGACAAGATCCTGGCGCACCTCGAAAGCGAAACCAGCCGGCTGCAGAACCTGATTCATCGGTACATCAACCAGCCAAGCCCTGACCTGTTCGCCGAGATCCTGCTGCTGCGAGAGGCCGTACTGGGCACGCTCACAACGCGCGCCTCGAACGACCCGATGCTATCAGGGTCAGTCGAGCGGCTCGAACAGGTCACCGACCGCTTCCTCAACGGTTTCGGCGAATTGCGCGCCGTGCAGGCCACCATCACCAAGACCTATGAGCAGCAGGTGCTGGGGCCGGCGCGCGAAATGGCCGGGCTGTATTCGATCATCGAGGGCGCCACCGGGCATCGCGACGCGCAGATCTGGCCCGCGCTCGGCAGATCGCGCGAGGCGTTTACGGCCATGCTGGTCGCGGCCAACGCCTATTACCTGTCGCCCGCCTCAGGCTCCGCCGAGGACGCCCGCAGGAATACCGAGACGATCGAGAAGACGATCCCCGTGATGACCGATCTGGCCGACAACGATCTGCAGCGCATGGCGCTGACGCGGCTGCAGGCGCGGACGGTGGCACTGCGCGAGGGCATGGCCAAACTGACCGAACAACTCGCGGTCCGGACCGAACTGTTGCGCAACACCATCGATGCCAGCCAGGCCGAGGCCATTGCGGTCATCGACGAGCTATCGGATAAGATGCGCCAGCGCGAGCAAAAAGCGCAGGAGACTTTTGACAAGACGCTGTCAGGCATCTCGCGCCGGGTGCTGTCGATCGCCGTGATGTTCCTCGGCATCATCCTTTCCGCCGGCGTCCTGATCGCGCTCTCGATCCGTCTGCCGCTGCAGCAGATCCTGGCGGCGATGCATGCAATCACGTCGGGCAATTACGATCGCCGCGTACAGGGCACCACCGCGCGAGACGAGGTCGGCGCCATGGCGCGTGCGGTGGACGTGTTCCGCGAGAACGCCATCGCCAAGCGCAAGACCGAGGACGAACTGCGCGCCTCGAAGGAAAGAGCGGAGAGCGCATTGCTCGAGCTCAACACCGCGCAGCAGAACCTGATCGACGCCGAGCGGCTGGCGGCGTTGGGCGGGCTGGTCGCCGGCGTCGCCCATGAAGTGAACAACCCGATCGGCATCAGCCTGACGGTGGCGTCGAGCTTTGCGCGCCGGGCTGAAACCTTCGAATCCGAGTTGCGGACCGAGCCGCTCCGTCGCTCCAAGCTCGACGAATTCGTCAAGAGCTCGCGCGACGCCGCCCAGCAATTGGTGGCGAACCTGCACCGCGCCGGCGAGCTGATCCAGTCGTTCAAGCAGGTGGCGGTCGACCGCTCGCACGCCGAGCGCCGGCAATTCAACCTGAGCGAGGCCACCGACCAGATCGTCGCGAGCTTAAGGCCGGTGTTGAAGAAGGCGGCGATCACGCTGTCGGTCGAGGTGCCGGAAGGGCTCGTCATTGACGGATATCCCGGCTCCTACGGCCAGATATTAACCAATCTTTTCCTCAATGCCGCCAATCATGCCTTTGCCGATGGCCGCTCCGGCGCGATCACGATCTCGGCCCGGGCGCGCGGCAGCGACGATGTCGAGATCATCTTTGCCGATAACGGGGCCGGAATGACGCCGGACGTGCAACGGCAGGCGTTCGACCCGTTCTTTACGACGCGCCGCAACGAGGGCGGCACCGGACTGGGCTTGCATATCGTCTATAATCTTGTCACTCAACAGCTCGGCGGCCGGATGATGCTGGAGTCAAGGCTGGGACAAGGCACCACATTCCGCATTATCATGCCGAAAATCGCCAAGGGCGGATCGACAGGCGGATCCACGAGTACAGACCAGACAGCAGCCGACGGAACTTCGCAATGGCCGAACAGGACGATGTCCTCCACCTGATCGACGATACCGGAATGGCTCCGGAGGACTCGTCTGCGCGCAAGTGGAAGATCGCCGTCATCGACGACGACGATGCCGTGCATGAGGGCACGCGCTTTGCGCTCAGCGACTACAGTCTCAACGGCGCGACCCTGGAAATCCTGTCGGCCTATTCCGCGGCCGAAGGCCGCATCTTGATGCGCGACAATCCGGACGTCGCGGCCGTGCTGCTCGACGTCATCATGGAGACCGACGTCGCGGGTCTGGATCTGGTCGAATACATCCGCAACGAGATCAAGAACGAGACCGTCCGCATCATCCTGCGCACCGGCCAGCCCGGGCAGGCGCCCGAGCGCCGCGTCATCGTCCAGTACGACATCAACGACTACAAGGCCAAGACCGAGCTGACGGCCGACAAGCTGTTCACCTCGCTGACCGCGGCGCTGCGCAGCTACCAGCAGCTCGAGCGCATGGTGCAGACAAGGCGCGGGCTTGAAATCATCATCGACGCCGCCTCGACGCTGTACGATTTCAAATCGATGCAGCGGCTGGCGGAGGGCGTGCTGACGCAGCTCGCCTCGCTGCTCAATGTCGACTGCGCCGGCATTCTGGTGCTGCGCGACGACGGCGCCCCGGGGAGCGAATTCTCGGTGCTAGCAGGCTCGGGCTGTTACAGCCGGTTCATCGGCACGACCAGCTCCAAGGCGCTCGATCCGGATTTGCGGCAAATGGTGGAGGCCGCCTTCCAGCGCCGCAAGAACGAATTCGCCGATCACCGCAGCGTGCTTTATTTGCGCACCGGCAGCGGCCGTGAAGTGGTGGTGCTGTTGCAGGCCGAACGCCAGCTTTCCGACACCGACCGCGCGCTGGTCGAGATTTTTCCAGCCGGCTGTCGATCGCGTTCGACAACGTCATCCTCTACCGCCAACTGCATGAGGCCAACACCCAGCTCGAAGACCGCGTCGCCCAGCGCACCCGCGCGCTGATGCAGGCCAACCGCAGGCTCTCGGCGCAGTGGCTGAGATTGCAGCGCGCCAACGGCTTCAAGAACGAAATTCTCGGCACTGTGGCGCACGATTTGAAGAACCCGCTCGGCGTGATCCTCGGCCGCACCGAGATGTTGACCGAATTGATCGGCGCGGGCTCGCCGAAGGAGAACGTCACCGCGCAGGTCGAGCATATCAGGGATGCCACCAAACGCCTGACCTCGATGGTCGATCACCTGATTTCGGATGCAATGGCGGATGCCTTCGACATCACCATCCGCCGCGAACCGGTCGATGTCGCCGCGCTCGTGACCGAGGTCGCCGATTCCAACCTGCCCTCGGCCGTGAACAAGCAGCAGGCCGTCACGGTATCAGCCCCGCCGAACATCGTTACCATGTGCGACGCCGACCGGATCCGCGAGGCGATCGACAACCTCGTCAGCAACGCCATCAAATATTCGCCGATCGGCGGCAAGATCACCGTCACTGTGAGCCATGAAGGCACCGACACGGTGATCCGCATCGCCGACCAGGGCGCCGGCCTTTCGCCGGAGGATCTGGGCCGCCTGTTCGGCCGCTTCCAACGGCTCTCGGCCAAGCCGACCGCCGGCGAAAGCTCGACCGGCCTCGGCCTGTCGATCGTCAAACGTATTATCGACATGCATGGCGGCCATGTGACTGCGGAAAGTGCCGGACCCGGGCAGGGATCGACATTTACGGTTACACTGCCTGCGACAGAGACGACATGACCCAGAGCCCGCATATCTTCATCGTCGACGACGAGGCGCCGGCCCGCGAGATGGTCGGCGATTACCTCAAGATGCACGGCTTCGGCGTCACCTTGTGCGACGGGGGAAAGAGCCTGCGCAAGGCGATCGAGAACGCCGTGCCCGACCTCGTCGTGCTCGACCTCAACATGCCCGAGGAAGACGGGCTTTCGATCATTCGCGACCTCAAGAGCCGCATTAACGTCCCCGTCATCATGTTGACAGCGACCGCGAGCCCGATCGACCGTGTCGTCGGCCTCGAACTCGGCGCCGACGACTACATCGCAAAGCCCTGCGAGTTGCGCGAACTGATGGCGCGCATCCGCTCCGTGCTTCGCCGCAGCACGCCGCCCAAGGCGGCGACGCCCGAGCCCGCGGCGGCCAAGACGGAGAAGGAACAACTGGTGCGGTTCGGCACCAAATGGCTCGACCTCGAGGCCCAGGCGCTGCGCGACGACGAAGGCAACGAGCATCCGCTGACGGCCTCCGAATTCGGCCTCTTGAAAGTGTTCGCGGCGAATCCGAAGCGGGTGTTGTCGCGGGAGCGGCTGTTGGAATTGGCCAATGCGCGCGACGCCGAAGCCTTCGACCGCGCCGTCGATCTGCGCATCATGCGTATCCGCCGCAAGATCGAAATCGATCCCACCAAGCCCGCCGTGATCCGCACCATCCGGGGCGGCGGCTATTTGTTCTCGCCGACCGGCGAGAAGGGTTAGCTTTTTCTCTGTCGTCCCTGCGAACGCAGGGACCCACAACCACAGGCGTCCGTAATTTCGCTTGGCTGGGGCTCCAGCGTATTTCGCCAATCACCATCGGTGGTTATGGGCCCCGGATCGCGCTTGCTACGCTCGCTTGTCCGGGACGGGATTTGTTCCGGGGACCCAAATCTCATCTCTTCCAATTTTCCGCATATTGAAATTACTGGCATTTTGTCCCCGAATGTTTCGTCGCGGGCCCTGCGACGAAACAATTCTCTCCCGCACGAAACCATTTTCCCCTCTTCGAGCAGACATCCCGAAACGGAGGCTCATTAACAATTCTCCCAACGGAACGCCGCACCTCGTGGCGCAATGGGAGCCTGTCATGTCGAACGTCATCGCCATCAACGCCGCAGCCAAGAAGTCGATTGCCGCCGCCCGTGCGACATCGGACGAAATGCTGCTGCAGAGTATTGCCAAGGGCGACCGCACGGCGATGCATGTGCTTTACTCCCGCCATAACGTCCGGGTTTACCGCTTCGTGCTGCGCATGGTGCGCGACACCACGATGGCCGAAGACCTCGTCAGCCAGGTGTTCCTCGACGTGTGGCGGACCGCAGCCCAGTTCGAGGGCCGCTCGCAGGTTTCGACCTGGCTGCTGTCGATCGCGCGCTTCAAGGCGCTGACCGCGCTGCGCCAGCGCAAGCATGAAGACATCGAGCAGGAAGACGTGCTGGAGATCGCCGACGAGGCCGACACGCCGGAAGCCTCGCTCGACCGCAGCAACACCAGCGCCATCCTGCGCGCCTGCGTCGCCAAGCTGTCGCCGGCGCATCGCGAGATCATCAACCTGGTCTACTACCACGAGAAGTCCGTGGAAGAGGCCGGCGCGATCATCGGCATCCCCCAGAGCACGGTGAAGACCCGCATGTTCTATGCCCGCAAACAATTGGCCGAGTTGCTTAAGGGCGCCGGCGTGGACAGCATCGCCGCCTAAAGACAAGCGATTTCAAACAATTAGATTGGGGACAGAAAAACGGGGCAGTTTCGACGGACAAAGATTACTTCCGACGAAACAAATGAAACATTTTACGACATCACCCGGAAAAGCTCACCCCCTATACCGATCACCACTGACAGCGAGACCCCCGCTGAATTCTTCCCACCTCTCAAGCTCCAGACCCCCAAGCGACCTCCAACGACCCGGCCGGGATGCCCCCCAGCCGGGTCGCTCTGCTTTGGGACTCCGATTTCGTGGACGCGACGCGAGGTATTGTCGACCACACGGCAAGATTGGTATTTCGGCAGGTGACCCATGCGGACAGATCGACCGCACCGTCACACGGCTACAGAACGCCGCAGCCTGATATCAATCTGGCTTGCCGTATTTCAGCCGTACACTTAGCTGCTTACGTGACCACGTCGGTCATGATGCTTGCCGCCATCGATGGTTGCTGCGACTAACGGGAATGAAGTCAGGCTACGCAAGGGCACGTCGCTCAACGAGCGACTTGTCCTCGCAGGCCTTGCTTTACTTTTGTGTTTGGTTGCCTTGCCTGGCCTTAGTCACCTGGCGAACGGTCATTGGCTTGGCGTCGCCGCTCTCTTTGCGTCGGTATTCGGAGGCCTCCTGCTGGGCGCAGCCCTGCTTGAGCGCAACGTCGTCTGGATCATTACACCAGGCGAAATCCTGATCGGCGAACAGCGTCCATTCGGAAAGTTGCACCGAAGATTGATCAGGGATGACGAAATTTCGGGGATGCGTCTCCGAAAGAGCATCGGCAAATCTGTGGAGTTCAGCCTCATATTCGAGACCGAATCGGGAGATTTGCTCACCTCGCCTCCCCTGCCTGATATCACCCGGGTGCACCAAACTACCGTCCGAATTGCCCGGCTGCTTCGACTTCCTGATCCCGAACCAGTCGAGAACCCGCTCGACGCCGCCAATGCCGGGATACGACTGGGCAAGCCGGTCAACCCCAAGAAAGTACGAGGACTCAAGGTTCTCATCGTGCTGCTCGCCGGCTTGTTGAGCGTTCCGCTCATCTATGCGCTCTGGAGCGGCAAATTGTCTGCTCTCGGGATTGCGGTCTGGTCGCTCGGCGCGATCGTGGCCTTCATACTGCTCAGATATCTCCATCGGGTGAGTGCATGCTGGATCGTCCACGACGGCGCGATCAGGATCGAACGGCTTTCATGGAAAGGCACGACAGAGGTAGAGACAATCAGCGGTGACGATGTCGAGGCCATCGACGTCGAGAGCGGCGGCCGCAAGGATAGCCTCTACGCGATCATAATCCGGCTTCGCACGGGGAAGAAAGTCCGTAGCCCGGCGCTGGCCGGCAAGGATCAGACCCGAGCCGTGCAAGCCGAGATCATCAGGCGACTGCGATTGAACCCGTCGCGCTGCAAATAGGCTTGCACGCCTGTCCCGCGCGGCGCGCAGTATAATCGTCGCATCGGGCGTGGTAAGATGGACACTGGTTCGGATGCAATTTTCGAAAACTGCAGTTCCGTTTTTGAAGATATCGTGCCCGACAAAACTTGCTACAGGTGGTGTCGATGTTCGAAGGCTGGGATGCGGTCGTATTGGCCCGGGCGCAGTTCGCATTCACGATGTCGTTCCACATCATATTTCCCGCCTTCTCGATCGGGCTCGCCAGCTATCTCGCCGTGCTCGAGGCGCTGTGGCTCGCGACCGGGCGCGAGGTCTACATCAACCTGTTCAATTATTGGCTGAAGATCTTCGCCGTCGCCTTCGCGATGGGCGTGGTGTCGGGCATCGTGATGTCCTACCAGTTCGGCACCAACTGGTCAGCATTTTCAGACAAGGTCGGTCCCGTGATCGGCCCGCTGATGGCCTATGAGGTATTGACGGCGTTCTTCCTCGAAGCCGGCTTCCTCGGCGTCATGCTGTTTGGGCTCAACCGCGTCGGTCCCCGGCTGCATTTCCTCGCGACGCTGATGGTCGCGATCGGCACGCTGATTTCGGCGTTCTGGATTCTGTCGGCCAATTCCTGGATGCAGACGCCGGCCGGCCACACCGTCAATGAGGCCGGCCAGTTCATCGCCGCCGACTGGCTGAAAGTGATCTTCAATCCGTCGTTCCCATACCGTCTCGTGCACATGGTGCTGGCGGCGTATCTCACAACCGCGCTGGTGGTCGGCGCGGTCGGCGCATATCACCTGCTGCGCGACCGCCACCTCGCCGGCCCGCGCGTGATGTTTTCGATGGCGATGTGGATGGCGACGCTGGTGGCGCCGCTTCAGATCCTCGCCGGCGATCAGCACGGGCTCAACACGCTGGAGCACCAGCCGGTGAAGATCATGGCGATGGAAGGCCACTTCGAGAGCCACAAGCACGGCGCGCCCCTGATCCTGTTCGGCCTGCCCAATCAGAGCGCCGGCAGGGTCGACTACGCCGTCGAAGTGCCGAAACTCGGTTCGCTGATTCTCAAGCACTCGCCTGATGCGCCGATGGCCGGCCTCAACACGGTGCCGCGCGAAAACTGGCCGCCGGTCGCCATCACGTTCTGGTCGTTCCGGATCATGGTCGGCATGGGATTACTCATGCTGGCGATCGGCTTGTTCAGCCTGCTGATGCGTATTCAGGGCAAGCTCTACGATTCCCGGCTGTTGCACATGTTTGCGGTCGCGATGGGTCCCGCAGGTTTCATCGCGGTGCTCGCAGGCTGGATCACCACCGAGGTCGGACGACAGCCGTTCACGGTCTATGGATTGCTGCGCACGGCTGAATCCGCCTCGCCGCTGGCGGCGCCCGCAGTCGCTTCCTCGCTGATCGCCTTCATCATCGTCTATTTCGCCGTATTCACAGCGGGCGTAGTCTACCTGCTGCGCCTGATGGCAGCGCCGCCGCATCCTGGTGAAGAGGGACCGTCGCACGAGGCCCCGATCCGCACGGCAGGCATCACGCCTGCCGCTGGCGCGGTTACCGAGGGAGTCGCGCGATGATCCCGATCGACCTCCCCATCATTTGGGCCTTCATCATCGCGTTTGCCGTGTTCGTCTATGTCGTGATGGACGGCTTCGACCTCGGCCTCGGCATCCTGTTTCCACTCTTCTCGGAGAAGCGCGATCGCGACGTCATCATGAACAGCGTCGCCCCGGTCTGGGACGGCAACGAAACCTGGCTGGTGCTTGGCGGCGGCGGCCTGATGGCCGCGTTTCCGCTGGCCTATGCCGTGCTGATGCCGGCGCTCTACACGCCCATGATCGCGATGCTGCTCGGCCTGGTGTTCCGCGGCGTCGCCTTCGAATTCCGCTGGCGCACGACGCGCGCGCGCAACCGCTGGGACATCGCCTTTTTCGGCGGATCGATTTTGGCGACGTTGGCGCAGGGCATTGCCCTGGGCGCGATCCTGCAAGGCGTGCATGTCGCAGGCCGAAGCTATGCCGGCGGCTGGTGGGACTGGCTGACACCGTTCAGCATCCTGACCGGCGTGGCGCTGGTGATCGGCTATGCGCTGTTAGGGGCGACATGGCTGGTCATGAAGACGGAAGGCGAGTTGCGCGACCGCGCCTATCACCTGAGCTGGATCCTGTTGCTCGCGATGCTCGGGGCCATCGCCGCGGTCAGCATCGCGACGCCGTTCCTCCATATACAGTACACCGAGCGCTGGTTCGCCTGGCCGAACGTCCTCATGACGGCACAGGTACCGATTTCGGTTGCTGTAGTCACCGCCCTGTTGCTGCGCAGTCTCGCCAACAAATACGACTATCAGCCGTTCTTCCTCACGCTGGCGTTGTTCGCGCTGTCCTATGCCGGCCTCGGCATCAGCATGTATCCCTATATCGTGCCGCAGAGCATCACGATCTGGCAGGCGGCGGCGCCGGAAAACAGCCAGCTCTTCATGCTGGTCGGCGTCGCCGGGCTGATCCCGCTGATCCTCGGCTATACCGCCTGGGCCTATTGGGTGTTCCGCGGCAAGGTCAAACCCGAGAGTGGATACCATTGAAGCCCAACGAGCCGGCCCCTCGCCCTCTCATGCAGCGCCTGTTGTGGTTTGCCGCGCTCTGGCTCGGCGGCGTCGGCACCGTCGCGCTGATTTCGTTTTGCCTGCGGCTCTGGATCGCGCCGAAATAAGGCACGCGGGATATCTCATGATTTGGTGGACGACGAAAATGGACGACATTTCAGTCACGTATCAGCCGCATTCGCCCTAAACTTGCCATCAAGCCGGCCCTGAGATTTGATGGTTCCGCTGATTTGCCAAAGCGCCAACCATTAGGCCGCCGCGCCAACAAGGAGAATTTCTGCGATGACAAAATTTCGGCACCTGATCTGGATGGTGATCGCCGCCGGCGGTCTGATCCTTTCAGCCTCTCAGAGCCAAGCGCAGTTACGGCAGCCCGACGTCGGCGACCAACCTGGCGTACTGCCCGATGAATCCGTCGAGCTCGATCCGCAGTTCAGGAAGACGGCGGTGCTCTATCGCACCAACGAACCGCCGGGCACCATCATCATCTCCACCCAGGACCGCCATCTCTATCTGGTCCAGGGCAATGGCCGTGCGCTGCGCTACGGCATCGGCGTCGGCCGCGAGGGATTCCAGTGGCAGGGGCTGCTCAACATCACCCGCAAGGCGGAATGGCCAGACTGGACGCCGCCGCCGGAGATGATCGCGCGCCAGCCCTATCTGCCGCGCTTCATGGCCGGCGGACCCGGCAATCCACTGGGCGCGCGCGCGATGTATCTCGGCACCACCGTCTACCGCATCCACGGCACCAACCGGCCCGACACCATCGGCACCGCCGTCTCCTCCGGCTGCTTCCGGCTGGTCAATGCCGACGTCGCCGATCTCTATGAGCGGGTGCCCGTGGGCACCAAAGTGATCGTGCGGCAGAAGCCTGAACTCTAATCCCGCCGCTGTCTATTCAGACGGTCCATTCTCCTGAAATCGTGAGTTAGAAAATGCTACGGACATTTCGAGGCGGCCTGCTCGTCGGGCTGGCTGTCGCAATCGTGGTCGCGGCCGCTGCAATCACCTATGAACGTTACGATACCAAGACGCTGAAGCGGACCATCCGCCGCGGCGACGTGCTGTGCGGCGTCAACAAGGGCCTGCCCGGATTCTCGATCCCCGACGACAAGGGCGACTGGACCGGCTTCGACGTCGATTTCTGTCGCGCTGTTGCCGCCGCGATCTTCGATGATCCCAAGAAGGCGAAATTCGTAGCCCTCGATGCCAACGAACGCTTCAAGGAGCTGCAGAGCCGCAAGGTCGACATCCTCTCCCGCAACACGACCTGGAGCATGTCGCGCGAGAGCAACTACGCCCTCTATTTCCCGGCCGTCGCCTATTATGACGGCCAGGGCTTCATGCTGCCGCGCTCGCGCAACATCGATTCCGCACTGGACCTCAACAACAGCAAGGTTTGCGTGCAGGAGGGGACGACGACGTTGCTCAACGCCGCCGACTATTTCCGCGCCAACAACATGAAATATACCGAGGTGAAGTTTGCCAGGCTGGAAGACGTGCTCAAGGCCTATGAGGGCGGCAAGTGCGACACCTTCACCGCCGACGTTTCCCAGCTCTACGCACTCCGCTTAAACCTCATTCAGCCGAGCGATCACGTCATCCTGCCCGACGTGATTTCCAAGGAGCCGCTCGCGCCCGTGGTGCGCCAGCGCGACGACGACTGGATGATGCTCGTGAAGTGGACGCTGTATGCGATGATCAACGCCGAGGAACTTGGCATCACCTCGAAGAACATCGACGAGGCGCTGAAGTCGAAGAAGCCCGACGTGATGCGGCTGGTCGGCACCGAAGGCGCCTATGGCGAAGACCTCGGCCTGCCCAAGGACTGGGCCGCCCGCATCATCCGCCATGTCGGCAATTATGGCGAGGTTTACGAGCGCAATGTCGGCGAAGGATCGAAGCTGAAGATCCCGCGCGGCCTGAATTCGCTGTGGAGCAACGGCGGAATTCAGTACGCCCCGCCGATACGGTAGGTCTCTCAACCACCATAAACTGTCGTCACCCGCGAAAGCGGGTGACCCAGTACGCCGCGGCCCATCGGCTCAAGCATTGCTGTCTCTGGAATACTTGTATGGGCCTGGTCAATGGTCGTCGTTGCTAGGTCATTGCGTTGATCTCCGAGGGAGGCCGACATCTCCGCGGGCCGACCTCAAGACGGGCTGTCCGCCTTGGCGCAGCGACCGTCAAGGGTGGCCGGAGGCCATCGCGTAGCGACGCAGCCCTTGACGGTCGCGAGCTTGGCGGCAGGCTTGAGGTCGGCACGCGGAGATGTCGATGGCGAGATGAGGACGACTTCCGAGGCGAGCCCGCCTTGGACGCGATATCGCGTCGCAGACTTGTATTCGGTTGATCGATCGGGATCAGAACCATGATGCATGCATGCGCATCGGGGCGAGCTCCGGGGCGGCGGGTCCATTCTGGGTCGCGGCGCAAAGGCCATGTATTCCTGCGGATCATCGCCACCTCGGATGCCGTTGGCAGACCGCAAGCCGGGCTGCCAAACCGTCAGTGGTGTGGGGTTAAGGGAAGCTGCACGGTCAGGTGCCGGCGGGACGCAACTTGATGTCCTCCGTCACCTGACCGGTGGTCACCAGCCGCCACAGGGCGATGAGTAGCTTACGCGCTAGTGCCACGATCATGGTCTTGCGCGTGGTGCGTCGGCCATCGGCGGTGCGCTCACGGAACCAGTTGGCGAGCCGGCTGCCCTTCTGAAAGATCAGAAAGCGCCAGGCCAGTTGGATCATCCCCCGGCGAACCCGGCCGTTGCCGGCGCGGGCCAGTCCCTTCTCGCGCCGGCGCTGACCGCTCTCGTCCGGCGCGCCGGTCAGCCCGGCATAGCGCGCGACAGCTCTGCGATCGCGCAGATTGCGCGACAGAATCTCATTCACCAGCATGTCGGCGGTCTCGATGGCAATGCCCAGAACCCTTGCGATCAGACGAACCATCGCATGGGGTCCTTGAGATGTGGCCGGCGCAGCGGTGAGGCGCTGCAGCCGTGCGCTTTCGATGGCGCGGATCTGGTCGCGCACCAGGCATAGCCGCTCCAGATCGCGGCGCAGTTCCGCCCTGGCATTGTCCGGCAGCGGCGTTCCTTCCGCGGTACGCTGTGTCTCCAGTTGCTGCGCCGCCTTGCGAAGCCTCGGATTGAACCCGCCGATGCCGAACAAGGCGAGGACGGCTTTGACCCGGTTGACGATCCGCGTCTGCTCGCTCACCAGGCTCTCCCGCTCGCGGCCCGGTCGTCGAGCGTCTTCTTCCGCCATGGTCGGGATCGTGGCCATGCTGCAATGGCGCTTCTCACCACGCAGCCAACCCAGCAGCGAACGCATCAGCAGTTCCGTGTCGATCCGATCG
Source organism: Bradyrhizobium sp. RDI18 (assembly GCF_043203335.1). Classification (NCBI taxonomy): domain Bacteria; kingdom Pseudomonadati; phylum Pseudomonadota; class Alphaproteobacteria; order Hyphomicrobiales; family Nitrobacteraceae; genus Bradyrhizobium; species Bradyrhizobium sp. RDI18. Next base: position 5,647,135 of record NZ_JBICRN010000008.1, on the reverse strand, counting down.
CTTTTGACACGCCGGTGCTCGCGAGACACCGCGATGCTCGCAGGATGGATGACATAAGCTTCGATGGCGCGGGCCTGCAGCCAGCGGGCCAGCCAGAATCCATCCCGTCCAGCCTCATAGGCGCAGACGATTCGCTTGATCGCACGTCCCGCCTTGTGCGCTTCCTCGCACCAGCGCTGCAGCAGCTTCAGCAGAGCGTTCGCGTCTGCATCAAGCTTCTTCAGCGGCCGGCGTGTGACACCGGGGATCATAGCTGCAACCAGCCACTTCGACTGGCTCATCTCGATAACTGCAACGAGTGTGTTATCCTGCTCGAAGGCGGTGAGGGACCTGCTGACGTCAAACGGTTGCGACATGGGGTGCTCCATTGCGTGACCACGGCGCCCGAGGTGTCGATACCCTCGCCGCCGCTGACCCTGCCGCCACCCCCTCATAGCATCTGGGTCGCCCGGTCCCAGTGCGCAATTGCGCACAAGGCCGGGCGATGACGGCGGTGTATGACGCGCCGCTTCGGGCTGCTCAATACCCCTTCATCCGCGCCAACTGATCGGCGTGGTAATTGCTGTCGCCGAACAATTCCTGGCAGACACGGGCGCGCTTCATGAAGAAGCCGATGTCGAACTGGTCGGTCATGCCCATGCCGCCGTGCATCTGCACGCCCTCTTGCACCGCCAGCGTCGCCGTGGTGCCGGCGCGTGCCTTGGCGACCGCGACCGCGGCGCCAGCGTGCTCGAAATCGCCGTCGAGGGTCTGCAGCGCCTTCAGAACGGCCGCGCGGGTGATCTCAATGTCGATATAGAGCTGGGAGGCGCGGTGCTGCAGCGCCTGGAATTCACCGATCAATTTGCCGAACTGCTTGCGTTCCTTGAGATAGGTGACGGTGCGGCCGAACACCTCTTCGCTCAAGCCCACCATTTCGGAAGCTACCGCGCCACGGCCGATATTGAGCACACCCTCCAATAACGCGCCGCCCTGGTCGACCTCGCCGAGCACCTGATCGGCGTCGACTTCAACGCTGCTGAATTCGATCCGCGCAGCATTATGTGCGTCGACCATCACCGTGCGTTCGATCGCAATTCCCTTGGCTTTGGGATCGACCAGGAACAGTGTCAGCCCGTTGCGCTCGCCGGCCGCGCCGCCGGTGCGTGCCGCGACGATCAGGAGATCTGCGGTGTGGCCGTCGACCACCAGCGCCTTGGCGCCGTTCAGCTTGAAGCCGTTGCCGGAGCGCACCGCCTGCAAATTGATCTGCAGCGGGCGATGTTTTGCGCCTTCGTCGATCGCGAGCGCCGCCAGCAGCGATCCATCGGCAATCTTCGGCAGATGTGCGGCCTTTTGCGCGTCACTTCCACCGCGCGACAGTGCCGACGCCGCCAGCACCGCGGTCGACAGGAACGGCGGCGGCATCAAGTTGCGGCCGATTTCCTCCATCACGATGCCGGCCTCGACGCAGCCGAGCCCGCTGCCGCCGAAATTTTCGGGCACCAGCAGGCCGGAAAAGCCCATCTCCGCAAACGTCTTCCAGAGCTCGCGGGAAAAACCCGTCTCGTCCTTGCTGTCGCGCAGGTGACGCAGATGCGACACCGTCGCCTTGTCGCTGATAAGGCCGCGCGCGCTGTCGCGCAGCATGGATTGTTCTTCGGTGAGGACGAGGGGCATCGGGCAATTCCGGTTCAGAAGTGTGAATTAAGTTGCTTCGTCGTCCCTGCGAAAGCAGGGACCCATACGCCGCGGCCTATCGAGCAGGAATGGAGCTGGCGTCACGATCAATACTCAACAGCGGTTGTTATGGGTCCCTGCTTTCGCAGGGACGACGAGAGAGTGAGCCTAGACGCCTAGGCCCCCGGCAGATCGAGGATGCGCTTGGCGACGATGCCGAGCATCACCTCGCTGGTGCCGCCCTCGATCGAGTTGGCCTTGGTGCGCAGCCAGGCGCGCGGGCGGGCGCCGCCTTTCGAGCGCTGGCTTTCCCATTCCAGCGCGTCGATGCCGCCAGCCGACATCAGGATCTCGTGGCGGCGCTTGTTGAGCTCGGTGCCGTAATATTTCATCGCCGACGAAAACGCCGGATGCGACTGGCCGGCCTTGGCGAGATCGATCGCGCGTTCGGCCACAGCCGCAAACGCCGCCTCGTCGATGTCGAACGCCGCAACCTGGCTGCGCAGCATCGCATCGTCGAGCCGACCGGAATCATCGCTGCCGAGGGAGTCGGCGGCGACCTGCCCGAGCGGACGGCCGATGCCGCGCTCTCCAGTGCCCGAGATCATCGCCCGCTCATGCTGCAGCAGATATTTTGCAACATCCCAGCCGCGGTTGACCTGGCCCACCACATGCGATTTCGGCACCCGCACATTGTCGAAGAAGGTTTCGCAGAACGGCGAATAGCCGGAGATCAGAAGAATGGGCTTAGTCGACACGCCCCTCGAGGCCATGTCGAACAAGATGAAGCTGATGCCGTCATGCTTCTTCGCGGTGGGATCGGTGCGCACCAGACAGAAAATCCAGTCGGCGTAGTTCGCATATGACGTCCAGATCTTCTGGCCGTTGATGATGTAATCGTCGCCGTCGCTATCGGCGCGGGTTTGCAGCGAGGCGAGGTCCGAGCCTGCGTTCGGCTCGGAGTAGCCCTGGCACCAGCGGATCAGGCCGGCGGCGATCTTTGGCAGGTGCTCTTTCTTCTGCGCCTCGGTGCCGTACTTCAACAGCGCCGGCCCAAGCATCCAGATGCCGAAGCTCGAGAGCGGCGAGCGCGCGCCCATCGCCGCCATTTCTTCGCGCAGCACCTTGTGCTCGGCGGGCTCCAGCCCTCCGCCACCATATTCCTTCGGCCAATCCGGCACGGTCCAGCCCCTGTCGCGCATCCGCTCAAACCAGACGCGCTGCGGCTCGGAGGAGAATTTGGCGTTGCGACCGCCCCAGTAGGTATCGCTTTCGGAGGTCATCGGCCGTCGCATTTCCGGCGGACAATTGGCCTCGAGCCAGGCGCGGGTTTCACGGCGGAATGTTTCCAGATCGGACATATCAGGCGTTTCCATGTGGGAATGTTTGGAAGCGACCTTAGCCCTCGCGTTGCGGAATTCAATATATGTCTGACATCAGCCCATGCCGCTCTGGCGGTGGTCACGCTGCCCGATCGGGTGTATGCGCTAGGCGATAACGATTGAAAAACAAGAGGAAACCGGCATGCGGCTGAAGTTGCTTTCGCCTGGCGAAATGAGCGCCGACCAGAAAGAAACCTACGACGAGGCCATCGCCGGCAAGCGCGGCGCCCCGCCCGCGCCGATGATGGCCTGGCTCAACAGTCCGGAGATGGCGCGGCACGCCACGCGGCTTGGCGAGCAGCTCCGTTTCAACACGATCTTTCCGGCAAAGCTTTCCGAGATTGCCATTCTCGTCACTGCGCGGCACTGGACGTCGCATTACGAATGGTACGCGCACAAGCGCCTGGCGCTGAATGGCGGCATGGACCCGAAAATCATCGAGGACATCCGCGACCGTCGCACGCCCGCCTTCGATGACCCCAAGGGCCAGATGATCTATGATCTCGCCAAGTCGCTGCATGAGGGCCACGGCGTGTCGCAAGCGCTGTATGACGAAGCGGTAAATGTGCTCACCGAACGCGGGATTGTCGAGGTGATCGGGCTGTGCGGCTATTACACGATGGTGTCGATGACGCTGAACACGTTTGAGTTCGGGCTGCCGAACGGCGAGGTATCGGATCTTGTGTGACGAGAATCCGCGCCTACGTGTCCCGGATGCGGTGGAGCGCCACAAGCGCGTTCACGCGCGTCTTCGACGCGCTATGGCGCTGCTCCGCAGAGCCGGGACCCATGCCGGCACTCAATGTGGGCCCCGGCTTAGCAGCGCACCGCTGATACGCTGCGCAGCATCCGGGGCACGCAAACTTCCGAACGGAGTCACAACATGCCCCAATCCCCACCCATCGTCGCCGGCACGCGGATCGGGCATGTCCATCTCAAGGTCGCCGATCTCGACCGCGCGCTCGGCTTCTATTGCGGCGTGCTCGGCTTTGAGGTGATGCAGCGGATGGGTTCTGGCGCCGCGTTCATTTCGGCCGGCGGTTATCACCATCACATCGGCCTAAACACCTGGGAAAGCAAAGGCGGCCATCCGCCGCCGCCGGGCACCACCGGCCTGTTTCACACCGCCATTCTCTATCCCACCCGCCCGGCGCTGGCGGATGCGCTGTATCGTGTGATCCGGGCCGGCATCGAGCTCGACGGCGCCAGCGACCACGGCGTCAGCGAGGCGCTCTATTTGCGCGACCCCGATCAGAACGGCGTCGAACTCTATCGCGACCGGCCGAAAGAAGAATGGCCACGCGCACCCGACGGATCGCTCGCGATGTTCACCAAGCGGCTGGATCTGGAGGATTTGCTGCGGCAGCGGGAAGCGTAGCTCTCTCCGTCATTCCGGGGCGATGCGCAGCATCGAACTATGGTGCGCAGTTGCGCGCCTGAGAATCTCGAGATACCGGATCTGGTGCTAACGCACCAGCCCGGAATGACGAGAACGCCCGCGGATCATGATCAGCACCGCCGCCGTCAGCTCGACTCCGATGCACCCGTAGAACGGCAACGCATAACTACCCGACAGATCCCGCAGCAATCCCACCACGCCGGGACCGAACGCATACGTGATCTGGTTGATCGCCGTGATCAAACTGACCAGCACGCCGAATGAACGCGGATCGAATTCGCGCTGCACGATCAGCGCCGGCAATGTGATGAGGTTGCCGACGGAAAAGCCGAACAGCGCGCAGGCTGCGATCAGCACGTAATCGTTATGCACATTGATGACAATGAGCAGCGCCACCGCCTGGCTGACGAAGGAAAGCGAGGACGCCAGCCGCTGGTTCATCCGATCGATCACGAAAGAAAACAGCACACGACCGACCACCGCCATCGCCGTCAACAGTGCCACCGCAATCGCCGCGCGCTGCCGCCCGATCACCGAATCGAGAAACGCGATCAGGTGGACGATGAAGCCGACCTGCGCGAACAGCACCAGTGCGAACGCCGACGACACCGAGAGAAAGCCGATGTCGCGAAAGGCGCGTGCGCGAATTTGCGTCGGCGACGGCGCGTCGGCCGTATCGAGCCCGCCCGTGCTCAGGTGAAGCGGCGGCCGTCCGACCAGCAGCAGAATCACCGGCACCATCAACGCAACCATTACGACGGCCGACGCCATCATCGCGCCAGAGAAGCCGAAATAGCCGATCGCGGTCACCAGCAGCGGCACGCCGACGATCCCGCCAAAGCTCGCGCCATTCAGCGCCAGGCTGATCGCCATGCCGCGCTTGTTGTCGAACCACAGCCCCAGCGTATTGGTGATGATGCCGAGGCTGGTGCCGGCCCAGCCGAACGCGAGTACGGCATTGGCGAGGTAAAGCTGCCAAGGCTCGCGCACCTGACCGATCGAGACGGCCGCCGCGGCCATCGCCAACGTGCCTGCGATCAGGCAGTTGCGCGGACCGACCGCCTTGATGGCTTCGCTGACGAAGGCGACCAGTGCGGCGCCGAACAGATAGAAGAACGTGGTGCCGGACGAAATCAGCGACGCCGGCCAGCCGTGCAGCCGCTGCAGCTCGGCGACATAGACGCTCTGGCCGTAGAAGCCGAGCCCCCAGCCGAAGGTTGCCAGCAGGAAACAGACGACGACGATGTGCCAGCCGTCGTAGCGGATGGAGGTTTCGTCGATCGGAGTGAAGTTGGATGCGTCCACTTTTTCTTGCTTCTTGCTCACCGCGCGGGCCTGTCCCGCACATCCACGTCCTTCACGCTTTCAGGGAACTAAAGACGTGGATGGCCGGGACAAGCCCGGCCATGACGGTGATAGTAGCAGGTCGCCGCGAAAATTGCTTCGGTGCCGGCCGAACTGTCAGCAGGTGGCAGCTAAGCCGGTTTCGACGGATCGTAGAAGAACCGCTCGCGCCAAACCTTGTCGCCGCGCCATTCCTGCAAGGCCACTTCGTCGAACCGCCCGGTCTTGCCTGAATGAAAGACAAAGTCGAAAATCCAGTGGATCGCGACATGATCGCCCTCGACGACGGACGTCACGCAGGTCGAGGTCACGCTTTTGACCCGCTCCAACACCGCGCGCTCATGCGCCGCCAGCACGTCGCGGCCGACCCGTGGCGGAGCGGCGTTCTCCTGCATGCTGGCGTCCTCGGTGTAGAAGCGCTCGATCGCGCCGGCATGATCGCCGGAGACGACGGCGGCGATGAACTCATCAAGACGGGCGCGCGACGGCATGGGACCTCCGGTAATTAGACACTCGGACCTGGAATCTCGTCGACCGCCTGCAGCTTCGCGCGACGCTTGGCAAACGACGCAAATGACAGCACTGCAAGGCCGAGCAGTACCGGCGGGAACACCACCATGTTTACCATCGACCAGCCGTAATGCGCCAGCAACTGACCGGACGAGAATGACCCCAACGCCATCATCCCGAAGATCAGGAAATCGTTGAACGCCTGCACCTTGTTGCGCTCTTGCGGCCGGTGCGTCTCCAGCACCAATGCCGAGGCGCCGATAAACGCGAAATTCCAGCCGACGCCGAGCACGATCAGCGTCGCCCCGAAATGCAGTGCGGTGATGCCGGAAAGGCCGATTGCCGCCGCGGCAGCTTCCAGGGTCAGGCCAAGTGCCACAATTGTCGGTGCGCCGAAACGCGCGATCAGCGAGCCCGTGAAGAAGCTCGGGCCGTACATCGCCACGATGTGCCACTGGATGCCGAAATTGGAATCGCTCACCGTGAGCCCGCACATCTTCATGGCGAGCGGCGCAGAAGTCATGACGAGATTCATCATGGGATAAGCAATCACGCCGCACAGCGCCGCGGCAATGAAGCGCGGTTGCCGTGCAATCTCGAACAGCGGCCGCCCGCCATGCATGTCCGACGGGGCCGGCTTCGGCGCGTCGACGCCCCACAGCACCGCCGTTGCAACCAGCGCGACGAACGCCTGCACCACGAAGCTGAACGCAAACAGATATGGCGGCCAGATATCCATGGTCCACTGCACGAGCTGCGGACCGAGCACGCCGGCGAACACGCCGCCGGCCATCACCCAGGACATGGCTTTCGGCCGGAACGCTGTGCTGGCGCCGTCAGCGGCGGCAAAACGATAGGACTGCGCGACTGCGCCGTAGAGGCCGCCGAGGAAAGTCGCGCAGCAGAACAGCCAGAACGACGCATAGAGAACGGCGGCGGCGGCGAGTGCACCGGTGAGGATTCCGCAGAAGGTACCAATGATGAACGCGGCACGGCGGCCATAGGCGCGCGAGATCGCGCCCGTCGGCAGCGTGCCGGCGGCGAGCCCCAGCACGTACATCGACAGCGGCACGGTGGCGAGCGAGATGGTCGGCGCCAGGGTCGCGCCGACGATCGAGCCGGTGGCGAAAATCACCGCCGAATTGGCGCCGGTCAGCGCCTGCGCCGCGGCGAGCCGCAGCACGTTGGCGCGCGCGCGGGCATCGTTTGATATATCTTCGGTAGCTGTCGTATCCAGCATCGGCATTCCCGCCCGGCAGGCCCCGGGCCGGGAGCCTTATTGATTGATTCCGCGGCACTATGAAGACACGGGGCGGCGCGATCAACCGACGCAAACGGGCGCGCGCTATGCGACGACGTCACCCTTTGTGGATGGCGCGAAGGCCACAATCATGTTGTTGGCCGGCATTGGTACGGTTTCCATCAACGTAAGGCCGACCGTCTCGGCCAATGTACTGAGTTCTCCGATATCGCGCACGCCCCATTCGGCGTCCTGCTCGCGCAGGCTGGTGTCGAACACGGCGTTGCTGATCGCGGTGTGCTTGCCTTCGCGCTTGAACGGGCCATAGAGAAACAGCCGTCCGTCATCGCGGAGATAGCGCGCCGCGCCGGCGAACAGACCCTCGGCCACGCGCCAGGGCGCGATGTGAATCACATTGGCGCAGAACACCGCCAGCAGTTTGCCCGGTCCGCTGCCGTCATGCATCGCCGGGCACCAGGCTGGATCGGCGAGATCGGCCCGCAGCGGCGAACGAATGTTCGGCAGACCGGCATGCGTGCGCCACGCTTCGATGCTCCTGAGATGTCGTTCATTGAGATCGCTCGGCCACCAGGTGATGTCGGGCGTGTGCCTTGCGAAATGCACCACATGCTGGCCGGTGCCGCTGCCGGCCTCCAGCGCGTCACCGGATTTGCCGGCGAGAAATTTCTGCAGCGCCGCCCAGATCGGTTCGTGGTTGCGGTGGAATGCCGCCGCGTCGAGCCGGCCGTCGGGCTCGACCGGCCGGCCATCCTTACCGAATTCCACCACATACTCAGCCATCGCAGTTCGGTCCCGAAAAAATCAGTGGCGCGGCGATCACTTCAGATCGCCGCAGAATATCTCCTTCAACACCCCTAGCAGACGCAGTGTGCGCTGGTCGGCAACGCGATAATGCAGCGTCTGCGAGGTCCGGCGGAATTCCACCAGGCCGTCGGCGCGCAATTTCGCCAGATGCTGCGACAGTGCGGACTGGCTGAGATTCACGACGGCGACCAGTTCGCCCACGGTCATCTCTCCGCGCACGGCAAGAAAGCAGAGGATCAGCAGACGCTTTTCATTGGCGAGCATTTTCAGGAGCTGCGCGGCGTCACCGGCCTGCTTCGCCAGCTTCTTCAGCGCCGCCGCGTCGTCGGCGCCGGTGGCGAAGGCGGTCTCTTGCGCAGTCTCTTGTTCAATTTTCTGGGCTGCCGGGGCGGCTGCTCTCATCACTGCAAATCCGGTATCGTTTTTCCGCGCCTGCGAAGCACACCTACCATACTAGCGCGCCGGCCATTCTTTAGCATTGACTAAATTAGTAAATGTGGATACCGGTTCAAAAAAGCAAGAAATGCTGCGGCGGTGCGGCCGCGAGGGGAAGAAAACGTGCGGCCAGACCCGTTACGCAGCAAAGCTGTTCTCTCCGATCCTGCCGCCCCGGATACCCCGATGGGCCGCCGCCGCTTTCTTGGCCTCGGCGCGGTCCTGACCGGCAGCCTCGCCGTTGGCGGCAAACAGGCCATAGCGGACCCCGCGCAAGAGTCTCCTCCCGCAGACGCGCCCTGGTCGCAATCGATCGGCGCTGGCGTGGTCGATCGGCCCTATGGCCGCCCGGCCGATACCGAAGCTTCCGTCATCCGCCGCAACGTGCCCTGGTTGACCGCAAGCGCGGAATCGTCAGTGAGCTTTTCGCCGCTGCAGGACCTGCACGGCATCATCACACCGAACGGATTGTTCTTCGAGCGCCATCACGCCGGCCGCCCCGATATTGACCCGGCGCAGCACAAGCTGATGATCCACGGGCTGGTCGAGCGCCCGCTGCTTCTCACGATGAAGGACATCATGCGCTTCCCGTCCGTGTCGCGCATCCATTTCATCGAATGCCCGGCCAATGGCGGCATGAACTGGCGCGCCGCGCAGATGAACTCGCTGCAGTTCAGCCACGGCATGGTCAGTTGCGCGGAATGGACCGGGGTCAAGCTGTCAACGCTGCTGGAGGAAACCGGCATCAAAAATCAGGCGAAGTGGGCGATGGTCGAAGGCGCCGACGGCGCGCATATGAACCGCAGCCTGCCGCTCGACAAATGCTTAGACGATTGCCTCGTGGTCTATGCGCAGAACGGCGAGGCGCTGCGGCCCGAACAGGGCTACCCGCTGCGGCTGGTGGTGCCGGGCTGGGAGGGCAACGTCAACATCAAATGGCTGCGCCGGATCAAGCTCGGCGAAAAGCCGTGGCACACCCGCGAGGAAACCTCGAAATACACCGACCTGATGCCGGACGGCACCTCGCGCGGCTTCACCTGGCTGATCGACGCCAAATCGGTCGTCACCTTTCCCTGCCCCGAGAAGCCGCTCGATGGGCCCGGCCTCTATGAAATCCGGGGACTGGCCTGGACCGGCAACGGCAAGGTCAGGCGTGTCGATGTCTCCATGGACGGCGGCGTCAACTGGCAGAGTGCGCGGCTGCACGAGCCGGTGCTGTCGAAGGCGCTGACCAAATTCACCCTGCCCTGGCGTTGGGACGGCCGGCCCGCGCTGGTCGCATCCCGCGTTATCGACGAGACCGGTTATGTGCAGCCGACAATTGCACAACTGCGCGCACAGCGCGGCTCAAACTCGGTCTACCACAACAATTCGATCCAGACCTGGCAGGTCAAATCAGACGGAAGCGTCTTCAATGTACAGCTCGCGTAAGATTTGCCTGCCGATCGTAGCCATTCTGCTTGCCTGCGCCGCAAGCGTCGCCGGCGCGGCCGAACCCGGCTCGTTCGGTTACGGCAGCGTGGCCACGCCGGCGCAGATCGCCGGATGGGACATCGACGTGCGCGGCGAGGACGGAACGGGCCTGCCGCCCGGCAAGGGCACAGTCGACCGGGGCGCGGAGGTTTATGCCGAACAATGCGCGGCGTGCCATGGAACCTTCGGCGAAGGCGAAGGCCGGTTTCCGAAGCTGGTGGGCGGCGTCGGATCGCTCCGGGACGAGCGCCCGGAGCCGACGGTCGGCAGCCACTGGCCGTTCGCCCCGACCCTGTGGGACTATATTAACCGCGCCATGCCGATGCAGGCGCCGCACACATTGTCAGCGGATGACGTTTATGCTTTGACCGCCTATATTCTGAACCTCAACGATCTCGTTCCCCATGAATTCGTTGCCGATCGCAACAGTTTGCCGAAAGTCAAAATGCGCAATCGCGACAATTTCATCTGGACCGATCCGCGCCCCGATACGATGACAAAGCCCTGCATGAACGATTGCGTCAACGCCGCCGATGTCAGGATATCGTCGACGGCTGAGGGTAGGAATCTGACGCCGCGCACGACCGGGCCGCTCGATACGATGCAACAGAAGTAGAAATTACGGAAACGCCTGTGACCGATCATTTCCCGACGAAATCCGCAAAGCTTCCGGCGTTGGCGCTGCTCGTCGCTCTGGCGTCCGCGGGCGCCGCGCACGCGCAGTCCGCGGTGGATGAAGGCCGCAAGCTGGCCTTCGACCGCAGCAAGGGCAATTGTCTGACCTGTCATGTCATCAAGGGCGGTAACCTTCCCGGCACGATCGGGCCCGAACTGGTCGACATCAAGAGCAAATATCCGAAGCGCGAGGATCTCGTCGCCATCCTCAACGACGAGACCCTGCGCAATCCGCTCACCGTGATGCCGCCGTTCGGACGGAACCGTATCCTGACCGAGAAGGAAATCGACGCGGTGGTGGATTTCCTGCAGACGCTTTAACGCAAGACGAGGGATCAAGCCTGTGACGTGCCAACGCAGGCTTTAGGAGATTTTCGATGAATAAGATTGATGTTGGATTTTCGGCCACGCGGCGACTGATCCTGCAGGGTGCAGGCGCAGTCGCGCTCATCGGCCTCGGCAACCTTCCCTTCGGCCTGACGCCGGCGCTCGCCGCGGCCAACGACAAATACCCGGAAGAGGCGTTCAAGCAGAAGAGTGACGCCGACGTCATCAAGACGCTCTACGGCAAGACCGCTGAGCCATCGGACAAGGTCAAGATGGACGCGCCCGAAATTGCCGAGAACGGCGCCGTGGTGCCGATCTCGGTCTCTACAACCCTTGCCGACGTAACCTCGGTTGCGTTCCTCGTCAGCGAGAATCCGAACGTGCTGATCGCAAAGTACAACATCCCGGCCGGCACGCTGCCGAGCGTCGCCAACCGCATCAAGATGGCCAAGACCAGCAACGTGACCGTGCTGGTGGAAGCCGGCGGCAAGCTCTACAGCGCCTCCAAGGAAGTCAAAGTCACCGTCGGCGGCTGCGGCGGTTAAGGCAGGAGAACTCACATGGCATCGACCATTCGCGTGCGCGCCACTTCGAGCGGCGACATCACCGAAGTGCAGGCGCTGATCCAGCACCCGATGGATTCCGGCTTCGTCAAGAACGCCAAGGGCGAGACCATTCCGCCGCACTTCATCCAGCAGCTCACCTTCGAGCATGACGGCAAGAACGTGTTCGCCGCCGATTGGGGCGGTGGTATCTCCAAGGACCCCTATGTGAAGTTCGCGTTCAAGGGAGCCAAGAAGGGCGACGAGCTGAAGATCAGCTGGGTCGACAACAAGGGCGCGACCGACACCACCACGGCGAAGATCCAATGAAGCTGCGATCCGCGATCTTTCTGGCATCCGCCGCGATTGCGCTCGCCGCGCTGACGCTGGCGGGCCCGCCTCTGTTGGCAGCCGACGACAAGATCGATCCTGTCGCCGACGCCAAGGCGTTCCAGAAGTTCTTCAGAGACAAGTTTCCCAAGGTAAAGTTCGAGGACTTCGTCAACGGTCCCTATTCGATGGACGAGGACCTTTATCGGCAGTGGCAGGATAAGGAACAGTTCCCGCCCTACGAGTTCTCACTCGAAATGGGCAAGGAAATGTTCTCCAAGCCGTTCAAGAACGGCAAGACCTATGCCGACTGCTTCCCGAACGGCGGCATCGGCATCCGCCAGAACTACCCTTACTTCGACGAGAAGGAAGGCAAGGTCATCACGCTTGAATTGGCCTTGAACCGCTGCCGCGAGGCCAATGGCGAACCGCCGTTCTCCTATGTGAAGGACGAAATGGCGGCGCTGACCGCCTACATGGCCTTCACCTCGCGCGGCAAGCCGATGGACATCAAGATTCCGAACGATCCGCGCGCGCTCGCGGCTTACGAAAACGGCAAGGAATATTTCTACACCCGGCGCGGCCAGCTCAACTTCTCCTGCGCCACCTGCCACGTGCAGAGCCCGGGCGAGCGTATCCGCGCCGAGGTGCTCGCGCCCGCGCTTGGCATCGTCAACGCAATGCCGATCTACCGCTCGGAATGGAGCGGCATGGGCACCACCAGCCGGCGCTTCACCACCTGCAACAGCCAGATCCGCGCAGTGCCGCTCAGCCCGCAGGACGACGAATATCGCAACGTCGAATATTACCTGTCCTATGTGAGCAACGGACTGCCGATTTCAGGTCCGGGAGCGCGGCCATGAGGAACTTGATGCAGAAATCCGCATTAGTTCTGTCGCTATTTGCCGCGGATGCTGCGCCCGCGCTCGCCGCGGGCTCCGAGGACGAATTCAAGGCAGCCTACGCCGCGGCTGAAGCCGCCAACAAGGAGGCCGGCAAGCTACGCAACCAATGGACCACCACGGCGAACACGCTGGCGGCGGCGAAGAAGGCGGCGGATGCGGGTGATTTCGATAAGGCCACCGCGTCGGCCAGGGAAGCGGAGGCGCTGGCCAAAGCTTCGATCTTCCAGGCCACCAGCGAGAAGACGCGCTGGAAGGATCTGGAAATACGCTGACGCCGTTACGACGCGCGGAGACCCGCATGACCATCCGCCGCCGCGATTTTCTGACGCTAGCGGGCGCTGCCACCCTGTCCGGCAGCCTGCCACGGCTGGCGCGCGGCGCCGATAATGGGGGCGTTTACGATCTCGAGCGTTTCGGCAATGCACGTATCCTGCACATCACGGATACGCACGCGCAGCTTCGGCCGGTGTTCTTCCGCGAGCCGAGCGTCAATCTCGGCGTTGGACCGATGCAGGGCAACCCGCCGCATCTGGTCGGACGCGCGTTTCTCGATCGCTTCGGCATCCGCCCGGACAGTGCCGATGCCTATGCTTTCACCTGCGTCGAGTTCGAGAAGGCCGCCGGCCGGTTCGGCAAGCTCGGCGGCTTCGCGCATCTAAAGACGTTGATTGATCGCATGCGGAGCGAAGCCGGCTCCGGCCGCTCGCTGCTGCTCGACGGCGGCGATCTCTGGCAGGGCACAGGCCTTGCCAACACCATGCGTGGCGTCGACATGGTGGAGGCCGCCAACCTGCTCGGCATCGAGGCGATGACCGGTCATTGGGAATTCACCTATGGCGAGAAGGCGCTGCGCGCCAACCTCGAACGCTTCAAGGGCGAGTTCCTGGCGCAGAACGTCTATCTCACGGAAGAAGCCGCCTTCAACGACGCCAAGGCGTTCGACCCGGCGTCGGGGCGCGTGTTCAAGCCGTCCATCATCAAGGAGATCGGCAGCTATCGCGTTGCCGTGATCGGACAGGCATTCCCCTATGTGCCGATCGCGCATCCGAAGCGCTTCACGCCGGACTGGAAGTTCGGCATCCGCGACGAGGAGCTGCAGAAGCTTGTCGATACGCATCGCAACAACGACAAGGTCGACGCCGTCATTCTGCTCTCGCACAACGGCATGGATGTCGATCTCAAGCTCGCCAGCCGCGTCACCGGCATCGACGTCATTCTCGGTGGTCATACCCATGACGCCGTGCCGCAACCGATTGCCGTCACCAACGCGAGCGGCACCACGCTCGTCACCAATGCCGGCTCGAACGGCAAGTTCCTGGGCGTGCTCGATCTCGAGATCGGCAAGGGCAAGGTAAAGGATGTCCGCTATCGGCTGCTGCCGGTGTTCTCGGAACTGCTAAAGCCCGACCCGGCGATGCAGGCGCTGATCGATGAGATCCGCGAGCCGCAGGCAGTTGCGCTCAGCGAGAAGGTCGGTGTAGCCGACCGTCTGCTCTATCGCCGCGGCAATTTCAGCGGCAGCATGGATCAACTGATCTGCGACGCGCTGCTCGGCGAATTGAACGCGGAGATCGCGCTGTCGCCGGGTTTTCGCTGGGGCACCACCGCGCTGGCCGGCCAGCCGCTAACGATGGAGGACGTGATGGCGCAGACCGCCGTCACCTATCCGGAGACCTATGTCCAGACCATGACCGGCGGGCAGATCAAGGACGTGCTGGAAGACATCTGCGACAACCTCTTCAACACCGATCCATACTACCAGCAGGGCGGTGACATGGTCCGCGTCGGGGGCTCGCCTACACCTGCACGCCGACCGAAACCGTGGGCGCACGGATTTCCGAGCTCAAGCTCGACAACGGCCGCGCGCTGGAAGCCGACAAGCACTACAGAGTGGCGGGCTGGGCTTCCGTCAACGAGCAGACCGGCGCGCCGGTCTGGGATGTGGTCGCCAAACATCTGAGGTCGGGCAAACCGCCCAACCGCTCGCCGCCGGGCGTGACGCTGAAAGGCGTTGAAGGCAATCCGGGCATTGCGGGACAGGCATGACGGGCTTTTCGACCATCCTTCGCGCGATATCAGCGGCGCTTCTGATCGCAACCGCCGCGCCCGAGGCCCGCGCACAGCAGGCACCGCTGCAGGACAAGCCGTTCGCCGAGCACAAAATCGTGCTGCAACTCTCCGACAACGATCCGCGCAAGCAGGGCCTCGTGCTCAGCGTCGCCAGCAACCTGATGAAGCATTACGACCCTGACAAGGTGGCGATCGAGGTCGTCGCGTTCGGCCCCGGCATCGACCTGCTGCGCCCGGAAAACCCCAACCGCAAGATGGTCGAGAGCCTGGTCGCGCAAGGCGCGCGCTTCGACGTCTGTCTCAACACCGTCGATACGCTCGAACGCGAGCACGGCAAACGGCCGGAATTCATCGCCGCGGCCACGCCGGTGCAGGTCGGCGTCGCGCAGATCCTGTTTCTGACGGAGAACGGGTATACGTTAGTGCGGCCGTGAATTCATTGCGAGCGAGCCGTAATTTCATCGCGCCCTCAGGCGTGGTAGAGTTGATGGAACTGCAGGAGCGGGCTGGAGCTACATCCGGCCCTGATCCAACCTGAGTTAACGCGGACGTGTAGCCATGATCTTTCGTCAACTCTTCGACAGCGTGTCCGGCACCTACAGTTATCTGCTGGCGAGCCGCGCCGGCGGCGAGGCGTTGATCCTCGATCCCGTGCTGGAAAAGGCCGATCGCTACTGCCAGCTTCTGCGCGAGCTCGATCTGCGGCTGGTGAAGGCGGTCGACACCCATCTGCACGCCGACCACGTCACCGGCCTCGGCGAATTGCGCGACCGCACCCAGTGCATCACCATCATGGGCGAGCAGAGCAAGGCCGACGTGGTCTCGATGCGGGTGTCCGAAGGCGATAAGGTGACGATCGAGGGGTTGTGCCTGGATGTCATGTACACGCCCGGCCACACCGACGATTCCTATAGCTATTTGATGGGCGACCGCGTCTTCACCGGCGACACGCTGTTGATCCGCGGCACCGGCCGCACCGATTTCCAGAACGGCTCTTCCCGGGCGCAATATGAATCGATCTTCAACCGGCTTCTGAAACTGCCGGACGAGACGCTGGTATTCCCCGCCCATGACTACAAGGGCGACACGGTTTCCACCATCGGCGAGGAGCGCCGCTATAATCCACGGCTGCAGGTACGCAACGTCGACGAATACATTGAGCTGATGGCGAACCTGAAGCTGCCGAACCCCAAGATGATGGACGTCGCGGTGCCCGCCAACATGCATGTCGGCCTGCATCAGGAGGAGCTTGCCAAGCAGGGACTCGCGCTCTGCGCGCGCGACGCGATTGCGAGCCTTGGCCGGCCCGACATCCTGCTGGTGGATTTGCGCGAGACCAGCGAGCGCGCCAAGCATGGCACGATCTCGGGCGCGCTGCATGCGCCCTACCCCGGCATCGCCGAGAGCCTCAAGCCTGGCGGCATGCTGCGCGAAGTCGCCGCCGCCACCGGCCGCCGGGTCGTGTTCTTCTGCGCCTTCGGCGAACGTTCGGCGATGGCGGTGGCCGCGGCCAAGAATGCGGGGCTGGCCAACACCGCCCATATCGAAGGCGGGCTGGACGCGTGGAAGAAGGTAGGTGGGCCGGTGGTTCAGGGATAACCTTTATGCGTGCCGTCGTCCCTGCGAACGCAGGGACCCATACGCCGCGGCGCCAATGATGAAGGCGGCGGCTGACGCCTTGCTTGAATTGCAACGTCCTGTGGTTATGGGTCCCTGCGTTCGTAGGGACGACGCAGTATTTGCGGATTCACTCTCCCACCCGCTTCAACTCCGCCGTCAGCGCATCCAGCGCGTCGGCCAGCATCACGCCGCCGCATTCCGTCAGCCGCTCCGGAATCACGATGCGCCGCTCCGGCGGGTAGAAGCGCTCCAGCGCCGGATGGACCAGAAACGCCTGGCCGTCGTCTCGCGCATAATCGCCGGCTTGCGAAACCACGATGAAGTCGGGCCTCAAGGACACGATCGCCTCCAGCGAGGCGAATCCGCCGAAGCTAAAGCCGAGATCGCCGGCGGCGCTGCGCAGCCCGACTTCGCCCAGCAGCGAACCGAGAAAGCTGTCGCTACCCGCCACCCAGCCGCGCCGCGACAGCGGCAGCACGCGATAATGCCGCTCGGCGGCGGCACGGCGGGCGCGCGCCAGCGCGGCGTCGAGCCGCGCGATTTGGGCGGCCGCGCGATCGGGGTGCCCGGTCATGTCGCCGACCTCGCGGATCTGCGCGCGGGCTTCGTCGAGGTTTCGCGGCACGGCGAGCTCGGCAAGATGAAGACCCTTCGCCTTCAACAGCTCCCGCGTCGAGCGCTTGTCAAACGCGCTGGCCATGACCAGATCCGGCTTGAGCAAGAGCACGTCCTCGGCCGCGCCTGACAATACCGGATAGCGGCTGATGTCGCCCGCCGGTGATTGCCAGCCGTCGCGCGCGAAGCGGCTGAGGCCCAAAATCTGCTCGGGGTCGGCCAACGTCAGCAGCAACTGATCGCTGCAGACATTCATCGACACCATACGCGGTGGGCTGGCCGCGAATACTGCGCCGCCTGACATCGCCAACGCGGCGATCGCGACAAGAAAGCCGGACCGTCGCATCAGATATCCGCCCAGGGCACGATGACCGCCTCGCGCTGATATTCCGCGCGGTAGGCGCTGATCCGAAACACGTCCGCCATCACCCGCTCCGATAGCCCCTCGCTCGGCGTGCCCCACGACACTAGATTGCCTTCCTTCAGCACCAGCACATGGTCGGCAAACCGCGCAGCAAGCCCGAGATCGTGCGTCACCACGATGACCAGCACGCCCTTGTCCGCGGTCGCGCGCAAATTCTTCATGACGTCGATCTGGTGCCGCGGATCGAGCGAGGCGGTCGGCTCGTCGGCCAGAATGATCGGTGCCTCCACCGCCAGCGCGCGCGCCAACGCCACGCGGCTGCGCTCGCCGCCGGACAACTCGGTGACGCGGCGATCGCTGAACTCCATCACGTCGACCGCCTGCATCGCGCGCAGCACGGCCTCGGCGTCCTTCGGCGACAGCCGCGCCGGATCGGTTGCGCCATGCGGGTAGCGGCCGAGCGCCACGATATCGCGCGCCGGCAGCGGCCAATGCACGAGATGCCCCTGCGGCAGATAACCGAAGCGTTTGGCGCGCTCGCGAAGCGGCAGCGAGGCCAGCGCATCGCCGCCGACAGTGATCTCGCCTTCGGAGGGGATTAGCCCGGCCAGCGCTCGCAACAACGTCGTCTTGCCGGCGCCGTTCGGGCCGACCAGCGCCACCAGGTGTCCCGCCGACAGCGCCAGCGAAACGTCCTTCAGCACGACGCGGCCGGCGAGCCGCACGCCTATCCCCCTTGCGGTCAGCAGCGCCGTTTTGCTCATGCGACCCCTCCGCCGAGCGCGCGGCGTTCGCGCATGATGAGATAGAGGAAGAACGGCACGCCGATGATCGAGGTCAGCACACCGACCTTGATGTCCGACGTCGAGGGAATGATGCGCACCGCGATGTCCGCCGCCAGCAGCAGCGCCGAGCCCGCGAGTGCGCTCGGCACCAGCAGCCGCCCGGGGTCGTGGCCGATCAGGGGCCGCATCAGATGCGGCGCGACCAGGCCGATGAAACCGATGGTGCCGGTGACGGCGACCGCGCCGCCGACACCGAGCGCGACGCCTGAAATCACGAACAGCCGCAGGCGGCCCACATCGACGCCAAGGCTCTGCGCGGTTTCCTCGCCCAGGCTCAGCGCGCGAAAGGCATGGCGCTGGCTGAACAGCATGATCGCACCGGCAATGATGAACGGAAACGCCAGCATGACATGCTGAAAGCTGCGGTCCTCCAGCGAGCCGAGCAGCCAGAACGCGATCTCCAGCACCAGGAAGGGATTTCTGGAGAGGTTCATCACCAGCGCGGTGGCGGCGCCTGCAAAGCTCGATATAGCAAGACCGGACAGGATCAGGATCAACAGCCCGGCGTTGCGGCCGGCGATCGCAAGAAGCACGAACACCGAAGCGAACGCCGCGACGATCGCCGCTACCGGGAGCGCATAGGAGCGCACGTCGGCCAGCCCGAGCGCAATCACCAGCACCGCGCCGAACGCGGCCGATTGCGGCGCGCCGAACAGCGAGGGCGAGGCCAGCGGATTGCGGAGCAAACCCTGCAGCGACGCGCCCGATAGCCCGAGAATGGCGCCGATCGCCAGCGCCAGCAGCGTGCGCGGCAGGCGGATTTCCCGCACGATCACCTGCGACACTTCGCTGCCGCCACCGAACAGCGCTTCCGCCACCGCAAGCGGCGACAACCGCACCGGACCGATGCCGAGCGAGATCAGCATCAAGAGCACAACGAGGGCGGCAAGCGCTGCCGTCGCGCCGATCCGCCGGCGCGCGGCTTCCTCGTTGGTCAGGGTTACGGCCTCAACACTCATCGATCGTCCTAAAGCAGGTTTACCCGCCCCGGTACAGGCGGCGGGCAGGCCTGCTCATGCGGCAAAAATAGCGCACTCGTCCAGTGAGGATCGCCGGACGCCCCGGGGCGCATTGACTCGGACTTTGACAAACTTCTACCATAGTTCCCGACGGTTCCCGTTTTGGGGATCAAAAGGGAATGCGGTGCGGGGAAATCCCCAATTCCGCGGCTGCCCCCGCAACTGTAAGCGGCGAATCCTTCGTCATGAGCCACTGGGCATCTCGGTCCTGGGAAGGCGACGATGGGTAGCGACCCGCGAGCCAGGAGACCTGCCGTCAGCCGTGGTCACACGCGAAGATGTCGGTCGGGGAGTACAGACATTAGCTTCACCTGAGCTGCTGAAAGCACATGGTGAGACTTGGTTCGCTGTGACGTGCCACTGACGTCATACCGAGGTCCAAGTCATGTCTTTCACCAACACAGCCACGCGGCGGCGCCGCCTTTGGCTCGCCAGCAGCTTCCTGATACCCATCGCATCGTTCGGTATTTCCGGCGCAGAAGCGCAGCAGGCGCCGTCCGAGCCATTGCCGCCGATTGAGATTACTTCACCCACCGACCCGAACCGGACCCGCGCAAA
The DNA here is from genome assembly GCF_043203335.1 of Bradyrhizobium sp. RDI18. Lineage (NCBI taxonomy): Bacteria > Pseudomonadati > Pseudomonadota > Alphaproteobacteria > Hyphomicrobiales > Nitrobacteraceae > Bradyrhizobium > Bradyrhizobium sp. RDI18. Next base: position 5,626,998 of record NZ_JBICRN010000008.1, on the reverse strand, counting down.
ACCGACCTACGATGAAGGATCGACGTCGCGCCGCGTCGTACCGGCGGCTGCACCGTCGACCGGCAGGCGGCCCGCATCCGGGATAGGCTCGGATGTCTCATCGCAAAGCGCCCCGCAAGGCGCGGGCGCAGGCGGCGGCCGGCAGTTCTCCGGCATCGTCGGCACTGCGTCGACCGTTATTACTGCCGAAGAGATCGCGCATTCGCCGGCGCAAACGCTGCAGGAAATCATCGCGCAAACGCCCGGCGTCCAGCTCACCAGCTTGTTTGGTGGCGTCAACGGCGCCAAGACCTCCGTCGACCTCCGCGGCTTCGGCGCGTTCGCGACTTCAAATACCCTGGTGCTCATCAACGGCCGAAGGCTCAACGACATCGACATGGCCGGCGTCGATTTTTCGACCATCCCGCGCGATTCGATCGAGCGCATTGAAATCACCCGCGGCAATAGCGGCGCGGTACTGTATGGCGACAACGCGGTCGGCGGTGTCATCAACATCGTACTGAAGAACGGCGTCGGCGGCCCACCAGTCGCGATTCGCAGCGAAGCCGGCGTCGGTTCGTTCAATCAACGACTTGCGGATCTCTCGGCCACGACCAATTACGGGCCGTGGTCGACGTCATTCTATGGCAACGCCATCAAGTCCGACGGCTATCGCGAAAACAACGCGCTCGATCAGCGCAACGGGGTCGGCAATCTCAACTACACCACGCCCGACCTCAAGGCGTTCCTGACGGTGACCGGCGACGACCAAAAGCTCGGATTCCCCGGCGGTCGCTTGGTCGATCCCTCGATCGGCGTCAACGAACTGGTCACGAACCGACGGGGCGCCGCTACGCCGTTCGATTACGGCAACCAGCAGGGCGCCAGCGCCACCGCCGGTTTCACCAAAACCCTTTGGAACGGCGCCGAGCTCATCGTCGACGGTGGAGTACGGAAGAAGGATACGCAAAGCGGGTTCTTCGGTGCGGTACCATTTGCGTCGCCATTTCCGAGCTTCTCCTCCACCTACAACGACGCATCGTTGCTGACCTGGTCGATCACGCCGAGATTGAGCGTCAAGAACGCGATCTTCGGGATGCCCTCACAGATCCTTACAGGCATCGACTATTACGATGCGACGTTCAATCAGGAACGCGGGGCGTTCAAAGGCGTTGCACCAATCCACACCTACGATCTGGCGCAGCAGACACTGGCTGGCTATTGGCAGCAAACATTAGGCCTGTTGCCGACGACGGATTTCTCCTATGGCGCCCGCGTGCAGAACACCCGCCTGGGCGCGCGGGACCGCTTCGATGGAACGGCTCCATTTGCGTTCGGTACCGAGGCGCTTCCGCTCGACAGCGACGAGACGCAATACGCCTTGCATGTTGGGCTCGAGCACCGGCTCAACAACACATTCTCGTTGTTTGGCCGTGCTGCGCGCGCGTTCCGTACTCCGACTGTCGATGAACGGGTCTCCAGCGGACCTTTCTTCGTTCCGGGGACCTTTCAGTTGAAAACCCAGACCTCGCACGACATCGAGGGCGGATTCCGCATCAAGTCCGGCGGCTTCCAGATGCAATCGAGCATCTACAACATGGACCTCGAGAACGAGATCCATTTCATCCCGGCGCTGTTCTTCAACGTTAACCTCGATCCGACCCGCCGCTATGGCTCCGAGACCAGCGCTTCGTTGCGCGTCAGCGACACCGTGCTGCTGCGGGGCGGCGTGGCGTACACCCGCGCCGTGTTTCGCGAAGGGCCGTTCGCCGGTAACGACGTCCCGCTGGTGTCACGCTACACCGCGAGCGGCGGCGTGACCTGGAACATCTGGCAGAACTATTTGGTGTTCGACGCCACCGTGCGGGCCTGGAGCGAGCGCTTCATGGACAACGACCAGGCCAACACCCAGCGACGTATTCCGGCGGACGCCACCGTCGATTTGAAGCTAAGCGGCGCCTACGATCGCTTCTTCTGGTCGGTGGGCGTGAACAATCTGTTCAATGCGCTGTACTACGACTACGCGATCGCGAGCTCGTTCACGCCGGGCCGTTTCTCGGCCTATCCGCTGCCCGGCCGCACCTTCATGGTAAAGGCCGGCGCGACGTTCTGACCGATATAGCCGGTTCGGTTTGCTGCCGGACCGGCTCGACCTGCCGAGTTCCCGCAACCTTCATATCAAGGCAGATTCTGTCAGAAACTGCGCCATTTTCGACCGAAAATAACATCCTCTGCGCGCCGATCCGTGGTAAATGGGCCACAGACCGCTCGACGATATCAGTCGTGATGTCAGAGGTATGACATGGATGATGAGCCGAAGAGCGCCGCCGAGCTGAAAGAAATGAGGCTCAACCGCAAGCGCGCCCAGGAAGTCGACGGCATCAAGGCGATGGCCGAGATCGCGGCTGCCGATGTTGCGATCCGCCAGCGAACCGAGAAGCTGCGCGCGCTGCGCCTGGCAAAGGAAGCGGCCGACCGTGCAAATCCGCCGGAATCGAAGGTCAAGGGCAAGACCAAAGCCAGGATTGCGAAAAGAGGCTGACCTGAAATGACGAAAGAGGATCGCGATCGCGCCCAGGCGCGCTTCGACAAGGCCGCCAAGGCAGTTCAGGACGCAAAGTCCGGCAAGGCCGAACGCGATGCAGCGGCGAAAGCCGTGCTCGACAATATGGCGAAGCTGAAGGCGTTGCGGCTCGCGCGCGAAGCAGCCGAGCCGCAACGTGCGCCCGCCGCAAAGGCCGCAAAGAAGGCGCGCAGCAGCACAAAGCGGCCCGACGAAAAGCCGGTGGCCCTGTCCGAGTGGCTGGCGAGCCAGCAGAACGGCGGACGGCGAACCTGAGATCGGCCGATCGAACTCGAAGATCCGGCGTTACGCCGGCCCCGGCCAATCGATCATCGATCGCGTCTTGTTCTCGGCATCGTAAACCTGCACCTGAAGCATCTGGAAGCGGTTCTTCAACGCCATGCCCGCTTCCTCAGCCGCCTCCACCGTATCGTGATGCGACTTGAAGTGGCCATCCACGACCAGCGAATAACCGGCGGTCGGAGCCTTGTCGGCGCGGAGGATCTTGCGCTGTTGCGGTTCATCGAGCGCAATGCGGGGCTTCTTCATACTGGCTCCATGTGATGCCCTTCGAGCTGAAGCCGCAAAAAGGGCGGGAAGAATCGTTTGACCGGCGCTAGGATACCTTCCGGGCGCGATTAGATTGAGGTCATGCCGTTACCCTGAGTCGGCATGCAGCGCAAACGCCGATTGATCCGGCGAGAAGCATCACTTTGGTGAAATCACATGGGCGGAACAGGCAGGAAGAACAGCGAGCCTCCGAACGAGCCTCCGAAACAGGGCGATGCCAAACCGAAGAAGCCACCGCGCCCGCCGGTTGAGGAGGAGGAGGACCACGAGGACGGCGACATCGCTACGCCGAAGCGGGACCGTTATGGCCCCGACGATGAGCCGTTGTAGCCTCATAAAAGCTGTCATCGCCCGGTCAAGCCGGGCGATGACGAGTTGTGTTGGTAGAATCCTTCGCTTTCAATCACCCGAATACTCGCTGCATCGAGCAGATGCGCGCCAAAGCCACCGAGCGCTAGTTTGATCGCCAGCTTCGGCGAAGCCAGCAGCACGGGTGCCGTCATCGCCAGCGGCACGGCGCTGATCCAGTCCGATTGCACCGGTGTGAGTTCTTCGCTGCTGCCGGCATAAGGCCCGCGCGCCGCAGCGAGATGCAAACATTCCCTGAGAATGTCGGGCCGCGTTCCGCCGCGCGCCGCACATCCGAGCAGCGCCTGCATCGCCAGGTGCGTGAGCACGCCCTCGCGGCTTGCGAGCAATGGCGCCGGCGTCTCGCCCAGCGAGATCAGAAGCAAAAGTCCGACGAGATCGACGCCGGAGCGATAGGCATTCATCGGCTCGACCAGCCGCGGATTGCAATCGATCAGCAATGGCGCGGTATCGACGTCCGGCATGATGTAATCGACCGACAGCGCACCCTGCCAATCGAGCGCCCGGCCGATCTGTTCGAGATAAGCGCGAACGACCGGCCGGCTTACGCTCTGCTTGATCGCCTCGCCGCCGCCAATGCCGGCGGCGATCTGCCGATAGGCATGAAAGCCGAGCATCCGGCCACGGCAGAATACCGATTGCGCCTTCTCGGTGGTGCCTGCGACGAGGTCTTGCACCAGCACCTCACCGGCGAATGCATCGCCGCCGCCGAGATCGTGCAGCGCGCGCATCAGATCGTCCGCGCTGCGCACGAACCAGATGCCGCGGCTGGCGGTGCCAACTGAAGTCTTCACGACGGCCGGAAAGCGAACCGCCTCGCGCACCCCTTGCGCGGATTGCACGATGCGCGTCGGCGGCTGCGGCAATCCCAACCGATCGAGCAGCCGGCTGAAGCCGGCCTTGCTATGCGCCTCGCGATAGCTCTCGAAAGCCGGCAGCGCAATCCCGGCGCGACCTTCGATGCGTTGCGCGACCCGCGCAAACAAAAATCCCTGCTCATGCGTCGGCAGCAGCACGTCGAATTTTCCGCCGGCCAGTCGCCGCTCGACGAAGGCCAGGTAGCCGGCGGGATCGTCCCGCAGTCCAGGGCAGCGGTGAAATTTGCGGACGAAGCGCGAGAACCGCGACAGGCACCAGGGTGAAGGATCGCAGACCTCGACGTGATGGCCTGAAAGACCGAGAATCGTAATGGCCTCCCGGGCCGAGGTCGAGGAACCTTCGGAGACCAGTACCCGGAGCGGTTTTGCGGGATCAGGCATGCCGCATCATTGCCGCGTGGACCCGCCTTTGTCTTCCCATTTAGTGGCGGCATTTCGCGCGCCCTGCCCTGCGCCGGGGCAGCCATGCAGCGGCATTCATGGACAAATAACGGCCTGCCTATATTTTCAGCCCGCCCCGCCGGGCCGCAAGTTACACAGGATTTTGAGCTGACATGGTCGACATTCTGGCCGCACCGCAACAAGCCAAAGCGGACACTTCGCTGCGCACGCTCGCGGCGATTTCGGTCGCCCATTGGGTCAGCCATTTCCATCTGTTTGTGTTGCCGATGCTGTTTCCGTTCCTGAAGGAGCAACTCGGCGTCGGCTATATCGAGCTCGGCTTCGCGCTCACCGTGTTCGGCGTCGTCTCTGGCCTGACGCAGGCCCCGATCGGCTATCTCGCCGACCACATTGGCGCGCGAAAAGTGCTGCTGATCGGCCTCACCGTCGGCGGCCTCGCGCTGATCATGCTCGGCCTGCACCTGAGCTACGTCTCGCTGATCATCTCGGCCGCGCTACTCGGCCTTGCCAACAGCGTTTATCACCCCTGCGATTATGCGATCCTGTCGGCGCATATGGATGAAGCGCGGATGGGCCGGGCGTTTTCGGTCCATACCTTTGCGGGTTTCCTCGGCGGTGCGGTGGCGCCCACGATCATGCTCATGCTGGTGACAGCCGTCGGCGGGCTCGGCGCGCTGATCGTGGCCGGCGCGGTCGGCCCTGCGGCAGCGCTGCTGTTGATCGCGGTCAGGATTCCCGATGCCAGTTCGGCCGATCGCAAGGCCGATGGCCCTGCAGCGCCGCAGCAGAGCATCGTGACGCCTGCGATCATCGTGCTGACGATCTTCTTCATGCTGCTCGGCCTGTCCAGCGCCGGCATCAGCAATTTCGGCGTGGTTGCGCTGATGAGCGGCTATGGCGTGACGTTCTCGGCCGCCAACATCGCGCTGACCGCCTATCTCGGCGCCAGCGCGGCCGGCGTGCTCGCCGGCGGCTATCTCGCCGACCGCACCAAGCGGCATGGCAATGTTGCCGCTGCGTGCTTTGCCATCAACGCCGTCATCATAACAATCATTGCGACGATCAATTTGCCGTCGGTGGTGCTGACCGCCGCGATGGGGCTGGCTGGATTCCTCGGCGGCGTCATCGCCCCCTCGCGCGACATGCTGGTGCGCAACGCGGCTCCTGCGGGCGCCGCGGGCCGCGCCTTCGGTATCGTCTCCACCGGCTTCAATTTCAGCGGCATACTCTCCCCGTTATTGTTCGGCTGGATCATGGACCAGAACCTGCCGCATTGGGTGTTCGGCGCCTCCGTCGCCTTCATGGTGCTGACGGTCCTGCTGGCGCTGGTGACCGACCGCAAGCCGGCGGCGCCGAAGCCGTTGTAATGCATTCCTGAGCGTCATCCCCGTTGGTTGACAGGCTCGGATGACGTCAGATGATGCGTCAACAAGAACCAGAACCGGGATGGAAGCCATGACCTCGACCCCCGACCTCGTGATCCGCGGCGGCACCGTTGCCGATGGCAAGGGTGGCGACTTGTTCGAAGCCGACGTGGCGATTGCAGGCAACCGCATCACCGAAGTCGGCAAGGTCGCGGCAAAGGGCAAGGAAGAAATCGACGCCAGGGGCAGACTGGTCACGCCGGGCTTCGTCGACGTCCACACCCATTATGACGGCCAGGTCACCTGGAGCCAGGATATCACGCCCTCCTCGCAGAACGGCGTAACGACGGCGATCATGGGAAATTGCGGCGTCGGTTTCGCGCCGTGCCGTCCGGCCGACCATGTCCGACTAATTCAATTGATGGAAGGCGTCGAGGACATCCCCGAGCCGGTGCTGAGCGCCGGCATCCCATGGGCCTGGGAGAGCTTTCCGGATTACATGGAGTGGCTGTCGAAAAGAAGTTTTGACATGGACATCGGCGCGCAACTGCCGCATGCGGCTTTGCGTCTATGTGATGGGTGAGCGCGGCGCGCGCCGCGATCCCTCGACATCAGACGACAACAAGGCGATGGCGGCACTGGCTGCCGATGCCGTGCGGGCCGGCGCACTCGGCTTCTCGACCTCGCGCACGCTCAACCACCGCACCTCGACCGGCGATTTTACGCCGACGCTGAAGGCCGGCGAGGACGAACTGACCGCGATCGCGGCGGCGATGCATGCGCAGGGCCGCAGCGTCCTGCAATTCGTGCTCGATCTCTCCACAATCGACGAAGACCTGCCGATGATGCTGCGGGTCGCCGAGAACACCAAAATCCCGGTGTCGTTCTCGATCACGCAGAACGATAGAGCGCCGCAGCGCTGGCGCCAGACGCTCGACACCATCAGAGAGGCCTCGGTGCAGGGCCTGTCGATTACGGCGCAGATCGCCGCCCGCCCGGTCGGACTGATGCTCGGACTCGAACTATCGCGCAACCCGTTCCAGACCCATCCGAGCTACCAAGCGATCGCGCATCTGCCGCTCGCCGAGCGGCTCGCCCGCCTGCGCCAGCCCGAAGTGCGCAAGGCGATCCTGAGCGAGCACGCCACCGCGACCGACGATCCGCTGTTCTTCCGGCCGAACTACGACAAAATGTACCTGCTCGGAAACCCGCCGGACTACGAGCAGCCGCCGGAAAACACGCTGGGCGCGCAGGCCCGCCGCGAGGGCAAGCAACCGGAAGAACTCGCCTATGATGCGATGCTGACGGATAACGGCCGCGGCATGCTCTACGTGCCGTTCCTCAATTATGCCGACGGCAATCTCGATGCTGTCAGGGAGATGCTGCGCGATCCCAATGCCGTGCCGGGGCTATCAGACGGCGGCGCCCACTGCGGCATCATCTGCGACGCCAGCTTTCCGACCTATCTCTTGACGCACTGGACCCGCGACCGCACCCGCGGCGAAAAACTGTCGATCCCGTTCGTCGTCGCCGCGCAATCGCGCAAGACCGCGCTCTCGGCCGGCCTCTACGACCGCGGCGTGATTGCGCCCGGCTTCAAGGCCGACGTCAACGTGATCGACTACGACCGTCTGCATCTGCATCCGCCAAAAGTACATTACGACCTGCCGGTCGGCGGCCGCCGCCTGATGCAGCAGGTCGACGGCTATGACGCCACCATCGTCTCTGGCGTGGTGACGCAGCGCGCCGGCACAGCCACCGGCGCGCGCCCGGGCAAACTGGTGCGCGGCACGCAGGGAAGCAAGCCGCAGTTCGACGCGGCGGCGAGTTAAGACGGCGGCGTCGCCCACACTCGGTGTTTCCCTGCGAACGCAGGGATCCATACGCCGCGGCTCATCGTTCATGGCGATGTGGCAGGCACCTCGCTTAGGCAATCAGCATTCGTGGTTGATGGTGTGGACGGCCCCCTACGGCATCAGTGTGCCAGAATGAGGTTGTTGCAAATCTCAGACAAGGGAGCCGTCCGTGAAGCAGATTAGCCGCATTGGAATGGATACGTCGAAGTATATTTTTGTGCTGCATGGAGTTGATGCGGCGGAGCAGGTGGTGTTGCGCAAGAAACTTTCGCGCAAGCAGGTGCTGGAGTTCTTTGCCAAATTGCCGCCGACCGTGATCGGGATGGAGGCCTGCGGGGCTTCGCAATATTGGGCGCGGGAGCTTCGCAAGCTTGGCCATGAGGTGAAGCTGATGGCTCCGCAATTGGTGAAGCCCTATGTGACGCGGAACAAGAATGACTGGCGGGATGCGGAGGGCCTGTGTGAGGCGATGAGCCGGCCGAGCATGCGGTTTGTGCCGGTAAAGAGCGCCGAGCAGCAGGCTGCATTAATGCTGACAGGAATCCGCGATGGATTGATCGCCCGGCGCACCCAGTTGACCAATACGATCCGCGGCCATGCGGCGGAGTATGGCCTGATTGCGCCCAAGGGGTTGGACAAGATCGAGCCGTTGTTGGCGCAGATTGCCCAGGACGAGACGCTTCCCGCGATGGCGCGCGAGCTGTTTACGGTGCTGGGCCGCGAATGCACCAGGCTCGAGGGCGAGCTGGAGGCGATCGAGGCCAAGCTGATGGCCTGGCACCGTGGCGATGCCATGGGCCGCCGGCTGGCAAAGATCCCTTCGGTCGGCCCGATCGTGGCGACGGCGCTGGTGATGAAGACACCAGATCCGCGCGCGTTCCGCTCCGGTCGTCACTTTGCGGCCTGGCTCGGCCTCACGCCCAAGGACCATTCCACCGCCGGCAAGACCAGGCTCGGCAAGATCACCCGGGCCGGCGATGAGGACCTTCGTCGCCTGCTGGTGATCGGGGCGACCGCGGTGATCCAGCAGGCCAGGCGTGGCCGCGGCCATCACTCGCGCTGGCTGCTGGCATTGATCCAGCGCAAGCCGCCGAAGCTTGCGGCCGTAGCGCTCGCCAACAAGGTGGCCCGCATCGCCTGGAAGCTGATGGTCACGGGGGAGGCGTACGACGCGGCGCGGATCAATGCCACGGCGGCAGTCGCCGCTTAAACAGGTCAAACAGGTTGGCCGGCCGGCGGCTCGTCCGCCGACCGACCCGGAAGCTGCAAGAGCAGATGGAGCGATCGATCGAGCAACGATGCGAGACAATCCGTGGGACCCATTGGCCGCCAACAGGCCGCTAGGTTGTTTGGAACTCGCATCGCGCAACCCATCTTGGCCAGCGGTCAACACAACCGCACTCACAGGCCGGACATATGGATGCAAGCGATCCGATCTCACTCAAAAAGCTCTTGTGCCACGGGGGCCGTCCACATATGGGTCCCTGCGTTCGCAGGGACGACGGATATGCCTCACGCGAATTTCGGCTGAGCGACCGCCTGGGCCATCAACCGCTTGCGTTCCATATTCGGCCACAGCAGCAACAGTCCGAGCAACCCTGACGCCGCCATGATCACGGCGTTGATGGTGAAGCCGGTCATGTAGCCGTCGAGCGGCACCACCGCATTCTGAATCACGGCGCCCATCACGAACGGCGCGATCATTCCCGCCAGCGTATAGATCGCGCCATAGATTGCGATCACGGCGCCGCGCTGCTGCACTGGGGTGAATTCGCCGAGCATCGGCGGGCAGACCACATAGATCGAGCCGCACAGCCCGGACCCGAACACAAGGAACGCAATCTGCCATCCCGCGCCGTTGACATAGGGCAGCACAGCAAGGATCGCCCCGCCGACGATCAGCGGCACCGAGCCGAGCACACCGCGCGCACCGCGCGTGGTATAGCCGCGCGTCAGCATCACCTGCGAAACCCAGCCCGTCAGCAGCACGACGGCCGCGCCAAACACCCAGGGCAGAACCGAAATCCAGCCTGCATCTTGTTGCGAGAAGCCCAGCCCCTTGACGATGAACGGCGTGAACCAGGTGAGGCCGAGCGACAGCGCCCAATAGGCGCCGAAGGTCGCGGCGCAGCAGCCGATAAAGGTTCGCGAAGTCAGAAGCTGGAGATAGGGAACGCGCGGATCGGTCGCAGCCGTTGTGACGGTCTGAACCAGCGGTCCTTCCTTTCCCATGACCAGCCACGCCGCTGCCCACATCAGGCCGACGATGCCGAGCGCGCCGAACGCATAGTGCCAGCTATGATTGACGATGATCCAGTTCAGCGCGGGCACCGCGAGGATCACCCCGAACGCCGAGCCCTGCGAAAGGATCGCGGTGGGTAGCGTCCGCTTTTCGTCAGGAAACCACTTGTAGACCGCGTGCGCCGCTACCGCGAACGCGGGTCCCTCCCCTGCACCAAGGATGATGCGGCAGATCACGAGCGTCGTGAAACCGACGGTGCCGACCATCGGAAACTGCGCCACCGACCAGATCACCGCCATCGCGAGCAGCACCCAACGCGTATCGACGCGGTTGACGACGAAGCCGACGACGATGGCAGAGATGGAAAACAGGAAAAAGAACGAGGAGCCGAGAAAACCGAACTGTTCCGGCGAGAGCTTCAGCTCATCCATGATCGGGGCGCCGGCGAGCCCGACGACGATCTTGTCGGCAAAGTTCACCAGCATGAACAGAAACAGCAGGAAGGTGATTTTCCAGGCGCCCTCGGGCGTCCCCTTTGACGTCCCCTTGGGCGTCGCTTGCGCGGTCATGGCTGCTTTCCCCGTGTATCTTTGCTGGCTCTGTCGGATCGGCCGGTTTCGATGCTACAAGGCGGCTTGCGGGCAAGGCAACCGCGATTTTCGCAAATGCCCGCCGTGCAACTGCCGGCTTGCGCGACAGGCGCACGCCACAACCGAATCACGATCGCGTCGCGGCGCGATTGAGGCCGTGATCGGGGACGCGTGCCCTGATATGTTGCATGCCATCACGTCAGGGGATTTTCATGGTCAGATCGGTCCATCGTCTCGCATGACCAAATACAATCCGAGTGCGACCGGCCCCGTGCTGCACGTGACCGGCCTGATCAAGAGCTACCGCACCGCCGGCGAAGAAGTCGCGGTGCTGCGCGGCGTGAACCTGACGGTCGCTGCCGGTGAGAGCGTCGCACTCACCGGCGAATCCGGCAGCGGCAAGAGCACGCTCTTGCACCTGATCGCCGGGCTCGATGCAGCCGATGGCGGCGAGATCAGGTTGGCGGATGCCTCAGTCGCCGAACTCAGTGATGCCGAGCGGGCGGAAATGCGCCGCGACCGGCTCGGCCTGGTGTTTCAGCAATTCAACCTGGTCCCGAGCCTCACCGTGGAGGACAACCTCGTTTTCCAGTCGCGCATCGCCGGCCGTCACGATGCGGCCTGGCACCACGAACTGGTGCAGCGGCTCGGGCTCGGCCGCTTCCTGAAGCGCTATCCCGAGCAATTGTCCGGCGGTCAGCAACAACGCGTCGCAATCGGCCGGGCATTGGCGGTCAAGCCGCTCTTGCTGCTCGCAGACGAGCCAACCGGCAATCTCGACGAGGACACGGCGGACGAAGTGCTGGCGCTGGCGCGCGACCTGGTGACGCGCAGCGGCTGCGGCTTTCTGTTGGTGACGCACAGCGCGCGGCTCGCAGCAACGCTCGACCGCCAGGTCAACCTCCATGCCGGGGTGATCGCGTGAAACGCGCCCTGTGGACGCTGGCCGTGCTGCTGAGCCACTGGCGGCGGCACCCGATGCAGTTGGCGACCCTGCTGATCGGGTTGATCTCGGCGACCGCGCTGTGGAGCGGCGTGCAGGCGCTCAATCAGCAGGCGCGCACATCCTATGATCGCGCCGCCGCTACGTTTGGCGGCACGCGCACCGCCATGCTGGTCGCCCGCAACGGCGTAACTTTCCCGCAAGAACTTTTTGTCGAGTTGCGCCGCGCCGGCTGGCCGGTTTCACCGATGCTGGAAGGCCGCATCCAGATCGAGGGACGATCGTTGCGGCTGCTCGGCATCGACCCCGTTACGCTGCCCGCCGAAGTCGGCAACGCGCCGACGATCGGCAAAGCCAGCTTGCAATCCTTCATGACGCCGCCGGGCGAGATCCTGGTGGCGCCGGAAACGCTTTCCGACCTCAAGCTCGCGGAGGGCGCGCGTCCGCAAGGCGATGGCGGCGCACCGCTGCCGCCGCTTCGCGTGCAGCCAAACCTGGTGCCCGGCGTGCTGGTCGTCGACATCGGCATTGCGCAGAACCTCCTGAAGATGCCGGACCAGCTTTCGCGGCTCCTGATTGGCAAGGCGACAGCGAGGCACGCGCCGCTCGAAAGCGTTGCCGGCGACAAGCTTCGGCTGATCGAAGCCGATGCGGAGACCGACCTCGAACGCCTCACCGACAGCTTTCACCTGAACCTGACCGCGTTCGGGTTGCTGTCATTCTTTGTCGGCCTGTTCATCGTCAATTCGGCGATCGGGCTGGCCTTCGAGCAGCGGCTACCGACCTTACGCACCTTGCGCGCCTGCGGCGTCTCGGCGCGGATGCTGAACGCCGTGCTGGTGCTTGAGCTGGTGTCGCTGGCACTGGTCGCGGGGCTGATCGGACTCGTGTGCGGTTACTTCATCGCCGGCGCGCTGCTGCCTGACGTCGCCGCATCGCTGCGCGGGCTCTATGGCGCGCAGATTCCGGGACATCTCACGCTCAAGCCGCAATGGTGGATCGCGGGCATCGCCATCAGCATTTTGGGCGCGCTCGCAGCGGCCGCTGCCAGCCTCACCAAGGCGCTGCGGCTGCCGTTGCTCGCCACCGCCCAGCCCTTCGCCTGGCAACAGGCGCAGCGGCGCTGGCTCCTTTACCAGAGCGCGCTGGCGCTCGTGGCGTTCGCAGCCGCTGGCGGCTTTTTGTGGTTTGGCGATTCCCTGATTTCGGGCTTTGCCGTGCTCGCTGCATTGATGCTCGGCGCAGCGCTGATCCTGCCGATGTTTCTGGAAATCGTGCTGTCGCTTGGCCAGCGCTACGCACGAGCCCCGCTCGGAATCTGGTTCTGGGCCGACAGCCGCCAGCAACTGTCGGGATTATCGCTCGCTTTGATGGCGCTGTTGCTCGCATTGGCGGTGAATGTCGGCGTCTCCACCATGGTCGAGAGTTTTTCCCGCACGTTTCTGGTCTGGCTGGACGGGCGGCTGGCAGCAGAAGTTTATGTCAACGCCGCCAATGACGCGCAGGCACGCGAGATCAAGGCGTGGCTTCGCGAACGCCCCGAGGTCGAGGCGATCCTGCCCGGCGGCCGTGCCGATACGCAATTGGCGGGCGCGCCGCTTGAGGTGCTGGGCCTGCCCGATCACGCCACCTATCGCGACAACTGGCCGCTGCTGCAATCGACTGAGGATGTCTGGGTCAAGCTTCGCCCCGGCGATGCGGCCCTTGTAAGCGAACAACTGGCGCGACGGCTGCAGCTCTCCCTTGGCGACCGCATCGAAGTGCCCGCGTCAGGCGGAAACTGGGCGCTCCACGTGGTCGGCATCTATGCCGATTACGGCAACCCCAAGAGCCAGATCGCGGTGAACTTCGCCGCGCTGACGCGTCGCTTTCCGGAAATCCCGCTGACGCGCATGGGACTGCGGGTCGCCCCGCCAAAGATCCCGGCGTTGATCTCGGCACTGCAGGAAAAGTTCGGCCTCGACAATCGCAATGTCGTCGACCAGGCGACGATGAAGGCGGAATCGACGCGGATCTTCAACCGCACTTTCTCGGTCACGGCGGCGCTGAACGCCTTTACGCTCGGCGTCGCCGGCGTGGCGCTGCTGACGAGCCTCTTGACGCTTGCCAATTCCCGCCTGCCGCAACTGGCGCCGCTATGGGCGATCGGCGTCACGCGGCGGCGGCTCGCGGCCATCGAGCTGTTGAAGACGACCTCGGTGGCGTTGATCACCACCATCTTTGCGCTTCCGCTGGGTTTGCTGGTCGCGTGGTGCCTGCTCGCGATCGTCAACGTCAAGGCGTTCGGCTGGCGGTTGCCGTTTCATGTCTTTCCGCTGCAATTGCTCTGGCTCACCGGCGTCGCGATGGCGGCAGCGGTTGCGGCTTCCGCGCTCCCCGTCATCAGGCTGGCGCGCATGCAGCCGACCAGCCTGATCAGGATCTTTGCCAATGAACGGTAGCGGCTTCATTACCCGCCGCTGCTTCATTGGCGGTACACTCTTGGCCGGATTTGGCGGCGAGACACTCGCGCAGGGCTTTGCCGGGCTTGGCGATAGCGCGGATGGATTTGCGCCGGTCGTGCCGGGCAGGACATTTGCTTTTCCTGCCGACCACGGGCCACATCCGGAATTCCGCATCGAGTGGTGGTATGTGACCGCCAATCTCACCGATGTCAGCGGAGCAGCCTACGGCGCCCAATGGACGCTGTTTCGCCAGGCGATCGCGCCAGGCGGGCCGCGAGAGGGCTGGGCCAACCAGCAGATATGGATGGGCCATGCCGCCGTCACGCGCGAAGATACCCATCGCTTCAGCCAGACGTTCGCGCGCGGCGGTGTCGGCCAGGCCGGCGTCGAGGCCAACCCGTTTCACGCCTGGATCGATGCCTGGGAGATGCGCGCCCTCGATTCCGTGAATGACGACAATATCGCACCGCTGGAACTGAAAGCATCGGGCGCCGACTTCAGCTACACGCTGCGCCTGGACGAGGATCGGCCGCTGGTGCTGCAGGGCGAAGGCGGCTACAGCCGCAAATCGCTGCGCGAACAGGCCTCCTATTATTACAGCCAGCCGCACTATGCGGCGACGGGCATCCTCACCATTGACGACAGGCCCGTCGACGTCACCGGCATGGCCTGGCTCGATCGCGAGTGGAGCAGCCAGCCGCTGGCCGCGGATCAAAGCGGATGGGACTGGCTCTCGCTGCATTTCAACGCCGGCGACAAATTGATGCTGTACCGGATGCGCCAGACCGACGGCCAGCATTATGGCTCGGGCAAATGGATCGCGCCCGACGGCACGGCCGAGCAACTCGCCTCCGCGGATATCGCCATGACGCCGCTCGCGTTCACCGAGATTGGGACGCGAAAAATTCCGACCACATGGCGCATCGAGGTTCGAAGCAAGGCGCTCAAGATCGAGTGCACGCCGCTCAATCCCCGAAGCTGGATGGGCACGAGTTTCCCCTATTGGGAAGGCCCGATTCGCTTCGCAGGCAGCCACGCGGGTGTGGGCTATCTGGAAATGACAGGTTATTAAGCGCGCTCGAAAAGGGGAATTTCAGCGATGTATCATCTCACCGCGCTCGTCAGCTTGCTGGCGATCCTGGTCTACTTCTACTCGTCCGTTCGTGTGTCACAGGCGCGCGGTAAATTCGGCGTCAAGCTGCCGGCGATTTCGGGCAACCCCGATTTCGAGCGCGTGTTTCGCGCGCAGATGAACACGCTGGAATGGCTGCCGATCTTTTTGCCGGCGCTATGGCTGTTCGCGATTTATATCAGCGACGGCATCGCCGCTGCGCTGGGGTTGGTATGGGTGATAGGCCGCATTCTCTATATATTTGGCTACGCGAAGTCGGTCCCACAGCGCGGCCTCGGCTTTGCGACTCAGGCGTTGGCAACGATCGCGCTGTGGATCGGCGCATTCGGCGCCATCGTGTGGCGGTTGGTGCAGGGGTGATGGAGCGCCAACCCCATCCCCTCGTCGTCCCTGCGAAAGCAGGGACCCATACGCCGCGGCTTATCAATGGAGCAGGCCATCAGACGCCCGCTTTAACAACAACCGCCTGTGGTTATGGGTCCCTGCTTTCGTAGGGACGGAGACTACTTCACCAGCGGGCAGCCGGAATCCTTCGCCGCAGGGAACGCCTTGTCGCCCGGCACCACGGCGAGCTGCTTGTAGTAATCCCACGGCTTCTTCGATTCAGATGGTTTCTTGACCTCGAACAGATAGAGGTCGTGGACCATGCGGCCGTTTTCCAGAACCTTGCCGCCTTGCGCAAAATCGTCGTCGACCGGGAGCTCCTTCAACTTCTTCGCCACCGCCTCGGTATCCTTGGTGCCCGCGGCCTTCACTGCCTTGAGGTATTGCAGCGTCGCCGAATAGGTACCGGCCTGGATCATGTTCGGCATGCGGCCGGTGCGCTTGAAGAAGCGTTCGGCGAGATTGCGGCTCCTGGCGTCGCGGTCCCAGTAGTAGCCTTCGGTCAGCACCAGGCCCTGGGCGGCGGCGAGGCCGAGGCCGTGCACTTCCGCAAGCGTCAGCAATAGGCCGGCGAGCTTCTGGCCGCTCTTGACGATGCCGAATTCCGCCGCCTGCTTGATCGAGTTGGTGGTGTCGAGGCCGGCATTGGCGAGACCGATGATCTTGGCTTTCGAACTTTGCGCCTGCAGCAGGAAGGAAGAGAAGTCCGACGAGTTCAGGGGAATGCGGACTGCGCCGAGCACCTTGCCGCCCTTCGCCCTGACGAAATCGCCGGTGTCTTTTTCCAGCGCGTGGCCGAAGGCGTAGTCGGCGGTCATGAAGAACCAAGTATCGCCGCCGGATTCCACCAGCGCACCGCCGGTGCCGTAGGCGAGCGCGTGGGTGTCGTAGGCCCAGTGGAAGCCGTAAGGCTGGCAGGCGTCGCCGGTGAGGCGCGAGGTCGCAGCACCCACGACGATGTCGATCTTCTTCTTCTCCCTAGAAAGCTCGTGAATCGCGAGCGCGACGGAGGACGTCGTCAGCTCCGTGATCATATCGACGCCTTCGACCTCATACCAGCGCCGCGCGATGGCAACGCCGAGATCCGGCTTGTTCTGGTGATCGGCGGAAATGACCTCGATCTTGTGGCCGAGCACTTCGCCACCGAAATCTTCGACTGCCATCTTGGCCGCTTCGAACGACCACTTGCCGCCGTAATCGGCGTAGACCCCGGATTGGTCGTTCAGAATGCCGATCTTGACGCCCTGCGCCGATGCCGGCGCGGCGAGCAAAAGACCAACTGCCGCAACGGCGGCCAACAATCCCGACTTCATTCTTTTCTCCAGGAATTTTTTGTCAGAGGAACCTCGCGACTTTATTCAATAACCCCGCGAGTGCCCATCCATTTCAGATCAGCCAAAAGTATTGGGGAACTTTGATCAAAACTGCGCCGTCATTCCGGGGCGCGACGAAGTCGCGAGCCCGGAATGACGCGTGCGAATTTACACCGCCGCCCGCTTCTTGCCCTTGCCTTCGGCGAGGTTGCGCACGATGACGTAGAAGATCGGCGTGAACACCAGGCCGAATAGCGTGACGCCGATCATGCCGAAGAACACGGCGACGCCCACCGCCTGCCGCATCTCCGAGCCCGAGCCCGACGAGATCACCAGCGGCAGCACGCCGAGGATGAAGGCGAATGACGTCATCAGGATCGGCCGCAGCCGCAACCGGCAGGCTTCGATCACCGCCTCCAGCCGCGCCTTGCCCTCGAGCTCGATGTCGCGCGCGAACTCGACGATGAGAATGGCGTTCTTGGCCGCCAGCCCAACCAGCACCACGAAGCCGATCTGGGTCAGGATGTTGACGTCCTGTCCCATGATCCGCACGCCGATGGTCGCAGCCAGCAGACACATCGGCACGATCAGGATGACCGCAAATGGCAAGCTCCACGAGCCATATTGCGCCGCCAGCACGAGATACACGAACAGCACGCAGATCGGGAACACGAGCAGGCCGGCTTGGCCGCCGGTGACCTGCTGATAGGACAAATCCGTCCATTCGAACGAGAAGCCGCTCGGCAGCGTCTCCTCGACGAGCTTCTTCATGGTGTCAATGGCGGTCGCTGAACTGGTCCCCGGCAGCGTGTCACCCTGCAACTCGGACGCGGGATAGAGATTATAGCGCGCGACCCGATCGGGGCCGGAGATGTCGCTGAAACTCACGACGCTGCCGAGCATCACCATGTCGCCGGCGGCATTGCGGGTGCGCAGGCGTGCGAGATCGGACGTCTCCTTCCGGAACGGCAGATCGGCCTGCGCCGTGACGCGGTAGGTGCGGCCAAACAGGTTGAAGTCGTTGACATAGGACGAGCCGAAATAGGTCTGGATCGTATCGTTGATGTTCGCAATCGGCACGCCGAGCTTCTGTGCCTTGATGCGGTCGATGTCGACGAACAGTTGCGGCGTGTTGGCGGCAAAGGTCGAGAACACCTGGGTCAGTCCGGGCGCCTTGCGCGCGGCACCGATCAATTCATCGGTCGCGGCCGCCAGCATTTCGGAGCCGCGGCCCTGACGGTCCTGGATGCGCATGGTGAAGCCGCCGCCGGTGCCGATGCCGGGCACCGCGGGCGGCGGAATCACGATGATGAACGCTCCCTGGATATTCGCCAGCCGCTTGCGCAGTTCGTTCGCGATTGAAGTGGACGTAAGTCCCTTCTTCGCCCTGGCCGCCGGATCGTCAAACACTGGAAACAGTGCCGCGGCGTTGCTCGCCTGCGTCCGGGTCGCACCCGAGAAGCCGGCGAAGGCGGGCGCCCGAACGACGCCCGGCGTATCAAGCGCAATCTTTTCGATCTCCCTGACCACTTCGGTCGTTCGCGCCAGCGAGGCCGCACCCGGCAATTGCACGGACACAATCACGTAGCCACGGTCCTGCGCCGGGATGAAGCCTTGCGGCGTCGTGATCAACAGCCATCCGGCGCCGCCGATCAGCGCCACGTACACCAGCAGCATAACCACCGAATGCCGGATCACGAAATCGGCGGTGCTCGCATAGCCATGTGCCAGCCGGTCGAAGCCGCGATTGAACACGCCGGTAAAGGCGCCCCAGCCGCGGGCGATGAAATTCCAGCGTGCCGGCGGCCTCTTGTCTTCGTGCGGTTGCAGGATCAACGAGGCCAGCGCCGGCGACAGCGTCAGCGAACAGAAGCAGGAAATCGCGGTCGCCACCGCAATGGTGACGGCGAACTGCTGGAAGAACTGCCCGGAGATGCCGCCAAGGAACGCGGTCGGCACGAACACCGCGCACAGAACCAGCGCGATCGACACCAGCGCGCTGCCGACCTCCTGCATGGTGCGGAGCGCGGCGTCGCGCCTGCTCATGCCATGTTCGAGATGGCGCTCGACGTTTTCGACCACCACGATCGCGTCGTCGACCACGATGCCGACCGCCAGCACAAGGCCGAACAGCGTCAGATTGTTGATCGAGAACCCGAGCGCCGCCATCACGGCAAAGGTGCCGACCAGCGAGACCGGAATCGCGATAATCGGGATGATCGCCGGCCGCCAGCCTTGCAAAAATACCAGCACCACGATCACGACCAGCGCCATCGCCTCGTAGATCGTCTTGATCAGCTCGCTGACGGACTGCGCGATGAATTCGGTGGGGTTGTAGCCGATGTTGTAGTCGAGCCCCTTCGGGAAGCTCGCCTTCAGTTTCTCCATCGTCTTGGAAATATTCTCGGCGGTCGCCAGCGCATTCGAGCCCGGCCGCTGCGTCACCAGCATGGCGACCGCGGATTTGCGCAGCAGAAAACTGTTGGTCGAATAGGCCAAAGCACCGAGTTCGATCCGCGCGACATCGCGCAGCTTGACCGTGCGCCCGTCGGCGCCGGCCTTGACCACGATCTCCTCGAATTGTTTCGGGTCTTTCAGACGGCCGGTAAAGGTGAGATTCGGCGAAAAGGCGCGGTCGCCGATCGGCGGCTCCGCGATCTGGCCGCCTGCGATCTGCACGTTTTGCGAGCGGATCGCCGCCACCACTTCGCCCGCGGTCAGGCCGAGCGTGGAGATCTTGTCGGGGTCGAGCCACAGCCGCATCGAATAGTCGCGCGCGCCGAAGATTTGAATGTCGCCGACGCCGTCGAGCCGCAGCAACTCGTCGCGGACCTGCAGCAGCGCGTAGTTGGAGATGTAGAGCTGGTCGAACGTGTCGTCCGGCGACAGCATGAACACGACCATCAGGATGTCGGGGCTGTTCTTGCGGGTGATGACGCCGTTGCGCTGCACCTCTTCGGGCAACCGCGGCTGCGCGATCGCGACGCGGTTCTGCACCAGCACCTGGGCCTTGTCGAGATCGGTGCCGAGCTTGAAGGTGACCGTGATCGTCAACTGCCCATTCGAGGTGGCCTGGCTGTAGAGATACAGCATGTCCTCGACGCCGTTGATCTCCTGCTCGATCGGAGCGGCGACGGTGTCGGACACGGTTTGCGCGGAGGCGCCGGGATATTGCGTGGTGACCGTCACCGTCGGCGGCACCACCTGCGGATATTCGGAGACCGGCAGCGTGGTGTAGGCGATCGCGCCGACGATCAGAAGCACGATCGACAACACCATCGCCAGGATGGGCTGGTTGATGGAGAGACGGCCGAGATTCATGTCTTGGCACCGGCCGGCTTGATCTCACCCGTCTGCGGGCTGACTTTCGCTCCGACGCGGGCCCGCTGCAGCCCGTCGATGACGACGCGGTCTTCCGGCTTCAGGCCCTCACGGATCACGCGCAGGCCTTCATCGAGCGGCCCGAGCGTCACCGGCCTCGCCTCGACCGTATTGTCGTCCTTGACCACGAAAACGATTTTGCGCGACTGGTCGGTCGCGACAGCCGTATCAGGCAGCAGCAGCGCCTCATACGGTGCGCTGCCGATGATCCGGACGCGGCCGAACTGTCCGGGCAGGATCGAGAGATCCTTATTCGGGATCACGGCGCGGCTGCGCAGCGTACCCGTCGAGACGTCCAGCCGGTTGTCGAGGAAATCCATCTTGCCCTCATGCGAGGGCTTGGTTTCGCCAGTCAGCGTCACCTGGACCGGGTTCGGCGTGTCGCGCGAGCTCGGCCGCCTGCCTTCGAACCAGAGCCGGCTGTTTCGCAAGTAAGTCGCCTCGTCGACATCGAAATAGATGTAGATCGGGTCGAGCGAGACGATCGAGGTGAGCAGCGTGGCACCGCCCTCGGAGCCCTGCACGAGATTGCCAGGCGTCACGAGATGGCGGCTGACGCGGCCGGTGATCGGCGCCATCACATGGGTGAATTCGATGTTGAGCTTGGCGGCCTTGAGCGCGCCTTCGGCCTGCATCTCCGCGGCGCGCGCCGCCTGCAGGGTCTGGCGGCGCTGGTCGACGATAGAGTCGGATACGGCCTGGGTCTGGTTCAACGTCAGCGCACGGTCGAGTTCGCGCCTGGCGAGTTCGGCCCTCGCGCGTGCGTCCGACAACTGGCCATCGGCCTGCTCGGCGACCGCCTCGAACGGACGGGCGTCAATCACGTAAAGCAGGTCGCCCGTGCGCACGATCGCGCCGTCGCGGAATTCGACGCTCTTCACGAAACCGCCGACGCGGGCGCGAACCTGGACCTCCTGGATGGCCTCGAAGCGGCCGGTGAATTCGTCCCAATCGGTGACGGTACGTTTCACCGGCTGCGAGACCGTGACCGACGGCGCTGCGGCGGCTGGCTGTTGCGGCGGCTTGTCGCCACAGGCGGACAGCGCAAGCGCAAGCAATGGGGGCAACCATTTGAGACCGCGAAGCGAGTGACCATCACGGCTTGCCGCAGCCGGACGCTTCAATGACTCAGTCGTGCTCAATCCCATCTCCCCCTGCATTCTCAACATCCTGATCGATGGAAAAGCTTGCCGTGGAACTTAGTTGCGGAGGCCACAGATGTGATCGGTTCCCAGTCTCGTCAAGAACCGGCCGGGATCAAGCACAATCGTTATGCATCAGCGTAGTCAACGCTCGTCGCAACGCGCGATTTCGCGTTTTCGCACTGCGATGAAAGCGGAACCCGTTGCGACGAATGGTCAGCTAATCGCCGCCTGATGACGAAAACGTGACATCGTGCGAAGACGTCTCGTGGAGCCCCCAAGGGGGAAGCGAGCGACTGCCCGATCGTCGAGATGGTCCGCTCATATTGCCGCCTTCAAGCATGACGTCGCCGATTTCCTCGGCTAACCTCGCCGCAAGGCCCGCCACAAGGGCCAGAGAATGTCCGGGGAGGACAAGCGTGCACAGAGGGCGTGTCGTATTCGGCGCCATGGACGAGGTCGTGTTCGGACGGCCGGCGTCCGAGGCGCTTGTCGCGCAGTTGGATCGGCTCGGCACGAGGCGCGCCTTCCTGATGGTCAGCGGCACGCTCAACCGCGAAACCGATGTGATCGATACCATCCGCCGCGCGCTGGGACCGCGCTGCGTCGGCACGTTCGACGCGATGCCGCCGCACACGCCGCGCTCAGCCGTGATCGCCGCCAGCGAACAGGCCCGCGCAGCGGATGCCGATCTCATCGTCACGATCGGCGGCGGCTCGATCACCGACGGCGCCAAGGCCGTGCAGCTCTGCCTCGCCAACGACATCCGCAGCGCGGATGACATCGATCGGATCAAGGCCGGTCGCGGCGGCTCACGGCAGCTCACCGCGCCAACGGTGCGCCAGATCAGCGTGCCGACGACGATCGCCGGCGGCGAATTCTCCTCCACGGCCGGCGTCACCAACGAGAAGACGAAGGTCAAGGAAGCGCTGCGCCACCCGCTGCTCATGCCGCGCGCCGTGATTCTCGACCCCTGGCTTGCCCAGCACACGCCGGAATGGCTGTGGCTGTCGACCGGTATCCGCGCCGTCGACCATTGCGTCGAAGGCATCTGCTCGCGCGAAGCTCACCCATATGGCGACGCGCAGGCGCTGAAGGGCCTATCGATGCTGGCGCAGGCGCTGCCGCGGGTGAAGGCCGCGGCCGGCGACCTAGACGCGCGGATGGATTGCCAGATCGGGACCTGGCTTTCGACCGGGCCTCTCGCTTCCGGCGTGCCGATGGGCGCCAGCCATGGCATCGGCTACGTGCTCGGCGCCGAATTCGAGTCCCGCACGGCTACACCTCCTGCGTGATGCTGCCGTCGGTGATGGGTTGGAACAAGTCAGCGAATGCCGAACGTCAGGCGCTGGTCGCAGCCGCCATGGGCCATCCAAACGAGGACGCCGGCGACGTGCTCGACCGATTCATTCGCAATCTCGGCATGCCGCGCAGCCTGCGCGAGGTCAAGGTTGGGCCTGAGCATTTCGACCGCATCGCGCAACAAGCGATGGCAACGCCGTGGGTGCCGCGCAATCCGCGCAAGATCGAGGGACCGGCGCAGGTGCGCGAGATTCTGGACATGACCGCGTAAGGAGACCGAAGCCAATATGTACACCGGCACACATGCTCACCTTCGTCCGCTGCAGCCCGCCTTCATCATGGCTTCCACCGGAGAGGCCGTGACCTATCGTGAACTGGAGGCGCGCACGAACCGGCTGACGCACTTGTTTCGCAATCGCGGACTCAAGCGCCTCGATCACTATTCGATCTTCATGGAGAACAACAGCCGCTACCTCGAGGCCTGCGGCGCCGGCGAACGGAGCGGGCTTTATTATACCTGCGTGAACTCCTACCTGACCGCGGGCGAGCTTGCCTACATCCTCACCAACAGCCAGTCGCGCATCCTCATCACCTCGAAGGCAAAGCTCGACGTCGCCCGCGAGGCGCTGAAGGAATGCCCCAAGGTCGAATTATGCATTGTCGCAGACGGCGACGGCGAGAGCGACCGTATCGTCGGGCTTGAGCAGGCGACGTCCGGCCTGCCGAAGACGCCGATATCAGACGAATGCATCGGGACCGCCATGCTCTATTCGTCGGGCACCACGGGCCGGCCGAAGGGCATCCTGCGGCCGCTGCCCGAACAGCCTCCGCTTCAGAACCTGGCGATCTTCGATTTCCTGCACGGCGTCTGGCACTACCGCGAAGGCATGATCTACCTTTCGCCCGCGCCGCTGTACCATTCGGCGCCGCAGGCGGCGGTCAATTTGACGATCCGCGCCGGCGGCACCGTCATCATCATGGAAAGCTTTGATCCGGAAAGATATCTGGAGCTGGTTCAAAGATGGGGCGTCACCCACACCCAGCTTGTGCCGACGATGTTCTCGCGCATGCTGAAGCTGCCGGAGGATGTCCGCAAGCGCTATGACCTCTCATCGCTTGAGATCGCGATCCACGCCGCCGCGCCCTGCCCGGCCGCGGTGAAGGACGACATCATCAAATGGTGGGGACCGATCATCCATGAATATTACGGCGCCACCGAAGGGCTCGGCTTCACCGCCTGCAACAGCGAGGAATGGCTGGCCCACCGCGGCACCGTCGGCCGAGTGCTGCTCGGCGACCTCCATATTCTCGACGAGAACATGCAACCCTGCCCGGTGGGCACCCCGGGCACGGTGTGGTTCAAGACCGCAACCCCGTTTGAATATTTCAACGACCCGGCCAAGACCCAGGAGGCGCGCTCGCCTGACGGCAGTATGAGCACGGTCGGCGACGTCGGCTATGTCGATGAGGACGGTTATCTCTATCTGACCGATCGCGCGACGTTCATGATCATTTCCGGCGGCGTCAACATCTACCCGCAGGAATGCGAGAACCTCTTGATCACCCACCCCAAGATCGCCGATGCGGCGGTGTTCGGGGTGCCGAATCCCGATCTCGGCGAGGAAGTAAAGGCCGTGGTGCAGCCGATGCCGGGCGTCTCGCCGGGACAGGAACTGGCCGACGAACTGATCGCCTTCTGCAGCCAGTCGCTGTCGCGCCAGAAAGTACCGCGCTCGATCGATTTCGAGGCCGAACTGCCGCGGCTGCCGACCGGCAAGCTCTACAAGCGCCTGTTGCGCGATCGCTATTGGGGCAACAAGGCCTCGCGGATCGTGTGAGCATGCGACGATGTGAGACGGCGAACCCGAACACAGACGTCGCGACACCTGGTGGTGCGGTGCATCATCCGGCGAGACATTCCAGCGCGAGCCGCAGCGAATCTGCCGCAGCGAACAGCCGTGTTGGCGCGTGTTCCGCCGCGCGGATTTCGATTAGTTCGAATTGCCGATCTGTGCATCGTCTTGGCCGGTTGCCCGGACGCCCGGTCATGCTATCGTCTGGTGTAATCGGCCGTTTCGAGACCGAACAAATGTGGGAGGGGACCATGCGGAGCGTTCATGCGCTTGCCGCCGCAGCGTTGTTGTTGCTGCCAGCTTATGATGTTGCATCGGCCGGCGAGCCCAAACAGGGCGGCATCCTCAGGGTCTATCATCGCGACAGCCCGGGCAGCGCCTCGATCCATGAAGGCGCGACGTTCTCGATCAACGTTCCCTTCATGCCGGTCTTCAACAACCTCGTCATGTTCAAGCAGGACGTCGCGCAGAACAGCGCAGATTCCATCGTCCCGGATCTGGCGGAGAGCTGGGCCTGGAGCAACGACGGCAAGAAACTCACTTTCAAATTGAGGCAGGGCGTCAAGTGGCATGACGGCAAGCCGTTCACCTCAGCCGACGTCAAGTGCACCTTCGACATGCTGATGGGCAAGTCGCAACAGAAGTTTCGCCAGAACCCGCGAAAGTCCTGGTACAACCAGGTCGAGGACGTGACGACAAACGGCGATTTCGAGGCATCGTTCAGCCTGAAGAGGCCGCAGCCGGCATTGTTGTCGTTACTCGCCTCCGGCTACACCCCGGTTTACCCCTGCCACGTTTCCCCGGCCGACATGCGTACCAAGCCGGTCGGCACCGGCCCGTTCAAATTCGTCGAGTTCAAGGCCAACGAATCGATCAAGCTCACGAAGAATCCCGATTACTTCAAGAAGGGCCTGCCGCACCTCGACGGCATCGAGTTCACCATCATCACAAACCGTTCGACGGCCATTCTCGGATTTGTCTCCGGGAAATTCGACATGACTTTCCCGACCGAAGTGTCAATCCCGCTCTTGAAGGAGGTCAAGTCGCAGGCACCGAACGCAGTGTGCGTGGTCGAGCCGGTCAACGTCTCGACCAACATCATCGTCAACTCGTCCGCCCCGCCGTTCGACAATATCGACATTCGCCGCGCGCTGGCACTGGTGCTCGACCGCAAGGCCTTCGTCTCGATACTGTACGAGGGACAGGCCGACATCGGCGGCACCATGCTCCCCGCACCGGGCGGCTTGTGGGCGATGCCGAAGGAAATGCTGGAATCGATTCCGGGTTACGGTCCCGACGTCAACGCCAATCGGGAAGAGGCGCGCAAGCTGATGCAGAAGGCGGGCTATGGACCGGACAAGCGCCTCGCCGTCAAGGTCGCCACGCGCAACATCCCGATCTACCGCGATCCCGCCGTCATCCTGATCGACCAGATGAAGAGCATCTATATCGACGGCGATCTCGACGTCGTCGATACCGCACAATGGTTCCCGAAGGTCGCCCGCAAGGATTACTCGCTCGGCCTCAACCTGACCGGCAATGCGGTCGACGATCCCGACCAGTCATTCTACGAAAACTATTCTTGCGGCTCGGAGCGCAACTACACCAACTACTGCAACAGGGAAATCGAGAAGCTGTTCGACGAGCAGTCGGTGGAGAAGGATGTCGCCAAGCGCAAGAAGTTGGTCTGGGAGATCGACAAGAAGCTGCAGGAAGACGTGGCGCGGCCGATCATCTTGCACGCCCGCCAAGGCTCGTGCTGGCAGCCTTATGTCAAGGGCATCACCATCATGGTGAACAGCTCCTACAACGGCTACCGTTACGAAGACGTCTGGATGGACAAGTAACGTCGGGCCGAGCGAAGCCGATGGGTCAGGGAGAGTAGCCGGGTGTTTGCTTATATCGTGCGACGCCTCGCCTTGATGCTCGTGACCCTGATCGGGATATCGATCATCATCTTCGTGTTGCTGCGGGTCGTCCCCGGCAACATCGTCGACATCCTGTTCGACGCCGCCGGCTTCGTCGATCCCACCGACAAGGCCAACCTGGAAAAGGAACTCGGCCTCAATCTGCCGATCTACCAGCAATATCTGAACTGGATCGGCGGGCTGCTGCACGGCGATCTCGGCTATTCCTACGTCTCGGAAAAGCCGGCGCTGCAGGAGATCCTGCCGCGCATTCCGATCACCGCCCGGCTGGCGGCGCTGGCGCTGTTGTTCTCGGCCTCGATCGGCATTCCCTTGGGCGTTCTCAGCGCAGTCCACCAAGGCTCGCGGCTGGATTATACCCTCCGTGTCGTCAGCCTGAGCGGCCTCTCGCTGCCTTCGTTCTGGCTCGGGCTGTTGATCCTGATGGCCTCGGTTTCGCTGTTCGGCCACATGCCGATCTACAATCCGAACCCGGCAACCTGGACGGAGGCGTTCGCGATCTATGCCGTGCCGGCGATGGCGGTCGGGTTTCGCAGCGCCGCGCTGACCATGCGCATCACGCGCTCCTCGATGCTCGAAATTCTGCGGCAGGATTACATCCGCACCGCGCGAGCCAAGGGCGCGTCCGAGGCTTCGGTCAATTATCGTCACGCGCTGAAGAACGCGATTCTCCCTGTTATCACCGTGATCGGCATCGAGGCGGCGTTCCTGATCGGCGGGCTGATCGTCACCGAAACTGTGTTCAATATTCCAGGCGTGGCCCGCTTCCTGGTCGAGGCGTTGCGCTGGCGCGATTACCCGATCGTGCAGAATCTCGTGATGCTGATCGCCGTGGTCGTGGTGGTCGCGAACTTCACCGTCGACATGCTTTACGCCGCGATCGACCCGCGCATCCGGTATGGGGACTAGCCGCGTGACCACGATTAACTTCGAAAGCGAGTTGAGGCGGGCCGGCGCCCATTCGACGCATGGCTGGCGCCGGCTGGTGTTCCTGGCGCAGCGTTATCTGCTCGGCACGATCGGCCTTGTCATCATGCTGATGTTCGTCTGGATGGCGATCTCGGCCGACCTGATCGCCCGCTATGACCCGCTCAGCGTCGATTCGGCGCAGCGGCTGGCGGCACCCAGCGCGGCGCACTGGATGGGAACCGATTCATTCGGCCGTGACGTCTGGAGCCGGATCATTCACGGCGCGCGCATTTCGCTCGCCGTCGGTATCGGCGCCACCGCGCTCGGATCGTCGATCGGCGTCATTGTCGGCCTCGTATCCGGCTATCTGTCCGGCTGGGTCGATCTGCTGTTCCAGCGCGTCACCGACATCCTGCAGGCCCTGCCCTTGCTGGTGCTGGCGCTGGTGATGACGGCGGCGCTCGGTCCCTCGCTGCCGAACGTGATCATCGCGATTGCTATCCCGTTGATCCCCACCGTCGCCCGTGTGATCCGCGCCAATACGCTGGCGCTGCGCGAGCAGCCCTTCGTCGAGGCCGCAAAATCGATCGGCATGAGCGAGACCCGCATTGCGCTCCGCCACGTGCTGCCGAACACGCTCGCGCCCTTGATCGTGCTGGCGACCGCGCAACTCGGCTCCACCATCCTCACCGAGGCTTCGCTGTCGTTCCTTGGACTCGGCATTCCCGAGCCCTATCCGTCGTGGGGCCGCATGCTGTCGGAATCGGCTGCTGAATATGTTCGCACTGCGCCGTGGCTGGTGATTTTCCCGGGCGTCGCCATCTCACTTGCGGTATTCGGTACCAATCTGTTCGGCGACGCGCTCCGCGACATCCTCGATCCGAGGCAACGCGGCTGATGAGCGGGGCGCGCAAGGACGACACTATTCTCGATGTGAAGAACCTGAAGACGGTGTTCTTCACCAATTCCGGGCTGTTCCGCGCGGTCGACGACGTCTCGTTCACCGTGCGCCGCGGCGAGACGCTCGCGATCGTCGGCGAATCCGGCTGCGGCAAAAGCGTGACCGCGCTTTCGGTAATGCGGCTGGTGCCGGACCCGCCGGGCCGCGTGGTCGGCGGCTCGGTGACGCTGGAAGGCACCGATCTGCTCAGCCTCGACGAGGCCGAGATGCGCGACATCCGCGGCAACCGGATCTCGATGATCTTTCAGGAGCCGATGACCTCGCTCAATCCGGTGATGCGGATCGGCGACCAGATCACCGAGGTGCTCCGCCTGCACCAGGAGATGACCGCGAAGGAGGCTTGGGCCAAGGCGGTCGAGATGCTCCGCCTGGTCCGCATTCCCGAACCGGACCGGCGCGCGCACGAATATCCGCATCAATTGTCCGGCGGCATGCGGCAGCGCGCGATGATCGCGATGGCCCTGGCGTGCCGGCCGGCGCTGTTGATCGCGGACGAGCCGACCACCGCGCTCGACGTGACGATCCAGGCGCAGATCCTGGCGCTGATCGTCGACCTGCAAAAGAGGCTCGGCACCGGCTTGATCTTGATCACGCACGATCTCGGCGTCGTCGCGCAGACCGCGCAACGCGTCATCGTGATGTATGCCGGCAAGAAGGTCGAGGAAGCGACCGTAGAGGACCTGTTCGAAAATCCAAAGCATCCCTACACGCGCGGGCTGATGGCCTCGATGCCGGCGGTGATTTCGTTCGGTGCCAAGACCGATGCGCGGCTGAACGAGATTCCCGGCATGGTGCCGTCGCTGACCAACCTGCCGCCGGGCTGCGCCTTTGCGCCGCGCTGCCGCCTTGCCGTGGACCGATGCCGCGCCGAATATCCACCGCTGCAGGAAGTCGATGCCAATCATCTGGCGGCGTGCTGGCGCGCAACCGAATTGGTAGGCGCGCCATGAGCGACCAACGCCCCCTCCTTGAAGTCACTGACCTCGTCAAGCATTACGCGGTGCGCGGCGGCGTCCTGCGCCGGCGCGTCGGCACCGTGCATGCGGTCGACGGCGTCAGCTTCTCGGTCGGCAAGGGCGAGACGCTCGGGCTGGTCGGCGAATCCGGCTGCGGAAAATCGACGGTCGCCCGCGCCGTGCTGCGGCTGGTGGAGCCGTCCAGCGGCGCCATCAAGCTGAACGGCACCGACATCACCGGGCTCAGCAAGGCCGAGATGCGGCCGCACCGTCGCTCCATGCAGATCGTATTCCAGGATCCGTTCGCCTCGCTCAATCCGCGCATGACCGCGGGCGATATCGTCGGCGAGCCGCTCGCCGTGCATGGGCTGGCAACCGGTCGCGCGCAGCAGGAACGCGTCGCGGAACTGTTCGCGCAGGTGGGATTGCGGCCCGATCAGATGAAGAACTACCCGCACCAATTCTCCGGCGGCCAGCGGCAACGCATCTGCATCGCGCGGGCACTGTCGCTCGGGCCGAGCCTGATCGTGTGCGACGAGCCGGTCTCGGCGCTCGACGTCTCGATCCAGGCGCAGGTGATCAACCTGTTGATCGAACTGCAGCGCAATAACGATTTTTCCTACCTGTTCATAGCGCATGATCTCGCCGTCGTCGCCCATATCAGCCATCGCGTCGCCGTGATGTATCTCGGACGCATTGTCGAGATTGCGGACAAGTCGGAATTGTTCGCGAACCCGCGGCATCCATATACGCAGGCGCTGCTGGCGTCAGTCCCGGTCGCTGATCCCAAGGCGAAGCGCCTTGCGCCCATGGTCGACGGCGACGTCCCGAGCCCGATCAATCCACCTTCAGGCTGCGCCTTCCACACCCGTTGCCGCTACGTCATGGACCGCTGCAAGGTGGAGCGGCCGGCGCTGGTGGAAGCTGGCGAAGGACATCAGGTAGCGTGCTGGCTGAACGACGGCACGGGGCGACCGGAGTAAGTCTATCGTCGTCCCTGCGAACGCAGGGACCCATAACCACCGCTGCTACTTATGAACGAAAGTTATCGCCCCAACTTCGCACAAATCGAACATTCGTGGTTATAGGTCCCGGGTCAAGCCCGGGACGACAGAGATTTTTGTCACGCCGCCGCAATCTCCACGACGATCCGCCCCGTCGTCACCTGCTCGCCCTCGGTGACATCGATCGACGAAACCGTACCCGCGACACCGGCCATGTGCACGTGCTCCATCTTCATCGCTTCCAGCGTCATCACCGGCTGGCCGACGGCAACCTGCTCGCCGGGCTTGACCAGCACCGCCACGACGCGGCCGTTCATCGTCGCGCGCACCTTGCCGTCGCCGTCCGCCGCCGCAGCGGAGGCCGGTGCAGCCAGCGTCAGATCGCGGGCGACAATCGAGGCTCCGCGATGCAGGATGTACAGACGACCGTCGTCGCGCAGGAATCTCGCTGATTCCATTATGCCGTCGGCACGAAAGCGGATCGTATCGGGGCCAAGTTCATCGATCTCGAAACGGCGCTCGTCGCCATCGAGGCCGGCGACATAACTTCCGTCGCGGTTCCGAACGATATCAACCTCGAACGCACCGTGGCCAAGGTCGATCCGCATCGTCAGCGGGAACGTCGCCGCCAGACTGCGTCCGCTGCGCCAGGGCGGCGCATGCGGATTGGTGACGTAAAGCAGTAACGCCGCCAGCGCAGCTTCCGCCTTACCCTTCACACACGGCGCCAGCAATTCGTCGCGGTGATTGCCAATGAAGGCCGTGGTCGCATCGCCCTTCGCAAAGGCAGGATGGCGCAGGCAGGAAATCAGGAATCCCTGATTGGTGGTGATGCCGAATGCGGCAGTCTGTTCAAGCCCGCAAATCAGCCGCCCGCGGGCCTCGTTGCGGTCGGCGCCATGGCTGATGATCTTGGCGATCATCGAGTCGTAGAATGGCGGAATCTCAGAGCCCGATTGCAGCGCGTGCTCGACGCGGATGCCGTCGGGCATCTGCCATAGCTCCATTCGCCCCGATTGCGGCATGAAGTCATGGTCCGCGTCCTCCGAGCACAACCGCACTTCGATGGCGTGGCCGGAGAATTTGACGTCTTCCTGCTTGAGCCCGAGCGGCTGGCCGGCCGCAATGCGCAATTGCAGTTCGACCAGATCGAGCCCGGTAATCGCTTCGGTGACGGGATGCTCGACCTGCAGGCGCGTGTTCATTTCCATGAAATAAAACTCGCCGGACGGATCGAGCAGGAATTCCAGCGTACCCGCGCCCTCATAGCCGATCGATTTGACGGCAGCGACCGCGACGGCGCCCATGCGCGCCCGCAATTCCGGCGTCACTTTCGGCGACGGCGCCTCCTCGATCAGCTTTTGGTGCCGGCGCTGCACCGAGCAATCGCGCTCTCCGAGATGAATGGCATTGCCGTAGCGATCGCCGAATACTTGAATCTCGATGTGGCGGGGATCGACGATCGCGCGCTCCAGGATCACCGTGGGATCACCGAACGCGCCCTGCGCCTCCGACCTTGCGCTGCGCAGCGCATCCGGAAATGCCGCGGCGTCTTCGACCAGCCGCATGCCGCGCCCGCCACCGCCAGCAACCGCCTTGATCATCACGGGGAAGCCGATCTTCCTGGCCTTCGCCAGCATCACTGCGTCGCTCTGGTCTGCGCCCTGATAGCCAGGCACGACAGGAACGCCTGCCTTTGCCATGATGTCTTTGGCGCCAGCCTTGTTGCCCATCGCCCGGATCGCCTCCGGCGACGGCCCGATGAAGACCAGCCCGGCATCGCGGCAGGCCTGCGCAAAATCCTCGTTCTCGGCGAGGAACCCGTAGCCCGGATGCACGGCGCCGGCCCCGCTGGCTTTGGCTGCGGCGATGATCGCGTCGATCCGCAGATAAGACTGCGCCGGCAGCGCCTCCCCGATCCGCACCGCCTGGTCCGCCTCACGGACATGCAGCGCGTCGCGGTCGGCGTCGGAGTAAACGGCCACGACGCCATAGCCGAGGCGGCGCGCGGTGCGCATGACCCGCAGCGCGATCTCGCCGCGGTTGGCGACGAGAACCTTGAAGAATGGCGTTCGCTTCATCTCGATCCTGCTCATGGCCGGGCGACCGAGAATTGCATGCGCTGCGGCGTGCGGGCTTCGGCCTCACGGCAGATCGCCAGCACTTCCGCAAGCACGCTGCGGGTATCGCGGGGATCAATCACGCCGTCGTCCAGCACCCGCGCGCTGGTCGAGAACACGTCCATCTGGCCATCGAACACGCCCGTGATCTGCGCCTTCATCGCCTCCAGCTTTTCCTTCTCGATCGGCTTGCCTCGCCGCGCCGCCGCAGCCTCGGTCACGATCGCCATGGTTTCGGCGGCCTGCTCGCCGCCCATCACGGCGGTCTTGGCATTCGGCCACGAGAAGCAGAAGCGCGGGTGGAAACCGCGCCCGCACATGCCGTAATTGCCGGCTCCGAACGACGCCCCACAATAGATCGTGATCTGCGGCACGGTCGCCGACGTCACCGCCTGGATCATCTTGGAGCCGTGCTTGATCATGCCGGCCTCTTCGTAGGCCTTGCCGACCATATAGCCGGTGGTGTTGTTCATGTAGAGCAGCGGCGTGCGCGACTGGCAGCAGGCCTGGATGAAATGCGTCGCCTTGTTGGCGCCGGGCACATCGAGCGGGCCGTTGTTGGTGATGATCCCGATCGCCTGTCCTTCGATGCGGGCGTGGCCACAGACCGTCGCCGGGCCGTAATTCGCGCCGAACTCGGTGAAATCGGAATCGTCGACAAAGCGCGCGATGGCCTGGCGCATATCGACGGGACGCTTGTGGTCCATCGGCATGATGCCGAGCAGTTCCTCGGCGTCATAGCGTGGCGGCTTAAAGGACAATGCCGCAGGCTTCGGCCGATCCCATTCCAGGTTGGCCATGATGTCGCGCGCGATGCGCAGCGCGTCGCGGTCATCCTCGGCCAGATAATCGCCGAGGCCTGAAATGGAGGTATGCATCTCGGCGCCGCCGAGTTCCTCCTCGGTTGCGATCTCACCCGTCGCCGCCTTCAAGAGCGGCGGCCCGGCCAGGAATGCGCGGGTGCGGCCGCGGACCATGACGATGTAATCGGATAGCCCGGTCTGGTAGGCGCCGCCGGCCGTTGACGATCCATGCGTCACCGTTACAACGGGCAGCCCCCGGCCGACAGCCGCGCGAGATTGCGAAAGATGTTGCCGCCGCGGATAAAATCCTCGACGCGGTAACGCAGCAGATTGGCGCCGGCGCTTTCAACCAGTTGCACGTAAGGCAGCTTGTTTTCCAGCGCCAGTTCCTGCAGCCGCAGCGTCTTGTCGAGGCCGAACGGCTGCAGCGCGCCGGCGTCGATGCCGGAATCATTGGCGCTGACCATGCAGCGGATGCCGGAGACGAAGCCGATACCCGCGATCACGCCGCCGCCGGGAACGCTCTTCTCCGCATCCGGCACATCGAACATGTAGCCGGCGAGCGTCGACAGTTCGATGAACGACGAGCCCGGGTCGAGCACCAGCGCCACACGCTCGCGCGGCAGCAATTGCCCGCGCTTGTGGAAGCGGTCTTTGGCTGCGGCCGATGCTGCGCGCGTGCGATCTTCCAGCGAGCGCATGCGCCCGATCAGCGCCAGCATGCCGTCGCAATTGGCCTTGTAGGCGGCGCTGGAGGGGGAGATGGTGGATTCAATTACAGCCATAAACTCTCCATCCGTCATTGCCTGCGACAAACGCGAAGCGTTTGCGCAAGGAGCCAGCGGATCCGGCCTTCGGCCGGCCCGATGATAAACTCCGCGACAGAGCAATCCATACTTTGCCGGATGGCGCGATGAATTGCTTCGCTTCGCTCGCAATGACGGCACTAATGCCTCGTCCCGAGTATCTGCCGCGCTTCGGCGGGGCTCGCGATCTCGCGGCCCGCACGCCGTGCGCAGGCGGCGGCGGCTTCGATCAATTGCCCGTTCGAGGTCACCTTGGTGCCGTCGGCGAGGTAAAATGTATCCTCCAGCCCGGTGCGCAAATGCCCGCCGAGATCGGCGCAGCGCTGATGCAACGGCCAAATTTCGTCGCGGCCGATCGCGGTGACCTGCCAATGTGCTGCCGGCAGTTTCAGCTTGAGCAGGATCGGCAGCAACTCCGGATCCGCCGGCATGCCTGACGCCACGCCCATCACGAAATTATATTCGAGTGGGCCGGAATACATGCCGGTCTGCACGTACATGCCGACACAGCGCACAATGCCGACGTCGAAACATTCGAACTCCGGAATCGTGCCCGCTTCCCTCATCACGTCGAGATAATCCTGCACCTTCTCGACCGCATTATCGAACATCATCGGCGGCCAGGCCCAGGTGTTGTCGGACTTCACCTTGAGATAGTTCAGCGAACCCGCGTTGCAGGCCGCGATCTCGGGTCGGGTCTCGCGCACGCAGTCGAGCGCACCCTGATATTTCGGACCCGACGTGCCTGTCGTGTGATTGATGATGACGCCGGGGCAGGCCTCGCGGATCGCCTGCTGGATCTCCTTGGAGACGCTGACATCCCAGGACGGCAGATGGCCCTTGTTCGGCTCCTGCCGGCGCAGATGGATGTGCATGATGCTGGCGCCGGCGTTGAAGGCGGCCTTGGCCTCACGCGCCATCTGCTCCGGCGTCACAGGCACGTTGTGCTGCTTCGGATCGGTCAACACGCCGTTCAGCGCGCAGGTAATGACGGCCTTGTCGCCCATGGATCAACCTTCGAAAACGGGACGCGAGAGATCGCGAACATCCAGCGCGATCATGCGTGCCGCATCAGCCGGCTTCTTGCGTCCACCCGCTATCCGGCGCTCGCGTGGCGGTGGCTGTAGATCGCGAGATCGCGCGAGCCGGAAAAGATTGCGCGCGGCTTCAGCCCGTAGAAGCGGCGGATCGAATGGCTGAAATGTGTGGAATCGGGATAGCCGATATCCTGCGCGAGATGCGCAAGGTTGATGTCCTGGTTGGCGAAATGCAGCAAATGCCGCGCGCGCTTCCAGGCGCGGAACGAGCGGAAGGATATCCCGGTCTGCTCTTTGAAGAGATGCAGAAAGCGCGACGGCGATAATCCCGCCTCCGCGGCGCAGCTTGCCGCCGTCACCGGCTCGCCGGAGAATTTTCCGATGTGCACGATCGCGTGTGCCACGCGTGGATCGAGCTCACGTTGCGGCAAGACTTCACCAAGGCACAGGCGATCGAGTTCGGCGCTGGAAAACTCATTGCGCGCGTGATGCTCGCGCAGTTCACGATAGGCGGCCCGAATGCGGCTGGCGAAAGCCGCGCCCTCAGGCCCCGCGAGGCGCATCACGAGATCGTCGAGCACGCCGGGACGAACGCTCTCCGGTTCGATGACGACGCTGAGCACCGAGCGATGATCGCTCGCGATGGTATGCCTGACGTTCGGCAACAGAGCGAGCATGTCGCTACGCGTTTCGTGGCCATCGGCCGTGGTGAGCCAGAGACCGCCCTCGATCGCGACATAGATGTTGAAGGCGCCCGAGCAGCGTTGCCGGGGCCGACCGAGCAGGCCGGCGTAGAACACGCGTTCCGGGGTGATCAGCATCAGATGGCCGGATTTGTGGCCGGTATCGTCCATGGCTCGTCCTCCTCGCGCGGCTCTCTGGCCGCTGCGATGGGGTCAACCATAGCGGAAATTCGTGGGCTGTCACCGAGAGAAGGGGCCGTCAGTCCGGGGCGATGCGAAGCATCGAACTACGGGGTGCCCCTTGCGCCCCTGAGAATTTCGAGATTCCGGGTTCGCTGCGCGCCCCGGAATGACACACACCCCATCAAGCCCGAACGCGCGGCGCGACGTTTTGCTCGATGCCCGCCTTGCGCTCCGCCGCAACCGCGCGCTGATAACCCTCGCGCTCCTGCAACCGGGCCCAATAGGCCCTGACATTCGGCCCGAAATCCTTGTCCAGGCCGATATTGCCGGCCAGCCGCAACGCATAGCCGTTAACGATATCGGCCGCGGTGAAGCGGCCGGCGCACAGGTTTTCGGCATTGGCGGTCGCTGCCTCGACCGCGCGCAGCCGGCCCAGGAACCATTTGGCGTAATCGCCGGCAACTTGCGGGTTCCGCCGTTCCTCCGGCTCGAGTTGGCTGTATCTCAGCACCAGCGTTTGCGGAAAGGTCAGCGTGGCGTCGCTGAAATACATCCAGTTCAGGAAGGCGCCATAGGCCGGGTCATCCTGCCCTACCACCAGCGGCGTCGGTCCGTATTTGGTGCCGAGATAGTAACAGATGCCGGACGACTCCGTCATCTTGGTCTCGCCGTCGATCATGAACGGAATGGTCCCGAGCGGATTGATCGCGAGATATTCCTTGGCGAGCACGCGCGGCGGGAACGGCAGCATCTTCAACTCGTAGGGCAAGCCCATCTCTTCCAGCATCCAGAGCGGGCGGAACGAGCGCGCGCCGTCGCAGTGATAGAGCGTGATCATCAGGCGTTCCCTCTTTTCTTGATTGGCAGTCTGGAACGCCGGCAGGCCGTCCGCAACGACATTCTTATGCGTTCGGCGCGTGCCGCATCAGAGATCTGCTCCCTCGATGATATTGCCAAACCGGACATAGCCTTTTCCGTCCCAGCGCTGCAACTGCATCTGACGCAACGGATGGTGGTTGGTAGCGCTGGTGTTAACACGCACGCCCGGCAACAGGGTCGGGACCTCGACGTTCCTGAGGCTGTTCGCCTCGCGCATGATGCTGTCGCGGC
Source organism: Bradyrhizobium sp. RDI18 (assembly GCF_043203335.1). Taxonomy (NCBI): domain Bacteria; kingdom Pseudomonadati; phylum Pseudomonadota; class Alphaproteobacteria; order Hyphomicrobiales; family Nitrobacteraceae; genus Bradyrhizobium; species Bradyrhizobium sp. RDI18. The sequence continues at coordinate 5,589,791 of NZ_JBICRN010000008.1, read as the reverse complement.
TGAAATTCCCCTTGCACTGCTCCAGCAATACGCGCAGCACTGATGTGACCGTATACCCATACGCGTTGAGGAACTCCTTCGGATTCCCTTCGCTGTAATACTTCGCCATGAACTTCAAGTAGTCCTTGATCGCGGAATCTTCCGCCCACGCCGGATCGGACGGATCCTTGATGTACACCGAGGTGATAACTCCGACCGCGCGCTCGGGCCCGACCGGCATGATGGTCGAGGCCACCGAGGCAGCGCCGCTGGTAACAAAATGCATTGGTTTCCAGTCGAGTTCGAAGACCTTCCGGATCGACTGTGCCGCAAACTTCGCCGTGACGCCCGAGATCAGAACATCGGCGTTGCAGGCGCGTAGTGCGACGACTTGGGAATCGATCGTCGGATCGGTGACTTCGTAGGACACCGCCTTCACCATGGAATCGTAGCGCGGCCCCAGCACGTCGCGCAGGCCGTTGACGAAATCCTTGCCGAGGTCGTCGTTCTGGTAGAGCAAGGCAAACTTCGCATCGGGCTTCTGGCTCAGCGCGTATTTAGCAAAAATCTGCGCCTCGGTTCGTGAACTCGGCGCAAAGCCCATGGTCCAGGGATAGTTCCGGTAATCGCCCCATTTGTCGCCGTTCACCGACAGGAACAGATGCGGCACCTTCTTCGAGTTGACGTACTTGACCACGGCGGAGTTCGGCGCCGTGCCGAGCATCGAAAACAGAAAGGCGACATCGTCGCTTTCGATCAGCTTTCTGGTTTGCTCGACGGTTTTCGCCGGATTGAATGCATCGTCATAGTAGATGAAGTTGATCTTGCGGCCGGCGATGCCGCCCTGATCGTTTATCATGCGGAAATAAGCGTCCGAGCATTTCGCGATCGTTCCCAACGCCGACACCGGACCACTCAGCGAAGTGGTGCAACCGATCTTGATCTCGGTAGCGGTAACGCCGGGAGTGTCTTCGGCACGAGAAGGGCCCGCAAGCGCCACAGCACCTGCCGCCGCCGAACCAGCAAGTAGCGTACGACGGTTGAGCGAGGTCATGCCTTCCTCCCAGACTATGTTGAATCTCGGCTGCTTTGCGCAGGCGTTGGATAAAGTGTAGGAGGACCACGTTCCGGGTCTTGCGTCTAAGCGCTGGTTGCCCTGTCGCAGCTTGGGCGCGGATTACTGAAGCGCGATGGCACACCCGAACGCAGGCGCAGTAAACGCGCGGTGGTGTAGGCCGCGACCAGGCCGAAGTCATTGCTGGTGCCGCCACCGCCGTGTGCCTGAATGGCCAATCGCGTTTCGCCGCTATTTCTGTTTCATGCCGGGCAGCGTGCCCATCATCTTGCATAACACCGTCAGCATCACCTCGTCGGCGCCGCCGCCGATCGATGTCAGGCGGCTGTCGCGATAGGCCCGGCTGACGGGCGTCTCGTTCATGAACCCCATGCCGCCCCAGAATTGCAGGCAGGCATCAGTGAGTTCGCGCCCCAGCCGCCCTGCCTTGAGCTTGGCCATGGTGGCAAGCCGCGTCACGTCCTCGCCCGCGATCAACGCCTCGGCGGCGCGGTAGACCAGCGCGCGCAACAGTTCGACCTCGGTCTGCATCTCCGCCAGCTTGAAATGGACGGTTTGGTTGTCGAGGATCGACTTTCCGAACGCCTTGCGGTTGCGGGTGTATTCGATCGTCTCTGATATGATGAATTCATGCGCCTTCAGGCAGGCCGCGGCGCCCCACAGCCGCTCCTCCTGAAACTGCACCATCTGGTAGGTAAAGCCCTTGCCCTCTTCGCCGATCCGGTTGCGCTTGGGCACCCGGACGTTGTCGAAGAAGATTTGGGCGGTGTCGGACGAGCGCATGCCCATCTTGTCGAGCTTGCGCGCCACCTGCACGCCCTTGGTCTTCATCGGCACGCAGATCAGTGACTTGTTGCGATGGACCTGGCCGTCGCTGGTGTTGGCGAGCAGGCAGATCCAGTCGGCCTGCACGCCGTTGGTGATCCACATCTTGCCGCCGTTGATGACGTAATCGTCGCCGTCGGAGCGCGCACTCGTCTTGATCGAGGCGACGTCAGAACCGGCGCCCGGCTCCGAGACGCCGACGCAGGCCACCGCATCGCCGGCAATCGCCGGCGCTAGAAACTCACGGCGCACCTCATCAGAACCGAACCGCGCCAGCGCCGGCGTCGCCATATCGGTCTGCACCCCGATCGCCATCGGCACGCCGCCGCAGGTGATGGCACCGAGCTCTTCGGCCATCATCAGCGCGTAGGAATAATCGAGTCCCTGGCCGCCGAACTCGGCGGGCTTGTTGAGGCCGAGAAAGCCGAGGTCGCCGAGCTTCTTGAACAATTCATGCGCCGGGAAAATGTCGTTCTTCTCCCATTCGTCAACAAAGGGATTGATTTCTGCGGCGATGAATTTTTGCAGGATACGGCGGGGTTCGTCGTGGTCGGCGGTGAAGAGCATTTTTTATCCCTTGTCATTCCGGGGCGATGCGCAGCATCGAACTATGGTGCGCAATTGCGCACCTGAGAATCTCGATCGGTTCATCAACTTCTGGATTCCGGGTTCGCGCTCACGCGCGCCCGGAATGACGGCGCGTCACAACCCCATCTGCCTTGAGGCGAGATCCTTCATGATCTCCTCGGTGCCGCCGCCGATGGCGTTGACCTTGACCTCGCGATAGATGCGCTCGACCTTGACGCCGCGCATGAAGCCGGCACCGCCGAAAATCTGGACAGCCTCGGAGGCGCAGAACGCCATGGTTTGGGTCGCCTGGTTCTTCATCATGCAGATTTCGGCGACCGGGCTCTCGCCCTGTCCGAGCCGCCACGCCAACATTTCCAGCATCGCCTGCGAGGCCGCGACCTTCTGCGCCATGTCGACGATCTTGTGACGGATCACCTGGTGCTGCGCAATCGGCTTGCCGAAGGTCTTGCGCTCCTTGGCATACGCGATCGCCTCCTCGACGCAGACACCGGCATAGGCCGTGCAGCTCGCCGCCATGCCCATGCGCTCGCTGTTGAAATTCTGCATGATGAGCTTGAAGCCCTGCCCCTCCTCGCCGATCAGGTTCTCGGCCGGAACGCGGCACTCGTCGAAATGCAGGGTTGCCGTATCCGACGCCCACCAGCCCATCTTCTTCAGTTTCGTCCGCGACAGGCCGGGCGTATCACCTTCGATCAACAGCAGGCTGACGCCGCTCGGTCCCTCGCCGCCGGTGCGCACGGCGACCGTCAAATAGTCGGCCCGCATGCCCGACGTAATAAAGGTCTTCTCCCCGCTGACGAGATAATGGTCGCCGTCGCGCCGCGCCTTGGTGCGCAGATTGGCGACGTCGGAGCCGCCGCTCGGCTCGGTGATCGCGAGCGCCGAAATCTTCTCGCCCGACAGCACCTGCGGCAACACCCTCGCCTTGACCTCGGGCTGCGCGGCGCGCGCAATCGGCGGCGAGCCGATGGTGTGGCTCATCAGGCTGGAGCTGACCCCGCCCGCACCGGCGCGCGCCAACTCCTGCGACGCCACGATCTTCATGAACTGGTCTGCGGCCACGCCGCCATATTCTTCCGGAAAGCCGAGCCCAAGCAGCCCGATTTCGGACGCCTTGCGATAGAGCTCGCGCGGAAATTCGCCGGCTTCGTCCCATTCATGGGCATAGGGCTCGATCTCTCGCGCCACGAAGCGGCGCATCACGTCGCGGAACGCCTCGTGATCCGCCGTATAGAACGGGCTTTGCACCCTCGTGCGCTCCAGCATGCTTTCCTCCGCAAGGATTACGATGCCCCGATTTGGCCTGCGCAAACTTGCGTTGAGCGGCTGCGGCCTACCTGGCGATGCGGCCAGCCACACAACGCAAGACATTACACCGATATGCCGGCTTCATCAGATAAAACGAGATAAGATCGCCGGTATCGAACGGCGCAAGGCCGCCCTGCCCTGGAGGAAGTATGCCCTCGGTTCGTTATTACGACTGGATCGCCCATTTCGGCCGCCGCACGCCGGATAAGATCGTAGCCATCGACCTCGCCAGTGACCGCCGCCTCTCCTACGCAGAGTTCGATGTCCGCATTTCGCGTCTTGCCACGCATCTGCGCGATGCGCTCGGCGTCAAGCGCGGCGACCGCGTCGCCGTGCTGGCACTGAACACCACCGATACGCTCGAAGTGCAGTTCGCCTGCGGCCGGTTAGGCGCGGTCTTCCTGCCCTTGAATACGCGGCTTACGGTTCCCGAATTGCAGTTCATCGTCGGCGATTCTTCGCCGAAGGTGATGGTCCATGACACGGATCTTGCGGAAGTCGCGCTGACGGTCGCGAAGCTCTGCAACGTTTCATCGGCGCTGCTGCTTGGCCCCGGCGGCTCCTATGAAGCGGCGATCGCGGCATCCAAACCGCTCGACCGGTTCGAAAGCGTCACGCACGACGACATCTCGACCATCATGTACACCTCGGGCACGACGGGCCTGCCCAAGGGCGCGATCATCACCCATGGCATGACGTTCTGGAATTGCGTCAATCTCGGCGGCCCCGCCTATGTCTCGCCGTCGACCGTTCTGCTCACCGTGCTGCCGCTGTTCCATACGGGTGGGCTCAATTGCTATACCAATCCGGTGCTGCATGCCGGCGGCACCGTGCTGATCATGCGCGCGTTCGATCCAGGCCAGGCGCTGCAACTGATCAGCGACCCATCATACGGTATTACGCACTTCTTCGGCGTGCCGGCGATCTATCAGTTCATGGCGCAGCATCCTTCGTTCGCGACGGCCGATTTCAGCCGCCTGGTGATCGGCGGCGTCGGTGGCGCGCCGATGCCGGTGTCGCTCCTGAAAGTGTGGGAAGAGCGCGGCGTCGCCCTGCAGCAGGGCTATGGCATGACCGAGACGTCGCCGGCCGTGCTGGCGCTCGACCGCGAAGACGCCGCGCGCAAGGCCGGCTCGTCCGGCAAGCCGGTGCTGCATACGGAAGTACGGATCGTCCGTCCCGACGGGACGGATGCGGATGTCGGCGAGCTCGGCGAGCTCTGGGTCAGGGGGCCGAACGTCACGCCCGGCTACTGGAACCGGCCGGACGCCAATCAATCATCCTTCACCGACGGCTGGCTGCACACCGGTGACGCCACGCGCGTCGACGAGGAAGGCTTTTACTACATCGTCGACCGCTGGAAGGACATGTACATTTCCGGCGGCGAGAACGTCTATCCGGCCGAAGTCGAGAGCGTGCTGCATCAGCTCGCAGGCATTGCCGAAGCTGCCGTCATCGGCATTCCCAATGAGCAGTGGGGCGAGGTCGGCATGGCGATCGTGGCGGTCAAGCCGGGCCATACGCTGACGCCCGCCGAAATTCACGCCCATTGCGCGGCCAATCTGGCGCGGTTCAAATGTCCCAGGTTGATCGAGTTCGTCGATGCGCTGCCTCGCAACGCGACGGGCAAGATCACAAGCCGACGCTGCGACAGCAGTTCAACGCGCCGAAAGCGACCGACAAGCTGGCTTCGTGACTTTGCCGCGCCCACATCGTCATGCCCCGCGAAATATGGAAAACAAGCCCATGCAAAGTAGCAAGTCGCACCCGGTCCGGCCTTCGGCCGGCCGGATGACAGGCTCCGGCGGGGCATCCAGTAAACACTGGCTGCAGTGATTGAGCCGTAGTGATCGAGCCGTGAAGCCGCGGCGTACTGGATCGTCCGCCCCAGTGCGCAATTGCGAAGGCGGACGATGACGGCGGAACAAATGGAGAGGGTTACCCCGGCAGGAACATCGCGAAGGGTTCTTCCGTCGTTCGCCGCAGATGCTGGCGGTATTGCGCGTAACTGGGGTCATCGGCAGACACGCGGCCAAAGGTCGGGTTCGCGACCATCTTGATCGGCAGATAGGCGATTGGGGCCGCGATGGGCGTCAACAATGAGCCGCGGCCGGCGAGCAGCGTCGTGATGATGCCGTACATCTCGCCCGAAATCGCCAACCGCGCCACCGTGATCAGGCGATGCTGGCCGTGCCGGTTGGTGACCAGGTAGATGTGGCCGGACTGGTTCGGCACCGCCACTTCGCCGAACTGAGTGAACGCCGCGTCCTGCCGTTCGCTCTCATGAAACACCAGGGAAGACGCCGCATCGTCCCATGTAATTTCGGTGCGGTAGGCAAAGATCGCGTCCTTGTCGCCGAACGAAGGACGCACCGTGACATAGGTTCCCTCGATCCAGGCGACCGCACGGCGCGAATAGGCACCCAAGCCATCGGGCGCGACCTCGCCGTTGATGGCTACCACAGGCACTGGCGCCTCCGGCGTCTTGCGCAGGGAAACGCCGAGCGCCTGCTCGAGCCGGACGGTGGTGGCGAGGGTGAACGGGCGGCGGCCACCCAGCACTTTTTCCAGCGTCGAAAGGCTGAGTTTTGCAAGCTCTGCCAGAGACTGCCGGGAGATGCGGCGGCGGGCGATCTCCTCACGAATCGTGTCGGCAATCTGCCGGCTTTGTTCGGCGGAAAGCTGCTTGTCCGGCGCTGGCATCGTCACCCCTGCTTGCCTCCTTTGGCATGATCTTTTTCCGAAAACCGGTACCCACTTTGCTCCAACGCGGCCCTTCGGGTCGGGATCATGCTCAGTGTACCAGACGCACAATCCATCACAAACCCGCACAAAGCCGCCCCGACCGTGGCGTGCCGCGCCGGCCAATGGCCAAACATTGCCGATCGTTCCGCTCGCGCCAAATCGCTGAATTCCACACCCTCTCACGCGGCAAAATCGCCGTTCGGGAGAGAGCGACATGACGACATGCGATGAAATTGAGGCTGACAAACGGAGCGAACAGCCCAGCCTGGTCAGGCTGGTGCTATTCTTTGTGATGCAGGGCGTTGCCGTAATCCTGGTCGGGTTTGCGGCATTATTTTTGAGTTTTGGGCCGGTCTGGTCGGCAGAGCGCCTGCAATCCAATTTCCTCAAGCCGGGCGATGCGCGCGCCGGCTCGCTGCTTCTCAAGATCGACGAGGGATATGCCGACGCTGCGCGGCTCGGCATCGATGTCGATCTCACCGTGTCGGGCCCCACCGTCCGCGCCCGCATCACCCAGGTTTTCCGCAACACTTCGAAAGACTGGGTCGAGGCGATCTATGTCTACCCGCTGCCGGCCGGCGGCGCGGTCGATTCGCTGAAGATGGTGATCGGCGACCGCGTGGTGGTCGGCGACATCAAGGAGCGGCAGCAGGCGAAGACCATCTACGAACAGGCGAAGCAGAACGGGCAGAAAGCGGCGCTGACCGAACAGGAGCGCCCGAACATCTTCACCAACTCGGTCGCCAATATCGGCCCCGGCGAAACCGTGCTGGTGCAGATCGAGTATCAGGAGCCGGTGCAACAATCCGGCGACGCGTTCTCGCTGCGCGTGCCGATGGTGGTGGCCCCGCGCTACAATCCAGCGCCCGTCGTGCAAAGCGTCGATTTCAAGCCGGACGGCGGCGGCTGGGGGGCGACCAAGTCCGATCCGGTTCCGGATCGCGACCGCATCTCGCCCGAAGTGCTCGACCCCGCGACCAACGCGCCGGTCAACCCGACCCGTATCACCGTGCGGCTGCAGGCCGGCTTCCCGCTCGGTGAGATCAAGAGCCACCATCACGCGATCAAGACCGAGAAGCCGGACGCGAATACGAGCATTCTTCGATTGGCCGAAGGCCCGGTGCCGGCGGATCGCGATTTCGAACTGACCTGGAAGCCCGTGGCCGAGACGGCGCCCTCGGTTGGATTGTTCCGCGAGCGTGTCGGCGACAGCGATTACCTGCTCGCCTTCGTCACGCCGCCGTCGGTCGAACAGCAGCAGAAGCCGCTGCCGCGCGAGGTCATCTTCGTGATCGACAATTCCGGTTCGATGGGCGGCGTCTCGATCATCCAGGCCAAAGCGAGCCTCATCTACGCGCTCGGCCGCCTGCAGCCGAACGACCGCTTCAACGTGATCCGCTTCGACCACACCATGGATCTGTTGTTTCCGTCAGCCGCGCCGGCCGACAGCGAGCATATCGGCCGGGCCACCTCTTTCGTCGGCGCACTGCAAGCCAATGGCGGCACCGAAATGGTGCCCGCGATGCGCGCGGCGCTGTCCGACAAGGCCGGCGATGCCAACTACGTCCGTCAGGTCGTATTCCTCACCGACGGCGCCATCGGCAACGAGCAGCAATTGTTCGAAACCATCAGCGCGCTGCGTGGCCGCTCGCGTGTCTTCATGGTCGGCATCGGCTCGGCGCCGAACACCTACCTGATGACGCGCGCCGCCGAACTCGGCCGTGGCACCTTCACCCATATCGGCTCGGTCGAGCAGGTCGAAGAGCGCATGCGCGGGCTGTTCGCCAAGCTGGAGAATCCCGCGGTGACCAATCTGGTCGCAAAATTCTCCGAAACCAGTGCCGACATGACGCCGGCCGCGATTCCCGACGTCTACCGCGACGAGCCACTGGTGCTCGCGGCAAAGCTCGACAAGCTCGCCGGCTCCATCGAGATCAAGGGGCGTATCGGCGACCGCCCCTGGATCGTCACCCTCCCGCTGGCGGATGCGGCTGAAGGCAAGGGGCTCTCGAAACTCTGGGCACGCCGCAAGATCGCGGACGCCGAAGTCGCACGCACCACGCGGCAGGCGACCCCGGAAGATGCGGATAAGACGATTCTGGCGCTGGCGCTCGAGCATCAACTCGTCACACGGCTGACCAGCCTGGTCGCAGTCGACAAGACGCCGAGCCGTCCGCAAGGCGAGCCGCTCAAGGTCTCGGAGCTGCCGATCAACCTGCCGGAGGGTTGGGATTTTGAAAAAGTGTTCGGCGAGCGCCCACGCGCCCCCGCAATGCCGATGGAACGGCGCGCGGATACGGAGGAGGCGCGGGTCCAGATCGCGGCGCTGAAGCGGGCCCAGCCCGTCGCCACCCAAGCGCCCAGCACGGTCACGCTGCCGAGGACGGCGACCGACGCCGAGCTGAAGATGATTGCGGGCGTGATCCTGCTCACGTTCAGCCTGATCGTCTTGGTGTTCAATCGACGTCAGATGTCACTGCGTTGACGTCGGCTGAAAGGAGGAGGGACCCCCGACCTCCTCTTTCCAGAGCGCGCGCGGCTTCCACCCGTCCCCCCAGAGCCGCGCGCGCCGCTTTGTTTCTCAAACAGCCAAGACCGTCATTGCGAGCGCAGCGAAGCAATCCAGTCTTTCATCGTGTGGCGCTATGGATTGCTTCGTCGCTTCTCTCCTCGCAATGACGGCAGAACCAAAATGCTCCGCTTCGTTCTCCCTCTGCTTCTCGCACTCATCGGCCTGATCCTGTTCGGCCAGGGCGCGTACATCCACGCCAAGGCGCTGCTCGCACAGGTCCTGCTGGAGCGCGCCTTCGAGGAAACCATCACAACCGGGCGCGAGACGAAGCCATGGTCGTGGGCCGACACCTGGCCGGTTGCGCGTATCGAGGTGAAGCGGCTCGGTGCCCGCGCCATCGTGCTCGCAGGCAGCAGCGGTCAGGCGCTCGCCTTCGGCCCGGGTCACGTCGAACAGACACCCGACGCAGGCGAACGTGGCGTCGCCGTCTATTCGGCGCATCGCGATACGCATTTTTCCTTCCTGAAGAACGTCATTGTCGGTGACGAAATCGACGTCACAAGACGTGACGGCCGGACGTTCCGCTATCGGGTGGATACGACCTCGGTCGCGCGCTTCGATGCCTCCGGCATTGATCCGCTCGCGGGCGGGCATAAACTGATATTGTCCACCTGCTGGCCGTTGGACGCGCTGACACAGGGGCCAGAGCGCTATCTTGTGCACGCCACGATGATCGGACCCGTATCAGATACGCACTGAATTCTGTGAGCCGGGAAATCTTGCGCGGCGCGAATGGCGCTCATCGCGCAACGCGTGTTGCCACCCTCGCTAGGGCTCAATAAAAAGGTCCTAATCAAAAGAAAATCATGGCAAAACGATCGTTCCCGATCGCCGCGGCCAAGAAACAACCAAGAACAACAGAGTTAGGGATATCCATGGACGCTCAGGCAAGCACCGCATCGCACACGGTCGAAAAATGGTCGCCATCGCCTGACGCCAGCGACATCGTCAAGGGTATCCATGCGATGCTGCACCCGCGCAACATCGTGCTTGTCGGCGCTACCGACAAGCCCGGCAACTATGCCGAGCGCATCTGGAACAATCTGATCAAGTACGGTTACGAAGGCGGACTGTTTCCAGTCAACGCCAAGCGCGAAACGATCTGGGGCGTGCCCTGCTATAAGGATTTTGCAAGCCTGCCCGAAAAGCCCGATCACGTGCTGGTGCTGGTGCCGGCGCGCTTCGCGGTGCAGGTGATCCGCGATGCCGCGGCCGCCGGCGCCCGCTCCGCCACCATCGTTACATCAGGCTTCAGCGAGTTGCAGGACGAGGAAAGCCAGCGGTTGGCGGTTGAATTGAAAGAGGCCGTGCGCGAAACCGGCCTTGCGGTCACCGGGCCGAACTGCCTCGGCAATCTGAGCGCAGGCGAAAAACTGTTCACCAATATCGACGATCGTATCGTCACGATGGAGGCTGGACCGGTAGCGATTGTCGGCCAATCCGGCGCGATCGTGATGGCCATTCGCCAGACGCTCGAAGATCGCGGCGTCGGCGTCGGCTATATGGTGACGACCGGCAACGAGACCGGGCTCGAGACGCCGGACCTGATGGCCTATTTTGCCGCCGATCCCTCGATCCGCGTCATCGTCGTCTATCTCGAAGGTGTCCGGAACACAAAAGTGTTCCGCGAAGCCTGCAAGGCCGCGCGGGCTGCCGGCAAGCCGGTCATCGCGCTCAAGCTTGGCGCCTCCGAAGGCGGCCGCGCCGCCGCGATGGCGCATACCGGCGCGCTCGCCGGCTCGATCGAAACTTTCGATGCGATCTCGACCCGCGAAGGCGTGATCCGCGTCCGCGGATTGGACGAGCTGATCGAGACCACCGAATGTTTCGTCCATGCCGATCCGCCCAAGGGCAACCGGCTCGCCGCGGTATCGCTCTCCGGCGGCAAGCGCGGCCTGTTGATCGACGCGTTCTATTCGGCAGGCATGAATTTCGCCCCGCTCAGCGCGAATGCAACAGAGCAACTGGCGCAAATGCTCGGGCCCGGCAGCATCGTCGGCAATCCGCTCGATGCCGGCTTTGCCGCCGTGGTCGACCCCTCCGTCTACATCAAGTCGATCAAGATCATGATCGACGATCCCGACACCGACATCGTCATCATCGATGCCGAACTGCCGAAGGCGCCGCATGAATTGCGCGAGCGCAACCTGCGCCTCGTCAACGAGATGGCGGGCGCCGCCAACAAGCCCGTGGTCTATATCAGCGCGATGTCGATCGGCTTCACCGAGTTCACCAAGGCCCTGCGCAAGTCGCTGCCGAACGTCGCTGTGATGCAGGGCCTCGACCGTGCGGTCGGCGCGATCAAGTCGCTGATCGAATATGCGTCCTTACGCAAGGAGGTGCCCGATATCGTCTCGAGCTCGAAAGCTTCCGCGCGCGCAATGCTGGAGAAGACGCTCAAGGCCGCCAATGGCGCCGCCGCGCTGGACGAGGTCGCGTCGAAGAAACTGCTAAAGGCCTACGGCATCCCGGTTTCGAAGGAAGAGATTGCGCAGAACGCGGCGGAAGCTGTCAAGATCGCCAAGAAGATCGGCTTCCCCGTGGTGGCTAAGGTGGTCAGCGCCGACATCCTGCATAAGTCCGACATCGGCGGCGTGGTGCTGAACCTCAACAGCGCGGCCGAAGTGAAGAAGGCGTTCAACGACATCACCGCGCGGGTGAAGAAGATCAAGAGCAAGCCGAAGCTCGAGGGCATTCTGATCGCGCAGCAGGTCAAGGCCGATCTCGAACTCGTGGTCGGCGCCTCGCTCGACGCCGAGATGGGTCCCGTGGTGCTGTTCGGCACCGGCGGCGTTGATATCGAACTGATGAAAGACGTCGCGTTGGCCGGTGCACCCTTGGATGAGGCCGAAGCAAAACAGTTGATCGCCAAGACCAAGGCCGGCATCAAGATGAAGGGCTATCGCGGCAAGCCGGCGCTGCACGAGCCTTCCGCCGTGAAGGCGCTGGTCGGCCTGTCGAACCTGATGGCGGATGCCGGCAACCGCATCGCCTCGATCGACGTCAATCCGTTTTTGATCAACAGCAAGGTCGGCGTCGCCGTGGATGGCCTGATCGTGCTCAACAACGCCGCCGCGAATAAGGCAGCGAAGCATTAGGCGGCGGGCTCATTGTCGTCCCTGCGAACGCAGGGACCCATAGCCACCGTCGTCAATTGTTACGAAGACAACTAGCTTCCGTCGTCTTGCCGATGGGCCGCAGCGTATGGGTCCCTGCGTTCGCAGGGACGACATAAACAATTACAACCCCGCGCCCCACTTCTGCGTGGACTGCAAAATCCAGTCCCGATACAGCGTCAGCGGCGTGACGCCGGTCATGCCGCCGCAGCCTGCGCTGCCGTTCGGCCCGGTCGACCAGCTCACCACGCCGATAATGACGGGACCGCTTGGCTTGTCCTCGAACACCGGCGCGCCGGAATCTCCCGTGCAAGCGCCGAGCCCGTCACGCGTGCCCTGTCCCGCCGGATCGACCAGCCTGATCTGCAACGTTCCCGGCCTGCCGGTCGCGACCAGGCTGGCGAGGCGGATGGTGCCGCCGCTCTTGCCGTCGCCGCGGACGGTTACGCCGATGCCCGCGATCGTAAAACGGCTGCCGACGTTGATCGGGATATTCGGCAATCCGAGCGCGGCCGTCGTCTTTCCCTTGGGCGGCGCCGCCAGTTGCAGCAACGCGACGTCGGCTGTCGCACGATGTCCTGATATCGCCTGCATATTGAAGCCAGGATGAATGGCGATGCTCTTCACGTCCTGCAGCGAGGGTTGCCTGTCCGCACCATATTCGACGATCTTGTATTCCGCGCCGGGCTGCACGCAGTGCGCCGCCGTCAACACCAGCCTTGGCGCAATCAAGGCCCCGGTGCAGAAATTACCGCGCGATCCGACGATGGTGATGATGGAGCGGGCCACACCTTCGGTGGACGGCGCACCACCGCCGACAATGGCATGGGCAGGAGCAGAGAGCAGCAGCACCAGGCCGGCAATCATTCGAGACTGGATCTTCATCGGCGCAGCAATAGCTTGTGCGGCGCGCATCGCCAAGCGCGGCGATCGGGCTGGTTCGGGCAATCAATCCGTGTTAGCCGCTCCCCGGAGCGTTACTTCAGGCAGGACATGATGATCGAGGCAGTGATCTGGGATTTCGGCGGGGTGCTCACCACCTCGCCATTCGAGGCGTTCACGCGGTTCGAGACCGAGCGCGGGCTGCCGGCCGATATCATCCGGCGCACCAACGCCGCCAATCATTTGGAAAATGCCTGGGCAAAATTCGAGCGCGCCGAGGTCGATATCGAAGCCTTCGACGAATTGTTTGCGGCCGAATCGCTGGCGCTGGGCGCGGCGGTTCGCGGCAAGGACGTGCTGCCGCTACTGTCCGGCGACCTGCGGCCCGAAATGGTCGAGGCGCTGAAGCGCGTGAAGGCAAAGTTCAAGACCGGCTGCATCACCAACAACCTGCCCGCCAACGCTATCGGCAGCCACAGCGGCCGCACACTCTATGTCGCCGAAGTGATGGCGCTGTTCGACCATGTCATCGAATCCGCGAAAATCGGCCTTCGAAAACCCGACCCGCGCATCTACCGGATGATGGTGGAGACGCTCAAGGTCGATCCCAAGGACTGCGTCTATCTCGACGACCTCGGCGTCAATCTGAAGCCGGCGCGCGAGATGGGGATGACCACGATCAAGGTGGTCAGTGCGGCGCAGGCGATTGACGAGCTGGAAGCGGCGACCGGGCTGGCATTGCGCTAGGCGGAAAATAGCGGAACTGCGCGCTCGTTATGACGAAACGGCGCTTGTCCTTTGCCGTGAACGCAGGCAGAACATTCCGAAATCATCGAATTCGGAGTTGACACCCGGTGGCTGATATCAGGCCTTCGGCCTCGATCGAGGCAGTGGAAAGCGGTCTTGCAGCGCAAGGCTATATTGCGAGCCGCCAGATCGCGACCGCGGTCTATCTGGCGCAGCAGATCGAAAAGCCCATTCTGGTCGAAGGCCCGGCCGGCGTCGGCAAGACCGAGCTCGCAAAGGCGATCGCCGCCTGGCGCGGCATGAAGATGATCCGCCTGCAATGCTATGAGGGGCTCGACGAGGCGAAAGCGCTCTACGAGTGGAAATACGCCAAGCAGCTTCTGTACACGCAGATCCTGAAGGACAAGCTCGGCGAGGTGCTCGGCGGCGCGCCGACGCTGGAAGCGGCGCTGAACCAGCTTCATGATTTCGGCGACGTGTTCTTCTCCAAGGAGTTCGTCGAACCGCGGCCGTTGTTGCAGGCGCTGGAGCAGCCCGCGGGCTGCGTATTGCTGATCGACGAAATCGACAAATCCGACGCCGAATTCGAATCGCTGCTGCTGGAAATCCTCAGCGATTTCCAGGTCACGATCCGGAACTCGGGACGGTGGTCGCGGTCGCGCCGCCGACCGTGATCCTGACCTCGAACAGCGAGCGCGACCTCGGCGACGCGCTGAAGCGGCGCTGTCTGCATCTGCACATCGGCTTTCCCGAGCAGAAGCTGGAGGAGCGGATCGTCGAGAGCCGGGTGCCCGGCATTTCGCAGACGCTGCGCAAGCAAATGGTGAGTTTCATCCACGAGGTCCGCACGCTCGACCTGAAGAAACTGCCGTCTGTGAGCGAAACCATCGACTGGGCGCGCGTGCTGGTACTGCTGCAGGCGCCCGAGCTCGGCCAGGAGATGGTCAAGGACACGCTCAACGTTCTCCTGAAATACGAGGCGGATATCGAGGCCACCGTGCCGCAGGTCTCTACCTTCATCGCCAAGGCCTCGCGTCAAGGCGTCTTCGGGTGACGGACTAATGCGCGAGAACCTGCATCGCTTCTTTCGTGCGGCGCGGGGCGCAGGCGTCAGGCTCTCGCCGGCGGAAAGCATCGATGCAATGCGGGCCGTCTCCAAGGTCGGCTTTACCGACCGCACCATCCTGCGCGACACGTTTCTGCTGACGCTCGCCAAGACGCAGGATGAGAAGAAGGCGCTCGGCGATTGCTTCGATCTGTTCTTCGATCAGCCCGAGCCGCAATCGCCGCCCGAAGACGGCAAGCCGAACGAGCGGGATGCGGACGCATCCAACGCGGCATCCGATTCACCGGGCGAGACAAGCGGCGGCGACGAGCAGACCGAGGGTCTCGGCCAACTCGCGCAAATGCTGCTGGCGCAGGATCGCAACCAGCTTTCGGCTGCGATTGCCAACGCGGCGAGCGCGGCCTCGCTGTCCGACATCCGATATTTCACCCAGCGCGGCATCTTCTCCGGCCGCATTCTCGATCAGATGGGCATCCAGCGCCTGCGCGACGACCTTGATAATCTCGCCGCCACTAACCCGGCACTGGCGGAGCGGCTGACCACTGCGCTGGACGGCCTGCGCGGCACGGTGCGCGACACGGTCTCGCAGGCGCTGATGCTGTACGGCCGCGAGGAAGCGGAAAACCTGCGCAACGAGATCCTGCGCAACGCCCCGCTGTCGCGGATCGAACTGCGGCAGGTCGAACAGATGCGGCATCTGATCCGCCAGATCGCGCGCCGCCTGCGCGAGCGCTATTCCAAGCCGCGCAAGCGCCAGCGCCGCGGCCATCTCGACGTCCGCCGCACCATCCGCCGCAACGCTGCCTGGGGCGGCGTGCCCTTCCTCACCGCGTGGAAGCGGCGGCATCGCGACAAGCCGAAGATCGTGGCGTTGTGCGACGTCTCTGGCTCAGTGGCGCGGGTTTCGGATTTCTTCCTGCTGCTGATCCATAGCCTGCACGAGGTGGTGGACGACGTCCGCTCGTTCGCATTTTCAGGACACCTCATCGAAGTCAGCGACATCCTGGAATCCAAATCGCCGGAAGAAGCGATGGCCGAGATCATGTCCAAGGTAGGTTTCGGCTCCTCTGACTACGGCAGTTCGCTTGCTGACTTTGAGGATGAGTGGATGAGCGCGATCACGCCGCAAACCACCGTGATCGTGCTCGGCGATGCCCGCAGCAACAACCTCGATCCGCGCGCGGATATCCTTCGTCGAATTGCCGAGCGCTCGAAACGGCTGGTGTGGCTCAATCCCGAGGGCCGCATGGCCTGGGGCTGGGGCGATTCCGAAATGCCGCGCTATTCGACCTTTTGCACGGTGGTCCGCCAATGCGCGACCGCCAAGCAGCTTGAACGCGCGGTGTCGGACATCGTGGCGAGCTATCAGTAGCCGCCTTCACGCATCGATCGCTTCCTTGATGCGCTTGCGCGTCAGCGGCAAGTTCCGCAGTCGCTTTCCCGTGGCGTTGGCGATGGCGTTGGCAATCGAGGCCGCCGCCGGGCCCTGCCCGGTTTCGCCGCTGCCGAGGAACGGCTGCCCCGGCCGGTCGATGATGTGAACCTCGATGCTTTCGGGCACTGAATTGAAACGCAGGATCGGATAGGTCTGCCAATCGATGCTGGTGATCCTGGTGTCGTCAAACGTTACGCTTTCATACAGCGTCCAGCTCATGGACTGCACGATGGCGCCTTCGATCTGGTTGATCAATCCGTCCGGATTGACCACCTGGCCGCTATCGACCGCCGCCGCCGCGCGGACCAGGCGCGGGCGACCGGTTTCGCGGTTCACCTCCACTTCGGAAGCGATGGCGCAATAGGCGGCCAGATTCTTGTAGCGCGCAAAGGCAAAGCCGTAACCGCGATCTGGCGGCGGCTTCTGATCAGGTTTCCATCCGAAGGCTTGCGCGGCCCTTTCGATCACGTCGCGGCCGCGCTGATCGTCGAGATGTTTCAATCTGAACTCGACCGGATCGGCGCCGGCGAGAATGGCGAGCTCATCGATGAAGCTCTCGATCGAGAACACATTGTGGTAGGCGCCGAGCGCTCGCATCGCTGAAATCCGCAAAGGCATCGCGGAAATGAAGTGATGCACCACACGCGCATTGGGGAAATTGTAGAACGGGATTGCGTTGCGGTCGCCGCCACCTTCCGGCAGCGGCAACGGCCTGGGAGCCGGCACGGCAAAGGGTTGCGCCATGTGCTGCGCCGCCAGCATCGACCCGGCGCCGCCCGGCCGCATCGAATGCGTATTGCTCCAGACGTCGAAATTCCAGTCGGCAATCCTGCCATTGCCGTCGAGCGAGGCCTTGAGTTTCGTCACCATCGCCGGGCCATAGGGCTCCCAGGCATGCTCCTGTTCGCGCGTCCAGTGCACGCGAACGGGTCGGCCGGGTAACGCACGGGCGATCAACGCGGCGTCGGCCGCGGCATCGTCGGCGCCGTTATGGCCATAGCAGCCCGAGCCTTCGACGTGGATCAGGCGAACGCTGGCTGGCGGCATACGGAGCATTTCGGCGATCCCCTGGCGATCGGGATAGACGCCTTGCGTGTGCGTCCACACCGTCATCACGCCGTCGACGAATTGTGCCACCGCGCAGGACGGCCCAATCGATCCGTGCGCCTGATAGGGCCTCGTGTAAGTCGCCTCGATAGTCTTGTGGGCCGCGACGGCGGCATTGCTGCGCTCAAGGATCGTCGTGTTCTGCGAGGCCAGGCTGGTCAACACGTTAAGCAGATCATCCTGTTTCGGCAGGCGTGCGGTTTCCTTCCATTTGGCGGCAGCGGCAAGCGCGTTCATCGCCTTGATCGACTGGAATTCCTTTTCGGCGACCACGGCCAGGAACTTGCCGTCACGCACGACGTTGACGACGCCCGGCAGCTTCTCGACGGCAGCGGTATCGCATTCGGTCAGTTCCGCGCCGTAGCTCGGCGGCCGCACGACGCGGGCATGCAGCATCCCGGGCAGCCGCATGTCTTGAACATAGGCCTCTCCGCCGGTCACTTTTGCGGGGATGTCGACGCGCGGCACAGGCCGGCCGATCACCTTGAACGTCGCGGGGTCCTTCAGTTTGGAGTTCGGCTGCGCCTGAACATGCAACATTTCCCCTGCGACGAGCTCACCATACGGCAGGCGCTTGCCATCCGGCGCGATCACCGCGCCGTCTGCCGTGCGCAGGCTCTCGGCCGACAGACCAAACCGCCGCGCCGCTTCCGCGATCAGCAGCGCACGGACCTGTGCCGCCGCGTTCTGGATCGCGGTGCCGCTGTCCTTCATGGAGTTGCTGCCGGCGGTATAGCCTTCGTTCGCGGTCAGGCGCGTGTCTGCCGTCGTCACCTTGAGAGAATCAAAGGCGATATCGAGCTCCTCGGCCGCGATCTGCTGAAACGCCGTCTTGAAGCCCTGGCCGAGTTCGGCCTTGCCGGTCAACACCTCGACGCCATTGGCATCGATGCGGATCCACGCGTCGAGATAGGGCGATGATTTCAAGCTGCCGGGCGGGCTCGGCGCGGCAGCCGCGGGCGCGTCTTGTTGCTGTGCCAAGGCACTGCCGAGCGAGAAGCTGACGATCAGCGCGCCGCCGCCTGCCAGCACGCGACGGCGATCGATAATGAGGGCGGCGTTCATCGGGCGCTCCCGTTTGCTGCCGGTGACGCATCCGCAGTGTCCATCAGCCGCGCAGCGCGATGCACCGCACGCAGAATCCGCATGTGGGTGCCGCAGCGGCACAGATGCGGTTCGAGCTCGGCGCGAATTTGTTCGTCGGTCGGTTTCGAATTCTTCTGCAGCAAGGCCTGCGCCCGCATCATCATTCCCGGAATGCAATAGCCGCATTGCGCCGCCTGCTCTTCCATGAACGCCCGCTGGATCGGCGCGGGCTCGGCGATCGTGCCGAGCCCCTCCAGCGTCGTTACCTGCTTGCCTTCGAGCAGCACCATCGGCACGACGCAGGACAGCACCGCCTTGCCGTCCACGATTACCGTGCACGAGCCGCATTGTCCCAACCCGCAGCCGTACTTGGCGGCGTTGAGCTTGAGGTCGTCACGCAGCACGTAGAGCAGCGGCGTATTCGCCTCCGCGTCGACCTGATGCTCGCGGCCGTTGACCTTCAATGTCATCATGGCTTTTCTCGCTGCTGAGGGTCGGCAGGCGCGTTGCGCGGCGCGGGCGAGGTCTGGAGAAATACGGTTTGTGTGCGTCGCGCTTCTGCGATGGTCTTCTTGAGATCGGTCCATGCCGACTGGTCGCTGAACCGTGCCCGCAAGTAGTTCAGCAAGGCCGAAGCCTGTTCGTCATTCATGCTGGCGGCAAAGCCCGGCATGATCGGGCTGCGCTCGCCTTCCACCGCGTCAATGCCTGAAAGGACGACGTTGGCGAGATTGCGCGGATCGGGGCTTGAGATCGCGGTGCTGAGACCGAGATCGACCCCGCCATAAGGAAGCGGCCTGCCGCCCTCGTGGCATGATGCGCAAGCGGCAGTGTAGATCGACGCGCCAGCGGAGTTTGCCTGCGAAGCCGCCCTGGCGCGCGCCAAGGCATCCTCGCTTGATCCCGTGCGGCCAGACGTTGGCGCACCGGATACGCCGGCCATATAGACCGCGATGGCGCGGACATCGCTTGCCGGCACCGAGGACAGGTTGCTGACCACCTTCGCCATCGGCCCGCGCGCGGTGCCGTGATCGGGATGCCAGCCTTCGCGCAAATAGCTGAACAATGCATCGGCGGTCCAGGGCACGGGTGAGCGGGACTGGTCGTTGATCGCATAGGCGTGCCAATCGTCGACATCGCCGCCGGCAAACCGTGCGCTGACGCGCTCCGCGCCCAGCGCATTTCGCGGCGTATGGCAGGCGCCGCAATGGGCGAGCCCTTCGACCAGATAGGCGCCGCGGTTCCACTCGGCGCTCTGCCTGGGATCAGGCTGATAGGTATCGTGGCGAAGGAAAAGCAATTTCCATCCCGCGATGGCGAGCCGCTGGTCGAACGGGAAAGAAAGCTGGTTTTCGCGTGCCGCTGCGCGAACCGGCTGCCGCGTCATCAGGAAGGCATAGAGCGCCCGGTCGTCCTCATCGCTGACGTTGGTGAAGTGGTCGTATGGAAACGTCGGATAAAGGTGCTGACCTTCACGGTTGACGCCGGATCGCATCGCGCGGCGGAATGCTGCTTCCGACCATCGGCCGATTCCTCGTCTCCGGATCCGGCGTGATGTTGGTGGAAAAGATTGTGCCGAACGGGGTCGGCACCGGCAGACCGCCTGCAAAGTTCTTAGCCCCACGCGGCGTATGGCAATCGCTGCAATTGCCGATCGCCGCCAGGTCGCGGCCTCGCTTGACCAGGGCGGCATCGAAGGATTGCGGGTCTGGAGGATCGATTGCCGCGATTGCCGGGCGCCATGCAATGGCAAAGGCTGCGACCGCGGCAGCGATCAGCACGGCGGCAACGATGCCCGCGATGATTCGCGTCGATGCCCGCATGCTCTCGCCTCGGGTTTTTGTTGCTCGGGTTGCCTTCTAACGCAAATCTCCCCGTGTCGTTCGTCCCCGGACGCGCCGATCACCGGCAGTTGACCCCTTGCTGCCGTTGCCGAAACACGCCGCGGGAACATCGAAATCAGGCATAGACTTGCCACGATGTTTTTGGCCTATTGATCCTTCATTCCGCGGCGCCTGCCCCAAAGGCTGGCGCCATACGCCTTCAACCGGACGACCTCACTCCCATGCCTGCCCCTGCAGCCCGGCGCTCTGAATCCGGCAATGCGCCTGACGCGCTGTCCGTCCTGAATTCCGTGTTCGGCCTGCCCGCCTTTCGCGGCGCGCAGGAAGAAATCGTCCGGCACGTGACCGAGGGCGGCAATTGCCTGGTGCTGATGCCGACCGGCGGCGGCAAGTCGCTGTGCTATCAGTTGCCGTCGCTGCTGCGCGAGGGCTGCGGCATCGTGGTGTCACCGCTGATCGCGCTGATGCGCGACCAGGTCGCAGGACTTCTGGAGGCCGGCGTCAACGCGGCCGTGCTGAACTCGACGCTGTCATTCGACGAGGCGTCGGAGGTCGAGCGGCGGCTATTGGCCGGCGACCTCGACCTGCTCTATGTCGCGCCGGAACGGCTCTTGACGCCGCGCTGCCTTTCCCTGCTCGGCCAAGCCAACATCGCGCTGTTTGCGATCGACGAGGCGCATTGCGTGTCGCAATGGGGGCACGATTTCCGTCCCGAATATATCGGCCTGTCCGCGATCGCGGAGCGCTTTCCCGACGTGCCGCGCATTGCGCTGACGGCAACCGCCGATGAGATGACGCGCAAGGAGATCGTGACCCGGCTGGGGCTATCAGGCGCACCGAGCTTCATCTCGAGTTTCGATCGCCCGAACATCCGCTACGAGATCGTCGAGAAGCAGAACGCCCCGGCCCAGCTCAAGGCCTTCATCAGCGAGCGGCACGCGGGTGACGCCGGCATCGTGTACTGCCTGTCGCGCGCCAAGGTCGAGGATACCGCCGAAGCGCTGAGCAAGGCCGGCATTCCGGCCCTGCCCTATCACGCCGGTCTCGACGCCAGCGTTCGTGCCCGCAACCAGGATCGTTTCATCAACGAGGATGGCGTCGTGATCGTCGCCACCATCGCGTTCGGCATGGGGATCGACAAGCCCGACGTGCGTTTCGTGGCGCATCTCGATCTGCCGAAAAGCATCGAGGCCTACTATCAGGAAACCGGCCGCGCCGGGCGCGACGGCAAGCCGTCCAGCGCCTGGATGGCCTATGGCCTGACCGACATCGTGCAGCAGCGCCGCATGATCGATGAATCCACCGGCTCCGATACGTTCAAGCGCGTCTCGATCGGCAAGCTCGACGCGCTGGTTGCGCTGGCGGAAACAGCGGGCTGCCGGCGCAGCCGCCTGCTCGGCTATTTCGGCGAGGAAGCGACCTCCAGCAATTGCGGCAATTGCGACAACTGCCTGTCGCCGCCGCAGCTTCGCGACGGCAAAGTCGCCGCGCAAAAACTGTTGTCCTGCGCCTACCGCACCGGACAACGTTTCGGCGCCATGCACCTGATCGACGTGCTGGTGGGTCGGCTCACCGAGCGCGTCACGCAATTCGGGCATGACAAGTTGTCCGTGTTCGGCATCGGCCGTGAGCTCAACGAGAAGCAATGGCGTGCCGTGATCCGCCAGTTGGTCGCCATGGGCCATCTGCGAGCCGACAGCGAGGCCTTCAACGCGCTGAAGCTGACCGAGAGCGCGCGCGGCGTCCTGAAGGGCGAGACCGAAATCATGCTGCGCGAGGCGGCGCCGGGCACGCGCATTCGCACCAGCCGCGCCAAATCAAGGCGTGGCGATCTCGCGCCACGCGCCGAGGCCAAGCCCGCCGACGCCCCTCTTCAGGCCGCGCTTCGCGCATGGCGCTCGGAGATCGCGCGCCAGCGAAACGTGCCGGCCTATGTCGTGCTGCATGATTCCACGCTCGACGGCATCGCCGCCGCGCGGCCGACGACGCTGAACGCGCTTCGCGATATTCCCGGCATCGGCGACAAGAAGCTCGAACATTACGGCGACGAATTGCTCGCGGTGGTGCGGGCAGCCGACGCGTAAGTCTCGACCTCACCCGTTACGGAAGGTGTAAGCGTATCCGTTGATCGCGGGCGCGCCGCCAAGATGGGCGTAGAGCACCTTCGATCCCTTTGGGAAATAGCCCTTGTTCACGAGGTCGATCATGCCTTGCATGGATTTTCCCTCGTAGACGGGATCGGTGATCATGCCTTCGAGGCGCGCGCAAAGCCGGATGGCCTCCTTGGTCTCTTCCGACGGAACGCCGTAAGCCGGATAGGCGTAGTCCTCGATCAGGACGACATCGTCCTCGACGAGCTCCTTACCCAACTCGACGAGACTTGCGGTATTGCGCGCGATGTCGAGCACCTGGGCCTTGGTCTGGGCCGGGGTGAAGGATGCGTCGATACCAGTCACCTTGCGCGCGCGGCCGTCCTTGGCAAATCCTACCAGCATGCCGGCATGGGTCGAGCCGGTGACCGTGCAGACCACGATGTAATCGAAGCTGAAGCCTAGCTCTTTCTCCTGCGCGCGGACTTCTTCGGCAAAACCGACATAGCCTAGCCCGCCATATTTGTGCACGGAGGCGCCGGCCGGAATCGCATAGGGTTTGCCGCCTTTGGCCTTCACATCCGCGATCGCCTCTTCCCAGCTCTGGCGGATGCCGATGTCGAAACCTTCATCCACCAGCCGCACGTCCGCGCCCATCACGCGGCTGAGCAGGATGTTGCCGACCCGGTCGTAGACCGCGTCCTCATGCGGCACCCAGCTTTCCTGCACCAGGCGGCACTTCATGCCGATCTTGGCCGCTACCGCCGCAACCATGCGGGTGTGGTTGGACTGCACGCCGCCGATCGAGACCAGCGTGTCCGCGTTGGAAGCGATCGCGTCGGGCACGATGTATTCGAGTTTGCGCAGCTTATTGCCGCCGAAGGCCAGCCCCGAATTGCAGTCCTCGCGCTTGGCATAGAGCTCGACCTGGCCGCCGAGATGCTGCGATAGCCGCTCCAGCTTTTCGATGTGGGTAGGCCCGAAGGTGAGCGGATAGCGTTCGAATTTCTCCAACATGGTCATCCCCGTTGATGGTCTGATGTCGGGGGATGTCTCTATCACCACGGTCCAGATAAGTGCTTTCAAAATAGATACGCTGCTAGCGCTATTATTGCATTATTTTTGGATTACGATGCATTATCGACCATCATTCAGTGTAAGCGCGGAATATTCTTCCATGCCAGGCAGACTGGACCGTATCGATCTTAAGATATTGCGATTGCTGCAAAATAGCGGCCGGCTGACCAATGCCGAGCTGGCCGAAACGGCCGGTGTCAGCGCCGCAACCTGTCACCGCCGCACCCAGCGCCTGTTCGACGAGGGGTTCATAGCAGGGGTCAGGGCGATGGTGGCGCCGCGCAAGGTCGGCAAGGGCGCGCTCGTCATGGTCGGCGTCGTGCTCGACCGCTCCACGCCGGAAAGCTTTGCCGCCTTCGAGCGGGCGATCGCGCAACTCAAATTCGTGCTCGATTGCCATCTGGTGGCGGGCGATTTCGACTATTTCCTCAAGATCCGCGTCGGCGACATGGAGGATTTCAACCGCATCCACGGCGAACAGTTGATCGCGCTGCCGGGCGTTCGCCAGACCCGGACCTTCTTCGTCATTAAGGAAGTAGTCGACAACGCGCCGCTCGACTTCTGATGGCCTGAGGTATCACAAAACCGGCGCTATCCTCTTCCGATGTCCAGACTCCGCCGGTCTGGCCAACACGGCGCTCGATGTCGTATCAACCGAACATGACCACGCGCCCTGGCCGTCGGGCTTTCGCCCTTGCCATCCTTCTCACGACAACGCCGGCGCTCGCCTCGGACGAGCCCGATACCATCATCTTCGCACTGATGTCCGGCAAGTGCAGCACGCTGAAGGTTGCCGGACGGGACTTTGCCTGCCGGGCCGTGGCGTTCTTCCAGACCGAGGAAGGGCGCGCCAATTTTACCGTGGCTCTCGACGATCCCAGCGACGGCAGTCACACCATCACGTTCTCCGGTGACAACGGGCGAAGGCCGGAGGCCAACCTGTACGAACTGCCGATTGACCGGATGCTGCTGAAATCCAAGGACAGACCGAAGGCCGACGGGCTACCGATACCATCAGTTGAATTGACGGCCGGCCTCTGCAAGCAGATCGGAAACTTCGTGACGCTCGAAGTCTCCAGCATTTCCTGCACCGCGAGCGACAAGAACGGCAAGACATACGAGCTGCAGTATCAGTCCGACGGCGCGCCGATGGCAGTGCGCCGTATCAAGCGGACGCGCGTTGGCCGTCCCGCGGTGTCGCCGTTTGACGATGTAAAATGAAAGGCCACCGGCGGCAATCCGATGGCGGCCAGTGTCGATCCACGCATGGCTCGCGACGCGCGGGCTTTACCGTGACCTGCTTCGCTCGCGCCCGCTGCGCGTCGGCAGAATGGCGGCTGCGATATCAAACGCGATCGCCCATCTCGGCTTTTCTTCCTCCGCGCCGGGCACGTTGATCTGAACGCCGCCGCCGTCGCTGACGGTATAGGAGGCGGCCAGCACGGCGGCCTCGAGGGCGGCGCCCCGCGAATCGTAGACACCGCCAATCTTGACGTTGTCGGCAAACACCGACCAGCCCAGCGGTGCCTTCACGACTTCGAACACTGATCGCTCCATGAGGCCTCCTGTACGCGTCACCTGTATCGCTTCCGCCCCTCGCCGACGCGACGAATCCTGGCGAAGGAAGCGTGGCGCCGGGACGCTGGCTTGTCGTCCATAGCCTTCGCCCGTCCCTCGGTGGCCCGCAAGCCAGTCAACGAATTCGCCGCCGGTGCCAGCGCGATTTCCTTCCGCACGGCATCTACAATTCGATCGAATTCAACTTCGCTCATCGCACGCTCCATTGCGCCGGGCCGGCATTCAGCCGCCAGGACGGTAAGAGAGGGACCGCGCTGACCACAGATCGCCATGCAAGTTTGTTGTTAGAAGGCTCGCCCGCGGTCGCTTCGATGGCAAAAAGAGGTCGAAATCGGGAAGCGACCGCCTCCCGCCATGCGAAACCGGTGGGCCCGATGCCCCGCCCGGGCCCCCCCTTGGCCCAACTTGCCCCATGCGTGCTAGATTCGGCCACGAATCAGGAGGGTTTGCATGCCGGTAGATAGTGACAGCGCCATTGCGTGGCACCGCGCCCAGCTCAAGAAGCTTCGCGAGACATTGAAGGGCATCGAGACCGCCAGGTTCACGGTCGGCGAGTCGGCACAATCGAGCAGAACCGGCAATACCCAGAAGACCATTGCCGAGCTCGAGCAGAAAATCCGGCAGTCGCAGCACATCATCGCCGCCTATGAGCGGCAGACCCGGCGGCCGCTGGCAACCGACCAGCGAAGCCTCGCCAGCGTGAGCTGGAGCGCCTGGAACGCCCAGACAGCGGCAGCAATTCGCGGTAGGCGTTGAAGGGAGTGGGCGGCCCGCGTTTTCCGGCGAATCCTGGGCTTGGCTCTCGATCCGCCCGGATCGCATATCGGCTAGCACACATATGCGCTCGGCTCGCGGCCAAGCGCTGTCAGGCGTCCGATCGCAATGTCCTGACGACTGGTAGGCAAAAACGGCGGCGCAATTTCTAATTCTTTGCCGTCTCTTTCTCCTTTGCCTTGGCCTTGCACGAAATCAGAAACGTAAACCCCCGCGCATTGCGGGCGATTTCGGCCGTCTTCAACTCGGACTTGGCGTCCGAGATCTGATACGGGACCACGCTGTTATCGAGAAAATCCCGCAAGGCTCCCGTCTTGATGGCGAAATTGATGTTCTCGGGAATGTTGCCCGTGGCCCTCGCGAACTTGATGGCATTCAGTTTCGCCGCGACCACGCCGACCACGTCGCCGCTTGCGGCCAATAGCGGCCCGCCGCTATTGCCGGGTTGAACGGCAGCACTGATCTGCAGGAAGCGCGTGTCGTTCAGGATGCCGCTGAGCGAGCTCACGATCCCGGTCGTCACCGTGAAATCCGACGTCAGCAATCCATGAAAGGGATAGCCGATCGCCACCACGCTGTCGCCGGACTGGATCGCCTTGTCCCTGATTTTGGCGACGTCCTTGAACGAGCCCGTCACCTGCAGCAGCGCCAGATCATTGGTCTCGTCGCTCGACACCAGGCGCAATTTGGCGGGCGCCTCGCCGGACAGATTGCCCGAGATGTCGCCGACGCATCCGTGCACGACATGCGCATTGGTCACGAGATGTCCGTTCGTGCTCACGAGGAAGCCGGTGCCGGTCTGGTCGAACAGTCGGTCGGGCTTGGCCGGCCCGGAATCCGGCGCCGCCGCTGCGGCGACCGGCTTGGCGGCGGGCAGGACCGAGAAATCGCCGGCACTGGCCAATCCCGATTGCCTGATCTTGGCAACGCAATTCGCCAATACCGGCAATAGCTGGCCGGTCTGGTCGAGGTTGAACTGGAAGAGCTGTCCCTGCGTGTAGGCGGTCATGGCCTTGGCCCGCCGGAACTGGCTGATCAGCGCGGAGTTGTTCGGCATCGGCACGCGCACCAGCTTGTCGGCAATCGGGACGCCATGGACGTTGAACGGTTGCTGACCATCGAATGTCAGGGTCAGCGGAAAGGCTTCCCCGGTCCTCAGTCTCCATTGTTCGTACATGAAGCCGAGGCTCCATCCGCCATTGCCGTCGATCATCACGACAAAATAGACGCCGCTGGCGTATTGGGCGCCTGCTGCACAATGCGAGAACGATCCGGTTTGATCGTGGGTGTAGGCTCCGCCCTTCCAGTTGCCGACGCTGATCGAGCCGTAGGGCCCACGCGCCTCTGCGTTCGAATTGGCAAAAATCGACCACAACAAAGCTGCAACCGCAGCAGCACGGCAGGCCATAAGCGCATTCCCCCACATTCCCAGGGCGAGCATATTTTGCTTTGCAACCAGTGTCCATTTGGACTGGCGCAGGACCAAAATTTCCTCTCAGGGAGCGGATCGTCCCGCTTTTTCCCGTGCTGCTGATGGTGCTTCTGCTTCGTCCCGGGGGTTTCGACCGCCGCGGCGCCGGCGCGATAGCGGCAGTCCGGGCTTTTTTGGTACCCTTCGGCGCGGCCATACGGGAACGAGCGGTGCCGGCGCCCCATGGGAACGACCATACGCCCCAGGGACTACGACCATTTTCCCCCCGCCGGCCGCTCATTTTGATGGATCGCGCCTGGCATCTTGCATACGGTGCGGGCTCGTTGCCCTGGCCGTTTCCGGAAAAAGCCGGAATCAGGGACGTAAAAAGACAATCGCGCCGCCGAGGGCGGATGCCAATTTGCAATACCCGGAGGAGAATGCCGTGAAGTCAAGAGTTGTCCGGTACGCCCTGTTTACAGTTCTGGCGGCGGTATCCGCCGTGACCGGTCAGGCCCAAGCCCAGTCATGGCCGGAGAAGCCGATCACCTTCATCGTGCCGTTCGCGGCCGGCGGCGGTACCGACGCCTTTGCCCGCCCGCTCGCGGCCCAGCTCGATGCCCAATTGGGCAAGCGCGTGCTGATCGAAAACCGCGCCGGCGCCGGCGGCACCGTCGGCGCTTCCGCGGCGTCGAAGGCAGCTCCCGACGGCTACACCTTCTTCATGGGCGCGGCGCATCACGCCATTGCCCCTTCGCTCTATCCCAACCTCGACTACAACATCGAGAAGGATTTTATCGCGGTGGCGCTGATCGCGCGGCCGCCGCAGGTGGTGGTCGTCAATCCGGACAAGGTTGCCGCCAAAACGCTGGCCGAGTTCATCGCTTACGCCAAAGCCAATCCGGGCAAATTGAACTATGGCTCCGCAGGCGCCGGCACCACGCATCATCTCGCGGGCGAACTGTTCAAGATCCTGACCAAGACCAACCTTCAGCACGTCCCCTATCGCGGGGCCGGCCCCGCGATGCAGGATCTCATCGCCGGCCACGTGCCTGTTGTCTTCGACGGGCTCGGCTCGTCGGCCGCCCCCATCAGGGCCGGACAGTTGCGGGCACTGGCCGTCGCGGCGCCAAAACGCGTGCCCGCATTCCCGGATCTTCCGACCGCTGCCGAAGCAGGCCTTCCCGGCTATGAAGTATCGACCTGGTACGGCCTGTTCGCACCAAAGAACACGCCGCCGGCGATCGTCGAGCAGATGGCCAAGGAGTTGCAGAAGGCCATGCAGACGTCGACCATCAAGGAAGCCTGGGAGCGCAACGGCTCCGACGTCCCTGATGTCGCCGGTCCTGCGTTCGCGAAAATGGTGTCGTCGGAAGTCGAGCGCTGGCGCAAGGTCGCGACCGAAGCGAACGTGAAGCTGGATTAGCCCGGCAGCCTGGGCGCGGCATCGTTTCATGACGAGTTCGCCGCGCCGGGGCTCGCCGGCTGGAGCTGGAAAACGCTCTAGCTGCCGCCGCGCACGCCATAGCGCATGAAGTCGTCATCGATTCCGGCCCGCAGCGACTTTGCTGCGGAAATATCGGCGTCGCCGCCAGCCTTATCGCCGCTCTTGAGCCTGGCAAGCCCGCGCCCATAGAACGCGCTCGCCAGCTTGGAATCGAAGCGTAGCGCTGCACTGAAATCATTGATCGCCGCGGCAGCTTCCCCCATCTTCAAGTGAATCAGTCCGCGCGAGTCATATGTGGCGGCGTCGTTCGGCCATGACTGAAGCACCTTGTTGCAGTCCTCAAGCGCCGCCTGCAACGAGCCGATGATGGCCCGGGTCCAGCAGCGCCCGCTCCACGCGGCTTCCAGATTGGGCTCAAGACGAATTGCCTCGTCGTAATCTCGCGCCGCGCGATCGTACTCATGCTTTTTCAGCAACACCCCGGCCCGGTTGACCAAAGCTCCGGCGTAATTCGGGTTGAGCTTGATCGCTTCGTCAAGAGATTTGAGGGCGAGGTCGTATTCGCCCTTCCTCAAGTAAGCTGCGCCGCGGTTGTTGAAGGGTTTTGCATAAGTCGGATCAAGCTTGATCGATTGATCGAAATCCGGCAGAGCGCGGTCAATGTCTCCCGCTGCCGTATGGGCATTGCCACGATTGTTATAGGCAATCGCACGCGCCCTCGTCGTACCCTGACCGGAGTCGATGAATGCCGTGCAGCCATTGATTCGGACTGCAAACGACGTGCGATCCGACCCGTTGCACAACGCAATGTTCTGCAGATAGTCGCCCGTCTTGGGATTCTGCGCGGCAGCCGGCGAACCGAGCAGCAGCAAGGCAAAAGCAGGCGCAAGGCCCCGAATGACGCGCCCGCTCGCACTGCATTTCATATCAGGCTCTCCGATCCTGGCACTCGCGCTTAGGCGACCAACTCCCGAGACCTCGTTCGATGACAGGTCTCTCACAACGCGAATGGGCCTAGCATCCCCGACAGATGTTCAGGTTTGATTTTGGATAGGGTTTTTGGTCCGGTTGCTGTGCCGCTGGTGCGCCCGGCTTTCGCGTGACCCTGCTTTTGCCTTCTTCAATGAGGGTGGAAAATCTGACTGTCCCGTCATCCGAAATTTCGACGCGCGGCGTGGTGCCTCGAACGCCCATGGTCGCGACCGGGGTGTCGACTTTCATATCGCCGGTCTTCGCGACTTTGCCTGCGACAAAGGTGAAGGTTCCCTTGGTTAGATTGAATAAGGACGCGTTGGACGTACTATTTGGATCGTATACGAACTCGTTCAAAACCATGCGCGCGTTGTTCGACAGATTGAAGGAAGTGCCATCGGTGAAGTTGATACCGACCCGGCCGTCGGCGCCGGTTGCAACTGCATCGCCCTGATAGACGAGATCACCGACTTTCGCCTGAGCGGCTTGGCCTGAGGTGCTCACCTGAACAACCACCGCACCCGCGCGTTCAATCGTGACCGAGCCCGTGGCGACAACAACTTTTCCAATCGGTTTTGACGCGAGATCCTGAACGGCGGGCCTTACTTGCGCGTGAGCCGGCGCGACAAACAGCCCGGCTGTCGCCAGCACGAAGCCTGTCATCAATGCGGCAATCGCATGCGTGCACATGATCCCCCCTTTCCTGAGAAGATCTTGTCTGGAAGACCGCGCGCGGGCTGTGTGAACCGGCGGCCGAGGCAACATTAAACCGGATGTGGGGGGAAGGCATCATCTGCCGCGCCCGCTCAAAAGGATTACTCCTTTTGAGCCTAAAGCCTAGCGCCCCTGGATTGGGCTAACCTCAGTCACGACATTTCGGCGGCCAGCCCCGGGGGCTGGCCGCAGCAAGATATTTTTGACCTTGGGCTGGACATAGCCAGACCCCACGAAATCGCATGAGGCAAGTGGCAAACGGGGGTTGGAGCCATGCTCGTTGGGTCTCACGCCGAGACTGGGGGCGAAGGTAAGACCGCTGCGGCCGGCAAAGTTCAGACCGCGGCCGTTTCCGGCCCCGTCAGCCATGTGACCCGCACCGCCGCTCGAGTGGCGGTCAGCGATCCGCAAAGTCGGGCTCATGCCGGCAGGTTCGGCATGCTGTGGCTCACGGCACTGACCTTCTCGCTTGTGAAGGAGGCCCGGGCCGCCGATCCGAACGTCACGCTCCTGGACGACGGCAACATCACATACAAGGACCTCGAGCACGGCTCATTCGAACTGGTCACCAAGGATGTGATCCCTCGACATATCCTCGTTGAGGATCCCGGACAGACCATCATCCTGCGTTCGCAAGGGTCCACGATCAGCGTCAGTCAGAGCACAAACTCCGCTGCGCGAATGGCTGAACTGCAGGCGGCCCAGCAGGAGGCGCTCGCCATCTACGAGAAGGGACTGGGGTCGACGGGATCGAGCACGCCTCCTTCCCTTGAGCGGCTACCGGTGCAACCGATCAATTTCATTCAGATTGATGATTCTTCCCCGCCGCAGGATTTGCCTGCTTTGCCCGCGGTGATCCTCGCATCGGCCCCGGAGATGATTATCGGACAACTGCCGCCTCCGCAGCCGACGCCACCGACGCTGAATGCGGTGGTCGGGCCGACCGAAATCGACACCACGGTCTTTGACGTGTTCACCGCGACAAGCGGCACTTTCCTTGCCAGCAGCCCCAACGGCGACGCGACGCTGACCTTCGGCATCAGCGGGGGAACCCCCGGCAGCACCGTAATCGACGGGGTGACGTACGATGTATCGAACGCTGGTCCCTACGGCACGCTTTACGTCGACAGCACGACCGGCGCCTATACGTTCGTTCCGGACAATAACGCGATCAATGCGCTGACCGAGCCCACCACCACGGACTTCATGGTCACCGTGTCCGACGGCACGCTCTCGGCCAATCAACCCTTTACGATCGCCATCAACGGCAGCAACGACGCGGCCATCATCTCCGGCGCCACCGATGGCACGGCTATCGAGGCCGGCGGCGTCGCCAACGTCGCGCTCGCCACGCTGAGCGCCACCGGGACGCTCACCAGCGCCGACGTCGATGACGCGCCCAATACTTTTACGACGGTTGACACTCCGACCACGAGCGCGCAGGGCTTTGGCACCTTCACGATGACGGCGGCCGGCGTATGGACTTACACGGTCAACGACTCCAACGGCGCGGTGCAGGCACTCAATGTCGGCGATAAATTGACCGACTCCTTCACGGTGACCACGATCGACGGCACCCCCCAGGTCGTGACAGTCACCATCAACGGCACCAACGACGCAGCAGTCATTTCCGGCACCACGACCGGCTCCGTGACCGAGGACGGCGGCACCAACTGCGATCTGCCGACCGCGACCGGCACGCTCACCGCTACCGACGTCGACAACGCGTCCGGTTTTACGGCGGTCAATTGCCCGACGGCCAGCGACGCCGGCTATGGCACCTTCACGATAACGCCGGACGGCGTGTGGACCTACATGCTCGACGACAGCAATTGCGCGGTGCAGGCACTTAATGTCGGAGACACGTTGACCGACACTTTCAAGGTGACCGCCCTGGACGGCACCGAGCAACTGGTGACGATTACCATAAACGGAACCAACGACGCCGCCATCATTTGCGGAACCAAGCAAGGCTCGGTCATCGAGGCTGGCGGCGTGGCCAATTCGGTATCTTGCAAACCAACCGCGACCGGCACGCTCACCAACACCGACGTCGACAACGCTCCCAACACCTTTACGGCGATCGATTCGCCGAAGCCGAGCGATGGCGGTTATGGCACCTTCACCATGACGACGGATGGCGTCTGGACCTACACGCTCGATAACACCAATTGCGAAGTGCAAGCGCTCAACGATTGCGACACGCTAACCGACTGCTTTACAGTGACCACCATCGACGGCACCCCGCAGGTGGTGACGATCACCATCAACGGCGCCAACGACGCCGCCGTCATTTGTGGCGCCACGACCGGCTCAGTAACCGAAGCTGGCGCTTGCACATACGGTACGCCGTTCGCCACCGGCACGCTCACCGATACCGACGTCGACAACACGCCTAACACCTTCACGGCAGTGTGCTCTCCGATGGCGAGCGATGCCGGCTATGGCACCTTCACAATGACGGCGGATGGCGTCTGGACCTACGAGCTTGACAACGCCAATTGCGAAGTGCAGGCGCTCGACGACTGCGACAAGTTGACCGATACCTTCACAGTGACCGCCATCGACGGCACCGCGCAGGTGGTAACAATCACCATCAACGGCGCCGACGACACGTTCCATTTCAAGGAAAGTATGTCCGACCTCAGAGCTTCGGATGTCGTCGCAGACGACATCCCGGCATCGATCAGCTCCAACGAAAACGCTTCAGCAACCAGTGGAGCGCCGGCGACAACAGAGACAGCCCAAACGATCGAACTGTCTGCACAATGGTCCGACGGTTTCAGTTGGAACCAACCGGGTATCGCTGTCACTACCCAAGCGCCGCACGATCTGATCGTGTGACGGAGCTGCGCCGGATTCCAGCGCAGCCGTTCCACGCCGCACGCCCTACTTCGCTTCGCTCGCTTTGATTCCCGAGCTTTCAACGAGCTTGGCCACCCGCGTCAGATCGCTGGCGAACAGGCGCGCGTGCGCCTCCGGCGTCAGCTCGCTTTCGGGAAACGGCAGGGTTCCGAGCTGTTTCAGCTTCTCCAGCAGCGTCGGGTCGGCCAGTGCTGCACGAAGCGCTGAATTCAGCGCGCCAATGGTTTCCCTGGGCGTGCCCTTCGCGACGTAGAGTCCATGCCACATCGAGTAGCTGACCTCGGGCATGCCAAGCTCGGCGGTGGTCGGCACGTCCTTCAACTGTTCAAGTCGTTCCGGCGAGGTAATGGCGATGCCGTGCAACGTTCCGGCCTGGATCTGCGGCAGCGCGTTGGTCACCTGATCCCACAAAAGATCGATCTGCCCTGCCAGCAGATCGGAGATCGCCGGCGCCGATCCGCGATAGGCCGCGACTGTGGGCTTGAAGCCGAGCACATTGCCCATCATCACGGCGCACAAATGGCTGTTGGTCCCGAGGCCGCCATGCGCGAAGTTCGCCTTGTCGCGTTGCGCCTTGATCCAGTCCACAAAGTCCTTCGGTCCCGCGCCGGGGATCGACTTGCGGCCAATCAGAACCATTGGCGCGTTGTTGACGAGGCCGACCGCCTCGAACGCCGTTTTGGTATCGTAGCGAAGGTTGGTGAACAGGCTGGGCGCCGCAAGCAGCGCGACGTGATTGATGAGGATCGTGGTGCCGTCAGGCGCCGATCGGGCCACGCGATCATTGGCCAGCGTGCTGCCGCCTCCGACCACGTTCTCGATAATGACGGTCTGGCCGAGCGTGCGCGACATCCGCTCACCGATCAGACGCGCGACAGTGTCGGTGCCGCCGCCGGCCGCAAAGGGCACCACCAGCGTTACCGTCTTGGCGGAGGATTGCGCGTGCGCCTGCGGCGCGAGCGCCGCAATCAGCAGGCCAAGCCCCGCAATTGCGCGTCTGAAGCGAAAATTGATCACGACGGCGTTCTCCCGAATTCTTGTTCTTGTTGTCATGCCGCGTTATCGCGGACGTGTGCTCCTTGGCAAAGCCACCCGCTGACCGGCCCGGCTTCGCATGACCTCGGATCATGCTGATTGCGCTTCCGCAAATCAAATGGAAAGCGAACGTAGCTCGCCGGCAGATCGGCGTGATACCATGTCTTCGGGGCGCAGATAGCATCGGGACGGATTTTGAAATGAGCGAGGCTGCATATGTTGCGGTCGATTGGGGCACGAGCAGTTTCCGGCTTTGGCTGGTCGACCGGACCGGCAACGTGCTGGGGGAGCGGCGCAGCCACGAGGGCATGATGGTGGCAGGCAAGCTCGGCTTCGCAACCGTGCTGCGATCGCATCTGGAAGCCGTCGGCGCCGCGGATGGGCTGCCCGTTGTCATCTGCGGCATGGCCGGCGCCCGGCAGGGTTGGGTCGAGGCCGGATATGTCGAGACGCCGGCGCCGCTTGCATCGATCCTGAAGCAGGCCGTGGCGGTGCCGGGACAGGACCGTGACATCCGCATCCTCCCGGGAATAGCGCAACGAGACCCCAAGGCGCCGGATGTCATGCGGGGCGAGGAGACACAGTTGCTCGGCGCCTTGGGCGTCGACGCGGCCGACGACGCGCTTGTCTGTATGCCGGGTACCCATTCGAAATGGGTCAGGGCGAGTGGCGGCGCCGTCGTGCGCTTCGCCACGTTCATGACGGGCGAGCTGTTCGACGCCGTGTCGCGCGAAACGATCCTGTCTCACGCGGTGGCCGGCGCCGATGAAGCCGAAGATGTCGACGCATTCAAGTCAGCGGTCGTTGCCGCCATTGAGGCGCCAGCGTTCGCTGCCAATCTATTGTTCCAGGTGAGATCGGGTCAGCTCCTCTACGGCGGCACGCCATCCTCGGCCCGCGAAAAAATATCGGGCACGCTCATTGGTCTTGAATTGGCGGCGGGGCTCGCCGAAGCTCCCAAGGCAGGCATCACGCTGGTGGCGTCGGGGAGGCTCCAGATGCTTTACCAGTTGGCGTTTGACACGGCTTCCGTACCTGTCCGATCAATCGGTGCCGAGGATGCGGTCCGTCGCGGTCTTGCGATGGCCGCTCACTCGATTTGGAACGTATGAAGGATCAGACGAATGAGCGTTGTCCCATTTCCCCCGATGAAGCGTCCGCTGGTCGCGATCCTGCGCGGCGTGAGGCCCGAGGAGGCGCAGGATATCGTCAGCGTGCTGATCGACGGCGGCATGACGGCGATCGAGATCCCGCTCAACTCGCCGGAGCCATTCCGCTCCATCGAGATCGCCGTCAGGAAGGCGCCCGCCGAAATCCTGGTTGGGGCTGGCACGGTCTTGACGCTGGAAGCTGTCGAGCGGCTCCACGATGTTGGCGGCCGGCTTCTCGTAACTCCCAACGTCGATCCCGAAATCATTGCCGGCGCCCGGGCACGCGGCATGGTCACGATGCCCGGCGTCTTTAGTCCAACGGAGGCGCTGCTTGCCGCCAAGGCTGGCGCCTCAAGCCTCAAATTCTTTCCCGCGAGCGTGCTTGGCGCGGCAGGCATCACCGCCATCCGCGCCGTGCTTCCCCCAAACCTGATGATCGCCGCCGTGGGTGGCGTCTCCGACAAGAACTTCGCGGATTACACGCGGGCCGGCATTCTGGCATTCGGCCTCGGCAGCAGCCTCTACAAGCCCGGCATGACGGCGGCAGAAGTGGCCACACGCGCCAAGGCGACGATCGAGGCGTACGACATGGCTGTTCAACAGGTGGCGTAGATCAGCGAGAGTCGGTCCCCGCCCGCCATCGCTGCCTCGCAGCTATGGCGCGGCCCCTGCGGGCGCCTAACCAGCAGGGACTTCTGTTTATCTGTATGTCGCCTTCGGATTGTGCATCGCAATCCTGACCGGATCGCCGCGGCCATTCATCCGCTGGTACGCAGACGGCCGCTAAGCTAACATCGGGATCATTTGAGAGGAGCGGTGGGTCGCATTGGACGGTCTACTCTTATGGGAAAGTCCAATGCCGGGCGCCGTCTGGGCATACAGCAATGGCCAACATTTCTGCTCCGCCAATGCCCATGCCACCCCGCAGCTATTTGGCCATCATCCGTAGCATCGACAAGTTCACGGAATTGACCGGGTATCTCTTCGTCCTCTCGATCATTCCCCTGATTTGCGCCAATGTGGTCGAGGTTTTTGCCCGCTACGTCCTGGGGGATCCGACGATCTGGGCCCTCGATGTGACGACGATGTCCTACGCGACCTTGTTCATGCTGGGCTCGGCGTTGGCGCTCCTGAAGGGCGCTCACATCCGCACTGATGTACTGTGGGAAACATTCTCGGATCGCACGAAAGGCATGATCGACAGCCTGGCGTTCCTGCTGTTCTTCTTGCCGACAATGGTCGTGCTGTTCTTCCTCTCGATAGACGATTTCCTGTACTCGCTCTCGATCAACGAACGCGGAAGCTCCGGCGCGTGGACGCCGGTCCTGTGGCCGCTGCGCGGGGTTATTCCGCTGACGGCCTTCATGCTGTTCTTGCAAGGCATCTCGGAGTTGATGAAGAGCCTCTGGGCTTGGCGAACCGGCGCATTCTTGGCCAAACACGAGAAGATCGAGGTCTGAACAACCATGACCGCCGCCGAAGCTCTCGGACTTGCCATGCTCGTCGGTATGGTCTTCGTCATTTTCATCGGTTTCCCGATTTCCTTCACGCTGCTGTTTCTCGCCCTTGTTTTTGGTGGCATTGGCCTCGGGTGGGAACAGACTTTCAATCTCGGCTACCTGCAGATCTGGGGCACGATGAAAGACGAGATCTTTCCCGCCGTGCCGCTGTTCATCTTCATGGGTTACATGACCGAACAGGCCGGACTCATGGAGCGGCTGTTCGTGGCTTTGCGCAGCGTTCTCGCGCCGGTGCGCGGATCGCTGTATTTGGCCGTAGTTCTAACGGCGACTATTTTTGCGATGGCGACCGGCATCGTGGGCGCCGCGGTGACCGTGCTCGGCATCATGGCCGGATCGATGATGATCAAAACCGGCTATGACGCGCGGCTGTCAGCGGGTGCAATCGCCGCCGGCGGTACGCTCGGCATTCTGGTCCCTCCGAGCGTAATGCTGGTAGTCATGGGCCCGGTCATGGGCGTGCCCGTCAATCTTCTTTATTCAGCGGCGTTCGGCCCGGGCTTTCTGCTCGCTGGCTCCTATATTGCCTATACGCTCGTCCGCAGCTTGATCAATCCGAAGCTCGGTCCAGCCATGACCATGGAGGAGCGCACAGCCACCTATGACGCGATGACCACGGAAAAGGTAGGCGCTCCTGTGGTCGGATTGGGCCTCGCGTGCTTGGTCGCATTGGCGTATTTGCTGCTCGATTTGTTGTTGAGCCAAGCGCGTGTGCCGCGTCTGTCGTTTACGATCGGACCGTTTAGCCTGTCGGTCGTCGCTTCGGTGCTAGCGATTCTGACGGCTTACCCCTACTTCCGGAACGCCTACTTCCGCGCCGTCATGCTCGGCGTTGCGCCTTTGAGCGCGCTGATTGGATTTACCCTGGGAACCATCGTCGGTGGAATCGCCACGCCGACCGAGGCAGCCTCGTGCGGAGCTTTCGGCGCTGTCCTCCTTGCACTCTTTTACGGCCGGCTCAGCATGCAATCGATCACCAATGCGGCCATCGGCACGATGGTGACCTCGGCCATGGTGCTGTTTCTGGCGGTGGCCTCAACGGTGTTCGGCGCTGTCTTCACCAAGCTGGGTACGGCGAACTTGATTACCAACTATCTGCTCGCCCTTCCGTTGAGCGACTGGTGGAAGCTGGCGTTGATCATGGTGATCTTTTTCGTCCTCGGCTGGCCGTTTGAATGGCCCGTGATCATCCTGGTCTTTCTTCCGATCGTTTTGCCGGTGGTCGAAAAGCTTCAGTTCGGCTTGAACAAGCTCGACCTGCTGATCTGGTTTGGCGCACTGACCGCCGTCAATATGCAGACGTCGTACTTGAGCCCGCCCGTTGCAATGTCGGCGTACTACCTGCGGAACGTCGTTCCGCAATGGAGCTTGAGCACGATTTACCGGGGCATGTCCGACTACATGGTGATTCAGGTCGTAGTTCTGGCGCTGCTGCTGTTGTTCCCGCAAATCGCACTGTGGTTGCCGAACCTTGTCAGGTAAGCGCGACCGGCTGCTTATCATACCAGGAAGGGCGGCCGAGGCCGCCCTTCCTACTATGTCCTTATTCTTTAACGGGCCAATAGTGGTCCGCCTGCAAAGCGTAGGGCGGGAACATGAAGCGCTTGGCAGGCACGACCTTGGCGGCATAGGCCTTCTGAGATTCGTAGACTTTCTTGAAGAACGGGTTCTTCGCGACCTCCGCCGCCGCGGCAAACTCATCCCAGGCCTTGAGGAAGGCCTGATTGACCTCGGGCGGTGTAGTCAGGAGCTTGACTCCGTGCTTCTCCTTAAACTCTGCGATCGCGTCCGCGTTTTGTCTCTGGAAGCTGGCCCACCAGCGCAGGAACGTCTCTGATGTGGCCGACTTGATGGCTTCCTTGTTCTGATCCGGCAAGCTGTCCCACACGTCCTTGTTGATCGCGATCTCAGCGACAGAGGCACTCTCATGCATGCCGGGTGTGTAGTGGTATTTCCAGACCGTATGCAGACCAAGGCGCTGATCCTCAATTCCGCCGACCCACTCGGCACAATCGATCGTGCCGCGCTCTGCGGCGGGCAGGATCTCACCACCCGGCATGTTGACAACCGCCATACCCATCTTGGCGTAGAGCTGGGAGACAATGCCGGTCTGGCGGCACTTCATTCCCTTGAAGTCGGGCAGGTCCTTGATCGGACGCTTGAACCAGCCGAGTGCCTGCGGGCTCGGCGGAATGCTCGGAAATGCCACCAGATTGAGCTTGAGCTCCTTCTGGTAGAACTCGTTCCACAGATCGAGGCCGCCGCCCTCGTAGACCCATCCAATGAAGTCGACAGCATCCATGCCGAAAATGCCCGCCGGGGTATTGGCGAACAGCGTCGCGGTGACGCTCTTGCCGTACCACCAGTAGGAGATGCCATAGGCACCGTCGATCACCTTCTTGTGCGTTGCATCCAGGATCTCAAACGGCGGAACGACCGCGCCGCCCGGCAGCGCCTCGATCTTGAGATTGCCGCCGGTCAGCTTGTCGACGCGGTCGGCAAAAAACTTGAGAGCATCGTGCGTAGTGGATGACGGCGGAACCGCCGATTGTATCTTGAGGACCCGCGGCTGTTGGGCGAGTGCTGTGCCCGCGAACGCCAACGTGGCGGAGGCTGCTGCGAACAGAGCGACTTTTCTAAGCGAACTCATTTTCATCGGACGTCTCCCTCCCTTTTGCTTTTTCTCCCTTTTGGCAGAGTGCGGGGGCGAGCCCAGTGGCTGACCACCACACGAACAGCCTACAGCGGTAAGGTGCTGTCAGCCAGTGCGGCTCTCTGGAGTTCGTTAGCCTCCAATAAGATGAACCCGCGGGCCGTTAAAACAGCCGTCCGGCCACCCCGGTTGGTGATTAGGCTAGACAGCCGCTTGCGATGGCAAAATGGGCCTTCCGGGCAGCGGCGAAGCTGTCCGAATGGATGGGCCGGCTGGCGGAGAGAGTGTCAGTCAATCCCCATTGAAATATCAAGCATTTTCGACCTTCCTAGACCAAAACCCACCGCTTGAGCAACGGCCGGAAAATGGGATTTCGCCTTCGACGAAGGCCTGTCCCGCCCTACGGGCCGTCATCGACGCAGTGTTATCGAGCGACTAGCGAACGGCAAATTGGCGTCCCCTTGCCGGCGCCGGTCAATCCGGAAGGGGGATGTGCTCATCCCGGTCATCGACCGGGAGATCGAAGCGTCCCTTGCCCCAGTTCTGCGCGCGCCATTCGGCCTTCGCGACCTCGATGCGCTCCTGGGACGAGGCGACGAAATTCCACCAGATATAACGTGGTCCGCTGAGCGTGGCGCCGCCGAGGATCATAAGCCGCGCGCCTTGGCCGCCGGCCGCGACCGTGATTCTGTCGCCGGGGCGGAAGACCATCATCTGAGGCGCCTCAAAATCCTGGCCGGCGACCGAGATCGAGCCCTCGACGATGTAGATGCCTCTGTCCTCGTGATCGTCCGGCATCGGCAGCCGGCTTCCTGCTTCGAGCTTCACATCGGCGTAGAATGTCTCCGAGAACATCGTCGCGGGGGCGTTCTTGCCGTAGGCGTTCCCAAGGATGAGCCGAACCGAGACACCATGGTCCTCGATCACCGGCAGTACATCCTTGCCGTGATGCTCGAACATAGGCGCCATGTCCTCGTGGCTGTCGGGCAGCGCTAACCAAGTCTGAATCCCCAGCACGCTGTGCGGGCCGCTTCGACCCTCTGCGGACGTGCGCTCCGAATGGGAAACACCGCGCCCGGCGACCATCAAGTTCAGCGCGCCGGGACGGATGATCTGGTCGGACCCGATGCTGTCCCGGTGATGAAAGTCGCCGCGATAGAGGTACGTGACGGTGCCGAGACCGATATGCGGGTGCGGCCGGACATCGATGCCTTCGCCGGTCAGGAACTCGGCTGGCCCGGCCTGGTCGAAGAAGATGAACGGCCCGACCATCTGCCGCTTCGGCGCGGGCAAGGCGCGCCGAACCTCGAAGCCGCCAAGGTCTCGGGCACGCGGAACGATGAGGGTTTCGATCGCGTCGATGCCCACCTCATCGGGGCAGCCCGGTTCGATTGCTGGGTTCCAACTCATACGCGTCATCCTCTCTTAGGCTTCCGGCGGCTTCGCCCCTCACCGATGCGAAGGCGAATGCCGGGTTTCGATTAGTCTGCACCGCGCTAGCGGGCTGAGCGCTACCGGCCCGACGACTGCCCGATCTAGTGAGTAGCCGTCTCCGCAACTAGCTCCGCAATGCGCTAAGCTGTGTCGTGGAAAGTGGAACGCGCAGGCAACGTCGCTAAGGCCGGTGGCTCGCGGTAGAGCGACAGTCGAGCGCTGTCCTTTGGACGCGGTCGACCCATAGCTGCCAATGCAGAGCTGAATTGATCTGGCGGGAGGGGGCTACGGATCGATCCACGACCGCAGCCGCCTCGGCTGGCGCGAGGCCGGCATAGGGCTTCGCGCCGTTCGTGCTTCAGCGGTCGAGACCCCAAAGGTGCGGAGTCCGTTCGAAATACTCGATCAGCAATTCGGTGAGGACCCGTATCTTCCGCGCGGGATGCTGACTCGGCGGGCGGACGACATATGCACCTGCCGAAGGAGGTGGATAGCGTGTCATGACCGGGACAAGCGCGCCGGAGGCCACATACTCATGGGTAAGACAATCGGGGAGCCAAGCAATGCCAAGTCCTGCTGCTGCGGCGGCGGTGAGAGCTATGCCGTTGTCAGCCTTGAAGCGCCCCTGCGGGTTAACCGTGATGATCTTGTCGCCGTCCATGAGTTGCCAGGCTTCGGTTCCCTGCATGAGGGCCTCATGGGCGACGAGTTCCTCCGGCGTCTCAGGGGAACCGTGCGCTTTGATGTAGTCCGGGCCCGCGACGAGCTTCCCGTAGATCGGGCCGATGCGTCTCGCGATCAGGTTAGAGTCCTGAAGATAGCCAACCCGGATCGCACAATCAAAACCCTCGGCGATGAGATCAACGAAGCGATCGCTGTAGGAGGTATGGATGTGGAGGTGCGGGTGATGTCGCGCCATTTCCGCGAGCACGGGGGCGAAATGCGTCGGGCCGAAAGAAAGCGGCACAGCAATTCGCAGGCGGCCGCGAAGGTCACCGGCGGGTAGCATCGTTTCCTTGGCCAAGTCGATCTCGGCGCTGACTCTGGCTGCGTGGTCTCGAAACGTGATCCCGGCTTCTGTGAGAGCGGCGCCGCGGGTGGTTCGTGCAAGGAGCTGGACGCCAAGTTCCGCTTCAAGCCGGAAGAGTCGCCGACTGACGATTGACTTGGAGACGCCGAGCCGGCGCGCTGCGGCCGAGACTCCCCCAGCATCAGCGACTTCTACGAATGTCCGCAACTCTTCAATGTCCAATTCAGCGTTCCTGTTTCTGCGACACAGCTTGACACAACAGAGCACTATCGCATCACACATGGGAACGGCAATACCTCCTCATGGACAGCGTCGTAGTTGGCGCATGTCTCCCGGCGAACCAATCTCACTCACAACCGGCAGCAGAGGATGTACTCATGACCTTTCGTAATGGCCTTGCTTCGCTTCTTCGTCCCGAAGACTCGGTACTCGTTCTGATTGACCACCAGCCTTACCAACTCGCGAACCTGAACAGCCACGATCCGCAGATGGTGGTCAACAATTCGACGGCTCTGGCGAAGGCCGCCAAGGCCTTCGGCGTCCCCACCATCCTGACGAGCGTGATCGCGGCGCGGGGCGGCCTCCTCTTCCCGCAGATCACCGATGTCTTTCCCGGCCAGGAAGTGATCGACCGGACGTTCATCAACACCTGGGAGGACCGGAAGGTTGTGGACGCGGTCAAGGCGACGGGCCGCAAGCAGCTGATCATTGCCGGCCTGTGGACCGAGATCTGCGTCGCGATGCCGGTGATCCAGGCCCTCGGCGAAGGTTGGGATGTCACGGTCATCACCGACGCGTCGGGCGGCACGTCGGTCGAGGCCCACGAGGTAGCCATCCAGCGCATGATCGCGGCCGGCGCGAACATGATGACCTGGCTGGCGCTGGCAGCCGAGTGGCAGCGCGACTGGGCCCGTATCGAAACAGCGGGCAAGATGACGGAAGTGCTCGGGCAGCACGCG
This sequence comes from Bradyrhizobium sp. RDI18, assembly GCF_043203335.1. NCBI lineage: Bacteria > Pseudomonadati > Pseudomonadota > Alphaproteobacteria > Hyphomicrobiales > Nitrobacteraceae > Bradyrhizobium > Bradyrhizobium sp. RDI18. The sequence continues at coordinate 5,546,703 of NZ_JBICRN010000008.1, read as the reverse complement.
GCTGGCAGCGGCATCGCGTATCTGTGGGAGCAGCAGCTGCTTAACACGCCGGTGCCAAGCAACGCAGGATGATCTCAGCGGGGGTGCCGAGGTTTTCGAGCGACGCGTTGCGAAAAAGCGGATCGGTTATCGAACCTCGTCACCCCTCTCAATAAGAAGTCCGTCCATGCCTGGATGAACGCGGTCGGCATGATCAACGACCACGAGCCGCGCTGCTTTCGTCACGTGGAGGTCCGAGGCCAAGCGTGTCTTAGGCCAACCTAGCGAATTGCTTCAGCGTTGGATTTCAGTGGGCTCGGGACGCACATGGTCGAGCACTCCGTTCAATCATTCCCGCGACTGCAGCCGGACCTCAATTACGGTGACAGTGCTGGACTGCACCCCTCAAGTGAGACCCGATAATCTCGGTGACAGTGCGGTTGCCACGACGGGTTATCGTGCCTTGTTTTGCGCGAACGCGGCTTCGAACTCAAGGGGTGATTGATAGCCGAGCGCCGAGTGCAGGCGTTCCTTGTTGTAGACGTCCGCGATGAAGCTATCGATCCGGCGGCGCGCGTCTCTGATGTCGGAGAACGCCTTGCCGTTTACCTCTTCGGCCTTGAGCGTCTTCATGAAGCTCTCAGCCTTGGCGTTGTCGAACGGGTTGCCCGGCCTGCTCATGCTGATCGTGATGTCACGATCCGCCAATATTTGGCGATAGGCGATCGAGGCGTATTGCACGCCGCGATCGGAGTGGTGGATCAGGCTGCCGCGCTGCGGCTTGCGGGCTTCGATTGCCCTGTCCAATGCCGCGATCGCGAGTGAGGCATCGAGCGTGTTCTCGAAGGCCCAGCCAACCGCCTTGCGCGAGAAGGCGTCGAGGATGACCGCGAGATAGGCGAAGGTCTTGGCGAGATGGACGTAGGTGATGTCCGCGACCCAGATCTGATCAGGAGCTACTGCATTGCCCGTACTCGTCGGAAGCACGACGATTGATCCGGGCAGTATGTCGCGAACCTTTTTCATCAAGCCGTACGGTTGAACTTTCGTAGCCATCTTCTGCCTTGTCACTCATTGAGGAATTTATGAAGCCGAATGTATTACCGACCCGGGATACCCGGGATTAGGCAAGACCGCGTGGGAAGCCCCGATAAGGCTATCCGCCAAAAGTTTTGCAAATCCGTGTGCTTGTGGAAATGGTGGGCAATTGTGGGAAAGCCGGCTGGCGGAGAGAGGTCAGTCAATCCCCATTGATGTACAAGCTGTTTTTCATCTCAGCACGTGGGCACCTACGGTCGTCGTTACCAGTAATTGGCTCATCCGTGCGCCCGCTTGCGCCTCAAGTCTCTGTGTAGGATGGCGCTAGAATTAGTGAGACAGAGTAGCAGGCGTCCGCTACATCGCCAGAGCCCCTGTTTTCTTATGGACGGGCAGCGTAACTGGATTTACTCAGCGGCGGGCGAACACTTCAGGCCTGAATACAGCATCCTGTTTAGCCAGACCTGCAGAGAGCTTTCAGGATAAAGCGAATCTGGTCGCGCAGGTCTGCTTCGGTATCTTCGCCGTGTCGAACGCAGTGCTCGATCAGAATCGGATGGAAGAACGGCGTGAAGGCGGATTTGACGGCCCGCGCGGCTTCCGCGGCATCTTCGACCTCGAACTCTCCGGCTTCGATGCCCTCGCGTATGATCGCCTCGAAGATCGTCACCATTCGTTCGATGTGCGCCTTGATGATCGCCCAGTTCTCCTGCATGGCGGCGACAATCAGGTCGTGCATGTGCCCTTCCTTGACCAGCGTCATCTTGTTGTGGCGGTGAACGGCGGTCAGGAGCTGATCGAGTTTCTCCATGGCCGGCGCGTTCGTGCGTGCGATCGCAACGGCGACGTCAGAAACCTCGTTCAAGACCCGCCCGCAGATCGACTTGTTGATCGCATCCCTGGAGGGAAAGAAGCGGTAGACATTCGCCGGGCTCATGCCGAGTTCGGAGGCGATGTCGGCCACCGACGTCTTATGGTAACCGATGCGGCGAAAGTGCTCCTCCGCCACCTTCAGGATGCGCTCCCGCGCCTCGTCGGAATCAACTCCCATTCGGACCGGACGATTCATGGATATGACAGAGCCCTACTCGGCAGCCATTGCTGTTCGCAATTCCGGTTCCTCCGTCGAATCCTCATGGATCTCATCTGCAGTCGGCTTGATCCGGAACCACGCGGCATAAAGCGCGGGCAAGAACAGCAGGATCAGCACCGTGCCGACCGCCGTGCCGCCGATCAGCGTGTAGGCCATCGATCCCCAGAAGACGGAATGGGTGAGAGGGATGAAGGCCAGTACGGCGGCAAGCGCGGTCAGGATCACGGGCCTCGTGCGTTGCACCGTGGCCTCGATGACGGCGTGATAATCATCAAGGCCGGCAGCACGGTTCTCCTTGATTTGTTCGGTCAGGATCAGCGTGTTGCGCATCAGGATGCCGGCCAGTCCGATCAGGCCCAAAATGGCATTAAATCCGAAGGGCTGGTTGAAGGCGAGCAACACCGGCACGACGCCGACCAGGCCAAGCGGAGCCGTCAGCATGACCATGGCCATCGTCGAGAAGGATCGCACCTGCAGCATGATGACGATCAGCATGGCGGCGATCATGGCGGGAAAGACCGTCGCCAACGCGTCATTGGCCTTGGTTGCCTCCTCGATCGATCCGCCCAACTCGATGCGATAGCCGGCCGGAAGGGATGCGATCAGTGGCTGAAGGGCCGTCCTGATCTCCTTGGAAACCTCTGGAGGCTGGGTCGCCTCATTGATATCCGAGCGAATCGTGACGACGGGTGTGCGATCGCGGCGCTTCATGATCGGCTCTTCCAGACGGATTTCCGAATGGCCGATCTGGTCGAGCGGAATCGGGCGGCCGTCCCGGCTCATCAGTGAGAAATCCGCCAGACGCGCCGGATCCAGCCGCTCGCCGCCGGCGCTGCGTGCCACGATGGGGACATTGCGGATGTCCTCGCGGACCTGCGTAACGGGGATGCCGGTAAGGAGGAACTGGAGTTGCCGGCCCACCTCCGCTGGCGAGAGGCCGATGAGGTTCAGTCGATCCTGATCCGGGATGAAGCGGAGCACGGGTGTGCGATTGCCCCAATCGCGGTTCGCTTGCCGCACATCGCCAACGCCACGCATGATGTCGAGCGCTTTTTCAGAGATAGCGTACAATTGCGCGGGATCAGGTCCCATCACCCGAAACTCGACCGGGAACGGCGTGTAGGGTCCGAACACTAGCTGAGTGACCCGCACATTGGCCTCAGGTGCAAGCCCATCTGACACCGCCTGGCGGAGCCGGTGCTTCAAAGCCTCGCGCGCCTGCTCATCCGGCGTAAGCACGACGATCTTGGCGAAGGCCGGATCAGGCAGCTCCGGCGCCATCGCGAAGAAGAAGCGGGGAGCGCCCTGGCCGACATAGCTCGTGACGATCTTGGCCTCCGACTGGTGGCCCAGCCAGTGTTCGAGCTTCTCGACTGTAGCGGTCGTCGTCTCAATGCTGGTGCCTTCCGGCAGGCGAACCTCCACCAGCACTTCGGGGCGGTCGGACGTCGGGAAGAACTGCTGCTTGAGGGAGCCCATGCCGACGACGGAAAGCGCGAAAGCGATCGCGACGATGCCGCTGGTTACGAACTTGTGGCGCACGGCGAAGGTGATGAGCCCTCGCAGGCGCCGATAGTTCGGTGTGCCGTAAATCGCGTGGTGACCACCTTCGACCGGCTTGATCGCGGGCAGCATCTTGACGCCAAGGTAGGGCGTGAAGACCACCGCGACGATCCAGGAGACGATGAGGGCGAACCCCACGACCCAGAAGATGTTGCCGGCGTATTCGCCGGCCGTCGAGCGCGCGAAGCCCACCGGCAGGAACCCGGCGACTGTCACGAGCGTGCCCGACAGCATCGGCGCCGCGGTGTGGCTCCACGCGTAGGCCGCCGCCTTGATGCGGTCCATGCCCTCTTCCATTTTCACCACCATCACCTCGATGGCGATAATGGCGTCGTCCACGAGAAGACCAAGCGCCAGGATGAGGGCGCCCAGCGTGATGCGGTCGAAGAACCGGCCGGTTTCCAGCATGATGAGGAACACGACGGCAAGTGTCAGAGGCACGGCAGCCGCCACGACGATGCCGACGCGCCAGCCGAGGCTGAGCAGGCTCACCAGCAGCACCACGCCGAGCGCCATCGCGAACTTCATCATGAATTCGTCGACCGCCGAGGTGATGTTGACGGCCTGGTCGCTGACCTTGGCCAGACTCATCCCGAGCGGCAGCGTCCGGGCGATAGCTGCGGACCTCTCCTCCAGCGCCTTGCCGAGCGCGAGGCCATCCCAGCCCTCCTGCATAACCGCCGCGAGCATGATCGTGGGCTCACCCTGGTGTCGGATGAGGTAGGTGGGAGGATCCTCGTAGCCGCGGCGGACCTCGGCGATGTCGGAGAGCTTTAGCGTCCGCCCCGCAGCGGCGATCGGGGTGTCGGCGATCGCCTGGACGCTGTCAAAGGCGCCGTCGACCCGGATGAAGACCTGCGGCCCCTTGGTGTCGATCGAGCCTGCCGGTGTGACGGTGTTCTGCCGCTGCAAGGCGGCAACGATGTCCTGTGCCGACACGCCAAGCGTTGCCAGTTTGGCATAGGAGAACTCGATGAATATCTGTTCGGGACGTTCACCGAGGATGTTGATCTTCTTGACGCCGGGCACGTGCAGGAGGTCCTGGCGAATGGTCTCGGCTTGCCTGGCGAGTTCACGCATCGGCATGCCCTTCGCCTTGAGGGCATAAAGGGCGAAGCTCACGTCCGAATATTCGTCGTTGACGAACGGGCCGAGCACACCGGGGGCAGCTTGCGCGCTTCATCCCCAAGCTTCTTGCGGGCCTGGTAGAACTCCTCCTGCACACTGGATGGCGGTGTGCTGTCCTTCAGCGTAACCGTCATGTACGCATAACCTGGCCGTGTGGTCGTCTCCACCCGGTCGTACCAGGTCAGCTCCTGAATCCGCTTCTCCAGCGGTTCGGCGACCTGATCCTGCATCTCGCGCGCCGTCGCGCCTGGCCATACCGTCGTGACCGTCAGGGTCTTGATGGTGAAGGACGGGTCCTCCGCCCGCCCGAGCATGAGAAAGGCGTAGGCGCCTGCGGCCGCCAGCAGGATGATGAAGAACAGGGTAACGGCCCGTTCACGAACGGCGATCGCGGAAAGATTGAAATTCATCACTTGGCCACTCCTATTTCCTCGACGTTCGTCCTGACGTTCGCGCCGTCCTGCAGCAGATGGGCGCCGAGTGAACCGCGCTTACCTAAAAAGCGCGGGCCCTCTGATTGCGCTTCTACGAGCTTACAATTGGTTCGGCGGCAGCTTCCTTGAGGCCAGCTGCCGCTTGGGCGGCAAGCCCACGGGCCGCTTCCTGTGAATCTTGAAATTCCTCGAGTGCATAGACTTTCCCCCACCGCAGGGTGAACACGTGGAGACCACGGTTGACGTACGCGTCGCCGTTGAGCAGCGTTGCGGTGCCGTCCCACTCGACAAACACGGTGGTTTGCCACGGCCATCCCTTCACCCAGATGTTGTTGACCGTGATATGGAGAGTGGGCTGGACGCGGCCGAGACGCTCAAACCAGCGGCGCAGAGCTTCTTTGTCGTGGCGCTCACCAGCAAGCGCGTGGGCGCCGGAAACGCGGTGATGGACATGCGGCGCGACCGCTTTCACCGCGTCATCCCAGCGATGGTTGTTGACGTGGTCGAAGGTCTTTCGGATTTCTTTCTTGACAATGTAGCTGTATAGCATTTGCTGCCCTCCGACGGTGATCGCGGAAAGATTGAAGCTCGTTAGTTTCCCTTGTTTTCAGATGCAGTCCTGACGCGAGCGCCCTCCTGCAGGAGATGAGCGCCGAGGGAAACAATCGGATCACCAGAGCTCAACCCGGAGATCACGGCAGTTTCGCCGCCCACCCGGACAAGCTTGACGGGCCGAAAGCGTACGGTCGAGGTGGCGGTATCCAGGACCCAAACACCGGTCTTCCGGCCGTCATCGAGCACGGCTCCGAGCGGCACCTGAACTTCCGGCTGACTCGCCTGGCTTGCCAGCCGAATGGTTACCGTCGCGCCAAGCGGCGCTGCCGCGGCCTCGCCGTCGAGCACATAACGGGCCTCATAGGTACGGGTTTGGGCATCGGCGGCGTCCGACAACTGCCGCAGATGCGCCGTATCGCGCCGCCCATCGGCCCCATACACGCTGGCCTCCGCCACGGAGCCGATGGCTGGCCGGATCGTTTCGGGAAGCGAGACCACCGCTTCGCGGGGGCCGGCCTTTGCGATCCGAACGACTGTCTGGCCGGCAGAGACGACTTGCCCGGGCTCGCCAAGCGTTTCCACCACCGTTCCGTCTGCGTCCGCGACTAGGACCGAGTAGGTCGCCTCATTCTCGGTGACCCGCGCATCAGCTTCAGCGGTGGCGAGTTGCGCCTCGGCCGTATCCAACGCGGCCTTCGCTTGTTCGTAGCGCTGCCGGGAAGCCCATCCGTTGCTCACCAACTTGGCGTATCGCTGTTCATCCGCTTCTGTCTGAACGAAAGATGCACGCGCTGCGGCAACGGCATTGCGCTTCGCTGTGACCGCAAGGCGAAGGTCGGTTTCGTCGATCCGCATCAGCGGCTGACCGGCTGTGACCTGCTGACCGGTATTCACAAGCCGTTCCACGATCTTGCCGGCGACGCGAAAACCGAGGCTGCTCTGCACCCTCGCCCCTATGATGCCCGTGAAGGCGCGTTCGGATCCGGTCACTCGCGCTGCCGTGGCCAGTCTGACGACCGGTGGCTCCTGCCTTGGATCTCCAACGGCAGAGGCTTCCTGGGTGCGAAGTGTGACGAACGCAGTTGCCGCTAACGCTGCGATCAGGACGCCCCCTAACACAATGATAGGTCTTCGCTTTTTCATGTCCGCCTCCTCATCACATTTAGATTGCGTTCGAACTCTATATCTGATATAGATTACGAATGCAATCTAAAAAATGGAGGTCGACAATGCGAGTGAGTCGCATTCAGGCCGCGGAAAACCGCGAAACTGTAATCAATGTGGCAAGTCGCCTTTTTCGGGAGCGCGGCTTTGATGGCATCGGCCTCAAGGATCTGATGAAGGGTGCCGGCCTGACCCAAGGCGCCTTCTACAAGCAGTTCGCGTCAAAAGAGGATTTGGCGGTAGAGGCGTCCAGGCGGGCATTGGAGAGCGCCTCCCGCCGATGGTCGGACGCGGCCGCGGAGAATCCTGATGATCCGCTTGGCGCGGTGATCGCGTTCTACCTCAGTGCCGACCATCGCGAAGAAAAGATGGACGGCTGCCCGATCGTGGCGCTCGGCTCAGATGCCGCCAGGCAGGGGGCCGACGTGAAAGCCGCATTCGAAGCGGGGATCAAGGCGCATCTCGAAGTCCTCGGCCGCTTCATTGCTGAGACCGATGGCGAGGAGTCCAAGCGCAAGGCCATGGCCATTCTCACGACGATGGTCGGTGCGGTGACGCTATCGCGCGTCGTCAACGACCCTGATCTGGCCCAGGCCTTTCTGGATGCGGCGGTCGAACAGGTTCGCGAACGCGCCGCCGCTTGAAAGATCGCCCGCTTCAGAGCACAGGAGAGATCGAATGCTTAGCGTGACAAAAGCCAAACCAAGTGTGCTCAAAATATCGGATACGCTTAGCCTACGTTTTCAAAAGATCGGCAGCGGGCCTCCGTTACTGCTCATACATACGATCCGGACGCAGCTCGAATATTTCCGCAGTCTGGCGCCCCTCCTCGCGACATCGCACACGGTGTACGCCATTGACCTCCCAGGCCACGGACACTCACCAATAGATCCAAGCGCGAGCTTCGACGAACCCTACTTCAGGCAGGCTGTCATTCGCTTCATCGAGGAGCTAAACCTCTCGGCCGTCACGGTTGTTGGCGAGTCGATCGGCGGGACATTGGCCCTTACAGTGGCGGCGGCGCTTCCGCAGCGGGTGAAGCGGGTCTATGCGATCAACCCCTACGACTACGAGACCCGCTACGGGGACGGTATTCGACGTGGCAACTGGTTCGCGAATTTTATCATCGGAAGTTTGCAGATCCCGGTAGTCGGCGCGATGAATGCATCGCTCGAAAACAAGATGGTTCTCGGCAAGATCATGGGCGGCGGATATCACGACCCGCGCAAACTGCCGGCCGATTTGCTTGCTGAGTTCGACGAAGTAGCCCGCCGCCCGGGATACAAGCGGATCGCACGTAAGGTGCTGGCAGGCTGGCGATCCTGGAGCAAGGCACGCGATTACTATCGGCAGATCTCGGCGCCTGTGACGCTCATTTATGGCGATAGCGATTGGTCTCGGCCAAATGAACGCGAACGCACGCGGTCGCTGATTCCTGCCTCGCAGATGGTGACGCTCAAGAATACCGGCCACTTCTCGGCTGTCGAGAATCCGTCGGAGCTGGCTCGCGTGATATTGGCGACAGAATGAGCGCAATGATTAATCACAGGAGTGTGCAACCCACCGTTGCTCCCGAGCCGATCGATGAGACGTTCATGGGTAACTCAAGAAGGTAATCTCATTATGCGTCGTGTCGTCGTTACGGGGGTGGGACTGGTATCACCGCTGGGTTGCGGCAGTGAGTTGGCTTGGTCCCGCCTGCTCGCGGCCCGTTCAGGGCTTACCGCCCTTCCCGAATGGGCGGCTGCCCTGCCCGCGCGGGTCGCTGGAATCGTGCCGACAAAGGCCGACGATCCGAATGGCGGCTTCGATCCGGATCTGGTCGTGCCTCCCAAGGATCAGCGGAGGATGGATCGCTTCATCCTGTTCGCACTGGTCGCTACCGCCGAGGCCCTCGCACAAGCGGCATGGACTCCTTCCGACGCGCATGCGCTTGAGCGCACGGCAACCGTGATCGCATCGGGCATCGGAGGATTTCCGGCGATCGTCGAGGCGGTTCGCACGACCGATCAGCGCGGGGTCAAGCGCCTCTCGCCGTTCACCGTGCCGTCCTTCCTCGCAAATCTTGCGGCCGGTCATATCTCCATCCGCTACGGCTTCAAAGGTCCCATCGGTACGCCCGTCACCGCCTGCGCCGCGAGCGTGCAAGCGATCGGTGATGCCGCACGTCTCATCCGAACCGGAGAAGCCGACGTTGCGATCTGCGGCGGCTCGGAAGCCTGCATCGATCTCGTGAGCCTCGGCGGCTTCGCCGCGGCCCGGGCCCTTTCGACGGGCTTCAACGAAACGCCAACGCGTGCGTCCCGCCCCTTCGATCGCGACCGCGATGGCTTTGTCATGGGCGAAGGCGCCGGTATCCTCGTCATTGAAGAACTGGAGCACGCGCTCCGCCGCGGCGCCCAGCCGATCGCCGAAATCGCCGGCTATGGCACGACTGCTGATGCCTATCACATCACGTCAGGACCCGAGGACGGAGACGGCGCGCGCCGCGCCATGGAAGGCGCCTTGCGGCAGGCCAGCCTTAAGCCCTACGACATCCAGCATCTCAACGCCCATTCCACTTCGACGCCGGTTGGCGACGTTTCCGAACTGGAAGCGATCAAAGCCGTGTTCGGCCGCAACGGAAAAATTGCCGTGAGCGCCACCAAATCGGCAACCGGTCATCTGCTCGGCGCGGCCGGAGGAGCGGAAGCGATCTTCACGATCCTCGCGCTACGGGACCAGGTCGCACCGCCCACTCTCAATCTCGAAAATGGCGATCCAGCTGCGCAAGGCGTCGACCTCGTGGCCGGCGATGCCAGGCGCATGACGATGGAGCATGCGATTTCCAACGGATTCGGCTTCGGGGGCGTCAACGCCAGCGTCATCTTTCGACGTTGGCAATGACGGGGTTCACTCGCCGATGCAGCTCCTGTCGAATTCAGATTCTGCCCACTGGACCTTCCCGCGCCGTTGCTGGCGGTTTGATCGCGTAAGCTTGGCGACCGGCCTTCACGAGGGTATCTGACAGCAAGCTTGTCGCCGACCGCACCCGCGAGCAGCCGCAGGAAGCCTATCGCGGGGGAACGATCCAGGAGATCGCCGACACGGCCTGATAGGCGCTCAACCGCGCTGTCCAGGATCGTAGAAGATCGTAGCTTGGCGTACAAAATCGTGTAAATGGCGGAGAGAGTGTCAGTCAATCCCCATTGAAAGATCGGGTATTTTCGACCTTTCCAAACCAAAACCCACGATTTGAGCTACAGCCTGAAAAGCCTACACGCCTTCCGGATGGTGCCGTCGCGCCGAGTCGCCGCGGCTCGCACCAAAAATATCGAAAACAACCCCATGCAAAGTAGCCGGCGGCCGCCGCAACCGGCGGCCTGGACCGAAAATTTGACACGTCGGGCAAATCAGCGGCACAACTTCATCATCCCAGAATCCGCTAAACGACTGCGTGCGCGCAATATTAGTGCGTCATGTTCCGCGTGGCCGGACCATTGAGGACGCGCCGCCGTCGCTTGCGCGAGGGTGCAGAAACCGCAAAAATCCAGGCTGTTTCAGAACTTGTCAGGGGAATTCGGCACAGATGCAGTTTGATGACGTTATTCTCGGTCGCCGGAGTATCCGCGGTTACAAACCTGATCCAGTACCCAAGGCGCTGATTGCGGAAATCATCGGTTTGGCGATGCGCGCGCCGTCGTCGATGAACACCCAACCCTGGAATTTCTACGTCATATCAGGCGAACCGCTGAACCGGATCCGCGCCGGCAACACCGAGCGGATGGTGGCGGGCATCCCGCAGTCGCGCGAGTTCCGCACGGGGCAGGCTTTTGCAGGCAAGCACCGCGACCGGCAGGTCGGTGTCGCCAAGCAACTATTCTCCGCGATGGGAATCGAGCGCGACAACAAGGACAAGCGCCAGGACTGGGTGCTGCGCGGCTTCCGCCAATTCGACGCGCCCGTCTGCGTGATCATCACCTATGACCGCGTGCTCGACGGCAGCGACGATACGCCGTTCGACTGCGGCGCCGTGGCGACCGCCCTGGTCAATGCCGCCTGGTCGCGCGGGCTCGGCGCCGTGATCAACAGCCAGGGTATCATGCAATCGCCCGTGGTACGCGAGCACGCAGGGATCGCCGACGATCAGGTCATCATGAAAAGCATCGCGCTGGGCTGGCCGGATGAGACGTTTCCGGCGAACGCGGTGGTGTCGGAGCGGAAGTCCGTCGAGGAAGCCACGGTGTTTGTCGGGTTCGAGAATTAGCGGCGCGCGGGCGGAAGGGCTGGAGGTGCAGCAGTGATCCGCGCGATGGCCAGACGTGCACTTGTGCTGGCGGCGGCCTTTGCCGCTGCCTTGACGCCGGTCACGTGCCTTGGCGAAAGCAGCAAGCCGTTGCCGGCCAAGGCAACACAGGAGCTACCGCCCGAGCTGCTCTCGCTGCTCGAGCAGAAGAAGATGCCGAAACATTCGCCGATCGTTATGCGTCTTTTCAAGGAAGAGTCGGAGCTCGAAGTCTGGAAACAGAATACTGCCGGCCGTTTCCAGATCCTCAAGACCTATCCGATCTGCCGGTGGTCGGGCGATCTCGGGCCGAAATTGCGCGAGGGCGACCGGCAGGCTCCAGAGGGATTTTATACAGTTACACCTGAGTTGATGAATCCCAACTCCAACTTCTATCTGTCGATCAACCTCGGCTACCCCAACAGCTTCGACAAGGCGAACAAGCGCAACGGCAGCTTCCTCATGATCCACGGCGACTGCTGGTCGAGCGGTTGCTATGCCATGACCGACGAACAGATCAGCGAAATCTATTCGCTGGCGCGCGACTCACTCAGCGGCCGGCCGTCGTTCCAGGTCCAGGCCTATCCGTTCCGCCTGACGCCGGAAAATCTGGCGCGGCATCGAAATAGTCCCAACCTGGCCTTCTGGAAAATGCTCAAGGTCGGCAACGATCACTTCGAGGCGACGCAACGCGAACCCAAGGTGGATGTCTGCAACCGCCGCTACGTATTCGATGCGCAACCTCTCCCGAATTCGCCGCACCCTCTCGTGCTCAACGCGAGCGAAAAATGCCCGCCCTTCGTCGTCAATCCGGAAATCGCGCGGCGGGCGCTGCAAAAGCAGCGCGCCGACGAACGCGCATACGCGCAATTGGTTGAAGACAACGTGCCGGCGGCCCCGATTTACAGCGGGCTTGACGGCGGAATGAACAAGGCGTTCCTCGCACAGTTTCCGGGCAGGGTGACGCTTGCAAAAGTAATGCCGTATGCATCCTACCTGCCGCAATTGCCCCCGATCCCCTGGATCGACAACGATGGCTCGTTGACGAGCAAATGGTTTGGGGCCTCGTTCTCCGGGCAGGTTGTGTGTGATGCGGCTCGTGCCGGCTTCCCGACGGGTCGGTGCTGAACCGCGGCGAGTTCTTCACGGTCTTTTTCTGCTATTTTGCCCGTGTTGGAGAGTCGCTACTGTGCCATGCAACGCCAAGTCGAGGACTGCTAACGCCATTTTTTCTTTCAAAACAACAGGATGAGCCGGAATGCCCCCGACTGGGCCGGCCAAGATAACTGACTTTACAGGACTAAATCACCCCCAAAAAATGCCTGCTCAATACTTGTCGAGGAATAACATCATCAGCTCTATCCCGACCATGTCCGCCGCACAGTTCGCGACTGCTTTCGCTCTCAGGCCAAACCTGGTGGCGTGGTTTCTCGGCGCCGGTGCATCGGCCGCATCGGGAATTCCGACCGCTTACGCGATGATCCGCGATTTCAAGGCGCAGATCTTTTGTCGCGAAAACGGCCTCTCGAAACGAGAAATCGACACGGCCGATCCGGTGTGGATCGAAAGGATCGATTCATTCTTCCAGCGGACATCGATCCTGCCGCCAAACGGCCATCCGGCCGAATACGCAGTCGCCTTCGAAGCGGTCTACCCGCAGTCTCGGCATCGGCGGCAGTACATCGATGACGCGATTTCTAAGGGCACGCCCTGCTTCGGGCACAAGGTTCTCGGAAGTCTCATCGCGAACGGGAAGGTCAATTGCGTTTTCACCACAAATTTTGACCCGCTAATTGAGGAGTCCGCTCTTTCGGCAAATGGCATTTTGCCGGCCACCGACCAAATTCGTCCAACCGTTGCTGCGATCGACTCTTCCGACCGTGCGATGCGCTGCCTGAACGAATCCGACTGGCCGCTGGTCGCAAAGCTTCATGGGGATTACCAGTCGGTCGCCATCAAGAATACGGGATCAGAGCTCGAGCAGCAGGACATCCGAATGCGACACGTGCTGGTAGAAGCCGGCAAGCGCTTCGGTATGGTATTTGTCGGCTATAGCGGACGGGATGCCTCGATCATGGAGGCGTTGAACTCTATACTCGCTGATCAATCGCCGTTTCCGAGCGGCTTGTACTGGGTCACCTCCTCGGCGTCGCGGCTGTTGCCGGGAGCGACTGAATTCCTTGAAAAGGCGAAGCTTGCAGGCGTCGACGTTGCGATCGTCGAGTGCGCCACCTTCGATGAGTTGTCCGCAGAAGTAGTCAAAACGGTCGACCTTCCGGCGATCTTGTTCGATCGGGTGATGCTCGGCCGCGCTACGCCGCGGCTAATGCCCGTGAAGCTACCGACTGCCGAAGCACGTTCCTTCCCTGTCCTGCGGTATTCTGCTCTTCTGATCGAAGCAATGCCGCGCAGTGCCAGGCGAATGACGCTCGCGGCGCCCACGACGTCTGGCGCGGTTAGGGAGTTGCTCAAGGAAAAGAACTGCAAGGGGACCATCGCGGCGAACGGCCGCGAGCTAGCTGTCTTCGGTAGAGATCAAGATATCTTGGACGCTCTGGCATCGCTCGGCGCGAAGTTAGGGGGAGAGGTGCCACTGGACCCTGACGCCGATAGCTGGGCACTGGGACTTCTCTACGACGCGCTCGTAAAAGGCCTGGTGAGACGGCGGCCGCTTATTCCCAGGTACAGGCGCTCTGGTCATTCAATAGTTGTTGCGGCGCCAAGTGATGGCGAAGATCCAGAGCGCGCACGCCAAAACGGGCTGGTGCTTAAGAGGCTGCGAGATGCCTACGGAAGTGCATTGACCGGGACCGTACCGAAGCTCGGATTTCCCTACCAGGAAGGCGTCTTCCTGAAGTTAGACCAAGTCGCCGGGCGCTGGTGGTGCGGTTTCGAACCTTTCACTTTCGTGCAAGTTCCGAGGCAAAATCTTCGCCCAAGCGACGATCCGGACGATCCGAGCGCGGTCGACCCAGATCCAATGGGCGCTCCTCCGGATCGCGGGGGCGATCCTGTAGGCGACTGGCGCCGAGAACGGTGGGCGCAGCGCTACAACAGAAACTGGGCAGGCATCATAGATGCCTGGGCGCAGCTTCTTACCAACGCCGGCGACAAGAATAAGCGTGCCTTCGGGCTCGAGGACGGCACAGGGGTCGACGCGGTGTTCGAAGTCGCAACGGTCACCGGCTGGAGTCGGCCGGGCCATCACCACGTCTATTTCGATAGGACGAAGTGATGAGCAATCCTGCCTTTGTGACGAAGCTTCCGCCGTTCACGCTTCTGGACGAACCTCTTCTGGCATTCTCGCCCTCCGACCCCGTGCAGGTTGATGTCCACCCGCTCAGGGGCCTTGTAAATTTCGGTCCTTATTCGAAAGGATCGTTTGGAGGATACACGTCGCGCGTACGAATCGCGACGGTGGGTCCGGAGAGTGCTTTCAAGCGCCGCGGCGAGCTCATGCTGTCGCTTCGTGAAACCCACCGCCCTTCCGATCGTTCTGAATATGTTCCGGAGTATCCAGGCTTCGAGGCGCTCTTTCAGGTCGCACTTGAGGCCGCGCCGCGCGAAGCGCACATCAAATGGCCCGATACTCTGCACCTGCTTCCAGGCGAGGGCGACCCGCAAACGCGGCTTTTTCTTGCAATGGAGGCCGCGCTCCGACGGCTCGATACGGTGCGAAGCGAATTTGACGTCGTGCTCGTCCATTTTCCCGACAGTTGGAATCCAGCTACGCGCGGCAAGTTCTTCGATGCGCATGACGCCCTCAAGGCCCTTGGCGCGAAATACAATATCCCTACCCAGGTCCTGAACGATCGGGCGTTCACCTTCGCTCATAAGGCATCCCTTTCATGGCGCCTGGCGACTGCCTTGTATGTAAAGGCAGCTGGCACGCCCTGGAAGTTGGCACCGTTGAAAGGTGTACCAACCGAGACTGCTTATATCGGGCTCGCTTATGCGCTCCGCGGCGATCAGCGAGACGCGCACTATGTGACGTGCTGCTCACAAGTTTTCGACATGGATGGCGGCGGCATGCAGTTCGTCGCGTTCGAGGCGCGCGACCCCGTCGCCGACGTTGCGGAGGCCCGCAGAAATCCGTTTCTGAGCCGTGACGACATGCGAGCGGTGCTCGCCCGCAGTCTCGAGCTCTATCAATGCCGCAATGGTGGCAATCTTCCTAAGCGGATGGTCATCCACAAGACTACCGCATTCAAGGACGGCGAAATCGAGGGGGCGTTCGACGCATTATCCGGCGTACCAGAGATCGAGTGCATCGAGATAAGTTCGGCGTCCTGCTGGCGTGGCGTCTGGCTGATCAAATCGGGCCAGCAGAAGCCCCCTACCCGCCCGTCAGGCTATCCCGTGCCCCGGGGAACGATGGTGGTGAGATCAGGCAACTCCGCGCCTCATATGGGTGGCGGGAAATGCTCCTGAGGTCTCGACCAAGGGGGATTATTATCAGGGCAAGAAGAGCATTCCGCGCCCGCTGCAGCTGGTCCGCCATGCCGGCAGTGGCCCCCTTGAGCTCAGCGCTCATGAGGCGTTGGCGCTAACCAAGATGGATTGGAACAACGATGCACTCTACGACCCCGTACCGGTAAGCATCCGCTATTCCCAAAAGCTGGCAAGGACGATTGCGAACGTGCCGGATCTGCCGCGAAACGCCTATCCGTATCGCCTCTTCATGTGAGACCAATCGAGTCTTGTTCGGGAGAACTCGGCGGAGGGCCTGAGTTGCCCTCCATAGAACCCTTGGCGACCGGGAAGTACGGCGCCCAAATTTGCATGGCGGAGAGAGTGGGATTCGAACCCACGGTACGGTTTCCCGCACACACGCTTTCCAAGCGTGCGCCTTAAGCCACTCGGCCATCTCTCCGGAGGCCCTCTCTTGAAGGGGCAGCACTGATTTTGCAAGGGACGCCGGGCACCGCCGTCAAAATTTCCCCAATTCCTTGAATTTATTTGGCAATTTGGCACGTTCAGCGTCGGATGATCAGTGCTTTCCGGGCCCTTGAACCGGAATCCGGCCATGATCGACGACCACAGTGGCAACGCACTCGGGGGAGGACGGCATGATCATCGCGCGGGCGCTTCTGTTCGCTATCCTTTTATCGGCGTTTGCGGGCGCTGCGGCGGGCCCGGCGATGGCGCAGGCCTGCACGCGTCAGGGCGTGGATGTAAGTTGCGATGACGGCCGGCGCGGCATCTTCGCGGGCGACGCCATCGTGTGGGCCGACGGCTCGCGATCGAGGCTGGCCTCGCCGCATCCGAGCGTCATCATCGGCAACAAATCGTCCGTCGTCATCGGCCCCGGCGTGTTCGCCGGTTCAGGCAAGGGCGGCGGCATGGTGCCGATGGAAAATCCGAGCGCGCCGAACAAGGCGCGCTGCCCGGTGCTGGATGGCGTGTCGTATTGCCATTGAGATGCAGCGCGGGCGGTCGGCGCCCCCTGTCTGGGAACCCTCAGGATGAGGGGACAGCTCTGGTGAATTGCTACACGACTCTAATGATATCGCGCGTTGTTGTTGCTGGCGGAACGAACCGGCCATAGCGGATGCTCCGCCAGGACAGGCGCCAGTTCGCTGCGGTCGAGCTGGCTTTCGCGCAGCGCGTCGGTGAAGTCGGCGAACCATTGCTGGATGGTATGGCCGCGCAGCTTCGCCATCATCGCCTCCCAGCGCATCCGCCGTTCGGTTAGCGGCATCGACAGCGCGATCGCAATGGTGCGCGCCATGCCGTCGATGTCGTGCGGATTGACCAGGAGCGCAGTGTCGAGTTCGTTGGCGGCGCCGGCGAATTTCGACAGCACGAGCACGCCGGGGTCGACCGGGTTTTGCGCGGCGACATATTCCTTGGCGACGAGATTCATGCCGTCCTGCAGCGGCGTGACCACGCCGACCTGCGCGGTGCGATAGAGGCCGGCGAGCACGGCCTGGCCGTAGCCCTTGTTGAGATAACGGATCGGCGTCCAGTCGACTTCACCGTGAACGCCGTTGACGTCGCTGACCAACCTTGCGACCTCGCTCTGGAGATTGCCGTAGGCCTCGATCGCACCGCGCGACGGCGTTGCGATCTGCAGCAATGACACCGTGCGCGCCAGCGACGGGTGCAAGGTCCACATCCGGTCGAACGCCTTGATGCGGTTGATCAGGCCCTTGGAATAATCCAGCCGGTCGACCCCGATCGCGAGCTTCTCGCCATTCAGGCTGCGCCGCAGCCGCGAGACATCCGGATGGGTCGACGCCTTCGTTGCCAACTGCGCGAATAGCTGTGGATCGATGCCGATCGGAAATACCGCAGCGCGCGTTCGGCCGTAGCGCGAAATGATGACGCCGTCATGCACGACGAGGCCGAGGTCGGACTGCGCGTAAGCCAGGAAGTTCTCGCAGTCTTCGTCGGTCTGGAAGCCGATCAAATCATAGGCCAGCATCGCCTCGACCAGCTCGCGATGGTGTGGCACGCCTGATATCACCGAGCGGGCCGGCCACGGCGTATGGAGGAAGAAACCGATCGGCTCGGTGACGCGGAGATCGCGCAGTTCGGCGCCGAGCGCGAGGAAATGGTAGTCCTGAATCCAGAACGCCGAATCCGCCTTTCGGAATCGCAACAGCGCGCGCGCCATGAAGGCGTTCACCTCGCGATAGCTGAGATAGTCCTCCTGCGAGGCGCGGATCAGATCGGCGCGCGAATGCAGCGCCGGCCACAATGCGGAATTCGCAAAACCTTCGTAATAACCGCCGTAATGCGCGGCCGGCAGGTCCAGCATCGCCAGTGCGCCGGCGCCAAGCGCTTCGATTTCGGCAAATGGTTCCTTCAGGTTCCCGTCACGAACCCGGCCACTGGAACCGACCCAGATAGCGCCCGACTTCTCGACAATCGGCAACAACGCCGCCGCGAGTCCCCCCGTCATGGGTTCATTGGGTTTTCCGCGCGAAACGCGGTTAGAAACGACGACGAGGTTCACAGGTCCCCTCCCGTTGATACGCCCGCATTAACAGCCATTCATCAATATGGTTCCTGATCACCCTTTCAACGAATTGAAACCAAATTCGGGCTGCGGCACGCAGGAACTCACCGGAACTCACGAAAAATAAAATTTGCCGCGAACCTCGGCGTGAAGCGCGAGAATCTATGTTCGAAACTCGACGGGACGAAAAACATTATGGCAGAGATGCGTCCCTTTCGTCATCAAGCAGGTGTGTAAGGAAT
Organism: Bradyrhizobium sp. RDI18; assembly: GCF_043203335.1. Classification (NCBI taxonomy): domain Bacteria; kingdom Pseudomonadati; phylum Pseudomonadota; class Alphaproteobacteria; order Hyphomicrobiales; family Nitrobacteraceae; genus Bradyrhizobium; species Bradyrhizobium sp. RDI18. The sequence goes on along the minus strand of NZ_JBICRN010000008.1, from coordinate 5,528,279 downwards.
TCCCTGACGTCGCTGGGCGCATCGAAATGCCCGGCCACGCCTTTGGCACGGCGGCCGACGGAGAAGGCGAGGCCATCGAGGTCGGGCATGATCGCAAAGACGCTCTCGTCGGTAACGTCGTCGCCGATGAAGAACGGACGGCGCCCCTTGAACGGCTCGCGCGTCATCAATTCGCGCACCCCGCTCGCCTTGGTGAAGCCGGAGTGCTTGATCTCGCAGACACATTTGCCGGGCAACACTTCGATCGGCGCGTTGGGCAGATCAGCCCTGATCAGCGACACCGCGGCATAAATCGCCTTCTCGGCATGCGGCGCGAGGCGATAGTGCAGCGCCAGCGAGTAGCCCTTGTCCTCCAGCAATATTCCCGGGCTCAGCTTTGCGATCGCCGCCAGCCGGCGCTTCAACTCCTTGTCCATCGGCGGGGCGTGGGCGGCCACCGCCTCGCTGTCCGGTTCGATCCGCATTTCGGCGCCGTGGCCGCCGACGGCCGGGAATTGATCGGGCGCGAAAATCAGGTCGATATCGTTGAGCGAGCGGCCGCTGACCAGCGCCAGCGCGCCGTTGGTCCTTTGGAGCAGACGATTCAACGTCTTTGACAAGCCCGGCGGCACCCAGACTTCGCGCGGCGTCGGCATCAGATCGAGCAGCGTGCCGTCGATGTCGAGCAGAACGGCAGTTTCGCTCAAGTGCGGCACCAGCGAGCGCGGCACCGGAACGGTCTCTTCCACGACCTCTTCTTCGCGGGCGATATCATCTTCCAATGGCATTTCCGCCAGATCCTCATTCATCATCTCATCCTACTCCACACATGCTAGCGGCCGTGCGACAGATTCGAGCGATTTGCGCTCGGCAGCAACGGCATACCGCCACGCGACAGCGGCGGCCACGATCATCAATGCCGACCCTAACAGGTAGCCGGCGAAAACGGTGTTGCGCGATCCGGTATCGATCAGGGCGCCGAATAGCGCCGGTCCTACCACGCCGCCAATGCCCGTTCCGATCGCATAGAACAGCGCAATCGCAAGTGCGCGCACCTCCAGCGGAAACGTCTCGCTGACGGTGAGATAGGCCGCACTCGCCGCCGGCGAGGCAAAGAAGAAGATCACCATCCAGGCGATGGTCTGGGTCTGCGCGCTCAAGGCGCCAATCGAGAACAGGTAGCCCGACAGCGCGAGCAACAGGCCGGAAATGCCATAGGTCGCCGCGATCATCGTGCGGCGACCGAGCGTATCGAACAGCCGGCCGAGCAACAACGGCCCGAGGAAATTGCCCGCCGCAAAGGGCAGGATGTACCAGCCGACGTCATTTGACGGGATGCCGAAGAAGTCGGTTAGAACCAGCGCGAAGGTGAAGAAGATGGCATTGTAGAAGAACGCCTGCGAGGCCATCAGCACCAGCCCGACCATCGAACGCTGGCGGTAGGTCGTGAACAGCGTATGCGCGACCTCACCGAGCGGCGTGTGGCTGCGCATCCGTAAGCGGATCTTCGGGAACACTTCATCGGCCGCATGGTCCGCATGTCGCACCGAGGCCCGCTCGATGCCGTCAACAATCGCGTGCGCCTCCTCGGGACGGCCATGGATCATCAGCCAGCGCGGGCTTTCCGGAATCCACATCCGCATCACGAACACAATCAGGCCGAGTGCGGCGCCAATGAAGTAGGCCATCCGCCAGCCGAGATCCGGCGCCAGCACGTTGGGATCGAGCAGCACGATGGCGGCGACCGCGCCGATCGCAGCCCCGATCCAGAAACTGCCGTTGATCACGAGGTCGGTCCAGCCACGATAACGCGCCGGCACCAACTCCTGAATCGTCGAATTGATCGCGGTATATTCGCCGCCGATGCCCGCCCCGGTCAGGAAGCGAAACAGCGAGTAACTCGCGACGTTCCACGACAGCGCGGTGGCGGCGGTCGCGCTGAGATAGACCGCGAGCGTGATGAAGAACAGTTTCTTGCGCCCGATCCGGTCCGTCAGCCAGCCGAAACCGAGAGCGCCGAGCACGGCGCCGGCGAGATAGGCGCTGTTGGCGAGACCCACATCGAAATTCGAAAATTGCAGCGTCGGGCTCTCCTTCAGCGCGCCCGACAAGGCGCCCGCCAGCGTGACTTCCAGCCCGTCGAGAATCCAGGTGATGCCGAGTGCGGCCACGACGCGGGTATGAAAGCCGCCCCAACGCAGGCAATCGAGCCGCGTGGGTATGCTGGTCTCGATGACGCGAGCATTGTCCTGCTCCAGCGACGTAATGGACGCGCTTTCAGCCACTGCCGCCCCCTGCCGTATCGCTTTCTCATCCATCGGATTTAGCCAATGAAAAAACACCCCGGAACGCCCCAGCCCCAGGGTTTTCACGCTCAATTGCGGCAAACATGATGCCCGCCGCGAAGATAACGCCTTTCGGAGGATGCGGTTCCGGAGACTTTCGCATGGCGAAATTGCATAGCTGTTGCCGTGCTCTGCGTATCGTGCGGGACCTCTCCACGTCATTGCTGTCGATGTCACTGAAGCGATCTTTCCGCGCATGACGTGACAACAATAATGGATTGCTTGCGCCTTCGCTCTTCGAGCTACGGCGGACAAGTCGCTGCGCTCGACACCGACAGCAATGACGCGGTGATAGCGGCGCGCCTTCGCGGACGATGACAGGTACATTGCAACTGAAGGGAACCGAACAGTCGGGCGGCCGTTTTCGGCAAAACAGCAATGGAGTCGAACATGGCCGAACGGCGAAAAACCACACCACGGAAGACCGCAGCCCGGAAGAGCAGCCGCACGACAACGGCGAAGAAATCATCGCCGAAACGATGGTCGCAACGCGTAACACGGGAAAGCGACGCGCTCGACCTGAAGCGCGGCGTCTTCAAGCAGACCAGCGCGAAGAAGATCGCGGCATCGCTCAAGCGCTCCGCCGAGCACAGTACGCGCCGCAAGTCAGGCGCCTATCGTTCGGCGCTCTCGATGCTGACCTTCTACATCAACCGCGCCGGCAAGACGTTGCCGAAGACGCAGCGCGCGCGGCTGGAGCGCGCGAAGGTGGAGCTGAAGCATCAGTTCGGGAGGGAGTGATCTGTCGTCCCTGCGAACGCAGGACCCATACGCCGCGGCCGGCGTAAGGGGGCACGCGGGGGACGGCCTTGCTCAACGACTCCGAGCGGTGGTTATGGGCCCTGCGTTCGCAGGGGCGACGATGACGATAGAGAGGGGCGACAGCTACGCCGCTCTTATATTCGCCATGAAGCGATCGAGTTCTTCGCGAAGGCGCGTGCTTTCGCTGGATAGCGTGCGGGCCGAATTCAGCACTTCCTCGGACGCCGATCCGGTTTCGGTCGCGCCGCGATTGACGTGCATGACGTTGGCGGCGGCCTCCTGCGTGCCTTGCGCGACGTTCTGGACGCTGCGCGCAATTTCCTGCGTTGCCGAGCTCTGCTGCTCGACCGCGCTGGCGATCGTCGCGGCGATGTCGGAGATCCTGCCGATGGTGCCGCCGATCTCCTTGATCGCGGCAACCGATTCCTGCGTCGCGCCCTGCATGCCCGAGATGTGACTGGAAATCTCGTCGGTCGCCTTCGCGGTCTGGCTGGCGAGCGATTTGACTTCGGATGCAACCACGGCAAAGCCGCGGCCGGCATCGCCCGCGCGGGCGGCCTCGATGGTGGCGTTCAGCGCCAAAAGGTTGGTCTGCTCGGCAATCGCCGTGATCAGCTTGACCACGTCGCCGATCTCCTGCGCGGCACGCGACAGCTTGCCGATCCGCCCGTCGGTCTGTTCGGCCTGACGCACGGCGGCCTCTGCAATCTGGCTGGATTCCTTGACGCGCCGCCCGATCTCGTCGACGGAAGCCGACAGTTCCTCGGTCGCGGACGCCACCGACTGCATGTTGGTGGAGGCTTCTTCCGAGGCGCCGGCGACCTGGCTTGAGAGGCTCTGGGTGGTTTCCGCCGTCCGCGTCAGCTTGCCGGCAGCGGATTCGAGTTGCACGGCCGAGGACGACACGTTGGAAACGATGGCGCCGACTGCAGCTTCGAATTCGTCGGCGAAGCGAATGAGTTCGGTGCGGCGCGCGGCACTCGCCGCCTTGTTCTGCGCTTCCAGGGTGGCGGCGTCGCGCTCGGCGCGGGCAATCGCCTGCACCTTGAACTCCTCGACCGCGCTTGCCATCTCGCCCAGTTCGTCCTTGCGGCCGAGGCCGGGCAGCACGACTTCGAAATTGCCGGCGGCGAGTTCGCGCATCGCGTTGCACATCGCAATCATCGGCCGGGAAATACCTTTGCCGAGGAAGAAGGCCCAGACACAGCCGAGCAGAAAGCCGCCGGCGGCAAGGATCAGGATCAGCCGCTCGGTCTCGCCGATGGTCGCGTCCGACTCGGCTTCGAGCCGCTTCTGATCGGCCAGGAGGTCCGACTTCATGGCGCCCGAGCCCTTGTTGATAGCGGCGGCCGATTCCGTCATCTCCAGCGTCAGCTCGTCGATCTCCTTGGAATTGTCGACCAGCTTGGCGAGCGACTTCTGGTACTCCTCCAGCATGGCGGAGATTTCCTTGATCCCCTCGCGGATCTTTTCGTTGTTCGACGAAATCGCCTTGAGCGCGTTCTCGACGAATTTCAGACGCGCCATTGCGCTGGCAGCGACCGTCTTATCGGAATTGACCACGAACGTATTGGCAAGCGCCGTGACCGCCTGAAACTGCTCGGTCACCTTCTTCGCGCCGGGCGTGATCACCGGCATTTCGTCATCGTCGGCGTTGCTCGGGAGATCGTCCAGCTTGTAGCGCAGCGAGTTGCCGGTGCGGGTGAGCTGGTTCTGCGTGATGCGCGCACTCTCGTCCTTGACCTTGACGATGTCGGCGAAAATCTTGGTGAAGGCGCGGAACTCCCGCTCCAGTTTCGCGACCTGCTCGAGCCGCGTCGGATTGGTGGTCCCCTTCATCGAGGCAATGATTGCGTCCTTCAGGCCGGCTTCGGCGGCCAGCGCCGCCTTGCCGTCCTCTTCCTTTCCGGTCGCCACGAAATAGCGGGCGAGTGACCGGTAGGAAATCAGTTCGCGGTCGATGTCGCGCGACAGATCGGCCTCCAGCACGCTGCGCCGGTAGGACTCCACGCCGGCCGAAACCCGCTCGAACCCCAGATAGGCAAACCCCATGCTGGCGGCCGAAATCGCCAGCACGACGGCAAAGCCGAGCATGATCTTGGCACGGAACCGCAGGGTCGGGAGCTTGAAAGACGAGCCGCCACGCTTCAGAAATCGCACGTCACCCCCCGTTTTCGTTCTGAAAAACAGGCACCGGAGGCCCAGCCCCCGATCCGGTGCGCAAAGTTAAGGCAGAATGGATAAGGGCGGGTAAACCTGGGCAAAACCTGCAAGGGGCCGCCGTCGCCTACCCTCGCCTGGAGGGGGAGGGTCGACGCTCATGTAATGAGCGGCGGGGTGGGGTGACGGTCTCTCCACACCCAACAGTACCCGAGTGGAGAGATCACCCCACCCCGTCTCACATTTCGCTACGCTCCATGTGAGCCGACCCTCCCCCTCCAGGGGAGGGTAAGAAAGGAATTCGCATCGCGAGTCTCCGCGCTCACGCCAGCGAATGTCATCGCAATGACAGATGCCTGCAAAATCCTAGTTGCAAGTTCTGTCGCCGCTGTTTCTAATTGGAATAATTATAAAACATCGGGAGGTACCACGCGTGTCTACAGTCAAGCTGACGGTAAACGGCAAGGCCGTCTCGGCCGAGGTCGAAGACCGGACCCTTCTCGTCCATCTCCTTCGCGACCATTTGAACCTGACAGGCACGCATGTCGGCTGCGACACCAGCCAGTGCGGCGCCTGTGTCGTTCATATCGACGGCCGGGCGGTGAAATCCTGCACCGTGCTGGCCGGCCAGGCCGCAGGCTCCGACGTGACCACCATCGAGGGCATCGCCAAGGGCAACGAACTGCATCCGATGCAGGCGGCGTTCCGCGACAACCACGGCCTGCAGTGCGGTTACTGCACCCCGGGCATGATCATGTCGGCGATCGATATTGTGCACCGCCATAGCGGCAATCTCGACGAGGCAACCGTCCGGCACGAGTTGGAAGGCAATATCTGCCGCTGCACCGGCTACCACAACATCGTCAAGGCGGTGCTCGATGCGGCTGGGCGCATGAAGGTCGCGCAGGCGGCGGAATAGCCGCCGCAGGCCATAATTCCGAATTCAACACCGCGTTTCGCTGGAAATCGCGGAAACAATAATTCCGGTCGGGAGGACAGGACATGGGCGTTGAAGGCATTGGCGCAAGCGTCGTGCGCAAGGAAGACCGCCGTTTCATCACAGGCAAGGGCCGTTACGTCGACGATATCAAGCTGGTGGGCATGACCCACGCACACTTCATCCGCAGCCCGCATGCACATGCCAAGATCAAGAGTATCGATACGTCAGAGGCGATGAAGATGCCGGGCGTGGTTGGCGTGCTGACCGGCCAGCAGATCGTCGACGACAAGATCGGTAATCTGATCTGCGGCTGGGCCATTACCTCCAAGGACGGCACCGGCATGAAGATGGGTGCATGGCCGGCGATGGCGCCGGAGACCGTGCGCTTCGTCGGCCAGGCGGTCGCGGTGGTGATCGCCGAGACCAAGAACCAGGCCCGCGACGCGGCTGAAGCCGTGGTCGTCAACTATGAGGAATTGCCTGCCGTTCCTGACATTCGCGCCGCGATCGCGCCGGGCGCGCCGCAACTGCACCCGGAAGCGCCGGGCAACGTGATTTACGACTGGACCATCGGCGATGAAGGCGCGACCGATGCGGCCTTCAAATCGGCAGCCAACGTCGTCTCGCTCGACATCACCAACAATCGCCTGGTGCCGAACGCGATGGAGCCGCGCGCGGCGATTGCGGAATATAACGAGCCCGAAGAGCATTTCACGCTCTACACGACCTCGCAGAATCCGCATGTCGCCCGGCTCGTGCTGTCGGCGTTCTACAACGTCGCGCAGGAGCACAAGCTGCGGGTAGTGGCGCCCGACGTCGGCGGCGGTTTCGGCTCAAAAATCTTCATCTACCCCGAGGAGATGGTGGCGCTGTGGGCCTCCAAGAAGGTCGGCCGTCCGGTGAAGTGGACCGGCGACCGCACCGAGGCCTTCCTGACCGACGCGCATGGCCGCGATCACCTCACCAAGGCTGAGATGGCGTTCGACAAGGACAACAAGGTCACCGGCTTGCGCGTGAAGACTTACGCCAATCTCGGCGGCTACATGTCGCTGTTCTCCTCGTCGGTGCCGACCTACCTCTATGCGACGCTGCTGTCGGGCCAGTACAACGTTCCCAACATCTTCGCCGAGGTGATCAGCGTCTACACCAACACTGTTCCGGTCGACGCCTATCGCGGCGCGGGCCGGCCCGAGGCAAGTTTTGTGGTCGAACGGCTGATGGAGACGGCCGCGCGGCAGTTGAAGGTCGATCCGGCGGAGTTGCGGAAGAAGAATTTCATCACGCAGTTTCCGCATCAGACCCCTGTGATCATGGCCTATGACATCGGCGACTTCCACGCCTCGCTCGACGCCGCGATGAAGGCGATCGACTATGCAGGCTTCGCAGGCCGCAAGGCAAAAGCGAAGTCCGAAGGCAAGCTGCGCGGCATCGGCATCTCCTGCTACATCGAGGCCTGCGGCATAGCGCCGTCAAAGGCGGTCGGCAGCCTCGGCGCCGGCGTCGGCTTATGGGAATCGGCGGAAGTGCGCGTCAATCCTGTGGGGACCATTGAGATCCTCACGGGATCGCACAGTCACGGCCAGGGCCACGAGACCACATTCTGCCAGCTCATTGCCGAGCGGCTCGGCGTGCCCATCAGCCAAGTCCAGATCGTCCATGGCGATACCGACAAGGTGCAGTTCGGCATGGGTACCTACGGCTCGCGCTCGGCGGCCGTCGGTCTCACCGCGATCCTGAAGGCGATGGAAAAGGTCGAGGCGAAAGCCAAGAAGATTGCGGCCCATCAGCTCGAAGCATCGGAGAACGACATCGTCATCGAGAACGGCGAGTTCAAGGTCGCCGGCACCGACAAGTCGCTGGCGCTGCCGATGGTCGCGCTCGCGGCCTACACCGCGCATAACTTGCCTGACGGCATGGAGCCGGGCCTGAAGGAAGGCGCGTTCTACGACCCGACCAACTTCACCTTCCCGGCCGGCGCCTATATCTGCGAAATGGAAGTCGATGCCCGCACCGGAAAGAGCACGTTCGTCAACTTCGTGGCGGCGGATGATTTCGGCCGGCTGATCAATCCGATGATCGTCGAAGGCCAAGTCCATGGCGGCCTTGCCCAAGGCATCGGCCAGGCGCTGCTGGAGGGCGTGGTGTACGACTCATCCGGCCAGCTCGTGACCGCGTCGTTCATGGATTACACCATGCCGCGCGCGGACGACCTGCCCTCCTTCAAGCTGTCGCACACGACGACGCTATGTCCGGGCAATCCGCTCGGCGTCAAGGGCTGCGGCGAGGCGGGCGCGATCGGCGCTTCGGCTGCCGTCATCAACGCCATCACGGATGCGATCGGCAACAACCAACTCGAAATGCCGGCGACGCCCGATCGCGTCTGGCATGCGATCCACGGCTGAGAGGGAGAAGCATCATGTACCAGACAACCTATCACCGCCCCTCTTCGGTCGACGAAGCAGCAAGCCTGTTCGCCAAGGGCTCGGACTCGAAATATCTGGCCGGCGGCCACACGCTGATTCCGGTGATGAAGCAACGGCTGGCCTCGCCGTCCGACGTCATCGATCTCGGCAAGATCAAGGAGCTGGTCGGCATCGAGCCAACCGGTGACGGAATCATGATCAAGGCGGCCACGACCCATCACGACGTGGCCTCGAGCGAAACGGTGCAGAAGGCTATCCCGGCGCTGGCTTACCTCGCCTCGCTGATCGGCGACCCGGCGGTGCGGCATCGCGGCACCATCGGCGGCTCGCTCGCCAACAACGATCCCGCGGCCGACTATCCGGCGGCGGTGCTGGCGCTCGGCGCCACCGTGAAAACCAACAAGCGTTCGATATCGGCGGATGATTTCTTCAAGGGCCTGTTCACGACGGCGCTTGAGGACGGCGAAATCATCACCGCGGTGTCGTTCCCGGTTCAGGCCAAAGCGGGATATTCCAAGTTCAACCATCCCGCGTCGCGCTTCGCCCTGACCGGCGTGTTCGTCGCCAAGACCCCGGCAGGTGACGTCCGCGTCGCGGCCACCGGCGCATCGCAAGATGGCGTGATGCGGGTGCCCGCGATCGAGGCCGCGCTGAAGGCCAACTGGTCCGCCGCCGCGCTCGATAACGTCACGATTTCCGCCGACGGCCTGATGAACGACATTCACGGCACCTCGGACTATCGCGCCAACCTGATCAAGGTGATGGCGCAGCGCGCGGTGACCGCCGCCGGCTGATCAGCGCCTGGACGCGACTTTGACATGAGCGGCGCGCAGCGATGCGCGCCGCTTTCGCATTTTGGCTCGATTCTCGGCAGAAGAAGCTTGCCAGGGCCTCGCTTCGGCGGGACAATTTAGCTAATCAACTAATTAATCAACTAATTAAGAGTTTCCCTTCGACGTTCCCTTGGGAGAGAAAACAACGTGCTCGATCAACCAGCCACCCAATCCGCCACCCGCACCTCCGGCCCGCTCACAGGCTTCCGCATCGTCGAATTCGCCGGCATCGGCCCGGGCCCGTTCGCCTGCATGATGCTGGCTGATATGGGCGCGGAAGTCGTGACACTCGATCGCGTCGACGCGAAGAAAAATTTGAAGTCGGTGGCGGGGCGCGGCCGGAAAGTGGTCGAGCTCGACCTCAAGGACAAGGCCGCGGTCGCGCAGGTGCTCGATCTGCTTAGCCATGCCGACGCGCTGATCGAAGGCTTTCGCCCCGGCGTGATGGAGCGGCTGGGCCTCGGACCCGATGTGGTGATGGCGCGCAACCCGCGGCTGGTGTTCGGCCGGATGACCGGCTGGGGCCAGGAAGGCCCGCTGGCGCACGCGGCCGGCCATGACATCAACTACATCTCGGTCACCGGCGCGCTTGCGGCGATCGGCACCAAAGAGAAGCCGGTGCCGCCGCTCAACCTGGTCGGCGATTTCGGCGGCGGCGCGCTCTATCTCGTGGTCGGCGTGCTGGCGGCGCTATTGGAAGCGTCGAAGTCCGGCAAGGGCCAGGTGGTGGATGCAGCGATGTGCGACGGCGCGGCGTCGCTGATGTCGATGTTCTTCGACATGACCGCGATCGGCCGCTGGGTGGAAGGGCGCGAGCAGAATTTTCTCGACGGCGGCGCGCATTTCTACGGCATCTATGAATGTTCCTGCGGCAACTTCATTTCGATCGGCTCGATCGAACCCCAGTTCTACGCGCTGCTGCGCCAGCATGCCGGCCTCACCGACGCCGATTTCGACGCCCAGATGGACCGCAAGGCCTGGCCGGCACTGAAGGAAAAGCTCACCAAGGTCTTCAAGAGCAAGACGCGCGAGGACTGGTGCAAGATTATGGAAGGCACCGACATCTGCTTCGCGCCAATCCTGACCATGGCGGAAGCGCCAAAGCATCCCCACATGGCGGCGCGAAAGATTTTCGTCGAGCGTCACGGCGTGACGCAGCCGGCGCCCGCGCCACGCTTCTCGCGCACGCCGTCGGCGATCCGGGATGCGGAGAAGGCCGATATCGCTGAACTGACTGATGCGTGGAAGGCGGGAAGATAAACTCTCCTTCGTCGTCCCCGCGCACGCGGGACCCATAACCACAGGATTTGGTTGTTGGGCGAGAGCCGTCGAACAGCGGCTCTCAACACAAGCGACACGGCGTATGGGTCCCGGCTCAAGGCCGGGACGACGATAGCTTACGCCGCATTCCCCACCTTCAACACGCCTCGCCGGATCTGATCCTCCTCGATCGACTCGAACAGCGCCTTGAAGTTGCCCTCACCAAAGCCGTCATCGCCCTTGCGCTGGATGAACTCGAAGAAAATCGGTCCGATCGCGTTCGCAGAGAAAATCTGTAAGAGCACCTTGGTGGCCACCATCGACCACGCCCTCACCGTCGATGAGAATGCCGTCGCGCTGCAGGCGTCCGACGTCCTCACCGTGCTGCGGCAGGCGTGTGTCGATCTTCTCGAAATAGGTATCCGGCGGTGACGGCATGAACGGTAATCCGGCCTCGCGCAGCGTCTCGACGGTGCGGTAAATGTCCCGCGCGCCGCAGGCGATGTGCTGGATGCCTTCGCCGCGATAGATGTTGAGATATTCCTCGATCTGTCCGGAGTCGCCGGCATCCTCGTTGATCGGGATCCGGATCTTGCCGTCCGGGCTGGTCAGCGCACGCGAGAACAGGCCGGACGCGCGGCCCTCGATGTCGAAGAAGCGAATCTGGCGGAAGTTGAACAGTTTTTCGTAGAAGCCGGTCCAGACGTCCATGCGGCCGCGATGGACGTTGTGGGTGAGGTGATCGATGTAATAGAGCCCGGCGCCGGCGGGCCGAGGATCGTGCGCGCCTAGCCATTCGAACTCGAGATCATAGGCCGATCCCTTGGCGCCGTAACGATCGGTGAAATAGAGCAGGCTGCCGCCGATGCCCTTGATGGCGGGGACGTCGAGCGTCTTCTGAGCAGACGAAACATCAGCCGGCTCCGCGCCGAGCGAGAGCGCCCGCTCGTAGGCCTGCTTGGCGTCGACCACGCGGAACGCCATCGACGGCGCGCAAGGCCCATGCGCCGCGACGAAGCCGTGGCCATGGCTGCCCGGCTCCTCGTTGACGAGATAATTGATGTCACCCTGACGATAGACCGTGATCTTCTTGGTCTTGTGGCGGGCGACAGGCGCATAGCCCATCAGCTTGAACAGCGCGTGCAGCTCTTCCGGGTTCGGATGCGCATATTCGACGAACTCGAAACCGTCGGTGCCCATCGGATTGTCGGCGCTGATGGTGGCGGCCGGCGCGTCGTGCGGAAACGGACCCATGGCTAAACTCCCGTAAATTGATCTAGATCAATATCGGGCGAAGCGGGCGCAAAGTGCATGCAAACCGAGGGGCGTTAGGCTATCATCTCGCACAATTCGTGCACGAAACCGGCAATTGACGCATGATCCCCGTGGATGCCTTCGACCTCAAAATGCTGGCCGCGCTGCAGGACGACGGCCGGCTGACCAACCAGCAACTGGCCGACCTCGTCGGCCTGTCCGCCTCGCAATGCTCGCGGCGGCGGATGCGGCTCGAGGAGGAAAAGGTCATCGCCGGCTACCACGCCGACCTCGCCGGCGAGGCGCTCGGCTTCAACCTCATCGCCTTCATTCACATTACGCTGGCGACGCATTCGCCCGACAACGCCAAGAAATTCCGCGAACTGGTCAACCGCGTCGACGACATCCAGGAGGCCTATTCGCTCACGGGCGACGCCGACTATGTGCTGAAAGTGGTGCTGCGCGACCTCAAGGACCTCTCGGATCTCGTCAACAACGTGCTGATGCCGCACCAGAGTGTCGCGCATGTCCGCTCGTCGGTCGTGCTGGACCGGCTGAAGGAGAGCGCGAGGCTGCCGTTGAAAGCCTAGATGGCGCAATTCGAGGGAAATTCGTCATTCGCGTTTTCCAGCGGATTTGCGATCATTCACCATGAATCACCTCACGAGACCGCCATGGCACTGCAACTCCGCCCGAACTGCGAATATTGCGACAAGGACCTGCCGCCGAATGCGACGGACGCGCGGATCTGTTCCTACGAATGCACGTTCTGCGCGGATTGCGTCGAGACCAAGCTGCACAACGTCTGCCCGAACTGCGGCGGCGGTTTTGAGCGGCGGCCGATCCGGCCCGCGACCGAGCGACGGCCGGGCGTGTGCGTGGTCAAGCACCCGCCGTCGGACAAGCGAGTGCATTTGAAGTACAGCGTGGAAGATGTCGCGGCGCATTCAGCGCGGCTGAAGGATATCCGGCCCGAGGAGCGCTGAACCATCAATGCCGTCATTCCGGGATGGTCCGAAGGACCTGACCCGGAATCTCGAGATTCCGGGTTCGATGCTTCGCATCGCCCCGGAATGACCAATTGAGGCTAGAGATGCAAATTGAAGTAACGCCGGAAGAGCTTAGGTACATCGTTCGGTGCGGCGCAGCGCTATCGCAGAATGTCCCCGAGAAATCTCTCCCGACGTATTGCGGTTTCGACAAGCAGCAGATTGTCGATTTTTCAGCTCGAATGAGAGATGAGCTGGATAAAGCTGGCCTGGATTTATAGTCGCAGAGAAGGGACTGCCTATTGAGTGGCCGGAAATCTATTCCGCCGGTAGGATCGTCCCCTCGACTTCGCCAAAACCGACGCGATAGCCGTTGCCCTGGCACCAGCCGCGCATCACGAGCGAGTCGCCATCTTCCAGGAACGATCGCTTCACGCCGTCGGCCAGCTCGACCGGCTCGGTGCCGTTCCAGCTTATCTCCAACAGGCTGCCGCGCTGGTCCTTCTCGGGACCGGAGATGGTGCCGGAGCCTAAGAGATCGCCGACATTCATGGCACAGCCTGAAGACGCATGGTGCACGAGCTGCTGCACCGACGACCAGTACATGTATTTGAAATTGGTGCGGCTGATATTTTTCGGCGCGTTCATCGGCGCGGCGCGCAAGTCCACCTCCAGCGCCATGTCGTAATTGTTCGGCTGCGTCTGCTGCAAGTACGGCAGCGGCTTCGGATCCTGCACAGGACCGTGCAATCGAAATGGCTCCAGCGCCTCGCGCGTCACCACCCACGGGCTGATCGAGGTCGCGAACACCTTGGCCTGGAACGGCCCGAGCGGCACGTATTCCCACTGCTGGATGTCGCGAGCGCTCCAGTCGTTGAGGATGACGAAGCCGAAGATCATCTCTTCGGCCTGCTTCTCGGTGAGCATTTCGCCCATCACCGATGGCTGGCCGACCACCACGCCCATTTCCAACTCGAAATCGAGCCGCTTGCAGGGGCCGAAACTCGGCATGTCGGCCGTCGGCGGCTTCAATTGGCCGCGCGGCCGGCGTACCGGCGTGCCGCTGACGACAACCGTGGAGGCGCGGCCGTTATAGCCGATCGGCATGTGCAGCCAGTTCGGCTGCAGCGCATTGTCCTTGCCGCGGAACATCACGCCGACATTGGTGGCGTGCTCCTTGACGAATAGAAATCGGTGTAGCCGGAGACCGCGAACGGCAGATGCAGCTTCACGTCCGCCATCGGCACCAGCGCGCGTTGCGCAAGGCTTCGTTGTCGCGGAGTTCGGGATGATCGTGCCGCAAAAGCTCACTGATCCGCGCCCGCGTGCTCGACCAGACCTTCGGCCCCAGCGCCATGAACGCATTAAGCTGCGGCGCGGCGAATACCGCCGGCTCGACCAGATCAAAGCGGCAGTCCTGCGCGAGCTGCCAGAGATCGAGCACGTAATCGCCGATCGCGACGCCGACGCGCGGGGCGAGCCCGTCCTTGGCGGAGAACACGCCATAGGGGAGATTCTGAATCGGGAAATGGGAAGTGGGCGCGACGTCGATGAAGGAGCGGAGTTTGGGATCGTTGGGGTGGGGCATGGCTTTCCCGAATATCGCTAAGGCTGGTTCTTTCACCCTCCCTGGAGGGGGAGGGTCGACGCTCATGAAATGAGCGGCGGGGTGGGGTGACGGTCTCTCCATATCCGACGGTGCCCGAGTGGAGAGATCACCCCACCCCGCTACGCACTCCGCTTCGCTGCATGCGTAGCGACCCTCCCCCTCCAGGGGAGGGTAAGATCACGGCTTGTTCGGATCGAACCGCTTCTCAAGTCCCTTCCAGCAATCGGCGTAGTCGTCCTGCAGCGTCGCCGACGTCGCCGCGTGCTGGGTCACCCGCTGCGGAAAGCGCGTCTCGAACATGAAGGCCATGGTGCCGGTCAGCTTCACCGGCTTCAACTCGCTGTTGCTGGCGTGATCGAAGGCCTCGCGGTCCGGGCCGTGCGGCAGCATCATATTGTGCAGCGAGATGCCGCCCGGAACAAAACCCTGCGGCTTGGCGTCGTAGACGCCGTAGATCAGCCCCATGAACTCACTCATGATGTTCATGTGATACCAGGGCGGCCGGAAAGTGTTTTCGGCGACCGCCCAGCGCTCCGGGAAAATCACGAAGTCGATATTCGCGGTACCCGCCGTTTCGGACGGCGAGGTCAGCACCGTGAAGATCGAGGGATCGGGATGGTCGAAGCCGATGGCGCCGACCGGCGAGAAGGTGCGCAGATCGTATTTGTAGGGCGCGTAATTGCCGTGCCACGCCACAACGTCGGTCGGCGAATGCGGCAGCGTCGTCTTGAACAGCGAGCCGCCCCATTTCACGTACAGTTCCGTCGGCGTGTCCTTGTCCTCATAGCTGGCCACCGGCGTCAGGAAGTCGCGCGAGTTGGCGAGGCAGTTGGCGCCGATCGGCCCGCGCTCCGGCAGCGTGAAGGCGCCGCCGTAATTCTCGCAGATATAGCCGCGCGCGGGTCCATTCGGAATCTCCACCCGGAATTTCACGCCGCGCGGGATCACCGCAATCTCGCCCGGCTCGATATCGATGCGGCCGAATTCAGTAACGAGGCGCAGGTTGCCCTGCTGGGCGACGAACATCATCTCGCCATCGGCATTGTAGAAGTGCTGATCGACCATTGACTTCGTGATGAGATAGACGTGCGCGGCCATGCCTCCTTGCGTATTGGCGTCGCCCGCCGTCGTCATGGTCTGAACGCCCTGCAGGAACGTCTTGTCTTCCTTTGGGATCGGCGCCGGATCCCAGCGCAGTTGCGAGATCGGCAAGTCATATTCGTGGCACGGCGCGGTGCGCCACAGCCCGGCATCAACTTTCGCAAAGCGGCCCGAATGCTTCACCGACGGGCGGATGCGATAGAGCCAGGAGCGCTCATTGCTGCCGCGTGGCGCGGTGAACGGCGAGCCTGAGAGCTGTTCGGCGTAGAGCCCATAGGCGCAGCGCTGCGGCGAATTGCGGCCCATCGGCAGCGCGCCGGGCAAGGCTTCCGTTTCAAAACTGTTGCCGAAACCGGACATATAGCCCGGCGTCAGTTGTGCGCTGCTGCGAGCGATCTGATCAGGCGAGGCATTGATATTCATGGTCTATCCTCCTCCTTGCAGGGCGGCCCACATTTCCTGGTCGCGCTTGTCGGTCCAGATCACGGGATCGTCTATTCCCGAAGCCTCGTCGAACGCGCGCGAGACGTTGAACGGCAGGCAGTGCTCGTAAATGGCGAAGTTGGAAAATTTTGGATCCATCACCTCGCGCGTCGCGGCAAATGTCTCTTTCAGCGTGCGGCCCTTGGCAACCGAGCTTTCCGCGGCGCCATAGAGCGTCGTGACGAAGTCGCGCGTCATCGCGATCGCGTCGCGCCCGGTCGAAAGTCCCTTCAGTGCGTTGCCGCGGCCCGGCGCGATCGCCTTCGGATTGAAGGCGCGGATTTCATTCAGCGTCATCGGCCATTCGCGCAAATGCGCATCGCCGCAATAGCAGGCCGAGTGATATTCGATGAGATCGCCGGAGAACATCACTTCGGCATCCGGCACCCAGGCCACGATGTCGCCGGACGTATGGCCGGCGCCGAGTTGCATCAGCCGCACCTCGCGCTTGCCGAGATAGATCGACATCTCACCTTCAAACGTCAGCGTCGGCCAGGTCAGGCCGGGAATACTCTCTGCATCCTGGAACAGGCGCGGGAAACGGCCATATTCGGAATCCCAATCCTGCTGGCCGCGCTCCTCGATCAACCGGTAGGTTTCGGCCGACGACACGATGCCCTGCGCCTTGTAGGCGGACGCGCCGAGCACGCGCACGGCGTGGTAATGCGACAGCACGACATATTTGATCGGCTTGTCGGTGACGGTGCGCACGCGCTCGATCACCTTGTTCGCCATCGCCGGTGTCGCCTGCGCGTCGAACACCAGGCAGCCATCGTCGCCAACGATGATCGCGGAGTTCGGATCGCCCTCGGCGGTGAACGCGTAGAGATCAGTGCCGATTTCGGAGAAGGTGATCTTCTTTTCCGCGAGATCGGTGGTGGACGCGAAACCTTTAGCCATCAATTCGATTCCTGACTTCGTTTAAGACGTGAATTATTGTTGCTGTTGCTGTTGCTGGTGGCTCGCATCGAGCATCCGCCGAGCGGCGAGCGCAATCGCCTCCTTCAGCACATCGAGATCGCCGATGTGATTGGCGAGGATGAGAACCAGCGCCGCATCGAGATCGGCGCTTTGCTCGTCGTTCAGTCCACGATGTGCCTCGACGATGGCGCGAAATGCGTCATCAGGCTTGGCAAAGTTCGAACTGGTCGATAGCGCCATGACGAAACCTCAGTTGTGGCCGGCGGCACGCGCGAGCGCGGCGTCGAGTGCCGCCCGGGTCGGATGCCGAAAGCGCGCCGCGACGTAGCCATCGGGACGCAGCAGATAGGCCGTGCCGGGCTCGGCGTTGTAGCGACTGGCGGCAAGACCTCCAGAATCGGCAAGGCCACCCTTGCCGCCGACCCGGATAGTGCCCAATCGTTCCGGCAACTCCGGCGCAGCACCATTGCTAAACTCCAGCAGCGTGAACCCCGTTCCCGCCCCGATGAAAGCATCGGTGAGATACATCGGTTCGCCGCTCCGGCCTGCAACGGGCGCATCCGGCATCGAGGCGCCGGGACGCGGGCCGCCGCGCCAGGAATCGCTATCGGCGGTCGAAAGCGGCGTTTCGTAGGTCGAGGGTGTCGAGAGACGCCCCGCATTCACCATACGCTTGCCGAACTCGGTTTCCCTGGCGAGCGATAGCACCGCCTTGCGCAGCCGCGCCTCCTGGTGCGAGTTGGGCGCCATGAAATCGGTCGAGCGAGTGGATTCGCGGATGTTCTCGTCGGCCGCGGCGCTGCGCTCGATGTGGTAGCTATCGAGCAGCGCCTCGGGCGAGATATCCCGCAGCACGCGATCGAGTTTCCATGCCAGATTCTCGGCGTCCTCGAGCCCGGAATTGGCGCCGCGGGCGCCGAACGGCGAGACCTGATGGGCCGCATCGCCGGCAAAGATCACACGGCCATGGATGAACTTGTTCATGCGCCGGCACTGGAATTTGTACAGCGAGATCCATTCGAAATCGAATTTGTCGTGACCGAGCATGCGGGCGATGCGTGGCCGCACGTTCTCCGGCAGCTTTTCAACGGCCGGATCGGCATCCCGGCTGAGCTGCAGGTCGATCCGCCAGATATCATCGGGCTGCTTGTGCAGGAGCGCGGAGCGCCCAGCGTGGAACGGCGGATCGAACCAGAACCAGCGCTCGGTTGGAAATGCCGCGGTCATCTTGACGTCGGCGATCAGGAACTGGTCTTCGAACACCTGGCCCGCGAACTCCGCCCCCACCATTTGCCGCAGCGAGGATCGGGCACCGTCGCAGGCGACCACGTATTGCGCCGCCAGCCGATAGGGGCCGTCCGGCGTCTGGATCGTCAGCACCACATGGTCGTTGTGCGGCTCGAGCCCTGTCACCTTGTTGCGCCAGCGCAGGTCGATCTCGGGGAGTTCCTCAACACGATCGACCAGATAGGCTTCCGCGTAGAATTGCTGCAGGTTGATGAAGGCCGGCCGCTTGTGACCCTCCTCGGGCAGCAAATTGAATTGATAGAGCTGGGAGTCGCCGTGAAAGATCCTGCCGACGCTCCACACCACGCCCTTGTCGACCATGCGCTGGCCGATGCCGAGCCGGTCCCAGAATTCGAGCGAGCGTTTGGAGAAGCAGATCGCCCGCGAGCCCTCGCCGATCCGGTCAGCGTCGTCGAGCAGCACGACCGCTTGCCCGCGCTGCGCCAGATCGATCGCCAGCGACAGCCCCACTGGACCTGCGCCCACAACGACGATCGGGTGCTCGGCCACGTTCGCACCCGCCCGATCCTGGTCGGAGTGGCGACGGTAGCCGAATTGGGTCTTAGTCAGCGCCATGCGGGTCAACCCGTGACTAGAGATCTTGTTTTGACGCGTTTTCTTGACGCGAACCGGTATCCACTTCGCTCGAAAACGCTGGCTAGCGGCCTGCAACCCTGCTAATTAGTCTCACATGCAACTATCTTAAACCCCCGGCCGGGTCCGGCGTCAACTCAAATCGAGGCGATTCTTGCCAAAAGCGATGTCAGGCGAAATGGCGGCCGGTCCGCGGGAAGAGAGCGCGCCGAAAAGGGCCGCGCGACTGGACCTCTTCAAGTTTGTGCCGTTCCGGCTCAACCGGCTGGCGGCGGAAGTCAGTTCCGCACTGTCGGCCGAGTATGCGGCGCGCTATGGGCTCGATATTCCGGAATGGCGCGTGCTGGCGACGCTCGGCTTCCGCCACGATGCCTGCAGCGCGCAATACATCGCCCACTGCACCCGCACCCACAAATCCACCATCAGCCGCGCGGTCACCTCGCTGATGAAGCGGCAGATCGTCGAGCGCGTCGAGAACGAGGACGACCGCCGCGAATTCCGCCTGCGTCTGACGCACAAGGGCGAAGCGCTTTACGAGGAATTGATCCCACGGCTGCTGCGCAGGGAACAGGAGATTCTCTCCTGTCTTTCCGCGCAGGAGCGCAAGGATTTCGCGCGGCTGCTGGGGAAGATCGAGGCGAGCCTCGACCTGGTACAGACCAGCGAAGAGGCTGACGCGAAGGAAGCGTATTGAAACCGCCCTCTCCACGTCATTGCGAGCGAAGCGAAGCAATCCATCATGCCGCAAGTGGAGAAATGGATTGCTTCGTCGCTGCGCTCCTCGCAATGACGGGGAGATATCTGCCGCTCACTTCACGGCCGTCACTACGATTTCCACGATATGAGGCGGCTCAAGATCGACGCCGATGCAGGCGCGCATTGGCGGATTTTTGGTATCGACCCATTCGTCCCAGGCGCGATTCATCTCGCCCTTCCGCTTGATATCGGTGATGTAGACGATAGCCGAGAGAATCTTGCTCTTGTCCGTGCCGCACAGCGCGAGGCTTTCGTCGATCCGGGCGAGCGCCTTTACGCTCTGCTCGTACATCGACGGGGTAACGGGGTCGGGCGCGACAGCCACCGTGAACACCAGATCGTCGTGCGCGACGGCGCGGCTGCGGGTTGGTGTAAGCCCGGCAAAGCGTTGAATCATGATTATCTCCGATTAGCGGCCAATATGTTTCGCGATGACCGGGAAATAATTATCGCCCGATCCGGCATCGATCGCCTCCTGCAACACCGTACCGACCAGCTCCGCACCACGGATTTTCAATCCCGCATCGGCCGCGAGCTCCAGCGCATAGGAAAGATCCTTCAGGGCATATTCGGTCGAGAACGCGCGCTCCGGAAAATTGCCCGGCACGATCGCCTTCATGCCGTGATTGCGTAGCGCAAAACTGTCGGCCGAGCCCTTGGAAAGCGTATCGAGCAGCAGCTTCGGGTCGACGCCATTCTGCTTCGCGACAGCGACCGCCTCGGCGAGCGCGTTGACGGTTTCGAACAGTACCATGTTGTTGAGGATCTTCGTCACCTGCCCCGAGCCGACGTCGCCGCAATGGGTGACGTCAGTGGCAAAGCAACGAATCAGTGGCTCGATATCGGCATAAAGCGCGGGCGTCGCGCCAACCATCACGCTCAGCGTGCCGTCCTGCGCCGCCTGGCGCGTGCGCGCGATCGGTGCGTCGGCCCAGGACGCATCCTTGGCCTGCAGCAGCTTGGCAAACTCACGGGTCTGGCTAACCGACGACGTACCGAGATCGACGACGATTTGGCCGCTGCGGATGTTCTTCAGGATGCCGTCGCCCTCGAACACCGCACGCACATGCTTGGCGCTGGGCAGGCAGAGGAACAGCAAATCGCTTTGCCTGACGATGTCGGCGACGGAGCCTGCGGCCTCCCCGCCTTCGGCCTGCAGCCGCGCCAACCGATCGGCCGCAAGATCGAACGCGATCACGCGCTTACCGCTCTTCTTCACGAGATTGCGGCAGATCGGCTCGCCCATCACGCCGAGGCCGATGAAGCCGATCGTGTTGTACGCTGGCATCGTGACCGTCCGCTATTTCGCGAAAGAGCGCGACGGCGCCAGGTGCAGCGCGAACGCGTCGACCTTGTCGCTGGCGCGCGGGTAGATCTCGCTCACGATCGGATCGTGGCCGGGAATGAAACGGTCGGGATGGCCGGCCAGGCGCTCGACGATTTCCCAGCCCTGCGCCATGTCGCCGACATTGTAGACGATCGGAAACGGGCTGCGCTTGCGCAAATTGGCGTAGTAGTGCGAAGCGTCCGACGCCAGCACCACCGGCCCCCGCGCAGTTTCGACGCGCACGACCTGCAGGCCATCGGAATGGCCGCCGACGCGATGCACCGTCACGCCGGGGGCGATCTCGCCGTCGCCGGAATGGAAAGTGACGCGCTCGCCATAGACGTGGCGCACCATCGTGGTGACGTGCTCGACCGAAAACGGATGCCGCAACATGCCGTTGCACATGCAGCGCCCGGTCGCGTAGCTCATCTCGCGGTCCTGCAGATGAAACCGCGCGTTCGGGAAGCGATCGAGATTGCCGGCGTGATCGTAGTGCAGATGGGTGACGATCACGTCGCGAATCGTATCGGCGGCAACGCCGAAATCGGCCAGTGCGTCGACCGGATTGAGCGTGAGCTTGCGCGAACGCGCCTTCGCCTCCTCGGCGTTGAAGCCGGTGTCGACCAGGATGTCGCGGCCGCCCCCTCTAATCAGCCAGACGAAGTAGTCCAGATCCTGCGCCGTGGTTTCGTGCGGATCGGGGATCAGAAAATTCAAATGGGGGGTGCGCGGTGACATCGTCGCATAGCGCAGGGCGTAGATCTCGTAGGCGTTTCCCATCGGCGTTGCTTTTCTTTTGTGCTGAATTTGGCCTGTGCCGGCAGCAAGCCATTGTCACCTACAAAGGTCAAACGCGGTGCGCGAATGACGACCGCGTGGCATTGCAGAGCATTATGTGAGAGGGGTCACATTTCCATGGTGGTCGTCACCCGCAGGTGACCCGCTCCAGAGCAGCAGCGATGGACTCGATAGGCGGCGGGATTCGCCAAAGGCGAGACCCGGTGGCAGGGTATGACCGTCGCATTCGGACGCAGCCGGGCACGGACGAAGGGATGGTCGAGCAGATCGGGAACCGGTTGCACAGACCAAGTCACGCCTAAGGTGTTGCCGCCCGTCAACACTGTTTATTGTCGCAATTAGTGACGAGATCGCAAGCGGTTGACGGGCTGTGCGCGCGGTTTGATAATGCGGAGTGCGTAGAGTAAGGTCGCCGCGGCGCAAGCTGGTAACGGCGCCATTTTGGCTGGATTGCCGTCAATATGAAAACCCCCTTGTATTGCTCCTTTCCCTGATTTTTGCGGTCGCGTCGGTAGCCCCGTCGCTCGCAGCCGGCGAACGGTATGCGCTGGTGATCGGCAATGCGAAATATCCGGACGCCGAGGCGCCCCTGAAGGAACCGATCAATGATGCGCGCGACATCGCCGAAGAGCTCAAGCGCGACGGCTTCAATGTCGATATCGGCGAGAACCTGACCGGCGAGCAGATGCGCCGCGCCTTCGAGCGGCTGTACGGCAAAATCAAGCCCGGCTCAGTCGCGCTGCTATTCTTTTCGGGCTTTGGCGTGCAGTCGAGCCGCCAGAGCTACATGATCCCCGTCGATGCGCAGATCTGGACCGAGGCCGATGTTCGCCGCGACGGCTTCAGCCTCGAAACCGTGCTGGGGGGAGATCAACAGCCGCGGCGCGGGCGTCAAGATCGCGCTGATCGACGCCAGCAGGCGCAATCCGTTCGAGCGCCGGTTCCGCAGCTTTTCCGCTGGCCTTGCGCCGGTTATCGCGCCGAACGGCACGCTGGTGATGTATTCGGCCGCGCTCTCGTCGGTCGTTTCCGACAACGGCAGCGACCGCAGCCTGTTTGTGAAAGAGCTGCTGAAGGAAATCCGCACCCCCGATTTGATGGCGGAGGAAACGCTGAACCGCACCCGCGTCGGCGTCACCCGCGCCTCGCGCCAGGAGCAGGTGCCGTGGATCTCGTCGTCGTTGGCCGAGGATTTCTCCTTTATTCCCAGCGGCGGTCCGCGGCCGGCGAGCCCGCCGCCAGCTCCGGTGGCCGCAGCGCCAACGACTCCCACGCCTGCACCCGCTCCTCCCCCTGCTCCCGCACCTGCCGCGCCCCAGGTGGCCGCGCCTACACCGCCACCGCCTCCTCCGGCGCCGCCGAAGCCGGCTGAAGCCGCGATTCCTCCGCCTCCGCCACCCGCCAAGCCAACCGAGAGCCCCAGCCCGACGGCGGTTGCGCTGGCCGACGACCCGACCATCAAGAACCTGACCACCAGGCTCAACGACAATCCGGACGATGCCGCCGCGCTGTACCGGCGCGGACAGGTCTATGCGAGCAAGGGCGCCTATGAGCTCGCCATCAAGGACTTCAACAATTCGCTACGGCTGAATCCGAAGGATGTGGAAGCTTACAACAACCGCTGCTGGGCCCGCACGGTGATCGGGGACCTGCAGGCAGCACTGAAGGATTGCAACGAGGCGTTGCGGCTACGGCCGAATTTCGTCGACGCGCTCGACAGCCGCGGCCTCGTTAACCTGAAAAGCGGCCAGAACAAGAATGCAATTGCTGATTTCGACGCCGCGCTCAAGATCAACCCGAGATTGACGTCGTCGCTGTACGGCCGCGGTCTTGCCAAGAAGCGCAACGGCTCGATTTCGGAAGGCGATCTCGATATTAACAATGCGAAGGCGATGGACCCCAATATCGTCAAGGAATTCGCCGATTACGGGGTGCAGTGACGATTTTTTAGGTATGAAGGCTGGCGGCGCCTCGAACCCTGCGGCGGGCGCCCAGACTAAAGTAAAGCAGCCGGCCGCAAACCAAGGTGCGGCAGCTCATTTGGATGACCTTAGAACCGCGTGGGAAGCCCGCAGGAGGGGACTGGCAATGGCAAATTTCTCAGCAACGAAGACGCTTACCGCAATCGTCTCGGTGGCGGCGCTCGGCGCCGCAATCGGCTTAAGTGCGGGAACTGCCCTCGCGCAGGAGAGGAACGTCACCGAAGATCAGATCGTCCGCGCGCTGGCGCCGGAGAAGAAGCCGCTCACCCGCGGCCTTTCGGTCGGCCCGCACCAAGCCGTCGATCCGACCGCGGCCTCTGCCGAAAGCAAATTCGTCCAGAAGATCCGCGGCCGCTCCACGCGGTCGCTCTCGACCGCCGAGCGCGAGGAAATCGCCGCCATCGTCAAGGACAAGCCGAAGATCGATCTGGAGATCAATTTCGACTACAACTCGGCCGACATCAGCGCGAAGTCGCTGCCGTCGGTTCAGGGCGCTCGGCCGCGCGCTCACCAACAATGATCTGAGGGGCTCGACCTTCGTGGTCGCGGGCCACACCGACGCGGCCGGCGGCGAAGCCTACAACCAGGATCTGTCCGAGCGCCGCGCCGACGCGATCAAGCGCTATCTCGTCGACAAATACGGCATCAACGGCACCGACCTCGTCACCGTCGGATACGGCAAGAGCAAGCTCAAGGATCCGAGCCAGCCGATGGCGGAAGTGAACCGCCGCGTTCAGGTCGTCAACATGGAAAACAAGGCCACGGCGGCGAACGCAGCCAAATAAGGACCTGCAAGTAAGGGCGTGGCGCCGAGCAATAGTTTGCGGCTACAATACGTCCCGCAGCACCCGTGCGGGACGTATTCGTTTTGGGCTCCATGGCAGGCCTTCGGCCGACCAAATGAGCTCTGCCTTGATTTGACTTTGAGTCTGGATTGATCCGGCGATGAAATTCTCCGAATACCTTAAACCTGCGCTCGGAGTGGCCTTCGTTGCCGCTCTCGCCGCCGGCTATTACTGGTTCGAGCACCGTCCGCGCGCGGAAGAAAAGGAAACGCCGGGCCAGGCGTTGGTGATCGTGACCAAATCCACCAATGCCTGTTTCTCCGACATGGTGCGCGTCACCGGTTTTATCGTGCCGCGGCGCGAGGCCCAGATCGGCGTCGATCAGGAGGGCTCCAGGGTCACTGATCTGTTCGTCAAGGAAGGCGATACGGTTACCGAAAATCAGGAGATGGCGCGCCTCACCCCGCCGCCACAACAGCCGGGAGCCCCGGGAGGCCGGTCTGGACCGATTTCGCTTCGCGCCCCCGCTGCCGGTCTCGTCACCGAAGTCAGGACTGCAGTCGGCGCGCCGGCTTCGCCGCAGGCCGGCCCGATGTTCCGTGTCTCCGTGAACAATGAAATCGAGCTCGAAGCCGAAGTGCCGAGCGTTCATCTGCTCAAGCTCAATCCGGGTGCGACGGTACGCATCAGCCGTGACGATGCGCCCGATGTCGTCGGCAAGGTCCGGCAGATCTCGCCGCAGATCGACCGCACCACCCAACTCGGCAAGGTCCGGATTTCGCTGAACAACAATCCCTCGCTCAAGGTCGGCATGTTTGCCCGCGCCAATATCGATGCCAAGCGCTCCTGCGGCGTAGCCGTCCCGCGCACCGCCATCGACCGCCTGACCCTGCAGGTCGTGAAGGGCAACACCATCGAGACGCGAAAGGTGCGGGTCGGCCTGACCTCCGAAACCTCAACCGAAATTCTTGAAGGCCTCGACGTCGGCGAAACCGTCGTGGCCGATGCTGGCACCTCGCTGCATGACGGCGACCAGGTCAAGACCATGTTCGCCGACGAACTCGAGCGCACGCGGGCACGCTAATGGCTTTGAACATCTCGGCTTGGTCGATCCGGAACCCGCTTCCTTCGATCGTCTTTTCAATCATTCTCCTGGTGCTCGGCTGGGTCAGCTTCACCAAGCTCGCGGTGACGCGGCTGCCGAGCGCCGACATCCCCGTGATTTCGGTCGCTGTCGCGCAATTCGGCGCTGCTCCCGCCGAACTGGAAGCGCAGGTCACCAAGACCATCGAGGACGGCGTATCCGGCGTGGAAGGCGTGCGGCATATTTCGTCCTCGATTACCGACGGCCTGTCGGTGACGACGATCCAGTTCGCGCTCGAAACCAACACCGATCGCGCGCTGAACGACGTCAAGGATGCCGTCACCCGTGTACGCGCCAACCTGCCGCAGAACGTCAACGAGCCGCTGATCCAGCGCGTCGACGTGATCGGCCTGCCGATCGTCACCTATGCCGCGATCTCGCCCGGCAAGACGCCGGAGCAGCTTTCCTATTTCGTCGACGACGTCGTCAAGCGCGCGCTGCAGGGCGTCCGCGGCGTTGCGCAGGTCGAGCGCATCGGCGGTGTCGAGCGCGAAATTCTCGTTTCGCTCGATCCCGACCGGCTGCAGGCGGCGGGGCTCACCGCCGTTAATGTCAGCCAGATCCTTCGCGGCACCAATGTCGACCTCGCCGGCGGCCGAGCCGAAATCGGCAAGAACGACCAAGCGATCCGCACGCTGGCAGGCGCCAAGACGCTAAACGATCTCGCCGGCACGATGATCCCGCTGTTCGGCGGCGGCGAAGTCCGGCTCGACGACCTCGGCACCGTCACCGACACCATTGCCGATCGCCGGACCTTTGCCCGCTTCAACGGCGAACCGGTGGTGGCGCTCGGCATCAAGCGCTCCAAGGGCGCCAGCGACGTGGTGGTGGCCGAGGCCGTGCAGAAGCGCATCGACGCGCTGAAGGTCGCCTATCCCGACGTCGACCTGAAGCTGATCGACACCTCGGTCAACTTTACCAAGGGCAATTACGATGCGGCGATCTCGACCTTGTTCGAAGGCGCGATCCTCGCTGTCATCGTCGTGCTGCTGTTCCTGCGCGATATCAGAGCCACCATTATCGCCGCGATCTCACTGCCGCTGTCGATCTTCCCGGCGTTCTGGGCGATGGACCTGCTTGGCTTCTCGCTGAACCTCGTCTCCTTCCTCGCCATTACGCTGTCGACGGGCATTCTGGTCGACGACGCTATCGTCGAAATCGAGAACATCGTACGCCACATGCGCATGGGCAAGTCGCCCTATCGCGCGGCGCTCGAAGCCGCCGACGAAATCGGTCTCGCGGTGATCGCGATTTCGCTGACTATCATTGCGATTTTTGCTCCCGCCAGCTTCATGTCCGGTATCGCGGGACAGTTCTTCAAGCAGTTCGGCATCACCGTGTCGGTGCAGGTGTTCTTCTCGCTCCTGGCGGCGCGCTTCGTGACGCCGGTGCTCGCGGCCTACTTCCTCAAGGATCACCCGCATGAGGACCCGCCCCCCGGGCGCATCCTGCAGACCTACTCCAAACTCGTGACCTGGTCGGTGAAGCACTACTTCATCACGGTGTTGATCGGCTTCGGCGTCTTCGCCGCTTCGATCTGGAGCATCACGCTGCTGCCGCAGGGCTTCCTGCCCGCGCAGGACACCGCGCGCTCACTGCTGGCGATGGAGCTGCCGCCGGGCTCGCAGCTTGCATATACCGAGAAGGTGACGGAAGAAATCGTCGCCCGTCTGCGCAAGCGTCCCGAGGTGAAGAGCATCTTCGTCGATGGCGGTCGCGTACCGCCGGGGACGCAGGAAGTCCGGCGCGCCGCGCTGATCATCAACTACACGCCGAAGGCCGATCGCAACATCACCCAGCGTCAGCTCGAACTCGAGATCGGCCAGGAACTGGAAAACGTTCCTGATATCCGCTTCTGGTTCCTCGACGAAAACGGCCTGCGCGCGATTTCGCTTGTTGTGACCGGCACCGATAGCAACATCGTCAACAACGTCGCCAGCGAGCTGGCGACGCAGATGAAGCGGATCCCGATCATCGCCAACGTGATCTCGGAAACCGCGCTCGACCGCCCCGAGCTTCGCATCCGGCCGCGCGCCGAACTCGCGGCACGTCTTGGCGTCTCCACCGAAAGCCTCTCGCAGACAATCCGCGTGGCCACCATCGGTGACGTCGGCCCGGCGCTTGCAAAATTCGACGCCGGCGACCGTCAGGTGCCGATCCGCGTCCAGCTCGAGGATAGTGCACGCAGCGACCTGCAGATGCTGCAGCAACTGCGGGTGCCGCTCGGTCAGCGCGGCGAACGCGGCGGCGTTCCGCTATCGGTCGTCGCCGACATCCAGCTCGACCAGGGCCCGACCAGCATCAACCGTTACGACCGCGAACGGCAGGCAACCGTCGCCGCCGACCTCGTCGGCACTGCAGCCCTCGGCGACGCCACCAAGTTGATCTACGATCTTCCGGTCATGAAGAGCCTGCCGAAGGGCGTGAAGGTCAGCCCATCGGGCGACGCCGAGAGCCTCAACGAATTGTCGGAGGGCTTTGCGACTGCGATCACCGCCGGCCTGATGATGGTCTATGCGGTGCTGGTGCTGTTGTTCGGCACTTTCCTGCAACCGATCACCATCCTGTTCTCGCTACCGCTTTCGATCGGCGGCGCGATCGCCGCCCTGCTCTTGACCGGCAAGCAGCTCACCACGCCGGTATGGATCGGCATCCTGATGCTGATGGGCATCGTCACCAAGAATGCCATCATGCTGGTCGAATTCGCGAGTGCGGCGGTCCGCGAGGGCAGGAAGCGCGAAGACGCCATGATCGACGCCGGCATGAAGCGCGCGCGCCCGATCGTGATGACGACGATTGCGATGGCGGCGGGCATGATGCCGTCAGCGCTGGCGTTCGGCGCCGGCGGCGAATTCCGCTCGCCTATGGCGCTCGCGGTGATCGGCGGCCTGATCTTCTCCACCATCCTGTCGCTGGTGTTCGTACCCGCGATGTTCATGGTGATGGACGATTTCGGCGCCCTGTGCTGGCGCCTCGGCAAGAAGCTGATCGTCTCCAGCGCGGAGACGGAAGATGCCGGCCACGGACCGGACCACAAAGAGCCGCCGGCTAAGGGCCCGCCGGCGATGTCGCCTGCGGCGGAGTGAGAGAGGAACTCACGCTTCAAGTGCAACGGACTATCTATCGTTCTTCCAAGCTCTTCGAGATGTGTGCCGGATGTGCAAAATTTCTACCGCGTCTCGCACACGATAGAATATCTTGTAGGGATAACGAGCGACAAATATCACCCGGACATCGGGATCGTCGGTCCGATAACCGCTGTGCGGATGCTCTTTTAGCTGTTCTACCGCGCCACGAATGCTGGCGGCGACATTCCTCGCGCCGTTCACGGATCGCTCTCTCAAATACTCGAAGATTCGTTCTCGGTCAGAGAACGCGGCAGGCGTGTAGCGGACTTTCATCCGCTGTGGCGCTTATCGGTTTCTGAAATCAGCTCATCCGACACGAACTCCCCACGGTCGGCTTCAGCCAATCCCTTCCCGACCGCGGAGCGCTCGTCGTCGGACATCGTATAGATGCCGGTCCTGCGTGCCTCGATTTCACGGGCGTATTCGGCAAGCTCCTCCTGATCCTCCAGGGGCCAGGTCTCAGCATGCTCGATGACTTCTTTGAGTATTCTGTTCATGCGATCATTATACCACGGCGCGCAGCGTCTGACGATGCGAGGAACCCTACTCGTTCCTCGCCACCGCCGTCAGCTTGGTCATGTTCTGCAGCAAAATCCGCCCGCGCTGCAGGTCCAGAATGCCGTCCTTGCGCCAGAGCTGCAGTTGCCGGTTGACGCTTTCGCGGGCGGCGCCGACGAAGACGCCGAGCTGCTCCTGCGAGATGTGCACTTCGGAACCGAAATCGGAAGCGAGCGCACAGAGCCTCCGCGCCAGCCGAACCGGCAGTGGCTGCAGCACGGATTCTTCCATCCGTTCGCTCTGCCAGCGGATGCGCTGGCACAAGAGCGTGATGATCTTGATCGCGACCTTGGGTTCGCGCTCCAGGAAGGCGAGGAAATCCTCGCGGCGCAGCACGAACAGTTCCGATGGCTCGCCGGCAGTAGCGTCCGCGGTGCGGCTCTGGCCGTCGAGCACGGCGACTTCGCCGAAGAGATCGCCGGAGCCCATGAAATTCAACGTCAGGCGGCTGCCGTCGGAGGCGCCGGTTTCGATCCGGATCTGGCCGCGGCGGACGCCGTACAGGGCGTCGCCGGGATCGCCCTTCTGGAACAACATTTCGCCGACGCCGAGCTGCTGGGTGTGGCAAAGGCCGGAGATGCGCTGCAATTCGTCGGCGCCCAAATCCGCAAACATCGGGTTCATTTTCAAAATGACCGCAAATTCGGCCTGTTTAGTCATTGTATCGCCTTCCAGATCGGCTCCACCGCCCCCGAACGCCGTTAGCAGGATTCCCCTGCCCACGAGTGTGTCATAAGTCACATAACTTTGCAGTACCCCCGGATTATTTTTGGCTGCATTGGGCGCTATCCCTTTCCGGGATAAGCTCGCCCGACCGGTTGCGACGGCGTGTCGAGCCCCCGAAATAAGAGCCGTTTGCGCGGTCTGGAATGTCGATATGAGAGCACTGAAAATTGCCGGCGCCGTCATTGCCGCCGTGATCGTCGTCATCGCGCTGCTGCTGGTGATCGGCGTCCCCTCGGGCTACCTGAAGGCCGAGATCCAGGAGAGGATCGAGCGCGAGACCGGCTACAAGCTCGCCATCAATGGCGGCGCCAAGATCGGCCTGTGGCCACAGCTCAACATCCGGCTGAACGATGTCACGCTGCAGGATCCCAGGGATCGCGACATCAACCATCGTTTCACGGCTTCGAGCATCGAGGCGGACGTGACGCTGGCGAGCCTGTGGGCCGGGCGGCCGCAGATCACCGAACTCGTCATCATTCGCCCGGTGGTGAATTTGCCCCTGAAGCGCGAGCGTGTGAGGGAGGCCAATCCTCCCTTGAAGCCCGCCGGCGGCAAGGCGGCGGACGCCTTTTCGATCGAACATGTCAGCGTCACCGGTGGCACCATCGTGTTCTCCAATCTGCGCGACCGCGTCGAGAACAGGATCGAGACCGTCAACGCCGACATCACGATTGATGCCGACCGCAAGGTCACGCTGACCGGCAGCGCGCGCAGCGGCGGCCATCCGCTGAAATTCGAGGCCAAGGCGGCGCTGCCTGCGGCCCCAGTCGAACGGCAGAATATTCCGGCCGAGATCAAGATCGACGCGCCGGGCCTGTTGCACGCGCAGCTCATGGCCAAGGCCGAAGCCCGGCTCAACGGCTCGGTCGTGATGATCAACGGCGTCACCGGCGCCCTCGGCGACGGCGCGTTCAGCGGCTGGGCCTCGGTCGATCTGTCGAGCAAGCCGCTCGTGAAGCTCGACCTCGATTTCCAGAAGCTCACGGTCGCGATGTCGCGCAGCACCGATTCTTCCTCAGGCCAGCCCTGGAGCAACGCAACGATCGACATCAACGGGCTCAACTACGTCGACCTGCAGGCGCGGATTTCCGCGGCCGAACTCAAGATCGGCGACGCGCGCTTCACCCCTGCCGCGATCGACGCCATGCTCGCAAGCGGCATCCTGAAGGCGCAGGTTTCCAACCTTGGCGCCTATGACGGCAACGCCAATGGCGACTTGACCGTCGATGTTTCCACTGCCAATCCCACTTATGCGATGCGGGCCGACCTCACCGGCGTGCGCGCGCTGCCGCTGCTGCACGGCCTTGCCGATTTCGACAGGATCGATGGCAGGATGCAGGCGAAGATCAGCGTGCACTCCTCCGGCACCAGTCAGCGCGCGATCATGTCGAACATGGCGGGCACCGCCTTCGTCGTGTTCCAGGACGGCGCGATCAAGGGGCTCAATGTCGCGCAGATGATCCGCTCGCTTACTGCGAGCACCTTGTCCGGTTGGCAGGCGAGCGATGAGAAGGCGACGGATCTTTCGCAATTGTCGGCGTCGTTCAAAATCGACAAGGGGCAGGCGCAGACTACCGATCTCAATCTCGTCGGCCCGCTGGTGAAGATGACCGGCGTCGGCACCATCGATCTTGGCACCAAGCAGATCGGCTTCCGTGTCGAGCCGAAACTGGTGATGACCACCGAAGGCCAGGGCCGCGTCAGCGATCCGGTCGGGCTCGGCATTCCCGTGATGATCGAGGGCCCGTGGGGGGAGCCCACGGATTTATCCGGAGATGCAGGGCATTCTCGACAATCCGGAGGGGGCCTATGCCAAGCTGAGGGAAATGGGCAAGGGCCTGTTCGGACCGAACGGCGCCGGGCTTGGCGCTGCGATCGGCAACCTGCTCGGCGGCGGACAACAGGGTGCGGCCGGCGGACAGGGCGCTGCGCCCGGCACCGGCCAGACGGGCGGCAAGCCGAATGATCCGCTCGGCGGCCAGCTTGGTGAGACCATCGGCAACCTCATTCAGGGCTTGGGTGGATTGGGCCAGAATCAGCCCGGCGCGCGCCCGGGCGGTCAGCGGAGCCTGACGCCGACCTCGCCCGCCGAGCCGCCGACGCAAGCCGCGCCGGCCGAGCCGGCGCCTCCAGCAGCGCCGAGCGATACAACCACGCAGCAGGACAGCCAGCCGATGAACGAGGTGTTGCGGCAGTTGTTCAATCGGTGAGGTTGATGCTCCCTCGGCTCGCCCGGCGCTTCGCGCCGTCCTCTCCCCGCGAAGGGGCGGGGCGAGGTTAAGCGGGGCCTACGCATGACGACGAATCTGCGGATTCCTGCCTGAAATCCGGGCTAACCATGCTGGCGGAGGGCCCGCCTGCCCCCTCAATTCGTGCTAAACAGGCCTCATCCGGGGCCCCCCAATAGCGCCCCGTGGCAAGCGACGAACGGATGCGCATGCTTAAGGGCGTGGCGCACGAGGGTCCGGATGAGCGAGGGCAACGATAGAGCAAGGTTTCGGCGCGAGGGGCTGTTTGCCAAATACGTCGTCGCGCTGGTCGGGCTCGTCGTGTTCGTGCTGGCCATCAACGGCGCGATGGAAATCTGGATCACCTATCGCGGCATCAAGAGTTCGCTCCGCGACGGCATGTCTGACAAGGCGGAGGCAACCGCGAAGCGGATCGCGCAGTCGATCTCCGAGCTGGAGCGGCAGATCTCCTGGGTGACGCGCGCCTCCTCCAACACGCTCGACCTGCGCCGCGCCGACTACACCCAATTGCTGCGGCAGGTGCCGCAGGTCAGCCAGCTCTCGCTGCTTGGCAGCAACGGCCGCGAGCAGCTCCGCCTGACGCGGCAGACCGTCACGCTCGGCAGCAACGCCGATTTCTCCCGCGATGTCCGCTTCACCGAAACCGTCTCGCGCGGCACCAGCTTTGCGCCGGCCTATCTGCGCGACCAGCAGCCATTCATGTCGATCGCGCTGTCGCATGCCGACGGCAGCATTACGGTCACCGAGATCGATCTCGATTTCCTCTCCGAATTTTTGATCGACGCCCAGGTCGGCAAGGTGGCGTATGCCTATGTCACTGACGCCAAGGGCGAGGTGCTGGCCAGGTCCTCGAATGGGCCCGAGGTCGGCAAGAATCTGTCGGCGCTGCCGCAGGTCGCTGCCGTCAGCAAGCCCGGCGGCGTTGCGCCGGCGTCGGGCCTGGATGCCAATGGCGACGCCGTGCTGACGACCTCGAGCCTGGTGCCGAAACTCGGCTGGCGCGTGTTCTTCGAACAGCCGACGGCGCAGGCGCTGACGCCGATCCGCGATCAGCTCGTGCGGATCGCGCTTCTGATCGCGCTTGGCCTCGTAGTCGCGATCATCGCCGGCACCATCATGGCGCGGCGCCTGCTGGTACCGATCACGGCGCTGCAGGCCGGCGCGCGGCGGCTCGGCGCCGGCGATTTCGGCCACCGCATCGAGGTGAAGACGTCGGACGAATTGGAGGAGCTTGCCAACCAGTTCAACGGCATGGCCGGGCAGCTCGCCGAGACCTATTCGAGCCTCGAAACCAAGGTGAACGAGCGCACGCGGGACCTGGCGCAATCGATCAACGAACTCAAGGTGCTCGAGGAGGTCGGCCGCGCGGTCGCCTCCTCGCTCGACCTCAACGCGGTGCTGCCGACGGTCGCCGCGCGCGCCTCGAGATCACGCATGCCGATGCCGTGCTGATCTACGGCTATGACGCCGGCAATCACCAGTTCAGCCTGACCGAAGCGATCGGCATCGACAAGGCTGCCGAAGGCCGCCATCGCGCCATCGACGCCGACCATTCGCCGCTCGGCGAGGCCGCGAGCAGCGGCGAGCCGATCGCGATCCCCCAGCTTGGCGCAACGCCCGAACATCCGCTGCGCGATGTCGCGATGGAAGCCGGCTTCCAGTCGGTGCTGGTGGTACCGCTGGTCGACCAGACCGGCATTTTGGGATCGCTGGTGGTGCTGCGGCGGAACGAGGGCGAATTCTCCGCCAATCTGATCGGCCTGATGAAGACGTTTGCGCACCAGGCGGTGCTGGCGATGCGCAATGCGCGGCTGTTTACCGAAGTGGACCACAAGAGCCGCGAGCTGCTCGCCGCCAACGACATCGTGCGCGAGCAGGCGAGCAAGCTGCAGGAGCAGACCGACCAGCTCCGCGACTGGAACCGCTCGCTGGAGGAGCGGGTGGAGACGCAGCTCGGCGAGATCGAGCGTATCCGCCGGCTGGAGCGTTTCCTGGCGCCGCAGGTGGCGCAGCTTATCGCCTCCTCCGACGGCCACGAGGGCCTGCTCGACAGCCACCGCCGCGAGGTGACGGTGGTGTTCTGCGATCTGCGCGGCTTTACCGCGTTCACCGAGACCACCGAGCCGGAAGAGGCGATGAACGTGCTGCGCGAATATCACGCAGCGCTCGGCGAGCTGATCTTCAAGTATGAGGGCACGCTCGACCGCTATGCCGGCGACGGCGTGATGATCCTGTTCAACGCGCCGATCCAGTTCGAGGACCACACCGCGCGCGCGGTGCGGATGGCGGTGGAGATGCGCGACACCATCGGCGGCCTGACCGATAAGTGGCGCAACCGCGGCCACAATCTCGGCTTCGGCATCGGCATCGCGCTCGGCTACGCCACGCTCGGCCAGATCGGTTTCGAGCAGCGCCTGGAATACGCCGCGATCGGCAGCGTGACCAATCTTGCGTCGAGACTCTGCGACGAGGCCAAGGCCAACCAGATCGTGGTGAGCCGGCGCGTCTACGGCATGGTCGAGCCGTGGGTCGAGGGACGGCCGATCGATGATCTGAATTTGAAGGGATTCAACCATCCGATTTTGGCGGCGGAGATCACCGCCTGGCGCGAGTCGGTGGACAACGTCGTCGATGCAGCCGCAGCGCGACGGAAGAAGATGCAGTAGCCGGCGCCGTAGGTTGGGCAAAGCGCAAGCGTGCCCACCTTACCGCACTTGATGTCAAACAGCCCCATCAGGGCTTCGCGAAAAAAGCCGCGCGAAAAGTTTAATCGGATGCCGCACGACCCTGAACCGTCTGATGGGAATCTGTGACTAACACTGTGGCTGAGTCCGCCTCCCTCATCCTTAACATACGTCACACACGGCTTCTTCGCGCTTGGCGCGCCAACCACCCTTCTGGTATTCATGATTTTGATAACTAGGAACAAAACTTCGATGCCTTCCCTCCGTGCGCGCGACCTTTCACCTGTTCTGGCCACGCTGCTCGTGGCGGGTCTGCTCTCCGTCCCCTCCCCCTCCTCGCCGCCGACGATGCCGATCCCGCTGCGCCCAAGGGCGCCGCGGTCACCGTGCTCAAAGC
This sequence comes from Bradyrhizobium sp. RDI18, assembly GCF_043203335.1. NCBI lineage: Bacteria > Pseudomonadati > Pseudomonadota > Alphaproteobacteria > Hyphomicrobiales > Nitrobacteraceae > Bradyrhizobium > Bradyrhizobium sp. RDI18. Next base: position 5,492,805 of record NZ_JBICRN010000008.1, on the reverse strand, counting down.
GGCGAAATCCTGTTTTGCCAATATCGTCGAGGTGTCCGGCAACATCATTGCGCGCGAGGAGACGCAGGTGCGGCCCGAGCGGATGGGGCTGAAGGTGGCCGAGGTGATGGTGGATGCGGGCGACAGCGTCACCGCGGGGCAGGTGCTGGCGCGGCTAGCTTTGCCGGAAGGCGGGCAGATTTCGGTGCAGGCGCCGGTGGGCGGGGTGATCTCGGCCACGACGGCTGCCGTCGGCGCGATGGCGTCGGCCAAGGGCGAAGCGCTGTTCTCGATCATCGCGCGCGGCGAGTTCGACCTGGTCGGCATGGTGCCGACGCGCGATATCGCGAAACTCCAGGTCAACCAGACCGCGCGGATCAAGGTGATCGGCGCCGGCGAGGTCGACGGTCGGGTGCGGCGGCTGTCGACCACGGTGGAGCCGAACAGCCAGCTCGCGCAGGTGTTCGTCGGCGTCACCACCAACCGGCGGCTGCTCGTCAATTCAAGCGGCCGCGCGCAGATCAGGACCGGGCAGAGCTGCGGCGTCGCGGTGCCGCTGACCGCGATCCTCTATGGCACCGCCGGCACCGTGGTGCAGGTGGTGCGGCGCGCCCGCGTCGAAACGCGGCGGGTCGAGACCGGGCTGATGTCGGCCGGCCAGGTCGAGATCACCTCGGGCCTGCAGGAAGGCGACATCGTGGTGGCGCGCGCCGGCGCGCTCTTGCGCGAGGGCGATCCGGTTCGCGCGGTGACGGCGAGCGCGGACGGGAAGTAGGGGGCGCTACTTAGAATTTTATGGCGCCGTGGCGGCGGTGCACTCCCTCTCCCGCTTGCGGGGAGGGTTGGGGTGGGGGTGCCTCCACGAGCACTAAAGCCAAACGGTGAGACCGGTACCCTCACCCGGATCGCGTCTTCCGATGCGATCCGACCTCTCCCGTAAGCGGGGCGAGGTGAACGGAGCAAGCGGCGACAACACGCCTACAATTTATGTCGGTTACAGCAAAATAGCTGTCAGCACCGATGCGGAGGCACCCCAACCCCGACCCTCCCCGCAAGCGGGAGAGGGGAGCAGCGCCGTTGCGGCGGCGCTTTGCTGCGTTCGCAGGGACGACGTGTTGAGAGATAACGGTTGGGCCCGCCTTACCCGCCGAGGCGGACGTCTTCCAGCAGGGACGACGAGACCTGCGGCACCTGCTCGCCGTCGGAGGCGCGGGAGATGGAGATGCGGGTCTTGTTGAAGGCGCTGGCGACGCCGGGCTGTGAATTCAGATTGTTGAGCAGCTCGGTGACCAGCACGCTGTACTGGCCCTTGCCGTCATCGGCCACCTTGCCCGGCGTGGCCGAGGTCAGGATCAGCGCGTTCTCCGGCGTGGAGATCGGGGCCAGCCCATGGGAATAGGAGCGGAAGCGGCGCTCATAGGGGTTGCGGCGGGAGGCGTCGACGACGACGAGCTTGGCGCTGGCGCCCTTCTCGGTCATCGTATCAAGCACCTGCTCAATGCTGACGCCGTCGCGGCGCACATCGGCTTCCTTCCAGATCGCGGCGTCGACCGGGATCATAAAGCTCTCGCGACCGACCTGGACGCCGTAGCCGCCGAAGAACAGCATCGCGACGGTGTCCGGCTTGATCTTGTCTTTCAGGCGGGCGACGGCGCGGGCCATGTCGTCCTTGGTGGCGTCCTCGACCACGTCGACGTCAAAACCCTTGGCACGCAACGCAGCCGTGAGGCCACGGGCATCGTTGATCGGCTGGGACAGCGGCGCTGCCGCATCCGGATAATGGCCGTTGCCGATCACCAGGGCGACGCGGGCGGAGGTGCCGATCGTGCCGGTCTGTTCGGTGCCGATCGCCTTGGCGGCGTCGAGCGAACGCTTGTTCAGCGCGGCATGGGCGCCGATCGCCAGCGACACCAGGCCGATAAAAGCGACGGCAATGGTGACGGTGCGGCGGGAAATGCAGAGCTGACCAAGGTTCATCGCGTTTCCATTCCCAAGTTTGTCCATAGCGCCAAGCAAGACCGCGCCAGTTAGTCGCGTGCGGACCGTTCAGGTTTGATGGGGTTGCCGGGTGTGTGCCGTCTAATTGCGCTCAATTTGCGGCACCGCAACAACGGTCTTTTAGCCTGTCGGGCCCTTCCGGACAACCTCATTCGACGCATGGAACCAATTGCAGCCGACTATGGGGGAGGGTTTAACGCCAGGTAAGTGACCCATATCACATTGTGTTCCTCGCCGGATTTGGTTAGTTCTCAAGGGCTTGCAGGCCCATCCGGCCGGCGGTGGCTGCGTGGACTCCCCATCGAGCCCGTTCCAAACCCCGGGACTACCGGGGTTTTACGGATCGTGCTCAACGTGGCCCTCCCTTCACCGTTCCGGCGGAAAGAAACTGCATGGGCTTTTCTACCATCGCCGGCGCCGCATTTCGGGCGCTGACCGCGCGGAAAGACGGCCCGTCGCTCTACGACGTCTGCGACCCCGTGCTGCTGAAATACCGCGGCGGCGACCCCCATCTGGGAAAATTCTATCGCACGGCGCTGGGCAACCCGGCGCTGCGGCCGCTGTTGCGGCGAACCGGGCACCCGGCCTTGTGCGACCAGAAGCGGCTCGGCGCCTTGCAGGAGGCGCTGCGACGGGCGCGCGACGATGCCGAGCCGGACTGGGCCGCGGTGGGGCAGCCGATCGCCGAGCTGATGGCCGATATTAATGTCCGCCACCCCGCCCCCGGGCCGGTGGCGGCACCGGACCGCCCGCCCGGGCGACGCGAAATCGACCGGGTGATCCGCCGCTGTGGCGCGCATCTGCTCGGCTCATTCGCCAAAAACGGCTTCATCCCGACCTATGCCGCCTTCAACCTGATCGGCGATGCCGACATGGGCGGGCGCGAGATGCTGATGGCGCTGACCGGGCTGAACTCGCGCGGCTACAAGAACTCGACGCTGTTATTCAGCTTGGCGCGGATCTTCATCGCGCATTCGCCGGCGCGCGCGCTGATCAACCCGCCTTGGCGAGGGATTGCCGAGCCGATGTGGCAGCCGATGCAGATCCGCCACCGCTCGGCCTATTACGACGCCTTCTTCACCGAGGCGCTGCTCAGTTACGTCGAGACCGGGCTGGCGTCTTCGGACGAGGCCGCGGCCTCAAGGCGCGCGATTTCGGAGATGGTCGATTTCTGTCTCAAGACCTCAGCCGAGGAAGTCCCCGCGCATGACGGCACCACCGTGAACGTGATCACCGCCCTGGCGCCGCTGCCGCATCCGCGGTTCTCAAAATTCTTCTCGCAGATCAAGCAGGATTTAGGTTTTGGCATCTACGTGCCGGACTGCGACACCACGGCGTGCTCGTTCTCGGCCGCCACACAAGTCGGCTGCACCGATCCGATCCTCGATCAGCCGCTGCTCGACTTCTACCGCGGCTACCAGGTGCGCGAGGGCACCAACGAGCCGCGCGTCACCGTGCCCTTGAACGACAACATCGATTACGAGGGCGGCGTCGTCACCTGGATCGACAATCTCGCCGGCGACCGGCCCTATGGCAACGACCTCGATCCGACGCTCAACCTCGATATCCTCGAGGTTTCTTTCCGCAATCTGGCGCGCTGGAAGATTTTGGAGACGCCGCAGCGGCTGGAGACGGTGCATCGCATCCTGGGCTTCCAGCGGCGGCTCGCCGAAAGCGGCGCGTTCAAGAATCCGCGCTCGCACATCTATTACCTGCCGGAACTCTACTCCGCCTATTTCGGTCGCTGCCATGCCGCGTTCATGGCATTGCCGGAAGCAGCGCGGCAGGCGATCGATCCGGACGGCGCCTTCGCGCTGATCCGCGAGAAGGTGCTGGCCTATGTCGAGGGTGAATTGATCGTGCGCGAGATGAACCCGTTCGACGCCGCGCTGGCGCTGATGGCGCTGGCACATCTCGGCGCCGACGTTTCGACATTTGCGCCGGCGCTGCATGTCGTCGTCGCAAGTCTCGGCGAGGGCGGCAGGCACGGGCCGTACCGGGCGTACGAGTGGAACAAGATGAAGACGCCGACGCGAATTCTGGTAGGCGGCCCGGAAGTGACGTCGGCGTTCGTGCTGATGGGCCTGGCGTTGGCGCGGCGGGCGATGACGAAGGACAATGCGTGACGCGCGGTGCTTACCCTCCCCTGGAGGGGGAGGGTCGCCGAGCATCGCGAGATGCTCGGCGGGGCGGGGTGACAGTCTTTCCTATCGAACGCTGCCCGAGTTGAGAGATCACCCCACCCCGCCTCGCATTTCGCTACGCTCAACGCGAGCCGACCCTCCCCCTCCAGGGGAGGGTGAAATATCTCGCGGGAAGTTGAAAGCGGTGCGACAACCCCGCTCTGGCAAGACAGCTCCATTGTCCGCACAATCCGCATCATTTTGCCACCGGGATTGCCGATGAAATTACGGACATTGCTTTCCGCGTTCCTGCTGCTGTCACTGCCCGCTACCTCACACGCGGCCGACATCACCGGCGTTCCAAAAATTCGCGAGGGCGATCAGCTCCAGATCGGCAACCATCGCATTCGGCTCGGCGGCATCGACGCGCCTGCCGTCGATCAGCTTTGCCTCAACACGAGGGCTGAGCGCTGGACCTGCGGCGCCGCCGCGCGCGACGAGTTGATCAAGCGTTTCGGGGCCAAGAGCTGGACCTGTCGTACACGGGCGGTGGCCGATCGCCGCGGCCGCACGGTGGCGCGCTGCGAGGCCGACGGTGAGGACATCCAGAAATGGCTGGTATCGAATGGCTGGGCGCTGGCGCAGACGCGCCTCTCGCGCGACTACGAGGCAGACGAGAAGGCCGCGCGCGAGGCCAAGGCCGGCATGTGGCAGGGCGCGTTCATCGCGCCGTGGGACTGGCGCATCCGCAACAAGAAAACCGCCGTTCTCGGCGCCGTCCAGCCGCCGGAGAATGCGCGGGCCGTTCTCTTGGCCTCGGCATCCGGACCTGTGGCGCCCTCGCCCGACTGCACCATCAAGGGCAACGTCAATCGCTCCGGCGAGTGCATCTATCACCAGCCGACAAGCCGCTGGTATGCGAAGATCGAAATGAAGATCTCAAAGGGCACGCGCTGGTTCTGCTCGGTCGAAGAGGCCGAAGCCGCCGGTTGTCGCGAGACGCGGCGGTAGCGGTTGTAGTTAACCTCGCCCGCTGCGGCGAGAGGGAGCGGCGATGTCCGATCAACGCATCGAAAAACGAATGCGGCGACGACGCGGCTTACGGCGGGCAATGTTGCTCGCGCTCGTCATCCTCGGCGGTTACGGCCTGCTCGCCTATCTGGTGCTGCCGGGCTTCTGGACGCATTACGAGCATCAGCGCGGGCTGACCAGCATGCCGATGGTGACGCGCACCGCGCAGGGCATTCCCGGCGATCCCATGAATGTCGGGCTGATCGGAGACCAGCGCGACGTGGTCTGCGCCATGCATGCTGCGGGCTGGTATCCGGCCGACCGGATTACGCTGAAATCCTCGATCGAGATCATCGGCAGCGTGCTGCTCGATCGCCCCTACAAGGAGGCGCCGGTGAGCAACCTTTACTACCTCGGCCGCCGCGAGGATCTCGCCTATGAAAAGCCGATCGGCACCAGCGCCGACCGCCGCAACCATGTGCGCTACTGGAAGGTGCTGGAGAGCGGCGAGGAAAAGCGCCCGGTCTGGCTCGGAGCTGCGACGGAGGACCGCGGCGTCGGCGTCAGCCGATACACCGCCGCCGTCACGCACCACATCTCGCCCGATCTCGACGCCGAGCGCGCGCTGCTTGCGACTGACCTGGAAAATGCCGGCATGGTGGATGCGAAATACCAGGTCACCGGCATCGGCCCCACGATCGCAGGGCGGAACGGCGGCGGCGACGCCTATTACACCGACGGCGAAATCTGGGTGCTGCGGCTGGTCGAAGCCTGCAAGAAGCGCGAGGGACCTGCGGTGACGATCCCGAGCCCGCCGGCGACCGAGCTCAAGGATCAGATCTGGCGCGCGATCGCGAATGCGGTGGGGAAATGACCTGCGATGATTGTGGGGAGCGGAGCAATGAGAGCAATCAACTCTTTTTGCGGCTCTGGATTGCTTCGCTGCGCTCGCAATGACGATCCCGATCCAATATTATGCCGACCTTCGACCGATTGCCGCTCCCCTGACGTTCTACAATTAAGGAAAACCAACAAATGACCGTTCGTGCGGGCCGGGAATTTCTGGCCATCCCGGGACCTACCACCATGCCCGACGAAGTGCTGCAGGCGATGCATCGCCCGGCGCTCGACATCTACTCCGACCAGATGGTGGAATTGACCGAAAGCCTGCTCGCCGATCTCTCAAAGCTGTTCGCCACCAAAGGCAAATCCTACATCTACATCGCCAACGGCCATGGCGCGTGGGAAGCGACGCTTTCCAACGTGTTGTCGCGTGGCGACAAGGTGTTGGTCCTGGAAAGCGGACGCTTTGCGATCGGCTGGGGCCAGGCGGCGGCTGCGATGGGCGCCGAGGTCGAGGTGCTCAGGGGCGACTGGCGCCGCGCGATCCGCGCGAGCGAGGTCGAGGCGCGGCTGCGGCAGGATAAGGACCACACCATCAAGGCCATCGTCGCCGTGCAGGTCGATACGGCTTCCGGCGCCTATAACGACATCGAGGCGATCGGCAAGGCGATCAAATCGACGGGGCATCCGGCGCTGTTCATGGTCGATACCGTGGCGTCGCTCGGCTGCATGCCGTTCGAGATGGATGCTTGGGGTATCGACGTCGCGATGTCCGGCTCGCAGAAGGGCCTGATGACGCCGCCGGGCTTAGGCTTTGTCGCCGCCAACGACCGCGCCCGCGAGGTGCATAAAAAGGCCAATCTGCGCACGCCCTATTGGGACTGGACCGAGCGCGAGGGCAGCGAGCATTACCGCAAATATGCCGGCACTGCCCCGGTGCATCTATTGTTCGCGCTGCGCAAGGCGATCGACATGCTGCAGACGGAAGGGCTGGAGAACGCGTTTCAGCGCCACCGTTTGCTCGCCGAGGCGGTGCGCCGCGCGGTCGCGGTCTGGAGCGAGGGTCAGGTGATTGGCTTCAACATCGCGGAGGCCAATGAGCGCTCGAACACGGTGACGACGGTGACCATGAATGGCTACGATCCGGCCGCACTGCAGCGCTATTGCAAGGAGAAATGCGGCGTGGTGCTCGGCACCGGCATCGGCGATCTGTCCGGCCAGGCTTTCCGCATCGCCCATATGGGCCATGTCAATGCGCCGATGATCCTGGGCACGCTCGGCGTCGTCGAGGTCGGCCTCAACGCGCTCGGCATCCCCCACGGCAAGGGCGGAACCGAAGCCGCGATCGAGTATCTCGGGGAGAACGTCGAAGCGTAAAAGTTGTCGCCCCTGCGAACGCAGGGACGATAAAGTCGCCAATCCTGTCCCTCGGCGCGCCGACTCTCTTTCCCGCCCCGCATTAGTGCGTATACTGGCATACCAAGCCGGGCGCTGATCCGTGCAAGAACAAGAGTGGGAGTGAGGCGATTGGCGTCCGTTGATTTGCGCGGCCTGACCAAGCGATTTGGCTCGCTTGCGGTGGTCGATAACGTCTCCCTGAAAATCGATCACGGACAACTGGTCTGCCTGCTGGGACCGTCGGGCTGCGGCAAGACCACCACGCTACGGCTGATCGCGGGCTTTCTGGAGCCTTCCGACGGCGAGATCCATGTCGGCGAGCGGCTGGTGTCGTCACGCACGCGCACGCTACCGCCCGAGCAGCGCAACATGTCGATGATTTTTCAGAGCTACGCGCTGTGGCCGCATATGACGGTGACGGAAAACATCGTCTACGGCCTGCGCCTGCGCAAGCTCGACCGCGACACCATCGCGAAAAAGCTCTCGGCGATCCTTGCCACCACCAAGCTGGAGGCGCTGGCGCAGCGCTATCCCGGCGAGCTCTCGGGCGGGCAGCAGCAGCGCGTGGCGCTGGCGCGCGCGCTGATCGTCGAGCCCGAGACGTTGCTGCTCGACGAGCCGCTTTCGAACCTCGATGCGAATTTGCGCGAGGAAATGCGGTTCGAAATCCGCCGCCTGCACGACGAATATCGCTACACCACCGTCTACGTCACCCACGACCAGTCCGAGGCCATGACCACGGCCGACCTGATCGCGGTGATGAACGGCGGCCAGATCGACCAACTCGGCACGCCCGAAGACATCTACGCACGGCCGGAGTCCGAATTCGTCGCCCGCTTCATCGGCGCCAGCAATGTCATCAAGGGCACCGCGCGCGATGCCAACCATGTTGCCTTCGCGGGCGCGACATTGAAGGTGGTCGGCGCGCCGCTGACGGAAGGCCAGCACGCCGTTGTAGCGATCCGCCAGCACGATATCGGGCTTTCGACGCAGGCGCCGACGTCAGCAGAGAATGCGGTCAAGGCGGTCGTCACGCGGCAGGTCTATCTCGGCGCGGTGCGGGACTACATGGTCGAGGTGGCCGACGGCACCAGTTTGCGCGCCACCACGCCGACCGAAACCAGCGTGCAAAAAGGGCAGCGAGGTCTGGCTGACGCTGCCGCCCGAGCGCTGCCGGGCACTGAGCCGATAGCCACGAAACGAGACGGGAGGACGCGATGAGGGGACGAAAGTTTTCAAGACGCGACATCCTGCAAAGCTCGGCGGCGCTCGCGGTTGGCAGCGTCTTCGCCTCTCCTGTCCGTGCCCAGGCGCCGGAGCCGGTCGCGATCACATCAGCGCTGGTGGAGGCGGCGAAGAAGGAAGGCAGGCTGATCTTTTATTCGTCGATGGACCTGCCGGTCGGCGAAAAGCTCGGCAAGGCATTCGAGGCGGCCTTTCCGGGTGTAACCATCCAGATCGAGCGCTCCGGTTCGGAGCGACTGTTTCAGCGTATCGACCAGGAATTTGCGAGCAACATTCGCGCCGCCGACATCGTCAACTCCTCCGACGCCTCGCACTTCATCAGTTGGAAGAAGAACGGCTGGCTGATGCCGTTCGTGCCGGAGGACGTCGCAAAACATTTTCCGGAAAGCTATCGCGATCCCGACGGCATGTTTGCGACCTCGCGGGTGTGGCTGTCGTCGATCGCCTACAACACCAATCTCATCAAGGCGGAAGACGCGCCGAAGAGTTTTGCCGACCTGCTCGATGCCAAATGGGCGGGCAAGATGGTCAAGGCCCACCCGGCCTACAGCGGCACCATCATGACCGCGACGTTTCAGCTCGTTCGCGAACTCGGCTGGGAGTACATGGAAAAACTGGCGAAGCAGCGCGTGATGCAGGTGCAGTCGTCGACCGATCCGCCGAAGAAGCTGTCGCTCGGCGAGCGCGCCGTGATGGCCGACGGCAACGAATACGGCATCGTGCTGTTGAAGGAAGCCGGCCAGCCGGTCGAGCCGGTGTACCCGACCGAAGGCACGCCGACGATTTCGGGGCCGACCGGCATCTTCAAGAGCGCGCAGCATCCCAATGCCGCGAAGTTGTTTCAGGCATGGCTGCATACGCGCGAGACGCAACAATTCTTCATCGATTACAGCGCGCAATATTCGGTGCACGCGCAGGTGCAATCGAAGCCGGGACGGCGGAAGATTTCCGACATCAAGCTGATGAAGGAGGATGCCGAGGGCGTGGAGAAGATGACGGAAGAAATCAAGACGCGCTATGCGCGGCTGTTCAGGGTTTGAGGATGCTGCCCGCCCCATCCACCGCCGTCATTCCGGGATGGACCGAAGGACCGGACCCGGAATCTCCAGATTCCGGGTTCGCTTCGCGCCCCGGAATGACGGAAAGGCAATCAGCATGACCACCATAACCACCACCGACGCCCCAAAATCTCGCCTCGACCTCACCCGCCCTATCCTGTGGCTGTTCGCCGCCTTCATGATCGTGCTGATCGTGCTGCCGCTGTCGTGGCTGGCGGTTTTTGCATTCACCGACAAGGCGCGGCATCCGACGCTGCAGAACTTCGTCACGCTGTTCACCGACCCCGCTTTCCTCGATCCATTGCTGACGACGGCGATCATCGCCACCACTTCCGCGGTGGCCTGCTGCCTTGTCGCCGCCCCGATCGGCTGGCTGGTGTCGCGCACGGACATGCCGGGGCGGCAGATCATCCGCGCGCTGGTGACGGCTTCCTTCGTGACGCCGCCGTTTCTGGGCGCGGTTGCCTGGGAACTGCTGGCGGCGCCCAACAGCGGCATGCTGAATCAGCTCTATCGTTACCTCACCGGTGCCGAAGATCCTTTGTTCGACATCTATTCGCTGACCGGGCTGATCTTTGTGATCTCCTGCTACACGTTTCCGTTTGTCTTCGTGCTGGTCGCCAATGCGCTCGACAACATGCCGGGCGAACTGGAAGATGCTTCCGCCATTCTCGGCGGCAAGGCCTGGACCACGGCGCGGCGCGTCACGATTCCCCTGGCGCTGCCGGCGCTGGTCGCCGGCGCGCTGATCGCGTTTCTGCAGGCGATGACGCTGTTCGGGTCGCCTGCGATCCTGGCGCTGCCGGCGGGTTTCCACACCATGACGACGAAGATCTGGAGCCTGTTCCAGTATCCGCCGAAGCTCGAACTGGCGGCTGCCGCCGCCGTGCCGCTATTGGTGCTGACGATCCTGCTGCTGCAGGGCCAGAAATTTCTGCTCGGCCGCCGCGGCTACTCCGTGCTCGGCGGCAAATATGGCCCGCCGCGGCCGATCGAAATGGGAGGATGGCGCTGGGCGGCGCTGGCATTCTGCCTCCTCGTGCTGCTTAACCCGGTGTTCCTGCCCTATTTCGCGCTGGTCAACGCGGCGTTCTCGCCGAACGCGACCACGCTGGTGACGCCGTCGACGGCGACGCTGCACAACATCGTGTTCGTCTTCACCGAACTGTCGTCGACCCAGCTTGCGCTGAAGAACACGGTGATCCTTGGCGCATCGACCGCCACCGTGGGCACGATCCTCGCGCTCGTGGTCGCTTATGTCACGACCCGCCGTGTGATCGCGAGCCATCGCATGCTCGGCTTTCTCGCCACCGCCCCGGTGGCCGTGCCCGGCATCGTGCTCGGTGTCGGATTGTTCTTGAGCTACACGCGGCCGCCCTTCGTGCTCTATGGCACGCTGTGGATCCTGCTGCTGGCGTTTCTCACCATCAACCTCCCTTCGGCCTATCAGCAATTGCAGGCGGCGTTCGCGACCATTCATCCCGAACTGGAGGACGCCAGCCGCATTCTCGGCGCGAGCCGGCTGCAATCGCTGCGCCAGATCACCGCGCCCTTGTTGCGCACCGGCGTGATCGCGACCTGGTGCTTCATCTTCATCGGCGTGATGCGGGAGTTATCTGCGGCGATCGTGCTGTTCACCTCGCAGACCAAGGTGCTGTCGGTCTTGATCTACGACCTCAACGAAAGCGGCGACCTCGCCGCGATCTCGGTGCTCGGCATCGCGATGCTGGTGATCACCTTTGCGGTGGTGCTCGCGGTGAACCGGATCCCGATGTTCGGCGGCGGCGCCGGGGCGAGGTTGCGGAATAGTTAGCTGATGCACATCCCATCCATTCGTCGTCCCTGCGAAAGCAGGGACCCATAGCCCCAGACCGTTGTTGTAAGCGAAGCCGTCTCCTGTTGTGCCAATTCCACTGGCCGCGGCGTATGGGTCCCGGCTCGCGCTACGCTTGGCCGGGACGACAGCGATGGGTGCATTGACTAACATCCATCTGGCAATCTTGCCATCCATCCCGATATAAGGCGGTACCTTTCAGGACCGACGAGGACCGCGTGACCCAAGCCGCCGCCAAAAAGCCCGCCCTCTCGCCGCCGACCGCACCGCGCCGGCCGTACACCTTCACCACGCACGGCATCACCGTGCAGGACGACTATGCCTGGCTGAAGGACCCGAAATGGCAGGAAGTGCTGCGCGACCCCTCGATCCTCGACCCGGACATCCGCAAATATCTCGAAGCCGAGAACGATTACACCGAGAGCCTGCTCGGCCACACCGCCGTCCTGCAGAAGAAGCTGGTCGCGGAAATGCGCGGACGGATCAAGGAAGACGATTCCAGCGTGCCGTCGCCGGACGGCCCGTTTGCCTATTTACGAAAATTCCGCGAGGGCGGGCAGCATGAAATGTTCGGCCGCACGCAGCGCGATGGCGGCGCGGTGCAGATCGTGCTCGACGGCGACGCGCTGGCCAAGGACCATGAGTATTTCAAGTTCGGCGGCGCGCGGCATTCGCCCGACCACACACTGCACGCCTGGAGCGCCGATACCAAGGGCTCGGAATATTTCTCGATCCGCGTGCGCGACTGGGGGACGGGGATCGACCGCGACGATCTTGTCGAGGAGACCGACGGCGGCATCGTCTGGAGCAAGGACTGCCAAAGCTTCTTCTATGTCAAACTCGACGACAACCATCGCCCGATGCAGGTGTGGCGGCACCGGATGGGCACCAAGCAAGCCGACGATACGCTGGTCTATGAAGAAAAAGATTCCGGCTGGTTCACCCATCTGCACGAGAGCTCTTCCGGCCGCTTCTGCGTGATCGCCGGCGGCGATCATGAGACCTCGGAACAGCGGCTGATCGATCTCGCCAATCCCGAAGCGCCGCCGCGGCTGGTGGCGGCACGCGAAGAAGGCGTGCAGTACTCGATCGCCGACCGCGGCGATGAAGTGTTCATTCTCACCAATGCGGATGACGCGATCGACTTCAAGGTCGTCACCGCGCCGCTCGCCTCGCCCGAGCGCACCAACTGGCGCGATTTGATTCCGCATCGCGCCGGCATCTATGTGCTCGATGTCGAACTCTATGCCGGCCACATGGTGCGGCTGGAGCGCGCCAATGCGCTGCCCGCGATCATTATCCGCGATCTCGATAACGGCGAGGAACATGCCATCGCCTTTGACGAGGCGGCGTACTCGCTGGACACCATGGGCAGCTACGAATTCGAGACCACCAATCTGCGGTTTTCCTATTCGTCAATGACGACGCCGTCGGAAGTCTATGACTACGACATGGCGAAGCGAACGCGCGTCTTGCGCAAGCGGCAGGAGATTCCGTCAGGCCATGACCCGGCCGACTATGTCACCACGCGGATCATGGCGACGTCGCATGACGGCGCATTAGTGCCGGTCTCGATCCTGCACCGCAAGGACCTCGTGCGCGATGGCAAGGCGCCGCTGTTGCTCTACGGCTACGGCTCCTACGGCATGGCAATGCCGGCGTCGTTCTCAACCAACCGGCTGTCGCTGGTCGGTCGCGGCTTTGTCTATGCGATCGCGCATATCCGCGGCGGCGCGGACAAAGGCTGGGGTTGGTATCTCGATGGCAAGCGCGAGAAGAAGACCAATTCATTCGACGATTTCGCTGCCGCGGGCCGCGCCCTGATCGAGGCAAAATACACCAGCGCCAAGCGCATCGTCGGCCATGGCGGCAGCGCCGGCGGCATGCTGATGGGAGCTAGCGCTAACCGCGCCGGCGAATTGTTCGCCGGCATCGTTGCCGAAGTGCCGTTCGTCGACGTCTTGAATACGATGCTCGACGACACGCTGCCCCTGACGCCGCCGGAATGGCCGGAATGGGGCAACCCGATCGAGAGCGAAAAGGATTTTCGCACCATTTTGTCGTACTCGCCCTACGACAATATCGCGGCGAAGGAATATCCCGCTGTGCTCGCGATGGGCGGCCTGACCGATCCACGCGTCACCTATTGGGAGCCGGCGAAATGGATCGCACGGCTGCGCGCGACCATGTCGGGTGGCGGGCCGGTGCTGCTGCGCACCAACATGGGCGCCGGCCACGGCGGCGCGTCGGGCCGCTTCAACCGGCTCGATGAAGTCGCGATTGCTTATGCGTTTGCGCTATGGGCGGTGGGAATGGCGGAGAAGGGTGAGGTGTAAGACCCTCTTGTCCCGGACGCGATGCAGCGTGCAACGCTGCGTCGCAGAGCCGGGACCCACCGACGCATGGGCCCCGGCTCTGCAGCGCACCGCTTTGCGCTGCGCTGCGTCCGGGGCACGCAGTTATCGCCCGTTCCTCTTTCGCCACTCGGCGAAATCGGTCAGCGTCTGCGGATCGGTCGCCGGATAGAGCCCGAAAATGCCGCGGCCGTTCTGAACCTGCTCGGTGACGAAATCCTCGAACGCCGTCATCTCGACCGCCTCGTCGGCGATTTCGTCAGCCAGATGCGCGGGGATCACGATCACGCCGTCGGCATCGCCGAGAATGACGTCGCCGGGAAACACCGGCGCGTCGCCGCAACCGATCGGCACGTTGATCTCGATCGCCTGATGCAGCGTGAGATTGGTCGGCGCGCTTGGGCGGTGGTGATAGGCAGGGAAGCCAAGCTTTGCGATCTCCGCGGAATCCCGAAAGCCGCCATCGGTGATGACGCCGGCGCAGCCGCGCTGCATCAGCCGCGTCACCAGAATAGCGCCGGCGGACGCGGCGCGGGCGTCCTTGCGGCTGTCCATCACCAGCACCGCGCCCGGCGGGCAATCCTCGATCGCCTTGCGCTGCGGATGGGAGCGGTCGCGGAACACGTCGATCTTGTTGAGGTCCTCGCGCGCCGGCATGTAGCGCAAGGTAAAAGCCTCGCCGACCAGCACCGGTTGATCGGGGCCCAAGGGGTGCACATCCTGGATCATCTGGATGCGGAAGCCGCGCTTGAACAGCGCGGTGGCGACGGTGGCCGTGGAAACGGTTTTGAGTTTATTGCGGGTGGCGTCGCTCAGTCTTGTCATTGTGTTCTATCCCAGTTGGTCGTCATTCCGGGGCGATGCGAAGCATCGAACTATGATGCGCAATTGCGCATCTGAGAATCTCGAGATTCCGGGTCTGGTCCTTCGGACCATCCCGGAATGACAACATCAATCACACCGCCCCGTGCGCTTCCACATACAACGCATAGACCGAGTGGCAGCTCGTCATGTAGAGGCGGTTGTTCTTCGGGCCGCCGAAGGTGAGATTGGCGCACCGCTCCGGCAGGCGGATGTGGGCCAGCGGCTTGCCGGCCGGACTGAACACCATCACTCCGTCGAGATCCTCTGGCTTGCCCTTGAGCTGATACACCCGGCGGCCGCCAACCTCCGTCGGCTCGGGCTGCAGCGCGCCGTTGGAGCCCCAGCCGCACCACAGATTGCCGTCGCGGTCGACGCGGAAGCCGTCGAGCGCGCCTTGATCCGCGGCGTCGATCAGCTTGGTCTTGTTGGCCACCGTGCCGTCCTCGTTGACGTCAAAGCTCCAGATGCTGCGGTTCGGCGTGCCCTTCCATTCCACGACATAGAGCTTTTTCTCATCC
Organism: Bradyrhizobium sp. RDI18; assembly: GCF_043203335.1. Classification (NCBI taxonomy): domain Bacteria; kingdom Pseudomonadati; phylum Pseudomonadota; class Alphaproteobacteria; order Hyphomicrobiales; family Nitrobacteraceae; genus Bradyrhizobium; species Bradyrhizobium sp. RDI18. The sequence continues at coordinate 5,477,580 of NZ_JBICRN010000008.1, read as the reverse complement.
GGCGAGAACGCCAGGCCATTGGGATTGACGATGTCGGTGATCACGGCGGTGAGCTTGCCGTCCTTGGTCAGGCGATAGACGTTGGTAGTCGCCTGCTCGGGCTTTTCCTTCTTGCCTTCCCACTCGCCGTTGATGCCGAACAAGGGATCGGTGAACCAGATGGTGTCGTCGGATTTCACCACGATGTCGTTCGGCGCGTTCAGCCGCTTGCCCTCGAACTTGTCGGCCAGGACGGTGATCTTGCCGTCCTTCTCGGTGCGGGTGACCCGGCGGGTGACCGAATGCTCGCAGGTGACGAGGCGGCCCTGACGATCGCGCGCGTTGCCGTTGGCGTAATTGGCATTGGCGCGGAAGACCGAGGTCTGGTTGGTCTTCTCGTCGAACTTCATGATGCGGTTGTTGGGAATGTCGGAGAACAGGAGATAGCCTCCTTCCGGAAAATACGCCGGCCCTTCGGCCCAGCGCATGCCGGTCGCGACCTGTTCAATGGTCGAGGAATAGATCCGGTACTTTGCAAAACTCGGATCGAGGATCTGCACGGCGGGATCGGGATAGCGCTGGTTCGGCGTGAACGGGAACGATTGCGCGAGGGCGGTGCGCGCGAGCAGCGTCGTGGCGGCGGCGGCGCCGGCGCCTGCGAGCAGGTTGCGTCGGATGATGTTCATTGGTCTTCCTCCCCTGTGATGCTTTGTTTGATCGGCGTTTCTCGCCGGCTCTCTCGTTGTCATTCCGGGGCGATGCGAAGCATCGAACCCGGAATCTCGAGGTTCTCAGATGCGCAATTGCGCATCGTAGTTCACGCTGCGCGCGCCCCGGAACGACAGTCAGTAGATCGGCGGCTCCTCGACCGGCGCCCCAAATCCGGTCTCCAGAAAATCGAAGTCGCAGCCCTCATTGGCCTGCTTGATGTGGCGGGTGAACATCCAGCCATAGCCGCGCTCGTAACGCGGCTCCGGCGCCTTCCACTCGGCGCGGCGCATTGCGAGCTCCGCCTCCGGCACGTCGAGATTGATCGTTCGCGCGTTGACGTCGAGCGTGATCTTGTCGCCGGTTCGCACCAGCGCCAGCGGCCCGCCGATGTAGGATTCCGGCGAGACGTGCAGGATGCAGGCGCCATAGCTGGTGCCGCTCATGCGCGCATCCGACAGCCGCACCATGTCGCGCACGCCCTGCTTCACCAGCTTGGTCGGGATCGGCAGCATGCCCCATTCCGGCATGCCCGGCCCTCCTTGCGGCCCGGCATTGCGCAGGATCAGCACGTGATCCGCCGTGACGTCGAGATTGGGATCGTCGATCGCCTTCTTCAGCGAAGGATAATCGTCGAATACCAAAGCGGGCCCGGTGTGCTTGAGGAAGCGCGGCTCACAGGCGCTCGGCTTGATCACGCAGCCATCAGGCGCGAGATTGCCCTTGAGCACCGCAAGCGCACCTTCCTTGTAGATGGGATTCTCGACTGTTCGGATAACGTCGTCATTATAGACCTCGGCGCGGGCGATGTTGTCGCCGAGCGTCTGGCCGGTGACCGTCATGGCGTCGAGATGCAGATGATCCTTGATGCGGCTCATCAGGCCCGGCAGGCCGCCGGCGTAGAAGAAATCCTCCATCAGATATTTGTCGCCGCTCGGACGCACATTGGCGATCACAGGCACCTTGCGGCTGGCCTTCTCGAAATCGTCGAGCCCGATGTCCTGGCCGGCACGGCGCGCCTGCGCGATCAGATGGATGATCGCATTGGTCGAGCAGCCCATCGCCATCGCGACCGTAATCGCGTTCTCGAAGGCTTTTCGGGTCTGAATGTTGTCCGGCGTCAGGTCCTCCCACACCATCTCGACGATGCGGCGGCCGCATTCGGAGGCCATGCGGATGTGGCCGGCATCGGCGGCGGAATCGAGGACGCGCCCGGCAGTGTCATTCCGATCGATTCCGCAATCGCCGTCATGGTCGATGCCGTGCCCATGGTCATGCAGGTGCCGTAGCTGCGGGCGATGCCGGCCTCGACGTCGACCCAGTCCTTGTCGGAGATTTTTCCGGCACGGCGCTCGTCCCAGTATTTCCAGGCATCCGAGCCCGAACCCAGCGTCTTGCCCTTCCAGTTGCCGCGCAGCATCGGCCCGGCCGGCAGATAGACTGTCGGCAGGTTCATGCTGGTGGCACCGAGCAGGAGGCCGGGCGTGGTCTTGTCGCAGCCGCCCATCAGCACCACGCCGTCGACGGGATGGCCGCGCAGCAATTCCTCGGCATCCATCGCTAGCATGTTGCGGTAGAGCATGGTGGTCGGCTTCAGGAACGATTCCGACAGCGACAGCGCCGGCAGTTCCATCGGAAAGCCGCCCGCCATCAGGATGCCGCGCTTGACGTCGTCGACGCGGCTCTTGAAATGCATGTGACAGGGCTGCGCATCCGACCAGGTGTTGAGAATCGCGATGACAGGCCGGCCCTTCCATTCCTCCGGCGCGTAGCCCATCTGCATGGCGCGCGAGCGGTGGCCGAAGGCGCGGAGATCATCAGGCGCGAACCAGCGCGCGCTGCGGAGATCAGCGGGGTTCTTCTTGATGCTCATGACTGCGTCCCCCATTTCTGGACGGTGTTGCGCTCGATCGTGCGGAAGATCAGGTTCTCCACGATCAGGCCAATGACGATCACGGTCAACAGGCCAGCGAACACGGCGGGGATATCCAGCAAGTTACGGTTCTCGAAGATGAACCAGCCGAGGCCGCCCTGCCCCGACGACACGCCGAACACCAGTTCGGCGGCGATCAGCGTGCGCCAGGCAAACGCCCAGCCGATCTTCAGGCCCGTCAGGATCGAGGCGAATGCCGCGGGGATCAGGATGCGGAACACGTAGGGCAATCCGCGCAGGCCGTAATTGCGGCCGACCATGCGCAGCGTGTTCGAGACGCTCTTGAAGCCGGAATGGGTGTTGAGCGCGACCGGCCACAGCACCGAATGGATCAGCACGAACACGAGGCTGCCATTGCCGAGACCAAACCAGATCAGCGCCAGCGGCAGCAGCGCGATAGCCGGCAAGGGATTGAACATCGCCGTGATGGTTTCGAGGAAATCCGTGCCGATCCGGGTCGAGATCGCGAGAATCGTGAAGATGGCGGCAAGAGCAATGCCGGCGGCATAGCCCATGAACAGCACCTTCAGCGACGCCCAGGCGCGCAAGGGAATGGTGCCGTCGCGCACCTTGTCGAACATGGTGACGATAGTGTCGTGGAAGGTCGGGAACAGCAGCGGATTGTTCAGGATGGTGCCGTAGGTCTCCCAGGCCGCGGCGAGGAAGATGATGATCACGGCCTTGCGCACAAAGCCGTCGTTCCACAGCAGCTCCAGCACCGTCAGCTTGCGCTCGACCTCGGCCGGCACCGCCGCCGTCAGTTCGGCGGCATCGCGCAACAGAATTCTGGCCTCACCCATCGCGCGCTCCTTTAGTGTGCCGTGACAGCGTCGGCGAACAGGAGATCGTGGATCTGCTTTTCCAGCCGTGCCGCGCTGCCGTCCTCGCCGGAAACCTTGTCGACGTCGATCACCTCGGCCTTGACCCGGCCGGGATGCGGCGACAGCAGCAGGATACGGTTGCCGATCTTGATCGCCTCCGCGATCGAATGGGTGACGAACAGGACGGTGAATTTGGTCTCCGCCCAAAGCTGCAGCAATTCGTCCTGACAGGTGCGCCGCGTCAGCGCATCGAGGGCAGCGAACGGCTCGTCCATCAAAAGAATATCCGGCTCCATGGCCATGCCGCGCGCGATCGCGACGCGTTGCTTCATGCCGCCGGACAGCGTGTGCGGATAGGCGTCGACGACGCGGGTGAGGCTGACTTTTTCGATATAGGCCCGCGCCCGCATCTCTGCTTCCTTGCGCGGCAGTTTCCGCGTCATCAGCAGCGGAAACATCACGTTCTCCAGCACCGTTTTCCACGGCAGAAGCTGGTCGAACTCCTGGAAGATCATCATGCGGTCGGCTCCGGGCTCGGATATTTCCCGGCCCGAGATCCGCATCTTGCCTTCGCTCGGTTTCATATAGCCGCCGACCGCCTTCAATAGGGTCGACTTGCCGCAACCGGAGGGGCCGAGCAGCACGAAGCGATCGGAACGATCGACCGCGAAGCTGACCCGCTCGGTCGCGGTCACGACCGCGCTCGAAGTCTTGTAGCGCAGCGTTACGTCACTGACGTCGAGAAGCGCGGCCATGTCGATCAATTGCCCTTCAGGTCATGCGCGACCGGCAGGTAATAATCGGTCCATGCCTTGGGCATGGTCTTCAGCGTACCGACCTTGTGCAGATGGGTGGCGAACTTCATGGTACCCTGCGGCTGCAGGTTCCATTCCATCATGCCGGGCTCCTTCAGCCAGGCCAGCAGGTCCTCGACGCTGGTTTTGTCGCCGGTGACTTCCTTGTAGATCTCAACCGCGGCCCTGGTGTCGCCGCGGATCAAATCCTGCGCTTCCTTGGTGGCGTCGCGCACGGCCTGCACGATCTTCGGATTAGCGTCGGCGAATTTGGTCGTGGTGAAGAACTGCGCCTGGCTGAGCGGCCCGCCCATCACGTCCGGCGACGACAGCACCACATGTGCGCCGGGGATGTTCTTCAGTTCGAGGAAGGTGAACGGCGGGATCGCAAAATGGTTGCGGACCTCGTGCTGGGCATTGGTCATCGCCACATAGGCGTCGGGATGGCCGAGCTGGACCGTGCTGGCATCGAGCTTCGACCACTGGTCAGCGCCGAAGATCTCGCTTGCCGCGATCTGCAGCACGATCGCCTGCGTCGAGACCTTCACCGTCGGCACGGCGATCTTGTCGTTCGGGCCGAAATCCTTGATCGACTTGATATTCGGATCGCGGCTGATCAGCGTCATCGGCTGCGCCGAGGTAGCGACGATGCCCTTGACGCCGCCGCGGGTGCGATCCCACAGCAACAAGAGATTGCCGGTCCCGGTGTTGAGGATATCGACGCTGCCCGCCAACAGCGCGTCGGTCTGCGCGCCGCCGCCGCTTAAGTTGATCCACTTGGTGGTGACGCTGGGCACGTCGAGGGAAGCTGCGTGCTTCTCGATCAGCTTGTGTTTTTCCATGATGTGCGAGGGCATGTAGAAGATACCCGGCTGCCGCGACAGCGAAATCTCCGTCTTCTGCTGGGCTGCGGCCTGAGAGCCCGGCAGCACCATGGCAAGTGCCGCGACGGCGCCCGCGCAGGCGCTCCACGTTCTGTTTTTCATTGTGCATCTCCTCCGGCGTTTCATTGACGCTTCGATGGAAATGCACTAATGTATTAGTGCATTTGAAGCAAGCGCCTTCTGAGGCCGATTCGTTCGATGGCTGCATCCCAGATCGTTTCCCGCCGGACCGTGCCGCGCTCCGCCGATCGGCTCGATCGCGATCGTCAGGCCGCGCCGCAAGTGTTCGAGCGCCTGCGCGGCATGATCATTTCGCTGGAGTTGCCGCCAGGATCGCCGCTATCGCGCGCTGCGCTGGCCGGACAGTTCGGGGTGAGTTCGACACCGATCCGCGATGCGCTGATGCGCCTCGAGGAGGAAGGGCTGGTCGACGTGTTCCCGCAATATGCCACGGTGGTCAGCCGGGTCGACGTGCGGCTAGCGCAGCAGGCGCATTTCCTGCGGCAGGCGGTCGAGCTCGAAATTGTCCGCATGCTGGCAATGCGTCATGACGAAGCCTTCGCGGCCGAGCTCCATGCGACCATCATCCGCCAACAGCAATTCGCGAAAGCCGGCGACTTCGAAAAATTCATGGCCGCCGACAACGAGTTCCATGCCCAGCTCTACGCCGCCACCGACAAGCAGGACATCTGGTCGCTGGTGCGCAGCCGCAGCGGACATATCGACCGGCTGCGCCGGCTGCATCTGCCCTCCCCGGGCAAAGCGCAGGATATCCTGCGGCATCACAAGCTGATTGCGAAAGCGATCGAGGCCGGCCAACCCACAGAGGCGCAGAAGCACCTGCGTACCCATTTGTCGGGAACACTGAGCGAACTCGACCAAATTCGCTCGCGCTATCCGGAATATCTCAGCAACTGACTGCCTCGACATCAGGAATCACGCTCGCAGGCGCGGGGTTCCGGATCTGCCTGCCATGCCGGCATTTTGTACCGGCTTTTTGACCGCCCAACCGGAACGTTCCTGCCGGGGAGCAGTTGCGGCACTACGAGGATTCGGCAAAACTCGCAACCTGCCGTGACTTGATTCCAGCGGGGCCCGGAGAACCTTTTAATTTGGCAAAGATTCTCGTCGTGGATGACGATGTGGCGGTCCAGATGACCGTCCGTCTGCTGCTGGAGCGCGCCGGGCATAGCGTGGTCACCGCCGGTGACGGGCGGCACGGTCTCGCATTGTGCCAGAGCGGCGATTTCGATGTGCTGTTCCTCGACATTTTTATGCCTGGAATGGACGGATTTGAAACCATGCGGATGGTTCGCCAGCAGCGGCCGCACATGCCGATCATTGTCATCTCCGGCCGGCCGATCTCGCCCGAAGCGGACGCGCCCGACTTCCTGACCATGGCGACCAAGCTCGGAGCGATTTCCAGTCTGCAGAAGCCGTTCCGGCCGGCCGACCTTCTGGCTGCCGTCACGGGCTGCCTGGAAGCCGTCGAACGTGGCTCGCCGCCACGGCCCGCGGTGTTGCGTCCTCCCCGTAATGCGCCATAGCATCCGATTCGTCCGGTGGATTGCTGGATTGGAGCGGGAGGGCAAGCGAACACCGACATGACGCTCACAACCAGGCTAGCCATCGCGATGATTGCGTTGGTCGCGCTCGCGGTTACCGCGGTCGGATGGCTGAGCTATCACAACCTGGAACAGGCGCTCCTGCAGCGCGCCCGCGATCGCATCGAGACGCATTCGCGGCAGCTTGCGACCGATCTGGAGTATTATGCGGCGAGCGCGACCGGAGATGTTGCGGGCTTTCGCTCGGCGGTGGCGCTGCACGGGCTGGTCCGTGCCCGCCAGGCGGGCGGCATCGATCCGGTCGATGGCGTCTCCGAAAAGATCTGGCGCGACCGGATAGCGTCACGTTTCGCTGCGGAACTTGAAGCCAAGCCGACATACGCGATGTTTCGGATTATCGGCCTCGACGACGACGGCCGCGAGCTGGTCCGCGTCGACCGCAATGGACCAAACGGCACGGTTCGGATCGTCCCTGAAGCGAGCCTGCAGAAGCGAGGCGATCGCGGCTATTTCCAGGAAACGATCCGGCTGGGTCCCAAACAGCTCTACGTCTCGCCGCTCGATCTCGGCCGCTTCAACGGCCTGATCGAAGAGGTGCACCGGCCGACGGTCCGCGTCGCGACGCCGATCTTCACGACCGACGGCAAGCCGTTCGGCATTTTCATGATCAATGTCGACATGCGGCGCGCGTTCGACCGTATCAGAGCATCGGCGTGGCCGGGCGAGACGATCTACGTCGTCAACCGGCAGGGCGACTATCTCATTCACCCCGACCGGTCGCGCGAATTCGGCTTGTTGCTCGGCAAACCCAACGACTGGAAAGCTGACTTCCCGCATCTGGCGTCGCAGGCCGGGGCAAAGCAAGGCAGCGCCGAAATCATTGCGGACCAGGCTGGGCGGTCCAACGGGATCGCGTTTGCTCCCGCCGTCCTGGCCGGTTCCGAATGGGTTGGGATCATCGAGACTACCCCGAACGCCGTGATCATGGCGCCGGCTGCGAGCATCCGAAATACCTCGCTTCTGGTCGGGGCGATCGCGGTGTTGTGCGCAGCAGTGCTGGCGCTGCTGATCGCGAGGTCGCTGGCCCGGCCGATTGTCCGCCTCACAGAAGCCGTTCAGGGCGTGGCCAAAGGGAAGGCAGCCATCCCGGTCGATGCGCGCGGCGAGACCGGCGTGCTCGCGCGGGCGTTTGCGTACGCGATCGAGGAGATCAATGCAAAAACCGCGGCGCTCCAACAGGAGGTCGAGGAGCATCGCCGCACCGTAGCTGCGCGCGATCATCACGCGGAACGGGAACGGCTGTTCAGCGCAGCGGTCGAATCCTCCAGTGACGCCATCGTCACGACGTCGCTCAATGGCACGATCACCGGCTGGAATTCGGCCGCGGAGCGGCTGTACGGGTACACGGCTGCGGAAACTGTGGGCAAGAGCATTACCCTTGTCGTTCCGATGGACCGGCTGCCCGAGGTGCATGACACGTTACGCCGGATCCGCTCGGGCGAACGCATCGAGCAACATGAAACCGTCCGCCTGAAAAAAGATGGCAGCCGGATCGAAGTCTCGCTCAGCGTCTCCCCGATCAAGGCTCCCTCGGGCGCGACCATCGGCATTTCGAAGGTGGCACGCGACATCACCGAAACAAACAAGACCAGGCAGGTGCTGCGGCAACAGACCGAAGAGCTTCGCCGCATCTTCGAGACCTCGCAGGATCTGATCATGGTGATGGATTCCCGGGGATTCCTGGTTCAGATCAGCCCGAGCTGCGAGGCCATATTGGGTTATCGGCCGGAAGAAATGATCGGGCGCAGCGGCGAGGATTTTATCCACCCCGACCACCTCGAGACCTCGCGTCAGGAAATGCGTGCAGCACGGCGCGGGCTGCGCCCGAAGATGTCCGACACCCGCTGCATTCACAGGGATGGACGAGAGGTGTGGTTGTCATGGCTCGGGACATGGTCCGAGCCGGTCAAGCGCTTCTTCTTCGTCGGCCGTGACATGACCGAGGGCCGGTTGGCGCAAGAGACGTTGCGCGAAAGCGAGCAGCTCGCGCGCGGCATCATCGACACCGCGCTCGATGCCTTCGTGCAGATGGACGATCAGGGCATCGTCACCGACTGGAACTCGCAGGCGGAGAAGATATTCGGCTGGTCGCGCGCGGAGGCGATCGGCACCAAGCTGAGCGAGCTGATCATTCCCGACGCCCATCGCGCCGCGCACAAGGCCGGCCTGGAGCGGTTTCTGCGCACCGGCGAGGCCGCCATCCTCGACCGCCGCTTCGAAATCGAGGCGATGCGGCAAGATGGAATGGAAATCAAGGTCGAGCTCAGCATTACCGCGCTTCGGCGGCGCAACGGATTCGTGTTCAACGGCTTCATGCGCGACCTCACCGACAGGATCGCGGCCGAGGACAGGATCCGGCAGGCCGAGAAGATGGAGGCGATGGGACAGCTCACCGGCGGCATCGCGCACGATTTCAACAATATCCTGACGGTGATCACGGGAACGATCGAAATTCTGGCCGACGCCGTCAAGGGCGAACCACAGCTTGCCGCCATCGATGAGGCGGTCTCACGCGGCGCCGACCTCACGCAGCACCTGCTCGCCTTCGCGCGCAAGCAGCCGCTGGAGCCGAAGGTAACCGACGTCAACACGCTGATCATCGACACCGCGAAACTGCTGCAGCGGACGCTCGGCGAGCATGTCGAGATCGAATCAGTGTTCGAAGACGAAACATGCGCTGCGATCGTCGATCCCAATCAACTCGCCACCGCGATCCTCAACCTGGCCCTAAACGCCCGCGACGCGATGCCCGATGGCGGCAAACTCATCATCGAAACCGGCTTCGTCATGCTCGACGACAATTATGCGAGGATGCACAGCGACGTCCGGCCCGGTCGCTACGCCATGATTGGGGTGAGCGATACCGGAACCGGCATTCCGGCTGCGATGCTCGACAAGGTATTCAATCCGTTCTTCACCTCGAAGGGACCCGGCAAAGGCACCGGCCTCGGGCTGAGCATGGTATACGGCTTCATCAAACAATCGGCCGGCCACATCATGATCTACAGCGAAGAAGGTCACGGCACGACGATCAAGATGTATCTGCCGCCGGCCACGGGCGCATTGCCGGCGGCCGAGGCTACGCTGGCGCCGGCTGTCGAGGGCGGCCATGAAACAATTCTGGTGGTGGAGGACGACAAGCTGGTGCGCAACTATGTGCTGGCGCAACTGCATTCACTCGGTTACGTCACGCTGGATGCGGCGAACGCCACTGAAGCCCTCGCGTTGGTCCATACCGGCCGTCCGTTTGATCTGCTGTTCACCGACGTGATCATGCCCGGCATGAACGGCCGCCAGCTCGCCGACGAGATAGCGAAGGCCAGGCCCGGACTAAGGGTACTGTTCACCTCGGGCTATACCGAGAATGCCATCATTCATCACGGGCGACTCGACGAAGGCGTATTGCTGCTCGCCAAGCCCTATCGGAAATCGGATATGGCGATCATGATCCGCAAAGCGCTCGCCGATTGATCGCAACGGCGGCACCTGCATCCAGCGCAAGGGGATCTGGCCTGCCTGCGATGCGATATGCCTTGATCAGACCATGGATCAGATCTGGCCCTGTCGCTGGGTGGTCATCACGATGCGAACCAGGTCGGCGGCATTCCGCGCGCCGAGTTTCTTCATGATATTGGCGCGGTGATCCTCAATCGTGCGCGGACTGATCCCGAGATGCCGCCCCGCTTCCTTGTTGGAAGCGCCGGCGGTGAACTGCTCCAGCACCTCGCGTTCGCGTCGCGTGAGCGGTTCCCGTCCCGGAAAATGCAGGGCCGCGATGCGCGACGACGTACTTTGCGCCTGCCGGCGAGCATAGGCCTCGATCGCCTCATCGAGCCTTGCCACGATTTCGCTGCCGCGAAACGGCTTTTCGATGAAGTCCAGCGCGCCGTTCTTGATGGCGCTGACCGCCATGGCGATATCGCCCTGCCCCGAGACCATGAAGATCGGTGCAGGGTAATCCTCACCATGAAGCTCTTTCAGAATATCGAGGCCGGACTTACCGGGGATATGCACGTCGAGCAGGATGCAGGCTGGCGTCCGTGTTCGTGCAATCGCCAGCAGCGCGGCGCCGTCGGCGAAACAAATAACCTGATAGCCTGCTGCCGACAGCACCATCGAAAGCGTGTCGCGAACGGCAGGGTCGTCATCGACTACGAAAATCTCCCCGCGGGAGGGGGCTTTTTCAGCCATGTTCCATCGTCCATGCGTGGTTGAATGTGACGCACACTCGGATAACGGTATTCACTTCATACCGGACCGTATTTGTACGGGACCACGGCTTAACGCACAAGTAGCAACGCACACCAAATAAAATAACTAAGGAGCGCTCGTATGCAAAACGCAGCAGGCGACAGCGTCGCATAGGCGCGCCCCACGTGGTTTCAGACCTCATCAACTTGGTCGAACACGTCCGGAACAGCCTGCGACTGATTGAACAAATGATTGCCAGGGAAGTTTCGCCCGGCGCTCCCGAGAGTTCCATCAACGTCATCGCGCTTGACGACGTGGCAGCGCCATCCGCTTCAGCTCATCGCCTCTTCGGATTTTGACGACGCGCCTGACTTTTTCTTGCTGTGCTTGCCTCTCAGGAAGCGGATGTCCATTTCCGTGCCGTTGACACGAACGAGCTCGCACCGGCGATAGGCGAGGCCGGTCGACGACAGCAGCAGGAAGAACTCCTTGAGATTGAGGCCTTGAATGGAGCCTTCCACAGTCAGTTCGGCGTCGGTGTCCGAGATCGCGTTGAGCTGGCAGTCCCTGCGCCAAGTCCCGTCGATCGCCATGATACAGACATCATAGCCGCGGCTGAATGTAACCCGCTCCGTGCCTTTGCCGTCCTCTGTCATCGCTCACCGTCCCGCCATTGCCGCGATTCTTGGCATTGCCGCTGCGCCCTGCGGAGATGCGGCACGCGCACCGTTCGGCCGATAGAGGCCGCGCTTGTCCGGGAACGGCTTGAAGACATCAGTCAGGCCGACGACCGTTTCCGCCGCTCCCAGCACCAGGAAGCCATCGCCTTCCATTGCCTTGGCGAGACGGCCAAAGATATTGATCTTGGTCTCCTGATCGAAATAGATCAGTACGTTGCGGCAAAAGATGACGTCGAAGGTGCCGAGCTGCGAGAAATCGTGCAGCAGATTGAGCTGGCGATGCTGCACCATGCCGCGCAGCTCCGGACTGATCTGCCACAGTTCGCCGTTCTGCTTGAAATATTTGACGAGAAGCTGAATCGGAAGGCCGCGCTGGACCTCGAACTGGCTGTAGACGCCCGACTTCGATTTTTCGAGCACTTCCTGCGACAGGTCGGTCGCGATGATCTCGATCCGCCAGCCGGCTAGCGCCGCGCCCATTTCCTTCAGCGACATGGCAAGCGAATACGGCTCCTGGCCGGTCGAGCCGGCGGCACACCATATCCTGATGCTCTTGCGGCCGGCGCGCGCCTTCAGCATCTCCGGCATGATCGTATCGCGGAAGTGCTCGAACGGCACCTTGTCGCGGAAGAAGAAGGTCTCGTTGGTGGTCATGGCCTCGACCACCTGGGCGATGATCGATGACGATCCGCCCTTCATTTTCTGCACGAGTTCGCCGATGCCCGACACGCCGCATTTGCGCGACAGCGGAAGCAGGCGGCTTTCGATCAGGTATTGCTTGTCTGCGGACAGGTCGAGACCGGAATGATCCTTCAGGAGCTTACGCAGATACTCATAATCTGTCGGGGTCACGGGAGCCTCTCAAGGACAAGCGATAGGATTCAGATCGGGCTCTATTCCGGGAGCGCGACCAGGCCGACTTCCTGGAATTTTGCCGCGACGATGTCCTTGTCGAACGGCTTCATGATGTATTCATTGGCGCCGGCATGCAGCGCGCGAGAAATATGATCCATGCCGTTCTCGGTGGTGCAGAACACCACCTTGGGCGAGTCGCCGCCGGGCAGGCGACGCAGATGGCCGAGGAATTCGTAGCCGTCCATGACCGGCATGTTCCAGTCGAGCAGAACTGCCGTGGGCATGGCACTCTTGCAGGCCTCAAGCGCCTGCTCGCCGTCCTCGGCTTCAGTAATTTGGAAGTCCAGCTCTTCCAGGATGCGGCGCGCGATCTTTCGCACGACGCTGGAGTCATCGACGACAAGACAGGTTTTCATCTCGGCCTCCTTGGTTGACGAGCGGCCTACGCTGCGAGGGTTGCTTTCGGTATGATTTCGAGAACGCGATCGACGTCGAGGACGACCATGAGCTGGCCGTCGAGGCGGTGCACGCCGCCGGCGAGCTTGGCGAAGCGGGGGTCGAGGTTGACGGGGTTTTCCTCGCGGCCATTGTCGGGCAGCCGCAGCACCTCGCCGATCTGGTCGATCAGGAGGCCGTAGGACTCGCCTCTGAGGTCGACGCCGACCGCCATCGGCGGCTTGCCGTCATCGTTCTTCGGCAAGCCGAGCCGGGCGCGCATGTCGACCACGGTGACGATGCGGCCGCGCAGGTTGAGCACGCCGGCGATCTCAGCGGAGGACAGCGGCACCCGCGTCAGCCGTTCCGGCATGAACACGTCCTGCACCCGCGAGATCGGCAGGCCGAACAATTGCCCGCCGATCACGGCGGTGACGTATTCGGCCACGGTGCCCTCGATGGTCTCGGTCTTGGTTGTCATGGTCTAACTTCCTTATGCCCCGGCCAAGCTTGCTTAGGCCGGGCTGAACTTGTTCATGCCGCGCGCCGGGTCTCGGCGGTCTGTTCCTTCAGCGCCGCGATCAGGCCGGGGCGGTCGAACTTGGCGACGTAGTCGTGGAAGCCGGCCTGCCGGCCGCGCTCGATCGCCGCCGGCGACACCAGCGAGGACAGCGCGATGATCGGCAGCGTGCCCAGATTGTTGTCGGCCCGGATCGTCTCGGCGAATTCGAAGCCGTTCATGTCGGGCATCTCGATGTCGGTTAGCACCACGTCGAAGCTCTGGCCCGAGCGCAGCGCCGAGAGCCCCTCCTGCGCGTTGACGGCGACCCGCACCTTGTAGCCGGCGGCTTTCAGGACCGGCGCCAGCATGTTGCGGAAGAAGGCGCTGTCATCGACCAAGAGCACCGATTGCGCGGTCGAGGAGGCCCGCATCTCCTTGCGCGAGAACCAGTCGGCAAACGCCATCGGCAGGAAGTGGCCGACGTCGATCACCTCGGTGGCCTGGCCCTTGATCACGGCGGAACCCAGAATGCCGTCCTGCTGGCCGGCGACCTCGATGTGCAGCCGCTCCTCGACGATGTCGATGATCTCGTCGACCACGAGCCCCATCGAGCGGCCGTCGTCGGCGAACACCAGGATCGGCTGCGCGCCGGATGTCTGGACCGTGACGCCGGCCATCTGCACCAGCGGCATGAGCTGGTCGCGGTACTGCACCATGTAGCGGCCGTTGGAGAGCTCGATCTTGTCGGTGGCGATCTCTTCCAGCCGGGTGACGAGGCCGAGCGGCACCGCCTTGGGCTGCGCGGAGCCGGCGCGGAACACGAGCAGCGAGGTGAGCTGCTCGCTGCCGAAGCCATGCGCCGCGGCGGCTTCGTCGGCCATCTCATGGGCCGAGGAGCCGGAGGCGCCGAGCGCTTTCGCAATGCCGTTGGGGTCGATGATCATGATCACGGCGCCATCGCCCAAAATGGTGTTGCCGGAGAACATGTCGATGTGCCGCAGCTTGGTCGACATCGGCTTGACCACGATTTCTTCGGTGTGGAACACGCCGTCGACCACGATGCCAAAGGTCTGGCTGCCGACCTGGGTGACCACGATGAAGCCGTTCTCGGGGTCGCTGGAGGAACCGTCGTCGATCTTCAGCAGCTTCTTCAGGTGCATCAGCGGCAACAGCTTGTTGCGCAGCCGCAAGACCGCGGTGTCCTTGATGCGCTCGATGCGGTGTTCGGAGTTGGCGCGGGCGCGCACCAGCTCGACCACCGATAATTGCGGGATCGCAAAGCGGTCGCCGGCGGCTTCCACGATCAGGGCCGAGACGATCGCCAAGGTCAGCGGGATCTTGATGGTGACGGAAGAACCTTCGCCGGCCACGCTCTTGATGTCGATGGTGCCGCCGATCTGGTCGATATTGGTGCGCACCACGTCCATGCCGACGCCGCGGCCGGAGACCGAGGTGACCTGCGCGGCGGTGGAGAAGCCCGGCGCAAAGATGAACTTGTGGATCTGGGCTTCGGTCATCTTCTCCAGTTCAGCCTCGGTGACGAGGCCGTTCTGCAGCGCTTTGGCCTTGATCCGCTCGGTGTTCAGCCCGCGGCCGTTGTCCGCAATGCAGATGATGATGTGGCCGCCCTCGTGATAGGCGGACAGCCGAATGGTGCCCTGCTCGCCCTTGCCGGCCGCGAGCCGCTCGGCCGGGGTCTCCAGGCCGTGGTCGGCGGAGTTGCGCACCATGTGCGTCAACGGATCCTTGATCAGATCGAGCACCTGGCGGTCGAGCTCGGTGTCGGCGCCGTGCATCTCCAGTTCGATCTGCTTGCCGAGTTCGCCCGAGAGGTCGCGCACGATGCGCGGCAGCTTCTGCCAGGCATTGCCGATCGGCTGCATCCGCGTCTTCATGACGCCTTCCTGCAGCTCGGCGGTGACGTTGGAGAGCCGCTGCAGCGGCACCTTGAACTCGGTGTCCTCGTTGCGGCGGGAGATTTCCAGGAGCTGGTTGCGGGTCAGCACCAGCTCGGAGACCATGGTCATCAGATGTTCTAACGTGTCGACGTTGACGCGGATCGACTGGTTGGCGATCTTGTCGGCGACCTCGCCGTCGGCATCCATGGCAACCGGCTTGCGGGCCGGCTTTGCCTTGGCCGTTTCCTTGGCTTCCTTAGCCTCAGGCGCCGGCGCAGCCTTGGCGACGGGTGCCGGCGCGGCTTCGGTCGCGGTCTCGCGGAAGGCGCGCTCGAGGTCGTCGAGCGAGACTTCGCCCGGACGCAACGGGCGTTCCAGCACCTGCTCGACCAGCGTGCCCTTGGTCATCGCGGGCGCGACCGGCGGCGCCGCCACGACGGGCGCGGGCGCAGGCTCAGGCGGCGCTTCCGCCGCATGGCTGCCGCCTTCGGCCATCGCATGCAGCTTCTCGATCAGGTCTTCGTCGGTGCCCTCGGGCTCGGTCTCGGTGGCTTCCAGGCCGGCGAGGATTTCCTTGATGCGGTCAATGCTCGACAGGATCAGCGTCACGGCTTCGGCCTTGACCGGCATGCCGTCGCGGAATTTGCCCATCAGGGTTTCGCCGGCATGGGCCAGTGCTTCCAGCCGCGGCAGGCCGAGAAAGCCGCAGGTGCCCTTGATGGTGTGGACCAGGCGGAAGATGTTATCCAGGATCTTCGCGTCGCTCGGGTCCTGTTCGAACCGCACCAACTGATTGTCGACCGTATCCAGGCTCTCGCTGGTCTCCGTCAGGAACTCCCGCAACAGATCATCCATAAGAGCACGCCCTCTAAATCAGATACTGGCCTTCTCTAGAAATAACCCTTGGGTTTTCACGGCTGCGTTAATTTCACCGTCCGTGCTAATACGGATATGGTGAATAATTTCGTGAGCGGTGACGCGACTGCGGGATCGAGAGACGATCGACGACGCGCATCTCGTGCGGGATGACAAATATTGAACGCTCATAAAAAAACGGCGGGGAGATCCCCGCCGTTTTGATCTTGTATTTGGCGCTTATTAGCGGAGCAACTGCAGCACGCTCTGCTGGCTCTGGTTGGCCAGCGCCAGCGCGGACACCGCGATCGACTGGCGGGTCGACAGCGCCTGGCTGTTCGCCGCTTCCTCGTTGGTGTCGGCCAGCGTCAGGTTCGACGAGCCGGTCTGCAGCACGTTGATCAGGTTCTTCGAGAAGTCCTGACGGATCTGCACGATCGACAGGTTCGAACCGAGAGCCGAAGCCTGCGTACGGAGAGCGGACGAAGCCTTGCCGAGGCTCGTGATCGCCGAGTTCGCCGAGGCGTTATCCAGAAAGTCCGTGCCAGCGGTCAGCTTGGACAGGCCGAGCCCGGTATAGCCGAACGACACTCCCTGGATCGTCAAGGTCGACTTGCCGGTTTCGTTGAAGGTCAGCTTGAGCTGATCGCCATTGAGCAAGTTGATGCCATTATACGAAGCATCCTGAGCCGTAGAGGTGATCTGGTCCAGGATGTTGTTGTACTGCGACACCAGGTTAGCGCGAATGAGCTGCGCCTCGGGATCCAGGACTGGAGCAGCGCCCGCCAGGCCGTTAAACGGCGCGCCACCGCCAGCCGCCGTACCGCCGATGGTTCCGATTGTCGAGGAAGCCGCTTCATTGGTCGTCGTGATGGTGATCCTTCCAGTCGTGTCGATCGACGCCTGGAGGTTGTTGGCGCTGAGCTTGGAGTTCAGATCGTTCAGCGATTTCACCGTGCCGCCGGTGCCGTCACCGAAGGTAATGTTGGTGGCAGTCCCGTTGCCGGTCGCGCCGATGGTCAGGGTCAAGCCGTTAAGCGCGCTGGTGCCGCCGCCGCGGGTCGCGGTGTTGGCGGCAGCCGCGCCGAGGCCGAGGGCGGTCAGGACGCCCGCCGAGCCGGTCACGGCAAGGTTGTTGGCAAGGCCGGTGTTGAGCTGGATCACACCGCCGGTCACCGTCGAGGCGTTGGTGGTGTTGCCCTGCAACTGGTCGAGCGCGGCAACGAAGTTGGTCAGGCTGGTATCGACGCCCAGCGTCCAGGCGGCACCTGCACCGGCCAATCCGCCAGCACCGGCGGCGAAGGTGATGGTCGCGCCGTTGATGGTGACCGTGTCACCGGCGGCGATCGCCTGGGCAGCACCGCCGTTGTCGGTCAGCGCCGACAGCAGCGTCGCGCCGGTCGCGTTGGTCGCAGCAGCCGAATACAGCTGCGCGCCGGCGGTCGCGGTGGTGTTGGTGAAGGCCGAAACGGTACCGCGAAGATCCGATGCGGTTGCGCCCGTGATCGCGGTAGTCGTGACGCTGGACTTTGCAGAGTAACCCACCGCGGCCTGCAACGCCTGATTGGCAACAGACTTCGCACTGTCGACCAGCTTCTGCAACGAAGAGATGCCGGTGTTGGCGGCCTGCAAAACCTGAACGCCATTGCTGACGCCATCGAGCAGGTTGTTGATGTCGCTGGCGCGGTTGTCGAGCGAGGCGGCAGTGAAAAAGTTGGTCGGATTGTCGAGGGCCGTGTTGACCTTCTTGCCGGTGGCGAGACGGTTCTGCGTCGTTGAGAGCAGTTCAGCGGTCGACTGGAGGGAGAGGAGGTTCTGGCGAACCGACGCGGAGAGGACAATGCCTGACATGTCTATTTCCTTCTGGTTTCGAAGCCATTTCTTTGGCCCTGCCAGCAATACAGAGCGAGATTTAACAATGCCTCAACTTGACGGCTCTGATTTGCTGCAATCGGACACTGAACTGCCAATGGTTAAAGCTGAGCTAAGCAGCAAACCGTAAAAGCACGGTTAAGTGGCCGTGACCGCGGCTTGCAAAAATTCTGGCGATTGCTGGGCTGAGAAATTCGCCGGCCGCTAGTTCGACTGGACGATGCCGCTGAAGCGGGAGCGGGCTTCGGCAAGACATTCGTTGACGACTGCCAGGAGCGCGCCAGGCGTGAACGGCTTGCGCAGGCAGCGCGTGGCACCGAGCTCGAGCGCCATGCGCAGGAAGTCCGGCGCCGGCGAATCGAGATTGGCAAAGGCGTATCCGGACATCGCAACGAGCGGGATCGTCGGCGCGCGCTCGTGAAAAATCCTGATCGATTCGAAGCCGCGCATGTGCGGCATGAAGATATCGACGAGCATCAGGTCGAAGCCGGAATCTTCCAGCGCACGGAGCCCGGCTTCGCCGCCATCGGCTATGGTCACCTCAAAGCCGTGACGTTCGAGATAGATCTCGATGGCCGTGCAGACCATGGGATCGTCATCGACGATGAGAACGCGTGTCATGTCAGTCCCCCGAAGCGGATAGCGAACGTTCAATCCAACCATTCCTCAGTCGCAATCGCAGTGGGGACCACGTATGACCCACCTCCTCGCAGCGTCGGACGCGCTCCGTCAACACGGCCATGAAGTTCCACAAAAGGAACCCCTCGGCTGATCGTGCAGCCGTTTTGTCTGGCGAATCAGTGCGCTATCGCATTTTCCGCCGAAAACAGGCCGCCCTGTCTGCCCTCTACAGTGTATAAGATTGGTTCCACAACCTGGGCTGATCCGGATTGGGAATTGTAGCTCGCCCGCCAGGGGCAAGTCGCGCGGTCGCTGCTTCGAAGATGTTCGCAAGGTTACCGGCGGCGAGTTCGCATCGCCGTGCTTGCATCGCGAAGCGTCGGAGCGGTCAAGGCCCACCTGGCCGAGCCGATGCGCCGGTGCCATCAACCTCGTTCGCCAGTTTTTCTTGCCAATATAATGTGCAAGGATCATCCTGCAGTTCGGACTGTACGCAGCAGACGCCAGAGACCGGCTTGGCCGTAAGGCAGGAGACTGCTTTGGATTCAGCCCCTCGCTCTCCGAATGGATTTTTGTCCTCGCTGACCGCGGACGATTTCGAATTGATCCGCCCGCATCTGCGCGCCGCCGATCTCAGCCAGGAAATGGTGCTGGTCGAAGTCGACGAAACGCTCAAGCGTGCGTATCTTCCGCACAAGGGCGTCATCTCGCTGGTCGTGAAGCTCGCCCGCGGCGAGCACGTCCAGATCGCGATGATCGGCCGCGACAGCATCTTCGGTGCATTTGCAGCCCTCGGCGACGCCGTGGCGTTGAACACCGCCGTGGTGCTGGTGCCGGGCGCGGCCTCGACGATCGATCTCGACCAGCTTCGTGCTGCCGCCGACCAGAGCGCGACATTGCGTACCGCACTGACGCGGCACGGCCTCGCCGTCTATGCGCAAATCCAGCAGACCGCCGGCTGCAATGCCTCGCATACGGTGGAATCCCGGCTGGCGCGATGCCTGTTGCATACACGCGACCTCTCCGGCAGCGACAAGCTGGTCCTGACCCAGGAAGCGATGGCCCAGATGATCGGCGCACGGCGCAACAGCGTTTCCCTGGTGGCCCATACGCTGCAGCAGGCGGACTTCATCCACTACAGCCGGGGGCATATCGAAATCACCAACGTGGACGGCCTGATCAAGACGTCCTGCGAATGCTACACGACGGTCAAGGCGCAGTACACGAGGCTGCTGCATCCGCGCATCCACAGCGCGGCCGCGTAGTCGCTTCCTGCGGTCGACCACGGCCGCAGCCGATCTGCGATACGCATCGCATTGCCGTTGCGCGCGAAGATTGCGACGCCCCCCTGCCTCACCGTATTACTACGGCCAATCGCGGCTTCTGCAGCGTTTCAGCCCGCGCACGGGATTAACGCGCTGTTCAACGAGCCCTGATAGTTGTCACGGTGCTGACGGGTGCGGGTTCGAGACTCTTTCGCGTGCAACGCGCATTCACCTGTGTTTGGCGGCATATTGTTTGCGCGGAGTACGAACATGGCTTTTGATCTGTCGATGCCGATCCTGGTGGTCGATGACTACAGCACCATGATCCGCATCATCCGCAACCTTCTCAAGCAGCTCGGATTCGAGAATGTCGACGAGGCCAGCGATGGATCGGCGGCGCTCGCCAAGATGCAGACCAAGCGATACGGCCTCGTGATCTCCGACTGGAACATGGAGCCGATGACCGGCTACGACCTGCTCAGGGAAGTCCGCGCCAGCCCGGAGTTCTCCAAGACGCCCTTCATCATGATCACTGCTGAATCCAAGACCGAAAACGTGATCGCCGCGAAGAAGGCCGGCGTCAACAATTACATCGTCAAGCCGTTCAACGCCGCAACGCTGAAGACCAAGATGGAAGCGGTGTTTCCCGACGCAGCCGGCTGACATCATCCTGGAAAGCGCGCTGCGCACCGCGAGACGCGCAGTTGGCCGTACTTCTACGGTTTGAGATTTTCACCTCCGGATAACGTTGACTGAGGATAGTTGCGTGGACCAAGGGAGTGCCCTCATGTTCACGTTTGAAACGAGCGATCAGAAAGAAGTGCGGCGTTTCCGTATCGCCCAGTTCAATGGCAGGACTGCAACCGTGCGCTCGGCCGGATCGGCGGTCACTGGCCACGTTCGATCGATCGTGCAAAACAAGTCGAGCGTTCCGGCGGCGTGGACCATCACGATCATCCCGGAAGAGCCCAAGCCGACGCGCTCGTCGCGGCCCGCGGCGCGCAGTCGCTCCTTGATGGAGGACGTTTGCTGAACGGCAGAACGGCCCGATCGCGCAGAATCGCAAGCCCCCGATTCCGGCAGCGCAAAACCGCGCCGCTCAGCCGCGCATCGCAAGCATCGCTTCGGGATGGATCAGGCGGGCTGCAGCAGCGCCTTGCGAACCAGATCCGCGGTGTTGCGGGCGCCAAGCTTGCGCATGGCCTCGGCGCGATGGCTCTCGAATGTCCTTGGGCTGATATTCATCCGCAAGGCGCCTTGCTTGTTCGAGCAACCTTCGCTGATCAGGCTCAGCACCTCGCGCTCGCGCCTGGTCAGAGGCTTCTGGCCTGACCCCGGGGCCAACATCAGGCCCGGCCTGCGGGCGCCATCCACGGAGCGGCCGGCCTGGCCCTCGCCCGCCTGCTTGCGAACGGCGTCGGACACCGGATGATTGTCCGACATCTGCTTCACCAGCGCGCAGACGCGTTCGGTTTGCTGAAGCGCGTTCTCCACCACCTGTTGCAGGTAGAGCCGGTTGCCGGATCCTTGCGAAAGCTGGTGGCTGTGCTGCTTGATCTCATTCATGTAGAGCAGCAGCGCTGTCAGCGGTCCGTTCAACTGCCGGGCGATCGCCGCTCCCGCCTCTTCCGCGGCACGCGAGCGCGCAGCGGATAGCTGGACGATCTCAGGATTCTCTTCGAGAGGTGCGACGTTTTCCATCCACTTCGTGAAGTGCGAGATCAGCGGCGCGATGATCTTGTCCCGACATATAGCTAACTTATCGGTTCCACCCTCTTTCATGGTTAATTTCTTAACCGGTAAGAATACGGAGAAATCCGCCAGGGCGTCTCGCCGCTGGACTAAATCGGGCTAAAATTATCCGAAATCAGATGATTCCAGCCAAAACCCATGATCCGCGCACAAATGCCGTAGCGCACCGATCCCGTATTTTAACGGTGAGAGCATTTGCTTTGTTAATAGATCTCAACCGGTTCTCGATGACGTTCGGCTGAGAGATCGTTCGGCCGGAAAGTGAGGCCAAGACTACCGCGCCCAGTTCTATCGACCTGCGATTGCAAGGCGATCGGCACCGCAGCGCACGAGAAGGCACAGTAGGCTTGAGGTCAGCCGAGCCTGGAGATCTGCTCCTCGGTCACGACGCGCTCGACATTCTCGGATTTGCTCCTGATGCGATAGCGCGGGCGGCCGTCGGCTTCGATCGGCAGGCAGGAAACGATGGTGTAGACGCTTCGTTCCTTCGCCACGGCGCGGCCCTGCGGCCCCTGCTGCTGGTGATGGACGTCGTCGTTGATCGCGAAATTATGGGCCATCGTCGGTCTTTCCGCTGAAAAAGCGCTTGTAGTCTCAGCGGCCTGGCAACGCAACAACACATTGTCCGCCTGGTGTGCTTCGAATTTTGGGGGCATGCGTCAGGCCGTCAGGCCGTCAGGCCGTCAGGAGCGCCTTTCGCTTGCCGACACGCGCGATCGATCTCTCGATCGCCGAACCGGACAAGGTTCCCTCGCGCAGGCTGTCTGCGATGTATTCGGCAATCCGGGCCATCTGCTGTTCCTGATCGAACAAATTGTTGCCGATGCAGAGCATGTCCATGCCGGCATTGAGCGATTGCAGGCTGGCTTCCCGCGTGCCCAACGCCTTCTGCAATCCCTGCATCTGCATGTCGTCGGTGATCAGCAGCGTATCCGGAAGGCGCTTGCGCAAGCGGCCAAGCCCCGCCGCGGACAGCGTCATCGGGCAATGGTCGTCCCATTGTCTGACGATGGCGTGGCTGACCAGCACCGCATCGCCGAACATTGCTGGCGCAAGCGAATAGAATAGCTCTTCCTGCTCACCGCGAAGGGTTTTGGAGATATCCATGAAATCCTGATGCGAATCCACCACCGCGCCGCCGATGCCAGGAAAATGTTTCAGGCACAAGCCGATGCGCTGCGCCCGCGCCACCTCGTTTGCCAGCAACGCATTGGCTTCCACCTCGGCGATGTCGGCGGAGTAGGAACGCTCGATCCTACCGATATTGGGGTTGTCGGGATTGTAGTCGACGTCGATGACCGGCGCGAAATCGTAGCGGATGCCGAGCCGCCGCATCTCGGCAAAGCTCGCGGTGAGGATCGCGCGCTTTTGATCCGGTGTGAGGCGATTGAATTCCCTCGCACTGGGAAGCGGCGCAAACCCGCGGCTTTCCTTCAGCCGCCGCACCAATCCACCTTCCTGGTCGATGAACACCATCGGCCCCGACGGCAGCGCGGAAATCTCCGCGCAAAGGCGTTGCACCTGTTCAGGCGATTCAATGTTGTTGTCGTATTCTCGCGTCCGGCAGGAATAATCGAACAGGATCACCCCGCCGAGACCGTAGCGGGCGGCAAATTCCTTCAGCCAATTGGGAACGATCTTGCCGAAGAAGCCGAGAATGAAGAGTTCGCCGATGGGCATGCTGGCAGCTCCAGGAGCAATCCTGCCAATACTGCGTCCTGAAGTCGACCATCTTGGCCGCAGTTGCACCAAATGCATTCACGACAGACGCCACGCCAGTTCCAGTAGCAGCGCGCTGGATATGTGATGGGTCGCACATTTGTCAGCGCGCGAATGGGTTAGGCTTTTGTTCACGAGAGGTGCTGTGCCAGGCGCGGCTTGGACGCTTCTGCGGCGCAAGACACAAGCTGAAAGCGTGTACGCAATGTGGCGCATTCTGAATTTCCCATCGATCAATCCAGTCTCAACCCGCTCATGTCGGCCGGGCGTTCGTGACGCGATTTCGGGGCCCATGAAGCGAGCCGTCGTCGTTATGGCTTGCTGCCTCGCTGTGCTGACGAACCCCCACGCCGCTCTTGCCGACGCCGCGTCCGATCGGGACATGGCCACTCGCTACGAGCAGGCGGCGCAAGCGGGCGATGATGAGGCCCAGTTCTATCTCGGGGCGCTCTATTCGTCCGGCGTCGGTCGTCCGCGCAGCGACCAGGAGGCATTTCGCTGGTTCTTGCGCGCGGCCGATCAGGGGCATGCCCACGCCATGCTGATCGTTGCCGGCCTCTACGCGAGCGGGCGCGGCGTAGCGAAGGATAATGTGAAGGCCTATTCCTGGGCCCACATCGTCGCTTCCGCGAGCAAGCTCGACGAGGACCGCAACGGTGCGCGGCAACTGATGTCCCTTCTCATGAGGAAGATGACGAGCGACGAGATCGGCCGTGCCGTGGTGGCCGCAAGAGAATGGCGCGCCGTTCGGGTTGCCGGCGCGCCAAAGGACTCCGTCAAGGCTTCCGACAAGGCGTCGAAGATCGAAAGAGCACTAGACAGCCCAGACCAACCCGTGCCGACCCCACCTGCACCCGCCGTCGTGCAGCCAGCGCCCGCCGCCACGCCGCCGCCTGCTATCCCGCAGCCGGCGCCATCCAACACCACGGTATTGCAGGCGTCCCCCAAGGCCACGTCGGCAGCTCCAATGAAGAATGCAAGGAAAGAAGATGTTCGTGATCTGCTCGACCAGGTTCCATCGGGCCTGCGCAAGCGGTTTGGCTTCTGAGTCAGGGGACGCGCCATGAAACTGCAGCATCTGATCGCAACCGGAATTCTGGCCGTCGTCACGGCAGGGGCTGGCTATTTCGCCTATCCCCATTTGCTTCGTGCACCGTTGGTGACCACCAGCATTGCGGGCCTCGCACCGGTTTCCGAAGCGGTTTACGGAACCGGCACCGTCGAGCCCGAGCGCTGGGCCAAAGTCGTGCCGCTGCAGCGCCGCCGGCTGGTCGAGCTTTGCAGATGCGAGGGACAGGTGGTGAAGGCCGGCCAGGTCCTCGGCCGCCAGGACGACGCCGAGGAGCGCAGCGCGCTGGATCAGATGGAAATCAATCGCGGCCAGCTCGAACGCGATCTGGCGCGCGCCGAGAAGGATCGCGACAAGAGCGACGCCGCGCGCACCGACTACGAGCAGCGCTGGACCAAGCTCGAGGAAACAAAATCGCGGATTGCCGCGCAGAAGGTACGGCTCGACTCGCTGCTGCTGAGAGCTCCGCTCGACGGCATGGTGCTGCGGCGCGACGGCGAGGTCGGCGAGATCGCCGGCCCCACCGATGTCTTGTTCTGGGTTGGACCGCCTGCGCCGATGCAGGTCGTTGCCGAAATCAATGAGGAGGAAATCAACCGCATCGCGACCGGCCAGAAGGCTTTTCTGCGAAGCGAAGCTTTCCCTGGAAGGGCCCTGCGAGCCACGGTCTCCCAGATCACGCCGAAGGGCGACCCGACCCGCAAAACCTTCCGCGTCTATCTGCGGCTGCCGCAGGACACGCCGCTGCGAATTGGCATGTCGGCCGAGGTCAATATCATCTTCCGCGAGAAGCAGGCGGCCATTGTCGTGCCGGCGGAGGCGGTCGCAGCCGGTTCGGTTCAGATGGTCGATGACGGCCGGATCAAACGTGTGCCGGTGACGGTCGGCATCCGCGGCAACCGCAACATCGAGATCCTCGGCGACGTATCCAAGGGCACGCCCGTGCTTTCGCCCGCCCGCACCGATCTCGCCGACGGCGCCAGGATCCGCATCGACAGCAACTCGGCCAAAGTTGTGGAGCCGGCGCCCACGAGTGAACCGACCGATCAGCCAGCCGGGACACCCGAATCTGTCGCGGTAGCCTCGGCCACCACAGCTCCTTCGGATCCCGATGATGCCGTGATTTCGGCGGCCATGACCGCCCACATCGATTCCGTCGTCAACGACGCCCGTCGCAACCTCATCAGCAACAGCCGGTAAGCGCCGTGAAACTTCTGTTCAACATCGCATGGACCCATGTCAGCGCCCGGGTACGCCAGACTCTGGTGGGCATGGCCGGCGTCGCCATGGGCGTCGGCTTCACCATCATGATGGCCGGCCTGATGCAGGGCTCGCAGATCGATTTCCTGCGGCAGCTCGTCGACACCATGCCGCACATCACGGTCGATGATGAACGGCGCTCGGTGCCGACGCAACCCGCAGAGCAGGAATATGCAGCGGTCCAAATGGCCGACATCGCCAATGTCGGTAAGCGTCCCGGCATCAAATATCCGGAATCGGTGATGAGCTCGCTGCGCTCCTGGATACCCGGCGACGTGGCGCCCTCGGTGGGGACCAGTGCGATCATCGATCATGGCGGCGCCCGCATCGGCATCACCTTGACCGGCATCGACCCTCGCCGTGAGGTCCAGGTCTCGAAACTCGCAGCGCAAATGCGCGAGGGAAAGCTCGACGACCTTGCCCGCGCGCCGAACGGCATCATCGTCGGCGAGGCGCTCGCCGAAAAACTCGGCGTGAAAACCGGCAACACCGTCCTCCTGGTCGGCGGCCAGGGCACTCGGCTGAATTCGACGGTGGCCGGGCTGTTTCGCTCCGGCCTGAAGCGCGTCGATGAGAGCCAGATCTATTCGCTGGCCGGGACGGCGCAGCTCATGATGGGGCAAAGCGGGGTCGTCAACCAGTTGCGGCTGCGCTTGAACGATCCGATGTCGGCGCAAAAGGTTGCCGCCCAGGTCGAAGCGCAGACCGGTTACAAGTCGGTGTCCTGGCAGGAAGCCAACGCCGACCTGCTGTCGACCTTTACCGTGCGCGATTTCATCGTGCTCACGGTGATGGGCGCGATGCTGCTGACATCGTCCTTTGCCACCTACAACATCATCTCGACGATCACGCACGAGAAGCGTCAGGACATCGCGATCATGAAATCGCTGGGCATGCGCGAGTATGCGGTGCGGCGGATCTTCATCATCGAATCCATCATTATCGGCGTGGTCGGCATCCTGTTCGGGTGGATCCTCGGTTACCTGCTCTGCTACGGCTGGTCGAAGATCACGATCTTCAATCCGCTGACCGGCACGACCGTTCCGCTGCAGATCTATTACTCTGCGATGCACTATGTGGTTGCCGGCGGCATATCGCTGCTCTGCTGCGCAGGCGCGGCCTATTTCCCGGCACGCAAGGCAACGCGCGTGCATCCAGTCGACATCATCCGGGGGGCATCATGACCGAAGTCGCTTTGCAGGCAGTCGAGCTGGTTCGCCGCATCGAAGGCGTGGTTTCGCACACCCTCGTCAACGGCATTGATCTTGCGGTGAACAAAGGCGAGTTCGTTGCCATTACCGGGCCGTCGGGATCGGGCAAATCGTCGCTGCTCTATCTCCTGGGCCTGCTCGATGCTCCCAGCGAAGGCGAAATCATGGTCTGCGGCCAGCCGACCTCGAAACTATCGGAGACGGAGCGAGCCGACGTTCGCCTGACCAAATGCGGTTTTGTGTTCCAGTTTCATTTCCTGCTGCCGGAGTTCACCTCGCTCGACAATGTGCTGCTGCCGATGCGCGCAGCCGGCAGGATGACCGAAGGCGAGATGCGCGAGCGCGGCCTTGCGCTGCTGGGCTCGCTTGGGCTTGGCGAGCACGCCAACAAGCGTCCCAACCAGCTCTCCGGCGGCCAGCGCCAGCGCGTCGCGATCGCCCGCGCGCTTGCCAACCGCCCCGAGATCATCGTCGCCGACGAGCCGACAGGCGCCCTCGACACGGCATCGACGGAACAGGTGTTTTCGATCCTCCGCGACATCGCCGACCAGGGCCAGACCGTGGTTGTGGTAACCCACGATCCAGCGCTCGCCGCCCGCGCCGACCGCCGCATCCACATCGTCGACGGCAAGGTCGCGGAGATTACCGGGCGGGGTGGCGGCGAACTGGTTTGTGCGGTGGCAGGTTAATCAGAGCAGGACGGAGAGGGAGGGATTCTGGGGTCTCCGAGGAGCTCCATCACCCCTGATCCAATTCCCCGGTGAAGCGGTCTCGTCCCTTCCAATACGGACATCGGGGACAAGACTCGCCCATCGGGTAATCGATCCCTTCTTCGTGGGGACAGCCGAGGATCCCGTCTGCCATCGCTACCGACCGCACCGAATGCTGGCGCAGATACGCGGCGATCTCGACAAGAATAGTTTTGTCCGTCCGCACGTCGCCGGCTTCCGAAAACCACCGGTGCAGTTTGGGCTCGGCTCCTTCCTGCGGAATGACAGATACGGCAACTTTCGAAGCGCGCTGGTTGTCAGGACCGTAGAAGGCGATCGTGCCGACGGGATAGCCGCGCATGCCTTGCTTGGCTTTCTTTCGGAGCCATTTGTCCGGCTGCGGTCCAATTTTCATTGCCGCTCCGTGCATTCGGCTCGGACAATTTGCTTGGAAAGAACCAGCGTATTGGCGGAGAGGGAGGGATTCGAACCCCCGATAGGCTTGCACCTATGCCGCATTTCGAGTGCGGTGCATTCAACCACTCTGCCACCTCTCCAGGCGCCAAGGCGGGCCGGATTCGGCCCTGCGGTTGGGCCGTGTTCTAGGCGAGGAAGCCGGGGCAGACAAGGCGCGCGGCGGAGAAATTCGCCAATAGCGGCCCCGGGCGGCTGTTGGAAAAGAGGTGGGACCGCCAGACGCGACAAAAAACTGACGGTCCCGTGCCGCTGCTTTGAAATCCTGGCCGGGAAGTGCGGCTTCGCCGGTCAGCCGGAGCGACGAAATGACGGTAGCAACGGCCGCGGAAACGGCAACGTGAACCCGGTTTTAACCTAACCAGTCAACCTTACCGCCCGCGGGATGCGTTAATCCCGCCCCTTCTTCGCCTTCTTCTCGTCCTTGCCGTTGTCCTTCCGCCGGTTGGTGAAGCGCGCATTGCCGAGGCCGGTGCCGATGGTCAACACGCCCCAGTGCTCGACATCCTGCATGAAGGGAACTTCGGAAAGGCCCTGCACCACGCCGTCATTGTGCATCACCACGGCAGCGTCGTGATCGCCGATCTGCGGGATCGCCTCCACCAGGCTTGCCGGCAGGTTGAACGTGCTGCTTTCCCAATTGCCAGGCAGGTTCTGCGCACCCTTTTCGATCGAGCCATCCTCGTCGATCACACCGGGACAGGCGATGCCGATAAAGGGCGCAAGCTTGAGGCCGTCGGCCTCCGCGGCCGTGATCAGGTCCTTCAGCATCTTGACCAGCCGCTTCACCGCGACTTCGCGCGTCGGCTCGTCGTCAGCGTGCCGCCACACCTCGAGACATCCACACCTCTGCCTTGGAAAGATCGGGCGCCTTCTTCCAGCGGCTCTCCACGACACCGCAGCGGATGTTGGTGCCGCCGATATCGACGCCGAGGATGCTGTCATGGCCCTCGAAAATCCATGACGGCGCCAGATGCAACGTGCCGATCAGGCCGGCGTCATCGGGACGATAGCGGATCGGCACCAGATCGACCTCGAAATCCTCCGCCTTGAGGATGAGGTCGGTGCGGGCGATCGCGAGCTCGCCGACCCGGCTCTGCCTGAAGCCACCGCCCACCACGATGCGCTCGGTATCGGCCCACGCCTTGGTCTTGAGGAACCGCCGCGTCACATAGGCCAGTTCCTGGGCGAATTCCTCGATCGCGCTATGCACCAGCGCGGCGGCGCCGACATCGGCACCGACCAGCGCCTCGTCGAGATCGTCCTTGGGAATCTCGCCGGCGGACTTCTTGCCCAAGGGATCGTCGCCGTTCTTCCTGAGCGGCTTGCGCAAGCTGTCCAGGATCTTGCGGAAGGCCCCCTTGCTGGCGCGGTCGCCGAGAAAGCCCTCATCGTCCTTCAGTTCGACGTTGAAGCTATCGACCTCGACCGACGGCAGGCGGGTGGCCCCGTGGCGGGCAATCCCCGTGGTCGTTATGGTGTCTTCTGCCATGCCAAGCCCCTGCCGGTTCTTCGCTGGCGACAACGGGCGGGGAACCCATTGGTTTCAACAGGAGGTCCGCGTCAGCCCCCGGCGGCAGGCCGGTCCGGCGAGGAATGCGCCAAATCCCTCATTTTTGGCCGGTTTTCAGACCCTTTTGCCTTGACTCACGGCATTCTGCGGCTATAAGTCCCCGCATCCGGCGCGGGATTTCTCGCGCCGCTTGTTTTTGCGTGAAATCTTTAGGGGTTTGCTCCCCGGCTGCGCAAAAATCGTACCCATAACGACTGACCAAAAAGCCGACCCGGACAGCCCTTTCGGGAATACGTCCGAGGCCGGGATCGAACACGAAGGAAAAAAACGATGTTCGCAGTCATCAAAACCGGCGGCCGGCAGTACCGCGTCGTTCCGGATGATGTGCTCGAGATAGGCAAGATCGCCGGCGAAGTCGGCACGATCGTGCAGCTTGGTGAAGTTCTGGTGGTCGGCGGTGACACGCCGGTGCTGGGCGCGCCGACGGTGGCAGGCGCTTCCGTTGCGGCCGAAGTGCTGGACCACAAGCGCGGCCCCAAGGTGATCGCGTTCAAGAAGCGTCGCCGCAAGAATTCGCGCCGCAAGCGCGGCTATCGCGACGAGATCACGGTGCTTCGCGTCACCGAGATCCTGACCGACAACGCCAAGCCTTCGATCGGCCCACGGCCGAAGAGGGAAAAGGTCGCCGCGCCGGCTGCCAAGGACGACTAGGCGCCGAAGGCCGCCAAGAAGTAGTGGCCAAGAAAGCCGCCGCGAACGGCGAGAGCGACCGGAAGTAATGCGCCTCGACGAAAGTTGAGGCGTGAGAAAAAGTGAAATGATTCCGTCAAGGAATTGATCTAGAAATATTCGAGAGATCGGAGACGGGCCATGGCTCACAAAAAAGCAGGCGGTTCATCGCGAAACGGACGCGATTCAGCGGGCAAGCGCCTTGGCATCAAGGCGTATGGCGGCGAACACGTGATTCCCGGCAACATTATCGCGCGTCAACGCGGCACCACCTGGCATCCCGGCCTTAATGTCGGCATGGGCACCGACCATACTCTCTTTGCCAAAGTCGAAGGTCATGTCGAATTCCGTGCAAAAGCCAATGGCCGCACCTTCGTATCGGTAGTTCCGATGACGGAGGCGGCCGAATAGACGGTAGACAAATTCGAGTCTGCCGGATCCTGTTGAACCGGCGGAGTCGAAATGGGCTCCAGGGGAGGCGGGAAACCGGCCTCCCTTTTTAATTTGCGCATATTCGCAATCAGGAGCCCGACATGTTGCAGGACATCCCGATCCAGACCCCAACGCTGCGTCAGACGAGTAGCTGCGTCCTCGAGACCGAACGGCTGACACTGCGCCGGCCGACGCTCGCGGACGTAAAAGCGATTGCGCGTCTCGCCAATGATCGCCGCATTGCGGAAAACACCCGCCGCCTGCCGCATCCCTACCTGCAGGACCACGCGGTCGAGTTCGTGCGGGCGAATGCCACCGATAACAGCGAGACGGTGTTTCTGATCGAACATAACTATTCGCCGATCGGCATGGTCGGCATCGACCGCGCTGACCCGGATGCACCGGAGCTCGGCTACTGGCTCGGCGTCGCGCATTGGGGCCAGGGTTTCGGCACCGAAGCCGCACGCGCCGTGATCGATTTTTTCTTCGAGGAGTTCGATGCCGAACATCTGATTTCGGGCGCCCGCGTCACCAACCCGCCGTCGCGAAACATCCTGGAGAAATGCGGCTTCCAGTGGAGCGGCGTCGAGTTGCACCGCTTCGAAGCGCTGGGATGCTCGACCCCGGTCGACCGCTTCCGCCTGACACGCAGCGTGTGGGCATCGCTGAAGAACTGGGGATCGTCGACGAGGAGGGAGCGGTAAATCTCTTTACCCTCCCCTGGAGGGGGAGGGTCGGCTCACATGAAGCGCAGCGGAATGTGAGACGGGGTGGGGTGATCTCTCCACTCGGGTACTGATCGTGAGGTGAGACCGCCACCCCACCCCGCCGCTCATTTCATGAGCGTCGACCCTCCCCCTCCAGGGCAGGGGAATCGCATGTTCAATTCCGTAAGTTATTGCGAAGCGGTGAGAAATTGATTCTGAAGGTAGCTCCTGATTCGGATGGAGCGGCCGATGAATCGATTTGCGGAGTGCTTCGAGGAACTGCCGGACCCGCGCGCGGACAATGCGCTGCACGATCTGACGGAGATTTTGTTCATCGCCTTGATGGCGACGCTGTGCGGGGCAACGAGTTGCACCGACATGGCGCTGTTTGCGCGAATGAAGGCCTATCTTTGGGAGGGCGTGCTGGTGCTCGAGCATGGTCTGCCGAGCCACGACACGTTCAGCCGCGTGTTCCGCATGCTCGATCCGAAAGCGTTCGAGAAAGCCTTCCAGCGCTTCATGAAAGCCTTTGCCGAAGGCGCGAAGATCGAACGGCCAAAAGGCGTGATCGCGCTCGACGGCAAAGCGCTGCGGCGCGGCTACGAGCGCGGCAGGAGCCACATGCCGCCGGTCATGGTGACCGCTTGGGCGGCGCAGACCCGCATGGCGCTGGCCAACGTGCAGGCGCCGAACAACAACGAAGCTGCTGGCGCGTTGCAGTTGATCGAACTTCTGCAGCTCAAAGGCTGCGTGGTGACGGCCGATGCGCTGCACTGCCATCGCGGCATGGCCAAGGAGATCGTGGCGCGGGGCGGCGATTACGTGCTGGCGGTGAAGGAGAACCAGCCAGCGCTGTTGGCCGACGCCAGGGCGGCGATTGCCGCAGCGGTGCGCAAGGGCAAGAAGCCGGTTTCCACCACCGAGGCAGATCATGGCCGAAAGGAAAAGCGCAGCGTGCTTGTCGTGCCCGTCAAGGATATGGAGCGGAAGCACAACTTTCCGGGCCTCAAAGCCGTCGCGCGGATCAGCAGCAAGCGCGGCAAGGACAAAACCGTCGAGCGCTACTTCCTGATGAGCCAAAACTACAGCCGCACGCAGGTTCTGCGCATCGTTCGCACCCATTGGACCATCGAAAACGGCCTGCACTGGCCGCTCGATGTCATCCTCGACGAGGATCTGGCCCGCAATCGCAAGGACAACGGCCCGGCCAACCTTGCCGTACTCAGGCGCCTTGCCCTCAATGTTGCCAGAGCCCATCCCGACACAACCACCTCCTTGCGCCTCAAGCTCAAGCGCGCTGGCTGGAACGATGCCTTCCTCTTCGAACTCATTGCTCACATGCGATAGCCCTGCCCTCCAGGGGAGGGTGGCAAAGGCTCACGCCGGCGGATTGACCACCGCTTCTTCACGCCCGAGCTTCTGTTCTCGCAGGAAGATATAAATGCCCGCGCCGATGATGATGGCTGCACCGATGATGGTCGAGATCGACGGCACGTCACCCCACACGACGAAGCCGAAGATTACCGCCCACACGATCATCGAATATTGATACGGCACCACGACGCTGGCCGGCGCAAGTTTCAGCGACCGGTTGATGCACAAGAGTGCAACGACGGAAACCACGCCCGCCGCGGCAAACAGGCCGAGGCTGCCGGCGCTCGGCGTCACCCAGCCGATCGGCGACATCAGCGCGCCGAGCAGAAATGTGCCGCCGAACTGCGTGGTCGTCAGCACGATATCCGGCGTGTCCCGCAGCGACCGTGTGATCAACATCAGCAACGCAAACGACAGGCTGCCGCCGAGCGCGATCATCGCCGGCCAGCTTACCGTTTGCGTGGACGGGCGCAGCGCAATCAGGACGCCGCAGAATCCGACCAGGATCGCGGTCCAGCGCCGCCAGCCGACCCGCTCGCCGAGCACGATGCCGGAGAGCGCGGTGACGAAAATCGGCGAGGCCAGATAATAGGTGATGACGTCGGCGAGCGGCAGATAGACGGTGGCGAGAAAGAACGCAGCGACTTCGAGCGTCGAGAGCGTCACGCGCAATAGCTGCAGCCACGGCCGCTCGAGGCGCGAGAACTCGGCGCGCTGTCTCCAGATCACCGGCAACAGCACCAGGAGCGCCGCGCAGGCGCGCAGCCACAGCAATTGCCCGACCGAATAGGTCGCGACCATGAATTTCCCAAGCGCATCACCGAACGAGAACATGAAGATTGACAGCAGCATCAATCCGATGCCGGCCAGGCGTGCGGAGCGCTCGTCATAGGTCGAGATTTTGCCGAACAGGCTCATGACGTTTCCTGCTTGTTGCTCTTCGTCATGGCCAGCGCGTCCGGCCATCCACTTTTTTGTGCTAGCCACGTTGTCGAGACGCGGATGCCCGGGGACATTTAGCGCGAAGACGCGCTTCGCGCTATTGCCCGGGTATGACCAATTGAGATGGATCGATTGCCGCAGCCACAGCGCTGCGATACCGGTATCGCTCCAAAACGGCAGGAAATCCGAGATGACCGAGTTCGACCCCGCCCAGCATCGCATGGTGAGCGAACAGCGCTGGTTCGAGGATTTTGTGCTCGGCGAACGCTTCGTCATTCCGAGCCGGACCCAGACCTCGGCGGTGTTCGCCGCGTTCCAGACCGCGAGCGGCGATACCCATCCGATCCATTATGATGTCGAATATTGCCGCGCCCGCGGCATGCCAGACCTGCTCGCGCATGGCTTCCAAACCCTAGTCCACACCGCGCCGGGTGCAGGCCTGTTTCCCTATCTCGTCGAGGAATCGCTGGTCGGCTTCCTCGAGCAATCGAGCAAGTTCCTGAAACCGGTCTATGCCGGCGACACGCTCTATCCCGCGCTGGAAGTGACCGAGCTCACGCCCGGCCGTACCACCGGCGTCGTGACGCTGCGCTCGACCGTGTTCAACCAGCGCAAGGAGCTCGCGCTGGACGGAACGCAGAAATTTTTGATTCGCCGGCGGCCGGCCTGAGCCCGAAAAGGCCCCAAAATTAAGGCTTCTCGCCAATGTCGCGGGCCTTGAGGGTTGCCGCACGGGCCCCCCTGTCCTAACTACAGACTGGTTCTGATTAAATCAGAACCAGTCTGTAGAATCTTTGTTTTGACGCGTTTTCTTGACGCGAACCGGTGTCCACTTCGCTCGAAAACGCTATAGTACAAATCATGAAATTCCTTGACGAGGCAAAGGTCTATATCCGCTCCGGCGACGGCGGCAACGGCTGCGTGGCGTTCCGCCGCGAGAAGTTCATCGAGTTCGGCGGACCCTCCGGCGGCAATGGCGGTCGCGGCGGCGACGTCATCGTCGAGGTCGTCGATGGGCTGAACACGCTGATCGATTATCGCTACCAGCAGCACTTCAAGGCGCAAAAGGGCACCAATGGCATGGGCAAGGACCGCCATGGCGCCAACGGTAAACCGATCGTTCTCAAGGTGCCGGTCGGCACGCAGATATTCGACGAGGACCGCGAGACGCTGATCCACGACTTCACCGAACTCGGCGAAAAATTCGTGCTCGCCGAAGGCGGCAATGGCGGCTTTGGCAACGCGCATTTCAAATCCTCCACCAACCGCGCGCCACGCAATGCCAATCCCGGGCAGGAAGGCGAGGAGCGCTGGATCTGGCTGCGGCTGAAGCTGATCGCGGACGCCGGCCTCGTCGGCCTGCCCAATGCCGGCAAGTCGACCTTTCTTTCCGTCGTCAGCGCGGCCAAGCCGAAGATCGCCGACTATCCCTTCACCACGCTGCATCCGCAGCTCGGCGTCGTGAACGCGCAAGGCCGCGAATTCGTGCTCGCCGACATTCCCGGCCTGATCGAAGGCGCGCATGAAGGCGCCGGCCTCGGCGATCGGTTTTTGGGCCATGTCGAGCGCTGCCGCGTGCTGCTGCATTTGATCGATGCAACCTGCGAACACGCCGGAAAGGCGTACAAGACGGTGCGGACCGAGCTCGAAGCCTATGAGGGGCATCTCGCCGAGAAGATCGAGATCGTCGCGCTCAACAAAATCGATGCGGTCGCGCCGGACGAATTGAAGAAGCAGAAAGACCGGCTGAAACGCGCGGCGAAGAAGACGCCGTTGTTGCTCTCCGCCGCCACCGGCGAAGGCGTGCCGGAAGCGCTGAAAGCGCTGGTCGAAGTCATCGGTGAGGCCCCGGTTTCCCTGAAGGCCAAGGGCGGTCAGGACCCGTGGGCGCCGGTCCCGCCGCCGCAGGGCTGATACAAAGTTAGCCTTCCCGCGGCCGCGCCACTTCCAAATCAGGGGACTGGCGCGTATTGCTTCCGACCATCCGCATCACCCGACCGCATCATGAAACGTCCCGCGCTCAAAAACTTCCGCCGCATCGTCGTCAAGGTCGGCTCCTCGCTGCTGATCGACTCCAATGCTGGCGAAGTCCGTTCGGCATGGCTGTCGGCGCTGGCCGCCGATATCGCCAAGCTGCACGGCGAGGGTCGCGATGTTCTCGTCGTCTCGTCAGGCTCGATCGCGCTCGGACGCAGCCGATTGAAACTGCCGCGTGGCCCGCTGAAGCTGGAAGAAAGCCAGGGCGCCGCCGCGGTCGGACAGATCGCGCTGGCGCGGATCTGGTCGGAAGTGCTCGGCGCTCATGGCATCGGCGCCGGGCAGATCCTGGTAACACTGCAGGACACCGAGGAGCGCCGCCGTTATCTGAACGCACGCTCGACCATCGCCAAACTGCTGGAGTGGCGCGCGGTACCCGTGATCAACGAGAACGACACGGTCGCCACCAACGAGATCCGCTACGGCGACAATGACCGCCTCGCCGCGCGCGTCGCCACCATGACGAGCGCCGATCTGCTGATTCTGTTGTCCGACATCGACGGGCTCTATGACGCGCCGCCCGGCGCCAATCCCAACGCAAAGCTGATTCCGATCGTCGAGTCCGTCACCTCGGAGATCGAGCGCATGGCGGGCGCCGCCGAATCCGAACTGTCGCGCGGCGGCATGTTCACCAAAATCGAGGCGGCAAAAATCGCGACGACATCAGGCACCCATATGCTGATCGCCTCCGGCAAGATCGAGCATCCGCTGCAGGCAATATCAGACGGCGGACGCTGCACCTGGTTCCTGACGTCAGCCAATCCCATCACCGCGCGCAAGCGATGGATCGCGGGCTCGCTGGAGCCGAAGGGCACGCTGACCATCGATGCGGGTGCGGTCGCAGCGCTCCGTGCGGGGAAAAGCCTGCTGCCAGCCGGCGTGATCCGGATCGAAGGCCAGTTCGCCCGCGGCGATGCGGTCGTGGTGCGCGGCCCTGATACCCACGAGATCGGCCGCGGCCTCGTCGCCTACGACGCCGAGGATGCGGAGAAGATCAAGGGCCGCTCGTCGCCGGACGTGATGGCCATTTTGGGCATCAGCGGTCGCGCTGAGATGATCCACCGCGACGATCTGGTGGTGGGTCCGGCCGGGGCAATTCCGGCCAAGTAGGCCACTGGCCGAGCTGCCTGTTTCCGATATCGCCAGCCAGCCATGCCGGCTCCGGACCTCGCAAAAGCGGGATTTCCGTGCTAGCACATGGCCTTACTCTTGACCCCGAGACCTCCGATGACCGCGCCACTCAAGGCTATCGACGGTAACGCCGATCTGCCCGCTTTGATGACCGACCTCGCTTCCCATGCGCGCGACGCCGCGCGGGTGCTGGCGCTGGCGCCGCCGGAGCAGAAGGACCGGGCGCTGGAAGCGATCGAACGGGCGATCCACGCCAACGCGGCAAAGATCCTCGCGGCCAATGCCGAGGACGTCGGGGAAGTCCGCGCTACTGGCGCGACCTCCGCCTTCATCGACCGCCTGACGCTGACACCGGCGCGCATCGACGCGATAGCCGATGGCGTCGCGACCGTGCGCGGCATCCCCGATCCGGTGGGCGCCGTCACCGAAAGCTGGCAGCGGCCGAACGGCATGACCATCGAGCGCGTGCGCGTGCCGCTTGGCGTGATCGGCGTGATCTTCGAGAGCCGCCCCAATGTCGCCGCCGACGCCGGCGTGCTGTGCCTGAAGTCTGGTAATGCGGTGGTCCTGCGCGGCGGCTCCGACAGCTTCCGCTCCTGCCGGGCGATTCACGAAGCCCTGGTACAGGGCCTGCGTGAGGCAGGCCTGCCGGAAGCCGCGATCACGCTGGTGCCGACGCGCGACCGCGCAGCGGTCGGGCTGATGCTGTCAGGCCTGAACGGCGGCATCGACGTCATCGTGCCGCGCGGCGGCAAGAGCCTGGTGGCGCGGGTTGAAGCGGAAGCGCGCGTGCCGGTGTTTGCGCATCTCGAAGGCGTCAACCACGTCTATGTCGACCGCACCGCCAATCTCGATATGGCCAGGTCGATCGTGTTGAACGCCAAGATGCGCCGGACCGGCGTCTGCGGCGCCGCCGAGACGCTGCTGGTCGATCGCGCAGGCGCCGCCGCCAGTCTGAAGCCGCTGATCGAGATGCTGATCGAATCCGGCTGCGAGGTGCGCGGCGACGACGCCGTGCAGAAGGTCGACGCGCGGGTGAAGCCGGCATCCGACGATGACTGGGATACCGAGTATCTCGATGCCATCATCGCCGCGCGTGTCGTCGACGGCGTTGACGGGGCAATCAC
Source organism: Bradyrhizobium sp. RDI18 (assembly GCF_043203335.1). NCBI lineage: Bacteria > Pseudomonadati > Pseudomonadota > Alphaproteobacteria > Hyphomicrobiales > Nitrobacteraceae > Bradyrhizobium > Bradyrhizobium sp. RDI18. The sequence continues at coordinate 5,439,475 of NZ_JBICRN010000008.1, read as the reverse complement.
GCACATCCGAAACCACGGCTCGCGCCACACCGATGCGATTGTGGCCGAGGATGCCAAAGCGGCCGAGAAATTCCTCCAGGGAGGTCGATTCGGCGATCGTGCTGCATAATGCTTCGACGCAGTTCGCCGACGGCGGCGAGTTCGGCTTCGGCGCGGAGATCGGGATTGCCACCGGCAAATTCCACGCCCGCGGGCCGGTCGGAGCCGAGCAACTGACCAGCTTCAAATACCGCGTTCGCGGCACCGGGCAGACGCGGCCGTGACCGCCAGCCCGCGCACGCGGTGACCCCTCCGATGAAATTGCAATCCGCCGCGCAAGCCATTCCCTTCCATACCAATGGCATGCGCGTCGGCCTGCTCGGCGGCTCATTCAATCCGCCGCACGCGGCGCATCGCGCCATCAGCCTGTTTGCGCTGAAGCGCTTGAAGCTCGATCGCGTTTGGTGGCTGCTGACACCCGGCAATCCGCTCAAGGATACCGGCCGGCTGCATGGCCTTGGCGAACGGGCGCGCGCCGCGCGCGACGTCGCCGACGATCCGCGCATCGATATCAGTTGTCTCGAAGCTGTCATCGGCACCAGGTACACTGTCGACACGATCATTCATTTGCGCCGCCGCGTTTCCGGCGTGCGCTTCGTCTGGATCATGGGCGCCGACAATCTCGCGCAGTTCCATCGCTGGAAGGATTGGCGGCGCATCGCTGCCGAGGTGCCGCTCGCCGTGATCGATCGTCCGCCGCAGAGTTTCCGGGCGCTCGCCGCGCCGGCTGCCCAGGCGCTGGCGCGGTATAGGTTGCCCGAGAATCAGGCGGCCCGGCTAGCCGACCAGCAGGCGCCGGCCTGGGTTTTCCTTACCGGCATGAAACTGAACCTGTCGTCGACGGGCCTGCGGAACTCCGACGGGAGCTGGAAGGCAAAAAAGAAGTGACAGTTCGGTCTGAACCGGCGGGTGGGGACACTGGAATATTGAAACCATTAACCCCACATGCCTAATATGGTCCGCGGACGTCGGGATTCGGCGTTCGCGATACAGTGAAAGGAATGGTCCCTGGCCACATCTGTATTGTCCAAGTCCAAGTCTGTTTTACCCAAGGCAACTAGCAAGACTTCTGGCAAATCCGCCAAGAACACGGGTAAAACATCGACACAAGCTGCAGCCTTGAAGGCGCAACCCGACGCCGACAAGACGCTGAATATGATCCTCTCCCGCCTCGACGATATGAAGGCGGAAGAAACGATCACCATCGACCTTCGCGGCAAATCCGCCTTTTCCGACTACATGATCGTCACGTCAGGCCGGGCCAACCGGCATGTCGGCGCGATCGCGGAAAACGTCACGAAAGCCCTGAAGGAAACCGGCATCAAGAACATCCATGTCGAGGGCTTGCCCAATTGCGACTGGGTGCTGATCGATTCCGGCGATGTGGTCGTGCACGTGTTCAGACCCGAGGTGCGCGAATTCTACAATCTTGAAAGGTTGTGGACGCAAAACCCGGCGGCGGCAGCGATCTGAAACCTCGGCCGATGCGAATCGGCTAAGGCGCATGTAGTTTGCAGCGCGCGCGAAAAACGCGCGTGCCGGAAAGTGCACGCCAGAAACAGCATTCATGCGCCTCGTCGTGGTTTCAATAGGCCGGCTGAAGCAGGGCCCCGAGCAGGAGCTGGCCGAACGCTACCGCGAGCGCTTCGAGGACATCGGACGCAAGCTCGGCTTTCGCGGGCTTTCGGTCCATGAAATTCCCGAAAGCCGCGCGCGCGACACTGCGACCCGGATATCGGAGGAGGCCGCCGCGATTTCGGCGGCGATACCGGAGAAATCCGTGCTGGTGGCGCTGGACGAGCACGGCAGGAACATCGATAGCGCAACCTTCGCCCGGCAACTCGGCGATTGGCGGGATGAAGGGATCGCCAACACAATTTTCGCCATCGGCGGCGCGGACGGACTTTCGCCCGATTTGCAGCGCAAGGCTAAATTACGCATTGCGTTCGGCTCGGCGACCTGGCCGCATCAAATGGTTCGCGTCATGCTTCTTGAACAGATTTATCGGGCCGCCACCATTCTGGCCGGCCACCCCTACCACCGCGCGTAAGGCACGGTGAGGTGAATACAGAGAACGCTGAATAGGCCGGATGCACCCAACGCGGAACATTCATTCGTACCCTGGCACCGCTGAGCGCGGCGCGTCGATGTCAGCCGTCTCACTTCCCTTGATCCTGCTGTCCGCAAGCCTTGCCGTGGCGCCGCTTTCGCCGGCGGTCGCGCAATCCTCGGCGACAGCGCAGCAAGCGACCGCCGTTTCCCCCGATGCCATCAAGCAGCGCGAGCAGGAACTGGAGGCCACGCGCGAGCAGCAGCGCAAGGCGGCCGAGCTGCAACAAAAGCTGAAGGCCGATATCGCAGCGATCGGACAGGACCGCTCCAAGCTCAACCAGCAACTGATCGACATCGCCACCCAGGTTCGCAACGTCGAGACACGCATCGGCGAGACCGAGGGGCGGCTACGCCCGCTCGATGCCCGCGAGCAGCAGATCCGCGCTTCGCTCGATTCACGGCGCTCCGAAATCGTCGAGGTGCTGGCCGCCTTGCAGCGTGCCGGACGGCGCACCCCGCCCGCACTGCTGGTCAGGCCCGAGGACGCGCTGCAATCGCTGCGCACCGCCATGCTGCTCGGATCGGTCGTCCCCGAACTGCGCGGACGTGCGGAGAAACTCGCTACCGATCTCGGCGAGTTGGTGAACTTGCGCAAGACCATCGCCACCGAGCGCGACGTGCTGGCCCGGGACCGCGACAGGCTCCAGGACGATTCTGTCAGGCTGGCTGCGCTGGTGGAGGAACGACAGCGCAAGCAGAGCGCGATCGAAAAGGACATGGAGGCCGAAGGCGCACGCGCCATCAACCTGTCCAGGCAGGTCGATGGTCTGCAAGGCCTGATCGCGAAAATGGAACAAGATTTGAAAAGCGCCGCCAAGGCGGCCGCAACCGCCAGCCTGCAGGGCACCCCGGCTGCCCCGGGCGGCAAGCCCAATCTGGGAGCACTGAAAGATCCCGCCCGGCTAAGCCCGGCGATCGCCTTTGCCTCCGCCAAGGGGCTGTTCGCCTTTCCGGTCAATGGCCGCAAGATTCGCAATTTTGGCGGTTCCGATGGGGCGGGTGGCGTGGAAAAAGGCATTTCTTTGGCGACCCGCGCCGGAGCTCAGGTCACAACACCGTGTGACGGCTGGGTTGTTTACGCCGGACCCTTCCGCAGCTACGGACAACTCTTGATCCTCAATGCCGGGGGCGGGTATCATGTCCTGATCGCCGGGATGGAGCGCATTTCGGTAAACATCGGCCAGTTTGTACTTACGGGAGAGCCGGTCGCGACCATGGGAACGACGTCCCAAGTCGCATCCATTCTCGCGACGACCGCGAGCCAGCCGGTGCTCTATGTCGAGTTCCGCAAAGACGGCACTCCAATTGACTCAGGCCCATGGTGGGCCACAAGTGAAGGCGAAAAGGTTCGCGGATGATGCGCAAGACTTCTGTAATTCTTCTCAGCGCCGCCACCGGTGCGGCTTTGACGCTCTTCGTCACGCAGCCTCGTTCCGTGCTGATGGGATCGAGTGCGCGTGCTGCGACGTCGGACACCTACCGCCAGCTCAATCTGTTCGGCGACGTGTTCGAGCGTGTGCGCAGCGACTATGTCGAGAAGCCCGACGACTCCAAGCTGGTCGAATCGGCGATCTCGGGCATGCTGACCGGACTCGATCCGCATTCCAGCTACATGGACGCCAAGAGCTTCCGCGACATGCAGGTGCAGACCCGCGGTGAATTCGGCGGGCTCGGCATCGAGGTCACGATGGAAGATGGGCTGATCAAGGTCGTCTCGCCGATCGACGACACGCCGGCGTCGAAGGCCGGCATCATGGCCAACGATATCATCACCAATCTCGACGACGAAGCGGTGCAGGGTCTCACCCTCAACCAGGCGGTCGAGAAGATGCGCGGACCGGTCAACACCAAGATCCGTCTCAAGATCATCCGCAAGGGTCAGGACGTTCCGATTGAAGTGACGCTGGTGCGCGACAACATCCGGGTCCGCTCCGTCCGTGCGCGCGTCGAACAGGACGACATCGCCTATATCCGCGTCACCACCTTCAACGAGCAGACCACCGAAGGCCTGAAGCGCGAGATCGGCAACCTCTCGAACCAGATCGGCGACAAGCTGAAGGGCTACATCATCGACCTGCGCAATAATCCCGGCGGCTTGCTGGAGGAAGCGGTCACCGTTTCCGACGCCTTCCTGGAACGCGGCGAGATCGTCTCGACCCGCGGCCGCAATGCCGAGGAGACCCAGCGCCGCGCCGCGCATTCGGGCGACCTGACCAAGGGCAAGCCGATCATCGTGCTGGTCAACGGCGGCTCGGCTTCGGCTTCCGAAATCGTCGCCGGCGCGCTGCAGGACCACAAGCGCGCGACGCTTGTCGGCACGCGCTCATTCGGCAAGGGCTCGGTGCAGACCATCATCCCGCTCGGCAGCGGCAACGGCGCGCTGCGCCTCACCACCGCGCGCTACTTCACGCCGTCGGGCAAGTCGATCCAGGCCAAGGGCATCGTGCCCGATATCGAGGTGCTGCAGGACGTGCCGGACGAATTGAAGGCGCGCACCGACACCAAGGGCGAGGCCTCGCTGCGTGGCCATTTGAAGACCGATGGCGACGAGAAGACCGGCTCGCAATCCTACGTGCCGCCGGATGCCAAGGACGACAAGGCGCTGAAGACCGCCGCCGACCTGCTGCACGGCATCAAGTCGACGGCAAGCGCACCGGCGACCGGCGACAAGGCGGCAGTCGACAAGCCAGCCAAGGCGGCGAACTGATCGTAGCCCCGTAATTTCCGGGAAAGGCGGCCTCCGGGCCGCCGGTTTGTTGCTGCTCCGACCCGTCCGGTGGCCCGGCGAGGCGGCTTTTGCGCGCGGCGCAGCGCTCGAACCGGACTCCTCGTGGTATCGTCGGCGAGGTTGATTCGGGGAGGGCTATGACGGAAACGGCCGACGAACTGAGCACGCCGCTTGGACAGAAGACGGAGCGCCCGAAGCGGCGGTTTCGGCTGCCGTTCACCGCGGTACAGGCGCTCGCCATGCTGCTCGGCCTGTTCCTGGTTGCCTTCCTGTCGATCGCTCTGTTTAACGACAATCCCTTGGGTGGCGAGCCCGTCGCCCACGTCGCTTTGCGCGGGCCTGTGGGGGACGACAAGCAGCCGGCGGCTTCCGGCCACGCCGACCAGACCGCAAAAAGTCCGATGCAGCAGGCCCCGGCCGGCGACAGTAAGGGTGATAATAAGACCGTCACCATCATCGATGGCTCCAGCGGCAAGCGCCAAGACGTCGTGATCGGCAGCGATGCAGCGGACAAGTCCGGCTCGGACTCCGGGCCGGCAACCGCGATGGCCGGCATCGATCAGCGGCTCCTCGAAAAGTCGCGCTACGGCATGATCCCGGCGGTTGCCGACGGTCTGAAACCCTTCACTGTCTACGCGGCCGACGCCGACCGCACCAAGGCCGCGAAGATGCCGGTGGTCGCCATCGTCATCGGCGGCCTCGGCGTCGGCGCTGCCAAGACGACCGATGCCATCATGAAACTGCCGCCGGCCGTGACCCTGGCGTTTACGCCTTATGGGGCGGATCCCGCCAAGTTGGCCGAACGGGCCCGCGCGCAGCGCCACGAGATCCTGCTGCAGGTTCCAATGGAGCCGTTCGATTATCCCGATAACGATCCCGGCCCGCAGACCCTGCTCACAACGCTGACGTCGGAGCAGAACATCGACCGGCTGTACTGGCACCTCAGCCGCTTCCAGGGCTATGCCGGGATCGCCAATTTCATGGGGGCGCGTTTCACGGCCACTGACACAGTGATGCAGCCGATCATCCGGGAGGCAGCCAAGCGTGGCCTCGGCTATCTCGATGACGGCTCCTCGCCGCGGAGCGCCGCGCCGTCCCTGACGGCCGCCCAATCGATGCCCTTCGCCAAGGCCGATTTCACCATCGATGCCGTGCCGACCTCGGCCGAAATCGACCGGACGCTGGTGAAACTGGAAACGCTCGCCAAGGAGCGCGGACTGGCTGTGGGCGTAGCCTCGGCGCTACCGGTTTCGATCGAGCGGATTGCCGCCTGGATCAAGACCCTCGAGGCCCGCGGCATCATGCTTGTGCCATTGACAACGGCGATGCTGAAATCAAAATCAGGCTAGAGATCAACCTGATGGCAGCAATCCGGGCTCCCTCGGATTGCGCCGCCCGGCCGGTTTGCGGGTGACTTGCTGCAGCTATAGGAGTCCTGACGGAAATGGCGCGCTACGAGGACCTGCCCTACCGGACCTGCGTCGGCATGATGCTGATCAATGCAGCCGGGCTGGTTTTCATTGGCCGGCGCGCTGGCGGCATTGAACATGTCGACGAATCCCACGTCTGGCAGATGCCGCAGGGCGGGGTCGATCCCGGCGAGGATACTTGGGAGGCCGCCAAGCGCGAGCTTTACGAGGAAACCAGCGTTCGCTCGGTGGAGAAGCTTGGCGAAGTCCCGGATTGGCTGATCTACGACATTCCACGCACGGTGGCCGGCCGTGCCTGGAAGGGCCGTTATCGCGGGCAACGGCAGAAATGGTACGCGGTGCGTTTCACCGGCAGGGATAATGAGATCAACGTCGCCAGCCCCGGCGGCGGGCACAAGGCCGAATTCGTTAGCTGGCGATGGGAGCCGATGAAGAACCTCCCGAACCTGATCGTTCCGTTCAAGCGGCCGGTCTATGAGCGCGTGGTCAAGGAATTCGCCAGCCTTGCGGGCGGTTAGCCATTTTCGTTGTGACGCATCCTTCGTGACGAGAACAGGCACTCATGTCCGACAAACCCTATCGCCCCAACGTGGGGATCGCGCTGTTCAACACCTCGGGTCAGGTGCTGATCGGCCGCCGTTTCCGTGACGACGGGCCGGAAATCATCTTGCCGGGTCTGGAATGGCAGATGCCCCAGGGCGGCATCGACGCCGACGAGAACCCGCGCGATGCCGTCATGCGCGAACTCTGGGAGGAGACCGGGGCGGTCAGCGCCGAATACCTCGGCGAGACCGATTGGATGAATTACGAATTTCCGCCGTATGATGGGCCGATCGACCATCGCTTGGCGAAATTTCGTGGCCAGCGGCAGAAATGGTTCGCATTGCGGTTCACCGGCCGCGACGACGAGATCGACCCGCTGACGCAGCGCAACGGCCAGCCGGCCGAATTCGATTCCTGGCGCTGGGAGCGGCTCGACCGTGTCGCGGACCTCGTGGTGCCGTTCCGGCGCGACGTGTACCGGATGGTGGTGCAGCAGTTCGCGGAATTCGCCCGCTAGATTCAATCGAACCGAAAGGCTCGAGACTGCGTCTAACCACACGGTGGAGGCGAGGCGCTTGACAGTGGTTTGTCGCTGAATATTTTTTGCGCAAAGCGGATTCTCCGCCGTAATCCACTCAGAGGAAACGATAGAGCGACCGTCAAGGGATGACGAAGATGATCGACGAAAAACTGGCCCGTTTGCGTACGCATCGCAACAATATCGACCGTTATCGCCGTCTTCTTAAAACCAGGCTGACAGAGCTTGAACAGCAGTACATCGAAAAGCGGCTCTCCGAAGAACAGTCGGCTCTGGAAAGACTCGCGGCCTCTACATTTCCGCTCACTTTCCAGGCCCCGGAACAGCATTCTCACAGACTGGAGCCGCCGATCTCGTCGGCGGCCTGAGATGTCCGTTGCCGCGCGCCGCTCGACCGATCCAGCCAAGGCCGGGAATAGCCGGCGTGACCCAATGTTTACCTGACATGAAGGACGTAACCGTAACCAAGCGCCGCCGGAGTTGGGAATGGCGGGTAACAGACGAGAACGGCAGGCCGATCATGGGCGGCCGAGAACGCAGCCGGCTGGCCGCCCGCTATCAGGGTTACCGAACCTTGTTCATGCTGCTCGCCATCGGCCCAAGGCCGCATGAAATGCAGGCTCTGCGCGGGGGCCGCATCGGGCAAACGGTTGCGCGCGACCGGCCTCACCCAGTCGTGCGAACGGCGCCCTCGGCATCGGCGGGACCGGGATCGGACGGCTTCGCGCCCGAATAAGCATCCGACCACCGTCGTGACGGCGCGCAAAAATTTTGCCTGCCCGTCTTGAAACTTTTCGCCCGATTTCTAATTCGATTTCTGCCGCGGACAGCGGTGCCGGATGCCAACCTGGGTCCGGCGAGTTGAGCGGGCGCCGGACGGTGTCCGACGCTCCTTCGTATCCATCTTGCTCTTAGGAGGACTTGGTTATGAGGACCTTTGACTTCTCGCCCCTGTGGCGTTCCACGATCGGCTTCGATCATCTGGCCGATCTGCTCGACAGCAGCTTGCAGCACACGGCCGACGACAATTACCCGCCCTATAATGTCGAACGCTGCGGCGAAGGCGCCTACCGGATTTCGCTCGCGCTTGCCGGTTTCGGCATGGACGATATTGCCGTAACCGCAGAACGCGACACACTGATCATCGAGGGCAAGAAGCCCGACGCCGAGCAACGCGAATACCTCTATCACGGAATCGCGGCCCGGCCGTTCCGGCGGGTGTTCAATCTCGCCGACTATGTGCAGGTCAAGCAGGCCTCGTTCAAGGACGGGCTGTTGATCGTCGATCTCGTTCGCGAAGTGCCCGACGCGATGAAGCCACGGCGCATCCCGATCGGCAACGCCGGCGCTTCCCATCAGATCGAGCAGAAGGCGGCTTAAGCCGCTTCGGCATACCGGCTCGGCGCGCGGATAACCGGCCGCGCGCGAGCCAATGCAAGCAACATCAGCAATCTCTGTAAGGAGGACATTATGGCTATTCGTGATCTGATCCCCTGGTCGAGAAACCAGGATCTTGCGCATACGCGCGACAGCTTCGATCCCTTCTTCACCTTGCACCGGGAGATGAATCGGCTGTTCGATGACGTTTTCCGCGGCTTCGCAACGCCTGCGCGTTTCGGCACTCCGCTGATGGAAGGTCGCTTCGGATGGCCAAGCATCGAGCTCAACGAAACCGACAAGGAGCTGAAGGTATCGGCTGAGTTGCCCGGGCTGACGGAAAAGGACGTTCAGGTCGAAATCGCCAATGGCGTTCTGACACTGCGCGGTGAGAAGAAATCCGAACGAACCGATAATGGCGGAAGGTACTTCACCGAACGCTACTACGGAGCGTTCGAGCGGCAGATCCCGCTCGATGGCGTCGTCGAAGATAAGGCCGAAGCCAAATTCCATGACGGTGTCTTGACCATCACGCTGCCGAAGTCCGAACAAGCTCGTTCGGCCATCAAGCGCATTCCCATCGTCAATCAGTGACGAGAATGGCGGCGGCGCAGTGCGCCGTCGCCACCACCAACATCTCGATCGAAAGGAGAGCTGGGAGACCCTGTCGATGAGCAAGGCCGATCTGAGCACCACTGAATTTGCGTTATTTCATCCCGCCGCGCATTACGGCTCCCCAAATAAAGTATTGGACGACCAGCAGCTTTCCGACGCCGAGAAGCGGGTGATTTTGTCGTCGTGGGCGTCCGACATGTTCGCGGTCAGAATCCTGCCCGAGCCTGCGCGAGATTCCCTGCATGGGTCACACCATCCGCCTCGCCGACGTCCTCCCCGCTCTGCGCCAGCTTGACGGCGATGAAGAAATCCGGCCGCGTACCAAAATCAGCACGCGATGGCGGCCGCGTTGGAAAACCGTATTGCAGGAGCCCTCATCATGCTGACACCAGCCATTTTGGCCATTGCATGGGTCAACCATGCAGCCGCCTTGTGGGCGGCGCCATGGCTTGCCTTGCAGCACGGCGCGGCACCGCAAGCCGGCTCCTGATCCGAACCCTCCTTAATCCGCGGACGAGAACCCACGTGAACCGATTTTTCGCGATTGTGCTGACGAGCCTGGTCGGCACCACGACTGTTGCAGCTCCGGCCTCGGGACAAATTCCGAGCCTGCGAACCGGCGGCACAGTACCGACGCTGGCACCTTTGGTGCGCGATGTCACGCCGGCCGTAGTCAACATCGCCGTGCACGGCAAGATCCGCCAGGACAATCCGCTCTATCGCGATCCGCTGTTCCGGGAGTTTTTCGACGTCCCGAAACAGCTCGAGAAGGAAATCAACGCCACCGGCTCTGGCGTCATCGTCGATGCGCAGAAAGGCTATGTCCTGACCAACAACCATGTCGTCGACCAGGTCGCCACGGTTCAGATCAAGACCAAGGACGGCCGGCAACTCTCGGCCAAGGTGATCGGGCGCGATCCCGGCACCGACATTGCGGTGTTGCGGATTCAATCTCCGTCCGCATTGAAGGCGATCGCGTTCGGCGACAGTGACGCGCTCGAAGTCGGCGATTTCGTCCTCGCCATCGGCAACCCCTTTGGCCTTGGCCAGACCGTCAACTCCGGCCTTGTCAGCGCGCTTGGCCGCACCGGGCTCGGCAAACAGGGCTATGAGGATTTCATCCAGACGGATGCGGCGATCAATCCCGGCAATTCGGGTGGCGCGCTGGTCAATCTGAAGGGCGAGCTCGTCGGCATCAATTCAGCGATCATTTCGCCGGCCGGCGGCAATGTCGGCATCGGCTTTGCGATCCCCGTCAACATGGCGCGTCGCGTGATGGAACAGATCGTCGAGAACGGCCGCGTCGAGCGTGGCCGGATCGGCATTTCCGTGCGTGAACTAACTCCCGCGACCGACGGCGGACGCAGCGAAGGCGCGCGGATTGCGGAGGTCAGTCCGGGTTCGCCCGCCGAGTTAGCGGGCCTTCGCAAGGGCGATGTCGTACTGAAGGTCGACGACCGCCCGATTCATTCCGCCGCGCAGCTACGAAACCGGATCGGGTTGGCGCGTATCGGCGAACAGGTCCGGTTGACCGTCGATCGTTCTGGGGGACCCCAAACCGTCGCCGTTGCGGTGATGCCGGCCACGGCAGCAAGTAACGTGGAGGGGTCCGCTCAACGGCGATAGCGCGGATCTGACGCTCCCGAACGGAGGCACTTGCCCCGCACAAAAAACTCAGCGCCCGTCACGGGGTGACGAGCGCTGCAAAACAGGCCTTCATTGCGCCCCGGAGCGGTGCCCCGGGGCTTAGTGCATAGCGGTGGCGTTGAGCTCGATCTGGATGCTCTTGAAGTGGTCCAGCCGCTCGATGGCGTGATCGAGCTCGGTGCCTTCCTTCTCGGCAAGCTTGGCTTCCATCTCGGCGATGGTCTCGGCGAACTGCGCGCGGTCGACCTCGGCCATCGAAGTAGCGACGTCGGCCAGCACGGTCAGTCCGTTTTCGGACATCTCGGCGAGCCCACCGAGCACGATGATCTTCTGATGTGCGTCGCCTGACGTGACGGTCAGGATGCCCGGGCGGATCGCGGCCACGACCGGCGCGTGACCGGCCAGCACGCCGAAATCGCCTTCCACGCCGGGAACGTCAACCTGATCGACCTCGCCGGAGAAGGCGAGCTTTTCGGGCGAGACGAGATCGAAATGAAAGGTAGCCATGGAGAACCTGCGAGTAGCGAGTAGCGAATAGCGAGTGGGGAAGAACGGGAGCAGCGCTTTCGCTACTCCCTATTCGCCATTCGCTCCTTAGGCCGCCTCGGCAGCCAGCCTCTTGCCCTTCTCGACGGCTTCCTCGATGGTGCCGACCATGTAGAACGCCGCTTCCGGCAGATGGTCGTACTTGCCTTCGCAGAGGCCGCGGAAGCCCTTGATGGTGTCGGCGAGATCGACGAACTTACCCGGCGAGCCGGTGAAGACTTCGGCGACGTGGAACGGCTGCGACAGAAAGCGCTCGATCTTACGGGCACGGGCCACCGCGATCTTGTCCTCTTCCGACAGTTCGTCCATGCCGAGAATGGCGATGATGTCCTGCAGCGACTTGTACTTCTGCAGCACCTGCTGAACCATGCGCGCCGTCTGATAATGCTCCTCTCCGACGACGAGCGGGGAGAGCATGCGCGAGGTAGAGTCGAGCGGGTCCACCGCCGGGTAGATGCCCTTCTCCGAAATCGCGCGGCTCAGCACCGTGGTCGCGTCCAAGTGGGCGAACGAGGTTGCGGGCGCCGGGTCGGTCAAGTCGTCGGCCGGCACGTAGATCGCCTGCACCGAGGTGATCGAACCCTTATGCGTCGTGGTGATGCGCTCCTGCAGCGCGCCCATGTCGGTGGCGAGCGTCGGCTGATAGCCCACCGCCGAGGGGATGCGGCCGAGCAGCGCCGACACTTCGGAGCCTGCCTGCGTGAAGCGGAAGATGTTGTCGACGAAGAACAGCACGTCCTGGCCCTGGTCGCGGAAGTGCTCAGCGACCGTCAAACCCGTGAGGCCGACGCGGGCGCGGGCGCCAGGCGGCTCGTTCATCTGACCGAACACCAGCGCGCATTTTGATTTCACGCTCGGATCGGGATTGCGCGGATCGGCGTTGACCTTGGACTCGATGAACTCGTGATAGAGGTCGTTGCCTTCGCGGGTACGCTCGCCGACGCCGGCGAACACCGAGTAACCGCCATGCGCCTTGGCGACGTTGTTGATCAATTCCTGAATCAGCACGGTCTTGCCGACGCCGGCGCCGCCGAACAGGCCGATCTTGCCGCCCTTGGCGTAGGGGGCAAGCAGGTCGACGACCTTGATGCCGGTCACAAGGATTTCGGCTTCAGTGGACTGGTCAGTGTAGGTCGGCGCTTCCTGATGGATGGCGCGCTTGCCTTCGGACTTGATCGGACCGGCTTCGTCGATCGGTTCGCCGATGACGTTCATGATGCGACCGAGTGTGCCATCACCGACCGGAATTGCGATGGGCTCGCCGGTGTCGGTCACTTCCTGACCGCGCACCAGACCTTCGGTAGCGTCCATCGCAATCGTGCGCACGGTGGACTCACCGAGGTGCTGCGCGACTTCCAGCACCAGACGGTTGCCGCCGTTCTTGGTCTCCAGCGAATTGAGAATGGCCGGCAGATGACCTTCGAACTGCACGTCGACAACGGCGCCCATGACTTGGGTGACGCGACCGATCTGGTTAGCTGCTGTGGCCATGAATTGCTCTCCTTCGAAATTCTATACTTGAACGACCGTCGGTTGGTTCGTGCGCTAGACCGCCGCCTCGGCGCCGGAGATGATCTCGATCAGCTCCTTGGTGATCTGGGCTTGACGGGTTCGGTTGTAGACCAGGGTTTGCTTGCGGATCATTTCGCCGGCGTTGCGGGTGGCGTTGTCCATCGCGCTCATCTGCGCGCCGTAGAAAGAGGCGTTATTTTCCAGGAGCGCGCGGAAGACCTGCACTGCAAGATTGCGCGGCAGCAGCCGCGCCAGAATCTCGTCCTCTTCCGGCTCGTACTCGTAAGCGATCGACGGACCGGCATTGGCGGCCGGCGCTTCGACCACCAACGGAATGACCTGCTGGGCGGTCGGGATCTGCGCGATGACGGACTTGAACCGCGAGTAGAATAACGTGCAGACGTCAAACTCACCGGCTTCGAACCGTGTCAGGATCTTCTTGGCGATATCCTCGGCGTTGACGAAGCCGAGCTGGCGAACCCCACGCAGATCGACGTGCTCGACGATCTGCCTATCGAAGGTGCGGCGGAGCTGGTCGTAGCCTTTGCGGCCGACGCAGAATATCTTGACGTCCTTGCCTTGGCCCATCAGCGACAGCGCGCGCTCACGGACCAGACGCACGATCGCCGAATTGAACGCACCACACAGGCCGCGTTCGCCGGTGCAGACGAGCAGCAGATGCACCTGATCCCTGCCAGTGCCGGCCAACAGCGCCGGAGCGCCGGGCGAGCTGGCGGCAGCAGCGGCGATGTTGGAAATCACCGCATCCATCTTTTCGGCGTAGGGCCGGGCCGCTTCGGCGGCGCTCTGCGCGCGCCGCAGCTTCGACGCCGCGACCATCTGCATCGCCTTGGTGATCTTCTGCGTCGCCTTGGTCGAGGCGATGCGGACCCGCATGTCTTTAAGTGAAGCCATTCTCAGTTCACCCCGGCGATCAGTCCTCGAGGATCCGACCGCAAGCCACTCTTTCGTCGGACCCGGCTAGGAGCCGGGCCTCAACGGCAAAATCGTCAAGAAAATGTCTTGGCGTAACCTTCGACCACGGTCTTCAGCTTGCCGGCGAGATCGTCAGAGAGATCCCGGCTGTCGCGGATGCCGTTGAGAATGTCGACGTTTTTGCCGCGCAGCAGCGACAACAGGCCGTCCTCGAAGGCGCGCACCTTGTTGAGCGGAAGCGGGTCGAGATAGCCGTTGGTGCCGGCCCAGATCACGCAGACCTGCTCTTCCATCTTCAGCGGTGAGAACTGCGGCTGCTTCAGGAGTTCGGTCAGGCGCGAACCGCGGTTCAGGAGGCGCTGGGTCGAAGCGTCGAGGTCGGAGCCGAACTGCGCGAAGGCCGCCATTTCGCGGTACTGCGCCAGCTCACCCTTGATCTTGCCGGCGACCTTCTTCATCGCCTTGGTCTGCGCCGAGGAGCCCACGCGCGACACCGACAGACCGACGTTCACCGCGGGACGGATGCCCTGGAAGAACAGGTCGGTTTCCAGGAAGATCTGACCGTCGGTAATCGAAATCACGTTGGTCGGAATGTAGGCCGACACGTCGTTGGCCTGGGTTTCGATGACCGGCAGCGCCGTCAGCGAGCCCGAGCCCTGGTCCTTGTTGAGCTTCGCCGCGCGCTCGAGCAGACGGGAGTGCAGGTAGAACACGTCGCCCGGATAGGCTTCGCGGCCCGGCGGGCGGCGCAGCAGCAGCGACATCTGGCGGTAGGCGACGGCCTGCTTGGACAAGTCGTCATAGATGATGACGGCGTGCATGCCGTTGTCGCGGAAGTACTCGCCCATCGTGCAGCCGGTGAACGGTGCGATGTACTGCATCGGCGCCGGATCGGACGCGGTGGCGGCGACGACGATCGAATATTCCAGCGCGCCCTGCTCTTCCAGCACCTTGACGAACTGGGCAACGGTCGAGCGCTTCTGGCCGATCGCGACGTAGACGCAATACAGCTTGATGTTCTCGTCCGGCTGCGCGTTGAGCGGCTTCTGGTTCAGGATGGTGTCGAGCGCGATCGCGGTCTTGCCGGTCTGACGGTCGCCGATGATCAGCTCGCGCTGGCCGCGACCGACCGGGATCAGCGCATCGATCGCCTTGAGGCCGGTCGCCATCGGCTCGCTCACCGACTTGCGCGGAATGATGCCGGGCGCCTTGACGTCGACGCGCATGCGCTTGTCGGCCTGGATCGGGCCCTTGCCGTCGATCGGGTTGCCAAGCGCGTCGACGACGCGGCCGAGCAGGCCCTTGCCGACCGGCGTGTCGACGATGGCGCGGGTACGCTTAACGGTCTGGCCTTCCTTGATCTCGCGGTCGGCGCCGAAGATCACGATACCAACGTTGTCGGTTTCGAGGTTCAGCGCCATGCCACGGGTGCCGTTCTCGAACTCGACCATTTCACCGGCCTGGACATTGTCCAGACCGTAGACGCGGGCGATACCGTCACCGACGGACAGCACCTGCCCGACTTCGGTAACCTCAGCCTCCTGGCCGAAATTCTTGATCTGGTCCTTGAGGATCGCGGAAATTTCCGCGGCGCGGATGTCCATCAGCCTGCCTCTTTCATCGCGTGCTTGATCGAATTGAGTTTGGTGCGAAGTGAGCTATCCACCATGCGGCTGCCGAGCTTGACCACAAGGCCGCCAATGATGGAGGGATCGACTTTCACGTTGAGCGCGACGTCCTTGCCCGTCACCGTTTTCAGTGCGGTCTTCAGCGCGTCGAGATTCTTGTCACTGAGCTGTTCGGCGACGGTGACGTCAGCGGTCGCCTCGCCTTTGAACTTCGCCACCAGCGCGCGGAAGGCGCGGATCACATCGGCCACTGCAAACAGCCGGCGGTTGGCGGTCAACACTTTAAGGAATTTGGCGGAAGTGCCGGTAATTCCAGCCTTGTCGAGCAGGGCAGTGAGCGCCTTGGCCTGCGCATCTGCCGAGAAGACCGGGCTGCGGACGAGGCGCTTGAGATCGGCGCTTTCGTTCAGCATGGCCTCGAATTTATCGAGATCGGCTCTTACCGCGTCGACGGATTTCTCCTCGCGCGCCAACTCGAACAAGGCCGTAGCATAACGGCCGGACACTCCCGAAACGGACGGATCTTCAGCAGCCACAGAGACGCTCTTTTCAGATGTCAAACTCGCAAGGGAAAAACCGTCGCCACGGGTAGCGGCGCCTAGCGATCCAAGCCCTTGGAATTCAAGCGGGACTTCGATTTTCGACCGGCACGAGAGGTGCCGGGATCGTTAAAATCGCGGCTTTGCTAACATAGCAAGCGCGCAGGTGCAACATGACGGCGCATGCGGGCGATGTCTTGTTGCATGTCAATTTTCGGGCCCGGTCGAATGCGGCTTGATGGGATCAGCGCGCCGGAATTTTTGACCCGGCGGTTGCAGGCGATCTGGAGCGGTCCCCGACCAGCCGATTTGTTCCACCAGTATTTGTTCCACCCGTATTTGCATGGCCGCTATGACCGATAGCGTTCGGAACGAATCGGGCGGCTCGCCTCCATTTGATCATTACTTGCGCAAATCTTCACTCGATGCGTGATAACTGTATTGTTAAGTAATAATAAGTATTGGATTGATTAAAAATCTATTAACGTGCAAGATTACGGAATATCGCTCGACGGTAACAAGATATGTCACCGCGATACATTCCCGATTTACTGCCCAAATCATGCCTCATTGCCTCATCAAACGGCCCTCTGAAGTTGGGACGGGGGTTCCATTTGTCACGTATGTGGCAAATACTATCTGAGGGACTAGTTTAATGTTGCATACCAATAATGTTGTGCCGGGAACTCTAACCCGGTCGCGTACGGCGCTCGCCTTGATCGCCGCAACTCTCCTGGTCGGTGGCGCCGTCACCGAAGCTTCTGCAAAATCCAGGCATCATCGCCATCACCACCATCACGCCAGCAAGGCCAAGGCTGCCGGCAACTGGCTGGACGCCAATGCCTCGATCGGCTCCCAGAGCACCGGGCGCGGCTTCTCGGGAAAGGCCTCCTTTACGGCAATGAATCCGGCAGCAAGACCGCCTCTGGACAGCGCTTCAACCAGAACGCCATGACCGCAGCCCACCGCTCGCTGCCGTTCGGCACCAAGCTCCGCGTCACCCATCGTGGCCAGAGCGTGATCGTCACGATCAACGACCGTGGTCCCTTCATCAGGGGACGCGTGCTCGACCTGTCCAAGGGTGCTGCGCGGGCCATCGGCCTGACAGGCGCCGGCGTCGGCCACGTCACCGCCGAGGTCATCTAAAGCGCGCGATCGCGCGCCGTCTTCCGGTCCATCAGATCGCGTAAGCGTTGCGTTGCGTTGCGTTGCGTAACCGTCGCGGAACTTTCCGCGGCAACAAAGGCCTGCCGTCGTAAATGACGGCAGGCTTTTTTGTTTTTGGGGAGCCCAGTCTGCTCACCCTCCCCTGGAGGGGGAGGGTCGGCTCACATGAGCGAAGCGAAATGTGAGACGGGGTGGGGTGATCTCTCAACTCGGGCACCGTTAGGTTGGAGAGACCGTCACCCCACCCCGCCGCGCGTTACACGCGCGTCGACCCTCCCCCTCCAGGGAGGGTGTTACAAAAAGCTCTGCGGATCGACGTCGACTTCGAGCTTGAGATTGCCTTTGGTCTTCGGACCGCCGGCGAGCCACTCGCGCAAATATTCCGAGAGGTCGACGTTGCGCAGCGACTTCACCAGGATCCGAAACCGATAGCGGCCCTTGATCACCGCAAGCGGCGCTTCGGCAGGTCCCAGCACCTGGATGCGCTCGTCGATCGGCGCCACAGCGGCAAGGCGGCGCGCAAAGCCTTCCGCGGTCGGCCGGTCGCCTGCGGAAATGATCAGGCTGGCGAGCCGGCCGAACGGCGGATAGCCGGTGCGCTCGCGGGAGTCGATTTCGCTGGCGTAAAACGCCTCTCGGTCGTTGGCGACCAAGGCCTTCATCACGGGATGTTCGGGCTGATGGGTCTGCAAGTACCCGACGCCGCGGCCCTGATCGCGCCCCGCACGCCCTATCACCTGATTGAGCAGTTGGAACGTGCGCTCGGCAGCGCGCGGATCACCATTGCCGAGGCCCAGATCCGCATCGACCACGCCGACCAGATTGAGCCGCGGGAAATTATGGCCCTTCGCGACCAGTTGCGTGCCGATGATGATGTCGACGCGACCTTCGGCGATTTCGTTCAGCTCGCTGCGCATGGTCTCGATCGAGGTGATCAGATCGCTCGACAGCACCATGGTGCGCGCTTCCGGAAACAGCGCGGCCGCCTCCTCCTGCAGCCGCTCGACACCGGGGCCGACCGCGACCAGCGATTCCTCAGCCTGGCAATGCGGGCAGATATTCGGGCGCGGCATCGAGAAGCCGCAATGGTGACAGACCAGCCGCTGACGAAACCGATGATCCACCAGCCAGGCGTCGCAGATGGTGCAGGCAAAGCGATGGCCGCAGGCGCGGCATAGCGTCAGCGGCGCGTAGCCGCGGCGGTTCAGAAACAACAGCGCCTGTTCGCGTTTCTCGATCGCGAACCGGATTTGCTCGGCGAGCGGCGGCGAGATAAAGCGGCCGCGCGGCGGCGGGGCGCGTCGCAAATCGATCACTTCGATATGCGGCATGTGTTGGCCGCCGAAGCGGGACGGCAGCGCGACGCGCTGATAGCGCCCCTTGCGTGCATTGACTTCGGTCTCGACTGACGGCGTCGCGGACGCCAGCACGATCGGGATCTTGGCGATATGCGCGCGCACGACTGCCATGTCGCGGGCATGATAATGCGCGCCGTCATCCTGCTTGTAGGCCTGGTCGTGCTCCTCATCGACAATGATGAGACCGAGGTCCGCATAAGGCAGAAACAGCGCCGAGCGCGCGCCGACCACGACCGGCGCTTCACCCGCCGATATTGCCGCCCAATTGCGCTGCCGCGTGCGCGGCGTCAGTTCGGAGTGCCATTCCAGCGGGCGCACGCCGAAACGTTGGGCGAAGCGGTCGAGGAATTGCCCGGTCAGCGCGATCTCCGGCATCAGGATCAGCGTCTGCTTGCCGCGCCGGACGACTTCCGCAATCGCCTCGAAATAGACTTCCGTTTTGCCCGATCCGGTGACGCCGTCGAGCAGCGCGACGTGAAACGTGCCGTTGGCGGCAAGCGCGCGCATCATGTCGACCGCCGCGCGCTGCTGGTGCGAAAATTCCGGCTGCGCAAAGACGGATCGGGCGCCGGCGGCGCCAGCGGCGGCGGCATCGCCTCGATGGCGAGGGTCCCCTCATCGACAAGGCCGTCGACCACGCCTGAGCTGACGCCCGCCTCCCGCGCCGCATCCGACTTGCCGTGCAGCAGGCCGTCCGACAGCACCTCGATCAGCCGCCGCCGCGCTGGCGTCAGGCGCTGCGGCGCCGGGCCTACCAGCCGCACGCCGAGGCGCATCCGCTCGGGCCCAAGGTTTTCACCCATCCGCAAAGCCATACGCAGCACCATGCCGCGCGCGGACAGCGTGTAATTGGCAACCCAATCGACCAGGCTGCGCAATTCCTCCTTCAGCGGCGGCACGTCGAGCTTTTCGCGGACGTCCTTCAGGCGGTTGTGCAGGCGCGGATCGGGATTGGCGTTCTCCGCCCACACCACCGCCACCACCTCGCGCGGCCCGAGCGGCACGCAGACGACATCGCCCGCCTTCAGCTCCATGCCGCGCGGCACGCGGTAGGAATAGTTTTGATTGAGCGCGACCGGCACCAGCACGTCGACGACGCGGGTCGACGAGGCCGATGAGCTGGTTTGGCGAGTGGTGTGGTCCATCAGGGGGAATCAGGCTTGAGGTATCCGGAGGGGAGCTAGCGCCGCTCCGGCCGGTTAGCGAACGGTAAACGAAAGAGGTGCGATATAATGCGCTGAATCACTGTCTCCAAGACAAGGTCTCAAGACAAGCTCTCGAAGGCAAGAATGATGGCCAGGGAAGTTCCGGCACTGCAAGCGGTCGAGCTCGAATGCGCCGACGAGGGGCTCGCGCGGGAGATGACGCGCTGGCTGACGCATCTGCGCGCCGAACGGCGGCTGTCGCCAAAGACGCTTGAAGCCTATGCCCGCGACCTCCGCCAATGCCTCACCTTCCTCGCTGAACATTGGGGCGGCAGAGTCACACTGAAACGATTTGCGGCGCTGGAAGCCACCGACGTCAGGGCTTTCATGGCGATGCGCCGTGCCGACGACATCGCCGGGCGCTCGCTGATGCGGGCGCTGGCGGGGTTGCGTTCGTTCGGCCGCTACCTCGAACGGGAGGGCAAAGGCAAGGTCGGCGCCCTGTCCGCGATCCGCGCGCCGAAAATTGCAAAAAGCCTGCCGAAGCCGATCCAGATCGCCGCCGCCAAGCGCTTTGCCGATGCCGACGAGCGCGCCGGCGAGGAGCGTGATCCCTGGATTCTCGCGCGCGACGCCGCGGTGATGGCGCTGCTTTATGGATCGGGCTTGCGTATCTCCGAAGCGCTGGGACTGAAGCGCCAGGACGTGCCAAGACCCGGCGAAGGCGACGTCATTATCGTCACCGGCAAGGGCAACAAGACCCGCATGGTGCCGGTGCTGCAAAACGTGATGGCGCTGATCGCCGATTACGTTGCGATGTGCCCGCATTCATTGCCGCCGGCCGGCCCGATCTTCGTCGGCGCGCGCGGCGGACCGCTTTCCCCACGCATCATCCAGCTCACCATGGAGCGACTGCGCGGTGCGCTGGGGCTACCCGACAGCGCCACCCCGCACGCGCTGCGGCATTCTTTCGCGACCCATCTGCTCAGCCGCGGCGGCGATCTGCGCGCGATCCAGGAACTGCTCGGCCACGCCTCGCTCTCGACCACGCAGATCTATACCGGGATCGACAGCGAGCGGCTCTTGGAAGTGTACAAGAGCGCGCATCCGCGCGGATGAATCTCAGCGCTCGGCGCCGACATACTCCCGTCACATCGGTGGCTTCCTTAGCTGACCTCTTGCGCTCGCGTTGCGGTTCGGCAATCGTGCGCGCGCCAACCGACAGGAGGGGACTAAATGGGCGCACATGAAAGCATGGAGCATGCGGAGCACGCCGAGCACGCTTCGGGGTCGAACAAGAAGATCGCGCTGCTGATCGCGGTGATCGCATTGTTCCTTGCGTTCTCGGAAACGCTGGGCAAGGGCGCACAGACCGAAGCCATCAGCAAGAATGTCGAGGCTTCGAATCTCTGGGCATTCTTCCAGGCCAAGAGCATCCGCCGCACCGTGGTGCAGGCCACCGCCGAACACGCCAAGCTCAGCCTCGGCACCGTCGGCGACGATGGCGCAAAGGCGGCGCTGCAGAAGCAGATAGACGACTGGAACAAGACTGCGCAGCGCTATCGCTCGGAGCCGGAGACCGGCGAAGGTTCGGAAGAGTTGGCAAAACGCGCCAAGCACGCCGAGCACGAGCGCGACGAGGCGACCGCAAAATATCACCACTACGAAATCGCTTCAGCCGCCTTCCAGATCGGCATCGTGCTGGCGTCCGCCACCATCATCACCGGCATGATCGTGCTGGCCTGGGTCTCCGGCATCTTGGCGATCGCCGGCATCGGCATCACCGCGCTCGGCCTCTACGCGCCGCATCTGCTGCATTTGCATTGAGGTTGTCATCACCCGCGAAGGGACTGAACTCCCTCTCCCGCTTGCGGGGAGGGCTGGGGTGGGGGTGTCGCCGCGAATCGAATCATACTGTTCGTGTCGAGAGAGCTTCCCCCACCCGTATCGCATCTTTCGATGCGATACGACCTCCCCGCAAGCGGGAGAGGTGAAAGGCCCTACCGCGCCTCGTGCACGCTCTTGCGGAAGCGCGCGATCGTGCGCAGCATGCGCGATGACCAGCTATCGCCGTCGCCGCGCAAAATCTCCCGGATGCGCTGCTTGATCGGATAGACGAGCGCCGCCGCCTTGGCGCGCATCGCCATGATGAACTCATAGAGGTTCTTGAACCACGCCATTTGCAGCAGCTTCGGCCGCGTCACGTCGAAGATGAACGCGGTGACGCCGACCCCGAGCAATTTGCCTGATACGATCACAACCGCCGCGCTGAACCAGTATTGGTGCGCCAATAGCCAGAGCCCGACCAGCTTCAGCGGAAACAGCAGAATCACCGGCACGGCAAATACGATCAGCGACATCGCCGGCGACAGCGCATCGACCCGATCGGACAGCCATCGCTTGAAGGCACGAAGCGGAATCAGCGCAACGATGCGCTCGACGATCGGCTCGAGATGATCCCACAGCCAAGCTTCGATCAGGAAGATGACCGCAAGCAGGACCCAGAACGGCTGAAACAGGCGGCGCATCATCGATCGTGATCTCTAAAGCGGAATGACATCCTTGATTGGTCGCTCCGCTCGATCTCCTTGTTCAAAGCATGGGTCTTTGGACAGCCACTTCTTCAATTCGGCGTGTACCGGGTTCCGATCACATATGGATGGCGCGTTTGCCGACCGCAAGCGCGGCTTCCTTGATCGCTTCCGAGCGGGTCGGATGCGCATGACACGTCCGCGCCAGATCCTCGGCAGAACCGCCAAACTCCATGAGAACAGCGGCTTCCTGAATCATTTCGCCGGCCTCGCGGCCGACAATGTGCACGCCGAGCACGCGATCGGTCTTCGCATCCGCGAGAACCTTCACAAACCCGTCAGTGGTCTGGTTGACCTTGGAGCGGCCGTTGGCGGTGAACGGGAATTTGCCTGAGGTGTAGGCAACGCCGGCCTGCTTCAGCTCTTCCTCGGTCTTGCCGACCGACGACACTTCCGGCGTCGTATACACGACGCCCGGGATAACATCGTAGTTCACGTGACCCGCCTGCCCTGCAATGATCTCGGCGCAGGCAACGCCTTCATCCTCGGCCTTGTGCGCGAGCATCGGTCCCGCCACGACGTCGCCGATCGCATAGACGCCCTTCACGCTGGTCGAAAAATGCCCGTCGATCTGCACGCGGCCGCGATTGTCGAGTGCGATGCCGGCTTCCTTGCACCCGAGCCCTTCGGTGTAGGGCACGCGGCCGATGCAGACCAGTACCACGTCGGTCTCAATCGTTTCCGCTGCGCCGCCCGCCGCCGGCTCCACCGTTGCCTTCAACGTCTTGCCGGAAGCGTCGACCGCCGTCACCTTGGCGCCGAGCTTGAATGCAAAGCCCTGCTTTTCGAGGATGCGCTGGAACTGCTTGGCGACTTCCCCATCCATGCCGGGCAGGATGCGATCGAGAAACTCGACGACCATGACCTCAGCGCCAAGCCGTTTCCAGACCGAGCCGAGCTCCAGCCCAATCACGCCAGCACCAATGATGAGAAGCCTCTCCGGCACCTTCTCAAGCGACAGCGCGCCCGTCGACGACACCACGCGCTTCTCATCGATCTCGATGCCCTTCAGCCGCGCGATGTCGGAGCCGGTGGCGATGACGATGTTCTTGGTCTCGACCGTCTGCGACTTGCCGTTACCGCTGACTTCGACCTTGCCGGCGCCGAGAATCTTGCCGGCGCCGTAGAGGACATCGATCTTGTTCTTCTTCATCAGGAACTCGACACCCTTGACGTTGCCGTCGATGCCCTGTTGCTTGAAATTCATCATCGCCGGCAGATCGAGCCTTGGCGCGGAAATGCTGACGCCCATCTTGGCAAAGGAATGCGCGGCCTCCTCGAACATTTCGGAGGCGTGCAGCAGCGCCTTCGACGGCATGCAGCCGACATTGAGGCAGGTGCCGCCCAGCGTCGCGTTTTTCTCGACCACGGCCACCTTCATGCCGAGTTGCGCCGCGCGCACCGCGCAGACATATCCGCCCGGACCGGTGCCGATGACGACGAGATCGTAGGAAGCCATGATGAAGTCCTGTAGCTGAGATAAGGTGTCAGGTGTTACCGGCCGCCCGATACATCAAGGATGGCGCTGGTGACGTAGGAAGCCTCGTCCGAAATCAACCAGACGATGGCATTGGCGATTTCTTCCGCAGTGCCGACGCGCTTCATCGGCACCATGTGCGCGAGCCGATGCGCGCGATCGGGCTCGCCGCCGGAAGCATGAATATCCGTATCGATCAGTCCAGGCCGGATCGCGGCGACCCGAATGCCCTCTCCGGCAACCTCATAGCCAAGGCCGATGGTGAAGGAATCAACCGCGCCCTTGGACGCCGCATAATCCACATACGTATTGGGGGAGCCGAGTTTCGCCGCGACCGAGGAAAGATTGACGATGACGCCGCCCGCGCCGCCGTTGCGGGTCGACATCCGCTTCACCGCTTCGCGCGCGCATAAAATGCTGCCGGTGACGTTGACTGCCATCATGCGCTGGATGCGCTCGGCCGACATGTCTTCGACCCGTATCGACGGGCCGACAATGCCGGCATTGTTGACGAGCGCGCCAAGCGTTCCGAAGTCGTCGGCGGCCTTGAACAGCGCGAGAATGTCCGCCTCGCTGCCGACATCGCATTTCACGGCGATCGCCTTGCTGTTCTTGCGTTCGATCTGCGAAACGACTTCGTTCGCCGCGGCTTCATTGCTGGCGTAGCCGACCACGACGCGAAAACCGCGCGCGGCGGCGGCGATGGCGGCCGCACGGCCGATGCCGCGGCTGCCGCCGGTGATCACAACAACCTTGTCCGTCACATCAGGTCCCACAAATCGACGTGCATGATCCACGGCTTGCGGCGCTGGCGTGAGTGCCGACGCCGGCAAGCGTATTGTGTCAGAGATCCAGCACCAGGCGAGCCGGATCCTCCAGGCTCTCCTTGACGCGCACCAGGAACGTCACCGCCTCCTTGCCGTCGATCACGCGGTGATCATAGGACAGCGCCAGATACATCATCGGGCGCACCTCGATCTTGCCGCCGACCACCATCGGCCGCTCCTGGATCTTGTGCATGCCCAAGATGCCGGATTGCGGGGCGTTGAGGATCGGCGTCGACATCAGCGAACCGTAGATGCCGCCATTGGTGATGGTGAAGGTGCCGCCCTGCATCTCGTCGATCTTGAGCTGGCCGTCGCGCGCGCGGCGGCCGAAATCGGCGATCGATTTTTCGATGTCGGAGATCGACCTGTGGTCGCAGTCGCGCACCACGGGCACGACCAGGCCCTTGTCGGTGCCGACGGCGACGCCGATGTGGTAGTAGTTCTTGTAGATCAAATCGGTGCCGTCAATCTCGGCATTGACGGCCGGGATGTCCTTCAGCGCCTGCACCACCGCCTTGGTGAAGAAGCCCATGAAGCCGAGCTTCGAGCCATGCTTCTTCTCGAACACGTCCTTGTACTGCGCGCGCATCGCCATGATGTGGCTCATGTCGACCTCGTTGAAGGTCGTGAGCATCGCGGCCGTGTTCTGCACGTCCTTCAGCCGCCGCGCGATGGTCTGGCGCAGCCGCGTCATCTTCACGCGCTCCTCGCGCGCGGCGTCATCGGCCGGCGACGGCGCGCGGACCTGCACGGAAGCGGCCGGCTGATGGACCGGGGTCGGCGCCGACGCCGCCTTCTCGATCGCGGCCAGCATGTCGCCCTTGGTGACGCGGCCATCCTTTCCCGAGCCGGGCACGGTCGCGGCATCGATGCCGCTCTCGGCGGAAAGTTTGCGCACCGACGGTGCCAGCGGCGCATCTGCTGCCGCAGCCTTCGGAGCCGCAGCAGGGGCAGCGGCGGGCGCTGCAGCCGGGGCGGCGGCCTTGGCGGGCGCGGCGGCGGCCGGCTTCGCGGCGCCGGCCGCGCCTTCATTGATCTGCCCGAGCAGCGCGCCGACGGCGACGGTCTCGCCGTCCTTGGCCGCGATCTCGCCAAGCACGCCGGCGGATGGCGCCGGCACTTCGATGGTGACCTTGTCGGTCTCGAGCTCGACCAACGGCTCATCCACCGCTACCGCTTCGCCGGCCTTCTTGAACCAGCGGCCGATGGTGGCTTCCGTCACGGACTCGCCGAGCGTCGGAACACGAATTTCAGTCATGGTATTTTCCTCTTTGCGTTATGGCCGGGCTCGTCCCGGCCATCTACGCCCTAAGACAATTTTCACAAAGCAAGACGTGGATGCCCGGGACAAGCCCGGGCATGACGACTTGGGGCAATTGCTAGTTCAGCGCCTCATCCAGCATCGCCTTGAGCTGTGCCAGATGCTTCGACATCAAACCGGTGGCAGTTGCCGCCGAGGCGGCACGGCCGGCGTAACGTGGGCGCCGGTTCGGCGCGTGGATCTGGTTCAGCACCCATTCCAGATAGGGCTCGATGAAGTGCCATGAGCCCATGTTGCGCGGCTCTTCCTGGCACCACACCACTTCGGCATTCTTGAAGCGGACGAGCTCCTGCACCAGCGCCTTCAGCGGCACCGGATAGAGCTGCTCGACGCGCAGGATGTAAATGTCGTCGATGCCGCGCTTCTCGCGCTCCTCGTAGAGATCGTAATAGACCTTGCCCGAGCACAGCAGGACGCGGCGGATCTTGTCGTCCGGCGCCAGCTTGATCTTCTCGTCGGGCAGCATCTGCGCGTCATCGTACAGAATGCGGTGGAACGTCGTGTCCTTGCCGAGCTCATCGAGTCGCGAGACCGCGCGCTTGTGCCGCAACAGCGACTTCGGCGTCATCACGATCAGGGGCTTGCGGATCTCGCGATGTAACTGCCGCCGTAGCACGTGGAAGTAATTCGCCGGCGTGGTCGGATACACCACCTGCATGTTGTCTTCGGCGCACATCTGCAGGAAACGCTCGAGCCGCGCCGAGGAGTGCTCCGGTCCCTGCCCTTCATAGCCATGTGGCAGCAAGCAGACGAGACCGGACATGCGCAGCCATTTGCGTTCGCCGGATGAGATGAACTGGTCGAACAGCACCTGCGCACCGTTGGCGAAGTCGCCGAACTGGGCTTCCCACATCGCCAGCGCCTTCGGCTCGGCCAGCGAATAACCATACTCGAAGCCGAGCACCGCCTCTTCGGACAGCAGCGAGTTGATGACCTCGTAGTGGCCCTGATCGTGGCCAAGGTGGTTGAACGGCGTGTAGCGGCTCTCGTCTTCCTGGTCGATCAGCACCGAATGGCGCTGCGAGAAGGTGCCGCGTTCGGAATCCTGGCCGGATAGCCGGACGTGGTGGCCTTCCTGCATCAGCGTGCAGAACGCCAGCGCTTCGCCGGTCGCCCAGTCGATGCCGACACCGTTGTCGATGGCCTTGGCGCGGTTTTCCAGGAAACGCTGGATCGTGCGGTGAACCCGGAAACCGTCCGGCACCTTGGTGATCTTGCGGCCAATATCCTTGAGGATACCGACATCGACGCCGGTGACGCCGCGGCGGGCGTCTTCTTCCTGGTCGGCGGATTTGAAGCCGGCCCATTTGCCGTCGAGCCAGTCAGCCTTGTTGGGCTTGTAGCCGGAGCCCGCCTCGAGCTCGGCATCGAGCCGCGCACGCCAGTCGGCCTTCGCCTTCCCGACCTCGCCTTCGGTCAGCACGCCGTCGGTGACCAGGCGCTTTGCGTAGAGTTCGAGCGTCGACGGATGCGAGGCGATGTGCTTGTACATCACCGGCTGGGTAAACGCCGGCTCATCGCCCTCGTTATGGCCGTGCCTGCGATAGCAGAACATGTCGATCACGACCGGCTTGTGGAATTTCTGCCGGAACTCGATCGCGACCTTCGCCGCGAACACCACAGCTTCCGGATCGTCGCCGTTCACGTGGAAGATCGGCGCATCGATCATCTTCGCCACGTCGGACGGATAGGGCGAGGAGCGCGAATAGCGCGGATAGGTGGTGAAGCCGATCTGGTTGTTGACGATGAAATGCAGCGAGCCGCCGGTGCGGTAGCCCTTCAGGTCGGAGAGGCTGAAGCATTCCGCCACCACGCCCTGGCCGGCGAACGCGGCGTCGCCGTGCAGCAGCAGCGGCAGCACCGAGATGCGCATGTCGGGCGGATCGCCGTGCTGGTCCTGCTTGGCGCGCACCTTGCCGAGCACGACGGGGTCGACGATTTCCAGATGCGACGGGTTGGCGGTCAGCGACAGATGGATCTTGTTGCCGTCGAACTCGCGGTCGGACGACGCGCCGAGGTGATACTTCACGTCGCCCGAGCCTTCGACGTCCTCGGGATTGGCGGAGCCGCCCTTGAATTCATGGAACAGCGCACGGTGCGATTTGCCCATCACCTGGGTCAGCACGTTGAGGCGGCCGCGATGCGGCATGCCGAGCACGATTTCCTTCACGCCGAGATTGCCGCCACGCTTGATGATCTGCTCCAGCGCGGGGATCAACGACTCGGCACCGTCGAGGCCGAAACGCTTGGTACCGGTGAATTTGAGATCGCAGAATTTTTCGAAACCTTCGGCTTCGATCAGCTTGTTGAGGATGGCGCGGCGCCCTTCCGGCGTAAAACTGATCTCCTTGTCCGGCCCCTCGATGCGCTCCTGGATCCAGGCCTTCTGCGCGGCGTTCGAGATATGCATGAACTCGACGCCGAGCGTCTGGCAGTAGGTGCGCTCGCAGATCGCGACGATCTCGCGCAGCGTGCCGTATTCGAGGCCGAGCACATGGTCGAGGAAGATCTTGCGGTCGAAATCGGCCTCGGTGAAGCCATAGGTCCGCGGATCAAGCTCCTCGCGATCGCGCGGCGCCTCGATGCCGAGCGGATCGAGCTTGGCGTGGAAATGACCGCGCATGCGGTAGGCGCGGATCAGCATCAGGGCGCGAACCGAATCGCGCGTCGCCTGGTTGACGTCGGCAGCGGATAGTTCGGCGCCCTTGGCCTGCGCCTTGGCGGCCAGCTTGGCGCCGACGGCCTTCTCGACGGTGACCCAGTTACCGTCCAGCGCCGAGGTCAGTTCGTCCTGCGGCGTGAGCGGCCAGTTGTCGCGGCCCCAGGACGGGCCCTCGGCGTTCTTCTGGACGTCGGCCGGGGTGTCTTTCAGGCTCTTGAAGAATTCCTGCCAGTCGCCGTCGACCGACCCGGGGTTCTGCTCGTAGCGGGCGTAGAGCTCGTCGATATAGGTGGCGTTGGTGCCTTGCAAAAATGAGGAAAGGGCAAATGCTGCGTTCGCGTCCTGGCGAGACATGATGGCGTCCTGGTGAGTTTCGCTTTGCGCGTGGAAAACGGCGCTGTAGCCGGTCCGGGAGGCCCGAACCAGCTCGGTAAGAAGCTTTACCCTATTTAAGACGGATATTCCCGCCTAAAAGGACCAAGAACTGAATTAAGACTTCAATTTTTCGGCAAGCGTATGTCCGAGCCGTGCCGGCGACGGAGACACCGTAATTCCCGCCGCTTCCATGGCCGCCGTCTTGGATCCGGCGTCACCCTTGCCGCCGGAAATGATGGCGCCGGCATGCCCCATGCGACGGCCGGGAGGGGCGGTGACGCCGGCGATGAAGCCAACCATCGGCTTTTTCCGGCCGCGCTTGGCCTCGTCCTTGATGAACTGGGCGGCGTCTTCCTCGGCCGAGCCGCCGATTTCACCGATCATGATGATCGAAGTGGTCTTCTCGTCCCTGAGGAACATCTCCAGCACGTCAATGAATTCGGTGCCCTTGACCGGGTCGCCGCCGATGCCGACCGCGGTGGTCTGACCGAGGCCCTCCTGGGTGGTCTGGAACACGGCCTCATAGGTCAACGTCCCCGAGCGGGAAACGATCCCGACGCTGCCCGGCTTGAAGATGTTGGCCGGCATGATGCCGATCTTGCATTCGCCCGCCGTCATGACGCCCGGGCAGTTCGGCCCGATCAGGCGGGATTTCGATCCCGACAACGAACGCTTCACGCGCACCATGTCCAGCACCGGAATGCCCTCGGTGATGCAGACGATCAGCGGAACCTCCGCATCGATCGCTTCGCAGATCGCGTCGGCCGCACCCGGCGGCGGGACATAGATCACGCTGGCGTCAGCGCCGGTCTTCTCGCGCGCCTCACGCACGGTGTCGAAGACGGGCAAGCCGAGATGCGTCGAGCCGCCTTTGCCCGGCGAGGTGCCGCCGACCATCCTGGTGCCATACGCGATCGCGGCTTCCGAATGGAACGTGCCGTTCTTGCCCGTAAAACCCTGGCAGATGACTTTGGTGTTGCTGTCGATCAGAACGGACATGATTGCGAACGCTTTCTTCGGTGACCGTGAACGAGGGGTTAATGAATGCGACGGTACGTGCCGGTGAGCACGTCGGCCCATCCTTCGGCATCAGGCGAGAACTGGATCTTCATGGTGTAGTTGTTGTCGTCGACGACTTCGTACACGTGGCGCGCATTGCCGCGCAGCGAGCCGCGCACCAGGGTCAACTTGTTACCGACCCAGGCGCCGGAGGCCGGTGCCGGCGAATAGTAGCCGAGCGAATCGTGCCAGAATAATTTGTAGGTCCGGTCTTCGCGGTCATAGGTGAACACGCCGTGGGTGGCGAAAGCCTCCTTGCCGTCGCGCATCTGACGGGTGTCCTGAATCAGGTAGAAGCCGTTGAGATCGACGCGCGCGACCACATGCGAGGTCGCTGGACCGCCCGCAGTCCAGCGCGACGGATAGACCATTTCCTCGCCCGCCCACTCGCCCGCAAAAACCGCGAGCCGGCGGTGTTCATCCAGCGGTGTCGGTGCGGCGAGATGGTCAGCCATCGCTAGCCTCCCTTGACGGCTTTCACGATTTTCTGTGCGGCATCGTCGAGATTGTCGGCAGGTACCACGTTGAGGCCGGATTCGCGGATGATCTGCTTGCCGGCGTCGACATTGGTGCCTTCGAGCCGCACCACCAGCGGCACTTTCAGGCCAACTTCCTTCACTGCGGCGACCACGCCTTCGGCGATGATGTCGCACTTCATGATGCCGCCGAAGATGTTGACCAGGATGCCCTTCACGTTCGGGTCGGCGGTGATGATCTTGAACGCCGCCGCCACCTTCTCCTTGCTGGCGCCGCCGCCGACGTCGAGGAAGTTGGCGGGCTCCATGCCGTAAAGCTTGATGATGTCCATGGTCGCCATCGCAAGGCCGGCGCCGTTGACCATGCAGCCGATGGTGCCGTCGAGCGTGACGTAGTTGAGATCGTACTTTGACGCCTCGACCTCCTTGGCATCTTCCTCGGTCAGATCGCGCAACGCCACCGCCACTTCGGGATGGCGGAACAGCGCGTTGTCATCGAACGACACCTTGGCATCGAGCACGCGCAGTTCGCCCTGCTTGGTGACGACGAGCGGATTGATCTCCAGCATCGCCATGTCCTTGGCAACGAACGCCGTGTAGAGCTGCGTCACCAGCTTCTCCGCCTGCTTGGCGAGATCGCCGGTGAGCTTCAGGGCTTTCGCGACCGTGCGGCCGTGATGAGCCATGATGCCGGTTGCCGGATCGACGGAGAAGGTCACAATCTTCTCCAGGCGTATTGTGGGCAACGTCCTCGATATTGACGCCGCCTTCGGTCGAGACGACGAACGCGACTTGGGAAGTTTCACGATCGACCAGGATTGAGAGATAAAACTCCTTGTCGATGTCGGAGCCTTCCTCGATGTAGAGGCGATTGACCTGCTTACCCTGCGGGCCGGTCTGGACCGTGACCAACGTCGCCCCCAGCATCTGCTTGGCGAATTCGTTGACCTCAGCGACTGATTTCGCGATGCGGACGCCGCCCTTGTCGCCGGCGGAAGCTTCCTTGAATTTGCCCTTGCCGCGGCCGCCGGCATGGATCTGGCTCTTCACCACCCAGATCGGGCCGGGAAGCTGTTTGGCGGCGGCTTCCGAATCCGAGGCCTTCAAGACAGGCACGCCACGCGAAATCGGCACGCCGAATTCATGCAGCAGAGCCTTGGCCTGGTATTCGTGGATATTCATTTGGACGCTCCCCAAAACCCTTAGCGGCGAGTTCTACAGTTCACCGGCATTGGTAGTTGGCATACCATATACCAAGATAACTGCAACCCTAAAACCGCTTTCGCCCCGGCGAGGGGCGAAAGCTGAGTAAAATCAACGACCGAGCAGATCGGGCGCGATCTTCTTGCAGGCGTCGACCAGGCCCTGAACCGCGCCGACCGACTTGTCGAATGCTTCGCGATCCTTGCCGGCCAGCTCGATCTCGACGATGCGCTCAACGCCCTTCGAGCCGATCACCACGGGGACGCCGACATACATGTCCTTCACGCTGTACTCGCCGTTGAGGTAGGCCGCGCACGGCAGCACGCGCTTCTTGTCCTTCAGATAGCTCTCGGCCATCGCGATCGCCGAAGCGGCCGGCGCGTAGAACGCCGAACCGGTCTTCAGGAGGTTGACGATCTCGGCGCCGCCGTTGCGGGTGCGGTCGACGATTTCGTCGATGCGGGTCTGCGAGGTCCAGCCCATCTTGACGAGGTCGGGCAGCGGAATGCCGGCGACCGTGGAGTAGCGCGTCAGCGGCACCATGGTGTCGCCATGGCCGCCGAGCACGAAAGCGGTGACGTCCTCGACCGAGACGTGGAATTCGTCGGCCAGAAAATAGCGGAACCGCGCCGAGTCGAGCACGCCAGCCATGCCGACTACCTTCTTGTGCGGCAGACCGGAAGCCTTCTGCAGCGCCCACACCATCGCATCCAGCGGGTTGGTGATGCAGATGACGAACGCATCGGGCGCATACTTCTTGATGCCGGCGCCGACCTGCTCCATGACCTTGAGATTGATGCTCAGGAGGTCGTCGCGGCTCATGCCGGGCTTGCGCGGCACGCCGGCGGTGACGATGCAGACCTTGGCGCCATCGAGCGCCTCATAGGAATTGGCGCCTGTCAGATGGGCGTCGAAACCGTCGACCGGCGAAGATTGCGCGATGTCGAGCGCTTTACCCTGGGGGACGCCCTCGGCGATGTCGAACATCACGACGTCGCCAAGCTCCTTCAGGCCGACGAGGTGAGCCAGCGTTCCGCCGATCTGACCGGAGCCAATCAAAGCAATCTTGTCGCGCGCCATGGGAAATTTGTCCTTCTGAGACGAAGAGTGAGGGTGGATAATCAGTCGGATGGCTGGTTATCCCTTTCGAATGGCCGGTTCAAGCCGGGGCATGCCCGATTCTAAGGCCGCGCCTGGATTTCAGTCAGGTATGCCAGAGCGTACTGTCATTCCGGGGCGATGCGCAGCATCGAACACGGAATGACGACGGCTACGTCTCGACCAGCCCCGTAGTGGAGCCGCTGGCCGCGGAATCCTTCCTTCCGTGCGGCAGCGCCAAATAGGACTCAGAACTCATTTCGATCAGACGCGACGCGGTCCGCTTGAACTCGTTGGCTTCAACGCCCTCGGCAGCGACATACAGCGACACCGGATCGGCCTCGGCCGAGGCCATGAGCTTCACCGCGTTGTCGTAGAGCGTGTCGATCAGCGAGATGAAGCGCTTGGCGGCGTTGCGCTCGGCGTAATCCATCACTGGAATGCGATCGATCAGGATGGTGTGATAGTCGTGCGCCAGCCGCAGATAGTCCGACGCGGCCAGCGGCTTTTCGCAGATATCGGCAAAGGAAAATCGCGCCACGCCATGCGCCGAGCAGGGCACGCGCAGGACGCGGCCCTTGATCGCAATGTCGCGCGGCTTGCACGGCGCGTTGCCGGTCATCTTGCGCCAGGCGCGGTCGAGCGCGACGCCGGCTTCATCATCCGGCGGCACCAGCCACATCTTCACGCCGGCCAGTTTTTCCAGCCGGAAATCGGTGCGGGCATCGAGCCGCAGCACATCCATGCGGTCTTCGATCTGCGAAATGAACGGCAGGAAAAGCGCGCGGTTGAGCCCACCCTTGTAGAGGTCTTCGGGCGCGACGTTCGAAGTCGCGACCACGACGGTGCCGAGCTCGAACAGCTTTGAGAACAGCCGGCCCAGGATCATGGCATCGGCGATGTCGGTGACGTGGAATTCGTCGAAGCACAATAGCCACGCCTCGTCGAAGATCGCGTTGGCCGTCAGCTCGATCACGTCGCTATCCGCGATTTCACCGCGCGCGATATTCTGGCGATAGGCGTAGATCTTCTCATGCGCCTCCGCCATGAACTCGTGGAAATGGGCGCGGCGCTTGCGCTGGACCGGGCTCTGCTGAAAGAACAGGTCCATCAGCATGGTCTTGCCGCGACCGACCTCGCCGTGAATGTAGAGCCCGCGCGGCGGCGGCTCACTTTTGTCGCCGAACAATCGGCCGAGCAGGCTCAATTTGCGCGCCGGCTTGTAGCTCGACAGCCGCTCCTCGAGTGCGGCGAACGCCTCGGCAGCTTCCGCCTGCGCGGGATCGGCCTCGATCGCGCCAGAGGAAACCAGAGCCTGATAGTGTGCACGGAACGAGGTGGGGTCAGTCGACAGCATGGCCCCTTTCGGCCTCAAGCGAGCGGAAATTGCAAGCCGTGAATTGGTGCTGGGGGTATGCAAACACGGCCATTCCCGGATCGTCATACCCGGCCAACGGGTCGCGCGAATGCGCGCCCGACGACAGCGGAGAGGCGGCCAGCGTCCGCCCTCACGCGCTCAGCGCATAGGAATCCTCGACCACATAAGGCCCGCCGCCGGTGGACGCGCGGGACGAGAACAGCACAAAGCGCGAAGCCCAGAACGTGCGGCTCGGGAAATAGCCGCGCACCGAGAGATAATCGGCAACGTCCTGGCTGGAGGCGTCATGCAGCCGCGCCAGCGTCACATGGGGAATGAATTTGCGCCCTTCGGGATCGAGCCCGAGCCGCTGCATCAGCCGTTCGAGCTCGGCCTGCAGCTCGATCAGCGGCCGGCTCGGCTCGACGGAAGCGACCACTGCGCGCGGTTTCTTGCCGCCAAAGCTCTGCAGGCCCTGCACCTTGACCTCGAACGGCTTGCGGTTGACCCGAAACAGCATCGAGGCGATTTCATTCGCCGACATGCCGTCGATATCGCCGATGAAGCGCAAGGTGACGTGATAATTTTCGGGATCGATCCAGCGTGCGCCGGGAAGGCCGCCACGCAAATTGGAAAGGCTCTGGCCGATCTCGGCCGGAATTTCCAGTCCAGCAAACAAACGCGGCATCGCATGACTCCCGATGCTTGGGCATGACCTTGAAAAGGACCATGTCCTGTAACAGCGCCCG
This sequence comes from Bradyrhizobium sp. RDI18, assembly GCF_043203335.1. NCBI lineage: Bacteria > Pseudomonadati > Pseudomonadota > Alphaproteobacteria > Hyphomicrobiales > Nitrobacteraceae > Bradyrhizobium > Bradyrhizobium sp. RDI18. The sequence goes on along the minus strand of NZ_JBICRN010000008.1, from coordinate 5,404,420 downwards.
GTGACGAATCACCGATAGTTATTTTCTATCCGACTTATGTGACTCTGCGAAGCACGCGGGGCGAGCACTCCGCAATGCTACGGAAAAACCTTGGGGTAACCTCATTCGTTGCTGCTTTTTCAACTCCGCTGCCCGGAGATCGTGCCGATAAATGCCTCCACCATGGGCAGAATATTCTTCACGATGATATCGACACCCTCGGCGGTCGGATGGATTCCGTCGGCCTGGTTGAGCTTGGCCTCACTCGCAACCCCCTCCAGGAAAAATGGGTAGAGCGGCACGCCGAACGATTTGGACAGCTCCGGATAGATGGCGTTGAAGCGTGCCGCATATTCGCTGCCGTAATTGGGCGGCGCCAGCATCCCGCACAAGAGAACCGCGATCTTGCGCGCCTTCAGCCGGGTCAGGATATCGCTCAGCGCCGCGCGGGTGACGGCGGGGTCGATCCCGCGCAGCGCATCGTTGGCGCCGAGCTCGAGAATCACCGCCTCGGTTCCTCCGGGATCGACCAGTCCAGCCGGTCGCGACCGCCGGACGTGGTATCGCCGGACACTCCGGCGTTGATCATGTCGACCTTTATCCCCTTGTCGCTTAACGCTTTTTGCAGGCGGGCGGGGAACGCTGCCGGCGCAGACAGGCCGAGGCCCGCGCTCAAGGAATCACCGAGGACGACCATCTTGACCGGTTTGGCGGGTGCAGTGGCCGGGGCCTGAGTCTGGGCCAAAACCGGCCCGGCCGTCATCAAAGCCACAATCAACACGCGTATGTGCGCAAACATCCGTTTCAAGCCCTCGACCCGAGCGGTGGAAGTGCCATATGACCGAGCCATGGACAGTCTCATCGAACCCTCTTCACTGACCGGCGTCGGGCCGGACACCATTTCCATCTCCAACGTCAACCTCTCGCTCGGCACAGGCGCCGCCCGCGTTCATATCCTGAAAGATATCAGCCTTCGTGTGGCATCCGGCGAGGCGATTGGCCTGATCGGGCCGTCAGGTTCGGGCAAATCGACCTTGCTGATGGTGATGGCGGGGTTGGAACGTCCTGACAGCGGAGAGGTGGTGGTCAACGGCACGCCGTTCAATGCCCTCGACGAGGACGCCCTCGCCCGCTTCCGCGGCCGCCAGGTCGGCATCGTGTTCCAGTCGTTTCACCTGATCCCGACCATGACGGCGCTGGAAAACGTAGCCGTGCCGCTGGAGCTTGCCGGCAGTCCCGACGCGGCGGAGCGCGCGGCGAAGGAACTGGCGTCGGTCGGCCTCGGCGAGCGCCTGCATCATTACCCGACCCAATTGTCCGGGGGCGAACAGCAGCGCGTGGCGCTGGCTCGCGCGCTGGCACCCGATCCCGCCATTCTCGTCGCGGACGAGCCGACCGGCAATCTCGATGAAACCACCGGCAAGCAGATCATCGACATGCTCTTCACCAAACATGCCGAGCGCGGCATGACGCTGGTGCTGGTGACGCACGACAGTTCGCTGGCGCAGCGCTGCGACCGCGTGGTGCGGCTGCGCTCCGGCCGGATCGACGGGCACTCATGACCGCGATTTCCCGAGCCGGTCTACAAGAGCCGCGCATCCTCGCTGGCGCTGCGTTACGCGCTTCGCGAATTGCGCGGCGGCCTGCGTGGCTTTTACGTCTTCATCGCCTGCATCGCGCTTGGCGTCATGGCAATTGCCGGCGTCGGCTCGGTGGCGGCAAGCCTTAGCGAAGGTCTGACCCGCGAGGGCCGAACATTGCTCGGCGGCGATGTCGCATTCTCGCTGATCCAGCGCGAAGCCAAGCCGGAGGAACTCGCCTTCCTGCGCGCGCGGGGCCAGGTGTCGGTTGCGGCCGCGCTGCGGGTGATGGCCCGCGCCAGCGACGGCAAGCTGGCGCTGGTCGAGCTCAAAGCGGTCGACGGCAACTATCCGATGCTCGGACGGTTGACGCTTGATCCCCAAATGCCGATGTCGGATCTGCTGGCTGAACGCGATGGCGCGTTCGGCGCGGCGGTCGATTCCACCCTGCTGGCGCGGCTCGATCTCAAGCTCGGCGACCGCATCGGCATCGGCAATGCCACGGTCCAGATTCGCAGCGTGGTTGGCGCCGAGCCGGACAAGCTCGCCGGCAATGTCGGCCTGGGCCCGCGCGTACTGGTCAGCGAGCAGAGCCTGCGCGCCAGCGGATTGCTGCAGCCGGGCAGCCTGGTGCGCTGGATGTACCGGGTAAAGCTGCCGGACAATGCGGCTGACGAACGCGCCGCCGCCCAATTGGTCAACAGCGCCCGGAGTGCCTTGCCGGAAGCCGGCTGGTGGATCCGCAGCCGCGACAATGCCTCGCCGCAGCTTGAACGCACCATCAACCGCTTCACCCAGTTCCTGACGCTGGTTGGCCTCGCGGCCCTTCTGGTCGGCGGCGTCGGCGTCGCCAATGCCGTCAAGAGCCATATCGATCGCCGACGCGACGTCATTGCCTCGTTCAAGGCGCTTGGCGCCACCGGGCGCGACGTCTTCACCATCTACCTGACACAGGTGATCGTGCTCGCCGGGATCGGCTCGATAATCGGGGCTTGCCGCCGGCGCGGCCTTGCCGTTTGTCATCGTCGGCCTGTTCGGCAAGCTTCTGCCACTGCCGGTGATCCCTGCCCTGCACGCCGACGAACTGGCGCTGTCGTTCCTCTACGGCCTGCTCACCGCGCTCGCCTTCGGGCTGGGGCCGCTCGGCCGGGTCCATGATGTCCCGGTCGCGGCATTGTTCCGCGAAGAGGTCGCCCGCGAATGGCACCGCCCGCGCTGGAGCTATCTCGCGCTGATGGCCGTGGTGATCGTGCTCCTTGTCGCGGTTGCGATCGGGCTGGCCTATGACAAGCGGGTCGCCGCCGTGTTCGTCGTCGCTTCGATTGCGGTGTTTGCGCTGTTGCGCGGCGTCGCCGCCGGCCTGATGGCGCTGGCGCGGCGCCTGCCGCGGTCCAGCATCACCATGCTGCGGCTGGCGATTGCCAATATCTACCGGCCCGGCGCGCTGACGCCGTCGGTCGTGATGTCGCTCGGGCTTGGGCTCGCGGTCCTCGTCACCATTACCCAGATCGACGGCAATCTGCGCCGGCAGTTCCTGGCCGCGCTGCCGGAGCGCGCGCCCTCGTTCTACTTTATCGACATTCCGACCGCCGACGCCGACCGCTTCGGCGCCTTCCTCAAGCAGATCGCGCCGCAATCTGCCGTCGACGACGTGCCGATGCTGCGCGGGCGCATCGTTGCCGCCCGCGGCGTCAAGGCGGACGAACTCAAGCCGTCGCAGGATACCGAATGGGTGCTGCAGAGTGACCGCGGCCTGACCTATACCGGCGAAGTTCCAAAAGGCTCGAAGGTGGTCGAAGGCGAATGGTGGAGCGCGGACTATAAGGGGCCGCCCCTGGTCTCGCTGGAGAAGAAGATCGCCGACGGGCTGAAGCTCAAGATCGGCGACGAGATCGTCGTCAACGTGCTCGGCCGCGACATCGCGGCCAAAATCGGCAATCTGCGTAACGTCGACTGGCAGGGGCTCGGCATCAATTTCGTGCTGGTGTTCTCGCCCAACGCCTTCAAGGGCGCGCCGCACAGCCATGTCGCAACCCTATCCGAGGTCCACCCCGACCCGGCAGGCGACGCCCGGATCATCAAGCAGGTGGCGGACGTCTTTCCGATGGTGACCAGCGTTCGGGTCCGCGAAGCGCTCGAGACCGTCGGCACCGTCGTCACCAACCTCGTGCTAGCCATCCGCGGCGCCAGCGCGGTGACCCTGATCTCGGCGATCCTGGTGCTCGGCGGCGCGCTCGCCGCCGGCCATCGCCACCGGGTCTATGACGCGGTCATCCTGAAGACGCTCGGCGCAACCCGGGTGCGTCTGCTCGGGGCCTATGCGCTCGAGTACCTCATGATCGGCCTCGCGACGGCCATATTCGGCGTGATCGCGGGCTCGATCGCGGCGTGGCTGATCGTGACCAGGCTGATGACGCTCAGCTTCATCTGGCAGGCTGGCAGCGCGGCCGGGGTGGTCGCAGCCGCCCTGATCGTCACGGTGGGGCTGGGGCTCGCCGGAACGTTGTTGGCCCTGAACCAAAAGCCGGCCAGCGTGTTACGGAATTTGTGACAATTTGTAGCGGCGGAAGACGGGGTTAACACTGCTTTTACCCGGAAATCGTCGCGAGAAGCGACATTCAGCCGCGCGTGGAAGCTTGCGTCGAATGTGTTAGTTTCCCACATACCAGCCAAGATCAGTGGCCGGGTTGATGACGTAAGATTCGTAAGATTAACGTCTGCAGATCAGGACATCTGAGATAGAAATCCAACCGGCGCCGCAAACCCCTTGCGCTCCGCCGGGCAACCAACGGGAATTCGACCATGTCGGACCTAGACCGTAACTACGTATCTCCTTTCGGCCGGGCTGCCGGACGCGTTGACGCCGCGGCCGTCGATGCCGGTCTGCGCGCCTACATGCTGCGCATCTACAACTACATGAGCATCGGCCTGGCGATCACCGGCCTTGCGGCGCTCGGCGTCTACATGGCCGCGGTGACCACCGACCAGGCCGGGGCCGCTGCCAGATTCGGCAACGCCTACCTGACGCAGTTCGGCTACGCGATGTATGTCAGCCCGCTGAAGTGGCTGTTCATCCTCGCGCCGCTGGCGATGGTGTTCGCGATCTCGTTCGGCATCAACCGGCTGCGGCCCGCGACAGCACAATTGCTGTTCTGGGCCTTCTCGGCGCTGATGGGCATTTCGCTGTCGTCGATCTTCCTGGTGTACACGCACACCTCGATCGTGCGGGTGTTCTTCATCACCGCGGCGACCTTCGGCGCACTGAGCCTCTACGGCTACACCACCAAGCGTGACATGAGCGGCATGGGGTCGTTCCTGTTCATGGGCCTGATCGGTGTCATCATCGCGAGCCTGGTCAACCTGTTCCTGGCAAGCTCGATGCTGCAGTTCATCGTCTCGGTGGTTGGCGTGCTGGTGTTCGCGGGCCTCACCGCCTGGGATACCCAGCGGCTGAAGAACGACTACATTTACGGCTACGCCTCGGAGGGCGGCGAGATTGCTGAGAAAGCGGCGATTACCGGTGCGCTGTCCCTTTACCTGAACTTCATCAACCTGTTCACGCTGCTGTTGCAGCTACTCGGCCAGCGCGAATAGGCGCTTATCGACCAGGTATGAGTTGAAGCCCCGGCCTCGCGGCCGGGGCTTTTCTTTTGCGCGCAGCAAAAATATCCTGCCGGCATGTCCACACCTGAAATCCGGCCTGCCACTGAGGCCGACCTCCCCGCCATCACCGAGATCTACGAGCACGCGGTGCGCTACGGCACCGCCACGTTCGAACTCGTCCCGCCCGACCTCGCCGAAATGACCCGGCGATTCAGGACGCTGTCGGATGGCGGCTTTCCCTATTTGGTCGCCGTCGTCGAAGGCCAGGTGATCGGATACGCCTATGCCGGCCCCTACCGGCCACGGCCGGCCTACCGCTTCACGGTGGAGAATTCGGTCTATTTGAAGCCGGCCACGCACCGGCGCGGCATCGGGCTCCAACTGATGCAGCGGCTGATCGCCGAATGCGAGGCGCGGGGCTACCGGCAGATGATCGCGGTCATCGGCGACTCCGCTAATGCCGGCTCGATCGGCGTTCACGCCAAATGCGGGTTCCAGATGATTGGGACGCACGCCAATGTCGGCCTCAAGTTCGGCCGCTGGCTGGACACGGTCATGATGCAGCGCGCGCTCGGCGAAGGCGGGTCGACGGTCCCCGCTTCGTCGTCTGACTAAGCGTGGCGCCTCTTTGGCGGTACACCGCAGGGCGGCCCAGACTCAAAATCGCGAAAACAACCCCATGCAAAGTAGAATGGGCCCCGGCTCGCAGTAGCCCAGCCGATTAAACCACCGCCAGCTTGCGGTCGATCACCAGCAGCACGCGTTCGAGTTCGTGGCCGCGGCGCAGGATCAGTCCGGTCGCCGAGATCACGCTGTACATGCCCTGCTTGCGCGCGAGCCGCGGATCTTTCTCGATGCGATAGATCGGAACTTCGGAAGCGCGGCGGAATACGGAGAACACCGCGCGGTCTTTCAGAAAGTCGATGGCATAGTCGCGCCACTCGCCGTCGGCGACCATGCGCCCATACAGATTGAGGATACGGTTGAGTTCGAGGCGATTGAACGTGACGCGATTCGGCGGCGTGCTCGCAGTGGCGACGCGCGCCACTGCGCGGCTATCGCTTGGATCGGTGTCCTCCGATATCAGGGTCATGGAGCGCCTCCTGTCATCCGATTTACATGATCGCGCTAACCGCGGGGCGCCGCAAGGGGTGTAAATGCGAAGGAAACTGCGGCGGATGGCCCGATATGCCTCGAAATATCGATTCACGGGATCGTTAGCGGAATCTTATTGCTGCCCTACTTCCGCCAACCGTCCGCCCCGCTAGATTGCGAAAAGAAAATCCTGCGTTGGCCCGGTCCTTTCGGTTCCGGATTCCTCAGCCCCCAGCCCCCGGGGCCGTCGGGATCGGGCCTGTTCGCAGGAGGGAGTTAATCCCGATACTGGGCCAACGAAAGTTGGTCCTTTTTCGTTTGGGGTTGCGGTCTGCGTGGGATGCGCGTTTGTGCGCCACCGTTTCGCCAGCGGCCGGCGCATCCATCCAAGGACTTCGCCAAGAAAATTTCGAGAACAGAATTAGCGCAGCGCCGTCATGGCGGCGCCGAGCATCGCGCCCGGCTTGTCGCGACTGCCGTCCTGGACGTAGACGACCGCGGCGTCCACGCCGTCGCGGGAAATATTTTCAAGCGGAATGGTCCAGCTTCCCGAACCGCCGTTCCAGTCGCCGACCTTCACGAGGTTGCGTACCACGTTGTAGTAGGTGAGCTGCTGGCCGCGATTCTCGCCGCGCCCGATCGAGATCGGCACCGCCTTCGAGACCGAGCAGATCCAGACTTCGCCCCGGCCAGCCGTCGGCACCTTGCTCGCCTCTACCGAGACATTGAGCAGCTTGCCCGACAACGTCATCTTGACCGGCACCGACATCACGCCTTCAGTCTTGCTGGTATTCTTGATGGCGCCTTCGATGGCGGCGCGATCGCTGCCGATCACCTGCGCCGAGCCGTTGACGATCATCTGCGGCGTGTAGAGGTTACGATCGCCACGCACATGCGAATAGGCCTTCTGACGCGCGCTGAAACGCGAGTCCGCCAGCGTGTCCTTCCAGCCAAGATAGTCCCAGTAGTCGATCGGCATGCTCAGCGCGATGATGGACGGATCCTTGGCGAGCTCGCCGACGATCTGGTCGGCCGGCGGACACGACGAACAGCCTTGCGAGGTGAACAATTCGACCACGGTGCGCGGCTCGGCATGAGCCGGACGGATGATGGCGATGATCGCGCAGACGCCGAGCGCACCGGACCATCGCGATATGCAGTTGTAGGCCATCATCGCTGTCATCGTGCGAACCAGGCGTAGCGTTTTCCATCCGTAATTGTACGGGGCATGATTTGATATCCCAAAGGCGCACCCCAGACGCGCGAAAGCGGCCTTGTCATAGGCCGCCTTCTCCTTGCTCGCTACTCACTTCGAAGTGAGGCACCGATCACAAATCCGCGTCAAGCCGCGAGTTTGCGCAGCACATAATGCAGAATGCCGCCGTTTCGGTAGTACTCGAGCTCATCGAGGGTATCGATGCGGCAGAGCAGCGGCACGCGCTGCAGCGAACCGTCGCCGGACACGACCTCGGCCGTCAGGGTCTGGCGCGGCTTCAAATCACCCTGGAGCCCGCGAATCGTCACCGTCTCGTCGCCCTTGAGGCCGAGCGATGTCCACGACGTGCCGTCCTCGAAGGTCAGCGGCAGCACGCCCATGCCGACCAGGTTGGAGCGATGGATGCGCTCGAAGCTCTGGCAGATCACGGCGCGGACGCCGAGCAGACGGGTGCCCTTGGCCGCCCAGTCGCGCGAGGAGCCGTTGCCGTATTCGGCACCCGCGAACACCACCAGCGGCACGCTTTCCTGCTGATACTTCATCGCCGCGTCGTAGATCGACATCTGCTCGCCGTCGGGCCAGTGCTTGGTTAGTCCGCCCTCCGGAATATTGCCGTCAGCGCCCTTCAGCATGAAGTTCTTGATGCGGATGTTGGCGAAGGTGCCGCGCATCATGATCTCGTGGTTGCCGCGCCGCGTGCCGTACTGGTTGAAGTCGGCGGGTCGCACCTGGTGCTCGCTGAGGAATTTTCCAGCCGGCGAAGTCAGCTTGATCGAGCCGGCTGGCGAGATGTGGTCGGTGGTGATCTTGTCGCCGAACATCGCCAGGATCCGCGCGTCGACCACGTCCGAGATCGGATCGGGCTGCTTCTTCATGCCTTCGAAATAGGGCGGGTTCTGCACATAGGTCGAGCTCATGTTCCAGCGATAGGTCTCGCTCTCGACCGTCTTGATCTTGCGCCAGTTGGTGTCGCCCTTGAACACGTCGGCGTAGCGCTTCTTGAAGATCGTGGCTGTCACGAACTTCTTCATGAACGCATTGATCTCCTTGGTGGTCGGCCAGATGTCCTTCAGATACACCGGCTTGCCGTCCTTGCCGGTGCCGATCGGCTCGACCGCGAGATCCTTGGTCACCGTGCCCGCCAGCGCATAGGCGACGACCAGCGGCGGTGACGCCAGATAGTTCGCCTGCACGTCCGGGCTGACGCGGCCCTCAAAATTGCGGTTGCCGGACAGCACGGCCGCGGCAACGATGCCGTTGTCGTTGATCGACTTCGAAATGTCCTCCGGCAGCGGTCCGGAATTGCCGATACAGGTGGTGCAGCCGAAGCCGACCAGGTTGAAGCCGACCTTGTCGAGATCCTTCTGCAGGCCGGAATTGGCCAGATATTCCGCAACCACCTGGCTGCCCGGAGCGAGCGAGGTCTTCACCCACGGCTTGGCCGTCAGCCCCTTGGCGGCGGCGTTGCGCGCCAGCAGGCCCGCGCCGATCAGCACGCTCGGGTTCGAAGTGTTGGTGCAGGAAGTGATCGCGGCGATCACCACGTCGCCATGGCCGAGATCGAAATCCCGGCCCTCGACCGGATAGCGGCTCGCAGCCGCGTCGGGCTTCTTGTACTCACTGGCGAGCGCGGTCGCGAAGCCGGTGGAAACCGCCGGCAGCGCGACCCGGCCTTCGGGGCGTTTCGGGCCCGCCATCGACGGCACGACATCCTTGAGGTCGAGCGTCAGGGTTTCCGTGAACACCGGGTCGGCCGATTTCGCCGTGCGGAACAGGCCCTGCGCCTTGGCGTAGGCCGCCACCAGCGCGACGCGGTCGGCCTTGCGACCCGAGGTCTTGAGATAATCGATGGTCGCAGCGTCGACCGGGAAGAAGCCGCAGGTGGCGCCATATTCCGGCGCCATATTGCCGATCGTCGCCTTGTCCGCCACCGAGAGATAGTCGAGGCCGGGGCCGAAGAACTCGACGAATTTGCCGACCACGCCCTGCTTGCGCAGCATCTGCGTCACTGTCAGCACGAGGTCGGTTGCGGTGACGCCTTCCTTGAGCTGGCCCTTGAGCTTGAAGCCGACAACTTCCGGCAACAGCATCGACAGCGGCTGGCCGAGCATGCAGGCTTCCGCCTCGATGCCGCCGACGCCCCAGCCGAGCACGGCAAGGCCGTTGACCATGGTGGTGTGCGAGATCGGTACCAACAAGCGAATCCGGGTAGGCGACCTCGAAGGTGCCGGTCTTCTTGCCGACCGTCATCTTCTCCTTCTTGGTCCACACCGTCTGCGCGAGATATTCGAGATTGACCTGGTGGCAGATGCCGGTGCCGGGCGGCACGACGGAGAAATTCGAGAACGCCTTCTGGCCCCATTTCAGGAATTCGTAGCGTTCCTGGTTCTGCTTGTATTCCTCGACGACGTTCTTGCCGAACGCCTTGTTGTCACCGAAGAAGTTGACGATGACCGAGTGGTCGATGACGAGATCGACCGGCACCAGCGGGTTGATCTTCTCGGCATCGCCGCCGAGCGCCTGCATCGCGTTACGCATCGCGGCGAGATCGACCACCGCCGGCACGCCGGTGAAATCCTGCATCAACACGCGCGCCGGGCGGAACGCGACTTCGTGCTCGAGCTTGCGCTTCCGCAGCCATTTCGAAACCGCGACGATGTCAGCCTTCTTGACCGTGCGGTCGTCCTCGTTGCGCAGCAGGTTTTCAAGCAGCACCTTCATCGAATAAGGCAGCTTGGAAATTCCCTTCAGACCGTTCTTCTCGGCGGCGGGCAGGCTGTAATAAACATAGGTCTTGCTGCCGACCTTGAGGGTCTTGCGGCATTTGAAGCTGTCGAGCGAGGTCATGTCAGGAAATCCCAAATTCTAGTTATACCCGGCAAGGGTATTTTAACACCGTCAGCGGAAGGCTGGCTTCTTGGCTTGCAGCCGCCGATTGTGTGCTGCATCAAGTTCCGGGCTTATAGAATCTTTCTAGAAGCGCCGCCACAGCGACAAACGTGCTGCAGCAATGCGGTACCCACAAATTCTGACGCGGTACCCATCAATTTCAGAGGGCTGTGACGAAGCAAAATGCGGCTCTCGGGGCGCCAAATCAGTTGTGTCAGAGGCGGTCGAGAGGTGTTCTCGGGCCTCGATTTCGCGGCCGCTTCCGGCGAAGTGCTGGCCGTGGTCGGCCCGAACGGCTCGGGCAAGACCTCGCTGTTGCGCCTCATCGCGGGTCTCCTGGTGCCGGGGGCCGGATCGATCGGCCTGGAAGCTGGCGAGGCCGAGCTGACCTTGCCGGAGCAATCCCATTACCTGGGCCACCGCGATGCGCTGAAGCCTGCGCTAAGCGTTGCGGAAAACCTGTCGTTCTGGCGGGATTTTCTCGGTGGGGCGACCGGCGACGTCAAAGAATGCCTCATCGCCGTGGGGCTCGGCCACGCCACTTATCTGCCGGCGGCCTTTCTCTCGGCCGGTCAGCGGCGCCGGCTGTCGATCGCGCGGCTGCTGGTGGTTCGGCGGCCGGTCTGGCTATTGGACGAGCCGACCTCGGCGCTCGATACCGCCGGACAGGAACTATTCGTGGGCGTCATGCGCGAGCACCTGGCCACCGGCGGGATCATTGTTGCGGCCACCCACACCCCGCTCGGGATCGAAGCGAGCGAACTGCGAATGGGGGGCGGCAAGTGACCGCCCTCGCCGCACTGATTCGCCGGGACATCAAAATCGCACTCCGCGTCGGCGGCGGGGCGCTTATCGGCGTGCTGTTCTTCCTCACCGTCACAGTGCTGATGCCGTTTGCCATCGGGCCCGATCTGCCACTGTTGGCCCGGCTCGGCCCCGCCATCCTCTGGCTCGGCGCGCTGTTGGCCAGCCTGCTCACGCTCGACCGGCTGTTCACGGCCGATCATGAGGACGGCTCGCTCGACCTGATCGTGATGGGCCGGACACCGTTGGAACTCGCATGTGCCGCGAAAGCGCTGGCGCATTGGCTCGCGGCCGGTGTGCCGCTGATCGTGGCGACGCCCGTGCTCGGGCTGTTGCTCAACCTCGACGCCGCGGCGACCTCGGCGGTGGCGCTGACCCTGCTGGTGGGGACGCCGGCGCTGACGTTCACGGGCATGATCGGCGCGGCGCTCGCCGTGACATTGCACCGGGGGGCCTCCTGCTCGCTGTGCTGGTGCTGCCGCTGTCGATCCCGGTGCTGATCTTCGGCGTTGCGGCGTCACAGGCGGCCATTACCGGCCCGCTGTCGTTTGGAACTCCGTTTTCGATCCTTTGCGCGCTCTCGCTGGTCAGTTTCGTGGTCGGACCGTTTGCCGCTGCGGCCAGCCTGCGGCACGGTCTGGACTGAATATGCTGACACCGATCAACTCTGGCGGAGGGGATGTGAAACAAACCATGCCGCATTGCCTGCCCCGCCGCTGACGACTATCAGGATGCCATGACGCTGATCGACCTCGCCAATCCCTCGAAATTTCTCGCGCTGACGGCGCGCGTGCTGCCGTGGCTGGCAGGTGCGACCGCGATCCTGCTGTTGGTGGGCCTCTATCAGGCGGCGGTGGCCCCCGACGATTACCAGCAGGGCGCCACCGTGAAGATCATGTTCATCCACGTGCCGAACGCGTGGCTTTCGATGTTCGTCTGGGGCGTCATGAGCATTGCCGCGCTGGGCACACTGGTATGGCGGCATCCGCTCGCCGACGTCGCGGCCAAGGCCGCCGCGCCGATCGGAGCGGCGTTCACGTTTCTGGCGCTGGTCACCGGTTCACTGTGGGGGCGGCCGATGTGGGGCACCTATTGGGAATGGGACGCGCGACTTACATCGGTGCTGATCCTGTTCCTGATGTATCTCGGCCTGATGGCGCTATGGCGCGCGGTTGAGGACCCGTCGCGCGCGGCACGGGCCGCCGCCGTGCTGACGCTGGTCGGCGCGATCAACCTGCCAATCATCAAGTTCTCGGTCGACTGGTGGAACACGCTGCATCAACCGGCATCGGTGATGCGGATGGGCGGACCTTCGCTCGACAAGGCGTTTCTGATTCCATTGCTCGTAATGGCGGTCGGTTTCTCGCTGCTGTTCATGACGCTGCACCTGGCGGCGATGCGCAACGAGATCTTGCGCCGCCGCGTGCGCAGCTTGCAGATGATGCAAGCCAGCCAGCAGGCAGCATGACGTGACCTCGCTCGGACCCTATGCCTCGTTTATCGTGACCTCCTACGCGCTGGTCGCGGCGATTGTGTTGATCCTGATCGGCTGGATCGCACTCGACTATCGCCATCAGAAGGAGCGCCTGCGTGAACTCGAGGCCTCTGGCGTGACCCGGCGCTCCGGCCGCCAAGCGACGGACATTTGATGAGCGCGCCTGCAACATCCGATCAACCACGCAGCCGGCGCTGGCTGGTGGCGCTGCCGCTGATCGGCTTTCTGGCGGTCGCCGGACTGTTCCTGCTGCGGCTTTACGGCGGCGATCCCTCAAAAATCCCTTCCGCCCTGATCGGCCGGCCGGCGCCGCAAACCACGCTGCCGGCGCTGGAGGGCCTTGTCCATAACGGGACGCCCGTGCCCGGCCTCGACCCGGCCGTGTTCAAGGGCAAGGTCTCCGTCGTCAATGTCTGGGCCTCCTGGTGCGTGCCCTGCCACGACGAGGCGCCGCTGTTGACCGCGCTGGCGAAGGACACACGGCTGCAGATCGTCGGCATCAACTACAAGGATTCTCCTGATAACGCCCGCCGCTTCCTCGGCCGCTACGGCAATCCGTTCACCGCCGTCGGCGCCGACAGCAACGGCCGCGGCGCGATCGAATGGGGCGTCTATGGCGTGCCCGAAACCTTCGTGGTCGGGCGCGACGGCACTATCCGCTACAAGCTGGTCGGGCCGGTAACGCCGGCCAATCTCGATAGCGTGCTGAAAGTCGAAATCGAGAAGGCGCTCAAGGCGGGATCGTAGTCACTCTTGTCATTTCATTTCGGGGCGCATCGCAGATGCACCCGGAATGACGAACGAGAAATCGGCTCCAAATAAACTTCCGCTTTTATCTATCGTTCATTTCGCGGCCATGGCGCCGCCATGAATTCGCAGCTAGCTTTGATGCGTTACTTGAACCGTCCTTGGGAGGGACACCCATATGCGTCATTTCACGCTCGCTTCTCTTCTCGCCACCGCCCTCACGCTCGGCATGCTGACGGCCACCCCGACGATGGCCCAGACCGCGCAGCCCGCGCCCAAATCCGACAGCAAGATGGCTCCCGCGCCAAAGGCCTCGGAGTCGAAGATGGCGCCGGCGCCGAAGGCCGAGCTGCTGGACATCAATTCGGCGACCGCCGAGCAGCTCGATGCGCTGCCGGGCGTTGGGAAGGCCTATTCGGAGAAGATCATCAAGGGCCGCCCGTACAAGGGCAAGGACGAGCTGGTGCAGAAGAGCATCGTCCCGCAGGCGACCTACGACAAGATCAAGGACAAGATCATCGCCAAGCAGAAGAGCTGACCTCGTGCCCCGGACGCGGCGCAGCGCGGTAGCGGTGCGCTGCAGAGCCGGGGCCCACGCTCGAGCGGAGAAGATAATGGGTCCCGGCTCTGCGGTGCATCGTAAGAACGCTGCACCGCGTCCGGGACACGCGACCTAGCCCTTGCTCACATCCCCGGCTTCCGCCTCGCTGACCTCCAGCGAAGCCGGTTCCAGATGATAGCGCTTGATCAGCGGCATCTGCGTTACGGCAAACAGCATCGTCAGCGGCACCATGCCGAAGACCTTGAAGGCAACCCAGAAGTCCGTGCTTTGCGTGCGCCAGATGATCTCGTTCAGCACCGCCATCGCGAAGAACCACAACGCCCAGCGCGCGGTCAGGATGCGCCAGCCGTGCGGGGTGAGATTGAACATCTGGTCGAACATGATCGCGATGAAGGAGCGGTTGAACAGCAAGCCGCCCGCGAGAATGGCGGCGAACAGTGTGTAGACGATGGTCGGCTTCATCTTGATGAAGGTCTCGTCATGCAGGATCAGCGTCAGCGCGCCGAACACGACGACGACGACCGCAGTGACGATCGCCATCATGGGCACATGCCGTGTCACCATGTAAGACGCGATCATCGCAGCCACCACCGCCACCATGAAGACGCCGGTGGCGACGAACAGGTTGGACTTGGCATTGGCGACGAAGAAGATGAGCAAGGGACCGAGTTCGGTCGCAAGCTTGAACAGCGGATGCGGTACTTTCTTGTCCATTACTCGATTCCTGCAATCGCGTTCGCAAAGTCGCGCGCGGTGAACGGCGCGAGATCATCGACCCCTTCACCGACGCCGATGAAGTGCACCGGCAGTTTGAATTTCTCCGCCAGCGCCACCAGAATGCCGCCGCGCGCCGTGCCGTCGAGTTTCGTCATCACAAGCCCGGTGACGCCAGCGGTACGGTGAAACGCTTCGACCTGCGACAGCGCATTTTGTCCCACCGTCGCATCAAGCACGAGCAGCACCGCATGCGGCGCCGACGCGTCGACCTTCTTGAGGACGCGAACGACCTTTTCCAGCTCGTTCATCAATTCGGCCTTGTTCTGCAGCCGCCCCGCCGTATCGACCAGCAGCACATCGAGCTTCTGTTCCTTCGCCGCGCTCAGCGCGTTGAAGGCGAGGCTTGCTGAATCAGAGCCCTGCGCGCCCGCAACGACCGGCGATTTGGTGCGCTCGCCCCACACCTTGAGCTGTTCGATCGCGGCGGCACGAAACGTATCGCCCGCCGCCAGCATCACCTTGCGGCCCTCGGCGCTCAGTTTCGCGGCAAGCTTGCCGATCGTCGTGGTCTTGCCGGAGCCGTTGACGCCGACCACGAGGATGACGAACGGCTTTTGCGCCACGTCGATCTCCAGCGGCTTCGCCACCGGCGCCAGCACCTTCTCGACCTCGGTCGCGACGACCGTCTTCACTTCGTCGGCGGAAATCGCCTTGTCATAGCGGCCGGCGCCGACCGCATCCGCGATCCGCACCGCGACCGCGGTGCCGAGATCGGCGCGCAGCAGCACATCCTCGATATCGTCGAGCATGGCGCGGTCGAGCTTGCGCTTGGTGACGAGGTCGGCGACGGCGGACCCAAGCGAACTTGAGGTCCGCTTCAGGCCGCTCGAAAGCCGCCGCCACCAGCTCAGTTTGGGGGTTCCAGGAGTGGTATCGCTCATGTCGGGGACGTGTTAGCGGTTTCGCGCCATGAGCGGAAGTCACAACAAATTCCTTGCTGTTCCCGGGCCATCCCTTGATGTGCCCGGGCCATCCTTGATGTTCCCGGAGCATCCCTTGATGTCTCCAGAACATCAATTGATGTCCAGGGATTAACGGCAGACGAAATCCTGGCCCGCGTGCTCCATCGCGACGGGCTGATGCTGGTCATCGACAAACCGGTCGGCCTGCCGGTGCATCGCGGCCCCAAAGGCGGCGCCAATCTGGAGGCATCGTTCGATGCCTTGCGATTCGGCCTGCCGCGCCCGCCGGTGCTGGCCCACCGACTCGACAAGGACACCTCAGGCTGTCTCGTATTGGGACGCCACCGCAAGGCCACCGCCTCGCTCGGCCTCTTGTTCAAGCACGGCAAGGTCGGAAAGACCTATTGGGCCGTAGTCGAAGGCGGACCTGCCGAAGATGAAGGCACCATCGACATGCCGCTCGGACGGCTGAACGCCGAGCGCGGCTGGTGGCAGAAGCCGGATCCGGAGGGCCAGAAAGCCATCACCACCTGGAAAGTGCTGGGCCGCGGCGACGGCCTCGCCTGGCTGGCGCTGGAACCGGTGACTGGCCGAACGCATCAATTGCGAGTGCACACCTCAGCGATGGGCTGGCCGATTGTCGGCGACAACATTTACGGCAATGGTCCGCGCTTCGGCGAACCGATCCTGCATCTGCATTCCCGTGAGATCGTGGTTCCGATTTCGAAGAACAAGGAACCGGTGCGCGTGGTGGCGCCGGCGCCGGCGCATATGCGCGAGCGGCTGCGTAAGTGTGGGTGGAACGGGGAGTAGCGGGACGGTGCCTACCTGCCTTCTCCTCTTGTGGGAGCGGGCACACTGTCGACCCTCCCTGGAGGGGGAGGGTCGACGCTCATGAAATGAGCGGCGGGGTGGGGTGACGGTCTCTCCACGTCCAACAGTGCCCGAGCGGAGAGATCACCCCACCCCGTCTCACATTTCGCTCCGCTCTATGTGAGCCGACCCTCCCCCTCCAGGGGAGGGTAAGCAAAAACGTCCAGCCGGCGGCAAGGACGGCAAGCAAAAGAGCTGGGCCGGCCACCTTCTCCCACAAGGGGAGAAGGAAGAGGCAGCTCACACCGTCAACCGCGCGCCATCATGCCCCTTGATCGCGAACGGCATCACCGCGCCCGGCGTTTCGCCCGATATCGCAACCGGCAGAAAATGCTCGGTGCGCCCCTGTTTGTCGCTTTCGATCAAGACCTGACGCGTGGCGCCGACCTCTGTCGCCAGCCGCCGCTGCAATGCGGCCTCGCCCGTCGCGCGCAACCGCTTCGCCCGCGCCTTGATCACCTCACCCGCTACCTGCGGCATCCGTGCGGCCGGCGTGCCGGGCCGCTTCGAATAGGGAAACACGTGCAGGAAGGTGAGATCGCATTCCTCCACCAGGTCCTGCGAACGCGCGAACATTTCTTCCGTCTCGGTCGGAAAACCCGCGATGATATCGGCGCCGAGCGTAATGTCCGGGCGCAATCGCCGCACCTGCGCGCAGAATTCGATCGCATCCTGTCGCGAATGCCGCCGCTTCATCCGCTTCAAAATGAGATCGTCGCCGGATTGCAGCGACAGGTGCAGATGCGGCATCAGCCGCTCATTCTCGGCAATGACGTCGAGCAGATCGCGGTCGGCCTCGATGGAGTCGATCGACGAAATCCGCAGGCGCTTCAACTCCGGCACGTGGCGCAAAATCTGTTTTGTCAGTTGCCCAAGCTTCGGATCACCCGGCAGATCGGCGCCGTAGCTCGTCAGATCGACACCGGTCAGAACGATCTCGGCATGGCCGCGCTCGGCGAGCGCCCGCACCTGATCCACCACCGCCCCCATTGGCACCGAGCGCGAATTGCCGCGGCCGTAGGGGATGATGCAGAAGGTGCAGCGATGGTCGCAGCCGTTCTGTACCTGCACGAACACGCGCGGCAGGCCGGCCTTGAACCCGTCAAGCAGATGCGGCGCCATCTCCTTGACCGCCATGATGTCGGCGACCGCGATCTTTTCGCTTGTCCCGACGCCAAAGCCCAAGTCGAACGCCGTGCGCGCATCGCGCCAGGCTTCGCCCCGCATCTTGTCGTCATTGCCGACCACGCGATCGACCTCGGCCATTTCGGCAAACATTTCTGCTTGCGTCTGCGCCGCGCAGCCGGTGACGACGATGCGCACATCCGGCCGTTCGCGCTTCAGCCGGCGGATCGATTGCCGCGCCTGCGCCACGGCCTCATTGGTGACCGCGCAGCTATTGATGACGACGGTATCGGACAAGCCCGCACGCTCCGCCTCGCGGGCGATCACCTCGGATTCGAAGGCGTTGAGGCGGCAGCCGAACGTAAGGACGTCGACGCTCATGGCGCTCAGGCGACGTTGGCGAACAGTGCGGGATCGAAGCGGCCTTCATATTCGAAATCGGCCGTCCCCGTCATCAGCACGTGGTCGTCGCGCTCGCGCCATTCGATTGCAAGCTTGCCGCCGGGCAGCGTGATCTCGACTGAGCGATTGGCGCGCTTCAGCCGGGCGGCGGCGACCGCGGTCGCGCAAGCGGCCGAGCCGCAGGCCTTGGTCAAGCCGACGCCACGCTCCCAGGTGCGGATCGTGATGTGATCGCGATCGACGATATGGGCGAGAGTGATGTTGGCGCGCTCCGGAAAGATCGGGTGATTTTCCAATAGCGGCCCGAAGCGCGCGAGATCGTAGGCGTTGACGTCGTCGACCCAGAAGATCGCATGCGGATTGCCCATCGAGACCACCGACGGCGAATGCAGCACCGGCGCATCGATCGGCCCGACCTGCAATTCGATATAGCGGGTGTCGCGAAATTCTTCCGCCAGCGGAATGTCCTGCCAGCCGAACTTCGGCGCCCCCATGTCGACGGTGTAGAGATCGGGCGCCGGGCCCTGCCAGCAATTCAAAAGCCCGGCACGGGTCTCGAACGTCACGGCGGTTTGGCCGGTCTTCTCGAACAGGCGGCGCACCACGCAACGCATGCCGTTGCCGCAGGCGCCGGCCTCCGAGCCGTCACTGTTGTAGATGCGGATGAATGCCTCGGTGCCCGGTAGCCGCGGCGGCTGCAATACCATCAACTGGTCATAGGGCACGCCCGCGGGCGAAGCGACCGCACGCGCCTCTTCGGCCGTCACGGCTGCCTTGGAATCGCGCAGGTCCACCACGACGATTTCGTTGCCGATACCGTTCATCTTGGCAAATGCGTGGTTGGCCAGCGCGCTCATGGAATTTCCCAATTTATGCCTGCCTTATATGGCGAATGGTGGCGCGTTGACCAGTGCAAGGGCCTATGACGCATCTGTCATGGGACGAAATCGGACCTTGCGTGTTAGGAATAGCACCCATCCTGGCGGGCGCGGACCCGGGACATGCCGCCGCCAGGTGGGGTGGATGGAGAATACCAGAAATGAACCGTATCAGCACTTTCCGTGCGGCCGTCGCCGCGCTCGCCATGGTTGCGCTTGGCGGGGCCGCACTGGCGCAATCGCCGGCGCCCTCGGCCCCTCCGGCCACAAGTCCGGCGGCGACGCCCAGCCCCGCACCATCAGTGGTGCCGGTCCCGCCGCCGGCCGAAACCAAGTCCCCGGCGGATGTCCCGACCGCCGAGAAAGCCCCGACGCCCGTACCCCCGCCGCCCGCCGCAAGCGTCCAGAACGCCGACCCCTTCGGCGAGGAGTTCACGCTGGAGCCCAAGAAAGTCTTGGTGATGAAGGGCACCGCCAACTGGGATGCGGCGTTCGACACCCTGATCGATTCGTTCAAGGCGCTGACCGCGTTGCTTGACAAGCAGGGCATCAAGGCCACGGGCAATTCGATGATCGTCTACACCTCGACCGACGATACCGGTTTTACGTATCTGGCGCAGATTCCGGTCGACCAGGACGTCAAGAACCTGACCAAGGACATCAGCATGGGCAAGTCGCCCGAGGGCAAGGCGCTGAAGTTCGTCCATCGCGGCTCCTACGACAACATGGACAACACCTATGAGGCGATCACCAACCACCTCGACGACAAGAAACTGGAAGCCAAAGACACCTTCATCGAGGAATACATCACCGATCCCCTGAAGACGGCGGAGGACAAGCTGGTCATCAACGTCTATGTGCCGCTGAGGTGATCGGGATGAAACACCCGCTTGCCCTTGCCGTCGTTGCCGCTACGTGGCTCGCCGCGCCGGCATTGGCGCAGACGGCGCCGCCGCCCGCGATCTCCGTGACCGGCGAGGCGAACGTATCGGTGGCGCCCGACCAGGCCCAGATCGACGGCGGCGTGACGTCGGACGCCAAGACCGCGCGCGAGGCGTCGGACGCCAACAACGCGGCGATGGGCAAGGTACTGCTGGCGCTGAAGGGCGCCGGCATCGAAGAGAAGGACTACCAGACCTCGCGGCTGTCGCTGCAGCCGCAATTTGCGCCAAATCGCGCCGGCCCTTCGCCCATCGTCGGCTATCGCGCCAGCAACCGCGTCACGGTAAGGATCCGGGACGTGACCAAAGTTGCGAACGTGATCGACGTGCTGGTCGCCGCCGGCGCCAATGACGTCGGCGGCATCCACTTCAGCGTGACGCAGGCATCCAAATATCTCGACGAGGCCCGCGAGAAGGCGGTCGCGGACGCCCGCCGCAAGGCCGAGATTTACGCCAAGGCTGCCGGCGTGACGCTCGGCGAACCCATCAGCATCACCGAGGAAGGTGCACCCGTGCCGCTACATCGCGGGAAGATGGCAGCCCCCATGGCCGCCGCCGGCGCACCGGTGGCGCAAGGCGAGGAGACGCTCTCGGTGACGGTGCTCGTGTCCTGGGCGATCAAGGGAAAAGAATAGTAATTCCCGTCGTGCCTGCGAACGCAGGGACGGCGGGTTAAATCTCGTAAACCTGACCCGGCTTCAGTGCCGCGAACCGCTCCGGCGGGATCTTCGCTTCCTTCAGCGCGTCGGCCAATGCGTTGACCGGCGCGTCGATCGCCTCATCGGTGAGCTGGAACGTGCCGTGATGATGCGCCAGCGCTTCTTGCGCGCCGCAGTCGGCCAGCGCCTTCACCGCATCAGCCGGATTCATGTGCTGATCCTTCATGAACCAACGCGGTTCATAGGCACCGATCGGTAATATTGCCAGCCGCAGCGGGCCATGCTGCTCGGCCACGCGGCGGAAATGCGTCCCTTCGCCGTAACCGGAATCGCAGACGATGTAGAGTTTGCCGGCCGGCGTCTCCAGCACAAAACTCGCCCACAGCGCCTTGTTGCGGTCAAACAGGCCGCGCGCCGACCAGTGCCGCGTCGGCACCAGCGTCACCGCGATGCCATTGCCGAGCTCGACGCGATCCTGCCAGTCGAACGCCTCGGCTTTGATCGAGGCGTCCGCATCGCGCATGGTGACGTCGTTGCCGAGCGGCGTGATCACGCGCGGCGAAAACCTTTCGGCGAGTTTTGACAGCGTCGCGATATCGAGATGGTCGTAATGGCCGTGTGAGACCAGCACCACGTCGATCTTGGGCAGCGCGTCGAATGCAATGCCGGGATCGTTGTGCCGGTGCGGCCCGGCCCATGAAACCGGCGAAGCCCGCGGCGACCACACGGGATCGACGAGAATATTGTGATCCCGCGTCTGGATCAGCCAGGAGACATGGCCGACAAAGGACAGCCGCACCTTGTCGCCGGACACCCGCGCCGGCGGCGTATCGCTCTGCGCGTTCGGCACCCAATCCGGCCAGTTCGCGCGCTTGCGGTCGGTGCCGAACTGCCAGCGCAACACCTCCGCCAACGATTTGGGCGGCACGCCATCGGGATCGAAGAAGCGCATGCCGTCGAAATGATCGGAGACAGGACCCTCATGGGTTTTCATATTGCTGATCCAGACAGACGGCACGCCGATGGCCGTGGCGGCTCCGGCGAGCACTGCAAAGACGCGGCGGCGGGTAATGGACATCACGACAGGCGGGACAGAACAAGAGACATGGGGCTTTATATGGCGCGTGCGGGTTCAACTTGGAACATGCGACGAAAGGAAGCCTGATCGTCGCCCCCTTCATCTTAGAAAATACAACCATGTCAAAGCCTTACGCCTCAATCGCAGCGCATTATGCCCTAGTTTCTCCTTGACTTTCACCCCATCCAAGGGTTTAACCCGCCCACTTTCTCGGAAAGACGTTCTTTTCGACCCGCCGCCCGGCCCATGAGACCGGAGGCCAACGCCCGACAGCGCGATGCGCCCTCGGGCGCGAAAGTGTTTGGAATATCGTTTTGGCGTTTGCGCCAGAGCGCATACGTCGTCATCACCCGCGCACGCGGGTGATCCAGTATCCCAGAGCAGCTCGTTTAAACCGAGAGGCTGCGGCGTACTGGATACCCGCTTTCGCGGAGTATGACGGCGGTCGGTTAGGCAGCGCCTGCAACCGCAGGACAAAGGACAACGGCATTGTTCGACAATCTGTCGGAAAAGCTTGGTGGGATACTCGATCGGCTGACGGGCCGCGGCTCGCTGTCGGAGGCCGACGTTGACGCCGCGATGCGCGAGGTGCGTCGCGCGCTGCTGGAAGCCGACGTTGCGCTTGAGGTGGTCCGAAGCTTCACGGAGCGCGTCCGCGAGCAGGCGGTCGGCGCCACCGTCGTCAAGTCGGTCACTCCAGGCCAGATGGTGGTCAAGATCGTTCATGACGAGCTGGTCGCCACCCTCGGCGCGGACGGCCAGACCATCGATCTCAACGCGGTGCCCCCGGTCGCCATCATGATGGTCGGCCTGCAGGGCTCCGGCAAGACCACCACCACCGCAAAACTCGCCCGCCGCATGACGCAGCGCGACAAGCGCAAGGTGCTGATGGCCTCGCTCGACATCTACCGCCCGGCGGCGATGGAGCAACTGGCCGTGCTGGGGCGCGACCTCGACATTCCGACGCTACCGATCGTGACGGGGCAAAAGCCGGCGCAAATTGCAAAACGCGCGCTCGAAGCCGGCAAGCTCGGCGGCTACGACGTGGTGCTGCTCGACACCGCCGGCCGCACCACGCTCGACGAAGAGATGATGAGCGAGGCGGCCGAGATCAAAGCCACGGCCAGTCCGCACGAAGTGCTGCTGGTCGCGGACTCCCTGACCGGCCAGGACGCGGTCAACCTCGCACGCGCCTTCGATCAGCGCGTTGGCCTCACCGGTATCGTGCTGACGCGCGTTGACGGCGACGGCCGCGGCGGCGCCGCGCTGTCGATGCGTGCAGTCACGGGAAAACCGATCAAGCTGATCGGCACCGGCGAAAAGACCGATGCGCTGGAAGACTTTCACCCCAGCCGCATTGCCGGCCGCATCCTCGGCATGGGCGACGTGGTGTCGCTGGTCGAACGGGCGGCGGCGAATATCGACGCCGAAAAGGCCGCGCGCACCGCCGAGCGCATGCGCAAGGGCCAGTTCGACCTCAACGACATGCGCGAGCAGTTGCTGCAGATGGCGAATATGGGCGGCATCAGCGGCTTGATGGGCATGATGCCGGGCATTGCCAAGATGAAGAACCAGATTGCGGCAGCCGGCATCGACGACAAGATTTTGAAGCGGCAGGTCGCGATCATCGATTCGATGACGCGGGCTGAGCGCAAGAACCCGGACATTTTGAAAGCCAGCCGCAAGAAGCGCATCGCCGCCGGCGCCGGCCAGAATGTCGAGCAGGTCAACAAGCTCCTGAAGATGCACCGGAACATGGCCGACATGATGAAGGCGATGGGTTCAGGCAAGCGCGGCCCGCTCGCCGGCATCGCGCAAGCGATGGGTTTTGGCGGCGGCATGAAACCGCCCTCGCCGGAAGAGATGAAGGCGCTGGCGGACAAGATGCAGGGCGGCGCCGGTCCAGGCGGCCTGCCGAATTTGCCGAAGGATCTTCCCACCGGCCTGCGCCAGGGATTGCCGAATCTGCCGGGTCTCACCGGCCTCAGCGGCAAGCCGAACTTGCCGGGCCTCGGCGGCTTTCCGGGGAAGAAGAAATGAGGACGCCGTCATTGCGAGCCAACGGGTCCGGCATCTGGCCGGCCCGATGACAGGCTCCGCGAAGCAATCCATCACTCCTCGCAATGACGAACTAAACAACCAACAGACTTTCAATTAACCCACACTCAGGAGAACTAAATGTCAGTCGTTATCCGCCTCGCCCGCGCAGGCACCAAGAAGCGTCCGGTCTATCACGTCGTCGTCGCCGACTCGCGCTTTCCCCGCGACGGCCGCTTCATCGAGCGTCTCGGCCACTTCAATCCGCTGCTGCCGAAGGACAATGAATCGCGGCTGAAGCTCGACATGGACAAGGTGAAGTCCTGGCTCGCCAAGGGCGCGCAGCCGTCGGATCGCGTGACGCGCTTCCTGGATGCGGCCGGTGTCGTCAAGCGTGCCGCCCGCAGCAACCCGGAAAAGGCCGTGCCGCGCAAGGAGCGCAAGGCTCGCGCCGAAGCCGCCGCGAAGGCGTAAGGTTTAGCGGCGCGCGACGGTGAAAACACCGATTTGCGTCGCCCGTATCGGCGCCGCGCATGGCGTGCGCGGCGCGGTGAAACTGTGGACGTTCACCGAGGATCCGCTGGCCGTAAAACAATACGGCCCGCTGATGACCAAAGACGGCGCGCGCCAGTTCGAGGTGACGCATGTCCGCGAGGCCAAAGACCATCTGGTGGCGACGCTGAAGGGCATCGCCACCCGCGAGGACGCCGAGCGCCTTAACGGCCTCGAGCTCTATGTCGCCCGCGACAAATTGCCTGAGACCGACGAGGGCGAGTATTACCATACCGACCTGATCGGACTTGCCGCCGTCAACGCCGCGGGCGAGCCGCTCGGCCGCGTCATCGCGATTCACAATTTCGGGGCCGGCGACATTATCGAGATCGCGCCTCCGCAAGGCGCCACTATGCTGCTGCCGTTCACCAATGCAGTCGTGCCGACGGTCGATCTGGCCAGTGGCCGCGTGGTGATCGAACTGCCGCAGGAAATCGAAGGCGACGACGCCCCGACGCTTACGTGATGGGTTTTGTATGACCTGGCGCGCTACGGTTCTCACCCTCTTCCCCGAGATGTTTCCCGGGCCGCTCGGCGTCAGCCTGGCGGGCAAGGCGCTGGCCTCCGGGCTGTGGGAGTTGGAGGCGCGCGACATCAGGGATTCCGCCACGGACCGTCACCGCAGCGTCGATGACACGCCGGCCGGCGGCGGCCCCGGCATGGTGCTGCGGGCCGACGTGCTGGCCGCGGCGATCGACGCCGCGGATATCTCTCCCGACCGACCGCGCCTCCTGATGAGCCCGCGGGGTCGGCCATTGACCCAGTCCATGGTTGCCGAATTTGCCGCAGGACCCGGGCCCCTGATCGTCTGCGGCCGGTTCGAGGGGGTCGATCAGCGGGTCATCGAGGCACGGAACCTCGAAGAGGTCTCGGTCGGTGACTACGTGCTGTCGGGAGGCGAAATCGCCGCGATGGCCCTGATCGACGCCTGCGTACGGCTGTTGCCGGGGGTGATGGGCAAGCAGACCTCGGGCGTAGACGAAAGCTTCTCCGAGGGATTACTGGAATACCCTCAATTTACCCGCCCGCAGGAGTTCGAGGGCCGCGGCATCCCCGAAATCCTGATCTCCGGCGACCACGCCAAAGTGGCGGCGTGGCGAAAAGCCGAAGCCGAGGCCCTGACCCGGGCGCGGCGGCCGGATTTATGGGCCGCGAGGGGCAGCCAAAAAGGCACAAAACGCACGACAAAAGGGTGACAAGCGCGGCCCGATGCCTTATACGGGCGCCAAATCCGCACACGCGCAGGATAGATGGACGTTTGCGCAGCCCCCGAAAGGCTGGGCGCGCCGCCGATGGAGATTTCAATGAACCTCATTCAACAGCTCGAAAAAGAGCAATTCGAAAAACTGTCGGCGACCAAGTCGATCCCCGAATTCGGCCCCGGCGATACCGTGATCGTCAACGTCAAGGTGGTCGAAGGCGAGCGTACCCGCGTGCAGGCCTATGAAGGCGTCTGCATCGGCCGTTCCGGCGGCGGGCTCAACGAGAGCTTCACCGTCCGCAAGATTTCCTACGGCGAAGGCGTGGAGCGCGTGTTCCCGGTGATGTCGCCGATGATCGACTCGATCAAGGTGGTGCGCCGCGGCAAGGTGCGCCGCGCCAAGCTGTATTACCTGCGCAGCCTGCGCGGCAAGTCGGCCCGCATCGTCGAGAAGCAGGACCGCGCCGCCGCCGTCGGCGAGTAACTTTTCCCGCAAGGGATGGGACAAAAGCGCGGGGTTTTGCCCCGCGCTTTTTTGTTGCCCAGTACCTATCTAAGCATCAGCCCTGCCAATCGATCGATTGTGGCGGCCGCGGGCCCTGTGTTAGAAATTCAGAATGGTTCTAGATCGCACCAGCGCCGCCTTCGGCACCGCTCAGCTCGTCGTCATCGACGACCGCTCGCGGCTGCCTGGCCGCTTCTTCGGGCGGTTCACGACGTCGGCAACATCCGAGCTTACGCGCGCAGCTTGACGCTGCGACGTCTGTTGCTTGCGCCTTTCGCGCTTAACCGCTCACACAGAATTTCCTTTGGAGCTTACGCTCATGTCCAAACCGACCACGCTGTACGACAAGATCTGGAACGACCATCTGGTGCACGAAGCCGAAGACGGCACCTGTCTGCTCTATATCGACCGCCATCTGGTGCATGAAGTGACTTCGCCGCAGGCGTTCGAAGGCCTGCGCGCGACGGGGCGCAAGGTTCGCGCGCCGGAGAAGACGCTGGCCGTTGTCGACCACAACGTGCCGACGACCGATCGCACAAAGCCCAATCCAGACCCTGAGAGTGCTGAGCAGATCAAGGCGCTGGCGGAGAACGCGAAGGAATTCGGCATCGAATATTACAACGAGTTCGACAAGCGCCAGGGCATCGTGCACGTGATCGGCCCCGAGCAGGGCTTCACCCTGCCCGGCACCACCATCGTCTGCGGTGACAGCCACACCTCCACCCACGGCGCGTTCGGCGCGCTGGCGCATGGGATCGGCACTTCCGAAGTCGAGCACGTGCTGGCGACGCAGACGCTGATCCAGAAGAAGGCGAAGAACATGCGCGCGGTGGTCGACGGCAAGTTGCCCGACGGCGTCACCGGCAAGGACATCATTCTCGCGATCATCGGCGAGATCGGCACCGCTGGTGGCACCGGCTACGTGCTGGAGTATGCCGGCGATGCGATCCGCGCGCTGACGATGGAAGGCCGCATGACGGTCTGCAACATGTCGATCGAAGGCGGCGCCCGCGCCGGCCTGGTCGCGCCAGATGAAAAGGCGTTCGAGTTCCTGAAAGGCCGCCCGAAATCGCCGAAGGGCGCCGATTGGGACGCCGCGATGCGCTACTGGGAAAAGCTGCGCTCGGATGACGGCGCGCATTTCGACCACGAGATCCGGCTGGATGCAGCAAAGCTGCCGCCGATCGTGACCTGGGGCACCTCTCCCGAGGACGTCGTGTCGATCTCGGGCTTCGTGCCCGACCCCGACAAGATCGAGGACGAGGCCAAGCGGCTCTCAAAGCACCGTGCGCTGAAGTATATGGGGCTGACGGCGGGAACGAAGATCACCGACATCAAGCTCGATCGCGTCTTCATCGGCTCCTGCACCAACGGCCGCATCGAGGATCTGCGCGCAGCCGCAAAGATCGCCGAGGGCAAGACCGTCAACGCCAGCGTTAATGCGATGATCGTGCCCGGCTCCGGCATCGTGAAGGAGCAGGCGGAAGCCGAAGGCCTCGACAAGATCTTCATCAAGGCCGGTTTCGAGTGGCGCGAGCCGGGCTGCTCGATGTGCCTTGCGATGAACCCGGACAAGCTGAGGCCGGAAGAGCGCTGCGCCTCGACCTCGAACCGCAATTTCGAGGGCCGCCAGGGCTTCAAGGGCCGCACCCACCTGGTGTCGCCGGCGATGGCTGCGGCTGCGGCGATCGCTGGGCATTTCGTTGACGTCCGGGAATGGCGTTAACGCTTCTTTGTCTAGATAGCGAGACGTTCCGGAAACGGCCCGTTAACAGGCAAAAGCGCACACTGGTCCCTTGCGGAGCGCTTTCGCGAGGGACTTTTGCCGTGACCGACAAGTCTGAATTTGTCGATATGATCAGCGAGGCGACGCAGCAGGCGCGGCGGCGCACGACGCCGCGCATCGTCGACCTGCAGCCTATCGCCACCAAGGAGGCCTCGCGCCTCAGTCACTGGCCGCCGGAGCACTGGCAGCAGTGGCGGATGGAGAAGCTCACTCCGTGGAAGATAAAGCCTTGGGAAGGCTAGGATTGGCATTGCGCTGATCCAGGCCCGCTCGAAAAAACAGGCGCCGAACCGGGCGCCTGTTTCGTTTCAGCCTGATCTTACCAATACCGGTATGCATAATAGCGGTGCCGCCACCACGGACGGCAGATCTTGCGCGGTCCGTAGTAGGTCAAGATGATCCGGCAGCGGCGCGGATAATAGTAGGCCGGGTAGTAGGCCGGGTAATAGGCCGGCGCGAGGTAGAAGCGGCTGTGGAAGTGACGCCGGTGGTGGAAGTGCGGCCGATGGTGGAAGTGTGCGCGATGAAAGGCGTGACGATGTACGAAGCGGTGTCCGCCGCCATGGAAGACGGGTGCCGGACGAAAGCCGCCACGGTGGATCGCCAACCCACCACCTCTGAACCCGCCGCCGTGAAAGGCCGCGCCGCCACCGCGGAAGCCGCCGCCATGGAAGGCCGCTCCGCCGCCGCGGAAGCCACCGCCATGGAAACCGCCGCCGCCACCACCGCGAAAGCCGCCGCCGGCGAAACCGCCACCGCCACCGCCGCCGCCGCGGAAGCCACCGCCGATCATCGGGCTGCGCTGTTGAACCTCGGTCGTCAGTCCGTCGGTTGCATATTTCGCTGACGGCGCCGTGCCGGGGGTCGCTAGCGAGAGCGCCTCGGCGCGCTGTTGTGATGCCGCTGCGAGCGCGAATACTGCCGCAGCCGTAACGCCCAGACGGCGGACAAGGCCGCGTCCGGGTTCGGATGTTGTCATGGATTATCCTCCCTAACCGGCGACGCGCGCCGCTCTGCGGCTGGCTCGCGTCGCGTCCTCTGCGATCGCTCCCAACATGACGTTAGAGACAGACACGTGAACGCGCCATGAATGCGCCGACCTCAGCGATGAATGCGCGGGAAAGAGCGTTGAAGAGATTTCTGCGGCTCACAGAAGTTGTGCACGCTTACTACCAGAACGGCCCAAACCCGATGCCGAAGGTGAACGGCGCGGGCGCGTAGTAAGGATACGGCCGATAGTAGACCGGCCGCGCGTAATAGGGCCGGTAGTAATAAGGGCGATAATACGGACGGTAGTACGGACGATAATAGCCGTAGTGACGATAGTAGCGCCGTTGCGCGCTCAAATCGGTGGCGTCGGATGTGCCGGCGCTTTGCGCCTTCGCCTGCGGCGCCGCGGCGGCCCTATCAATCGCCATCGGCCCGGCCACCGCGAGCGCGCCGACGACAAGGGCTGCAGAGATCAAGCTCCTCATGATGGACTCCTCTAGCTGAAGCTGATGTCAAAGATAACGGGCGATAATCTCGCCAGTTTCAAGGCGACCGCTGAAATCGAAACAGGCCCGCGATGAAGCGGGCCTGTTGGCATCTGCACCAAGCTGCCGCAATCACCAGCGGTGCCAGTGACGATGATGATGGTGGTGATGGCGATGATGGTGGTGGTGCCAGCGATGCCACCGATGATGATGGTGATGGTAGCCGCGATGGTAGCCGTGATGTCGCCAATGCACTTCCGTCGTCGCCAACCTGGCATCCTCGTGAACCGCCGCGGCGGCGCCGGGATTGCTGAGCGACAGCGCATTGGCACGCTCGGCCGGAGCAGCAAACGCCAGCAAGGCGCCAACGGCGGCAAGCCCAAAAACCTTCACTACCTGCATATCCAGTCTCCTCGGGTCGTCGGATGCACGTCTGCGCCGAATGGCTTGCATCAACTAACGGCATCGCCGCGACACGTGCGCAGACTGAAGCAAGCGACTTGAATGCGGTGTGAATGAGTGCGCCATGAACATGAAGAATGCGCCACGAACATGAACGGATGCTGCTTGCCGCGATCTCGCGCGCACAGTTTGCGAAAGACCGCCGTCAGCAACATCAACAGCGTTTGTCCACAGAGCCCTACTCGGCGCCTGTCGGAAAATGCTCGACAGAAAAATAGGGAGGGGACCAATCTAGCCCGGCTGCCACCAGCAGTTCATGCGCGGGGTGATCACCGTACCGCTCGGCCGGTACTCCTGCACGTAATGTGCGGTGCAATCGCGCACGGCGTTCGGCCCTGGGTTGTAGCGCGGATAGACACTGGGAGCCCACGGCTCGCTGCGATAGATCGGCACGCGCCGCAGCGGGCGCCGGCGCTGGGCGGAAACATCCGTGACGATCGGCTGCGGCGCCTGCGCGATCCGCAGCGCTGATGACGCCGTCTGCGCCTGCGCAGCCGCCACGTCAGGGAGCAAAAGCCCGGCCAAGGCAGCCGATATGGCGACCGTCACAATCCGCTTCATTGAAGTCCACCCAAAACTGATCCCCCGGTACGGTCACCGATTGGCGCGTCAAAATCAACTCGCAAAACTAGTATGCGCCTGGGCATAACACACGCTAAATACGACGTGATGTGGACCGAAGCAAAAGCCCCCTCGCTCGCCGAAATGGAAGCCATGGCGCATGAGGTGTTCGAGCGCCTGCCCAAGGGATTTCGTACCCTGTGCGAGGGCGTGATCGTCCGCGTGGACGATTTTCCGACCGACGAGGTCCTGGACGAGATGCAGGCGCAGAGCGAGTTCGACCTGCTCGGCCTGTTCCAGGGCGTCGGCCTGCCGCAGCAGAGCAACCAGGACATCGCCCGCCTTCCCAACATGATTTGGCTCTACCGCCGCCCGATCCTCGACTACTGGGCCGAGCATGAGGAAACGCTGGGCCATATCGTCCGCCACGTCCTGATCCACGAAATCGGGCACCATTTCGGGCTGTCGGACGCCGATATGGAGGCGATCGAGGCCGCCGCAGACTAGGCCGGTTCGCGCCAAAACAGGCGGCCCATGCGCAAATTGGCCTTTTGCCGGGGCCATATTCGCGATAAATCACCGGTCCGTCCCACCCTTTCAACCGGGAAGTGCGATCGATGGAAAAGTTCACCACACTGGAAGGCGTCGCGGCGCCCTTGAAGATCATCAATGTCGACACCGACATGATCATTCCGAAGCAGTACCTGAAGACCATCAAGCGCACCGGCCTCGGCAAGGGCCTTTTCTCGGAACAGCGCTACAAGGACGACGGCAGCGAGAACCCGGACTTCGTCCTCAACCAGCCGGCCTATCGCAACGCCAAGGTGCTGGTCGCCGGCGACAATTTCGGCTGCGGCTCGAGCCGCGAGCACGCGCCGTGGGCGCTGCTCGACTTCGGCATCCGCTGCGTGATCTCGACCTCATTCGGCGACATCTTTTACAACAACTGCTTCAAGAATGGCATTTTGCCGATCCGCGTCTCGCAGGAAGACCTCGACAAACTGTTCGACGACGCCGAGCGCGGGGCGAATGCAACGCTGACCATCGATCTCGCCAACCAGGAGATCCGCGGCCCCGACGGCGGCAAGGTGAAGTTCGAGATCGATCCGTTCCGCAAGCACTGCCTGATGAACGGCCTCGACGACATCGGCCTGACCATGGAAAAGAAATCGTCGATCGACGATTACGAGGCCAAGCTCAAGAAAGAGCGCGCCTGGGCCTGATTGTGCTACGAGAGCCCCGGCGAAAATCGGGGCTCTTTTGTTAAGGAGGCGGCGCGGATGCGGCCTGACGTCGTCACCTTCTGGCACGGCCGCCTCGACGGGCTGCGACTGACCTGCCTCAGATCGCAGGTTGCCGCCGGCCACAAGGTCACCGTCTATAGTTTCGATCCACTGCCCGGCCTGCCCGACGGCGTCGGTAACGCCGAAGCGGAAGCGATCCTGCCGCACTCCTTTTCCGAGCGGCTGCGCCCGCCCGAGGCTGATGGAAGCTGGCGCGACTGGACGATCCTGCAGTTCAGCGATTTCTTCCGCATGCGGCTGATGGCAGAAAACGCCGGATTGTGGCTCGACGCAGACGTGCTGCTGCTCAAACCGATCGAGATCGATCCCGCAAAGCCTTACTTCGCGTGGGAGCGCCGGCGCCAGCTCGGCAACTCGGTGTTGTACCTGCCTGCAAACGATCCGATCGTGCGGGCGTTCGAGGAACTGATGGAGCAGGAGGACCTGACGCCGGACTGGCTGGCGCTGCGTCATCGCCTCACCTTCATGCTGCGCCAGCTACGTCGCCGATCGAGCCGTCTCTCCGACATCCGCGTCGCGATCTACGGCCCCGCCGCGCTCACCGCGCTGGCGCGCCGCACGGACGAGTTGCAGCACGCGCTGCCGAAGCAGTCGTTCTACGCGGTGCACGCCGAGCCAAAGCTGTTCTTCGAGCCGACGGATTTTTCAGGCCTGCTTGCCGATCCGCAAATCATCGGCCTGCACATCTCGCCAAAGGGCCGCGGCGGTGAAAAGCCCATTGCAGGCAGCCTCTATGCCTGGGCGGCGGAAAAGTTCGGCAGATAAGCGCCAGGCGCGCTCTTCCCTTCTCCCCTTGTGGGAGAAGGTGGCATAGGCGGCCGTCGGCCGCCGTACTTGGAAGGACGCCGATGCTTTGCATCGGCTATGGACGCGAAGCGGCAGCGAGACGGATGAGGGGTCTGTCTCCGCGGAGGGAACCCTCATCCGGCGCTTCGCGCCACCTTCTCCCACAAGGGGAGAAGGAAGAAACGCCAAGCAAGGATTTCAATGCCCCATCGCCGCGATCGCATCCGCAATCGCGATCGTGCGCCGCGCCATGTCGGCGTGCAGCCGTTCCACCATCCGCCCGTCGAGCTGGATTGCCCCGCGCGAGGCGTTTTCCGGCTTTTCGAATGCCGCAATGATCTTGCGCGCCTGCTCGACCTCCTCGGCCGGCGGCGTGAAGATCGCGTTGCAGGCCTCGATGTGGCTGGGATGGATCAGCGTCTTGCCGTCGAAACCGAGATCGCGGCCTTGCGCGCATTCGGTCGCAAAGCCGTCGATATTGCTGATGTCGCTGTAGGGACCGTCGAGAATTTCCAGCCCGTGCGCACGCGTCGCCAGGATGCAGTGCGTGATCATCGGAATCATCGTGGCGCGGCCCGGCTGCATGCGGATCCGTGTTTCCCGCGAAATGTCGTTCGGCCCGAACACAAATCCCGCAAGCCTGGTTTCGGAATCCCTTGATGCCGCGGCGAGCTTGTCGGCGTCCAGCACCGCGCGCGCGGTTTCGATCATGGCCCAGACCCGGATCGAGGTGGGCGCGTTGATGTCGCTGAGCCGATTGGCGATCGCGTTGAGATCGTCGACGGTGGAGATCTTGGGAACCAGAATGCCGTCGGGGCGCGCCTTGCCGGCCATGGTGACGTCCTCGACCCACCACGGCGTATCGAGGCTGTTGACCCGGATCAGCACCTCGCGCTTGCCGAACCCGCCCGCTGCAATCGCTTTGGCGATCTGGTCGCGGGCCATTGCCTTGGCGTCCGGCGCCACCGAATCCTCGAGGTCGAGGATGATTCCGTCGACCGGCAGGTTGCGCGCCTTTTCCAGCGCCCGCGCGTTAGATCCCGGCATGAACAACAGGCTGCGGCGCGGACGGATCATGGGCTGGTTTCCTTGGATGACCTTGAGATCTCCGCGATATCATCTCGTGCGGCGGCCTGAAAGCCTTGTTCCCGTCATCGGCTTATGGTTAGGCATGGCACCATGACCTCTTTCCCACAACATCTGCTCGACGGTTATAGGTCCTTCACCTCGCAACGGCTGCCGACCGAACAGACGCGCTACCGGGAACTCTCCGAGCGCGGCCAGTCGCCCGCCGTGATGGTGATCGGCTGCTGCGATTCCCGCGTCTCGCCGGAAGTGATTTTCGACGCCGGGCCTGGCGAACTGTTCGTGGTGCGCAACGTCGCCAACCTGGTGCCGGTCTATCAGCCCGACGGCGGCGCCCATGGCGTCTCCGCGGCGCTGGAATATGCGGTCAACGTGCTGCGCGTCAAACACATCGTCGTGCTCGGCCATGCCCAGTGCGGCGGCATTCGTGCTTTCATCGACAAGATCGACCCGCTGTCGCCGGGCGACTTCATCGGCCGCTGGATGGCGATGTTCATCAAGCCGGGCGAGGTCGTCGAACAGCGCGAGCGCGAGACGATGCAGGAGTTCACGATCAGGATCGAGAAAGCTGCGATCTTCCGCTCACTGGAAAATCTGATGACGTTCCCGTTCGTGCGCGCCCGCGTCGAGCGCGGCGAGATGGAGTTGCACGGCGCCTATTTCGGCGTCGCCGAGGGTTCGCTGTTCGTGCTCGATCAGAAGGCGAAGGAGTTTCGCAGCGTGACGGACGCGGCGTAGTCGTAGGGTGGGCAAAGGCGCAACGCGCCGTGCCCACCATCTATCCAATCCGTCGGACTGTAATGGTGGGCACGCGGAGCCTGTCATCGGGCGCGCATTCGCGCGACCCGTTGGCTTTGCCCACCCTACAAATCCTACGCCGCCTTCTTCTTCGCGGTGATCAGCTTGCGGTTGATCAGGGATTCGGCGATCTGCACCGCGTTCAGGGCGGCGCCCTTGCGCAGATTGTCGGAGACGCACCACAGTACGAGGCCGTTCTCCACCGTCGCGTCCTCGCGGATGCGGCTGATATAGGTGGCGTCCTCGCCGGCCGCCTCATAGGGCGTGACGTAGCCGCCGGGCTCGTGCTTGTCGATCACGAGGCAGCCCGGCGCGTTGCGCAGGATGTTGCGCGCTTCATCTGCCGTGATCGGATTCTCGAATTCGATGTTGACGGCCTCCGAATGGCCGACGAACACCGGCACCCGCACGCAGGTGGCGGAAAGCTTGATCTTGGGATCAAGAATCTTCTTGGTCTCCGCCATCATCTTCCATTCTTCCTTGGTGTAGCCGTCCTCCATGAACACGTCGATCTCGGGGATGACGTTGAAGGCGATACGCTTGGGGAATTTCTTGTTGATCAGCTCGTCATTGGTGTAGACGGCCTTGGTCTGCGAGAACAGTTCGTCCATCGCATCCTTGCCGGCGCCGGAGACCGATTGATAGGTCGCGACCACGACCCGCTTGATGGTGGCCTTGTCATGCAGCGGTTTCAGCGCCACCACGAGCTGCGCGGTGGAGCAGTTCGGGTTCGCGATGATGTTCTTCTTGGCAAAGCCCGCGGCCGCATCGGCGTTCACTTCCGGCACAATCAGCGGCACGTCCGGGTCCATCCGCCAGGCCGACGAATTGTCGATCACGACCGCGCCCGCCGCGCCGATCCTGGGCGACCATTCCTTCGACACCGAACCGCCTGCCGACATCAGGCAGATGTCGACGTCGGAGAAATCGTAGTGCTCGAGCGCTTTGACCTTCAGGGTGCGGTCGCCATAGGACACTTCGACGCCGACGCTGCGGCGCGAGGCCAGCACCACGACCTCGTCGGCGGGGAATTTGCGCTCGTCGAGAATATTGAGCATTTCGCGCCCGACATTGCCGGTCGCACCGACGACAGCGACTTTGTAACCCATCGTTCACTCTCCGAGGAAAAATGCCGCCCTGCCGCGTCAAGCGGAAAGGGAGAAGGCAGCGCTTCTATGCGAGAAACGCCGATATGACAACGTTTGGCGGTTGCGTTTGGGCGTTTGATGCATTCGTTTCCGGCCGGTTCGGCCGATTCCCATTATAGGACGGCAATTCACCCGGCGCTGGTAAGCTTCGTGGACGAGGTCTACGGCACGCTGGCACGGCTCTGCGCCTATCTGATGACGCTGGCGCTGATGGCCATTGGCGGTATCGCGCTATGGCAGCATTTGCCCGATATCACGGCGATGGAGGCGGCGCCGAAGGGCTGGAGCCAGGCCGGGGGCATGGCTCCGGCGTTCGCCGTAAGCGAGTTCATTTTTCCAGGCAAGATAGAGACTTACGAGGTTTTCGGCATCCCGAGGGGGCCGCAAGGACGTGTTCCGCTGGAGCGGGCTCGGCGGCGCGCCGGCCGCCGAACTCGAAATCTATCGTCCGGGCGAAGAGATCGATCAGGTCGGCTCGGCGGCCGGCTACCTTGCCGCAAGGATGGACCCGGCAGGCGCGCGCGAACTGGAGGCCGCCGGGATCATCGACAGCAAGTTCGGCGCCGTGACCCTGTTTCGCCGGATCGGCGGCACGGAGGCCGCCAGCGCATGTCTCCGATTTTTCAAACACATCGATGAGCCGAAATTCCGTCTCTCGGGCTGGTCATGCCTGGGCGAGGATGTGCCGGCCCGCCGCGCCGCGATCGGCTGCATGCTGAACCGGCTGATCCTGCTTTCGGCCGGCAACGACACGAAACTCACGGAATTGTTCGCCCGCCACGAAGTCAGGCGCAGCGATTGCGCGGCGACAGGCGCCCCGGCGCTGTCTGCCGATTGGGTGATGGACGCCGATAACCCGCGGCTGCGCGGCACCCTTTAGAACCCGCATTGGTGGCGTCAAATTCCGCCGCCCCTCACGATTGTGGCAACAAGCGGCCAAGACGCTTGTTTTCATGAAACTTTTTCGCTTCGCACCGCATTATTCCGGCGCGGTGTGGCGCAATTGACCTAGCGACGACGGTCTTGCCACGGCTACAATGCACGCAACCAGATTTGACGATCCGCCGGCCCATCACGGGCGGACAATGACGAGGATGCAATGACCCGAAAATTCCCTGCTGCGAGCAAGCTCGCGATGCTGCTTGCCGCGGCCGCCCTCGTCGCGATTGGCACGACCTCGGCCGACGCCCAGTCCAGGCAGCAATACGACCGCGACGGCCGCCCCTATTACGGCCCGAGCGGCCCCAACCGTTCCTACCAGCAGGGCCCGCGCACCCGCGTCTACGTCACCACGCGCTCCTGGCTCGATGCCGGCACCGAAGTACTGCCGGGCGACCGCAAGTTCCAGGACTACGCCTTCCCGCCGGATCTGGGATATCCGTCGTTCGGGCGCGAAAACCTCAACCGGCCGATCGACCGCCAGCCGCTCAACCCGCCGTCGGACATGGGCGGCTATCCGCAGCGCTTCCCGCTGTATTGATAGCGGCATCGAACGACTGACGCCGTCATGGCCGGGCTTGTCCCGGCCATCCACGTTTTTGGGGCCGCACCATAGAAAGACGTGGATGCCCGGGACAAGCCCGGGCATGACGAACAGCGCTTACGCGTGCAGCTTCTGCAATTCCTTCAAAATCGCTTCGCCCATCTCACTGGTTGAGGCTGCCGTCGTGCCCTCGGACTTGATGTCCGCCGTACGCAATCCACTCGCCAGCACCGCCGCGATCGCCGCGTCGACCTTGTCGGCCAGCGTGCCCATATCGAAGGAATAGCGCAGCGCCATCCCGAACGACGAAATCATCGCGATCGGATTGGCGAGGCCCTTGCCTGCGATGTCGGGCGCCGAGCCGTGCACCGGCTCGAACAGCGAGCGGCGCTTTTTGGTCTTGGCGTCGACCTCGCCGAGCGAAGCCGAGGGCAGCATGCCGAGCGACCCCGTGAGCATCGCCGCGATATCGGACAGCATGTCGCCGAACAGATTGTCGGTCACGATGACGTCGAACTGTTTTGGCGCCTTCACCAACATCATGCCGCCGGAATCGGCGAGCTGATGCTCCAGCGTCACGTCGTTGTATTCGCGCGCATGGACGGCCGTCATGACCTCGTTCCAGAGCACGCCCGACTTCATGACGTTGCGCTTTTCCATCGACGTCACCTTGTTGCGGCGCTTGCGCGCCAAATCGAAGGCGACGCGGCCGATGCGCTCGATCTCATAGGTGTCGTAGACCTGGGTATCGATGGCGCGCTTCTGGCCGTTGCCGAGATCGGTGATGGTTTTCGGCTCGCCGAAATAGACGCCGCCGGTCAGTTCGCGCACGATCATGATGTCGAGGCCTTCGACCGCCTCGCGCTTCAGGCTGGAAGCGTCGGCGAGCGCCGGGTAGCACACGGCGGGGCGCAGATTGGCGAACAGGCCGAGATCCTTGCGCAGGCGCAGGAGACCTGCCTCGGGGCGCGCATCGTAGGGCACGCTGTCCCACTTGGGACCACCGACCGCGCCGAAGATGATGGCATCGGCCGCCTTGGCTTTGTCCATGTCGCCTTCCGAGATCGACACCTTGTGCGCGTCATAGGCCGAGCCGCCGACCAACCCCTGCTCGGTCTCGAATGACGCGATGCCTGCCGCGTTCAGCCAGTCGATCAGGCGCTGCACCTCCCCCATCACTTCGGGGCCGATACCGTCGCCGGGGAGAAGCAGCAGTTTGTGGGTCGCCATGTCGTTTACCTCCAGTTTCGTCATGGCCGGGCTTGTCCCGGCCATCCACGTCTTGTGTGCGTTGACAGTAAGACGTGGATGCCCGGCACAAGGCCGGGCATGACGGAAAATGAGAAATCCGGGCGGGAGTGCTAGAGCGGCATTGCGCGATTGGCAAGACACCATTGCGGCCGCAGAGCCTGTGCATCCCCCTGCCGGCCTGCCACAATGCCGTTCCGCCGGAGCAAATTCCTTGCACGCCCCCGACCGTCCCGCGAGTTACGCGCATCCCGCACGGCTGATCCTCATTCTGTCGCTGGCGCCGACCGTCGGTCTCGGCATCGGCCGCTTTGCCTATGCGCTGGTGCTGCCTGACATGCGCGACACCCTGGCCTGGAGCTATTCCGCGGCCGGTTTCATGAACACCATCAACGCCGCCGGCTATCTCGCGGGCGCCCTGCTCGCCTCGCGCATGATCCGGCGTTTTGGACTGGCCGCTTCGGTTCAATGGGGCACGCTGGCCTGCGTGCTATCGCTGGCGCTCTGCGCCACCACAGGCGATTTCTACGTCCTGAGTTTTGCGCGGCTTCTGGCGGGGGTCGGCGCCGCGGCCGGATTCGTCGGCGGCGGCGCGCTGGCGGCAACGATTGCGCAGTCGCGCCCCGAACGGGCGAATTTTCTGCTCAGCCTGTTCTATGCCGGCCCCGGGATCGGCATCCTGGCGTCGGGACTGGTGGCGCCGTTCGTGCTGCAGGGCTTTGGGCCGGGCTCGTGGTGGATGATCTGGTGGGCGATGACCGCGCTGGCGGTCGTCATGACGATCCCGGTCCTGCTCGCACCGTTTCATGCCGGTGCAGGCCTAACCGAAACGACGGCGGCCAAATTCGCCGTCGCGCCGGTCGTGATCTATCTCGCCGGCTACTTTCTGTTTGGCGCCGGCTACATCGCCTACATGACCTTCATGATCGCCTATATCCGCGACGCCGGTGGCGGTGCCGCGGCGCAGAGCGCGTTCTGGAGCCTGATCGGTGTCAGCGCTTTCATCACGCCCTGGGTATGGCGCCGCGTACTGGCGCTTGACCGCGGCGGCCTCGCCACCACGATCATTCTCGGTGTCAATGCCATCGGCGCGGCGATGCCGATCTTCGGGCATTCGGTGTGGCTATTGGCGATATCCGCGCTGGTGTTCGGCGTGGCCTTCTTCGCCGTGGTCGGATCCACCACCGCCTTCGTCCGCTTCAACTACCCACCGCAAGCCTGGCCCGCCGCGATCGCGGCGATGACGATTTCATTCGGCATCGGTCAGACGCTGGGCCCGATCGTGGTCGGCGCGATCACGGATGCGCTGGGCAGCCTGTCGTTTGCGCTGAATGTTTCCGCGGCGATGCTGGCGCTGGGTGCGGTGCTCTCGGCGTTTCAGAGGAAGGTGCGAAGTTTTTGATTGGACGCCTGATGGTAAGGTGTCCGCTCGGCAGCGGGAACTGTGGTATTCTCCATCAAACGCGATGGGAGCGGTAGCTCTCCCGGGTCTCGAGGAGGACCAACGTCGTGAAGCGGGACTTCGACCTCATCGTCTATGGCGCGACGGGTTACACCGGCCGTCTCATCGCCGAATATCTGGCGACGTCCTATCGCAGCGACGATGCTCCGTCCTGGGCGATCGCGGGACGCTCGACCGACAAGCTCCGGAAGGTGCGTGTCGACATCGGCGCACCGGACGATTTGCCGTTGGTCAAGGCGGATGCCGACGAGCCGGCCGGCCTGCGTTCGATGTGCGAGCGTGCGGCCGTGATCATCACGACTGTCGGGCCCTATCAGCTCCACGGTCCCGGGCTGGTGGCGGCCTGCGCGGCTACGGGAACGGCCTATGTTGATCTCTGCGGCGAGCCGGTTTGGATGCGGCGCATGATCGAGGCCTATCACGAAGAGGCGAAACGGACCGGCGCGCGCATCGTCTTCTCCTGCGGCTTCGATTCCATCCCGTTCGACCTCGGCGTGCTCACGGTGCAGGAGAAGGCGCGCGAGAAATTCGGACGCCCGGCGCGGCGGGTCAAAGCGCGCCTGCGCAAGGTGAAAGGCGGCATGTCTGGCGGCACCGCGGCGAGCGCCCAGGCGACATTGGCCGCCGCCGCGCGCGACCCGGCCCTGATCGGGCTGCTGACCGACCCCTTCGCGTTGACGCCGGGGTTCACCGGGCCGTCTCAGCCGTCGGGGCTCATCCCCGAATACGACCCGCACATGAACGCATGGCTCGTGCCGTTCCGCATGGCGCCGGTCAACACCAAGAACGTGCACCGCACGAATTTCCTGTTGGGTCATCTCTACGGCAGGGATTTCGTCTACGACGAGATGATGGTCGCGCCGGGATTGGGGGAAATCGCCGGCGTGACGACGGAGACGTTCGCCACGGTGTTTTCCTTGTTCAGGACCGGCGGTCTCAAACCTGGCGCAGGCCCGACCCGGGAAGAGCGCGAGAAGGGCTTCTACGACATCCTCTTCCTGGGCGAGCTGCCGGATGGCGGACGGGTCGAGACGGTCGTCAGGGGCGACCGCGATCCGGGCTACGGCTCGACCAGCAAGATGATCGCCGAGAGCGCTCTCTGCCTCGTGCGCGACGTGCAGGGCGAGGGCGGCATCTGGACGCCGGGCGCGCTGATGGGTCCGGCGTTGCGCAAGCGTCTGGCGGAGCGCGCCGGCCTCACCTTCAGTGCGCGTTGAGATAACGCTCAGAGCTGCAGCGGCGTGATCCAACGCAGTTCCTTTCGGGCAGCCCCAAACCCACCGCATCCTCTCGCCTTTGCGCGAGAGGATGCCTATGTTGCGCAGTACCTGCAGCGCCCCCGAAGCGACAATGGGAGGTATGCGCATGGACGCGCCGAGCAAGGAATTTGCGCTGGCGGGCAGCCTTGAGGAGCTGAAGCTCAAGGGGCGGCTCGTTGTGCACGGTGACCATCGTCCGATCCTCGTCATCTACGATCGCGGGCGCGTCTTCGCCCTCGACAATCGGTGCCCGCACATGGGCTTCCCGCTCGAGCGCGGCAGCGTCGAGGACGGCATCTTGACCTGCCACTGGCACCACGCGCGCTTCGATCTCGAAAGCGGCTGCACCTTCGACCTGTGGGCGGACGACGTACCGATCTGCCCGGTCGAGGTGCGCAATGGTGACGTCTGGGTAAAGACCACGTTCACGCATGCCGATCTCGCCGCGCATTGGCATCAGCGGCTTGCGAACGGCCTCGCCCACAATCTTGGCCTCGTCATTGCCAAAGCCATACATGGTCAGCTCGCGGCCGGCGTACCGCAGACCGAAATCGTGCGGGAGGTGGCGCTGTTCGGGGCGCAAAATCGCGACGGCTGGGGCGTCGGTCTTACGATCCTCACGGCACTCGCCAATATCCTGCCTTTGCTGCCGGAGGAGGAAGCCTATCTCGCTCTATTCCACGGCGCGCGCCGCGTGGCGGCGGACTGCGACGGCGAGGCGCCGCGGCGGGAACGCGCGCCGCTCGGAAGCCGGCCGAATCCGGCGGCGCTCAAACGTTGGCTGCGGCGCTGGACAAACGTGCGCCATCGCGAGGCGGCCGAGCGCACCCTGCTCACGGCGATTGCGGCCGGCACCTCCCCGGCTGAACTCGCTGATGCCCTGTTCACCGCCGAGACCGAGCGGGCTTTCGCCGACACCGGACACTCGCTCGACTTCATCAACAAGGCGTTCGAGTGCCTCGACCTGATCGGCTGGCAACACGCGGCGGCACTGCTGCCGACTATCGTCGGTCAGATGGTAGCGGCCCGTGGCGCCGAGGAATCGACCGCCTGGCGCCAGCCTGTCGACCTTGTTGCGTTATGTGAAGAATCAACCAGCGAACTCGCGGATCTGTTGGCTGCCGGACGCGGCTCGCGTAACTGGTCGGGCTACGCCGCACTGGCTCACGAGCTGCTCGGTGACGATCCGGCCAGGATCGTTGACGCGCTCAAGGGGGCGATCCGCGCCGGTGCCGCTCCTGCCGACCTAGGCCAATCCCTCGCCTACGCGGCAGCGCTCCGGGTGGCGCGCTTCGGCAAGGCCAATGAGCACGCCGACTGGGAGACGGCGCATCACGTCTTCACCTACGCCAACGCAGTCCACCAGATGCTGACGCGGATCGGGACTGCCAACATCGACACTCACGTCACAGCCGTTCGCGGCCTGTTGCATGGGGCGATGGCGCTCTACCTTGCTCGCTTTCTCAATGTGCCGCCGGCGCGCATCCCGGGCGACGGCGGCGAGCAGCTCGATGATCTGCCCGCGGATCCAGAGACGATCAGCGCCGCCTTGCTCGATGCCTTCGACCGGCAGAGACAGGTCGATCTCGCCGCAAGCCTGGTGGCACGGCATCTCACGCTCGGCCATTCGCCGCAGGCGCTGATCGCTACGCTCGCGCATGCGGTGCTGCGAGAGGATGCAGGCTTCCATGCGTATCAGATGCTGGAGGCGGGAGTCCGGCAGTTCGCCGCGTGGGGCGACACGGACGAGGGCCGACACATCCTGATCGCGGTCGCCCGCTATCTGGCGGCCCATTCACCGACAGAACGCGCCTCACTGCAAACAGCCGACATCGCCCGCCGCTTGATGCGGGGCGGCGAGCTGCATCAAGAGGCTGGATCGTCCTGAGGTTCACGCGCTGAGGGCGAAGCGACCAAGCAGTCCGTGCCCAAGCAAGCGGAGAAGTGGATTGCTTCGCGGAACCTGCCATCACTGTGCGAGCGCAGTTGCGCTCGTCGCTGGGCGCGCATTCGCGCGACCCGGTGTCTCGCAATGACGCCCGGGCGACTAGCTTCCGCTAAACGAATTATACCCCTGGTCTTCCCAGAAGCCGCCCTTGTAGTCGTTGGTGACTTCCATCGAGAGCACATATTTCGGGTTCTTGAAGCCGAGCTTGGTCGGCACCCTGATCTTCATCGGGAAACCGTAAGCGCGCGGCAGGATTTCGTCGCCGAATTTGAACGTCATCTGGGTCTGCGCATGCAGCGCGCTCGGCATGTCGAGCGGCGAATTGTAGCCGTCCTTGTCGGCGCACTGGAACCAGACATATTTCGCCCGCGTATCCGCACCGACCAGTTTGAGGAAATCGCGCAGCGGCGTGCCGGTCCAGCTTCCGATCGCGCTCCAGCCTTCGACGCAGATATGGCGCGTCACCTGCTTGACTTGCGGCAGTTGATAGAGCTCGTCCAGCGTCCAGGACTTCTTGTTCTCGACCAAGCCACGCACCTCAAGCTTCCACGTCTTGCCGTCGACTTCGGGCGCCTCGTCGAGGTCGTAATAGGCGTTGAACGGGAACGGCTTTGTGATTGCGCTTTCCGGGAATGTCGGCGCCATCGCATTGGG
The DNA here is from genome assembly GCF_043203335.1 of Bradyrhizobium sp. RDI18. Taxonomy (NCBI): domain Bacteria; kingdom Pseudomonadati; phylum Pseudomonadota; class Alphaproteobacteria; order Hyphomicrobiales; family Nitrobacteraceae; genus Bradyrhizobium; species Bradyrhizobium sp. RDI18. Next base: position 5,361,060 of record NZ_JBICRN010000008.1, on the reverse strand, counting down.
ATTGAACATCAATGCCTGTACGCCGTCATTGAATTTCGAGACCTGCTTCAGCATCTCCTCGGCCGAGAAACTGTCCGTCACGTCGCAGCCGGTCAGCAGCGTCAGCGCGCCGAGGCTGGCGCCGCCCGAGATGAAGCGCCGGCGGGTGAGATCCGGCATGGACTTGACGGCGTCTCTGACGAGAAGCGTCTTGTCGACGCCGGGGATCAGAAGCTTGCGCATGCGGCCCATGATCGTTCTCCCTGTTTATCTCTTGCGCATGATCTTATCGGAAAACCGGTGCCCCCTTTTCCGGATCATGCGTTAGCGGCCGATGATCATGGCGCGCAGGCTCTTCGGTACCAGAAGGGCGAGCGCAACATGAACCACCATGAAGGCGACGATCGCCGCCATGCAGAAGAAATGGACGTAACGGGCGCCCTCGTAGCCGCCGAACAACGCTGCCAGGTATTGCAGTTGCACCGGCTTCCAGAGCGCCAGTCCTGACAGCACAATCAAGATGCCGACGACGATGATGCCGGCGTAAAGCAGCTTCTGCACATAATTGTATCTGCTGAGATCGTCATGCGACAGCTTGCCGGTCAGCGCAGCTTTCGTATCTGAAATCACGCCCTCCGGCGTGATCGGCAGCAGCTTCTTGCGGAAGCGGCCGGTAACAAAGCCCATCACCAGGTAGATCAGGCCGTTGACCATCAACAGCCACATCGCGGCGAAATGCCAGAGCAGCCCTCCGGCGAGCCAACCGCCCAGCGTGACCGAACGGGGGAACGTAAAGCCGAATAGCGGCGAGGCGTTATAGATCTGCCATCCCGACATGATCATCAGGACCATCGCAAACGCGTTGGTCCAATGCATCGCCCGCACCCAGGCCGGCTGAATGACCTTTGCCTTGGTTGACGCGGCGTGCTCGTCGCTGACTGTTACGGCCGACATGGCTCATCCCCGCTTGCAATTCGTATCGAATATACGCCTGGAACCCGGGTTTCGTTACTGCCATGATTCTATCAGAACGATGCATGGCGCGTATCGACTTTCACGAAAAAGCGAGCCGGGTTGCCCCGGCCCGCCAACCCACACGCCCCTGTTGGGACCACTCAGGGGCGCGCGGGAGTCTTAGGACGCCGGCATCAGCACGGTGTCGACCACATGGATCACGCCGTTCGACTGATTGACGTTGGTGATCGTGACCGTCGAGGTTCCGCCCTTGGCGTCGACGATCCAGGTCTTGCCGTCGGACTTCTTGACGGTCAGCTCCTCGCCTTCGGCGGTCTTGAGCTTCTTGCCGTCGGTCAGGTCGGACGCGGCGAGCTTGCCGGGCACGACATGGTAGGTGAGGATCTTGGTCAGGGTCGCCTTGTTCTCAGGCTTCACCAGCGTCTCGACGGTGCCGGCCGGCAGCTTGCCGAAGGCGGTGTTGGTCGGCGCGAACACGGTGAACGGGCCCTTGCCTTCGAGGGTCGAGACCAGGCCGGCAGCCTTCACGGCGGCGACCAGCGTGGTGTGGTCCTTCGAATTGACGGCGTTCTGGATGATGTTCTTGGACGGGAACATCGCCGCACCGCCGACCATCACGGTCTTTTCTTCTGCGTTAACTGGCGCGGTGATGGTGGCGGTGAAAGCCAGCGCGCTGAACACGGCGGCGGACAGAAGTGCAATACGTTTCGACATGGAATCTTCTCCCGAGGATTGCTGTGGCCGGCGGGTATCGCCGGTGATGAAAACAACGACGCTGGTCGATGGACCGGTTGATTTCGTCGTCGTTGGCCCGAGCTACGGGAGGTTTTTGGGCCGGTTTCGGCGAATAAATTATCGTGATGCTTGAAACTTTTGGGGGCGTCGTCCGTGCGGTGACACGCCACCAACTCTCCCGTCGCCCCTGCGAAAAGCAGGGGCCCATAACCACAGGTGTGAGTTATGGCGAGCGCTATGGCCCACCGCTGGTGCGCAACCACGATCGCCTGTGGTTACGGGTCCCTGCGTTCGCAGGGACGACCGTGGGAGAGAACTCGCCTTAATCCCTGTTCGCCGGCGTCTGGATGAAGCCGCGATTATGCGTCGGGCTGATCAGGATCTCGTTGACGCAGACCCGCGGCGGCAGGCTGGCGACGAAGGCGATGGTGCGGCCGCAATCTTCCGGCTGCAGCATTTTGGCCTGCTCTTCGTCCGAGGGCACCACCGGCCGCGATTTCAGGATCGGGGTCGCGACCTCGCCCGGCGACAGGCAGCAGGCGCGCAGGCCATTGACGCACTCGTCCATGTTGAAGGAATGGGTCAGCGCCAGCACCGCATGTTTTGTCGTGGTGTAGGCCGGGCCCGGCATCTTTGACACGTGACGGCCGGCCCAGGACGCGACGTTGATGATGCAGCCCTCCTGCTGTTTTCGCATCGCCGGCAGCACCGCGCGCATGCAGTAGAGCACGCCGTTGAGGTTGATATCGACGACCTTGTCCCAGCCCTCCAGTTCCATGTCGGCCCAGCTTCGCTTCGGCACGTTGATGCCGGCACTGTTGACCAGGAGGTCGATCCGGCCGTGTCGGCTGAGGATCCGCTCCGCCGCCTTGTCGACATCCGCCTTGTTGCTGACATCGAGCGCGATCGCCTCGGCCTTGCCGCCCTTTTGGGTGATATTGGCCACGACCTTGTCGAGGGCATCTTTCCGCCGCCCCTAGACCACCACCGTCCAGCCATCGGCTGCCAGCGCCTCGGCGCCGGCCTCGCCAATCCCGCTGCCACCGCCCGTCACCCAGGCCACGCGTTTCCCGCCATTTGTCATGCAAACTGTCTCCGTTGCTTTTTGAAGGGCGTTCTTGCTATTCCAACCTGCGAAATTCGCAGGCCAGCGCCCTCTTGGGGAAGTTTTGCATGAACACGACCGCCAACGCCAACCTGTTTTCCCGCCTGTTCGACACGCTCGACGATCCGAACCGGCTCGCGATCGAGATGCTCGATGGCACGTGCATCAGCTATGGCGAGCTGATCGCTCGCGCCGGCCAGACGGCGAATGTGCTGGTCTCGCGCGGCGTCAAGCCCGGCGACCGCGTCGCAGCCCAGACCGAGAAATCGGTCCCGGCGCTGGTGCTCTATCTCGCAACCGTACGCGCGGGCGCGGTCTATTTGCCGCTCAACACCGCCTATACGCTGAACGAGCTCGACTACTTCATCTCCGACGCCGAGCCCGCGCTGGTCGTCTGCGATCCGTCCAAGGCCGAGGGCATCGGCGCCATCGCGGCAAGGTGAAGGCAAAGGTCGAAACGCTCGGGCCCGACGGCAAGGGATCACTGACGGACGCCGCCGCCAAGGCCGATGCCGCCTTCGCAACGGTCGCCCGCGGCAATGAGCGATCTGGCTGCCATTCTCTACACCTCAGGCACCACCGGCCGCTCCAAGGGAGCGATGCTGACGCACGACAATCTGGCGTCGAACTCCTACAGCCTGGTCGACTATTGGCGCTTCACCGATAAGGACGTGCTGATCCACGCGCTGCCGATCTATCACACCCACGGCCTGTTCGTGGCGAGCAACGTTACGCTGTTCGCCCGCGCCTCGATGATCTTCCTGCCGAAATTCGATCCTGAAATGATCATCAAGCTGATGGCGCGCGCCACCGTGCTGATGGGCGTGCCGACCTTCTACACGCGGCTGTTGCAGAGCCCGGCGCTGTCGAAGGAATCGACCAGCCACATGCGGCTGTTCATCTCGGGCTCGGCGCCGCTGCTCGCCGACACCCATCGCGAATGGGCCGCGCGCACCGGCCACGCCGTGCTGGAACGCTACGGCATGACCGAGACCAACATGAACACCTCCAACCCCTATGATGGCGAACGCGTCCCCGGTGCCGTCGGCCATCCCCTGCCCGGCGTTTCCGTCCGCGTCACTGATCCCGAGACCGGCAAGGAGCTCGCGCGCGACGAGATCGGCATGATCGAGGTGAAAGGGCCCAACGTGTTCAAGGGCTACTGGCGCATGCCGGAGAAGACAAAAGCCGAGTTTCGCGACGACGGCTTCTTCATCACCGGCGATCTCGGCAAGATCGACGCCAAGGGCTATGTGCACATCCTCGGCCGCGGCAAGGATCTGGTGATATCAGGCGGCTTCAACGTCTATCCCAAGGAAATCGAAAGCGAGATCGACGCCATGCCGGGCGTGATCGAATCCGCTGTCATCGGCGTGCCGCATGCCGATTTCGGCGAAGGCGTCACCGCGGTGCTGGTCTGCAACAAGGGCGCAGACGTCACCGAGGCCGGCGTGCTGAAAGCGCTCGACGGACGACTTGCCAAATTCAAGATGCCGAAGCGCGTCTTCGTCGTCGACGAATTGCCGCGCAACGCCATGGGCAAGGTGCAGAAGAATATTTTGCGGGATATGTATAAGAGTATCTACACGAAGAGTTAGGCGCGCGGCCGCTCCGGGGCAGAGATGGATGAAGACCAGGCGGCCGAGATCCTCGATTATTTGCTCACTGCGGCCCGCGAACTTGATGAAGCGAGGGCGGCTGCAAACATTCTCGCCGGCCACGACAAGGACGCCGCCTCCGTCAGGGATCTTGTCATCAAGCTCAACTCGGAGCTACTGCAAGAGATTCTTCAGCGCTTTCCCGATTTGCTTCCGTTTGACGAGTTTCCCGAAATCAACAGCTCGTTGCGTTGGGACCAGGTTCAGCTTCCGCCCACCGCATCCGAGGAGCAGGTCGACCAAATCATCCTCTCGATTATCGTACCTCGCTGGCGGAAGATGGCAGCCATCATCTGGTATGCCGTAAAACAAGGCCATGAACGCGGCCTCGGCGTTACCGACGAAATGTTCGCTGCCCGCATTCAGGTCTTGGTTGAAGCTGGTCGCCTCGAACGTCAAGGCGATATCCGCAAATGGCGTCATAGCGAGGTGCGGCTGAAGGCTGAGGGATCCGCGACGCGTCTCAACTAGGCCCATCAAGGTCGACAACAACCCGACGAAAAAGCCGTAGATGCGGATCAAAAATCCCTTCGGCAAAATCATCACTGAGCTTCCAGCTTTCCCGCGCCGGCAAGGCTCGGCGCCGATGCCGAACACGCCGGCCAAGGATCCCGACAGCGCGCTGACAGGGGCCGCAAAATCCGCATATCCGGTCGGCTCTGGCTGAATAGCCCTCGATGCGCTGACCGCCGGCTCCCAAGAACGCACCGGCGTCTTGTAGGGCAAGCAGAGGAGGCCAAGTCGCGGATCAGCCGTCGCCGCTGACACCGCTGAAAGATCAGAACACTTTTCGACTATCTCGTTGAACCTAACGCCGAACCAATCCATTCGGGCGCGCGTCGACCAAACATGTGATCTCTAGTTCATTTCTTTGGCCGTTCAAACTCATTCTGGTATACCAACCTGCTGAATCGTTCTCGTTTCGCAGCCCCGTAGCAGTGAATCGCTGTTCGATACAAAACGATTTGGCCGTTGCGCGGACTGTTTCGACTACGTAAATAGAATTCATCTACCGCGTTCCCCGGTGGGCCGGCCGCGGTCCCACACAACGTAAAAAGCCGCCGAATGACCGCCAGGATCGAACGACCGCTATCGCCCCATTTGCAGACCTACCGCGTCACCCTGACGATGGCGCTTTCCGTCGTCCACCGCGCCACCGGGATTGCGCTCTATTTCGGCACGCTACTGCTCGCCTGGTGGCTGATTGCAGCGGCGTCCGGCCCCGGGGCGTACGCCAATGTCCAGGCCTTCACCGGCAGCATCATCGGCAAGCTGATCGTGTTCGGCTACACTTGGGCGCTGCTGCACCATCTGGTCAGCGGTATCCGCTACTTCTTCTGGGACCTCGGCTACGGCTTCAAGGCCAACGAGCGCGAGGCCCTCACCTGGGGCGCGCTGATCGCCGGCATTTCGCTGACCGTCCTGGTCTGGATCATCGCCTATACGGTCGGAGGCGGACGATGAGCCGCCCCTCCTCGATGCGCACGCCGCTCGGCCGCGTCCGCAATCTCGGTTCCTCGCATTCCGGCACCACCGATTTCTGGCGCCAGCGCCTTACGGCGGTGGCGATGACGCTGCTGATCGTGCCCGTCATCGTGATCGTGCTGATGCTGATCGGCCGCAATCAGGCCGGCGCAGCGCAAATCCTCGGCTCGCTTCCGATCGCCATCATCCTGGTCCTCTTCATCATCGCCAGCGCCTGGCACATGAAGATCGGCATGCAGATCATAATCGAGGACTATGTGCACAACGAGACGCTGAAGCTCGCCAGTGTGATGGCCAATAATTTCTTCTGTATCGCGGTCGCCTTGGCGTCGATCTACGCGATCGTCAAATTGTCATCGGGAGTGTAACCCATGGCCTCTCAAGGTACGGCCGCCGAAGGTAACGGCAAGGCCACTAAGGCCAGTGGACCGGCCAGCAACGGAAAAGCCTATCCGATCGAGGACCACACCTACGACGTCGTGGTCGTCGGCGCCGGCGGCGCTGGCCTGCGCGCCGTGGTCGGCTGCAGCGAGGCTGGCCTGCGTACCGCCTGTATTACGAAAGTGTTCCCGACGCGCTCGCATACGGTCGCGGCCCAAGGCGGCATTTCGGCTTCGCTCGGCAACATGCATCAGGACGACTGGCGCTGGCACATGTACGACACCGTCAAGGGGTCGGACTGGCTCGGCGACCAGGACGCGATCGAATACATGGTGCGCAACGCGCCGGAAGCCGTCTACGAGCTGGAGCATTGGGGCGTGCCGTTCTCGCGCACCGAGGACGGCAAGATCTACCAGCGTCCGTTCGGCGGCATGACCATGGACTACGGCAAGGGCCAGGCGCAGCGCACCTGCGCCGCCGCCGACCGCACCGGTCACGCCATGCTGCACACGATGTACGGCCAGGCGCTGCGCCATTCGGCCGAGTTCTATATCGAATTCTTCGCCATCGACCTGATCATGGACGACCAGGGCGTCTGCCGCGGTGTCATCGCGCTCAAGCTCGACGACGGTACGCTGCACCGCTTCCGTGCCCAGACCACGATTCTCGCCACCGGCGGCTATGGCCGCGCCTACGCCTCCTGCACCTCGGCGCATACCTGCACCGGCGACGGCGGCGGCATGGTGCTGCGCGCCGGCCTGCCGTTGCAGGACATGGAGTTCGTCCAGTTCCACCCGACCGGGATCTACGGCGCCGGCTGTCTCGTCACCGAGGGCGCGCGCGGCGAAGGCGGCTATCTCGTCAATTCCGAGGGCGAGCGCTTCATGGAGCGCTATGCGCCCTCCGCCAAGGACCTCGCTTCGCGCGACGTGGTCTCGCGCTCGATGACCATCGAGATCCGCGAAGGCCGCGGCGTCGGCAAGAAGAAAGACCACATTTATCTGCACCTCGATCATCTCGATCCGAAGGTGCTGCAGGAACGGCTGCCCGGCATTTCCGAATCGGCGAAGATCTTCGCCAATGTCGACGTCACCCGCGAGCCGATTCCGATCGTGCCGACGGTGCACTACAACATGGGCGGCATTCCCACCAATTATCACGCCGAAGTCCTGACCAAGAAGGACGGCGACGACAATGCCGTGGTGCCGGGCCTGATGGCGATCGGCGAAGCGGCCTGCGTGTCCGTGCATGGCGCCAACCGGCTCGGCTCCAACTCGCTGATCGACCTCGTCGTGTTCGGCCGCGCGGCAGCGCTGCGGCTCGCCGAAAAGCTGACGCCGAACGGCAAGCAGCCCGAACTGCCGAAGGATTCCGCCGACATGGCGCTCGGACGGCTCGACCATTACCGCCATGCTTCCGGCGGCACGCCGACCGCGAAGCTGCGGGACAGCATGCAGCACGTGATGCAGAACAATTGCGCGGTGTTCCGCACCGGCGAAATCCTTCACGAAGGCCAGAACCTGATTCACAAGGTGCATGGCGGCATCGGCGACATCGCGACCACCGACCGCTCCCTGGTGTGGAATTCCGACCTGATCGAGACGCTCGAATTCGATAATCTGATCGTGCAGGCGGTGGTTACCATGGATTCGGCGGCGAACCGCACCGAAAGCCGCGGCGCCCACGCGCGCGAGGACTTTGCCGAGCGCGACGACAAGAACTGGATGAAGCACACGCTGGCCTGGATCGATCCGAACGGCAAGACCGTGATCGATTACCGCCCGGTGCACGACTACACGATGACGAACGACGTCCAGTACATCCCGCCGAAGGCGCGGGTGTATTGATGACGACAGCGAAGGCTTGCAAGCATGGCTGAATTCACGCTTCCGAAAAATTCGAAGATCACCGGCGGCAAGGCCTGGCCGAAGCCGGCAGGCGCGACCGAGACGCGCGAGTTCCGGGTCTATCGCTGGAATCCGGACGACGGCAAGAACCCGAGCGTCGACACCTATCATGTCGACATCAACGATTGCGGGCCGATGGTGCTGGACGGCCTGATCTGGATCAAGAACAACATCGACCCGACGCTGACCTTCCGCCGCTCGTGCCGCGAAGGCGTCTGCGGCTCCTGTGCCATGAACATCGACGGCCAGAACACGCTGGCGTGCACCAAGTCGATGCACGACGTGGCCGCAGGTGGCGCGGTGAAGGTCAATCCGCTGCCGCATCAGCCGGTCGTGAAGGACCTGGTGCCCGACCTCACGAACTTCTACGCGCAATATGCCTCGATCGAGCCGTGGCTGAAGACCACGACGCCGACGCCGCAGAAGGAATGGAAGCAAAGCCACGAGGACCGTGAAAAGCTCGACGGCCTTTACGAGTGCATCCTGTGCGCCTGCTGCTCGACTTCCTGCCCGAGCTACTGGTGGAACAGCGAGCGCTTCCTCGGGCCCGCCGCGCTGCTGCAGGCGACGCGCTGGGTGAAGGATTCCCGCGACGAAGCCACCGGCGAACGGCTCGACAACCTCGAGGACCCGTTCCGGCTGTACCGCTGCCACACCATCATGAACTGCGCCAAGGCCTGCCCGAAGGGCCTGAACCCCTCGGAAGCCATCGCCGAGCTCAAGCTGAAGATGGTCGAGCGCCAGATCTAGGCGTGATGCCGCGGCCCGGATACCGCGAACGGTCGGATTTGAATCTATTATGATCAATCCGGCTGGACCGCCGGAAGCGCAAGTTCCCTTCGCCGCTCCGCTTTATTCCTCGCACGACTTTGCGTTAAGCTCGCCACGAAGCCGGAGCGAGCGTGCAGACCGCGCAACCTAATTCGCTGAGACTGCTGCAATGGATGATGGTCGCCTCATTGGCGCTTCCGTTGGCGCTGTTTGTATTTGCATCGGCGGTCTCCTGGGTCTCGATCCGCGAAACGGCCGACCGTGAAATCGAGCGCACGCTGGATGTCGCGCACGAGCATGCGCTCAAAGTATTCGAGACCATCGACCGCAGCCTGTCGGAGATCGCCGAGATCATCCGCGACCTTCCCGACGCTGACATCGTTGCCCGCGAACAAGCGCTGCATTTACGGCTGAAGCAGTTGGTCGCCTCCCTGCCGCAGGTGAAGTCGGCCTGGATTTTCGACGCCAAGGGCCACGCACTCGTCAACAGCCTCGTCGTCCCGGCACCCGAGATCGATTTTTCCGACCGGGACTATTTCAAGGCTCACGTCGCCGGCGATATCGGAACCTATATTGGCGAGGCGCTCACGCCGCGGCCGCCCTACCAGGGCGCCGCATTCTTCGGCGTCGGCAGACGGCGCCCGAGCGAGGACGGCAGCTTCGCAGGCGTGATCCAGACCTCCGTGCTGCCGGAATATTTCGAAAATTACTACGCCCGGATCGGCCGCGAGCCGGGCAGTTTCTTCGCGGTCGGTCGCACGGACGGCACCGTGCTCGCTCGTTTTCCCACCGCAAGCCGAGACATCCGCCTCGACCGCAACGGCGCGCTCGGAAAACTGATCGCGGCCGATCCCAAGGCTGATCCCAAGTCCGATCCCAAGGCCGGCCTCATCACCGTGACCTCATCGACCGACGGCATCGAACGGCGCCTCGGATATCAGCGGCTGGCCGAATACCCGATCTATGTCAGCGCCGGTCTCGAGACGTCGGTGATCCGGGCGCGCTGGCTGTCCACCATGAGCCAGCACCTGATTTTCGGCGCGCCGGCCACCGCGCTGCTGTTTGCCCTGCTGGGGCTGGCCTTGCGCCGGACGCGCCATCTTTATTTCGAGGCCGAGAAGCGCCGGGTGGCCGAGGAAGCGCTGAAGCACGGTCAGCGGCTGGAGGCGCTGGGCCAGTTGACCGGCGGCGTGGCGCACGACTTCAATAATCTGCTGACGGTGATCGGCGCTTCGGTGGACCTGTTGCGGCGGCCCGACCTGCCGGAACAGCGGCGGCTGCGCTATATCGATGCGATCTCGGATACGGTGACCCGCGCCGCCAAGCTGACCGGGCAATTGCTGGCCTTCGCGCGGCGGCAGACGTTGAAGCCGGAGGTGTTCGACGTCGGGCGGACCGTGCAGATGCTGAGTGAAATGATCGGCACCCTGATCGGTTCGCGCATCGAAATTGTCATCCTTGGGCCGGAAGAACCGTGCTTCGTCAACGCCGACGCCGGACAGTTCGAAACCGCCATCATCAATATGGCCGTGAACGCGCGGGACGCTATGGAAGGCCGCGGGCGGCTGACGATTGCGGTCGGAATGGCGGCCAGCCTGCCCAACGCCGCCCCGCAGCCGCAACATCCATATGGCTATGTGGCCGTATCCGTCGCCGATACCGGCAGCGGCATTCCGCCGGACCAGTTCGAACGCATTTTCGAACCCTTCTTCACGACCAAGCAGGCCGGCCATGGCACCGGGCTCGGCCTGTCGCAGGTATTCGGCTTCGCCAAGCAATCCGACGGCGAAGTGGCTGTGTCCAGCGAAGTCGGCAAGGGCAGCATTTTCACGCTGTATCTGCCGCGCACCGCCGGCAGCGGCAAATCGCGACAGACGCCGGCACCAGATGCCGCGGCGATCGACGGAAGTGGAATGTCGGTGCTCGTGGTCGAGGACAATGCCGAGGTCGGGCGCTTCGCCACCGATGCGCTGGCCGAACTCGGCTACGCCACCAGACTCGTCGGCAACGCCGTGCATGCACTCGAAGAACTGGCGGCCGGCGCCGAGCATTTCGATGCCGTGTTCACCGACGTCGTGATGCCCGGCATGACCGGCATTGAACTCGCCCAGGAAGTCCGCCGCCGCCATCCCGACCTGCCGGTGGTGCTGACCAGCGGTTACAGCCACGTGCTGTCGGAACACGGCAGCTACGGTTTCGAGCTGCTGCAAAAGCCCTACTCGATCGAGCAGCTCTCCCTTGTGTTGCACCGGGTTGGCCGGCGGAAGGTAGAGCCGAGCCCGGAAACGCGGGCGTGATCCAGGTGCCGCAAGTGCCAATGATTGGCTTCGGCGTTTTCCACGTCATTGCAATGACGGCCGAGGGATACTCAGACAACCGGCAGGAACCATCTGATTTCCCTTACGTTATCGCGGCATGGCCAGATCCGATGTGAAGCCCAAGCCATCTGTCAGGAAATCCTCAGCCAAGAAATCCCCTGAGAAGCAAGAAGATTCGGAGTTCGTGGACGTCACGGCGGAAGGCGGCGAACGTGTCGAACCGCCGCCGCCGGAGGTCGTCGAGCCCGATCCGGAAATGTCTCCGGAAGAGGCCGAGCAGGCCCGCAAAAATTATCTGCTGACGCGGTTCTGGATCAGCGCGCGCGGCTATTGGGGCAGCGGCGGCGACCGGCTGGCGTGGCTGCTATCGATCGGCCTGCTGCTCCTGATCGTCACCAATGTCGGATTTCAGTACGGCATCAATGTCTGGAATCGCGCAATCTTCGACGCCATCGAAAGGCGCGACGCCGCGACTGTCTATTTTCTCACCGCGGTGTTCTTTCCGCTGGCCATCGGCAGCACGTTGCTCGGCGTGGCCCAGGTGTTCGCCCGCATGGGCATTCAACGGCGCTGGCGCGCCTGGCTGACGAATGCGGTGATCTCGCGCTGGCTGGCCAACGGCCGCTACTATCAACTCAACCTCGTCGGCGGCGATCATCAGAATCCCGAATACCGCATCGCGGAGGATTTACGGATCGCGACCGATTCGCCGGTGGATTTCGTTGCCGGCGTCACATCGGCATTTCTGTCAGTCGCCACCTTCATCGTGGTGCTCTGGACCATCGGCGGCGCGCTCACGATCACGCTCGCGGGATCGACCATCACCATCCCCGGCTTCCTCGTGATCGCCGCGATCGTCTACGCTGCGATTGCTTCGGGCTCGATCACGACGATCGGGCGAAGCTTCGTGCAGGTATCCGAAAACAAGAACCAGGCCGAGGCCGAATACCGCTACGTCCTGACCCGCGTGCGCGAGAACGGCGAGAGCATCGCGCTGCTCGGCGGCGAAGAGGAAGAGCGCGACGGCATCAACAAGACCTTTTCAAAAGTGCTGCAGCAATGGGCGCGGCTCGCTGGCCAGCATATGCGCACCACGCTGGTGTCGCATGGATCGGGTCTCATCGCGCCGGTGGTTCCGATATTATTGTGCGCGCCAAAATTTCTCGAGGGCAGCATGACGCTGGGCCAGGTGATGCAGGCGGCATCCGCCTTCACCATCGTGCAGACCGCGTTCGGCTGGCTGGTCGACAATTATCCCCGGCTGGCCGACTGGAACGCCTGCGCGCGCCGCATCGCTTCGCTGATGATGTCGCTCGACGGCCTGGAGCGCGCCGAGCAGGGCGACGGTATCGGCCGCATCCAGCGTGGGGAGACGGAAGGCGGCGCCGTGCTGAGCCTCAACGATCTCTCGGTGACGCTGGACGACGGCACCGCCGTCGTCGGCGAGACCGAAGTCGTGATCGAACCCGGCGAGCGATTGCTGGTGGCCGGCGAGTCCGGCACCGGCAAGAGCACGCTGGTCCGCGCGCTCGCCGGGCTGTGGCCCTGGGGCGGCGGCAGCGTCAATTTCCATCCTGACCGCCGGCTATTCATGCTGCCGCAAAAACCCTACATACCCACCGGCACGCTGCGCCGCGCGATTACCTATCCCGGCGCCGCCGAGGACTGGCTCACCGAACAGATCTGCGACGCCCTGCACAAGGTCGGCCTCGACCATCTCAAAGAGAAGATCGAGGAAGAGGGACCATGGGACCAGACGCTGTCCGGCGGCGAGAAGCAGCGGCTCGCCTTCGCGCGGCTGTTGCTGCACAACCCCGACATCGTGGTGCTGGACGAGGCGACGTCGGCGCTCGACGAGAAGAGCCAGGACAGGATGATGGAGATCGTCATCAAGGAATTGCCGAACGCCACCATCGTCAGCGTCGCGCATCGCGCCGAGTTGGAGGCGTTCCACAGCCGCAAGATCGTGCTGGAGCGACGCAAGGGCGGCGCCAAGTTAGTCAGTGACGTCGACCTGATTCCGCGCAAGGACAAACGCCGCCTGCTCGGTCGCTTCCTGCGTCATCGCAAGGGGACAAAGAATGCGGCGTGAGACGACAAAAGATCCCCGTCGTCCCTGCGAAAGCAGGGACCCATAACCGCCAGCCTTGATTATGCGGAGAGTATCAACTCCGACCGCCCCAAATCGCGAAGCCGCGGCGTATGGGCCCCTGCTTTCGCAGGAGCGACGGATGTCATTGGAGTCGCGTGCAAAACCGGCTATGCATGCGCCGCTTCAATTGAGGGACTTAGGTTTGACGCCCGACAACGATCCGTCGCCCGCGCCGTTCGGCGCGTTCGCCCCGAATGCCGCACAGGCCGCCATTATCTTGCTGGCCCACCGCTCGCGGCTGAAACGCGGTGCGTTCCGGCCGATGCTGTCGCGGCTGGTGAACCTGTTGCGGACAGGGCCTGTCGACGTGCAGTACCAGGGCGCTTCGTTCCGCTTCTATCATCAGGCCAGCGCCACCGAGCGCGGCGCGCTGTTCAATCCCGACTACAATCTCGAAGAACTGAGTTTTCTCCGCGCGCATGTGCCCGCGGGCGGCGTATTCGTCGATGTCGGCGCCAATGTCGGCACCTATGCGCTTGCGCTGGCGCGCCATGTCGGCGCCGGCGGCAAGGTGATCGCAATCGAGCCGCACCCGGTCACCCATGCGCGGCTTGCCTTCAACAACGCCGCCTCCGGCTACACGCAGGTGCGGCTCGTCGCGGCCGCCGCCGGTCCCGCCGATGGCGAGTTGATGATCGAAACCGATGGCGACAATCTCGGCGCCAGCCACATCGTATCAAGCGGGGCCTCCGGCAAGGCGATCGAGGTGCCGTCGCTGCGGCTGCAGCGCATCCTGCAGGAGGCTGGTGTCTCGCATGTCGACGCGCTCAAGATCGACGTCGAAGGATTTGAGGATCGCGTGCTGACCGGCTTCTTCGCCGACGCACCGCAGGCCTTGTGGCCCCGCGCCATCGTGATCGAGCATCTGTCGAAGGACGAATGGCAGCAAGACTGCATCGCCGACATGCGCTCGCGAGGTTACGCCGAGACCGGCAAGACCCGCAGCAACACGCTGTTGGCACGAGGCTGAATTTCCGTTGCGAACCCATCTCTCAAACCGCAGGAGAGCTTGATGATCGACCACATCGGATTTCCGGTTTCGGATTATGAACGTTCCAAGGCCTTCTATCTGAAAGCCCTGGCGCCGCTCGACTACACCCTCGTGATGGAAGTCACGCAGGAGCAGCACAGCCACGAACCCGCCGCAGGTTTCGGCGCCAACGGAAAGCCCGATTTCTGGATCGGCGGCGAGGGCGGATTGGACAAGCCGCTGCATGTCGCGATCGTGGCGAAGGACCGCGCCACGGTTGATGCCTTCTACAAGGCGGCGATGGCCGCGGGCGGGCGCGACAACGGTCCGCCCGGGATCCGCGCGATCTATCATCCGAACTATTACGGCGCGTTCGTGCTCGATCCGGACGGCCACAACATCGAGGCCGTCTGCCACGCACCCGAGTAATCCGGTTCCACTATTGGATCACGCGGGAACTTGACGCCGCCGTCGTCGTTGTCGTTCCCGGAACTTGTAGTCCGGGAGATCTGATGCCGATTGAACCGCCGGAAGTACCGCCGGCGACACCGGGACAGCCGACGGAGCCGCCGCGCGAGGAGCCGCCGGGTCGTCCTCGTCCGGAGGTGCCGCCACCGGTTCATGAACCGGGCCGGCCACCGCAGCCGCGGGAATTGCCGGGCGAGATGCCAGACGAGCTACCGGTGCGTGGGCCGAATGGCCCGCGAACACCTAACCCAGCCACCGATCCGGAGACCGAATGAAACAAACTTTGAAGGCACCGTCTGAACGCGCAATGAACGAGGGGCAATGCAACCCTTTGCTTTCATGAAATAAAAAGCTACGGGCGATTTGTAAGCCGCCACAATCCGGCCTAATGATTAGCTGCTGATCGACCAACTGATACCTCAATACGGCACTTCCGTTACTGCCAGGCCTTTTCTACTGCCGGGCCTTTTCCGGGGACCAAAGGACATCATGACAAACCTTCGCATCGTGCTGCTTGCCACAACTGCCCTGTCGGTAACGCAGCTAGCGAGCTTCGCATCGCATGCGCAGACCGCTCCGCTTGTCCTGGCGCAAGCCAAGGAAGAGGAAGGCAAAGGCAAGGGACAGCAGCCGCCGCCGAAGGGTGCGCCGCCACCGGCGGCCGCTCCCACTCGACCGGCGCCTACCCCCCGCCGCCTCCCGCCGCGGCGCCGCCTCCACGTCCGACGCCTGCCCCACCGCCGCCGGCGGCTGCCCCACCGCCGCGCCAGGCACCGCCGCCCCCGCCACCGGCGGCTGCACCGCCGCCACGTCCAACGCCGGCGCCACCCCCTCCGGCAGCCGCGCCGCCGCGTCCAACACCGCCTCCGCCGCCGCCTCCTGCGGCCGCGCCCGCGCGTCCGACTCCGACACCGCCACCTCCCGCGGCGGCGCCTGCGCGTCCGACCCCACCGCCGCCTCCGCCACCAGCGGCAGCTCCCACTGCGCCGAAGCAGCCGGCGGCACCGACGCCGACACCTACGCCGCCTTCCGCTCAGAAGGGGACGCCGTCTCCCGTGCCGCCACCCCCGGCAGCCGGCGCGAGACCTTCGCCAACGCCGGCTCCGGCCGCGTCGCCGCCGACGACTCCACCGCCCGGCGGAACCACAACCGCGCCACCGGCGCGTCCCGGCGCGCCGCCCGCGACGCCACCAGCCGCGGGCACCCCGACCCCGACGACGCCTCCGGCGGCGGGGGCGCCAACGACACCGCAGGGACGCCCCGGCACACCACCTCCGGCGGCAGGTGCGCCGACACCGGCGCCAACGCCACCGACGGGCCGCCCCGGCGCGCCGGCTCCCGGCGCCCCCGCTGCAACACCGCCGGCCGCGACACCCGCGCCGACGGCGCCCCCGGCTGCCGGCACTCCGGCGGCTCCGGGCACCACGACCGCTCCCGCGGCGCCGACCGCCGTGCCCGGTGCCCCGGCCGCCACGCCGCCGGCCGGCCGAGTCCAGAACGCGCCGCCAACGGTCGCGCCGGCCTTCCAGCGTGCGCCGCAGGTTACGGCACCACTTCCGGCGCCGCCTCCTCCGACCCAAGAGGGGCTCAGGGTGATCGCGCCGGGCACTCGGGCCGCAGGGCCGCAGCGCCTCGACGACTTCCGCGGCCAGCGTCGCGAAATTCAGGAAGGCGGACGCACGGTTATCACCGAACCCGGCCGGATCATCGTTCGCGATCCCGGCGGACAGGCCTACGTCCGTCACAACGAGGTCGAGCGCTTCCGCTACGGCGCGCGCGACATCCAGACCCAGACCGTCGGCGGCGAGACCCGCACTGTCGTCATCAGGCCCGACGGCAGCCAGGTCATCACCGTGATGGGCCGCGACGGCCAGTTGCTGCGCCGTATCCGCCGCGACGAGCGGGGCCGCGAGATCATCATCATCGACAACAGCTACCGCGATCCGCGGGCGGCCGGCGGCTTCTTCGTCGCGCTGCCGCCGCCGACGATACGCATTCCGTATAACCGCTACATCGTCGATGCCGAGGAGGCGGAGCCGGAGGTGATCTACGACACCTTGATGGCGCCGCCGGTGGAACGGATCGAACGGCGCTATTCGCTGGACGAAATCCGTTACAGCCCGACCGTGCGCCAGCGCATGCCGAGCATCGACGTCAACACCATCAACTTCGAAACCGGATCGTGGGAAATCCCGCCCGATCAGGCGGCGAAGCTGCAGGTGATCGCCGACGGCCTCAACCGCGCAATCCAGCAAAACCCGCGCGCGGTATTCCTGATCGAGGGCCACACCGACGCGGTCGGAAACGACGTCGACAATCTGTCGCTGTCGGACCGCCGTGCCGAATCCGCCGCCACCCTGCTGACGCAGCAGTTCAACGTGCCGGCGGAAAACCTGACCTCGCAGGGCTATGGCGAGCAGTACCTGAAGGAGCAGATCGACGGGCCGAGCCCGATCAACCGGCGCGTCACCATCCGCAACATCACGCCGCTGCTCACTGGCGGTCAGGCGTCGCTGCCGCCGCCCCCGCCCGGCACCGCGCCGCCGCGCTGAGCCTGGCGGTCAGTCAAAATGAAATGGCCGGGAACAATCCCGGCCATTTTTGTTGCATCACGCGCTGAGGGCCCGCGGTGGCACGCACGCCTTGCAAATGGCGGCCGCGTGCCGGTGATCGGTGCCGCAGCAGCCGCCAAGAATGCGCATCGTGGGAAACGCGCTCCTGAGCGCAACATAACGCCGCCCGAGATCGGCCGGATCACCCGCATCGAGCGTTTCGGATTCGTCTAGTTCGGCATGGCTCTTTGTCGAGGCGTTGGCCCTGATGCCATGGATGCGTTCGGTCCAGGCTTCACCCGCCTTCAACGTGTCTTCGAAATGCGTCGGGTGCGCGCAGTTGATCAGGAAGTATTCGGGCGCACCGTCGGTCTCGCGATCCACGGTCTCGATCGCCTCACGCAACGTTTCTCCTTTCACCAGGCGGCCATTGGTCTCCACAGTGAACGAGATGGCCGCCGGAATCCCTTGCGACCGCGCTGCGCGCGATGCCGATCGCTTCATTGATGCTGGTAAGGGTATAGGCGGTGACCATGTCGGCGCCGCCTTCGACGAAGGCCGCAATCTGCGCCCGATGATAGGCCTCGGCTTCGTCAGCCTGCATGTTGCCTGCCTTGTAGCCGTCACCGCGCGGGCCGATGGCGCCGCTGATGACGCAGGGTGCACCTGGCCGTTCCCAGCCGGTGCGCAGCTCCTCGAGGAATGCAATCGAACGGACATTGATCCCAGCGAGCGCGGACGCATCATAGCCGAGCTTGGTGCCCCAATCCGGATTGGCACGCCATGTCGGGCCGTCGAGCACGAAGCCAACCCCATGCTCGCGCGCGACCGCGAGATAGGAGGCATAATACTGCTTCAGCTTCTCCCGCCCTTCGGCGCTATCCAGCAGCACAAAGGCAGCGAAGTGCGGCAGCTCCACGCCTTCGTGGAAGATCAGCGTGGTTTCCATGCCGCCATCGGTGAGGAAAACGCCACCGCGGCGCTGCGGCAGGGCGTGTCGGTATTTGGCCATTTCAACATCTCCGCGAAATTAGAGGACCTCGATACGTCTCTCGCGCATCGTCCAGGTCCGGCGATGTTGGTGCCTCATAGTGTCGCGGCCGCCTAGGCGGCTCGTGGTGCGGATGAACCTTGAGCTGCAAAATGATACGAAATCAAATGGTTGCCGGCGGGGCGCAAGGCTCCTGCGCTGCCGGCCGTGGAGAAACCGTACCATGAGTGCAGTTTTGGAGACCCCGAAGGGCAAGGGCGAAGCCACCCGCGAGAGAATTCTCGAGATCGCGGAGGCGGCCGTGCTCGCCAAAGGCTTCGGCGCGACCTCGATCGAGGAAGTGATCGCCGAGGCCGGCCTCACCAAGAGCGGCTTCTTCTACCACTTCAAGGACAAGAACGCGCTCGCCCGCGAAATGGTCCGGCGATATGTCGCAACCAACGATCGCCTGTTCGACGAAATCTTCGGGCGCGGCCAACAGCTATCGGACGATCCGCTGCAGGCGTTCCTGATTTCACTGAAGCTGCTTGCGGAAACCATGGCCGATCTGCCGAACGGACATCCGGGCTGCCTGATCGCCAGCATCTGCTATCAGGAGCGGCTGTTCGACCGTGAGATACGCGATCTCACCGCGCAATCCGTGCGGGACTGGAACGCGCGCTTCCGCGCGATCCTAGACGGCATCGCGGCGGTCTATCCTCCGAGAGAGCCGGTCGACCTCGACGATGTCGCCGACATGCTGTCCTGCATCGTCGACGGCGCCATCATCATGTCCAAGACGCTGAACGATCCCGGCCGTCTCGAACGGCAGATCATGATCTTTCGAAGCTGCATCAAACTGATGTTTGCACCGCCGGCGTCTTAATGAAGCTCACGGCGCAAAAGCTACCGGCCTACTGCGGCAAGGCCGAGCGCCTCCGCCATCACACGAAAGACTTCGGTATTGTCCATCGAGCCCCGCACGCGTTCGCTGCCGGGGCCGGTCGCGGTGAGGATGACGTCCTCACCGGAATGCACGCTCGCCCCGACCATCGCCGGCAGGTTTCCCGGCCTCAGCACCGCGCCGGGGACGCCCTTGTATTTCTCATTGGCCTTGAAGGTCGCGGGATCGTCGCCCTTCACGGTCGGCTCGTTCGGATCGTCGAGCTTGGGACGGAGGGTCTCGTAATGGTCGGGAAGGCTGGCGGAGAAGATGGCAAGCCGCCGGCTGACATCGACGCGCGGCGGATAGCCGTCCGCATCAGGCGCCGGATAGTTGGGGAAGCCGGCTTTGTCGTAGACGCCGACGCGTTCGCGGAACGGCACGTTCGGCGTCGTGCTCATGTCGTCATTGATGGTGCCGACAAGGCTGTTGGGATGGTTGTGGTCAGCCACAACCAGGATCAGGGTGTCGTCGCCGCGCTTGCTCGCCCAATCGCGGGCGAGGCGCACGGCATTATCGAGCATGATGGTGTCGTAGACCGCCCGCTCCATGTCGAGCAGATGCGCGTATTTGTCGATCATTCCGGACTCAACCATCAGGAAGAAGCCAGCCTCGTTCCTCGACAGCACGTTCAACGCAGCCTGAACCTGTTCGGTCAGGTCAGGTTGCTCGGGGAATTTCTTGACGCCGCCGCCCTTGAGGAATTTGCGGTCGAGCGCGCCATCCATATTCCCGGCGGCGAACAGGCCGAGCAACCGGCGCGTCTCGGACTTTGTCGCGAGCGCGTTTAGTTCGCCCGCGGTGGTCGCCAAGGGATAACCGGCCTCGCGGAAACGGGCGATATAATCGACATCATCCTTGCGCTTTCCGGATGCAGCTTTTGGCAGGAAATTGGCGCTGCCGCCGCCGAGCAACACATCAGGCTTGGCCGCGAAATATTGCTCAACAATCTGATCGTACTCGGCGCGGCGGCGGGTATGGGCCACCATCGCCGCGGGTGTTGCATCCTCGATCTCGGTGTTGCTGACGACGCCTACCGCCATGTTGAGCCGGCGCTTGACCAGGTTCGCAATGGTCTCGACCTTGGGATCGTCTAACGGGTCCTTGGTGCGATCCGCATAGACACCCATCGCATTGACGGCGCTCTTGTGGCCGGTGGCATAGGCGCTGGCCGAGTTCGCCGAATCGGTGATGATCGAATCGGAGCCCGCCGTCGCCACCAGCGCCATATGCGGCATGTCGTCGATTGCGAGCTTGCCGAGGCTCTTTCCTTCAGCGATGCCCTTGGAAAGCAGCCGTGCCGCAACGCGATGCGAGGGCGACATGCCGTCACCGATGAACAGGATGACATTTTTCGCCTTGCGCGGGCCGGTGTCGTAGACGGTCCATGTCACCTTGCCGCCGCGCGCGCCGTCACCGGCCTCGACGACGACAGGGCCGGGCGCGGTCAGCGTGACATCGCGGAGGATCAGCGCCGACTGGTCCTTGCCGTCCTCGCGCTCGACGAAGGTTCCGGACTGGCCGAAGACAGCGGCATGGTCCCGACCGTTGACCGTCACCTTCAGCTTCGCCGGATCGACCTTGTCGGGAAATTCGACCTTGAGGTCGAACCGCGCGCCGGAAAGGATTTCGGCGCGGTCGATGGGATAGATCGTCTGGGCATCGGCTGCTGATGCCGAAAGCAGGAGGGCGAGGGAGATGGTGACGGGCTTGATCATGATCGAGGCTCCGGTCGGACAGACGGAACGGGCAGCGTGCGCGGCTGCCCGGCAGGAATCCAGGCGGGCAAAATCTATCTGTCCCGGATGACGTATCCATAACGGACACCTCATCCGCGCTGCCCTCGGGTCCCGGCTCTGCGCCGCACCGCTACGCGCTGCATCGCGTCCGGGACACGAGAGTTTCTCAGCCCTTGTCGCTTTCGAGCTTGAATATCTCCGAGCCTTCGCTTCCCGCCAGCAACCCTGTGTCCGAATAGAGCTTCAGCTTGGCGCGGGTATCGGCGATGTCGAGGTTACGCATGGTGAGCTGGCCGATGCGGTCCGCCGGCGAGAACGCGGCCTCCTCGACCTTTTCCATGCTCAGCCGCTCCGGCTGATAGGTCAGGTTGGGGCTCTCGGTGTTCAGGATCGAGTAGTCGTTGCCACGGCGCAGCTCGAGCGTGACCTCGCCGGTGACCGCACGTGCCACCCAATGGGCGGTTTCGCGCAGCATGAGGGCCTGGGAATCGAACCACCGTCCCTGGTACAGCAGTCGGCCAAGGCGCATGCCGTTGATCCGGTACTGCTCGATAGTGTCTTCGTTGTGAATGCCCGTGACCAGGCGTTCGTAGGCGATGTGCAGCAGCGCCATGCCGGGCGCTTCGTAAATGCCGCGGCTCTTGGCCTCGATGATCCGGTTCTCGATCTGGTCGCTCATGCCAAGGCCATGCCGGCCGCCAATGGCGTTGGCCTCGAGGAACAAGGCGACCGGATCGGTGAACGTCTGGCCGTTCAGCGCGACGGGCTGGCCCTCCTCAAAACGCACGGCGACCTGTTCGGCCTTGACGGCGCAGTCGTCGCGCCAGAACGGCACGCCCATGATCGGGTTGACGATCTTGATGCCGCTGTCGAGACGCTCGAGATCCTTGGCCTCATGGGTGGCGCCGAGGATATTGCTGTCGGTCGAGTACGCCTTTTCGGCGCTCATCTTGTAGGCGAATCCGTTGGCGGTCATGAACGCCGACATTTCCGCGCGCCCGCCCAGCTCGTCGATGAACTGCTGGTCAAGCCAGGGCTTGTAGATCCGCAAGTTCGGATTGGCGAGCAGGCCGTAGCGATAAAACCGCTCGATATCGTTGCCCTTGTAGGTGGAGCCGTCGCCCCAGATGTTGACACCGTCTTCCTTCATCGCCGAGACCAGCATCGTACCGGTCACCGCGCGCCCGAGCGGCGTGGTGTTGAAGTATGCGATGCCGCCGGTAGAGACGTGGAACGCGCCGGACTGGATCGCGGCAATCCCTTCGTGGACCAGTTGGGTACGGCAATCCACGAGCCGGGCTTTCTCCCCGCCGAACTCGAGCGCTTTACGCGGAATCTCGTCGTAGTCGGCCTCGTCAGGCTGGCCGAGGTTGGCGGTATAGGCAAAAACGCGCGCACCCTTTTGCTTCATCCAAAGCAGCGCCGCGCTGGTGTCGAGACCGCCCGAGAAAGCGATGCCGACTTTTTCCCCCTTGGGCAGGCTTTTCAGGATCGTACTCATCGAGCTTCCAATCGATCGAAATGGCGGATGTCGTTTGACGGCGGCGAATAACAAATTTCGCCGCCGTGGGCACGCGTTTAATGGCGCTTGGCGGCTGGGGACGGACTACCCCGCCTCGCGCCCGCGCCAGCGCTGCCACAGGCGATAGCCGGGCCAGCCCCAGCGCGCCAGCGCGGCTTCGATTTGCGCATCGGTGAGCCTCGTCGACGGCCAGCGGTAAATCCAGGCATAGGCCAGCCAGATCACGAAAAAGCTGACGAGGCCGGCGGCTGCGACATCGGTGAAGAAATGCCCGCCGAACGCCATCCGTAGCACGCTGGTCGCGATACCGAACAGGGTCGCCGCCGCATAGGCCAACGGCCGCCACGCCGGCGGCGTCAACGCCGCCGGCGCGTAGGTCCAGAATGCGGTCGCGCCCTCGCCCGAGAAGAACGAGCAATTGCGCCCGCAAGCCCCGCGCGGGTCCCACCACGGCACGAATTCCCAAGGGCCCTTGAACTCCGTCACCACCACCGGCCTTGGCCGTCCCCAATGGCTTTTGAAGGTCAGATTGGTCAGCACGACCGCGGAGAGCAGGATGGTGACCAACAGAAACACCGCCGCGCGTCCCGGAACCAGCATCGGCCGATCCGGCCGCAGCAGCTTCGCGACGATGGCGATCAGGGCGGGCAGCGCCAGCGCCCACGCGATCCACATCGCGGCATCGCGCGCGAAAGCGTAAAGCCCGTTCTGTTTGGATGGAAACGAGGCGCTTGCGGGATCGTAGAACAATGCCGCCAGCTTCAGATCGAGTTCGGGAAAGATTCCAAACAGCAGTCCGATAACGAGCGACAAGCCCAACGCGATAACAAGTCCGGTACGGTTCATGGCGCGGGGTTTAGCCGAGGTCGGCAATGTTGGAAAGGCTCACGTGCCTTCCCTCTCACCACAAGGCGAGATGGAAGAAGAAGCGACGCCGGCATCAAGAGAATGGCCGTGACTGCGACGGCAAGGGCGGCGGAGGCTTTATCGGGGGCGGCGGTTCGCGCCAGGCCCCGGCGGTGCGGCCCGCAATCATCCAGTAGACGAGGCCGGCGACGATGCCTGCACCGGTCATGATTTCGAGATGACGGCGCACGATACCATCAAATTTCAGCGTCTCAGGGTCGAAGGGAACAAGGCCGAGATAGCAGGCCGCGCCGACGATCGCGCCGCCGACCGCGTAAGCCAGCACGCTGCGGATGTGGAACGCTTCGGTGATGAGCACGACCACCAGCGCCGGCAGCAGCGCAAAGCCGGACAGGAAGATGAAGCCGAAACCGAGCACGACATTCAGCGCGCCCTGGTCGATCGGTCCGCCGCCGAGATCGCTGAATTCCGGATACAGCACCGCGCCGACCACGATCATTCCCGCCACGAAGCAGGCGGCGAGGAAGGCGAACAGGATGACGAAGAGGCGGCCGACTAGTGCCATGGTTCATGCACCGTCATTGCGAGGATCGCTCAATCCGTCATCGCCATGGCGCGCAGCGCCTGGCGCTCGCGCGCTGACAGTTTTTCGGTCTCCGACTTCAACTGGCCGCAGGCGGCGAGGATGTCGCGGCCGCGCGGCGTGCGGACCGGCGAGGAATAGCCGGCATTGAAGATGTATTCGGAGAATTTTTCGATCTGCTCCCAGTCCGAGCACTCGTAGCGCGAACCCGGCCACGGGTTGAACGGGATCAGGTTGATCTTGGCCGGAATGCCCTTGAGCAGCTTGACCAGCAGCTTGGCGTCATCGAGGGAATCGTTGACGCCCTTGAGCATCACATATTCGAAGGTGATGCGCCGCGCATTCGACGAGCCTGGGTAATCGCGGCAGGCCTGCAGCAATTCGGCAATCGGGTATTTTCGGTTCAGCGGCACCAGCTCGTTGCGCAATTCGTCGCGAACCGCGTGCAGCGAGATCGCGAGCATGACGCCGATCTCCTCACCGGTGCGGATGATGTTGGGCACCACACCCGAGGTCGACAGCGTGATGCGCCGGCGGGAAATGCCGATGCCTTCATTGTCGGCGGTGATCAGCAGCGCATCGCGCACCGCGTCGAAATTATAGAGTGGCTCGCCCATGCCCATCATGACGATATTGGTGACGAGGCGACTGCCGGTCGGCGTCTCGCGATCGGCCCAGTCGTTGAGGCGGTCGCGCGCCACCATGATCTGGCCGACGATTTCGCCCGCGGTGAGGTTGCGCACCAGCCGTTGCGTGCCGGTATGGCAGAACGAGCAATTCAGCGTGCAGCCGACCTGCGAGGAAACGCAGAGCGTGCCGCGATCGGTTTCGGGAATGTAGACGCACTCGACTTCATGCGCCTTCTGGAACGCGTCGCCGCTCGGCAGGCGCAACAGCCATTTGCGGGTGCCGTCGTTGGAAACCTGCTCGGCCACCACTTCCGGACGATCGACGGTAAAATGCTGCTCGAGCTGCGCGCGCATGTCCTTGGAGACGCTGGTCATCTCCGCAAAGGATTTGGCGCCGCGAAAGTACATCCAGTGCCAGAGCTGTTGCGTGCGCATCTTGCGCTGCGCAGGCGCAACGCCGATCTCGCCGAGCCGGTCGGCGATCTCGGCGCGCGACAGGCCGATCAGCGAGGGTTTTGCCGGCGGCACATAGGTTTCGAGCGGAACCTTCTCCAGCGGCGCCACGGAAGATGAAAGCGTCATTAACTCACACGAGGTTGAAGGGGATACGGGGTGGGCAAAGCCACCGGGTCGCGCGAATGCGCGCCCGATGATGAACTCCGCCGTGCCCACCACAAATATCAATAGTAGGCACGGCGCTGCGCGCCTTTGCCCATCCTACGAAGTCACTCAAATAGGCCTTCCTCGGCCCATAAACAACGTGATTCTAGGCTTAAATGCCGTCTAGCGCTTGCAATCCTGCGCCAGCCGGTCGAGCGCCTGGGACAGCCCCTTGAGCGAGAAGACGTCCGTGGTCTCGGTGCCCTTGGCAGAGACGCCCTTGATGGTGACCTCGGCAGACTTGCGCATGGCCGCGACCATTTGCTCCTCCTCCGCGGCGTTCTTGATCCAGAGCCCATCGCCCTGGGTATACATCGCATAGGACGCGCCGCCGACCTCAAGCGAGGATTCCGAGCCCGGCTTCAGCGCGTAGCCGATCATGATCGAAACTTCGTTGACGACTTTTTCAGCCGGACGCGTCGAGACGAAAGCGTAGGCGGGATCGCGCGGACGGTTCGGCGGATTGGTCTTCGACGACGACGGCTTCGCCAGCGCGAAGCAAACCTTCTTGCCATTCGGCGCCGCCGTGTAGGCACCCCAGGTCCCGTACTGACCGATCAAGGTAGGTTCCGCGCCGCCCGCGGCAGCAGCCGCTGCCGGTTCCGGCTTCTTTGCCGCTGGTGCAGGTGCTGGTGCCGCCTTGCCTGAGTCCTTGGCGCCCTTCGAAGCAGGGCTCGGCGTTTGCGCGAGGGCTGTCGTCCCGCACAACGCCGCAATCGCAACCAGAAATGCCAGTATTCGCAACACGGACAACTGGTTCCCTCATTATTGTGACTGGAAGATGGCCCGCGGGCGCGTTGCGCCGCCGGGGATGGATAGCCGGGAAATGCTTTTTTGGGAAGGCAGTTACGGTGTTACTCACCGCCGTGGCGACGCTTCGTCCCTGATACCTTCGAATTCAGGGCGCGGGTCTCGACTTCAGTCCCCGGAACGGCGCTCGCGCTGCTTCTGCCACTGCGCATCGGTCCATTGCAGCAGATCCTCGGCGCCGGAACTGCGCAAATGCGCGCCGCCATCCAGCACCACCATCTCGCCATTGATGTAACCGGCCTGGTCGGAAATCAGAAAGCTCGCGAGATTCGCAAGTTCGCCATGCTCGCCGGCGCGGCCAAGGGGATTGCGTTGCGCCCAGCTTTCATCGCGGCCCTCGGGACGGAGCTGACCCGAGGCGCCGGGTGTCGGAAACGCGCCCGGCGCGATCGCAACCGTGCGCACACCCTTCGGTCCCCATTCCACCGCAAGGCTTTTGGTCATCGCGAGCACGGCGGATTTCGCCATCGCCGAAGGCACCGTGAAAGCGCGGCCGGTAATCGTCGAGGTCGAGAGAATGCTCAGCACCACGCCCTCGTGCTTGCTTTCGATCCAGCGCCTGCCCGCGGAGAGGGTGCAGTACATGGTGCCGTGCAGCGTCGGCGCCAGGATCGCATCCGCCGCGCGGAACGAAAGATGTTCGGTCTGCGCGATGAAGGTCGCGGCAGCATTGTTGACCAGCACATCGACCGGCGCCTCCCGCCAGATCTGGTCCATCATCACATCGACGGCCGCGCCGTCGCGGATATCGCATCGGACTGCAGTGACCTTGCCGCCGAGTTCACCACGCATCTGCGCGGCAGTCGCCTCCAGCACTTCGAGCCGTCGGCCGCAGATGACGAGCTCTGCGCCAAGCTCGACGAAGCGGCGTCCCATCGCCGCTCCAAGGCCCGAGCCGCCACCGGTGACCAATATCCGTTTTCCGGCCAACAGGCTGTTTTCAAACATCGTTTGAATCCTTTCACCCGCGCTTCATGCGTCCGAATCGGATTGTAGCCCGGCTTCAAATCCGGCATGAAGCAGTCAGCTCATCGTCGGTCCGAAAATCAGGTGTGTCCATGAAAGCCGTTCTCTGCTCGCAATATTGCCAACCGGACGATCTCGTGCTGGCCGACGTGCCCGATCCGGTGGCCGAACCGGGACAGGCCGTGATCGCGATCAAGGCCGCGGCGCTGAATTTCTTCGACATCCTGATGATCCAGGGCAAGTACCAGATCAAGCCGCCGTTCCCGTTTTCGCCGGCCGCCGAAGTTGCCGGCGTGATCGAAAGCGTCGGCGCCGGCGTGACCGACCTGAAGGTCGGTGACCGCGTGGTGGCATCCTGCGGCCACAACGGCGCGCGCGAAAAGATCGCGCTGCCGGCAAGCTCGATCGTGAAGATCCCCGACAATCTGGATTTTGACCGCGCCGCCGGGATCATTATCATCTACGGCACGGCGCTGCACGCCCTGGAAGATCGCGCCAGCCCGAAGCCAGGCGAGACGCTTGCCGTGCTGGGCGCTGCCGGCGGCACCGGCCTTGCGGCCTGCGAGCTCGGCAAGCTGATGGGCCTGAAGGTGATCGCCTGCGCGTCGTCGGACGAGAAGCTGGAATTTGCCGAGGCGCATGGCGCCGAGCTGACGCTGAACTACAGCAAGGAAGATTTGAAAGAGGGCTTGCGTCGGCTCACCGGGGGCAAGGGCGTCGACATCATCTTCGATCCGGTCGGCGGCACTTACGCCGAAGCCGCCTTGCGCTCGATCGCCTGGGAAGGCCGCTTCCTGGTGATCGGCTTCGCGGCGGGCGACATTCCGAAGATGCCGCTCAACCTCGCGCTGCTCAAGGGCTGCGATATCCGCGGCGTGTTCTGGGGTGCCTGGACCAGAGTCAATCCCGAGAAGAACCGCGCCAATCTGGAAAAGCTCGTGAAATGGACGGCGGAAGGCAAGATTTCCTCGCATGTCGACCGCACCTTTCCGCTGGCAGAAACCGCCGAAGCGCTGAAGGTGCTTGCCGGCCGCAAAGCGATGGGCAAGGTGATCCTGCATCCCTGAGGCGCGGGATCATCTGTCGAACTTAGTCGCCCACTCGGAAGAAGCGAGAGCGGTCTGCGCAATGCGCGGACCAGCGACGCACTCTTTTCGCGTCTGCGGCATGAATTTCATCTCACCGATATAGTTTCCCGGTAACAATGCGTGTTTTCAAACGGCAGGATGCCGCTTGTTTGCCTCAATCATACCAAAATATCTCCTCATTCCCACCAGCCGCCGCCGTTTTTTGAGCCCATTCCGTGTGCGATTTTAACCATCAGTGAAGGGGCGCCTGTACGTCAATAAGAGCAAGAAGTAGGTGCAGGAGGACGCCCGTCGTAGCGTTCAGTAGTGGGGAGCATCATCATGGCGGAGAACATCAAGCCGATCCAGGCGAGAGATCCGTTCGACAGATTCGACGAAGCCATCAGCGATCCTCGGTTGTACGAGGCCGATCAACCTCGATACGAGCAGCTTCGATACGAACAGCCCCGATACGAACAGCCTCAATACGAGCAGCCGCAGTACGAGCAGCCGCAATACCAGCAGCTCCAATATGCGCAATCTTTTGCGCCATCGTTTGAGCGGACCGATGTGCTGCCGGAGGAAGAGCTCCCGCCACACGAGCCGGTGCCGCTTTTCCTCGCCAACTACGAGGAGGAGTCGCATCAGCAGCTTTCCGAATATACGTTCGGCAGCGGAAGGTTTGGCAGCGGCGGCCTGAAGAAGGCGCGCGCCGGGCGCATTGTAACCGGCGTCGTGATCGTGTCGGCGATAGCGGCCGTTCTCGCGCTCTTTTCGATCGACTCGACCCGGGCCGTCATCTTCAACGCCTCGCTCGGCGGCGGTGGCGGCGGCATCGCGCCGCCAGCCGACCAGCTCGCCGCGGCGGTGCCGGAGCCCCCGCCGCCGCAGCAGCGCGTTGCCGCGCCGCCGCTGGCCGCCGAGCCATCCGGTGCGGAGATGGCAGCCGCTCGCCGCTCGCCGCCCACCGCGCTTGCATCCGCGTCGCCGACGCGCGACGAAATTGCCGCTGCCTATCAGAGCGCGCTCAAGGGCAAGGTCGCGGTGCCTGAGCCGGTGGCGCGCGAAGCATCCAACGACGTCGTCGCTGCGATCAATCCGGCGGCCCCGGTTGCTGCGGCCGCACCGGCGGTTCGTGAGCCCGCGCGCGAGGCGGCTCCGGCACGTCGCATCGATCCGGAAGAACTAGCGGCGTTGCTGAAGCGAGCGAAAGGCCTGCTCGCGATCGGCGACATTACTTCCGCCCGACTATTGCTTGAGCGTGCGGCGGACGCGCAAGAGGTGGAGGCGGCATTGATGCTGGCCGGAACGTATGATCCGCAAGTGCTGGGCAGCCGGGATTTGCGGAGCGTCACGCCCGATCCGGCAGCGGCGCGGCTCTGGTACCAGAAGGCCGCGCAGCTCGGTTCGGCTGATGCGAAGCGGCGGCTCGGCCAGTTGCAGAACTAGGCAATTACTCAAGAAATTACTCACGACCAGCGCAAAGGAAACCCATGCGGCACTTAATGGGAATGGCATTGCTTGCCATCACGGTGGCATGCAGCAATACGGCGGCCAAGGCCGCTGAGAAGGAATACGATCCGGCCAAGGTCAGCGAAAGTCTGAAGGCCATTTTCCAGTTCGGTTCGGTCTCCACCAAGCAGGCGCTGAACGCCAACACAGTTACGCTGATCTCCGGAACGATCGGCGGTACCTACGTGCAGTTCGGTGCCGACCTCGCTTCCGTGCTCGACGACGGAAACAAGTTGCGCGTACTTCCGATCGTCGGGCGCGGTTCTGTACAGAGCGTGGCCGACATCCTGTTCCTGCAGGGTGTGGACCTCGGCATCGTGCGCGCCGACACGCTCGACTATCTCGAAAAGAAGGGCTTCGCGAAGGACATCAAGAAGCAATTCACCTATGTGACGAAGCTCTACAATGAAGAGATGTACGTCCTCGCATCGAAGTCGGTGACCAACATCAGCCAGCTCAACGGCAAAAAGGTCAGCGTCGACCTTCCCAATGGCGGCACCTTCGTAACCGCCGCGATCGTGTTCGAACGGCTCGGCATCAAACCGAATTTCCTCTATCTTGAGCAGCGCATCGCGATGGAGAGAATGCGGGCTGGCGAGATCGACGCCGTGATTGCCGTCGGCGGCAAACCATACAAATCCGTCGCCGCGTTCAAGGACGATCGTTTCCACCTGGTTCCGGTCGACTATTCGCGGCCGCTGCAGGGCGACTATTTGCCGGCCACCCTGACCTCGAAGGACTATCCCAACCTGATCGCCGAAGGCGCGAAGGTCGATACCATTGCCGTGCCTGCGGTGCTCGCAGCCTACAACTGGGCGCCCAACACCGAGCGCTACCGCAAGCTGGCCCAGTTCGTGGACGCCTTCTTCACGAAGTTTCCGACGTTCCAGAATCCGCCGTTCCATCCGAAGTGGAAGGAGGTCTCGCTGTCGGCGCCGCTCCCTGATTGGCAGCGTCTGCCGGTCGCCGAGCAATGGCTCAAGACCCACAACGTCGAGGCCGTGTCGCGCGCCAGGTTCGATGAATTCCTGAAACAGAGCCCGACGACGGCGGCCAGCGTCAAGACGGATGCCGACAAGGAAGCGCTCTTCAAGCAGTTCCAGGCGTGGGAAGCGGAGCGAGGCGCAAGGGCGCAGACTCGCTAGGCGTCTTGGAAGCCGGCGTCGGATTTGGTCCGGGACGGCGGCCGGTTCATCAAGACCAGAAAATCAAAAGCCCATTCCGATTCAATCGGAGCGGGCTTTTGGCATCCGCTATTCCGTCGCTTCATCAGTGTCGATGCCGCGCTTCAGCGCAGCGCGGGCGGCATCGCGATGCTCCTGCGTGATGTGACTTGCGACCATGCGGATAGCGGTGGCGAGCACAGCCGCATCGTCGGTGAAACCGAGCAGCGGCATCACGTCCGGCATGAAATCGAGCGGCAGGATGAAATAGGCGACGGCGCCGAGCAGCGCCGCCTGTACGTGACGCGGCGTCTCTTTGTCGAATGCACAATAGTACGCCGCGAGCAGATCCTCGGCGAAGGGAAGCTGCGCTACCACCCGCTTGAGCTTGATCCAGAAGCGCCGGCGCACACTCTCGCGGTCCTGCGCCAGCCGGTCGGCCGGCTCAAAACCCGCGGTGTGATCGGACGATGCCATTGCGGCGCTCCCTCGCATCCGGCGCGGCAGATCGCCGCGGCCAATATGTACGAACGAAGAATTGGGGATGTCCGCCCCACCCCGCAAGATCGCGGCGAGGCGATCTCAGGCGACGCCCAATTGCCCGGCGATGGCGTTCATGGCCTTGGCCAGATCGATGTCGCGCCTGGTGACGCCGCCGGCGTCATGGGTCGCCAGCACCACTTCCACCGTCTTGTAGACGTTCTTCCATTCCGGGTGGTGGTCGTTCTTTTCGGCCACGAGGGCGGCGCGGGACATGAAACCGAACGCCTCGTTGAAGTCCTTGAAAGTGAAGGTGCGGGCAATCGCATCACGGCCGGCCGTTTCCGACCAGCCGGTCAGTTCCGCCAGCGCCGATTTTCGCGCTTCTGCCGATAGCCGTTCCGCCATGATCGCCTCCGCGCTTGAATCAGCCTGTCACCTAACGCCAAGCCTTAACACCCAAGACCGCTTCGGGGATCCCCACGCCTAAAATTGGCAAGCAGCGGGGTCCAATGGCGGCCCGGACGCCGGTAACCATGACAGAGATGTAACAATGGTTCCGCGGGAAAATTTGCTAGAACGTTGAGCCTGAGCGTGCCGGCTGCGTGAAAATTCCACCCTCAAACTTACCGGGATTGATGACCGACGGCCCCCATTCTGCGGAAACGCCGGCCGCCCCCTCGCCCCGCTCTGCGAAACGACGGCTGACATTCGTGACGCTGGCCGGCGTACTGGCCGTCGTCGGCGCGCTGGCGGCCGGCTATTACTTTGCGATGCGGCCGGTAACGCTGCGGATCGCGGTTGGCCCTGCCAACAGCGACGATCTCAAGGTGGTTCAGAATCTGACGCAGGCCTTCAATAATCCCCGAAACAGCCAGGTCCGGCTGCGTCCGGTGCAAACCGACGGCGCGCTCGCGAGCGCCAATCTGCTCGGCGAAGGCAAAGCTGATCTCGCCATCATCCGCGGCGACCTCGATGTGCCGAAGAACGCGCAGGCCGTGGCAACGCTGCGCAAGAACGTCGCCGTGTTATGGGTGCCGTCGGCCGGCAAGGCCAACGCTGCCAGGGGCAGGAAGGCCGCGCCCGAGATCAAGAACATTACGCAACTCGCCGGCCGTCGCATCGGCGTGGTCGGCCGCACCCAGGCCAATGTCAATTTGCTCAAGGTGATCCTGCGGCAATATGGCGTCGATCCAGGCAAGGTCGAGATCGTTCAGTTTCCGGCCAACGAGGCCGCGGAAGCCATTCGCAGCCAAAAAGCGGATGCCTATCTCGCGGCCGGCCCGGTCAACAGCAAAATCACTTCGGATGCGATCGCGGCTTCGACGCGCGACGGCGGCACGCCAAAATTCCTGGCGATCGATTCGGCGGAGGCGATTGCGCAGAACCACCCCGCCTACGAGGCTTCCGAAATTCCCGCCGGGACTTTCGGCGGCGCGCCGGACAAGCCCGAGGCAGAGGTCAAGACTATCAGTTTCGCGCATCACATCGTGGCGCGCAGAGGCATTTCGGAATCGACCATCGCCGCCTTTACCCGCCAACTGTTCGCCATCCGGCAAAACCTGAAGAACGAATTTCCGCTCGCCGCAAAGATCGAGACGCCCGATACCGACAAGGACGCCACGATTCCCGTGCATCCCGGCGCCGCCGCCTTTGTCGACGGCGAGGAAAAAACCTTTCTCGACCGTTACAGCGATTACATCTGGTGGACGTTGATGGCGATGTCGGCGATGGGCTCCGCCGGCGCGTGGTTTGCGGGCTACCTCAAGAAGGATGAGCGCAACGTCAACGTATCACAGCGCGACCGGCTTCTCGACATGCTCAGCGCCGCCCGCCAGTGCGATTCGATGGACGAGCTCGACCAGATGCAGGCGGAAGCGGACGACATCTTGCGCCACACGCTGCTTTGCTACGAACACGGCACGATCGAGGAAGGCACGTTGACCGCTTTCAACATCGCGATCGAGCAATTCCACAACGCGGTCGCCGACCGCAAGGCGCTGTTGCTGAGCATGCCGCAAAATCTGCAACGCGCCAGCGCGCAGTTCCGCGCGGCCGGCAACGCCTGATCTGCGAACCCGGTAATCGGGCCGTCATCAATTCCCTCTAGGTCTGACCGCTCTATTGCGCCTAAACCTGGTCCGGAAGAGGCTAGCATGACATTCAGGATTCCCCGCAGGCGCCTGCCTGGAATTTCGCGGCGTCATTTCCTAGCCACCGCCGGAGCAGGCGCCATCGGCGTCATCGCAACGCCTTATCTCAGCCGCGCCGCGGACCGGCCCGTGGTCACTTCCGGCGTGCAATCCGGCGATGTCGGCGCTGACGGCGGCGTGGTATGGGCGCGCGCCGACCGGCCCTCGCAAATGCTGGTCGACGTCGCCACCAATGAATCCTTTGCCAACGTACGGGCTTTGCCGCCGATCGCAGCGCTGCCCGAAAGCGACTTCACCGCAAAAATGCTGCTGGAGAACCTTCCTGCCGGGCAGGAGATCTTCTATCGCGTCCGGTTTCGCGACCTCGCCCATACCGGCATCGAAAGCGAGCCGGTGGTCGGGCGGTTTCGCACCGCACCTGGCGACCGCCGCGACGTCAGCTTCGTTTGGGGCGGCGACGTTGCCGGACAGGGCTGGGGCATCAACCCGGATGACGGCGGCATGCTCACCTTCGCCACCATGCGCAAGCATCGCCCGGATTTCCTGCTGCACTCGGGCGACACCATCTATGCCGACGGCCCGATCAAGAGCGAGGTGACGCTTCCCGACGGCAAGGTCTGGAAGAACGTGACGACGCCTGAGAAAGCAAAGGTGGCCGAAACGCTCGACGAATTCCGCGCCGCGCACAAGTACAACTTCATGGACGAGCATCTGCGCGCGTTCAATGCCGAGGTGCCGATCTTCGTGCAGTGGGACGACCACGAGGTCGTCAACAACTGGTCGTCGTCCAAGGAATTGCCCGCCGCCTACAGGGAACGCAACGTCGCCCTGCTCGCGGCCCGCTCAGCACGCGCCTTCCACGAGATGTATCCGATCCGCGCGAACATCACGGAGCCGGGACGGCTCTACCGCACGCTCCATTATGGCCCGCATCTCGACGTGTTCATGCTGGACGAGCGCAGTTATCGCGGACCGAATGGCTCGAACCAGGAGACCGCTTACGGGCCGGAAAGCTTCTTCCTCGGACCGGCGCAACTCGCGTGGCTGAAACGGGAACTGTTGAACTCGCGCGCCACCTGGAAGGTGATCGCATCCGACATGCCGCTCAGCATCATCGTCTATGACGATGCGCGCAACAAGAAAGGCTCGGAAGCGGTTGCACAAGGCGACGGCCCGCCGCGCGGCCGCGAGCTGGAGATCGCCGATCTCCTGCGTTTCATCAAGACGTCGGGCGTGGTCAACACGGTGTGGCTGACGGCGGATGTGCACTACGCGGCCGCGCATTATTACAATCCCGACAAGGCGCAGTTTCAAGAATTCGACCCGTTCTGGGAGTTTGTCGCTGGTCCCCTGCACGCCGGCACCTTCGGCCCGAACGACCTCGACAACACGTTCGGACCCGAGGTGAAGTTCATCAAGGCGCCGGGGCCCGGCAACCAGAATTTGCCGCCGTCCGCCGGAATGCAGTTTTTCGGCCATGTCAGGATCGACGGCGGCAGCGGACAGATGACAGTGACCTTGCGCGACCGCGCCGATGTTGCGCTGTGGTCGACGACACTCGATCCCAAGCCGGTCTAGCCGTCGCGACGGCCGCAACCGCTCAGACCTTGATGCCGCCGTTCTTCAACAGCGCCTGCAGCGCGTCGGTCGAATAGGGCTTGGGCAGCCGCGGCTTCGTCGCGAATGTGGCCGGGAGCCGGGCGTCGGCGCCGTAGCCGGTGACGAAGGCATACGGAATGTCCAGAGCCTCCAATCGTTCGGCCACGGCAAAACTCTTCTCGCGGATGAGCCCGACGTCGAGCAGCGCGAATTCCGGCGGCCGGTCGGCGATCATATCGAGCGCTTTCGCCACGTTTGCGGCGCTCCGCACCGTCTTCACGCCAAACCCCAGAATCGTGTCTTCGAAATCGAGCGCGATGATTGGATCGTCTTCAACGATCAAGACATCGTTGGGCATGCCGTCGTAGGAGGCGGGTTCCATGTCTCTCGCCAGTTCAAGGTTCAGCTTTGATCAGAGGCCGGGCCAAAGCCCGGAATGCGCAAGGCCAGCCAACGTAAGCGCATTCGCCGGTTCCGGAACTCAAACCACCACAGGTAAGTTCTACCGTCTGTCCACTAGTGAACACATAAATGAGATCGGATCGATTATTGTGCTCCGGGGGTGGGACCTTCAATGATTTCGCGGCAGAAAGACACGCCGGCGGCGGCCGTTCAATAATCTGCTGCGTCCTGAATGACGGCGATTTCGCGTTGATCGAACCGCACGTCGTCGCTGCCGACACCGCTCCGAATGACTTGCTCTATAGTTCCGGCGACGACCCGGCGCGGATCGACCCCTGATCCGCAACCCGAATCTGCTGCGAAACCGGTCTTGCGGCTGCAACGAAGCCGTGAAGGGCCATTTTGACGAGGTTTTGCGCGGGGTCTATCCCGATCCCGAAAAGGGCGATTGAGCCCGCCAAAATCGGCTAACCAAATGCCAAACAAACCATTGTTTTTTGGCGTTTTCTGAATATATTGCGCCGCAACGCGTAAGGTGTGCCCGGTCCTTTTGGCCGGGCTTCCTTTTTGGGGCAGGTTTGAGCTATGGCCCCGTTCGCATCCCAGGTTTGAGCGCGATCCGGAAAAGTGGGTCCCGGTTTTCCGGTGAGATCGCGCCCCCACATGCACGACCAGAAGAAGAGCCATGAACCTTCGTAACGTCGCCATCATCGCCCACGTCGACCACGGCAAGACCACCCTCGTCGACCGTCTGCTGCAGCAATCCGGCACCTATCGCGAGAACCAGAAGGTCACCGAGCGCGCGATGGACTCCAACGATCTGGAGCGCGAGCGCGGCATCACCATTCTGGCCAAGGCCGCCTCGGTGCAGTGGAAGGACACCCGGATCAACATCGTCGACACCCCCGGCCACGCCGATTTCGGCGGCGAGGTCGAGCGCATCCTGAACATGGTGGACGGCGCGCTGGTGCTGGTGGACGCAGCCGAAGGTCCGCTGCCGCAGACCAAGTTCGTGGTCTCCAAGGCGCTCAAAGTCGGGCTGAAGCCGATCGTCGTCATCAACAAGGTCGACCGTCCCGATGCGCGTCCGACCGAAGTCATCAACGAGGTATTCGACCTGTTCGCGGCGCTCGACGCCAGCGAGGAGCAGCTCGATTTCCCGATTCTTTATGGGTCGGCCAAGCAGGGCTGGATGGCCGACAGCCCGGACGGCTCGCAGGATGCCGGCATGCAGCCGTTGTTCGACCTGATCGTGCGCCACGTCGCGCCGCCGAGCGTCGAGCAGGGCCCGTTCCGGATGATCGGCACTATTCTGGAAGCCAATCCCTATCTCGGCCGCATCATCACCGGCCGCATCACCTCAGGCGCGATCAAGCCGAACCAGCAGGTGAAGGTGCTGGGCGCTGACGGCAAGACGATCGAACAAGGGCGCATCACAAAGATCCTCGCCTTCCGCGGCATCGAGCGCACCCCGCTGGATGAAGCCGAAGCCGGCGACATCGTCGCGATTGCGGGCCTGACCAAAGGCACCGTCGCCGACACTTTCTGCGATCCTTCCGTCGAGACGCCGCTGGTGGCGCAGCCGATCGATCCGCCGACAGTGTCGATGTCGTTCATCGTCAATAACTCGCCGCTCGCCGGCACCGAAGGCGACAAGGTGACCTCTCGCATGATCCGCGACCGCCTGCTGCGCGAGGCCGAAGGCAACGTCGCGCTGCGCGTGGTCGAGGCCGCCGACAAGGATTCCATGGAAGTATCGGGCCGCGGCGAATTGCAGCTCGCGATCCTGATCGAGACCATGCGCCGCGAGGGTTTTGAGCTTTCGGTGTCGCGTCCGCGCGTCGTGCTGCAGAAGGACGAAGCCACCGGCCAGTGGCAGGAGCCAATCGAGGAAGTCGTGATCGACGTCGACGAGGAGCATTCCGGCGTCGTTGTGCAGAAGATGAGCGAGCGCAAGGCCGAGATGATCGAGATGCGCCCCTCCGGCGGCAACCGCCTGCGGCTGGTGTTCTACGCGCCGACCCGCGGCCTGATCGGCTACCAGGGCGAACTGCTCACCGATACCCGCGGCACCGCGATCATGAACCGCCTGTTCCACGGCTACGCGCCCTACAAGGGCGACATCCAGGGCCGCCGCAACGGCGTGCTGATCTCCAACGACCAGGGCGAAGCGGTAGCTTACGCGATGTTCAAGCTGGAAGACCGCGGCCCGATGATGATCGAGCCCGGCTGGAAGGTCTACAAGGGCATGATCGTCGGCGAGCACACCCGCGACAACGATCTCGAGATCAACGTGCTCAAGGGCAAGCAGCTCACCAACATCCGCACGACGTCGAAAGACGAGGCGGTGCGTCTGACGCCGCCGATCAAGATGACGCTGGAAAAGGCGCTGGCCTATATCGAGGACGACGAGCTGGTCGAAGTGACGCCGAAGTCGATCCGCCTACGCAAGAAGTTCCTCGACGCCAACGACCGCAAGCGCGCGGAAAAGGCCAGGGAAGCGGTAGCGTAAGCGGGCGGATAGCGAATGGCGAGTAGGGAATAGGGGCGTTTCCGCGCGGGCCGGATTGCTATACCCTATTCGCCATTCGCCACTCACCATTCGCGTTCTTATGTCCCTCCCCTCCTCAGTCGATGTCGCCATCATTGGCGCCGGCGCCGCCGGACTCGGCGCGGCGAACGCACTGAAAAATTCCGGCCTCTCCGTCATTGTGCTGGAAACGCGTGACCGCGTCGGCGGCCGCGCGCACACCATCATGGCCTCGCCTGACGTCACCTTCGACGTCGGCTGCGGCTGGCTGCATTCGGCGGATGAGAACTCCTTTGTCAAAATCGCCGAACAGCTCGGTTTCGAGATCAACAGGTCACTGCCGCCCTGGCGCGAGCGCGCTCACGGCAAGGCGTTTCCGCAAGCCGAGCGCGACGACTTCATGCACGCGCTCAATGCGTTCTACGACCGCGCCGAAGTAGCAGCGGCGGAAGCCGAGAAGAGTGGCCGCGACTGCGCCGCAAGCCTTTATCTGGAGCCTGGCAATCGCTGGAACCCGATGATCGATGCGATCTCGACTTACGTCAACGGCTGCGAGCTCGACCAGGTCTCGATCCTCGACATGGACGCCTATGAGGATACCGACATCAACTGGCGCGTCCGCCGCGGCTATGGCGCGCTGATAGCGGCCTATGGCGCCACGTGTCCGCTTGCGCTCAATTGCGCCGTGACGCTGATCGATCATTCCACCGAGCGCGTCCGCATCGAGACGTCGCGCGGCACGCTGACTGCCGACAAGGTGGTCATCACGGTGCCCACCAGCCTGATCGCCGATGAGGCGATCCGCTTTCACCCGCCATTGCCCGAAAAGGTCGATGCGGCGCGCGGCCTGCCGCTCGGCCTCGCCGACAAGGTGACGCTGGCAGTGGATGAGCCCGAGGCGCTGCCCGTAGAGGGCAATCTGCGCGCCGCCACCATGCGCACCGAAATGGGCACCTATCACATCCGCCCATTCGGCCAACCCTGCATCGAGGGCTTTTTCGGCGGCCGTTTCGCGCAGTCGCTGGAGGACGCCGGCCCCGGCGCGCTGGCCGCAGCAAGCATCGACGAAATCGTCTCGATCCTCGGCAACGATTTTCGCCGCAAGCTGAAGCCGCTCGCGGAGTCACGCTGGGCGCATGACCCCTTCGCCCGCGGCTCCTATTCACACGCGCTGCCGGGACATGCGGGAGATCGCGAGGTCCTCGCCGCGCCCGTCGATGGCCGGCTGTTCTTTGCAGGCGAAGCAACCTCGCCGGAGTTCTTCTCGACCGCGCATGGCGCGAGGGATTCGGGTGAGCGCGCGGCGGAAGAGGTATTGGCGGCGTCGAAGAAGCGCTGACGTCTACGCCGTCGTTGCCAGTGAGGGTTGAGGCGACTTTCTTTCTTACTCCATCACCCTCGCCCGCATCTCCGAGACCGGCACAAAGCACTCCTCATACTTTCCGAAGATCCGGTAGCGGTTGCGGGCGACGACGCTGTACACCGCGTCGCGCAGCGGCTTCGGCACGGCAAACAGCCCGCGCGTCCATCGCCAGCCCGGCAGCATGCCGAGTACTGTCAAAGCGGCGTCCGATTTGAGATATGCGACGCCTCCATGCACCACCGCATTGGTGTCGGGATCGTTGGGATCGATACCAAATGCTTGCGCCAGCCGTGTGCCATACGGCGACTGGATCGCGGTGAAACGAAACCTCCGCTCGACGTCGCGTTTCGCCACGAAGCGGACCCAGCGCGAGCAGAAGACGCAGACGCCGTCATAGAGGATCACGTCATCGTCGGGCCATCGACTCATCGATTATCCAATGTCAGCAGCGCCACCAGAATCAGCACGACCGCGGGTCCCGTCTTCACCAGCGCGCCGAGCGGCTCGATCCAGAGGTCCGGCGTCAGGATTGCGGCGCCGACCATATAGCCGAGCGAGGCAATGATACCCGCCACCAAGCCAAATGCCGAGGTGCGGCGGAACGTGATCAGCACGCCGATGGTCATATCCATCAGGCTGGTGCCCACCGTGATGGGCGCGACGAGCGCCGGCGGAAAGCCGTGGCTGCGCAGGATTCCGGCCGCGGCGTCATAGGAAATCACCAGCGCAATGAAGCCGGAGACGACCCAGAACAGCACGAGGCTTGCGATCATCAGGGCCTTGATCGGAAACAGCCGGGCGAACCATTTGTCCTGGATGGTCGCTACGCGTTTTCCCGCCATTTGCCCGATTGTCTTCGGTATGATGCCGGTGGCGGCCATCCAGCCTGCAGGGCTGCCGCTGACGCCGCGCCGCAGCTCCGCAATCGCCGTGGTTCGCATCGGCGGCTTCCAACCGAGCAAGCTCGTGAGGTCGCCGAGCCTGGCGCCGAGATCGAGCAGGAACGCCGGCATCACAATGCGCCACCATTTGCCGGTGCCGAACACCTCGCGAAATTGATCGATGACGTCGCCGAGCGTGACCGGCTGCTCCTGCATCAGGTCCCATGTCACCGCGTTCGCCTCGCCTGGATCGCGCGCGGCAAGCCAGGCAATCGTCGCCGCGATATCCTCCATGGCGACCGGCTGGAAAGGCGTCAGCCGTTCGGCGGGCGAAAGATCGATCGGAAGCGCTGCGACCGAGCGCAGCATGGCGCTGCCGCCATAGGCAGCCAATGCCACCACGAAGCCGGGCCGCAGGATCGTGTATGGGACGCCGGATTCCGCGATCAGCCGTTCGGCCTCGCGCTTGGTGGTGCTGAAGGCGGTGGCGTCGGTCTCGGCGGCGCCAGGAATCGAGATATGCACCAGCCGGATCGCGAGGCGGCTTTCGCGGATCGCCTGCAACAGCCGCGCGACGAATTCGCGATGCACGGCGGCGGTGTCGCTGCCGGGGCCATCCTGCAGCACGCCGACGCAATTGACGACGACACCGATGCCTTGATCGCGCAGCAGGCGCGCCATCGCCGCCGCATCCATCGACATGAGCGGCAGTTCGAGATCGAGCGCGCCGTTCTTCTGCGAAGCGGATAATCTTCGGGCGACGCCGACCACGCGAAATCCTCTCCCGCGCAGATCGTCGGTCACGAAGCGGCCGATCAGGCCGGAGGCGCCGAGCACGAGGATTTTTCGGATGTCGGCGTTCATGCGGCCTAGAACGGTTTGGCGATCATCAGCCAGACAATAGCCATCACCGAGCCAAACCCGGGAATCCCAAACAGAAACCAGCGGTGGAAAAGTGCAGCATAGCGCGGCGGCAACTCTCGGTTTTGCTCCGCCGCCTTGCGCGCAAGATCGCGCATTTCAATCTGCATGAAGACGACCGGCACCCAGAACAGCCCCGCCACCGCATAGAGCCCGAGCGAGATCATCAGCCAGCGTTCGCTCCACGCCGTGGAAGACAGCCAGATCAGCGCGCCGCCGCTCACCGGCTGCAGCAGCACCGCCGTGAGCGTGAACAGCATGTCGGCGGTCACGACGGTCTCTGCCGTGCGCGCGATGAACGCCACGTCCCGGCTGCGATGGGCCATCAGCATGAAAAATGCGATGCCGGCGCCGGTGCCGAGAATGACGATCGCGCCGAGTGCATGCAGATATTTGACGAGGAAATACAGCGTCATCGCTTGGCTGCCGGGGTACGGGACCGCGCCTTCAAGGCATGATCGAGTTCAGGTCCGGCAAGGCTTACACCGCCGCCGCTTTCCGCCAGCCAGTGGCCTTCACTGCCATGTGCCGGCAGCACGCGAAAATCGGCCTTGCCGCCGGCGGCGCGAAACGCATCGGCAAGCTGACGCGAGAACGCGGGCGAAAAGTAGCTGTCATTGGCAGCCACCAGCCAAGTCACCCTCACGCGTGCGGCCTTGCCGAACTCGCCCGCGGCAGCCATCAGCGTGTGCGGCGCGCAGACGCGGTTGGAAGAATCATCGGCATGCCCGCCGCGCCCCGGTGCGAACGCGATGATGGCGGCAACGTTCTTCGGATCTTCGCCGGCCAGCGCCAGTGCACCCCAGGCACCGGCTGAATGGCCGATCACGACCATGCCCTCGGCGCGGATGAAAGGCTGCTTGCGTATGAAGCCGGTGGCAGCGGCGATCGCATCCGCCGTGGCGCGGCCAGACTTGGCGTAATCAGCCTCGTCGCAGCCGCCCTGATCCTCCAGGTATTTTCCGCCCGTCGCGCCGTGACCCGGGCGTTCAGG
Organism: Bradyrhizobium sp. RDI18; assembly: GCF_043203335.1. Lineage (NCBI taxonomy): Bacteria > Pseudomonadati > Pseudomonadota > Alphaproteobacteria > Hyphomicrobiales > Nitrobacteraceae > Bradyrhizobium > Bradyrhizobium sp. RDI18. The sequence goes on along the minus strand of NZ_JBICRN010000008.1, from coordinate 5,318,850 downwards.
AACCAGCACGGCAAAACCGCGCGCCACGAGCCATCCGGCGAGCGCGCGGTATTCGGGTTGCGGCATCTGTGCCCGCCGCAGCACGTTCTGGGTCGAGGCGTGCGCAATCACGGCAAGTGGAAACGGCCCCTTGCCGGGCGGCCTGAACAGCACCGCGTGCGCGGCGGTGACAGGATCGGGAGCGGGTACCATCCATTGTTGCAGCCGGTGAGGCTCGCCTTCCGGGCCTTGCGCGCCAAGGCTGGGCTGCGCGGCGGCAGCCTTCACACCGAGCGCGGCAACGAGGACCAGCGCAGGAAGCACGTTCAGGGGACGCATGAACTGGCCTGGTACAGCCGAGGGAAGGGCGTATTGCGAAGTCACCAACAGAATACCGCCGGCGAATCAGATCCTGCGCATTTTTCCGTGAACAGAATTCGCCGAGCCGTTGGTTGGATGATTTTAACAACGATTTCGCCGCCCATTGCCTCGGCGAAACACCTGATGAGACAGCCACCTTGTCCTCTTTCGGTACAGAAGAACACGAAACTGATGCAGAAAATCCACAGGTTAACCGATAATTAACGATGGACCTTGAAGCCGGCCCTCCGAGTTGCTTTGATCAGGATATGAGCACAACCCTGATCGAGGTTCGACCGGCCAAGGCTGCGGATGCAGCCGCGGTGGCGGCTACCCATGATGAAGCCTGGCGCTCGGCCTATCAGGGCATCATTCCCGGCGCCGAGCTCGAAAAACTTATCAACCGTCGCGGCCCGCAATGGTGGGACAGCGCAATCCGCAAGGGCAGCCGCGTCAGCGTGCTGGTGTTCGGCGACAAGGTCGCGGGCTACGCCAATTACGGTCGCAACCGCGCACGCAGCCTGCATTTCGAAGGCGAGATCTACGAGCTTTACCTGCGGCCGGAATTCCAGGGCCTCGGCTTCGGCCGCCGCCTGTTCACCGCCGCCCGGCGCGATCTGATGCAGAGCGGGCTGAAGAGCATGGTGATCTGGGCGCTGTCCGACAACGATCCAGCGACGGAATTCTACCGCGCGCTCGGCGGTCGCATGGTGGCCCGCTCCTCGGAGAAGTTCGGGGCCAAATCGCTCGATAAAGTCGCTTTCGCCTGGACCAACTGAAGCTATTTCAGGCTTTTCCCTGCTCGGCTGCGAGTCTAAAGGGACACTGACGCGCGCCCGATTCCTGGCGCGCCCTTTAAACGCCAAGCGGAGCCCCTTATGCGCATTGACGCCATCCCGATCGGAGTAAATCCGCCACACGACGTCAACGTCATCATCGAGGTGCCTGTTGGCGGCGAGCCGATCAAATATGAGATGGACAAGGAAGCCGGCACGCTGGTGGTCGATCGCTTCCTCTATACGGCGATGCGCTATCCCGGCAATTACGGCTTCATCCCGCACACGTTGTCCGGCGACGGCGATCCCTGCGACGTGCTGATTGCCAATACGCGCGCCATCGTGCCGGGCGCCGTGATGAGCGTGCGGCCGGTCGGCGTCTTGCTGATGGAAGACGAGGCCGGCGGCGACGAGAAGATCATCGCCGTGCCGTCCTCAAAACTCACCCAGCGCTACGACAAGGTCCGGAACTACAACGACCTGCCCGACATCACGCTGCAGCAGATCCAGCACTTCTTCGAGCACTACAAGGATCTCGAAAAAGGCAAGTGGGTGAAGGTGCTGCGCTGGTGCGGCGCCGAGGACGCCCACCGCCTGATCCTGGAAGGCATCGAACGCGCCAAGAAGAAGTGATTGCTCTCGTGTCCCGGACGCGGCGCAGCCTCCTCCGTCATTGCGAGGCGCGGAGCCACGAAGCAATCCATGTCTCAGCAAGCGCTGAAATGGATTGCTTCGCTTGGCTCGCAATGACGGGGGTGAGAGCGTGTTCCGCGTCACACCGCCGGCTTCGGCAACCCGTGAATCGCACAGGCCGCACGCAGCGTATTCACCAGCAGGCACGCTACCGTCATCTGGCCGACGCCGCCCGGCACCGGCGTAATCGCACCGGCGACTTCGGCTACTTCCTTGAACGCGACATCGCCGACCAGCCGCGTCTTGCCGCCAGCTAAAGGCAGGCGGTTGATGCCGACGTCGATCACGGTGGCGCCCGGCTTGATCCAGTCGGCGCGCACCATCTCGGGCTTGCCGACCGCGGCATAGACCAGATCGGCACGGGCGCAGAGTTGCGGCAGGTCCTTTGAGCGCGAATGCGCGATCGTCACGGTCGCATTTTCATTCAGCAGCAACTGCAGCAGCGGGCGACCAACCAGGTTGGAGCGGCCGATGACGATCGCGTTCATGCCTTCCAGCGAGGCATGAACGCTCTTGGCCAGGATGATGCAACCGAGCGGCGTACACGGCGACAGCGCGGCAAAGCCGCCGGCCAGCCGGCCGGCATTGTTGGGATGCAACCCGTCGACATCCTTGGCGGGATCGATCGCGTTGATGATGGTTTCGGTGTGAAGCGATTTCGGCAGCGGCAATTGCACGAGAATGCCGTGTACGGCGGGATCGCGGTTGAGCTTTGCGATCAGCGCCAGGAGATCGGCCTGCACGACGTCGGCGGGCAGTTTGTGCTCGAACGAGGCCATGCCGGCGGCCTGCGTCTGGGTCTGCTTGCTGCGGACATAGACCTCGCTGGCGGGGTCGTTGCCGACCAGAACCACCGCAAGGCCCGGTGTGACGTGATGCTCGCCTTTGACCCGCGCGACCTCTTCCGCGACACGGGCGCGAAGCTCCGCCGCAATGACCTTTCCGTCGATAATGCGTGCCGTCATCTCAATCCTTCGTCTTCGTCTTGACGCATGATCTTTTCGGAAAACCGGTTCCTACTTTGCGCTTCCGCGGCCCTCCGCGTCCGGATCATGCTTTGGCGGCGGCTACCTTTCGCAGCGTTTCGCCGAGAATTTTGGGATCGCCGTCAACGGCGACCTGCTTGATGCGCGACGTCATGCCCGACAGGATCTTCACCCTCGCCTTCGGGACGCCGAGCACCTTCGCCAGCAGTTCCGTGACCGCACGGTTGGCCTCGCCGCCGTCGGCGATGGCGCGGACGCGAACCTTCACCACCGAGCGGCCGTTGGCGAGCGTCTCAATGCCATCGATATCGTCGCGGCCGCCGCGCGGTGTCACCCGCAGCGCGACACTGATGCCGTCGGTGGAGTAGCGCCAGGGATCCATCGGGCATCCGTCAGCTATCAGTGCTCGCGGTCAGATGACGTTGGGATAGACGTAGTAGAGAATTACCCGCTGGATGAGCATGATGACCAGGATCAGGATGATCGGCGAGATGTCGAGCCCACCCAGGTTGGGCATGAACCGGCGGATCGGCGCCAGCGCCGGCTCGGTAATTCGGTACAGGAATTCCGCCACCGCCGCGACGAACCCGTTGCGCGTGTTCACGACATTGAAGGCGATCAGCCAGGACAGGATGGCCGCGGCGATCAAAAGCCAGACGTACAGGTCAAGGACAATGATGACGATGTCGAGGATAGCGCGCATGGGAGGGGAGCTCGCGAGGAGGGATAAACAGCTAGATATCGGTTCATCCTCTCGCAAACAAGGGAAGTTCCCGGCAAAATCACGCCAAAATCGGTACTTTCACCGTTCTTGACTTGGCCTTGGGCCGGACTGTAAATGGCGCCGATTGTCGGCTGCTTCGGACGATGTCGAGGCGGTCGCGACGGGGCCATAGCTCAGCTGGGAGAGCGCGTCGTTCGCAATGACGAGGTCGGCGGTTCGATCCCGCCTGGCTCCACCAGCCTTCGCTTGCTTCGCAAGCTACGGCTCGGCAAGCCAAACCGTGCCCTATCGTAGCGAAGCAAGCGAAGGCTGCCACGCCATAGCCCAACGGGCGAAGGCGGGCCGACAGACCCGACCCGACTCCCCACTCACTTCCCCGTAAACCGCGGCGGCCGCTTCTCCACAAAACTCGCTACCCCTCCCGGAAATCGCTCCCCTTCAGCGCAATCTGCATTTCGCGGTTGGCATCGATGGTGGCTTCGGCGAGCGTCTGGAACGGCACGTCATAGAGCTGGCGCTTGATGACCGAAATCGCGCTGGGCGAGACGAAATCGGCGAGATCGCGCGCGTAGGCATACGTCTGCTCGCGCAACTGGTCCGGCGGATAGATCCGGTTGACCAGCCCGATGCGCAAGGCTTCCTCGCTGGAAACCCGCCGCGCCGACATCAGCAAATCCAGCGCATTGGCGTGGCCGACGATGCGCGGCAGCATCCAGCTAATGCCGTGCTCGGCGATCAGCCCGCGGCGCGCAAACGAGGTGGTGAAGACGGTATTGTCGGCCGCAAAGCGCAGGTCGCAATAGAGCGCGTGGACCAGGCCGATGCCGGCGGTAGCGCCGTTGAGCATGCCGATCACGGGTTTTGGGATCGCCGGATAATAGGCGTAGCGCGTCTGCCAGTCCGCCCGGCGGTTCATGTCGAACGGCGGGATGTTCTCGCCGCGCCTGATCTCGCTGGGATCGATGGCCTGCAGCGCCTCCATGTCGGCACCTGCGCAGAAGGCGCGGCCGGCGCCGGTGAGCACGATGACGCGGACATTGTCGTCGGCGCTGGCAGCCTCCATTGCATGGCGCACGTCGCGCTCCATGGTCGCGGTCCATGCGTTCATGCGGTCGGGGCGGTTGAGCGTGATGGTCGCGATCTTGTCGCTCACCTCGTAGAGAATATGCTGATAGGTCACCGCGGGTCTCCCTGTCATTCTTGTCATTGCCGTGCGGGCTCAGGAGCGCGAGCCTATCACACCAGCAGCTTTTGAAAGACGTTCGGACGCGCGGGCAAATTCCGCGTGGCGGCTATTCGGCCGCTTCCAGCAGAGCCGCGTGCGACGCGCGCACGATCCAGCCTGCAATGAAATTCTTCAGCCACGCCCGTTCCACGACGTCGTGCACGGCGCGGCCTTCGAAGTGAAGATGACGCGGCTGCGCGCCCGGCGAATCCATCCGCACACATCCGCGCGTGGTCCAGCGATGCATCATGGCGTAGGTGACGTCGGGATGAAACTGGAAGCCGAACGCGTGGCCGTGCCGAAACGCCTGCACCGGAAAGTCATCGCCTTCGGCAAGCAGTTCGGCGCCGTCAGGCAGTTGGAATCCTTCGCCGTGCCAATGGTAGACGCGCTCCGGCCAGTCCGAACAGAGCGCGTGCCCGGCAGCGGTTGGGCGGATCGGATAGTAACCGACCTCGACCCTTCCTTCATGATGCGGCGCGACCGGCGCGCCCAATTGTTTGGCAAGCATCTGGGCGCCCAGGCAGATGCCGAGAAACGGCCGCCGCTCGCGCAAGGGAATTTCGATCCAGTCAATCTCGCGCCGGACATACTCGTCGGAGTCGTTGGCGCTCATCGGGCCGCCGAAGATGACCGCGCCGGCATGCTGGGCCAGTGTTTCAGGCAACGGGTCGCCGAACCGCGGACGCCTGATATCGAGAGGATAGCCGAGCGCGCGCAGCGCGTTGCCGACCCGGCCGGGCGTCGAGCTTTCCTGGTGGAGCACGATCAGAACCGGTGACAGGGATGCGGCGTCAGGCGCAGCCAGCGCCCCTCTGCCCCGAAAGGGCACGATGTTGTCGCCATTCTTGCTCGACCGGAACGACATCGACGTTGCTCAGGTGCCTCGAATCGAAACCATACCTAAGTGAGTGTTAATTTCGGGTGAGTTCACGCACACATCCAAAAATGTAAGCAAACCGCGGGCCAGATGCGGTCAGCACCCCGGCCCGCGGTGCGAGCGGGCAAGAACGCCGGAAAATCCCGGGATTTCTTCAACGCTGGCGGAGCTGGAAGCGGCCGATCGCCCCGAGGACAAAGGAGCGCGGAACCAGCCGGAGCAGGAACGGCACAATCTTGATGCCGAGGCCCGGCAACACTGCCCGTTTGTTCGCCATGAGGCCGCTGTAGGCCTGCTGCGCGACATCGGCCGACGACATGTTGAGCATCGACGAATCGTAGCCGGGTCTAAACCCGGCGCGTGCCTGAAATTCCGAGGGCACGGGTCCCGGACACAACACCGTCACGCGCACGCCATGTGGCGCCAGTTCTGCGCGCATCGCTTCGGTGAACGACAGCACATAGGCCTTGGACGCGTAATAGACCGCCATTCCCGGCCCCGGCAGAAAACCGGCGATCGAGCCGACGTTGAGAAGGCCGCCGCGATTGCGGATCAGGTGATCGGAAAATCGCAGTGACAGGTCGGTCAGCGCGCGGATGTTGACGGCGATTATCTCGAGCTGGTTGGACCGATCGCGCTGGATTGCTCTGCCAAACACGCCAAATCCGGCGTTATTGACGAGGTATTCAACCTCCACGCCGGAGGCGGTCAAGGCTTCGGCAATCCTGTCGCCGCAGTCGGGTTGCGCAAGGTCGCAAGGGATCACGATCGGCGCTGCGCCGCCGGCCACCTTGATTTCGGTCGCCAACGCTTCCAGGCGATCAGCGCGCCGCGCCACCAGCGCCACGCGATGACCCTTCGATGCAAAAACGCGCGCCAGCTCGGTGCCTATGCCCGCCGATGCACCAGTAATCAGCGTCACACGCTCGGTCACGGTTGAATGCTCTTAAATCAAATCAGGGTTATGCTGCAGCACGGGAACGAGAGCATAGGCGCGCGGTGTGGCGCAAGCCATCCCCCAAACATGGCCCATGCCGGCCTGTGTGCTCCACGCGCTGAAGTCCCTATGTTTTCAGGCTTATCGCGCGCTGCCGCAGCCGGTTGCAGCGCACATCAAAGTTTCGTCATCTGCAATGATGCGTGGCTGCGCCGCTCATTGTCACATTGCGGCGTCTTCGGCCTTCGGCGCACCTGCGGACGAGACCGGCTGCCGCTCAGCCACCCGATGCTTGAGGTCGATCCGGTCGCGCGAGGAAATGCCGAGCAGGTCAGCCGCGCGCCAGACGACATTATCCTCGAACTCGCTGACCTGGCCGTCCGCGTATACCAGTTCCCACATCATCTCGATGATGCGAAGCCGGCCCTCTTCGTTCACCGAACGCATTATGACGCTGGTGAAACGATAGAGATCGACCGCATCGCCTTCGGCCCGCGTCGCCGACGCGATCAAATGATCCGCCGTCCCGGATCGAGCTTGAAGCGGCTTTCGATCAAACTGTGCAATTTGCGCTTCTCGATCACGCTCGGCTCGCCGTCGAGCGAGACGACATGGACCAGTAGTGCAGTCGCCGCGAGAAGATACCCGGTGTCGTCGAACGCGAAATCCTGATCCGCGTTGGGGGCGACGATGTCGGCAATGAATTGGCGCAGTCCGTCGAGCATCAATCTACCTGCAAATTCGAAGAAGCTGTCGAGCGAATATGGGTCGAAGACCTGGCCTTCGCAATCCGCGCAATGGGTGACCGACAAGGCGTGCAGATTAAATCGGCGTCACGTTGGGTGTGACGGAAACATCTGCGTGAAACCTGGGCAGCGCCGAGAACAACGGCGCGCCTTCGCTTTTCTGTTGGGAGGGGACCGGTTCAAGGCTTGTAGCCTTTGCCGCTTCGGCAAGACACCGCTATCGGCAATGGCCGACTGCGCGATTCGCCGCAGGCAGTCCGTCGATATTCAATTGCAAATCATTCGCATTTGCATTATGGAAGAACTCCTTGTTTCAGCAAGCTATTTTCAAAGAAGGAAACGACCATGGCCTCCTTGCGCTTCGCACTTGGCGCTGCCGTTGTGTTGGGAATCGCTTCCGGAGCAGCGCTTGCGGCAGGTGACCTGTCGCGACAGGCGCCGATCGAGGTGACGGTCGATCTCGGCTCGCCCGGCAAACACGAATTCGCGCCGAAGCAACTCAAGTTCGAAACCGGCAAGCTCTACAAGCTGATCCTGCGCAATTCGAGCAACGATCCGCACTACTTCACCTCGCACGCGTTCTCGCAGATGGTGTTCACGCGCAAGGCGCAGGTGACGCAGCAGCAGAACGGCAAGACCGTTACGCTCGCCGAATTCAAGGGCGCCATTCGCGAGATCGAGGTCTATCCGGGACAATCCGCCGAATGGTGGCTGGTGCCGGTCGCAGCCGGCCGCGTCAACGATCTGCGCTGCGACATCAAGACCAGCGACGGCAAGACCCACGCCGAGATCGGCATGACCGGCGAGATCGTGATCGAGTAGCGCTGTCTAAGGTATCTCGTACACCATAACCTTGTCGGCGATGCCGCGCAGCGCCGCTTCCTTCTGGATCGGCCGGATCGCCTGCTTCGCCAGGATCGTGGCGACTGCGGGCGATCTGATCACAGGTCCGGTGATGTGGATTTCCTGCGAGGTCGACAAGCTCTGCACCCGTGAGGCGATGTTGACGGTCTGGCCGAAATAGTCCTGCCGCTCGTTCAGCATGACCGCCAGGCACGGGCCTTCGTGGATGCCGATCTTGATGATCAGGTCCTCCCGGCCGCGCTCGGCATTCAGGACTGCCATTGCCGCCCGCATGCGCAGGCCCGCGACGATCGCATGTTCCGGCCTGATGAAGGTCGCCATCACGGCATCGCCGATCGTCTTCACGACCGCGCCCTTCTCCGAGGCGATGATTTCAAGCAGCGCGTGGAAATGCGCCCGCACCAGGTCGAAGGCGGCGAGATCGCCAACCCGCTCATAGAGCGCGGTGGAGCCCTTGAGGTCCGTGAACAGGAAGGTCAGCGAGGTAATCTTGAGGCGCTGGTCGACGTTGAGGTTATCCGCCTTGAAGACGTCGCGAAAAGTCTGGTTGGACAGCATCCGCTTGGCGGTCAGGATCGGCTTGCGCTTGCCGAGCAGCTCATGGAGCGTGTCGTTGGCGACCCAGACCGCGGGCAGCACCCGGTGGTCGGTCTGGTTTTCGAGCGACAGCCGTAGCGGTCCCGGGCGCATCACCGTCGAGCCAGTAGGCGCGTGCAGCTTGTTGAAGACGATCGAAAACTGTTGCCGCTCGCGGATCGGTTCGCCCTGGACATCGAAGAAATGCGCCGAATGCGTCACCGGCTCGAACACGATCACGAACTGGTTGGGCAATTGCAGCGACAGCACCGCCTTTTCGCCCGCCGGCAACTCGATGGCTTCGAGCGAGACTTCATCGATGAGCCGCTTGATCGATTCCTCGCTCAGGTCCATCCCCGAGCTCCAGAACATCTGGCGGTTATATTCCCAGATCGGCAGCGTGTTGGGATCGTGTGCCGCAATGCGCCTGACGCGCGGGCTGACCGTGAAGGCGACCTCGACGCGGTCGTCGACCGACGCCTCGTAACCTTGGGCGCATAGCGCGCAATTGTAATCGTCGTGGCGGAGGGATTTCAGGGTGTTGTGCGCGCCGAGCACGCCGCCGCAGCCGGGGCACAGCACATTCCAGGTGAGATCGAACAGCCCGAGCCGCGCCGAATGCAGGAAGGCCGAGATGACCTTTTCCTCGTCGAGCCCGTAACGCGCAGCGAAATCCAACAGGTTGATCCGGTTGAGCTCGCGGTCTTCGCCCTTGGCGATCAATTGCGTGATGGCGTCGACCACCGCGGGATCGGCGGTCTGCTTCAAGACTGCGAACTGGGCCTGGGTATCGCTCATGGTGATAACCTAGATGACGCTCCCGAAGCGGCTGCGCAAGGTGCGCTTCCTTTCTGACGCATTTTCTTCGCGTGGTCCGGCAATCGGCCGATCAAAAAAGATTACCGAGGCGTGATGGCAAACATCGGCGAACGGTCGGGCTGCGTCGTCACCACGCCGATCGGCATCACCGGATCCTTGTCGACCAGCGTGACGCGAAACGCGCCGATCATCTTCGCCAGCGCCAGCGTCGCCTCGACCAGCGCGAAATGCGCGCCGATGCAAACGCGGGCGCCGACGCCGAACGGCAGATAGGCGAAGCGGTCGGGCGGCGTTCCCGTCATGAAGCGGGACGGGACAAACGCGCTCGGATCGCGCCACAGTTTTTCGTGCCGATGCAGCAGCCACGGCGCGATCAGGATGACGTCCTTCTTCTTGACCGGCAGACCCGCGATGGTATCCGGCCCGATCGCCGCGCGGGCGATCAGGAACGCCGGTGGATAGAGCCGCATCGTTTCGTCGATCACCGCGCGGGTGAATTTCAGCCGCTCGATATCGGACGCGCCGTTGACGGACGCGGTCTGTACTTCGCTCGCCACCTGCTCCTGCGTGGCAGGATCGAGCGCCAGGAGATAGAGCGCCCAGAACAGTGCGGTCGCCGTCGTCTCATGGCCGGCGAGAATCATGGTCGCGACCTGATCGCCGAGTTGTTCGTCGGAGAAGGCTTCGCCGGTTTCCGGATCGCGCGCGTCGCCCATCAGGTCGAACAGATCGCGCGCCGGTGCGCCCTCCTGCTTGCCGGCGGCGCGGCGCTCGGCCATCAGCATGCCGATGAAGGCAGTCCAGCGCTTGCGGAAGCGGCCGCGGGCAATGTCCTGCGGGCTTGGCCAGCTCAGCGGCAACAGCAAATCCAGAAAATGCGGGCGTGCTAGCCGCTCGCCATATTCGATCACGAAATCGCGCAAGGCGGCGCCATGGCGATCCATCCCGAACGAGAACATGGTGCGGCCGGCGATCTCGAGCGCCATCCGCTGCATCGCCTCGCGCAGGTCGACGTGTCCATTGCTGGCGCCTCTCAGCTTGGCGACCGTCTGGTCGGTCGCCGCCAGCATGTGCGGAATGAGCGGCATCACCGCGCGCGGCGTGAATGCCGGCGCCAACGTGCGGCGCTGATGCTTCCACGCGCGCCCCTCCGCGATCAAAAGACCTTCGCCGAGGATCGGACGCAACACCCGGATGCCGGCCGGCGTGCGCGTATAATTTTCATAATTGTCGACCAGCACATGCTTGATCGCATCCGGCGCGTTGAGAATGAATGTGCTGCGTCCGAAGAAGCGGCCCTGGACGATATCTTCCTCATAGGCCCGCTGGCCCCAGCTACCGATCGGGCTTTCGCGAATCGCCTTCATCCGCCCGAACACCGTCATGTCGTCGGGCGCCCGAGGCGGGCTCGGCGGCACCAGCGGCGCGCGCGCAACCGTCATGTCGTAGGCTTCGGCTATGCTCATCGGCGCCACTCTCGTAGGGACCTACGCCCCCGCATATCGCGGAGCCTGTCATCGGGCGCGCATTCGCGCGACCCGTTGGCTCATGCGGGCTACGGCTCCAACTATGTATTCGATCCGGGCGCCACAAAGGCGCTCCTGTCAGGAAACAGCTAATAAGTCAGTTCGGCAACCGCAATCCGGTTTTCCGAGGCCGGCCAGGCCCGTGCCACAATCCGCTCGGTGTTGAACATGGTCACCACCGGCCTGCCGGCCTCCTCCGCCGGAAGCCGCAAGGTCGTGACCGAATCGGTCGGCACGCCGGATTTCACGTCCCCAGGCTCCTTGCCGTCGATCAGCACCACGTCCCGCGGCAGGCCGAAATAACCCCGCGGGCGCGACATCAGGACCACGGCGCCCGCGCCGGCATCGGCCGGCCCGAGCGGGCGCGCGGAACGCAGATGCACGATTTCGGAGGAGCGCGGAAACGGCGAGCGGTAGAAATGGGTGGTCGGCGAACCCGCTGACGTCAGCACGATTTCGAGAAACCAGGTAGCCTCGACCTGCGCCGGGCCCCAACGGCCGTCGGCGCCGGTTTGCGAAGAATGGATCGGACCGCCGGTCCGTTCGCCGGTCTCGGGAGAGACCCGATAGATTTCGACCGTCGCGCCGGAGACCGGACGGTTGGTGACGACGCCGGCCGGCGTACCCGTCACAAGCCCGCTCAGTCTGACTTCCGCTTCCGGCGCGATTTCGATGCGTGACGGCTCGACGCCAGCGATGAATTTATAGATCTCGCGAAATGCGCGCGGATGAAAGGCGACCTCGCGATGATCGAGCGCGCCGAGCACCAGATTGGTCGCGCCCTTCAGCGCAGGACCATCTGATGTCACGCCGGTGGGCGTGCCCGGCTTGCCGACGAAGCGTCCGTCGGGTTGCGCATATTTGTCGTTGCCATCGCTGCGCAAAGTGAGAAACGCCGTGCCCGGCGTCACCTCGCTGTCGCCCTCATTCAAGCCGCGCAAAAACGGGCCGCGGCCGTTGAACTCGTTATTGATGCCATCATCCCAATCATAGATTCCGTGATTGGGAACGCCGCACAGCACGGCGTGGCTCACATCAGCTCCGCCGCCATTTCTGACGTAATTGCGGATCGAATAGCCGCCACGCGAACTACCGACGAGGGCGATGCGCGCCGCGCCGGTGCGGCGCTGCAATTCCTTGACGGCTTCGCCGAGCTCGCGGCGCTGGTCTTCGGTCGAGGAACGGTTCGGTTGCTGCACCTTGTCATCGGTACGCGCCAGAGGATCGGTAAAATTGATCGCCAGCATTCGCTCGCGTGGCACGCCATTCGATTCCATTCGCCACAGCGTGGTGATCCAGAGTGCCGCATGGTCGCCATTGCCATGCACGAACAGGATCGGCGGAACGGCCACCGGTGCGGTCTGCGCCCGCGCCTGCAGTCCGAGCAGCGGAAGACCGCCCGCCAGCAAAGGCAACACTCCGGCACCCCTGAGGATCAACCGCCGCGACAGCCGCATTCCGAAACCTTCCGTTGCTTTTCAATACCTTAGCTGTGCGATAGCACCGCCGATAGTGCTGCTTCGACTGGACAGGCCAGGGCTTTCGCAGGCATCACTTTACATTCGAATGGAATCAAGCCGGTGACAGAACGCCAACGGAACCGATCATGACCGACCAGCCGAAACGCTCGCGTCTTGCGACTGACGGCATCGCAGCGCCGTTGCGGCACGCGGTGTTCCGGCGCATCTGGCTCGCCAGCCTCGTTTCCAACCTGGGGATTCTGATCCAGGGCGTCGGCGCGGCCTGGGCGATGACGCAGATGACTGCTTCGGCCGACAAGGTCGCGCTGGTGCAGACCGCGCTGATGCTGCCGATCATGCTGATCTCGATGCCGGCCGGCGCCATCGCCGATATGCACGACCGCCGCATCGTCGCGCTGGTCTCGCTCGGCATCGCGCTTGTCGGCGCAACCGCGCTCACGGTGCTGGCGTGGTTCGGCCTCGTTACGCCGAATATCCTGTTGGCGCTGTGCTTCGTCGTTGGCAGCGGCATGGCGCTGTTCGGGCCGGCCTGGCAGGCCTCGGTGACCGAGCAGGTGCCGGCGGAGACGCTGCCGGCGGCGGTCGCACTCAACGGCATCAGCTACAACATTGCGCGCAGCTTCGGTCCGGCGATCGGCGGCATCGTGGTCGCCACATCAGGCGCCGTGGCGGCGTTTGCCGTCAATGCGGTGCTATATCTGCCGCTGATGGTGGTGATGTTTCTGTGGAATCGCGCCAACGAGCCGTCGCGCCTGCCGCGCGAACGGCTCAACCGCGCCATGGTTTCCGGCGTGCGCTACATCACCAATTCGCCGTCGATCAAGATCGTGCTGACGCGCACGCTGGTCACCGGCATCATTGGCGGCTCAGTCTCGGCGCTGATGCCACTGGTCGCCCGCGACCTCCTGCATGGCGGCGCGCAGACCTATGGCATCATGCTCGGGGCCTTCGGCATGGGCGCGGTGTTCGGCGCGCTGAATATCGGCGAGGTACGGCGGCGCATGAGCGGCGAGGCCGCGGTACGCGCTTGCGCGATATCGATGGCGGGTGCGATCGCGGCGGTCGCCCTGAGCACCAACGCGGTCCTGACCGCGATTGCGCTCGTGCTCGCCGGCGCGGTGTGGATGCTGGCGGTCGCCCTGTTCAATATCGGCGTGCAGCTTTCAGCGCCGCGCTGGGTTGCGGGCCGCTCGCTGGCGGCTTTCCAGGCGTCGATCGCCGGCGGCATTGCGGTCGGAAGCTGGGGCTGGGGATACCTCACCGACCTCGCCGGCGTGGAGATCGCGCTATTGGTTTCGGCTGGCCTGATGCTGATCTCGCCCCTGCTCGGCATCTGGCTGCGCATGCCGCCGGTCGGCGCGCGCAACGAGGATGCCACCGAACTGCTTGCCGATCCCGAGGTACGGCTGTCGCTCACGGGGCGCAGCGGACCGCTGGTGGTCGAAATCGAGTATCGCGTCGCGCAGGATAACGCGCGCGCGTTTCACAATGTGATGCAGGAAGTGCAGCTCAGCCGCCAGCGCAACGGCGCCTATGGCTGGTCGATCGCGCGCGACATCGGCGACCCCGAATTATGGACCGAGCGCTACCATTGCCCGACCTGGCTCGATTATCTGCGCCAGCGTAACCGTGCGACGCAGTCCGAGCGCGCCCTGCACCAGCGCGCGATCGACTTTCACCTCGGGCCGGAGCCGATCCGCGTCCGCCGCATGCTGGAGCGGCCGTTCGGCTCGGTCCGCTGGAAGGAAGATACCCTCCGACCGCGCCGCCAACGAGGTCTTGCCGGTGGTCGCGACGGCGGCAGGCAGCAGCACCTGACCCATCGATGAGGGTGGCGCGGCGCGGCTATTGGGCGCAGAAATAGCGCGGGAATAAATCAGCCCTACTTGATCCAGCGCACTGCCGACACCGCGCCACCAATTTCCTGCGACTAAAGTGCAAGACGCCGGTGCGCATTCGCCCCGCCGAACGCGAACAGCGTCCTGCTTCGCGCCTGCGAAATGGCAACGTTGCCCTGCCAATCGAGCGATTCATAAGGAGCCCGCGCACTTCCCGCTTGCCAAAATGCCGCGCAAGCCTTTGACTTGTCGTTGAGACAAACAAGCCTGCGGCGACAGCGGGCGACATCTCAACCGGGAGGAGCTCATGAGCAAGCGTAGCGATACAAAAACGACGCGGCGCCGTTTCCTGACGGCCGCGGCCGCCGGCGGTGCGGCGATTGCGATGCCACAAGTCAGCCGGGCGCAGACGGCGACCCTGAAGATGCAGGGCTCGTGGGGCAAGGCCGACGTCTTCAACGAGATGGCCGAAGATTATGTGAAGCGCGTCAACGAGATGGCGGGCGGCCGGTTGCGCATCGACTATCTGGTGGGCGGCTCAGTCGTGCACCCGTTCCAGGTATTCGACGGCGTGCATGGCGGCCAGATCGACGCGGCACATACGGTGACCGTCTACTGGTACGGCAAGCACAAGGCGGCGTCGCTGTTCGGCACCGGGCCCGTGTTCGGCTTCAATGCCAACGAGGGTCTTGGCTGGATTCACAACGGCGGTGGCAAGGAGCTGTTCGAAGAACTCCAGACCCAGATCATGAAGGTCAATATCAAGAGCTTCTTCGCAATGCCGATGCCGACCCAGCCGCTCGGCTGGTTCAAAAGCCGATCACCAGTGATGCCGACCTGAAGGGGCTCAAATACCGCACCGTGGGTCTCGCCGCCGACTTGTTCCAGGTGATGGGCGCCTCTGTTGCGCAGCTTCCGGGCGGCGAAATCGTGCCGGCCATGGAGCGCGGCGTGATCGATGGATCTGAGTTCAACAACCCGACATCGGACAGGCGCTTCGGCGCGCAGGACGTCGCCAAGAACTACATGTTGGGCAGCCACCATCAGGCGACGGAATACTTCGAGATCATGTTCAACCGCACGAAGTATAATGCACTGGCGGCGGAGCAGAAGGCGATCCTGCAGTATGCTGCAGAGGCGGTTTCCTCCGCCAACGAATGGAAGGGGATGGACTATTACTCCAAGGACCTGCAGGAACTGATCAACAAGGACAAGGTCAACGTCCAGCGGACGCCGAAGTCCGTATTCGATGCGCAGATCAAGGCATGGGACGGCTTGATCGCCCAGCTCGGGTCGGATCCATTCATGAAGAAGGTGATGGACTCGCAGAAGGCATGGGTGCGCCGCGTGGTTTACTACAACATGACCAACGCGACGGATTACCGTGGCGCCTTCGAGCATCACTTCCCGGGTGTGCTCAAGGTCTGACGAGCTCGCAGCGCTTGATCGGCGGTACGAACAATGAGTGGCGCGGTTAACGCGCCGCTCAGCCAGCAATTGGGGGACATCCGGATGTGCGATTTACCGCGAGTTCAACTCGCATGAAGAAATTTCTGTTTTTCATCGATGAACTCAGCACATGGGTCGGCAAGGCGTTCGCCTGGCTGATCCTCGTCCTCACGCTCGGCGTCAGCTACGAGGTGTTCATGCGCTACGTGCTGCGGGCGCCGACCACCTGGGCATTCGACATCAGCTACATCACCTATGGCGCGATGTTCCTGATGGCCGGGGCGTATACGCTCTCGCGCAATGGCCATGTGCGCGCCGACGTGGTTTACCGGCTGTGGTCGCCGCGCACCCAGGCGACGATGGACCTCGTTCTCTACATTCTGTTCTTCCTACCGGCGATTGCGGCCTTGATGTATTCGGGCTGGAATTATGCCGATATGTCGGTGCGCTTCCGCGAAGTCAGCATCTTCAGTCCGGCTGGCGTGCCGGTGTTTCCGCTGAAGGCGTTGATCCCGATCACAGGCCTGCTTCTGTTTCTGCAAGGCTTCGCTGAAATCATCCGCTGCGTACTGTGTATCCGCACCGGCCAATGGCCACAACGCCTGCACGACGTCGAGGAAACCGAGAGCCTGATCATCCGCGAGCATCAGCAGCATGCGGCCGAGCAGCAGAGCGAGAGGGGAGCAGGCGCATGACCGACCCTCAACTCGGCATGCTGATGCTGGGGCTTTTCATCTTCATCATCATGCTCGGCTTCCCGATCGCCTTCACGCTGATGGCGATGGGCGTCTCATTCGGCTATTATGCCTACTACACTCCCGGTCAGGAGTTCTTTCAGAACCGCATCTTCACGCTGCTGGTGCAGAAGACGTTCGAGGTCACGTCCAGCGACGTGCTGGTCGCGGTGCCGCTGTTCCTCTTCATGGGCTACCTGATCGAGCGCGCCAACATTCTCGATCGCCTGTTCTACTCCCTGCAACTGTCGATGAAGAACGTGCCGGGCGCGCTGGCGGTGGCTACGCTGATCACTTGCGCAATGTTCGCCACCGCCACCGGCATCGTCGGCGCCGTTGTCACGCTGATGGGGCTGCTGGCTTTGCCCGCCATGCTGCGGGCCGGCTACGACACCAAGCTGTCGGCAGGCGTGGTCTGCGCCGGCGGCTGCCTCGGCATCCTGATTCCACCGAGCATTCTCCTGATCGTCTATGCGGCGACCGCCGGCGTTTCGGCGGTCAAGCTTTATGCGGCGGCGTTCTTTCCGGGATTCCTGCTCGCCGGACTTTACGTCCTCTATGCGATAACCCGCGCGATCATCAACCCCGCGCTCGCACCGAAGCTGCCGCCCGAGCAGACCAACGTGCCGATCTCCACGGTAATCTGGGCTCTCGCCACATCGTTCCTGCCGCTCGCGCTCCTCATCGTCGCCGTACTCGGCGCGATCCTGTTCGGCCTGGCGACGCCGTCCGAGGCGGCCGCGGTAGGTGCCCTCATGAGCATCGTTCTGGCGGCCGCTTATCGTTCGCTCAATTACACGATGATGAAGGAATCGGTATATCTGACGGTGCGCGCCACTGCGATGGTCTGCTACTTGTTCATCGGGTCGTGGACGTTTTCCGCGGTGTTTGCCGTCCTTGGCGGACAGACCGTGGTCGAGCAGTTCTTCGCCTCGATGAATCTGTCGCCGATCCAGTTCCTGCTGTTGACCCAGATCATCATCTTCCTCCTCGGCTGGCCGCTGGAGTGGACCGAGATCATCATCATCTTCGTGCCGATCTTCCTGCCGCTGCTTCCCAACTACGGCATCGATCCGATCTTCTTCGGCATCCTGGTCGCATTGAACACGCAGACGGCGTTCAATACGCCGCCTGTCGCGATGGCCGCCTTCTATTTGAAGGGCGTGGCGCCGCCGCAGGTGAAGCTCACCGACATCTTCTCAGGCGCGCTTCCCTTTGTCGGCCTGGTCTTCCTCACCATGGCGCTCGTCTACATCTTCCCGGAAATTGCGTTGTGGTTGCCCAGCTATCTCTATGGATCGCGGTGAGCCGGCCCGGTAAAGCGCTGAAAGGATGCGCATGAGTCTCAATGCGCTCGGGCTTGCGGAAGCGGCCGCCGGCATCCGCGACGGCCGGCTCAGCTCAGTGGAGCTTGTCGCCGACTGCTTGAAACGCATCGACGAGGCCGATCGCGACATCGAGGCGTGGGCATTCCTCGATCGCGACTATGCGATGCGGCAGGCCGAGGCTGCCGACGACCGCCGCAAGCAAGGCAAGGCCACAGGCCCGCTGCATGGCGTGCCACTGGGCATCAAGGATATCTTCGATACCGGCGACATGCCGACGGAATTCGATCCAGCCTGTGGGCCGGACGCACGCCGCGCCGCGATGCGGCGGCGGTGGCGCGCCTGCGGGCGGCAGGGGCCGTGATCCTCGGCAAGACGGTGACGACCGAGTATGCCTATTTCAATCCCGGCAAGACCCGAAATCCGCACAACCCGGCTCACACGCCGGGCGGATCGTCGTCGGGCTCCGCCGCGGCGGTTGCGGCGCTGATGGTGCCGGGCGCCATCGGCTCCCAGACCAACGGGTCCGTGATCCGACCTGCCGCCTTCTGTGGGGTGGTTGGCTTCAAGCCGACACGGTCTCATTCCGCGGAGCGGCGCGCTACTGCTATCGCGGGCACTCGATCATGTCGGCGTGTTTGCACGCTCGGTCGACGATGCAGCACTGCTGGCACAGACGCTTGCGGGTTTCGACGAGGAAGATCCGGATACGCGCCCTCTTGCCTCTCCCCGCTTTCTCGAAATGGCGGCAAGCGAGTCGCCATTGCCGCCGCGGTTCGCCTTCGTGCGCTCGCCCGCGTGGAAGCATGTCGAGCAGGTGACGACGGAGGCGTTTGCCGAACTGGTGGAAGCGCTCGGCGAGCAAGTTTCGGAAGTCGAGATCGGCCCGAGTTTCGACCGCGCCGTCGACATGCACCGCACCGTCATGGAAGTGGAGATGGCGCACAACCTGCATCGCGATTTCGAGCAGGGCGGCGGATCCCTGAGCCAGGTACTGCGCGCGCTGATCGAGCGCGGCCGCATGGTGGCGGCCGTCGACTACACGCGCGCCTTGGCCGGCAGCGCGCCGCTCAACGCGGCGCTCGACGGCGTGTTTGACGAATACGACGCGATTCTGACCCCGTCTGCACCGGGCCCGGCGCCGCGCGGCCTCGACAGTACCGGCAACCCCGTGTTCTGCTCGATGTGGACCTATCTCGGCACGCCGGCGGTGTCGCTGCCGCTGCTGCAATCGGACAGCGGCCTGCCCATTGGCGTTCAGTTGATCGGGCGCCGCGACAACGATGCGCGGCTCCTGCGGACAGCCAACTGGCTAGTCAAAACTCTCGGACAACGCGGCCGCGGCAGAGCCGCGCCTGCCAAAACCAGCGCCAAGACCAGTGCGCGTCGCGCAAAAACAAGGAGCGACAGATGACGAATTTCATCACCGGACTGATCGGCGTTGCCGGCGTCTGCGCGTTTCTCGGCATCATGCTCTGGTGGATCAAGGCGGTGCCGCTGATCGTCATCTGCGTGTTGGTGATGGCGCTGTTGATTTACGATTTCTACCAATCGCTGCGCGCCAACGGCAATGGGACGGGATAGATCGCGGCCGCCCGGCGCCTTCTACTGCCCGACGCTCGCTAGCTTCCGCTGGCAGGCCTTGCTGATCCGTGAGCGGTTCTGCTTCAGGCAGGCCAGAATGACCTGATCACCATCCTGCATCTGCGCCCGGCAATACCGCGAGACGTCGCGCGCGCACTCGTCATGCCCCTCTCTTTTTTGTGTTTGTGCCGACACGCTTGAGGCCATCAGGATCAGCGGAATGACGAAAAGGATCTTGGTCATTTGTTATGCCTTCGTAGCCGGGAAACGCGATCAGCGCGCTCTATAGCGTTTTCTGGCGAGGTTGGAACCGGTTCGCGTCAGGAAAACGCGTCAAACAGGAATCCAGTGCGCCAAAATCCCGGCCGCACGCATTTGTGAACGGTGAAATGCCCCGTTCGCGTTGTGAACGCCGCGAAAGGAAAAACGCCTGCGTCGCATCGCCGCAAGCGTTCCCGGGAGCCGGTGGGCCGACTTATTGCGCGGCGAGCTTGCCCTTCTTCGCCGCGAGATCGCGATCCATCACGGTGCGGCAGCCCGCGCTCAGGTCGGCGCGATGCTTGATCATGCAAGCGGTGATCTTTGGAATATTCGGGATTTCCGAACTGCAGAGACGGAATGCGTCGCCGGTGCACATCTGCTGCTGCTCAGAGGTGAAGGCGAAGCTCGCGGTCGACGAAGCGGCGGCGAACGAGGTCGTCAAGGCCAGCACTAGACTGACCTTGCGAACGGCATTGAAGAACATTGCGGTCATTGTCGGCTCCTGTTGGCTCGGCAAACGAGCCCGTTGTTGATGGCAGGAGCATGCGCCGGGAACGGCGGGGCGACTGTGACTGACGTCACTCGCGCATAACACCCTCATTTCCTTGTCCTAACCCGCGCTTGTTCGCGAGACGTTAAGACATTGTTGGCATTAATGGCCCGTTGCGTGTGTACCCCGAGTATGTGGAAAGAGTAGCGATGCGTAATGCGTTGGGCCTGATGCTGGCCAGTGTAGTGACGGCGCTGGTGATCACCGGCGTTTGGTACTGGACCTCCTCGCCGCGGACCGACGCGGCTGCACCCCAAACCGTTGCCGCCCGTGCGGCCGAGCCGGCGCCCGCCGCAGCCAGGCCCGCACCGAGGGACGACGTCGAGACCACGGCCTCGCTCTCGAAGCCGGCCCCCGCCCCCGCCCCCGCCCCCATTCCCGCAGCCCAGCCGATGCGATCGGCCTGCGCCAATCTCGACGCACTCGGCGTCAGCCGCACCGTCGTGATCGACACCACCGGCGGCCCCGGCTTCGGCTTCCTGCAATACAAGCAGTTTGACTTCCTGACCGACAAAGAGGTCGTGCTGACCTTCGACGACGGCCCGTGGCCAACCACGCCCGCCGTGCTCAAGGCGCTTGCGGATGAATGCACAAAAGCCCTGTTCTTCCCAGTCGGCAAGCACACCACCTATCATCCGGAGATTCTGAAGCAGGTCGCGGCCGCCGGCCACACCATCGGCTCGCACACCTGGTCGCACGCCCATCTCGACAGCAAGAAGCTGACCGAAGCGCAGGTCAAGGAAGAGATCGAGAAGGGCTTTAGCGCCGTGAAGATGGCGCTGGGGACCGCGCCCGCGCCGTTCTTCCGCTTCCCGGGGCTTGCGCACACCCAGCCGGCCCTCGGCTATCTCGCCTCGCGCAACATCTCGATGTTTTCAGTTGATGTCGATTCCAACGACTTCAAATCGTCGGGTCCGGACCAGGTCATCCAGAACGTCATGACCAAGCTCGACAAGCAGGGCAAGGGCGTCATCCTGATGCACGATCTGCAGAAGAGCACGGCGATTGCGCTGCCGACACTGCTGCGCCGCCTGAAAGCCGGCGGCTACAGGGTCGTGCAGATGAGGGCCAAGGAGCAGCTCGAAACCCTGCCCGAATACGACGCGATGCTGGTGAAGGACCAGAAGATGCCGGCGGTCGCCAGCCGCCCGATCAGCAGCGTGGTGCAGACGGTTTCGCAGTAAGCCAATAGGCTCAAGCGTCACGCAAAACGCGCCCCTCGGAGTAATCCCGAGCGGCGCGTTTTGCTTTGGCAACGTTACCAGTAGATCCCGTGGCGATGCAGCTCGCGGACGATGCGCGCTTCAATCCAGTGGTGCCTGCGGCGCGGTTTCATGCTCCTGGACATTAAGGCCGTTCTTCGAGCAACGGGCCTCCCGCGCTCGGCTCTCGACCGCTCAGCGGCCGGCTGTTGGACCCTTGCTGCCAGCTTGGGCGTCTCGGCCTTCGGTGTCTCAGCTTTGGGTGTCTCAGCTTTGGGCTCGATCGCCGGCCGCTCGACATATTTCGGCGGTTCCGGCGGCTGCGGGACTTCAGCGGTTTTCGGTGCATCGATGGCCTTCGCGGACGCCCGCTCGATGCCACCCAGCGACAAGCTCCGATCCCCAGCCTGAGCAGCAGTGGATGCCAGAACGAATCCTGCGATGAGAATGAGGTTACGCATGTTGATGTCTCCCCTTGAGGTCGAGGCGGAGACTAGGCCGGGCAGGTGGCGCTTTATGTGAGGCAGGTCACGCAAACCGTGCGTGCTGACGAACTCAGGAAACTTACGAAAAAGCTGGTGCCGCAAACAGGACTCGAACCTGTGACCCCGTCATTACGAATGACGTGCTCTACCAACTGAGCTATTGCGGCGGACCGAAGCGGCGTCCGGGCGTTAGCCGCGAACGCCCGCACCTGATATCGGGCAGCGCCCCGATTGGCAAGAAAAACGCTAGCCCCCGAAACGCTAGCTGCCGCCCCAGCGTGACAAAAATCCCCGCCAGCCGCCGGCCTGGGCCTTGGGCGGGGCGAGTTGTTCCGCGAATTCGTCCGCCGGGCTGTCCTCGTCGATGCCGGGATCGTCCGGGGCTCGAATGAGGGGGATTACGGCGGGAATCGAGGCCGGAACCGTCTTTGGAATATCCTGCCGCGAACGGAACAACGGGGCCGGCTGGCTTGGTGCCGGTTCGGCCGGCTTGGGCGGGGCTGGCTCCGGCGTCGGAAGAATGGTGGCCGCTTCGGGGCGGGGAGCTTCGGCGGGGGGCACTTCGGCGGCAGCCGCGGGTGGCGGCACATTGTCCTGCGCGGCCGGTGTTACGGGTGGTTCGGGAGTGACCGGGGCGGCGGGCTGCTCGTCCACGGCCTCGGGCGGCGCAATCACCACGGCACGGCGCGGCGTTGCCAACATGGCTTCCTCGAACGGGGAGGATTCGATCGTGCTCGCCTTGTCGGACGGCAGGGCCGCGACCGGCGTCTGCCACTGGAAGGCATCCAGCCGCCCTGTGACCGGCGAGACTGGCCGCCAGCGGTCGCTGACATAGCCGTCCGCAGTCCAGGCCGGATCGTGCAGCGCGCGCACCGCGCGCAAGGTCCACGCGCGTGCACGGCCACTATCGCCGTGCTCGGTGCGCTCGATCTCGGCCATCAACAGCGCGACCCGCTGCGTCGGCTGAGCGATGAAGGGCGCCAGCGCCTCGCGCGCCTTGGTGAACTCAGACGCATCGATCGCGGCGCGCGCGATCGCCAGCGCGCCCTCGATATGTCCAGGCGCTTTCGCCGCCAGCGTCTCGACCCGCACCAGCCGTTGGCGCGCGGAATCCCCCAACTTCACATGGGCATAGGCATCGGCCAGATCAGGATGCGGCTGCGCCAGCCAAGCCGTCTCGACAAGCCGCATCGAGCGCCGCACCTGGTGCGCTTCGCTCTCGAACTTGCTCGCCAGCACCGCGGCGGGTACCAGCGTCGGCGCCAGCTTGACCGCTTCCATCACGCTCTCGCGCGCCAGGTCGCGATCGACCTTTTCGAGTTCGAGCGCGCGTGCGGTCAGCAGCACGCCGCGCTGCCGGCGATAGGTCGCCTTGTCGATCAGCCCGGCCGATTGATTGTTGTCGAGAATTTTCAGCGCACCGGCCCAGTCGCCCTTGGCGCAGCAGAAGCCGAGCACGGCGTGCGATGCCCATGACGACGACGGCGACAGCTTCAGCGCTTCCTCGGCGAGCATGACGGCGGCGACCGGATCGTCGGCGCGCTGCGCCTCGATGAACAAGCCGCGCAGGCCCAACAGCCGCGTGTCTTCACGCTCGGCCATGGCGCGGAAGGCGCGCTGCGCGCCCTCGCGATCGCCGTCGAGCTGCGCCGATTGCGCGTGCAGCAGCAGGGCCAGCGGATCCTGCGCCGCGTGCTTTCGCGCGGCGTCCGCGTGGATGCGGGCAGCCGTGGAATCGCCATGGCCGATCGCGAGCAGGCCTTGCGTGATCGCATGCCGGCCGCGGGCCTGACGACGTTCGCGCTGGTTGCGGCGGATCCGTTGGGGCGTGCGCCACAGGCCGCGCAGGATCGCCCACAGCATCATCGCCGCAACGATGACGATGCCGAGCGCCAGCACGAACACCGGCAGCGTGGTCTGCGCGCGATAGCCGCCCCACGACAGCACGACATTGCCGGTCTGCTCGGCAATCCAGGCCGCGCCCGCTGCACCGAGCGCGATCAACAGCAGAAACAGAATGATCCGAACCATTGAAATCCTTATTGCGCCGGTTTGGCGAGCACGGCCATGGCCTCAGTCGCAAATTGACGGGATGCGGCCAGCGCGGCGTCGCGCGCATCGGCCGACGCAAGCCATGATTGCGCTGCGGCGCGATCGGCCGGCTCCAGCGTCTTCAATTCCCGCCGCGCCTCGTTGAAATCGTTGCGCAGCGCAGCCGCCGTGATCCGTGCCACCACGGCGCCGCGGTCCGTGCCGGTGGTATCGGTGCGTTCGATCTTGACCAGTTTGGCAGCGCCCGCCTGCAAACGATCGACGATGCCGGTGCCGGTGGTGGCGGCGCTCTGTTGGGCCGGCAACAGTTTTGGCACCAGCGCCAACAGTTCCGTGCTCAGCTTGCCGGCGTTCGGCACGCCCTTCTCCGCAAATTCATCGAGCGGCTTCAGCGCTTCGGGATTTGGTGCCAGCGCCTTGGCTGCGGCGAGCGCCGTCGGATAGGGATCGCCGATCCGGACCAGGACATCGAGCAGCGCTGCCGATACCACACGGCGCAGCGGCATATCATCGGCAGGTTTGGCGTCGGCCGTCGTGTCGGCAAGCTTGCTGCCTTGTTGCGCAATCTCGGCGCTCTGCGCCCGCATCTGGCTCTCGACCTTGGCGATGCGTTCGGCGAAAGCGGCGAGATCAGGCGACGCGGTGCCGTCGCCACGCGGCGCCGACTTCACGTCGTTAATGGCAGACGCCAGCTTCTCGCCTTGCGCGCGCGCGGTGGCGAGTTCCCCGCGCAGCGTCGCGACCGATTTTTCAAGTGCGTCAGTGCGCGCGGCCGCGGCCGGATCGGCCACGGGTTTGCCCACCCTGGATTCGAGGCCGGCGATTTGCGCGGTCAAACCGTCGATGGCGGCGGCGTTGAGCTGCGCGGTCTGCGATACGGAGGCCGGCTGAATCGCGGGCCAGCCCAGCATCCAGCCGACGCCGATCACCAGCGCCGCCGCGACCGCGCCGGAAACCGGCGCAATGACCCAGGGCGACACGGGAGGCGACAGGGGCCGGGACGGCGGCTCCGCAACCCGTGACCCTCAACTGGAGCCTCCTCAACCGGCGCTTGGGCGATCTCTGGCGCGGGTTCAGCCTCAGGCTCGGATGGCGCCTCGCCAGAACTCTTGGTCTCGCTCGATACTTCGGAGGCATCGAGATCGATGGTCGGCGGCTCACGTTTCGGCCGACCCGATCTGGGCAACGATCCAGTGTCTTCGGGCCTGTTGTCGACCATCACAGCGGTTCCCTTAAGGTGGTTAGATGCCGGAACTTAGCAGAATCGAGACGTCTTAGAGCATGATCCGGCCGTGGCGGCACCGGTTTTCCGATAAGACCATGCTCAGACTTAAAGATTAGGACCCGATCGGGCCTGCAACGCCCGGTCCAGCGCCTCGAACAGGGCGTTTTCATCCGGTGAAACCGCCGTCGTGACCTGGGTCGCGCCGGCGTCCCGCAACACCGCGGCGACGCCTGCCGAAATGCAGCACTGCGGCAGCGCCAATGCCGAGATTTCAACGCCGCCGAAGCGCGCCGCCTCCAGAAACGCACGCGCGCTGCGCCGCGAGTAATGCAGCACGGCCTCGACCTCATGCGCCACGAAAGCGTCACATATTTCCCGCGGCAGGCTGGGCACGGGCACCATCCGGTAGGTGGTATGTGTCACCACCGTAAAGCCCTGTTCGCCGAGTTCGCCGGCAAGGTCGCGCGCGAGGTCGGCGCCGGCAAGGTACAGGATCGGGCTCGCCTTCTTCAGTTGCTTCGATTTCGCATTCGCCAGCACCAGATCGCGCAACGCGCCAGCGTCGCCCTTTGAGGCGATCACGTCGCCAAACCCCGCATCGCGGGCCGCCGCCGCGGTGTTTTCTCCGACCGCGAACAGCGGCAGTTTGAGAAGCCGGCTGTCGGCAAGATGGGGCGCGATGGCGCGCAGCGCGTTGGCGCTGGTGGCGATGACGGCGCCATAGCTCGCGTCCGCATCGTCCTGGAACAGCAACGGCTCGAACCGCAGCATCGGCGCGCGCAGTACGTCGAACCCCCGCGCGTGGAGGGCCTTCGCCGTCATCTCATCATCCGGACTTGGTCGCGTCACGAGAACGGCCATATTTCAGATCTCCGCCAAACGGGTTTCGGGCACGCGCAGGCGATTGCACGTTGCGACCTCGTAGTGCTACCGGGTTACGGAAGCGTTGTTTTTGGCGATAGTGCAAGGGTTCAAATTGGACAACGACAAGCCGATGCTGGTGCTGGGTATCGAGACCACCTGCGATGAAACCGCAGCCGCCGTGGTCGAGCGCCAGCGCGACGGAAGCGGAAAGATCTTATCCAATATCGTGCGCTCGCAGACCGCAGAGCACGCCCGTTTCGGCGGCGTGGTGCCGGAGATCGCGGCGCGCGCCCATGTCGACCTGCTCGACGGCATCGTCGCTCAGGCCATGAAGGACGCCAATGTCGGCTTCGCGCAATTGTCGGCGGTGGCGGCCGCCGCAGGTCCCGGCCTGATCGGCGGCGTGATTGTCGGCCTCACCACCGCCAAGGCTATTGCGATGGTGCATGACACGCCGCTGATCGCGGTCAATCATCTCGAAGCGCACGCGCTGACGCCGCGGCTCACTTGCGCGCTGGCCTTTCCCTATTGCCTGTTTCTCGCCTCCGGCGGTCACACCCAGATCGTCGCCGTGGTCGGCGTCGGCAAATATGTGCGGCTCGGCACCACCGTCGACGACGCGATGGGGGAAGCCTTCGACAAGGTCGCAAAGATGTTGTCGCTGCCCTATCCGGGCGGCCCTGAGGTCGAGCGCGCGGCGGGAAGTGGCGACGCCAAACGTTTCGCCTTTCCGCGGCCGATGCTCGGCCGGCCGGATGCGAATTTCTCGCTGTCGGGATTGAAGACGGCGGTTCGTAATGAGGCCAACCGCCTGGCGCCGCTGGAGCCGCAGGACGTCAGCGACCTCTGCGCCAGTTTTCAGGCCGCGGTGCTGGAATCGACCGCAGATCGGCTGAGCGTCGGCTTGAGACTGTTTCACGAGCAATTCGGCCCGCCCCGCGCGCTGGTCGCCGCCGGCGGCGTTGCCGCCAATCATGCCATTCGCGGGGCGCTGCAGGATGTCGCCTCGAAGGCGCAGACCACGCTGATCATTCCGCCGCCTGCACTCTGCACCGATAACGGCGCCATGATCGCCTGGGCCGGCGCGGAGCGGATGGCGCTGGGATTGACCGATACGATGGATGCGCCGCCGCGCGCGCGCTGGCTGTTAGATGCCAACGCCACCGCGCCGGCCGGCTTCGCCAACACCCGCGCAGGATTCTGAGATGACGTCCTTCAATTCCGTCGCGGTGATCGGCGGTGGCGCCTATGGCACCGCGCTCGCCTGCGCCGCGGTGCGCGCCGGCCGCAAGGTCGTGCTCTATGCACGAAGCGCCCAAAGCGCCACGCAGATGCAGACGACGCGGAACAATCCAAAACTACCCGGCGTGAGCCTCGACAGCAGTATCGGCGTCACAGCCGACATCGCTGCCGCGGCGCGCACGGACATCGTCCTGCTTGCGACGCCGGCGCAAAGTTTGCGCGAAGCCGCGGCCACGCTAGCGCCGTGCCTCAAGCCAAAGACACCCGTCGTCGCCTGTGCCAAGGGCATCGAGCGCGGCACCCACCGGTTCATGACCGAGATCATTGCCGAAACGATTCCCGATGCAATTCCTGCGATCCTGTCGGGACCGAACTTCGCCGACGACGTCGCGCGAGGCCTTCCGACCGCCGTGACGCTTGCGGCAAGGGATGAAAAGCTGGCGAGCCGTCTGGTGCAGGCGCTGGGCTCATCAACCTTCCGGCCCTATCACACCACGGATGTTCGCGGCGTCGAGATCGGCGGCGCGGCCAAGAACGTGCTGGCGATCGCAGCCGGGATCGTGATCGGCCGTCAGCTCGGCGCCTCGGCGCTGGCCGCACTGACCACGCGCGGCTTCAGCGAACTCGCGCGCCTCGGCCGCGCCTGCGGCGCGCGCAGCGAAACGCTGGCGGGCCTGTCGGGTCTCGGCGATCTGATCCTGAGCTGCTCCAGCCCGCAATCTCGCAATTTGGCATTCGGCATCGCGCTCGGGCGCGGCGAGCCGCCGAACCGCGACAAGCTCGCCGAAGGTGAATTCACCGCGCCGGTCTTGATCGAACTGGCAGCTTCGCAAAACGTCGATATGCCGGTATCAAATGCGGTCGCGGCGATCCTCGGCGGCAAGGTGACGATCGACGCGGCGATCGAAGGACTGCTGACGCGGCCGTTCAAGGCGGAGGAATGACGATGGCGTACTGGCTGGTGAAATCTGAACCGTCGGCCTGGTCATGGGACCAGCAGGTCGCGAAGGGAGCAAAGGGCGAAGCCTGGACTGGCGTGCGCAATTTCACCGCGCGGCAGAATCTGGTGAACATGAAGAAGGGCGACAAAGCCTTCTTCTATCATTCCAACGAAGGCAAGGAGATCGTCGGCATCGCGGAAGTCATCAAGGAAGCCTATCCCGATCCGACCGACAAGACCGGCAAATTCGTCTGCGTCGACATCAAGGCCGATAAGCCGTTGAAGACGCCGGTGACGATGGCCGCGATCAAGGCTGACAAGAAGCTCGCCGACATGGCACTGGTGAAATATTCGCGGCTGTCGGTGCAGCCGGTCACGGCGGAAGAGTGGAAGCTGGTCTGCAAGATGGGCGGGATGTAAGGCGTCACATCGCGCAGATCTGTGGGGTGGGCAAAGCGCAGCGTGCCCACCATTCAGTATCCCGATGTCGATAGATGGTGGGCACGCTGCGCTTTGCCCACCCCACGGCGGCGAATTTACGCCGCAGCCGCCGCGGTCACCACCTGCGCCAGCAGCGCCTCGCGTTTGGCTTGCGTGCGGTAGCCCTTCATCGTCGCGGCAAAGCGCTCGAGGATGCCGTCTTCGAACGCGGTGACGATGGTGTCGTGGACGTAGCTCTTGCGGCAGATCGCCGGCGTGTTCGAGAGTTCGTCGGCCGCCGCGCGCACGGCTTCAAGCACCTGCTTCTTGCGGCCGCGGGCGCTCGCCGCCGGTGAAATCCGCGACAATGATTCCAGCACCACGGCCGATGCCATCAGCGTGCGGAAATCCTTCAGCGAAATCTTGATGCCGGCGATCTCGCGCAGGAACCCGTTCACGGCCGTGGTCGAGGCTGCGCGCACGACGCCAGACCTGTCGCGATACTGGAACATGCGCTTGCCCGGCACGGTGCGCAGGATGCCGATGGCGCGCACCAGCTTGGCGGCGTCGCATTCCTTGCGCACGGCCTTGCCGCCCTTGGCCTTGAAGGTCAGGACGAGGCAATCGTCTTCCAGCGTGACGTTCGATTTCAACAGCGTGGTGGCGCCGCGGGTGCCGTTGAGACGAGCATATGACTCGTTGCCGGGACGGATCGCGGTACGCGCGATCAACTCGATCACGGCCGAGAGCGCAAACTCCCGCGTCGGCTCCTCGCCCGACAGATACGCAGAGACCTTCCGCCGGATCTTGGGCAGTGCCGCGACCAGTTTGGCCAGGCGATGCGCCTTGCGGTGCTCGCGAACCTTTTCCCAATCGGCGTGGTAGCGGTATTGCAGCCGGCCAGCGGCATCGAAGCCGACCGCCTGCAGATGCGAGTTCGGATCGGCCGAATAGCGAACGTCGCGATAGGCCGGCGGCACCGCCATCGAATGCAGGCGCCGGATCGTTCCGGCGTGACGGATCTGCGTGCCATTGGCGCGAATGAATGAATAGCTTTTTCCGCGCTTGATGCGGCGGATGGTCAGGCCGTTTTGATCGCCGAGTTTGAGGCCAAGTTCCTGTGCCAGCGCTTCGACGGTGATGATGTGCGGCTTTGCCGCGGACGATTTGGGAGATTCCTTCGGAAGCTGCCCGAGCGCTTCGGCCAATGCGACGGCAGGATCGGCGGAAACGGGCCGCGTAGCCTCGAAATTCTGCTGATCCATCATGTCCGTTGTCGCCTTGCTCCGCCTGTTTCGCCGGTAATGCCGCTTGTTATGGCTTGTTCCGGGAGGCCTCCGGCCCCGGGGAGGCCATTTAGGGGGTAACGAACCAGTTTGCGAGTCCCGATTCCGTCATTGGCGGTTATTAGATACCAGTTAATGGGAGCCATTCCGCCGATAACGTTGATTTCGTCCTGAGCGGGACCCGCGAAATAGCCTGACTTTGATCCGCGACAAGGCCGGGAACCGGCTGGCCGACCAAGGTCGCAGACGTTCCGCCTTGTCCGGGCATCGTCCCGCGACGCATAATCGCTGCAACAATCAGGGACGATTTGTGGCCGCCGAGCATCCGGCCGCAATGAGTGGGAGGATAAAGATGTCCGAGAAGATTTACGACGTATCCGCCGATTGGGCCAAACGTGCCTACGTCGATGACGCCAAGTACCGCGAAATGTACGCCCGCTCGGTCTCGGACCCCAATGGTTTCTGGGCCGAACAGGCCAAGCGCATCGACTGGATCAAGCCGTTCCACAAGGTCGAAAACGTCTCCTACGCCCCCGGCAACATCTCGATCAAATGGTTCGAGGATGGCGTCCTGAACGCCGCCTGGAACTGCATCGATCGGCATCTCGACAAGCGCGGCAACCAGACCGCCATCATCTGGGAGGGCGACGATCCCTCGCAGTCCAAGCACATCACCTATCGCCAGTTGCACGACGAAGTCTGCAAGATGGCCAACATCCTGCGCACGCGGAACGTCAAGAAGGGCGACCGCGTCACCATCTATCTGCCGATGATCCCGGAAGCGGCCTATGCGATGCTGGCCTGCGCGCGGATCGGCGCGATTCATTCGGTGGTGTTCGCCGGCTTCTCGCCCGACAGCCTCGCCCAGCGCATCACCGATTGCCAATCCAAGTTCATCATCACCGCCGATGAGGGACTGCGCGGCGGCAAGAAGGTGCCGCTGAAGGCCAATGTCGATGCCGCGATTGCGAAAGCCGGCGGCGTCGATTGGGTCGTCGTGGTCAAGCGCACCGGTGCAGCCGTCGACATGAATCCCTCGCGCGATTTCTGGTATCACGAAGCGGCCGCGATGGTGACGACGGAATGCCCGGTCGAGCACATGCACGCGGAAGACCCGCTGTTCATACTCTATACGTCGGGCTCCACCGGCCAGCCCAAGGGCGTGCTGCACACCACCGGCGGCTATCTCGTGTTCGCGGCGATGACGCACCAATACGTGTTCGATTATCACGACGGCGACATCTACTGGTGCACCGCCGACGTCGGCTGGGTTACCGGCCACAGCTACATTCTCTATGGGCCGCTGGCGAACGGCGCCACCACGCTGATGTTCGAGGGCGTACCGAACTATCCGGACAATTCGCGCTTCTGGAACGTCATCGACAAGCACAAGGTCAACATCTTCTACACCGCACCGACCGCGATTCGCGCGCTGATGCAGGCGGGCGATGGCCCCGTGCAGAAGACCTCGCGCAAGAGTCTGCGCCTGCTCGGCACCGTCGGCGAGCCGATCAATCCGGAGGCCTGGGAATGGTATTACCGCGTGGTCGGCGACGGCCGCTGTCCGATCGTCGACACCTGGTGGCAGACCGAGACCGGCGGCATCCTGATCACGCCGCTGCCGGGCGCCACAAAACTCAAGCCGGGTTCGGCGACGCGGCCGTTCTTCGGCGTGGTGCCTGAGATCGTCGATGCCGATGGCAAGGTGCTGGAAGGCGAAGCCACGGGCAATCTCTGCCTCGCCAAATCCTGGCCAGGGCAGATGCGCACGGTCTATGGCGACCATGCGCGGTTCGAACAGACCTATTTCACGACCTACAAGGGCAAGTATTTCACCGGCGACGGCTGCCGGCGCGATGCCGACGGCTATTACTGGATCACCGGCCGCGTCGACGACGTCATCAACGTTTCCGGCCACCGCATGGGTACCGCCGAAGTCGAGAGCTCGCTGGTGGCGCATGCCAAGGTGTCGGAAGCGGCCGTGGTCGGCTATCCCCACGACATCAAGGGCCAGGGCATCTACGCCTATGTGACGTTGATGGCCGGTACCGAGCCGACCGAGGAGCTGCGGAAAGAGCTGGTCGCCTGGGTGCGCAAGGACATCGGCCCGATCGCGTCCCCCGACCAGATCCAGTTCGCGCCGGGCCTGCCGAAAACCCGCTCCGGCAAGATCATGCGCCGCATCCTGCGCAAGATCGCCGAGGATGAGCCCTCGAGCCTCGGCGACACCTCGACGCTCGCCGACCCCGCCGTGGTCGACGACCTCGTGAAGAACCGGCAGAACAAGAAGGGCGCACCGGCGTAGGACGCCGCTATAGCAAGCCTCTCGTCCCGGGACCCCCGGGACGAGGCGAAGGCCGAATTTTTCAGCAATCCTGCCGCGCTCACGCGGTTGTCGGTGGCGAGCCCGCTTCAGCGGGCTTTGCGCCGCTGGGTGCTGTTTTCGGGTCATTTACTTTATTTCGAACATTTTCTTTGTTCCGCCCATCGAAACTAGTCTCGAAAACTGGCGTGAAACCAACCAGTCAATTCGCGCGACTAAACTGAAAACGCGTGGACAAGACAGCGGGCCGTCAGGCTTGAAAGGACATTTGAGAACCCCCGAGAGGGGCGGGCAAAGTGGAGCTGGGGAATGTCAAAGAGGATTGCGGTGGCGTTGGCCGCCACCTTGGCTGCGTGCACTATGATCTCTTCGCAGGCACAAGCGAGGCCGGAGCTGGTCGATGTCAGCGGCGAATACGCGCCGGGCACGATCGTGGTGAAGACCGGCGAGCGACGTCTCTATCTCATTCTCGAATCCGGCCGCGCCATGCGCTATCCGGTCGGCGTCGGCAAGGCGGGCAAGCAATGGTCCGGCACCACAAAGATCGACGGCAAGTATCTCAACCCGGCCTGGTCGCCGCCGAGCGAAGTCAGGCGCGACAAGCCGTATATGCCCAACGTGATTCCCGGCGGCTCGCCGCGCAACCCGATGGGCGTCGCGGCGATGACGCTGGCCGGCGGGGAGTATGCCATTCACGGCACCAACGTGCCGGGCTCGGTCGGCGGCTTCGTGTCCTACGGTTGTATCCGCATGCTCAACGACGACATCTCCGATCTCTATCAACGCGTGCCGGTCGGAACCACCGTGACCGTCATGCACTGATCTTCGGATTGAATTGAATGCAAAGGCCGCGCGATCGCGCGGCCTTTTTATTTCGGCAGTGCCTGGCCCGCGGTCGCGCACCATCCGTTGCGGTGACCGCCGCCATAGCTGCGCGCATGACCTGCCCCGAGCATGGCCGACGAAACATTTCCGGTGCGTCGCGTCGCGGCCTCGGCCACGACCCGGCCGCTATATTTGTCCGGTCCGATATTGAAGATCGTGACGCCGCCTTCGCCGAGCAGCGCGCGCAGGGCACCGGTCGCGGCCTCCGCCATCTGCAATTCCCCAGGGCACGATGCCTTCAATTCGGGCGCGTCGATGCCGCGCAGGCGTATGCGCGTGGTTGGCTCAACGCCGGGCGACAAATGCACCCGCGCCTCAAACGTGTCGCCATCGATGGTCCGGATGACGTCGACGGGATGGCGCATGTCAGGACTTCCAGAGTGCTTCCAGACCATCTCGGCATCGCGCGCCGCCTGGCTGTCGGCAAAGTCAGGCAACCACCGGCGTACCCAATCCCGCACCGGCAGCGTCGTCGCCGCCGCCACGCAAAGCACGAACATCCACGGCAAGGCCGCCGCAAACCAGCGGCGCCGCGGACCCCGGCGCGTGGTCCGGTAAGCACTTATCTTCTCGTATGGAGGCATATTCCCGACTAAGAGCTGAGTCGAGCCGTCCGGCAAGAGCCGGTGCCGTCAAAAATCCGAAGCGATCCCTCTGCGCTCCCAATCGCCGTAGCGGGTCGGTTCCGGGCCCTTCGGGCCCTGGAATTCCTTCTGCTGCGGCATGGCGCTGGCGTCAGTGGCCTTGCGGCGCGCTTCGGCCTCGGCAAGCGCGCGCTCGGCTGCGGGCGTCAGCTTCCTGCGTTCCGCAACCGGCGCGGAGGATGAAGAATTGTCGGTCATCGCAACTCTCCCATAGCACGGGATGAGCGCACAGATGACATCACAATCGAGAAATTGTCTGTGGCGATTCTTACATTTGGCATATTCGCATGCCAAATGAGCGTTTCATTTCATTGGCATGAGCCGAAACCTTTCCGCCTTCCGAGACATTCCTGCTTCATGCCCCCTTCAAGATCTCGCAGTACCTTCAGAAGTGCCCGGCCTCGCGGCGCGGCGGATCGCGGCTGATATTCTCGACGGCGTGCTGCACAAGCATCGTACCCTCGACGACCAACTCGACGGCGCAGGCGCCCATCCCGGACTGAAGGCGCTCGCCGATCGCGACCGCGCGTTGATGCGGCGGCTGGTGGCGACGATCCTGCGGCGGCTCGGCACGCTCGGCCATTTGCTGTCGCGTCTGCTCGATCGCGGCATTCCGACGGATGCGCCGCGGGCACAGAGCGCGCTGCTGATCGGCGCGGCGCAGATTCTCTGGATGGACGTGCCGGATCACGCCGCCGTCGATCTTTCGGTGCGGCTGGTGCAATCGGACCGGCGCGCCGCAAAGTATGCCGGCCTCGTCAACGCCGTGCTGCGCCGCTGCGCCCGCGAAGGACAGCCGCTGATCGAGGAAGTCAAATCGCAAACGCTGGATATTCCGCCGTGGCTGCTCACGCGCTGGATCGGCGCCTATGGCGAGACCACCGCGCGCGAGATGGCGCGCGCCATCGGCCACGAGCCGTCGCTCGACATCACCGTGAAGGCGGACGCGGCGCAATGGGCGAGCCGCCTGCACGGCGAAACCTTGCCGACCGGAACCGTGCGCACGCTGCTGCAGGGTTCGGTGACCATGCTGCCCGGTTTCTCCGAGGGACAGTGGTGGGTGCAGGACGCCGCCGCCGCGCTGCCGGCGCGATTGTTCGGCGATGTCGCCGGCAAGAGCATCGTCGACCTCTGCGCCGCGCCCGGCGGCAAGACCGCGCAGCTCGCGCACGCCGGCGCGCGCGTCACCGCGGTCGATCGCTCGCCGGCGCGCATGGCACGGCTGCGCGACAATCTGGCCCGGCTTTCGCTGCAGGCCGATGACGTGGTGACCGATGCGGCCGAATGGCAAGGCAGCGGCAATGGCGGTTACGACGGCGTGCTGGTGGATGCGCCCTGCACCTCCACCGGCACCATCCGCCGACACCCCGATGTCGCCTGGCTGCGTCAGGAAGCCGACATTGCGGCGCTGTCCGCGCTACAGAAACGGTTGCTGCAAAAGGCGGTAGCCCTGCTCAAGCCGGGCGGAACGCTGGTCTATTGTACGTGTTCGCTGGAGCCCGAGGAAGGCGAGCAGGCCGTCGCGTCCCTGCTCGCTACCGAACCGGGCATGCGCCGTGTCCCGGTCGAGGTGGACGAGGTCGCAGGCCTCAGCGAAATCGTGACCGCAAGCGGCGATTTACGCACCCTTCCCTGCCATTTGCCCCATGACGACCCCCGGCTCGGCGGGTTAGATGGATTTTACGCAGCGCGGCTGGTTAAAACCTGATTTTAGACCGGAATCACCCTGCCTTCGGGTGATTCGTCGATTTTCAAGATGGTGTCTTACCGGCGTTTCCGGATTAAAAGGATTCGCCAGAATACCCCTCCCTCTCCTTAAGCCAAGGCACGGCGTGTCGGTCGCTCAACGCAGACGCATCTCGACGCTTATCATGAGCCGCTCGGCGCGGACCGTGATCGCGCGCGCGACCGGCGCCACGGTGGCGGTATCGCGGCTGTGGCCGGGGCGCGCTGACCGGCTGATCATCGCCCCGCACGATCTGCGCACCGCCGACGCCACCCGCGCCGCGGAAATCTATGCCGGCCGCTTCGTGTTCGCCGGCAAAATCGTCACCTGCCATGGCCGCTCGATCTTCGATCTCGAGCCGCCGTCGGAAGATTGGGAAGTCGCGCTGCTCGGCTTCGGCTGGCTGCGACACCTGCGCGCCGCCGACACCGCGCTGACCCGCGCCAATGCCCGCTCGCTGGTCGACGACTGGATCTCGAATCCGGCGCGCAAGCGGCCGCTCGAACGCCGCCCCGACGTGCTGGCGCGCCGCGTGATCTCGCTGTTGTCGCAGGCGCCGCTGGTGCTCGGCGACACCGACGGAAAATTCTATCGCAAATATCTGCGCGGGCTGACCCGCGAAATTCGATATCTTCGCTACACGATGCTCGACATCGCCGACGGTGTGCCGCGGCTGCAGGTCCTGATCGCGCTGTGCTACGCCTCGCTGTGCCTGGCCAATCAGGCGCGGCACATCCGCTCCGCCACGCGACGGCTTTCCGACGAATTGCAGCGCCAGATCCAGCCCGACGGCGGGCACATCTCGCGCAACCCCGGCGCGCTGGTCGAACTGCTCAGCGACCTCCTGCCCCTGCGCCAGACCTTTGCCGCCCGCAACATCGCGCCGCCGCCCGCGCTGTTGAATGCGATCGACCGCATGATGCCGATGCTGCGCTTCTTCCGTCATGGCGACGGCAGCTTTGCGCTGTTCAACGGCATGAGCAACGCGCCCTCGGACTTGGTGGCGACGCTGCTCGCCTATGACGACACGCACGGCGTGCCGATGGCGAACATGCCGCATACCGGCTTCCAGCGCCTCGACGCCGGCACCACGACCGTCATCATCGATAGCGGCCCGCCGCCGCCGCCGAATGTCAGCCAGGAAGCGCACGCCGGGTGTCTCTCGTTCGAACTGTCTTCGGGTCCCAGCCGGATCGTGGTCAATTGCGGAATGCCCTCGACCGGCAGGGATAATTGGCGCACCTTTGCCCGCAGCACCGCAGCGCATTCGACCCTGACCTATCACGAGGCGTCCTCGTGCCAGTTCGTCGAATTGTCTGCGATGAAGCGCCTGCTGCAGGGCGCGCCGGTCGTCAGCGGTCCGGCCAACGTGGAAAGCTACCGCGAGGCGGTGGCCGACGGCGATCTCCTGACCACCTCGCATGACGGCTACCTCGCACGCTTCGGCGTCGTGCATCGCCGGGTGCTGATGATCTCCCATGACGGCGCAAGGCTCGACGGCGAGGACACCGTGGCGCCGGCGCCGGGGACGCGCATCAAGGGCGCCGAGACCGATTATGCGCTGCGGTTTCATCTTCATCCCGCGGTGAAGGCCAGCCGCCTCAGCGATGCGCGCGGCGTCATGCTGGTATTGCCCAACCGCGACGTCTGGACCTTCGAGGCGCTCGACGACAAGGTCGATCTCGAGGACAGCGTGTTTCTGGCCGGCAATGACGGCCCGCGCCGCACCGCCCAGATCGTGATCCGCCAGGATTCCCGCCACGCCTCCTCGATCCGCTGGAGCTTTGTCCGCTCAAGCACGTCGGCGGGCGCCACCAACACGCGGCGCACTGCGCGGCGCGAGCCGGAATTGCCGCTCTGAGCCCTTCCCGGCCAGATTTCCACACCTGGATTTGACGCCTTCTGGCGGTTTCATGACCGGTGAATCCATGCTACCGGGCTGGCCTTAATAGCCAGGAATCCAGCCATGACCGACCATCCGCGCCGCGTAACCCGCGCTCTATTGTCCGTTTCCGACAAGACCGGCCTGATCGAACTTGCCCAGGCGTTGGCAGGACATGGCGTCGAACTGGTCTCGACCGGCGGCACGGCGAAGGCGATCGCCGCCGCGGGGTTGAAGGTCAAGGACGTTTCCGAACTCACAGGCTTCCCCGAAATGATGGACGGCCGGGTCAAGACGCTGCATCCGAAGGTGCATGGCGGCCTGCTCGCAATCCGCGACAACAAGGAGCACGCCGACGCCATGAAGGCGCACGGCATCGCGCCGATCGATCTGCTCGTCGTCAACCTCTACCCGTTCGAGGCGACCGTCGACAAAGGCGCTGCTTACGAAGACTGCATCGAGAATATCGATATCGGCGGACCCGCGATGATCCGGGCGGCTGCCAAGAACCACGACGATGTCGCCGTCGTCGTCGAGGCGCAGGACTATCAGGCCGTGCTCGACGAACTCGCGGCCAACAAGGGCGCAACGACGCTCGGGCTGCGCCGCCGCCTCGCCGCAAAAGCCTATGCGCGTACTGCCGCCTATGACGCCGCGATCTCGAACTGGTTTGCTACAGAGCTCAAGGACAATGCGCCGGATTTCCGCGCCTTCGGCGGCCGCCTGATTCAGTCCTTGCGCTATGGCGAGAACCCGCACCAGACCGCGGCGTTTTATGCGACGGCCGACAAGCGGCCCGGCGTCTCCACCGCGCGGCAATTGCAGGGCAAGGAGCTTTCCTACAACAACATCAACGATACCGATGCGGCTTACGAATGCGTCGGCGAGTTCGATCCGAAGCGCACCGCGGCCTGCGTCATCGTGAAACATGCAAACCCCTGCGGCGTTGCGGAGGGACCTGATCTCGTCACCGCCTATCGCCGCGCGCTCGCCTGCGACTCGACGTCGGCCTATGGCGGCATCATCGCAGTCAACCGCACGCTGGATGCGGAGGCCGCGCGCGCCATCATCGGCATTTTCACCGAAGTGATCATCGCCCCCGACGCTACCGAAGAGGCGATCTCGATCATCGGCAGCCGGCGCAATTTGCGCCTGTTGCTCGCAGGCGGCCTGCCCGACCCGCGCACGGTCGGCCTGACCGCCAAGACGGTTGCCGGCGGCTTGCTGGTGCAGAGCCGCGACAATGCGGCGGTTGAGGACATGGACATCAAGGTTGCGACCAAGCGCGCGCCGACAGACGCCGAACTGCGCGATCTCAAATTCGCCTTCCGCGTCGCCAAGCACGTCAAGTCGAACACCATCATCTACGCCAAGGATCTCGCCACTGTGGGCATCGGCGCCGGCCAGATGAGCCGGGTCGATTCGGCGCGTATTGCCGCTCGCAAAGCACAGGATGCTGCGGCCGAGATGAAGCTCGCTGAACCGCTGACCAAAGGCTCTGTCGTCGCATCCGATGCGTTCTTCCCCTTCGCCGACGGCATGCTGGCCTGCATCGAAGCCGGCGCGACGGCGGTGATCCAGCCCGGCGGTTCGATGCGCGATGAAGAAGTCATCAAGGCCGCCGACGACCACGGCATCGCCATGGTGTTCACGGGCGTCAGGCATTTCCGGCATTAGTTCGTTGTCCCTGCGAACGCAGGGACCCATAACCACCAGTTTGCGTTATTGAAGAAAGCCGTCTACCCGCGCGCGAAATAATCTATGCCGCGGCGTACGGGTCCCGGGTCGCGCTCGCGTTGCTCGCTTGCCCAGGACGACGAAGTTCGTAGGGTGAGCAAACCCAGGACGACGAACTGATTTGCCGCGCACGCAAGCGTAATTCGTGCAGCGGCCTGCGACACGATGGCACGACGGGCAAATCACTTCTGATTTTCAGAAATCGTGTCAAGCCCGGGAATCAAAAATATTCCACTTAACTTCGAGAGCAAATCAGTCGCATAACTCCGCCCGTCTCACCCATTGAGGGGCGCTCGCGATCGTCACGAACGTGCGGTGAGATGCGATGGACGCGGATGGCGCGCTAGACGTACGCGCCGGAAGCGTACGGCGAAGTCGTGTGGTTCGGGCGCCGCGGTGCTGGCGTTAAGTCGG
Source organism: Bradyrhizobium sp. RDI18 (assembly GCF_043203335.1). Classification (NCBI taxonomy): domain Bacteria; kingdom Pseudomonadati; phylum Pseudomonadota; class Alphaproteobacteria; order Hyphomicrobiales; family Nitrobacteraceae; genus Bradyrhizobium; species Bradyrhizobium sp. RDI18. The sequence goes on along the minus strand of NZ_JBICRN010000008.1, from coordinate 5,279,210 downwards.
CGGGAATTATCCCATCGGCGACGGAGGCAAAAGAGCCGTTCTCCGGGAAGAGCACGAAGTAAGCCGTAAAGCCATTGCGCAGGGAAGGCCGGGATGCTCCCGCTGTACCTGTATGCTCGTGTGCGTGTTCTTGATGCGCAATGGCACACGAGACCGCGGGTGCAGCCAGCACCCGGTCTTCCCTGCGCCCTCTCTGATCTGCAAGAGGGACAAAGAAGATGCAAACCTCGGGCGAAACACGCCGCGAGATCGCGAAGCTATATCCGCGTCATTGCGAGCGCAGCGAAGCAATCCATCTATCCCCGAGGCATGGATTGCTTCGCTGCGCTCGCAATGACGCGGATAGGTCGACACGCACCGGATATAGCGCATGCGTAGCTACAGTCGTCTACCCTCACTCCCGCACGCGCGACAGCAGCGCCAGGCCCGCGACGAAGAACACCACCAGCAGCGCCATGCCGGCCTTCTGGCTTGCGGTCACGGCCGTGATCGCGCCGATCAGGAGCGGACCGATGAACGACGTCACCTTTCCGGTCAGCGCGAACAATCCGAAGTATTGCGCGATGCGATCCTTCGGCGCGAGGCGGATCAGCAGCGTGCGCGAAGCCGCCTGCAGCGGGCCGCCGGCCGCGCCGATCAGGCACCCGAGCACGAGATAGGCGCGCTCGGCGGCGCCGGAAAACAACGCGCCGCCCGGAGCCGGTGGCGCGACCTTCACGAACAGGATCGAATCCTTGTCGACCAGCAAGATCGCGGCGAGCGCAAGCAGCAGGATCGTGAGGCTGCCGGCGATGACGCGCTTGGGTCCGAGCCTGTCGTCGAGCTTGCCGCCAAGCCAGGCTCCGAAGGTGCCCGCGATCGCCAGCAGAATTCCAAACGTCCCGATCTGAATCGTATGCCAGCCGAACGTGCCGGCGGCGTAGATGCCGCCGAAGGCAAACAGCGACACCAGCCCGTCGGTATAGATCATGTTGGCGAGCAGGAACGTCGCGATCGACTTTTGCTTCGGCAATTCGCCGAGCGTTCGCTTGAGCCCGCTCAATCCTTCGCGCAACGCCTCGCGGATTGGACGCTTGGCCGGATAATCCGGCGTGAGCAGGAACATCGGCGTCACGAAAATGACGAACCAGAGGCCGGTCAAGGGACCGGTGATGCGATCGCCCTGATGCGTGTCCGGATCGAGACCAAACAATGGCGCGAGGCCGAACAATGTACGCCCGGTCTCGGGACTGGCCGCCAGAAAGCCGAGCACGAGGATGAGGCTGAGGATACCGCCGATATAGCCGGTCGCCCATCCGGTGCCGGACAACCGCCCGATTCTGTCAGGCGGCACCAGCGTCGGCATCATCGCATTGTTGAACACGGTGGCGAATTCGACCCCGATGCTCGCAATCGCATAGGCCAACAGCAGTGGCGGAATGACGCTCGGGTCGCCCGGCTTTCCGAACCACATCAGGCAGGAGCCGATCACCAAAAGCGACCCGAAGCCGGCGATCCACGGCTTGCGGCGGCCGCTGGCGTCGGCGATGGCACCCAGCACCGGCGACAGCAGCGCGATCACCAGGCCGGCGGCGGCGGTGGCGAATCCCCACAGCGCCTGCCCCCTCGCCGGATCCGGCGCGACGAAGCTCGCGAAATAGGGCGCAAATACAAACGTGGTGATCAGCGTGAAATAAGGCTGCGCGGCCCAATCGAAGAATATCCAGCTCACGACGGCGGCGCGGCGCGGATAAACCCGCGGAATCTCGGCGCCAACTGCCTCGGAAGCGATCACCGCCATGCCGGATATTTCCTTCAAAAGTCGCGCGAAGCGTTTTGCGTGCCGAAACCGAACCCATATAGCATGCGTCACCAACGCTGGCGCTGTTGCCCACGCGCCACACAGTCTCAAACTGCGGCGGATTTTCGATGACAATCTTTCAAATCAGCCGGCGCAAGGCGATTGCCGCAATCGTGCTGGCATTCGCCTGCGGCACGACCGCCTTTGCGCAGGATCGGCGAGGCTTCCATTCGTCCCTCGACCCCTCCGCCGTTCGCTCCATTCCAGCCGAGCACGGCATGGTGGTCGCCCAGGAAAGGATCGCGGCGGAAGTTGGCGCCGACATTCTCCGGCAAGGCGGCAACGCGGTTGATGCCGCGGTCGCCACCGGCTTTGCGCTTGCCGTCACCTACCCGCGCGCCGGGAACATCGGCGGCGGCGGCTTCATGGTGATCCATTCGGCCGAGCGCAATGAAGACGTCGCCATCGACTATCGCGAGACCGCACCGGCCGCGACCACGCGCGACATCTTTCTGGGACCAGACGGCAAGCCCGATACCGATAAGTCGCGCAATTCCGCGCTTGGTATCGGCGTGCCCGGCACGGTGGCCGGATTGGCACTCGCGCTAGAGAAATACGGCTCCGGCCGCTTCACGCTCGCGCAAATCCTCAAGCCTGCCATCGAGCTCGCACGAGACGGTTTCGTGATCGCCGACGACACCGCCGACACCCTGCCGGACATGTATCGCCGGATGGCACGCTGGCCGAACTCGGCCAAGGCGTTCTCCCGTGACGACGGCACGGCGCTGCGAGAGGGCGACCGTCTGGTTCAGGCGGATCTCGCGGCAACGCTGTCGGCGATTGCCGAGCAGGGTCTGCGCGGATTTTACCAGGGGCCGGTTGCCGAACGGCTGGCAAAAGCCGTCCGCGATGCCGGCGGCATCATGACGGCGGACGATCTCAAATCCTATGAAGCGGTGATCCGCAGTCCCGTGCGCGGCAGCTATCGCGGCTACGAGATCGTGTCGATGCCGCTGCCCTCGTCCGGCGGCACGGTGCTACTGGAGACGCTAAACATTCTCGAAGGGTTTCCCATGGCGGACATGAAGCAGGGCTCGGCGCCCTCGTTGCATGTCATGATCGAGGCCATGAAGCGCGCTTACGCCGACCGGGCGCGCTATCTCGGCGATCCCGCCTTCGTCAATGCGCCGGCGAACATCCTGATCGCGAAGGATTACGCAGCAAAGCAGCGCGCCAGCATCGATCTTGCGCGCGCTACGCCGGCCGACGCGCTATCCGTGAGCCTGCCGCGCGAGGGCAGCAATACCACGCATTATTCCGTCGTCGACGCCGCCGGCAATGCCGTCAGCAACACCTATACGCTGAATTTTTCCTATGGCGTCGGCCTCGTCGCCGATGGCACCGGCGTGCTTCTTAACAACGAACTCGACGACTTCACCGCAGCACCCGGCGCGGCGAACGCGTTCGGCCTGATCGGCTTCGAAGCCAATTTGCCAGGCCCAGGCAAAAGGCCGCTGTCGTCGATGTCGCCCACCATCGTGCTGAAGGATGGCAAGCCGGTGCTGGTGACGGGTTCGCCGGGCGGCAGCCGCATCATTTCAGCCGTGCTGCAGGTCGTGGTCAACGTGCTCGATTACAAGATGGACGTCGCCACCGCCGTAGCCGCACCCCGGCTGCACCATCAATGGATGCCGGATGTGGTGCGCGTGGAGCGCGGCTTCCCTCAGGAAACGCTGGATGCGCTAAAGGAGAAGGGCCATCATGTGATCGAGCCGCTTGGCCAGACCTCGGCCAATTCGATCGCCGTCACGCCCGGCGGCCTGCTCGGCGCCCCCGATCCGCGGACGAGAGGGGCGGCGGCGGTGGGACATTAGAGAACGGTGCCTCCCTTACGTAGTATGGTTCCTTCGCAGGAGATTTTCAGATGACATCCCTCAAAGGCAAGACGTTGTTCATCTCCGGCGCCAGTCGCGGCATTGGGCTGGCGATTGCGCTTCGCGCCGCGCGTGACGGCGCCAATGTCGCGATTGCGGCGAAGACCGCCGAGCCGCATCCGAAACTCAAGGGCACGATCTACACCGCGGCGGAAGAAATTCGCGCCGCCGGCGGCAAGGCGCTGCCGGTGCTGTGCGACATCCGCGACGAGGCGCAGGTGATGGCGGCGATCGAGCAGACCGTCGCCGAATTCGGCGGCATCGATATCTGCGTCAACAACGCCAGCGCCATCAGCCTGACCAACTCGCAAGCAACCGACATGAGGCGGTTCGACCTGATGATGGGAATCAACACCCGTGGCACGTTCATGGTGTCGAAATACTGCATTCCGCATCTGAAGAAGGCGGAAAACCCGCACATACTGATGCTGTCGCCGCCGCTCGACATGAAGACGAAATGGTTCGAGCATTCCACCGCCTATACGATGGCCAAGTTCGGCATGAGCATGTGCGTGCTGGGCTTGTCGGGTGAGTTAAAATCCGTCGGCGTCGCCGTCAACGCGCTATGGCCGCGCACCACCATCGCCACCGCCGCGGTCGGCAACCTGCTCGGCGGCGAGGCGATGATGCGCGCCAGTCGCACGCCCGAGATCATGGGCGACGCCGCGCACGCGATCCTGACCAGGCCGGCGCGGGAATTCACCGGACAGTTCTGCATCGACGACAAGGTGCTGTACGCCTCCGGCGTCAGGGATTTCGAGCACTACCGCGTCGATCGGTCCGTGCCGTTGATGTCGGATTTCTTCGTCCCCGACGACGACGTGCCGCCGCCCGGCGTCACCGTGCAGGCGCTGCCCTCAGGCGGCGCCGCGCAGACGTCGCGCTAGAGGCTATGGTTGCTTCGCGGAACCTATCATCGGGCGCGTTCGCGCGACCCATTGGCTCGCAATGACCGAGGAGATGTTACCGCCCGACCACATACGGCCCGCCCTTCTCCAGCGCGCGCGCATAGGCCGGCCGCGCGTGGATGCGTTCGAGAAACGCCATCGCTTTGGGATGGCCCTGCTCCAGCCCGCCGCGCGCCGCGGCGGCTTCCAGCGGAAAGCTCATCTGGATATCGGCGGCGCTGAATTCATTGCCGGCGAACCATTCGCTCTTGCCGAGCTCGCTCTCCCAATAATCCATGTGCTGCTTGAGCTGCGGATTGACCAGGGTGGTCAGCGCCGTGTTGGAGACCTTGCGCACCAGCGGCCGCAGCAGCGCAGGCGCACGCTTCGGCATCAGCGTGAACAGCAGCTTCAAAAGCAGTGGCGACATCGCGGAGCCTTCCGCATAGTGCAGCCAATAAGTGTAGCGCAGCCGCTCCGGCGTGTTCGGCGGCGGGATCAGGCGGCCATTGCCATAAGTGCCGATGATGTATTCGCAGATCGCGCCGGACTCGGCGATCGTATTGCCGTTGTCGGTGATGACGGGCGATTTGCCGAGCGGGTGAATGGTGCGCAGTTCCTTGGGCGCCCGCATGTCCGGCTGGCGCTGATAGCGGACGATCTCGTAAGCGACGCCGAGCTCTTCGAGAAGCCAGAGCACGCGCTGGGAGCGCGAATTGTTGAGATGATGAACCGTCAGCATGGCGTCCCCCTGGAGTTGGCGTGGCGTTGGTGCCAGCCGGAGGATGGAAAGTCGAGACGGCCTTGGGGCCACGCCATATTTTACCCGGGTGATATTGACATCTGAAATTTATCCGGGTAAATATAACGCACGAAAATCCAGAGTATCTCCAATGGCTGACCCGTCTCGCCCCCTGTTCACAGCTTTCATCGGCCCGCAACGCCTGGCGGCCGGCCCACTCGCCGAGGTCGCGCTGGCGGTGATGCAGGCGTCCCGCCGGCCTGCCGTGCTGCCGGTCATCATATTCGCCGACGCGACCGGCCAACCGATCGATCTCGACCTTCGCGGGGCCGAGAGCGACGTAATTGCGCGTCTGCCGCAACCGGCCTCGCCTCCTGATGTCGAAGCCGATGAGGCTGCGGCGATTGAGCCGCGCGGACGGGGGCGGCCCAGGCTCGGCGTGGTCGCGCGCGAGGTGACGCTGTTGCCGCGCCATTGGGAATGGCTCGGGGCGCAGCCCGGCGGCGCGTCGGTGGCGTTGCGCAAGCTCGTCGACGAGGCGCGTCGTGCCAATGGCGATGCGGATCGTGCCCGCGCGGCAAGGGATGCCGCCTATCGCTTCATGTCGGTGATGGCCGGCAACCTCGCCGGCTTCGAGGAAGCCTCGCGGGCGTTGTTCGCCGATGACCGGCGGCGCTTCGTCGCTCTCGTCGCCGGCTGGCCCGACGATATCCGCGACCACGTCGTCAAGCTCGCCTTCAGCGATCGCGCCGAGCCATAGGCGCGGTCACAATGCGCCAAAACATAAGGAGACTGCCGTGAGCTCAAATCCGCAATTCCTGTTCGATTTCGGCAGCCCCAACGCCTTCCTCAGCCATGAAGCGATTCCGGCGATCGAAAAGCGCACCGGCGTGAAGTTCGAATATGTGCCGATCCTGCTCGGCGGCATCTTCAAGGCCACCAACAACAGGTCGCCTGCGGAAACGCTCGCCGGCATCAAGAACAAGCGCGAATTCTACGCGCTGGAGACCGAGCGCTTCGTGAAACGCTTTGGGGTCAAGCCCTATGTCTGGAACCCGTTCTTCCCGGTCAACACGCTGAACCTGATGCGTGCGGCGGTGGCGGCCCAGCACGAAGGCGTGTTCGAGAAATATGTCGATGCTGCCTTCCACCACATGTGGGTCGAGCCAAAGAAGATGGATGATCCCGAAGTCGCTGCCAAGGCGCTGACCTCGTCCGGCCTGGATGCTGCCAAGCTGCTGGCGCGATCGCAGGATGCGGATGTAAAGGCCAGGCTGATCGAGAATACGCAAAACGCGGTCGATCGCGGCGCGTTCGGCTCGCCGACGTTCTTCGTGGGCAAGGAAATGTTCTTCGGCAAGGAACAACTTCGCGAAGTCGAGGAAATGATTTCGGGCAAATAGCTGCTCAGATCAGACCACATGGTAGGCAAGTGAATTGTGAGTGGCGAATAGCGAATAGTTGAGAGTAGATTGCAGCCGGCATCTTACTACTCGCCATCCGCTATTCGCCCCTTCCAAAACCAACAATAAAGGAAGTTGATCGATGCGTATTCTCGTGGTCGGGGCCGGCGCCATCGGCGGCTATTTCGGCGGCAGGCTGCTTCAGGCAGGAAACGACGTGACGTTCCTGGTCCGGCCGAAGCGCGCATCCGAACTCGCAGGCGCAGGTCTCGTCATCAGGAGCCCCGCCGGCGACGTGACGCTCGAGAACCCGCCGACCGTGCAGGCCGACAAGCTCACCGAGACATTCGACGTCGTGCTATTGAGCTGCAAGGCGTTCGACCTGGAGGATGCGATCCAATCTTTTGCTCCTGCGGTCGGGCCGCAAACCGCAATCATCCCGCTGCTCAACGGCATGCTGCACCTCAACGTGCTGGACAAGAAATTCGGGGCCGACCGCGTGCTCGGCGGTCTCTGCGCGATCGCGGTGACGCTCAACGAGGCCCGCGAGGTGGTCCAGCTCGCGCCGATGCAATCGCTAAATATTGGCGAGCGCGACGGCTCGATGTCGGAGCGGGTGCGTGCCATTGCAAAGGTGTTCGACAGCGGCAAGTTCGGCGCCGCGGCCAGCGAACACATCATGCAGGACATGTGGGAGAAGTGGGTTTTCCTTGCTTCGCTCGCAGCCTCCACCTGCCTGATGCGCACCTCAGTCGGCAACATCCTGGCAGTGGCCGGCGGCAAGGATTTTCTGCTCGGCATGCTCGATGAATGCAGCGCGATTGCAAAGGCCTCAGGCTACGAGCCGACGGGACCGTTCTTCCAGCGTACCAGCGGCTTGTTGACCACCGAGGGCTCGCCGATGACCGCCTCGATGTTCCGCGACATCAAAGCGGGACTGCCGGTGGAAGCCGATCATGTGATCGGCGATCTCGTCGCACGCGCCGACGCGGCGAAGATTCCGGTGCCGAAGCTGCGCATCGCCTATACGCATCTCAAAGCGTATGAAAAGCAGCGGGCCGCGTAATCATCCGACTCTATCTCCGTCGTCCCTGCGTTCGCAGGGACGACGAGCCACTCAGAGATGCGCGAGATAATGCGCGAGCGCCTCGATCTCTTCCTCGCTGAGGGAATAGGCGACGTCCGTCATCGCAGCCATCGCGCCGCCGGATCGCACTCCCGATTTGTACTCGCGCAGCGCTTTGACCAGGTATTCCTCGCGCTGGCCGGCGACGCGGGCGACCCCCTTGGTGCCGGCGTAGCTATCGGTGTGGCATGACGCGCAGCGCCGACCAGCGGCCGCCTGCGCGCCCTTTCTGGAGAGATCGGGGTTTTCGTCAGGCTTGGGCGCTTTCGGCGGTTCGAGCGAAGCGTAGTAGGCACCGAGGTTGCGAATATCCTCATTATTGAGCTGTTCGACGATCGGCTGCATCTGTTCGTTCTTGCGGGTGCCTGCACGAAAGAACACGAGCTGCCACTGGATGAATTGATCAGGCTGCGCCGCAAGCGAGGGAGTGTTCTCGATCTGCGAAATGCCGCCCTCGCCATGACAACCGACGCACATCTCGGCTTTCGCCTTGCCGGCCGCGATGTCGGCGGCGCGGGCGAGCGGTACGCAAATCATGATCGCCAGCAGCGACCCCATTAATGCACTTCGCATTTCGACTACTCTCCGCCCGTGCATCAAACAATAAGGGCCGCGGCTACTCGTTCCCGGGCAACCGCAGCCTCTCATTTACTTGGGCGCTACTTCTTGGTGTAGCTGATGCGGTAGATCGCACCGGCCCAGTCGTCGGCCACGAGGATCGAACCGTCCTTGTCCAGCAAGATATCGTTCGGCCGGCCGAGATAGCCCTGGTCGCCTTCGAGCCAGCCGGAGGCAAAGATCTCCGATTTGGCGTTCTTGCCGTCGGCATCGACGATGACGCGCTTGATCCGGGCGCCCTGGTATTTGTGCCTATTCCAGGAGCCATGTTCGGCGATCAGGATGTTGTTCTTGTACTCGGCCGGGAATTGATCGCCGGTATAGAACTTCATGCCCAGCGGCGCGACGTGCGCGCCCAGATTGACGACGGGCGGCGTGAACTCCGAACACTTGTGGCCCATCGCGAATTTCGGGTCCGGCATGTCGCCCTGGTGGCAGTAGGGATAGCCGAAATGCTCGCCGATTCTGGAGATCATGTTGAGCTTGTCGCTCGGCATGTCGTCACTGATCCAGTCACGGGCGTTCTCGGTAAACCAGTATCGCCCGCTGCGTGGATCGATGTCGCCGCCGACGCTGTTGCGGACGCCGAGCGCCCAGATTTCGGCATTGCCGGTCTTGGGATCGACGCGGCGTATTTGCGAAACGCTGGTCGGCGGAATGCCGATGTTGAAGGGAGGACCGAACGGCAGGTAGAACCAGCCATCCTTGTCGACGGTGATGTATTTCCAACCATGGGCGATGTAGGACGGCATGTCGTCATACACCACCTTGCCGGCGCCGAGGTTGTCGAGATTGGCCTCGGCGTTTTCGTATTTGATCAGCTTGTCGACCGCGATGACGTAGAGCGCGCCGTCGAGAAAGGCGAGGCCGGTCGGCATCTTGAGGCCCTTGAGAATGGTCTTGACCTCTTTCTTGCCGCCATTGTCCTTGATCGCATAGACATTGCCGAGGTCGAACGAGCCGACGAACAGCGTGCCCTTGTCGCCCCATGCCATCTGCCGCGCGGACAACACGCCAGACGCATAAACTTCGATCTTGAAGCCGTCGGGCAGCTTGATCTTCTTCATCATCGCCGCCAGTTCTGCGTCCGAGGCGCCGGTCGGCGGCCCTGACGGCGGAGCGAGACCCTTTTGTTGTTCGGTCTCATCGCCGAGGAACCAGTCCGGCGGTGGATTATTCCAGAAGTCCTTGGTGCCGGACTCGTATTTCTTCAGGGCCTTCTGTTGCGCGCTGGCCTGGCTGACCCCCGCGACAACGAAGATGGCTGCGAGCGCAAGAATAGATCGATTGAAAGCCGATTTCATCGCGTCACTCCCCTAGTGCAGCCTGGCGGCTGCGCCTGTTATTATTTGAACGTTCGAGAGGCGAATTTGGTCTGGTGAAGTAGGACAGACCAAAAAATGGTAGCACATCCGCTGCCGGAGAGAAGCGCGCGCCGCGCGGCTCAGTACGACCAAGATAAATTGTGAGACGGATTGCCAAACGCACGTTTGATCCGCTCTTGCACCGCTGCATCGCAATATCTGCGTCGAGCTAACGCGCGAGTGGGCGGCGTTCCACATCAAGTGGACCGCTTGCGCTGTCACCCCATTTGATAAACGAACAGCGCAATTGTGGTCCATTTCATACAGGAGCGGATCAAACCCTGAGAAAACCATTCGGCATATCCTTCAACGTCCGTCTCCCCTCGCCCGGGTTTGAGCGAGCGTCCGTATGGCCAACAAGCGGATCATTCTGCTCTCGGACGGCACCGGCAATTCCGCCGGCAAGGTCTGGCGGACGAACGTCTGGCGTGTGTTTGAATCACTGGATCTGACGAGTTCGCAACAGATTGCGTTCTACGACGACGGGGTCGGCACCTCGTCCTTCAAGCCGTTCGCGATCCTGGGCGGCGCCTTCGGCTTCGGCCTGAAGCGGAACGTGCTCGATATCTACAAGTTTGCCTGCCGCAACTATCGCTCGCATCTGGACTATCTGGCGCTCGAGGCTGCCGCTGCAAAGGCCGAGGGTCGCGAGGAGAGATACGGTCCCTGGCAGAGCGACGACATCTTTGCATTCGGGTTCAGCCGGGGGGCCTTCACCATCCGTGTGGTGAACGGTCTGATCTGCGAACAGGGCCTGGTGAAGTACCAGACCGAAGAAGAACTCGATCGAAAGGTCGCGGCGGCCTACCGGGCGCACCGGGCAGAGACGTTCAAGTCGCAGTTTCAAGTCGAATGGGCTTTTCGAAAGCTGCGCAACCTGTTCGTATCAGCCAAGCACGACAAGAACGAGCGCCCGGTCGATCACATCGCCTTCCTCGGCCTTTGGGATACCGTCGCCGCCTACGGCCTGCCCATCGACGAAATGACCCGTGGCGTCAGCCGGTATCTCTGGCCGCTCGAACTGCCGGACCGGCAGCTCCATCCACTGGTGCGCAAGGCCTGCCATGCGCTCTCGCTCGACGATGAGCGCACCACGTTTCATCCACTGCTGTGGGACGAGAGTCCGGAGACCGTTGTCACCGGTACCCGGAAGACCAGTTCGGAACGGATCACGCAGGTCTGGTTCGCCGGCGTGCATTCCAATGTCGGCGGCGGATATCCGGACGACTCGCTCGCCCATGTGTCGCTGACCTGGATGTTGTCAGAGGCGCGCAGCCGCGGCCTTACCTTGAAGGCGGCGCCGGGAGCCGATCCTGACGCATTTACGCGGGTGAGGTCGACCCAGGACAAGGACGGCCGCATCTACGATTCCCGCAACGGGCTCGGCGGCTACTACCGCTATGGGCCACGGAGCGTGGCCGCGCTGTCGGATACGAAATTTTCCGACGACAAGCGCGATTGCGTGAAGATCGCAATGCCGAAAATCCACGAAAGCGTATTCGACCGGATCTCCGTCGATGCGCATCTCTATGCGCCGGTCGCACTGCCACCGGTCTACGAAATATTGACCTACGACGAGAGGATCGTCACGCCGGACAAGCTGACGGTCCGGTCGGGCAGACCGAAATATGAGAGCCTGGCCTCCGCCCGTCAGCGCGAGCTCACCCAGGAACACGTCGTCGGAAGTTCGATCTGGCGGCGACGCATCATCTATTTCCTGACCGTCATCGCGTCGCTCTATTTGCTGACCTACCCGCTTACATCCACAGCGCCGGCAGCCGCCGAATTCACCACGCCCCTGCGGCCGCTTTCCGACCTCATTCGGATGGTCGGACTCGCCTTGCCGGGCGCGGCCTCACGCTGGATCAATGCCTATGCTAGGGAGCCGCTCTGGTTTGTGCTTTGCGCCAGCCTTGTCGCGGTGCTGCTATGGTTGAGCGCCAGCCTTAAGGACCGGATCACCGATCAGATGCGCCGCGCGTGGCGGGTGAGCCTTGCAAAGGTCGACTTGCACCGGGGCGAATCCAAACCGAGGGTCGGCCTGAGCACATCGCAAATGGTGGTGCTGGCTGGCCTGCTCTTTGTCGCGCTCTATCCGCTACCGGGCTGGACCGGCTACAGCTTGCCAAAGCTGTCGGCCTCGCCGCAGACCTTCATCGACCGGATCACGCACCCCTATTTCCAGTTCTTCGCCTTTGCCGTCCTGGTCACCATGTTGCTCCCCGACAGGACTATCGCGCGCTTCAGACTGAAGGACGCCTACCGGCGATTGCTCACCAACATCAAACTCAAGGTCGCGCCTGCATTCTTTGCGGTTTTCTTCCTGGTCGGCGGCGTCGCTTTCGCCAGCCACTATTTTTTCAACATTCGCGACAGCCTTGGCCACTTCTGCCAGCCAGCGGAAAAGCCAATCACGCTGGAGGTGTGCGACCCCGATGATATGAAGCTGTGCAAGCGCGCGCCCGACGGCAGCTTCCCTGGCACCTGCACGTCGGCGGCGTGCCGCGGGGTCAACTTGGCCGCATTCAACACCGCCGACCTTTGTACGCCTGTTGGCGTCATGCTCGAGAGGCGCGGACATTATCAGTTCATCCTGGAGAAGGATGGCGACTGGTCATTTCTCGGCACGCCTTCGGGCCCGGGTGGAATGCCGCTCCGTGCGTTCCTGCCCAACTGGAAGAAGAACGGTGTAACAACCGATCCGACCGTTCCACTGGGCCGATTCGCTTTGCTGGCGGCAGCTTACCCGCTCAAGCGAACGCTCGACCGGCCCTTTGGCCACGTTATCCTTCGCTACGGCGAGACCGGCAATGAGGAGAACTTCATCGATGGCGAGCCGACGAACGGCCGTCTCGAAGAGAAATTCAGAGCGACCCGCGACGGGCAGTTGTTCGTCTACCTGAACCAGCCGGTCAGCGGCGTCTTTCCCAGTCTGTTTGGCGGCGTGAACTCAGGCAAGGCCAGGATCTGGGTCTATCGCGTCCCGAGGTGAGCGACCGTTGGGAGTAAGGATGCCGCCGCCGGAGGCGCACCCGTAGTCGGGCAAACGAAAGGCCGCCAAATGGCGGCCTGTCGTTGGATCCAGTGTTTGCCGATTTTAGAAATTGGAGCGGGCGAAGGGGCTCGAACCCTCGACCCCGACCTTGGCAAGGTCGTGCTCTACCACTGAGCTACACCCGCATCCGAGATGGCGGCGATCGCTCGCCGTCAACGGCAGACCTATGCCAAATGCGGGCTGCGAATGCAACAGTCCGCGCACGGTCCGACGCTTTTCCGGATAATCCGACTTCTTTAGCCAAATAGGCTCGAATCCGTCCGAAACAACGGCAAAATGGAATTTATCGGGCCTCGTGCCATCGCCGGGAACCCAGAATTAGCCCCCAGCGCGATAGCCCGATTCGCGGGGCCCCTGGGTCCCGGACGGTTCGGAACGCCGGCCGGAGCGGCGGTTGCACCCTTCATTCGCCGAATGTCCCACGGTCAGCACAGCTTGCAGAAGGCGGCGGCGCCCGGAGCGATTGATTTTTGCGGCCAAGCCGCCATCTAGCGAACGAGAACTTGGTTCCGGACCGTGCTAGAAGCAGCGGACCCGCAGCCGATATTCTGCGTTCCTTTTCGAGACATCAGGCGAGGATACCGTGACGATAGTTGAGCAGGGCGGCGGCCCGGCACCGCAGGCAGTACCCGATCTGATCAAGGAGACGACCACCCAGACCTTCGTGAAGGATGTCATCGAGGAATCGAAGCGCCAGCCGGTGCTGATCGACTTCTGGGCGCCCTGGTGCGGTCCCTGCCGTCAGCTCACGCCGGTGCTGGAAAAGGCGGTTCGGGCCGCCAAGGGTAAGGTCAAACTGGTCAAGATGAATATCGACGAGCATCCAGCCATTCCGGGCCAGATGGGCATTCAGTCGATCCCGGCGGTGATCGCGTTCGTGGGTGGCCAACCCGCCGACGGTTTCATGGGCGCGGTGCCGGAGAGCCAGGTCAACGCCTTCATCGACAAGCTCACCAAGGGCATGACGGCGCCGGGTGAGCCGAACATTGCAGAAATCCTGAAAGAGGCCGAGGCCGTGCTGGCGGAAGGCGATCCGGCCGCCGCAGCACAGATTTATGCCGAGATACTCGGTTTCGATGCCACCAATATCGCCGCGCTGGCGGGACTGGCGAAGTGCTACGTGACGACGGGTGCCGTCGAACAAGCCAAGCAGACGCTAGCGATGGTGCCGGAATCGAAGCGCAACGATGCCGCCGTCAAGGCGGTGCAGGCCTCGATCGACCTTGCCGAGCAGGCCCAGTCGGTCGGCCCGGTGACCGAGCTCGAACAAAAGGTCGCCGCAAACCCGCTCGACCATCAGGCGCGATTCGACTTGGCGACGGCGCTCAATGCGCTCGGCAAGCGCGCGGAGGCGACCAACCAATTGCTGGAAATCGTCAAGCGCGATCGGAAGTGGAACGACGACGGCGCGCGCAAGCAGCTCGTGCAGTTCTTCGAGGCGTGGGGCGGCACCGACGAGGCAACCGTCGAGGGACGCAAGCGGCTGTCGACGATCCTATTCTCGTAGGACGTATTCCGCGCGTGGAACATGGTTTTGTGAAGAGAACACCCACCGAACCAACGAACTGACCGGGACTGCAGATGCCGATCAATGCCGAATACCGCGGACCCGGCGAGCTTCCCGAAATCATTCCGGTATTTCCGTTGCCGGGCGCGCTGTTGCTGCCCCGCGGCCAGATGCCGCTCAATATTTTCGAGCCGCGCTATCTGGCGATGGTGGACGACGCGCTGCGCGACGGCCACCGGCTGATCGGGATGATCCAGCCGGACATTTCCCACTCCAGGGACGAGACAAGGCCGGTGCTGTTCCAGGTTGGCTGCGTCGGCCGCATCACCCAGCTCGCCGAATCCGGCGACGGCCGCTACATCCTCGAATTGACCGGGGTCGCGCGCTTCAAGGTGGTCGAGGAAATCGCAGCACTGACGACGTACAGGCAATGCAAGGTGGACTTCTTCCCCTATGCCGACGATTTCGTCGCGCGCAAAGGCGAGGAGGAAGTCGACCGCACGGCGTTGCTCGACGTGCTGAACGACTTTCTAAAAGCCAACAATCTGAAGGTGGATTGGGAAGGTATCGAGAGCGCACCGAACGAGGCGCTGGTCAACGCGCTCGCGATGATGTCGCCGTATGGTCCGGCGGAGAAGCAGGCGATGCTGGAGGCGCCGGACCTGAAAACCCGCGCCGAGATCCTGATTGCGGTGACCGAAATGGACCTCGCCAAGAAGCGCACCAGCGGCGACACCGGGCTGCAGTAGATGCAAGCCACTTGCCAAGCGGGTCAGCCGCGTTGCGAGGCCTGCGCGCCGCTAATCCGCATATGCTCTGCTTGACCCCCGTTCAGTGCGCCATGCTCCCGGCACTTTTGCGCCGTCGCGCCGGCTGAGCCTGGGGCCGCACCATTGACAGAACGCTGGCGCCACTCATTGGTCGGCCAAGATAGTAACCCTGCATTTCAGTGCATGCCTCTGCATGGAGGATTTCGAGCTGTCCTTCGGTTTCGACTCCTTCGGCCGTCGTCGTCCTGCCGAGATTGACCGCAAATCGAACCACCGCGCGAGCAATCAGGCGCGATTCCTCCTTTGCGTCCGTCAATGCGTTGACGAAGCTGCGATCGATCTTGATCTTGTCGAATGGAAACCTCTGAACGAGGCTTAGCGATGAATAGCCGGTCCCAAAATCGTCCAGGGCGATTCGCACACCCATTTTGTGCAACTGATCGAGCGCAGCGAACACAGTCTCGCTGTCATGCATGGTGACCGTCTCGGTGACCTCGAGCTCAAGTCTTTGTGGCGCAATTCCCGAATTCGCGAGCGCCGCCACGATGATCGAAACCAGCTCTTTGCTTCTGAATTGAGCGGGTGACAGGTTTACTGCGATCCGCAGATCGGTGGGCCATTTGGCCGCCTCCGCACAGGCGGCCTTCAGCACCCATTCTCCGAGAGGCACGATCAAGCCGGTTTCTTCCGCAAGCGGGATAAAGTCGGCAGGCATGACCAGGCCGCGCTGAGGATGATGCCAGCGCAACAGCGCCTCAAAGCCGCTGGTTTCTCCGCTCGCAACATTGACAATCGGCTGGTAGTGGAGCTCGAATTCACCCTTGGCAAGCGCATCACGCATATCGCGCTCCAGGTTGCGCCGGGCACGCATGAGTTGGTCCAGCTCGGGCTCGAAGAAGCGGAATGCGCCGCGTCCGCCGCTCTTGGCGGAATAGAGCGCGAGATCTGCGCTCTTCAGGATCTCGTCAGGGCTGGTTCCGTCGCGCGGCGCGATCGCAATGCCGATGCTGGTGCCGATGGTCACCCGATGGTCGCCGAGATCGAAAGGTTCGCAGAGCGCGTGGCTGATTTTCTCGGCGAGGGCCGTGGCTTCGACGACGGGATTGGTCACGTAGTCGATAACGGCGAACTCGTCGCCGCCCAGCCGTGCAATCAGGGCCGTATCGCGGATGCATTCGAGCAGCCGCGCGCCGACGGCTTGCAGCAGCTTGTCACCTGTCGGATGACCGAGCGTGTCGTTGACTTCCTTGAAGCGATCGAGATCGAGCATCAAGACGGCAAGACCGGATCCGCCCTCGCGGATGATTGCAAGAGCGTGCTCCATGCGCACTCTCAGCCGTACGCGATTTGGCAGGTCGGTCAGCGCGTCATGCTGGGCCATATGGATGATCCGGGCTTCGGAGCGCCGCTGCTCGGTGACGTCAAGGTGCGTCGCCACCCACCCGCCGCCTGCCATTGGCTGTCGGGTCACGCAGATCAGCCGGCCATCGGCAAACTCGTCGATGCGGCTTGCGGTTGCGTTCACCGGCAGCGCGTTGATGGTCGAGACTAATTGCTGCGCAGCCTCGCCCTTGAGGATCCCGGTGGCGATGCGATGCTGGATGATCTCGCGGTGCGGTGTCCCCGCTCCCAGCAGTTCCGGCGGCAGCCTGTACATTTCGGCATAGCGGGCATTGCAGACGACGAGCCGCTTTTTCTGCATCGAACATGCAGAGGCCCTCACCCATGTGATTAATGGCTGTGTCCAGCCTGAGCTTCTGTTCTTGCAGTTCTCGCTGAGAGCGTTCGACCTGCTGCCGGGCGACCGAAAGCTGGCTGATTATTTCCTCGAATTTGCTGGTGCGGCTGGCGAGGCGGCGATCCGCCAACACGCCAATCAGGCTCATTCCGAGCACCGATAAAGCCACGCCGGCGATCGCCAGGGCAAGGAAGCCGGGAGAGAGCGACAGCGTGTGGGATGTCTGCGTCGGGTCGGGAACGATCTGCACCGCGCCCATGGCGGTGAAATGATGCGAGACAATTGCAAGCGTCAGCATGAGCGCCGCTGCCAGCGTGCCCCATTTTTCCTTATAGCCAAGCGCAATCGCCAGCGCGGCAGAACTGAAGAATATGCCGAGGCCGATCGAGACAAGCACGAGGTCGAGCGACCAGGTTACGTGGCCCGGCACTTCGAGCGCCCACATGCCGAGATAGTGCATGCTCGCAATGCCTGCGCCTATGACGGCACCGCCGGCTGCCGCGCGCCACCGTCCGGAATTCCTGACAGCCAGTCCAAAGCCACTGGATGTCAGTATCATCGCTGCGGCAAGCGACAGCGCCGTCAGGACGAGGCCGTAGTCGGTTGATACGCCAGGCTCGTAAGCGAGCATTGCGACGAAATGCGTCGCCCAGATTCCGTATCCGATCGCAGCGCCGGCAATTGCAATCCAGATCAGCCGCGTTCGGGCCTGTGAAGCAATTGCGCGATGAAAGATGTTGATGGCAACAGTGCTGGAAACGAGGCAAACCAAACCAGCGAGCAGAACAAGCCGCCAATCGTGCTCGGCAATAAGGCAATTGAAAACGCGGAACATATTGCGGGCCCCATCGTCAATACTGCCGATGAAAGCGCGGAATAGGCATTGTCCCGTTAATTTCGTGCAATACCGGGTTCCATGCTTATTGGGCCGTAAATGCAATCGGCGCAATGACCGCCGAATCCCCGTAAAACCACTGGAGGCTTGTTACCTTAATACCGTATTGATTGCGCAACAGGTCGAGCGACGTGGCACTGGTTGCCAGGAGCGTGGGCTAGTATCCCGCAATTGCCAGTACTACGACGGCGCCAAGGGCTTTCCAGCCGAAGCCGCGGCCGCGCGACCACCACGCATTGGCGGCGGCGGCAAAGGCGTAGACCGCGACGATCGTTGCGACGATCCAGTGCCGCGCGCTCTCCGATCCAAACGAGGGCGCGGCAATCAGCAGTACTCCGCCGCCGATCCAGGCCACCGTACCCGCCTGCCATACCAGGCGAATGAGGGTGCGCAGGCTTTCGGGCTGGATGGTCGCCTTGGCGAACACTTTGGTTTCCCCGAGCACGCCATGGATCACGGCCACCGCTATGCCGGCGACGCCGGCGCATTGCAAAATGAGATCGCGCATCGATAACGTCCTCCATACACTAGTGTATGGTTATGCGCTGCGTTCTGGCGCCTGTCAATACAGTGGTGTATGGTGGTAAGATCGCGGAACCCAGATGGGCAATCAACTAGCGGCAAAGGACTGGCTCGATCAGGGCCTGAAGACGTTGGCGATCCGTGGCTTCACCGCACTGAAGGCGGAGCCTTTGGCGAAGACGATGGGAGTGTCGCGCGGCAGCTTCTATTGGCATTTCGCCGATATCGGCGCGTTCCATGCCGCTATACTCGCGCGCTGGCATGAGGTCGCGGCCGAGCAGATCATCGCCAATGTCGAGGCGGCCTCGAAGGACGAGAACCCGCTCGCGCTGCTGCTGCGCCGCGTGTTCGGCGAACGGCTGATGCTGGAACGGGCGGTCCGCACCTGGGCGAGCGTCGATCCCGCCGCCCGCGCCGCCGTGCAGGCGATCGACCGGCGCCGGCTCGGCTATGTCGAAGGTCTTTTGACGCAATCCGGATTGTCGACGGATGTGGCCCGGGCCCGGGCGCAAATCCTGTATTGGGCATTTCTCGGCTTTGCGCTATCGGACCAGCCGTTGTCGAAAGCACGCCAAGAGGCCGTGGTCGACGAATTGGTACGGATGTCAGCGTCATGACACCCCGCGATTTGGTATGCTAAGGGACTACGCATATCTGGAGAGAGTAAATGACAGCCCCACCCGAACGCCTCGACGGCACCGTCGATCGAAAGTTGCTGGAGATCCTGGTCTGTCCGGTGACCAAGGGTCCGCTCGAATTCGATTCGAACCGGCAGGAATTGATTTCGCGTTCCGCCAAGCTCGCCTATCCGATCCGCGATGGCATCCCGATCATGCTGCCGGAAGAGGCGCGGAAGATCGAGTGACGAAGCCGGCGAATGGTCAGTGGTGAATAGCGAATGGTCCATTCATTCGCCACTCCCTATTCGCCATTCGCCTTCTACAGCGCCTCGCCCTTCAACAGTCGCGGCACCTCGCCCGACAATCCGGCTGCCTGGCGGATGAACAAGTTCTTCAGCGGCGGCGCGCGATCGACAAGGCCGAGCCCGATATCCCGCACGGTGCGCAGCAGCGTCGATTCGTTCGAGAACAGAAAATTCAGCGAGTTGGTCGCAACGCCCATCGCCATGGTGTCGAACCGCCGCCAGCGCTGGTAGCGGTCGAGCACATCGGCCTGCCCGG
This sequence comes from Bradyrhizobium sp. RDI18, assembly GCF_043203335.1. Classification (NCBI taxonomy): domain Bacteria; kingdom Pseudomonadati; phylum Pseudomonadota; class Alphaproteobacteria; order Hyphomicrobiales; family Nitrobacteraceae; genus Bradyrhizobium; species Bradyrhizobium sp. RDI18. The sequence continues at coordinate 5,259,688 of NZ_JBICRN010000008.1, read as the reverse complement.
GATCGATGCCGAGCCGAGCCGCATCGACCACGACTTCGGCCAGCGCCGCGACGTCCTTCAGGCCCATATTGAGCCCCTGCCCCGCGATCGGATGAATCACATGCGCGGCGTCGCCGACCAGCGCCAGCCGCTCGGCGATGAACGAGCGCGCAACGAAATAGCCGAGCGGAAACGCGCGCGGCTTGTCGAGCGCCTTGATCTCCCCGAGATGCAGCCCGAAGCGCTTCTCGAGCTCATCGTGGAATTCGGCCTCGCCAAGCGCAGTGATGCGTGCGGCCTCGGTGCGGCTCTCGGTCCACACCAGCGACGAGCGCTTTCCACTCAGCGGCAGGATCGCGAACGGACCCGCCGGGAGAAAATGCTCTTCGGCACGACCGTGATGATCCCGCTCATGGCCGACGGTGACGACGATGCCGGATTGATCGTAGTCCCAGCCATGGGTGGCAATGCCGGCGCGCTCGCGCAGTTTCGAGCGCGCGCCGTCGGCGGCGACCAGCAGGCTTGCCTCGATGACACCGCCGTCGGCGAGCGTCACGGTGACGCCATCGGAACGTGATTCGTAGGTCGAAACCGCCGTGGCCCGGAGATCGATGCCTTCGGCTTCGGCGCGCTCGACCAGCGCGTCGATCAGGCGGCGATTCTCGACCATGTGGGCAAACGGCTCGCCGGGTTCGACATCTCCCGCAAACGTGAGGAATACCGGGCGTGTCGCGTCATCCAGCCTGGAATCGGTAACGACCATGTCGAGGATGGCTTGCGGATCCGATACCTGATCCCAGACGCCGAGCGTCTCGAAAAGCCGCCGGCAGGCGGCCACAATGGCGGTCGCGCGTGGGTCGCGGCTCGGCCGCACCCCCAGCGCGGGATCGGCGACGATAACGGAATCTCTGCGCCAAGGCCCTGGCGGAGCGCCAGCGCTAACGCCAGCCCGGCGAAGGCGCCGCCGCAGATGACAATACTTCGCTGTGCCGCCATGCGATCCGTACCCAGTTATGCCCTCAGACCAGACTTGCTACCTGATAATAGCTGGGCGAAACAGGGCCGAGAACAAGGTTAAGCCGTCATTCCGGGGCGATACGCGGTATCGAACTATGGGGCGCCCTTGCGCCCCTGAGAATCTCGAGATTCCGGGTCTGGTCCTTCGGACCATCCCGGAATGACGCTGGAATCCAACCGAAAGCACCACCATGTCCAAAGGCCTGATTGACCTGATTTCCATCCTCGATCTGGAGCCGCTCGAGGTGAACCTGTTCCGCGGCAACAGCCCGAAGACGAGCTGGCAGCGGGTGTTCGGCGGACAGGTGATCGGGCAGGCCATGGTCGCGGCATGCCGTACCGTCGAAGGCCGCCTGCCGCATTCAATCCATTGTTATTTCATCCTGCCCGGCGATCCGCAGATTCCGATCATCTACGAGGTCGAGCGGCTGCGCGACGGCAAAAGCTATTCGACGAGGCGCGTCACCGCGATCCAGCACGGCAATGCGATCTTCTCGATCATGGTCTCATTCCATGCCGAGGAGGAAGGCGCCTTCGACCATCAGGACAAGATGCCTGACGTGCCGCCTCCGGAGAAACTCACCGCCGAGGAAGTGGCAAAACAGCCGATGTTCCGCGAGATGCCGGAATTCATCCGCCGCTATTACGAATCCGACCGGCCGATCGAACTGCGCCCGGTCGAGCTCGGCCGCTATTTCGGCCAGAAGATCGAGGACGGGCGCATCCATGTCTGGATCCGCACAGCGGCCAAGCTGCCCGACGATCCGGCGCTGCACATGTGCGCGCTGGCCTATGCATCGGATTTCTCGCTGCTCGACGCGGTGATGGCGCGCTACGGCCGCACGCTGTTTGACAAGCGCATGATGCCGGCGAGCCTCGACCACGCGATGTGGTTTCACCGGCCGTTTCGCGCCGACGAATGGCTACTCTACGCGCAGGATTCGCCGAGCGCGCAGGACGGCCGCGGATTGACCCGCGGCCTGATCTTCAAGCCTGACGGCACACTGGTGGCGTCGGTCGCCCAGGAAGGCTCGGTTCGCCAGCGCAAGTAAGAGCGCCGGCGCGTTAGGCGTTCGCGAGCGTTCCGCGTTCGGCCAGCGCGAATTGCGACGCGTACCAGCGTGCGTACCAGGCCAGCATCCACGGGATCGGAATGATGAAGATGCAGGCGATCACGAACACGATGGTCCGCCACAACACTTCCAGTCCGGACGCGGTGAAGATGACCTCGCGCTGCGTGCCGTCGATGTTGCGGCAGATCCAGCGCATCCAGGCCGTGACCACCCAGGCCCAGCCGACGATGGTAATGAAGGATACATACAACAGTACATGCCAGCCGACATAACCCAACGCGCTGCCGTTGAAGGCGATCGGAAGCGGCTGGTCGTTGGAACTCAGGTTGGAAGCAATCCAGCGAATGACCATCCAGGCCAGCACGGCCTGAATCGGGATCGAGAGGTATTGCAGGTAATAAAGGTCGGCCGAGCCCGCATAGGTCAAAATGCCGATGGCGATGAAGACGTACCAGATGTCGAGGGGCTGGCCGGTGAAAGCAAGGTTCGGCCGGCCCGGCACGTAGAGCCGGGAAAAGATCCAGCGATAGAACCAGGTCGCAACCCAGGGCGCGGGAATCACCAGCACCATGCCGATGACGAACAACAGGCTGCGCCCGAGAAGCTCCCACAGGCCCACATCGATCGACAACGCACCGCCGCCGTACCCTCCGACTGCAGCCGTAGGCGGGCCACCAGGTTGCGTGAAGGCGGGCGGGCCCGATCCGCCGGGTATCATCCCCGGGATTTCTCCTGCCCGCTGCCAGCCCGACATTCCCTCGGTCCAGACCAGAGTATCCGCCCCGACCATGCCGCGGGTGATGAGGTCGCGAAGCTGGGGCTCCGGATAAGGGCCCTGTTGCTGGCCGTTGGCTGCATAAAACCACGATCGGTTCGACATTTTATTTCCTTGAGCCGTGGAAATGGAGGTAGCCGGCGGGCGGCTGGGGGTGAAACCGCATTTTGGCGGACGTTACAGGTGCCTGTACAGTGATCGATGTCACCAGCTCGAAATGTTTTCCCCTTCTACCTGCAACTTTTTTGTGCCATTTGCCCAGAAAGATGACAGATTTGCATCGGCGGTCCGCCGTCGGGGCAGCCAACTTTTCGCGTGCTCAAAAACACCCCAGGGAAATGAAGGCCTGACCATGAAGCTCGTCGTCGCGATCATCAAACCTTTCAAGCTTGACGAGGTACGCCAGGCGCTGACGGCCATCGGCGTCCACGGCATGACGGTGACGGAGGTCAAGGGCTACGGCCGCCAGAAGGGCCACACCGAAATCTATCGGGGCGCCGAGTATGTCGTGAACTTCCTGCCCAAGCTCCGAATCGAAATCGCGGTCGCCTCCGACGTTGCGGATAAAGCGGTCGAGGTCATTACCGCGAACGCGCGTACCGGGCAGATCGGCGACGGCAAGATCTTCGTCACGCCGATCGACCATGCGCTGAGAATCCGCACCGGCGAGACCGACAGCGACGCGCTCTGAGACATCACGGAACAAGGCGCGGCGGCAACGACGCTGAACGCGCGAAGCCAAGAAACGGCAGCGAAACGACAACAGCCCGGGGGAATTTTATGGGGGCACCATCGTATCGTGCAGTAGGCAATGCTGCGCTCATCACTCTTGCGGCGAGCTTTGCAGTCATCACGCCGGCGCATGCCGAGACGTCCACCATCAGTGCCGCCGACACCGCGTGGATGATCGTCGCCACCGCGCTGGTGTTGATGATGACGATACCGGGCCTGGCGCTGTTCTATTCCGGCATGGTGCGCAAGAAGAACGTGCTGGCGACCATGGCGCAAAGCCTCGCCGCCGTCGCGATCATCTCGATTCTCTGGGTGGCCTTCGGCTATTCGCTGGCGTTTGTCGGTGATGGCGCTTGGATCGGCACGCTCGATCGCTGGTTTCTGATCGGCATGACGATGGAGAGCGTCAATCCGGCGGCGAAGACGATTCCGGAAGCGCTTTTCATGCTGTACCAGATGACGTTTGCGATCATCACGGTGGCGCTGGTGGCGGGCGCGGTGGCCGACCGGATGCGGTTCTCGGCCTATCTCCTGTTCTCCGTCGGCTGGTTCATGTTCGTCTATGTGCCGCTCGCGCACTGGGTGTGGGGCGGCGGATTCCTTGCCACCATGGGCGTGCTGGATTTCGCCGGCGGCCTCGTCGTGCATCTTTCCGCCGGCGTCGGCGGACTGGTTGCCGCGATGGTAATCGGACGGCGTCACGGCTACGGCAGCGAGAACCTCGCGCCGTTCGACCTCTCGCTCGCCGTGATCGGCACCGGATTGTTGTGGGTCGGCTGGTTCGGCTTCAACGGCGGATCGGCGCTGGCCGCGAACTCGCGCGCCATCATGGCGATCACCGCGACGCATCTGGCCGCCTGCGCCGGCGCGCTGACCTGGGCCGCGATCGAATGGGCGACCCGGCGCAAACCGTCGGTACTCGGCATGATCTCAGGCGCGATCGCGGGCCTCGGCACGATCACGCCGGCGTCAGGATTCGTCGCGCCGTGGCATGGCATCGTCATTGGCATTGTCGCGGGAACGCTCTGCTTCTGGGCCTGCACCTGGCTCAAGCAGCGCCTCAAATATGATGACTCGCTCGACGTGTTCGGCGTTCACGGCATCGGGGGATTGACCGGCACATTGCTCGCCGGCGTCTTCGCGGTGAACGCGATCGGGGGTACTGCCGGCCTGATCGAGGGCAATGCGCAGCAGGTACTGACGCAGCTCTATGGCGTCGCGGTTACCCTCGTCTGGTCGGGCGGCATTACCTTTATCCTGCTCAAGCTGGTGGGCGTGTTCGCGCCCTTGCGGGTATCGTTGCACCAGGAGCTGGAAGGCCTCGACATCTCGCAGCACGGCGAAGCCCTGCAATAGGCACCCACCGTATTACCGTTTTCTTGCCCTGCTGCTGAGCACGATTGCGTTGGCTGTCAGGCCATGCCCACGTTTTGGGCACGCCTGACTACGCTTTGGGCGCGGCGGAATGGCGCAAGAAGATGCAATTCTCGCAGAGGGCGAAAAGGTCCGGATTCATAGTCTGTTAGGGAACGATCCCGATCTGGCACGGCATTTGATTCTAAGGGTCCTGGCTGTGCCCGCGTAGTGAACATCTCCGCGTGGTGAACCTCAGTCGAGAACGCCCGGTCCGCCTGACCCGGGCCCAAGCGGGGACCAATACCCATGAAAATTGTTATGGCGATCATCAAGCCATTCAAACTCGAAGAAGTCCGGGACGCCCTGACCGCCATAGGCGTTCACGGTCTCACGGTGACGGAAGTCAAAGGTTATGGCCGCCAGAAGGGCCATACGGAAATCTATCGTGGCGCCGAATACGCCGTGAGCTTCTTGCCCAAGATCAAGATCGAGGTCGCGGTCGCCTCGGACCAGGTCGACAAGACCATCGACGCCATCACATCGGCTGCCAAGACCGGACAGATCGGCGACGGCAAGATCTTCGTCATCAACCTCGACCATGCGGTACGCATCCGCACCGGCGAGGCAGATGCCGCGGCCCTCTGATTTCGCGCACAAACCTTACCACTCAGGAGTAAAATCAAATGACGTTTAAACGTCCCTATAGCGCGGGATTGGCGGCCCTCGCAGTCGGCCTGTTCGCCGCGACCGCTGCCTACGCCGAACCAACGGTGAACAAGGGAGACAACGCCTGGATGCTGACGTCGACAGTGCTGGTGCTGTTGATGACGATTCCGGGTCTGGCGCTGTTCTATGGCGGTCTCGTCCGCTCCAAGAACATGCTCTCGGTGCTGATGCAGGTTTTCTACACCGTCTGTATCGTGACCCTGCTCTGGGCGCTCTACGGCTACAGCCTTGCCTTCACCGGCGGTTCCGACTTCATCGGCGGCTTCTCCAAGGCGTTCCTGATGGGCGTGACGACCGATTCGAAGGCCGCAACTTTCAGCGTCGATGCCAACATCTCGGAGCTCATCTATATCTGCTTCCAGATGACCTTCGCGGCGATCACCCCCGCCCTCATCGTCGGCGCGTTCGCCGAACGCATGAAGTTCTCGGCGATCGCCTTGTTCGTCCCGCTCTGGGTCACGCTGATCTACCTCCCGATCGCGCACATGGTTTGGTATTGGCCGGGTCCGGACTTGATCACGGACGCTGCCAAGGCGCTTGCCGCCGCGGCTGACGGCGCAGCGAAGACCGCGGCCCAGGCCAAGCTCGACGAGATCAACGCCGACGCCGGCTGGATCTTCAAGAAGGGCGCGATCGACTTCGCCGGCGGCACCGTGGTGCACATCAATGCCGGCATCGCCGGTCTGGTCGGTGCGCTCCTGATCGGCAAGCGCGTCGGCTACGGCAAAGAGCTGATGGCTCCGCATTCGCTCACCATGACCATGATCGGCGCTTCGCTGCTCTGGGTCGGCTGGTTCGGCTTCAACGCCGGATCGAACCTGGAAGCCTCCGGCGGCGCCGCGCTCGCCATGACCAACTCCTTCGTTGCGACGGCAGCGGCGGCGATGGCCTGGATGTTCGCGGAATGGATCGTCAAGGGCCACCCCTCGGTGCTCGGTGCGTTGTCGGGCGCAGTGGCAGGCCTTGTCGCAGTTACGCCCGCGGCCGGCTTCGCCGGTCCGATGGGAGCGATCGTGCTCGGTCTCGTGGTCGGCGTCGTCTGCCTGTTCTTCTGCACCGTGGTGAAGAACTCGCTCGGCTATGACGACTCGCTCGACGTGTTCGGTGTTCACTGCGTAGGCGGCATCGTCGGCGCGATCGGCACCGGCATCCTGGTGAATCCCGCGCTCGGCGGCACTGGCGTCATGGATTACGTCGCGGGCAAGATCGCAGACTACGACTTTGTCGCGCAGATGACCTCGCAGCTCTGGGGTGTCTGCACCACGCTGGTGTGGTCCGGCATCGGCTCGGCGATCCTGTTCAAGGTCGTCGATGTGATCGTCGGGCTGCGTGTCAACGTCGAAACCGAGCGTGAAGGCCTCGACGTCACCGAGCACACCGAGCGCGCCTACAACATGTAAGCTCTCCCGGGTGCGATCTCTTAGAAGGGATCGCATCCACAACTCCGGTTCGGGCACATACCCGGCAATGCCCTGACCGTTGAGGGGCTCCAGCGCAAGCTGGAGCCCCTTTCTTTTGTGCTCCGCTATTGTTCCCGTTCCGGCGCGATCAGTTCGATCGTCGGGAAATAGGTTCGATAACGCCTTGCATCGCGTGTCAGCAGAGGTAGCTGTTCGACAGCGGCGTGAGCGCCAATGAAGAAATCCGCCAGCACGCCAGTGCGAAGGCCCCCGGCGCCGCGATACCGCAGGTAAGCCTTGCCCGCGAGAAAGAGCGCGGTGCGCGGGATCGCCGCCAGTTCGATGTCCAAATTGCGGAGCATCGCGTCCACGCCTTCGGCCGTGGCGTAGCGCGTCGATATCTCGGCGTAGATGACATCATTGATGATAAGCGGCCCGGACGAGGCCGCTTGTTCGAGCCGTTGTTGCGACCAATCCGCCCATGTTTCGCCGTCGGTGACGACATCCAGGAGGACGTTCGAATCGACGAGCGTCATTCCGGTTCGCCACGCAACAGAGCCATCAGCTCATCGGTCGTCATGCCCGGCCCAGCCGAACCTCGCGCTTTGGCAAACCTGCTCGGCGGCCGAGGCCCATCGGCTTTTTCGATCACCACACCGCCATCGGCGCTGCGGCGGAAATCCACCTGGCTGCCAGGTTGAATCCCCAAATAGTCGCGGACACGTTTCGGAATTGTCACTTGGCCCTTGCTCGTAACTGTCGTCGCCATCGCAGGACTCCCGGAAGTAATACCCGTTCAAAATATGGTAATACTCTGCAAATTGTCCAGACCGACGCGATGGTTAATCGCGTCTTAACCTCGCCGTATCTATGGTGGTTTGATGGGTTTGCGGGGCTCGCTTAAGCCCTTTGACCGCTTTTGAAAGTGCTGGCGTTTCAGACATGGCAATGATCGCCTCTTCCGGCGTGGCGCAAGGCGCCGGCAGTGCAACCCTGCCGGTCAGGCCGAACGCTCGCCGTTCTTGCGCACGACCGAGCTGCTGGCGCCCTACCAGCCGGCCAAGCCATTGATTACGCTGTCTCTCGGAGAACCGCAGCACCCGGTGCCCCACTTCGTCGGGCCGATCCTGGCGAAACACATTGCTGAGTTCGGCCGCTATCCGCTTGCCAAGGGCATCGAGCCGTTCCGACGCGCCGCCGCCAACTGGCTTTCGAACCGGTTCCAGCTCCCCCGCCCGATCGACCCCGAGAGCGAAATCCTGGTGCTGAACGGCAGCCGCGAAGGGCTGTTTTTCGCGGCGATCACCGCCGCCCGTTATGTTGGCCCGCGCAAGGGTAGGCCCGCGATCCTGATGCCCAACCCGTTCTATCCGGCCTATGGCGCGGGCGCCCGGGCCGCTGGTTGCGAACTGATCTATCTGCCGACCACGCGCGCCAACGGATTCCTGCCGGATCTCGATACGCTCGACGAGGCTACGCTGGCCCGAACCGTGGCGATGTTCATTGCCTCGCCCGCCAATCCGCAAGGCGCCGTCGCCTCGCGCGATTACTTCACGCGGCTGAAGGCCCTCGCCGACCGCTACGGCTTCACGATCCTGAGCGACGAGTGCTATTCGGAAATCTACACCAGGCAGGCGCCCGGCAGCGCCTTGGAATGCGCCGGGCCTGATTTCACCAACGTCGTTGCGTTCCAGTCGCTGTCGAAGCGCTCCAATCTACCCGGCATGCGCGTAGGCTTTGCCGCCGGCGATGGGAAGTTCCTCGCCACCTTCCACGAATTTCGCAATGTCGCGGCGCCGCAGGTGCCGGTGCCGCTGCAGCACGTCGCAGTCGCCGCTTATAGCGACGAGACGCATGTCGAGGAGAACCGCAGGCTTTATCGCATCAAGTTCGATCTTGCCGATCAGATCCTGGGCAGCCGCTACGGTTATGTGCGGCCCGCCGGCGGCTTTTGCGTTTGGCTTGACGTATCTGAACGCGGCGGCGACGAGGCGGCGGCGGTGAAGCTTTATCGGGATGCTGGCGTCCGCGTGATCCCCGGCAGCTATCTGTCGCGGCTGCAGCCCGACGGCTTCAATCCCGGCGCGGGCTACATCCGTCTCGCGCTGGTCTCAGACAGTGAATCAACGGCCGAGGCATTGCACCGGCTGGTCGAAATTCTGGATTAATCGCAGGGCCCCAATGAGCATGCCAGCGATCGAACGTGTCATTCCCCTGGTCGGTCATCTGCCGGTCTCGATCCGCGAGGCCCTGGCGCGGCGGCTGCGCGAGCTTGCCGGCCTCAGCCTGATCGCGCTGTCCGGCGTGGCGGCGGCGGCGCTGATGACGTGGTCGGTGCAGGACCCAAGCTTGAGCCACGCGACGTCGCGCCCGATCCGCAACGTTCTCGGCTACCCCGGCGCAATCGGCGCCGATCTGTTGATGCAGATTCTCGGCCTCGGCGCGATCATGCTGATCCTCCCCGTCGCGGTGTGGGGTTGGCGCATGCTGACCCATCGCGCCTTCGACCGCGAAGCGCTACGCCTTGGGTGCTGGATTCTATCCACAGTGATCGCGGCAGGCTTTGCAAGCTGCTGGCCGCATGGCGGCGCGTGGGCACTGCCGACCGGGCTTGGCGGCGTCGTCGGCGACGCGCTGGTGCGTGCGCCCGCCGTCGTGTTTGGCCCGGCCGGCTTCACCTATCGTCTCGTGCTCGGCATCATCCTGTTTGCGGCGATGACTGCGGCCTTTTTGTTTGCCAGCGGCTGGGGCTCGCGCCCGAAAGAGGAAGAGCTGACGCCGATCGAGGACGATGATGCACCCTTCGTTGAAGAAGGGGATCGCAGCTCGGTGTCGCTCGGATGGGTGTACCATGCCCTGATGAGCGCAAAGGCTCGGCTCGGGTGGCTGATGGGCGTGGCCTACCGATCGCTGGTGTCGAGTTCGCCGCCGCCTCGCAAGTCCTCGTTCGAACGTCAGGAACCGAGCCTCGGCGGCCGCGCCGCACCGGCATTGGCCCCGCAGCAAGGGGAGTTCGAGGACGAGGAAGAAGAGGAAGAGGAGGACGAGGAAGTCCCGGCCGCCCGCGCTCCGCGCAAGAAGCCTGCACCGCGCGCAGCGGCGAAGAAATCCGACAAGTTCGAACTCCCTTCGGTCTCGATGCTGACGGCGCCGAAAGCGTCGGACCGGCAGCCGCTCAGCAAGGCTGAACTGGAGGCCAATTCGCGCGCGCTGGAAGGCGTGCTCGGCGATTTCGGCGTCCGCGGCGAGATCGTCAAGGCCAATCCCGGCCCGGTCGTGACGCTGTACGAACTCGAACCGGCGCCCGGCATCAAATCCTCGCGCGTCATCGGCCTTGCCGACGACATCGCCCGCTCGATGAGTGCGCTTTCGGCGCGCGTCGCCGTTGTTGCCGGCCGCAATGCCATCGGCATCGAGCTGCCGAATGCACATCGTGAGAAAGTTTACCTGCGTGAATTGCTGACCACAAAGGACAGCAACGAGTCGACGGTGAAGTTGCCGCTCTGCCTCGGAAAAAACATCGGCGGCGAATCCATTATCATCGATCTGGCGCGTACACCGCATATGCTGATCGCGGGCACCACCGGCTCCGGCAAATCAGTCGCCATCAACACCATGATCCTCAGCCTGGTCTATCGCCTGAGGCCGGATCAGTGCCGCCTGATCATGGTCGATCCGAAGATGCTCGAGCTCTCCGTCTATGATGGCATCCCGCATTTGCTGACGCCGGTCGTGACCGATCCGAAGAAGGCGGTGGTGGCGCTGAAATGGGCTGTGCGCGAGATGGAGGAGCGCTACAAGAAGATGGCCAAGCTCGGTGTGCGCAACATCGACGGCTATAACCAGCGCCTCGTCGAAGCCAAGGCCAAGGGCGAGGAGCTGACGCGCACGGTGCACACCGGCTTCGACAAGGAAACCGGGAAGGCGATCTACGAGGAAGAAAAAGCTCGAGCTCGAGCCGCTGCCTTATATCGTCATCATCGTCGACGAAATGGCCGACCTGATGATGGTGGCCGGCAAGGACATCGAAGGCGCGGTGCAGCGCCTGGCGCAGATGGCGCGCGCCGCCGGCCTGCACGTCATTCTCGCGACGCAGCGTCCGTCGGTCGACGTCATCACCGGTACCATCAAGGCTAACTTCCCGACCCGCATCGCCTTCCAGGTCACGTCGAAAATCGACAGCCGCACCATTCTCGGCGAGATGGGCGCCGAGCAACTGCTCGGCCAGGGCGACATGCTCTATATGGCCGGCGGCGGTCGCATCAGCCGTGTGCATGGACCATTCGCTTCAGACGAAGAAGTCGAGAAGGTGGTGCGCCACCTCAAGACGCAAGGCGCACCCGAATATCTGGAAGCGGTCACTGCGGAGGAACCGAGCGAAGAAGACGGCGCGGTATTCGATTCCACCGGCATGGGCGGCGACGGTGGCGGCGACCTGTTCTCGCAGGCGGTTGCGATCGTCAAGCGCGACCGCAAGGCTTCGACGTCCTATATTCAGCGCCGGCTGCAAATCGGCTACAACCGCGCCGCTTCGCTGATGGAACGAATGGAACAGGAAGGCATCGTTGGGCAGGCGAATCACGCCGGCAAGCGCGAGATCCTGGTCGAGGAGGAAGAGGGCGGATTCTAAAGCGCCGAACCTGGATTCGGCGCAACGATTTCACGGAAAAACGATATCTCCTTTGGTCGAAGCGCGATAAACTGGCCGGCAGCGGGATGCCTCGTCGAATAGAGATCCGAAACATCTGATGACACAACAACCTACCCATCGCGGGCTGCGCTCCGGAATGGCCCTTTTGATCGCCACATCCATCGCCGGCTTCGCGACATCGGCTCTCTCACAGACCGTGCCGGTTCCGAAGCCCGCGCCCAAGGCCCGCGACGGCAGCGTGCAGATGAGCGCACAGGAAAAAGCGCCGATGACCACCGGCGCCACCCAGGCGCCGCCGAATCCGGTGCTTCCGGATCCGCGCCGCAATGTCCCGGCCAATGTTTTTGCAACGTTCGATGCCAACCAGAAGGCGCAGGCTGCGCGGGTGAGTTCATATCTATCGTCGCTGCAGACGCTGGTCGGGAATTTCGTGCAAGTCGGTCCTGACGGCAGCAGGACCAAGGGCGATTTCTACATCCAGAAGCCGGGCAAGGTACGTTTCGAATATGACGACCCGAGTCCGATCGCCATTATCGCCGACGGTTCATCGCTGGCCGTGCGCGATCGCAAGCTCGCGACCCAGGACATCTATCCTCTGTCGCAAACGCCGCTGCGTTTCCTGCTGTCGGACCGTATCGATCTGTTGAAGGACACCAATGTCGTCAGCGTCACCGCCGATGACGTCTACATCAGCGTTACCATCGAGGAGAAGCAGGCCCTGATCGGCACCAGCCGGCTGATGCTGATGGTTGGCGTGAAGGATGGCCAGCTCAAGCAATGGACGGTGACCGACCCGCAGGGTTACGACACCACGGTTGCGGTTTACAATCTCGACTCGTCCAAGAAGGTCGACCCCGGCCTGTTCAAAATCGACTTCACCAACTACTTCACTCCGGCAAACTGAGCGACGGCGTTCGTTTTCCTTCTGCGGAGCCGTGGGGTGGGCAAAGCCACCGGGTCGCGCGAATGCGCGACGAGCGCAAGGGCGCTCGCGGAGTGATGACAGGCTCCGCGTGCCCACCATTCTCACCGAGATTGGAATGCATGGTGGGCACGGCGCGGAGCGCTTTTGCCTTGCGAATTTCCACCTGTGGACAAAGCGCGCGACGTCGTCAGGAACCGTGGTAAGACACGGCTCCCATGCGTTTTTCCCTGACAACGTGGAATATCAATTCGGTGCGCCTGCGCATCGATATCGTCGCCAAATTCCTCAAATCGGCGCGACCGGATGTACTGTGCCTGCAGGAAACCAAATGTATCGACGACGCTTTTCCGCTGAAGCGGTTCAAGCGTCTCGGCTATGAGCATGTCGCGCTGAACGGGCAGAAGGGCTATCACGGCGTCGCCATCGTCTCGAAACTGCCCTTCGACACCACCGATATCAGAACCTTCTGCGAAAAGATCGACTCGCGGCATATTTCGGTGGCTTTCGGCGAGAAGGCCCAGCTTGCAAAGCCACTGGTGCTGCACAATTTCTACGTTCCGGCCGGCGGCGACATTCCCGATCCCGCGCTCAATCCGAAGTTTGATCACAAGCTGAAATTTCTCGACGAGATGAAAGCCTGCGAACCGCTGCATCCGCGTGGTGACGACCGGCATATCCTGGTCGGCGACCTCAATGTTGCACCACATGAAAACGACGTGTGGTCGCACAAGCAGCTTCTGAAGGTCGTCTCGCACACGCCGATCGAATGCGAAAAGCTCCTGGCTGCGCAGGCCCATGGCGAATGGTTCGACGTCGCGCGCGAGCGGATCCCGCTTTCGGAAAAGGTCTATACGTGGTGGAGCTACCGCGCCGCCGACTGGACGGTGGGCGACCGTGGCCGTCGGCTCGACCACATCTGGGTCTCGCGCGCGCTGAAGGACGCAGTCAGCGATTTCAGGATCACCCGCGACGCCCGCGGCTGGGAGCGTCCATCGGACCACGTGCCTGTCACGGTGACGCTGGAGGTGTAGGTTCTTCGTCGCCCTGCGAACGCGAGCGCCTATAACCACAAGCCTTCGTTGTTACGAAAACCATCTACCAAATTGCCCAAAACAGAAGCCGCGGCGTATGGGTCCGGGATCGCGCTCGCTCTCGCTTGTCCGGGACGACGGGGCTCAAATACTCAGCTTGGCGCCCGCCATCAGGATATCGCTGGCGAGCTGGCTGGTGCGGGTGGCGAGTTCGTCGCGCAGGCGGCGCGCCGCGGCGGGGTCACTTTCGAGCACGCGCTGAAACAGGCTGCGTGACACCCGGATGACCGAGGAATGATCAAGCGCGACCGCGCTGGACGGCCGTTTCATGGCCACGATCAGCGCCAATTCGCCGATCAGGGCCCCGGGGCCCGCAACGACTTCTGCGCCGCCGTCTTCGACGCGGAACGAACCGCGCTGAACGATGTAGCCTGCATCCGCGTCGTCGCCCGCGTTGAACAGATAATCACCGGGAGAGAAATCGCGCTGCTCCGAGCCGATCGCCAGCATGCGAAGCGCCGCCGTTCCCAACAGGCGTAATGTCGGGACCCGCTCAAGCAGGGCTACATCATCGTCGATCGACATGGACCGTTGACCGGGATGCGCGAAAATTACGAATCGTGGCTGCGAATCGTATCACGGCACCAGTTTGTAACCACCGGCTTCCGTCACCAGGATTTCCGGGTTGGCCGCATCTTTCTCGATCTTCTGCCTGAGACGGTAGATGTGGGTTTCCAGCGTGTGCGTGGTGACGCCCGAATTATAGCCCCAGACTTCCTGCAGCAGCGTCTCGCGCGACACCGGCAATTGGCCGGCGCGATACAGGAAGCGCAGGATCGCGGTTTCCTTCTCGGTCAGCCGCACCTTTCGGGCATTGGCGGCGGTCAGCATCTTGGAGCCGGGCCGGAAACTGTAAGGGCCGACGGAGAATACCGCGTCCTCGCTGGCCTCGTGCTGGCGGAGCTGCGCCCTGATTCGGGCGAGCAGGACGGCGAACCTGAACGGCTTGGCGACGTAGTCGTTGGCACCCGATTCGAGCCCCAAAATGGTGTCGGAGTCGGTGTCGTGGCCCGTCAGCATGATGATTGGCGCCTTGAAGCCACCCTTGCGAAGGCTGCGCACGACCTCCCTTCCATCGGTATCGGGCAAGCCGACATCCATCAGCACCAGATCGGGGGAATTGGCTTTGGCGGCGCTGGCGCCCTTGGCGCCGGTATCGACTGCGGAGGCTTCGAATTCCTCATGCAGCGACAATTGCTCCACCAACGTATCGCGCAGATCGGTGTCGTCATCCACGATCAGGATCTTGCGGGCATTGGGCATAGGATACGATCCTCTTGAGGCAGGCGGCGGACACAAGCGAAAGCGTCTCAAGCCGGGTCTTGGTCGATAACAACCTGATTCGCGGGCAAACTTCACAAGCAAGCCGGGTTATCAGGCACTGATTCGCATTGAGGTAGGAGATTGTTACAATTTCACAAGCCGAACCGCAGTCTATCCCAAATTTGAGGCGCGTTTGGATGAATGTCCTGTAATGCCGCCAAATAGAGCAGTTGAGGCAGGGCAAGCAACCCCAGGATTCGGGCATTGGCATGGAAAGTAACGCCATTTCAATCACTTATAAGACAGATGCGCGTGATCGGCCGCTGGCGGCAATCCGGGTCCACAGGGCTGCCGGCGACCCCTGCCGGGGCTGGCTGACGGCGGACGGCTGGACCGTGCCGGTGGCTCTTGGCCGCGGCGGCATCCTCGCCAACAAACGGGAGGGCGACGGCGGCACGCCGCGAGGAATCTATCATCCGCTGCAATTGTGGTGGCGCGCCGACCGCCATCCCAGGCCGCGGACCTATCTGCCGGTGCGGCCGATCCGGCCCGAAGATGCCTGGTGCGAGGATCCGCAGGACCGCCGTTATAACCAGCCAATCCGTCTGGTCCGGGATCAGGCTGGTGACCGGCTGGCGCGCGAGGATCACCTCTACGACTTCATCGTCGAAATCGATCACAACAGCGCGCCGCGAATTGCTGGCCGTGGCAGCGCCGTGTTCCTGCATCTGGCGCGGACCAATTTCTCGCCCACAGCGGGATGCGTCTCGATGACGAAATCCGCCATGCTGCGGCTGCTGCGGCGGATGGGACCGCAGACTAAAATCATGATCGGCTGATGGGGAAGCGAAAAACAATGCTCGACAGCAACGCAATAACGGCCGCGTCAAAGATCCTGCACGACCATTGGCGCGCCGGCACCAAATTTTCCGGCCTCGACGAATCGCTGCGGCCGCGCGACCGCATTGAGGCCTACGCGATCCAGGCGGGAATCGAAAAATACTCGTCCGATAGCTTGTTCGGCTGGAAGATCGCGGCCACCAGCGAGGCCGGACAAAAGCACATCAACGTCGACGGCCCGATGGCCGGGCGCATTCTTGCCGAAACCGTCATACCCGACGGCGGAACAGCTTCGATGGCTGGCAACGAAATGCGCGTCGCCGAACCCGAGTTCGCCTTTCGCATGCGCGTGGATCTGCCGGCGCGCTCCACGCCTTATACAATGCAGCAGGTCCTCGATGCGGTCGACACGCTGCATCCGGCCATCGAAATTCCGGATTCGCGGTTTGAGAATTTCGTCACCGCCGGCGCAGCGCAGATCATCGCCGACAATGCTTGCGCGCATCTGTTTGTCCTCGGCCCGGCGGCAAGCGCAGACTGGCGCACGCGCGATCTCGTCGAGCAACGGCCCGTCATCACGATGCACGGCGAGAAATTCATTGGCCACGGCAAGAACGTGTTGGGCGATCCGCGCATTGCGCTGACCTGGCTCGCCAACGAACTGCGCCAGCTTGGCGTGACGCTGAAAGCCGGCCGCGTCGTCACCACCGGCACCTGTCACCCACCGCTGCCGATTCAGTCAGGCGATTTTTGCGCTGTCGATTTCGGCGCCCTCGGAAAAGTGTCGGTGGGGTTTGAGTAAGCGTTGCTCACAATCGATGTCGTCCCTGCGAACGCAGGGACCCATAACCACCAATGCTCGTTGACTGAGGACTTCTGGCCGCGTGCCATTCAGTGCCGCCGCGGAGTATGGGTCCCTGCGTTCGCAGGGACGACAATCTTATCGCGCGCCAAAAATCGCCGAGCCGATGCGCACATGCGTCGCACCCATCTGAATCGCGACTGCAAAATCGGCGCTCATGCCCATCGACAGATTTTTCAGCCCGTTGCGCGCGGCGATCTTGGCCGTCAACGCGAAATGCGGCGCCGGCGCCTCGTTGACCGGCGGAATGCACATCAAACCGGAAATGACCAGGCCGTATTTGTCGCGGCAGCTCGCGATAAAGGCATCTGCCTCGCCGGGCGCGATGCCGGCCTTCTGCGGTTCCTCGCCGGTGTTGATCTGAACGAACAATTCCGGACGCTTGTTCTGCGAACTGATTTCCTTGGCGAGCGCTTCGCAGATGCTGGGACGGTCGACCGAGTGAATGGCATCGAACAGCGCGACGGCCTCCTTCGCCTTGTTGGATTGCAGCGGCCCGATCAGGTGCAACGCAGTTCCGGGATAGGCCGACACCAGCGCCGGCCATTTCGCCTTGGCCTCCTGCACGCGGTTTTCGCCGAACACGCGCTGCCCGGCATCGATAACCGGCGCAATCGCCGTTGCATCAAATGTCTTCGACACAGCGATCAGCGTGACCGATGCGCGCTCGCGGCGCGCCTCCTTGCAGGCGCGCGCGATGTCTTGCTCCACCTGAGCCAGGCCATTTGGTAAAGACTTGGTTAGCGGTGTCGCCATCTCTCTCGCGTGATGTCCTGATTTCGTTCGGATGTTTACGGCATTTCCTCGAATTTTACCAAGTTCGAGAAAGCCTTTTTGAACCCTTCACACTACCGTGCCGTGTAGGGGGCATGATGTTTGGCGTTAGTTTCAACCGCAATCGCGTCAAACTCAAGAAGCTTCTCGGAATCCGAGCGCGGCTTGCGTTGCTCGCCGTGATGCTGGTGGCGCCCTTGATGCTGGAACGGGTCCGTTCGCTCGAAGACGCGCGCGCCAAGCAGATCGCGATGGCTTCGGAGGAATACGCCAACATTACGCTGCACACTGCGGAGACCCAGCGCGAGGTCGTCTCGTCAGTCGAAACCATGCTGAAATCGGCCGCCTATATCCGCGCCTCCAGCGGTATCGGACGCAGTTGTGAAATCCTCCGCGCCAGCCTGCCGACCAACCTGCCTTGGATCCGCAGCATCATGATCGTCAGCAAGGAAGGCGTGGTACAGTGCTCGACGCTGAACATGCTGGTGGGCCTCAACATCGGCGACCGTGACTATTTCAGGAAGGCGCAGCAAACCCGCGACTTCGTTTTCAGCGACTACCTGTTCGCCAGGGTAAGCAACAGACCGATCCTGATGGCGGCCTATCCGGTAGCCGCAATCAATCCGGAAGAAGACGCCGTGGTGGTCGCCGGCATCAATCTGGACTGGATGTCGAAGATCATGGCCAAGCTCGGCGGACGGCCGGGCATTTCGGCGCTGCTGGTCGACGGCGCCGGCGTCGTGCTGGCCGCGCCGGCGGAGGAGGCCAGCATGATTGGCAAGCCACTCAACAACGTGCCACTGCTGACGGCCATCGCTCACAAGGCACTCGTTTCCGACACCCCGACGGGTTCGCTTTCCTTCACCGCAGCCGACGGGTCGCAACGCGCGATCAGTTTCGCGCGCATTCCTGGCACGCAGTCCCGCCTGATCGTCAGCATCGACGAGGCCAAAATCACGGCGGCGATCAACCGCGATATCCGCACCGCCTATCTGCAGCTCGGACTAGTCTGCCTGTTCGTGCTGCTCGGCGCGCTGATCGGCGCGGAAAAGCTCATCATTAACCCGATCGAAGTCATGACCGGCATGGCCAGGCGATTCGGCGAAGGCGACTGGTCAGCCCGCGTCTCGCACAGCCGCCTGCCGTCGGAATTCATGCCGCTGGCCCGCGCCTTCAACGCGATGGCGGCGCAACTCAGCCAGCGCGAGCGTGAGCTCGTTGCCACCAACGACCGGCTCACCGTGATGGCCTCGATCGACATGCTCTCCGGCCTCGCCAACCGGCGCGGCTTCCAGAGCCGGCTCGATTTCGAGTGGATGAAGGCGCAGCAGTATCGTCGCGAGCTGTCGCTGCTGATGATCGATGTCGATCACTTCAAGCTCTACAACGACACCTATGGCCACCCGGAAGGCGACGCCTGCCTCACCCGGATCGGCGAAGCGCTGGCCAGCATCGCCGCCGACAATCTGGGCTTTGCCGGCCGCTATGGCGGCGAGGAGTTCTGCCTGCTGCTGCCGAACACCAGCCCGCAGAAAGCACTCGAGATCGGCGAAACCGTGCGCGCCACCGTTCAAGGCCTCGGCCTGCCGCACATCACCTCCAGCCACCGCACCGTCACTGTCAGCGTCGGCGTCGCCGCGGCGCTTCCGAACGACGCTCAAACGGCGGGCGAGTTGATCGAGGCGGCGGATGCCGCCCTTTACGCCGCCAAACACCGCGGGCGAAATACCGTGGTCGAGCACGGCTTTGCAAAGTTGGTGGACGAGGCGGGGATCGCGATGGCCGGGTGAGCGGACGCTCCACGCCATCGGCTAAAACGCCCCATCCCACTGTCCCAACCCGTTGACCCCGCAGCCGCTTTTGTGGCCTAGTCCGCCGTCCTCTGGACGGGACCCGAATCCACAAAAAGCCCTGCGATTCCATGACCTCCGAACGTTACAACGCCCGTGATTCCGAGCCGCGCTGGCAACGCCAATGGGACGAAAAGGCGATCTTCGCCTCGAAAAACGACGATCCGCGGCCGAAATACTACGTGCTCGAGATGTTCCCCTACCCGTCCGGGCGCATTCATATCGGGCATGTCCGGAACTACACGCTGGGTGACGTGCTGGCCCGCTTCATGCGCGCCAAGGGTTTCAACGTGCTGCACCCGATGGGCTGGGACGCCTTCGGGCTACCGGCCGAGAATGCCGCGATCGAGCGCAAGGTCGCGCCCAAGGCATGGACCTACGACAATATCGCCGCGATGAAGAAGCAGTTGCGGTCGATCGGGCTGTCGCTCGACTGGTCGCGCGAGTTCGCGACCTGCGATCCCGCCTATTACAAGCATCAGCAGAAGATGTTCTTGGACTTTCTGCGCGCGGGACTGGCCGAGCGCGAGAAGCGCAAGATCAACTGGGATCCGGTCGACATGACCGTGCTCGCCAACGAGCAGGTGATCGACGGCCGCGGCTGGCGCTCCGGCGCCGTCGTCGAGCAGCGCGAGATGAACCAGTGGGTCTTCAAGATCACGAAGTACTCGCAGGAGCTGCTGGACGCGCTTGATAGCCTGGACCGCTGGCCGGACAAGGTCCGGCTGATGCAGCGCAATTGGATCGGCCGCTCCGAGGGCTTGCTGATCCGCTTCGCGCTCGATCCCGCGACGACGCCGGCGGGCGAATCTGAACTAAAGATCTTCACGACGCGGCCGGACACGTTGTTCGGCGCAAAATTCATGGCGATCTCGGCGGATCATCCGCTGGCGCAGGCCGCGGCCGCGAAGAATCCAAAGCTCGCCGAGTTCATTGCGGACGTTAAAAAGATCGGCACCGCGCAGGAGATCATCGACACCGCCGAGAAGCAGGGCTTTGATACCGGCATCAAGGCCATCCACCCGTTCGATCCGAATTGGAAGCTGCCGGTCTATGTCGCGAACTTCGTGCTGATGGAATACGGCACCGGCGCCATCTTCGGCTGCCCCGCGCACGACCAGCGCGACCTCGATTTCGTCAACAAGTACAATCTCGGCAATACGCCGGTCGTCTGCCCGGAAGGCCAGGACCCGAAAAGTTTCGTCATCACCGACACCGCCTATGACGGCGACGGCCGCATGATCAATTCCCGCTTTCTCGATGGCATGACCATTGAGCAGGCCAAGGAAGAGATTGCGAAGCGCCTGGAGGCTGAACTACGCGGCAACGCGGCCGTCGGCGAGCGGCAAGTGAATTTCCGCCTGCGTGACTGGGGCATTTCACGCCAGCGCTACTGGGGCTGTCCGATCCCGGTGATCCATTGCCCGAAATGCGACGTGGTGCCGGTGCCCGACGCCGATCTACCGGTGACGCTGCCGGAGGACGCAACCTTCGACAAACCCGGCAATGCGCTCGACCATCATCCGACCTGGAAGCACGTCATCTGCCCCAAATGCGGCGGCAAGGCGCAGCGTGAAACCGACACCATGGACACCTTCGTGGATTCGTCCTGGTATTTTGCGCGCTTCACCGATCCCTGGAACGAGAAGGCGCCGACCACGCCCAATGTCGCCAACCGGATGATGCCGGTTGACCAGTATATCGGCGGCGTCGAGCACGCGATCCTGCATCTACTCTATAGCCGCTTCTTCACCCGCGCGATGAAGGCGACCGGCCACATCGGCATGGACGAGCCGTTCGCCGGCATGTTCACGCAAGGCATGGTGGTGCACGAGACCTACCAAAAAGCCGACGGCTCCTATGTGACGCCGGCCGAGGTGAAGGTCGAGACCGGCGGCAATGGCCGCCGGGCCACGCTGCTCGACAGCGGCGAAGAGGTCGCGATCGGCGCGATCGAAAAGATGTCGAAGTCGAAGAAGAACACGGTCGACCCCGACGATATCATCGCGACCTATGGCGCCGACGTCGCCCGCTGGTTCATGCTGTCGGACTCTCCCCCGGATCGCGACGTGATTTGGAGCGACGAGCGCGTGCAGGGTGCCTCACGCTTCGTGCAGCGGCTGTGGCGACTGGTTAATGAATCCGCCGAAATCGCCAAGGTGGCCCCTGCCGACCGTCCGGCCTCGTTCGGCGCGGATGCGCTTGCCTTGCGCAAGGCAACCCATGGCGCGCTGGACAAGGTGTCGTCCGGGATCGAGCGGCTGCATTTCAATGTCTGCCTTGCTCATATCCGGGAATTCACCAATGCGCTGGCCGAGGTGCTGGGCCGTGAGGGCAAGCCGGCGCCGGATCTGGCCTGGTCCGTCCGGGAGGCCGCAATCATCCTGGCTCAATTGTTCGCGCCGATGATGCCGCATCTGGCCGAGGAGTGCTGGCAGGTTCTAGGGCAGCCCGGGCTGATTTCGGAGGCCAACTGGCCCCAAATCGAACGCGATCTGCTGGTTGAAGACAATGTGACGCTGGTGGTCCAGGTCAACGGCAAGAAGCGGGGTGATGTTACCGTGCCACGGGTCGCCCAAAATCCGGAAATTGAGGCTGCCGTTTTGGCGCTCGATGCGGTAAAACTCGCCCTCGGCGGCAAGGCCGTCCGCAAGGTAATCGTAGTTCCCATGAGGATCGTGAATGTCGTTGGCTAGGACCCGGATCGCCCTTCGGCTGATCGCCGTCGCCGCTCTGGCGGCGCTCACGGCCGGCTGTTTCCAGCCGATGTATGCCGAACGTAACGACGGCAAGCCCGGCTTGCGCGAAAAGCTGATGGGCGTGGAAATCCCGCCGGTTGACAAGAACAACGCCTCGCGAGAAGCCCGAATTCAGGTCGAGATCCGCAACGCGCTGGCGTTCAAGCTCTACGGCAACGCCACCGGCATGCCGCCGACCCATCGGCTGGTGCTGCGGTTCAACACCACCCGCTCTTCGCTGATTCTCGATCCGGCCACCGCCCTGCCGTCGAGCGAAAACTACGGCATCGACGCGCAATACAATCTCATCGACCTCGCCACCAACAAGTCGGTCATGACGGGCACGACGTTCTCCCGCGTGTCCTATGACGTCCCCGGCCAGTTGCAGCGCTTCGCCCGCGCCCGCGCCTTCCGCGACGCCGAGGACCGCGCCGCCAACGAGATCGCGGAAAACATCCAGACTCGGCTCGCGTCCTACTTCTACGCCGGCACCTGATGTTCCATCGTGGTCGCGCTCCGCGGAAAAGACATCGACGCTTTTCTCGCCCGGCCTGATGCCGGCCGCCCTATCATCCTGCTGTACGGTCCCGACGCCGGTCTCGTGCGCGAGCGCGCCGATGCGCTGATTGCGTCGGCGGTCGACGATCCCAATGATCCCTTTTCGCTGGTGCGGCTCGACGGCGACGAGCTGGCCGCCGAGCCATCGCGACTGGTCGATGAGGCGATGACGATCCCGATGTTCGGCGGCCGGCGTGCCATTCGTGTGCGCGCCGGCTCCCGCAGTTTCGCCAGCGGCGTCGATACGCTGGCTGATTCGCCAATCAAGGATTGCCGCATCGTGATCGAGGCCGGCGAGTTGCGGCCCGAATCGCCCCTGCGCAAGGCCTGCGAGCGCGCCAAGAGCGCAGTCGCCATCGCCTGCTATCCCGACACCGAGCGCGACCTTGCTCGATTGATCGACGAGGAACTACGGACTTCCAATTTGCGCATCGCCGCGGATGCCCGCGCCGCGCTGATGTCGTTGCTTGGCGGCGACCGCCAGGCCTCGCGCAACGAGCTCCGCAAGCTCGCTCTCTATGCCCATGGCAAGGGCGAGATTGCGCTCGACGATGTCATGACCGTCGTCTCCGATGCGTCCGAGCTGAAGCTCGACCCGATCGTCGATGGCGCGTTTGCCGGCAAGCCGGATTTGGTCGAAAGCGAATTCGCCAAGGCGATGGTCGCCGGCACCTATCCCGGCGTGATCATCTCGGCCGCGCAGCGTCAAGCCGCGTGGCTGCACAAATCGGCGCTTGCGGTGGCTGACGGAACGCCCGTCTCCACCTTGCTCGAGGGCGGCTATCCGCGCCTGCATTTTTCGCGAAAGGGCGCCGTCGAAATCGCGCTGCGCAATTTCAGCGCGGCGCGGCTTGCCGGGATCATTGACCAGCTCGGAACCGCCGCGCTCGACATGCGCAAGCAGGCCTCACTGGCGTCAGCCATCGCGCTGCGGACACTGCTGTCGATTGCGGCGAATGCCAAGCGGCGGGGGTGAGCTATCAGGCCAGAATCTCGGCGTCGTCCCTGCCAACCAGGGACCCATACCCCACAGGATCGTGTTGACTAGGAAGGCCGTCGAGCAGTTCGCCCAATAAATTCCGCCGCGGCGTATGGGTCCCGGGTCGCGCGGAGCCTGTCATCGGGCGCGCATTCGCGCGACCCGTTGGCTTGCCCGGGACGACGGAGAGATCTCAACTCCCCTTCTCCAGCCTTCGCATCACTTCGTCGAGTTGTTCGAGGTTGCGATAGCTGATCTGCACTGTGCCGCCGGGATCGCGGTGATTGACGGTCACTTTGAGGCCGAGCGCGTCGCTGACGCGCTTCTCCAGCGCGATGGTGTCGGGATCCTTTGTCTTGCCACCGCCGCTGCGCGCCTTCTGCGGCTTGCGCTCTGGCACGCCCTCTTCGTGGGCAAGCGCCTCGGTCTGACGCACGTTGAGGCCTTCGGCGACGATGCGCTTGGCGGCCGCCAGCGGATCGGGCACGCTGATCAGTGCGCGGGCGTGTCCCGCCGACAATTCGCCGCTCGCGATAAGGGCCTGCACCTCCGCCGGCAGCTTTGTCAGCCGCATCATGTTGGCGACGTGGCTGCGGCTCTTGCCGACTTCCTTGGCGATGTCTTCCTGGCTCCGTTTGAATTCGTCGGCCAGCGCGTGATAACCCTGCGCCTCTTCCATCGCGTTGAGGTCTTCGCGCTGCACGTTCTCGATGATCATGATCTCGAGTGCGTCGCTGTCGCTGACATCGATGGGAACGATCGGCACCTCGTGCAAGCTGGCGAGCTGCGCCGCGCGCCAGCGCCGTTCGCCAGCGATGATCTCATAGCGGTCCTGCGCGCCCTTCACCGGCCGCACCACGATCGGCTGGATCACGCCGTGCTGCTTGACGGAGGAGGCGAGCTCGCCCAGTTCGGCATCGGAAAATGTCCGGCGTGGGTTGCGCGGATTTGGTTTTAGAAATTCGATCGGTACCTTGCGCTGGTTGCGCGGCCGTTCGACATGCGCGGCCTCGCCGCCGACGTCCCCGATCAGACTTGCGAGACCACGACCCAGTCGCGAACGCGTTTCGTCGGCCATCGCCGCCAACTCCCTAGGATTCACTTGGCTACTCCACTACAGAATTCTATTGCTCGTAGGGTGGGCAAAGCGAAGCGTGCCCACCAGCTTTCGCGACGGCGCGCGTAGGATGGGTAGAGCGAAGCGAAACCCATCACCTTCATCGCGCGCTTTGATGGGTATCGCTGCGCTCAACCCATCCTACATTCCCTCTAATGCGTCCTCAGCTCGCGCTCGCGCTGGATCACTTCCGTCGCAAGCTTCAGATACGCTTCGCTGCCGACGCATTTGAGATCGTAGACCAGCACCGGCTTGCCGTAGGACGGCGCCTCGGAGATGCGGACGTTGCGCGGGATCATGGTGTCGTAGACCTTGGAGCCCATGAATTGCCTGACGTCGGCGACCACCTGGTTCGACAGGTTGTTGCGCGAGTCGAACATCGTCAGCACGATGCCGTGGATCGACAGGTTCGGATTGAGCGTCGAGCGCACCTGCTCCACCGTCTGCAGCAATTGCGACAGACCCTCGAGCGCGAAGAACTCGCACTGCAACGGCACCAGGATCGCGTCCGACGCTGCCATCGCGTTGACGGTGAGCAGATTGAGCGACGGCGGACAATCGATCAGCACATAGGTGTAGTCGGTGTCGGGCGCCGCGTTTTTGTTCAACGCCGCGATCGCATCGCGCAGGCGGAACGCACGGCCAGGCGTCGTGCCGAGTTCGAGCTCGAGGCCCGACAGATCCATCGTCGAGGACGCGATGTGCAGCCGCGGCACCGCGGTGGCAACCACGGCGTCGCGCAGCGGCGCTTCACCGATCAGCACGTCGTAAGTCGAGCAGTTGCGGTTGCGGCGATCGATGCCAAGGCCGGTGGAAGCGTTGCCTTGCGGATCGAGATCGACGATCAGCACGCGCTCGCCAATCGCCGCGAGCGCGGTGCCAAGATTGATCGCTGTGGTGGTCTTGCCGACGCCACCCTTCTGGTTGGCGAGCGACAGGATGCGTGGATGAGGTGGCGGAGTTGGCTCCCTATCCTCTTGATATAATTCATCTAATTCGGTCATGCCCGATCGCCATGTGTGATCGCGGAGGGGTTGCGCCGCTCGATCCGATCGAGTTCGACGATCCAGCCGTGCCCGCCCGTTCGGCTGGAATGGAGTCGCGGTTCAATATTCCAATATTTGGTGGCTTCGGTCAATTCAGCCTCTACATCTTGACCCTTGAGAAACAGCGCTTTCGCGCCACTGCTCACAAACGGTTCCGCGAAACCGACAAGCTGATGTAACGGAGCCAGCGCCCGCGCAGTGACGCAATCGACGTGGCTACCGATTCTATCCACAATATCCCCGATTCCCGCCAAATGCACGGTAGCGGCCGCAGAAGTTACGCGGGCCGCCTCGCGCAAAAAGGCTGCCTTTTTGGCGTTGCGCTCGACCAAATGGACGTTGGCGCCCGGCGTCTCCGCCAATGCGCAAGCGAGCACTACGCCGGGGAAGCCTCCACCGCTGCCGAGATCGACCCAGGTCTTCGCGGACGGCGCCAGGTCGAGGAGTTGCAGCGAATCGGAGATGTGACGGGTCCACAGGTTCGGAAGCGTCGATGGCGCCACGAGATTCGTTTTGGTCTGCCATTCGATGAGAAGATCGACATAGCGGTTCAGCCGCGCCTCCGTTTCACGTGAAACGGGAGTGAGAGCCAAAGCGGCGGCCTTGTCTGAGGGCAGGACTGGGGAGAGGCTGGGGGCGGCGGCCTTCGCCATATTGGTCTCGCTGAGCGAAGCAATCGTAGGATGGGTGGGAGCGAAGAGCGCTACCCATCCTACATTCCTGTTTCACGTGAAACAGATTTTTACGCGCTCACCTTCGCGGTCTTCCGCCGCGCCTCGCGACGCAGATACGCCGCCAGGATACCCAGCGCCGCGGGCGTCAGCCCGTCGAGCCGGCCCGCCTGCCCCACTGTCCGCGGCCGCGCCGCTTCGAGCTTGGCGCGCGCTTCGTTGGAAAGTCCGGGCACGTCGGCATAGTCGATATCGGTCAGGACCAAACCCTCGTCGCGCCGGAAGGCATCGACGTCGGCAGTCTGGCGCTTGAGATAGACATCGTACTTGGCGTCGATCTCGAGATGCACGGCGATCGATGGATCGATGGCCGAGAGCTCCGGCCATATGCCGCGCAGGACAGTCCACTCGATCTCCGGGTAGGCCAGCAACTCAAACGCCGACCGCCGATGGCCGTCCCGGTTGAGCGCAAGGCCATGCCTGGCCGCTTCGTTTGGAGTGATCGTCAGCGACTTGGCCAAAGCCTTGGCGGCATCCAACGCTGCCATCTTGCCGCGATGCCGCTGCGATCGCGCCTGTCCTACGCAGCCCAAGGCAATGCCCTTGTCGGTCAGACGCTGGTCGGCGTTGTCGGCTCGGAGTGTCAAGCGGTACTCGGCCCGCGAGGTGAACATCCGATATGGCTCGGTGATCCCGCGGGTCACGAGGTCGTCGATCATCACCCCGAGATAACCGTCAGCGCGATCGAACACGATCGGATCGGCCCCACCCGCCATCAACGCAGCGTTCAGACCGGCAACGATTCCCTGGGCCGCCGCCTCTTCATATCCCGTCGTCCCGTTGATCTGTCCGGCCAGGAAAAGGCCCGGCAGACGCTTGGTCTGCAGGGTCGGCTCCAGTTCGCGCGGATCGACGTGATCATATTCGATGGCATAGCCCGGCCGAACCATCTTCACCCGTTCGAGCCCGGGGATGGTCCCGAGGATCGCGAGCTGGACTTCCTCCGGTAGCGAGGTCGAGATGCCGTTGGGGTAGACGGTGGAGTCGTCGAGCCCCTCCGGCTCTAGGAAGATCTGGTGGCCATCACGATCGCCGAATCGGACAATCTTGTCCTCGATCGAGGGACAATAGCGTGGGCCGCTGCTCTTGATCTGCCCGGAATACATCGGCGAGCGATGCACATTGGTCCTGATCACCTCGTGGGTGGCCGGAGTCGTCCGAGTGATCCCGCATCGTATCTGCGGCGTCGTGATCCGATCGGTCATGACCGAGAATGGCTCAGGCGGATCGTCGCCGGGCTGCATCTCAACGGCGGCCCAGTCGATGGTCGTGCCATCGAGCCGTGGCGGCGTGCCGGTCTTCAGCCGTCCAAGCGTAAAGCCGGCGCGCTCGAATGAGGCCGATAGTCCGATCGCAGGCGCCTCCCCGACCCTGCCCGCCGGCCAGTTCTTCTCGCCGAGATGGATCAGCCCGCGCAAAAACGTCCCCGTCGTGATGACCACCGCGCCCGCCGAAAGCTGCCTTCCCTCGACCAAGCGAATTCCAGCGACCCGACCGTTCGAGACAATCAGCTCGTCCGCCTCACCTTCGATCACGCTGAGATTGGCGGTCTCCCGGATCGCCGTCTGCATGGCCGCAGCATACAGCTTGCGATCTGCCTGGGCGCGCGGTCCGCGGACGGCCGGACCCTTGCGGCGGTTCAACATCCGAAACTGGATCCCGCCGGCATCCGCCACCCGGCCCATCAGGCCATCAAGCGCATCGACTTCGCGCACCAGATGGCCCTTGCCGAGACCGCCGATCGCGGGATTGCAGGACATCGCCCCGATGGTCGCAAAACGATGGGTCACCAAGGCGGTCTTGGCACCCATCCGCGCGGCTGCGCTCGCGGCCTCGCAGCCGGCGTGGCCGCCGCCGATAACAATGACGTCGAAGGAGTCTGCCTGGAAAATCATGTCGCGACTTCTATCGCGGAGTTGGAAAACGCGGAAGAAGGAATTGCTCGATGGGAAATTGAGGCTTGGTGTTTCACGTGAAACATCCAAGCGCACGGAACTGTTTCACGTGAAACAAGATGGTAGGGAAGGCTCACTTACCTACACAGAACTCCCGGAAGATAACGTCCAGAATGTCCTCGACATCCACGCGCCCCAAGAGCCGCCCCAGCGAATGGGCTGCCATGCGCAATTCCTCCGCCGCTAGTTCCTCGCCCCGCCCGACTACCTGAACGCAGCGCCGTAACGAGGCCGCGGTCTCCTGCAAAAGCAAGCGCTGCCGGGTTCGGCCGATCAGGCCAGCCTCGCTTCCGCCAAAGTAATTTTGAGCGAAACCAATCAGGGCCGCGATCAGCTCGGGCAAACCATCGCCTCGGCTCGCCGAGATCTGAAAATCGCCCTGCCCTGACGCATCGGCCAATGGCCGACCTATCTGTTCGAGATCGATCTTGTTTCGCACGCTCCAAACTGGCGCATCCCAATCGTGGTCGATCACTGCCCCCGGCGAGTCGGAGATCCACAACACGAGATCCGCATCCGCGGCCCGGGCCCTGGCGCGACGAACCCCCTCCTGCTCGACCGGATCGTCCGTCTCACGGATCCCAGCGGTATCGATTACGGTCACCGGATAGCCGTCGAGATCGAGCTGCACCTCAATGATATCACGCGTGGTGCCGGCGTGCGGCGAGACGATCGCGACCTCCCGGCGCGCGAGCTGATTCATCAGCGTCGACTTGCCGACATTCGGCGGCCCGGCGATCGCGACGACGAGGCCATCGCGAAGCCGCTCACTCCGCCCCTGCTCCGCCAGGACTTCCTCGATCTCAGCCGACAGCACTTCAACTTTCGCCAACGCCGGCGCGATCAATTCTGCCGGCACGTCGCCCTCGTCCGAGAAGTCGATCCCAGCCTCGATCAGGGCGGACGCTTCGATGATCCGCGCACGCCAGTCGCGAGCTCGGTCGCCAAGCAGCCCCTTCAATTGGCGCAGCGCCTGACGCCGCTGCCGATCGGTATCGGCGTGGATGAGATCGTCGAGTCCTTCGGCTTCGGTGAGGTCGAGCTTGCCGTTCTCGAAGGCGCGCCGGGTAAATTCGCCGGGCTCGGCCGGACGCACATTTTCGAACGCAGAAAGCGCCGCGAACAACGCGTCCAACACCGCGCGCCCGCCATGGACGTGAAATTCCGCGACGTCTTCCCCGGTCGCGCTGGCCGGACCCGGAAACCACAACACCACGGCATCATCGATCGGCCGCTGGCCGACATCATGGAGGAGCGCCCGCGTGGCCATTCGCGGCGACGGCAATTTGCCAGCCAGCGCCGTCACGAGCTTCCCGGCCTGCGGACCCGAGACGCGCACCAAGGCAATCGCGCTCGGTGGACGGCCCGACGACAGTGCAAAAATGGTCTGGTCCCGCGGATGCATAGCCTATTTGTGCGGGAGGTCCTGAAAAGGCAACGCAGTTTCGATTCGGGGTCTGAGAACGCAGGCCAACATCCGCTAACCTCATTGCGCCAAAGGTGCAGCAGCGATGCTGCAAAATCGGGAGAGGCGCCCTGCCCTGATCTCCAGGTCGAATAAACAATATAAAATTCAATAGCTTATTTGGTTAACCAATCAATAACGCCAATTTTCCGACGCTGCTTTGGTGCCGCAGCGATGACCGCAGCATGAAAAAGGGCGCCCCGCGGTGCGAGGCGCCCTCCCCTAAGCCTGGCTTGGCGGCTCAGGTATTCATGGAGTCGAAGAACTCGGAATTGTTCTTGGTGTTGCGGAGCTTGTCGAGCAAGAAGTCGATCGCGTCCATGGTGCCCATTGGATTGAGAATCCGGCGCAACACGTACATCTTCTTCAGAAGCTGCGGATCAGTGATCAGCTCTTCCTTGCGCGTGCCGGAGCGCGAGATGTCGATCGCCGGGAAGGTCCGCTTGTCCGAGACCTTGCGGTCGAGGATCAGTTCGGAGTTACCGGTGCCCTTGAATTCTTCGAAGATGACTTCGTCCATGCGGCTGCCGGTATCGACCAGCGCGGTGGCAATGATCGTGAGCGAACCGCCCTCCTCGATGTTGCGCGCGGCGCCAAAGAATCGTTTCGGCCGTTGCAGCGCGTTGGCGTCGACACCGCCGGTCAGCACCTTGCCCGATGACGGCACCACGGTGTTGTAGGCGCGGCCGAGACGCGTGATCGAGTCGAGCAGGATCACGACGTCGCGGCCGTGCTCGACCAGGCGCTTGGCTTTCTCGATCACCATTTCGGCGACCTGAACGTGACGCACCGCCGGCTCGTCGAACGTCGACGACACCACCTCGCCCTTCACCGAGCGCTGCATGTCCGTGACTTCTTCCGGACGCTCGTCGATCAGAAGCACGATCAGATAGCACTCCGGATGATTGGCCGTGATGGAGTGCGCGATGTTCTGCATCAGCACGGTTTTGCCGGTGCGCGGCGGCGCCACGATCAGCGCGCGCTGGCCCTTGCCGATCGGTGCGACGATATCGATCACCCGTGCAGAAAGGTCTTTTTCGCGTCGGGTCTTCGAGCTCGAGACGGAAGCGCTGATCCGGAAACAGCGGCGTCAAATTATCGAAATTGACCTTGTGCTTGGACTTTTCCGGATCTTCGAAATTGAGCGTGTTGACTTTCAGCAGCGCGAAATAGCGTTCGCCTTCTTTCGGGCTGCGGATGTGGCCTTCGATGGTGTCGCCAGTGCGGAGTCCGAAGCGGCGGATCTGCGAGGGCGAGACGTAGATATCGTCGGGGCCGGGCAGGTAGTTGGCGTCGGGCGAGCGCAGGAAGCCGAAGCCGTCGGAGAGAACCTCGACGACGCCTTCGCCGATAATGTCGATTTCCTGGATCGCGAGCTGCTTGAGAATGGCGAACATCAGCTCCTGCTTGCGCATGGTGCTGGCATTTTCGACCCCGCTCTCTTCGGCGAACGTAACGAGCTCGGCCGGCGTTTTCGATTTGAGGTCTTGGAGTTTCATTTCCCGCATTGGGGTGGTCCTGTGGAGTGTCTTTTAAGAAGGGTGCGAAGCTGGTGAAAGCCGGACACGAAAAATGGAAGGTCCGCAGGTCTAAGCAAGGAAAGCGCCGGTGAGGCTTCAAACCTGATGCGGCGGCCGGTCCAATGAAGGAGCCGGAACGCAGCCACATCCGCCTGCGTGGGGTGGGATTTCGACAATATAGAAAATCGGCCGCCGCTTCGCAAGCAGGTGAGAAACCGACCGACCCACGAAAAGGGCGCCCTAGAACGGCTTCACGATCACCAGGATGACGATAAAGATCATCAGGACGGTTGGTACCTCATTGATAATACGATAGAATTTCTGGCTTCTGGTATTCCGGTCGGCGGCGAAATCCTTAACCCAGCGGGAAAAAAGCCGTGGACGCCCGACAGGATGATCACCAGCGTCAGTTTGGCGTGAAACCAGCCGGACATGTACCAATGTCCGCTCCAGGCCATATAGAGCCCGGCTAGCCACGTGACGATCATCGCGGGATTGATGATCACCTTCAGCAAGCGCCACTCCATCACTTTGAAGGTTTCGGACTGCTTCGATCCGACCTCGGCTTCGCAATGGTAGACGAACAGCCGCGGCAGATAGAGCATGCCGGCCATCCACGAGATGACGGCAATCACATGCAGCGCCTTGATCCACGGGTAGGCCGTGATCGTGATCCACTCGTACATTGCAGCCGCCCTGATCTCCGGAACGTTCCGATCTTCTCAAGCGTTGCGAAGAAGCTTCGCCAGCGTGAGACGCAAGACATATCCGCAAGGCACCGCTTCTCTAAACTAATAATTTTAGAATCTTAGGTTTGAGTCTTAGTGACGGTGATTTGGACTCATACAAAACCGTCCAGTCTCTTTGCGAGGCTTGTTCACATCCATCACCAATTCGGGCCAAACACCGGATCGTCCTGATAACACAACGTGCATCAATCGCTTGCGATGTTTTGTGGTCAGCTTATGAAGAGACAAGTCCACAGCTTCTCACTATCATTGCCGCGAGGCGTTGGACTTGTCCTCGCGTGAGGCCCTGTGAAGAAACCAAGGGTTTTCCCGAAGGCGACGATCCAGGGCCGAACATCTCGGTTATGCTCCACAGGATTCACAGGAATACACAGGGGTTCTGGTGCCCACGACCGGCAACTATTTTCATCTTCATCTGGTCTCGGACTCGACCGGCGAGACGCTGATCACGGTGGCGCGCGCGGTCGCCGCGCAATACGCCAACGTGACGGCGGTCGAACATGTCTATCCGCTGGTGCGCAGCCAGAAGCAGCTCGACCGCGTGCTTGACGAGATCGAGGAAGCACCGGGCATCGTGCTCTTCACATTGCTGGAAAAGGATCTGGTTGCCCGGCTGGAAGCCAAGTGCAGGAACATCAACATACCGAGTCTCTCCATCATTGGTCCCGTGATGCAGTTGTTCGAGGCCTATCTGGGCGCGGCGACGACGGGCAGGGTAGGTGCCCAGCACGTTTTGAACGCGGAATATTTCAAGCGCATCGACGCGCTGAACTACACCATGATGCATGATGACGGGCAACACGTCGAAGGCCTGGAAGAGGCGGATGTCGTTCTCGTCGGCGTATCCCGCACCTCGAAGACGCCGACTTCGATCTATCTCGCCAACCGCGGCGTCCGTACCGCGAACGTGCCGCTGGTTCCGGGCATTCCGCTGCCGCACCAACTGGAGACACTGAAAAAGCCATTGGTCGTCAGCCTTCATGCGACGCCGGAGCGGCTGATCCAGGTCCGGCAAAATCGCTTGCTGAGCATGGGCGCCGATACCCCCAATGATGATTACATCGATCGTCAGGCGGTGGCTGATGAAGTAGCCTATGCCCGAAAACTGAGCGCCAGGTTCAGTTGGGCACAGCTCGACGTGACACGGCGTTCGATCGAGGAAACCGCGGCGGCGGTGCTAAAACTGTTCACCGATCGCCAGCGGCAGCGGCTTCCGGAATGACGCAGCCAAGATGACCATTTGGCGTGGACAACATCCGCTGATTCTCGCTTCGCAGAGCCGCGCGCGGCAAATGCTGCTTGCCAATGCCGGCATTTCCTTCGAGGCCGTTCCTGCCGATATCGACGAACGATCCGTGCAGAAGAACTCAGGCCTTTCCGCACCCGGTGAAATCGCAGGCCTCCTGGCGCGCGAGAAGGCATGTTTCGTATCGTCGAAAAATCCCGGCCGTTATGTCGTCGGCGCCGATCAGACGCTGGCTTTGGGAAACCGGCTGTTCAGCAAGCCGGCGGGCCGCGCGCAGGCTGCAGATCAACTGCGTCTGCTTGCCGGCCAGACGCACGAGCTGCATTCCGCCGTTGCGGTTGCCCGCGATGGCAAGATAGTGTTTTCCGATGTTTCGGTCGCGCGCCTGACCATGCGCGCTCTAAGCGGGGCGGAGATCAGAGCGTATCTGGACGAGGCCGGCGAAGCCGTGACATCCAGTGTTGGCGCCTATCAGCTCGAAGGACTGGGCATACATCTATTCGATCGCTTCGAAGGCGATCACTTCACGATTCTCGGCCTGCCGTTGCTGCCGCTGTTTGCATTCTTGCGCCGCGAACGACTGTTGGGAATTTGATATCCTCTTGAGAGTGACGAACCCTATGCGGATTCTCGGACTGACCGGCTCGATCGGGATGGGGAAATCCACCACCGCAAAACTGTTCACCGAGGCGGGCGTGCCGGTTTACGACGCCGACGCAGCCGTTCACAAAATCTATGAAGGCGAGGCGGCGCCCGCGATCGAAGCGGCGTTTCCCGGCACCACGGTGGATGGCAAAGTCGATCGCGCCAAATTGTCCGCCAAGGTGGTGCATGACCCTGCTGCCATCAAGCGGCTCGAGCAGATCGTTCACCCAATGCTCGGCGCGTCCCGCCAGAAATTTCTCGATGAGGCCGAGCGGTCCGGCGCGCCGGTTGTCGTGATGGACATCCCGCTATTGTTCGAAACCGGCGGCGAGAAGCGCGTCGATGCGGTGGTCGTGGTCACGACCGATCCGAAAACCCAACGCGAGCGAATTTTGGCACGCGGCACCATGACATCAGAGGCCCTCGACGCCATTCTGGCGCGGCAGTTGCCCGATGCCGAAAAGCGCAAGCGCGCGGATTTCGTGGTGGATACCTCGCATGGGCTGGACCCGGTGCGCGCGCGGATCCGCGACATTCTGGCCGAGGTTGTTAAGATGCCGCAGCGGCGGATCTGATTCGTCGAAACTTCGGTCTCTCACATCCATGCGCGAAATCGTTCTCGATACCGAAACCACGGGCCTCGATCCGCTGCGCGGCGATCGGCTGGTCGAAATCGGCTGCATCGAGATCTTCAACCGCATGCCGACGGGGCAGACGTTTCACCGCTACATCAATCCCGAGCGCGACATGCCGGCGGAAGCCTTTGCCGTGCACGGCCTGTCGACCGAGTTCCTCGCCAGCAAGCCGCTGTTCACCGAAGTGGTCGAGGAGTTCCTGGAATTCATCGGCGACGCGCCGCTCGTCATCCACAATGCCTCGTTCGACATCAGCTTCATCAATGCCGAGCTCGACCGCATCAAGCGGCAGCCGATTCTGCGCGACCGGTTGGTCGATACGCTGCTACTGGCCCGCCGCAAGCATCCCGGCGTGTCGAACCGGCTGGACGATCTCTGCTCCCGCTATGCGATCGACAATTCCCGCCGCACCAAGCACGGCGCGCTGCTCGACGCCGAGCTCTTGGCCGAAGTCTATATCGATCTGATCGGCGCGCGGCAGTCGCAACTGATCCTGGCGTCGGAAACCCGCATCACGGTTACCAGCGGCATCGGTGATACGCCACGCCGGCAGCGCGAAATGCCGCTGGCGCCGCGAATCACCGAAGCCGATCGCGAGGCCCATCGCGCCTTCATCGCCACCTTGGGCGACAAGCCGATCTGGAACGATTTTCTTCCGGCAATGGCTTAAGCGGCAAACCAGCCGCCGCTCGCCTTAGCTTGGCTTGGCGCCCGAGGCGGCCTGTGCCGCGGCCTGCCGTTCCATGTTCTGGCGGTACAGGCCGACAAAATCGACGGGATCGAGCATCAAGGGCGGGAAGCCGCCGTCGCGCACCGCGGTCGCGATGATCTCGCGCGCGAACGGGAACAACAGCCGCGGGCATTCGATCATGACGAGAGGATGAAGCTGTTCCTGCGGCACGTTGACGATGCGGAACACGCCCGCATAGGCGAGTTCGAAGCTGAACATCACTTTGCCGGCATTTTCCGCCTTGCCCTCGATCGAGAGCGTCACTTCAAACTCGTTTTGCGCGAGATTGTTCGCCGAAACGTTGATCTGGATGTTGATCGCCGGCTGCTGTTGTTGTGGCGCCAGCGAGGAGGGCGCGTTCGGATTCTCGAACGACAGGTCCTTGATGTACTGGGCCAGCACGTTGAGTTGGGGAGGGGCCTGTTCGGGAGGCGCGCCGTTGCCGTTGGTCATGAAAATCTCTCCTGAAGCGCTCGCGAGCGCGGCCCGGGTTCGTCTGAGAATGCGTTTTCCGGGCGAGTGGCTATCATAGCCCCGGCTCATTCCACAAGGACGACGGCTCGGCCACAGACCAGCCCGGCCGCCAATTGTGGCGGATATGCCTAATACCATCCCGCCGGCGGCGCAAAATGTATCCTAAATAATTGAATGTGCGTGATTTCCGGCCATGATCGGGTTTCCCCTCGTCGCGAAAACGCGCTACAATTAGCCCGCGCCAAAACGCGCCATTGGCCGGGCGCAGTTTCATGCCTACATGCTGCAGTCTCGATCGATGTAATCTCTGCCGTTCTCAGGGAATCTCGTAAGAGAGCTTCTCGCCAGGGAACGCTCGACCGCCGGGCCCGTTGCCGGCGCTGGAACCAGAAAGCGAATACGACGTGGATATTTATACCATCATCTTCCTGGCGCTGGCGGTCTTTATCTTCCTGCGCCTGCGCAGCGTCCTCGGACAGCGTACCGGGAGCGAACGCCCGCCCTATGATCGCGC
This sequence comes from Bradyrhizobium sp. RDI18, assembly GCF_043203335.1. Classification (NCBI taxonomy): domain Bacteria; kingdom Pseudomonadati; phylum Pseudomonadota; class Alphaproteobacteria; order Hyphomicrobiales; family Nitrobacteraceae; genus Bradyrhizobium; species Bradyrhizobium sp. RDI18. The sequence continues at coordinate 5,223,272 of NZ_JBICRN010000008.1, read as the reverse complement.
CGCTCCCAACGTCGTGCAGCGGACGCAGGACAACAACGTCGTTCCCATGCCGGGTACCGTCATCGATCAGACGCCGCTGGCGCCGAATGCCGATATTGCGCCGGCCGACCGCTGGAAGGGCATTGCCGAGCCGGGCACGCCGCTCGCCGCAGGCCTCGACGCCATCACTGCCCAGGATTCCTCATTCGATCCGCGGCACTTTCTCTCCGGCGCCCGCAGCGCCTACGAGATGATCGTGCTGGCCTTCGCCAATGGCGACCGCCGGGCGCTGAAGGATCTCCTGTCGAGCGAAGTCTATGAGAGCTTCGAGGCTGTGATCAAGGATCGCGAGAAGCACGAGCAGAAAACCGAAACGCGGTTTGTTTCGATCGACAAGGCCGAGCTGGTGAGTGCGGAAGCCCGCGACCGCGCGGCGCAACTGACGGTTCGCTTCGTGTCGCAGATGATTTCGGTCACACGCGACAAGACCGGCGCCATTGTCGATGGCAACCCCGATAAGGTCGCCGATATCACCGATGTCTGGACTTTCGCCCGCGACACGAGCTCTCGCGATCCGAACTGGAAGCTGGTTGGCACCGGAAGCGCGGGCTAAGACGCGAAGCCTTGCGGGGCTTGCGTTGGGCGTGCTCGCTTTGACGTGCTCGATCGCACCATCGGATGCCGCAGCAGTGCGCCATTCACGTGCGCAAAAGCCTTCGCATCCGCAGCCCGTCCGCCACCTGCCATACCCACCGGTCGAATTCCCGTTTCAGATAAGCGGCGGTCAGTATGCGCCGGTCGCCTGGTCCGGGATCGCGGGCTGGAGCGAGGACGATCATCTCGCCGCCTACAGGGCATTTCGCACGAGCTGCAGGCCGATAGCGGCACAGCAAAAGCCGCCCGCCGATCCAAAAGCACTCGGCACATCGCTCCGCGATCCCTGCCGTATCGCCAGGGGTCTCGAACTATCAGATGGCGTGAAGGCGAGGGCCTTCTTCGAGGAGCACTTTCTTCCCTTGCGCATTTCGCGGCTTGGCGAAGGCGAGGGTTTTGTTACCGGCTACTACGAACCCATCGTCGACGGCTCACGGACGGAGAACGAGGTCTACAAAGTGCCGGTCTATCGCCGGCCCTCGAATCTGTTCGTCCGTGGCACCACGCAGAGCTCGGCCGGCTTGCCCAACAAGGGCCAGGTGTTCCGCAAGATCGGCCGCCGCAAGCTGGTGCCCTATTACGATCGCGCCGAGATCGAGGATGGTGCTATCGCCGGCCGCGGCCTCGAAATCTGTTGGCTGAAGGACCAGACTGACCTGCTGTTCTCGCAGATCCAGGGCTCGGCGCGGGTCAGCCTCGACGACGGCTCGACCGTTCGCATCAACTACGATGCGCATAATGGTTTTCCGTATACGCCGGTCGGCCGCATCCTCATCGAACGCAACATCATCCCCAAGGATCAGATGTCGATGCAGAAGATCCGGGAATGGATGGAACAGAATCCTAACGAGGCCGACGAGCTGCGGCGGCAGAACAAGTCCTACGTCTTTTTCCGCGAGGTGCAGCTTTCCGACAAGGACGAGGCGGTCGGCGCCCAGGGCGTGCCGTTGACGCCGGGCCGGTCGATCGCGGTCGACAAATCACTGCATGTCTATGGCACGCCGTTCTTCATCGAAGGCGAACTGCCGATCGAATCGGAGCGATCGAAGACACCGTTTCGCCGCCTGATGATTGCGCAGGACACCGGCTCCGCCATCGTCGGCCCCGCGCGCGCCGATCTCTACTTCGGCGCCGGTCTCGATGCCGGCAAGGTGTCCGGCCGCCTCCGCCACAATGCCCGCTTCGTGATCCTGGTGCCGAAGAGCCTTGATCCGGTGGCGCGTGGCCGCAAGATGCCGGTGCCGGACGAGCGACCGTCGGAGACGATCGCAAGACTGTTCCCGCAAACCGATCCGTTGAAGGATCCGTCCAAGGATCCGAAGAGTGCCGGAAAGCCGTCCGATGTAACGGCGGCGACCAACGCCAAGCCCGCGATGCAGGCGACGACATCGTCTGCAACCAGGTCCTCGCCGGCCCCGGCCGTCCAGGCCGCCGTAGCAGAGCCAATACCGCTTCCAGAACCGCGGCCGAACGTTGAAGCGGTTTCGGCCAAGCCGCAGCCGCGTCACATGCGCCGATATCGCTATCGTCGATGAAACGCCGGTCGTCGAGTTCGATTCCCGAGCTGCCGGAGCCGCCGCGCCGAAAGCGCGGCCTGAGCGAAGAGGAGCGCGCGCTGTGGGAGAGCGTCGCCAAGCAGGTCAAGCCGCTGCGCAAGCGGTACCGCGCCTCGAAGCCGTCGGCTGCTCCGGCGGAAGCCGAGCACAAGATCGCTCCGAAAGCCGCCGCTTCACCGAGGCACGTCGCGCCGGCGCGAATGGTTGCGCCTTCAAAGCCGGAACCACCGCCGCTGGCGCCGATCGGCCGTCGCGAGCGGTCGCATCTGTCGCGTGGTCGCAAGGAGATCGATGCGAGGCTCGATCTGCATGGCATGACGCAGACGCGCGCGCATCGCGCGCTGCTCGGTTTCCTGCGGCGCGCCCATCATGACGGGTTGAGCTTCGTGCTCGTCATCACCGGCAAGGGCAAGGTGGGTACCGAGTCCGAGCGCGGCGTGCTGCGCCGTCAGGTGCCGCAATGGCTCGGGCTACCGGAATTCCGCGCGCTGGTGGTCGGCTTCGAGGAAGCCCATGTCGCCCATGGCGGCGAGGGTGCCCTGTACGTGCGCGTGCGACGTGCGCGCTTCTAATCTCGCTTGGAGCGGTGGCATGTCTTTGTCGCGGGACGACGGCGGTGGACGTGACGGCTACAAAATAAACCGGCTCAGATCCGAGTTCTTGGCGAGATCGCCGATGTGGTTCTGCACGTATTCGGCATCGACCTTGATGGTCTCGCCATGACGGTCCGGCGCGGCGAATGAAATCTCGTCGAGCACGCGCTCCATCACCGTCTGCAGCCGCCGCGCGCCGATGTTCTCGACCGTCGAATTGACGGCGACGGCGATATCAGCCAGCGCGTCGATGGCGCCGTCGGTGATATCGAGCGTCACGCCCTCTGTCTGCATCAGCGCGACATATTGCTTGATCAGCGACGCTTCCGGTTCGGTCAGGATGCGGCGCATGTCGTCGCGGGTCAACGCCTCCAACTCGACGCGGATCGGCAGGCGGCCCTGCAATTCCGGCAGCAGATCCGAGGGCTTGGCAATATGAAACGCGCCGGAGGCGATGAACAGGATATGGTCGGTCTTGACCGCGCCGTGCTTGGTCGTGACGGTGGTGCCTTCGATCAGCGGCAGCAGGTCGCGCTGCACGCCCTCCCGCGAGACGTCGCCGCCGAGGCGGTTTTCGCGCACGCAGATCTTGTCGATCTCGTCGAGGAACACGATGCCGTTGTTCTCGACCGCCGCGATCGCTTCCAGCACGACCTGGTCATTGTCAAGCAGCTTGTCGGACTCTTCGTTGACGAGAATCTCGTGCGAGCCTTCAACCGTGAGCCGGCGGGTCTTGGTTCGCCCTCCAAGTTTGCCAAAAATGTCGCCGATCGAGATTGCGCCCATCTGCGCGCCCGGCATCCCCGGAATCTCGAACATCGGCATGCCGCCGGAGGATTGCGTCTCGATCTCGATTTCCTTGTCGTTGAGCTCGCCGGCGCGCAGCTTCTTGCGGAAGGAATCGCGGGTCGCCGGGCTGGAGGCCGGTCCGACCAGCGCGTCCAGCACGCGCTCCTCGGCGGCAAGTTGCGCGCGGGCCTGCACATCCTTGCGCTTGCGCTCGCGCACCTGCACGATCGCGACCTCGACGAGATCGCGGATGATCTGCTCGACGTCGCGCCCGACATAGCCGACCTCGGTGAATTTCGTGGCCTCGACCTTGATGAAGGGGGCGCCGGCGAGCTTTGCCAGCCGCCGCGCGATCTCGGTCTTGCCGACGCCGGTCGGCCCGATCATCAGGATGTTTTTCGGCAGCACTTCTTCGCGAAGCGAGCCGGTGAGCTTCAGCCGTCGCCAGCGATTGCGCAGCGCGATCGATACCGCGCGCTTGGCGTCGGCCTGGCCGACGATGAAGCGGTCGAGTTCGGAGACGATTTCACGGGGAGAGAAGTCGGTCATGGGTCCTAGGTAGGTGTCCAGTGTTGCGAGAGCAAGCGGTGCACGAGGCCGCTAAATGATCGGCGGGCCACCCTGCCACAGCTTGATCGCCTCGAAGGGGTGAATCAGCATGATAATGTTGAGCGTCAGATTGTCGCGAATGTGGAGCGTCATCACCAGCTCGAACAACATCGCAAGAGCGATGGTGACTGCCACGGGAAGTTTCCTCGCCAGCAGGAAGCCACCGATCATGAAGAGCATATCGGAAATCGAATTGATGATGGTATCGCCGAAATAATCCAGCGAGATCGTGCCGGCGCGGTAGCGATTGATGATCCAGTCGGAATTCTCGACCAGTTCCCAACCGCCTTCGACCAGGATGGCGAGTATCAGGCGGCCCTGCCAGGCCAGGCGCGGAAACGCGAGGAAGGCCGCGCCGTAGAACAGGAAGCCGTGCAGGATATGCGATAGCGAATACCAGTCGGCGATGTGCTGGGAGTTTTCCGAACTCTGCACGACGCCGTGCCAGAGCTTGACGTAACCGCAGGCGCAGATCGGCAGGCGTCCCATCCCATACAGGATCGCAGCTTGCGTCGCGAGGATGCCGGCTGCAATTAATATCCAGTGTCGGCCCGAAAGCGTGACTGGAGCTTTCTCGATACTGTTGGTGGAAGTCATGCGTTGCGGACCATCAATAGAGCGGGGCCATCAGGTGTATCGACCATACCGACTTTTTCAAAGCCCGCCTTCTCGTAGGCACGTACGGCCCGCGTATTGGCCGGATCTGGATCGGTCACAATGCGCGGCGCGCCGCGCTTCAACCGGTCCTCGACGAAGGCCCTGATGAGCGCCGAACCATGGCCGCGCCCGATCAGGTCCGGCTCGCCGATGAAGAGGTCGATACCGCGGGTGCCGCGCGGATGTTCGCCAAAGCCTGAATTCCACGCCGTCAGGTCGTAGCACTGCAGGTAGCCGAAATCGTTACTTCCCGCCGACACGATGAACTGATCCATCGCCGGTTCATCGAGATCGCCGCTGACCAGTTCATATTGTTCAGAGGGGTTGCCCCACCATTCGCGCACATGCGGTCGCGCGAGCCACTGCCGGATCAACGGCAGGTCGGCCACAGCCATCGGGCGGAAGACATATTCCGGCGCCATGACCGGCGGCTCCCCTCAGAGCGTTTCGATCGTGACGTTCCGGTTGGTGTAAACGCAGATGTCGGCAGCGATATCGAGCGCCCGGCGCACGATGGTTTCGGCGTCCTTGTCGGTATCGACAAGCGCCCGGGCGGCCGCCAGGGCATAATTGCCGCCGGAGCCGATCGCCATCACGCCGGCTTCCGGCTCCAGCACGTCGCCGGTGCCGGTCAGGACTAGCGAGACGTCCTTGTCGGCGACGATCATCATCGCTTCCAGCCGGCGCAGATAGCGGTCGGTCCGCCAGTCCTTGGCCAGTTCGACCGCCGCGCGGGTCAATTGCCCCGGATATTGCTCAAGTTTGCTCTCCAGCCGCTCGAACAGGGTGAAGGCATCGGCGGTCGCCCCGGCAAAACCGCCAATCACGTCGCCCTTGCCGACTTTCCGGACCTTTCTGGCGTTGGCCTTGATGACGGTCTGGCCGATCGAGACCTGACCGTCGCCGCCGATTACCACCTTGCCGCCCTTGCGGACCGTCAAAATCGTGGTGCCGTGCCAGATCGGCAGGTTGTTTTCAGATGCTTGCATGGATCGCCCTCTTTCCAGTCAGATTTAGGGGGTGAGGGGAGGGGTTACAATCGCGCCGTTTCACCCCCGAATCCGGTCACCATGGGCCGAAGTTCAGCCCTTCAAACGTCATCCCGCAGTAGCGAAGGTGGTATCCGCCTGTTAAAAGGGCCGCGTTTTCGGCCCCAAGCGGCCCAAGGGAAGCAGTTTTCATGCGCACAGCGTCCATCAAGCGCAAGACCAAGGAAACCGACATCGAGGTCGCGGTGAACCTCGATGGCACGGGCGTGTCCAAGGTTTCGACCGGCATCGGCTTTTTCGACCATATGCTCGATCTCTTGGCCCGGCATTCCCGGATCGACATCACGGTCAAGGCGGATGGCGATCTGCATGTCGACCACCACCACACCACCGAGGACGTCGGCATCGCGCTGGGCCAGGCCGTCAAGCAGGCGCTCGGCACCATGGCCGGCATCACCCGCTATGCCTCGATCCACATGCCGATGGACGAAACGCTGTCGCGCGTCGTGATCGACATTTCGGGCCGGCCGGTGCTGGTGTTCAAGGTCGACTTTCCGCGCGACAAGGTCGGTCAGTTCGATACCGAGCTGGTGCGCGAATGGTTCAACGCCTTCACCATCAACGCCGGCGTGACTTTGCACGTCGAGACCTTATATGGCGAGAACAGCCATCATATCGCCGAATCCTGTTTCAAGGGTCTGGCGAGGGCGCTTCGTGCCGCGGTTGCGATCGATCCGCGCGCGGCGGGCGAGGTGCCTTCCACCAAGGGTCAGCTCGGCGGCTGATTGCCTGTTCTCGTTTTCGTTCGCGGCGGAGAGGTTCGATGCCGGTCTACACAGTGCATGCTCCCATAGCCAATGGCGCCGATCTTCCGGCGACCGACAAGTTCGTGTTTGTCCGTGACGGCTTCCATTTCTGGGCTGCGGTCGCGAGCGTGATCTGGCTATTGTGGCATCGGCTGTGGCTGGCGCTGATCGGCTGGATTGTTCTGATGACAGCCGTGCAGTTCGGGATGTCGGCGCTGGGCGCCAGCCGCGGTACGATCTTCGCTGTTGATGTCCTGCTCGCCATCCTGATGGGCCTCGAAGCGGCCAGTCTGCGGCGCTGGACGCTGTCGCGGCGCAAATGGCGCCAGCTCGATATCGTGGTTGCTGACGACGAGGAAGCTGCCGAACACCGCTTCTTCGAACGCTGGACCGGCCGGCAGCGCGGGCTGATCAACGACCAACGGTCGGTCGATCGCGGCGCACCGCCGCCAACCCGCAACATTCCGGGCCAGTCGTTCTCCAAACCGCCGCCGCCGTTGCCGCAAGGCGGAATCATCGGCTTGTTTCCGGAGCCGGGAGGGCCACGATGACCGTCGCGATCATCGATTACGGCTCGGGCAATCTTCACTCGGCGGCAAAGGCCTTTGAGCGCGCCTCGCGGAGCATGGAAGATCCGCAGAAGGTCATGGTGACGCGCGATCCCGATACCGTGTACCGCGCCGATCGCATCGTGCTGCCCGGCGTCGGCGCCTTCGCCGACTGCCGCCGTGGTCTCGACGCCGTGGACGGCATGCTGGAAGCGATGACCGAAGCGGTGCGCGCCAAGGCCCGGCCGTTCTTCGGCATTTGCGTCGGCATGCAGTTGATGGCGACGCGCGGCAAGGAGCACGTCACGACCGACGGCTTCAACTGGATCGAGGGCGACGTCGAGAAGATTTCCCCGCGCGAGGAAAATCTCAAAATTCCGCACATGGGCTGGAACACGCTCGATCCTATCCGCGAGCACCCGGTGCTGGAGCGGTTGCCGCTCGGGCCGAAGGGCCGCCATGCCTATTTCGTGCACTCCTATCACCTCAACGCCTCCAATGAGGCCGATGTGCTGGCGCGTGCCGACTACGGCGGGCCGGTGACCGCGATCGTAGGCCGAGACACCGCCATCGGCACGCAGTTTCACCCCGAGAAGAGCCAACGTTTCGGCCTGGCCCTGATCTCGAACTTTTTGAAGTGGAAGCCGTGATCCTCTTTCCTGCCGTCGACCTGAAAAACGGCCAATGCGTGCGCCTCGAGCAGGGCGACATGGCGCGCGCGACCGTGTTCAACCTCGATCCGGCGGCGCAGGCGCGCGCTTTTGCCGAGCAAGGGTTTGAATATCTCCACGTCGTCGATCTCGACGGTGCCTTTGCCGGCAAGCCGATGAACGCGCTGGCGGTCGAGGCGATGCTCAAAGCGGTCACCATGCCGGTGCAGCTCGGCGGCGGCATCCGCGATCTCAAGACCGTGGAAGCCTGGCTCGACAAGGGCATCGCGCGGGTCATCATCGGCACGGCGGCGGTGCGCGATCCGGAACTGGTGAAGGGCGCGGCGAAAAAATTCCCCGGCCGCGTCGCGGTCGGACTCGACGCGCGCGACGGCAAGGTTGCGGTGGAAGGCTGGGCCGAGACCTCGCAGGTGACCGCGCTCGAAATCGCGCAACGTTTCGAGGATGCCGGTGTCGCTGCCATCATTTTCACCGACATCGCGCGCGACGGCCTGTTGAAGGGCCTCAACCTCGATGCCACGATTGCGCTCGGAGAACGTATTTCCATTCCCGTGATCGCATCCGGCGGGTTCGCTTCCATCGAGGACGTCAAGGCGCTGCTCGAGCCGCGCGCCAAAAAGCTCGCCGGCGCCATTGTCGGCCGCGCGCTCTACGATGGGCGGCTGGATCCCGCCGCCGCTTTGACGCTGATCCGCAACGCGCGCGCCGCGGCGTAGAGCCATGGTCAGGACCATGGCTCTACCTTTTTATTTTGACGCGTTTTCTTCACGCGAACCGGTGCCCGCTTCGCGTGAAAACGCTTTGGGAGTTTTGTGATGTTCAAGGTCCGCGTCATCCCCTGTCTCGACGTCAAGGACGGCCGCGTGGTCAAGGGCGTCAACTTCGTCGACCTGCGCGACGCCGGCGATCCTGTCGAGGCGGCGATTGCATATGACGCGGCCGGCGCCGACGAATTGTGCTTCCTCGACATCACCGCCACCCACGAAAACCGTGGCATCATGCTCGATGTCGTGCGGCGCACGGCGGAAGCCTGCTTCATGCCGCTGACGGTCGGCGGCGGGGTCCGGACCATCGAGGATATCAAAACGCTGCTGCGCTTCGGCGCCGACAAGGTCTCGATCAACTCGGCCGCCGTCGCTAACCGCGAGTTCGTCAAGCAGGCGGCGGAAAAATTCGGCGAGCAGTGTATCGTGGTGGCGATCGACGCCAAGCGGGTCAAGCGCGGCGGCGGCTCGGACCGCTGGGAGATTTTTACCCATGGCGGGCGCAACTCCACCGGGATCGACGCCATCGAATACGCGCAGGAAGTGGTCTCGCTGGGCGCCGGCGAGATCCTGTTGACCTCGATGGATCGCGACGGCACCCGCCAAGGCTTCGACCTGCCGCTGACGCAGGCCATCGCCGACAGTGTCCCCGTACCGGTCATCGCCTCCGGCGGCGTCGGTAATCTCGACCACCTCGTCGACGGCATCCGCCAGGGTCACGCCACCGCAGTGCTGGCGGCCTCGATATTCCACTTCGGCGAATTTACCATACGCCAAGCCAAGGAGCACATGGCGCGCGCCGGGCTGCCGATGCGGCTCGATCCCTGACGACTCCCTGTCACAAAAGTGCTAAGCCCTGCATAGGGACAGCGACCCGGCCTTGGGGCGGGCGCGAGTGTTGAGTTCGGTTGATGTCGCGTTTCACGATCCATGATCTGGCCGCCACCATCGATGCACGGGCCGCATCGGGAGGAGAGGCGTCCTACACCCGCAAATTGCTCGACAGGGGGCGGAGCACTGCGCCAAGAAGCTGGGCGAGGAAGCGGTCGAGACCGTGATCGCGGCGGTCGAGAACGACCGCAGCCACCTGATTGCCGAAAGCGCTGACCTGCTGTTTCATCTGCTGGTGTTGTTGAAGTCGCGTGGCGTGAAGCTGGAGGACGTCGAAGCCGCGCTGGCGCAGCGGACCTCGATGTCCGGGCTTGAGGAGAAGGCGTCGCGCAAGCGCGACTGACCGAGAGGGCAGCTCATGGATATCCGCACCCCGGAACAGCAATACAATCCCTACCGGATCTTCACGCGCGAACAGTGGGCGCGGTTGCGCGACGACACGCCGATGACGCTGGAGCCGGGCGAATTCGAGCGGCTGCGCTCGATGCATGACCGCCTCGACCTGCAGGAAGTCGAAGACATCTACCTGCCGCTGTCGCGACTGTTGTCGATCTATGTCGATGCGACCGATCGGCTCTTCCGGGCGCAGCGCCAGTTTCTCGCTATCCGCGACCGCAAGGTCCCCTACATCATCGGCGTCGCCGGCTCGGTCGCCGCCGGCAAATCGACCACTGCGCGCGTGCTGCAGGCGCTGCTGGCGCGCTGGTCGCCGCGGCCCAAGGTCGACCTGGTGACGACCGACGGTTTCCTGTTTCCCAATGCCGTGCTCGAGCGGCAGGGGCTGATGCAGAAGAAGGGATTTCCCGAGAGCTATGATCTGCCGATGCTGCTGGCGTTTCTTTCCGACATCAAAGCCGGGCGCCGGCCGGTGCGCGCGCCGGTCTACTCGCATCTGGTCTACGACATCGTGCCGAACGAGTGGATCGAGGTCGATCGCCCGGACATTCTGATCGTCGAGGGCGTCAACGTGCTGCAGACCGGCCGACTGCCGCGCGACGGCAAGGCAGTGCCCGTGGTGTCGGACTTCTTCGACTTCTCCGTCTATATCGACGCCGAGGAGCCGGTGCTGCGCGAATGGTATGTGCGGCGCTTCCTGGCGCTCAGGGACACCGCGTTCCACGATCCCAAATCGTACTTCCATCGCTACGCGGTGCTCTCCGACGAGGAGGCGACCGCGACCGCGATCGCGATCTGGGAGCGTACCAACCTCGCCAATCTCGAGGACAATATTTTGCCGACCCGTCCGCGCGCGACGCTGATCCTGAAAAAACGCGCCGATCATCTCGTGGAGACGGTGGCGCTGCGGCGGTTGTGATTGCTGTCGTCCCTGCGAACGCAGGGACCCATACGCCGCGGCTTTTCTTTGGGCAGGTGGGTAGACGACTTTTGCTATCACCAAGTCCTGTGGTTATGGGTCCCTGCGTTCGCAGGGACGACGTCGAGTTCGTTTCGATCTCACGCCGCAATGTGCTGTGACGCGACCAGCCCAGCGAGCGCCTCGGCGAGTTTTTCGCGGTCGAGCGGCTTGATCAAGAATCCGTCCATGCCGGCTTCGAAGCAGGCGTAGCGATCTTCCACCAGCGTGTTGGCGGTGAGCGCGAGGATCGGCGTCCGGCTACCCGGCTCGCCGGATTCGAGGGTACGAATCCGCTTGGTGGTTTCGATGCCGTTGAGCTGCGGCATCTGGATGTCCATCAGGACGAGATCGTAGGGGCTGCCCGCGGATTTCGCCGAGAGCCAGGACTCCAGCGCCTCGGGGCCGTCGGTGCTGATGACGGCGTGATGGCCGAGCCGGCCGAGCAGCGATCGGATCAACAGCGCATTGATCTGGTTGTCCTCGGCGACCAGGATCGACAAGCCCTTGGCCGACGGCGCAGCCGGCGTCTCGCTCGGGTCGATGGCCGGATCCAGGCTCGGCGCGGCCACTTCCGGCGCGGCCGTCATGCGCGCCGCGAGCGAGGCTGCGCGCAGCGGTTTGACCAGATAGCCGGTGAGGGCGGACGTGGCCGATGGTTGCATTTCGTGCCGCGTTGCCGGCGTAAACATCACGATGCGCTGGGTGGCATGAAGGCGCGCGGCTTCGCCGAGCCGTTCGATTTCGGCAACCCCCAGCGCGTGATCGATCAGGACGGCGTGCCAGGCGCGCTCGGGCAACAGGGCCTCTGCGACGTTGGCGTCGGATACCATGCAGGTCTGCCCGCCCCAGCGCTGCAGCCGTCGCGCGGTCAGCGAGGCCTCGATGCTCGCGGGGGAGACCAGCATGATCGAGTGGCCGGAAAGATCCGGCGCCGCAAAGGAGATTTGTTCGCCGCCCGCGGCGGCAAGGGGGAGCGACACTTCGAATGTCGAACCCGTGCCCGGCGTGCTTTCCAGCGCGATGCGGCCGCCCATGCGCTTGACGATACGGTCGGAGATGCTCAAGCCGAGACCAGTGCCGCCGTAGCTGCGGGCGATCTTGTTGTCGGCCTGCTCGAACTCGCGAAAGATCCGCTCGCGTGCGTCGGGGGCGATGCCGATGCCGGTATCGCGCACCAGGAAACTGATTTCATTGGGCCAGATGCCGGGCTCCACGATCAGCGCGACCCCGCCGGCGGAGGTGAATTTTATCGCATTGCCGGCGAGATTGAGCAGCACCTGCCTCAAGCGAGCTGCGTCGCCGATCACGTGCGTCGGCAGCCGCTCGTCGACATAGGCGGCCACCTCGATCTTCTTGGCCTCCGCGCGCGGCGCGAGCAATTCGGTGATGTCCTCGATCAGGCCCGACAAGGCGAACGGACGATGTTCGAGGTCGATCTTGCCGGCCTCGATCTTCGAATAATCCAGCAGTTCCTCGATCAGCGAGAGCAGCGCGTCGCCGGAGGTCTTCACCGCCTTGACATAGGTCGCCTGTTCCGGCGTCAGCGGCGTATCCATCAACAGGCCGCTCATGCCGATGATGCCGTTGAGCGGCGTGCGGATCTCGTGGCTCGCCATCGCAAGGAAGCGCGACTTGGCGCGGCTTGCCGCGTCCGCCTGGTCGCGGGCCTCGGTCAGCGCGCGTTCGCTCTCGGTGCGATCGGTAACGTCGCGGCCGACGCTTTGCATCTCCGCTCGCTCTCCGGCGTCGTTGCGGACGAACCCTTCGCGCCATGCGATCCAGCGCGGGCCGAGCGGTCCCTTGATCCGCTGGTCGTGAACGCGGGTGCCGCTCGGTTCGAGCGCGGTGTCGCCCTGCTCGAGAACGGTAAGCGCGAAGCGGCTGCCGATCAGTGCGTCGCGCGGCATTTGCGCCAGCTCGCAATAGGCGTCGTTGGCGTAGGTGATGCGGCCCTCGCCGTCGCGCAGAACGATCAGATCGCCCTGCGATTCGAACAGCCGGCGGGTACGCTGCTCGGCCTCCTGCAATTCCCAGTTCCGGTCGGCCAACGCTTCATTATGCAGCGCGACCTTGCGCATCTTCTTGCGCAGCAAGCGAAGCCGAACGCTGAAGGTGGCGAGCGCGACGCAGGCTATGGCGAACAGGAAGGCGGCGCCGATCGCAAAAGAGTGCGGATCATAGCCGGAGTTTTCCGTCTTGGCTCCGGTGATGAAGCCAAAGGCTCCGCCGAACACGACCGAGAAGATCATGAAGGAGCGCAGCGCGAAGGTAAGCCAGGGATGACGGCGGCCGAAGCGGCGAAAGCGAAGTTTGATCCGGAAAGTCCGTCCCATCGCCAATTACCCTGAGCTTGCTGCTTGAATTGAACCGGCCTGCTTCGCCGCCTCTCGCGGAAAGACGATGCGTCGCCGATGTTGCAAAGTGCTTGAGGCTCCCAGCGCGTAGCCACCGCGATGAGAACAGGGTGAATGAAGTGTTAAAGCGCGGCCGCCTGGACCCGATGGTGCTCGCCGCGGGCGCCGACGATCAGGGCGGCGGCATCGAGCATCGAAAAGCTCTTCGAGGACGCGAAGATGCGGTGGTCGGCCGGTCCATCCCTGGAAAGATAGATCACGGGATCGGAGCCTGAGGGATTGCGGGAGATCGCGACCAGAAGCGGTGGCGTGTTGCTCGCGCAGGCGCCGGCTTCGGCCGTATCGATATCGTCGATCACGGTGAAGTCGGCAGCTTCCGCGTTGTCGGTAATCTGGACCCGCACCGTCGCGCGGCCAGGATCGCTGGTGAAGCTGACGTGCCGGTGCGCCTGCCAGGAGAGGGCGGCGATCTGGACGGAGGTGCCTGATATTTCGATGCACGGCCGCGGACCGGCCAAAAATTCGTCGCGCGCGAACAGGGCGATAATTGCCAGCGGAATCACCGAGGCCAGAATCTTCAAACGCAACATGACACGCTACTCGCTCACCATAAGTCCGCGACATGGGACTTATGGTTGGCAGAGCGTAAAGGAAACTAGTTACCGCAGTGTTGACGCGGGTTGTCCTTTCTGGCGGCAGCATCCGTGAGGCGAGGGGATTTCGTACGCCAGCGATGACGATGTGCGCCGCACACACCACTGTCGTTCCCCGCCACCGGGTCTCGCCTTCGGCGAGCCCGATGACAGGCTCCAGCGGGGGATCCAGTACGCCGCGGCTTCTCGGTTCAATCACTGCTGCCTCTGGAATACTGGGCGGATTCAACCGGTCAAGCCGGGCGGTGACAATTGAGTGTGGGTCGGCGATCTCGCGACGCATTGCGCCCGAGGTTTGCTATTCACTTCCGCCCTCTCCAAATAGAGGGCGCAGGGAAGACCGGGTGCGCGCCGCACCCGCGGTCTCGTGTGCTGCTTGCGCATAAAGAAAATGCACACGAGCATACAGGTACAGCGGGAGCATCCCGGCCTTCCCTGCGCAATGGCTTTACGGCTTACTTCGTGCTCTTCCCGGAGAACGGCTTTATTGCCTCCGTCGCCGGCGGGACACTTCCCGCCAACTTAACGCCAGCACCGCGGCGCCCGAACCACACGACTTCGCCGTACGCTTCCGGCGCGTACGTCTCGCGCGCCATCAGCGTCCATCGCATCTCACCGCACGTTCGTGACGATCGCGAGCGCCCCTCCATCGGGTGAGACGGGCGGAGTTATGCATCTGATTTGCGTGACAAGTTAAGCGAAATATTTTTGATTGCCGGGCTTGACACGATTTCGGAAAATCAGAAGTGATTTGCCCGTCGTGCCGATGGGTCGCAGCCGCGCATTGAACTTTTGCCTGCGCGCGCGGCAAATCAGTCGACCGGCGCCAACTTAGCGATGTCGAGATTATCACGTCGGCTGTGCCCGGCCGCACGTTATTGTTCGGCTACGGTGACGGCGAGGTACCGTGCAAGTTCGTCCCGCGGATTGCCCGAAACCTCTGACGGTCCCTCAACTCCGGCGGTGCTCTCCAGCTCGGCTTGATGCCGGTCATGTCGGGCAATTCGTGCGCGATGCCTTTATGGCAATCGATACAGGTCTTCTCGCCGGTGACGGGAAATTTGCCGTGGATGTCCGCAGCCCGCCGCGTCTGCTTGGTGAAATCCATCGCGACGGCGAAATGGCAGTTGCGACATTCCAGGGAATCACTCGCCTTCAGTCTCGCCCATTCGTGCTTGGCGGGCTCGAGCCGGTGATCCAAAAACTTCTGCCTGGTGTCGATAGTGCCGAAGATCTTGCCCCAGACCTCCTTCGAGGCCTGCATCTTGCGCGCGATCTTGTCGGTCCAGTCGTGCGGGACGTGGCAGTCGGGACAACTGGCCCGAGAAATGCGGGGCGATGCACTACGCCGCCCTTCGCAAATCCTCCGCCAGCGCACGATAGGACAGTGCTTCGGCCAGATGCAGCCGGCCGATCTTTTCCGCACGATCGAGGTCGGCGAGCGTGCGCGCGACGCGCAGTACGCGGTGGTAGCCGCGCGCAGTCAGCTTCATGGTTTCGGCGGCGTCGCGTAAAAGTTTTTGGCCTTGTGCATCCGGCTGCGCGATCGTTTCCAGCAGCGAAGCCGGCGCTTCGGCATTGGTGCGGATATGCGGCATGCCGGCCGCTGCATAGCGCGCGAGCTGGATGTCGCGCGCCGCGGCGACGCGGGCTGCGACTTCGGCTGCGCCTTCGGAAGGCGGCGGCAGGATCAGGTCGGCGGCGGTGACCGCCGGCACCTCGATCCGCAGGTCGATGCGATCCATCAGCGGGCCGGAGATGCGCATCTGGTAATCCGCGGTGCAGCGGTCGACCGGTGCGCGCCTGCAGGAATAGCCGGGATCATAGGCCTGGCCACAACGGCAGGGATTCATCGCCGCAACCAGCATGAAGCGCGCGGGGTAGGTGACGCGGTGGTTGGCGCGGGACACCGAGACCTCGCCGTTCTCCAGCGGCTGGCGCAGCGAGTCGAGCACGCGCGGATCGAACTCGGGCAGTTCGTCGAGGAACAGCACGCCCTGATGCGCCAGCGAAATCTCGCCAGGTTTTGCGCGCAGGCCGCCGCCGGTCAGCGCAGCCATGCTGGCGGAATGATGCGGTGCGCGGAACGGCCGCCGCGCCGTCAGTGCGCCGTCGCGGATTTCGCCGGCGACGGAGGCGATCATCGACACTTCCAAAAGTTCGGATGGCGACAGCGGCGGCAGGATCGAAGGCAGCCGCGCCGCCAGGATCGACTTGCCCGCACCGGGCGAGCCGATCATCAGCAAATGATGTCCGCCGGCCGCCGCGATCTCCAGCGCACGCTTGGCGCTCTCCTGGCCCTTGATATCGCGTAAGTCCAGATGCGTCGCTTCCGGCTCGTGCACTTTCGGCTGCGGCCGCGACAGCACCTGCGTGCCTTTAAAATGATTGGCGATCTGGATCAGCGATTTGGCCGCGATGATCTGGATGTCCGGGCTCGCCCAGGCCGCTTCGGAGCCGCACGCCGCAGGACAGATCAGTCCTTCCTCGCGCGCGTTCGCGCCGATCGCGGCCGGCAGCACGCCTGCAACGGGCGCAATCGAGCCATCGAGCCCGAGTTCGCCGAGCACAGTAAAGCCGTTGAGCGCATCCGGCGGGATCGCGCCGATCGCCGCCATCAGGCCGAGCGCGATCGGCAGATCGTAATGGCTGCCTTCCTTCGGCAGATCGGCCGGCGCGAGATTGACGATGATCCGCCGCGCCGGCAGGGCCAGCCCCGAGGCGATCAGCGCCGAGCGCACCCGCTCGCGCGCCTCCGACACCGCCTTGTCGGGCAACCCCACAATCGCAAACGCCGGCAGCCCAGGCGCGACCTGCACCTGCACGTCGACCGCGCGGGCCTCGATCCCCTCAAAAGCTACAGTAGATACCCGCGCAACCATGCTGCCCCCCGCGACGCAATCGAAGGTAGCGGGGAACCGAAGAGCAAGTCAAGAACATTTGGGGAACATTGTGCGCCTAGGGCCTGTCAGCGCACATCCTGCATCGACATACCGGTGCTCAACCGATTGTCGACGTTTCGACCCGCGCTAGCGCTCCGTTCGCATGTATGGGCTGTGCTCAGAGACAAGCCTCAGCGCCGGATCGTCGGCGAGAACGCGCACCGCCTCTGTCTTTGCAGGGCTCTCATTCTCGGGGTTACCCCGGACGCTCCACGCAGCGAGGCAGACGACGAGCATTCCGGCTCCGATAGCTACCATATCCTTGGTCATTTGCCGGCCTCCAAACTGGCTGCCAAGCGCTGAAGAAGACCAATTTCGGCGAAGCGCGATGGTTCCTAAGGTACGCGGGGGAGCTCAATTCAGCTTCCCGCCGCAATCGCCGCCGCGTGCTGGCTGGGCGACTTTCCGGGGCGGACCCGCCGCCCCGGAGAATGCTTCCCGACTCAGAGCTGCATGTTCATCGGCTCGGGATAATACCTAAAACCATCGCCGTTCCTGGCGACGTGGCCGTAGCCGGGCCAGGCGAAGTGATAGGACATAACCGGGATCTTCTGGGCGGCGAGCATGTCCAGCATCTTCACCCGCGAGGCGGCCGCCTGCTTTGGGTCGCTGTCGTAGGCGAATTCCATCCGTGGCTTCTCCAACAGCAGCACCGCGTGATGCGAGAGGTCGCCGAGGAAGCAGAAGGATTTGCCCTTCGAACTGACCATGAAGATGGTGTGGCCGACGGTGTGGCCGGGCGCTGCGAGCGCGGTGACGCCGGGCAGGAATTCCTGGTTGTCCTTGATGAAGACGATGCGGTCGCGCACCGGGATCAGGTTCTTGCGGGCGTGGATGATAAAATCCTTCAACGGACTGCCGAGCTTGCCTTCATCGGTCCAGAAATCGAAATCGCTCTGGGCGATGTAGACCTGCGCGTTCGGGAATAGCGGCTTGTCGTCGGCGCCGACCAGGCCGCCGATGTGATCGATATGGGCATGCGAGCACACCACGGCGTCGATGTCTCCAGGCTTGATGCCGGCCGCCATCATGTTCTTCTGCTGCTGGCCGGTGGTCGTACCAAACGCTTTTGACGTGCCCATGCCGGTATCGAACAGGATCAACTTGTCGCCGGTGTTCACGATCGGCGAGTTCTGTTCGAGCACGACGTTATCAGGATTGAGGAAGTTGTCGGACAGCATCTTCTTCACTTCCTCCTTCGGCACGCCGGTAAACGTGCCGGAGGGATCGCCGAGCGGCAGCGGGCCGTCCGAGACGACGGTGACTTCGGCGTCGCCGAGCATGAAGCGGTGCCAGTAGGGCGTCTGCGTGCCGAGTTTTGGCGCCTTGGCCAGAGCGCTGCCGCCGAGCATCGTTGTCGCGCCGAACCCGGCGCCGAGCGCAAGCAAAGACCGTCGCGAAAGATTCGTGGTCATGCGTCTTCCTCCACTAATTTTATTGATTGCAGTACGTGCCCGGACGAAGTCATCCGTGCCTGCAGGCTGCTCCCGCTTCCCGACATTGGCAAGTGGGATGAGGAGGCACGACAGAGATGCGAAAATGACGATGGCGCACCGCATCGCGTCGCAGCAATGTTGCAGGACAGATTTCGAAAGATCAGCATCGACGGCTACCAATCGTAGTCGTCGTACATCCACTCCCTTGGGTATCGAGGCCGCGATCTTGCTTGCGGCGGCGACCGTTCGGGCTTGCGGAAGGTCGGATCCGGCCGCGTCGGAGGCGGAGATGCCTTGGGCGGGTTCTGCTCGGAAACCTTCGCGAGCGTGCGTTTCATCTCTTCCTGGCTCGCCTTGAGCTCCGTAATGGCTTTTGAATTGTCGCTGGCCATTTGTTGCTGGTTCGCCTTGAGCTGTTCGATGGTTCGCTCCAGGTTCGCGAGGTCGCGCGCGATCCTTTGCAGCAACTGTGTCTGTTCGGGGGGCGCGGCGGTCGTTGGCGGCGAGGCGCCTTGCGGCGGTGCGCCCTGAGCCAAGGTCGGTGCTTGCGGTGGCGATACTTGCGGTGGCGATACTTGCAGTGGTGATGCTGCCTCCGCCGCGGCCACCTCAACGGTAGATGGAGCAGGCTGCGCGGGCGATGGCGGATCTTCCGGTGGCAATGATGGCGTTGAAACGGGCTGCGGCGCCCACCAAGCGACAACCTGCTTGGCTCCGCCACTATAGGACGACTGCAAAACCAGCGCAGCGACAATGATGCACGCTGCCAGGGGCAAGGCGGCTAGGGTGCGGAGCGCCGGCCTTTTTTCCGGTGACTGCGGGGCAGGTAGCGACGATGGCGGATGCGCAGTATCGCGCTCCATTTTTGCAACCTGTTCAGTCAAACGCGCGAGTTGCTCATCCGCGCGTTTCATCTGTTCGTGGGCCTGCGCGAGCCTCTCATCGGCGCGCGCGCTCAGGGCATCGTGGGGTTCAGTTTCTTTCGGTGTGGAGTTCATTGGCGTTTCCTTTCCGTCCAATGTCATCCGAAGCTGGCCGGCCGAGCATCCGGCAGCGCTCCGTGCAGTCTTGCCCAAAGAATGGCCGCATGATGGTAGAATAGAATATGGGATCACATGGCGATAGCGTCCTGCAATCCAGCGGGCCACTCCCGGCGGCGTAGCAGAACGGTGCCGTGGCTCTCCTCCTCGGTTCCAATCGCCGGCGGGAGGCGCGCAATTCATCCGCTGCGAATGTTGCTCGCGCGAGGGGGAAATTATTTCCCGGTGCGCTTCTTCTCGATGGTATCCCAGATTTTTGCCGCGACATCCGGGCCGTTGAGACGCTGGATCGCGCGGATGCCCGTGGGGCAGGTCACGTTGATCTCGGTGAGGTTGCCGTCGATCACATCGATGCCGACGAACAGCAGGCCGCGTTCGCGCAAGTCCGGGCCCAGCGTGTCGCAAATCTCGCGCTCGCGCGGGGTAAGGTCGGTCGCCTGCGCTGCGCCGCCGCGCACCATGTTGGAGCGGAGGTCGTCGGGGGCCGGCACGCGGTTGACGGCACCGGCGAACTTGCCGTCGACCAGGATGATGCGCTTGTCGCCGTGTTTGACCTCGGGGAGGAAGCGCTGGATCACCCAGGGCTCCCTGAAGGTGACGGAAAACATGTCGAACAGCGAGCCGAAATTCATGTCCTGCGGCATGACGCGAAACACGGCGGCACCGCCATGGCCGTGCAGCGGCTTCATGACGACCGCGCCATGCTCATCGCGGAACGAATTGATTTCATCGAGGTCGCGCGAGATCAGCGTCGGCGGCATTAGCTGCGGAAAGTTCAGCACGAACATCTTTTCCGGCGCGTTGCGCACGCTGGCGGGATCGTTGACGACCAGCGTCCTGGGATGGATTCGTTCCAGCAAATGCGTCGAGGTGATGTAGGCGATATCGAATGGCGGCTCCTGCCGCAACAGGATGACGTCGAAGGCTTCGAGCGGCTCGCGCTTCGGCTCTCCCAACGTAAAGTGATCGCCGACCTCGTCGCGCACGGTGAGGTGCTGCACCGGCGCCACCAGCTCCTCGCCGCGCAGCGAAAGCTGGTCCGGCGTGAAATAGGAAAGGCTGTGGCCGCGCTTTTGCGCTTCCAGCATCAGGGCAAAGGTCGAATCGCCGCGGATGTTGATACGCGCGATGGGGTCCATCTGGACGGCGACATTCAGTTTCATGAGTGAGGTCCGGGTCTCTGGAGGGGATCTTAAACGCTGGCGTCGAATGCCGCTAACAGATGGCGTGGCAGACGCCGGGGCGCAATCAGGACAGCGTCAAAACGGAGCTCGAATTCGGCATGCTCGGGATGCGCCATCAGCCAGGCTTGGGCGGCGTCGATGATGCGGGCCTGCTGGCGCGGCGTGACGGCATAGGCGGCATCATCGAGGCTGGCCCGGGCCTTGACCTCGATGAAGGCAATCAAGCTGCGCTTCCTCGCCACCAGGTCGATCTCGCCATAGGGGGTGCGGAAGCGCTTTGCGAGAATGCGGTAGCCCTTTGCCATCAGATAGGCTGCGGCGCGGCTTTCCCCGGAAAGCCCGGTGCGAAACGCCGCGACCCGCTCGGGCGCAGCGAGTTTCGTGGTCGCGTCAGGCGGCGTGGTGCCGTCAGTCTTCGCCATCGTCGCCCCTGACTTCCTTGGCGAGCTCCAGCGCGCGGGCATAGACTTCGCGGCGCGGGCGGCCCGAAAGCTCGACGGCGTGCGCGACGCTGTCCTTGACGCTTTCGCGCGCCAGCGACGATCGCAGCAAATCGTCGAGGTCATGCTGGGTCATGACATCGGCGTCCTTGCGCGGCGGGCCGATCACGAGCACGAACTCGCCGCGGGTTTCCAGCGTGTCGGCCGTCCTTGCCAGTTCGGCGATGGGCGCGCGCTTGATGTCCTCGTGCAGCTTTGTGAGTTCGCGGCAGATCGCGGCGTCGCGACCGGCCATCATCTCGGCGAGGTCGGCGAGCGTTTCCTGCACGCGGTTGCCGGATTCGAACATCACCAGCGTGGCATCGATCCTTGCCAAATCGGCCAGCCGCGTCCTCCGCGAGACTTGCCTGGACGGCAAAAATCCCTCGAAGTAAAACCGGTCGGTCGGGAGTGCTGCGACCGAAAGCGCCGTCAGCACCGAGGACGCGCCGGGCACCGCGATTACGGCATGGCCGGCGGCAGAGACCTCGCGCACCAGCTTGAAGCCGGGGTCGGATATCAGGGGCGTGCCGGCGTCCGATACCAGCGCAATGGAAGCGCCCTGCGCCAGCCGCTCCAGGATTTTCGGCCGCGCCGTCGCTGCGTTGTGCTCATGATATGGCTTGAGTTCCGCCGAGATCGCATAGCGCTCGATCAGGCGGCGGGTGATGCGGGTGTCCTCGCAGGCGATGATGTCGACGCCGGCCAAGGTCTCCAGCGCGCGCAAAGTGATGTCGCCGAGATTGCCGATCGGGGTTGCCACCAGATAGAGGCCGGGAACCGGCTTCGGGGCATTTAGAAGGTGGCCGCCAATCAAAAATGTTCTGTTGGCCGAACCCGGTTCGGTATCGGAGCCGTAGTTTGAACTGGGTTTGGCGCACATGACGGCAATCTAGAGGGGTCTTGGGGCAAGCGCCATATCTGGCGGGATGGCGGCAAGGGTGGAGTTCCCCGCGGGAAGACAATGCGCGGCGGGGTGTTAATCCTTTTGTTTTGGTTAACTAATCCTCGACAATATGCAGAATCCCAATTGGGTTCAGTAGCGGTTCAGGTGCCTCGGCCCAGAAGGCCGGAATCCTGGCCGACGGCGGTCGGTCAAGAGAAGAGACAGAATGGAAGGCCCGTTCAATCGCAAGCTTGGATCCCCGGATTTGCGGCCGTCAGGCCCGACCCGGCGGACGGCGGTCGGACTTATTCTAGGAGCGCCGCTGCTCAGTGCCTGCTCCGGCGGCGGTCAGATTTCCAACCCGTTTGGCCCGTCAGCGCCCGACGGGCCGCCAGGCCCGCAGCAACAGCCGCTCGCGGTCGGCACCGGGCAGGTCAAGGTCGGCCTGATCCTGCCGCTTTCGGCCGCCGGCAATGCCGGCGTCGCCGCGCAATCGATGAAGAACGCGGCCGAGATGGCGCTGGCGGAATTCCAGAACCCGAACATTCAGCTTCTGATCAAGGACGACGGCGGCAATCCGCAGGGCGCCCAGCAGGTTACCCAGGAGGCGCTCGGAGAAGGCGTGGAAATCGTTCTGGGCCCGCTGTTTGCGGCCTCGGTGCCGGCGACCGCGCAACTGACACGCGCGCGGAGCATTCCGGTGATCGCGTTCTCGACCGATTCCAGCATCGCCGGACGCGGTGTTTATCTGCTGAGCTTCCTGCCCGAATCGGACGTCAACCGGATCGTCGATTATTCGGCCGGCATCGGAAAGCGATCGTTCGCGGCGCTGTTGCCGGACAATGCCTATGGCAATGTGGTGGAAGCGGCGTTCAAGCAGGCGGTTGGCCGCAAGGGGCGCATCGTCGCCTTCGAAAAATACACCGCCGATCGCGCCGGGGCGGCGCGGACGGTGGCGCAATCGCTCGGCTCGGCTGACGCGCTGTTCATCGCCGACGACGGCGAATCCGTCGTGGCGGCGGCGGATGCCCTGACCGCGGCGGGCGCCAATCTGCGCAATATCCAGTTGCTCGGCACCGGGCTCTGGGACAATCCGCGCGTCTATGCCAGCGCGACGCTGCAGGGCGGGCTTTATGCTGCGCCGGATCCGTCGGGCTTCCGCGCCTTCTCCGGCCGCTACCGCACCAAATACGGCGCGGACCCCGTGCGCACCGCAACGCTCGCTTATGATGCCGTCGCGCTGGTTGCTGCGCTGTCGAAACAGCAGGGCGGCCAACGCTTTGCGCCGGAGACGCTGACCAATCCGTCGGGCTTTGCCGGCATCGACGGGCTGTTTCGATTCCGCTCCGACGGCACCAACGAGCGCGGGCTTGCGGTGATGAAGGTCGCAAGCGGCGGCAGCGCGCCGGTTGCCGGATCGCCGAAGAGTTTTGGGGCGTGATCTTTCGTCGCCCCTGCGCAGGGGCCTATAGCCACTATTGCTGATGCTGAAAAAACGGCGTCGCCTCTCGTGCCCTTTGCGCGGGCCGCGGTGTATAGGTTCCTGCGTTCGCAGGAACGACGGCTAGGCGGCGAGATCCGCCACCACTGCGTCCAGCACCGGAAAACCGTCCTTCGTCACGCGCAATCTTCCGTCGGAGTCGACGGATATCGCGCCTTCGTTGCGCAAGATGGCGATCCGGTTCGGATCGAGCGCGCGGCCGGATAGCGCCGCATAACGTTCGGGATCGATGCCTTCGGCGAGCCGTAATCCCATCAGCAAAAATTCGTCGGCGCGCTCTTCGCTATTGAGGTGGTCGTCGGTGACGACGCCGTGGCCGTTGGCTTCGACGCGCATCAGCCAGGCCTCCGGGCGCTTCTCGGTCGCGGTCGCGTGTCGCGCGCCGTCGATGTCGAGACGGCCATGCGCGCCGGGACCGATGCCGGCATATTCCTCGCCGCGCCAGTAGACGAGGTTGTGCTGGCACTCCGCGCCTTCGCGCGCGTGATTGGAAATCTCGTAGGCCGGCAAGCCATGATGCGCGCAGACTTCCTGCGTCACGTCGTACAGCGCACGCGCCACCGCCTCGTCCGGCGTCTTGAGTTTGCCCGCCGCATGCAGGCCGAAGAACGGCGTGCCTTCCTCGATGGTGAGCTGATAGAGCGAGAGATGCTCGGCGGCTTCGGAGATTGCGAGCTTCAGTTCATCCGCCCACATCCGCGGGGTCTGGTCGGGGCGGGCGTAGATCAGGTCGAATGAATAGCGATCGAACGCGGTGCGCGCGATCGCTACCGCATCGAGCGCCTCGCGCGCGGTATGCAGCCGTCCGAGCGCTTTCAGCGAGGCGTCGTCGAGCGCCTGCACGCCAAGCGAGACGCGGTTGACGCCGGCTGCGCGATAGCCGCGAAACCGCGTCGCTTCTACGCTGGTCGGATTGGCTTCGAGCGTGACCTCGACATTGCCGGCGACCCCCCAGTGCTTTCCGATCGCATCCAAAATCGCGCCGACAGTCTGCGGCTGCATCAAGGAAGGCGTGCCGCCGCCGAGAAAGATCGATGTGACGGTCCGCCCCGGCGCGCGCGCCGCCGTGGTTTCGATCTCACGCGCAAACGCGCGCGCAAAACGTTTCTCGTCGATCGGTGCGTGGCGGACGTGGCTGTTGAAATCGCAATAGGGGC
This sequence comes from Bradyrhizobium sp. RDI18, assembly GCF_043203335.1. Classification (NCBI taxonomy): domain Bacteria; kingdom Pseudomonadati; phylum Pseudomonadota; class Alphaproteobacteria; order Hyphomicrobiales; family Nitrobacteraceae; genus Bradyrhizobium; species Bradyrhizobium sp. RDI18. Next base: position 5,198,777 of record NZ_JBICRN010000008.1, on the reverse strand, counting down.
ATTTCGACAGGCAGAACGGCCAGTGCACGTAGACGCCGAAGGCATCTTTGGGGCGGGGTCGCTCGCGACTAGCCAAGGCAGATCTCCGCCAGTTTGACGAAGGCCCGTGCCCGGTGCGACAGGCCAAGCCCGCGCGGCGGCAGGCCGTGCTTTTCGATGGAAGTCATCTCGCCAAAGGTCCGCGTGTGCCCGTCGGGCAGGAATACCGGATCATAGCCAAAACCGGCGGTGCCGCGCGGCGGCCAGACCAGGGTTCCATCGGCGCGGGCCTCGACCTCTTCGAGGTGGCCATCGGGCCAAGCGACGCACAGGGCCGAGACGAAATGCGCACTTCGCTTGTCGGGCGTGGTCGCGCCGCGCTCCTGCAACAGGCGCTCGACTCTAGTCATCGCCGCCATGAAATCCTTGCCATTGCCGGCCCAGCGCGCCGAATAGATTCCGGGCGCGCCGTCGAGCGCATCGACGACGAGACCGGAATCATCGGCAAAGGCCGGCAATTGCGCGGCTTTCGCCGCCGCGATCGCCTTGATCGCGGCATTGGCCCGAAACGTCTGGCCGGTTTCCTCGGGCTCACCGAGACCCAGCTCGCCTGCGGAAACCGCCTCGACGCCGTGCGGCGCGAGCAATTCCTGCATCTCGGCGAGCTTGCCGGGATTGTGGGTCGCGATCACGAGCCGGCCGGTGATCTGACGGTGCATGTGCGATCAGACTACGCCACAGCCAGCTTCTGCAAGTCCACCAGACGCGCGACACCCTTGCGCGCCAGTTCCATCAGCGCCAGGAACTCGTCTTGCGAAAACGGTGTCTTCTCGGCGGTGCCCTGCACCTCGATGATGCGGCCGTCGCCGGTCATGACGAAATTGGCGTCGGTCTCGGCCTCGGAATCCTCGGCATAGTCGAGGTCGAGCACCGGCGTGCCCTGATAGATGCCGCAGGAGATTGCGGCGACATTGTCGCGCAGCACGTTGGCTTTCAGCATGTTGCGGTTCTTCATCCAACCGATGCAGTCGGCCAGCGCCACCCAGGCGCCGGTGATCGAGGCCGTGCGGGTGCCGCCATCGGCCTGGATCACGTCGCAATCGACCGTGATCTGGCGCTCGCCAAGCGCTTCGAGGTCGACGGCGGCGCGCAAGGAGCGGCCGATCAGCCGCTGGATCTCGACGGTGCGCCCGCCCTGCTTGCCGGCGGCGGCCTCGCGGCGGGTACGCTCCAATGTGGCGCGCGGCAGCATGCCGTATTCGGCGGTGACCCAGCCGCGGCCTTGGCCCTTCAACCAGGGCGGCAGCCGCTCTTCCAGCGTGGCCGTGACCAGCACGTGGGTGTCGCCGAACTTCACCATGCAGGAACCTTCGGCATATTTGACCACGCCGCGTTCCAGCGACACGGGGCGCAACTGATCGGGCGCACGGCGGCTCGGCCGCATGGGGAATCCTTCCAAAAATCGAGCGAAAGTTCGTTCGCGGTGCTTGTAGGAGGGGGAGCGGGCAGCGGCAAGGGTTTTTGCCTTGTTTCGGGCTAGAGTTCGGTTCTGAATCGATCAGAACCGAACCTCTACCTTCTTGTTTTGACGCGCTTTCTTTACGCGAGCCGGCATCTACCCCCGGATCAAGTCCGAGGGCATGCTTCGCTCGAAAACGCCATGGTGAAAGCGGCGCTTGTCATCGGCCCGCCGGATCGACAAATTAGGGGTATCAGGGAGTTAGCAGTGGCCCACCACGATCCGATTGGCCTGATCGCGCCGCATGCGGGGCTCGCCCAGCTCAACGAGCGCTCGCGCGACATTTTTCGTCAAATCGTCGAGAGTTATCTCGCGACCGGCGACCCCGTCGGTTCGCGCAACATATCCCGCTTGATCGCGGTGCCGCTGTCGCCGGCTTCCGTCCGTAACGTGATGTCGGACCTCGAAGCGCTCGGCCTGATCTACGCGCCGCATACCTCGGCCGGTCGCCTGCCCACTGAACTCGGCCTGCGCTTCTTTGTCGACGCCCTGATGCAGGTCGGTGACCTCACCGAGCCGGAACGGGAATCGATCCAGAACCAGCTTGCCTCCGTCGGCCGGGCGCAGTCGGTCGAGGCGGCGCTCGGCGAGGCGCTGACGCGGCTGTCCGGCCTGACCCGTGCGGCTGCGGTGGTGCTGACCGCCAAATCCAATTCGCGGCTCAAACACATCGAGTTCGTGCGGCTGGAGCCGGAGCGCGCGCTGGTCGTGCTGGTCGGCGAAGACGGCCAGGTCGAAAACCGCGTGCTGACGCTGCCGCCCGGCGTGCCTTCCTCGGCACTGACCGAAGCGAGCAATTTTCTCAATGCGCGGATTCGCGGCCGTACGCTCGCCGAAGCGCGGCTCGAACTCGAAACCGCGATGGCGCAGAGCCGCATCGAGCTCGACCAACTGACGCAGAAGGTGATCGAGGCCGGCATTGCGAGCTGGTCGGGCGGCGAAAACGAAGACCGGCAATTGATCGTGCGCGGGCATGCTAACCTGCTGGAAGATTTGCACGCGCTGGAAGATCTCGAACGCGTCAAGTCGCTGTTCGACGATCTCGAGACCAAGCGCGGCGTGATCGACCTGTTGGGCCGGGCCGAGCGCGCCGAAGGCGTGCGGATCTTCATCGGATCGGAGAACAAATTGTTCTCGCTGTCCGGTTCCTCGACCATCATCGCACCCTATGGCGACGCCTCGGGCCGCATCGTCGGGGTTCTCGGCGTGATCGGGCCGACACGGCTGAACTATGCACGGGTGATTCCGACGGTGGATTACGCCGCCCGCATTGTCAGCCGGATGCTGGGCGGCTGATCCGCCACGAATCGACCCCGATCCTGGCTGGTTGCGCTTGATTTTCGGCCCCTAAAGCACGATATCCCGCTCAGCAAATCCCCATCCAACCAGAACCGTTTTTTGAGAAGGCAGTCTTATGACCGATCCCAACCGGCCGAGTGACGACGGGGCACAACCCGCCAACCAGACCGGCGAGCCCGTGGTCTCAAAACCCTACATCATGCCCGACGATCCCGAGGAAGGATCGGTCGAGGCGTTGACGAAGGAAGCGGCGGAAGCGCGCGACAAGATGCTGCGCACGCTGGCGGAGATGGAAAATTTGCGCAAGCGCACCGCCAAGGAAGTCGCCGACGCGCGCGCCTATGGCATCACCGGCTTCGCCCGCGACATTCTCGAAATCGCCGACAATCTGCAGCGCGCCCTCGATGCCATGCCGGCCGAGACCAAGGCCACCGCCGATCCGGCGCTGAAGGCTTTCATCGAAGGCGTCGAGCTGACCGAGCGCTCGCTGCTGAACACGCTGGAGAAGAACGGCGTCAAGAAGTTCGATCCGTCGGGCGAGAAATTCGATCCCAATTTCCAGCAGGCGATGTACGAAGTGCCCGATCCGTCCGTTCCCGCAGGGACGGTGGTTCAGGTCGTGCAGGCCGGCTTCATGATCGGCGAACGCATACTGCGCCCGGCGCTGGTCGGCGTGTCGAAGGGCGGCGCCAAGGCCGCGCCGGCCGCCAACAATGAGCCGAACAGCGCGGCGTAAATAGGCGCGCAAGCGCCGTTTCGAACCATGAAGGCCCCGCTGCGGAGGCGCGGCCTTCATCCTTCGAGACGCGCGCAGGCCCGTTCCTCCAGCGACGAGCGCAATTGCGCTCGCGCAGGGATGAGGGTCTACGGAGTATCACCGAAGGCGGTTGACGCGGGCCTATGCTTACAGCGGCCTCTCGTCCGCCCTCGGCCTGTAGGTCCCAAAACTCCAGAGATTGCCTTCCGGGTCGCGGCACGCGAAGTCGCGGCTGCCATAGTCGGTGTCGCGCAGTTCCATTTCGATCTTGCCGCCGGCGGCCTTCACTTTGGCATACAGCGCGTCGGGATCGTCGACCGCGACATACAGCGCATCCGTGCGACGGCCGCCGATATCGCCGACGAGCTTGCCGTATTCGTCCTCCCTGCTCTGGCCGAGCATCAGGATCGAGGGCCCAAATGCAAGCTCGGCGTGATGGATGGTGCCGCCGTTCCGGTAGACGGCGCGTTCGGTAAAACCAACGACCTCCTTGAGCCAGCGGATCATCGCTTCGGCATCCCGGCAGCGCATCGTCGGATAAAGGCGCGGCGCTTCGCTTTTGCTTGGACTGGTCACGGGCAACTCCTCGCATTGCGTTACCTCGCCAATATCGCAAGGCGCGGTGCGTCGGCTTGAAGATTTGTTACCTGACCGCCTAGGCGTCCACTGCGTCTAGCGGCCGCGTCAGGCGGCTGTCGATCAGCGTCAGCCGCCGGGCCCAGGCCGTCGGTGTCTCGCCGGCAAGATCGGCGAATTCGCGGCCAAGATGCGCCTGGTCCGAATATCCGCTTTCAGCCGCAATGGAGGCCCAGCCGCTTCCCGCTCCCGTCCGCGCCAGCCGACACGCTTCATGAAAGCGCATCATGCGTGCGACCGGCTTTGGTGCCAGACCAATTTCTGCTCGGAAGCGATCGACCAAGTGCTTGCGGCTCCAGCCGATCTCTCTTGCAAGCGCAGTGATGCGCACGCTGCCCGCGCTGCGTGCGAGCCGTCCATAGGCGAATGCGATCTCGGGCGAAGGCCGATGGCTGGCACGCCCTGCAACAAAATCCTCGACCAGATCGAAGCGGTCCTGCCAGCAGGATATCGCGCCAAGCCGCTCGCGCAGGTGCGGTCCCTCAGGCCCCAGTACGTCGCCAATGTCGACCATGCGCGCGGTGAGATCGGCGACGGCCCCGCCAAAGAAGCGATAGGCGCCGAGCGGCGTGAAATCCACCTGCACGCATTCGGCGCCGCCATCGGATTCGATATGAACCGGACCGGCATAAAGCCCGGCGCCGAAACTCGGCTGCCGATCATCGGCGTCAGGATCGCGTCCGAGGGCGATCAGGAACGGTGTGCCGAAGCTGATGATCAGCGGGACTACCAGACCTGCGGCTTCGCGCTGGAAAAACCGGCCGGGCGCGGTTTCGCGATAGCCCGTCATGCCGGCGATCAGGCCTGTCATGCGCTGCGATGGCGCACGACGGATCATCTCGAACGCGAGTGGAGCCGCTGGACCTGACATCCCAAACCCCTGAACCGGGCAAGACGAACGCACTAGGCTGCGATATCGCTCGACTGAATGCGCTTGACGCCGGCCTTGGTCATGTCGGCCCAGGCTTTTGCGAGCGAGCCCTGGGTGTCGATGCCGCGGCAGGCGTCCTCGATCACGTAAGTCTCGAAACCTGCCTTGCGCGCATCCAGCGCGCTCCATGCCACGCAGAAGTCGGTCGCGAGGCCGGCGAGGAAAACCCGCTTCACCTTGCGCGCCTTCAGGTAGGCGGCCAGCCCCGTCGTGGTCTTGCCGTCGGCCTCGGTGAATGCCGAATAGCTGTCGACGTTCTTGTTGAAACCCTTGCGGATGACGAGACCGGCGTGCGGGATTGCGAGGTCCTTCGACAGCGATGCGCCCTCGGTCCCCTGCACGCAGTGATCCGGCCACAGCACCTGCTTGCCGTAGGGAAGATCGACCGTCTCGAACGGCTTCTTGCCGGAATGCGATGTCGCGAACGAAACATGGCCTGCGGTGTGCCAGTCCCGCGTCAGCACCACGTTGGCAAAGCCCTTGGCGATGCGGTTGATGACGGGAACGACCTGGTCGCCATCCTTGACCGCGAGGGTGCCGCCGGGAAGGAAGCAATTTTGTACGTCGATGACGAGGAGCGCGGAGGCGTCGTCGGGTTTCATTGGTGCAGCCCATGGCGTCGTTGGAACGAGGGCGAGGACGGATGCCGCGCCAAAGCCCGTCAGAACCAGCCTACGAGAAAGCATAGCGCGTCTCCCCTGTCGTGAACCCCGACAGGGGAAGGCTAGTTCCACTGGTGTACGAACGAAAGCCCGAAATTTCAGCGCGTCCTGAATATCAGGGCGCGTGCTTTTTCGAGTTCGCGATCAGGCTCGCGGCCGGATTCCGTCGCGCACGGCGCGGAAGCGTGGAAAGGCCTTGGTCCAATCATCGCGCGGCGAAGAGCCGATGATGCGCATCGAGGTCTGGGAGCCGAACCGCAGCCATTGCACGATCGTCACCGGCGTATTGTCCTTGCCGCTGATGGCGTCGATCCGCGTCTCGTAGCCGGGCTGGCCATCGATGCGGACCGGCTCGGACATCGTGATACGCCCGTCGCGTACGCCGGGAATGGTGGTCGCGATCTGCTGGGCAAAGCGGCCGCGATCGTCAGGCGACGCGGCCGTCGAGCCGATCAGGCCGATGATCATGAAGGGGGCGACCTCGAAACCTTTCTTTTCGTCGCTGTCGGAGAGAATGAGGGCGGCGCCTGGCGCCAGCGTACGGACGTTCTTGAAGCTCGAGGCTCGCCGATCTTGAACGGCATCATCCCGAGCTGTTCCTCGACAGGAACCTCAACGCGGATCACAGCAGACGCGAACATCTGGCGCACGGCATCGTCGGTGTAGATCTTCGAGGCGTTCTCCGGCACCTGCACGGCGACGTAGCCGGAGAAGGTAGGGCCGGGCAGGATCATGGAATAACGGCGCACGTTGGTGGCGCCGTCCTTGGCGTTTTCGGCGGTGTAGTAGGCGAGCCCCGCCTTGGTCTCGATGCTCTCCGGCTTGATGCCGCCAGTGCCGCCGGGATTGGCTTTGAAGGCGTTGGCGACCTCGCCATAAGCCTCGGCGGGCAGGTCGGCGACCAGGACCTTGACGCCCTGGTCTTCGGTCTCGAATCCCGTGAACGCCCTGGCCTTGTTGAGGCCGACCAGCGGCGTCATGCCGACCCTGGCGCCCGGCGGGAAAACTGGGTCCGCGGCGAACGCGGAGGAGGTGGCGGCAACGAGGAGGGCAACCGCAGCAAAATATCTAAGTAGCTTCATGGAGGGTCTACCGGGTTTGCATGGAGGCCGTTCAAAGATCGGACGGTGGAGCTGGTGGAATCTGGGCCTCAGGGCGCGACTGGGTCGTTCCGTTCGGCCCGCTTTTAGCGGTTTTGGTGTCCCTGCAACAGGGCAGGGCGGGCGTCCGTTCCCCCGCCTCGCTCCTATTTCGCGGCATTCTGCCCGGTCTCCGAGCTCTTTTTTGGGCGCTTCCAGCGGCCAAATACCGCGTCCCCTCAACCGGTGGCCGGTCCACGCCGTGAGGATGCTGCCGTATCGCTGTGCAACGCTTCGGGGTGTGAGCGATAAAGGAGTTGCCGATTTCTTAACACCGATCGCGGCACAGAGGCCCGGCCCTGGACGGCACAATCTTTCAAACGCCAGCCTTTTCAGGCCCTAAGCTTGCGCTCGGTCCTTGCAGGCACAACCCCCCCTCCTATATGAGGCTCACCGTCGCAATATCGCGAGTATTTGAACGTTGGGGGTTCGGTTAGGTGCGCCGTCCAGGGCCCAGCCAACCTGCCGCAAAAAGAAGGATATGAGGACCATGGGAAAGGTCATTGGGATCGATCTCGGCACCACGAATTCGTGTGTCGCCGTAATGGATGGCAAGACTGCAAAAGTCATCGAGAACGCGGAGGGCATGCGCACCACGCCTTCGATCGTTGCCGTCACCGATGACGGCGAGCGCCTCGTCGGCCAGCCTGCCAAGCGCCAGGCGGTGACCAATCCCGAGCGGACGTTCTTTGCGGTGAAGCGCCTGATTGGCCGCCGCTATGACGACCCGATGGTCGAGAAGGACAAGAAGCTCGTTCCCTACAAGATCGTCAAGGCATCGAACGGCGACGCCTGGGTCGAGGCCGACGGCAAGACCTATTCGCCCTCGCAGGTCTCCGCCTTCATCCTGCAGAAGATGAAGGAGACCGCGGAAGCCCATCTCGGCCAGAAGGTCGAGCAGGCCGTCATCACGGTTCCCGCCTACTTCAACGACGCGCAGCGTCAGGCCACCAAGGATGCCGGCAAGATCGCTGGTCTAGAAGTGCTGCGCATCATCAACGAGCCGACGGCCGCAGCGCTCGCCTACGGTCTCGACAAATCGAAATCCGGCACCATCGCGGTGTACGACCTCGGCGGCGGCACCTTCGACGTCTCGATTCTCGAAATCGGCGACGGCGTGTTCGAGGTGAAGTCGACCAACGGCGATACCTTCCTCGGCGGTGAAGATTTCGACATGCGCCTGGTCGGCTATCTCGCCGACGAATTCCAGAAGGAGCAGGGTATCAACCTGCGCAACGACAAGCTCGCCCTGCAGCGCCTGAAGGAGGCGGCTGAAAAGGCCAAGATCGAGCTGTCGTCGACGACGCAGACCGAAATCAACCTGCCGTTCATCACGGCCGACCAGACCGGGCCGAAGCATCTGACGATGAAGCTGACGCGCGCCAAGTTCGAGGCTCTCGTCGACGATCTCGTTCAGAAGACCATCGAGCCCTGCCGCAAGGCGCTGAAGGACGCAGGGCTCACCGCCGCCGAAATCGGCGAAGTGGTGCTGGTCGGCGGCATGACCCGCATGCCGAAGGTCCAGGAGGTCGTGAAGCAGTTGTTCGGCAAGGAGCCGCACAAGGGCGTCAACCCGGACGAAGTCGTCGCCATCGGTGCGGCCATTCAAGCGGGCGTGCTGCAGGGCGACGTCAAGGACGTGCTGCTGCTCGACGTGACGCCGCTGTCGCTCGGCATCGAGACGCTGGGTGGCGTGTTCACCCGCATCATCGACCGCAACACCACGATCCCGACCAAGAAGAGCCAGGTGTTCTCGACCGCCGAGGACAACCAGAATGCCGTCACCATCCGCGTCTTCCAGGGCGAGCGTGAAATGGCGGCCGACAACAAGGTGCTCGGCCAGTTCGACCTGATGGGCATTCCGCCGGCGCCGCGCGGCATGCCGCAGATCGAGGTCACCTTCGATATCGACGCCAACGGCATCGTCAATGTCTCGGCCAGGGACAAGGCGACCGGCAAGGAGCAGCAGATCCGGATTCAGGCATCGGGCGGCCTCTCCGAAGCCGACATCCAGAAGATGGTCAAGGATGCCGAGGCCAACGCGGCCGAGGACAAGAAGCGACGCGAGGCGGTCGACGCCAAGAACCATGCCGACGCGCTGGTGCATTCCACCGAGAAGGCGCTGGCCGAGCACGGTTCGAAGGTGGAAGACTCAGAGCGCCGCGCCATCGAGGACGCCGTCAGCGATTTGAAGGAAGCGTTGAAGGGCGACGACGCCGAGGCCATCAAGGCCAAGACCAACACGCTGGCGCAGGCTTCGATGAAGCTCGGCGAGGCCATGTACAAGCAGCAGGCCGAGGCGGACGCCAAGCGGGATGCTGCCAAGGATGACGTGGTCGACGCGGAGTTCACCGAGGTCGACGACGACAAGAACAACAAGAAGTCAGCATAAGCGGGCTTTCGATCATGACCCTCATCCAAAAGAGCGCACGGCTCGCGTTCGATGGGTGGGGGTCATTTTTCTTTAAGCCGATCGCGGCATCTTCGATTGAAGGTGCTTTCGGCATGAAGACGAATTTCGGGCGGGTTTGACTGATGTCCACCAAGCGCTGCTATTACGAAACCCTGGAAGTCGAGCGGAACGCGGACGAATCCAAGCTCAAGTCGGCCTTCCGCAAGCTCGCGATGAAATGGCATCCGGACAGGAATCCAGGTGATGCCGCCAGCGAAATGAAATTCAAGGAAATCAACGAGGCCTACGAAGTCCTGAAAGACGGCGACAAGCGCGCCGCCTATGACCGCTACGGCCACGCCGCGTTCGAGCAGGGCATGGGCGGCGGCGGTCCTGGCTTCGGCGCCGGCTTCGCCTCGTCGTTTTCAGATATTTTCGAGGACCTGTTCGGCATGGCCGGGCAGCGCGGGCGCGGCGGCGGACGAGAGCGCGGCGCCGATCTGCGCTACAACATGGAAATCACGCTCGAGGAAGCCTACCTCGGCAAGACCGCGCAGATCGAAATTCCGGTCTCGGTCACCTGCGAGCCCTGTTCGGGCACCGGCGCCAAGGCCGGCACCAAGCCGAAGACCTGCGCGATGTGCGGCGGCGCCGGCCGCGTCCGTCAGGCTCAGGGCTTCTTCACGCTGGAGCGGACCTGCCCCGGCTGTCAGGGCCGCGGTCAGATGATCGAGGACGCCTGCCCGAATTGCTCGGGCACGGGACGGTGACGCGCGACCGGACGTTGTCGGTCAACATTCCGCCGGGCGTCGAAGACGGCACGCGTATCCGGCTGGCCGGCGAAGGCGAGGCCGGTGTCCGCGGCGGCCCACCCGGCGACCTCTACATTTTCTTGTCGCTGGCCACCCACGAATTCTTCCAGCGCGACGGCGCCGATTTGCACTGCCGGGTTCCGATCTCGATGGTCGCGGCCGCGCTCGGCGGCGAATTCGAGGTGCCCACCATCGACAAGGGCAAGACCAAGGTGAAGGTGCCGGCTGGAACGCAGTCCGGCCGCCGTTTCCGCATTGCATCAAAGGGCATGCCGGTGCTCCGCTCGCGCCAGACCGGCGACATGTATGTCCAGGTCATGGTCGAAACGCCGCAGAATCTGACCAAGAAGCAGCAGGAACTGCTCGCCGAGTTCGAAAAGCTGTCCTCCGGGGCAACCCAGCCGGAGGCGTTGGGCTTCTTCACCAAGGTCAAGGACTTCTTCGGCAGCCGCGCGGGCTCCTGAACCGCATGCACGTCGCCCGGGCGAGCGCCGTTGTCGCCCGGCAGTCATGATTCATTCAGCTTGCACAGGGTGTTATCGCCGGGTCGCGGGCACTTTGGCGCGTCTGGCGCATTACCGTTTGGCTTGACCATATCCCCGTCGACCTATACGTGTTCATGACTGTTTTTTGACATTCCCGCCCGTCAGCGGGTCCCGCCTGGTAGCGACATGCCTTTGCAATCGTCCGTGCGTGCGTTGAAGAAGCCTCGTCTCGACGACGAGGTGCGCTTCCTTCGTTCATGGATTGAAAAGCCGCTGCACATGGGCGCGGTGATGCCGTCGAGCAAGGTGCTCGCCCGCACCATGGCGCAATATGTCGATGTCGATTCCGAAGGGCCGGTCGTCGAACTTGGGCCCGGGACCGGCGCGATCACCAACGCGCTGATCGAACATGGCGTAGATCAGAAGCGGCTCGTGCTGGTCGAATATAATCCGGGCTTCTGCGCCCTGCTGCGCGATCGCTATCCTCAGGCCAAGGTCGTACAGGGCGATGCCTACACGCTTCGCGCTTCGCTCGGAGATGCGCTGGATGCGCCGGCGTCTGCCGTGATCTCCGGCCTGCCGCTGGTGACAAAACCGATGCTGACCCGCCTGAAGCTGATCCGCGACGCCTTCCTGGCGCTGGCGCCGGGCGCGCCCTTCGTGCAGTTCACCTATTCGGTGGCACCGCCGATTCCGAAATCGCTGCCGGGCGTGTCCACAGAGGCCTCCGAGCGGATCTGGATGAACCTTCCGCCCGCGCGGGTCTGGGTGTATCGCAAGGGCTGAGCCGTCCGCTGTCGCGCGGACGGTTAGCCCCGAATGCGATTTCTAAGAAATGTCCGCGCTGAAAATCCTCGTGATCCCGGGATCGCTCCGCACCGGCTCGCTCAATGCGAGGCTGGCGGCGGTGGCCGTGCACGAACTGGCACAAGCCGGCGCCGAAGTCACCCGCATCTCGCTGGTTGATTTCCCGCTGCCGATCTATGACGGCGACCTGCAGGCTAAATCTGGCGTGCCGAAACACGCGGTCAACCTGAAGCGGATGATGGCAGCCCATCATGGCGTGCTGATCGTGACGCCGGAATACAATTCCTCAGTGCCGGCGCTGGTGAAAAACACCATCGACTGGGTCAGCCGGGTGCAGGACGCGCACGAGACCCGCGGCCAGGTGTTTCGCGATCGGGTGTTTGCGATTGCGTCAGCCTCCGGCAACCGGCTCGGTGGCGCCCGCGCGCTGGCCGCGCTGCGGCTGATCCTGACGGCGTGTCATGCAACCGTGATACCGAACCAGTTCGCGCTGGCGTTCGCCGACGATGCCTATGATGAGATGGATCGCCTGAAGAATGCCGCTGATGCCGAGGGGCTGAAAGCGCTGGTGCGGCAGTTGATCGACGTTTCCCAACGCATGATGTGAGGTGACATGCAGCCAGCCAGTATCGCGCCGAAGGATCGGCTGATCGTTGCGCTCGACCTGCCCGGAGTGACCGAGGCGGAAGCGTTGATCGCGCGGCTCGGCGACAGCGTGAGCTTCTACAAGATCGGCTATCAGCTCGCATATGCCGGCGGCCTGCCGCTGGCGCAGCAACTGGCGAAGTCAGGCAAGAAGGTTTTTATCGATCTCAAGCTGCACGACATCGGCAATACGGTGGCGCGCGGCGTGGAGAGCGTCGCCAAACTCGGTGCGACCTTCCTCACCGTGCACGCCTATCCGCAGACCATGAAGGCCGCGGTCGAGGCGCGCCAAGGCTCGGGTCTGAAAATTCTCGCTGTCACCGTGCTGACTTCTTATGACGATGGGGACCTGCATGCCGCCGGCTATCGTCTCAACGTCTCCGACCTGGTGGAAGCACGCGCCCAGCAAGCGCAGGTGCTCGGCGTCGACGGCCTCGTCAGCTCGCCGGAAGAGGCGGCCGCGTTGCGCAAGATCGTCGGCCACCAGATGCATCTGGTGACGCCGGGTATCCGCCCCGCAGGCACTGCGACCGGCGACCAGAAGCGCATCATGACGCCGACGCGGGCGATTGCCGCGGGGGCCGACTATCTGGTGGTCGGACGTCCCATCACGGAAGCCGCCGATCCCAGGCTTGCTGCGGATGCCATTCAGGCGGAAATCAAGCAGGCGATCACGTAACAACGAGAAGGAGATAGATTGAGATGGCCAAAGGGTACTGGATCGGACGCGTCGACGTTCACAATGACGAGGGCTACAAGCCGTATATGGCGGCCAATCCGGCCATCTTCCAGAAATTCGGCGGGCGCTTCATCGTGCGCGGCGGCCAGTTCACCGCGGTCGAAGGCCAATGCCGCTCGCGCAACGTGGTGATCGAATTCGACAGCTATGAGAAAGCGCTGGCCTGCTACAATTCGCCGGAATACCAGGCCAACATCAAGGTCCGTCAGCCGCACTCGATCGCGGACCTCATCGTCATCGAGGGCTATGACGGCCCGCAGCCCTGAGCGCTATTCTTACGCACGACATCTATGCCCCTCAGGGCCTCCGCAAAGGTGCGAGGTCCCGTAGAAGCGTCTGTTTCCGCGCCGCTTCGCGGGACCCCATCTCATCAAGAAATATGTGCGAATGTTTCCGATCGTGCTTGGCCGAGCGGCCCAAGTCGAAAATAGCAAATAGCTGATCGTCATTCCAACAGCGAACGCGGGGTCTGCGGGCCAAACGTCCGCTATCAGACATTTCTTTTGTCCCCATATGGGGATTGTGACGCCGCCCCGCCTTCGTCCAAGTTGCCGCCGTCGAAATCCACATCGCGTGATGGAAATCGAGCCAACACAAAATCGCTAGTGCATGACGGGCCGCGAGCCGACCCGCATCGCGAACGCTCGGGCGCAAGGAGTAGAAAGCATGGCAATTATCCCCGGAACACCAGGCGACGACACATTGGTTGGCACGCCAGATCCCGATGAGATCAGCGGCTTGGCCGGCAACGATACGATCACCGGACTGGAAGGCGATGACCTCGTCACTGGCGGCGCAGGCGATGACGATATCGATGGCGGAGCCGGTATGGATACGTTGAACGGCAATGCCGGCAACGATACGATCGCCGGCGGTGAAGGCGATGACACCGTCAGTGGCGGTGCGGGCGATGACGATATTGATGGCGGAGCCGGCAACGACATTTTGAACGGCAACGCCGGCATCGATACGATCCTCGGCGGTGAAGGCGATGACACCGTCAATGGCGGCGCGGGCGACGACGATATCGATGGCGGAGCCGGTATGGATACGTTGAACGGCAATGCCGGCAACGATACGATCGCCGGCGGTGCCGATAATGACACCATCAACGGCGGCGCCGGCGATGACGACCTGTCGGGCAACGGGGGCGATGACACGCTCAACGGCGGGGTCGGTGACGATACCCTGAACGGCAATGCGGGCATGGACACGCTGAATGGCGGTCTCGGGAACGACACGCTGGATGGCGGGGCCGATGACGACACGCTGAACGGCGGTGCCGGCAACGATACGCTCAGCGGCCAAGGCGGCAACGACACGATGAGCGGCGGCGACGACGCGGACGACATGGCCGGCGGCGGCGGCGACGATACCATGTCCGGCGACGATGGCGACGACACCATGACCGGTGGTGCTGGCAACGACACGATGTCCGGCGGCGAAGGCGCGGACGAGCTCAGCGGCGGAGCGGGCGACGATACGTTGGACGGCGACGCCGGAGATGACATGCTTGTTGGCGGTGCCGATGTCGATGAGCTCAATGGCGGAGAGGGAGACGATATACTCTCCGGTAACGCCGGCGACGACACCCTCAACGGCGGCGCGGGCGACGATGAGTTGGACGGCGGCAATGGCGGCGATGTCCTCGACGGTGGCGCCGGCAACGATATGCTGACAGGCGGTGCAGGCACCGATGACCACAATTTCGGTGACGGCACCGGGGCCGAATTCGGCGACGATGAAGTCACCGATCTGAGCTTTGCTGATGGCGATCAAGTTCACGTCGATGCGCTTGATCCGGCCACCGTCGTGGTCTCGGTCGATGACGACGGCACGAACACGGTGCTCGATTTCGGCTTCGGCACCATCACGCTCACCGACGTTTCGGGTGGCGCGACGCCATTCGAGTCGATCGAAGACATCAACAACGCCGCGGGTTACGAGGCCATCGAGGTTGTTTAACTCCACGACTTCAGCGGGGCGGCCGCCGGGCCGCCCCGCTCCTGCCTCTGCAATACGTCAGTCAGTAGCAGTGCCGGCCAGTCATGTATTCGCGTATCCGTCGTGAGATCCCAGCGCCCGTTGCACGATCGCTGCTTGGATTGATTCCGGGACGATCCGCATTCGTGTGGGTCGTGGCCTTTAGCGTGTCCTTGAACATACTTCTCCTTGTCGTTCCCTTCTACGCCGTTGAAGTGTTCGATCGGGTCATCAGCAGCGGTAGCGTTGAAACCCTTGTCGGCCTCACCATCATCGCCGCAATTGCTCTTGTTTTCAGCGCCGCGTTCGACACCCTGCGCAGCCGGCTGCTCAGTCGCTTTGCGGTTGGATTTGAGCGCTACCTCGCTCCCATCGTGCTTGAAAGCATGATCGTTGATGCCACCAATCGGGGTGACAGCAGGGTGCAAGATCTTGCAAAGGTGCGCGAGCTGAGGACGTTCCTATCCAGCGCAACGATTGCATCGCTGCTCGATGCTCCCTTTCTTCCTGCGTTTATTTTCATCCTGTTCTTTCTGCACCCCTGGTACGGTCTGATTGCGCTGGTCGGAACGGCGATCCTCCTCACCATGGGCATCGTGAGCCGCTGGATCGCGCGCAGCGAAATCGCGCAGGCGTCCCAGGCCGCGCAGAAGACCCAGATTACACTTGACGGAATTGTCCGGCATTCCGCTCTGGTGCGTGCGATGGGCTGGACCAGAGGTGCCATCCGCGAATTCATGGACCTCAACAACCAGGCCTTGTCCCCCGTGGTTCGAGCCAGCGAGCGCGTTTATGCGATCGGCGCCGCGGCGCGCATGGTAAGAACGACTTTGCAGGTTGCCGCGATCGGCGCAGGCGCCTGGCTCGTGCTCCAGAGCGAGGTGCTGGCGGGCAGTCTGATTGCGAGTTCGATCCTGATCGCCCGTACGCTGCAGCCGATGGAAGGTCTGATCTCGGCGCGGCGCGCCCTTACTTCCGCGCACGAGGCCTGGAAGCAAGTTCAGACGGCCGCAGCGCCGGTTCTTGTTCGCGAGAAACGTACGCTGCTTCCGTCACCGTCCGGCAGAATTGCAGTCGAGCGGGTGTCATATCGGATACCTACGACGCCGCGCCCGATACTCGCAGGCATAAATTTCGAATGCCCGCCTTCCGGGATCATCGTCGTGATCGGGCCGACCGGCGCCGGAAAATCGACCTTGCTGCGCCTGATGGCGGGGTTGGAACGACCGAGTGGCGGCACCATCCGGCTGGACGACGCAGCCCTGCAGAACTGGGACCCCGACCAGCTTGGGCAGTTTGTCGGCTATCTTCCTCAGGACGTGCAGCTTCTGGGCGGGACGGTGGCCGAAGCTATCGCCGGCTTTGACGAGCATGCGCGTGACGAGGACATCGTTGCCGCGGCCACGCTCGCGCAGGCGCATGAGATGATTCTGTCTTTGTCAGCCGGCTACCAGACCGAAATAGGACGCGACGGCAACAAGCTTTCCGGCGGTCAGCGCCAGCGTATCGGTCTTGCCCGTGCCTTCTTTGGCGATCGCAAATTGATCCTGCTGGATGAGCCGAATGCCAATCTCGATCCGGAGGGTGAGCAGGCGCTGTGCTCCGCCATCGAGCGGGCGAAAGCGCGCGGCGCGACACTGGTAATAGTCACCCATCGGCCCCGACTATTGACCATCGCAGACGCGGTGCTCTTTCTGAGGGACGGAGTGCAGCTCGCTTTCGGATCGCCTGCTGAAGTCCTTCGCCTGCCTGTCACCCCCGTCGCGAAGCCGCATGTCGTCCGGCAAGGTACGGAATCTCAGAAATTGGCCATGGGGAGGACCGCTCGATGACGGAAGGAGGTCGAGATCGTGCAGTCGCCGTTTCCCGCAAGGAACGACCACGATCCGATATGCGGCGGATTATTGGATGGGGATGCGTGCTGCTGGTTCTGCAATTTTGCTGCTTCGGCGTGTGGGCCATGACAGTTCCGCTTCGTGGCGCGGTTGTTGCACAAGGTGTCATAAAGGTTCATTCGAAGCGCAAGGCAGTCCAGCATCTTGAGGGAGGAATAGTAAAGTCAGTTCACGTCAGGGAGAACGATCAGGTCAAGGCCGGCCAACTCATCGCCCGGCTCGATACCACCCAGATCGAAGCAGCCCTCGGCTCGCTTGAGACAAAATACTTTGCGGTTCTGGCGATGGAGGCGCGGCTGGCGGCGGAAGAGGCCCGCGCGAAAGCGATCAGCTTTCCCGACGAACTGAAGAGAAGCGCGAGCCATCCGTCCGCGCGCAGTGCCATGCAAACCCAGGAGGGCGAGTTTGCTGCACGACTGGCCGCAATCGAGAATGAACGCAAAATGATCGATCAGCAGATGCTGCAGTTGACGGACTCTATCCGAGGCCTCGAAAGCAGCACCAAGGGTGTCGAGCAGCAACTTGCGCTGTTACGAGAGGAGATAGCTGACACAAGCTACCTCCTTACAAAGGGCCTCGCCCGAAAGCCACGCCTGTTAGCCTTGAAACGAGCCGAGGCCGAGTCGAGCGGACAGATTGACCGCAACGCAGCGTCGGTTGCGGAGAAGCGAGGCAAAATGGCGGAACTTGAGGACAGGCGCCGACAGTTGGGCTTCAACCAGAATCAGGAAATCGCGAAGCAGCGTCATGCGGCGAGCGAGGAGATCGGTGACCTCCGACATCGAATTGCCGCTCTGCGCGATCAACTTGGCCGGTCTGAATTGCGTGCCCCCGAGAGCGGAAAGATCGTGGGCCTCAACAGCCGGGACCTTAGAGCCGTGCTTGCACCCCGCGAAACGTTCCTCGAAATTGTTCCGACGGAGGACCGGCTTGTCATCGAGGCAGCATTGAAACCAATGGATCGGGAAGAGGTCTATGCCGGGCAGATCGCGCGTGTGCGGGTTCACGCATTGAATATCCGTCGTCGGCCCATGCTCGACGGAAAGGTTGTCGCTGTAGCGGCAGACGCACTGACCGACGCCAAGAGTGGCGTCACGTCTTACATGGCGGAACTGGAACTTGACATCAACGCACCGACCGCCTCGTATTTCTCTTCGCTACTGCCGGGAATGCCCGTTGAGATATTTATCGAGACGGGAGAAAGAACCTTTGCGGAATATTTACTGCAGCCAATGGAACTGCGTATCAA
The DNA here is from genome assembly GCF_043203335.1 of Bradyrhizobium sp. RDI18. Classification (NCBI taxonomy): domain Bacteria; kingdom Pseudomonadati; phylum Pseudomonadota; class Alphaproteobacteria; order Hyphomicrobiales; family Nitrobacteraceae; genus Bradyrhizobium; species Bradyrhizobium sp. RDI18. Next base: position 5,180,848 of record NZ_JBICRN010000008.1, on the reverse strand, counting down.
CCGCGCGTTTAAGGAGCACTAAGCCGTCGGCATGAGTTCGACGGCATCTTGTTGCGGGAGGCGCCCGTGCATGAGAATGGCAAAACACTACCCTCCAGGCAGGGTGGATTTCGCTTCAATGACGCTGAGCGCGGCGAGCCTCTTCAGTACGCCGAAGATCCTCAGATAGGGGGCCCCGCGGAGCAAGGCCCAGACCAGAGTGCGATGGAGCATTTCGGCAAGGCTGTTGCCGAACTTTTCGAGTGCAACCGTTGCTACGTCGCGGCCATGTCTCACACCGGATCGGAGCTTAAAGAGGTCCGGATCGGACACGCCGCAATCGATCCCTCATGCACCATGACCGTCGCCCGAATTGCCCGCAAGGGCGCCGGAGCAGATTGCGCCCTTCTCGAACCTGTCAACGCACGCACCTCGTTTGTGCGGAAACTGATCGGCTCCGAGCCAGGAACAAACGGTCATTCCATCATCGGCAGATTTGCCTCTCGCGACAGATCGACCGTGGTGTTTGTCGCGGGATGGCGGCAGGCTGCGCTCGTTCGGGCCGAAATTCCGTGTCTCGCGCGTGCCGTGCGTACGGTTTGGGGGACGGCTCATTCCCTAGTGCAGCGTTCACCCAATCGATATCCGGACGCAGAAATCTGGCTGGAAAACCTGGCATTCCCTGCGTTCATCGTGGACGAAGGCCTGCATGTTCACGAGGTCAATCGCTGTGGTCGAGCGCTATCTGCAAAGGGCGAACTGCTCAGGGTGGATGGTGACCGGCTCGCAGGGTCCAGCAGATTGGTAACCGAGCGTTTGAGGGTGGCAGTCCGCGAGGCGTTGATTCCCAGGCTCGGTCAGGTTTGGCTGAACACAACTGTGCCTCTCTCTACGGAGCGTCAGCAGTTTGCCTTCGCCAAGATCGGGGCCGCGCCAACACATTGCGACGTGGGGAAAGCATTGGTCATCGTGCCGCAATTCGATGAAGTGCTGGGGGCACACCGTATTGCAACCGCCTTCGGCTTGAACTGGGCCGAAGAGAGAGATCATCGCCCGGATTCTTCAATTCCAGTGTCCACGTGATATCGGCGCCGACCTTCGATTGACCGAGGCGACTGTAAGGACCTACACCAAGCGCATCATGCTCAAGTTGGGGATCAATCGACAGGCCGAGTTCTTTCTGCTCTATCATCTTACGCAGTCCCCATTCGGGGCCGGCAGGCGCGAAAAAGGCCGTCGCGCCGATGTCACCGGATTGCCGGTTGCTTTGTGCGGCTGATAAGCGGCCTGCGAACTGATGCGCCAGCTTTTGCGATGGTCCAGGACTTCATGCGCTGTGTGACTTCTTATCGAGCCTTTGCCATCGCCGCGGCACTGGGCGTTTCTTCCAATGCGATCGCCGAGAGCATTCAATTGAGCATGCCAATCGCGTGCGAACCTGGCCGGACCTGCTACATCCAGAATTACACGGATGTCGATCCGTCGGGGTCGGCCCGAGACTATAAATGCGGCACCCTGACGTATGACCGCCACAACGGGACGGACTTTCGCTTGCCGTCGCTGGCGTCGCAAAAGGCCGGCGTGGAAGTGTTGGCTTCCGCAAGTGGCCGCGTGCTTCGCACGCGAGACGGCGCGCCAGACGGCGCCGTTGGCAAGTCTGCGCCCGAAGCTGTTCGCGACGTCGAATGTGGCAACGGCGTTGTGATCGAACACCCGGAACATTGGGAAACCCAATATTGTCACATGGCTCACGGCAGCCTCCTGGTAAAGCCCGGAGAGGCAGTCAAAGTTGGGCAGCCGCTTGGCCGGGTCGGTCTCTCGGGGCTGACCGAATATCCTCATCTGCATTTCACGGTCAGGCATAAGGGAGCGGTCGTAGATCCCTTCGCATATGGTGCCAATTCCGGCTCCTGCGGGGGCGGCGAACTGCTGTGGCATCCGGCACTTCACGCGCAACTTGCCTATCAGGAGCGAACCATTCTGAATGCCGGCTTCGCGAACGGTCCGGTGACGATGGAGCTTGTCGAGGATGGAAGCGCGGGCATGGAAAAAGCCGTCGGCCAGCGCGGCGGCAATTGTCGCCTTCGTTCGCGTCATTGGCCTGAAGGCGGGCGACGCGCAACGGCTCGTCATCGAAGATCCGACCGGAAAGGCCATCGCCGAAAATCGAGCCGCGCAACTTGAGAGCAACAAGGCGCAATTCATGCTGTTCACCGGCAGGAAGCGTCCGGCGACGGGCTGGGAGCGCGGCACCTACAAGGCCACATATGTCGTGGAGCGCGACGGCCGGATGGTTCTGGAGAGGAAGCTGGAACTTACCCTCTAGAGCAACCGGTGTTCGGGGCATCTGGTTTGAGCCGGCGGACACGACGCCGACCGATCCCAATCATGGCAGGATCGAACAGGGCAGGGCAGGATCGCCACCCTGATTGCCCTCTTGCCTCCGCCCGGCCGGATCGCTTGGCCGCCGGCGGAAGCCGCAAAAGCGCCTGATTGGTTGCCGGAACAGCCTCATCCCGCTATAGGGCGTGCAGAGGTAAAAGCCATGGCCGATATGCGATTGATCGTAGCGGGGGCCGGCGGCCGGATGGGCCGCGCGCTGGTGCGCGTCATTTCGGAAACGCCGGGTGCGGTGCTGACCGGCGCGCTGGAAGCGCCGGGCTCGGAACTTCTGGGCAAGGATGCCGGCGTGCTCGCCGGCCTGCCGGCCAATGGGGTCGAATTGTCGGCGGACCTCTGGACATTGTCCGCCAATGCCGACGGCATTCTGGACTTCACCGTGCCCGCCGCCACCATCGCCAATGTCGCGATCGCCGCCGAACGCGGCCTGATTCACATCGTCGGAACCACCGGCCTGTCAGTATCAGACATGGCGGTCATCAAGAGCGTCACCTCGCGTGCGGTGGTGGTGCAGTCCGGCAATATGAGCCTTGGCGTCAATCTGCTCGCCGCGCTGGTCAAGCGTGTCGCGCAGTCGCTCGACGAAAGTTTTGACATCGAAATCGTCGAGATGCACCACAAGGCCAAGATCGACGCGCCCTCGGGCACGGCCTTCCTGCTTGGTGAAGCTGCTGCCGCCGGCCGCGGCGTCGACCTGCACGCCCGCTCCGCGCGCGGCCGCGACGGCCATACCGGCGCCCGCCGACCCGGCGATATCGGCTTCGCTTCGCTTCGCGGCGGCACCGTCACCGGCGATCACTCCGTGATCTTCGCAGGTCCGATGGAGCGGATCGAACTGACCCACCGCGCCGAGGACCGGACCATGTTTGCGCAGGGCGCGATCAAGGCGGCGCTGTGGGCGCGCGGCAAGGCGCCCGGCTTCTATACGATGACCGACGTGCTGGGGCTCGCCGACTTCTAACCATCGAAAAACGGAATCTTGGAATGAGCGATCGTCTTCTCGTGCTCGTGCGGCACGGCCAGAGCGACTGGAATTTGAAGAACCTGTTCACCGGCTGGAAGGATCCCGACCTCTCCGAACTCGGTGTATCGGAAGCGAAAGAGGCCGGCCGCAAGCTGAAGGCGCAGGGACTGACGTTCGATGTCGCCTTTACCTCGGTGCTGAAGCGGGCGCAGCGCACGCTCGACCTGGCGTTGGCCGAGATCGGCCAGACCGGATTGCCGACCAAATGCGATCTGGCGCTCAACGAACGCGACTACGGCGACCTCTCGGGACTCAACAAGGATGACGCCCGCAAGAAATGGGGTGAGGAGCAGGTCTTGATCTGGCGCCGCTCCTATGACGTGCCGCCGCCTGGCGGCGAAAGCCTCAAGGACACGCTGGCGCGCGCGCTGCCGTATTACGTGCAGGAGATTCTGCCTGGCGTGCTGCGCGGCGAGCGCACGCTGGTCGCCGCCCACGGCAACTCGCTGCGCGCGCTGATCATGGTGCTGGAGAAGCTGACGCCCGAGCAGATCTTGAAGCGCGAACTCGCGACCGGCGCGCCGGTGATCTACCGGCTCAATGCCGATTCGACGGTCGCGTCGAAGCTCGATCTGGCGGCGTGAAGTATCAAATCGTATGGTGGGCACGCTTCGCTTTGCCCACCATACGAAATTCAATGCAATCCGACCTGCCCCGCTTCCCAGCCGAGCATCGCCTGCTTGCGCGTGATGCCCCAGTGATAGCCGGTTAGCGCGCCGCCTTTGCCGAGGGCGCGATGGCAGGGCACCACGAACGACACCGGGTTGCGGCCGACCGCGGCGCCGACCGCGCGCGAGGCTTTCGGGTTCTTGATCTTGGTGGCGATGTCGGAATAACAGACCGCGCGGCCCATCGGGATCTTCAACAGCGTTTCCCACACCCGCACCTCGAAATCGGTGCCGATCAGCACCACGCGTAGCGGCTGGTCCGGCCGCCACAGCCGCGTATCGAAGATGCGTTGCGCGAGCCCGACCGTGCCGTCATGGTCCTCGACATAGGTCGCATTCGGCCAGCGCCGCTTCATGTCGGCGAACGCTGTCGGCTCGTCGCCGGGGTCGGCGAAGGCGAGCCCCGCAAGGCCTCGCTCGCTCGCGATCACGATGGCCGTGCCGAATGGCGAAGCATGGAACCCGTAACTCAGCGTCATGCCGGCGCCGCCGTTCTTCCATTCGCCCGGCGACATCGCTTCATGGGTGACGAAGAGATCATGCAGCCGGCCCGGGCCAGACAGCCCCGAGTCGAGCGCGGCATCGAGCACGCTCGCGGAATCGCGCAACAAGCCCTTCGCATGGTCCAGGGTAAGCGCTTGCATAAACGCCTTCGGCGTCAGCCCGGCCCAGCGGCGGAATAGATGGTGCAGTTCGTCCGGTGTCACGGCGGCGGCATCCGCCATCGCCTCGATGGTCGGCTGCGTGCGCCACTGTTCCGAGATGAACGCGATGGCCCGGCGCACCGAGTCATAGTCGCGCAGCGCGGCGCTCTGGTGGCCCGGCTTGGCCAGGCGCTGGTCATGTATGGCTGATATCATCATGGGATCCGATTTAGGGCGCATGCGGCCTCCAAACCACCCGATTTCTGACAAGCACCTCAAGCCACCGGATTATAGGTCGGCCCGCGTTTGGCGACCTGTAGTGCGGCCAATAAGGCTTTGGCAAAACTAGCCTTTTCGTCGGGTCCCAGAACTTGGCCGATCGACACCCGGTGGCCGCGGGAGACCAGGTAAAGCCGCTCGATGCCGAATTCCGGGTCGCCGGTCTGCTCCAACTGCACCCAGAGCGGATTGCACGACCATTCCATCAGATGGCCGCGATGGCTGACCCGCCGGACGCGCAACTCCGTTGGCGTCACCATGATGTCCTCGGTGGCATCAGCGCTGCGGAAATTAACCCGGAACGCCCAGTAGATCACCACTGCGTCGAGGCCGAAAAAGCCGATCACCGGCCAGGCGCCCATCAGCAAAAATGCGGTGCCGGCAACAAAGCTCACGGCGCTGATGAATGTCATCAGCACCAAAAAGCCGGTGCGGTTCAGCGAACGATGCGGCGTCACCCGCGCCGAAAACAGCGTCGGCTGATCAAGCTCCGGATCAAAGTCGTTGCTTGCGGTCATCGCGTGTCAGTATATCCCGATCATGGCCAAAATCATCCGCTCTCTCAGCGCCAAGAAAGCCGGCGTTCCATCGAAGCCGAATAGACCGGCGAAGAAGGCCGCCAAGGCGTTACGGGTACGGACCAAAAGGGCACCAAAGCCGAAACCCTGGACGCCGGCCGAGATCCACGAGGCCTTCAGCCGATTTCGTAAGGCCAATCCGGAGCCGAAGGGCGAACTCGAGCATCTCAATCCCTATACGCTGCTGGTGGCGGTGGTGCTGTCGGCTCAGGCGACCGACGCCGGCGTCAACAAGGCGACGCGCGCGCTGTTTGCGGTGGCCGATACGCCGGAGAAGATGCTGGCGCTCGGCGAAGACAAGGTGCGCGACTACATCAGGACCATCGGGCTCTATCGCAACAAGGCGAAGAACGTCATCGCGCTATCGCAAAAGCTGATTGATGAATTCGGCGGCGAGGTGCCGCGCACCCGCGCTGAAATCGAATCGCTGCCCGGCGCCGGGCGCAAGACCGCCAACGTCGTGCTCAACATGGCCTATGGCGAACACACCATGGCGGTCGATACGCATGTGTTCCGCGTCGGCAACCGTACTGGTCTTGCGTCCGGCAACACGCCGCTCGAGGTGGAGCTGGGGCTCGAAAAGGTGATCCCGCCGGAATTCATGCGGCACGCCCATCACTGGCTGATCCTGCACGGGCGCTATACCTGCCTCGCCCGCAAGCCGCGCTGCGAGGTGTGCTTGATCAACGATCTGTGCCGGTGGCCCGAAAAGACGGTGTGAGTCCCTTCTCCCTCTCCCCGCGAAGAGCGGGAGACGGAGAAGATTACACCACTGGCATGCCCGGCTTGCGCGCGGGCTCGATCAACTCCGGCCGCGGGCCCGATAACCGCTTGTGCATGTGGACCATGAAGGCCATGCCGAATAGCGGCGTCGCCAGATTGACGATCGGGATCGACACGAACGCCGCGATGAAGAGCCCCGCGGTAAACACGGTTGCCGCGTGGTCCTTGCGCATCGCCTTGGCTTCCGCCGGCGAGCGAAAGCGCATGGCGGCGAGTTCGAAATATTCGCGGCCCAAAAGCCACGCCGTAGCGATGAAGAAGATCAGGAAGCCCGCGCCTGCGAACAGCACGAAGGGCAGGGCGATCAGATAGACCAGAATGGTGAGCAGCGCCGTCTTGATGCCCTCGGGAATCGCGACGCCGAGCGGCAGCGCGTCGCCGGGACGCTCCGCCGGATAGTGCTCGCGCTCGACATGCTCGGCGACGTCATCGACGAACACGCTCGCAACCAGCGAGGTGACCGCCGGCATCAGGAAGATCCCGCCGAGCACGACGCCAAGGCCGGCCGCGATCGAGATGATCCAGGAAAGGATATTGAGCGACGTGTGGAAGCCAGGGCCGAGCATCGCCTCGGCCCAGACTTCGCCGTACTCAGCGAACCAGCTCAACGCGCGCTGCAAGCCGACGGCCAGCACCGTAATCAGCACCAGCGCCAGCCCGATCGAGCGCCACAGGATGGTGCGCATCGGCGGCGACAGGATCTGCGAAAGCGCCTTGACGGCGGCGTCCAACATGGCGGTTCTGCCTCTTGTGAAAAAGCCCTCGCGAGAGGTAGATAGCCGCAAGGGCTTCGGCAAGAGCCTGCCCCCTCGGGAGGTGAGGCTGCCGTCGAGAACAATGCCGGATGAGGCTGCCATGACCCGTGTTGAAGAGATCTATCCCGACAACAAGATCGTGCTGCGCGAGGTCGGCTTGCGCGACGGCCTGCAGCTCGTGAAGACATTTCCATCCACATCCGCCAAGCAGCGCTGGATCCGCGATGAGTATGCCGCCGGTGTGCGCCATTTCGAGGTTGGCTCGTTCCTGCCGCAAAGGACGTTTCCGCAATTCGCCGATGTGCGCGACATCATCGGGACCGTGGCGTCGCTGCCCGGCGCCTACGGCATCGCGCTGACGCTGAACGAGCGTGGCGTCAACGAGGCGCTGGCGTCTGGCGTGGCCGAAGTGGCAACCGTGGTCTCGGCAACCGAGGAACACAGCCAGGCCAACGCCAACCGGTCGCGGGTGTCAGCGATCGCCAACGTCAGGCGGCTCTGCGAATTGCGCGACGCCAGCGCGCACAGACCGGTGGTGAACGCCGCGATCTCGATGGCGCTGGGCTGTTCGATCGTAGGTCCCGTGGCCTCTGCGGAAGTGCTGCGGCTGACGGAAAAGCTGTTCGAGGCCGGCGTCGACATGGTCGCGATCGCCGACACGGTCGGCTATGCCGGGCCGAAGCAGGTCGGCGAACTCGTCGCAGGCGCAGTGAAGATCGCAGGTGGAAAGCCGATCTGCATTCACCTGCATGACACGCGCGGCATGGGGATCGCCAACGCTTCCGCCGCGCTCGATGCCGGCGCGCGCGTGCTCGATGGATCGCTCGGCGGCCTCGGCGGCTGCCCGTTCGCTCCGGGCGCGACCGGCAACGTGGTGTTCGAGGATCTGGTGTTCCTGTGCGAGAGCAAGGGATTTGCCACAAGCATCGATATTGAAAAGTTGATCGCGGTGCGCGGCATTCTGAAATCGGAAATGCCGGGTGAGACGCTGTATGGCGGTCTGGCGCGGGCCGGATTGCCGCGCGGGAAGGCGGCGTGAACTAGCGCCCGCCTGAGTGGACCGTATCCCGGACGCGGTGCAGCGCCTCTTGGGCGATGCGCCGCAGAGCCGGGATCCAACACCGCAAGTATGGACCCCGGAACAGCAGCGCATCACGCCGCAAATGCGCCGCGCTGCGCTGCATCCGGGGAGCGCATGACGCAGCTACAGCCGTGCCAATCGCAATCGCAGTGCGTTGCCGACGACGCTGACCGACGATAGCGCCATCGCCGCCGCCGCGATGATCGGTGACAGCAATAGCCCGAACGCGGGATAGAGAATGCCGGCGGCGATCGGGATGCCGGCGGCGTTGTAGATGAAGGCGAAGAACAGGTTCTGCCTGATATTGCGCATCGTCGCCTGCGACAGCCGGCGGGCGCGGACGATGCCGCCGAGATCGCCCTTCAGCAACGTAACGCCGGCGCTTTCCATCGCAACATCCGTTCCCGTGCCCATCGCAATGCCGACTTCGGCTGCGGCGAGCGCCGGCGCGTCGTTGACGCCGTCGCCGGCCATCGCAACGATCTTGCCGGCCTTCTGCAGTTTTGCGACCACCGCGCTCTTCTGATCGGGCAGCACTTCCGCCTCGACCTCGGCGATACCAAGGCCGCGTGCGACGGCGTTCGCCGTGGTCCTGTTGTCGCCGGTCAGCATGATGACCTTGATGCCGTCCGCCGCCAGTGCCTTCAGGGCGTCAGGTGTCGATGCCTTCACGGGGTCGGCGATCGCGAACAATCCGGCAAGCTTGCCATCAACCGCCATGTTGATCACCGTCGCGCCATCGCCGCGCAGACGTTCGCCCTCATCGTTCAACGCGCTGGCATCGATGCCGAGGGACTGCAGGAAGTTCGCATTGCCGAGCACGATGATCTTGCCGTCGACGTTACCGGTGGCGCCTTTACCGGTCGGCGAATCGAATGCCTCGACCTTGCCGAGATCGAGATTGCGCTCTTTGGCCGACCGCACGATGGCGTCGGCCAGCGGGTGTTCACTGGCCCGCTCGACGCTCGCCGCCAGCCGCAGAATTTCTGCCTCTTCAAATCCCGCGGCCGTCACGATGGTGACCACCTTCGGCTTGCCCTCGGTCAGCGTGCCCGTTTTGTCGACCACCAGCGTGTCGACCTTCTCCATGCGCTCCAGCGCTTCGGCGTTCTTGATCAGAACGCCGGCCTGGGCGCCGTGGCCGACGCCGACCATGATCGACATCGGCGTGGCGAGGCCGAGCGCGCAGGGGCAGGCGATGATGAGGACGCTGACGGCTGCGACCAGGCCGAATGCCATGCGCGGCTCCGGTCCGAACCAAGCCCAGGCGCCGAATGCGATCAGCGCCACGGCGATGACGACAGGCACGAACCAGCCGGAAACCTGATCGGCCAGCCGCTGGATCGGTGCGCGGGAGCGCTGCGCATCCGCCACCATTTTCACGATCTGGGACAGCAGCGTATCGCGGCCAACCTTGTCGGCGCGCATGATGAAGCCGCCGGACTGGTTGACCGTGCCTGCGATGACCTTGCTGCCGGGCTCCTTGGTGACCGGCATGGATCTCGCCCGTTACCAGCGCTTCGTCGAGCGAAGAGCGGCCTTCGAGGATGACGCCGTCGACCGGCACCTTCTCGCCCGGCCGGACCCGCAGTTTGTCGCCCACCGCCAACGCGTCGATTTCGATCTCATGATCCGTGCCGTCGTCGCCGATGCGGCGCGCGGTTTTCGGCGCAAGCTGCAGCAGCGCCTTGATCGCGCCTGACGTCGCTTCGCGGGCGCGGAGTTCGAGCACCTGGCCCAGCAGCACGAGCACGGTGATAACCGCCGCCGCTTCGAAATAGATCGCGACCGCACCGCCATGGCCGCGGAAGGTGGCCGGGAAGGTGCCGGGCGCAACCGTCCCGACCACGCTGTAGGCATAGGCCACGCCGGTGCCCATCGCGATCAGCGTGAACATATTGAGATTGCGCGTCACCAGCGACTGCCAGCCGCGCACGAAGAATGGCCAGCCGGCCCAGAGCACGACCGGGGTAGCGAACGCTAGCTGAATCCAGTTCGACAGCGTCTGGTCGACCCAGCCATGGCCGCCGACGAGGTGGCCGCCCATTTCGAGGACGACGGCCGGCAACGCAAGCACGAGGCCGATCCAGAAGCGGCGTGTCATGTCCGCGAGTTCCGGATTGGGCGGCGCATCGAGGCTTGCCACTTCCGGCTCCAGTGCCATCCCGCAGATCGGGCAGCTTCCAGGACCGACCTGACGGATCTCGGGGTGCATCGGGCAGGTGTAGATCGTGCCCTCCGGTACGGCGGCCTTCGGTGCCTTGTCCTTATCGAGATAAGCGACGGGATCGGCGGCGAATTTGGTGCGGCAGCCGGCCGAGCAGAAATGAAAGGTCTCGCCGTGATGGTCGAAGCGGTGCTTGCTGGACGCGGGGTCGACGGTCATGCCGCAGACGGGATCGCGCACGGTAGCCGAGCCGGCGGCTTGATGGCCGTGGTGGCTGTGACTGGCGTGGCCATGACCGCCGCAGCAGGCGCCCTTCGAAGCGCCGTTTCGATCGGCGTTTTCATTGTTGTTCATCATCATCTCCGGCCTTGAAACCTATACCCTGTAGGGGTATATAGGCCGCATGCGAAAAGACATCAAGGCATCCTGTCAGAAACGTCTCAGCCGGATCGAGGGCCAGGTCCGCGGCCTGTCACGAATGGTTGATGAGGATCGTTACTGCATCGACATCGTCACCCAGATCTCCGCCGTCCGGGCCGCGCTGCGGCGCGTCGAGGAGGAGGTCTTGCGGGATCACGTGGCGCACTGCGTCGAGCACGCAATCACCAGCGGCAACAAGGCCGACCAGCGAGAAAAGATCGCTGAACTGATGGACGTGATCGGGCGCTCCGACCGGTAGCATCGCGGCAATGGTCTCGTGAGATGGTCGGCGATTATCGCTTCCTCGCCGGCCGCGTGCCTTGATCCAGATCAGTGTCAGTCGTGCCGGTGCGTGTGCCTGCGCGCGCGCGGCTTCTTGCTCGAACCAGTCGGGATCATCACCACGCGGCCATAGCGCACGCCGCGCTCGGCGATGATGTGATCGGCCAGGTGCCGGACCTCGCCGCTCGCGCCTTTGAGCGCCGTCACCTCCATGCAGCTATCGTCGTCGAGATGCACATGTAGCGTCGCCAGCGACAGATCGTGGTGGCCGTGGAAATTCTGTACCAGCCGTTTTGAGAGGTCGCGCGCGGCGTGATCGTAAACGTAGACCAGTGCGGCGACGCATTGGCCCGATGGCGTGGCGTTCTCGGCGCTTTGCTGCAGGCCAGCGCGCGCGAGATCGCGCATGATCTCGGAGCGGTTCTGATAGCCGCGGGCTTCCGCCGCCGCGTCGATCTCGGCGAGCAGCTCGTCTTCGATCGTGATCGTAATCCGTTGCATGGAAAATTCCGTTCTGGCTCCAGTATGATATTCCTGTTGTATCGTCATACTGCGCTTGCTAGCGTGATGCGCCGGGTTAAGTCGAACTGATGCGGTCGCGCGCCGATTGTAGCAGTTATCATGCAGGGGCATGAGCGTTGCGTCGATCTGCTTGGGGGCATTTTCCGCCGCCGCATTACTGCTCGCGATGGTGTCGTCGGAGAACGCGCAGAGCGTCGCTGCCGCAGGGGCCGACCGGCTTCCTGCTGTGACCATCAGTCCTCCCGAAGCGCGACCGCGCAACTGGGCCAAGCCGCCGCGCAATCACCAAGCCGCACGAAATTCCTCCGCCGTTCAGCCGAGCGCACCTGTTCTGCAGCCGGTCGGCGGTGGCGTGACGTCCGGGTCCGCGACGGCGGGGCCGGCATACCTGCAGCCGACCGCAGCCAGCGCCATGACAATCAGCGGCACGGAGCTCAACGCCCGGCCTTTTTCGCGCGTCGGCGAGGCGCTGGAGGTGGTGCCGGGGCTGATCGTTACCCAGCATTCTGGCGAGGGCAAAGCCAACCAGTATTTTCTGCGCGGCTTCAATCTCGATCACGGCACCGATCTCGCCATCAGCGTTGACGGGATGCCGGTCAACATGCCGAGCCATGGTCACGGCCAGGGCTATGCCGATATCAATTTTCTGATTCCGGAGCTGGTGCAATCGGTCACTGTCCGCAAGGGGCCTTACTTCGCCGACCAGGGCGACTTTGCCTCCGCGGGCTCCGTTGCCATCAACTATATCAACGGGCTGCCGAAGAACATCGCCGAACTGACGTTTGGCAGCTTTGGCTATCGCCGCGCGCTTGCGGCGGGGTCGACGACGGTCGGCGCGGGCACGTTGCTTGCCGCCTTCGAGGGCGTGAGGAATGACGGACCGTGGGACGTACCTGACAATGTGCGCAAGCTGAACGGCGTGTTGCGCTACAGCCAGGGCACTGCCACCGACGGCTTTACGCTGTCGGCCATGGCCTATTCGAACGGCTGGAATTCGACCGACCAGGTGGCGCAGCGCGCGATCGACCAGGGCGTGATCGGCCGGTTCGGGACGCTCGATCCGACCGATGGCGGTGTCTCGAGCCGATTTTCGCTGTCGAGCGAGTGGGCGCAGTCGAGCGAATACGGGCAGAGCAAGGTCAACGCCTATGTGATCAACTCGTCGCTGCGGCTCTACAACAACTTTACCTATTTTCTCGACGATCCCGCCAATGGCGATCAGTTCAGCCAGATGGACCGGCGCACGGTCTATGGCCTTAACGCCAGCCACGCATTCGATGTGCGCGTGGGCGGGATCGAAACGCAGACCCGCATCGGACTGCAGACGCGGGGCGATGATATCCGTGTCGGCCTGTTCAAGACGTTGCAGCGCGAGATGCTTTCGACCGTTCGCGAAGACAGCGTGAGGGAAGGCAACGTTGGCCTTTGGGCCGACACGACGGCGCGCTGGACCGACTGGCTGCGCACCACGGTCGGCATCCGCGAGGATTATTTCGCGGGAAGGGTGCTGAGCGATACGCCGCAAAATTCCGGCAACGCGCAGGCGTCGATGGCGAGCCCCAAGGCCGGGTTTGTGCTGGGGCCATGGTATCGAACCGAGTTCTACGGGAATGCGGGCTACGGCCTGCACTCCAACGATATCAGAGGCGCAACCATCACCGTCGATCCGATCGACAAAGTGACACCGCAGGATCGCGTGCCGCTGCTGGTGCGATCGAGGGGCGGCGAGATCGGCATCCGCAGCAAAGCGATTGAAGGCCTTACCAGCTCGCTTGCGGTGTTCGTGCTGAATTTCGATTCCGAGCTGCTGTTCGTCGGCGATGCCGGCACCACCGAACCGAGCCGGCCCAGCCGGCGCGTCGGTGTGGAATGGACCAACCAATATCAAATGCTGCCGTGGATGCGGCTCGATTTCGATGTCGCTTACACCCGCGCCCGGTTTACCGACGTCGATCCGGCCGGAAACTTCATCCCGGGCGCGCCGGCATGGGTCGCGAGTGGCGGTGTGACATTTGGCGGCGAGGCCGGCTGGTTCGGCACGCTGCGGGGGCGCTATTTCGGCCCGCGTCCGCTGATAGAGGACGACAGCATCCGTTCGCAATCAGCGCTGATCTTCAATGCACGCGCGGGCTACAAATTCGGCAATGGCCTGCGGCTGCAGCTCGACGTGCTCAATCTCTTCAACGCAAAGACCAACCAGATCGAGTACTACTACCTGTCGCGATTGCCGGGCGAGCCGATCGGTGGGGTCGCCGATCGCCATGTTCATCCGGCCGAGCCGCTCGCGGTACGGCTGACGCTGGCGGGAGGATTTTAGATTGTAGTGTGGGCAAAGCGTCAGCGTGCCCACCATGCGTGACGCGGTGTAGGTCGCTGGTGGGCACGCGTCGCTTTGCCCACCCTACAAGTTCGTGCTTTTACGCCACCGGCTCCGGCCTGCGCCGCCTCATGCGGCGCTCGGGCGCGCGGACCGGGACGTATTCGACGGCGAGATAATGTTCCGACACGGTGACGCGTTCGATCATCGTGGTTTCGACGGTCACTTCTTCAGCCGCAGTCGGAAGCGGCGCCTCTTCGTCAATCTCTTCAGGAACAAGCGGCGGCGACTTGACCTCTGGAAACACACCGAATTGGCCCGCTACCTCCGGGAGCGGCTTCTGCTTGTCGGCCCAGTGCAGGGCCGTGTAGTCGAAGCCGTGCACGATGGTGGGTTTGACGACTTCGAAATAGGGCGAGATGTCGAAATCGCGCGGCATGTAGAGCGAGGAATCACGGATATGCAGGATTTCGCGCCGGGCCTTTCGCGACGCGGCGCGGGTAATCTTCGGCAGGATCGGATAGCGCACGGCGTCGAAGGCCTGCGCGATCAGCGCCGAGCAGATGATCTTGGTGGGATCGCCGGAGCCGAACGCGATCATGCGCCGCCGCCATCGTTGCGGTATCGGCAACGGAATCAGATAGCGCATCAAATCGACGATGTTCTTGGTGTCGTAGCCGAAGCCGATCCGGTTGATGGCGTAGCGGCACACCGTGGTGCGGTCCTCGTAGGACAGGCCGACCGGGCGGCAGATGCGGGTGTGATAGGGAAAATATTTCGACAGCGGCGCAGAGGTGACGCCCTCGCCGATATTGGCCTCGATCAGCACATGCGGCTCGCCGTCGGGCTCGGTGGCGCCGTCAACCGGGCCGACATAGAGCGCGCCATGCGACCAGGTCGACTGCGTGAGGTATTTGATGATGCCGGAGATCCGGTTGTTGCCTTCGACCAGCAGCACATCGCCGGGCTCGATGACGCCGCGCAAATGTTCGGGGTCGCTGGGCGTGAACGGCTCATAGCCCGGGACTTCCTTCTGCAGGTAGCCCGCGATCAATTGGCCGATGGTGTCGAGCATTACGCCCATGAAACTCCCCCAGCGCGGGTTTTCTTCCGCTTTTTTTGTTTCCTTATCATGGTCGCAAGCCGTTTCAATTTAGTTCATGCGGAATGCCGGTCAATCATGATTGATTCACCATGAGTGTTGCTGCGTCACGTGAGATGCTGCACAGTTCGCTAGCTGTTCTCTCGTCCTTCAGGTCCTGGAAACCATGACATGACATTGACCCGCCGCAGCTTTCTGTCGGCGTCCGCAGGCCTGGCGGCAGTTCCGGTTTTGTCTGGTGCGCGTGCGGGGGCCGCGCCCTTGCCGCGGGATGCCGACATCGTGGTGATCGGCGCAGGCGCGGCCGGCATTGCTGCGGCGCGGCGGATCATGGCGGCGAACCGCAGGGTGATTGTGGTGGAGGCAACGAGCCAGATCGGCGGCCGCTGCCAGACCGACGTTTCGACTTTCGACGTACCGTTCGACCGCGGCGCGCGCTGGATGCACAATCCCGAGACCAATCCGATGATCAAGCTGGCGCGGGCGGCCGGGCTCGAGATCACGAGCGCGCCATCGGGCCAGAAGATCCGCATCGGTCGCCGCAATGCCCGAGCCGGCGAGACCGAAGAGTTTCTGGCGGCGCTGGTGCGCGCCAACCGCGCCATCGACGACGCCGCGCGGCGGTTCGATGTTTCCTGTGCTTCCGTGCTGCCGAAGGATCTCGGCGTCTGGGCGGGCACGGCGGAATTCGTGTTGGGGGCCAGCTTCTCTGGCAAGGATCTGAACGACGTCTCGGTCGGCGACAAGTCGCGCGCGCAGGATCGCAACATCGCGATCGGCTGCCGCCAGGGACTGGGCACACTGATCGCAAAACTTGGCGAGCAGGTGCCGGTGGCGCTGTCGACGCCCGCCAATCGCATCGTCTGGAGCAACCGCGACGTCATGGTGGAAACACCTGCCGGAAAGATCGTCGCCCGCGCAGCCGTCGTCACAGTGTCGAGCAACGTGCTGGCGGCCGGCAATATCAAATTCGCGCCCGACATCCCGAAGCGCATGCTGGACGCCGCTTCGAAACTCAGTCTCGGCAGCTACGATCGGATCGCGCTGCAGATGACCGGTAATCCGCTTGGCCTCGCCCGTGACGATGTTGTCATCGAGCAGAGCAATTCGACTAGGACGGCGCTGATATCAGCCAATATCGGCGGCTCGTCGCTCTGCACCCTCGATGTCGGCGGCTCGTTCGGCCGCGATCTTTCCGCGCAGGGCGAGAAGGCCATGGTGGCGTTTGCGGTGGAATGGCTGACGAAGCTGTACGGCAGCGAGGCGGCCGCCGCGGTGACGAAATCGAGCGCGACGCGCTGGAACGCGGCGCCGTTCACGCTCGGCGCGATGTCAGCGGCCGGTCCTGGCGGGCAATCCTCGCGAAAGGTTCTGACCGAGCCGATCGGCTGCATGTATCTCGCCGGCGAAGCGACCCATGAAACGCTGTGGGGAACGATCGACGGCGCTTGGGAAAGCGGCGAACGCGCGGCAGAGGCGGCCCTGCGGCGGATCGGTGCGTTGAAGGATCCCGAGCCGGAGGCGCGGCCGGCGAAGCAGCGGCGGCGCGCACCGTCTCCGAGCAACTGATGGCCCGTCCCAAAGCACTGATCTCCTGGTCGAGCGGCAAGGATTCGGCCTTTGCGCTGCACGAAGTGATGCGCGCGGGCGAATTCGAGGTGGTCGGCGCGCTGACCACCGTGACCGAGACGTTCGGCCGCGTCTCGATCCATGGCGTGCGGCAGGAAATCTTGCAGGCGCAATGCGAGGCCGCCGGCCTGCCGCAGCGGATCGTGTCTATACCCTATCCCTGTCCGAACGAGATCTACGAGGCGCGGATGGGCGAGGCGGTCGCGCAAGCGGTTGCCGACGGCGTCACGCACATGATCTTCGGTGATCTGTTTCTGGCTGACATCCGCACCTATCGCGAACAGAAGCTCGCGGGCACCGGAATCACGCCGGTGTTTCCGCTCTGGGAGCGGCCAACGCCGGAGCTCGCGCGAGCAATGATCGCAAGCGGGCTGGAAGCCCACATTGCGACCGTCGATCTGAAGAAGCTGCCGGCGGAATTTGCCGGTCGCAAATTCGACGCAACGCTGCTCGCCGATTTGCCGGAGGGTATCGATCCCTGCGGCGAGAATGGCGAGTTTCACACCTGTGTCGTGGCAGGGCCGATGTTTTCGCGACGACTTGCGGCGATGACCGGCGAGCGCGTCGAGCGCGACGGGTATGCGTATTGCGATCTGGTGATGCGAACGGTGCCGTAGCAACCATTAAACGGATTGATTGTGTGCGATTGATTGTCCGACCGTGGTTGCAGGATGACGGCGGGCTCGCCGTCGTCAAGGCGTGGCCTGGCAGCGGCTGTGGGTGGTGAGAAATTGGAGCGACGGCCATCCTTGACGACGGCTGCGCGCGCCGTCGGTGGGATGGCAGGTCGGGACGAAGAAACGGTCCTGCGGTCGAACCAAGAAACCTCGATTAGCTTGCTGGCGAGGCGCCAATCGTTGCCGCCGAGGGTGGCTTGGCTTGCCACGGCGTGCCACGGGCGACGACCGTGTTGATGAAGATGAGCAGCTTCCTGGCGCAAGCGATGAGCGCTCGCTTGTGTTCTTTTCCAGCGGCCCTCAGCCGGCTGTACAGGGCGATAAGCTGCGGATTCCAGCGCAAGGATGCCGGCAGCGCAGCCGTATAGAGCGCCCGGCGCAGCCTTTTGCGCCCGCCGTCGATGTGACGAGCGCCGATTTGCTCGCCGCTGTCATCATCATAGGGCGCAAGCCCGGCGAGCGCGGCAGCTTGCTCGCGGCTGAGCTGGCCGATCTCCGGCATGCGCACCAGGATCGCGACCGCGGTCGGCAGCCCGGCACCGCCAACGCTGTGGATCAGATCGAGCCGCTGGGCGAGGTCGCGATGCTCGCGGATCGCGGCCACCAAGGCCTTGCGTTCGACCCTCTCGCGCTTGGTTAAGCGGGCAATCTCTTCCTTCCAGACCTTCTGGATGCGCGGATCGCGGCAGGTCTCGAGCCGGTTTTTGTACAGCGTAATATCCTCTCCGATCTGTTCGATCAGCGTCAGATGTTCGGCAAACGGCTGCAACCGGGGATCGGGGGCGGCGTGGATCTTCTTGACCGCAGCAGTGCAGGCGGCAATCAGCGCGGCATCGATCTTATCGTTCTTGGCGCGCTGCAAGTGGAACTTGGCATAGGCCCGCACTTGGGCCGGTTGAAACACCACCACAACGAACCGCTTGCGCCGCAACTCGATGACGACTGGGAGTTCATAGCCGCCACTCGCCTCGATCCCAATGCGCTTGACCTTGTGGCGCCGCAACCACTCCAACAGCACCTTGTGGCCTTCAGCCGTGTTCTCGACTTGCAGCTGCAAGGAGCTGCCATCGATCGCTACGTCCAGCTTGCGTTTGCCGGTATCGATCCCGGCGCAGATTGTGGTACGCTTGGCCATCTTCGTCGACCCTCCCTTGTGATGCGAACCTAAAGTTCCTTCAACCATCCGGGTCCCGATGAAGTGCCGACTGCGATCTTGCTACGTAAGACAGCCCTCTAGGCTTCGGTGGGCATTGATCCGATCAATCGGCGGCCCAGTCCGGGTGGCCACCCAGGCTGGGCCATTCCTCACGGAACAACACAAGTGTAACATGGCGCGCTAATACAAGGGTGGGCAAAGGCGCGCTTGCGCCGTGCCCACCACAACACGCACCGCGCGCGGGATGGTGGGGACGCTTCGCTTTGCCCACCCTACGCAGCTACGAAGCTGCGTCACCGCAGCACTCCATCCAGCGCCGGCAGGCCGAAGACAACCGCGGCCGCGATCAGCGCGTAACAGATCGAGCGGAATACGGCTTCGCTGGCCTTGCCGAACAGCGACGCGCCGAACCAGACGCCGATGCCGTAGACGGGGCCGACCACCAGCGCGAACTTGATCGCATCTGTCGTGATCAGTCCGGTCGCGGTGTAACTCACGGCGGAGAAGAAATCCGAGGCGCCGAAGAACAGCACGATGTTGGCGCGGGCAATCACGGACGGAACCGGGCGGCCGAGCCAGTAGCCGACGATCGGCGGGCCGCCGGTCTGGGCGAGGCCACTGCAAAAGCCCGATAGTCCGCCGATGCCGATCGAGACCGCCGCGTGGTCCTTGCCGCGGTAACGCCAGCCCGAGAGCAGCAGCAACAGCAATGCGAACACGAAGACAGAAATGATCCAGCGCGTCGTCACCGGCTCTAACCGGCTCAGGAAATAGGTGCCGATCGGCACGCCGATCAGCGCGCCCAACACTATGACCGCAGTCGCCTTGCGGTCAGCCTTCTCCCACGCATTCGGCAGCAACGGCGCGGCGGCGACGAAATCGATGATCAGGAGCAGCGCGGCCACCAGCCGCGGGTCGGCGATCGAGCTGGCCAGCGGCATGAAGATCAGCGCCGCCCCGAACCCGGAAAAGCCCCGCGCCGTTCCCGAGACGAAGGCGACCGCGCAGATCGCGATTGCAGCATTGAGGCTGACGTCAGGTGGAATCAGGCCAAGCGAGTTCATTCTTTAGCGCCTGAGATTGGGTTGAGCTGCAACCGCATCAGAGGTGAGCTCCTTCTCCCGCTTGCGGGGGAAGGCTGGGATGGGGGTGTCGCAACAAATGAGACTGTTCGAATGGAGAGAGCCCCCACCCGCATCGCATCTTTAGATGCGATGCGACCTCCCCGCAAGCGGGAGAGGTTGCAGCTCGTCGTGCGGTTATCCCGTCAGACCCGTCGGCTCATCCTCGCAACGTGCCGCCGGTCTTCTTCGTCACCTCGGCCACGATCTTCGCCGCTACTGCGTCGATTTCCTGATCCGTCAGCGTCTTCTCGCGGGGCTGGATCGTCACGGCGATCGCGATCGATTTTTTGCCCGGATCGATGCCCTTGCCTTCATAGACATCGAATACGGCTACATCCGTGATCAGCTTCCTGTCCGCGCCTTGCGCCGCGCGTACGATATCGCCGGCCTTGACGGCGCGATCGACGATGAAGGCAAAATCGCGCGATACCGGCTGGAACGCGGAGAGCTCGAGCAGCGGCTTGGCGCGGGTCGGCCTCTTCTTGGCATCGGGAATGCGGTCAAGGATCACCTCGAACGCGATCATCGGGCCATCGGCGCCGAGCGCCTCCAGCGCGCGCGGATGCAGTTCGCCGAAATAGCCCAGCACGTTCTGCGGTCCGATCTGGATCGTGCCGGAACGACCCGGATGCAGCCACGCAGGGCCCCCGGGAACGATCTGCAGCGCCTGCATCGGCGCGCCGGCTGCCGCGAGCACCGCGAACGCATCGGCCTTGGCGTCGAGCGCATCTGCTGTGGCCGAGCCGGACCAATGCCGGCCCATGCCCTTCGACGACGCAAAGCCGTGGCGCACGCCGGAGGCTGCAACGAACTGGTTCTCGGGCTTGTCGCCCTTAAAGATCTGGCCGACCTCGAACAGCGCGACGTCGGAGCAACCGCGGTTGGCATTGGCCTGCGCCGCGGCGACGAGACCCGGCAAAAGGCTCGGCCGCATGTCGGAGAGATCGGAAGCGATGGGGTTGGCGAGCACGAGCTCGGCCTGACCGCCGCCGAACATCTCAGCGTGCGGCTTGGGGATGAACGACCACGTCACGGCTTCCACCATGCCGCGTGCGGCCAGCGCGCGCTTGGCGCGGCGGGTGCGGGACTGGATCGTGGTCAGCACCGGCTTGCGCGCTTCGTCGCCGCGCTCGAACGGCGTCATCGGCACCTTGTCGACGCCGACGATGCGGACGATTTCCTCGACGATGTCGGCCTTGCCGTGCACGTCGGTGCGCCAGGAGGGAACGGCGACCTTCACCACCGGGCCGTTGCCGGCGACCATGAAGCCGAGATGGCCGAGGATGCGCCGCATCTCGACCAGAGGCACCTCGATGCCCGCGAGGCGCTTCACCTCGGCGAGCGGGAAATCGATGATGCGATCATCGCCGAACGCATTGCCTACGACCACGGTCTCCGACGGCGTGCCGCCGCAGAGCTCCATCACCATTTTGGTCGCGAGCTCGAGCCCCGGCACCATGAAGGCCGGATCGACGCCGCGCTCGAAGCGGTAGCGCGCATCCGAATTGATGCCGAGCTTGCGCCCGGTTTGCGCGATGTTGATCTCGTTCCACAGCGCCGATTCGATCAGTACGTCGGTCGTATTCTCGTCGCAGCCGGAAGTCTCGCCGCCCATGATGCCGGCGAGCGATTCGACGCCATGCTCATCCGATATCACGCAGATCGAGGGATCGAGCGTGTAGGTGCGGCCGTCGAGCGCCAGCAGGCTCTCGCCTTCTTTGGCGCGGCGCACGGTGAGATTGCCCGTGGCCTTCCTGGCGTCGAACACATGCAGTGGCCGGGCGCGGTCGTAGGTCATGAAGTTGGTGATGTCGACCAGCGCATTGATCGGCCGCAACCCGATCGCGGTCAGGCGCTTCTGCAGCCATTCCGGCGAGGGACCGTTCTTGACGCCGCGCACCAGCCGCAGCGCGAAGCCCGGGCACAGCGTCGCATCTTCGACGGCGACCTTCACCGGGCAGAGGAATTCCCCCTTGACCGGCCTGATGCCGGGATCGATCAGCTTGCCCATATCGGCGGCAGACAGATCGCGCGCGATACCGTGCACGCCGGTGCAGTCCTGCCGGTTCGGCGTGAGGTTGATTTCGAGCACGGGATCGCCAAGCCCGGCCCATTCGGCATAACCCTTGCCGACCGGCGCATCGGCCGGTAGCTCCATGATGCCGTCATGGTCTTCGGAAAGCTGCAGCTCCGCCGCCGAGCACAGCATGCCGCGGCTCTCGACGCCCCGGATAGTGCCGACGCCGAGCGTGATGTTCTTGCCCGGGATGAACGTGCCGGGCGGAGAGAACACGCTGACAAGCCCCGCGCGCGCATTCGGCGCGCCGCAGACCACCTGCACCGGCGCAGCACCATTGCCGGTATCGACCATGCAGACCCGCAGACGATCGGCATTGGGATGCTGCTCGGCCGAGATCACCCGCGCGATGGAGAATGGCGCGAGCGCCTTCGCCTTGTCCTCGATGCTCTCGACCTCGAGCCCGATCATGGTGAGCTTGTCGGCAAGCTTTTCCAGCGGCTCGTCGGTGTCGAGATGTTCCTTCAGCCAGGAGAGCGTGAATTTCATGACGATAGTTTCTCTTGTCCCCTCTCCCGCTCGTGGGGAGGGCCAGGGTGGGGGCTCTCGCAGCGGCAGCGAGGCTCACGTGCTCAATCCCCCGCCAGCGTCGGGACGTCGAGCGGCTTGAAGCCGTAATGCGAGAGCCAGCGCACGTCGTTCTCGAACAATTGCCGGAGATCGGACATGCCGTATTTCAGCATCGCGATGCGGTCGATGCCCATGCCCCAGGCAAAGCCCTGATAGACATCGGGGTCGATGCCGCAGGCGCGCAGCACGTTCGGATGCACCATGCCGCAACCAAGAATCTCCAGCCAGTCCTCGCCTTCGCCGAAACGGATCTCGCCCTTGTCGCGCCGGCACTGGATGTCGACCTCGAGCGAGGGCTCGGTGAACGGAAAGAACGATGGACGGAATCGCATGTTGATATGGTCGACCTCGAAGAACGCCTTGCAGAACTCGTGCAAAATCCATTTGAGGTGGCCGAGATGCGAGCCCTTGTCGATGACGAGGCCTTCGACCTGATGGAATTGCGGCGTATGGGTCGCGTCCGAATCGATGCGATAGGTGCGGCCCGGGCAAACCACGCGGATCGGCGGCTTCTGCGACAACATCGTGCGCACCTGCACCGGCGAGGTGTGGGTCCGCAGCAGCATGCGCGAACCGTCTTCCTTCGGATTGAAGAAGAAGGTGTCATGCATCTCCCGCGCCGGATGGCCCTCGGGGAAGTTCAATTTCGTGAAATTGTAATCGTCGGTCTCGATATCAGGACCCTCGGCGATCGCAAATCCCATATCGGCGAAGATCGTGTTGACCTCCTCGAAGACCTGGCTCAGCGGATGGATGCGGCCCTGCTCGGTAGGCGTCTCGCGCAACGGCAAGGTGACGTCGATCGTCTCGGAGGCAAGCCGGGCATCGAGTGCGGCCGACTTCAGGATGTCGCGGCGCGCGGAGAGCGCCTGTGTAACCTTGTCCTTGGCGAGGTTGATCGCGGCGCCTTGCGTCTTGCGCTCGTCCGGCGACATCTTGCCGAGGGTGGCGAGCAGCGCCGAGATCGAGCCCTTCTTGCCGAGAGCAGCGACACGCACGGCTTCAAGCGCGGCTTCGTCGCCGGCGGCGGCGATCTGGCTGAGAATTTGGGATTCGAGTTGAGCTAGGTCGGACATGGCGACGGTACCTTTGGGCAACGCGCGCTCGCAGTCCAAACGGGACCCTCACCATCCGCGACTTGTCCGCCGAAGCTCAACGAGCGAAGGCGGAAGGCGGATGATCCAGTAACCCCGGAGTCAAAATGTCGGTCGGTGGTTACTGGATGCCCCGCCCCGGTGCGCAATTGCGCACAAGGCGGGAGCATGACACCGGAATTGCAAGAACGCCGCAGCGATTGCGAATTAGGCCGCCAGCGCGGCCTTGGCCTTCTCGGCAATCGCCTGGAACGCCGCCGGCTCGTTGATGGCGAGATCCGACAGCACTTTGCGATCCACCGTGATGCCCGACTTCGAGAGGCCGTTGATAAAGACGCTGTAGGTCATGCCGTACGGACGCACGGCGGCATTGAGACGCTGGATCCAGAGTGCGCGGAAGGTGCGCTTCTTGCGCTTGCGGTCGCGAAACGCATATTGCCCGGCCTTCTCGACCGCGGCCTTGGCGGCGCGGATGGTGTTCTTGCGGCGGCCGTAAAAACCCTTGGCGGCCTTGTAGACTTTCTTGTGCTTGGCGTGAGCGGTCACACCGCGTTTGACGCGAGACATGACTGGTATCCTTGATCAGAAATAAGATGACGGGATCGCCGCGCGGGCGCGGCTCGGCTGTAATGACGTGAACGCGATCAGGCGTTCGGCAAGAAGTACTTCTTGACGTTGTCGCCGTCGGTCTTGAACAGCACGCGGGTGCCGCGGAGCTGACGAATCTGCTTCTTCGTCCGCTTGATCATGCCGTGGCGCTTGCCGCGCTGGGCGTGCATCACTTTGCCGGTGGCAGTCACCTTGAAGCGCTTTTTAGCGCCTGACTTGGTCTTCAGCTTGGGCATTTGGCTCTCCTGTGGCCGCAGAAAAGCGCGCCCGAGGGGCGCTTTTGCGGCTTAAAATGCTCGTTAGAGCGTTGAAAGTGCTCAGGTTTTTCCCAAAAACGAGGCAACCCGCACGGACATCGACACGGCAGCCCTTGATCAGCCGGGCGATGAAGGTGGGGCTTATGGCAGAGGAAACGCCAAATGGCAACGATGAACCGCGGGGGGCGGTGCCGTTACCAAGTCGCTGATATCATCAACATCCCGGCCCGGAGCGAGAGAAATGGCCCGCTTTCAGCGATCGATTGCCCGTTTTGCCGCTTTTCCACGCCCGCGGAGCATGCGCTGGCTTCCGATATTGGCTGCATTCGCCGCGATAGCGGCGGCGCCCGCCGCCGACGCCGCGACCAGGCGCAGGGCCACGGGAGCCTATGATGGCATCTGGAACGTGGTCTTCGCCACGACGCGGGGCAATTGCAGGTCCGGCTACAGCGTCCCCTTCACCGTGATAGGCGGCCGCGTCTCATCGGCTGGTGGTGGCAGGGTTTCGGGCTCGGTGAATCGCGCCGGGGCTGTTTCGGTTCGCGTTTCGGTTGGCGCTTCCAGGGCGAGCGGCGGTGGCCGGCTCGCCGGCGCCTACGGCGCCGGCGCATGGCGCGGCATTATCACCGGCGACTACTGCAGCGGCACCTGGCAGGCCACGCGGAGCTGACCTTCGGAAAAGGAAGCGGCCCGCCGGATCGTCCGACGGGCCGCCCTCAATTCCACTCACTCACATCAACGCGGCGCCAGCACCATCACGACCTGGCGTCCCTCGAACCTGGCGTCCTGCTCGACCTTGGCGAATTCGGCGACGTCGGCCTTCACCTTGTCCAGGAGCTTGGTACCGATTTCCTGGTGCGCCATTTCGCGGCCACGGTAGCGCAAGGTGATCTTGACCTTGTCGCCTTCCTCGAAGAATCGCTGCATGGCGCGCATTTTCACGTCGTAATCGTGATCGTCGATCATCGGCCGCAGCTTGATCTCCTTGATCTCGACGATCTTCTGCTTCTTGCGCGCCTCGGCGGCTTTCTTCTGTGCCGAATACTTGAACTTCCCGTAGTCCATGATCTTACAAACGGGAGGATTGTTGTTCGGCGAAATCTCGACAAGATCCATACCCGCCTCGAGCGCCATCTTGATGGCGACCACGGTCTCGACCGTTCCGTGGTTGGTGCCGTTCTGATCGATCAGCTGGATTTGCGCGTTGCGGATATCATCATTGGTGCGCGGCCCGTCTTTGGTTGCAGCGGGCGGGGCTCTGTTGGGACGGCGAATGGGTAACTCTCCAAAGTTGTGAAAGAAGGGCCGTAGTTTGAAGCAATACGCTCAAGACAGCAAGCGAACTCGCGGTCTGCGCCCGAAAACCGTCAAATGCGAGGCATTTCGGTCACGTCCGGCAAATATAGCGCGGCGGCCTGATCCGCAAGCGCCGGGCGGTCTCGTGCTTGACCGATAGGGCGCGCTCGCGGACAAAGCGGCAAGGCGAGAGTGACAGATCCATGACTGATTCAGCGACAAATTCAGCGCCAATCGACCAGGAACCGACGTTTATCGAGGTGGGAGAGGGCGCCGCCGGCCGCCGGATCGCGGTGCGCGCCCGCGCCGGCAGCGGGCCCGGGCTATTCTGGCTCGGTGGCTTCAATTCCGACATGCGGGGCACCAAGGCGCTCGCGCTGGACGCCTGGGCCGCGGAACACGGCCGGGCCTGTATTAGATTCGATTATTCCGGCCATGGCGAATCGGGCGGCGCTTTCATCGATGGCGCCATCGGGCGCTGGCTGGAAGAGAGCGTTGCGGTATTCGAGCAGTTCTGTCGGGGCCCGCAGGTTGTGATCGGTTCATCGATGGGCGGCTGGCTGGCGCTGTTGCTGGCGCGCGCCATTGCCGAGCGTGAGGCAACGCAGGCGAGCCTCGCCGGACTGGTGCTGATCGCGCCCGCGCCTGATTTCACCGAGCAATTGATGTGGAATAGCTTCTCCGACGAGGTCCGCGAGGAGATCCGGACCAAGGGCGTGTGGATGCGGCCGTCGGAGTATGGCGACGGCGCACCCTATCCGATCACGCGCGCACTGATCGAGGAGGGCCGCAACCATCTCCTGCTCGGCAGCGCCATCGAGGTCGGATGCCCCGTGCGCATCCTGCAGGGTGCGCAGGATCCCGACGTGCCCTGGCAGCACGCCTTCGCGCTGGCGCACCGGTTGCCGGCCGAGGACGTGGTGTTGACCATGATCCAGGACGGCGACCACCGTCTGTCCCGCCCGCAAGACATCGCGCGGATCATCGCTGCGGTGGCGGAGATGGGGTGAAATCTTTCCGCATCGTTCGGTGTCATCATCCGCGAAAGCGGATGATCCAGTACACCGCGGCATATCGATTTGTCTCACCCTCTCTGGAATACTGGATGCCCCGCCTTCGCGGGGCATGACATCCCGGGAGACAACGAGACAACGCCATGAACACATCCATCATGCTCCGCGCCTTCTGCGACGCCGTCGAGCAGCGCAACGGCAGGGCGTTCTCGGAACTGTTCACCGAGGACGGCGTCTATCACGACGTGTTCTACGGCGCGTTCGAGGGCCGGGCCAAAATCGCTGACATGATCGACGACTGGTTCTATCGCACAGCGACCGATTTTCGCTGGGACATGCATGATCCCGTCAGTGACGGCCACACGCTCTATGCGCGCTATACGTTCAGCTATCGCTCGACGCTGCCGGAGGCCGAGGGTGCGCGGGCGATGTTCGAGGGCGTCGCGGTCATGCGGCTGCGCGACGGCATGATCATGGAATATCACGAGGTCGCCAATACCGCGCCGGCCTTCGTCGATCTTAAATTCGCGCCGGAGCGGATCGCCAGGATCGTGGCCAAGCAGGGCGCGGCGCTGAAGGCACGGCTGGAGATGAAGCGGCATTTGGCGGAGTGACAACGCGCGCTGTGGCGGAGGTTAGGAAGCTTGCAGCCATTCCTGCCGAACGCTTTCATCGGCCTCACTCTTCGAAGCTCTCGCAGCCAGCGCGTCGAATTTGTCCCGCTCCATCAATCGCGACAGCGCCCAGACCGCTGCGCCACGCACGAGCGGGCTTGCATCGTCAAGCAATCGCTCTGCTTCAATCGCCAGCGCCGCATCCCCGGCATTGCCGATCGCGATCAGCACGTTGCGGACAAATCGGTCACGGCCGATGCGCTTGACTGGCGATCTCGAAAACAGAGCGCGAAATGCGGCGTCGTCGAGCCGCGCCAACTCTCCCAGCGAAGGCGCGCGCAATTCCGCGCGCGCGGCGAGTTTGGTTTCCCGGCCTGTTTGCGCGAATTTGTTCCACGGGCACACGGCGAGGCAATCGTCGCAGCCATAGATGCGGTTGCCGATGCTTTTGCGGAATTCGTGCGGGATCGGGCCCTTGTTCTCGATCGTCAGGTAGGAAATGCAGCGTCGCGCATCGAGCTTGTAAGGTGCGGGGAACGCAGCAGTCGGGCAGATCTTCTGGCAGGCGTTGCAGGTTCCGCAATGGTCGGTGTCGGCGGTGTCGCGCGGCAGCTCGGCGGCGGTGAAGATCGCGCCGAGAAACAGCCATGAGCCGAATTCGCGCGAGACCAGATTGGTGTGCTTGCCTTGCCAGCCTAGCCCTGCCGCCTGCGCCAGCGGCTTTTCCATCACCGCTGCGGTATCGATGAACACTTTCACTTCCTCGCCCGATGCCGCGACCAGCCATCGCGCCAGCGTCTTCAGGCGCTTCTTGATCACGTCGTGATAGTCGTCGCCCTGGGCATAGGCTGAGATTGCGCCGCGTGTGCGCCTTTCGAGAAGCGCGAGCGGATTGTCATCGGGTCCGTAATTGAAGCCGAGCATGATGATCGACCGCACGCCCGGCCACAGCACGCGCGGATCCATCCGCCGCTCGGGCTGAGCGGCGAGCCAGTCCATGTCGCCATGCGCGCCGGCATCGAGGAACTCGCGGAAATACTTTCCGGCATTGCCGAGCGCGCCGGGATCGGTGACGCCGATGCAATCGAAACCGAGCGTCGCGGCTTCGCGCACGAGCGCGGACTTTAGATCGCTGGCGGAGAGCTTGACGGCCTTGTTCAGAAGTCGAGGTCCACGTAGGTGCGTGACGCCGGCACGCCCGCCAGCCACTCGCTCAAGAGCGGACGGAACGACGGACGGGATTTCACCCGCGCGTACCATGCCTTTGCCGCTTCGTCCTCGCTCCATGGCACATCGCCCAGATAATCGATCGCCGAAAGGTGCGCCGCGGCGGCGAGATCCGCGTAGCTCAGCCGGTCGCCGGCGAGGAAGTTCCGCGTCTGCGCCAGCCAGCCGATATAGGCCAGATGATAGCGCACATTGACCTTGGCCGCGCGGATCACGTCGGCCGCTGGCGCGCCGCCGCCATTCTCCTCGCTCATGAAACGCTTATAGATGCGCTCGGTTACCAGCGGGTTCGATGCCTCCTCGAAGAATTTTTCGTTGAACCACGCCATCAGCCGGCGCACCTCGACGCGTTCCGCCATCGACGCCGGCAACAGCCGCCGCTCGCCGGCCTCCAGGCCGTGCGTCTCGTCGAGATATTCGGCGATGACGCCAGCGCCGGGAATCGGCGGAAAGCCGTCAGCCATCAACACCGGCGTGGTGCACGCGGGATTGAGCGCGAGAAACCCTTCACGCCGTTCCCAGGCTCGCTCTTCCACCAGGCGCAGGTCGAGGCCGTGTTCGCCCAGCACCAGGCGAATGAAGCGCGAATGCGGACAGAACGGATGATGATAGAGCGTGTACATGAAATCCTTGAACAATTCGCGGCGACGCTCAAGGAACCTGAGCGGTCAAGCCGCGTCATGCAAATCGCGACGCTAGAGCCTATTCGGTTCTGCCTGAAATCAGAACCGAATAGGCTCCAGCCATTGTTTTGACGCGTTTTGTTTGCGCGAACCGGGATTCAGTTCGCCCGAAAACGCTATAGCCAAGCCGGCGCAAGAGGCAACTGTCTTTGACGTTTTTTTGCGATTGCGGCATCAGGATGAATAGGCGAGAAGGACGCGGCTTTTCCAGTCAAAACGGACCCCCATCATGATGTCGGATGTAGTGAAGGCGGTGGTTCTCGGCATCATCGAGGGCGTCACGGAATTCCTGCCGGTTTCGTCGACCGGCCATATGCTGGTCGCGCAACGATTCTTCGGGCTTGGCGAGGGCGCGTTCTGGCAGAGCTTTGTCGTGCTGATTCAGCTCGGCGCGATCCTCGCCATCGTCATGCTCTATTTCGTCAAATTGTCGCGCGTCGCGCTCGGCATGTTCACCAACCCGGACGACCGGCGTTTCGTGATCGGCGTATTGCTGGCGTTTCTGCCTGCGGTGGTCATCGGCCTGGTTGCCGGCAAGTACATAAAGGAGTTTCTCTTCAATCCGTGGGTGGTGTGCTTCACCCTGATCGCCGGCGGCGCAATTCTGTTGTGGGTCGATCAACTCTATCTCAAGCCGACGCAGCATGACGCCACGCGCTATCCGCTAATGATGTATCTGTGGATCGGCATCGCGCAATGCGTGGCGATGATTCCCGGCGTCTCGCGCTCCGGCGCCAGCATCGTGGCGGCGATGCTGCTCGGCGGTGACAAGCGATCGGCCGCGGAGTTTTCGTTCTTTCTCGCGATCCCGACCATGGTCGGCGCGTTCGCCTATGATTTCTACAAGAACCGCGCCGAGATGACGACCGATCACATCGGTATCGTCGCGATCGGCTTCGTGGTCTCGTTCATCACTGCGGCGATCGTGGTGAAGACGTTCCTCACCTACGTCACCCGCCACGGGTTCACGTTCTTTGCGTGGTGGCGCGTCGTCATCGGCATGCTCGGCCTGGTCGCGCTGGCGCTGGGGAAGTAGGTCTTTCGTGTCCCGGACGCGGTGCAGCCTAGCCGATGCGAAGCATCGTCCGGCTTCACGCTGCTCCGCAGAGCCGGGACCCACGGCTGGCTCCATACAAAGATGGGCCCGGGCTCTGCAGCGCACCGCCATAGCGCGTCGAAGACGCGCGTAAACGCGCTTATGGCGCTGCGCAGCGTCCGGGGCACGGAGACCAACTACGCGCTCTTCCTTTGAAACTGCCCGGCGGCGCGGAAGCGCCAGAGATATTGCGGGGCGATCGCTTCCATCGCTTCCGGCGTAATGCCGAGCCCCTGCAGCGTCAGACCAGCCGCCTTCGCTTCGTCCGACACGACATTGTCGACTTGCAGCATCGCTACCTGGTCGGGCGTCAGCTTCAACGGACCCGGCGCGAATTGCAGCAAGTGCGACTGTAGCCTCGCCAGCCCCCACGGCAGCGAAACCAGCATGCGCTTGCGGTCGGTGATCTTGAGGATGATTTCCATGATCTCGCGCATGGTCAGCACATCAGGCCCGCCGAGCTCGTAGGTCGCGCCCGGCTTGGTCTTGCCCTCGGCGGCGTCGGCGACCGCGTCGGCGACGTTGGCGACATAGGCCGGCTGCACCCGCGTCTCGCCGCCGCCGATCAGCGGCAGGAACGGCGATATCCGGGCGAGCGACGCAAAGCGGTTGGTGAATTGATCCTCGGGCCCGAACAGCAGCGACGGCCGCAGGATCGTGGCCGATGGCGCTGCCGCCAGCACGGCCTTCTCGCCAGCCGCCTTGGAGCGGAAGTAGGCCGACGGCGAATTCTCGTCGGCGCCGATCGCCGATACATGCACCATATGCGCGCCGATGGCGGCGGCGGCCTTGGCGATGGTTTCGGCGCCTTTGGTCTGCACCGCGTCGAAGGTCTGCGCGCCGCTCTCGGCCAGGGTGCCGACCAGGTTGACCACGGTTTCGGAACCGCGCATCACCGCCTCCACCGAGGCCGGGTAGCGCAGATTGGCCTGCACGGGGTGGATCTGGCCAACGCGGCCGAGCGGTTGCAGGTGCCCGGCCAGTTCGGGCCGCCGCACCGCCACCCGAATGCGATAGCCGCGCTTGGCCAACGCCCGGACCACGTTTCGCCCCAGAAAGCCCGATCCGCCAAACACCGTGATGAGCGTTTCCAGGTTCGCTGCCGCGTGCAATGCCATCGGGGTCAATTCCTGCCGGTCAAATTCGAAGATATCGGTGGGATTTAGCGGATTCGCGATACGCCAACACGGCTCCGCTGTACAGCGTATTTCGGATGGCATTGAAGCGATTTGACAAGCGCGTGACGGATCCTTACTAACCCGCCCGGGCCCAGGTGGCGGAATTGGTAGACGCGCTGGCTTCAGGTGCCAGTGGCTTCACGGCCGTGAAGGTTCGAGTCCTTTCCTGGGCACCATTGCCCTTGCCCCAACGAGTTGAGACACCTGCGGCCTTGGTGCCAGGCGGTCCGCTCCGCCTTGGGCGTCAGTCGAAATCGTGGCGTTGCCCTGACCTTCCTCGACCGACAAGAGGAAGCCCTCGCCAGCTTCAACGCGGCCATCGCGCTCAAGCCCGACTATGATCGCGCCATCGCCCAACGGGACAAGATCCCCAAGAGCGAACGCCTCAGGCGACAGCATCATCACCGCGAAGATCGGACATCGGAATAATCCCGACTGAGACAATTGAGTAATTTACTCGCGTCCGCCCTGGCGCCGGTTCCATTTAACGAGATTCCGGCACCAAGATGACTAAATACAGCAATAAAAACAATGCATTAATGGTTGAACTCGTGGTCTGTCCGAAATCCGAGGGTAAAGGCCGGCCTGGGCCGTTTGAGCCTCGAAGCCACGGCCATGACGACAGCGCGCCTGCAGGCGCGGCACCCCGGCCAAGCGATAGGCGGACAAAATCAGCCCGAAGCTGCTAATTCCCGTTCTATAAGCCATGGTCGGCCGCTCGCCACCCGCGGCTCCGGGCGCTAGTGTTTCCGTCGAATCGACTAAGACGAGGCTTTCCTTCATGACCATTCGCCTGCATCGTGGCGATCTGCCCGATCTGTCCCGCTACAAGGATTCGGTGGCGATCGATACCGAGACCATGGGGCTCAATCCGCATCGTGACCGGCTCTGCGTGGTGCAGATGTCGAGTGGCGATGGCAGCGCTGATGTCATCCAGATCCCCAAGGGCCACACCGACGCGCCGAACTTGAAGGCGCTGCTTGCCAATCCGGCCATCACGAAGATCTTCCACTTCGCCCGCTTCGATGTCGCCGTGCTCTACAACACCTTCGGCGTGATGCCGCAGCCGGTCTATTGCACCAAGATCGCCTCGCGGCTGAGCCGCACCTATACCGACCGCCACGGCCTGAAGGACCTCGTGCGCGAACTACTCAACATCGATCTGTCGAAGCAGCAGCAGTCGAGCGACTGGGGATCAGCGAGTTTGAGCGAGGCGCAGCTCGCCTATGCCGCGTCTGACGTGCTGCATCTGCATGGCCTTCGCGAGCGGCTCGATGCCATGTTGGCGCGCGAGGGACGCACGGCGATGGCGCAGGCCTGTTTCGACTTCCTGCCGACCCGGGCAAAACTCGATCTCGGCGGCTGGGAGGCCGAGGACATCTTCGCGCATTCGTGACCGGGACCATTTGAAGCGCCGGGCTCCCCGCTTCCGCCCCGTTTCGGTCACACTCATCGCGAGTGTCCGGGCTGCATAATCCCGCGATTGCGGGTAGGATGGCGCTCTCTTGGGCGTCTTTGGAGCCGCGGTGAACTCGTTACAGAACCCAGCCTTTGCCACCGGAATGGAGGCGCGCTTCGCTGCGGCCGCCCGTCACAGCCGGATGGTGCGGGCGCTGCGGGTCGCGGTTCCGGCAGCCGTGCTGCTGGCCATGGCCGGGATCGTCGCGATCTCGGTTTTCAACCCGTTCCGCATCACGGGGCTCTCGAAGCTGCCGGTCGACATGGGCAATCTCGTGGTGTCAGGCACCAAGATCACCATGGAAACGCCGCACCTTGCCGGCTTCTCCACCGACCAGCGCCCATACGATTTGTGGGCCAAGGCGGCGATCCAGGATCTCGCCAACCCCGATCACGTCGAACTCCAGACGCTGCGGGCCAAGGTCATGATGGAGGACAAGAGCACGGTGACGATGGATGCCCGCACGGGATTTTTCGACAGCAAGCAGCAGATGCTCGACCTGCGAAAGGACATCTTCCTGCAATCCTCCACCGGCTACGAGGCGAAACTGTCGCAGGCCTATGTCGATATCAACAAGGGAACGGTGACCTCGGACGAGCATGTCGACGTCAAATTGCTGAACGGCACGCTCACCGCCGATCGGCTTAGGATTATCAACAGCGGCGAGGTCGTGCGCTTCGAAGGCAATGTCGTGATGAATCTGGTCATGGAAAGCCCTCCGGCACCCGAGCCTGAGCCCGAGCCGCAGCCAGCGCCCAAGACGCGGTCCATTAGCGGCAAGTCCGCCAACACGAAATGATCTCCATGATGCAGTTGTTCACGCGGAGGTTTGCGGCGGCAGCGCTTGTGCTCGCGTTGACCGCCTCCGATGGCGCCTTCGCGCAAGGCGCCATGTCGGGCGTGCCGAATGCGATGCAGGGCTTCTCGCAAAACCGCGATCAACCGATTCAGATCGAGGCGGCGTCGCTCGAGATGCGCGACAAGAAAAAGGAGGCGACCTTTTCCGGCAACGTGAAGGTCGTGCAGGGCGATACCACCATGACCTCGAAGTCGCTGGTGGTGTTTTACGACTCCGGCCCGGCATCGGACGCGCCGCCCGCTGCACCCAAGGGATCGAAATCCGCGGCGATGCAGTCCGCGAGCCCCGGCCTGGCGGCAGCTCGTCGATCCGCCGGCTCGAAGCCAAGGGCTCGGTCGTGGTCACGCAGAAGGACCAGGTCGTGACCGGAGAGACTGCGATTTTCGACACGCGGGCCAACCTCATCACCATGGTGGGCGGGGTCGTGCTGACCCAGTGCAAGAACGTGCTCAAGGGTGACCGCCTCAAGGTCGACATGACGACCGGCGTGTCGCGCGTCGAATCCGACAGCGGCAAGGTGCAGGGCATGTTCATCCAGGGAGAGAATTGCGGACCGGGATCGGGCGGGGCGAAGCCCGCTCCGGTCCAGATACCCTCGCTGATCCCCGGCAAAAAATAAGCCAGATCAGCGTCTTAAAGATTATTTGGGGCGGTCACGGTTGAAGCCGGTAGCGCGAGCCTGTATCTACTGGGCAGGGCGCACGGCGGGGTGTTCGCTGGGCAGGGACATCCATTCATTCATGGTTCGCTAGCGAAGCGATTCGCCGGCGGGCGCGTCGCGGAATCACCGTGAAAGGCTTAAGCGAAGCGGGATGGTGGATTTATTCGGCATGTTCCGTCGACGCCCCGCGAAACGCGGCCCTGTGGGCTTTGCGCGTTCGCGCGACGACATCACCGCGCTCGGCGATTCCTTCGGCGACATGCTGGCGAGCCCGGTGCGCGATGCGCCGCCAATGGCGCGTTCGGCTTCGCTGCCCGGGCTGGAATTGCCGCAGCCCGAGCCCCATGTCGAACCCCCGCGCCAGGACAGAGCGCGCCCCCGCACGCAAGCATCGCGTCCCAAGTCCAATGGCGGCGAAGCGCCGCGCCTGATCAAGCGGCCCGGCTTTCTCGCTGTGCATAGCGTGGAAAAAGTTTTGGCACGCGGCAGGTGGTGCGCGGCGTCAGCATCTATGTTCGCCGCGGCGAGGCGGTCGGCCTGCTGGGCCCGAACGGCGCCGGCAAGACCACCGTGTTCTACATGATCACCGGCCTGATCAAGGCGGATCGCGGCGCCATCGAACTCGATGGCCACGACGTGACGAAGCTGCCGATGTATCAGCGCGCGCGGCTCGGCATCGGCTATCTGCCGCAGGAAGCCTCGATCTTTCGCGGCCTCACCGTCGAACAGAATATTCGCGCCGTGCTCGAAGTCGTGGAGCCCAACCGCAAGAAGCGGGAGGCCGAACTCAATTCGCTGCTCGACGAATTCAACATCACGCGCCTGCGCAAATCGCCATCGATCGCGCTCTCCGGCGGCGAGCGCCGCCGCGTCGAAATTGCGCGCGCGCTGGCGACGCGTCCGAACTACATGCTCCTGGACGAGCCCTTTGCCGGCATCGATCCGATCGCGGTCGGCGACATTCAGGACCTGGTCCGCCACCTCACCAACCGCGGCATCGGCGTCCTGATCACCGACCACAATGTGCGCGAGACCCTCGGCCTCACCGACCGCGCCTATATCGTCTATGCCGGGCAGATCCTGACCGAGGGCAGTCCGGAAGAGATCGTCAACGATCCGGATGTACGCCGTCTTTACCTTGGCGAGGAATTCCGACTATAGCGCGCGACCCGCCAAAATATCGACGGTTCGGTCATAAGGTATTGCACTCAATCAGGATTTTCTGGCGCGCCCGGGAGCGGCTCGGCTTCCCGCGGTCGCTGATCGCGCCATAGCCCAATTTTCGCATTCGTCAAGGCGTGTACAAGGGCGTTGGACTAAGATAAGCAAGAATCGGACCAACTTTTAGTGGATCGGTTCTTGGCCTCATGGCGCTGACGCAGAGATTAGAGTTCCGGCAGTCGCAGTCGCTGGTGATGACGCCGCAATTGATGCAGGCGATCAAGCTCCTGCAACTGTCGAATCTCGACCTTTCGGCTTTCGTCGAGGAGGAGTTGGAACGCAATCCGCTGCTCGATCGGGCCAGCGACGGCCCCGAACCGCCGGTTGCAGGCGAGCCGGTACCCGAACGCGCCGAATTCGCCGATTACGGCAGCTATGGCGAGGATGGCGGCGGCGATGCCCCCGATATGAGCACCGGCCCTGGGAGCGAGACCTTCGAGCCCGGTCAGGAGGAGTGGCTGAACCGCGACCTCGGCAGCCGGACCGAGATCGAGCAGACGCTCGACACCCGGCTCGACAACGTCTTTTCCGAAGAGCCCGCCGAAGCCGCCGCGCGCGCCGCGCAGGACGCGGCGCCGACCGCCTATACCGAATGGGGCGGGGGCGCCTCCAACGACGACGAATACAATCTGGAAGCCTTCGTCGCCGCCGAGGTGACGCTATCCGGCCACCTCGCCGAACAACTCGCGGTCGCCTTCAGCGCGCCGGCGCAGCGCATGATCGGGCAGTACCTAATCGATCTGGTCGACGATGCCGGCTATCTGCCGCCGGATCTGGGGCAGGCCGCCGAGCGCCTGGGCGCCTCGCAGGCGGACGTCGATGCCGTGCTCGCGGTGCTGCAGACGTTCGATCCGCCCGGCGTCTGCGCGCGGAACCTGAGCGAATGCCTCGCGATCCAGCTCCGCGAACTCAACCGCTACGACCCGGCCATGCAGGCGCTGGTGGAAAATCTCGATCTGCTGGCGCGGCGCGACGTTGCGTCGTTGCGCAAACTGTGTGGCGTCGACGACGAAGACATCACCGACATGATCGGCGAGATCCGGCGTCTCGATCCGAAGCCCGGCCTCAAGTTCGGCTCGGCGCGCACGCAGACCATGGTGCCCGACGTCTATGTGCGGCCCGGCCCGGACGGCGGATGGCATGTCGAACTCAACA
This sequence comes from Bradyrhizobium sp. RDI18, assembly GCF_043203335.1. Taxonomy (NCBI): domain Bacteria; kingdom Pseudomonadati; phylum Pseudomonadota; class Alphaproteobacteria; order Hyphomicrobiales; family Nitrobacteraceae; genus Bradyrhizobium; species Bradyrhizobium sp. RDI18. The sequence goes on along the minus strand of NZ_JBICRN010000008.1, from coordinate 5,144,192 downwards.
GCGACACCTTGCCGCGCGTGCTGGTCAATCAGGTCTATTACACCGAGCTGTCGAAGACGATCCGCAAGGACGGCGACAAATCCTATTTCAGCGACTGCCTGCAGAACGCGACCTGGCTGGTGCGCGCTCGATCAGCGCGCCCGCACCATCCTGAAGGTCGCCACCGAAATCGTCCGCCAGCAGGACGGGTTCTTCACCCATGGCGTCGCGCATCTGCGACCGCTGAATTTGAAAGCGGTGGCGGACGCGATCCAGATGCATGAATCCACGGTGTCGCGCGTCACCGCCAACAAATACATGGCGACCAATCGCGGCAGTTTTGAGCTGAAATATTTCTTTACCGCCTCGATTGCTTCAGCCGACGGCGGCGAGGCGCATTCGGCGGAAGCGGTCCGCCACCACATCAAGCAATTGATCGATGCGGAAGCGCCGAATGCGATCCTCTCGGACGATACCATCGTGGAACGATTGCGCGAATCGGGCATTGATATTGCCCGCCGCACGGTCGCGAAGTACCGCGAAGCCATGCGCATTCCTTCCTCGGTCCAGCGCCGCCGCGACAAACAGAGCATGCTCGGTAACGCCCTTTCCGCTCCCGCCACTTCCTCCGACCGGTCCCGCGATACGGCGCCGGCCTGATTGCGTTCGCGTCAGATCGCGATAGTGTCAGGTCCCCGACAGAGCGCGGCCCGGAAAGCGACACCGGTTTTCCGAATGGGCCATGCTCCGGCAACACCAGAGTAGTCGAGGCATCAAGCGAGGCATCAAATGACCCTTCGGATCTCCGGGAAAAGCATCAGTGTCGGCGAGACGCTTCGTTCGCGCGTCAGCGAGCGCACCGATGAGGTGTTAAGGAAGTATTTCGACGGCAATTATTCCGGCCACATCACGCTGAGCAAGGACGGCTTCGGCTTCCGCACCGATTGCGCACTGCATCTGGACTCCGGGATTACGCTGGAGGCCGATTCCAATGCTCCCGATGCCTATGCCAGCGCCGACCAGGCGCTCTTGATGATCGAGAAGCGTCTGCGCCGCTACAAGAGCCGGCTGAAGGACCGCTCGGCCCGCAAGGCCTATGCGGCCTCCGCGGCGCTGGCCGAGATCGATGCCCCGGTGCTCGATGCGCCGAGCTATGTGATCGAGGCGCCGGCGGGAGGCGAGGAGGAGGTCACATCCTATAGCCCCGTCATCATCGCGGAGGCGACCACGTCGCTGAAGCGGCTTTCGGTCAGCGAGGCAGTCATGGAACTCGATCTGACGGGCGCCGCCTGCATCGTGTTTCAGCACGGGTCCAGCGGCAGGGTGAACATCATTTACCGCCGGCCGGACGGCAATGTCGGCTGGATCGATCCTCCCTCGGTTACCCCCTGAGAACCATGCCCATGGCATTGACGCCCCCACTGACCCTCCCTATGGTCCGCCGCTCTTTAAGCATGGCGTGCAGGAACTGGCCGTTCGGGAGTTGGCACCGCGCCTGCGTTGGAGTAGAAGCCGTGCAAATCGGGACCCGGGCTTAACCTCGCCTCCCGTCTCATCTTCTTGACGCCCTGGTTCTCGAACCTATCTCGCAACCTGACGGTTTAATTCACCTCGGAACGCCCCATGACGATTACCGATCTGGTCGCACCCGAGGCGATTCTCCCCGCTTTGAAGGTCATCAGCAAGAAGCAGGCGCTGCAGGAGCTGGCCGCGCGCGCTTCCGCCCTGACCGGCCAGAACGAACGGTCGGTGTTCGAGGTGCTGTTGCAGCGGGAGAAACTCGGCACCACCGCGGTGGGCTATGGCGTCGCCATTCCGCATGGCAAACTGCCGAAACTGGAAAAGCTGTTCGGGCTGTTCGCCCGGCTGGAACGCCCGATCGATTTCGAGGCGATGGACGGCCAACCGGTCGACCTGATCTTCCTGCTGCTGGCCCCGGAAGGCGCCGGAGCCGATCATTTGAAGGCATTGGCCCGAATCGCCCGGCTGTTGCGCGACCAAGACGTGGCCAAGAAGCTGCGTGCCTCCCGCGACGCCCAGGCGATCTATTCGGTGCTGGCACTGCCGCCGGCAAGCGCAGCGTAATTCCGCGCGTCGGAACAGTTTCCTGGCGGTAGTACGCCAGGATAAACGCAATTTTAAGCTAAATAGCAGCTTATTTCGGGCGCTGGGATTTTTTACTAGGCCCGGAGAACATTGCCATGACGCTGCGCCTGACGATTTCGCGCGCAATTTTGATTTTCGGATTGGTTACCGCCTTAGGCCTCGGTGCCGTGATTGCCACCAGCGTCTACGGGCTGTCGCAGCTCAAGGTCGGTGGTCCGCTTTACAACCAGATCAAGCTCGGCAACGACCTTATCGCCGACATCCTGCCGCCGCCCGAATATGTCATCGAGGCCTATCTCGAGGCCACCCTCGTGCTGCACGAGCCGGCGCAGCTTTCGTCGCATCGCGACCGTATTGCGCAGCTCAAGAAGGAATATGACGAGCGGCACGATTTCTGGACCAAATCCGATCTCGATCCGGTGCTGAAGACGAAGCTGGTCGAGAAGTCCGACAGCGAGGTGCGCCGCTTCTGGACCGCAATCCAGAACGGCCTGTTGCCTGCGCTCGCCAAGGGCGACGGTACGGCTGCGGCGAAATCCTATGCCGAGATCACTGCACGCTATACCGCGCACCGCGCCATCATCGACGACATTGTCAAGCAGACCAACGAGCGGAACGCGGCGACGGAGGTCGCGGCGACAGGGCGCGTGAGCACGTTCACGTGGGTGCTGTGGGGCGTTTCGGCCGCGGTGTTTCTGGTCATCGGCGCCGGCATTTTCGGTGTGGCATTCGGCGTCATACGCCCCATCGCCGAAATGCCCGACGTGATGAAGGGCCTTGCCGGCGGCGATCTCTCGGTCTCGGTCCCGGCCCTCAGCCGCGACGACGAAGTCGGCGCCATGGCGCGCGCGGTTCAGGTGTTCAAGGACAACGCGCTGCGCGTTCAGTCGATGGAACAGGAGCAGGCAAGTCTGAAGTCGAAGGCCGAAGGCGAACGCAAGGCAGCGATGCAGCAGATGGCCGACGGCTTCGATGCCGCGATTGGAAAGATCATCCAGACCGTATCGACCGCCTCATCCGAACTCGAATCATCGGCTGGACAGCTAACCAAGACTGCCGAAGTGACCCAGATGCTCTCGGCAACCGTTGCCTCCGCATCGGAGCAATCCTCGGCCAACGCGCAGTCCGCCGCGGCGGCCGCGGAAGAGATGGCCTCGTCGGTGTCGGAGATCGGCCGCCAGGTCCAGGATCCGCACAAGATATCCCGCGAGGCGGTCAGCCAGGTCGAGCAGACCAACGCGCGGATTGCCGATCTCGCGCAGTCCGCCAGCCGGATCGGCGAAGTGGTCAAGATGATCAGCGCGGTCGCCGAGCAGACCAACCTGTTGGCGCTGAACGCCACGATCGAAGCGGCGCGCGCCGGCGAGGCGGGACGTGGATTTGCCGTCGTCGCCTCCGAGGTCAAAGCGCTTGCCGCGCAGACCGCGAAAGCGACCGAGGAAATCAGCGAGCAGATCGGCCAGATGCAATCGGCGACCAATCAGTCGGTGTCGGCGATCCAGGAAATCGGCGGAACGATCGGCCGCATCGCGGAAATCTCCCAGGCAATCGCGGCAGCGGTGGAAGAGCAGGGCGCAACAACGCAGGAGATTTCGCGCAACGTGCAGCAGGCGGCGCAGGGCGCCACACAGGTCGCAGGCAGCATCACCGACGTCAACCGCGGCGCGACCGATACCGGCGCGGCATCGACGCATGTGCACGGTCTGGCCCGCTCGCTGCTGGGACAGAGCAATCATCTCAAGGGCGAAGTGGAGAAATTCCTGTCGACCGTGCGCGCGGCCTAGAGCATGATCCGGAAAAGTGCGAAGCGGTTTTCCGAAAAGATCATGCTCAACAAAGAGATGAGATCATGATGCGATTCTACGAAATCGCATCATGATATAAGCGGATTGGAACTTGCTATTAACGAAGATACGCGGGCGATGCCCGCGTATCCGAAACTCTCTTCTCGCATTCACTCGGCATCAGATCCGTCGATGCCGGCGAAGCTTCGTCAGTGACAGCAGCAAGTGCTGCGTCAGTGACAGCAGCAGTGCTGCATCAGTGCACGCTGACGGCCTGAAGCTCGTTGCTCCATGCGTTGGCGATCGCCGCTTCGCGGCTGTCGGTCAGCATGATCGGGGTGCCGTCGGCGGCATGCAGCGCGAACAGTTTCAGCCCTGGCGCGATTTTCGGCGCCTGCGGAAACAGTCCCGGCACGTCCTCGGAACGGACTTGTTTCACGTAGGCGATATGGCCTTCGCCAAGATGGGCCAGCGCCTCAACGGAAACTTTTTCGGGTTCGAAGGTCACACTCATGTCACTCATGGTCTCGACTCCTCTGGAGACTAAGCGGTCGAGTCCGCTCCTTGTTCCACTATTATTCGTGTTCATTGATAGCGATTGTCTTAACGACCCGTTCAGGCTCCGGCCTGGCAAGGTCGATCGACAACAGCCCGTTTTTCAAATCCGCGCCCAGCACGTGCATCCCCTCCGCCAGCACGAAGGTGCGCTGGAAGTGGCGCGCGGCGATGCCGCGATGGATGTACTGCCGGGCCTTGTCGTCCTGCTGGCGGCCCCGGATCACGAGCTGGTTTTCCTCAATGGTCACATCGAGTTGGTCACGGGTAAAACCCGCCACCGCCAGCGTGATGCGCAACCGTTCGGGTTGGCCGTTGGCGCGGTCACACCGCTCGATGTTGTAGGGAGGATAGCCGTCGGCGCCTTTGACGACGCGATCGAGCGCACGCTCAATTTCGTCGAACCCAAGCAGGAACGGACTTGATAACGAAGGAACACGAGACATCACAAAGTCCTCTCGAAGCGACTTTGAGGGGCCCTTGCGGCGCCCCATTCAACCGGCCGGCCGACTTGCCGTCCGGTCAGGAGGGAATATGGGGGTGATTTGGGGAGGGTTCAAGCGCCTCTGAACGCAGCGTAAATCGACGGCGGTGGGGTTTTCCACCGTCCGGACCATCCCGGAATGACGGATTACCCGCCCACGCGCTTCCTTCCATCGGCGGTAAATAGATGCAGCTTGTCGGGCGCGGCGACCGCCCTGATTCGCTCGCCGATGGCGGGACCGACGGCGCCGGGAATGCGCACGATGATTTCCCCCGGCGGCAGCTCGCCCGGGGTGGTGGCTACCCCCTGCATTTCCTGCTGCCTCGTCCCGTAGACGAAAGTCTCGGCGCCGACGCGCTCGATCGCTTCAACGGTGAGGCCGAGCGCCACGCCACCGGACACCGTTTGGTTCGAGATGACAAAGTCCTCAGGCCGGATGCCGATGATGCCGGCTTCGCCAGCGCGGGCATCGCCGGCCAGTTGCGATTTCAATTCGGAGCGCAGCGGCATCAGGTTCATCGGCGGAGCGCCGATGAAGGAGGCGACGAAGGTGGTGGCGGGCTTCTGGTAAATTTCCAGCGGATTGCCGATCTGCTCGACCTGGCCGCCGTTCATCACCACGAGAATGTCGGCCAGCGTCATCGCCTCGAGCTGGTCGTGGGTGACGTAAATCGATGTCGTGGACAGCCGGCGCTGCAATTTGCGGATTTCGACGCGCATGGCGATGCGCAGTTTGGCATCGAGGTTCGACAGCGGCTCGTCGAACAGAAACACTTTGGCTGCCGCACGATGGCGCGGCCCATCGCCACGCGCTGGCGCTGGCCGCCGGACAACTGCCGCGGCTTGCGTTCGAGCATTGCGCCAAGCTCGAGAATGCGCGCGGCTTCCTCGACGCGCGTCTTGATCTCGCCCTCCGCCATGCCGCGGTTGCGCAGGCCGTAGGCCATGTTGTTGTAGACGCTCATGTGCGGATAGAGCGCGTAGTTCTGGAACACCATCGCGATGTCGCGGTCGGCCGGCTCGATCTGGTTGACGACGCGCCCGCCAATATCGATCTCGCCGCCGGTGATAGTCTCCAGCCCCGCGACCATCCGCAGCAGCGTGGACTTGCCGCAGCCGGACGGGCCGACCAGCACGCAGAACTGGCCGTCGCCGACCTCGAAGTCGATGCCCTTGATGGCCTCGAAGCCACCAAAATAGGTTTTGCGGACGTTGCGGAGCGTTACATTAGCCATCGAGCATTCGCCATATTCACTTTTCCGTCTGGACCAGGCCGCGCACGAACAGCCGCTGCATGAATATGACCACGGCGACTGGCGGCAGCATGGCGAGGACCGCAGTCGCCATTGCGAGCTGCCATTCGGCCAGTTCGTCGGTCGTCACCAACATCTTCTTGATGCCGATCACGATGGTCTGCATCGAATCCTGCGTGGTGATCAAAAGCGGCCAGAGATATTGATTCCAGCCATAGATGAACTGGATGACGAACAGCGCCGCCATGGTCGTCACCGACAGCGGCAAGAGCGTATCCCAAAAGAAGCGGAAGGGGCCGGCGCCGTCGATCCGCGAGGCTTCCAGAAGTTCATCCGGCACCGTCATGAAGAATTGCCGGAACAGCAGCGTGCCGGTGGCTGATGCAATCAGCGGCAGGATCAGGCCGGCATAGGTGTCGAGCAGGCGCAAATCCGCGACCACCTTGTAGGTCGGGTAGATGCGCACTTCGACCGGCAGCATCAGCGTGATGAAGATGATCCAGAACGCGGTCTTGCGGAAGGGGAAGCGGAAATAGACCACCGCATAGGCCGACAGGATCGAGATGAAGATCTTGCCCACCGCAATGCCGATCGCCGAGACGAAGGAATTGATCAGCATGTTGGCCACCGGCTCGCGGCTGGTGCGCGCGCCGCCGACGAAGATGGCGCGATAATAATTCTCCAGCGTGCGGCTGCCGGGCACAGCCGGCATGTGGCCGCCGACCACCGTCGCCGCGTCATGGGTCGAGGCGATCAGCGCGAGATAAACCGGGAAAGCGACGATGAACACGCCAAGCGTCAGGATGGCGTAGGCGATGAAATCGGTGAGCGGGCGATGCTCGACCATCAGTACTGCACCTTGCGCTCGACATAGCGGAACTGGATCGCGGTCAGCGCGATCACGATGACCATCAGCACCACCGACTGCGCCGCCGAGCCGCCGAGGTCGCCACCGAGACGGCCGTCGGCATAGACCTTGTAGACCATGGTGGTGGTGGCGCCGGCGGGTCCGCCGCCGGTGACGGCGTCGATGATGCCGAACGTGTCGAAGAAGACGTAGACGACATTGACCACCAGCAGGAAGAACGTCGTCGGCGACAGCAGCGGGAAGATGATGGTCCAGAAGCGGCGCACCGGCCGGGCGCCGTCGATGGCGCTGGCCTCGATCACGCTTTTCGGGATCGATTGCAGGCCGGCCAGGAAGAACAGGAAATTGTAGGAGATCTGCTTCCAGACGGACGCCATTACCACCAGCATCATGGCATGGTTCTCGTTAAGCAGCGGATTCCAGTCGAGACCCATGCCGCGCAGCGGACGCGCCAGCATGCCGAGCGAAGGCTGGAACATGAAGAACCAGAGCACGCCGGCCACTGCGGGCGCCACCGCATAGGGCCATATCATCAGCGTCTTGTAGGCAGGCGCCGCCTTCAGATTCTTGTCGGCCTGGGTTGCGAACAACAGCGCGATCGAGAGCGACAGCGCCGCAACCAGCGTCGAGAAGATCACCGTCGTCAGCATCGACCGGTAGTATTCCGGCTGAGCGAACAGGGCCTGATAATTTTCCAGCCCGACGAATTCGGAGACCAGGCCGAACGCGTCCTCGCGCAGGAAGGACTGCCAGATCGCCTGGCTTGCCGGCCAATAGAAGAAGACAACCGTGATGACGAGCTGCGGCAGCAGCAGCAGATAAGGCAGCAGGCGGTTGTTGAAGACGGTGGACTTTTCCATTCAGGCGTCGCGGTCTTACCGGTGATGCAAGCGCTCCCTCCCGCAATTCGGGAAGGAGCGCCGGTAGTCTCTGATTCAGCTTCGCCTACTTTGCAGTCTTCTCGAAGGTGCGCAACATGGCATTGCCGCGAGAGACGGCCGCATCGAGGGCTTCCTTCGCGGATTTCTTGCCGCCCAGCGCCGCCTCGATCTCCTCGGACCAGAGGTCGCGCATCTGCACCATGTTGCCGAAGCGCAGGCCGCGCGAATTCTCGGTCGGCTCCTTGTTGGTGAGTTCCTTCAAGGGAGTCTGCAGGGTCGGGTTCTTCTCATAGAAGCCGTCCTTGATCGACTTCTCGTAGGCCGCTTTGGTGATCGGCAGGTAGCCGGACTCCTGATGCAGCTTGGCCTGGCGGTTGGTGTCCGACAGGAAGGTGAAGAACTTTGCGACGCCCTTGTACTCTTCCGGCTTCTTGCCGCCCATCACCCAGAGCGACGCGCCGCCGATGATCGAGTTCTGCGGGGCGCCGGCGACGTCTGGGTAATAGGGCATCGGCGCCGAGGTGAAGTCGAATTTGGCCGTACCCTTGGCGGTTGCGTAATAGCCCGACGAGGTCAGGAAGATCGCGCATTCGCCGGAGCCGAAGCGGGCTTCGTTGGTGTTGGTGCGTCCGCCATAGTCGTAGGTCTTGTCCTTCTGCAGATCGACCAGGTTCTGCAGATGCTTTACGTGCAGCGGCGAGTTGAACTTCAGCTCGGTATCGAAACCGTCGAGGCCGTTGGCCTTGGTGCCGATCGGCACGTTGTGCCAGGCCGAGAACTGCTCGATATGCACCCAGCTCGCCCAGGCGTTGGAGAAGCCGCAGGTCGCATGCCCGGCCGCCTTCAGTTTCTTGGCGGCCTCGAACACTTCCGGCCAGGTCTTCGGGATTTCGGTGACACCGGCCTTCTTCAATTCGTCCTTGTTGATCCACATCACCGTCGATGAGGAATTGAAGGGAAACGAAAGCATGTCGCCCTTGGAGGTCGAGTAGTAGCCGGTGATGGTCGGCAGGTACGCCTTGGGATCGAACGGCTCGCCGGCATCCTTCATGAGCTGGTAAACCGGCTTGATGGCGCCGGTGGCGCTCATCATGGTGGCTGTGCCGACCTCGAACACCTGCATGATGTGCGGCGCGTTGCCGGCGCGGAACGCCGCGATGCCGGCGTTCATGGTGTCGGGATAGCTGCCCTTGTAGGACGGCACGACCTTGTAGTCGGACTGGCTGGCGTTGAACTCTTCGGCGAGCTTGTTGACGATGTCGTTGTTGCCGCCGGTCATGGCGTGCCACCACTGGATCTCGGTCACAGCGTGGGCAGGTGTTGCGAACGCCAGCGCAGCAGTAATTGCCGCGGCTGGGCCGAATTGTCGAAATGCCATGTAATTCCTCCAGGTTGGGGTCGTCACCTTCGTTTCGCGCGATAACAGCGCCGGATGACGTGCAAATGACCCTATAAGCGAAAGGATGGTATTGGGAAAGCGTGCGCGGAGGGAAGCGGGAAAATAGGCGAAGGAGCAAATGGTAGCCGTCGCCCCTGCGAACGCACGGGCCCATAACCACAGCCGTCTGTGATTGCGAAGGTGGCTGCCACCGCTCCCGAAGCGAAGCCGCGGCGTATGGGCCCGTGCGTTCGCAGGAGCGGCGACGTTTAGCGCTTGCGTTCGGAGCCGCAGACCGCGCCCTTGGCGACCAGCGCCTCGATCTCGCCCTTCGAGTAGCCGAACTCGCCCAGCACTTCCGATGTGTGCTGGCTGAATTTCGGCGGCGTGCGGCGCAGGCTGGGCTTGGTCCGCTCCAGCCGGATCGGGGAGGCGACGCCCTTGTACCAGTCCTTTTCGATGACATCGCCACGATGCAGCGTATGCGGATTGGTCAGCGCCTGGTCGATCTTCTGCACCGGACCGGCCGGCAGGCCGGCCGCCAGCAGCCGATTGCAGAGCGGTTCGGCCTCGTGCTGGCTGAACACGGCGGCGAGCTCGGCGCGCAGCGCCTCGCGGTTGGCGATACGGTCCTTGTTGCGGGCAAAGCGCGGATCGGTGCCGAGCTCGGGCTTACCGATTTCCCTGGCGAGCTTGCGGAAGGTGCCGTCATTGCCGACGCCGATGAAGATGTTGTCGGTCTTGGTCGGAAAGATCGCGTAAGGAACGAGGTTCGGGTGCTCGTTGCCGGTGAGCGACGGCGGCTTGCCATGCATGAAATAGTTCGCGGTATGCGGATGCATGATCGCAAGGCCGGTTTCATACAGCGTGGTTTCGAGAAACTGGCCGAGACCCGAACGCTGCCGCTCCGACAGCGCCATCAGGATACCGATCGCGGCATAAAGCCCGGTGGTGATGTCGACCAGGGGAACGCCGATCCGCATCGGGCCGCTCTCCGGCGAGCCGGTGGCCGCGATCATGCCTGTCATGGCCTGGATGATCGCGTCATAGCCGGGATTGCCGCCGCGCGGACCGTCGGCGCCGAAGCCGGAAATCCGGCAGTGCACCAGTCTTGGAAACTTCGCGCGCAGGACGTCGTTGCCGATGCCCCATTTGTCGAGCGTGCCCGGCTTGAAATTCTCGATCAGGACGTCGGCCGTCTCCAATAGCTTCATCAGCACCGCGCGCCCGTCTTCGGACGCGAGGTCAAGGCCGATCGAGCGCTTGTTGCGGTTGATGCCGACGAAATAGGCCGCATCCTCCTCATGGAACGGAGGGCCCCAGTCGCGCACTTCGTCGCCGGCCGGCGGCTCGACCTTAATCACGTCGGCGCCGTGGTCGGCGAGGATTTGCGTGCAATAGGGGCCGCCAAGCACGCGCGTCAGATCGATCACGCGCAGGCCGGTCATTGCGCCGGGAGAACTCATGGAGAAGACCTTCGCTCAGGATGAGAAATGGAGGTTTTGAGCTAGCGGTCTTCAGGCGCGGCGGCAATGGCGTCCCGCGCACAGGCGCATGACGCGGCCGCCGTAGCACGGACGCGAAATTCCGCAGGGCGAACGGCCCGCCGATACCAGCGGCGGGCCGCTCGCATCAGGCCGTCAGACGACGGTCAGGCGGACGTCGACATTGCCGCGCGTGGCGTTGGAATAGGGGCACACCTGGTGGGCCTTCGCGACCAGGGCTTCCGCTTCCGCCTTGGGAAGGCCGGGCAGCGAAACGGCGAGGTCGATATCGAGCCCGAAGCCGCCTGCCGAGCGCGGACCGATGCCGACGGTGGAGGTCACCGAAGCATCTGCCGGCACCTTCGGCCCGCCTTGCGAAGCGACAAATTTCATTGCGCCGATGAAGCAGGCGGCATAGCCGGCCGCGAACAGTTGCTCGGGATTGTTGCCGGCACCACCGCCGCCGCCGAGTTCCTTCGGGGTGGCGAGCTTGACGTCGAGCGCGCCGTCGAGGGTGGCGGCGTGGCCATCGCGGCCACCGGTTGCCTTGGCGCTGGTCTTGTAGAGCACGTTCACGGACATGTCGGTCTCCCTGGGTTTGCCGTTTCGGTGAATTATGTATTGCACACAAATAGATTGTGCACAATATAAATCATTGCAGGGGCCGCAATTTAATTGTATGCAATTGAAATCAAGCGCTTACGGCTCCGAATCGGGGGCAGGGCGCCGACCGTTGACGAGGTTGTGATGGCCAGAAAACACGCGGCCGACCTGCCGCTGAAGCTCGATAATCAGCTCTGCTTTGCGGTGTATTCCACCGCGCACGCGTTCAACCGCGTCTACAAGCCGCTGCTCGACCGGCTCGGCCTGACCTACCCGCAATATCTGGTCATGCTGGTGCTGTGGGAGCGCGACGGCGTGCCGGTGAAAGACATCGGCGAGCGGCTGCACCTGGACTCCGGCACGCTCACGCCGCTGCTCAAGCGGCTGGAGGCCGCCGACCTGATCAAGCGGACACGCAGCACCGAGGACGAGCGGCAGGTGCTGATCGCATTGACCCCAAATGGCGAGGCGCTGCGGGAGAAAGCACGGACAGTGCCGCAATCGATTCTCGCGGCGTCAGCCTGCTCGGTCGGCGAGCTGGTGGCGATGAAGAACGAGATCGTCGCGCTGCGCGACCGGTTGAATGCGGTGTTGGGAGAGTAGGGAAGTCAGAGGCGCTTTTGGCGGAGGCGCGGCCGCAGGCTGACTTCAGGTATTTCTCGAATGCGACAGCCTGAGTTTGATTGCTGAAAGCTATGTAGGTTTTGATTCGCCACGGCCCGTATTTCGAGGTGTGCGGCACTTCACCCGCATTGTGCTTGGCTAGTCGCGCACGCAAATCGTCAGTGATGCCGATGTAGAAGTGCAGGGAATCGAGGCTTTCGAGAATGTAGACGTACTTCATGGCGGATCATCTCCGCCGTTCAGCCTACAATAGACCTGTGGGCTTTGCCGAGGCCCGGCTTCGCCCTTCGGGCTACGCCGCGGCAGCCTTCGCTTGCTTCGCTACGATAGGGCACGGCGTGGCTTGCCGAGCCGTAGCTTGCGAAGCAAGCGAAGGCTGGTGGAGCCAGGCGGGATCGAACCGCCGACCTCTTGCATGCCATGCAAGCGCTCTCCCAGCTGAGCTATGGCCCCTTAAGAATCGCGCGCCTCAATTCGGCGTGCGGGCAATGACCCTGAACCACAGTTCAGGGCCGATCTCAAGTCTCTTCGTCACCTCCGACGTCGCCGATGATGTCGGTAACGTCCTCATCGCCCTCTTCCTCGTCGGGAATGAAGGTAGAATCGTCGTCGTCATCGTCCTCGATGGTTTCGTCGATCTCGATATCGTCTTCCGATTCGGGAACCACGGCCTTGACCTTGCCGGTGTTCTCCTCGGCATCGGCCTCCTCGAGCGAGACCAATTCTTCTGCCTCGGCGGCCTCCGGCATATCGGCAGCAGCGGTAGCCGACGCGGCGGCTGCAGCGCGCGCGGCATCGCCACGGCCGGCTCGCGGCGGCGCGACCGGGGCAATCGGAACGACCTCGCCGGTGTAGGGCGAAATCACCGGGCTCTTGTTCAGGTCATAGAACTTTTTACCCGTCGTCGGGCAAATACGCTTGGTTCCGAGATCGGATTTGGCCACGTGTAGATCCTGGGAAATTCTGAAAAACGGTGCTTCACTTGGCTAGTTGAGGGGCTGCTGTCAATAGCGCTTTGAAGCTTTTGAGGGCCGCGTGACGCCGTGTGGTCCATGTGATACTGCCGCCCCCGCAGAGGACCACCATCTTGACCCATTCAACCACCCAGACCCCGCTGGAATCCCGCGCCAGCGGTCCCTTGGCCGGGAAAGTCCGCGTTCCCGGCGACAAGTCGATTTCGCACCGCGCACTCATTCTGGGGGCGCTTTCGGTCGGCGAAACCAGGATCTCCGGCCTGCTCGAGGGCGAGGACGTCCTCAACACCGCCAAATCGATGCAGGCGCTGGGCGCCCAGGTCGAGCGAACCGGGCCGTTCGCCTGGCAGGTCAGGGGCGTGGGCGTGGCAGGCTTCGCCCAGCCGGCCTCCCCGCTCGATTTCGGCAATTCCGGTACCGGGTGCCGGCTGGTGATGGGGGCTGTGGCCGGCTGTCCGATCACGGCCGTGTTCGACGGCGACGCCTCGCTGCGTTCCCGTCCGATGCGCCGGATCCTCGATCCCCTGGAACTGATGGGGGCCAAAGCCGGGGAGACCAAGGAAGGCGGCCGCCTGCCGCTGACGCTGCATGGCGCCCGCGATCCCGTGCCGATCCTGTATCGCACGCCGGTAGCCTCGGCTCAGATCAAGTCGGCGGTGCTGCTGGCGGGACTTGCCGCACCTGGCGTCACGACCGTCATCGAGCAGGAAGCCAGCCGAGACCATACCGAACTGATGCTGAAACATTTCGGCGCCGATATCGTCTCAGTCAGGGAAGGTAGCCACGGCCGCAAGATCGCGCTCACCGGCCAGCCCGAACTGCATGGCGCCGAGGTCGTGGTGCCTGCCGATCCATCCTCGGCGGCATTTCCGATCGTGGCTGCGCTGATCGTCGAGGGCTCCGACGTGACTTTCTCCGACGTCATGACCAACCCGCTGCGCACCGGCCTGCTCACGACGCTGCACGAGATGGGCGCTTCGATCGAGGAAAGCGAAGTCCGCGGCGACGCCGGCGAGCCGATGGCCCGCTTGCGCGTGCGCGCCTCCAAAATGCGCGGCGTCGTGGTGCCGCCGGAGCGCGCGCCCTCGATGATCGACGAATATCTGGTTCTTGCGGTCGCAGCCTCGTTCGCCGAAGGCACCACCATCATGCGCGGCCTGCAGGAACTGCGCGTCAAGGAATCCGACCGGCTGGAGGCGACCGCCGCCATGCTGCGCGTCAACGGCGTCAGGGTCGAGATCGCGGGCGATGATTTGATCGTCGAGGGCCGCGGCCACGTGCCCGGCGGCGGTCTCGTCGCCACCCACATGGACCACCGGATCGCCATGTCGGCACTGGTGATGGGGCTTGCAGCCGACAAGCCGATCAAGGTCGACGACACCGCCTTCATCGCCACCAGCTTTCCGGATTTCATTCCGATGATGCGGTCGCTGGGAGCTGAGTTTTCATGAGGCAGGCGCGATGAGTGCAGCCTTCGACCGCGATGCGCTCCTCGACGCTTTCGACAGGATCGGCCGTGCGGCGGCGCAGGCGGGAACGAAACTACAGATTGCCGTGTATGGTGGATCCGCGCTGATGCTGGCAAGCAATTTCCGGTTCGCTACGGAAGATGTTGACGTGTCCAAAATTGACCGGCCGCTGCCTGACTGGCTGGCGACGGTCGTGCACGAAATCGCAGAGCAAAACCACTGGCAAGAAGACTGGTTCAATGACGGAGTGGCGTTTCACCTCAGTCCGTTTGCCGATAGCGCCGGCGATCATCTCGAGTTCGGGTCGTTTCCGCGCGACGGCGGGCCGGTGGGGCTTGTGGTTTCGGTCCCCTCGGCGGAATACTTGCTGGCGCTCAAACTGAAAGCATTCCGGATCATGGACCCGCTTCGCGGCGAAACCGAGCGGTTGGATATCCTGAATTTGATGCGGGTCGTCGGGATCTCGACCGCAGAGGACGCGATAGCTTTACTGGGTCGATACTTCCCCCTGAGCGCCGCTTCCCCGGAGAAGCAGCAGTTCCTCTTGAAGAACATGGACCGTACGGGAGCGGCCAATGCGCCCAAGTACCCTCGCTGAAGCGGTTGAAACGATTCAGGCCGGTTCGCCGCGGGACTTCGTTCTGGCGGAATTCGTCGATGCTTTTGATTTGGCGCAAACCGACCAGGACCGTTACGCGTCGATCGAGCGCGAACCGAAACTGACAGGCGACAGCCGACTTGACGCCCTCGTGGGCGCAATCGCCGAATACCTGGCAAAGCAACGCCGGCTGGGCCACGTTCCGCACTGGGTTTGCGACCCCGCGCGCCGTCTGGATCGCCCTTGGTTTACGGCGACAAATCCTTCGGATGCCATGCGCGAATACCTGACCTTCAGTAGCCCTGCCGAGTTTGCTTCGCGCAACATTTTCACCGAAGAACGGCCGCTGCGACGGGCGCGCGGCCCTCATCCATCCAGGCCATAGGTAAACATGATCATCGCCATCGACGGACCGGCGGCATCCGGCAAGGGTACGCTCGGCAAACGCCTCGCGCATCATTACGGCTATCGCCACCTCGATACCGGCGTGATCTATCGCGCGGTGGCGAAGGCGTTGCTGGACGAGGGTTTCGATCTGACGGACGAGGCGCGGGCCGTCGCCGTCGCGATGGAGCTTGATCCCGAGAAGTTCGGACATCCCGAGCTGAAGACGCAACGGATTGGGGACGCCGCCTCGGTGGTGTCGGCGATCCCCAGCGTGCGCGAGGCGCTGGTCAATTTTCAGCGCCAGTTCGCGGCCGGTCCGCCGGGCGCCGTGCTTGACGGGCGCGACATCGGAACCGTGATCTGCCCGAACGCCGACGTGAAGATCTTCGTGGTCGCCGATCCGCAGGTGCGGGCCCGCCGCCGGACGCTCGAAGCCCGCGCGCGGGGCGAGGAGGCCGATGAGGCGCTGGTGCTGGCCGATATCCTCAAGCGCGACGAGCGGGACCGCAATCGCGCTGCCGCGCCGCTCAAAGCGGCCGACGACGCCCACGTCCTGGATAATTCCAATCTCGACATCGAGGCCGGCGTTCGCGCCGCAATTGCCATCGTCGAGGCCGTCCGGGCCCAGCGGAAATAGCCAGGATTTGACCCCTCGCAGCGGCCCGAACCGCCCGTAAATCGGGCATTTCCGGCTTGCCGAAAATGGCCCGTGGGGCTATATCCACGCCCATCCGGGCCGCCATCGATGAGATCAGGGCTGTCCGAGCGGGCCGGCCGGAGGTTTGAACCTCCCGCCGTCATTGGAGGAAAGCCCGCTCCAGGTTCTTGAAGTCGATATGCTCGTTTCAGGCTCCGGATTTCTGACGCTACGCGCACTCTTCCGCTGAACCGGTACCCGCTTTTGCGGAATGCGCGACATCAAACGTATCGAACGTGCAGGCATGCTGCCGGCCCGCTTTTGCGCCCTCCGCAAATGCGGTCGTCAGGGTTTTGCGGACCCCTGACACTTCACGCGCGATGCGCCCTTTAACCCGAACGGCCGGCAAGATCCCGCATTGGAGAACAAATGGCTTCGACTACTGCTGCTTCTTATAATCCGACCCGCGACGATTTCGCTGCGATGCTGGACGAGTCCTTTGCCGGCGGCAATCTGCAGGAAAGCTCCGTCATCAAGGGCAAGGTGGTTGCAATTGAAAAGGACATGGCCGTCATCGACGTCGGCCTGAAGACCGAGGGCCGCGTGGCGTTGCGCGAATTCGCCGGCCCCGGCCGCGAAAGCGATCTCAAGGTCGGCGATGAGGTCGAGGTGTTCCTCGACCGGATCGAGAACGCGCTCGGCGAAGCCGTGCTGTCGCGCGACAAGGCGCGCCGCGAGGAAAGCTGGGGCAAGCTCGAGAAGGCCTTCAACAACAACGAGAAGGTTCACGGCGTCATCTTCAACCAGGTCAAGGGCGGCTTCACTGTCGACCTCGACGGCGCTGTCGCCTTCCTGCCGCGCTCGCAGGTCGATATCCGCCCGATCCGCGACGTCGCTCCCTTGATGAACAACTCGCAGCCGTTCCAGATCCTCAAGATGGATCGTCGCCGCGGCAACATCGTGGTGTCGCGTCGCACGGTTCTGGAAGAGACCCGCGCCGAGCAGCGCCAGGAGCTGGTGCAGAATCTCGAAGAAGGTCAGGTGATCGACGGCGTGGTCAAGAACATCACCGATTACGGTGCGTTCGTTGATCTCGGCGGCATCGACGGCCTGCTCCACGTCACCGATATCGCCTGGCGCCGGGTCAATCACCCGACGGAAGTGCTGACCATCGGCCAGACCGTGAAGGTCAAGATCATCAAGATCAACCACGAGACCCACCGCATTTCGCTCGGCATGAAGCAATTGCTGGACGATCCGTGGCAGGGCATCGAGGCGAAGTACCCACTGAACGCGCGCTTCACCGGCCGCGTCACCAACATCACCGACTACGGCGCTTTCGTCGAACTGGAGCCGGGCATCGAAGGCCTGATCCATGTCTCGGAAATGTCGTGGACCAAAAAGAACATGCACCCCGGCAAGATCGTTTCGACCTCGCAGGAAGTCGAAGTGCAGGTGCTCGAAGTCGATTCCGTCAAGCGCCGCATCTCGCTCGGCCTCAAGCAGACCATGCGCAATCCCTGGGAAGTCTTCGTCGAGAAGTTCCCGGTCGGTTCGGTGGTCGAGGGCGAGGTCAAGAACAAGACCGAGTTCGGCTTGTTCCTCGGTCTCGATGGCGACGTCGACGGCATGGTCCATCTGTCCGACCTCGACTGGAAGCTGCCGGGCGAGCAGGTCATCGACAACTTCAAGAAGGGCGACATGGTCAAGGCCGTGGTGCTCGACGTCGATGTCGAGAAGGAACGCATCTCGCTCGGCGTCAAGCAGCTCGAAGGCGATCCCTTCGCAGAACCCGGCGACGTCAAGAAGGGCGCTGTGGTGACCTGCGAAGTGCTCGAGGTGAAGGAAGCCGGCATCGAGGTGAAGATCTCGGGCACCGACTTCACCACCTTCATCAAGCGCTCCGAACTGGCCCGTGACCGTAACGATCAGCGCGCCGAACGCTTCGCCGTCGGCGAGAAGGTCGATGCCCGCGTGATCCAGTTCGACAAGAAGGCCCGCAAGGTGCAGGTCTCGATCAAGGCGCTGGAAGTTGCCGAAGAAAAGGAAGCCATCGCGCAGTACGGCTCCTCCGATTCGGGCGCGACGCTCGGCGATATTCTCGGCACCGCGCTCAAGAACCGCGAGAAGTAAGCGTTCGCTTATTGCCTGCGACATCAGGCCCCGGTTTCGACCGGGGCCTTTTGCTTTTCCTTCTCCCCTTGTGGGAGAAGGTGCCTTCGCGCAGCGAAGGCGGATGAGGGGTTCTATCCGCGGAGACAGACCCTTCCGGCGCTTCGCGATACCTTCTCCCACAGGGGCGAAGCGAAGAAGCCGGGCCTTGCTTTCTTCATATTGCATCGCAATTGGTGTAATCAGGTAACGCTTCGCTCACGCTGCGACTGCAAAACGGGCTGATGTTTTCAGGAGAATTTCGATGTCGCTCGATTCGGACGTGATCGTCGATCGCCGCAGGATCCGCCGGAAGCTGACGTTCTGGCGTATCATGGCTGGCCTGGTGACGATCGCGGCGATCGTCACCGCCGGCGCAATCGCGACAACGAGCGGGCCGGCTGCCCTGGCCCCATCGGGGTCGATCGCGCGTGTCAATATCGAAGGGCTGATCCGCAGCGATCAGAAGCGCGTCGAGGCGCTGGAGCGGCTGGAGAAATCGAGCCATGCTGCGGTTATCGTGCACATCAACTCGCCGGGCGGCACCACGGCCGGCTCCGAGCAGCTCTACGACTCGCTGGTGCGCCTGAAGGCCAAGAAGCCGCTGGTCGTGGTGGTCGAAGGGCTGGCCGCGTCGGGCGGTTACATCTCGGCGATGGCCGCCGATCATATCGTCGCCCGGCAGAGCTCGCTGGTCGGATCGATTGGCGTACTGTTTCAATATCCGAATTTCACCGAGCTGATGAAGACCGTGGGCGTCAAGGTCGAGGAGGTGAAATCCTCGCCGTTAAAGGCCGCGCCCAATGGTTTCGAGCCGACCAGTCCTGAAGCGCGCGCTGCGCTCGACGCGCTGGTGAAGGATTCCTATGCCTGGTTCCGCGGCCTGGTGAGGGAGCGGCGCGGCATGGATGAGGCGCTACTGGAAAAAGTCGCGGACGGACGGGTCTTCACCGGCCGCCAGGCGGTCGAACTGAAACTGGTCGATCAGCTCGGCGATGAAAAAGCAGCCGTTGCATGGCTGGTCGCCGAGAAGAAGATCAAGAAAGATCTGCCGGTGCGGGATTACAAGCTGAATCCGCAGCTTGGCGACCTGACGTTTCTCCGAACGGCGGCTTCCCTCGCGTTCGATGCGCTCGGGTTGAGTTCCATCGCACGCCAGATCGAACAGGCCGGCGTCGCCCAGGCGGTCGATCAGCTCGCGCTCGACGGTATGCTGGCATTGTGGCGCCCCGCAGCCTCCAATTGAGCCGCGGCGGCTGCCCTTTGTGATGTTCTCCCGCATTGCGGGTGTTGTCACAAATCCCTTCCGGGCGGTTTGTCACGCCATTTCGCGATGCCCAAAAGTGAATTAGCGTCTTGACAGTGCAAGGCATTTTCACGGAAATGGAAGTCCGCACGATCCCGGACCCCAACTTCGATGATCAAATCCGAACTTGTTCAGCGCATCGCCGAGCACAACCCGCACCTCTATCAGCGGGATGTGGAGAACATTGTGAACGCGATCCTCGATGAGATCGTCGCTGCCTTGGCGCGCGGCGACCGTGTCGAGCTGCGCGGCTTCGGCGCTTTTTCGGTCAAGCATCGCCCGGCGCGAGCGGGGCGCAATCCGCGCACCGGCGCCCATGTGCCGGTCGACCAGAAGAGCGTCCCGTTCTTCAAGACGGGCAAGGAAATGCGCGAGCGGCTGAACCGCGACAACGGCTCGCCCGAGGCCGGCGCGTAACCGATTTTTGCGATCTGTAGCCGTGTTGCGGGTCCCGTGCCCGCCTTTCTCCATCACCTAAGAGAGATGGTCATGCGAAAGTTCTTCACGGCGCTGGTCGTCATTCCCTTAGGGCTGATCTTCATCGTTTTCGCCGTAGCCAACCGCCATTTCGTGACGGTGTCGTTCGATCCCTTCAATTCGACAGATCCGGCAATAGCGGTGAGCTTGCCGCTGTTTGCGGTGATCATCACAGTGGCCATTCTGGGGGTGGCGGCGGGCGGCATGGCGACCTGGTTCCGCCAACGGCACTGGCGCCGCGCCGCGCGCCAGCATGAGGCGGATGCCCGCCGGGCAAGGGCGGAAGCGGCCGATTTACGGGCCGCGGCGGCGGTTTCGCGGGGCCATCAGCAGCGGCTTCCGGCACCGTCCCAGTATGGCTTCTACGGGGCCGCCGGGCGAGACAAGCAGGGCGCGACGTTGTAGAACCCGCCCCGTCAGCCCCTGTTCCAGCCGGTTAGGGGGCGAAATATGTGCCCGAGAGACCATGTCCCTGCTCGTCAAAATTTGCGGCCTGTCCACGCGTGAGACGCTCGAGGTAGCGCTTGAGGCGGATGCGGACATGGTGGGATTCGTGTTCTTCTCCCCGTCGCCGCGTCACCTCGGCCTTGAGACGGCCCGCGAGCTCGGCCAGCAGGCCAAGGGCCGCGCGGTCAAGGTGGCATTGACCGTCGATGCCGACGACGCGACGCTCGAAAATATCACCGAGACGCTGCAGCCGGACCTGCTGCAACTGCACGGCAAGGAAACCATCGCGCGGGTGCGCGACATCAAGCAAAAATTCGGATTGCCGGTCATGAAGGTGATCGCCGTTGAAACCTCGGCCGATCTCGCCGCGCTGCCGGGCTATGCGAGCGTTGCCGACCGCATCCTGTTCGATGCTCGCGCTCCCAAGGGCGCCACCCGTCCAGGCGGGTTGGGGACGGTGTTCGACTGGCACGTTTTGGAGAAGCTCGATCTCCAATTGCCCTTCATGGTCTCCGGCGGGCTCAGCGCCGACAATGTCGCGGACGCCATTCGCGTTACCCGCGCCGGCGGCGTCGATGTATCCTCGGGCGTGGAAAGTGCGCCCGGTGTCAAGGATCCCGAGCTGATCCGCCATTTCATTCGCGCCGCGCGCGCCACCGAAGAATTGATGGTCCGATGAATCCACGTTTGCCCAATTCATTACGCACCGGTCCCGACGAGCGCGGGCATTTTGGCAATTTCGGCGGCCGCTTCGTCGCGGAAACGCTGATGCCGCTGATCCTCGACCTGGAAAAGGCCTATGCGGCAGCCAAGGCCGATCCGTCGTTCCAGGCCGAGATGAACGGCTATCTCAAGGATTACGTCGGTCGGCCATCACCGCTCTATTTCGCAGAGCGGCTCACCGAGCATCTCGGCGGCGCCAAGATTTATCTGAAGCGCGAAGAGCTGAACCATACCGGCTCGCACAAGGTGAACAACGTGCTCGGCCAGATCATGGTCGCGCGCCGCATGGGCAAGAAGCGCATCATCGCCGAAACCGGTGCCGGCCAGCATGGCGTCGCCACCGCGACGCTGTGCGCGCGCTTTGGTCTCGAATGCGTAGTTTATATGGGCGCGGTGGACGTCGCCCGTCAGGCGCCGAACGTGTTCCGCATGGAGATGTTGGGCGCCAAGGTCGTGCCGGTGCAGTCGGGCACGCGCACGCTGAAGGATGCGATGAACGAGGCGCTGCGCGACTGGGTCACCAACGTGCACAACACTTTCTACTGCATCGGCACGGTGGCGGGGCCGCATCCCTATCCGATGATGGTACGCGACTTCCAGTCGGTGATCGGCGAGGAAACGCGCACGCAGATGCAGGAGGCCGAAGGCCGTTTGCCGGATTCGCTGGTCGCCTGCATCGGCGGTGGCTCCAACGCGATGGGCCTGTTTCATCCGTTCCTCGACGATCCCTCCGTCGAAATTTTCGGCGTCGAGGCGGCCGGTCATGGACTTACGCAACTGCATGCCGCCTCGATCGCCGGCGGCCGGCCCGGCGTTCTCCACGGCAACCGCACCTATTTGCTGATGGACGATGACGGCCAGATCCAGGATGCGCATTCGATCTCGGCGGGCCTCGACTATCCCGGCATCGGCCCGGAGCATTCCTGGCTGCACGAGACCGGCCGCGTCACTTACCTTTCCGCGACCGACGAGGAAGCGCTCGCCGCCTTCATGCTGCTGTCGCGACTGGAAGGCATTCCACCCGCGCTGGAATCTGCGCACGCGATCGCCAAGGTCACGGAGCTCGCGCCGAAGCGGCCGAAGGACCATCTGATGGTGGTCAACCTTTCCGGCCGTGGCGACAAGGACATTCCGCAGATCACGGAGATCTTGAAAGGCAGGAAGCAGTGACCACCCGCATCGACGCACGCTTTGCCGAGCTCGCAAAAGAAGGCCGCTCGGCGTTTGTCACCTTCCTGATGGCCGGCGATCCCGATCCCGCGACCTCGCTCGACATCATCAAGGCGCTGCCCAAGGCGGGCGCCGATATCATCGAAATCGGCATGCCCTTTACCGATCCGATGGCGGACGGACCGTTGATCCAGGCCGCGGGCTTGCGCGCGCTCAAGGGCGGCATGACCCTGCGGAAGACGCTCGATATGGTGCGCGGCTTCCGCAAGGAGGACACCACCACGCCGCTGGTGCTGATGGGCTACTACAATCCGATCTATATTTATGGGGTCGACAAGTTCCTCGCCGACGCCAAGACCGCCGGCGTCGATGGCCTCATCATCGTCGACCTGCCCCCGGAGGAGGACGATGAGCTTTGCATTCCCGCGCTGAAGGCCGGGCTCAACTTCATCCGCCTGGCGACACCTACGACCGACGACAAACGCCTGCCCGCCGTGCTCGCGAACACCTCCGGCTTTGTCTATTACGTCTCGATCACCGGCATCACGGGCGCTGCGGCGGCCGATTCGAAGGTGGTCGGCGATGCGGTGGCCCGTATCAAGCGCCACACCAAGCTTCCGGTGTGCGTCGGCTTCGGCATCCGCACCCCGCAGGCGGCGCGCGCGATTGCCGAGAAGGCCAATGGCGCCGTGGTCGGCACCGCCCTGGTCGATGCGTTGCGCGACAGCCTCGACACCCAGGGGCGGGCGACCACCAAGACCGTGGCCGCGGTGGCCGATCTCGTGGCGTCGCTGGCGCAGGGCGTCCGGGGCGCGAAGCAGGCTGCGGAATAAGCCACAATTTGCGTGGAAATAGGCGTGGCATGATCCGGAAAAGCGGAGACCGGCTTTCCGAAAAGATCATGCCCAAACCAGTAGGCGGCGGCTTGCCGGGTCCAGGCCAGGCCGCCATATATTCCATCAATGCGTTCAACCGCATTCGGAGCGAACCATGAATTGGCTCACCAATGTCGTCCGGCCCAAAATCCGCAGCATCCTGCGCCGCGAGACGCCGGAGAATCTGTGGATCAAGTGCCCGGATTCCGGGCAGCTCGTGTTTTACAAGGACGTCGAGGCAAACCAGTTCGTCATTCCCGGCTCGAACTACCACATGCGCATGGGCGCGGTGGCGCGGCTGAAGTCGATCTTCGACAACGAGACCTGGTACGACATCGCGCTGCCCGAAGTGACGGCGGACCCGCTGAAGTTCCGTGACGAACGCAAATACGCCGACCGCATCAGGGACGCCCGCGCCAAGACCGGACTGAACGACGCCATCAAGGTTGGCTACGGCAAGCTGGAGGGCGCCGGCGTCGTCATCGCGGTGCAGGATTTCGATTTCATGGGCGGCTCGCTGGGCATGGCCGCGGGCGAAGCGATCGTGCGCGGGCTCGAGCTTGCGGTGGAGAAGAAGTCGCCGTTCATCGTATTTGCGGCCTCGGGCGGCGCACGCATGCAGGAAGGCATCCTGTCGCTGATGCAGATGCCGCGCACCACCGTCGGCGTACAGATGCTGCGGGAAGCCAAGCTGCCCTACATCGTGGTGCTGACCAATCCGACCACCGGCGGCGTGACCGCATCCTACGCCATGCTGGGCGACGTGCAGATCGCCGAACCCGGCGCGCTGATCGGTTTTGCCGGCGCGCGCGTGATCGAGCAGACCATCCGTGAAAAATTGCCGGAAGGGTTCCAACGCGCCGAATATCTGCTCGACCACGGCATGATCGACATGGTCGTGCATCGCCACGAGATGCGTTCGACGCTGGCGCGGCTATGCCGGCTCCTGACCAAATCGCCGCCGCCTGACGTCGCCTCAAAGCCTTTGCCTGAGGTCACAGACCCGGCCCAGATCGTCTCGGCCCCGGAAGCGGTGCCGGCTGCGCCCCACGCGTGAGTCTGCCTGCCGCCAGATCCCAGCCGCTCGGTGAACTGATCGCGCGGCTGGCTGCCTTGCATCCGAAGCGCATCGATCTCAACCTTGATCGGATGCACGGCCTGCTGGCGCGGCTCGATCATCCGGAGCGGTTGTTGCCGCCGGTGATCCATGTCGCCGGCACCAATGGCAAGGGCTCCACCATCGCTTATCTGCGCGCGATCCTGGAGGCTGCAGGCCTGCGCGTGCATGTCTACACCTCGCCCTATCTGGTCAGGATCAACGAATGCTTCCGCCTGGGCGAGAAGGGCGGCGGCCGACTGGCTGATGATGCCGAGTTGCGCCGGGTGCTGGAGTATTGCGAGCAAGTCAACGCGGGCGATCCGATCACGATTTTCGAGATGGAAACCGTGGCGGCGCTCTGCCTGTTCGCGGAGCACGACGCCGATGTCGTGCTGCTGGAAACCGGGCTCGGCGGAAGACTCGACGCCACCAACGTCATCGACCGGCCGGCCGCGACCGTGATCGCGCCAGTCAGCATGGATCATACCGAGTTTCTCGGTAACACGCTGACCGCGATCGCCGGCGAGAAGGCCGCCATCATCAAGCGCGGTGCGCCGGTGATCTGCGCGGAGCAGGCGCCGGAGGCGATGGCGGTGATCGAGGCGCAGGCCGACCGCATGCGCGCGCCGTTGCATGCTGCCGGGCAGCAATGGCATGTCGGTGTCGAGCGCGGGCGGCTGGTCTATCAGGACGAGCGCGGCCTGATGGATCTTGCGGCGCCAAAGCTGTTCGGGCGGCATCAATTCGACAATGCCGGCCTTGCCATCGCCACGCTGCGCGCGATCGAGGTATTCAGGATCGGAATGGCGGCGTTCGAGGCCGGCATCGTTGGCGCAGAATGGCCGGCGCGGATGCAGCGGCTGGTCTCGGGCGCACTGGTCGATCAGGGGCCGAAGGGCTGCGAGATCTGGCTCGATGGCGGACACAATGCGGAAGGCGGCCGCGTCGCTGCGGCCGCGCTAGGCGATCTCGAAGAGCGGGTGTCGCGGCCCCTGGTGGTGATCGCGGGCATGATGGCGAACAAGGATGCCGGCGCGTTTCTCGCCAATTTCGCAGGACTGACGCGGCACATCGTGGCGGTGCCGATCCCCGGACGCGACAATGCGATGACGCCGGACCGGCTGGCGGATGCGGCGCGCGCGCTCGGCATGCGCGTGGAAAATGCTGCAAGCGTCGACGCCGCGCTGCACGCGCTCTCGCGTCTCGCCTACGAAGTGCCGCCGCGGATTCTGGTCACCGGCTCGCTCTATCTCGTCGGCCATGTGCTTGCCATCAACGGCACACCGCCGGCATAGCATTCCCCAAAATTAAATGACCGCTGGAATCGCTTCCAGCGGCCGCCCGGGAAAAATATCGATTGCATAATGAAACTAGCCAGCCCCGGTCTTTGCAAAGACTAGCCAAGACGCCTGAGAGCTGCGAGTCGGAACCTTCGTTCCGCAATAGGAAGTAAGGATAATGTTGCAGGCCGGCTTCACCCAAATGAGGTAAATGGCGCAGCATCGTTCTTGCAGGGCCGTACGACAATCATCAAAGCTGGAATCGCCATGCGTTTTGCTGCCATTGCCGACGTGCACGGAAACTATCTCGCGCTGGAAGCCGTGCTGGCCGACATCCGCGCACTGGGCATTGGCGAAATCGTCAATCTCGGCGACATGGCGAGCGGACCGCTCGACGCGCGACGCACCATGGATGCGCTGATGGCGCTCGACGCCGTTCACGTACTAGGCAATCACGATCGGTATCTGATCGACCGGCCTCCGGAGAAGATGGGATCATGGGACCGGCCGGCGCACGCGCAGCTCGAAGAGCGCCATCTCGATTGGCTGCGCGCGGTGCCGAAGACGGCCGTGTTTCGCGATCGGGTCTTCCTCTGCCATGCAACGCCCGAGCATGACGAGGTCTATTGGCTGGAAACGGTGTCGCCCGACGGCACCGTGCGAATGTCATCGCTGGATAAAATCGAGGAGCGCGCGCGGGGCGTCACGCAGTCCCTGATCCTCTGTGCGCACACCCATCTTGCCCGCGCGGTCAGGCTTCGCGATGGCCGATTGATCGTCAACCCCGGCAGCGTCGGCTCGCCCGGCTATCGCGACGTGCATCCCTTTCCGCATGTCGTCGAAGCCGGCACGCCGGATGCGCGTTATGCGATCCTCGAGCTTGCTGACGGCACCTGGCGCGTCACGTTTCGGCATGTGCCGTATGATCACGGCGCGATGGCCGCGCTCGCGCAACAGAACGGTCACGCCGAGCTCGCCAGCGCGCTAGCGACAGGATGGATCAGATAGCTCCGAAACCGGCACCGGTGCTGCGCCCGCTTCACTTCAGCAGCTTCATCGGGTCGGCAGCTTTCTGCTTGAGTTGATCGAAGGTGCATCGCCGCGGCGCCTTGTCGGGCCGCCAGCGCAAGATCGAGGTGCCGTGGCGGAATCGCTCGCCACTGAAATGATCGTAGCAGACCTCGATCACGAGTCTTGGCTTCAGCGGGCACCACTTTGCCGATCGCTCGGTCGACCATCGGCTCGGGCCGCCCGGCGCGTTGCCGGTGAAGCCGGGAGGCGCGATCAGCGGCTCGAGCCGATATGTCAGCGTTGGCTTATCCGCCTGCTTGATCGCGGAGGTGAAGCCGACGTGATGCAGAAGCCCCTTATCATCGTAGAGACCGAGCAGCAGCGAGCCGACGACTTTCCGGCTCGCGATTCTGTTGGTGGCGTAACGGAAGCCGCCGACGACGCAATCGGCGCTGCGGAATTTCTTGATCTTCTGCATGCCGTCGCGGTTGCCGGCCTGATAGGGCAGGTCGACGCGCTTAGCGATGACGCCATCTGAACCGCCGCCGGCTTGCTTCAGCCATTTCTGGGCGGTGATGTAGCTCGTGGTGACCGGCGACAGACGAAATGTCGAACTGGATCTGAACTGCGCTTTCGCAAAGGCTTCCAGCGCCGGCCGGCGTATCCGCAACGGCGATGCGGCGAGCTTCTTGTCCGCGGCGGTCTTCAGCAGGTCGAACGCGAGAAACAGCGCCGGCGTCTCCTGCCA
This sequence comes from Bradyrhizobium sp. RDI18, assembly GCF_043203335.1. NCBI lineage: Bacteria > Pseudomonadati > Pseudomonadota > Alphaproteobacteria > Hyphomicrobiales > Nitrobacteraceae > Bradyrhizobium > Bradyrhizobium sp. RDI18. Next base: position 5,116,841 of record NZ_JBICRN010000008.1, on the reverse strand, counting down.
GCTTTTTGACCCGGCTCGCGGCGGGATGAATCCGCTGCAGCAGATCGTCGAACGAAAATGCTCTTCCGCGTGGCACGACGATTTCGCCGTCGAGCAGGAAGCTGGTCGCCTTCAATGCAAGCGCTGAGCGAACCAATTCGGGAAAGTAACGGGCGAGATCCTCGCCGGCCTTGGAGCGAAGGTCGACCAGATCCCTCTCGCGGGACAGCAGGCAGCGAAAGCCGTCCCATTTCGGCTCGTATTGCCATTCCGCGCCGCGCGGGATGACATCGACCGAGCGCGCCTCCATTGCCGCCAGCGGGGCGGGGCGCCGGCGAGCCTTGCCAGGTGGCAGGCCGAGGTACTCTTCAACACGAGACATGCCGTCTCAACGCAAACGGCCGGCAATTTGCCGGCCGTCGTCAAAAATTATTGCCTCAAGACGGCGATCAAACTGCCGCAGTGATCCACTGCTGCAGCTTCGCCTTCGGCGCGGCGCCGACCTGGCGGGAGGCCATCTCGCCGCCCTTGAAGATCATCAGGGTCGGGATCGACATCACGCCGTATTTGGAGGCCGTCTTCGGGCTCTCGTCGACGTTCAGCTTCACGATCTTGACCTTGTCGCCCATCGCGCCGGAAATCTCGTCGAGCGCAGGCGCAATCATGCGACAGGGGCCGCACCATTCGGCCCAGAAATCGACGACCACCGGCCCGGTCGCCTTGAGCACTTCGGCTTCGAAATCGGCGTCAGAAACCTTGCCAACGGCCATGGGAATTACCTCGTTTTGGTTAGAAATTAAGGGGCGCGGTCAAGAATCGCGCCCCGGGTATCATGTGGCAAACCTATGAACGCGATCCTGCCGGGTCAAGCGCGGTCACGCCGAGATGATGGATGCCAGCTCGGCCTCCAGCGCTGGAGCTGAAATCTCCATTAATTCAGAGGTTTCGGTCCAGAGCAGCGCGGCTCGAATCGGCCGCTGGGGATAAAGCCTGGCCAACACCGCCCGGTACAGCGCGAGTTGGCGGACATAGCCCTTTGGCGCTTCCTCGGGCCGGCTCGGCGGGGCGTGGTTGGTCTTGAAATCGACGATCAGGACCTCGCGCTCGGTCACCACGAGGCGGTCGATCTGGCCGGATACCAGCGCCGGCCGGCCGCCCGGCCGCTCCAGCCGCCCGACGATCGAGACTTCGGCGCGGCTTCCGGGGGCGAAAGCGTGCGCAAACCGTGCATCGGCGATCAAGGCGAGCGTGCTTTCAGCCAGCACCTGCCGCTCCTCATCGGTCCAGCCATCGGCATTGCGGGCCAGATAGGCCAGCGCGGCCTCGCGGCGGCGCTCGGCGGCGACATCGGGCAGCGACTGCAGAAGCCGGTGCACCAATGTGCCGCGCTGCAAGGCGCGGGCGCGCTGTGTGAGCGACTCCGCCGTCCGGACCGGGTGGCTGTCGCTGTCAGCGGGGTCCGAAGGCCGCAACAGACTTTCCGGGGAAATTTCAGGCTGTGCTGGCGTCAGCAGCCAGGTGGGCAACGCGATCGGCGCCGCCGGGGATGACGCAGCAGGCGGAGCGGCCGACGGTGCGGACTCCTCGGGCCGCGTATAGCGCTTTACCCGGCCTATGGCGGTCTCGATCTCCTGAAGCTGCAAGGCGGAGCCGTCGAGCCCCTTGGTGATCAGATCGTACCAGGACAGCGGCCGGACACTCTTCATGTTGCCGGGCATGCAGCCGCCGACGATCAGGCGGTCCGCTGCGCGCGTCATCGCGACATAGAGCAGGCGGCGGTATTCATCCTCGGTATCGCCGATCATCGCGGCGCGGGCGGCGACGACGGCCGGAGGATCTTCGGCCTTGCGGCCGGCCCACACCACCACACCGGGCGCATGCGGATCGGCATTGCCCAGCGGCAGGTTGATGAGCTTCAGCCGCTGCGTGTCCGAGGGCGACGTCGTGGTGTCCACCAGGAACACGACGGACGCTTCCAGGCCCTTGGCACCATGCACGGTCATGACGCGGACCTCGTCGCGCGAGATCTCCATGTCGCGCTTTACTTCGAGATCGGCAGTGCGCAACCAGGCCATGAAACCCTGCAGCGAAGCCGGCGCCTTGCGTTCATAGCTCAGCGCCAGCTCCAGAAACTCATCCAGCGCGTCGTTCGCCTCGTGCCCAAGCCGCCGCAGGATTCGCGCGCGGCCGCCATCGCCGCCGAGCAGCCAGGCATAGAACGCAAACGGCGTTTCGCTGGCAAAGCGGCGCTCGCACTGTTCGAGCCGCCACAGCGCATCCCTCAGCCGGCCATCAGCCGCGGCGCGCGCGGTCAATGCGGCGCGCAACGATCCCTTGCGCTGCCAGGCGATCTTGAACAGGTCGTCATCGTCGAGCCCGAACAACGGGCTCTTCAGCGCCACTGCCAGCGCCAGATCGTCCTGCGGCAGCAGCAGCGCGTCGGCCAGGTTCATCAGGTCGATGATCGCGATGTGCTCGGTGAGCTTGAGGCGGTCGGCGCCCGCGACCGGGATGCCGGCGTGCTTCAGCGCCTGGATCACGGCGTCAAACGCGTTGCCGCGCCGCCGCACCAAGACCAGCATGTCGCCATAGCGCAGCGGGCGGCGGTCGTTCTTGCTGCCGGTCATCGCACCGCTGCCGACCAGCGCCTTGATCTCGGCCTGGATGCGCCGGGCCAGCTTCACTTCGGGGCTGGTCGCGGAGACGCCGTCGAACGGCGCGCGCCAGCCCTCGATATCCTGCCGGTCATCGGCTTCCGCCAGCTCCCAGAGATCGATCTGGCCCGGACCTGCATCGGCCAGCGCGTGATGGATCGGGTTGCCGATATCGACCGCGTGAATGCTGCGATAGATATCCTGCTCGCGGAACACCTGATCGACCGCGTGAAGGATCTCCGGTCCGGAGCGGAACGAATAGGTGAAGGATACCGGATCGAACTTCAGCCCGGCGCCCTCGAACTTCCGTTGCAAGGCGCGACGGCGCAGGTCGAATTCGCGCGGGGCCGCGCCCTGGAACGAGAAGATCGACTGCTTCTCGTCGCCGACCGCGAACACCGTTCGCACCACGCCGTCGCGCGCGCCGGCACCCGAAGTGAACTCGGAGATGATGTGCGCGACGATGTCCCATTGCCGCGGGCTGGTGTCCTGCGCCTCGTCGATCAGCACATGGTCGACGCCGCGGTCGAGCTTGTAATGCACCCAGCCCGAGGAAACGCGGTCGAGCATTTCCAGCGTCTTGTCGATCAGGTCGTCATAGTCGAGCAGGCCGCGCTCCTGCTTCTCGCGGCGGTAGTTCGCCGCTGCAGCGGTTGCGATATATAGCAGCGCCTCGGTACGGTCGCGTGCCACCAATGCGCGGCGACGTTCGATCAGGGGAAGGACGCGGCCGACTTCCGAATCGAACAATCGACCAACCGCAGGATTCTTTTGACAAAGCTGTTGGTGACGACCGTTGCTCTTGGCGTGCGTTCATCGGTGAGAAATAATCCGAGATACGCGTCAACCTGGGCAGCCCCGGTAAATGCCAGCGCCTCACGAAGTCGGTCAGCCTGTTTCTGGTCGGCTTTACTGCTGGTATCCAGAACCAGGGCGATTTCCTGCCATTGCGATCGCGGCAGGTTGGGTCCTTCAACGATCTCACGCTCGACGTCTTCAATGCGATCATTGGGACCGACGCCAAGTGCCGCTGAAATCTGCGCTGCGGCCGCTTGCGCGCTGCCGGCGGCATCCGTCCAGGCCATGAAATGATCGCGGCTGAGACAGGCCTCGCGCACGACGTCCTTGAAGGTGACGTCGGCAGCACTCGCCATCGCCGTCATCAGCGCGCGCCCGGTCGCGCTGTCAGGGTTGCGCGACGCCTCGAGGAAGACGGCGAGATTGGCACGCTCCATCATCTCGTTCTGGTCGCGCTCGTCGAGCACGGCGAACCGCGCCGGCACATTGGCCTCGAACGGGAACTGCTGCAGCAGCCGCGTGCACAGCGCGTGGATGGTCTGCACCTTCAGCCCGCCCGGCGTCTCCAGCGCGCAGGCGAACAGTTTGCGCGCCGACTTGCGCAGACGTGCGCTGGGATGGGGAATGCCGGCCTCGCGAATCGCCGCATCCAGTGCATCGTCGTCGAGCGTCACCCAATGGCCCAGCGTGGTGAACACGCGCTCCGCCATGTTGGCGGCGGCGGCTTTCGTGAAGGTGATGCAAAGAATTTTCTCGGGCGGCACGCCATCGAGCAGCAGCCGGATCACCCGCTGCACCAGCACATGCGTCTTGCCCGACCCCGCATTCGCCGAAACGAAGGCGGACGCGGCCGGATCGGACGCACGCGCTTGCGTCGCGCGAACGGCGTCGGGGATGATGCGGGCAGCTTTCACCATTCCTCGATCCCCAGCCCGCCGGCCGCTGACCATTCCTTGATGCGGGCGAGGTCGTCATAGGCGCCATAACGGTTCGACCACATCGACAGGTTCAGAGAGGTATAGGCGGTTTCCACGTTCTCGAATTTGCGGATCAGCGCCTCGAGCTGTTCGCGCGCGTAGTCGGCCGCTTCGTCCGGCCGCTGCGGCGTATCGTTGTTCCTGATCTTCAGTTCCAGCGAGCGCTGTTCGCCGGGCGGATTGTTGCCGCTGAGCCTGACATAGACGAGTTCGCCGACGGATGAGCCGGCGCGGATATTCTCAAACCCGCCCTCGCGCAGGATCGCGGCCTCCAGCGTCAGTTGCGGCGACAGGCCCATCCGCACCTGCTTGCCGGTCGGCGGCTGTCCGGTCTTATAGTCGAGGATCGCAAAGCTGCCGTCATGGCGCTGCTCGATCCGGTCGGCGCGCGCGGACAGCGTGAAGATGCGCTCGTTGTCGAGCGGAATCTTGATCTCGCCCCTGATCTCGGCGGCAATCTTCTCGATATGGTCGCGCCGCGCCTTTTCCCATTCCGCAAACCAGGCGGCGATGCGCTGGAACCGCGGCCACCACAAGGCGCGCGCCTCCGGCCGCTCCATCAATGGCGCGAAATATTTCTCGCCGATGCCGCGCAGCGCCAGCGCGGGCTCTGGCGGAAGCGCGTCGGCGAATACTTGCGTGAATTCGCCGAGCGCGTCATGGATCGCCGAGCCGCGGTCGGCCGCCGACAATGGCATGTCGACGGGATCGAGCGGATCGAGGCGCAAGATATATTTCGCATAGATCGTATAGGGATCGCGCAGCCAGTCCTCGATCGCGGTGACCGACAGCTTGAGCGGCCGCGTCTCGACCGGCGGCTTCGGCGCGGGCTGCTCGATCGGCTTGACCTCGTCGGGCTGATCCAGTTCGGCGGCGAAGCGGACGTAATTTTCTCCGGCCCTTTTGGCTTCCTCCCAGCGCGCTTCGCCCGCCACCGCCTCCAGGCGGTGCAGGAAGCGCGAGGCGACCGCCGGCGCGCCGCCGACTTTTGCCGAATGGGCGAGAATCACATCTGGCGTGCCCAGCAATTGCGCGAAATCGTGCGCGGAGAGGCCGATGCGCCGCTCCGGCAGGTCGAGGCCGAGTTCATGGCGCATCGGCCGGCTGAGCCACGGATCGACCCGCGGCGCCGGCGGCCACACGCCTTCGACCAGCCCGCCAAGGACGACGCGGTCGGATTCGGTCAGCCGCGCTTCGAGCTGGCCGTAGATCTGGAGCTGCGCGTCGGCGGATTCCGGACGCCGCACCATGCGGTCGGCATAGGCAGTTTGGAACACATCGGGGTAATCGCCGAGCTGGACCATCAGGCCGCTCGGCTTTTGCTCGGCCAGCAGTTCGTCGAACGCCGCTGACAATGCCGAGCCCTGCGCCTCCTCGAAGACGACCGCAATGCCGTTTTGATCCGAGGACAGCGCGATCAGCGTTTCACGATGGCGCAGCGCCAGTTCGGCGAAATCGTACGGCTTTGATGAGCCCATGATTTCCAGCGGCGACAGCGCCTTCTGCAACGCCGCGATCAGCACCTGGGCCTGATCGAGTTCGTCATCCCTTAGTTTCGCGCGTGGCTCCGAGGCGTGAAGCGAGGAGGTTTCCTTGCGCCGGAGTTTTCCGAGTTCGACGCGGAAGCGATCGAAGTCGCGCGCCAGGCCGGCCGTTCCTGCCTGCGGCCGGGTGCCGCGCAGCAGCGCCAGTTCGAGGGTCTCGACGGCGTGCTTGAACGCGCCGAATGCGCCACCAAGCCGAAACAGCGGATGCTTCAGCAGCGCCAGCAGCGTCGGAGGCTCCAGCCCCTGGGCGGCGGCTTCTGCGGCGAGGCGGGCAAAAATGCCGCTTGGCGTATCCATCAGCGCGTCGCCGCCGGAATCGTCGAATTCGAGATTCCAGCGCCTCAGCGCCGCCATCACCCGACGCGCCAGCGCGCGGTCCGGCGTTACCAGCGCGGCTGATTTACCGAGGTGTCGCGCCTCGCGCATCGCCACCGCGATCGCCAGCGCTTCCATCTCCGAATTGGGCGCTTCGACGACGGCGAGATTTGCCATGCCGGCCGCGATCCTCGCAGACACCTCCGACTGTGCCAGCCGGTCATGCCATTGCTCGGTCGCCGTCGACGGGCGCATCGTCTCCGATACCAGCACTTCGCGGCCCTGCTGCGCCGGCGTGCCGAGAATTTCGACGTCGCTTCGCTTGATGCCGAAGCGATCCAGCAATCCCTGCATCGCGAATTGCGGGTGGTTCGAGGAGGGCTGCGTGGTGAATTTGCCCTGCGCGTCCCTGACGCCGCCAATCGTCTGCCAGGCCTCCTCGTCGAGATCAGTGTCGAGTCCCGGCAGCACCACCGCGCCCTGCTTCAGGTGGGCTACGGCATTGAGGAATTTTGCGGTTGCCGGCATCGAACCGGTCGAACCTGCCGCAACCACCGGTCCTTCATGATGCGCGGTCAGGCGCGCGGCTTCCGCGTCGATCAGGCGGTCGCGCCGTTCTGCGGGCTCGATCCGGCCGATTTCCTTTAAGTGCTCGGGCCATGCCTTGCGCGCGATGCGCAGGAACTCCAGCGAGTGCTGCCAATATTTGTCGAACTGGTCGGGCACCAGCCGGTCGAGCGCTTCCCAGGCGACGCCGCGCGTCACCATGTCGTCCATCAGCCGCGCCAGGTCGCCGGCCAGCGCCAGCGTCGAGGCCGGGCCGCCGACCACGAGCGGCGCCGACACCGGGCTTTTTGCCCATGCCGCAACCAGATGCGCCAGTGTCAGGCGGCGCTCCAGTTCGCCAAGTTTTGGCGGAACGTCGAGCGGCGCGACGCCGCTGAATTGTTCGGAACCTTCGGCAAACGCCAGCTCGTCCTCGTCGATGTCGCCGAGGGCTACGATGCGCGGCAGGATCGCGGCATCGGTCTTCAGCTCATCGAGAAAAATCTCCCGCGCCAGCCGCCCGGCACGCCGGGTCGGCAGGTAGAGCGTTGCCGTTGCGAGATTCAGCGGATCCTTTCGCGCCTCGAATCCCTCGACGAGCCGGCCGTCGACCAGCGCCGCGATGACGGTGCGCAGGAACGGTGCGGAGACGGAAACGCTGAAAACGCGCATGGGCTTCCTGATTCGAGATCAGGGGCCAATATAGGGAGGGAAGAGGGGCAGGTCATGCGGGTGAGAGCGGCGTCCCCGCTACTCACTGCCAAAGCAGTCCGGGCCCATTCTACTTTGCATGGGGTTGTTTTCGAGATTTTTTGTCTGAGCCCTGCGGCGGACCGTCGAAGAGTATCTGCATTGCGTTCCGGGGGCACGAATCGCTGATGCTTTCGTGCTAACGGCGGATCGGTTCGACGCCGGTCCAGCGTCGGATCAGGCCACACTCTCCAAAAACGCCTCTTCTGCGGCCTGTACCGCGTCGGGGGTTCCGACATGCATCCAGACGCCGTCGAGCCTGAGGCCAAACAATCGCTCCTGCTCGTTGGCGCGGTCGAACATTTTGGTCAGCGAAAACTCGCCTGCCGGCGCGTCGGCAAACAGCGACGGCGACATGATTGCAGCCCCCGCATAGACGAACGGCACCACCTGGTGTTCGCGCCGCTTGCGCAGCGCGCCATCCGGCAGCATGGCGTAGTCGCCGCGGCCGGCATAGCCGATGCTGTTCGTGGTCGGCGCCATCAAGAGCAGGATGTCCATGCGATCCGGATCGAAGGTTTCGGCAAGCCGTGTCAGATTGGGCCGCACGCCATCGATCCACATCGTATCGGCGTTGACGTGGAAGAACGGCTCCTTGCCGAGCAGCGGCAGCGCCTTCACCACCGCGCCGCCGGTGCCGAGCACCTGGTCGCGTTCGTCGGAAATGATGATGCGGGGCAGGCTACGGTTCGCGGTGTGCTGGATGATCTGGTCAGGCAGGTAATGCACATTGACCACGGCCTCGCTGACGCCGGCGCCGGCGAGCTTGTCGAGCACGTGATCGAGCAACGGCTGGCCGGCCACAGTCACCAGCGGCTTCGGCATGTGGTTGGTCAGCGGGCGCATGCGCAAACCGAGACCGGCGGCAAGGACCATGGCTTTGGTGGGCGTAACGGACATTTTTGGAGTTTCTCGAACCATCAACTTGCGCCGCGGATCATACCACGGCGATCTCGCTTGAACCCAGCCAACCATGAGGCCTTAGTGGCCGCACATGACGGCCGTACGACGGCCGCTGGCGCTTGCCAACTTCAGGCTTCGGCGTCCTCGGCCCCACGCTTGGCCATTTTCTTCTTCTTGTCGCCCTGCTTCAGGAAATTGACGCCGATCTGATCGCCATTGACCCAGGCCAGCTCGCAGCGCCGATAGGCCAATCCCGTCGACGACAACAGCAGGAAGAATTCCTTCAGATGCAGGCCCTCGACTGAGCCTTCGACCGTCAGCTTGGCGCCGGTCTCGGAGACGTCTTCCATCACGCAATCACGCCGCCAGGTGCCGTCGATCCCCATCATGTGCGCCGCAAAGCCGCGCTCGAATACGACTCGATCTCCCTTGCGCCGTTCCGCCGCCGCCATGGCCGTCCTTCCGGTTCAAAAAAATGCTGGTCCACGCCTGCGCAGCGTGCCGGTTCCAGATTAAATGCGGGGTGGCTAACAGGAGGTAAATCAGGACAGCGGCGGTGGCACGTTGGCGGCATACCATTCGCGAAACGCGGCCAGCGCGGGATGCGCCAGCGAGCGGTTCAGGTAGGTCCAGATGCGGGGCTGGTGGCGCAGATATTGCGGCTTGCCGTCGCGCCCGTTGAGCCGGGCGAAGGTACCGAGCAGGCGCGTATTACGCTGCGCCGACATGATGGCGTAGAGCTCGGCAAAGCTGGCCGGATCGAACTGGCCATCTGCCGCGCGGCGCGCCTTGATGTAGCGCGTCAAGAGCGACAGCTCGAGCGGTTCGGGGACGTCGATCCGCGCGTCCTGCAGCAGGGAGACCAGATCGTAGGCGGCAGGGCCCAACGCGGCGTCCTGGAAGTCGATGATGCCGACACGTAAAATCCCGGTGCGGTCGTCGAGCCAGATGATGTTGGGCGAATGAAAATCACGCAGCACCCAGGTTCGCGGTGCAGCCGCCGGCTTCTCCAACAGCGTTCGCCACATCGCGATGAATTCGTCGCGTTGTTGCGGACTGACCGCAGCGCCGCGAACCGGCAGATACCATTCAAGCATCAGCCCGATCTCGACCAGCCATGCATCGATATCGTAAACGGGAATTTGGTATGCGCCCTGCGGCGTCAGTGGCGCCGTTTCCGGTAGGGGATTGCGATGCAGCTCCGCCAGCATGTCGGTTGCCGCCTCATAGCGCTCGGCGATCGGCCGCGGCGGGTCGCCTTCGACGATGCCGGCACTGCCGAAATCCTCGGTGATCAGAAAACCGGAATCGAGATCGGCGTGGCGGATCGCGGGCGCCGAGAAGCCGTGCGCGCGCAGGCCATTGTCGATGGCGACGAACGGCTTGACATCCTCGGCGAGATGAACGGCCGCGCTGTAGGATTTGCCGGCATAGATCGCCGGTCCATCCGGGCGGCGCGGCGAATTCATCAGGATGGATGTGCCGTCGTCGCCGATCAGGCGCGCATAGGAGCGTGTCGAGGCGTCGCCGGGCATGCGCTTGCGCGCTGCGTCCAGGAAGCCCGCCTCAGTGAGAAATTTGCGCAAGCTGCTTAGTCGCGCCACCTGCGCCGCCGCCTTGCCATAGCCGGTGATTTCGGCGGCCCGCGCGCTCGATCCGAGCGCGGGACGATGGCTGAAGGCGATGTCGATGCGATCTTCGGGCAGTGCGTCGGGTGCGCGCTCCGGCCATTCGATCAGCGCCAGCGTACCCTCCGGCAGCGGCGACAAGCCGATTTCCTCCAGCTCGCTCGAATCGTTGATGCGGTAGAGATCGGCGTGGACAATCGGAAACGGCAGTTCGTAGCTCTGGGCCAGCGTGAATGTCGGGCTCGGCACTTCGAGCGCGGGATCGTCGGCGAGATAGCGGATCATGGCGCGCGCCGCCGCAGTCTTCCCCGCGCCGAGATCGCCCGACAGCGTAATGACGTCGCCGGGGCCGACCAGCAGCGCGAGGTCGGCCATCAGATGCGCCGTTGCCGCCTCGTTCGCCAACGCCACTGTAAATGTCGCGGGCGCAGTCATTCGGCAGCGTTACGGTGGGCGTTCTGGTCGATCGGGAAATCGCAGGTGACGGTCGTGCCTCTGCCGACGATCGAGTCGACGCGCACCTTGCCGCCATGCAGTTCGACGAACGAGCGTACCAGCGACAGGCCGAGGCCGGCGCCGCGATGGCGCGAGCCGTGGGAGTGGCTCTCGAACCAGTCGAATACCTTGTCCTTCACCTCGGCGGGAATGCCGGGGCCGGAATCGGAGACGGTGAAGATCACGCGATGCTCGGTTCGCCGCGCGCTGATCGTCACCGCGGCATCGTGCGGCGAGAACCCGACCGCGTTGGCGAGCAGGTTATAGAGCACTTGCACCACGCGCCGCTCGTCGCCGGTGAAGTTGCCGATCTCAGGATCGATATCGACCCTGAGCTCGATGCGGTCGGTCGCCAGCCGGTCCTGAATGCCTTCGGCGGCGGCCTGAATGGCTTTTTCGATATTGACCGGGCCGAGCTCGAGCTTCATGGCGCCGGCATCGATGGTGGCGAGATCCAGGATGTTGTTGGTGAGCGCAAGCAGCGCGTTGGTCGACTTGGTGACGTAGTCGAGATACTCGGCCTGCTTTGGCGTCAGCGGGCCGGTCGAGGGATCGCTGAGGAAATGTGCAAAGCCGATGATGGTGGTCAGCGGTGCGCGCAGCTCGTAGGACACGTGGTGGACGAAATCCACCTTCATCTGGTCGGCGGCTTCCAGCGCCTCGTTGCGCTCGCGCAGCGCGCGCTCGACGTTCTCGGTGTCGGTGATGTCCTGGAATGTCAGAAGGGTCGCGCCGTCGGGCAGCGGCATGGTCATGCAATCCAGCACACTGCCGTCCTTGCGCTCGAGTTTCAGCGCCACCTGCGCCCGGTTCTCGATCGCGGTGATCGCCTCGCGCAGCGCCCGCCAGGTCAACGCGTCGTCGAACAGCGGCTTGCACCACGCTTCCACGGTCTCGATATGGGGCTGCTCTTTGAGCGATTCCGCCGAGAGCTTCCACATTTTCAGGAAAGCGGGATTGAACAGTTCCACGCGGCCGTTGCTGCCGAACACCGCGACCGCTTCAGCCAGGTTGTCGAGCGTTTCATGCTGGACCCGGGTCAGGCGGTCGTAGCGGCGTGCGAGATCCAAGCTTTCGGTGACATTGTCGAACAGATAGGTGACGCCGCCTTCGAGATTCGGCGTGGTGACGACGCTGACAGCGCGGCCGTCGGGCAGAAACCAGGTGTAGTTCTCCGGCTCGACGGCGCGGTAGGCTTCGTGGAGCTTGGCCTTCCAGGCGCGGAAATCGGGCTGTTCGGGCAGCTTGCGCGCCGCGCGCAGCCGGTCGAGCACGCTTGAATCGTCGGGGTTTGAATCGAGGAAGGCTTGATCGAGACCCCACAGCCGGCGGTAGGATTCGTTGTAGAAGGCAAGCCGTCGCTGGCCGTCGAATACGGCAACCCCCGACGACAACTGGTCGAGGGTGCGGCGATGGGCTTCCGCCATCCGCTCCATGGCGTCGCGCAACTGGGTCGCCTCGCTGGCGTCGATGGCGATGCCGGCGCTGCCGCCGCCGAGCTTGAGCGCCTGAACGTCATAGATGCGCCGCTCGCCGCCGACCACGATCGGCAGCCGCGCCGCGTAGGTGGAATTGTCGTTCAGCACCCGGCCCATCTCGGAACGCTGGTCGTTCTCCAGGAGCTCGAGGTTGCGGTAGATCGTGTCCGCGACGCTTGCGCCTTCGGTGGCCCGCACATAGGCAGTGTTCGCGTAACGCAGATTGCCCTCGGCGCTCTTGGCCCAGATCGGCCAGGGCGCCGCGGCGGCGAAGTCGCGCAACAATTCGGTCTCCTCCAAAAGCGTCCTGTAGCGGAGATTGGATTCGGCGAGCTCACGGCGCAAGCCACCAAGTTCGCGAATCCGCACAATGGCTTGCCCCCCAATGGCGCGGCCCATCGCTTCGATGGCGCGGCCGTTCGAGGTGGCGAGGTTGAGCAGAAAACCTTCGCCGGCCTCGCGCAGCGCGTCGACCGCACGGTCCATCCGCAGCGCCGGTTCCGGCGGCAGCCAGGTTCCAAAGGCAAGAATGCGCTGCGGCGAATTCGACAGTGCGTCCTGCGAGATCAGAAGCGAAGTGTCGCCGCTGATCTGGGGTCGGTTGTCCCCCGCGGCCCAGGCGATCAGAATCTGGGGCTCGGCGAACAACAGCGCCCGCAGCCGGTCGGCCTGTACCTGCAGATCGGCGATGTCGGAGCGTAGGTCGAGTTCGATCCGGGTGGCCCGAATGCGCGTGCGCATCAGCAGGATTGCGGCCACCACGGTAAAGCCGAGCAGCGATAGCGCCGTCGTCAGCACCGCGAACTCCTGGTGATTGAGGTCGAACAAGGCGGAAATCGCCTGCGTGATGGTCAATTCGTCGGCCAACGCGGGCTCCGGCAGCGCGGAGAAAGCGGTGGCGAGCGCAATCACGCCGTGGCGCGCCAGTGAGGTGCACGACAGCAGGGTTCGACGCATCGCAGCGACTACGCCCGACATTATTTGCCCCAAGAACGCATGACTGCAGGCACCACCCCCAGCGCATAATCCGCCAAAATGTGAGCGGTTTGCGTTGAGGTTATGCGCCGACTAAGGATTGAGCGCGCCCGGACACAAAACCGGACCCCACTTTTGCTGGTCGCGCTCTACACGAATCGGGTCGAGAGTATCCCCTTCGGAAGTCGACCGGTAAGAGTCCAGACCGTGAACGCAAAACTGCCTGTGAAAAAATCAAGGCGGCATCGTTCCGAACCGGTCAAACCGAACGATTCAGCGGCCGGTCGAGCCAAAACCGCCACTGCCGCGGCCGGTTGCCGTCAGCGAAGTGACGGGAACCAGTTCCGCTTGCACCACAGGCGCGATCACCATCTGCGCGATGCGCTCCCCGCGCTTGATTGGGAAGGGCATATCGCCGTGGTTGATCAGGAGCACGTTGATCTCGCCGCGGTAATCGGCATCCACCGTGCCGGGCGAGTTCAGCAGCGTGACGCCGTGTTTGGCGGCAAGCCCGGAGCGCGGCCGCACCTGCGCCTCATACCCGGAAGGCAACGCGATCGTGAGCGCGGTCGGCACCATCGCGAATTTTCCGGGCGGGAGGATCAGCGGCGTATCCGCCGGCACCGCCGCGAGCAGGTCGAGCCCGGCGGCATCGGCGCTCTGATAGGCCGGCAGTGCGAGACCTTCGCCATGTGGCAATTGGCAGACGTCGACCTTCACCATCACGTTCACGAATTCTTCTCCACGGTCTGCGCAATCTTCGCCACCAGTTCGACTGCGACCTGTTCCTTGGTCATCACCGGCCAAGACTCCACTTTAATGCTGTCGACGTTGATCTCCTCGCCATCGCGCGTCAGCAGGTGAACGGTGTTGCGGTCGCCGCCCATCACACCGGTTGAAGGCGAAACGTCATTGGCAACGATCCAGTCGCAGCCCTTGCGCGCGATCTTGGCTTTTGCGTTGTCGATCAGATGTTCGGTCTCGGCGGCAAAGCCGATCACCAGCGGCGGACGATTCTCCTTCAACTTCGAGATCGTCGCCAGAATGTCGGGATTTTCCACCAGTTCGAGCTGCGGCATGCCGGCGGACGTCTTTTTCAGTTTCTGCTCGCCTTCATTGGCAACGCGCCAGTCGGCAACGGCGGCTGCGAAGATCGCGATGTTCGCCGGCAAGGCGGCTTCCACGCGATGCAGCATGTCACGCGCCGATTCGACCCGGATCACCGTGACGCCGGGGGGATCGCGCAAGTCGACCGGGCCGGACACCAGCGTGACGTCCGCGCCCGCGGCCTGTGCCGCGGCGGCGATGGCAAAACCCTGCTTGCCGGAGGAGCGGTTGGCGATATAGCGCACAGGATCGATCGCCTCATGCGTCGGCCCTGCCGTGATCAGCACGCGCTTGCCCGCGAGCGGACGCGGTCGCGGCGGGCGCAGGATGTCGACGGCGGCGGCGGCAATCTCGACCGCCTCCGACATCCGGCCGATGCCGGCCTCATTGGACTCAGCCATCTCCCCGGCGCTGGGGCCGATCATGTGAACGCCGTCGCGGCGAAGTTGCATGACGTTGCGGCGGGTGGCGGCGTTGTTCCACATCAGGGGGTTCATCGCAGGCGCCAGAAGGATCGGCCGGTTGGCCGCCAGCAGGATGGCGGTAGCGAGATCGTCGGCATGGCCGTGCGCCATCTTCGCCATCAGGTCGGCGGTCGCCGGCGCCACGATGATCAGATCGCATTCGCGCGCCAGCCGGATATGGCCGGCGTCGAATTCGCTCTCGGGATTGAACAGGTCCGTATAGACGCGCTCATGCGACAGCGCGCTGGCCGAAAGCGGCGTGACGAATTGCTGGGCGGCCTTGGTCAGCACGCAGCGGACGTCGATGTGTCGCTCTTTAAGCCGCCGGATCAGTTCCAGCGACTTGAACGCGGCAATGCCGCCGCCGATGATCAGGGTGACGTTCGGTGTGCTGGAGGCGCCGACCGATCGCACTGCCTGTGCGGGGACCTCTACGGAGGGCGGTGAGGTGGTGCCGCCTGATAGTTCGGGACGTCCTTGGATTAGTTCTCCCAGGATGACCCGGACTTCCTCTTCAACGGAGCGGCCGTTTCCGGCCGACCGGAGCCGCAGATAGGCTTTGACGGCTTCATCGAGTTTTCGGATGGTCAGGCTGGCCATAGGGAGGCCTCCGGCAGGTTGTGCAGTCAATGCTAGCACGTCATGCCAGCATTGCAATCACAACTGCAGGATTGCAAACAGAATTCCGATAAAGGTCGCCGCAATGATCCAGAGCGCCACCGTGCGCCAGCGGCTCTTGCGGCCTTCGGCCCGGCCCAGGGCCGCAACAGTCTCCGGCGACAGCGTCAGGCCCTCGCGGGTCATCTTTTCCATGTTCTCGATCACGGCAACCGCCCGCGAAGCGATCGCCGGCAGGCCCGCCATCACGCGGCCGAGTTCGCCGGCGCCGGTCATGGCCCCCTGAACCCGCCCGAGGGGACCAAGATTGCGCTCGATCCATTCGCGCACCACGGGATCGGCCACCTTCCAGATATCGAGCTTGGGGTCGAAGCCGCGCGCGACGCCTTCGACCACCACCATGGTCTTCTGCAGCAGGATCAGTTCGGGCCGGGTCTGCATGTCGAACAGCCCGGTGACCTCGAGCAGCAGGGTCAACAGCTTCGCCATCGAGATTTCTTCGGCGGTGCGGTTGTGGATCGGCTCGCCGATCGCGCGGATGGCTTGCGCGAAATTTTCCACCGAATGATGCCCCGGCACGTAGCCGGCCTCGAAATGGACTTCCGCGACGCGGCGGTAGTCGCGCGTGATGAAGCCCAAGAGAATTTCGGCGAGGAAGCGCCGCTCCTTCACGCCGAGCCGGCCCATGATGCCGAAATCGACCGCCACCAGCCGTCCGGTGTCGTCGAGAAACAGATTGCCGGGATGCATGTCGGCATGAAAGAAGCCGTCGCGCAGCGCGTGGCGCAGGAAACTCTGGATCACCTTGCGCCCAAGGTCGGGCAAATCGACCTGCGCTGCTTCGAGGCGTGCATGGTCGTTCAGTGCGATGCCGTCGATCCACTCCATCGTCAGGACGTTATGAGTGGTGCGGTCCCAGTCGACGGCCGGCACGCGGAAATCCGGATCGTCGCGGGTGTTCTCCGCCATCTCGGACAAGGCGGCAGCCTCAAGCCGCAGGTCCATCTCCATCGCGACCGAGCGCGACATCGTGTTGATGACCTCGATCAGCCGCAGCCGCCGCGCTTCGGCCGAATGCGCTTCCGCGTTGTGCGCGACAAAGAAGAAGTCGGAGAGGTCGCGGCGAAAGCGCGAGGCGACGTTGGGCCGGAGCACCTTTACCGCGACCGGCTGGCGCACGCCATTTCGCTCGATCTCGCCGCGATGCACCTGCGCGATGGACGCGGCGGCGACCGCCGGGCCGAGGCTGACAAAGGCCTTAGCCACAGAGCGTTCCAGCGACAGTGCGATCACCGCCTCCGCTTCACTTTGCGAAAAAGGCGGCAGCCGGTCCTGCAGGCTTTCCAGGTCGCGCGCCATCGCAACCCCGACCACGTCGGGGCGTGTCGCCAGAAACTGTCCGAGCTTGAGGTAGGCCGGTCCCAGCCGCGTCAGTGCGCGGGATAGCCGTGGGCCGGATTTGGCGCCGGGCCGCTCGATCAATCGCGCCAGTCGCAGCGCGAGCTGCCCGGGCGCCGGCACCAGGCTCGGATCGACGACGCCGAACACGCCCTCGCGCGCGAACACGTAAGCGGCGCGGACAAGCCGCGCGATGTGGGTCGCCGCAGAAATCACAAGCGCCAGCCCGAATGCAGCGCCACGATCCCGCCGGACAGGCTTTCCCACTTCACCCGCGCAAAGCCGGCGCCGCGGATCATCTCGGCAAATACATTGGGCCGGGGAAATTTCCGGATCGATTCGACGAGATACTGATAAGATTCGGCATCGCCGGTCACGGCGCGGCCGAGCGGCGGGATCACCCTGAACGAGAACTGGTCGTACAGCCAGTCCAGTCCGGGAACGTCGACGGTGGAGAATTCCAGACACAGGAATCGGCTGCCCGGCCGCAGCACGCGATAGGCCTCGCGCAGCGCCACATCGATCCGCGGTACGTTGCGAATACCGAAGGCGATGGTGTAGGCGTCGAACGAACGATCCGGGAAAGCCAGCGCCTCGGCGTTGCCTTCGACGAAAGACACCTGATGGTCGAGATGCTGCGCGAGCGCGCGGTTGTGGCCGACCTCGAGCATATCCGTATTGATGTCGCAGACGGTGGCGCGGAAGCCAAAGCCGGCGGCCTTGGCCGCGCGGAAGGCGATGTCGCCGGTGCCGCCGGCGACGTCGAGCAGCGCAAACGGCGCATCGCTTTTCGGCGGGTTGAGCGCCGTGATCATGATGTCTTTCCAGACCCGGTGCAGGCCCGCCGACATCAGGTCGTTCATCAGGTCATAGCGCCTTGCCACGCTGTGAAACACGTCGTTCACCAGCGTCTGCTTGTCCCCTAAGGGCACGTCCCTGAAGCCAAAATGGGTGGTTTGATCCGGCCGATCCATTAGATGTACTCCGCTACCGGACCATAGCGTGCCCGTCGCATTGGCGCTATCACGTCACCTCCATAAGGTGAATGCCTGCATGCCTGAATTGCCCGAAGTTGAGACCGTCCGCCGCGGCCTGCAACCCGCCATGGAGGGGTCGAAAATCCTCAAAGCGGAAGCCCGGCGCAAGGATTTGCGGTTTCCCTTTCAAAAAGACTTTATCGCGCGGCTGGAGGGCCAGACCGTGACCGGCCTTGGCCGCCGCGCCAAATACCTGATGGCGGACCTTACTTCCGGCGACGTGCTGCTGATGCATCTGGGCATGTCCGGCTCGTTCCGGGTGCTCGATGGCGGCACTAACTATGCGCCCGGCCAATTCCACCATCCGCGCAGCGAGGACCGCGCGCATGATCACGTGGTGTTTCACATGTCGTCGGGCAGATCCGTCGTGTTCAACGATCCGCGCCGCTTCGGTTACATGAAGATTATTGCCCGCAACGTGCTGGAGGATGAACCGCTATTGAAGGGTCTCGGTCCGGAGCCGCTCGGCAACGAATTCGACGCCGCGATGTTGGCGCGGTCCTGCTTCAACAAGAAGACCAGCCTGAAGGCCGCGCTGCTCGACCAGCGCGTCGTCGCCGGCCTCGGCAATATCTACGTCTGCGAAGCGCTGTACCGCTCGCATCTTTCGCCGCGCCGGTTGGCGGCGACGCTGGCAACGAAGAAGGGCGAGCCGACCGATCACGCCGGGCGGCTGGTGAATGCAATTCACACAGTGCTCAATCAGGCCATCAAGGCCGGAGGCTCCTCGATCAACGATCATCGGCTGACCTCGGGCGAACTCGGCTATTTCCAGCACTCGTTCCAGGTCTATGATCGCGAGGGCGAGAAGTGCCAAACTAAAGGCTGCGGCGGTGTAGTGCGACGCTTTGTACAGAACGGCCGTTCAACCTTCTGGTGTCCGAAATGTCAGAAATGACTGTCACGCCGACGCTCGAAACCAAGCGACTGATCTTGCGGCCGCTGGCGCTATCCGATGCGCCGGCGATCCAACGTCATTTCAACAACTGGAATATCATCCAGCATCTCGCATCGGTTGTCCCCTGGCCATATCCGGAGGACGGCGCGACGACGTTCATCACGAGGGAGTTGGAGAGGGTCGCCGCGGGGGAAGAGATCTATAATTGGATGCTGGTGCTGCGCGGCGGTGATGGCGAGGCGATCGGGAATATTCGCTTTCACCCGAGGGCGGACAGTGCGAAGGGCAACCGGGGCTTCTGGCTCGCGGAGCGCTATTGGAATCAAGGCCTGATGAGTGAAGCCGTCGCGGAGGTGAACAATTTCGTCTTTGGCGTACTGGGCCTCGAGATTTTCTACGTCTGTAACGCGGTAACCAATGAGGCATCGCGCCGGGTCAAGCAAAAGACCGGCGCCGAATTGGTCGGCTACACCGAGCTTGCCCATCACAACGGTCAGACGCTAGCGGAACGATGGCGTGTGACGCGGGAACAGTGGCTGCGCCGGAACAGGTAGGCCACCCGGTCGGCGCGAAGCGCCGCCGGATGACAGGCTCCGCGAAGCAATCCAGCGGGGCTGGTCGGCTGGATTGCGTCCGTCTTCGCCTCGCGACGCTGCGCGAAGCAGGAATGTCAGACTCGAGCCGGCGCTCTCAGGAAGCGAGCGCTGTCGTTCGCGATGACCGGCAGCGCAGCCATTGCCGGAAGTATCGCAGGCGTTTCCACCAACTCCTCGATGATCGGTTCGTCGCCGGCCGCTGCCATATTGCCGAGCTGCACTTCGATCCACTGCCAGAGAGCGCGGATTTCCTCGGCAGATTTGCCGCACGGCGCGTATTCGCAGACCGCAAGTCCGGCGCTGAGCGCATCCTGATGATCGTTGCGCATCACGATGAAGGGTTTGGCAAGGATATCGCCGATGTCGAGCGCGGCCTCGTCGCTCAGCGCGTTCTCCGCGCTGGTGAGGCGCGTGCCCCGGATCGGCGTCTGGTTCAGGACATAGGCGAACGGCTTGCGCCAGGCCCTGACGACGCTGAGCGTCGGGGCGGTCGCCTCAATGTCCGCGATGCTCGGGCGCGTCGGGATCAGGCAAAAATCCGCATAACGAATCGCTGAATTGGTCGCGGCGCTGATGCCGCCGGCGGTATCCACGATCGCTACCGTCACGCCCTCGCGGTCGAGCGATTGCAGGCGTTGTTCGACCTCCCTGGCGGCGTAGACCGGCTCGACGACCGGCGCGGCATAGGGGCGGCGGCGCTTCCAGTTCGAAAGGGTGCCCTGCGAGTCCGTCTCGATCAGGCGGACATTGTGCCCGGCCCGGATGGCGGCAAGCGCAAGGCTGATGGCGAGCGTGCTTTTGCCGGAGCCACCCTTCTGGGTGGCCAATACGATCGTCTGCATTTCAGATCCTTTGGATGGCTTTCAGGCATTTTGATTACGGCACACGAGCCGCGCCGCATTCTGCGACGCCGAGTTACGCGCTCGTTCAGACGTGCCCAGCCCGATCCAAAGGTCAGGGGATCGCGGTAGTCCGAATCAGTCAGCTTGCAATGATGCCCGATTATGGAAGTGTGGTCATCCGGGCAAATACTGCCGTGCGGCGCATCGGCGCCCGATCATCGGCGGCGGCATGGCCCATATTCGGCTGGCCGATGTCAGCCACCATGCGAACTCCTACTTCCTGACGCAGATCACGCGGACCACCGACGCCTTGACGTCCGTCGATCCGCCAGCCGCGTTGACGCCGTTGGCCTTGAGGAAGTCGCGTACCGTTTCGGCGGTCACCAGCATCGCTTGCGCCGCCGGCACGCCATTGGTAGGTCCCGCCACTTGAACCGGCTTCAACAGCGCGATGCCGGCGAATTTGCCGTCGCCGTCCTGCGCGGGCGCGCCGGAGAAGCCAAGCGCCGGCGCCGGCGTCAGCGCGATATCGCTGCTGCCGCCTAGCTGGGCCACCGTGGCCTTGGTGCTGGTCACCGCCACGCCGCCGTCCTGGTTCTGCGGATCGGCAATGCCGGTGAGGTCGAGCGCCGGTTTGGTGGCGGCATTGGCGAGATTGAGCGCCTTCAGCCCGCGCGCGCCGTAGATGCGCAAGAGCGCCAGATCGTGCTCCTTGTCCTCGGCGACACGGTCTGCATTGCCGAAGCCCGCGATCGCGACCGTGAGGCAGCCGTCGGTGATCTGGCGGTCGGCCAGAATCGCGCCATCGTCGCCGACGACGACACCGGTGCCGTATTCCACGCTCTTGCGCGGGGGAGGCCCCGCCGTCTGCGCGACCGCCGGAAATGCGTTGAACGCGCTCGACATCGCGATCACCACGGGCTCGACGGTGTTCTCGGTTGCCTGGTCGTACATGATGGTGAGGATGCGGACCTCGTCGCCTTTGAAGGTGCCGCGCATATAAAACTTCTTCAGACCCTGCAGGCCGGACAGCACGAAGAAATCCGGCTTGACCACGGTGTAATCGATGTTGCGGCCCGGCTCTTTCTTCTCGCGCTCGGCGAGTTTTGCCGTGGTCGGATTGGCTTCCTTGCGCCGCGAAAGCTGGATCTGGATCGTGCCGGTTGGTGACGTCCATTTGGTGCCGTTGGCGTCGCTGGCCTGCTGCGGCACCAGCTTGGTGGGAATGCCGAGCCGCGCGCTAGTGCCGGGATCGATGACGATTTTCCAGCCGACGCTCTCCTGCTTTTTCCTGGCAGTATCGGCGAGGAGGCCGCGCTCCTGCGGATTGAGCACGCCGGTCGGCTTAGCCCCGCGCGACTTCTGGAATTCCTTGATCGCATTGACCATGCGCTCGCTGACGTCGCCGGTAATGGCGCCGTTATATTGCCCGACCCAGGCGAGGTCCGACTGCAGCGCCAGCCGCTCGGCCTGGCCTAAGGCCTTCGCCGTGTCTTCCGGCTTCTGCAGCGCGGGACGGATCGGCACTGTCGTGACTTGCTTCGGCTTGGCGCCCGCCGTGGAAGGGGGCGTCATTTGCGCCTGCGCGGCGGCCCCGGAGATCGCAAAAGCCGAGGCTGCGATCATCAATGTTGCTGAAAGCACCAATCTCATGACAAATCCCGGCCGAATAACGAGAGTGCGATCATTGACGCCCGGCCAATTAAGCACATCTGCTTAGTCGGCAACAACCGCGCCCCGGTTCAGGGGGATTATCCCCCCATCCTGAGGAGCCGCGAAGCGAGGGTTTGCCAGCGAAGGAAGGACAGCACACGACCATGCTGAGCGCCGACGAACTCGAACGCTACGCCCGCCATATCGTGCTGCGCGAAGTCGGCGGTCCCGGGCAGGCCGCCCTGAAAGCGGCATCCGTGCTGGTGATCGGCGCTGGCGGCCTCGGCGCGCCCGTCCTGATGTATCTGGCGGCGGCCGGTGTCGGCAGGCTAGGCGCTGTCGATGACGACATCGTCTCGCTGTCCAATCTGCAGCGGCAGATCATCCACGCCACGCCGGACATCGGGCGGCGCAAGGTCGACAGCGCCGCGGAGACCGTTCACGCGCTCAATCCCCATGTTCGTTTCGAGGCGCATGGGGTGCGTCTCGATGCGGGGAACGTGATGTCGCTGATCGACGACTATGATCTCGTGCTCGACGGCTCCGACAATTTCGAGACCCGCTATCTGGTGTCCGATGCCTGCTTCTTTGCCGGCAAGCCGCTGATCACGGCGGCGCTCGGGATGTTCGACGGATCGCTAACCACGATCCGGGCGCATGAACGGGACGGCGACGGCCACTTCAATCCGACCTATCGCTGCCTGTTTCCCGAACCGCCGCCGCCCGGCACCATACCGGCCTGCGCCGAGGCCGGCGTCATGGGCGCGCTGGCGGGCATGCTCGGCTCGATGATGGCGCTGGAGGCGATCCGCGAGATCGTCGGCTTCGGCGAGAGCCTGGTCGGCCGACTGGTGATGGTCGATGCACGCGCGATGCGGTTTGAAACATTGCGCTACACACGCGATCCGCAAAACCCGCTCAACGGCGATGCGCCCACGATCACTGATTTGAGCGGGCACGCGGCGTAGTATTCACCGCTTCTCGCTGTCCATATGCGCAAGCTGGGCTTCGGGGTAGCGCGCCCCTGCGGCCACGCCCGGCGGGAACGCCTCGGCCAGTGCGGCCAGATGGGTCGGCGTCAGTTTGACGTCGAGCGCACCAAGCGCTTCAGCGAGACGGTCACGGCGGCGGGCGCCGACCAGCGGCACGATGTCGTTGTCCTGCGCTGCGACCCAAGCGATGGCGACTTGGGCTGGCGAGGCGCCGACGTCATCGGCAATTCGCCGCAACGAGTCAGCCAACATCAGGTTCGCATCGAGATTGGAGCCCTGAAAGCGCGGGCTCATGGCACGAAAATCCTGCGCGCCGGAACGATCCTTGGTCCAGTGGCCGCTGATCAGGCCGCGCGCCAGCACGCCATAGGCGGTGATACCGATGCCCAGTTGCCGACAGGTTTTCAGAATGTCGGCTTCGATGCCGCGAGCGAGCAGTGAATATTCGATCTGCAGATCGACGATCGGATGCACAGCGTGCGCCCGGCGAATGGTATCGGAACCGACTTCGGAAAGGCCGATATGCCTGATCCAGCCAGCTTTCACCATGTCGGCCATCGCGCCGATGGTTTCTTCAATCGGCACATCCGGATCGAGACGCGCAGGCCGATAGATGTCGATCGTGTCGACGCCGAGCCGCTGCAGCGAATAGGCGACAAAATTCCGGATCGCGGCCGGGCGGCTGTCATAGCCGAGAAAGCCCTTGTTGGGATCACGTAAAGCTCCGAACTTCACGCTGATCTGCAGATTGTCGCGGTTGTGGCTAGCGAGCGCCTCGCCGATCAGCATTTCATTGTGACCCATGCCGTAGAAATCGCCGGTGTCGAGCAGGGTGATGCCGGCATCGAGCGCGGCGTGGATCGTGGCGATGCTCTCGCTGCGGTCGGCCGGGCCGTAGAAGTCTGACATGCCCATGCAGCCGAGGCCGATGGCTGACACGGTTGGACCGGTCGTGCCGAGATTGCGGTTTTCCATGGTGGTTCTCCTCGTAAAGCGGTAGCGGCGATGCCGCCGATGACGAGGCTGATATGAACCTTCTTCTTCGGGACGATAAGCTGGACAATCCCAAATAGCTTGTTCACTATATCGAACAATGAAGGACTTTGACCTCCGCGATCTCGACGCCTTTGTTGCCGTGGCGCGCACCCGGAATTTCCGCCGTGCCGCGATCGAGCAGGGCGTCTCCGTCTCAAGTCTCAGCCAGCGGCTGCGCGACATGGAAGAGCGGCTCGGCGTGCGCCTGATGAATCGCACCACGCGCAGCGTAGCCCTCACCGAAGCCGGCGAGTTGTTGCTGGGGCGCGTCGGCCCGGCGCTATCGGATGTCGGCGCGGCGCTCGATCAGGTGCGCGGTCTGCGGGCTGTGCCGTCGGGGCGTCTGCGCATCAATGCACCGCCGCCGGCAATCGACCTGGTGCTGGCGCCGATGGTCGCGCCGTTTCTCGAGAAGCATCCCAAGGTCGAGCTGGAGATCGTCGGTGAGAGTGCGTTTGTCGATATCGTCGCCGGCGGGTTCGACGCCGGCGTGCGCTATGGCGAACATCTGGCGCAGGACATGATCGCGGTCTCGCTCGGGGCGCCGCAGCGTTACGCAGTGGTGGCGTCGAAGGAATATGTTGCTCAGCATGGTCGACCGGAAGTGCCGAAGGATCTGCTCGACCATGCCTGTATCCGCACCCGCTTCGGCAGCGGCGCGATGCTGGATTGGGAGTTCGAGAAAGCGGGCCGTGTCGTAAAGGTCTCCCCGCCGGCCAGGCTGGTCGCGACCTATCTGGGGCTGGCGTTGCGCGCCGTCCATGACGGGGTGGGCTTCTGGCTGACATTCGAAGGTTATGTACGCTATGGCATCAAGTCGGGCGCGCTGGTCAGCGTGCTCGACGACTGGTGCCCGCCGTTTCCGGGACCGTTTCTGTATTATCCGAGCCGTCGCCAGCCGCCGCCGGCGCTTGCCGCGTTCGTGGCTTTCGTCGCGGAATGGCGGAAGCGGGAGCGGCGGAAAAGCGGAAAATTTCCCGTCGTCCCGGCCAAGCGAAGCGCGAGCCGGGACCCATAACCACCGATGTGGCTTGTCGGAAAGAACTTGGGCCCCAGCTTGTCGTAACCACAAAGGCCCGTGGTTGATGGTGTGGACGGCCCCCTACGGCATCAGTGTGCCAGAATGAGGTTGTTGCAAATCTCAGACAAGGGAGCCGTCCGTGAAGCAGATTAGCCGCATTGGAATGGATACGTCGAAGTATATTTTTGTGCTGCATGGAGTTGATGCGGCGGAGCAGGTGGTGTTGCGCAAGAAACTTTCGCGCAAGCAGGTGCTGGAGTTCTTTGCCAAATTGCCGCCGACCGTGATCGGGATGGAGGCCTGCGGGGCTTCGCAATATTGGGCGCGGGAGCTTCGCAAGCTTGGCCATGAGGTGAAGCTGATGGCTCCGCAATTGGTGAAGCCCTATGTGACGCGGAACAAGAATGACTGGCGGGATGCGGAGGGCCTGTGTGAGGCGATGAGCCGGCCGAGCATGCGGTTTGTGCCGGTAAAGAGCGCCGAGCAGCAGGCTGCATTAATGCTGACAGGAATCCGCGATGGATTGATCGCCCGGCGCACCCAGTTGACCAATACGATCCGCGGCCATGCGGCGGAGTATGGCCTGATTGCGCCCAAGGGGTTGGACAAGATCGAGCCGTTGTTGGCGCAGATTGCCCAGGACGAGACGCTTCCCGCGATGGCGCGCGAGCTGTTTACGGTGCTGGGCCGCGAATGCACCAGGCTCGAGGGCGAGCTGGAGGCGATCGAGGCCAAGCTGATGGCCTGGCACCGTGGCGATGCCATGGGCCGCCGGCTGGCAAAGATCCCTTCGGTCGGCCCGATCGTGGCGACGGCGCTGGTGATGAAGACACCAGATCCGCGCGCGTTCCGCTCCGGTCGTCACTTTGCGGCCTGGCTCGGCCTCACGCCCAAGGACCATTCCACCGCCGGCAAGACCAGGCTCGGCAAGATCAGGGCCGGCGATGAGGACCTTCGTCGCCTGCTGGTGATCGGGGCGACCGCGGTGATCCAGCAGGCCAGGCGTGGCCGCGGCCATCACTCGCGCTGGCTGCTGGCATTGATCCAGCGCAAGCCGCCGAAGCTTGCGGCCGTAGCGCTCGCCAACAAGGTGGCCCGCATCGCCTGGAAGCTGATGGTCACGGGGGAGGCGTACGACGCGGCGCGGATCAATGCCACGGCGGCAGTCGCCGCTTAAACAGGTCAAACAGGTTGGCCGGCCGGCGGCTCGTCCGCCGACCGACCCGGAAGCTGCAAGAGCAGATGGAGCGATCGATCGAGCAACGATGCGAGACAATCCGTGGGACCCATTGGCCGCCAACAGGCCGCTAGGTTGTTTGGAACTCGCATCGCGCAACCCATCTTGGCCAGCGGTCAACACAACCGCACTCACAGGCCGGACATATGGATGCAAGCGATCCGATCTCACTCAAAAAGCTCTTGTGCCACGGGGGCCGTCCACATATGGGTCCCTGCTTTCGCAGGGACGACTTCGTTGAAGCCTCCCGCTCACAGCATGCTGGGCAGCACGCGATCCGGCGGCTTGTGGTTGTCGAGGAAGGTCCGGATGTTGATGATCACCTTCTCGCCCATCTCGACGCGGCCTTCGATGGTGGCCGAGCCCATATGCGGCAGCAGCGTCACCTTGCCGGCTTTCGCCAGCCGAACCAGTTTCGGATTGACCGCGGGCTCGTGCTCGTAGACGTCGAGGCCGGCGCCGCCGACGTCACCGGCTTCGAGCAGCTTGACCAGCGTGTCCTCGTCGATCACGCCGCCGCGTGCGGTGTTGACGATGTAGGCGTCTTTGCGGATCAGCTTGAGCCGCCTGGCCGACAACAGGTGATAGGTTGCCGGCGTGTGCGGACAGTTCACCGAGATGATGTCCATCCGCGCCAGCATCTGGTCGAGGCTTTCCCAATAGGTCGCGCCGAGTTCCTCGGCGATGACAGGCGCTACCGGGCGGCGGTTGTGATAGTGGATCTGCAGGCCGAAGGCGCGCGCGCGGCGAGCCACCGCCTGGCCGATGCGGCCCATGCCGATGATGCCGAGGCGCTTGCCGCCGATGCGATGGCCGAGCATCCAGGTCGGCGACCAGCCGGGCCAGTTCTTGCCGTCGGGGAGGATGGTTGCGCCTTCGATCAGTCGCCGCGGCACTGCGAGAATCAGCGCCATGGTCATGTCGGCGGTGTCTTCGGTCAGGACTTTCGGCGTGTTGGTCACCGTGATGCCGCGCGCATGTGCCGCCGTGACGTCGATATTGTCGACGCCGTTGCCGAAATTGGCGATCATGCGCAGCTTGCAGTCAGGGTGCTTGAGCATCTCCTCACTGATTATGTCGGTGACGGTCGGCACCAGCACGTCCGCCGAGCGGCTGGCTTCGGCAATCTGCTGCGGCGTCATCGGCATATCGTCGAGATTCAGCCTCGCGTCGAACAACTCGCGCATCCGGGTCTCGATCGAGTCCGGCAATTTGCGAGTGACGACGACGAGAGGTTTTTTCTTGATCGACATGTCCTGCTCTCATGAGGGAGGTGCGCGAAAGGCGCGCCGTTCAGACCTCATTAACCCGGTTGTTCGACACTGCGATGGCCACGCGGTCTCGGTATCCGGCTGTTTGCTGAGGTTAAGTCCCTTGGGTTCCCCAATACTTGCCTCGGATTTTCGGCGGAAAATCCGGGCGTTCTGGTTCTAGGCGTTCCGTCCTCTCTATCAGAAGACCGGGCCAAGACAAGAACCCTCGGCCGTCGCAAACCGGGTGCGGCCAAAGCGGGGCACGGGGTCTGGGGTTTCGGGCGTTAGCGGGCGGTTTCAACTCGGAGCATTCGAGTTGGGCGTGGCTCGGCAGGAGACGGGTTGATGGCGTTGGGGCGTTTCTGTTCGGTAGCGGTGCTGGCGGCGTGCTGGCTTGTCGCTTCCGTCAGCACAGGGTTTTCGGCCAAGGATTCGGCCACCACCACGAGCGGCCTGCCGGTGCCACGCTATGTCAGCCTCAAATCCGATCATGTGAATGTGCGGGCCGGTCCTACCAAGGACAACGACGTCGCCTGGGTCTATACCCGCTCGGGCTTGCCTGTCGAAATCACCGCCGAGTTCGAGAACTGGCGGCGCGTGCGCGATTCCGAAGGCGCCGAGGGCTGGGTCTATCATTCGCTGCTGTCCGGCCGCCGCACTGCGGTCGTCACCATGAAGAGCAAGGACGAGTTGGCGTCGCTGTACGATAGTCCCGATCGAACCAGCGCGGTCGCCGCCCGCCTGCAGGCCGGCGTCGTCGCGCAAGTCAAGAAATGCGCCAATGGCTGGTGCCGCGTCGTCGGCAACGGCTTTGACGGCTGGATCGAGCAGCAGCGCCTATGGGGCGTCTATGCAGACGAGAGGGTGGATTGAGGATGTTGGTCGTCCCTGCGAACGCAGGGACCCATACACCGCGGCTTCTCAATAGGGCACGCGGGCAGATGCCTTTCCTCACAACATAGATTTGTGGTTATGGGTCCCTGCGTTTCGCAGGGACGACAGCTAGCGCTTCTTGCGCAGCCGCACGACCATGTCGACGCGGGCGATCTCGTAGCCCTCGGGCACGTCGGGCATCTTCGACAACACCAGATGCGGATCGGGAATGTCGACCAGCTCGTGGTTGTTCTCGAGATAGAAGTGGTGATGCGCGGTGACGTTGGTGTCGAAATAGGTCTTGGTGCCGTCGACCGAGACCTGGCGCAACAGGCCGGCATCGGTGAGCTGATTAAGCGTGTTGTAGACGGTGGCCAGCGACACCGGAACCTTGGCGAGCGTCGCCTCCTCGTAGAGCATTTCCGCAGTCAGATGGCGGGCGCCCTTGCCGAACAGTAGCCAACCCAGCGCCATGCGCTGGCGGGTGGGCCGCAGACCCGCGGCCTGCAGCATTTCGTTGACGTCGTGCCAAGGACAGCCGGTCAACGCCGGCTGGTGTCCGGCGGCGCGGGCAGCCGGATCGATACCGTCGTCGTTCAGGGGCGAGGCTTGGTCGTTCATGTCCACTTCGGGTACCACACGCGTAACTTGGGCAATATTCTTGCCCAATATAAAAGGAAATCAGGTAGATGCAAGTTTTTCGCAACTAGAACCGGCCCAAGGTTAAGAGGAACCAGCATGACTATGGGGCGTTTTAGCCCGTTCCAGCGCTTTGCCGGGCCCTAACGCCTATGTTACAGAGCGCGCGGACCACATATGCGATTTCGGCAGAGACTAACGCCGATAGCACCCTAAGTAGCGCCAAATTGCGGGAAAACAAGCGTTCTCCCGCGGGGAAACGGGTCCGGTTCGCTCAAAAGCGCTCCATCGGGACATCTAAGGTGAGGCTGAATAGATGCTGGATCGGCGCAGCGGTTATGAATATGAGGATTTGCTCGCCTGCGGCCGCGGCGAGATGTTCGGTCCCGGAAATGCGCAGCTACCGCTGCCGCCGATGCTGATGTTCGACCGCATCACCGAGATCACCGAAAAGGGCGGCGAGTTCGGCAAGGGTCTGATCCGCGCCGAACTCGATGTGAAGCCGGACCTGTGGTTTTTCGGCTGCCATTTCAAGAATGACCCGGTCATGCCGGGCTGCCTTGGCCTGGACGCGATGTGGCAGATGGTCGGATTTTACCTCGGCTGGATCGGCGGCGAGGGGCGCGGCCGGGCGCTGGGGCTCGGGGAATTGAAGTTCTCCGGCCAGGTGCTGCCGAACGCCCGCAAGGTTGTGTACAACATCGACATGAAACGCGTGATGCGTTCAAAGCTGGTGCTCGGCGTCGGCGACGGCTGGCTTTCCATGGATGGCGAGATTATCTATCGCGCCAAGGATCTGAAGGTCGGGCTGTTCAAGCAGGGCTCCGCGCCGGGCGGCTGAGCAACGCGATCAAGCAGCAACACACCTTCACAGAACAACGTAAACGGCAAGGCGAGGCGATCATGAGGCGGGTTGTCATCACGGGGATGGGTATCGTCTCATCCATCGGAAACAACACCCAGGAAGTGCTTGCGAGCCTTCGCGAGGCAAAATCCGGCATCACGCGTGCGGAAAAGCACGCCGAGCTCGGTTTTCGCTCGCAGGTGCAGGGCGCGCCAACGCTCAATCCCGCTGACGTCATCGATCGTCGCGCCATGCGATTCCTCGCCGAAGGAGCGGCTTGGAATCACGTCGCGATGGAGCAGGCGATCCGCGATTCCGGCCTTGAAGCCAACGAAGTTTCCAATGAGCGCACCGGCATCATCATGGGGTCGGGCGGACCGTCGACGCGGACGCTGGTGGAAGCGGCCGACATCGCGCGCACCAAAGGTCCGAAGCGGGTCGGCCCGTTCGCGGTGCCGAAGGGCATGTCATCGACGGCCTCGGCGACGTTGGCGACCTGGTTCAAGATCAAGGGCGTGAATTATTCGATCTCGTCGGCCTGCGCGACCTCCAACCATTGCATCGGCAACGCCTATGAGACGATCCAGATCGGCAAGCAGGATGTGATCTTCGCCGGCGGTTGCGAGGAGCTCGACTGGACCCTGTCGGTGCTGTTCGACGCCATGGGCGCAATGTCGTCCAAGTACAACGACACGCCGGCGACGGCCTCGCGTCCCTACGACATCAGCCGCGATGGTTTTGTCATTGCCGGCGGCGCCGGCGTGGTGGTGCTGGAAGAGCTCGAACGTGCCAAGGCGCGCGGCGCGCGCATTTACGGCGAACTGGTCGGCTATGGCGCAACGTCGGACGGTTACGACATGGTGGCGCCGTCGGGCGAAGGCGCCGAGCGCTGCATGCGCATGGCGATTTCGACGGTGAAGACGCCGATCGACTATATCAATCCGCACGCCACCTCGACGCCGGCCGGCGATCCGCCGGAGATCGAGGCGATCCGAAAGGTGTTCGGCACCGGCGACAAGTGCCCGCCGATCTCGGCGACCAAGGCGTTGACCGGCCATTCGCTCGGCGCTACCGGCGTGCAGGAGGCGATCTATTCGCTTCTGATGCTGAACAACGGCTTCGTCTGCGAGAGCGCCCATATCACCGAACTCGATCCGGTGTTTGCCGACATGCCGATCGTGCGCAAGCGCATCGACAACGCCAAGCTCGGCACCGTGCTGTCGAACTCCTTTGGCTTCGGCGGCACCAACGCCACGCTGGTGTTCAAGCGGCTGGATGCGTGATGTACTTGTCATGCCCCGCCACCGGGTCTCGCCTTCGGCGAGCCCGATGACAGGCTCCGTCGGGGCATCCAGTACGCCGGGGCCTCTCGGCTAAATCACTGACGCCTCTGGAATACTGGATCACCCGCCTTCGCGGATGATGACGTCGAAGACAATGGGAGTGTGCGTACGATGCAGGACCTGATGAAAGGCAAGCGCGGGCTGATCATGGGCGTCGCCAATGATCATTCGATCGCCTGGGGCATCGCCAAGACGCTTCACGCGCAGGGCGCCGAACTCGCCTTCACCTATCAGGGCGAGGCGCTCGGCAAGCGCGTCAAGCCGCTGGCGCAATCGCTCGGCGTCGATACGGTGCTGTCGTGCGACGTCGAAGACCTTGCCAGCGTCGATTCGGTTTTCGCGGCTCTGAAGGCCAAATGGGACAGGCTCGACTTTCTCGTCCACGCGATCGCGTTCTCCGACAAGAACGAGTTGAAGGGGCGCTATGCCGATACCACGCGCGAGAACTTTTCGCGCACGATGCTGATCTCCTGCTTTTCGTTCACCGAAATCGCCAAGCGCGCCGCCGAGCTGATGCCCGAGACCGGGGGCTCCATGATCACGCTGACCTTCGGCGGATCGGTGCGCGTGATGCCGAATTACAATGTGATGGGTGTGGCGAAAGCGGCGCTGGAAGCATCAGTACGCTATCTCGCCGCCGACTTCGGCCCGCGCAAGATCCGCATCAATTCGATCTCGGCCGGCCCGGTTCGCACGCTGGCAGGCTCCGGCATCGGCGATGCGCGCGCGATGTTCGCCTTCCAGCAGAAACACTCGCCGCTCGGCCGCGGCGTGACGCTGGAAGAACTCGGCGGCTCGGCGCTCTATCTGTTGTCCGATCTGTCAGGCGGTGTCACCGGTGAAATCCACTACGTCGATTCCGGTTACAACGTGATCTCGATGCCGCGGCCCGAAGATTTGAAAGCGGAGTAATTCGCTGATTGGTAGGGTAGGCAAAGGCGCACTTGCGTCGTGCCCACCATCCGTCGTCACAGCGTGCCTTGAATGGTGGGCACGCTGCGCTTTGCCCACTTACGACCGCCTCACCCCGCCGCGATTTTCTCCGCGCGCTGAAAGGCCGGACGCGCCGCGCAGCGGTCGATATAAGCGTCGAATGACGGCCGTGGCGGCACCATCTTGAACATCCGCACCGCAAAATTCAGCCCCGAGCCGAGCATGATGTCGGCGGCCGAAAACTTCTCGCCGAGGATCCAGGGGCCCTTCTGCAGGGCGGCATCGAGCACGTCGAACGTCTGGGTCGCACTGCCCCATGACGCTGTGCTCGACGGCACCTCCAGCTTCGTGAAGAGCTGGATCAAGGCCGGCTCAATGCAGCTCGGCGAGAAGAACAGCCACTGCAGATATCGCGCCCGCAGCGGATCGGTCACAGCCGGCGCAAGGTTGGTTTCGGGATAGCGGTCGGCGATGTAGGCGCAGATCGCCGCCGCCTCCCCGAGCGCGGCGTCGCCGTCCTTCAATCCCGGCACCTTGCCCATCGGATTGATCGCTAGATATTCCGGCGCCTTCTGCGCGCCCGTGGTGATGTCGGTGAGCACGCGCTCATAAGGCAGCCCTGCTTCTTCCAGCAGCCAGATCGCGGAGAAGGAGCGGGAGCGCGGCGAGCAGTAGAGTTGGATCATGGGACGAACCTTTCTTCGGCGTGGACGAATAACGCTTGTTCATTGCGCGTCTACCGCGAATTGGCAACGCACTACGCCTGGAACTAACGAGCCGTGTTCCAACGATATGTTGGTCAACTTCATTTCGCGCAGCATGCAGGCTCCGTCCGCAAGCCGAGCGATGGCCTTCACGCCGATTTTCGCCAGCGATAATACTTCATGAAGCGGCTGATCGCCGGTTCGACCTCTTCCTTCTCGAACACGAAGCCCTCGCGCTCGTACCAGCGCCAGGCCTTTTCGTTCTCTCGCACGCAGCGCAGCCAGATTTCGTCCGGCAGATGTTTGCGCGTAAAGGCGAGCAGTTGGCGTCCGACGCTGTTGCCCTGATACTCCGGCGCGACGAACAACTGGTCGAGATAGCGATCTGAAAGATGCAACGCGAGCATCGCCGCCAATTTCCCGTTGTCGTCGGCGACGTAAAGGCTCCAGCCCTTCTCCACCTCCATCGGGACACGCGCACGCAATTTTGCCAGCAGGGCATCGCTGGCATCTTCCAATCCGGTCGAGACCCAACTCTCCATCCAGATGCGGGCGACCTCGTCGTACTCGTCGGCGCGGGCGAGGCGGATGATCGGTTGTGACATGGTCGATGTCTCCCAAGATGCCCGGCTCGTCAGGCCCGCGCTTTCCGTGGTGACGATCCCGTCTTGCGCTGTTCGCGCAATGCGTCGGCTGCGAGGCAAACCACTTCGGAGATTTGCTGGAGCTGCCCGGCGAGCGGGCTTGTCTTGCGCCAGACCATGCCGATGGTTCGCGACGGCTGCGGATTCCTGAAGCGGGCGACGGAGACCGGCGCCGAGCGGGTTTCCACCGCGACCGCCATTTCCGGGATCAGGGTGACGCCGATACCGGCGCCGACCATTTGCACGAGCGTCGACAGCGAGCTTGCGTCCAGGACTTCCCGCGGCGGCGAGGATTGCATGTTGCAGAACGACAGCGCCTGATCGCGGAAGCAGTGGCCCTCCTCGAGCAGCAAGAGCCGCATTTCGCGCAGTGTGTCGTGGCTCGGTACCGGCGTTCCTTCATCCTCGCCCGGCCGCACCAGCAGGAAATTCTCAGAAAAACACGCGACCTCGGTCAGCGAAGGCTCCGACACAGGCAGCGCAACGATCGCGGTATCGAGCCGACCCTCGACAACTTCCTTGATCAGCTTCGGCGTTAGGGTCTCACGCACATGAATGTCGAGCTCCGGATGCAGGCGCGCGAGATTCTCGATCACCTTCGGCAAAAGATAGGGCGCAATCGTAGGAATCATGCCGATGCGTAAGCGCCCTGCGAGCCGGTCACGCGACGCGCGTGCAAAATCTCCGAGTTCATCGACCGAGCGCAGGATGTCGCGGACACGCTGGATGATCTCTTCGCCGAATTTCGTCAGCGTCACCTGTCGTGCGCTTCGTTCCAGCAGCACGCCGCCCAGGACCTCTTCCATTTCCTTGATTTGCATCGACAGCGCCGGCTGCGAGATCGAACATGCCTCTGCTGCGCGTCCGAAATGGCCGTGACGTGCCAGCGCATCGAAATAGCGAAGCTGTCTGAGTGTCATCTGGATCATCAGAATATCTTATCAGCCCGATCATTAAAATCAACTTCACCTGATGGAAGGCACTGCTTAGAGTGCTTCCAATCCGAACAGGAAGCGACCTCAGGAGACAATCATGGATGACAAGACCAAATGCCCGTTCTCGGGCGGCAATCGCGCACGCACGAACCGCGACTGGTGGCCGGACGCGCTCGACGTTTCGATCCTTCACCGCAATTCCACGCTCTCCGATCCGATGGGCGAGGCGTTCGACTACGCCAAGGAATTCAAGACGCTCGACCTCAATGCCGTGATCAAGGACCTGCACGCGTTGATGACGGACTCGCAGGAATGGTGGCCGGCCGACTTCGGTCACTATGGCGGCCTGATGATCCGCATGGCGTGGCACAGCGCGGGCACTTACCGCATCACGGACGGCCGCGGCGGCGCCGGCGCCGGTCAGCAGCGCTTCGCGCCGCTGAATAGCTGGCCTGACAACGCCAACCTCGACAAGGCGCGCCGGCTGTTGTGGCCGATCAAGCAGAAATACGGCCGGAAAATCTCGTGGGCCGACCTGATGATTCTGGCCGGCAACGTCGCGCTGGAATCGATGGGCTTCAAGACGTTCGGCTTCGCCGGCGGCCGCCCCGACGTCTGGGAGCCTGAGGAGCTGTTCTGGGGGCCTGAGGGCACCTGGCTCGGCGACGAACGCTATAGCGGCGAACGCCAGCTCGCCGAGCCGCTCGGCGCCGTACAGATGGGCCTCATCTACGTCAATCCGGAAGGGCCGAACGGCAATCCGGACCCGATCGCGGCGGCCAAGGATATCCGCGAGACCTTCTTCCGCATGGCGATGAACGACGAGGAAACCGTCGCCCTGATTGCCGGCGGCCACTCTTTCGGCAAGACCCACGGCGCCGGCGATCCGTCGCTGGTCGGACCGGACCCGGAAAGCGGTGCGCTCGAGGATCAGGGCCTCGGCTGGAAGAGCAAGCATGGCACGGGCGTCGGCGCGGACGCCATCACCGGCGGCCCTGAAGTCACCTGGACGCAGACGCCGACCAAGTGGAGCAATCTGTTCTTCAAGAACCTGTTCGAAAACGAATGGGAACTGACGCAGAGCCCGGCTGGAGCGAAGCAGTGGAAGGCAAAAGGGACGGAAGCCACGATCCCGGACGCCTACGACAAGTCGAAGAAGCATGTGCCGACCATGCTGACCACCGACCTGTCGCTGCGCCTCGACCCTGCCTACGAGAAGATCTCGCGGCGCTTCTACGAGCATCCGGACCAGTTCGCCGATGCGTTCGCGCGTGCCTGGTTCAAGCTCACGCACCGCGACATGGGCCCGATCGCGCGTTACCTCGGCCCGCTGGTGCCGAAGGAAACGTTGATCTGGCAGGACCCGATTCCGGCGGTCGATCATCCGCTGATCGGCGAGCAGGACATCGCCGCGCTGAAGGCGAAGATTCTCGCCTCCGGCCTGTTGGTGTCCCAGCTCGTCTCGACCGCATGGGCGTCGGCCTCGACGTTCCGCGGCTCCGACAAGCGCGGTGGCGCGAATGGCGCGCGGATTCGCCTCAGCCCGCAGAAGGACTGGGAGGTCAACCAGCCGGCCGAGCTCAAGACCGTGCTGCAGAAGCTCGAAGCGATCCAGAAGGAGTTCGGCAAGAAGGTTTCGCTTGCCGACCTGATCGTTCTCGGCGGCTGCGCGGCGGTCGAAAAAGCAGCCAAGGACGCCGGACTGGACGTCAAGGTGCCGTTCACGCCGGGTCGCATGGACGCCTCGCAGGAGCAGACCGACGTCGAATCCTTCGCTCCGCTCGAACCGCGTGCCGACGGCTTCCGCAACTTCGTCAGTGCCAAGAAGCACCAGTTCATGAAGCCTGAGGAAGCATTGGTGGACCGGGCGCAGTTGCTGCGGCTGACGGGACCCGAGATGACGGCTCTCGTTGGCGGCCTGCGCGTCCTCGGCGCCAATTTCGGCGGGTCGAAGCACGGCGTGTTCACTCAAAAGCCCGGCACGCTGACGAACGATTTCTTCGTCAACCTGCTCGACATGGGCACGCAATGGCAGCCCGCCGGCTCCGACGGCGTATACGAGAGCCGAGACCGGAAGACGAATGCCGTCAAGTGGACCGGCACCCGCGTCGACCTCATCTTCGGTTCGCACTCGCAGCTCCGCGCCTTCGCGGAAGTCTATGCGTGCACGGACTCGAAGGAGAAGTTTGCGAAGGATTTCGTGGCGGCGTGGACCAAGGTGATGAACCTCGACCGATTCGACATCGCCTGATCCTGACAAGAACTATCCGGAAAGCAAAAAAGGGCGGCCGAGAGGCCGCCCTTTTCACATGGGATTTCACTTGGGATGCGCTCAAACGCCGAGCGTACCGGCCTTCGCCGCGGCATAACGCTCCGCGATCTTGGCCCAGTTCACCGTATTCCACCACGCTTTCAGATAATCCGCGCGACGGTTCTGGTAGTTCAGGTAATAAGCGTGCTCCCAGACGTCGTTGCCCATCAGGGCGCGCTTGCCGTCCATCATCGGATTGTCCTGGTTCGGACGGGTCTCGATCGCAAGCTTGCCGTCCTTGCCCACCGTCACGAACACCCAGCCCGAGCCGAACTGGCGTCCGCCGGCCGCATTAAAGTCGTTCTGGAATTTTTCCATGCCGCCGAGATCGCGGTCGATCGCCGCCAGCACCTCGCCCTCCGGCTTGCCGCCGTTCGGGCCCATGATCTCCCAGAACATGGTGTGGTTGGCATGGCCGCCGAGATTGTTGCGGACGGTGAATTTGATGCTGTCGTCGAGCGCATTCAGGTTGCCGAGCACGTCCTCGATCTTCGCCGTGCCCAATTGCGCATTGGTCTTGGCGACGTTGTTGAGGTTGGCGACATAGGCTGCATGGTG
Source organism: Bradyrhizobium sp. RDI18 (assembly GCF_043203335.1). NCBI lineage: Bacteria > Pseudomonadati > Pseudomonadota > Alphaproteobacteria > Hyphomicrobiales > Nitrobacteraceae > Bradyrhizobium > Bradyrhizobium sp. RDI18. Next base: position 5,079,861 of record NZ_JBICRN010000008.1, on the reverse strand, counting down.
CTTACCATGGTGGATTTCCATCGTCTTGGCGTCGATGTGGGGTTCGAACGCATTGGTCGGATAGGTCAGCGGCGGCAGCGTGAACGGCCCGGTGGGGGCGGCGGCCGGGGCGGGAGCAGCGGCCTGCGCGAAGACCAGACGTGGGGCTGTAGCCACCGCCGCGATACCGGTTGCAGCAAACATCAAGTGGCGCCGGGACATGGATGACATCGACTTCTCCTGTAAGTGAACTGAGTGAATATCCGTTGGACGGAACGCCGTAGGCCGCTGCGCGCGGCAATGTACGGATGATGGGCAGGATCGGGTTTCGTTTTCTGTCCTCGTAAGCCTGCGACGTAATCGCACAGGTGCTGCCGTCCCGACAATGTAACTCAGGCCGCCAACAAAAAAGGGCGGCCGTTCGGCCGCCCTTTTGTTCACATTTTAGCGATGCCTTACTCGCCGGCGGCTTCACGCGGCGCCTGGCCTTCCGCCTTCTGTTTGGCCTCGAGGTCCTCGCCGGTCACCTGATCGACCACCTTCATCGACAGCCGGGTCTTGCCGCGGTCGTCGAAGCCGAGCAGCTTGACCTTGACCTTGTCGCCTTCCTTGACGACGTCGGAGGTCTTCTGCACGCGGCTGGCGGCGAGCTGGCTGATGTGGACCAGGCCGTCCTTGGCGCCGAAGAAGTTCACGAAGGCGCCGAACTCCATCACCTTGACCACGGTGCCCTCATAGATCTGGCCGATCTCCGGATCGGAGGCGATCGACTTGATCCACTTGATCGCGGCCTTCATCGCCTCGCCGTCGTTGGAGGCGACCTTGACGGTGCCGTCGTCCTCGATATTGACCTTGGCGCCGGTCTTTTCGACGATCTCGCGGATCACCTTGCCGCCGGTGCCGATCACTTCACGGATCTTGTCGGTCGCGATCTTGAAGGTCTCGATGCGCGGCGCGTATTCGCCGAGCTCGGCGCGCGCGTTGGTCAGCGCCTTGGCCATTTCGCCGAGGATGTGGACACGCCCTTCCCTCGCCTGACCGAGCGCGACCTTCATGATCTCCTCGGTGATGCCCTCGATCTTGATGTCCATCTGCAGCGAGGTGATGCCCTGGTCGGTGCCGGCGACCTTGAAGTCCATGTCGCCGAGATGATCCTCGTCGCCGAGAATGTCTGATAGCACCGCAAAGCGGGAGCCTTCCAGGATCAGGCCCATCGCGATGCCCGCGGTCGGCCGCTTCAAGGGAACGCCCGCATCCATCAGCGCCAGCGAGGCGCCGCACACCGAGGCCATCGACGAGGAGCCGTTGGATTCGGTGATCTCGGAGACCACGCGCACAGTGTAGGGGAATTCGTGGTGCGGCGGCAGCACCGGATGGATCGCGCGCCAGGCGAGCTTGCCGTGGCCGATCTCGCGGCGCTTGGTGCCGCCGAGGCGTCCGGTTTCACCGACCGAGTAGGGCGGGAAGTTGTAATGCAGCAGGAACGTCTCCTTATACGTTCCGGACAGCGCGTCGATGTACTGCTCGTCCTCGCCGGTGCCGAGCGTGGTCACGACCATCGCCTGGGTCTCGCCGCGGGTGAACAGCGCCGAACCATGGGCGCGCGGCAGGACGCCGACTTCGGCGATGATGTTGCGCACGGTCTTGACGTCGCGGCCGTCGATGCGCTTGCCGGTATCGAGGATGTTCCAGCGAACGATCTTGGCTTCGAGCTCCTTGAACACGCCGGCGATGCGCAGCTTGTCGTATTTCGGCTCCTGGCCTTCCGGGAAATAGTGCGCAATCACCTTTTCCTTGGCCTTGCCGACCGCCGCATAGCGCTCCTGCTTGATCGGAATCGCGTAGGCCGAGCGCAGGTCCTGCTCGACCAGGCCGAGCATTTCCTTCTCGATCTCGCTGTTGTCGATGGTGGTGACTTCGCGCGGGTCCTTGGCGGCCTTTTCGGCCAGCTCGATGATCGCCTTGATCACCGGCTGGAAATGGCGGTGACCGAACATGACCGCGCCGAGCATGATCTCTTCCGAGAGCTCCTTGGCTTCGGATTCGACCATCAGCACCGCGTCCGACGTGCCGGCGACGACGAGCTCGAGCTGCGTGTCGGTCATTTCATCGAGCGTCGGGTTGAGGATGTATTCGTCGTTGCTGAAGGCAACGCGCGCGGCGCCGATCGGTCCCTTGAACGGCGCGCCCGACAGCGTCAGCGCGGCCGAAGCGGCGACCATCGCCACCACGTCGGGATCGTTCTCCATGTCGTGCGAGAGCACGGTAACGATTACTTGGGTTTCGTTGCGCCAGCCGTCGGCGAACAGCGGACGGATCGGGCGGTCGATCAGGCGGGAGACCAGCGTCTCCTTTTCGGTCGGACGTCCCTCGCGCTTGAAGTAGCCGCCGGGAATGCGGCCCGCGGCGTAGGTCTTTTCCTGGTAGTCCACGGTCAGCGGCAGGAAGTCGACGCCTTCGCGCGGCGCTTTGGCGGCAACGACGGTGGCAAGCACGACGGTCTCGCCATAGGTCGCCATCACGGCGCCGTCGGCCTGACGGGCGATCTTGCCGGTTTCCAGCTTGAGGGGACGTCCACCCCAGTCGATCTCGACGGAATGCGTATTAAACATAGTGGTCTTCTTTCATGGGTTCACGAGAGGGCGGAGCCCAAAAACACAAAGACCATGCGCAAGATGGCGGGCCGCTGATCGCAACATGAGATCAGCATCCGGCGATCCTGCCATGGTCTTCATCTTTCGGATGGCGTCCATCCTCCCGGCAGTCATGGGCACCTTGCCCTGTCCAGCGGCCGGATTGCTGCTGGACGTTTGTCGAGCACGATCCTTGTCGGATGATGCTCCTTGCGCATGATCGTCTCCAAAAACCGGAGTCCGCTTCTGCGGAAAATCATGCGAAAACGCGCGCAAACTGCGCGCGCGCACACTCAAATCAACGGCGAATGTTATGCTTTTCGAGCAACGCCTTGTAACGCGCCTCGTCCTTCTTCTTGATGTAGTCGAGAAGCGAGCGGCGCGTCGACACGAGCTTCAGGAGGCCGCGGCGTGAATGATTGTCCTTCACGTGGGTCTTGAAGTGGCCCGTGAGATTGTTGATGCGTTCCGACAGGATCGCAACCTGGACCTCGGGCGAGCCGGTGTCGCCGGCTTTGGTGGCATTCGTCTTGATGACTTCCGCTTTGCGTTCGGCGGTAATCGACATCGTCAAACTCTCTCATTGCTGCGACCGGGACTGGCAGTCAGCCCGGTCAGGTTGAACACGCGCTTGGGGATGAGTTCGCCATTGCCAATTTCAGCAAGCGCCAAAAGGCGGCCTGCCACCGTGACATAGACTGTGCCGCTACTATTGGGCGCATCCCGTCCGCGCAACAAAACGGCCTGGCCCCTGTGGAGCCTTGCCGCATCAGCCCGTGTGACGGCCAGTGCCGGGATGTCGTCCAGCGCGGTCTCAACGGGCAAAAGCGCGTCGGCGAGGCTTCCCTCGCCAGACGCGGCTCTATTGCATAAAGCCTCCAACTCTTCCAGCGGAATCATGTCCGTTTCGCGGAACGGGCCGACCAACGTCCGCCGCAACGCGCAGATATGGCCGAAACAGCCAAGAATTCGGCCGATATCGCGGGCCAGTGCCCGGACATAGGTGCCCTTGCCACACTCCGCCTCGAACACGGATTGACCGTTATCTCCATGTTCTACAAGGGTTAATTCGTGAATCTCGACCGGCCGAGGCTTCAATTCGACGGTTTCGCCGTCCCGCGCAAGGTCATAGGCGCGCTCGCCCTGGACCTTGATCGCCGAATATTGCGGCGGGATCTGCTCGATCAGCCCGGTGAACTGGGGCAGCAGGGCCCGGATCGCGTCCGCTGACGGGCGGAGTTCGCTGCTCTGGGTCACCCGCCCCTCGGTATCGTCGGTGTCGCGCTCCTCGCCCCAGGCGACCGTGAAGCGGTAGCGCTTGCGGCCGTCCATCACGAACGGAACCGTCTTGGTGGCCTCGCCGAGCGCGATCGGCAGACCGCCGGACGCCAGCGGATCGAGCGTGCCGGCATGGCCGGCGCGCTTGGCCTGGAACAGGCGCTTGAGAATGGCAACCGCATGCGTCGAGGTCATGCCGATTGGCTTGTCCAGGATCACCCAGCCATGAACGTCGCGCTTGTCACGTCGCGGCTGGTTGTTCTGGCGCGGCTGTTTGGTGTGGCGCGGATCGTTGTTGACGCGGCGTTCACCATCGTTGCGCGAATCGGAAGAATTATTTTTTTCCGCGTCGTGCGAATCGGCAGTTTGCTGCTCGATCGCGCGGTTGGCAGTGGACGTAACCATCATTTGTCGTCCGAATCGGGTGCGAGGTCTCGTTGCACCGCAGGTGTTCGCAGTAATTTCTCGATCCGTTCCGCTTCGTCGAATCGTTCGTCGACGCGAAAGCGAAGGTCGGGAGCAAATTTTAAGTTAACGCGATGCGCGATCTCGCCGCGCAGGAACTTCTTGTTGCGTTCGAGCGCCGCAATCACGACGTCGGTGTCCCGTCCACCGAGCGGCATCACGTAAATCGTCGCGAGTTTCAGGTCCGGCGACATTCGCACCTCGGGAACGGTGATGATGTGGCCTTCGAGGTCGGGGTCGTGCACGTTACCGTGCGACAGAATATCGGCGACCGCATGGCGCACCGTTTCGCCGACGCGCAATTGTCGTTGCGAGCCGCCGGGAGCGGAACCCTTGCTGTGGTGGCGGGGCATTTGTCGTCCTTCGAAAACAAATCGTCATGGCCGGGCTGGTCCCGGCCATCCACGTCTTCTTTGGCTGCTGAATCCTGGGGCGTAGATGCCCGGCACATCAATGCGAAGACGCGCTTCGCGCTTTTGGCCGGGCATGACGCCGAACTAGTTCAATATCCTTCTAACGAAGCCGTAAGGTTCAGACTTACAGGCTGCGCTGGATCGTCTCCACGCGATAACACTCGATCACGTCGCCGACACGCATGTCGCCGTAATTCTCGAACGCCATGCCGCATTCCTGCCCGGACTGCACTTCCTTCACTTCGTCCTTGAAGCGCTTCAGCGTCGACAGCTTGCCCTCGTGCACGACGACGTTGTCGCGGATCAGGCGAACATTGGCGCCGCGCTCCACGGTGCCGTCGGTGACGCGGCAGCCGGCGACCTTGCCGACCTTGGAAATGTTGAACACTTCCAGGATTTGCGCATTGCCCAGCATGGTTTCGCGCAGCGTCGGCGCGAGCAGGCCGGACATCGCCTTTTTGATGTCGTCGACGAGATCGTAGATGATGTTGTAGTAGCGGATCTCGATGCCGTTGCGCTTGGCGGCCGCGGCAGCTTCCTTGTTGGCGCGCACCGAAAAGCCGATGATCGCGGCATTGAAGCCTTCCGCCAGCGTGACGTCGGATTCGGAGATGCCGCCGACGCCCGCGTGCAGGATGCGCGCGGCGACCTCGTCGGTGCCGAGTTTTTCCAGCGAACCCAAAATGGCTTCGAGCGAGCCCTGCACGTCGGCTTTGACGATCAGCGGGAATTCCTTGCGGCCCGCGGTCTTGAGCTGCGACATCATCTGCTCGAGCGAGCCGCGCATGCCGGAAATCGAGGCGGCGGCGTTCTCGCGCTTCTGGTGGGCGCGATAACTCGTCACCTGGCGGGCGCGGGCTTCGTTCTCGACCACCGCAAGGCGGTCGCCGGCTTCCGGCGGGCCGTTGAAGCCGAGCACCTCGACCGGCACCGAGGGGCCGGCTTCGTCGATGTTCTCGGCTTGATCGGAGATCAGTGCGCGGACACGGCCCATTTCGGCGCCGGCCACGATGATGTCACCGACCTTGAGCGTGCCGCGCTGAACCAGCACGGTCGCAACCGGGCCGCGGCCACGATCGAGCTTGGCTTCGATCACGGTGCCTTCGGCAGGCCGCTCCGAATTGGTCTTGAGGTCGAGAAGCTCGGCCTGCAGCGCGATCATTTCGAGCAGCTTGTCGAGATTGGTCTTGTTCTTGGCGGAGACCTCGACGTCGACGACTTCACCGCCGAACGATTCGACCTGAACCTCGTGCTGCAAGAGTTCGGTGCGCACGCGCTCCGGCTTGGCGTCCGGCTTGTCGATCTTGTTGATCGCCACGATCATCGGCACCTTCGCCGCCTTGGCGTGGTTGATCGCCTCTACCGTCTGCGGCATGACGCCGTCATCGGCCGCCACCACCAGGATCACGATGTCGGTGACCTTGGCGCCGCGCGCACGCATCGCGGTGAACGCGGCGTGGCCGGGCGTATCGATGAAGGTGATCTTCTTGCCGCTTTCGGGCGAGGTCACCTGATAGGCGCCGATATGCTGGGTGATGCCGCCGGCTTCGCCCGACACCACGTTGGCGTGGCGCAGCGCGTCGAGCAGCGAGGTCTTGCCGTGATCGACATGGCCCATCACGGTGACCACCGGCGAGCGCGGCTCGGTATCGGTGGAATCGTCGACGACGTCGAACAGGCCTTCTTCAACGTCGGAGGCGGCGACGCGCTTGACGGAGTGGCCCATTTCCTCGGTGATCAGCTGCGCGGTGTCGGCATCGATCACGTCGGTGATCTTGTGCATCGCGCCCTGCTTCATCAGCAGGCGGATGACGTCGACCGCGCGCTCCGACATGCGGTTGGCGAGTTCCTGGATGGTGATCGCTTCCGGGATCGTGACCTCGCGGATCAGCTTTTCCTTTGGCTCATTGGAGGCGTGGCCCTTCAGACGCTGGGTGCGGCGGCGGAACGAGGCGATCGAACGCTCGCGCACGTCGTCATTGAGCGCGGTGACCACCGTCAGGCGGCCGCGTTCCTTTTGCGGGCCGGGCTTGTGGGTGGTCTTGGGAGGGGTTGCGGGGCGCATGGCGCCGCCGGGGCCACGCCGAACGAGACGCGGACCTTCGTCTTCATCGGAACCGTCGGCGGCAACGCCCGGGGCGCGCGCGGGCGGCACTGCAGCCGGACGGGCGCCGGCCGGGCGGGCGGCGGCGGGTCGCGCTGCGGCGGGTGCCGGCGTCGCCGCGGGCTTGGCCTCGGTCTCGCCAAATCGCTTCTTGGCCTCGACTTCGGCCTTGCGCTTGGCTTCCTCTTCCAGGCGGTGCCGTTCTTCCTCGGCCTTGCGGCGGGCCTCGGCGGCCTCGCGTTCGGCCTGTTCGATGCCTTCACGGCTGGCGCGGCGCTTGGCCTCTTCCTCGGCCAGACGGCGCTCCTCAATTTCGCGCATCTTGGCGTCGGCCAGCGCGCTGGCGCGGGCGGAACGCTCGTCTTCCGTCAATGTTCGCAGCACCACGCCCGAACCGCCGCGCGGCGCGGCACCCGGCGTTGCTGCAGGGCGGGAGAGGGGGGCCTTTGCGGCGGGCGCCGCCTTGGCGGCGGCCGGCTCGGGCGCATGCGTCTCCGTGGCGGGCGCGTCGCCGCCGACGCGGCGCTTGCCACGCTTTTCGACCACGACCTGCTTGGTCCGGCCATGGCTGAAGCTCTGGCGCACGGTGCCCGTCTCGACCCGCGGCTTCAGCGTCAAGGTCTTGGTCGGAACACTCAAAGTCTTGTCGCCAGGCGTTTTGGTATCAACCATTCAGCAGTCCTAATCTCGTTAGCGTTGTGCGTTTTCCGCACCGTCATTGAAGCAGGTCTTCGGAACCAATCTTCGTCAGTCAGAATTTCTGGCCGCCATCCCGGTCTTGTCGTCATCGTCCGTCCGGTATCGAACCAGGATCTGGCAGCGCGACAGGAACGTCTTGCTCGCCGGGCCCGCGAGCAGCGCAGCATGTATCACATTTGACCGGCCCAGTGCCAAATCCAATTGTGCCGAGGTTAAAGCAGTAACAATCGGCAAATCCCGCGATTCACCGATATTTCGGCCCCTTTGCCCGGCGATCGCGTCCAATTTGCGGATTCCGTCGGCCGCGCCGTCGGAAGCGTGGACCAGGACTTCGGCCCTGCCCTGTTCGAGCAGGCCCTCGACCTTGGCAAAGCCGGAAATCACCTGACCGGCCTTGGCCGCCATGGCCAGTGCCTCGGTGCAGCTTCGTTCCAGCAGGGCCTCGGTATCGGCGGGAAGGGTCGCCGCGACCCGGACGTCGCGCTTGAACCCTCTGTTAAATTGGTGACGCCGCACCGCTTCCGCAACCGTCCGGCGCGAGGCCGATACCCAGAGGCCGCGGCCGGGCAGCTTGCGTTTCAAATCGGGGATCACCTCGCCCGAGGGGGCGACAACGAACCGGATCAGCTCGTCGACCGGACGCGCCTCGCGACTGACCGCGCACATCCGCATGGTCGCGGACTTGTCGGTCCGCGGCCCATGGTCGAGATCGGGGTCAGCCAAAGCAAGCATGCCTGTTTTATGGCTCCAGTCATCTGCGCACGGTCTGCGCGCAGAAAAGGGTTTCGGTTTTGCGGAACACCCGCATTACGCCGTCTGGTCTTCGGTGGCTTCAGCCGTCTCGGATTGCTTGGCGAGTTCGGCCTCGGTGATCCAGCCGGCAATGACGCGAGCCTGCATGATCATGGCTTCCGCATCTTCGCGCGAGATCTCGTTGGCGTCGAGAATGCCGGGATGCTTGGTCGGCTCGCCGCCTTCCTTGCGCTCGGTCCAGCCGACCAGATCGTCGGTGGCGCAGCCCGCCAGATCCTCGACCGTCTTGATGTCGTTTTCGCCGAACTTCACCAGCATCTTCGAGGTCACGCCGGGGACCTTCTTCATTGCATCTTCCACGCCGAGTTCCTTGCGCTTGTTTTCCAGCTCGGTTTCGAGCTGCTCCAGATATTCTCTCGCCCGGCTCTGCAGCTCGTTGGCGGTTTCCTCATCGAAACCCTCGATGCCGGCCAATTCCTTGGCATCGACCAGCGCCAGTTCCTCGACCGAGGTGAAGCCTTCGGATGCCAGCAACTGACCGACCACTTCGTCGACGTTCAGCGCTTCCATGAAGACGCGGGTCGAATTCTCGAAGTCGGCCTGGCGGCGCTCGGATTCTTCCTGCTCGGTGAGGATGTCGATATCCCAGCCGGTGAGCTGCGAAGCGAGGCGCACGTTCTGGCCGCGCCGGCCGATCGCCAGCGAGAGCTGGTTGTTGGTGTCGGGAACCACGACCTCGATCCGCTCGCGGTCCTCGTCGATCACGACCTTGGCCACTTCGGCGGGCGCCAGCGCGTTGACGACGAAGGTCGCAATATCGGGCGACCAGGGAATAATGTCGATCTTCTCGCCCTGCAGTTCGTTCACCACCGCCTGCACGCGCGAGCCGCGCATGCCGACGCAGGCGCCGACCGGATCCACCGAGGAATCCCGGGAAATCACGCCGATTTTCGCACGCGAGCCGGGATCGCGGGCCACCGCCTTGATCTCGACGATGCCGTCGTAGATCTCCGGCACTTCCTGCGCGAACAGTTTGGCCATGAACTGCGGATGGGTGCGGAGAGGAAGATCTGCGGTCCGCGGGTTTCGCGGCGGACGTCGAAGATATAGGCGCGGACGCGGTCGCCGTTGCGGAACACCTCGCGCGGCAGCATTTCGTCGCGGCGGATAATGGCTTCACCGCGGCCGAGATCGACGATCACGCTGCCATATTCGACGCGCTTGACGACGCCGTTGACGATATCGCCGATGCGGTCCTTGAATTCCTGGTATTGCCGGTCGCGTTCGGCCTCGCGGACCTTCTGCACGATCACCTGCTTGGCGGATTGCGCGGCGATGCGGCCATATTCCAGCGGCGGCAGGGTATCGGCGATGGTGTCGCCGACCTGGGCGCCCGGATTGGCGCGCTGCGCGTCCGCCAGCGAAATCTGGTTCGCCGAGTTCTCGACGTGATCGACCACCAGCATGTGGCGGGACAGCCGCAGTTCGCCCTTCTTGGCGTCGATCTCGGCGTGAACGTCGGTCTCGCTGCCGTAACGGGCGCGGGCCGCCTTGGCGATGGCGTCTTCCATCGCGGCGATTACGATGCCGCGGTCGATCGACTTTTCGCGGGCGACCGCGTCTGCGATCTGCAGCAGCTCGAGTTTGTTGGCACTGACTGCCATGGTTTAGTCTCCTTCGGTAGGATCGATCTCGCCTCTGCGCAGCCTTTCTGCGGCGAGGCGGTGTTTCTTGGTATTCGTCGGCTCCGGCTTCTTGCCGGGCTTCGGCTTCGGTTTGTTGCTTTTGGCCGGATCACTCTTCTTTGCGTGCGGCGGAGGCGGCGGCGCCAGCCCGAGATTCTGCTTCAACTCGCGCTCGGCCTGCTTGCCGCGCCGCATCGATTCCGCAATCAACTCGTCGGTCAGAACCAGCCGTGCGTCGGAGATGTCTTCCATCACCAGGAGCACGTCGGCATCTTCGTCCGCGCGTGTGTCATCCCGATGTAGCCGCACGGCATTGCCTTCGACACCGGCCAGCGTACCACGGAAGCGCTTGCGGCCCTGATGGGCGACTGCCATTTCGATCTTCACGAGATGACCGGCGTAGCGTTCGAAATCGGAGCGGCGCACCAGCGGGCGGTCGATGCCGGGCGATGAAATCTCCAGACGGTAGGCGCGGTCGATCGGATCGGCGACGTCGAGCACCGGCGACAGCGCCCGCGAGATTGCCTCGCAATCCTCGATCTGCATCGAGCCGTCGGGCCGCTCTGCCATGATCTGGACGGTGCATCCGGCCTCGCCGGAAATCTTGATCCGAACCAGCCGGTAGCCCATTCCCTGCAAAACCGGCCCGGCAACGGCCGACACCCGCGCCGCCACGCCCGGCTCGACGACGAGACGGGGCTCGGCCAAGAGGTCGGCATCCTCGGGAACAGCAGTTGGATCGGTCATGTCCAGGGTCAAAAGCGTCTTACATGCATGGGTTTAGGCCAGGCCTAACCGGAGGTCCGGCCGGTTCCCCGAACCGCCCTTGACGCCCGTTCTGGGCAAGGCGGGTTCAGGTAATAAAAAAGAGCGGGCCCCGGGGGGCCCACTCTCAATACGCGATCGTATGAGAACCATAAGTTGCCGCGGATATAGCGGTTTTTCCGCAATCCGACAAGGCCCGCAATCCCGTTAAGGGCGATTTTGCCAAGCTTTGAGAGCGGGGTAAAGTCTAACTCTTCATTCATGAACGCTGCCTAGATTTCGCGAAAACCAGCCAATTTTGGCCGGTTTGGGTGGGTTTATGATTGTTTCACCATCGCTGATCCCGGAACTCGACGACATTGTCAGTCGTGGCGACCCCAAGCGCCGCGCCGATGCCGCGCGTCGTATCAGCGAGCTTTTCCTGCAGGGGGCAGCGAGCTTCCGTCCCGATCACGTCGATTTTTTCGACGGCGTTCTGACCAGCCTCGTTCCGCATGCCGAGATCGAGGCGCGCGCCGAATTGGCCGAGCGCTTGTCGACGCTGGCGAATGCGCCGCGTGGCCTGGTCGGCCAACTCGTCCATGAGGATGAAATTGCCATTGCAGGCCCGTTGCTGCGCTGCTCGCCGGTCATCGACGAAAAGATGCTGCTCGAAATTGCGTCCATGAAGGGCCAGGGTCATCTGCTGGCGATGGCGGAGCGGCCGACGCTTTCGGCCGATCTCACCGACGTCATGATCGCCCGCGGCGACCGCGCGGTGGTCAGGCGCGCCGCCGGCAATTCGGGCGCGGCCTTTTCATCGGATGGCTATTCGACGCTGATCAAGCGCGCTGGCCAGGACGGCGTGCTGACGATCAGGCTCGGCCAGCGCGACGATCTGTCTTCTGAGCAATTGAAGGAGCTGCTCTCCGGCTCCATCGACATCATCCGTCGCCGCCTGTTCCAGGTCGTCAAGCCCGAGCGGCAGGCCGATATCAAGCAGGCAATGACTGCCATCACCGGCCCGTCCGAACGCGAGGAACGACGCGACTTCGTGCCGGCGCAGCGCACGGTGCTGAAACTTCACCGCGAAGGCGCACTCGGCGAAGGCGCATTGCTCAACTTTGCCAGGGCCTTCAAATACGAGGAATCGATCGCCGCGCTGTCGGCGATGACCGGCGTCAAGATCGAAACCCTCGACCGCCTGATCAGCGGCGATCGCTACGATCCGATCCTGATCGCCGGCAAAGCCATCGATCTCGAATGGGCAACGGTGCGCGCGCTGATCATCCTTCGGCTCGGTCCGAACCGGACGGCATCACCTGCCGACATCGAAAGCGCGCGTGTGAACTACGTGCGCCTGATGCCCATGACCGCCCAGCGCGTCGTCGAGTTCTGGAAGACGCGGTAACGGTCTTGCCGGCCGCCGGCGTCATTGCGCGTAGCGGCGGACTTCGTTCTAGCGGGGCTGAGCGTAGGGTGTAGCATTCATCAGCAGCACACCAAACAGAAGAACCAGATAGAGTATGGAAAACGCAAACAGCCGACGAGCAGGCCGCCGTTGCTTATCGTCGCTCCGATGTACTTGCCATGAAAGAAAAACCATGATTGCCCCAAGGATCGCCGCAGCCGCGCCATAGATCGCTCCGGCGAATCCCAGCGCCCAAGGTAGCAGTGAGATCAGAACGAGAAAAACGCTGTAGAGAAGAATCTGGCGTTTTGTTTCGGCCTCGCCGGCTACGACCGGCAGCATCGGCACGCCGGCCCGGGTATATTCTCCGGCAAGATTGAGCGACAGTGCCCAGAAGTGGGGTGGCGTCCAAAGGAAGATGATCAGGAACAGGATGAGCGGCTCGATCCCGGCGTTTCCGGTGGCAGCAACCCAGCCGATCACAGGAGGGAGTGCGCCAGCAGCACCGCCAATGACAATGTTCTGCGGTGTTCGGCGCTTGAGCCACATCGTGTAGACGACGACATAAAAGAAAATTGTGAAAGCAAGCAGCGCAGCCGCGGCCAAGTTCAGCAAAGTGCCGAGAGCCAGAACGGCACACACGCCGAGCGTCAGTCCAAAAACCAATGCTTCCGAGCGAGATACACGGCCGCCAGGAATGGGACGCATGGCAGTACGCGCCATTACCGCGTCGATGTCGGCGTCGTACCACATATTGAGAGCACCTGCAGCGCCGGCTCCGGCAGCTATGCAAAGAAGGGCAGCCATACCGGCGAATGGATCGATGTCGCCTGGCGCGACTATCAGACCGACGAGTGCCGTAAAGACGACTAGCGACATGACGCGCGGCTTTGTCAGCGCGACATAATCTCCGACGTTGGCATACCTGCCGCGAAGGAGAATCGAACGATTGATTTGCATGAGACTGATGCCCCCTGTTGCAAGCGAACTGGCGAGATCTGAAGCACCTCCGCGAAGCAAGACTGACTACGTCGGTGACGCGAAGAACAGGACCCGTATGAGGTGCGTATACTCGATTCGAACACCATGATCGCCACAAATACCAACACCAAGATCGGCGGCAGCAGGATGGCATAGCTCAGGGCCAACCGCTCCCAGGCCATATGCATGAAGACGGCGACGATCAGGCCGGCCTTCAACACCATGAACAGCAGGATCAGCGACCATCTGAGATAGCCGTGCAAGCCGAAGTAGTCGACGAGATAGGAACAGGCGCTGAGGACGAACAACCATCCCCAAACCACAAGATAGAGTTTGATCGGGTGCTGCTGGCCCTCTGCGTGCGTGGTGGCACCTGATGCGGCCGTATCAGGCGCATGGGTGTGTAGCTGATGTCGTCGACCTTCTAATGGTATTGCTGCCTCGCTCATGCGTCGCCCTCACCAAAGATAGAAAAAGGCAAAGATGAAAACCCAGACAAGATCGACGAAGTGCCAGTACAGGCCCATTATTTCGACGATCTCGTAGTTCCCCTTCCTGCTCGTGAAGAATCCGCGTCGTCCGTGATCAAAATCTCCGCGCCAGACCTTTCGCGCGATAGCGATCAGGAAAATCACGCCGAACGTCACGTGCGTTCCGTGGAAGCCTGTGATCATGAAAAAGCTGGAGCCGAACTGCGCCGCACCCCAGGGGTTCTCCCAGGGCCGCACTCCCTCCTGGATCAGCTTGGTCCACTCGAAAGCCTGCATCCCGACGAACGTTGCGCCAAGTGCTGCCGTAACGAGCATCAGGATTGCGGTTTTGACGCGATCGCGGCGGTAGCCGAAATTAACGGCCATCGCCATCGTCCCACTGCTGCTGATCAGGATGAAGGTCATGATGGCGATCAGGATGAGCGGAATGTGATGCCCCGCAATCTCGAGAGCGAAGACCTCACTCGGATTGGGCCACGGCACGGTCGTGGACATCCGCGCCGTCATGTACGAGAGCAGGAAGCAGCTAAAGATGAAGGTGTCGCTCAGGAGGAAGATCCACATCATGGCCTTCCCCCAGGAAACATTCTTGAAGGCGCGCTGATCGGAGGACCAATCGGCGGCGATACCCTTCCAGCCGGCAGTCTGCGCAGGCGATTTTCCAGGGTTTGTCAGCACCGTCTCTGCCATCTGGTCTCTCCCTAGCTGAGCAGCCGGCGACAGATGTCGACGAAATCGTCGGTCCAGCCCGTCAACAGACCAAGCAAGACCAGCCAGACCAACAGCAGGAAATGCCAGTAGATCGTGCAGAGCTCCACACTCAGGCGCACCTGGGGCATCTCAGCGCCGCGCCACACCTTGCCAGTCGTTCTGCCGAGCGCCACCAGACCGCCCATCAGGTGCAACCCGTGCGCCGCGGTGATCATGTAGAAGAAGGAATTGGCTGGATTGGACGCCACGAAATAGCCCGCGGCCCTTAGCTGTTGCCACGCCAGCAGTTGCCCAACCAGGAATGTTACGGCAGACGCTCCCCCTGCGCACAGACCGACGATTACACCGTCCATGTTGTTCCGGTGCGCGGCCACGTATGCCCATTGCAGCGCGACGCTGCTCACGACCAGGACGCCGGTGTTGAACCACAGCAGCCCCGGCACGGGCAGCGCCCGCCAGTCCACCATGTTCATGCGCATGGAATAAGCGCTCATGAAAAGTGCGAACAACGAACTGGCGACCGCGAGAAACACTCCCAGTCCGATCTTCGCTGCCGGCAGGGTCATTGCTCCCGTGCCCGGGAAGTGATCGATCGAACCTTCTTCCAGCCAGGGTTTGGCTGTCAGCCGTTGCTGCGACAGCCACCATCCAATGATGACCGCTATCACAGCCATGAACAGGATGATGGCGCTCATGGCGCAGCTTCCTGAACGGCCCGTGTCGGTCGCGGCGGCTGGTTCTGCGGAATGAAATCTTCCTTGGCACCTGGCACGCTGTAATCATACGCCCAGCGATAGACCACCGGGAGCTCCTTGCCCCAGTTGCCGTGTCCGGGCGGTGTCTCCGGCGTCTGCCACTCCAGTGTTGTCGCCCGCCACGGATTGCCTCCGGACGGACGGCCCTTGAAATAGCTCCAGACGAGGTTGAACAGGAACACCATCTGGGCGAAGCCCACGATCAAAGCCACGACGGTGATAAAGGCGTTGAGCGTATGGACCGACGGCGTGATGAACGTCGCTTCGCCAAGGTCGTGATAACGGCGCGGGACACCCTGCAGCCCGAGATAATGCATGGGGAAGAAGATCAGATAGGCACCGAGGAACGTGACCCAGAAATGAAACTTGCCCATCCAGTCGTCCATCATCCGTCCCGTTACCTTGGGGTACCAATGATAGATCGCGCCCAGCACCACCATGATCGGCGCCACGCCCATCACCATGTGGAAATGCGCGACGACGAACATGGTATCCGAAAGCGGGACATCGACGACGACGTTGCCAAGGAAGAGGCCGGTCAGCCCGCCGTTCACGAACGTGATGATGAAGCCGAGGGCGAACAGCATCGGCACCGTGAGATGGATGTCGCCGCGCCACAGGGTCAGTACCCAGTTGTAGACCTTGATGGCGGTGGGGATGGCGATGATGAGCGTGGTCGTGGCGAAGAAGAACCCGAAGTGCGGGTGCATGCCGCTCACGTACATGTGGTGCGCCCACACGATAAAGCTGAGTGCGCCGATCGCCACAATGGCCCAAACCATCATGCGATAGCCGAAGATGTTCTTTCGCGCATGCGTGCTGATCAGATCGGAAACGATGCCGAAGGCGGGCAGCGCGACGATATAGACTTCGGGATGGCCGAAGAACCAGAACAGGTGCTGGAACAGGATCGGGCTGCCGCCGCCATACTTCATCTGCTGCCCCATTTCGACGAGGGCCGGCATGAAGAAACTGGTTCCCAGCAAGCGATCGAACAGCATCATGACGGAGGCGACGAACAGCGCCGGGAAGGCCAGCAGCGCCATGACGGTGGCTGTGAAAATGCCCCACACCGTCAGGGGCATGCGCATCAACGTCATGCCGCGCGTGCGCGCCTGCAGCACGGTCACCACGTAATTCAGCCCGCCCATGGTGAAGCCGATGATGAACAGGATCAGCGACGCCAGCATGAGAATGATGCCCCAATCCTGCCCGGGAGTGCCGGAGAGAATCGCCTGCGGCGGGTACAGCGTCCAGCCAGCGCCGGTCGGCCCGCCGGGCACGAAAAACGTCGAGGCCAGCACCAGGACCGCAAGCAGGTAGACCCAGTAGCTCAGCATGTTCACATAAGGGAAGACCATGTCCCGGGCGCCGACCATCAGCGGGATCAGGTAGTTGCCGAAGCCTCCCAGGAACAAGGCCGTAAGCAGGTAGATCACCATGATCATGCCGTGCATGGTGATGAACTGGAGGTATTGGTTCGCATCAATGAAGGAGAATGTGCCCGGAAATCCCAGTTGCAGGCGCATCAGCCACGACAGCACCAGGGCCACCAGGCCGATTGCCGTCGCCGTCAGCGAGTATTGGATGGCGATGACTTTGGCGTCCTGCGAAAAGACGTACTGCGTCCACCAGCTTTTGGGGTGATAGAGTTCAACCTCTGCCACTTCGGCAGGCGGAACGTCGACGGTTGCTTCATATGGAACATCGACCATAGAAATACCTCCTCGGTCGTTTCCGTCGGGGGTGAAGATTCGGTCTCACGCGCCCGATCTATCCTCGTAGCGGCACCTACTTGCCGCCTGATCTGTATGTCGCCTTCGTAACGGCGCTTCGGCCTGACAATTCCGCAAACGTCTTCTGTTGCTCTAGCCAGGCTTGATATTCGCTTTCTTCCTCGACGATGACCTTGGCCCGCATCTGGGCGTGCGCTGCGCCGCACAACTCGGCACACAGCACATCAAACGTTCCGGTTCGGATCGGAGTCATCCAGAAGTAGGTGACCATGCCGGGCACCATATCCATCTTGGCCCGGAACTCAGGCACATAGAAATCGTGCAGGACATCGACTGAGCGGAGCAAAACCTTGACCGGTTTTCCGATCGGGAGGTGCATCTCGCCACTTTCGATCACGACGTCGTCTTGCCCGTGCGGGTCGTCGCGATTCAGGCCCATAGGGTTCTCGGGACTGACGTGGCGGACATCGGTCGTGCCCATCCGGCCATCCTTCCCCGGCAGGCGGAAGCTCCATTGCCATTGCTGGCCCATGACCTCGATCTCGGTAGCGTTCGCCGGAACCGTGACGAACTGGTGCCAGACAAACAGTCCAGGCGCCAGCATCGCTCCGACGCCGATGGCCGTGCCGATGCTGAGCCACCACTCGAGCTTCTTGTTCTCCGGATTGTAGTGTGCCTGTCTTCCTTCCTTGTGATGGAAGCGGAAGACGCAATAGGCCATGAAAGCGATGACGGCGAAGAAAACCGCCCCAGTGATCCAGAAGGTTATGTTGATCGTGTCGTCGATGTAGCGCCAGTTAGTAGCGATCGGCGTCCACCACCACGGGCTGTAGATGTGAAACAGCACCGAGCCGACTGCGACCAGAAGCAATATGATGGCGACAATCATCCCTCATTCCTCCTTGCCACCTAAGGCAATGGAGACGAATTGGAGGGCGGAGCTCACACCGTCTGGATGGCTGACTTCACGTGCGCCATCGCAGTGTGTCTTGCCTCGCCCACTTTGACCGGTCGCGACATCCAAACGTGGCACCGAGCACACGTTACGACCGCTTACCATCAAGTCTGGGGCGTCAGAAATGAGGATGGTACGCGTCGGGGCTGGCGTCAATAGATCACTTCAGCAGATCACTTCAGCGTCGGGGCGCTGCGCGTATGCAGCCAGCACAATCGTTTGACATGACGCAATGCACCAAATGACCATGAACGTGCACAGTTCACCGAACCGTGAGCGCTGTCGGGATCCCATAGCGCTAAGTTGTCGAGGAGGTCGCGACAAGTTTCGTCCGGCTAAGCTCCTTTCGATGCACTTGGGTTTGCCGTACCCGGCTCGACCGCGACTCTCGCACATCAGGGCGGAGACGCGCATGTTGCGGCGCGTCGTTTCGACCGCCGCGGCTTTAAGCACGGGAGGGTGCGTCCATGGCCACTGTGTATTCCGACAACATCTCAAGAGCTGCACGGCACGTGTTCGGCGACGCCGCCACATATCCCGTTCGCAAAATCAAGCTGTCCGACCTGCGCGAGGCGCTGCGCCTCGGCTGGGAAGACTTCAGTGCAATGCCAAGTCACGCGGTTGTGCTGTGCGTGATTTATCCCGTTCTCGGAATTGCCGTGTTCAGGATGGTCCTTGGCTATTCGGTACTGCCGCTGCTGTTTCCGCTCGCCGCCGGGTTTGCCTTGATTGGCCCCTTTGCCGCGATTGGTCTCTACGAGCTCAGCCGCCGGCGCGAGCGCGGCGAGGAAGTCGGCGCATGGGATGCGCTTTCCGTGCTGCGCGCTCCGGCTTTCGGCGCAATGATCGAACTCGGCGTGCTTCTGCTCGTTCTGTTCGGAGCCTGGATCGGCGTAGCGAACGCTATCTACGTCTCAATCTTCGGCCACGCACCGGCTGCCAGCATCCCCGATTTTGCAACGCGCGTGCTGACGACGCCGGACGGATGGTCGCTCATCATCGTCGGTTGCGGCGTTGGTTTTCTGTTCGCCGTTGTGGCGCTCTGCGTCAGTGTCGTGTCGTTTCCGTTGATGCTCGACCGGCATGCGACTGCGATCGACGCCATCCGGACGTCGCTGCGGGCTGTCATGATGAATCCGGTTGCCATGGCCGGGTGGGGGCTGATCGTCGCGGCGCTGCTGGTGATCGGTTCGCTACCGCTCTTCGTCGGCCTGGCCGTCGTTCTGCCGGTGCTCGGCCATGCCACCTGGCATCTATACCGGAAAGTGGTGGAGCCGAATCCCAACCCTCCACAGGAAGAGCCCCATCTGCGGAAAGGACACCGCTACGCCGCGGACTTCCCGGCCAATCTCTTCCCGTGGAGCCGCGAGCGATAGAGCGTTTTCCAGCGAAAGCCTGCCCCGGACTTGATCCGGGGCGGACACCGGTTCGCGTCAAGAAAACGCGTCAAAACAAAATCTGGAGCCCGGTTCTGATTCAATCAGAACCGAAAGGCTCCAGCGCGTAACGGTGAAGTAGGACCCGGGGGATCGGAGCTGCCGAGTTCGTGTCCACGGGCCAATCGGTTTGACCCGCGTCGCCGCCTTGGCGCCGTTCGTTGCTGACCTACGGCTCTGGTTATCGGGGGCTAAAAATTGGCCCCCGACACCAACAGAGCTCCTCCCAGTGCCATCAGGAGGATGCCCGGCCAATTCTCGCCGAGCCCCAAGAATCGCACGCTACGCTGTGGCGGCTCCAAAGTTTGGCGGGCCGGTCTGGAGGAATCCCGGCCGCTAAGCGGCCCCCGCCAAATAGCGGTGCGCGTCATATACAGGATTCCGCCGAGCACGAGGAGCGCGCCAAGTCCCGTCAGGAGCATTACCGCCTCTCAATTCGTCGCCCCGCAAGGGGTGGACTCAAGCATCCAGGCTCGAAAAGGTTCCCCGCTAGCCGACCCGCCGAAACCGCAGATATGCCGCGACCCGCCCCTCGCGTTCGGCTTTGCGGCCGTAGCGCGTCATGGTGTAGCCGTCCCAGGGCTTTTGCCAGTCGGCGGCGCGCTCGGCGGTCCAGACAAAATCCGGCGAACGCATCAGATGCGCCAATGTCCAGGCGCAGTAATCGTCAATGTCGCTGACGAAACGAAACTCGCCGCCGTCCTTGAGAATACGCGCCATCGCCTTCACCGTCGCGTCCTGCACGAAGCGCCGCTTCCAGTGCCGCCGCTTCGGCCAGGGATCGGGATGTATCAGGTCGACCCGCGTCAGCGACCGCGGCGGCAGCCAGGCCACCAATTCCGCAGCGTCGCCGGCATAGAGCCTGATATTGCCGATGTTGTGTGCCTCGATCTGCGTCAGGATCTTGGCCATGCCGTTCACATAAGGCTCGCAGCCGATGAACCCGATGTTCGGATAGGCCTGCGCTTCCGCGATCAGATGTTCGCCGCCGCCGAATCCGATCTCGAGCCTGACATCCGCAGGTTGGCCATCGAACAGATCGGCAAGCCGCTCCGGCGCAGGCGTTGCGATGTCGAGCGCGAGATGCGGCAGCAGTTTGTCGATCAGGTCGGCCTGGTGGATGCGGAGCTTGTGGCCCTTGCGGCGGCCGAAGAATGAGCCGCGCGCATGCGTAGTCGCGCCGTCATCGGGCGGGGTGCCGCGATCTTCCGTATCGTTCGGGGCGGATATCATCGCAGCGTCTGATAGAGACGGTACAACAGCCGCGCCCTCGGCTCGATCGAGGAGATGTACATCTGCTCGTAATGGGTATGCGCGCCCTGGCCGTCGACGCCGAGGCCGTCGAGGGTCGCGGTATGCGGCGCGGTGAAATTGCCGTCGGAGCCGCCGCCGGTCGAGGTGTCGACCAGATCGAAGCCGATCTCCGCCGCAATCGTCCTGGCGTGCTCGTAGAGCGCGGCGCCAGCATTGCTCTTTTCGTATGGCGGTCGATTCAACTCGCCGATCACTCTGACGCTGACGCCCTCGGTGCGCGATTTCAGATTGAGGATTCTTGACGCGAGCTCGTCGGCATCCGACATCGTCGGCACGCGCAAATCGACCTCGGCGTAGGCTTCTTCTGCGATCACGTTCGGCCTGGTGCCGCCGCGGACAACGCCGACATTGACGGTGATGCCGCGCGCAAGATCGTTCATCGCCTCGAGCGTCTGGATGACATTGCCGAGTTCGCGGATGGCGCTGCGGCCGTCCTCCGGCCGGGTACCGGCATGCGAGGGCACGCCCTTGATGAAAACCTCGAAGCGCCCGACGCCCTTGCGTCCGGTGACGATCTTGCCGCCGTCGCGCGCCGGTTCGGTGACCAGCACATATTTCGCCTTGCGTCCTTCGGCCTCGATCAGCGCGCGCGAGGTCGGACTGCCGATCTCTTCATCGGAGACATAGAGCTGCGTGATACCGAGCGGCGGCCGTGCACTGTCGGCGCAGACTTGCCGAAACGCGTGATAGGCGAGATAGGCGCCGCCCTTCATGTCGTAGATGCCCGGGCCGAATGCGCTGTCGCCTTCGATCCGGAATGGCAGCCGCTCGATGAATCCAAGCGGATGCACCGTATCGAGATGGCTCAGCACCAGGATGCCCGGTGCGTCCTGTCCCCATGACGAGCGCGCCACCAGATGATCGCCGCAGCCGAAATGCCCGGCGATCCGCTCTACCGTCGCCGGCAGGCCGCGATAGCCTTCAGCGACAAGGTCGGCGAGCTTGTTGACCTGCTCGGGCGCTTCGGTTGGGCTCTCGATTTCGACCCAGTGGCGAATGCCCTCGAGGATCGGCGCGGGGTCGAAGGGATTGTTTGTCGTCATGACGTATCCGATACGGTGTCATGCCCCGATGCGCAATTGCACATCGCAGGCCCGCGCCAATGCAGGCGCGAAATGACGGCATATTCCGGAATACGAAATTATCAAACTGGTGCGGGATGAAAGTCAGCGCGGGTCCGGGCCGTCGCGCGACGCGATCTGCTCGACCAAGTCGACGATGGAGCGGCGCATTTTGGAATCGGTGATGCGCGTGAACGCGCGCGTCAGCGCCAGGCCCTCTGACGTCGCGAGAAAATCGGACACGTAGGCCGGAGAGGCGCCGTCGCCAAACCCGTCCGCATTCGCTATGCCGCTCGGCCCGCCATCGAACAGAAACGACACCGGCACCTGCAAAATCTCGGAAATCTGCTGCAAGCGGCTGGCGCCGACCCGGTTGGTGCCTTTTTCGTACTTCTGAACCTGCTGGAACGTGAGGCCGAGCGCTTCGCCCAGCTTTTCCTGACTCATGCCCAGCATGATGCGGCGCATCCGGACGCGGCTGCCGACATATTTGTCGACCGGATTGGGCGCTTTGGTGGACATCTGCATCACTCCTAGGATTGCGCGCCGGGAACGAGGCAGTGGAAATTCGCAGTGGAAATTCTATGCCTCAGGCGCGCCGGTACCGTCATATCCTGCTCGGAGGATCGGGTAGAATTGCGGACGATCTGAGCAACGGAAGTGACTGGTTGTCGTTTTTGGCTTGCAAGCGCAGAAAGCGAATCACAGGCTGTCTGTCAACTGGTGGAACCGCGCACGCAGCGTTTTTAGTAAACCAGTGACAACTCGGTCATGTGCAAATCTCAGGCAGCGTGCTTCGCAACGCGGCGTCTGACGACGACCAACAAGGCTGCGGCCACAATCACGGCCGCCGGGATATCTCCAAGGCGAGCATAAACCGTCGGCGACAGCGCGAACGGCAGGCTGGCATCCAGCACGCCTTCGATGCCGAGGCTGAGCTGCGCCACAATTCGTCCCGAGGGATCGATCACCGCCGAGATGCCGGTGTTGGCGGCGCGCACCATCGGCAGACCTTCCTCGATCGCACGCAGCCGCGCCTGCTGCAGGTGTTGGTAGGGGCCTGTTGAATTTCCAAACCAGCCGTCATTGGTCAGGTTGACGATCCAGCCGGGGCGGTCGTCACGCGCTGCAACATTTCCGGGAAAAATCGCCTCATAACAGATCAACGGTAGCGCGCGCGGCGCATTCGGTATCTCCATCGCGCGGCGCCGCGTGCCCGGAATGAAGCCGCCGTGGACTTTTGTAAGCTGCACGAAGCCGAGCTTCTCCATCCATTCCTGAAACGGCAGATACTCGCCGAACGGCACCAGATGCAGTTTGTCGTAGACCGACAGCACGCCACCGTCATGGTCGATCACATAGATCGAGTTATAGGCACGGGAGACGCGCACGCCGGGCGGGGTGTCCGGAGCGCGCACCGAGCCGGTCATCAGCACCGTGCCCTTGGGCAGGAGCTCGGCGATCTGTGCCATCGCGTCGGCTTCGCGCGTCAGGAAAAATGGGAAAGCCGATTCCGGCCAAATAAGGATTTGCACGTCGCGCACGCCGGTGGACTGCGGGCCTGAAGCGCGGTCGGACAGAGCAAGGTATTTCTGCATCACCTCCGCTTTGGCGCCATAGTTGAATTTGACGTCCTGCTGCAGGTTCGGCTGCATGATACGTAGCTTGACCTTGGTCAGAGCCGTCGGCTGCAGCGACAGCCGCACGGCGCCGTAAATTCCCATCGCCGCGAGCAGCAAGAGCGCCGCCACCGGCGCGATCCAGGGCTTGCGGCCGCGCGATGAACCGTCGATCAGCGCCGCCGGGCTGGCAAAGATCGCAACACTGAGGAAGGTCATGCCCCACAGCCCGATCAGCGACGCCGCCTGCGCCAGCGCCAAGGGCTCCGACAGCGCGTAGCCGAAGGCATTCCAGGGAAATCCCGATAGCACATAGCCGCGTAGCCATTCGCTGACCGTGAGCCCGATCGCGAGCGCCAGAACCCGCGACGCGTCCCGCGTCCAGATCAGCCGCGCCAGCGCGAATCCGAGCGCCGGAAACAAGGCGAGATAGGCCGGCAGGCCGAGCACTGCGAACGGCATCAGCCAGGCAAAGGTCGGCGCGTCGACCAGGAAGGCGTTGCCGATCCAGTAGAGCCCGGGGACGAAATAGCCGAGCCCGAACCAGAAGCCCGCCATCGCCGCCGCTGGCACCCGCGCCATTTTCCCGCCGCCGCGCCGTCGATCAGCCAGACCACGACCGGAAACGTCACAAACAGCACCGGCCAGGCGTTGAACGGCGCCATCGAAAGAGCCGACATGGCACCGGCGACGAGCGCGAGCGCCGCGCGCTTCCAGCCCCAGGCCAGGATGATCGAAAGTCCCGCGGCGCGGAATTTGCTGGTTGAAATCACTGCGAGCCGGCTCCATCGCCGGAAGCCGGCGGCGTATTGTCATTGGTCGGCGGCGCGCTGGTGTCGGGCGTGGCCTCGCGGCGGCTTCGCTCGCGCGTCGCGCGCGGCACCGGGCGCTCTTTCCGGATCCCGATCCGCAGCCGCTTGACCCGTCGCGGATCGGCATCGAGCACTTCAATCTCGAAATTGCCGGGGCCCGCAATGACTTCGCCGCGCACCGGCAGGCGGCCGACCTGCGCCACCAGATAGCCGCCAAGCGTCTCGACTTCCTCGCCGGCCTCGCCGGTGACGAATTCCTCGCCGATCATCTTGCGCGCATCCTCGAGGCTGGCGCGGGCATCCGCGATGAAGGCGTTATCTCCCTGGCGGATGATCGATGGCGGCTCATCGCTGTCGTGCTCGTCGTCGATTTCGCCGACGATCTGCTCGACGATGTCCTCGATCGAGACCAGCCCGTCGGTGCCGCCATATTCGTCCACCACCAGCGCCAGGTGGATGCGCGAGGCCTGCATCTGCGCCAGCAGATCGATCGCCCGCATCGACGGCGGCACGTACAGGAGCTTGCGGATGATGTTGGCCTCGGCCAGAGGCATTGCGAGGTCGACCGCGCGCAGGTCGAGCCCCGCCGGGAACGGCTTTTTGCGCTTGGGCTTGGTGGTATCGCCGACGCGCGCCTTCGCGGTCATGAATGCCAGCAGGTCACGGATGTGAACGATGCCCTCGGGGTCGTCGAGGGTTTCGTTGTAAACCACGAGCCGCGAATGCGCCGCGCTCTCGAACAGGCTCATTAATTCGCCCAGCGGAATATCTCGCTTGACCGCGACGATGTCGGCGCGATGCACCATCACGTCGGCGATGCGCCGCTCGTTGAGATCGAGGATGTTGCGCAGCATGGTGCGCTCGATGGCGGAGAAGCCGGCATCGTCGGGGGTGGACGTATCGAGCACGACCTGAAGATCGGCGCGCACCGATCCTCCCCTCCAGCCGAACAGCGTGCGGATCGCCCGTATCAGCCAGCTCTCGGCGGTCGGACGCAGCACCTCGCCTTCCTGCACCACCACCGGCAGGTTGGGCGTGTTGCGCGGGTTGTCCTGTATCGGGTCGGAGTCCGGCATTTCAGTCCATCCGCTCCCGGTCCGCATACGGATCGGGAATGCCGAGCTGCGCGAGTATCCCCCGTTCGAGATCCTCCATGGCCTCGGCGTCGTCGTCCTTCTCGTGGTCGTACCCGATCAAATGCAGGAACCCGTGAACCGCAAGATGGCTGAGGTGATGATCGAACGGCTTTTCTTCCTCATCGGCCTCTTTCCGGGTGGTCTCATAGGCGATGGCGATATCGCCGAGCATACGCGGCGCGTCCGCAGGCGCGCCCGCGGCCGGCTGCAGCGCCGGAAACGACAGCACGTTGGTGGGCTTGTCGATGCCGCGCCAGTTGCTGTTCAGCGTGCGGATTCCGGCATCGTCGGTCAGCATGACCGCAAGTTCCGTATCGCCGACGTCGGCATCGGCGATTTCGGCCGCCGCATTGATGGCGCGATGGATCACCGCCTCGGCCTCCGGCTCGGTCTGCCAGCAATCGGCGACGACGAGAACTTCGGTGAGGGGAAGGACGGAGGACACGAGCGTTCCAGCGGTTTGCATTGCAATGTTGGGGTTGCGGTCCCGGCCTGCCGGCGGCAGGTCCGGGCGCGAAGAGTTTGCGGTCAAGATTTTCCGGTTGCCGGTTTCTGCGGCAATCCCTCATAGGCGGCGACGATCCGCGCCACCAGTTCATGGCGGATGACGTCTTCCGCGGTGAATTTCACCTGCGAAATGCCTTCGACGTTGTCGAGCAGCTTGCAGGCTTCGGCAAGCCCCGAAGCCTGTCCGTTCGGCAGGTCGACTTGCGATGGATCGCCGGTGACGATCATCCGGCTGTTCTCGCCGAGCCGGGTCAAGAACATCTTCATCTGCATCGACGTGGTGTTCTGCGCTTCGTCAAGGATGATCACGGCATTGGTCAGGGTGCGGCCGCGCATGAAGGCCAGCGGCGCGATCTCGATTTCTCCGCCCTGCAATGCACGCTCCACCACCCGCGCGTCCATCAGGTCGTACAGCGCGTCGTAGATCGGCCTCAAGTAAGGATCGACTTTTTCGCGCAAGTCTCCCGGCAGGAAGCCGAGCCGCTCGCCGGCCTCGACCGCGGGGCGCGACAGGATGATGCGATCGACTTCCTTGCGTTCGAACAATTGCGCGGCATGCGCCACCGCAAGCCAGGTCTTGCCGGTGCCGGCCGGGCCGATGCCGAACACCAGCTCGTGGCGTTTCAGCGCGCGGATGTAGGAATCCTGCGCCGCGGTGCGGGCGCGCACCGGACGCTTGCGCAGGTTGATGGTCTCGAACGAGGGCTTTGCGGTCTTGGCGTCGAACTCGAACAGCGAGCCCTGCGCGAGGACGGCGCGGATCGCGCCTTCGACTTCGCCCTGCGAGAGATCATGGCCTTGAACGGCCTGCGAATAGAGCGTCTCCAGCACGCGCCGCGCGGCGTCGCAGCCGTCACGCGAGCCGGCGATGGTGATGTGGTTGCCGCGGAATCGACCACAACGCCGAGCCGCCGTTCGACCAGCGCCAGGTTCTGGCCGTAAGGGCCGACGAGGGCGGAAGCGGCGCGGTTGTCGTCGAAATCGATGACGACCTGGGTCTCGGGCGGAATTTGCATGTCGCGATCAAATTTGCGGCTGGGAGCGAGCGAAGATGAATCCGATGCGCTTTTTGGCAAGGGTTCAGGCTCCCCGAGTTTCTTGAGAAGATCTGGTCATGTATGAAAGCACTGAGGATCCGGCCCGCGTTGAGTGGCCAGCGAGTTCGCCGAGCAGGCTGTAACGCTCCAGGCTCTCGATCCTTACCGGCAGCACCTGTCCGATGATGTCGGGCGAGGCAAACACATGCGCGGGCTGAAGATAGGCAGTGCGGCCGACGATCTGGCCGGGATTGCGGGCCGCGCGTTCGAACAGCACATCGACCGTGTTGCCAATCATGGCCCTGTTGAAGGCCGATTGCTGACTGTCGATCAATTCCTGGAGCCGCACCAATCGCTCGTCCATTTCAGCCGCTGACACCGTCTCCCGCATGTCCGCCGCCGGCGTGCCGGGCCGCGGCGAATATTTAAACGAATAAGCCGCAGCGTACCCGATTTGCGTGACAAGCGCGAGGGTCGCGGCAAATTCTCCCTCGGTTTCGCCCGGAAAACCGACGATAAAATCCGATGAAAATGCAATATCTTGGCGCACTGAGCGAAAACGGTCGATGACGCGGCGGTAGTCATCGGCGGTATGCCTGCGGTTCATGGCGGCAAGAACCCGGTCGGAGCCGGACTGCACCGGAAGATGGACGAACGGCATCAGGCCTGCGAGATCGCGATGCGCTGCAATGAGCAGATCGTCGACGTCGCGGGGGTGGCTGGTCGAATAGCGCAGCCGCACGATGCCCTCGACTTCCGCCAGGCGATGCAACAGTCTGCCGAGCGGCCAGGTCCGGCCATCGGGTCCCTCGCCGTGATAGGCGTTGACGTTCTGCCCGATCAGCGTGATCTCGCGCACCCCGTTGTCGGCCAGCCGCTTCACGTCGTCGACGATCTTTGCGACCGGGCGCGAGACTTCCGCGCCGCGCGTATAGGGCACCACGCAGAAGGTGCAGAACTTGTCGCAACCTTCCTGCACGGTGACGAAAGCGGAGATGCCGCGCGCGCGGATCGCATCCGGCTTTGGGGCAGGGAGAAAGCCGAATTTGTCCTCGACTGGAAATTCGGTTTCCAGCGCGCGACCTTCGCTCTTCGCGCGCGCCAGTAGCTGCGGCAAGTGGTGATAGCTTTGCGGCCCGACCACGACGTCAACCGTCGGCGCGCGGCGGATTATCTCTTCGCCCTCGGCTTGCGCGACGCAGCCAGCAACCGCAATGCGCATCTCGCGCCCGTTGCGTGCCGCCTCGTCCTTGGCGACGCGCAGCCGGCCTAGTTCGGAGTAGACCTTTTCGGACGCCTTTTCCCTGATGTGGCAGGTGTTGAGGATCACCAGATCCGCATCGTCAGCGCTTTCAGTCTCGACAAAGCCCTCGCCCGCCAGCGTATCCACCATGCGCTGTGCATCGTAGACGTTCATCTGGCAGCCATAGGACTTGATGTGCAGCTTGCGCGGCGGCTTCATGGAACCTTGGGGTGCTGGGCTTATGGGCGCCAATCCGGGGCGCGGGGCTTAAGTATAGGCTAAAGTGCCGGAAATCCAGCGTTATAGGCGTCATTTTCGGGGCAAAGGCGCGCGTTTGCCCCATCGCAAAGCACGGCCAACCAGAAGAAAGTTAGTACCGGCAATTACAACACGAGCGCTACTAGCGGGAAACCTGCGTGTTCGATGCCCGATAAAGACATGAGCACAGCGCTCCCGCTGCATATTCAACAGCCCGTCCGCTTGCCCGTTACGCGCCGCTACGAAAGCCAACGAATCAAGGGCGATGATCCAAGGTCATTGCCAGTTTTTGCGCACCAGGCAAACTGACGCTCACTTGATTCCCAGGGCGTCCTTCAGTTCTGCCGCTTTCTTCATGCACCCTTGTTCGTCGCCAGCCACTGACATCTTGCGGGCTTCGGCCATCAGTTGGTTGGCATGTTCGGCGCTCTGGGTGCTGCTCTTGCTAGTGACTTGCTCCTGATGCGGTGAAGTGGGCTGCACGGCCGGTGCCGCTGATCCAGTGGTTTCAGGCTCAGCGCTCTTTTGCTTACCGGCCAGAACCTCCTCTTGGTGCTTGGTCCCCGGCATTCCCGATTCGCTAGGGCTCGCGCCCGTCCCCGCGGCAACGACATTCGGTTCGAGCGCCTTCAGTTCCTGGTTACAATCAGCAAACGCTGGCGGCGCGAAGATAAGGGCGAATGCTGCTGCGGTCACTATGCGTGTAGACATCTGAACCTCCTGCTTGAGGTTGTCTCTCGCTCGAAATGAGGGATACAGGAAAACGTCCGCCGATATTCAGTGGTTCCTCACATAACGAAGGTATCGGTGAAGATCCTGCTTTATGAAACAAAGCAGACATTGACCAATTCTCATTACACAGCCCGATTCGGTGTTGCCTTAACCCCGATCTTCTCAATAAGCCCGGGCAATTGCCGCATATCGTCGAACGTCGCGATGGCCCCGGCTGCGCGCAGCATCTCGGCATAGCCCGGCTGGCAATGGCTGCCGCCGTGAAAACCGAACACGGTCATGCCAGCGGCGCGGCCGGCGGTGACGCCGGGAACGCTGTCCTCGATCACGACGCAGCGTTCCGGCGCGACGTTCATCTGTCCGGCCGCGAACAGAAACAGGTCCGGTGCAGGCTTGCCGTTAGAGACCTGCGAGGCCGAAAAAATATTCGGCGCAAACCGATCATAAAGCCTGGTGCGGCCGAGGCTAATTTGCATGCGTTGATGCGAGCCGCTCGATGCCACGCAGACCGGCTGGGTGATGGCATCGAGCGCGCTGTGAATGTGCGGTATCGCTTCCAGATCGGCTTCGAACGTCCGGTGCAGTTCGTCCCGCAATTGCAGATGAAAATCGTCGGGCAGGGCGCGGCCGAGTTCGGCCTCGACTTCGAGGTTGGCCTGGCGCGTCGAGCGGCCGAGGAAGCGGTGAAACACCTGCTCCGACGTGATCGGATAGCCGTGGCGGCTGAGAATTTCCGCATGCGCGCGGCACGAAATGACCTCGCTGTCGACCAGCACGCCGTCGCAGTCGAAGATGACCAGATCGAAGTTAGGGTTCAAGTTGGCACGCGATCAGGATTTGTCGTCGTCGAGCGGCACGCAATAAAGCTCCAGCCGGTGATCGACCAGTTTGTAGCCGAGCTTGCGGGCGATCTCGGCCTGCAATTTCTCGATCTCCTCGGAGGTGAACTCGATCACTTTGCCGTCGCGCAGATTGATCAGATGATCGTGGTGGCTGTCAGGCATCTGCTCGTAGCGCGCGCGGCCCTCGCGGAAATCGTGCCGCTCGATAATGCCGGCATCCTCGAACAGCTTGACGGTGCGATATACCGTCGAGATCGAGATCTTGTCGTCGACCGCGACACAGCGGCGGTAAAGCTCCTCGACATCCGGATGGTCGGCCGATTCCGCGAGCACACGCGCAATCACCCGGCGCTGTTCGGTCATGCGCATGCCGGTGGCGGCGCAGCGAGCCTCGATGCCGGTATTTTTTTGCGCAGACGGGGATTTCAGTACGGGCATGACCTTGGGGCCTTGAAGAACACGTCGGGACTGTTGTGCCACCCTGCGCATATTACGACAAGTCACGCCGCATCAGAAGTGCATTCAATTGCTCCCCGCCGGGCTGCTGATAGTAGCGTTCCCGGCGGCCGACGACCTCGAAGCCGGCCCATTCGTACAGCCGCCGCGCCGGCTGATTATTTTCTTCAACCTCGAGGAACACCTTGCGCACGCCGCGGCCGGCGAGATGGCCGAGATGCGTCAGCAACAGGTTGCGTGACAGGCCACGGCCACGCTCAGTCGCGTCGATGGCGATCGACAATAGCTCCGCCTCATCGGCTGCCATGCGCGACACCGCAAAGCCGATGATCTTGCGCCCGAGCCTGAGACGGTGAACGAGCGTGTTGCGCTCGGTCAGCATCACCTCGAATTCGCCTTCGCCCCAGCCGCGGTGAAACGATGCGCCGTGCAGTTGCGCCAAACGTGCCGCATCGCGTGGAATGGCCGGTTCGATCACCGAAGTGCCGCCGCCCCACCATTCGGTCAACCATGTCATCATGATGCCGGCGGCTGCGATGCGTCGGGTACCGGACTTTTCGGCGGCTTGGCGTCAGGCGCGCGCAGATAATAGGGTCGTGCCGGTGAGTTCTCGGGATTGACCGCGGCGCCCAGCCACGCCACCCAGGCGATGTCGGGCGCGGGCTGCTGATTGATTTTGAAAGGCGGCGGCGCGTCGGCCGGCCAACGCTCGGCGATCATTTTCGCCGCATTGCCGACCAGATGCGGCGCGCCGAAGCGCGCCGCGTCGAGCGCTTCGGCGATCGGCGCCACCTTCGGCTTGACCAGCGAACTGCCGTCGCCGCCGAGCACCTGGAAATAGACGTGATCATGCCGCGCATCGATCGCGGCGATGACGGGATGTTCGCTGCTCTCGCTGACGATGGGGGCGGCAAACACGGTCAGTGTCGTTACGCCCACCACGGGTTTGCCGGCGGCGAGGGCAATGCCGCGGGCGGCGGACAGGCCGACACGCAATCCGGTAAAGCTGCCCGGACCGGTCGTCGCGGCGACGCGGTCGAGCGCGGCAAAGGCAACGCCGGACGCCTTCATGACGCGCGCGATCAGCGGCATCAGCGCCTCGGCATGACCGCGCTTCATCGCCTGCGATTCCCGTGCGATGACGCCGCCCGCGGTGTCGAGCACGGCCGCGGCGCAGGCATCGAGCGCGGTATCGATGGAAAGGATCAGCATGAGGGGGCGAATAGCGAATGGTGAGTGACGAATAGATTATCGATATCCGTCTCTATTCGCCACTCGCTACTCGCCATTCGCGTCCCCTTACATCGGCCGGACTTCGACCACGTCGGGCACGAAATGCCTCAACAGATTCTGGATGCCGTGCTGCAACGTCGCCGTCGAGGACGGGCAGCCGGCGCAGGAGCCCTTCATGTTGAGATAGACAACGCCATCCTTGAAGCCGCGGAAGGTGATGTCGCCGCCGTCATTGGCCACTGCCGGCCGCACCCGCGTCTCGATCAGGTCCTTGATGGTCGCCACCGTGTCGGCGTCGGCCTCGTTGAAGAACTCGCCGTCCTCGTCCGCCGCCTCGTCATTGCCGGCGGTGCCGTCGGCGAGCAGCGGCGCGCCGGACATGTAATGCTCCATGATGGCGCCGAGGATCGCGGGCTTGAGGTGTTGCCAGTCGCCGTCCGCCTTGGTCACGGTGACGAAATCGTAGCCGTAAAACACGCCGGAGACGCCGGGCACGGCGAACAGTCGCTCGGCGAGCGGAGACCGGGCGGCGGCTTCGCGATTGGCGAATTCCAGCGTGCCGGTGTCGAGCACGGTGCGACCAGGTATGAATTTCAGGGTGGCGGGATTGGGCGTGGCTTCGGTCTGAATGAACATTGGTTTTCTCCGGCGTCACCGGTTCAAGGCCGGCGCGTGGGGTGTCCCATAGCAGATGGCGACGGCGCGCGCACGGTCAAGGGGAGAAATCAGAAATTCTCTAACCAGATCAAGCCCTAAGACAGTCCGTCGATCTCGGCATCGCTGAGATCGCCGGGGACGATGACGACGGAATCGGGAACGAGCCGGCGGCCTGGGCCATCATGCTGATCAGCGGTCCCGGCCCCTCGGGACCCGGATTGGCCGCCAGCACCAGCATCGAAATATCGACGTCCTGGTCGATCACGTCGAGAATCTGGGTGGTGGGATCGCCCTCGCGAATCACCCGTTCGGGCGTGATCGCGGCGATGCCGTTGGCGCGGCCGGAGGCGCGGTCGAGCGCTTCATTGGCGGCGTCCTCGGCCTCGGCGCGCATCAGGTCGGCGACACCAAGCCATTGCTGGTTCTGGTCTTCGATCGCGATGATTCGCAGCATCACCACGCCGCCGCCGACGCGCACGGCCCAGCGGCTGGCGTAATACACCGCGCGGTCCCATTCCGCGGTGTCGTCAACGATGACGAGGCATTTCGGTTTGTGACCCGTCTCGTAGCTTCGTCGCTGGGTGGTCATGCATGTCCCGGTGCTGCGCCAAACCGCCGCATGCTGCCACGGCGCAGCCGTCTTCGACAAGCGGCGACGCTGTTCCTCAATCTCGCGGCGATGAAATCTTACCCTCCCCTGGAGGGGAGGGTCGGCTCGCATGAGCGCAGCGAACTGCGAGACGGGGTGGGGTGACAGTCTCTCAACTCGGGCACTGATCGAAACGAGAGACCGTCACCCCACCCCGCCGCTTCGCGTCGACCCTCCCCCTCCAGGGGAGGGTGAGCACCCGTCTCCGGATACGTTCTAGCTCTTTCGGATGAAACCGACGATGTCCCGCGTCGCCCGCATGGTTTCGTCGGCGAGGACGCGCGCGCGGTCGGCGCCGTCGACCAGGATCTTGTCGACATGGCCGGGGTCGGCGACCAGCCGCTTCATTTCGGAGGCGATCGGCGAGAGCTTTGCCACGCAAAGTTCCACCAGCGCATTCTTGAAGCTGGAGAACTGCCCGCCGCCGAATTCGCGCAGCACATCGGATTTGCTGCGCTCGGCCAGCGCCGCATAGATGCCGACGAGATTGTCGGCCTCGGGCCGGTTCTCCAGCCCCTTTTCCTCCGACGGCAACGGTTCCGGATCGGTCTTGGCTTTCCGGATCTTTTGCGCGATCAGGTCGGCGTCGTCGGTCAGGTTGATGCGCGAATTATCAGAGGCGTCCGACTTCGACATCTTCTTGGTGCCGTCGCGAAGCGACATCACTCGCGTCGCCGGGCCGGTGATAAGGGGCTCCGGCTGCGGGAAGAACAGGCCGTCGTCGAAACCGTGGCCGCGTATCGAATCGCCGAAATCATTGTTGAATTTCTGCGCGATGTCCCGCGAGAGCTCCAGATGCTGCTTCTGGTCCTCGCCGACCGGCACATGGGTGGCGCGGTACAGCAGAATGTCCGCCGCCATCAGCACCGGATAGTCGTAGAGCCCGACGGAGGCGTTCTCGCGGTCCTTGCCGGCCTTCTCCTTGAACTGCGTCATGCGGCTGAGCCAGCCGATCCGCGCCACGCAGTTGAAGATCCAGGTCAGCTCGGCGTGGCCGGCGACCTGGCTCTGGTTGAACACGATATGCTTGTTCGGATCGATGCCGGCAGCGATGAAGGCCGCCGTGACCTCGCGGGTGTTGCGGGCCAGTTCTGCCGGGCCGCCCCAGACGTCCATGCCCATCGTGATCGCGTGCATGTCGACGACGCAATAGATGCAGTTATGAGTTTCCTGCATCTTCACGAAGTTGACGATCGCGCCGAGGTAATTGCCGAGATGCAGATTACCGGTCGGCTGGACGCCGGAAAAAACCCGTTCAACAAAAGCCATTGTCAGCTTCCCCAAGGATCCTGTATCGGATGCCTGTTTCGCGCCGTCGTTTGCCACGCAGGGGCTATCAGCGCAAGCCGCTACCCCTTTGCTTGCCTGACGGCGTTAACCGCGTCGCGCCAGCCGATGACGCCGAAAAGCCTTAAGAGCAGGCCGTAAATCGCAATTCCTGCCGAGATCACGACCAGCAGCAGGATGGCCTGTATCAGGCCGTGCGCGCTTGGGGTGAGGGAAGGCAGCGACCGTGTCGCAAGCCACAGCAGCGCGCCCATGGCGAGCGCCGCCAGCGCGATGCGCGGCAGCCGCCGTTTTGCTTCCGTGTCGATCGAAAACCCGAAGGTTTTCGCGCCGCGGCGGATCAGGCTGAACGCCATGCTCCAGGCGCCAACAGCAATGGCCGCCGCGATGCCGTCTGCGCCGTACCAATGGCTGAGCAGGAAGGCAGAAGCGATCGCCAGCACCACGCCTTTCAGCGCGGCGGTCAGCGGCGTCATCGTATCCTCGCGTGCAAAGAACGCCGGCGACAGCGCCTTCACCAGCACATGCGCCGGCAACGCCAGCGTCAGCCACATCAGCGCGCGGGCGGTGGCTTTGGTATCATCGGCGGTGAACGCGCCATGCTCGAACAACAGCCGAACGATTGGTTCGCTCAGCACGATCAGGCCGAGCGTTGCGGGCAGTGCGAGGCCAACCGCGAGTTCGAGGCCGCGGGATTCGGCGTGAGCAACGGCAGCGCGGTCCTCAGCCCGTACCGCGCGCGTCAGTTCCGGGATCAATACCGTGCCCATCGCGACGCCGACAATGCCGAGCGGCAGTTCGACCAGCCGGTTGGCGAAATAGAGCCACGACACCGCCGACGGCGACGAGGACGCGATGATCGCGCCGGCCACGACAAGCAATTGCGGCGCGCTCGATGCCATCATGCCCGGCACAGCCTTGCCGAGAAAGCCGCGGATCTCCTTGTCGAACGAGACGCGCAAGGGGCTCGCGACGGGTGTCGCGACGTTCTCGCCACGGCGCAGCACCAGCACGGAGAGTTGCAACAGCCCGGCGACGCCGACGGTTGCGGCGATGATCTGCGCGGCCCGGGTCGCATTCGGCTGCACGACCAGCAGCGCTGCCATCACCGCGATCAGCGCGATGTTGAACAGCAGCGGCGAAAACGCGGTCAGCGCAAATCGCCCCTGTGCGTTCAAGAGCGCCATCATCACCGTCACCGGACCGGCAAAGGCGAGGTAGGGCAGCATCAGCCGCGCATTGTCGACGGCGAGCTGCAAGCTCTCGCGCCCCGTAAATCCCGGCGCCAGCACGGTGATGACGAGCGGCATGACGAGCGCCAGCAATGCCGTGGTAACGATCAACACAGCCGTGATCGTGCCGAGCACGCGGCCCGCATATGCCGCCGCAGCCGCCACGCCGCCGGTTTCTCGGACGCGCAGCCATGAAGGCACCAGCGCGGCGTTCAGTCCGCCCTCGGTCAGCAGCCGTCGCACCACATTGACGAGCTGAAACGCCGCCAGGAAGGCATCCGCCACCGACCCCGCGCCAAGCAGCGCGGCGAGCGCGGAATCGCGCACGAATCCGAGCAGCCGCGAGGCCAGCGTTCCCGAGGATACCGTTAGGAAAGAGCGGATCATGGCGGGCTGTATAGCAGCAGCTTCCCTTGCTGGCGCTACGCCGATCTGGTAGGCCGCAGCCTTCTTAGCCGTGCTCGGCTTCTTCGCGCAACGCCGTAAACAGGACGGGTGGATGACTGACGCAAAATACGACGTTCTCGCTATCGGCAATGCGATTTTCGACGTCTTCGCGCAAACCGATGAGAAATTCCTGGCCGACCACGGCATGACCAAAGGCGGCATGGCGCTGATCGACGAGGCCCGCGCGGCGTCGATCTACCGCGACATGGGCCCGGCGACGGAGGTGTCGGGCGGATCGGCCGCCAACACCATTGTCGGCATCGCCAATTTCGGCGCTCGTGCCGCCTATGTCGGCAAGGTCAAGAGCGACCAGATCGGCGGCCTCTACACCCACGACATCCGTGCCGCCGGCGTCGCCTTCGAGACCAGGGCGGCTGAAGCCGGCCCCGCCACCGGCTGCTCCTACATTCTGGTGACGCCGGATGGCGAGCGCACCATGAACACCTATCTCGGCGCCGCGCAGGCCCTTAATCCATCCGACATCGACGAGGCGCAGATCGCGGCATCGCGCATCGTCTATCTCGAAGGCTATCTCTGGGATCCCCAAAACGCCAAGGAAGCCTTCGTCAAGGCCGCGGGCATCGCCCATGGCGCCGGCCGACAGGTGGCGCTGACGCTTTCGGACTCGTTTTGCGTCGATCGCTATCGCGACGAGTTTCTCGACCTGATGCGCAAGCGCACCGTCGATCTCGTGTTCGCCAACGAGGCCGAACTGCATTCGCTGTATCAGACCTCCGATTTCGAGGGCGCGCTGAAGCAGCTCCGCACGGATACAAAACTCGCCGTCGTCACCCGCAGCGAGAAGGGCTGCGTCGTGGTGTCGTCCGATGGCGTTGTCGCGGCGCCGGCGTTCCCGATCGAAAAGCTCGTCGACACGACAGGCGCCGGCGACCTGTTCGCCGCCGGCTTCCTGTTCGGCCTGGTGCGCAACGCGAGCCATGAGACCTGCGGCCGGCTCGGCGCGCTGGCAGCGGCCGAGGTGATCCAGCACATCGGCGCGCGGCCGCAGGTGTCGCTGAAGGAGCTGGCGGGGCAGAATGGGTTGGGGGTGTAGGGAAGCCGAATAGAGATTTACTTCGTCTTAGCTCCACAATTTTCAACAAGCGATGGAGCATCGTGCGCTACGGCTGGTACAGGGGAATGCCTGAGATGAGCGTATCGTCATCTACAACGAAGGCGACGCTCTGCCGCGCGCGAGTGATGGCCACGTAGAGCTTAGGTATTTCTTTGCCGGCGTCTTCAAGTTTAGCCGAAACCAGAAACTTGCGTAGAGGACCGTGAGGAAAAATCAGCGTACGCTCGAAAGTCATGCCTTTGGCATTACCGTAGTTGATAGGATTGCCGTCAATTTCGAAAGTCCGGTTGTAGCGCAGTGCCTGCGGGTTGAAGCGTAGGCGGTATGCCTCGACGTCACTTGCTCGTACGGCAAAAATACCATCGTGCTCCGTCACCGCGTTGTTTTGGGATGCCGTCTTTGGAAGCCCTGGGTATAGGCGATCCGCGAAGTCACAGATCGATTGAACGCAACGCTGGCTTTGAGTTTGATATTCGATTGTGCAGAAGCCTGCCCGACGCCATTCCTCGAATTTGTCTACAATCTTAGCGCGTGCATATTGCTTGTTCTTCTTCGCGTCGTTTGTAGTGTAGGTCGCCTGACGGTGGTCACCTACCATGATCACATTCGTTGTCGATTTAAGGAGATGTTCTACTAGTTGGAGGTCGAACCCTGCGAGGTCTTGGCTTTCATCGAGATAAAGGCGGTCGAAGACGCGTTCAAAGCGCCGAATTGGCAGCCCGCCGGTTTTTTGGATTACCTCACAGGCAAACTTAGAGACCTTGTCGCGGTAGATGATGCCCGACTGCGAAAAGTAGTGACGCTTCACGTCGGTAGCCGGAATGTACTTGGCCGATTGTCCCTGGTTGAAGTTGATCCGCGAAATCCGAGGTGCATAGAGGCAGTTCTGATAAGGTCGGACGAAATGCCGAAGTAAGAACGAGAACCACGTTGATATGATGACTGAGGATGGAACGTGCCCATAGCGCTGATGCGCCGTTTTTGAAAGTTCGCCGGCGCCGTTGATCGTGTAAGTCACGAGCGCCGATCTAGCGTGTGTGTTGTTACAGGCTTCATCGACAATTGATGTCGTCTTGCCAGAGCCAGCGCAGGCTAAGACAATGCGATTACCGTATTGCATGCTGAATATAACTAGGAATATCGAACGGCGTCTCGCTGTCGAAGATCCTGAGTGCAGTATCTGCTTTGTTGTCCTTCATGTGCGCTAACAATTGCAGATCGTCGGAGAACGCGGTGCCGAGAATCTTATTGAGCTTTGCTAGCCCGTTCGCCTTGAGTAATTGTGGCTCAAGTGTGGGGTATGCGTCGTCTTCCCCAATGCAGATATTGATGTTTTCTTCTGAGGCGTATTCGGAATAGTTGGCATTCTTAGCGGCAGTTTTACTGTCATTATCTGTGACAACAGACACCGCGATCTTGAGAAGCCTAGCGATATCAAGAAAGCGTTTAAAAGCGAGCGAATTGACCGAAATTACCTCGACTCCGGCTTCGAGCGGCATCTTCCCATAAGTTTGAAGGAATGCCTTCTGAACGACGAGTTCGTCGGAAGGGCCTTCGACAAGGATTGTGCGCTTTGCCAGAATCATACGTAGCGTGTCGTGTCCCGGCAACTTCTTAAAATACGCTTCAGTTGAAGTGGGCAGGTCGTTGAGTCGAATCGCCGTTCTGCCGTCGAACAGAAGCGTGTTTTCGACGCCTAGCTTGTTCAGAACGAAGCTGCTGTGCGTTGTGATGATAAGTTGCCTCCCTCTCGATTTGGAGACAATCGCTCCTATCAGGCGGTTGAGATTTGTATGCGAAAGATGGTTCTCCGGTTCTTCCATGAGTAAGACGTGGCAAACATCGGGAGCCTCCATTGCCAACTTGATCTTTATGGCACTCTGTTCTCCTTTGCCAACCAGCGTTAGTGGTATGTCGTTTAGGTGCGGTAGAATTCCCGCCTCCCAACTCGCCTTCGATGTAACGTCCATAGCTACAGAGAGCCGTTTCTCAGACACTACGCCCGTTTTTGAGGCGAGATCGCTGTTAAGTGCGGCGATCCGGCTGTCACTAAGGAATTCGTCGCGCATTTGACGATAGGAAAGCGCAAGATCGACTGCCTGCGTCTTGGTAAGATAGTCGCGGACGATCTCCATAACGTAGCGGCTTGCTCCGCTAGCGTTTGAAATTGAACTCGGATCAATTAGTACCGACTTAAGCGGGACAGCTCGCGGCGTGAGTATCTGGCCTGCGAAGCTTTGCCAAACAATCTCGTAGTACTCTACAGGGACGCTGTTGAGTTCTTTCCGCGATACATACTCTCGGTATTCTTCCTTGAAGTTTTCATCTAGCCGAATGGCAAGGCTAATGCCCGGTTGGTCAATCATCTCGCTATTGATCGTGCCCTTTAGATCAGCGAGTGACTTGTCGTCTCTAAAATAGAGTTCGATCAAAATCTCTGGTGGAGGCTGTAGTTTGCCCGCCTTATGAGCGGCGACAAATTCGCCAACACTGTCACTGTTAAATAAGAAGGGATGGAGTTCGTAAGCAGCGGGCCGCCGCGCTAACTGGCACTTGAGTGCAAGGTTGATGGCTTCAAGTAGGGTCGATTTGCCGGTTCGTTATCCCCCACGATGATATTCGTGCCAGCCCCAAGTTTGAGGTCGACTGCCCGGAGGGTGCGGTAGTTCTTAATAATGATGCGTTCGATAGTCATGAAGGAATCGACCTTAAAATGGCCAACCCTTGCGCGTTCGTCTGTAAGTTGCAAGGTCTGTTGCGGTTCTTCCTCTGCTCTTTGATGAGCTCTTGGAAAACCGGTTGTTGTCCCTTCGAGGTGTGGCAAGTGCCCAGCACTGATTTGCCCGACAACGCAAATCAAAAACCGCCCCTTCGCAAAAATAATTCGCTTCGCGATTGACCCAAATCAGTCCTACAACTTCCGCCATCCCGTCCCCCACAGAGGGGCGTTTCGCGATCGTCACTAAACGCGGGGCGGGGTGCGGTGGACGCGGCAGCGTCGGGCGCGCAGACGTCGTCGCAGGGTGGGCTCGTTGAGCCCGTGAGCGAAGGGACGGCACGCAGACGACCGATGCTAAGGCGCTTCTCGCCGGACTTCGGCGGATGGGTACCAAGCCCGTCGAGGCCTCTGGCGAAAGGCGTGCCGCGTACGGCCAAGTCGTGTGGTCCTGGCACCCGTGGCTGGTGTCAAGTCCGCGGGAGGATGTGTCGGCCCAACCGGGCCAGGCTTCATCCGTCAATCCGCGGATGACGGTGGCTAAAGGAATTCGCACACCGGGGAGATCACGAAGTACGCCGTAAAACCATTGCGCAGGGAAGGCCGGATGCTCTCCGCTGGACCTGTATGCTCGTGTGCGCGTTCGTTTTGCGCAATAGCACACGAGACCGCGGGTGCAGCGCGCACCCGGTCTTCCCTGCGCCCTCTGTCTTCTGGGGCGCGAAAGATAAGGGCAAAGCTCGGGCGGAACGCGCCGCGAGATCGCGAAGTCATGTCAGTTACGAATGTGCGCCAGTCTCTCCCCGTCATTGCGAGCGAAGCGAAGCAATCCACCTTTCCGCATATGCGGCACGATGGATTGCTTCGTCGCTTGCGCTCCTCGCAATGACGCTGGGGAGACAGCGATGATTGAAACGCGAAGCCGCGGCGTACTGGATGCCCCGCCGGAGCCTGTCATCGGGCTCGCCGAAGGCGAGACCCGGTGGCGGGGCATGACACGCGTGGGGGAGGCGAGGGCGTACCACGCGACGAAGCGTCGCCGCCCTCCTTGTCTATTACGCCGCCCGTTGGCCGCTGCCGGCATCGAGCCCGGCGTACACCCCGCGCTCAAACCCCGCAAAGGTCTCCAGGCATTTTGCGTCGGCGAACGGCAGCAACTGCATCAGGATGACGCCGGCGACGTCGCGCGCCGGGTCGATCCAGAAATAGGTGTTGGCGAGACCGGCCCAGGCCAGGCTGCCGGCGCTGCGCCCCTCGGCCGTCTGGGCGGTGTTGATGAGGAACGAGAGCCCCCACTTCTTGACGATGTCGGGATAGAGATCGACGTCGTTGGTGTAGATCGGCGCCACCGTCACCATCTTGCCCATCGTGAGATCGCCGATCTGGTTCTGGCTCATCAGCGCAACCGTCTCGGGCTTCAGCACCTCGTTGCCGTTGCCACGGCCCTTGTTGAGGATCATCTGGGTGAACTTGATGTAGTCGGCCGCGGTGCCGTAGAGGCCGCCGCCGCCCATGTGGAATTCCGGCTCCTGTTCCAGCTCGAACGGGATCGGCGCCAGCGAGCCGTCCGGGCCGCGGGCATGCATGCCGACCAGCCGCTGGCGCATCGAATCGGTGATCTTGAAAGCGGTGTCGTTCATGCCGAGCGGCGTGAACATGTGGTCGCGCAAATAAGCATCGAGCCGCTTGCCGCTCACCGCTTCCACCGCCTTGCCGACGAAATCGATATTGGTGCCGTATTCCCAGCGTGTGCCGGGCTCGCTCATGATCGGCGTCTTCAGCGCGGCGTTCTGGCAGGTGGTGATGACCGGGGTTCCGGTCTTGTCGAGATACTGCGCGCACACCTCGCTCCACATGTTGTAGGCGAAGCCGGCGGTGTGGGTCATCAGATGGCGCAGCGTGATCGGCTTCGTCGCGGGACGCAGCTTCGGCTCGCCATTGGCGTCGAAACCTTCCAGCACCTGTGGGGAAGCGAGGTCAGGCAGCACTTTTCCGATCGGCTCGTCGAGCGAGAGCTTGCCTTGCTCCACGAGCTGCATGCCGGCCGCGGTCGTAATCGCCTTGGTCATCGAGGCGATCCAGAACACGCTGTCGGCGGTCATGTCATCGTCCTTGGAAAGGTCGCGCTGGCCGAACGCGCCCTGGTAGATCACCTCACTCCCGGTAGCCGCCATCGCGACCACGCCGGGAATTTCCTTCGCCTCGCATTTCTCACGCAGAATCTGATCGATCTCGGCCTTGCTTTGCATCGGTCTCCTCCCGCTTTGATTTTTATGGAAGTGGAACGATCTTCCTCCCGGCCGCGTGATCCCGCAAGCGCTCGGCGGACGCAGCCGCCGATGTCGCGATCTCGTGATAAGCAAGGAGGGAGGCAGCAGGCGCGCCGGGCTGGCGACACAAAATGGCAACACATCGCCGCTTTCTGCGGGGACGGAGGGCAATGGCGGTGACCGGTTTAACCATCCACGATAACGTGACTTCGCCGCGATTCCCTTCGCCGATCTTTTTCAGTAAGGCGTTCAGTTTCCAGCACAAACGTTCCGCGTTGGCTGGGTCAAATTAACCAAAATGGTTGTCATTTTTCTGCTTGTGCAAAGGTGCGCAATGATTTCGACCTGGAGTGAATGGAAGCGCTACCCCCGTCCCGGGCGTAGCGAAAATATCGAGGCGCCGATCTCGCCCGGAATCTACGAAGTTCGCTACGCCGGTACCGGCGCGTTGCACTCGTTTGAGGCGGTCGACAACGTTGCCCAGGCGCTGGCGCAGCTTGCGGTCGGCTCCAAATCCTGGTTCGGCCGCCGCGACACCGCCAAATTGCCCGATCTCGAATACCGGACCTGCGCAACCTCCTCGAAAGCCGACGCCAAGGCGGCCGCGCAGCGTATGATCGGCCGCCGCGAAGCCTATATGAGCGGCGCGGCGTAACACGACCCCGTCACCCTCAAGATAGCTTGAAGCAGACCCGCGTTTGCGGCCGATGCATCGCGGCCGGTTCGGGCCTATACTCGGACCAATCCTTCAATAAAATCCGAGGAGTACGCCATGAACCCGCCCGTCGCCGCACGCGCTTCAAAAACCTCCACGCCCTCGCTGCATGACCGCCTGAAAGACCCCTCGCTGCTGCGCGACCGCTGCTACATCGATGGCGCCTGGGTCGGCACGCCGTCGCGCCCGGTCACCAATCCGGTCAACGGTGTCGAACTCGCTAAAGTCCCGGCGTTCAGCACGGCCGAAGCGACGCAAGCCGTCGAAGCCGCCGAGCGCGCATTCCCCGCCTGGGCCAAGCTCACCGCCAAACAGCGCTCCAACATTTTGCGAAAATGGTTCGAGCTGATCGCGGCGAACCGCGAGGATCTCGCGCTGATCCTCACGTCGGAACAAGGCAAGCCGCTGGCGGAAGCGCTCGGCGAAGTCGATATCGGCGGCGCCTATGTCGAATTTTTTGCCGAGGAAGCCCGCCGCGTCTATGGCGAGACCATTCCCACCCAGCGGCCGGATGCACGTTTGCTCGCCATCAAGCAGCCGATCGGCGTCTGCGGCGCGATCACGCCGTGGAATTTCCCCTGCTCGATGATCACGCGGAAAGTCTCGCCGGCGCTCGCCGCCGGCTGCACCGTGGTGCTCAAGCCCGCCAATGAAACGCCGCTGACCGCGCTGGCGCTGGTCGCGCTCGCCGAAAAGGCCGGCGTGCCCAAGGGCGTGTTCAACATCCTCACCGGCAATTCGTCCGCGATCGGCAAGGTGCTGTGCGAGCACCCGGCGGTGCGGTTCGTCGGCTTCACCGGCTCGACGGAGGTCGGAAAGGTCCTCTATCAGCAGGCTTCCGTGGGTGTGAAGAAGCTCGGCCTCGAACTCGGCGGCA
Organism: Bradyrhizobium sp. RDI18; assembly: GCF_043203335.1. NCBI lineage: Bacteria > Pseudomonadati > Pseudomonadota > Alphaproteobacteria > Hyphomicrobiales > Nitrobacteraceae > Bradyrhizobium > Bradyrhizobium sp. RDI18. The sequence goes on along the minus strand of NZ_JBICRN010000008.1, from coordinate 5,036,457 downwards.
ACGCGCCGTTCGTGGTGTTCGATGATGCCGATATCGATGCTGCGGTCGAGGGCGCGATCATCTCGAAGTACCGCAACATGGGCCAAACCTGCGTCTGCGCCAACCGCATCTACGCCCAGGACAAGATCTACGATCAGTTCGTCGAAAAGCTCTCGAAGAAGGTCGCGGCGATGAAGATCGGCGACGGCACGGAGCAGGGCGTGGTGCAGGGCCCGCTGATCAACATGGACGCGGTGCTCAAGGTTGAGAAGCATATCGATGACGCCGTCAAAGGTGGCGCGAAGATCGTCACCGGCGGCAAGCGCCATGCGCTCGGCGGCAGCTTCTTCGAGCCGACGGTGCTGTCGAATGTGAAGTCCGACGCGCTGGTCGCGCGTGAAGAGACCTTCGGCCCCTTGGCGCCGGTGTTCCGCTTCAAGGATGAGGCCGACGTGATCGCGATGTGCAATAACTCGCCGTTCGGCCTGGCATCGTACTTCTACGCGCGCGATCTCGGTCGCGTCTGGCGCGTCGCCGAAGCGTTGGAAGCCGGCATGGTCGGCGTCAACACCGGCCTGATCACGACTGAAGTGGCGCCGTTCGGCGGCGTCAAGGAGTCAGGCTTGGGGCGCGAAGGCTCGCATCACGGCATGGAAGAATATGTCGAGATCAAATACGTGATGATGGCCGGGGTGTAGCTCTCTCGTCGTCCCCGCGAACGCGGGGACCCATAACCACCGGCTTCAGTTTCGAAAGAAGCTGAAGCCACAGCTCAGTGTAGCAACGAGCACAGTGGCTATGGGTCCTTGCGTTCGCAGGGACGACAGTCAATCACTCGTCACTCGCAAACGCGCCATGCCGGCCCACGCCGGAGGCGAAGCGCGTCGCGCCCGACAGCGTTTCGCCCGACGCGATCACTTCCAGCCCGCCGCGCATTTCGTTGGCGATCGCTTCCTCCTCGGAAAGATCCCATTGCCGCAGCGCCGACAGCCGATCGGCGCGCAGGCATTTTTTGCGGGAAGGCTGCGATGTCGCTGGCGAGCGCGATCGCCTGTGCGCGGGCTTCGCCCTTCGGCACGACGCGATTGGCCAGCCCCATCCGCAGCGCCTCCTGCGCGCCGACCGGCCGGCCGGTGAGGATCAGATCGATCGCCTGCGAATGGCCGATCAGCCGCGGTAGCCGAATGGTGCCGAGATCAATCAACGGCACGCCGAACCGGCGGCAGAAGATGCCGAAGGTGGCGTCTTCCGCAACCACGCGCATGTCAGCCCATAGCGCCAGCTCCATCCCGCCGGCGACCGCAAAGCCTTCCACTGCCGCGATCACCGGTTTCGACAGTCGCAGCCGGCTCGGCCCCATCGGCGCAATCGAATCGTGGCCGCCGAGCTCCCGCGTCTTGTTCGGATCGCCCGCCGCCACCCCCTTCAGATCGGCGCCGGCACAGAAATAGCCACCGGTGCCCGTGAACACCGCAACCGACGCGCTCTCGTCGGCATCGAAAGCAAGAAACGCGTCGTAGAGTTTCCGCGCGGTCGCGCCATCGACGGCGTTGCGGCAATGCGGACGGTTGATGGAAACGATGGTCACCGGACCATCACGCTCGACGAGCACAGAATCGACTTCGGTCATTGAGGCGCTCCCTGGATATTATTTCCTGGAAGCTTGGCATTAGACGCGAGGGTGACGCAATCCCAACGCCGTCATTGCAATGACGCGGCTAGATATTCAACTCATCCCCCGTCACGCGCCGGTACGCTTCGAGATAGCGCTTGCTCGTCGCCTCCACCACGCTGTCGGGCAGCGGAGGCGGCGGCGCGTCGCCGTTCCAGCGGCCGGCATGGCGCTCGGCGTCGAGATAGTCGCGCAGCGGCTGCTTGTCGAAGGAGGGCTGCGGCCGGCCGGGCCTGTAGACGTCGGCCGCCCAGAACCGCGAACTATCCGGCGTCATCACCTCGTCGATCAGGATGATGCGGCCGTCCGCCGCGCGGCCGAATTCGAACTTGGTGTCGGCGATGATAATGCCCTGGTGGCGGGCGATCCGCTCGCCGAAATTATAGACCGTGCGTGCCATGCTCTCGAGCTTCTCGGCGACATCGTTGCCGACAATCTCGCGCATGCGCGCGATGGTGATGTTCTCGTCATGGCCGGTCTCGGCCTTGGTCGCCGGGCTGAAGATCGGCGGCTCGAGCTTTCCGCTTTCGAGCAGGCCTTCCGCCAGCTCCTCGCCCGCAAGCGTGCCGGAGGCTGCATACTCCTTCCAGGCGGAGCCGGAGATATAGCCGCGGATCACGCATTCGACCGGAAACACGGTGGTGCGCCGGCACAGCATCGCGCGCCCGAGAATGTCGGCGCGGTGGTCCTTGAGGCCAGGTACCTTGCGGATGATCTCGTCGGCGTCGGCGCTGATCATGTGATGCGGCACCACGCCTTCGAGCTGGCGGAACCACCACGCGCTGATCTGCGTCAGCACCGCGCCCTTCATCGGGATGGTTTCCGCCATCACCACGTCAAAGGCGCTGATGCGGTCGGTGGTGAGCAGCAGCACGCAATCGCTGCCGACGGCGTAGATATCGCGCACCTTGCCGCGGCCGATGCGGGGCAGGGGCAAGTCGCTGGCGAGCATCGCGTTCATCTGGTCAGGCTTTCGAACAGGCGGCCTCGTGCAAGCGCGAGGCGGCAAATGAGAAAGCGGAGCAATAGCTCACTCCGGCAGCGGAATGAACTCATGTTCTTGCGGAACAGCTGCAAACCGGCCGGTTTTCCAATCCTGTTTGGCCTGCTCGATCCGCTCCTTGCTGGAGGAAACGAAATTCCACCAGATGTGCCGCGGGCCTTCCAGCGCGTCGCCGCCGAGAAACATCATCCGCACCGGCGTGACCGCCTTTACCGTGATGCGGTCGCCGGGGCGGAAGATCAGGAGCCGCGGCCCCTCGTAGCGCTCGTTCGCGATCTCGACTTCGCCGTCGACGAGGTAGATCGCGCGCTCCTCATGGTCAGGGTCGAGCGGCACACTGGTGCCGGCCTGCGCGGTCACTTCGGTATAGAACCAGGGCGAGATCATGCTGACCGGCGATTTCACGCCAAAGCCGTGGCCTGCGATAATGCGCGCGGTGAACCCGCTCTCCTTCACGGTCGGCAGCGCTTCGGTCGCGTAATGCTGAAACGACGGCGCGATTTCTTCGGAGCCTGCCGGCAGCGCGATCCAGCTTTGCAGGCCGAGCATCTTCTGGCCATCGCGGCGCTGCACATCGGGCGTGCGCTCGGAATGCGCGATACCGCGGCCTGCCGTCATCAGATTCATCGCGCCGGGTTGGATCTCCTGAATGTTGCCCTCGCTGTCGCGGTGCATGATCGAGCCGTCAAACAGGTAGGTGACGGTGGCAAGCCCGATATGCGGATGCGGCCGCACGTCCATGCCCTTGCCAGCCATGAACTGCACGGGACCGAAATGGTCGAAGAAGATGAACGGCCCGACCATCTGCCGCTTGCCATGCGGCAGCGCGCGCCGCACCGCAAATCCGTCACCGAGATCGCGGGTGCGCGGCACGATGATGAGGTCGAGCGCGTCGCAGCTTTTGGGATCGCCGAGCACGGGATCGTTGGACGGTTGCCAGCTCATGGGGACTCCTTCGGGTTTGCGGCGATCATAGCAGGAATTGCGGGATTGCGTTCAAATGCCTCAGCATGTCGTCCCTGCGAACGCAGGGACCCATACCCCGCGTCCTATCGTTGGCAGCAATGGCAGATATCGTCTCCAACAATCGACAACGGTGGTTATGGGTCCCTGCGTTCGCAGGGACGACGTAGGATAATGAACCAATGATCCCTCCGCTCAAGCCCGGCGCAAAATTGCTGAAGGTCGATGGTCCCATCATCGAGACCGCGCGCCTGGAAAGGCTGATCGGCGGAAATTGAACCACAGAACGATTCACACTAGATTGACCGCGCGGCGATAACCCGCGCCAACGGACCGTCCGATGCTGCTATCCACCTTCGACATCGCCCTGCGCGGCGCCACCGTGGCGCTGCTCCTGGTGCTGGCGGTGTCGCTGTTTCGCGGATTTGGAACGGTACTGGCCGGACGGCTCGCAGTGGCCTTTGCAGTGGGGGCGGCGGCGCATGCCGTGACCTCTTCGATCGGTGTGACATCGAAGGTCGCTCCGGCGCTCGCGCCCGTGATCGCGCTGTCGACCGGCAATGCCGTGGTGTTCTGGCTGTTTACGCGCGCGCTGTTCGAGGAGACGTTCAAACTGCGCTGGTGGCACGCGCTGGTCTGGGCGGCGGTCGCAGCTTTCAGCTTGGTCAACTGCATGTGGCTGGCGCCCGCATCCGGCGTGCAGTTTTCCATCATCGCGGTCAACATTCTCGCGCTCGGCTTCATCGTGCTGGCCGTCGTGCAGACCATCGCGTCCTGGTCGGCCGATCTGGTCGAGGGCCGGCGACGCGTCCGCCTCTTCATCGTCAGCGCAGCGGCACTGTACGGCGGGCTGAATGCGGTGCTGCAGATATCGCTGTCCGGCAGCGGCGCCGCGGACTTTGCCAACACGCTGAATTCGGCGGTGCTGGCCGCGGTGGTCGCGGCAATCGCGATTGCGATGATGCGCGTCGATGGGCCGATTTGTTCCCGGCAGCCGCGGTCGGCAAGGCCGATCCAATCGAAGCAGCGATCGTCGCCGAGTGCAGCGCCGCCGATCGAAAACTCATCGATGCACTGACGCGCCTGATGGCCGACGAGCGCATCTATCGCCACGACAACGTCACCATCGGCACACTCGCGACCAAACTCGCCATTCCCGAATACCGGCTGCGGCGGCTGATCAACCAGCGGCTCGGCTACCGCAATTTCAATGTCTTCCTCAACGAGCACCGGATCGCCGAAGCCAAGGCGGCGCTGGCTGATCCAAGCCAGGCCGAGGTGCCTGTGATTACGATCGCGATGGATGCGCCTTCAAGGCCATCACAGGCGTCACGCCGACCGAATATCGCCGGCTGAAGACGAGCCCGGCCTAGTCCGCATCATATTGTTATTGCTGTATAATTTTAGAATCGGCGAGGCGTGTCGAGCATTCGGCCAGCGCGAGTTCCAAATCTGGCGAGCGGCCGGCGGCGGCCTCATCAACATCCCCGGCACGCGCTGATGCGTCATGCCGGAGGCCTCCGTGACCAGACGAAATCTCATCCTCATCCTCGCCGCCACCACGGCGCTCAGTGCGCTCGCGCTCTCAGTCGCCCGCGCCCGCGACGTGCCGAAGGTCGCGACCGGCTTCGTCGCCAGCGTGCTCTGCACCGAGACCTTCGTCTCCGGCCTCGACCCGGCGCGGGTATTCGCCGAGACCACGTCCGCGATGCCGGGCGCCGGCCTGATCGCCTGGGCGCTCGACTATCGCCTCGACCGCGCGCGCAAGGACGTCACCGTGACGCTGTTCGGCCTGGGCGGGAGCCACGCCGTCTACCGCGGCGAAGGGCTCGGCTGTTATCTCGATCATGATGGTGCCGTGGCGGAGATTGTGTTGCCTCCGTCGGAGACCAAGCCGGCGCTGCTGCCTGACATCGCTGGCGATGCCATTGTCGAACCGCAGACGCCGCAACTGGCTCTCGCACTTGACCGCGCCTTCGCCGAGCCGGACAGGTCGACGCCGCGCAACGCCCGCGCTGTGGTGGTCCTGAAGGACGGGCGCATCGTGGCCGAACGCTATGCCGAGGGCATCGGCATCGACACCCCGCTGCTTGGCTTCTCCGCCACCAAATCGGTCATCTCGGCGCTGGCCGGCATTCTCGTGCGCAAGCGCGTGCTGAAGCTGCACGAGCCCGGGGCGCTCGCCGCGTGGCAACAGCCTGGTGATCCAAGGCGCGCCATCACGCTCGATCATCTGCTGCGGCACACCGCGGGGCTGAAGCTCGGCAGTTCGCTGCAGGCCTCGCTGGCGTCCGCGCTCGAGCCGGTCAATCGCATGAAGTTCATGGAGCCTGATATGGCCGCCTATGCGGGAAGCATGCCGCTGGAGTCGACGCCAGGCGCTGCGTGGAACTACCACGACGGCAACACTGTCATCCTCGCGCATCTGATCCGCCAGGCCACCGGCGGCCGCGCGGCCCTTATGATCGGCTTCGCACGGCAGGAATTGTTCGAGCCGCTCGGCATGCGCAATGTGACGCTCGAATTCGACGCCTCGGGCAATGCGGAAGGATCGAGCCAGTTGCTGGCGAGTGCGCGCGACTGGGCGCGCTTCGGCCAGCTCTATCTCAACGATGGCGTTGCCGGTGGAAAGCGCATCCTCCCCGAAGGCTGGGTGAAATATACGGCGACGCCGACACCGAACGCCTGGGTCGGCCAGGGCGCCGGCTTCTGGACCAATCTCGGCGACAGTTTTGGCGCAGCCTACCGCACCGAGCGCGGCTGGCCGCGCGACGCGTTCTACGCGAAGGGCACGCTCGGGCAATACGTGATCGTCGTGCCCTCCGAACGGCTGGTGATCGTCCGGCTCGGGCGCTCGCCGAATTGGCCGCCGGAAGCCGACGGCGTGTTCAAGCTCGTGCGAGATGTGGTGGCGGCAACCGGTAGCAAGCGAAAGCTGGCGGGCGCGAATTGAGGTGCCACCCTCCCCTGGAGGGGGAGGGTCGGCTCGCATGGAGCGCAGCGAAATGCGAGACGGGGTGGGGTGATCTCTCCGCTCGGGCGCTGTCAGAGGTGGAGAGACCGTCACCCTCCCCGCCGCTCATTTCATGAGCGTCGACCCTCCCCCTCAAGGGGAGGGTAACACCGCCGACGTGGCGATAGCCTGGTTACTGCCGTCCCAATTGCGTGGCCTTCTCGACGCGATCAAATCTTTCCAGCGACAGGATCGCGTCGGCGAGCTGGTCGGCGCGGCCGTTCAGCACGGGGCGGGCGAGCGTGAGGAATTTTTGCTGCATCGCCTGCGCGTCGGGAAACGTATCCGGCTCGCCGGAGGGATCGGCGTAGAGACGCTCATGCACGCCGTCGTCGGTGGTGATCGAGACGCGCGCACCGAAGGGATGGGTGCGGCCGATTTCCAGGCGATCGTCCTGCACCACGTCGAATTTATCCGCGAGCGCATTGACGGCGGCATCGCCGAGCCGCTCGTAATCGTCCCAGCCAAAACGGCCCTGGTCGAGCGCCAACGCGCCGGTGAAGAACATCGAGAATTGCCCGCCGACGATCGAGGTCGGATGCCGCTTGGTGGCGGCATCGCCAGTCAGCGTGATGCCGTTGCGGTGCAGGCCAATCTCGACCCGCTTGATCTGATCCGGCGTCAGATTGTGCTCCCTGCGCATCGCGATCAGCGCATCGAGCGCCGCATGAGTATAGCGGCAGCTCGGATAAGGCTTCACGCCGATCCGCAGCGTCTCATAGGTCTTGCCGAGGCCGGCGACAGCCTTGTCGGGATGAGCGTCGTCGCTGTAGCCGACGAGGAGGCCATGCTTGCCCTCGACCGACTCGGTCGAGCCGACAAAATTGTTGCGTGCCAGCGTGGCGGCAATGACGCCGTTCATCGCGGCGGCGCCGACCTGATAGCGCTTGTTCCAAGCGCCGTTGACTAGGAACTGCAGCGAACCCGCAGCCTGGCTGCCGGACACGCCGAAGGCCGAAATGATCTGGTCCTTCGAGAGGCCGAACAGCTTTCCCGCGGCGGCTGCCGCGCCATAGGTTCCCGCCGTCGCGGTCGGATGAAAGCCGCGCGCATAATGCGAGGTGGGATCGAGTGCGTTGCCGAGACGGCAGCACACTTCATAGCCGGCCACGATCGCTGTCAGCACGTTGCGCCCGGATGCGCCGACCATTTCGCCGACCGCAAACGCCGCCGGCACCACGGGTGCGCTCGGGTGCAGCGAGGAGTCGGCATGTGTGTCGTCGAAATCGAGGGAATGGCCGAGCGCGCCGTTAAGCAGCGCGGCGACCGCGGGCGTCCAGGTCTTCGCATCGCCGAACACCGTGGCCTCGCCCTTGCCGTCCAGCGCCAGTGCTTCCAGCATCTTCAGCAGCGAGGGCGTGGATTCCGCATCGCGCCGCGCCCGGATCGTGCTGCCGAGGAAATCCAGCGTCAGGACCTTGGCGCGCTCCAGCACCTCGGGCGGAATATCTCCAAATTTCAGGTCGGCGACATAGGCTGCGAGCGTTGCGGTTTCGTGGGCCATCGTGTTTCCTCGTTCTGCCGGGCAGGGTAGGCGGGCCGACTTGACCTTTTCAAGCCGCCTCCCGTCGCAGGCGCCAGCCGTGCTTGACGTCGTCTAGCACAGACGCGATGTGCAGATTCGGAGCGCGGCGCATGATGGCCTTCGCAAAACGCATGCTTGGTGCGCTCCGGGCGCGGAAGACGCAACTGGCGCTCGCGGTCAGGCTCGCCATCGCCGCGGCTTGCTCGCCAGCAGCCGGAAGCGCAACACCAGAAGCACGGCATAGATAGCGGTCCCGACCGAGAGTCCGCTCCACACGCCGACGGCGCCCAGCGAGGTCCAGAAGCCGAGCCAGCAGGCGCAGGCGAACCCGATCAACCAGTAACTGAGGATCGCGAACAACAGCGGCACGCGCGTGTCGTTCATGCCGCGCAATGAGCCGGCGGCAATCGTCTGGATGGCGTCGGCGATGAAGAAGGTCGATCCGACCAGCAGCAGCGTTGCCGAGAGTTCGGCCGTTGCGTCGGTGTTCTCGCCGAGAAAAATCTCCGCAATGCCGAAGCGGCTGATCACCACCGCGAGCGTCAGAATCGCCGCCAGTACGATGCCGAGCCAGGTTGCGACGTAGCCGGCACGCCGCACCGCGCCGGCGTCGCCGCGGCCGATGGCGTGTCCCACCCGCACGGTGGCGGCCATGCCGATGCCGAACGGCACCATGAACAGGATGGCCGCGACCTGCAGCGCGATCTGATGCGCCGCCAGCGCGGTGGTGCTGATGATGCCCATCAGCAGACCCGCGGCGCCGAACAGGCCGTATTCGAGCAGGAAGGAGAGCGAGATCGGCGCACCGATCACAACGAGCTGCCGCATCAGCTTCCAGTCGACGTGCCAGAAATGGCCGAGTATCTGAAATTTTCGGAATGGGCGGCGCCGTGCGGCAAACCACAGGCCCGCCAAGAATGTGCCGAGATTGACGATCGAGGTCGCCAATCCCGCGCCGAACAGGCCAAGCTGCGGCAGGCCGAAGGCGCCATACAGCAAGAGATAGACCAGTAGCGCATTGGCCGGGATCGCGGCGAGCGTGATCCACAGGATCGGCTCGGGCCGGTTGACCGCGCTCATGAAGCCGCGAATCGCCATGAACCACAGCGCGGGCAAGACGCTCCAGGTCAGGCCGAGTAGATATTCTTGCGCAAGGCGCGCAGCCGTCGGCGCCTGGCCCAGCACCAACAGGATCGGTTCGCCGTAGAACGACAGCGCCATCATCGGCAGCGACATCAGGAATGCAGCCCACATGCCGACGCGGAGCGACCGCCGGATCAAATGCGGATTGCGTGCGCCAAACGCCTGCGCTGCCAAGGGCGCTACGGCAGACACCAGTCCCATGCCGAAGGTGAAGCTGACAAAGAAGACGGTATGCGCCAGCGCAGCCGCAGCCATGGCCTCGCTGCCGAGCCGGCCGATCAGGGCAATGTCGGTCGTCATCATCGCGATCTGCCCGAGTTGGGTCAGCGCGATCGGCACCGCGAGTTTGAGCGTCTCGGCAAGCTCGATCGCGAGGTGACGGCCGGGCACGGCCGCAGAGACGGGCGGCGCAATCGCTGCGCGTTCGATTTTTTCGAGCGAGGTCATTGCAACAGACTAACACCGGCGAAGGTCGAAAAAGTGACGCCGGCGTCCGCAGCCCAGCGAAAGCCTGCCCCGGACTTGATCCGGGGTGGACACCGGTTCGCGTCAAGAAAACGCGTCAAAACAAGAATCTAGAGCCCGATTCTGATTCGATCAGAACCGAAAGGCTCTAGTGGCCGTCGCGTGCCGGAACTCGGGTGATTCGCGCGCCCAGCGCGTTGAGCCGCTGCTCGATGCGCTCGTAGCCGCGCTCGATCTGGTCGGCGTTGTTGATCGTTGATGTGCCTTCGGCCGCGACCGCCGCCAGCAGCATCGCCATGCCGGCGCGGATGTCGGGCGAAGTCATCGGCGCGCCGCGCAGCCGGCTCGGGCCGGCCACGATCGCGCGATGCGGGTCGCACAGCACGATACGGGCGCCCATCGAGATCAGCTTGTCGACGAAGAACATCCGCGACTCGAACATTTTTTTCGAACATCAGGATGACGCCGTCGCATTGCGTCGCGGTCACGATCGCAATCGACATCAGGTCGGCCGGGAAGGCCGGCCACGGCTGGTCCTCAAGCTTCGGCACATGGCCGCCGAAATCGTCATGGATCTTCATGGTCTGGCCCGAGGGCACCACGAGATCGTCGCCCTCGACGCCGCAGACGATGCCGAGCCGTTCAAATCCCATCCGGATGGAGCGCAGATGCTCGACGCCGGCCTTGGCGATGCGCAGCGGCGAGCGCGTCACCGCGGCAAGTCCGATCAGCGAGCCGACTTCGATATGGTCGGGCTGGATCGAATAGCTTGCGCCGCCAAGCGTCGCCGGGCCGTGCACGATGATGGTGTTGGTGCCGATGCCCTCGATCTTGGCGCCGAGCGCGACCAGGAAATGTGCGAGGTCTTGTACATGCGGCTCGGAGGCCGCGTTGCGCAAGAATGTGGTGCCGTGAGCGGCGACCGCCGCGACCAGCGCGTTCTCGGTGGCCGTCACGCTCGGCTCGTCGAGAAAGACGTCGGCACCCACGAGGCGGGAGGCGCGGAATTCCAGCCGGTGGGTGGCGGTGACGGTGGCACCTAACTGCTCGAAGGCGAGGAAATGCGTATCGAGACGACGGCGTCCGATGACGTCGCCGCCGGGCGGCGGCAGCGCCACCTCGCCGCAGCGAGCCAATAGCGGCCCGGCCAGCAGGATCGAGGCACGGATCCGCGCGCAAAGTTCAGGATCGAGATCGGCGGCGCGGACCTCCTTGGCGTGGATCGCAAGCGTATTGCGCGCCTGCCATTCGGCGGAAGCGCCGACCGAGCGGATCAGTTCGACCAGCGTTTCGGTGTCACGGATGCGCGGCACGTTTTCCAGCGTGACCGGATGCTCGGTGAGCAGGGCGGCCGCGATAATCGGCAGCGCAGAATTCTTGTTGCCGGAGGGCTCGATTGTTCCCGCCAGCCGGTGGCCGCCTTCAACGATGTACTGAATGGGCGGCATGGGCGCGTCCTGCCTCACACGTCGACATTGGCGCTGAGCGAATTATCCTGGATGAATTCGCGGCGCGGTTCGACCACGTCACCCATCAGCTTGGTGAAGATGTCGTCGGCCTCGTCGACCTCCTTGACCTTCACCTGCAGCAGCGAACGCCCGTTGGTATCGAGCGTGGTGTGCCAGAGCTGATCGGGGTTCATCTCGCCGAGGCCTTTGTAGCGCTGCAACGCGACGCCCTTGCGACCGGCGTCGGTTATTGCCTCGAACAGGCTGACCGGTCCATAAACGGCGGTTTCCGAATCCTTACGGCGCAACACCCCGGTCGGGTTCGGATAGGCCTCCTGAAGTCTTACGGCATAGTCGTCGAGCTTGCGCGCGTCGGCCGAGCCGAGCAGGGCATCATCGATGATGGCAACGTCCTTGACGCCACGGATGGTCCGCTCGAAGAAGAAGCCTTCGCCTTCGGTGAAGCGCCCGATCCAACCGCGTTCGACCTCGTCGGCCAGCGCATCGAGACGCCTGGCGATGTAGTCGGCGGCCGCATTGGCGGTGGCGATATCGCCGGTGATCCTCGGGTTGAGCACGCCCGCGATCGCGGCTTGCTCGACCACCTTGCGGTTATAGCGGCTGTGCAGATTGTTCAGGATGCCGCGGATGACGCGCGCGTCCTCCACCAGCGACAGCAGGTCGCGCCCGCCGCGTTCCGAACCCGACGCCGGCTTGAACACGCAGTCATCGAGGCCGGTCGCGATCAGATAATCCTCCAGCGCGCGCTCGTCCTTCAGGTACTGCTCGGATTTGCCGCGCGTCACCTTGTAGAGCGGCGGCTGCGCGATATAGAGGTGGCCGCGGTCGATCAATTCGCGCATCTGCCGGTAGAAGAATGTCAAGAGCAGCGTGCGGATGTGGGCGCCGTCGACGTCGGCGTCCGTCATCACGATGATCTTGTGATAGCGCAGCTTGTCGGCGGAGAAGTCGTCGCTGATGCCGGTGCCGAGCGCGGTGATCAGTGTGCCGATCTGCTCTGACGACAGCATCTTGTCAGTGCGGACGCGCTCGACATTGAGGATCTTGCCGCGCAGCGGCAGCACCGCCTGGAATTCGCGGTTGCGGCCCTGCTTGGCGCTGCCGCCGGCCGAGTCGCCCTCGACGATGAACAGTTCGGACTTGGCTGGATCCTTCTCCTGGCAGTCGGCGAGCTTGCCGGGCAGCGAGGAAACGCTGAGCGGGCTCTTGCGCGTCAGTTCGCGCGCCTTGCGGGCGGCTTCGCGCGCGGCCGCCGCCTGGATCACCTTGCCGACGATGACCTTGGCCTCAGACGGGTGCTCCTCGAACCACGCCGCCAGCGCCTCGTTGATGACGTTCTCGACCACCGGGCGCACTTCCGAGGACACCAGCTTGTCCTTGGTCTGCGACGAAAACTTCGGGTCCGGCACCTTCACCGACAGCACGGCGGTGAGGCCTTCGCGGCAATCATCGCCGGTCAGCGCGATCTTTTCCTTCTTCGCGTTGGCGTCGGCATAGCCGTTGACCTGGCGTGTCAGCGCGCCGCGGAAACCGGCGAGATGGGTGCCACCGTCACGCTGCGGGATGTTGTTGGTGAAGCACAGCACGTTCTCATGGTAGCTGTCGTTCCACCACAGCGCCGCCTCGACGCCGATGCCATTGGATTCCGACCGCACCATGATCGGGACAGGCACGATCGCCTTCTTGTTGCGGTCGAGATATTTGACGAACTCCTCAACGCCACCGTCGTAGCGCATCTCCTCGCGCTTCTCGACCGCGTGACGCATGTCGGAGAGGATGATGTGAACGCCGGAATTGAGGAAGGCGAGCTCGCGCAGCCGGTGCTCCAGCGTCGCGAAATCATACTCGATGTTCTTGAAGGTCTCGCTCGAGGCGAGAAAGGTCACCTCGGTGCCGCGCTTGCCCTTGGCCTCGCCGACCACCTTCAAAGGTGCCAGCGCGTCGCCGTGGGCGAACTCGACGAAATGCTCCTTGTCGTCGCGCCAGACCCTGAGCTTCAGCGAACTCGACAGCGCGTTGACGACGGAGACGCCGACGCCGTGCAGTCCGCCGGAAACCTTGTAGGAGTTCTGGTCGAACTTACCGCCGGCGTGGAGCTGGGTCATGATGACCTCGGCGGCCGAGATGCCTTCGCCCTTGTGGATGTCGACCGGAATGCCGCGGCCGTCGTCGCGCACGGTCACGGAATTGTCCGCGTTGAGGATTACTTCGACGCGCGTGGCGTGGCCCGCGAGCGCCTCGTCGATGGCGTTGTCGACGACCTCGTAGACCATGTGGTGCAGGCCGGAACCGTCATCGGTGTCGCCGATATACATGCCCGGCCGCTTGCGAACGGCATCGAGGCCCTTCAACACCCGGATCGATTCCGCACCATATTCAACGGGAATGGGATGCTCAGTGTCGGCAGGGGTCCGCCGGGCAGGTTCTGTCATGTGAGGCCTTCGAGGGTGTCCCGAATCAGCTGCGCAATATGAGGCGCTGATTGATCTATTTGTGCCATGAAACAGGCACCGCGCCTAGCGCAAACTCTCTGTGTGCAAGTTGTTGAATAAATGGTGGTTTTTTACGCTTTTTCAAGGTCTCCAAGGGCCGATTCTGGAGGCCCCGAAAAGCGCGAATCGAAGGCTGATTCTGCGCCCTCGATCGCCGGATTCTTGGACACCGCGCGATGGGAAATGGCAGTCTGCTGCGGAGCTGCTAGAGAAGGCGGTGCGGCAGCTTGTAGTCGTTGCCCGCCGTTCACAGCGATCCCGGGTTAGCCCTCCAATTGACCTCGCCTTCCCCAAAATATCGGCCGGATGTCGACGGCCTCCGGGCCATCGCCGTGATACTGGTCCTGAATTTCCATGCATTCCCGGACGCCATGCCGGGCGGCTTCATCGGCGTCGACGTGTTCTTCGTGATCTCGGGCTTTCTGATCACGGGAATCATCGCGCGCGAACTGGAACTCGGTCGCTTCAGTCTGATCGAATTCTACAACCGGCGGATCCGGCGCATCTTCCCGGCACTGATCGTGGTGCTCTCTGCGACATTGCTACTGGGCTGGTTCTGGATGCTGCCCTCAGCCTTCGCGCAGCTCGGCAGCGACAGTTTCGCCAGCGCGGCGTTTTTGGCCAATATCGCGCTGTTGCTGCAGTCCGGGTATTTCGACGTCGAATCCGCCAGGAAGCCGCTGCTGCACCTGTGGTCCCTCGGCATCGAGGAGCAGTTTTATCTGTTCTGGCCGCTGCTGCTGATGCTCGCAGCCCGGATGCGAACGAGCATCATGGCGGTGGCCGTGGTGCTCGGCATCGGGTCTTTCCTGCTCAACGTCGCGCTGATCGGCTCGAATCCCGTTGCGACCTTCTATCTGCCGTTTACGCGGGCCTTCGAACTGCTCACCGGGGCGGCGTTGGCGTACGGCTGGAACAGGGTCGGCCACAGCGTCAAAGCAAGCGATTGGCGCGCCTGGATCGGCGTGGCGCTGATCGCGACGGCGGCCGTGATCCTCGACAGCCATCGCGCCTTTCCGGGCTGGTGGGCGGTGCTGCCGGTCGCAGGTACCGCGCTTCTGCTGTCATCGCCTGCGGCCTGGGTGAACCGCGCCTTGCTTGCGAGCCCGCCAATGGTGTGGATCGGGTTGATCAGCTACCCGCTCTACCTCTGGCACTGGCCGCTATTGGTGTTCGGCGGGATTATCAAATTCGGTCCGCTGACCTTGCCGGAACGCGAATTGATATTGCTTGCGAGCGCGCTGCTGGCCTGGGCGACTTACCGGTTTGTCGAGATGCCGATCCGGTTCGGCGTCCCAAGCCGGCGCAAAATGTTCGGGCTTGGGGCGGGCATGGCGATGATCGCGGTCGCAGGTGGCGCGGTCGTCTGGGCGCGCGGCTTCGACTTCCGGCTGCCGCCGGAAATCCGCACGATGGCCAATGTGACGACCGAGAGCTTCAAATGGCGGTTTCGCGAATGCCTGCTCGATCTCAGCCGCGAAATGACGTTTGCCGACACCTGCGTCGAGCGCGATCGGCGGCCGCTGGTTCTGATATGGGGCGATTCGACCGCCGGCGCGCTGTTACCGGGCCTGCGCAAAGCGCAGGAGGAGCGAGGCTTCGGCATTGCGCAGCTCACCTCGAGCTCCTGCATTCCGGCGCTGAACGCCGACATCGCGAGCATGCCCAATTGCCGGGCGATGAATGACAAGGTCTTGTCGCTGGTTCGGCAGATCAAGCCCGACGTCGTATTGCTGCACGGAACCTGGGAAAAACATCTCGATAACGTGGCCGAGACGGTGGCCGCGCTGAAGAGGGAGACAGATGCCCGCGTCGTTGTTCTCGGCGGGGTGCCGATGTGGCGGCGCGGGCTTCCGTCCGAAGTGCTCCGATATTTCATGCTCCATCGCACGCTGATCCCGCAGCGTTCGCCCAACGGCATCCCGCCCACCGCCTACGATGCCATCATGCGCGCCAGGCTCGAGCCGCTCGGTGCGGAATTCATCTCGGCATCAGACGTCCTTTGCAATGCGCAGGGATGCCTGACGCGCATTGGCGATGCGGCAGGCGATTTGACCGCGAGCGATCAGGTCCACCTGACCGAAAAGGCGTCGGTGTTCCTGATCGGATCGATCATCGACCACTTGCTCGGCAGCGAAGCGTCTGCGAGCAAGCCGCGATAGCGCGCTCAGTACATCTGCAGCGGCAGCACGTCGCCGCCGGGCCCGATCATCACGCCCCAGGTGTCGCCGGCCCCGATCTCGATCTGGTTATTGCGCGCCGGCCCGCCCGCGATTTTCAGCGCATACTGGTATTTGCCCGGCAGCAGATCGATCATTGGCGGCCTTGCCGATTGCGGTCCGCCGGCGCCGGCGGCGATCTTGATCGTCTGCTTGTTGATCGAAACCGTGGCGTCGTGCTTGCCGATATTGCCGAATATCAGCTTTGATTGGCCCGGCTTCGGCACGACGTCGGCCTTGGCGGCTGCCGCCGGATATTTTTGTGCGAGATTGACCGTAATCTCGCCGTTCCTGCGGCCAAGCTTCAGGGTGGCCGGACCATCGGGAGAGGGTGAACGCCAGTTGCGCATGGTCCGGCTTCACAATGGCACCTTCGGTCTCTTGCCAGCCGCGCCTGCCGAGTTCGCTACGGTAGAAGGCGAGCACCGTGTTGAGTTCGGCTGGGATACTGGCCTCCAGCTCCCTGCGGAACGGGGCATCGCTGCCGGGCATTTTGCCGGTACCCATCGAAGTCATGGTGCGCTGCTTCGGCACCGGCAAGGCGGAATTAGGATCGGGATCGAGCGCTTCTGCCACGGCCTTGCCGGACGGGCCGCCCGGCGTCTTCGCGCCTTCCGATGCGACGTTTGCCATCACGAGCGCCGATCCGTTGGCGCTGACGCGGACCTTGGGGCCCATCTGCATGACGGTCAGCGACAGCGCCTTGCGGCCTTTGGAAAATTCCATCAGCGCCATATTGGGTTGGTTGATGACCGAGGGCTTCTCCTTCCAGCCCTGCGCCTGCAGGGAGCTGCGATAAAAGGCTGCGACGGCCTTCACGCTGGAAGCGGAATTGAATTCGAGCCTGCCGTCGCCGCCGTCGAATTTCACGTTCTCCGCATTCTCCGGCAAGGGCACCGGTGTCGAACTGTCGGCAAGCGCACGCAGCGGCGCATCCGACAGATTGGCGGCTTGCGTAACCCGCCGCGCCTCGTCGGCGGCGATCACCTGCTTCGCCATAGCAGCGGTGTCCTTCATGAACTTCTCGTCGGCTTCCTTCTTCGCCCTCGCACGTGCGGCTATCGCCGCTTCCGTCATCTGCGTGACGAGACTGACGACGGTCAGGTCGTACTTGCGCCCGAGCGTCAGCATTGCAGTCTGCTCGGCGGAGGAGAAATTCAGCGTGACGTTGTCAGGCGTAACGACCGCGCCCTTCGCCTCTTCGCTCCAGTTACGGTTTGCGAGTTCGCGGCGATAGAAGGCAAGCGTTGCGGGAAGCTCGGCGATGACCGCGACCTCGAGCTGGCGGCGGACGGAATCGGAACCGCCTAAGCTCTTCGCGGACTTGGTCGGCTTCGGCTTGGGCAGGCCCGCCATTTCGGAATCGGCTTCCAGTGTCTGGGGTAGTGCGAACGGCGCAACCCGGATCTCAACCCCGGTCCGGCCGTCGCTTCGCCGCTGCAGCGTCAGCATGATCGGACGTTGCCGATAGAAGCCGTCGCCATCATCATGGGTGTAGTAGGCGCGGATGCCGTTCTCGATGGTCTCGCTGAACTCTGCGTTTGGCCATCGTGCCGCGGTATCGGCGGCGGTGAGCTGTTTCCAGCCGATCGCAGCCATCTCCTTGCGGAAGAAATCGAGCGGGGCGTCGACGGCGGCAGGCGCGATGCAGCCGAGATAGGGCCGGTGCTGGTCAAACACGATGTCGGTGGCCTCGGGCGGGAATGGTACGTTCGAGGTGATCCGGTCAGAGTTGTAGTGCACGACGGATTGATCGGGACGGCCGAGGCCCTGGGTGAAACGTACGCTCAGCCCTTGCCCGGCCTTCTTGAAAGTGAGGATGGTGCTCTTCTCGTCCAGCGGCCGCAAAAATTGCAACCAGTCGTCGTCGGTGAGCAGTTTCTTGGTGGCTTCGGTCGTGATCGCGACGGCGGTGCCAACGCTGTAGCTGAGGCTATGGGACTGGGTACGAGAGGGATCTTCGACGCCGCCTTCCAGGCGCGGCAGCGTGCGGACGTCGACGATGCCGCTGTCGGCTCTGGCTGTAAGCGGCACCGCGGCGGCGATCGCGAAGATCAGCGGCAACAGGTGTTTTCGGGCCGGGATGATCCGGCGCTTGGTGTTGGGCATTTTCATCTCCGGTACTGATTGGCCGTTTTCGGCCGCGCGGCCACGAGGGCTGCGCCGTGGTCACGCCGCTTCCGAACGCTAGTCGTTGCGATGCAGGATTTGGTTCAAGCAAGGCCGGTTCGCAGGCCTCAGGCGCGGCGGCTCACTTGGCCAGACTCGACGTCAAAAATCTCGCCGGCCGCGCCGATATCGACGAAAGCCGCCGGATCGGCGCCGGTCATCCAGACCTGCGCGCCGAGCTTTGCGAGTTCATCGAACAGCGCCTTGCGCCTCACGGGATCAAGATGCGCGACGACTTCGTCGAGCAGCAGCAGCGGCACGATCCCGGTCATCTCGGCGACCAGCGTGGCATGGGCCAGCACCAGTCCGATCAGCAGCGCCTTCTGCTCGCCGGTGGAGGCGTCGCGCGCCGGCATGTTTTTTGGCGCGTAGATCACCTGCAAGTCCGTGAGATGGGGCCCGTCCAGCGTGCGGCCGGCGGCGGCGTCGCGGGCGCGGCTGGCGCGCAGGATCTCGCGGTAGCGATCCTCCACGGCGGTTGCGGATTCATTGACCAGCGCATTCTCCATCCAGCCGTCGAGCATGATCTGCGCCGACGGAAAGGCCGAAGCCGCGCCACGTTCACGCAGCATCGCCGCCAGTCTAGTCACGGTCTGGCCGCGCGTGGCGGCAACCGCAACCGCCAGCTCGGCAGTTTCGCGCTCGATCGCGTCACACCAATGGTCGTCATAATTGCGCACTTCGAGCAGGCGGTTGCGCGAACGCAGCGAGCGCTCCAGCGCGGAAACGCGGCTGGAATGCTCGCTGTCGATCGCCAGCACCAGGCGGTCGAAGAAGCGCCGCCGCTCCGAAGCAGAGCCAAGGAACAGGCCGTCCATCGCCGGCGTCAGCCACACCATGCGCAAATGATCGCCAAACGCGGCCGCCGAACCTACCGGCTCGCGGTCGATCCGGCAGCGCCGGCTGGAAGCGGCGTCCGCAGCCGGCGCATCGATGCCAGTGCCGAGCGTAGCCAGGCCCAGCGCGCCCTCGACCTCGGCCGCCACTGCCCAGGAGCCGTCGCCCTGATTGTCGGCGACATCCTCCAGCGTCGCGCGCCGCAGGCCGCGTCCCGGCGACAGAAACGAGATCGCCTCCAGGCAATTGGTCTTGCCGGCGCCGTTCGGGCCCACCAGCACCACCATATCGCCGCGCACCCGCACACTCGCCGCGCGATAATTGCGGAAGTGCGTGAGCGACAGGCGGTGGATGCGCGAGGGGGTCATCATTATCCTTCGTCATGCCCGGGCTTGTCCCGGGCATCCACGTCCTTGCTGGTCCCAAGACGTGGATGGCCGGGACAAGCCCGGCCATGACGCAATCTAGTGACTGTGCGAGCGAACAGAAAGCGCCTTAAACCCGCATCGGCATCAGCACGTAGAGTGCGCCCTTGTTATCCTTGTCCTGTACCAGGGTCGGCGAGCCAGGGTCGGCGAGGCGGAGGACCGCGACTTCGCCTTCGATCTGGGCGGCGATGTCGAGCAGGTAGCGCGAGTTGAAGCCGATATCGAGCGCGTCGGAGGCGTATTCGACTTCGAGCTCTTCAGTAGCGCTGCCGGAATCCGGATTGGTCACCGACAGCACGAGTTTGCCGGCGGACAGCGCCAGCTTTACGGCGCGGCCGCGCTCGCTCGAAATGGTCGAGACGCGATCTACCGCCGCCTCGAAATCCTTCTTGTCGACGATCAATTCCTTGTCGTTGTTCTGCGGAATGACGCGGCCATAATCCGGGAAGGTTCCATCGATCAGCTTTGAAGTCAGCACGACATTGCCGAGGGTGAAGCGGATCTTGCCCTGCGACAGCTCGATTTTGACTTCGGCTTCATTGTCCTCGATCAGCCGCAGCACTTCGCCCACCGTCTTGCGCGGCACGATCACGCCGGGCATGCCGGTGGCGCCGGAGGGCAGCGCCAGATCGATCTGCGCCAGCCGATGTCCGTCGGTCGCAACCCCGCGCAGCGTCGCGGCCTTGGCGCTGCCGGCCGTGTGCAGGTAGATGCCGTTGAGGTAATAGCGGGTCTCTTCGGTCGAGATCGCAAACTGCGTACGGTCGATCAGGCGCTTGACGTCGGCAGCCGTGAGCGAGAACGAATGCGTCATGTCGCCGGCGGCGAGATCGGGGAAATCACTTTCGGGCAGGGTCTGTAGGGTGAAGCGCGAGCGGCCGGCGCGGATGGCCATTACCGAGCGGTCGCCGTCGGCCTCCAGCACGATCTGCGCGCCGTCGGGCAGTTTGCGGACGATGTCATAGAACATATGTGCCGGCACGGTGGTGGAGCCGGCGGTTCCGGTCTCCGCCGCCAGCGTTTCGGTCACCTCCAGATCGAGGTCCGTCGCCTTCAGCGACAGCCTGGCGTTTTCGGCGCGGACCAGCACGTTGCCGAGGATCGGGATGGTGTTGCGGCGCTCGACCACGCGATGGACGTGACCCAGCGATTTCAGCAGTTGCGCGCGTTCGACGGTGACCTTCATTGCAATATCCGCCAGAGATGGAAAAGCCGGGCGGCCCGTCAAGGCAGCGCCGCGGCATTGGAAACCCGAAAAGCCGGATCACGACCGGATTTGATCAAACCCCCGGGGGGACCGCAAGGTGGCGCGGATGGGGCGCCGGTGCAAGGGAGCAGGCCGCCGTTCCCCCACTTTTGGGGCGAAAAATGGCGGCAGAAAAAATTCTCCCGCTCCTGAGACCAGGGGCGGGAGAGGCGGGGAGGAGCTAGGCCCTAAAGTGGCGGGTCCCGCTGCCGCTACTCCTGCAATTGCCGCTTCAGCGACTCGACCTCTTCGGACAGCGCAATGTCCCGGGCCACCAGTGCCTCGATCTTGCGCACGGCGTGCAGCACCGTGGTGTGGTCGCGTCCGCCGAACCGCCGGCCGATCTCGGGCAGCGAGCGCAGTGTCAGCGTCTTTGCCAGATACATCGCCACCTGGCGCGGGCGAACCACGTTCGCGGTCCGCCGCGACGACAAGAGATCCGAACGGCTGACATTGTATTGCCGGGCGACAACCCGCTGGATGTCCTCGATCTTGATCCGCTTCGGTTCCTGCGGACGGATCAGGTCGCGCACTTCGCGCTCTGCCATTTCCAACGTCACCGGCTGCGCGTTGAGCTTGGAATGGGCGAGCAGGCGGTTGATGGCGCCTTCGAGGTCGCGGCCGTTGTGGGTGATGGTGCGCGCCAGATAATCCAACACCGCCTCCGGCACATCGAAGCTCGCATGATGCGCGCGCGCTGCCGCCACGCGCGATTTCAGGATGCCGAGCCGCAGCTCCTCGCCGAGCGAGCCCATCTCGACAACGAGACCGCCGGCCAGCCGCGAGCGCACGCGGTCGTCGAGGCTTTCGAGATCGGACGGCGGGCGGTCGGCGGCGATCACCACCTGTCGTCCGGCATCGATCAGCGCGTTCAGCGTATGGCAGAACTCGGCCTGGGTCGACTTGCCCTGCAGGAACTGCAGGTCGTCGATCACGAGCACGTCGATGCCGCGCAGCGCCTCCTTGAACGCCAGCGCCGTCTGCGTCTTCAACGCAGCGACAAAGCCGTACATGAATTTTTCAGCGGTGAGATAGAGCACCTTGCGCTCGTTCCCCGAATTGCCGGCCCATGTCACGGCCTGCAGCAAATGGGTTTTGCCGAGGCCGACGCCGGCGTGAATGTAGAGCGGGTTGAACATCACGGGATCGCCGCGGCGGCCTTCTGCAACCTGGCGCGCCGCCGCATGGGCGAGGGTATTCGAGCGACCGATGACAAAACTTGCAAACGTCAGGCGCGGGTCGAGCGGCGAGCCGCCGAGCGCATCATGGCTGGCGGACACCGGCGCAGTGGCGGTCGCGCGCAATTCAGGCGCGGGCCGGCCATTGGTCTGCTCGATGCGGCGTTGGTCGGCCGGCGCGGTCGGTTCCTTGACGGGCGCGGCGGATCGCATCGCGGTGCGCACGGTGAGGTCGATCCGGTGCACTTCCGGCATCTCGGCCTGCCAGCAGGTCAGGACACGGTCGGCGTAGTGCGCCTGGATCCAGCTCTTGAGGAAGCGGGTCGGCACCGACAGATGGACGCTTTCGTCCTGCACGCCTTCGAGGTCCATGCGCGCAAACCAACTCGTGTAGACGTCCTCGCCCACAGTCGTCCGCAACCGCCCCTTCACGCGCGACCAGCGATCCTGTTCCGTATTTGTCATTGCCTGAGAACTTTTCTGAATGAGTAATGGTGTTTTGTGAAATCGGCTGACGGTACCCTTGCGGGTTTCCTGCCAGAGGTGACCTCGGCGCGGCGCTTCAACCACCAGGCACAGATCTAACGTTCGGCGGAATCGCCGTTGCACAGATCAAAGGCTGGATGGAGTGGAGGGCTGCCGCGAGGTCAGCGCGTACTCGACGCTCGGTGTGGAGCTCGCGTAGGTGGACGGCCAAAAACGTTGTTCAGGAATTCTGAAGCGGTCTCGATGGAAATAGGCGTGCTGAATGTCGCGTTGATTCCGTAAAGCATAGTACCTCCCCCTCTCGCCGCGAGAACGCGCGACGAGTAACCAGATCACCAGTGTTTCAAAGCCAGTCTGCCGCTACCGAACATCCGCTTGTTCGACCGCTGCGTCCGCCCGCGTACCTCAGTCTGTCGTCTTCAACACGTTCACGAGCTTCGCGTTCCCAATCGCTGCATGGTCGGCAAGCATCTTATTCCCCTTGTCCGGAACGCGCTTCAAACGTTAGCGCCACGCCGGGAAATTTAGACACAGAACAACCGCCCTCATATTGCTATGAGTTACCAACTCAGCTTCGCTTGGAAAGCGTCGCTAACGCGCACACCGCCGCCGATTTGCACGTCGCTCTTGGGTCTCAAACCGCGCTGGTCAGGAGAGCCTTGAGCGTCGCGAACGAGTAACAAATACACCAAGCGTGATTTCTGACAATCCGTGATTCGACGATGTCGCGTGACTCTTCGGCTGTGTTGCAACACTGCAAATGCGACACTCCACACCAAGTTTTTGAATCAGCGCAGAGAATCCCGCGGCGCGAACGAGCGTGACAATTTTCGCCGCACGCGCAAAATTTTTTAAGAAACCGTTACAATCTTGGTTACCGGGACCAATTTTCAAAACGCTTGTCCTCGCTATGTGGATAAGTGATTAGCGAGACGAAGCTTTTCGGAATTGCTTTTGCAGGGTAACTCGCGCGAGCTCCGCCGGCGGAGGAGGCGGGTGTTGTCTGATCAGGTCAGCCGCCGCGATCGCGCTTCTCGCAAATGCGCATGACGACGCCGGTGCACAAGTTGCACCTCGTAAAACTACGGGTGCCCGAAATATGACACGCAAGCCGGCGCTCAGCAACGACGCAATTGAATTGTCACGGTCGATCCGACGCGCGGCCTTTGGTGTGTGTCCGAAATCCAACAGGATGCACGTCTGTAACGAAAATGAATTTCGGCTCGTGCTCATGCGCCGGCATGGCAGAAAAAGAAAAGCCCGGCGACGCCGGGCTTTTGACGAATATCTATTTCTGTCAGTTCACTTCGCGAGCTTGGCGATCGCATGCGTCAGGCGCGACACCTTCCGGCTCGCATTGTTCTTGTGAATGATGTTGCGCTGCGCCGCCTGCATCAGTTCTGGTTCCGCGCGCTTCATCGCTTCCAGTGCCGCATTGCGGTCGCCGCTCTTGATCGCTTCCTCGACGGTGCGGACCGCGCCGCGCATCTGGGTGCGCCGCGACTTGTTGACAATGGTGCGGCGGGCAATCTTGCGGGTCGCCTTTTTGGCGGAAGTCGTATTGGCCATGTTCTCAACTATCCTTCGGCTGTCATCGCTCGGGTGGTCGGCCCTTGAGCGCGCCGGCCGTTCAAATTGCGTGATCGCTGGTTGTATTTTCCAGGGTGTTCGTAACGTAAGCCGTTCTTGAGGATGCCATGGACGGAAGCCAAATGCTCCCGCAAGCGGCGCTGCTCAAAGAACAGCGGCGGCGGGATTGCGCCCGCCGCCATTGGGGGTCTTATAGAGGGCGCATCCTGCACCGTCAACGCTTTCCGGCCTCCCGAAGGGCCGGAAAAGGCGGCGGAACGGGGCGCGTAAGGTGCTGACGAGGTTGAATTTCCGGGGTGCTCCCGGTATTGGCTGACGGCCTTTTGGGGGCGACAGATATAAGGTGACGCATGATCCGCGGTTTTTTCCGGCTTATAGGCCTGCTTCTTCTGGCCGGCGGATTCATCTTCATGGTCTATGATGGGGCCCGTTTCGTTGCCGACCAGACCCTGCGATTTACCCGGTTCGGCCAGTTTTGGAACGACGTCCATCAGTCCAGCCAGCTTGCGTTCCGGACCTGGATCGAGGGTAACGCACCCTGGCTCTGGAACAGTGTCGTAAAGGTCCTGCTGGACCAGCCGGTTTTCGCCGTGCTGGGCGTGGTCGGCATTCTGCTCATGATCCTGTTCCGGCCGCGCAAGCCGTTGATAGGCTATTCGCGGGACTGACCCGGCCGGTGCCCGCCCCGGGTCGGGTAACAGGGCTGCGGTAACAGGCGCAAAGACATATATAGAAGTCCGACCGGCCGATGCCGTCGCGTCCGCCGATGTCCCGCCTGGAGGTGCTCCATGTTGTTCATGCGCAAGACCACCGCGTTGCCGAGCGCAGCCGAAGCGCTGCCGGGCCGTGCCACCCCGATACCGACCGCGACCACGCATTTCGTCAACGGCCGCAAGCTTCAGCCACCCTATCCTGCGGGCCTCGAACAGGCAGTTTTTGGATTGGGCTGCTTCTGGGGCGCAGAGCGCAAGTTCTGGGAACTCGGCGACGGCATCTATGCGACCGCCGTCGGTTATGCTGGCGGGCATACGCCCAACCCGACCTATGAAGAGGTTTGCTCGGGCCGCACCGGCCACACCGAAGTGGTGCTGGTCGTGTTCGATCCGAAGAAGATCACCTACGAGCAGCTCCTGAAGACGTTCTGGGAAAGTCACGACCCGACGCAGGGCATGCGCCAGGGCAACGATGTCGGTACCCAGTATCGCTCGGCGATCTACACGTTTGGAGACGCACAGCGCCAAGCCGCCGACGCGTCGAAGACTACGTACCAGAAGGCGCTGGCGGCGAAGGGCCTTGGCGCCATCACCACCGAGATCACGCCGGCGGGCGAATTCTATTTCGCCGAGGACTATCATCAGCAATATCTCGCCAAGAATCCGGCGGGCTATTGCGGGCTAGGCGGCACCGGCGTGTCCTGCCCAATCGGCGTCGGCGTGAGTGCTTGATTGTTTCTTTCTCCCTCTCCCCGTGAAGAACGGGGAGAGGGAGTCATCCCCTCCTTTGGTTACTCCACCTTCCAAAAACCGTTTATTAACCATACCCGGTACAAGACTAGAGCTGTCTCGCTTTGAGGGATGGCCTAGGTGCGGGTTGTGCGCGCGTTTCGAATACCGATCACTGCGATCATCACCGCGCTCGCGCTGTCGGGCTGCCTGCGCACGACCGGCCCGGTTGCGGTCGCGCCGCAAGGCGATCTCGACCAGATGGCCTATGGCCAGCTCAACAGTCCGCCGCCGCGGACGGTCGCGGTCGATTCCGGTGGTGGCGCCATTGGCGCGCTTCGCGCCGCCTTTGCCGCGGCGCCACGCACGGCGCCGGCACCCGCCGTTGTTGCCGCGCCTGCCGCCTATGCCGAACCCGCGCCCGCGCGATACGACGCGGCCTATCATCTCGATGCCGGCGACAAACTGCGCGTCGTCGTCTATGGCCAGGAGGGCCTGACCAACACCTACGCGATCGACGCCGGCGGCGCCATCACGATGCCGCTGATCGGCTCAGTGCGGGCGCGCGGCCGCACCACGGCGGGACTGGCGGCGGAGATTTCAGCGAAACTGCGCGCCGGCTTTATCAGGGAACCATCGGTCGCCGTTGAGATCGAAGCCTATCGGCCATTCTTCATCCTCGGCGAGGTCGCCGCACCCGGGCAATATCCCTACGTCCCCAACATGACGGTCGAGAGCGCGGTGGCGATCGCCGGCGGCTTCTCGCCGCGCGCCCGCCGCGACAGCGTCACGGTCACCCACACCGATGCGTCCGGCACGTCACGTTTCACGGTCCCGCCCGGCAGCCCGATCAGCCCCGGCGACACCGTGATGGTCAGCGAGCGCTGGTTCTAAAGCGCAGCACCCTTTCATCACACGGTCATTTTGAGCCGGCTCTCTTCTTGAGCATTTGTGTCAGGCAAATGCCTTGCATTTGACCAAGAAAATTCACCATCCGTTTCGCGCCAGCGCAGGACGCTGCGCACTGCATCATGTTGCGGGATCAATCCGACAGAGCGATCTAACTTGCGGTAGCAGTCATGCGGTTCCGCACGTGCCCTGGCGCCCTGCAGCAGCGTCGGACCGGGTCGGTGCGATGAATTGGCGCTATGCACTGAATGCGTTCGAAACCATGTTCCATCTTGCGCTGCAGCGATGTAGAAAGCCGTCGTTCAAATCTAGGCGCGCCGGTTTGTCGGTAGAGTGCCTGCAATCCGGAGTGTGACCATGAACTATCATTTGCCGGTCCGCGTGGTGCGCGCGGTGACTGCGGCAGCGTTGCTCGCGTCCATCGCCGTGACCGCCTTGTGCGCTTCTTCGCATCAAGCATCGGCGGCGGATCCCTATCCGAGCCGCCGCATCACCTTCGTGGTGCCCTATCCTGCGGGCGGCGCCACCGACGTGCTCGCCCGTCTGCTTGCCAACAAGCTGTCGGAGTCGTGGAAGCAGACCGTCCTCGTGGAGAACAAGTCGGGCGGCGGCGGCGTGGTCGGCAACGACTATGTGGCCAAGGCGCAGCCCGATGGCTACACCGTGCTGATCGGCATCACGCAGATCATTCAGGCGCCGAGCCTCGTTACGAAGCTGCCCTACGATGTCTTCAAGGATCTCGCGCCGGTCACCCAGATCGCGCTGTCGACCATCGTTCTGGTGGTCCCCGAGCAGCAGCCGATCAAGTCCGTCAAGGAGCTGATCGACTATGCCAAGGCGAACCCCGGCAAGCCTTACGGCACCTTCGGCAACGCCACGACGTCCCACCTCTACGGCGAATTGCTCAAGAAGACCGCCAATATCGACATGACCCATGTCCCCTATCGCGGCTCGGCTCCTCTCACGAACGACTTGCTCGCTAACACGGTTACCTCGGCGTTCCAGGACCTGACCACGGCGAGCTCGCAAATCAAGGCGGGCAAGCTCAGGGCGCTGGCGGTTGGCGGCGAGAAGCGCAGGAAAGCGTTGCCTGACGTGCCGACGATGGCCGAACTCGGTTACCCCGGTTTTGAGATCGAAGGCTGGCTTGGCGTGTTCGTGCCCGCCGCGACGCCCAAGGAGATCGTGAAGAAGCTTTCGGACGAACTCGCCCGCATCATCGCCTCGCCCGAGGGCGTCGCCGGGATCGAGACGCTCAGCCTCGTGCCGGTGGGCGGATCGGCGGAAACGTTCGAGAAAGTCCTGCTCCGCGACCACGCGAAATGGGCCGATGTCGTGAAGGCTACCGGCGTCAAGGGCGAGTGAGGCGGGGCTAGCCACCTTGTCATTCCGGGGCGTGCGATAGCACGAACTATGGTGCGCAATTGCGCACCTGAGAATCTCGAGATTCCGGGTCTGGTCCTTCGGACCATCCCGGAATGACGGCGGAGAGATTGCGCGCCTATTTCTAAAAATGCTTGGCGAAAAACGCCAGGCTGCGCGGCCAGGCGATATCGGCGCTGGCCTTGTTGTAGCTGGCGCGTTCGTCGCAGTGAAAGCCGTGCTGCGCGCCGGGATAGATATGGACTTCGACCTCCGGCCGCCTGGCCTTGATGGTTTCGACGTCGGTTAGCGGAATGCCCGCGTCCTTTTCGCCGAAATGCAATTGCGTCGGCACTTGCGGCTTGTCGTCGGCAAAGCGGACAACGGCGCCGCCGTAATAGCCGACCGCGGCAGACAACCCCGACAATTTGGTCGCCGCCGCGTAGGCGATGCTGCCGCCGAGGCAGAAGCCGATGATGCCGACCGGGCCGACATCCTTCACGGCGTCGATCGCGGCCTGGGTGTCGCGCAGCATCGCGGCCCAATCCGGATTGGCGATGAACTTTCGTGCGTTTGCAATCTCGTCAGGCGAATAGCCGCATTGGAAGTTCGGTTGCGTGCGATCGAAAATCGACGGCGCAATCGCGACATAGCCTTCGCCCGCCAATCGGTCGCACACCGAGCGGATGTGGTGGTTGACGCCAAAAATCTCCTGGATCACCACGATCGCCGCTTCCGGCCGACCTGCGGGATCGGCGCGATAGCCGCCCAGTTTGAAACCGTCCGAAGCCGTCAGTTCGATATCTTGTCCCACGGATCATCCATTTGCGTTTGAGTTGCACGAGATCGATGTTCTGGGGGGCGGCTACTGCCACATCCAGTTGTGACCCCAGTCGCCCTTCCAGCCGGCCAGCCTGCCCTTGCGAAATTGCAGATAGAGCCGGTCCTTTTTGTAAAACAGCCCGCTGCCGCCGACGTTGCGGAACGCGAGAAAGATTTCATCGCCCGGACGGCCCCTGATGTAGTTGAGCGGGACGCCGAGCGCGCGTGCGGCTTCATCGGCCTCCAGGCCGAACGCCAGCGGGATGTTGTTCGACAGCGTCTCGGTGAACGGTGGCGGGTAGGGGCCGCCGATCGGCGGCAAGTGCTGCGCGGCAGCTTGCGTGAAGCTGCTTGCGATAAGGGCGAGGGCCACCGCCGCTGCCTTCATGACGCGGCCTTCCGTGGTGCCTTGGCATCAAGGCTGTCGAGGAACGGCAGCACCGCGTCGATGAAGGCCTGCGGCTGGTCGATGTTGACGGCGTGGCCGGCGGCCGGGATCACTACCTTCTGCGCGCCCGGAATCTTGGCCGCCATGTAGTCGGAGGCGGCGAGGAACGGGGTATCGTCGGCGCCGACCACGATCAGCGACGGCACCTTGATATCGGGTAGGGATTCGATCACGCGGGCATCGCGCTGGGTCAGCATGCCGCGCGCGGCGCGCGCCAGTCCCGAGGCATCGCGATGGGTGACGCTAGAACGTTCGCGGCTGGCCGATTTCAAAACCTCCAGGCCCTCGCGCTCGAAGCGCTCGCCGGTATCGTACGCGCGCTTGTTCCAGGCCTCGCGGGCCTCGTCCTTCTTGAAGCCCGGACCGGTATCGATGATCAGCAGCGCGCGGACGCGGTTTGGATGAGCGCGGTAGAACGCCAGCGACATGTAGCCGCCCAGCGAGAGCCCACCGACGATCGCCTTGTCGGCGCCGACGGCGTCAAGCAGCGCCGCCATGTCGGCAACCGTCAGCGCTTCGCTATAGGCTGCGGGATCACTGGGATAATCGGACTGGCCGTGGCCGCGCATGTCCCACAACACGAGCTTGTGATGCTTCGACAAGGCCGCGATCTGGCCCTGCCACATCCCACTGGTCGATGAATAGCCGTGGGTCAAGAACAACGGTGGGCCGGAGCCGTGAACCTCGTAATAGATGCGAACCCCGTCGCGATCGATCGTCGGCATTGCGGCTCCCTGGGAGTTCCCATGCAACTGTCGGCCTCATCCTAGCCCGATCTGATCGCGATTGGGAAATGCGGAAAGCGAGGGGCATATCAGCGTATTGACAAGGCCATGACCGCTTGTTGGCGACAGCCCGAATTACTCCAGCGAACGATGAGCAAAACAGCGACGCGCATCGGCTCGCGATCTCGGCCGCTTTAATACTTCATCCTCTTACGCCTTCATGCTCGACAGAACCATCGGCCAAGCCGGCAAGCGCAGTTGCCGCACGAATGCCCGCAGCAAGCATGGCGTCTGACAACTTTGGGTCATTGACGGCGCGCGAAAGCTGAAGCGTCCCGATGAAGACGGCAAAGATCGCGATCGCTGTATCCTGCGCTTCGGGGATGGAGTTCTCCTGCGGCAACCGTCGCGCCATCTGCTCGATGAGCGTGCGTAACCGAGCCGTGTAAGCCTTCCGGACGGAGAGAGGCTGGCGGGCAATTTCGGGCAGTAGGGCCGCGGAGGCACAACCGGTGCCGGGCCGGTCACGATGATGCTGAGACAAGTAAGAACGGATCAGGTGAGCCAATGCGCCCGGCTTGGGGTCGGGTTCGGACAGGCTTTGCAGTTGGTCGGCGAGCGCTCGCTCAAGGCCTTCCTTGATCAGGTCGCTCTTCGAGCGGAAGTGCGAGTAGAACCCGCCGTTCGTCAGTCCTGCCTCCGCCATGATCCCGGTCATTCCGGCGGCGGCGATGCCGTCCCGTCTGAACCTTTTCGCTGCAGCCTTCACGATCTGCTCGTGCGAGGTCTCCTTTTGTCCCTTGGCGTAGCGCATGGTGGATCCTCCGGCCAAAAACCTATTGCATTATGACCATCATGTGATATTCATACCTTAATATAAACGACTGTTCAATGCGTCCATGGAGCTTCTCATGCAGCAAGGCGGTAAAGTGGCGATGGTGACCGGGGCTTCCACGGGCATTGGGCTGGCGTCAGCAAAGGCGTTGCGCGAGGCCGGATTTCGCGTGTTCGGCACCAGCCGACGGATGGCCGCAAGTGGCCCCGACGGCATTGCGATGGTCGCCTGCGATGTGACCGATGACGGTTCGGTGAAGCTTGCCGTCGACAAGGTGCTCGATACGGCGGGCAGGATCGACGTTCTGGTCAACAACGCCGGGACGGGCCTGATGGGTGGGGCTGAGGAATCATCAATCGGTCAAGCCCAGGCGCTGTTCGATGTAAACCTTTTTCGGAGTCATGCGCATGAGCAATGCGGCCCTGCCGCACATGCGAGCTCGGAAAGGTGGAAGGATCATCAACATAAGTTCGGTACTTGGCCTGATACCGGCGCCGTTCTCGGCGCTTTACGCCTCCACGAAGCATGCTCTCGAAGGCTATTCGGAATCGCTCGACCACGAGGTGCGGAGCTTCGGTATCCGCGTTTGCTTGCTGGAGCCGGCCTATACCAGCACTTCCTTCGAACAGAACATGGCGCTTCCCGACCAGGCATTGGATGCGTATGTCTCGGCACGAAAACGCGCCGTCGCAGTTCTGCAGGAAGTGATGAAGACGGCGGATAGGCCCGAAGTGGTCGCCAAGAGAGTGGTTGAGGCCGCAACCACAGCATCGCCTCGTCACCGATATACGTGCGGTAAAATGGCTGGCCAGGTGAGCGTGCTGCGCCGTTTTGTTCCTGAGCGCATGTTCGACAAGAGCCTTCGTAAGCAAATGGGGCTGCCGGTATAGTCGCTTCACGCGCCATCTCCAGACCCAACGGCGCGGCTCACGCGCGCCGGCGTGGGCAATCGCAAGCCAATGCTCTGCAACACATCCGCTTTCGCGGATGATGACGTCGCGGTGTGGCGCATCGCGAACGAGATCGCTAAAATTTTAGCGTTCACAGTAGCCTATATTCACGATGCCTCTTAAGCCCCGGGGAACCCCTTATCCGCTAGCCTCGGTTGCAAGTCATCATCGCTAGGGGTCTGGGGTTTCATGACATCCGCAACCAACAAGACTTCGACCAGGCGCCGGCTGTTGCTCGCTTCGGATCGGAGCGATCAGAGCAGCGAACTCGCCAGCATTTTGCGATCCGTCGGTCAGGTCGACACCATCGCGACTTCCGACATTCCCGACAGCCCGGAACGGGATCTGGCGGGCATCGTGGTCGACATCAACCTGCGTTCCGCCGAGAGCGTGCAACTGGTGCGCAACAAGCTGCGGGCCGAGGCCTATCGCGAGATGCCGCGGCTGTTCGTGCTGGCGGACGCGCTGCACCACGGATCGATGCAGGCCTGGGCCCTCGGCGCCACCGACACGATCGCGCGGCCGTTCGACGCACAAGGCATCCTGCAGCGTATCCGCGCCGCGTTTCCGGACAGCGACGGATATGACGAGACCGATCGCGGCAAGGCCCTCAACAGGGGCGTCGAGGCGGCGCATGCCGTGATGGTCAAGATCTTCGAAAAGCTTCCGGCCGGCGTTCCCTTGAAGTTCAGCGACATCATCGAGGCCGAAAGCAAGATTCTCAAGGCGATCAAGCATTCATCCTTGCGGGAATGGCTGACGACGGTCGGCTGCCACCACGCCGGCAGCTATCGCCATTGTCTCTTCGTCACCGGCTTTGCGGTGGCGTATGCGCAGCATCTCGGCATGCGCGACGACGACCAGCGCCGTCTCGCGCGCGCAGCGCTGCTGCACGACGTCGGCAAGGCGTTCGTTCCGGTGGCGATCCTGGACAAGCCGGGCCCGTTGACGCTGGAAGAGATGGAAGAGATGCGCCAGCATCCGCGCCGCGGCTATGACGCGCTGTCTGCGCAGGGCGGCTTCCCGCCGGAAATGCTCGACGTGGTGCTGCACCACCACGAATTTCTCGACGGCACAGGCTATCCCAACGGCCTGAGCGGCAAGGAGATCAGCGACATCGTGAGGCTGACCACGATCGTGGACATCTACGCAGCCCTCGTCGAGAAGCGCGCCTACCGGTTACAGTTCACCCACGCCCGGGCCTTCGGCATGATGGAAGAAATGGGCGACAAGCTCGATCAGCATCTGCTGCACGCCTTCCGCCCGGTGGCGTTCGGGTATTATTGACTCCCCTCCATCGTGATTCCGGATGGTGCTAACGCGCGCCATCCGGAATGACATGATCGCCTTCACTCCAGCATCTTCCGCAATTCCGCCTTTGCCACCTTCTCCAGCGTCGAGCGCGGCATGTCGTCGACGAAGTGAATTTCGCGCGGCACCTTGAAGTCGGCGAGGGCGGTCCTGCAGGCGGCCATCACGGTCTCATGCAGATCGCGAGGCGCGCCCGCGACGCCGGCTTGCGGAATGATGAAGACCACCGGCACTTCATCCAGCATCGGGTGCTTCTTTGCTACCACCGCGGCCTCGCGCACGCCGGGCACGACAGCGATCACCTGTTCGATCTCGGAGGCCGCGACGTTCTCGCCGCCGACCTTCAGCATGTCCTTGGTGCGGTCGCCGAACCGCATGAAACCGTTCTCGAGCCGCGTGACGCGGTCGCCGGTGATGAAATAGCCGTGTTCGTCGAAACTCTCGCGCGTGGCTTTTTCGTTGTGGAGATACTCTGAAAACAGCGACAGGCCGGGAATGCCCTTGATCAGGAGATTGCCGGTGCCGCCGACTTGTGTCGGCGTGCCGTCGTCCTCGACGATGCGGATCTGATATTCCGGTGCCGCGCGGCCAATCGACATCGGCGTGTTGGGCTGGTCGACCTCGCCGACGATGCCGTGGGTTATGGTTTCCGTCATGCCCCACCAGCCGATCGTCTTGACGCCGAAGGCGGCAAACGGCGGCGGCTCGGATACCGCGGTGCCCCAGAGCCGGAATTTGTGGCTCTTCGGAATCTCGTGTTCCAGCAGCGCCTTCATGCAGAAGGGAATCGTCGACGTCCAGGTGCAGTTGTGCTCAAGCGCCGCGCTCCAGAAGCGACTGGCCGAAAAACGCGGCTGGATCACGCAGGTCGCGCCGACCCACAATGACGCCAGCATCGAATAGGCCAGCGCGTTGGTGTGAAACAGCGGCAGATAGGTCTGGTGCACGTCGCCCGCATGCAGGTCCTCATGCGCGGCGTTGATCTTGGCGCCCCACAATGCGTTGGCATGCGTCCACAGCACTGCCTTTGGCCGCGACGTGGTGCCGGAGGTATATTGAACGCTGCACGGCGCGAACGGATCGGTGGCGCGGCGTGGCCGGTCGGCGCTGTCGGCGAAGAGCTGCTCAAAGCTGTCGCCGCGCGGCGCGACTTGCGCCGGCGTACTGCCAGCGTCATGCGAGATCACGGCGATCCAGTGCAGGTCGCGGCAATTGGCCGAGATCAGTTCGGCATAGGCCGGCTGGGTGATGGCGGCGACCGCGCCGCAATGGCCGGCGAAATACTCCATCTCGGCTGCCGCCGAGCGGGTGTTGGTGGTGACGGCGATCGCGCCGAGTTCGACGCAGGCGAACCAGGCCAGCATGGCCTCGATGCAATTGTCGAGATGGATCAGGACGTATTCGCCGGGCTTGACGCCGCGCTTGGCGAGGCCAGCGGAAAGCGCGCCGACGCGCTCGTGGAATTCCCCGTATGACCAACTCCGCGCCGGCGCCTCGAACGGCGCCCAGATCAGGAATGGATGGTTGCGGCGGCTTTCGGCGCGCATCCGCAGCAGCCACGGCACGTCGAGCCCTGCGAACGGTCCGACAATGCCCGGTGCGGCCTGCGAAAGTGGCATGATTCCTCCCGCGCGGCTCTACGGCCGCCTTGGTTTTTGCTTGGGAGTAGTTCTGCCATCGGACGGCGCAGGGCGCAAATCGGGATTCTGCAGGTCTGCCGTCATTGCGAGGAGCGCAGCGACGAAGCAATCCACCCATCCGTTATGCCGTGCGTTGGATTGCTTCGCTTCGCTCGCAATGACGGGGAGAGGCCTACGTCTTAACCCGTCCTATCCTCATACGACGAAATCTCGATCAAGCTCCCGTCCGGATCACGGCAATAGACCGAGCGCAGCGTGCCGCGGGCGCCTTGCTTTGCGACCGGGCCTTCTTCGATGGCGACGCCGTGGGCCTTCAGATGCGCCACGACCTCGTCAGGCGTGCTCGACGTCAGGAAACACAGATCGTCGCTGCCGGCGGTTTCGTGATCGGCCGTGAACCACTCGACCTTATCGGCGTCGCGCGGCCGCACGTTGATCTTCTGGTTACCAAACACCAGCGAGGTCCGCGGCGTTTTGCCCGGACCGGGATCGAACACCTTGACCTCCATGCCGAGGATCTTCCGGTACCACTCGGCGGAACGCGCCACGTCCGACACATTGATGACGAGATGGTCGAGAGCGTTAACCCTGACAGACATGCCTTATCCTTTCGTCGCGGTCGGAGACGCTGCGCCCCACTGGCCGCACCCGGGTTTGTTTGTTACAACGCGCGCCGCGTTCGGTTCAATGGAACCGCGCCTCAATAGAAACGGACCGGGCCTGAACCCCGGCCTCCAAGGAGAAGTTTTTATGATTTCACGCCGTACCGCGATTTGCCTGGCCGTCATCGGCCTTTCCACTGCCGTTTCGATCGGCAGCGTTTCGGCGGCGGATTATCCGACCCGGCCGGTGAAATGGGTCGTCGGATATCCGCCGGGCGGCGCGACCGACATCATTGCGCGGCTGATCGGGCAGCGGCTTTCCGAACGGCTCGGCCAGCAATTCGTGATCGAGAACAAGCCCGGCGCCGGCAACAATATCGCGACCGAATCGGTCATCAACGCCGAGCCGGACGGCTATACATTGCTGCTGGTCAATCCCGCGAACTACATAAATGCCACGCTCTACGCCAATTTGAAGTTCAACGTGGTCCGCGACATTGCGCCGATCGCGGCGTTCAATCGCGTGCCAAACGTGATGACGGTCAACAAGGACGTGCCGGCCAAGACGGCCGCCGAGTTCATCGCCTATGTGAAGGCCAATCCCGGCAAGGTGAACCTGGCCTCGTCCGGCAACGGCACGTCCGTGCATCTATCGGGCGAAATGTTCATGGCGATGTCCGGCGCCAAGATGCAGCACGTGCCCTATCGCGGTGCCGCGCCCGCGATCACCGACCTGCTCGGTGGCCAAGTCCAACTGATCTTCGACAACATGCCCTCCATCCTCCAGCATGTTCGTGCCGGCTCGGTGCGGGCCCTGGCCGTCACCAGCACGACAAAGTCGCCGCTGTTGCCTGATGTGCCGGTGCTTGCCGACACCATCCCGGGCTATGAGGCGAGCGCGCTGTTCGGCGTCGGTGCACCGAAGAACACGCCGAAGGAAGTCATCGCCAAGCTGAACAAGGAGATCAACGAGATCCTCGCCGAGCCGGCGATCAAGGGCCGCCTGACCGAGCTTGGCGGCGAGCCGCTGATCGGGCCGCCGGAGGCGTTCGGCAAGATGATCGTGGCCGAAACCGAAAAGTGGAAGAAGGTGATCGAGGAAGCCAAGGTCGAAAAGGTGCAGTGATCTACCTCACGGAACAACGGCGAG
Organism: Bradyrhizobium sp. RDI18; assembly: GCF_043203335.1. Classification (NCBI taxonomy): domain Bacteria; kingdom Pseudomonadati; phylum Pseudomonadota; class Alphaproteobacteria; order Hyphomicrobiales; family Nitrobacteraceae; genus Bradyrhizobium; species Bradyrhizobium sp. RDI18. The sequence goes on along the minus strand of NZ_JBICRN010000008.1, from coordinate 5,000,384 downwards.
GCCGTGGTGTTTTATGACAAAGAAGGCGCGGCCTCGCGTCACGTGAAGGAGATTGATGATGCGCAATGCAGTATTAGCGACATTGGCGCTGACGGTGACGACAGTCGCCACCGTCGCCGGCAGTTCACCCGCGGCGGCGTATGACTATCCCTATTGCCTTCAGGGTCGGACCATCGGCATTCCTGGCGACTGCTCCTACAGCAGCTATGGTCAGTGCATGGCATCGGCGTCGGGTCGCGGGCTCTACTGCAACGTCAATCCGCGCTTCGCCTATGGACAGCAGCGGCGGATGCGGGTTTATCGGGATTATTGATCGCTCCTTGCAATCCTCCTGCATGATGGCCGGGCGAGAGCGCTGTTCGCGCTGAACGATCCGGCCATCGGTGTCTCGCTCTTACGCCACTCCCGACTTCGTGATGCAAACGCCGGCTTGACGGCGTTTTGTTTGCGTCTATACTAAACCACATGGTTAAGTATCAAGAGGATGTTCTGGACCGCACCTTTGCCGCGCTGTCCGACCCAACCCGGCGCGCGCTGCTGGCGCGGCTAGGCGACCGCGAAAGCCTGTCGGTCAGCGAACTGGCGCAACCGTTTTCGATGTCGCTGCCCGCGATCATGAAGCATCTCGATGTGCTGTCGGAGGCCGGCCTGATCGCCCGCGAAAAGACCGGCCGCACGGTTGCGTGCCGGCTGACCGCCAGCCCGATGGAGCAGGCGATGGACTGGCTCAATCGCTACCAGCGCTTCTGGTCCGACAATCTCGACCGCCTTGCCGCTTTTGTGGAGGGAGACCCATGGCCACCCAGTCAAGCCTTGCCAAGCACGATACTATCAGCGACAGCGAACTCGCCGCGCGCCCCAGCCTCACGCTCACGCGCCGGTTCAGCGCGGCGCCCGAAAAAGTCTACGCCGCGTGGGCCGACCCGCAAAAGCTAGTGCAATGGTTCGGGCCGACCTCCGTCGAGGAGGGCTCGGTCAAGGCCGACATCGATCTGCGCGTCGGTGGGCGCTACCGCATCAGCTTCCGCGCCAATGGCGATTACAACGAGGTCGGTGGCGTCTATCGCGAGGTCGTTCCGAACGAGCGGTTGGTGTTTAGCTGGGCATGGCATTCGACGCCGGAGCGGGAATCGCTGGTGAGCATTTCGATCAGGCCGGAAGGAAGCGGTTCGCTGCTCGTCTTCAACCACGCGCAGTTCGTCGATGCCGCCGCGCGTGACAATCACGAGCGCGGCTGGACGGAGTTCCTTGTCAAACTCGAAAACTATCTGGCCTGAACGAGGGAGCCTGCCATGCCATCGAACGCCGTTGTTTCCCGCGAGGAATGGATCGTCGCCCGCAAGGCGCACCTTGCGCATGAGAAGGAATACACGAAAGCGCGCGAGCGTCTGAGCGAAGAACGGCGCGCGCTGCCCTGGGTCAGGGTCGAAAAGAACTACGTATTCGATGGGCCCAGCGGCAAGGTCTCGCTCGGCGATTTGTTCAAGGGGCGCAGCCAGCTCGTGGTGCAGCATCTGATGTTCGCGCCCGGCTGGAACGAGGCCTGCAAGAGCTGCTCGTTCTGGGCCGACGGGTTCGAGCGCATGATTCCGCATCTGGCCGCCCGCGACACCACGATGGTCGCGATCTCGCGCGCGCCGCTGCAAAAGCTTGCCGCATTCAAGCAGCGGATGGGTTGGACCTTCGATTGGCTGTCATCAGGCGGCAACGAGTTCAATTACGATTTCGGCGTCTCGTTTACGCCGGAGCAGCTCAAGTCAGGCGCTACGCTCTACAATTTCGGCACCACTCCCTTCGGCGGCGAAGAGGCGCCGGGCATCAGCGTGTTCCATCGCGACGAGGCCGGGACCGTCTTCCACACCTATTCCTGTTTCTCGCGCGGCCTCGACATGATGAACGCCGCCTACCACTATCTCGACCTCACCCCGCTCGGGCGTCACGAGCAAGGTCTGTCCTATCCGATGGAGTGGGTGCGGCTACGTGACCAATACCAGCCGGCGCCAGTTCAGGCATCTTGTTGTCATAGTTGAAACGCCGGACCGTCGTTGCGAGCGAAGCAATCCACCGGGCCGCAAAGGAAGATGGATTGCTTCGTCGCTTCAGCGCAAAATTGCTTTGCAATTTTGTCGCGAGCTCCTCGCAATGACGTCGACAACGTGAAGAGGAAACTTGTAATGCCTTACGTCGATGGCTTCATCGTCGCCGTGCCGAAGAAAAATCTCGAGGCCTACTCCCGCCTGTCTAAGAAGGCCGGCAAGATCTGGCGCGAATATGGCGCGCTCGACTATCGCGAATGGGTCGCTGAGGACGTCAAGGTCGGCAAGGTCACGTCGTTTCCGCGCGCCGTGAAGCTCAAGCCGGGCGAGACCGTCGTGTTCGCCTGGATCACCTACAAGTCGCGCGCCCAGCGCGACAAGATCAACGCCAAAGTGATGGCGGACCCGCGGCTTAGCGAAATGATGGATCCGAAATCGAAGCCGCCGTTCGACGGCAAGCGGATGATCTTTGGCGGGTTCGAGAGCCTGGTGAAGGTGTAGCCTGTAGTCACCACCGGGCGGGATTTCCTGCGTGTGCTCGGATCTGCATGCAGGATAGCCGTCAGCCCATTCCGGACGATGGCAAAAGCGCCGAGCGCCCGCGCACAGAACGGATCATCATCGGTCATCGGTTCAAGAGCCGGCATCGCCGGCGCTAAGCTCCGCCGTCAGCCCGACCGGGACTGCGCTTCCAATTGCCGGCTGTAGCGCGACATCGCAAAGCAGAACACGAAATAGATCAGCCCGACGAACACGTAGACTTCAACGCTGAACTGCTGCCAGGCGGGATCGATGATGGAGGTCTTCGCCGTCGTCAGCAGGTCGAAGATACCGATGATCAGCACCAGGCTGGTGTCCTTGAAGAAGGCGATGAACGTGTTCACCAGCGGCGGGATCACATGACGAATCGCCTGCGGCAGGATGATCAGGCCGTTCTTCTTCCAGTAGGTGAGCCCGAGCGCGTCGGCGGCATCGTGCTGTCCTCTCGGAATGGCCTGGAGGCCGCCGCGGATGACCTCGGCAAGATAGGCGCCGGCGTACAGTATGAACGCGGTCTGCGCCCGGAGCAGTTTGTCGATGTTGACGCCGTCGGGCAGGAACAGCGGAAACATCACGCTCGCCATGAACAACAGGCTGATCAGGGGAACGCCGCGGATCAACTCGACATAGAGCACGCAGAGCGACCGGATCGCGGGCAACTTTGAACGGCGGCCCAGCGCCACCACGATCCCGAGCGGGAAGCCGAACGCCAGTCCGAACGTCGCCAGGATCAGCGTCACCGGCAGCCCGCCCCAGCGATCCTGTGAAACGTAGGACAGCCCGAAGATGCCACCCCACATCAAGACGCCGATCAGGACCAGCGCCGCCGCCCACACCAATGCCAGTTCCTTGCGCCACCAATTGCGCCGGCTCGACACCCAGAACAGCGCAATGAAGGTGAGGCACACCAGCGCCGGCCGCCACTGCTCATTGAAGGGGTAAGTGCCGAACAGGATGAAGCGATATTTTTCAGGGATCACGGCCCAGCAGGCGCCGAGCCCGCGGATCGATCGGCAGGGGCCGGTCTGGTTGCCGGAAACGATCCAGATCGCGTTCCAGTAGCCCCACTGCACCAGGCTGATGAACGCCTTGGCGAGCAGCGCGATCAGGAGCACGGAGATGATGCTTGATGTGACCGAGGCGAACAGATTCGTGCGCAGCCACCGGATGGCGCGGCTGGCCGGAGTCCTGCGGGGTCGCGCGTCGAAGGGAAGCGGATTTTGCGGAGCGTCCGTGATCGACGTCATGGCATCAGCGCTCCACCAGCGCGATGCGCGCATTGTACCAGTTCATGAACAGGCTGATGCCGAGGCTGATGGTGAGGAACACGGCCATGATGAGCGCGATGGCTTCGATGGCCTGTCCGGTCTGGTTCAGCGTGGTATTCGCGATCGACACCACGTCCTGATACCCGACTGCGACCGCAAGCGAGGAATTCTTGGTCAGGTTCAGATATTGGCTGGTCATCGGCGGAATGATGACGCGGAGCGCCTGCGGCGGCAGCACGATGCGCCGAAGCACAAAACTACGGCGCAGGCCGAGCGCGTTCGCGGCGTCCCATTGGCCCCTTGGAACGGCCTGAATACCGCTGCGCACGATTTCGGCGATAAACGCCGAGGTGTAGGTGACGAGCGCGATCAGCAGCGCAAAATATTCCGGTGCGAGCGTCAGTCCGCCGACAAAATTGAAGCCGCGCAGTTCGGGCAACGTGATGGTCCATGACGCGCCGAGACCAAACGACACCAGCGCCGGCAGGCCGACGAGCAGGGCCAGCGCAGAGGGCCAGAGCGGACGCGCCTTGCCGTCCGCCATCTGCCGCGCCACTAACTGCCGCCGCAATAGATACAGCGCGCCCAGGCCGGCGGCGGCCGCAGCGATGACCCACAGATTTGCTTCCTCGATCGGAATCGCTGGCAACACCAGGCCTCTGTTCGACAGAAAGACGCCCTCGATCGGCTTCCAGGCCGCGCGTGCCGCCGGAAGTCCCTGCATCAGCACGTACCAGAACAACAACTGCAGCAGCAGCGGAACGTCGCGGAGCACTTCGACGTAGACCGCAGCCAGCCGCGACAACAGCCAGTTCGACGACAGCCGCGCGATGCCGATCAGCGTGCCAAGCACGGTCGCGAGCACGATGCCGATGACCGCGACGCGGAGCGTATTGACGATGCCGACGATGAAGGCGCGGACGTAAGGATCCCTGGGGCTATAGGCAAGCCAGCTATCCGCGATCGGCATCCCGGCCTCGCGGCCGAGAAAGGCGAAGCCGGTCGAAATCCGGCGTACCGATAAGTTGTGCAGGGCGTTGGACCAGAGCCAGCCAACGATCGCGACCGCGATGGCGACCACCACGATCTGCCAGACGAGGCCGTTGATCTGCTGGCGATTCAGGCGGAGGCGCATCCGCCGACGGCGAGGGAATTCGGACGTGGATGTCGTCACAGCACAAGGATCCTCGACTTAAGCGGCGATGACTTTGAGCAACGATGTCTTTGAGCAACGATGTCTTGCAGCAGCGACCTTCCAGTAGCGATCTAGGCGCATTTCAAATGTTGCACCAAAACTGATTTCGTGCAACATATGTTTCATGGCGCAGCTCCGGCCAAAATCCTCGCCGCTGAACGATTTGTGCAGTGCGCTGCCATCGTTGCCGATGCGGCTGCAGCAAGTCGGCCGGTTCGTTGCCGCCAATGACTATGACGCCACCACGCGCTCGATGCGTGATCTTGCCGCCGAGGCAGGCGCCGATCCCGCCGCCTTCACCCGGCTCGCAAAAGCGCTCGGCTATTCCGGATGGGACGAATTGCGTGCCGCGCTGACCGAGGCCCGCCGGCCCGCGCAATCTTCGCCGTTTTCGGGTCGCGCCAGGGGCGGCCGGAAAGGGCCCAACGCCGAGATATCGCTGGTCTCCGACAAGCTGGAAGCCGAGGCGGCAGGTCTCGCGCGCATTTCGGCCGGCTCGGTGGCCAACGCCGCCAAGGCTCTGCACGCCGCGCGGCGCATCTGGATCGCCGGCTTCCGGAGCTGCCGCAGCGTTGCGGAACTGCTCAATTATCAGCTTCGCCTGTTCCGGCCGGACGCGGTGCATCTGGTCGGCGGCTCGGGTCCCGAAGATCTCGATCTGGGTGCGTTCCATAGCGGCGATGCCGTCGTCGTTATCGGGTTTGCGCCTTATTCGAGGGCAAGCGTTTTGTCGGCGCGGGCGGCCCATGATTCCGGCGCCACGCTGGTTGCGATTGCCGATACGATTACGGCGCCGATGGCGGAGGGGGCCGATCATCTGTTGCTCTATGAGGCTGCCGCATCGCCGGGATTCTTCCCGAGCCTCACCGGCGCCATCGCCATCGCGCAGTCGCTGGCCGCCGTGACCTTCGTGCTGGGCGGCGCCGGCGCCAAGCGGCGCCTCGAAGAGACCGAAGGTCGGTTGGCCGCGCTGTCGCAATATGTCGCGGAGAAAGGTTGATCGTCATGGGAGCCAGCAAAAGCCGGTTGCTGCACCGAAGCCTGCGTGAGACGCCGCCGAAGGCCATCGGCGGCGATGGCGTCTGGCTGATCGCCGAAGACGGCAGACGGATTCTGGATGCTTCCGGCGGCGCGGCCGTCTCCTGCCTCGGCCACCAGCACGCTCGCGTGCTCGAGGCCATGACGCGACAGGCATCGAAGCTGGCCTTTGCCCATACCGGCTTCTTCTCGTCGGAGCCCGCCGAAGCGCTGGCTGAGGCGCTCGTTGGCGACGAGCCCGGCGGTCTGGCCTACGCCTATCTCGTCAGCGGCGGGTCGGAAGCGATCGAGGCCAGCATCAAGCTGGCGCGGCAATACTTTGTCGAAAGCGGCCAGCCGCAACGCCAGCGCTTCATCGCGCGCCGCCAGAGCTATCACGGCAATACGCTGGGCGCGCTCGCCGCCGGCGGCAACGCCTGGCGGCGCGAGCCCTACGCGCCGCTATTGTCGTCGGCCTTCAGCCACGTGACGCCGGCGTTCGCCTATCACGAAAAACGCGACAGCGAATCCGAGGCGGATTTCGTGACGCGACTGGCAGCCGAGCTCGAAGCCGAATTCCAGCGCCTTGGTCCGGATACGGTGGCGGCGTTCATCGCCGAGCCGGTGGTGGGCGCCACCGCCGGATGCGTGCCGGCGCCGGAGGGATATTTCCGCGCCGTCCGCGAGATCTGCGACCGCCACGGCGCGCTCTTGATCCTGGACGAGGTGATGTGCGGCATGGGCCGCACCGGCACGCGCCACGCATGGGAGCAGGAGGGCATCGCGCCCGATATCCAGGCGATCGCCAAGGGGCTTGGCGGCGGCTATCAACCGATCGGCGCCATGCTCGCCAGCGGGCGCATCGTCGATGCGATCCGGGATGGCTCGGGCGCATTCAAGCACGGCCACACCTATCTGGCGCATCCGCTCGCCTGTGCCGCGGCGCTCGAGGTGCAGCGGGTGATCGATGACGAGCAACTGCTCGACAGGGTCAAGTATCTTGGCCGCCAGCTCGAACGGCGCCTGACCGAGCGTTTCGGCAATCACCGCCACGTCGGCGATATCAGGGGGCGGGGCCTGTTCCAGGCCATTCAGCTCGTCGCCGATCGCGCCACCCGCGCGCCGTTCGATCCCGCGCTCAAGCTTCACCAGCGGATCAAGGCCGCCGCGTTCGAAGGCGGCCTTGCCTGTTATCCCTCGGGTGGAACGATGGATGGCCGCAGCGGCGATCACGTCCTGCTGGCGCCGCCCTATATCGCGACATCAGAGGATATCGACATGATCGTCGACCGGCTGGGTCACGCCGTCGACTTGGCCTTGAAGAGTGTTGGTCATTAGGAGGAGCAGAATGAAGAGAATCATCGTCGCTACAGGCTTGCTCGCCGCGTCGGGCTTGATGGCGCAAGCCGCAACGCTCGATACGGTCAAGCAGCGCGGCACGCTCGTGTGCGGCGTCAGCATCGGCTTCGCCGGGTTCTCCACGCCGGACTCGCAGGGTAACTACAAAGGGCTCGACGTCGACTATTGCCGCGCCTTGGCAGCCGGCGTGCTCGGCGACGCCAGCAAGGTGCGCTATGTCGCGCTCACGGCGCAGAACCGCTTCACGGCTTTGCAGTCGGGCGAGATCGACGTGCTCTATCGCAACTCGACCCAAACCTATCTGCGCGGCGCGACGTTTGGGCCTGCGGCAGGGGCCGGTCAATTTCTACGATGGCCAGGGTTTTGTCGTAAGGGCCGACGCCGGCGTAAAGGACCTCAAGGGCCTCAATGGCGCCACCGTCTGCGTCGCGCAGGGCACGACCCATGAAGTGACGCTCGGCGACTACGGCCGTGCCAACGGCATCGAATGGAAACCGCTGGTGTTCGATCGCACCGATACCATGTACCAGACATTCTTTGGCGGGCGCTGCGATGCCATGACCCAGGACGCTTCCGCGCTCGCCGGCGCGATCACCACCGCGGCTTCCAATCCGGCCGACTACACCGTGCTGCCGCAGACCATCAGCAAGGAGCCGCTCGGGCCGTTCACCCGCAACGGTGACGACGTGTGGACCGACATCATCGCCTGGCTTCACTTTGGCCTGATCGAGGCGGAAGAGCTTGGTGTCACTGCAGCCAACGCCGAACAAATGGCAAAATCCAATGTGCCGGCCATCCAGCGGCTGCTCGGTACTGCGGGTGAGCTAGGCTCGCGCTTAGGCCTCGACAACAAATGGATGCTGCAGGCGATCAAGGCGGGCGGCAATTACGGTGAGATCTTTGAACGCAATGTCGGCAAGGCGAGCCCATTAAAGCTCGATCGCAGCCTCAACGCGACCTGGGCCAAGGGCGGCCTGATGTACGCTCTGCCGTTCAAGTAGTGAGACGTTGCGGCGCGGCGGGTTGACACAAGTCGCGCTGCAGCCAGACTGACCCATATGCGCATTACCCTGATCCACGCCCTGAAACACTCGATTGCGCCGATCGAGGCTTCCTTCGCCAGGCTTTGGCCGGAGGCCCGCCTGATGAATCTGCTCGACGACAGCCTGTCGGCCGATCTGGCGGGTGACGGCGGGCTCACCGACGCGATGACCGAGCGTTTCCTCGGGCTTGGACGCTACGCCGTCGGCACCGGATCGGACGCGATCCTGTTCACCTGCTCGGCGTTCGGTCCCTGCATCGAAGCCGTCGCACGGGCCAACGCCCCGATGCCGGTGCTCAAGCCCAATGAAGCGATGATCGAGCAGGCGGTCGCGCGTGGCCGGAAGATCGGGCTGTTGTCGACGTTTCCGCCGACGCTCGCCTCGATGCCGCCGGAGTTTCCGTCGCAGGTCGAACTGGTGCCGAAACTGGCGGAAGGCGCGTTGGCCGCGCTCGATCGCGGCGATCGCGCGACCCATGACCGCCTGGTGGTGGAAGCAGCGAGGAGCTTGGGCGACTGCGACCTGATCGCGCTCGCCCAGTACAGCCTGGCGCCAGCGGCAGACGCGGTCGCCGAGGCGACGGGACGGCCGGTGCTGACCACGCCCGACAGCGCAGTGCAGAAGCTGATGAAAATGCTCTGCGTCGAAGGCGCCTAGGCTTCTTTCCTCGTTTGGCGCCTTTTTGGCTAGGCTTGCTCAACGTTTATCTCTTGCCGGGCCAGCGGCAAATGCTGCTCCAACCGCAGCAACAAGCAAGGCAGCTCCTCCCCAAGAGAGCGCATTCGGGCCGAGCCAAATGATCAGGCCGCCACCGAAGGCGCTGCCGAACATTTGCCCGAGATACGTGGCGGACAGATTCAATGCCGCGGAGGCTGAAGCCATTTCCGGCGACAGGAGCACCAGCCGTGCCTGCTGAGACGGATGAATAGCGAAGCCGCCAAGCCCCCAGATCGAGATCACCAGCATCGTAGTCACCAGCGAGCCGTATGTCATGGGCCACATCGCAAACGCTGCAATCATGAGGGCAAGGCAAGCGCCAACCACACGTCCAGCGCCAATGCGATCTATCACGCGGCTCGCGAAGTAATTGCCAGCAAGCCCCGCTACTCCGAACCAGCCAAACAGAAGGCCGATTCCCCCCGCATCAATGCCCAGGCTGTCCCTGAGGCCGGGAGCAAGGTAGGTATAGAGTGTAAATTGACCTGCACACTGGAGAACCGTGGTCAGCAACAACCAGAGAATGACTACATTGCCCGCCAAGGGCCGCCATGCGTTCCAGTCTACCGGCGTATTCGGCAGTCTGGCTGAAACCGTGAGCGCGACCCACACCGCGCTCGCGAACGACATTGCGCCGACAAGGCCGAGTGTTACGCGCCAGCCAAGAACCGCTCCGAGCGCGTTTCCTGCAGGTATCCCAATCACGATCGAGAGCGTGAACCCAAGAAACATCGTGGCGATGGCTCTGCCGCTCTGTCCGGGCGGAGCTGCAAGACCGGCGGCAGCGATCGAGTGTGGGGTGACGATCGCGGCAGCGAGGCCTGCAAGAATGCGCGCCGCTGCAAGCGTGCTGTAGGTCGGCGCCACCGCCGCGGCAAACTGCAGGACTCCAAACAAGACAAGTCCCGCCGCAATCAAGTCTCGCCGTCCAAATCGCCTCGTGAGAGATACAAGCAGCGGCGCCCCGACCGCGAGCGAAAGCGAATAGGCGGACATCAACTGTCCTGCACCTGCGACGGACGTCCCAAGCTCCCGCGCGATCTCGTTGAGCAGACCAGTCACCGCGAAAGCGCCGACCCCCACAACGAAGTAGCCGAATGCAAGAGCTGCCGTGGATTGGGTTCTGCGCACACGACCTCACGTAAGCTTCGGTGTCGTCGCTGGACACGCCGGCAGCCGCTCACATGCGGCGCGCACGAATATCGACTTCCTTCCGCCAGTTTTCGTTGTCGAAACTCCGCTCCGCCGTCCAATGAAAAGACGCCGGTTCAATTTCGGCAAAGGTCCAGCGCATCGAGCCGCCTCGTGGATCCGGGCCTTCCTGCACAATATCTCGTCCTCGTGCGCGGCCGGCCTGTTGCGTGAAAACATCGGTCGCAGGGTCATTCCATAGAATGCGCCAAGCATCGAGATTCGGATCGTAGATGCGAAGCGTCGTTCCGTACCAATTTCCTGCCCCGGGGAGCTGTTCAATGCCCGGGCGCCGTTGGTCGAGGCGCGGGATCATCCAAACGTCCTGGATGGCGCGGCCTTGCAGTATCCAGCCAGCGTGAATCTCGCCGCGACCGGCGTGGGTGGACCCGTCCTCAAGTATTGTGGTGACGTCCATCTCCCACTGACCGACGAGCCACGAATACAATTCTAGCTTGGCCTTGCGCTCTGAATCCGGGCCATCGGCGTGGAGCACGCGAGGAAATGACGTGGTAAGCGAGCTTGGCGCTTGAGCATTTGTGCTATGCGCAGATGTCATCATAGGCTCCTCTGACTCTAACGATCGGCTTCGCAGTGGGCCTCGATCCGATACTCCGTCGGGTCCAAGCACAAAGCTCGCCGCATGGAACTTGCTCACTGTCACGGTCCGGTGCCGCGAAACCAAAGTGCATGCCTGGGTCGGGATCCGGATCGCCCCTGAAGATGTGGCGCGGCGCCGGTTTTCGCTTGGGAAAAATTGCTAAATCTGATCTGGCTGGCCGGAACAGCCCGTTGCCCGCTCTGTTGGAGAACCTGAGAGCGAGTTATTCGTTCTGGCGTTATGGCACTCAAGATTCAGGTATTGGCGTCTGGCCCGGGTTGGAGCGTGCGTGACGTGCTCTGCGACTACGGGCCGCACGACCACTCCTTCGTCGAGCAGCATGCCGAAACGGCAATCTCGCCAGTGGCGCAGGGAAGCTTTCAGTACCGGACGCAGGTTGGAGCCGCGACGCTCGTGCCAGGATCGCCTCTGCTCGGCAACGCCGGCAGCTACTTCGAGTGCGGACATGAGCATGCGCAGGGCGACCGGTGTCTCGCGTTTCATTTCGCGCCGGCATTCTTCGAGAGCATTGCCGCAGGCGTGTCCGGCGCACGCAGGACTACATTCGTCCATGCCGCCTTGCCTCCGACAAACGAGCTCATTGGTCTACTCGCCGATGCTGAAGTAGCTCGAGACCAGCGCGACGGAGCAGCTCTCGAGGAAATCGCAACCCGACTTGCCGGCGCCGTTCTGATGATGACGGCCGACAAAGTCGCACCTATCCGGATGCCAAGCGCGCACGATGAGCGGCGGATCACCCGGGTCGTTCGCCGCATCGATGCACAACCAGATGGAGGGTTACGGCTCAACGCGCTTGCCCGCGACGCTGCAATGAGCCCCTATCATTTTCTGCGCACGTTCCGGCAAGTGACCGGAATGACGCCGTATCAATACGTTCTGCATCTGCGGCTCCACCGTGCTGCGAGGCGGCTCCGCGAGAGCTCGGATCCGATTTCCAGGATCGCTTTCAAGGCTGGCTTCGAGGATCTCGCCACCTTTAACCGGCGATTTCGCCGATTGATCGGCACAACGCCGAGCACCTACCGCGCGGTCGGTTAGATATTTTCACGGCGGGTAGCGCGAATAGAGAGCGGGCCCTTGAGCGCTCCTGCTGCCAAAGTCGCTATTGTGACTGCTGCGACAGCCGCATCGGAAAGCGATGCTTGGCGCCGATCGCGGCTAGGCGTCTTTCTTGGGAACCTTTTTTGCCGGCTTCTTCGCAGTCGCTTCCTCGGCTGCGTTCCTGATTGCCCGCGCGTAACTATCGGCGGCATTTTGCGCAGAGTTTTGCAGCCGCTTGGCCGCGGCCGTACCGAGCTCCATCGTGCTCTTGGCGATCAGCCGGAACTGATCCCGCGTCTCCTTGTCCTTTGCCTTGGTCGCGCGGGCCATGATCTGGTCGCGCCGCTTCTTCACGGCTGCCATCAGGCTCTTGTTCTGCGCTTTTGCGATTTGCCGGATGACGACGTCGAGATCGGCTTCAGCCATTATGAGTCACTCTTGCCGCACCATGCCCCCGGTCAGGGTGCGCTGATATACTGGCGCATTACGGTTGATGAAGGAACAGACAGCATTGTGTCGCCCTGGCGTGATGATTTCAAGCACGATTTGGCAGCCGTGCGGCGTGACGGCTTGCTCAACCTTGAAGCTGACGCCGGGCGTCATGCCGGAAGGATCCGCCGATAACCGTCGGTTAACGTTGTATTGCTACGCATTCGCAACCGAGAGGAAGGACAAGCGGATGCGTAACCTCACCGTCTATCAGCGCTTTGCGATGGTCATTGCGGCGCTGACGATCGTGCTGCTGGCTGTCTCCGCCTTGCAGATCCTGGTGCTGCGCGATGCGGTCCTGGCCGAGCGCCGCACCACGGTCCGCAATCTTGTCGAGGCAGCGACGAAGATCCTCGCCCAGTACGAGGGTGAGGCCAAGGCCGGCAAGATCGAGCCTGACCGGGCGCGCCAGATGGCCTTTGCTTCGATCGGCGCCATGCGCTGGGGCGAACACGCCGACTACATCGGCGTGTACGGCACGGGAAGCGCCGATGCCGGCGTCACCTATGTGCACGTCAATCCGAAATACATCAACGTCAACCGCTGGGAGTTCAAGGACAAGAGTGGCAAGCTGTTGATCCAGGACATCGTGCGAACCGCGCGCGCCGACGGCGGCTTTGTCGAGTATCTGGCGCCCCGCTCGGCCGGCGGAGCCGAACTTCGTAAGCTCGCCTATGTCGGGGCGTTTGGCGCAGGCGACAAGCTTCTCGCCATCCAGGCCGGCGTTTATGTCGACGACATCGATGCGGTGGTGTTCAGTCGGATGATCTGGGCCGGGATCGCCGGGCTGGCTGGACTGGCAATCGCGGCTTTCTCTGCATTCTGGCTCGGCCGCGGCATGGTCGTTCCGCTCAACAGAACCTGCTCGGCGATGGACGAACTGGTCAAGGGCAACCTTGCTGTCGAGATTCCGTTCGTCGACCGGACCAACGAGATCGGCCGGATTGCGCGAAGCCTCCAGATCTTCAAGGATCATCTGGTGGAAACCACGCGGCTGCGCACCGAACAGGAAGCGATGAAGACGCGTTCCGCCGAGGAGCGGCAAGCGGTTCTGTCCCGCATCGCCGACGAATTCGAGCGCAGCATCGGCGGGGTGATCCGGGGCACCGCAACGGCCGCCGACGAATTGCAGAATTCCGCTTCGTCGATGTCCACGATTGCGGTGGGAACGACAGATCAGAGCGCGAAGGTCGCGGCTGCCGCCGAGCAGACGGCGTCGAACGTGCAGACCGTTGCGGCGTCGGCGGAGGAGTTGTCGTCCTCGATCCAGGAGATCGCGCGGCAGGTCAGCCAATCTTCGTCAATTGCCCAGAATGCGGTTGGGCAGGCCAACCGGACGGAGGCCATGGTCGGCCGCCTGGTCGAGGCCTCGCAAAAGATCGGCGAGGTCATGGCGCTGATCCAGACCATCGCAGGACAGACGAATTTGCTGGCGTTGAACGCGACCATCGAAGCTGCGCGGGCCGGAGAGGCCGGCAGAGGCTTCGCCGTCGTCGCCAACGAGGTGAAGGCGCTGTCGTCGCAGACCGCCAAAGCTACCGACGAAATCACCAGCCAGATCCAGGAAATTCGCGACGCGACCGGTTCGACGGTCAATGCAATCCGCGAGATCGGCACCACGATCGGGCAAATGAACGAGATCGCAGGCTCCATTGCGGCCGCCGTCGAAGAGCAGGGCGCTGCGACCAACGAGATTGCCCGCAGCGTGCAGCAGGCGGCGCAAGGCGCCCAGGAGGTGATGCAAAACATCACGGGCGTGCGCGAAGCTTCGAGCAAAGTCGACGCTGCCGCGAGCCTCGTGCTCAATGCCGCCGGTCAACTGACGTCGCAATCCGAGCAGCTCAAAACTGAAACCGGCAAATTCCTCGGCAACGTCCGGGCGGCGTGAAAGTGGGCGCTAGCTTCATCGTCATGCCCGGGCTTGTCCCGGGCATCCACGTCTTCCTATGTTGCAGCAACAAAGACGTGGATGGCCGGGACAAGCCCGGCCATGACGGACAAGCGGCGGCTCGCGACCTCAGCGGCTAATTAAGCCGCGCGCCGATCCCCGTGAGCACGCGATAGTCCGGCTTGGACTGAATGCCGTTGTGCTGGTTGATGACCGGCACGCCGACGGAGATGAAGCCGGAGAAGCGATCGAAGCCCACCCGCACGCCGGGCGAGAGGTAGACCGTGGTGCCGCCCGAATTGGGATCCGGCATGCCGGCGATGCGCTGCTTGTCATGCCACTCGCCATTGAGTTCGAGGACGAGGTCCAGCGTGTAGGGCGTCTTCTTCATGTCGCTGTGGTCGTGATTGGCGTGATAGAGACAATGCTCCTGTAGCTGGTTGCGCGGCTGCATGCAGTATTCGTGCAGCTCCACCTCTTTCGCCGAGCCGGTCGGCCCGACCAGGCGATACGACACGGCGGTCCCGAACAGGACGCGGTCGCCGAGATTGGTGTCCTGCGTGCCCGTGCTGATCAGGTAATAGAGGCCGCTCACATCGAACGACCAGCGGCCGGTGCGCTTGGTGAAGGCGGCGCCGAACAGGCCGTCCCAGGACCCCGAGCCCGGCTGAAACTCGGCCTGAAAAAGCTGACCGGCCGCGTCACGCTGGTTGGTGCTGCCGGTCGGCGCCTTGAAACCGAACAGCACGGCGGCCGACGTCCCGCTCTGCGCGTTGCTGTGGAAACGATATTGCCCGAGCATGGTGACGTCGCCGAAGCCTGCGGAGTTGCCGCGCCGGTTGATGCCATCGGGGCTCATCAGGCCGCTCATGTCGCTCGCATTCATCATGCCCATATGGCCGCCGCTCAGCATGTCCTCGCCGGGTTCGCTGATACCCGAGCGCCGCACGCGCGCTGCGCGAACGGCAACGGTCAGGTCGTTGGTGATGCCGTAGGCCACCGAAAGTGAGACGGCTTCGATCGAGCGGATCGAATGCGCATGGGTGCCCTTAGCTGCTGCGGCGAGCAGGTCTGCGTCGCTGAGCTGGCCCAATCGGATGAACTCGTAGCGGATCGATGCGGCGATCAGTCCTTCGGAAAGCGTGTCGGCCGAGATGGTGTTGATGGGCCCGCCGCTGCCGGTATTGCCCCCGCCGCCGGGATGATGCGCTTCTGCGGGAGCGGTAAGAAAAAGTATCATGGATGAAAAGATGCCGGCCGCGGGCCGTCTAAGATATGCACACACATACGCCCCCTGTACTCACTGTCCGGCGATTAGCCATCGCAATCGGGCGCGAGATTGACTGGATCTTGCGAGAAGCGCGGCTGGCTGGCGACCGAAGCGAAGCGGAAAAGCGAACGCGCCATCGCGGGCGCGGCTTCAGTGTGGCTGTCGCGTGTTGGGCGAATGGCTAAAGAGGTGCAATCAGTTGCTTGGTTGTATGTCCGAGGCCGCTCGCGTCGCAGCGCAGTGGCCGCAATCACGTCCGGCAGCGGTCGTAATCACGGCGAGCGCCAGCCGTAATCGCGTCTGATTGATTCTCTACACGCTTCACGGTCCAGCGCGCGTATCGGAGTAGGACAATTATGACAAGTATCGTCAGAGATATCTTTGTGTTTGTCACTGCGGCTATTTTTGTCGCAGCGAGTTTGCTCATTGCGAGCGGCGCCGGCGCGCACGAGTTCAAGGTCGGCGCGCTCGACATCGGCCACCCCTGGTCGCGCCCGACTCCGAAGGATGCCGATATCGCGGGCGGCTATCTCACCATCACCAACAAGGGAAAGACTGCGGATCGTCTGATCGGCGGCACCTCGCCCGCGGCAAGCCAGATCGAGGTGCACGAGGTGGTCGATGTGGACGGCATGGCGAAGACGCGGCTGCTCGCGAACGGTCTCGAGATCAAGCCCGGCAAGACCGTGGAGCTCAAGCCCGGTGCCTATCGCATCCTGCTGATGGGCCTCAAGGAGCCGTTCGTGATCGGCCAGAAGGTGAAGGGCACGCTGGTGTTCGAGAAGGCGGGGCCTGTCGATATCATCTATAACATCGAGGAGAACGTCGGAGCCGCCGTCAGTGGTGTCAATGGTGTCGCGCACAAGCACCATTAGCGCAGTCGCGCTCTGCCAGGATCCTGAGCCGTGTCCAGCTCAAGCCAAATGTCGCTCGTCACCATCGGTAGGCCACCGCCGTCACCGCAGAGAATGCAGGCTGCCTGGCGGTCCGCCGCCGCGGTCTTGTCCGCATCGCTTCTCGGTATCGGACTGGCCTACTGTGCCTGCCTATTGCTGATGCCAGCGGCAGGGCATGGGAGCAGCGCGGCCTTTTCTTCGGCCGACGATCGTTCGCAAGGTGTGATCTGCTCAAGCGGCAATTTGCTGCAGACAACTCGCACCATTGAGTGAAACGGTCGAGCTTGGCCCAACTTGTCTGGGCATCGAAATAGTTTGCGCGTTATCGCGCGCGGCCGTGCGCATGTCCGCAGGCGCCGATGCTGGCGGCATTGCCGTGGCAAGCCGCGTCCATCCCCTGCGCATCCGCCGTCAACAGTTCGGAAACCACACGCGCTCTCTTCCAGTCCCGCTAACTAATCGAAAATCGTTCTGCCGCAAATTCGTGTCCGGGAAAGGGAATGGGGAGATCCAAACAATGAACGGGTTGGCCATCATGGAAAACGTTCGCCGATACCGCACAATCGCATCGTTGTACCGCCAGACCGCGGCCTTCCGGCCGCTTCATAGCGGTTCCCTGCTGGCGCAAGCCAGGGAATGGGAGCATCGCGCCGTAGCGGAGCTGGAAGCTTATTTTGAGGCTTTCTGTCAGGCGGCTTCCGGCAATACGCCAACCCACTCCGCAAGCTGCGCGGTGAACTGACGGCGGTGCGCTCCGGAGTTAACGAATTCAGGCGGCGCGGGTAAGATCCATTTACCTTCGCCGTCCCAGATGGGTAACTCGATCGATCCAAACTGTCATCCTCGACAGTGATACGATCGAAATTTACGGTAGCCCGCTTAGGGCTGCTTTCCTGGGTTGCATATCAGCTCGCCGGCGCTATCAGTCCGACCCGCATATCCCTGGCGATATAGACACAGGTGTCGTCGGCAAACACACGGCCGTTCGCAATTGCAACCGCCAGTTTGCCGCGCCTGACGTGGCGCATGCTGACCTCGTATCGCACGCGCCTTGTGTCCGGCTTGACACCGCCTTGTAACTTGACCTCGCCAACGCCGACCGCGCGTCCTTTGCCTGGGGAGCCCGACCAGCCAAGCCAATAGCCAATGACCTGCCACATGGCGTCGAGACCGAGGCAGCCCGGCATTACCGGATCACCGGCAAAGTAGCCGTCAAAAAACCAGAGGTCCGGCGTGATATCGAGTTCGCCGATGACGTGGCCCTTGCCGAATTCGCCGCCGTCTACGCTGATCTCGATGACGCGGTCCATCATCAGCATGGGCGGTGCCGGGAGCTGAGCATTGCCCGGGCCGAAATAGCCGCCTTCGCTCGACTTGAGCAGATCTTCCCTTGTGTAGGACGATTGCGGAGCGTGAAAGTCGCGCGGGTCTGATACGGCCATGTCACCTCTGACGATGTTTAGCGGGCGGTTGTCAAATGTGCTTTCCGTAGCCTGACTTCAAGCCAAAGTTTCCGCCGCATGCCTTCGGGTCGCGCTCGATGGCCAGCAACGGTCCGCGCGGGGCGCGTCCGGCGCACTGGGCGCGAAACTTCTTATGGTCTGCTGCCTTATCAACACTGTGGATTCAATGAATCTGGACTCTGATGACTGTTGGGTCGATCCGGATGCCGAAGACCTTGCGCCCGATCGTGTCGTTGCTCCTGGGGCTGGCGTTCCTGCTGGCAGGCAGTGGTCTGCAATTCACGTTGCTGCCGTTGCGCGGCAGCGCGGAAGGTTTTGACGATCTTGCGCTCGGTGTCATCAGCTCGGCCTACTACGTCGGCTTCGTCAGCGGCTGTCTGATCGCGCCGTATCTGATCCAGCGCGCGGGACACATTCGCGCTTTTACAGCGATGGTGGCGGTGGCGGCTGCCGTGGCGCTTGCTCACGCGCTCGCGCCGGTGGTCGTGGCCTGGATAGTTTTCCGCGGCGTAACCGGCCTCTGCCTCGCCGGTCTCTACCTGGTGGTTGAGAGCTGGCTCAACGATCGCGCCTCCAACGAGACTCGCGGGCTCGTGCTGTCGGCTTACGTGGTGGTCAATTATGGCGCCATCACATTAGGTCAGGCTCTGGTAACGCTTTATCCGATCGCTGAGGCTGGGAACTTCATGGTCGCCGCCATGCTTTCCTCGCTGGCCATCGTTCCGGTGGCCCTGACCCGTGCGGCGCAACCAGCTCCGATTACCACCGTCAGCTTTCGCGTCGGACAGCTATACCGCGCGGCACCCGTTGCGCTGGTCGCAAGTTTCATGATTGGCGCAGCTAACGGTGCATTCTGGGGTCTTGCGCCGCTGTCGGCCGCCGGCAGCGGCCTCAGCATCGATCAGGTGGCGCTGTTCATGAGTACGGCGGTGCTGGCGGGAGCGATCGTCCAGTGGCCGGTAGGCCGTCTGTCCGACCGCGTCGATCGCCGCCTGGTGCTGCTCGTTCTCTTGATCGGAGCCGCTGCCGCGGGCGTTGCCTCGTGGCTGATCTCCGCATCCGGAATGATGCTGCTGCTATTCGGTATTCTCTTCGGGGCGCTCGCGCTGCCCGGCTATTCGCTTGCCGCAGCTCATGCCTATGACAAGACCCCAGCGAGTGATGTCGTACCGATCGCCGCCACGATCCTGCTCACCAACGGCCTCGGTTCAGTGGTCGGGCCGCTCATTGCCGCTGCCTTCATGTCGGCGGAAGGGCCACGCGCCTTGTTCCTGTTCACCGCGATGGTCCAGGCGTTGCTTGCGGCCTACGTTTTGTATCGGACGCAGGTGCAGGTCTCGCTCGCTTCGCCACAGAAGACCGACTTCGATCTTGCCGCGACAGCACTCGTGGGCACGGTGGTCACGCACGGTGCGCTGGACCCGGCCGATCCCTCGATTATTATCCCGGAGGCCTATGCGCGCGCGCTCATGCAGGCCAATGCCAGATCGACTCCATCGTCGGAGAGCTGACCTTGGGCTCGCCGGTTGACGCGGCATCGGGCGCCGAATTCCCATCCTGATGACCACGGCACGCCGAGGGGGTGGACATGCATCCGGAGAACCGCAGCAAACTCAACGACCGCGTGATCAGAGCGGCTGAGGCGACGCTCGCAGCCCAGAAGTATGTGAGCCCCGTCGACGTGCTGGTCGGGATCGGATGGCTCGATCCCGGAGCACTCAAACGTTGGCGGCAGGGGCAGGTCGACTATCTCGAGCGGGTCATGCAGACCAATCTGCCGCGCATTTCGAAGGCCATGAAGCTGTTTCGGTCGTGGGCGACCGCGAAAGGACTGACCCCAAGCGAGACGCATTATGTTGCGCGGACACCGTCGCGCCAGACGCTGCGCTTCAGCCAGAGCGGGAATCCGACGATCGAAAGGCTGTACCGTACCCATTGGATTTCCGGCGAGCTTTCGCAAAGAAAACGGGAACGTTTGGCGGAGACGGCGGGCCGTGCGCCCGAGCTTGTGGTGATCCAGCCACTGAACGATACCTGGAAATGCCACCGATGCGGCGGAACGGGTGATCTTCTCATCATGGAAAGCCCCGGCCCGGCCTGCCTGCGATGCACGGGTCTCGCCGACCTTGAATTTTTGCCCGCCGGGGACGCGCTGCTCACGCGCCGAGTGAAGGCAAAGAGCCCGAGGCATGCCGTGGTGGTACGCTTCAGCAAGACCCGGGGCCGCTATGAACGACAAGGCCTGCTGGTCGAGCCGCACGCCTTAGCGGAAGCGGAACGTGAACTTGGCCGGCAGAGCCGCGACTAACTCGTCGCAAGCGTGCTCCCGGCTCAGCGCGGCACGAAAGGCGCCGCCAGGACCGCGAGCATGCCAAAGGCGGCGATGTTCCAGAACAGCGAGCGGATGAGCGGTATTCCGGATATATAAAGCGCGGTGTAAGCGATGCGCCCGCCGATATAGGCAATCGATCCCCAATGGGTCAGCTCATTGTGAACGCCCGCCGCCTGAACAATGAGAACCGCTGCGGCAAAGAACGGAAACGTCTCCATGTAGTTGCGGAAGTTACGGTTGATGCGCCCGGGGATGGGCGTGAGCGGCGGCATCTCGACGTCGCGCGGGCTCGCAGCCCATTTGAGGCCGTACTGCGCGTTTGCGGCCTGCGCCGCAGCGACGAGCTGAAGGAAGCCCCAAAGAGTTGCGGTTGCCAGCACCATTAGCTCGAAGCTCATGCCCATCCTGCGTCCTCTTTCAAGAAGGTGCGGCTGGCTTTCAGCATCCCGCGTTACCCCGCATTTCTCGCGAGATTAAGCGCATCGGGGCTGCGAATCAGCGAAAGTTGTGCGCCGGTCGCTATGCGGTTGTCGAGGATGTCCGCTTCCGCTCGCGACCTCTTCGGTCGCCGTGAATTCGCAGAATCGGCGAGATTGGGCGCCAATACTCTACTGGCGCACCCGACACGATCTCGAACGTGTGACCTTTGCCTTCGGAGGGCAACGCTCTATCCAGCTGAGCTACGGGTGCTTCGCCGGTTCATTTAGCCGATTGGCCGGGCAGGGGCAACCGGCCCTTCCGGGGCTGGTGAGACGAAGGTGGCACGACGCTGGCCACATTCCCTAACAAAATTCCGGCCCGCTCCCGTTAATTGGTGGTAATCTTGCCGCGTTGAACTTTTCGCCATGGATGGGGACGTCCGATGTATAAGAAGGTTCTTCTCGCCTATGACGGTTCGGTCGAGGGGCGGCGCGCGTTGCGGGAGGGCGCAAAGCTCGCACAACTCTGCCGTTCCGAGGTCTTTTTGCTCGCCGTCGTCGAGGTTTCCTCGATCATGACGCCGGAGGCCGGGCTTACCATCCCGATCGAGCTGCAGACCGAGGATTACAAGGCCATCCTGAACGAAGGCGCCGAGCGGCTGAAGGCGCTGGGATTTACGCCGACCGTGCGGCTTGAAGTCGGCGATGCCGGGCAGAAAATCGCCGAGGTCGCCGAAGAAATCGGCGCGCATCTCGTCGTCGTCGGGCACCGCCCGCAAGGGGCGCTCGCGCGCTGGTTCGGCTCGATCGGCAGCTATCTCGTCAAGCGCCTGCGCTGCAGCGTGCTGGTCGCCCAGACCGAGATCAGCGACGCCGAATTCGAGCGGTTGAAACCGGCGGAAACGGTGGCCTCGGGATAGCCGTAAGGCTGCGCCGAACTTAGTTCGCGGGAACGATGATCTTGCCGATCGGCCACAGCGCGATGCCGGCAAGTTTTAAGTGCGCCCAGGCAAAGGGAATGCCGATGATGGTTACGGCCAGCAGCACGGCCGTGACGACATGCCCGAGCGCCAGCCACCATCCCGCCAGCACCAGCCAGATGATGTTGCCGATCACCCCGAGCGGACCGGTGCCGATATCTTCCTGGCCCGTATAGGCGTCGCGCGAGACTGCCGTGAAGCCGAACGGGAACAAGGTGTAGGCCGCGATATTGAACGCGGCCCGCGCCCAGGGAATGCCGATGATCGTGATCGCCATGACGACGGACGCGACCAGCCAGCCGAACGCCATCCACGCGCCGCCGAGCACGACCCAGATCACATTGAGGAGCAGTGAGACCGGTGACATGGATGCTATTCCTATGTTGACGCAATGCTGACGAAACCGTGCTGCGGGCCCGATTGCCCCAGGCCCGGCAGACGCTAGACTGATTCCCACGACGATCAAGCAACAAGCGCGCCAAAGAGCACGGCAAGGGAGAAGCGTTCATGCGTCCGCTCGAATTCGGCTGGTATCTTCCCACGCATGGCGACACCACGGCCTATGGCCTGATGGACGCGCAGATTCCGGGGTCTCCTGAACTGTGCGACCGCGTGGTGCAGGCGGCAGAGAAGGCCGGCTTCGAATATCTCCTGATCCCGGTCGGTTCCGTGTGCTGGGAAGCCTGGATCACGGGTGCGTTCATGGCAGCGCGTTCGTCGTCGATCAAGCCGCTGATCGCGGCGCGGCCTGGGTACATCAATCCGGTGCTGCTGGCGAAGATGATCTCGACCTTCGACCAAATGTCGGGCGGGCGGATCTGCATCAATCTGATCGCCGGCCAGAACGAAAGCGAGGTCGAGGGCGAGGGCGTCCGTTATCCGAAGGAAGCACGCTACGAATTGATGGAGGAGGAAGTCTCGATCCTGAAGGCGCTGTGGACGACGCGAGGGCCGGTGAATTTCGAAGGCAAGTTTCACAAGCTATCGGCTGCGCACATCCGCCCGCGCCCGCACCAGCAACCGTTTCCAAAGTTCTATCTCGGCGGCGGCTCGCGCCAGGCCTGGGAACTGTCGGCCAAACATTCCGACGTGCATCTGTTCTGGGGCGATTTGCCGGAAACGATCGCCTCGAACATCGCCGAGATCAGGGGGATGGCGCGCGCGCATGGCCGCGAGAACGACATCGGCTTCGGCATGCGCCTTCAAGTGATCTGCCGCGAGAACGAGGCGGACGCCTGGGATGCCGCCGATCAACTGGTGCGGCATGCGACCGAGCGGCAGAAGCAGGAAATGAAAACGTTCTACAACAAATCGGTAGCGAACCAGCGGGTGCAGCAGCTCGCCCGCGAGCATGGCGATCTCCTGCTGCCGCATCTGTGGACCGGCATCACAAAAGTCCGCCCCGGCGCCGGCATTGCCGTCGTCGGCAATCCCGTCCAGTGCGCCGACACGCTGCAGCAATTCATCGACGCCGGCTGCCATTCCTTCTGCCTGTCGGGCTATCTGCATGACGAGGAGGCCGAGCGTTTTGGCCGGCTGATCCGGCCCATTCTCGCCGAGAACAATCGCGGCCGGTGGGCGGCGTAGCGCGGACGGCGGATGCCGCCCGCCATGCTGCAGTGCAGCCGAATGCCAGATGGGGCCGGGCGCATTGCTGCGCCGCGCCGAGGCACACTCTTTATATCGCTCGCGGTGGTGTGTGGGCGGCGCTAAAGTCGGCCGCGAATTCAACTGGGTACCGCCAAATGAGTGGATCGAGCTCGGTACTTGCGTGGAGCTCCGCGTTGGAGGAATTCGCGCTGTTTCGAACGCTCAGTTCCGAACAGCGGCTAAAAGCCCTCAACGCCATGGTCCGCCAGGATCTGGTGCGCGGGCAAATGCTGGTCGCGCAAGGCGGGCCGTCGGACTCGCTCTTCCTGGTGCTGCACGGCGCGCTGGCGGTGCGCAAGACCGGCTATCTCGAACCGATCGCCGAGCTACGCGCCGGCGAACTGGTCGGCGAAATCGGCTTCTTCGCCGATGTCCCGCGCACCGCCGATGTGATCGCCATCCGCGACACCAGCGTGCTGGCATTGACGCGCCCGGCCTATCAGAAGCTCGTCGAAGAGGCCCCCGCCATCGTCGAGGCGCTGCTCGCGGCGCTGGCGCGGCGGTTCGCCAAGGAGACCGCGCGCATCACGCCGTTCCGCACCTCGCCGAAGGCGCGGACGGTGGCGCTGATCGACGGCGGATTGGAGCCGCTGCCGGGCGCTTTCGATCGCCGGATGCGCGACGGCTTGACCGCGACCCATGCCGAGATCGTCGACGCTGCGCGTTTGCATGCGATGTTTCCCGGGCGCGCGCTCGATGCGCATGAAGTCACCGAATGGCTCAACAGACTCGAACACACCGCCCCGCTGGTGGTCTATCTCGGCGGCCGCGAGGCTCAGCCTTGGGCGCGCAAGGCCATCCGTCAGGCCGACATGGTCGTGTTCGCCTGTCGCGGGGATGCGCCCGCGGCCCCATTGACGGAAATCGAGACTTTCGCCTGCGAGGTTCATTCGATTTCGGCCCGCCGTCTGGTCCGCATCCATGACCGGCGAAGCGGCGAGGTCTCCGGCACCGCGGCCTGGCTCGCCCGGCTGCCGGCCTTCATGCATCACCATGTCGCGCTCGAAGACCAAATCGATATCGACAGCCTGATTCGTTTTCTATGCGGCCGCGCCGTCGCTTCGTCGCCGCCGGCGGCGGCAGTTTTGGAACCGCGCATGTCGGAATCTACAAGGCTTTTCGCGAGCGCGGTGCGATGTTCGATATCTTTGTCGGCACCAGCGTCGGCTCGGCCATGGTGGCCGGCTTTGCCAAAAATCTCGAAGCCGAGCATCTCGAGCGCGGCACGCATGAAATCTTCGTCAGGAGCCGAAGCTTTCGGCGGCCGACCTGGCCGCGCTATGCGCTGTTGGATCACAAGGCGTTCGATCGGGCGCTTGCCAGTCAATACGGCGCTGACTGCCGGATCGAGGATTGCTGGCGGCCGTTTGCGGCCGTCGCCACCAATCTTTCGACGCACAATCTCGAACTGATCCGCACGGGGCCGCTTTGGCAGGCGGTGCGCGCATCGAGCGCGATACCCGGGCTGCTGCCACCGTTCTACACGGCTGAGGGCGCGATGCTGGTCGATGGATGTCTGATCGACAATGTGCCGCTGGCGTCGATGCACCAGCTCAAGAGCGGCCCCAATTTGGTCGTGCATTTCGGCGAGCCGGCGGCGGAGATGTTCGACGTCGATTATGCCTCGCTACCGGGACGGTTGGAATTGATCGCCGCGATGCTGACGCCGTTCCGTAAAAAACTGCTTCCGGCGGCGCCGAGCGCGGTGAACGTTCTGTGGCGAAGCCTGGTGGCGCATCAGCGCTACGATACGTTGCCGGTCGGGCCGTTCGATACGGTGATGCGTCCGCCGCTTCCGCTCGAGATCGATGTAACGGATTTCGACCGCCACACGGAAATCTTCGAGGCTTCCTACCTCTGGGCCAAGGAAGCCATCGCGGCGCTGGAGGCGGGAAGCAGTTCCGCGATCGCAGCCATTCTCGATACCGGCGCTCTGGAACGGCGTCAGGCGACGGCCGTTGCGGCCTCCAATCCCCCACCCAGCAATCGTCTCGCCTCGGCCGCCGGCTTCGGCGCGCTGAACAGGTAGCCCTGCATCTGGGTGCAGCCGAGCTGGAGCAGCATCTTGCGTTGCTGCTCGGTCTCAACGCCTTCTGCCGTCGTGGTCATGTTGCGGGCGGCTGCGATGTTCACCACCGCCTGCACGATCGCCGCCGAGCCGTCGACCTCAATGTCGCTGACGAAGCAGCGGTCGATCTTGATCTTGTCGAACGGGAATCGTTTCAGATAGCTCAGCGAGGAGAAGCCGGTGCCGAAATCGTCGAGCGCGATGCGCACGCCGATGGCGCGAAGCTGATGCAGGATGGCGAGAGCCGTCTCGTCGTCATGGATCAGCACCGCCTCGGTAATTTCGATCTCGAGCCGGTCGGGCGGCAGGCCGGAGGCGGCCAGCGCGCCGGTGATCCGCAGCGCCAGCGTCGGCGACTTCAACTGGATCGGAGAAACGTTGACGGCGAGCCGGACCCGGGACGGCCAGCCGGCCGCCTCGGTGCAGGCGGTCTGCATGACCCAATCGCCGAGTTCGTTAATCAGGCCGGTGTCTTCGGCAATCGGAATGAATTCGGCCGGAGAGACCATGCCGCGTTCGGGATGCCGCCAGCGCAACAGCGCCTCGCAGCCCGTCACCTCGCCGCTCGCGAGATCGAGCAGCGGCTGGTAGTGAATTTCGAAGCCGCCGTCGGCCAATGCCTGTCGCAGATCCTGCTCCATGGTGAGCCGCGCCTGGGCGCGCGCATCCATCGCTGGCTCGAAGAAGCGATGGGTGCGGCGTCCCTCGGCCTTGGCGGCGTACATGGCAAGGTCGGCGTGCTTGATCAACTGGTCGAGTTCGATGCCGTCCTCCGGTGCGAGCGCGATGCCGATGCTCGCATCAGTCGAGAGATGATGGCCGAGGCACCGATAGGGCTGCCGTATCGCCTCGTAAACGCGGGCCACGAAATCCTCGACCTCCGCGCGACCGCCGATCGCGGTCTGGATCACTGCGAATTCGTCGCCGCCGAGACGGGCGATCAGATCGCCGGGCTTGATGCAGTCCTTGAGGCAGGCTGCGACCGCCTTCAGGAGTTCGTCGCCGACATGGTGTCCGAGCGAGTCGTTGATGCCCTTGAATTCGTCGATGTCGATATAGAGCAATGCAAATCGGTCGCCGCCTGCGGCCTTGCGAAGCTCGCGCTCGATCTGCTCGCGGAACAGCACCCGGTTCGGAAGGTCGGTCAGCGCGTCGTAATGCGCCAGATGCGCGATCTTCTCGTTGGCAAGCCGGCGCTCGGTAATGTCGTCGACGACGTTGATGATATAATGCGCCTGGCCCGCCGCGTTGCGGATTCCGAGCCGTTTGGAGGTGACGTAGCGCGGGCCCATCCCCTGGGTTTCCCAGACATGTTCGTCCTTGAATAGGCCGTCGGGAGACTGCAGCGTTTTCTCTTCGTCAGCCGCGATGACCTCGGCGGCGGCCTGCGGAAAGATGTCGGAGGCCGTCCTGCCGATGATCAGGTCGCGCGAGATGCCGAACTGGGCTTCCGCCACGCGGTTGACCAGCAGATAGCGCCGGTCTTGCACGTCCTTCACGGTGATCTGGGAGGGGATGTGATCGATGATCTGGCTCAGGAAGGCGTAGTTGCGGTCGCGCTCCTGCTCGAGGTTGCGCCGCTCGGTGATGTCTTCCATGGTGGCGATCCAGCCGCCATCCGCCAGCGGCTTTCTCACCGTCAAGAATGTGCGCCCGTCGGCGCATTGGATAATGCTGTGACCCGCCTGGCCGCGCGCGATGTTCTGCACGACCGAATCGCAGAACTCATCGATGTCGCCATCGAACGAGCCGCGATCCTTGCGATGCTGCATCAGGTCGCGAAGATGACAGCCGGGCTTGACCACGTCGGCCGACAGATTGTGCATGTCGATGTAGCGCTGGTTGAAGGTGACGAGGCGAGCCGAGGCGTCGAACGTCGCCAAGCCCTGAATCATGTTGTTCAGGGCGGTATCGAGTCGGCCCCGTTCCGTTTCCAGCCGCTGCTGCGCTTCGCGGCTCTGCCGGGTGATCTGCCGGATGATCAGGAACAGGATCAGGGCGATCACCACCGCGGACAGCGTTGCCGCGATGAGCAGGAATCGGGTTTGCTCCCGCCAGTCGGCGAGTGCGGCGGCAACCGTGTTGGTCGCGACCACCACGCCCGAGTAATGCGCGAGCGGAGCCGCAGATCCCAGCCTGGCAGTCTGGTCGATCGGACTTTGCACGCGCAGCGTCTGCGCACCGCCGCTTTCCCGCACGCGCTGCAGCAGCGGCGCGTTCGAAAAGTTCTGACCGATCAGTGCGTCGACACGCGGATAGCGGGCCAGCAAGGTGCCGTCGGCATGAAACATCGAAATGGCGGCACCGGATCCGAGCGCGACGGAAGCGAAGAATTTTTCGTAGTTGGCGGGGTTGATGCGCCGCGTCATCACGCCGAGGAAGATGCCGTCGTCGCCCCTCAATCGATGGGCAATGACGGAATTCAGGTTGCCCGTCAGATAGCTGCGAACCGACTCGGCCAGTATGGAGGGCGATCGCGAATCGAACTTGAAGCTCTTGAAATAGGCCCGCTCGGAAATGTTGAGCTTGGGCGCCGGCAGCGGCCGCGACCAGTTGATCATGTCTCCATTGGAATCGAAGATCGAGATGTCGCCAAGATAGGACAGGACGCCCGCCTTCGATCTCAGGATCTCGTGCGCCTCCGCGCTCGCGACGCGCTGCCGGAATTCCTTCTCCGAGCCGATGCCGGAAATCTGCAGCCGGGAGATCACGTCGTCGGCGAGCGTGTCGGAGTCCTCGAACTGCTGGTCGAAATGGCGGGTGAGCAGAAGAACGGTGTTCTCCAGCTCGCGCTCGCTGTTGACGAGAGAGCGCTCACGAAATTCGCCGGCCATCATGATGGTACCGACGAAAATCGCTGCGACCAGCATGCCGCCGCAAAGGGTCAGCCACAACACCGGGCCGCGGATCGTTGCGGCAAGGTGCCGTCCGGCGGCCGCGGTCCGGGCCTTCATGCCTCGCAGGTGGTGAAACAGGTCGCGCATTCTCCCTTCTCCCCGGGAACATGCATACGATGCGCGCATGTCATAAGCCGTTAGGAAATCCGGTTACCCAAGCCTTAATCGAGTGTCCTTCGGGCGTAATCGCGCGCTTTAACGGCGATAGCCGCCGGCGCGCGAATAGGCGGGGCGGTTTTCCTGTGCCGGCCGGCTGGCTTGGCTGGCGCGCGCCTCGCTGGCGCGCGGGGTCGTCAGCTTGAGGTCTTCCAGGAAGATCGGCTTTGAGAAGTAGTAACCCTGGGCGTAGCGGATCTTGGTCGCTGCTTGCAGGTAGGCCAGTTCCTCGAAAGTTTCGATGCCTTCGGCGATCACGGTCATGCCGAGCGCTTCGCTCAGGGATTCGATTGCCCGCAAGATGCCCTGGCTGCGTGGACGCTTATGGATGTCGGTGATGAAGGAGCGGTCGATCTTGATCTCGTCGGCGGTAATGTCGGCCAGCGCCGACAGCGACGAATAGCCGATGCCGAAATCGTCGATCGAGATCTTGACGCCGAGCTTGCGGAAGATCGGCAGGATCTCGTCCTGGAAATGCGTCTTGGTCACGAAGGCGTCTTCCGTCACCTCGATCATGAAGCGCTTTGGAAATCCGGTGGCTTCGATCGCCTGGGCGAACGGGCGCATGAATTCGAGATTGCCGGCCTGTTTGGCGGCGACGTTCATGCTGATCGTGGTGTCCGGGCCGAAGTTTTCGTTGATCAGGTCGATCGACTTGACGATCTCGGCCAGCACCAGGTGAGTCAATTCATCGATCAGGCCGAGTTCGGTGGCAAGATTGATGAAGGTGCTGGGGGCCTGAATCACCCCCTCGTCGTCGCGCAGTCGCACCAGCGCCTCGACGCCCATGAGCTCCTGGGTCCGGATATCGACCTTGGGCTGGAATGCGCAACAGAAGCGTTTTTCCAGGATCGCCACCCGCAGCGCCTGCTCGACCTTCATCCGCGCCAGCGCTTCGCGTTCCATGCTGGCGTCGAAGAATGCGGCGGCGCCCTTGCTGCCGTTCTTGACGCGGTACATCGCGATATCGGCGTTTTGGCGCAACTCCTCATAGCTGCGCCCGTGCTCGGGGTAGAGGCTGACGCCGATCGAGGTCGAGGCGAAGATTTCAGACTGGTCGATGAAGAACGGCGCCTTCAGCCGCTGCAGAATGAAGCGGATGAATTCGGCGACCTCGCTCTCGCTCTGGACCGGGTTGAGCAGCAGCACGAATTCGTCGCCGCTGATCCGCGACAGAATGTCGGAGTCGCGCAAATCAAGTCCCACCCGCTTGGCGATCTCCGCCAGCAGCGCGTCGCCGACCGAATGTCCGTAGTAATCGTTGATGTGCTTGAAATTGTCGACGTCGAGAAAGGCCAACGCGAAAAGGCCCTGTCCGTTGTCGTACTTCAAGAGACTGTTGACGCGATGTTCGATCACGCGCCGCGTCGGCAGCCCGGTCAACTCGTCGTAATAGGCGGAGCGGAACAGATGTTCCTCGAACGCCTTCTGTTCGGAAATGTCGGTCGAGCTCGAGATCAGCAGATTGCGCTCGGCGATCCGAACCGGCCGGTGGGAGGTCAGGAATACCTGCTTGGCTTGGCCACCGGAAATGGATTCTTCCAGCACCGCCGGGCGGCCGGAACGTAGCAATTCGAGGCAGGTTTCGCGGCGATCGTTCAGGTGCGAGGCCTCCGGCGCGGCGGTGGCCATCTGCAGCGCGGCTGCCGCGGCGTCGTTTACCAACACGAACTCGCCGTTCTCGTCCTGAACCGTTACGCCGGTCGGAAGCAGCCTGAAGATATCCCTCAGGATTTTCAGTTCGGATTCGAATGCGCTTTCGTTGACGGCCTGCGTCGCCGCCGCCTGAAAGTCGTTCTTGTAGGGACTATGCATGCCGCGGAGCTTGGCAAAGTCCCTTGTAGTATTGGTTAAGCGGACTTCCGAAAGACCGCAACAACCGTAGGAGTTGGCGATTTCGAACGTCCCCGGGCTCGATCGTCATTAACAGAGTGTCAACGCAATGCTAGAGAGTCCGCCGACGATGGGATTGGCTTTGCTTCACTCTCAGTGACGCGGAGGAAGCAATGCAACACGAAATCGTCATCCCTGCGCATGCGGGGGCAATCAACCTAGCTCGCCGGGATCTTGCATTGCATCGTGCAATGCACGCCGGTCTTCAGGAAGCTGACCTCGGTCTTGCCGTCGAACGCGCGCAGCGCCGATTGCAACAGCTTGGTGCCGAAGCCCGGCGGGCCGACGCCTTCGATCACGGGGCCTTCGGTTTCATCCCAAGTGAGATTGAGGCGATCGTCCGACACTGACCACGACACCTGCAGCAGCCCGCGGGCCGAAGAAAACGCGCCGTACTTACCCGCATTGGTGGCCAGCTCGTGGAAGATCAGCGCCAGGCTGACCGCCAGTTTGGCCGGCAGAAACAGCGCATCGCCGTTCAAGTTGAACCGGACATGGCCGTAGGGCCCGAGCTCGGAACGCAGCATGTCCTTGATGTCGCAACCGCTGCCGTCCAGCCGCGCGATCAAATCGTCAGTCGCCGACAACGCGCGGAGGCGGCGATCGATGCTGCCCCAGATCTGCGGCTGGTCCTGCAGGACCTGGTGCAGCACTGCGTGGATCGTCGACGTCTTGTTCTTGAGCCGATGCTGCAACTCCTCGACCAGGAGCTTGCGATATTCCTCTTCCTGGATCAGGCGTTTGGAATCTTCCCGTTGTTGCGCGACGATCCTCCGGTAATGGTCGACGCCCCAAATGGCGAAGCCGCAAACTGCCCAGAACATCACCAGCAGCGCAAACCGAGCGGAATCGACCGTGGCACTGCTGAAATTGACGAGGACGCCGAGCGCGCCTCCCGCGATTGCCGTCGCGATCCCGATCCGGGCGCCGCCGACGGCGGCGGCCAGGAACACGGCTGGAAAATAAGGCGTGAAGAATACGTCCGGACGAAGCTGGGCAATGCCCCACCGGGCGATCGTCGACAAGGCGAGACAGCCGGCCGCGAACACCGTGCTGGAAAGCAGGGAGGGCTGGGAGATTCCGTGCCAGCCGTGCCTGAGCTCGTCGATCAATTTCTTCATCGGGGTTGTCACTTCACGTGATCAGCGCATCCAAAATATGGCCGATCATACCGAAATTCGGGGATTTCGTGACGCGGAGGGCAGCAAGGCCAGCCGAGCGCCGGGCGATCGCGATGGAACAAGCTCGCTTGCCTTGTCCGCGAGAGGCGGGGATATTGGCGTCAACGAATTTCGACGGGGGTGGCAACATGGGACGGCTGGACGGCAAGGTCGCGGTGATCACCGGCGCGACGAGCGGCATCGGATTGCACACCGCGGAGCTATTCGTCGCCGAGGGCGCAAAAATCGTCATCGCCGGGCGCCGCGTGCCGGAGGGCGAGGCGCTGGCCACGAAGCTCGGCGCTAACTGCATCTTCCGCCAGACCGACGTCACGGTGGAGGAGCAGATGAGCGCGCTGATCGGGCTTGCGGTGGAAAAGTTCGGCCGCATCGATTGCCTGTTCAACAATGCAGGCGGCCCGGCGCAGACCGGCGGCATCGAAGGCCTCGAGGTCGAGCGGTTTGACGCCGCGATGGCGACGCTGGTGCGCAGCGTGATGCTCGGCATGAAACATGCGGCGCCGCATATGCGCAAGCAGGGTTCCGGGAGCATCATCAACAACGGCAGCATCGCCGGCCGCCTCGCCGGCTTTTCGTCGTCGATGGTCTATAGCGCGGCGAAGGCCGCCGTCATCCACCTCACCAAATGCGTGGCGATGGAGCTCGGCGAAGCCAACATCCGCGTCAATTCGATTTCGCCCGGCGCGATCGCGACCGGCATTTTCGGTAAAGCGCTCGGCCTGTCGGTGGAAGCCGCCGAAAAGACCTCGGCCGTGATGCGCGAGGTCTACAAGGCCGCGCAGCCGATCCCGCGCGCCGGCCTACCCGAGGATATCGCGCACGCCGCGGTGTTTCTGGCCAGCGACGAATCCTCGTTCATCAACGGCCACGATCTGGTGGTCGACGGCGCCATGACCGGCGGCCGCAATGGAGCCAGCAGCAGCAGGGTTACGTCACGCTGAGGAAGGCGTTCGATCAGGGTTAGGGGTAACGGGGCTGTCATTCCGGGACGGTCCGAAGGGCCGGACTATAATGCGCAATTGCGCATCTGAGGTCTGGTGCTAGCGCACCATCCCGGAATGACGGATGCAGAAGCTTCGCGCTTGGGAGGGTTAGAAACAAATGTCCGCAACATTCCGGCTGGCACAACCAGCCAACTCTCGCCCGTTCTATCTCGCCATCATCGCCGGGCTCGCCTGTGCCTTCGTCATCAGCAAGACGCTGCCGTCGACCATGGACGCGGTTTCAGCGATCATCGAGCCGCTCTGCGCCAACAGCGTGACCGGTTCGACGCAGGATGTCGTCGAGCCGATCAGCTCGCATGCACTGCCGAACGTGCCGGGCAAGCGCGTCACCATCGTGCGCGTATTCTACGGCCCGGGCGGCTTTACGCCTGCGCACCAGCATGCCGGCTCCGTCACCGCCTACGTCACCAAGGGCGAGATCCGTTCGCAGCTTGCCGGCGGCCCGGTCGAGACGTTTGGGGTAGGTCAGTCGTTCTTCGAGCCGCCCGGCTCAACCCACCTGGTCTCGGCCAATGCCAGCACTACGGAGCCGGCGGAATTGATCGCGGTGTTCGTGGCCGATGAAGGCGCGCAACTCACGACGCTGGTGAAGTAGCCAAATTGTAGCAACCATTAAACGGATTGATTGTGTACGATTGATTGTCCGACCGTGGTTGCAGGTTGACGCCGTGCTCGCCGTCGTCAAGGAGTGGCCTGGCGACGGCGTTGGGGTGGAGGAAGGCGAGCGACGGCCATCCTTGACGGCGGCGAGCACGGCGTCAACCTTACCGGCGGTCGGGTACCGCTTTAATGGTTGCTACACACGTATCACACCGCCTTCACCACCACGCGCAGCCCGTCCCGCGGTTTCGGGATCGGCCACATCTGCCAGTCCGCCTTGTAGCCGGGCTCCAACGACACTTCGAGATTCTGCAGGAAATGCCGCGCAAAGGTCTTCGCCTGCATGTAGGCGAAGTGCAGGCCGAGGCACATATGCGCGCCGCCGCCGAACGGCACCCAGGCGAAGCGGTGGCGGGTGCGCTGCGCTTCGTCGGAGAAACGCATCGGATCGAATTTGTCCGGCTCGGGCCAGATATCCGGCATATGGTGCGTGAACAGCGGGTTGACGCCGACCAGCGTGCCGGCGGGAATGTCGTACCCCTTAAACGAAAAGCCGCGCACCGCGCGGCGCGGCATCGACGGCACCGGCGGCTTTAGCCGCAGCGCCTCCTTGAACGCCATTTCCGACAGCGGCATCTTTTCGAGATTGTCGATGCTGGAGGGATCGTTGGCCTCGATACCGAGGCCTTTGACTTCCTCGCGCAACTGCTGCTGCCATTCGGGGTGGGCCGCAAGCTCGCCGACAAACGAGGTCAGCGACGATGTCAGCGTGTCATGCGCCGCCATCATCAGAAAACTCATATGGTCGATGATGTCCTGGGTCGACAGCAGCGCGCCGTTCTCGTGCGTGGCCTGGCATAGCTGCGAGAACAGGTCATCGCCGCCGCCACGCGCGCGGCGGATCGGAATCTGCTCGGAGAAGTAGGCAACGATCCGCTTGCGGCCCGCAACGCCGCGCCCCATCTGCGTGAACGGCAGCGGCCGCCGGATCGGCGCCACGGCTGCGGCCACCATGTCGATGAAGGCGCGGGTGATCTCGTCGACCTCCAGGCCCGATATCGGCGCCGAGGAACGACGTCGCCGCCAGATCGAGCGTGAGCTGCTTCATCGCCGGATACACCAGCATCTCGCCTGGCTGCGCCTTCCACTGCTTGACCCGCGCGGCAATGCCGCGGTCGAGATCGACGAGGTAGGACTTCATCGGTCCCGACTTGAACGCGACCGACAGCGCGCGGCGGTGCAGGCGGTGCTCTTCAAAATCCAGCAGCATCAGCCCGCGCGGAAACAACAGGCCGAGGATCGGCCCCCAGCCATGGGTGGAGGAGAACAGGCGCGCCTGGTCGAACAGCACGAGCTCGTTGGCCTCGGGGCCGAGCATCGTCACGCTGGTCTCGCCGAACAGATGGGTGCGGTAGATCAGACCGTATTTGGCGGCCGACTTCTCAATCTGTCCCTTGGGGTCGGCCAGCACCGCCAGCGTGTTGCCGATGAACGGCCACCCTTCGTTACCGGGAATGTGTCGTAACGCCTTGGGGTTCGGCGGCACCGGGATATTGACGGGGGAAGCCACACTCTGCATCGACATGGCAATTGCTCCGGTTGAGCCTCGGATTGCGAGTATTATCGCCCGTGTCAGCGGCTTTGTCGCGGCCTGAATTACGGGAAGCAGGCGCCCCCACCAAGCAAAATGCCGCCAGCCCCGTCATTGCGAGCAGCCAACGGGTCGCGCAAACGCGCGCCCCGATGACAGGCTCGCGACGACGGGGATGGCTCTCGTCGATCCTGACGAGAGCCATTACGCTTTGCGCTTCGCCGCTTCCTTCTGCAGGTCGGGCGCATTCACGGTGGGAATCGCGACGCGGCCTGGGCCGGTGTGCTGCAACGCGGCGGCGGCCTTTTCGTTTTCCATGATCTTGGCCATCACGGCCTGGCCCGCGCGCTCGAACACCGCGCGGTTTTCTACCAGGAATTTTTGCGACTCGCGCAGTTTTGCGACATAGCCGTTGATTTCGGGGATCACGTAGCGCGCGACCATGTCCCAGCTACGCCTTGTGTTCTCCGGATTGGCCCAGTCGTGCACGAAGCCGATGATGGCGCCGACGCCGCCCGAGACCTGCATCAGGTTCTTGATGGTTCTGACCAGATCATCCGGCGTGCCGATGGTGGAGGCGGCATTCTCGCCGCCGGCGGTTTTCTCGATCGCGTCCTCCGGCGAGGTGAACGGCTCCAGCCCCGGCCGCTGCAGCGTGCGGACGTTATATTCGTTGTGCCAGCGCATCAGGCCGGGGCCGGCCTCGCGCTGCGCCTGTTCGCGCGTCTCGGCGATGTGCCAGCTTAGCAGCACGCGCCAGTCCGAACGGCTCACGGTGGTGCCGGCCTTCTTGGCGGCATCCTCGGCAAAGCCCCATTGCGTCGGCAGCGCCATCAGGCCCTGCGTCGACATCGAGCCGAGCGAAATGATGCCGATGCCGTACTTGCCGGCAAGCGTCATGCCCGACGGTGAAATCTGCGACGCCACCACGAACGGCATGTCTTCCTGCAGCGGCAGCAACTGCAGCGCCGCGTCCTGCATGGTGAACCAGTCGCTCCTGGCGGTGACGCGCTCGCCCCTAAACAGCCGGCGGATGATCGCGATCGCCTCGTCCTGGCGGTCGCGCTGCGTCATCGGATCGATGCCGAGCGTGTGCGCATCAGAGGCCAGCGCGCCCGGACCTGAGCCGAAAATGGCACGGCCGCCGGTCATCCAGTCGAGCTGCACCATGCGCTGCGCGACATTGTAAGGGTGGTGATAGGGCAGCGAGATCACGCCGGTGCCGAGCTTGATGCGCTTGGTGCGCTCGCCGGCGGCGGCCAGAAACATTTCCGGCGAGGCGATCATTTCCCAGCCCGAGGAATGGTGCTCGCCGCACCAGAATTCGTCGAAGCCGAGCGTGTCGATCTGTTCGACAAAGTCGAGGTCGCGGCGGAATTGCAGCAACGGATGCTCGCCGATCGGATGATGCGGGGCGAGAAAGGCTCCGAATTTCAGGCGTGCCATGGGTGGTTCTCTCCGGATCTATTGTTCTTTGGAATTGCTTGGCAGGAAACCTACGGGGTGGGCCGTAGCAAGGCAACCTCGTCAGCCCGCCGGCAGCGCATGGTTGTCGCGCGTAGTTGGCTGACTTGCCGTCGCCCGGAATTACGCGGGTCTTGATCGTCTCGGTGAGAAATTCTTCGAGATCGCGCGTGATGCCGACGCGCACTTTCAGGAGATAATTCCAGGCGTCGGTGATGTGGTGGCACCCCAGCACGTCGGGCACGCCTTCACCCTTTCCTGGTCGCCTCTATTGTTCTTCGCGATCGAACCAGCCCAGTCGGCGCGGCCGGGCCTGCTCGTCGCGTGTGCGCTGTTTGCGTTGTCGATCATCGTCTGCGCCGCATTCCTGACATGGATGCGTCGGATCACAGGATGACAAATTAACGTCAACTACCCAAATTTGATTGTGGGGAATGACAGTGCACGGCCTTTCTATTTTGCGGTGCAGCAACTATCTGTGGGTAACGTGATTTAGAAGAATCGCCCCAGGAGCCTGTCGTTGTCTCTCGCCAAGAACGTCGAATTCTTGCGCCATTTCCCGAAGCTGAACGGCTTCAATGGCCTGGGAATCTATGGCCGAAGCACGTTGCCCGGGGCCGGCAGTCCGCTCGTCGAAATCAGTGGATTCGGCACCAATCCAGGGGCGCTCAAAATGTTCGCGTTCGTGCCGGAGCAATTGTTGCCCGCGCGCGCCCTTGTCGTCGTGCTGCACGGCTGCGGCCAGACCGCGGCCGGTTACGATTTCGGCACAGGCTGGTCGACGCTCGCCAAACGCTACGGGTTTGCGTTGCTGATGCCCGAGCAGCAGGCGTCGAACAACGCCAACACCTGCTTCAACTGGTTCAATCCGGGCGACATCGCGCGCGGCCGCGGCGAGGCCGCTTCGATCCGTCAGATGGTCGCGCGGATGGTCGCCGACCACAAACTCGATTCGCGCCGCATCTTCATCACCGGGCTTTCCGCCGGCGGCGCGATGACCTCGGTGATGCTGGCGACCTATCCGGACGTGTTTGCGGGCGGTGCCATTATCGCCGGTCTGCCCTACGGTATCGCCAGCAATGTCCGCGAAGCGCTCGGCGGCATGATGCACTCGACATCACGCCCCGCCGGCAAGCTGGGCGATTTCGTGCGCAAGGCCTCCAAGCACAGGGGGCCATGGCCGAAAGTATCGGTATGGCACGGCAGCGCCGACCGCACCGTCAACCCGGGCAACGCCAATGAGATCGTCAAGCAGTGGCTCGACGTCCACGGCCTGCCGGCGGCGCCGATGTCGATGGGAGACGTCGACGGCCATCCGCGCGAAGTCTGGTGGAATGAAGACGGCGAGACCGTCGTGGAGTCCTACATCATCACCGATATGGCCCACGGTACGCCGCTGGGGCTTGCCGGCAATGACGAGCGCTACGGCGCGGAAGGCGCGTTCCTGATCGAGGCGGGAATCTCCTCGTCGTATCACATCGCCAATTTTTTCGGCCTGACCGAGCGCGTCAGTCCGGCCAGCGAAGCGGCCAGGCCGGCGCAGGCGCCAAAGATCGTTCCGTCGGCTGCCACGGGTCCCTGCAGTCGTCCGATATCGCCGCAAGACTCTGGTCGAGGACCCACAAGCCGGTTCGCGAACACAAGCCGGCGCCGCGCGAACCGAAGCGCCGCGGCATCGATGTCGGCAGTGTCATCACCCGCGCGCTGACGGCCGCAGGCTTGATGAAGTAGCCGGACATCACAGCGTCAGCCGGACAATTTCAGCTCACATCTCGTCGGTAAGGAACGGATTGGTCAGCCGCTCCTGACCGAGGCTGGAGCCGGCGCCATGGCCGCAGATGAAGCCGACATCGTCGCCAAGCGGCAACAGCTTTTCCTTGATCGAACTGATCAGCGTGGCGTGGCTGCCGCCGGGCAGGTCGGTGCGCCCGACCGATCCGTTGAACAGCACGTCGCCGACATGGGCGAAGCGCAATTCCTTGTTGAAGAACACGACGCTGCCCGGTGAGTGACCGGGGCAGTGCAGGATGTCGAAGGTGAGTTCGCCGATCGAGACCTGATCGCCTTCGTCGAGCCAGCCGTCGGGCGCGAAATTGCGCACCCCGGTGATGCCGAAGCGCTCGCCGCTCGACACGACGTTGTCGAGCAGGAATTTATCGGCGATATGCGGCCCCTCGATCTTGACCTGCAGCGCGTCACGCAAATCGGCGGCGCCGCCGACATGATCGATATGGCCGTGCGTCAGCCAGATCTTCTCGACCGTGACGCCGGTCTGTTTGATCGCCTCCAGAATTTTGGGAACGTCCCCGCCGGGATCGATCACCACGGCCTTCTTGGAAGGCTCGTGCCAGATGATGGTGCAGTTCTGCTCGAACAGCGTCACCGGCACGATCATCGCGCCGGCCTTCGCCTGGGTGTCGGTTTTATCATCCATGGCAGGCACCATATTCTACCTTGAAAAGGGGTCAACACGGACGGGAACCGGTATGGGGTCCGTTTCAGTCCGTGGTAGGGTTCGCACGGAAGGAATATTTAGTGACGAAAGACGGAAATCGCATCGGCGCCGATCGTGATTTCGGCCGGGATGCGCAGATCATAAACCAAGCCTCCAAATCGCCACTCGGCGGGGCCCGAACGACGGCGCGGGCATTTTTTGTCAGCGATCGCCTCAATACGTCGGGGCTCGAGCGCGGCGACGTGCTGGCAACGACGCCACTGGCATTCCGCGTCAATGAAAACGGTGTCGCGGTCCTGTTTCGCTATGGCGTGGTGGTCCTGATCGGGCTGAATGCGCTGGAAGAGGAGGAATTTCTCCGCGGCCTGGATCACCGCATGACCGGGAAGTTTGCGCGGCGCGACGAGGAAATCGCAATTATAGAGCTAGCCCCGGAAAAGGAGGACCAGATTCCACCCGGCGGCCCGATCTGCCTGCAAAGCCTGTCGCCGGACCGACTGATCCTGATTTGCGAGGCGCTGGCGAAGAGCGTCGTCCTGGCCCGGCATGAACGCGAGGTTGCCAGCGTCTTTGACACGACCGAACCCTTCGCGCGGGAACTGGCGCTGAGCGGGCGTATGCGCGGCAGCCGTCGCTCGATCCTGAAAAATATCGGCGGCGCGCTTCTGGTGCGGCATCGGGTGTCGGGGCCGGTCGAGGTGGCAGAGAAACCCGACGTGCTCTGGGACAAGCCGCATCTGGAGCGGCTGTATGCCCGGCTGGAGGACGAGTACGAGCTCAACGAGCGTGCGGAGTCGCTGAACCACAAGCTCGCCGTGATTGCCGAGAGCGCGCAGGTGTTGACCGATATCATCGACACGCGTCGCTCGCTTCGGCTCGAAGTGATCATCGTGCTCCTGATCCTGTTCGAGGTTCTGGTGACGATCTACCAACTCGCCATGGGCCGGCACCCCTAAGCTCTGTCGTACCGGCCAAGCGAGCCAACGGGTCGCGCGAACGCGCGCCCAGCGACGAGCGCAAGGGCGCTCGCGGAGTGATGACAGGCTCCGCGAGCGCCGAGCCGGGGGCCGGAGGAACAAATTTGCGGCCGACGCGGCGAGGGACCGCCTGTCGGACGGCCCGGAATCGGCTATGGTTCGAGCATCATGGAATCACCCGCCCGCCACATCAGCCTCGTGCCTCCGCCCGACCGTCGTCAGTCGGAGACGGCGCTGGCGATCGCGCGCGGCACCGCGCGGCTGCTACGGTCGCTGGGCTTTTCGTGCGTCAGCGAATTGCCGCTGCCGTCGGGCCGGCGCGCCGACCTGGTGGCGCTGAACGAGAAGGGCGAGATCTGGATCGTCGAAATCAAGTCGTCGG
This sequence comes from Bradyrhizobium sp. RDI18, assembly GCF_043203335.1. NCBI lineage: Bacteria > Pseudomonadati > Pseudomonadota > Alphaproteobacteria > Hyphomicrobiales > Nitrobacteraceae > Bradyrhizobium > Bradyrhizobium sp. RDI18. The sequence goes on along the minus strand of NZ_JBICRN010000008.1, from coordinate 4,960,300 downwards.
TGGAAGATCTGCGCGCCGACCAGAAATGGCAGGATTACCGGATGCATTGCGACCGGCTGTTCTTCGCCTTCACGCAGGATTTGCGGTGCGAGATCTTCCCGCAAGACACCGGCCTGATCATCGCCGACGCCTATGGCGCCCATCTGCATTGCGAGGCGCCCGAGCATCGCCTGCCGGCAGCCACGCGCAAATCGATGACGGTGCGCTTTGCGATGGCCGCCGCGCAGCGCATCAACCGTCTGGTCGATCCGCAGGGGCATGGGGAGTTCTAGTTCGGGATGAGAGCGAGTCCATCCTAACGTTTGGCTCGGTCCTCCCAGTCCTCCCACTCTACATCATGGACTTCCAGGTAGCCGGAAACGGCTGCGCCGACGGTTGGGAAAAAGCAATTCTCGCCAAGCTGCGCCAATAATCCGAATTTCTTCAGCCTGTCCTTTACGGGATCCTTGAGTTCGGCAAAACAAAGCTCGATACCCTGTGCGTGCAACGCCTCGTCCAATTCGGCGAGCGTATCGCCGGCGGTGACGTCCACATTTGTGACCGGCTCCGCCGCAACGACCAGCCAGCGTGCGGGCGTCGGCGATTTCGCAACCGCGGCCAAAGCGCGCTCCTTGAAGAATTCAGCGTTGGCGAAGAACAGAGGCGCATCCCACCGGAACAGAACCAGCCCGGGGATCTGGCGTGCATCCGGATATCTCGTGATGTCGTGATAACCTTTCACGCCGTCGGCGCGGCCCAGTACGGCGGAGTGCGGGCGCCAGGCGTCCCATAGAAACTCGGCAATGGCGATAGCGATTGCCAGACCTATTCCCGGAATCACTCCGAGCGCGACGACGCCGGCAAAGCAGACGATCGATAGCCAGAACTCCCACGGCTGAATGCGGAAGATCCGATTGAGGTCGGTGACCTCAATCAAGCTGATCGCAGCGGCGATGACGACAGCGGCCAACGCGGCGTTGGGCAAATACTGAAGGAGGTTGGGTGCCACCAGCAGAAGGAAAGCGATGGCAAGCGCGCCAACGATGCAGGTCAGTTGAGTGCGGGCGCCGGCGGTCTCTGCAATAGGCGTACGCGAACCGCTGCTGCTGATCGGGAAGCCCTGAAAAAAGCCGGTTGCCAGATTGGCGGCGCCGAGCGCCACCATCTCCTGGTTGGGATCAACGTGATCGCCCAATCGTGCGGCATAGGCTCGCGAAAGCACGCTGGTATCAGCAAAAGATACCATCGCGATCGCGCAGCCGCCGATCAGCACCGGGACTATATCGGCGGCGCCGATCCAGGGAACGGCGAAACCCGGCAGACCCTGCGCAAGGGGACCCAGAACTGTCACGCCGTAACGGGCCGCAAGATCCAGCGCAGCGACGGCGGCCGTTGCCCCGACCACTGCAATCAGAATGCCAGGCAACCGTTTATATTGCTGGAGCAGCAGGATAACCGTCAGCGTGCCGAGCCCAATCCCGAAGGCGATCCAGTTGGTCTTCCCTTCAAGGATTGCACCGGTGATCGTCCACAAGCTCCGCAACGAGCCTTCGCTTTCGATCGAGAAACCGAACAGCTTGGGTAACTGGCTGATCAATACGGTCAACGCAATTCCGTTCATGTAGCCGTAGCGTATCGGCTTGGAGAGAAGCTCGGTCACAAAGCCCAGGCGCGCGATGCCTGCCAGAATGCAAACCGTCCCCGAAACGATTGCCATCATGGCGGCCAAGGTTGCAGCGCGGACGGGATCGCCGCCCGACAACGGAACGACAACGCCAAGGATGATGGCGGCAAGAGCCGAGTCCGGTCCCAGGACGAGGATGCGGCTTGGCCCGAACACCGCGTAGACAAAGAGCGGTATGATCGTTGCGTACAGACCGTAGATGCCCGGCAGGCCCGAGGCCTCCGCGTAGGCAATGCCAACCGGGATCAGCATGGCCGACAGCACGAGCCCGGCGAGGATATCGTGCCTGAGCCACGCCGCTTCATATCGACGGAGGGTGTGGAGACCTGGCAGCCAGCGAATCCAATGCTTCATTGCCGGTCACTCCCAGCCCGACCGGGCGCGCTTGGGCTCGCGCGCCGTTGCGACCGGTCTTCATGCATGCCCTGCCGTGCGAGATTTTCCCTTAAAACACCGGATTGATCAAAGCCGATGCCTTCGGCGCGCATCGGCACTGCCGCTTCCGGCAAACCTGGAGGCCCCAAAATGACCGGAGATTGATGGCGGGATGGCGGGGGGACTACCGCGGCGCGCGTTTCGCCAGAATGCGCTGCAGGGTACGGCGGTGCATGTTGAGCCGCCGCGCGGTTTCGGAGACGTTGCGGTTGCACATTTCATAGATGCGCTGGATGTGTTCCCAGCGCACGCGATCCGCCGACATCGGATTGGACGGCAGTTCGGATTTCTCGGTGCCGCTGGCAAGCAGCGCCGCGACCACGTCGTCGGCGTCGGCAGGCTTCGAGAGATAGTCCACCGCGCCCATTTTCACAGCCGTGACGGCGGTTGCGATGTTGCCGTAGCCGGTCAGCACGATGGTGCGCGCGTCGGGGCGCTTGCGCTTGAGCGCCGACACCACATCGAGCCCGTTGCCGTCGCCGAGCCGCAGGTCCACAACCGCAAAGGCCGGTGCTGACTTGTTGATCTGCGCCAGCCCGTCGGACACGCTGTCACAGGATGTCACCGCGAAACCGCGGGTTTCCATCGCTCGCGACAGGCGCTCCAGAAACGGCTTGTCGTCCTCGACGATCAGCAGCGAGCGGTCGGCGAGATCGTTCAGTTCGGCGATGTCGTTCAAGGCAAGGTATCCCGGTTGCGGATGCGGAGCACTTATAGACCATATGGCGCGGTAATTTTGCACTGCCAAGGGCCCCAGCGTCGAGCGGCCCCGGTTTCCTCAATCCTTAACGCCTTTTAATCCACTGGCCCCGCAGCACTTTCCTCCGCTTCGAAGCGGACGCGCGGCCACGCGATCCGCACCACGGCACCGTGATCGGGAAAGGTCCGGTTGGAGAACGAAACCTTTGCGCCCGTGCGTTCCAGGAGCGTTCGGGCGATGAACACACCAAGGCCGAGGCCGGCGCGTTCGCGGTGGGTTTCATCGGCGCTGCGACGCCTTGATAAATAGGGCTCGCCAATCCGTTTCAGCATGTCGGGGGCGATGCCGGGGCCGTCATCGGAGATGACGATTTCGACCGTATCCGCGTTCCACCAGGCGTTAACCTCCACCGTCGTCCGCGCGAAATCGACGGCGTTCTCCAGGATGTTGCCGACGCCATACAGAATCGCCGGGTTCCGGGCACCGACAGGCTCCCGGGTGGCTGCGACAGCAAGCCGCACCCTGATCGTGACGCCAAAATCGCGGTGCGGCGCCACCACTTCCTCGATCAGCGTAGACAGCGGCATAAGATCGAACGGCGCCCCGGACGAGGAAAGCTGGGTGATCTTGGCGAGGATGTCGCGGCAGCGCTGCGCCTGCTCGCGCAGGGTCTTCAGATCGGAGGCCAACTGGTCGTTACCCTCGATGGTCTTTTCCAGCTCCCGCGAAATCAGGAAGATCGTCGACAGCGGTGTGCCGAGTTCATGCGCGGCGGCGGCGGCCAGCCCGTCAAGCTGGGTCAGATGCTGTTCGCGCGTCAGCACCAGCTCGGTTGCGGCCAGTGCGTCGGAAAGTTTGCGCGCCTCCTCGGTCGCCTGGAACGCATAGAGACTGGTGACGCCGATCGCGAGCACGATCGAGAGCCAGACGCCGAACAGATAGATCGGCGGCAGCACCAGCGGGTCTTCGCTGTCCCAGGGGAGCGGCAGATGGAAGAACACCAGCGCTGAGGAGCAGGCGACCGCCAACAGCCCAAGGCCAACCGTCATCCGGATCGGCAGCACCGTCGCCGAGATCAGGACGGGGCCGAGGAACAGAAATGAAAACGGGTTCTGCAAGCCGCCGGTCAGGAACAACAGCGCGGCCAATTCGACGATGTTGAGCGCGAGCAGCGTCGCCGCATAGACCGGTTCCAGCCGTTGCATCGGGTTGAAGGCAACCTGCAGCGCAAGATTGAGCAGCGCCGAGATCCCGACGACGGCCACGCAGGCAACAACGGGAAAGTCGAACTCCAGTCCATGCGCCACGATGAAGATCGCCGTGAGCTGGCCGAGCGCCGCCAGCCAGCGCAGCCGGAGGATCGTATCGAGACGGACATAGCGGTGCGGATGGCGGAAATCGGAGGCTGCGACGTCGGACATTGCTGGAGTTTAGCTGTCGCAGCGCGCGATCACAAATTTGCGACGATCGACTTCCGCTTTCTCCGTCATGGCCGGGCATAGCGGTCTGGTAGGACGGCGTCGCTACCGCTCGCCTAGGCCCGGCCATCCACGTCTTTGTCGCCGCGACAGGTTTAAGACGTGGATGCCCGGGACAAGCCCGGGCATGACGGCTTCTCTTGCGCTCACCCCCGCAATGGCTCAATGAACGTCCCCGTAATGGCCGATAGCGAGACAGTACCAGCGCAATCGCCCGCGGCCGGGCCGCAAGGTCCCGCCGCGATCGAGGTTGCGCATCTGATAAAACTCTACAAGACCACCCGCGCCGTCGACGATATCTCGTTCCGGATCGCGCGTGGCAGCGTCACCGGGCTGCTCGGCGGCAATGGCGCCGGCAAGACCACGACCATTGCCATGATCATGGGGCTGGTGCTGCCGACCTCGGGCCGCGTCCAGGTGCTGGGACACGCGATGCCGGAGCAGAGTGCCGAGGTGCTCGGGCGGATGAATTTCGAGAGCCCGTATGTCGACATGCCGATGCGGCTCACGGTGCGGCAGAACCTCACCATATTCGGCCGGCTTTATGCGGTGGAGAATCTCGCCGAGCGCATCGAGCAGCTCGCCTCCGACCTCGACCTGAAAGAGTTTCTCGATCGCGCCAATGGCAAGCTATCGGCCGGACAGAAGACCCGCGTCGCGCTGGCGAAGGCGCTGATCAACCAGCCGGAGCTGCTGTTGCTCGATGAGCCGACGGCCTCGCTCGATCCGGATACCGCCGACTGGGTGCGGCAGCATTTGCAGAACTATCGCAGGACCCATGACGCCACCATCCTGCTGGCCTCGCACAACATGCTGGAAGTGGAGCGGCTGTGCGACCGCGTCATCATCATGAAGCGCGGCCGCATCGAGGATGACGACAGTCCTGACCAGATCATGGCGCGCTACAACCGCACCACGCTGGAAGACGTGTTCCTCGACGTCGCGCGCGGCCGGGTGGCGGAGACCGCGCCATGAGCGCTGCCGCCACCCATCACGGGATTTCCGCGCACCGCATCCAGGCGATGGTGCTGCGCTACTGGTATCTTCTGATGTCGTCGTGGCCGCGGCTGTTGGAGCTGATCTACTGGCCGGCGCTGCAGATCATCACTTGGGGTTTTCTGCAGAACTACATCGCGCAGAACGACAATTTCTTCGCGCGCGCCGGCGGCACGCTGATCGGCGCGGTGATCCTGTGGGACATCCTGTTCCGCGGGCAGCTTGGCTTTTCGATCTCGTTTCTCGAGGAGATGTGGGCGCGCAACCTCGGCAACCTCATGATGAGCCCGCTGAAGCCGATCGAGTTCCTGATCTCGCTGATGATCATGAGCCTGATCCGACTCGCGATCGGCGTGATTCCGATGACGCTGCTGGCGTTGTTCTTCTTCGATTTCAATTTCTTCGCGATCGGCCTGCCGCTGATCGCGTTCTTCTGCAATCTGATCTTCACGAGCTGGTCGATCGGGATCTTTGTTTCTGGCCTGGTGCTGCGCAACGGGCTCGGCGCCGAGAGCATCGTCTGGACGGTGATGTTCGGCCTGATGCCGCTCGCCTGCGTCTACTATCCGGTCGCGGTGCTGCCCGCCTGGCTGCAATGGATTGCATGGATGCTGCCGCCGACCTATGTGTTCGAAGGCATGCGCGCGCTATTGATCGATCACGTGCTCAGGACCGACCTGATGGTCTGGTCACTTGCCATCAACGCGGTGCTCTTTGCCGCCTCCTTTGCGATCTTCCTTGCCCTTTTGCGCAGTGCCAAACATCACGGATCTTTGCTCGGGGGTGGCGAATAAGTCACAGATTCCCGTGGTTTCCCGGGGTTTCTACGCCTTTTGGCGCGTGGACAGGCCCGAGCGGCGCATTGACGCATTATTTCGCATTCTGCACTATGCTGCGGCGCAAACAGAAGGTCAGAAATAAAATGCCGATTGGTGAGTTTGGCGGCGCACCGCCGCTGGTGGCCGAAGGCAGTCCGGCGCTCACGACGCCGATGTACTGGATGTACGAAATGGGCCACGCGTCGCTCAATCCGGCACGGGCCGTGACCGACGCCGCCAAGATCCTGTTTCAAAACCCGCTTAATCCGTGGTCGCACACGCAATTCGGCAAATCGATCGCGGCGGCCTGCGAATTGTTCGAGCGCACCACGCGCCGCTACGGCAAACCCGAATGGGGGCTCGACTTCACCGAGGTTAACGGCATCCAGACGCCCGTCGAGGTCCGCTCGATCTGGGAAAAGCCGTTCTGTCGTTTGCTGCACTTCGATCGCAAGCTGACCCGGCCGCTGCGCGCGCCCCATCCGCGCGTCTTGATCGTGGCGCCGATGTCCGGCCATTACGCGACGCTGCTGCGCGGCACGGTCGAGGCGTTCCTGCCGACGCATGAAGTCTACATCACCGACTGGTCCGACGCGCGCATGGTTCCCCTCACCGAGGGCCGCTTCGATCTCGATGACTACGTCGACTACGTCATCGAGATGCTGCATGTACTCGGCGGCAACATGCACGTGATCGCGGTGTGTCAGCCTTCGGTGCCCGTCGTGGCGGCAGTCTCCGTGATGGAAGCCACGCGCGATCCCTTCGTGCCGCTGTCGATGACCTTGATGGGCGGCCCGATCGATACCCGCCGCAATCCGACCTCAGTGAACAACCTCGCGGCCGAGCGCGGCATCGACTGGTTCCGCAACCATGTCATCACCAAAGTGCCGTTCCCGCATCCCGGCGTGATGCGCGACGTCTATCCGGGCTTTTTGCAGCTCTCGGGCTTCATCAGCATGAACCTCGACCGCCACACCGACGCGCACAAGGCGCTGTTCAACAATCTGGTGAAGGGCGATGGCGACATGGTCGACAAGCACCGCGAGTTCTATGACGAGTACCTCGCGGTCATGGATCTGACGGCGGAGTATTACCTGCAGACCGTCGATCTCGTGTTCGTCAAGCACGCGCTGCCCAAGGGCGAGATGACTCATCGAGGCAAGCCGGTCGACCCGTCAAAGATCCGGCGCGTGGCGCTGATGACGGTGGAAGGCGAGAACGACGACATCTCCGGGCTCGGCCAGACCGAAGCGACACACGCTTTGTGCCCCCATATTCCCGATCATCGCCGCGTGCATTACGTGCAAAAGGGCGTCGGACATTACGGCGTGTTCAACGGATCGCGATTCCGTTCCGAAATCGTGCCGCGCATCTCCGATTTCATGATGTCGGCGACGACGACGAATGAGTCAGCGGCTAAGATCAAGGCAACATTGGTCCGGGCGGCCGAATAGTGCGCCGGCGGCACCGATTCCGGGTCGCCGATAAGTTGCTGACAAGATTCAAACAATCCGGATTCCGGTCGAGATCAAGGGGTGAGTTCAGACTCACTCCTTGAGACGGCTTTTGACGTCCGGTTCCGTCCAGAAGTTTTGGGTTCCAGCCCCTGCCCCTAGGGGCGATTCGTCGCCCAACCCCTGTATATTGGGCAAATGATTTGTTTTTGCGCCGAGCGATTTAGATGCGATTTCCTTGGCGGCGGATATGGCAGAATCCGGGCGAACTCCTGCTCCCCGGACTCCAAGAAATGGCTACTCGCGCCCTCCTTTATCGGCGGCCCGCCGAACCCGCGACTCTTTTGGTCAAACACTGCTCGCAAGTCTTTGCGATCAGGCTGCGCCGACATCGGCGGGCGCGGCGCTACACCTTACGCATTCATCCAACCGATCGCGAAGCCATCCTGACGATGCCGCCGCGGGGCACGCTCGCGGAAGCCAAGGACTTTGCGCAGCTTCACGGCGGCTGGATCGCCGCCCGTCTCGGCCGTTTGCCAAAGGCTGCGCCCTTTCACCCCGGCACGATCGTACCGTTGCGCGGCGTGCCGCATCGCCTGGTGCATCGCGCCGGCGAACGCGGCACGGTGTGGACCGAAACCCGCGACAGCGGCGAGAAGATTTTGTGCGTGGCCGGCGGCTACGATCACATGGACCGGCGCGTCCACGACTTTCTCAAGCGCGAAGCGCGCAAGGATCTGCACAAGGCATCGCTCGCCTATGCCGCGGAACTCGGCGTGCGGGTCAGGCGCGTGTCGATCCGCGATCAGTCGAGCCGCTGGGGTTCGTGCACCTCGGCTGGGTCGTTGTCGTATTCCTGGCGATTGATCCTCGCGCCACCCTACGTGCTGGACTATCTCGCCGCCCACGAGGTCGCGCATCTCGTCGAGATGAACCATTCAGCGAGGTTCTGGAGGGTTGTCGACCGCATCTGCATCCATGTCGAACGCGCCAAGCGCTGGCTCGACACCCACGGCAACGATTTGCATCGTTACGGGGTAGAGGATTAGGTTTTCCCGTCGCCCCTGCGAACGCATTGCGTTCGCAGGGGACGACAAGTTGAGAGGTGCTCGCCTCTATCCCGTCGTCCCTGCGGACGCAGGGACCCATATGTGGACGGCCCCCGTGGCACAAGAGCTTTTTGAGTGAGATCGGATCGCTTGCATCCATATGTCCGGCCTGTGAGTGCGGTTGTGTTGACCGCTGGCCAAGATGGGTTGCGCGATGCGAGTTCCAAACAACCTAGCGGCCTGTTGGCGGCCAATGGGTCCCACGGATTGTCTCGCATCGTTGCTCGATCGATCGCTCCATCTGCTCTTGCAGCTTCCGGGTCGGTCGGCGGACGAGCCGCCGGCCGGCCAACCTGTTTGACCTGTTTAAGCGGCGACTGCCGCCGTGGCATTGATCCGCGCCGCGTCGTACGCCTCCCCCGTGACCATCAGCTTCCAGGCGATGCGGGCCACCTTGTTGGCGAGCGCTACGGCCGCAAGCTTCGGCGGCTTGCGCTGGATCAATGCCAGCAGCCAGCGCGAGTGATGGCCGCGGCCACGCCTGGCCTGCTGGATCACCGCGGTCGCCCCGATCACCAGCAGGCGACGAAGGTCCTCATCGCCGGCCCGGGTGATCTTGCCGAGCCTGGTCTTGCCGGCGGTGGAATGGTCCTTGGGCGTGAGGCCGAGCCAGGCCGCAAAGTGACGACCGGAGCGGAACGCGCGCGGATCTGGTGTCTTCATCACCAGCGCCGTCGCCACGATCGGGCCGACCGAAGGGATCTTTGCCAGCCGGCGGCCCATGGCATCGCCACGGTGCCAGGCCATCAGCTTGGCCTCGATCGCCTCCAGCTCGCCCTCGAGCCTGGTGCATTCGCGGCCCAGCACCGTAAACAGCTCGCGCGCCATCGCGGGAAGCGTCTCGTCCTGGGCAATCTGCGCCAACAACGGCTCGATCTTGTCCAACCCCTTGGGCGCAATCAGGCCATACTCCGCCGCATGGCCGCGGATCGTATTGGTCAACTGGGTGCGCCGGGCGATCAATCCATCGCGGATTCCTGTCAGCATTAATGCAGCCTGCTGCTCGGCGCTCTTTACCGGCACAAACCGCATGCTCGGCCGGCTCATCGCCTCACACAGGCCCTCCGCATCCCGCCAGTCATTCTTGTTCCGCGTCACATAGGGCTTCACCAATTGCGGAGCCATCAGCTTCACCTCATGGCCAAGCTTGCGAAGCTCCCGCGCCCAATATTGCGAAGCCCCGCAGGCCTCCATCCCGATCACGGTCGGCGGCAATTTGGCAAAGAACTCCAGCACCTGCTTGCGCGAAAGTTTCTTGCGCAACACCACCTGCTCCGCCGCATCAACTCCATGCAGCACAAAAATATACTTCGACGTATCCATTCCAATGCGGCTAATCTGCTTCACGGACGGCTCCCTTGTCTGAGATTTGCAACAACCTCATTCTGGCACACTGATGCCGTAGGGGGCCGTCCACACCATCAACCACCAGCCTATATTGTTGAAACGCAGCCGTCGCCCCGAGTGCCCTTTGCGCGGGCCGCGGCGTACGGGTCCCTGCTTTCGCATGGACGACGGCGGTGGCTTCATCTGCAGCGCCTACCGTCCAAACAACCGGTCCACCAGCCAACCATCCAGTCCCGCCGCCGCTTCCGGGCGTGCCGATGGATTGGGTGGCGGCGCGGAAGTTCGCGCCGGCGCAGGCCGATATCCGCCGCCTGATGGGACCGGTGCCGAGGGCGGCGGTTGTGCACTGACCTGCGATGCGGTCTGGAACATGTTCGACAGAAATCCGCCGCGCTGCGCGTTCGGCAGGGTTGCCACCGGCACGCCCTGATGCGCCGTGCGCATGAAGCGGGTCCATACTTCCACCGGCAGGCCGCCGCCGGTCGCCTTCTTGGTCGGCGAGTTGTCGTCATTGCCGAGCCAGACGCCGGTGACGAGGTTGGCCGTGTAGCCGATGAACCAGGCGTCGCGGAAATCCTGGCTGGTGCCGGTCTTGCCGGCGGCCATCCAGCCCGGAATCTCTGCTTTCCGCGCGGTACCCGAGAGCAAGGTCTCCTGCATCATCGTGTTCATCATCGCGACATGGCGCGGCTCGATCACCTGGCCGAGCGGATCGGCCGTGCGCCTGTACAGCACCTTGCCTTCGTTGGTGCGAATCTTCGTCACCACATACGGGGAGACGCCGAGCCCGCCATTGGCAAACAGCGCGTAGGCGCCGACCAGCTCAACGACCGAGACTTCAGAGGTGCCGAGCGCAATCGAGGGATTGGCCTCGAGTTTAGATGAAATCCCGAGCCGGTGTGCGGTCCGCACCACGTTCTTCGGCCCCACTTCGAGGCCGAGCCGCACCGCGACCGTGTTGAGCGACATCGCCAGCGCCTGCGTCAGCGTCACCGAGCCGAAATATTCATGCGTATAGTTCTCCGGCCGCCAGCCTTTCAGGTCGAGCGGCGCGTCCTGCCGGATCGTTTCCGGCGAAAGCCCGCCCTCGATCGCAGTCAGGTAGATGAACGGCTTGAACGCCGAGCCGGGCTGGCGTTTGGCGGTGACTGCGCGGTTATACTGGCTCTCGGCGTAGTTCCGTCCGCCGACCATGGCGCGCACCGCGCCGTCGGGCGTCATCGCCACCAGCGCGCCTTGCGTGACATGGAACTTCACGCTCTTGGCCGCCAGCTCGTCGATGATCGCGGCTTCCGCCACGCTCTGCAGCTTCGGATCGATCGTGGTCTCGACCACGATGCTCTGGTCGATCTGGCCGACGAGATCGTCGAGCACTTCGCCGATCCAGTCGGCGACGTAGTTGATGGTGCCGGCGCCGGCCGGCTTCACGTTGTAGGAGGGATGCCCGATCGAGGCCTTCGCCTGGGCGTCGCTGATGAACTTGGCTTCCGCCATCGCCGCGAGCACGATTTGGGCGCGCGCTTCCGCGCCCTCGGGGTTGCGGTTCGGCGCCAGCCGCGACGGCGACTTGACGAGGCCGGCCAGCATCGCGGCCTCCGCGACCGTGACGTTCTTCGCCGACTTGCCGAAATAGCGCTGCGCCGCCGCCTCGACGCCATAGGCGCCGGAGCCGAAATAGACGCGGTTCAGGTACAGCTCGAGAATCTGGTTCTTGGAATGCTTGCGCTCCAGCCAGAGCGCGAGCTCCACTTCCTGCAGCTTGCGCGCGATCGTCCGTTCCTGGGTCAGGAACAGGTTCTTCGCGAGCTGCTGCGTCAGCGTCGAGCCGCCCTGCGAAACGCCGCGATGCAGGATGTTGGCGACCGCCGCGCGTGCAATGCCGATCGGATCGATGCCGTAATGCGAATAGAAGCGGCGGTCCTCGATGGCGATGAACGCCTTCGGCAGATAGGGTGGCAGATCCTTCAGCGCGACATTGGCGCCCGGCGCTTCGCCGCGCGAGGCCAGCACGCTGCCGTCGATGCCGACAATCTGGATAGTTGGCGGGCGCTTGGGAATTTCCAGCGACTGGATTGCCGGCAGATGCGCGCCGACCCAGACCACGACGCCGATGATCGCAATTGCGGCCCACAGGCCGAGCACCGCGCCCCAATAAACCAGACGGCCAAATCTGAAGCGGCGTTTCGAGCGCCGCTTCGCGCCGCTTTTGGCGCCACGCGGCTTGCGCTCGCGCGGCGGCTCGTCCTCGTCGTCTTCGTGCTTGCGCTTCGGCACTGGCTTTTTCGGTTTGTCGTCGTCGGTGGCAGCCGGAATGCGATCCTCGGGCGAGAGACGCAGCTCCGCGAGCGCTGCCGGAAGCCCGAACAGCGGCTCCTTGCGTCCGCCGCTCTTTTTCCATCCCCACGCCATGCCAAACGCCGTTCACACCCGTCCCGCTGCAGGCTAACGGCCGCTGTTTAAGGGGCGGTTACGGAAAGGTTAATGCGGGATTAGGAGGTGCGGCGGGGCCGTATTAGGATTGATGCAAAACGACAGCGTTCTTAAGGAGAAAGCGGCATGGGCCACATCGATCCCACCAAGGAAACGTTCGCGCAATTCAAAGCCAATGACCGGCCGGGGCCGGTCCACATGCTCAACCTCGTCCGGCTGCGCGCCGAGGCGGCCTATCCCGACGGCCGCAAGGCGACCGGCGCGGAAGCCTATGCGGCCTATGGGCGCGAACGCGGACCGGTGTTCGAACGGCTCGGCGGACGGATCGTATGGCAGGGCAGGTTCGAGCTGATGCTGATCGGGCCCGAGGCGGAACGCTGGGATCATTGCTTCATCGCCGAATACCCGAGCGTCGCGGCGTTTGTGGAAATGATCCGCGATCCCGTCTATCGCGAGGCGGTGAAGCACCGCCAGGCCGCGGTCGAGGATTCCCGCCTGATCCGCCATGCCGTGTTGCCCGTCGGCAAGACGTTTGGGGAGATACCGAAGTAGCGTTCAAAAAATCGGCGGTCCCGAAGGACCGCCGATCGCTCTTTCCGCCGATCGTTTCGATTGGTTCGCCGCGACTAGCCCGCCGGGCCGGCATCCTCGAGGATCGGGCCGAACATCTCCCAACGCTCGCCGTTGAACTTCATCATCTGCAACTGCTTGTTGACGCGGTAGTCGGTCGGCGTGGTGTTCACCGAGATGCCCGGCAGCAGCAGGTCGAGCTGAACGTTCTTCAGGTTGGTGGCCTGCTTCAACACGTTCTCGCGGGTCAGATTGTCGCCGCACGCCTTCAACACATGGATCAGCAATTGCGAGGTCATGTAGCCATAGGAGTTGAAGCTCGAATCCTTGTCACCCTCCGGATAGTACTTCGCCATGAACTCGAAATACTTCTTCATGCCGGGGTCGTCCTTCCAGGTCGGATCGAGCGGATCCTTGCCGTAGTTGACGCTGATCACGCCCTTGGAAGCTTCGAGCCCCGCCGGCTTCATGACGGCGCCGACCGAGGTGGCGTTGATGTCGAGGATGTGCACCGGCTTCCAGTTCAGCTCGGCGATCTTCTTGATCGCCTGCGCGGCCTGCTTGGGCGTCGTCGCCGAGAAGAACAGGTCCGCGCCGGCATCCTTGATCTTGAGGATCTGCGAATCGATGGTCGGATCGGAGACTTCGTAGGAAGCTTCCGCCACCACCATCTTCGCGGCCTTGTCGCCGAGGCCGGCCTTGATGCCGTTCAGATAGTCCTTACCGAGGTCGTCGTTCTGATAGAGGATGCCGATCTTGGCGTTCGGATGTTCCTTCAGGATGTACTGGCCGTAAATGCGCCCCTCGACGAAATAGTTCGGGTTGAAGCCCATCGTCCACGGGAAATTCTTCGGATCGGTGAACTTCGACGCGCCGGTGGCGGCGAATAGCTGCGGCACCTTCTTCGAGTTGAGATATTTCTGCACTGCTGCGTTCGAAGGCGTTCCGAGAACCTGGAAGGTCAGCAGCACCTCGTCGCTCTCGACCAGCTTGCGCACCTGCTCGACCGCTTTCGGCGGCGAATAGGCGTCGTCATACTGAATCAGATTGATCTTGCGGCCGTTCACGCCGCCCTGGTCGTTGATCATCTTGATGTAGGCCGCCTGGGTCTTGCCGATCGTGGCATAGGAGGAGGCCGGTCCCGAGAATGGATTGGTCTGGCCGATCTTGATCTCGGTATCGGTTGCGCCAGTGTCGTATTTTTTCTGCGCCGACGCCGTCGAGACCGACAGCGCAAGCGCGAGCGCCGTGCCGGTGGCCAGATGGAAAATACCCTTCCTCATAATGCTGCATTCCTCATGTGTTTTATTGATTGGCGCTGACCGTGCCGCCGGCCGGTCCGGCCGCGGATGTCGTCGCTGCCACAATAGTGGCGGAAGCCATGTTGCAATGCAAGGCGTCGAAAATCCGAATAATTTCGGGATCGAGTTCCGTCTGCTCAAAAGAATCCACTACGTGTATCAGCCGAAAAATGATGCACGCACCCGCGCGGCCTCAAAACAAAAGCCGCCGGCATCGCGGTGATGCCGGCGGGCTCGCGTCTTGGATCGTATCTTGGATCGGCGCAGGGCGCTAACCGCTCGGTCCGGTATCCTCGATGATCGGGCCGAACAGTTCCCAGCGCTCGCCGTTGAACTTCATCATCTGCATCTGCTTGTTGATGCGGTAGTCGGTCGGCGAGGTGTTGGTGACCATGCCGGGTAGCGACAGGCTGCCGGTGACGTTCTTCAGATTGGCCGCCTGCTTCATGATGTTTTCGCGCGTGAGATTGTCGCCGCATTGCTGCAGGATCTTCACCAGCAATTCCGCCGTCGCATAACCGTAAGTGTTGACGGTGTTGAGCTTGTCGCCCTCCGGGTAATATTTGTCCATGAAGGCGAAATAGGCCTTCATGCCGGGATCGTCCTTCCACTGCGGATCGCCCGGATCCTTGCCGTAGTTGGTCGAGATGATGTCCTTGGAGATGTCGAGACCCGCCGGCTTCAGCGTCGCCGAGACCGGGCTCGCATTGATGTCGAGGATATGGATCGGCTTCCAGCCGAGGTCGGCGACCTTCTTGATCGCTTGCGCCGCAAACTTCGGCGTCGAGGCGTCGTAGAGCAGGTCGGCGCCGGCTGTTTTCAGTTTGACGATCTGCGAGTCGATGGTCGGATCGGTCAGCTCGTAGGAGGCTTCGGCGACGATCATTGACGCGGCCTTGGAGCCGAGCCCTTCCTTTAGGCCCGTGACGTAGTCGCGGCCGAGATCGTCGTTCTGGTAGAGAATGCCGATCTTGGCGTTGGGATGATTTTGCAGAATGTATTTGGCGTAGATGCGTCCTTCCGACTGGTAATTGGGATTGTATCCCATGGTCCAGGGGAAGTTCTTGGGATCGGTGAATTTCGAGGCGCCGGTCGCGGCGAGGAGCTGCGGCACTTTCTTGGCGTTGAGATACTTCTGCACGGCGGCGTTCGAGGGCGTGCCGATGATCTGGAAGGTGAACAGCACCTCGTCGCTCTCGACCAGCTTGCGCACCTGCTCGACGGCTTTCGGCGGCGAGTAGGCGTCGTCATACTGGATCAAATTGATCTTGCGGCCGTTGATGCCGCCTTTTTCGTTGATCATCCTGAAATAGGCCGCCTGCGTCTTGCCGATGCCGGCATAGGCGGAGGCCGGTCCCGAGAACGGAACGGTCTGGCCGATCTTGATCTCGGTATCGCTCGCGCCGGTATCGTATTTCTTCTGCGCGTTGGCGGGTGACGCCAGCGCGAGCGCGACCGCCGTGCCTGCGATCAGATGAAGAACGCCACTTCTCATATCGCCGCTCCCTTCCCTTGATCTCGACCGATGATCCTGTTCCGGTCATCCGTAGGGAAGGCCGGACGTCATCGTTGCGAGCGAGTTTGGCGGAACGGTTTTGCCAATGCAAGCGATAGCGTTTTCGAGCGAAGTGGAGACCGGTTCGCGTAAAGAAAACGCGTCAGAAACAAAGACTCTAGTACGGGGAGGCCGTTACGCCAGACAGAGCAGCACCAAGGCGAGCGCCACGGGCGCCGCCTGCACGCAGAGGATCCGGTCAACCGGCAGCGGAATTCGGGTGGACGCTGGCACGCTGCTGGTAAAAAGTGCGGGTCGCTTGCCGATATCTTTGTAGGGATGACGATGCTGGAGAACTTCAACCTCGACCGCCTGCCAACGCCGATCGGCACGGCGCTACTGGTCACCGATGCGGACGGCCTGCTCCGCGCGCTGGACTGGGAAGACTATGAGCCGCGCATGAAGCAATTGCTTCGTCTGCACTATGGCGCGGTGAATTTGAACAATGGGCGGGCGCCGCGTGATTTGCGCGCCGCCTTGACCGGCTATTTCAAGGGCGACCTCGACCGCCTCGCAGCGATCGAATGGCGCGTCGCCGGCACGCCGTTCCAGCAGAAGGTCTGGAACGCGCTGCCGACGATCGCGGCAGGGACGACGATGAGCTATGGCGCGCTCGCCGCAAAACTTCGGATGCCGCGCGCCGTCCGCGCCGTCGGCCATGCCAACGGTTCGAATCCGATCAGCGTGGTCCTGCCCTGCCACCGCCTGATCGCCGCCAATGGTTCGCTGGTGAAGTACGGCGGCGGGCTGGAGCGCAAGCGCTGGCTGCTCAAGCACGAAGGCGTCGAGATTACGGGCCCGGGAACAGGAGAGGCGGATCGGCCGGGCGCGTTGCGCTTGGCGTCGTTACCCGTTTCAGGTCAATCGGGGCCACGGGGCGTGTTTCGCATGTCGCGAAGGATATAGATGAATACAATCAGGAGAGGTCCCCACGCCAGTAACGCGCCCACCAGCATCGCATTTACTGTTGCCATGCTGGCTCCTCCGCGATCACCGGCACGATAGATAGTCTCTGCGCGCCGCAGTTTCCGGCACCTGGTAGAGCCACTTCCAATATGTCCGGTTGCGCTCCAGTTGACGCTTGTAGATCTCGCGGCACTTCGCCGAACAAAACTGCTGGAAGTACCAGCTACGCCGGACCAGCCCGAAGGGACGCTTGCATTCCGGATTTCCGCAACAATTTTTCATGACGCGACCTCCACATTGGCGCGCCGTATCCAGCGAATGAAACTCTCGTGGCCCTTGTCGAGACAGAAGCGCCCGCAATAGCGTTCGCGCGCTGGATTTCGCAGAGAGATTATTTTGGGGCCTTCGCTGTCACACTCGGAGCAACGCGGTTCTGTACGCATGGCGACCTCCTTCCGGGGAATTGCCATTTTCCGATCAAAATGTGTGATGCTTTGCGCCCTTCGTTTCTCGAAGGGTGATGCGAAGTCTGGCGTGGTCGGGGCTTATCTGCAATTCGTCCAGATGTTTGGCGAGATCATCCTTACGTATGCTGGCTCGCCCTAGGGCCGGATCGGCTCATTTTTGCTTGCTGCCGCGCCATTTGGCGTCAGCGCCGTTTCGAGGCATTTGATCAGCGCTTCGCCGTCGCACGGCTTGCTCAAAAAGCAGGTCGCTCCCGCCTTCATGGCTCGGGCGCGGTCGCTCTCGACTGAAAAGGCCGTGACGAAAATGAAAGGAAAGCGATGCCCGGTGGCGAGTAGATGGGCTTGCAGGTCGAGCCCGCTCATGGCGGGCATTCTGACATCCGTTATCACGCACGAGGTGTCATTCAGATGCGGCGATTGCAGGAACTCCTCGGCCGACGCAAATGAATGGACGACGTAACCAAGCGACCTGACGAGATTATGGGTCGCGGCGCGAACCGACCCGTCGTCGTCGATGATTGATATGGCCCGATTGGTCAAAGCGATGCTTTCTGGAGACGACCAGAGGATGTCTTTTGCTGTGCCGCCGCGTCTCAGGAGAGTGCGCTGCAAATCAGCGAGGGAAAATCATACTTAGGTTTGCGACCGGCCGGATGCAGGCCCGATCCCGAGTAGCTCGGCCATCCGTACCAGATCGGGCAGCGACTTCGCTCCCATCTTCCGCATGATATGCCCGCGATGTATCTTCACGGTGATCTCCGCCAGGCCGATTTCGGCTGCGATCTGCTTGTTCATGAGCCCCGACGTCACCAGCGCCATCACCTGCCGCTCCCGGGGAGTTAGCGTCGCGAAAAGCGCGTGCAGCTCTGAGAGAACCATCGCTTCGCCGCGGCTGTTGCGGTCGCGCTCGATTGCCGCGGTTACGGCATCCAGCATGTCCTGATCGCGGAATGGCTTGGTCAGAAAATCGACGGCGCCGGCCTTCATTGCGCGGACCGTCATCGGAATATCGCCATGACCGGTCATGAAGATGATCGGAATGTGAATGTCGGCCTTAGCCAGTTCGGCCTGAAAGTCGAGGCCGCTTAGCCGGGGCAGCCTGATGTCAAGAATCAGACAACTGGGGGCATTCGGAAGCTTGTACTTCAGAAACTCGTGAGCCGAACCGAACACCTCGACGCGCAATCCCACTGATCGGAAGAGATTGCTCAGTGCCTCACGTACCGATGCGTCGTCGTCGATGATGAAGACGACCGGCTCCTCGGCGCTTATGGGCGTGGAAGGCGATGCCGGCCGCGCGTTCACGCTGCATCCTCCTGAGTTAACGGCAAGGTGAACTGGAATGTCGCGCCAGGGCCGGCATTTCCGGACGCGGACAGCCGCCCGCCATGAGCGCCGATGATGGAGCGGCAGATCGACAGGCCCATGCCCATGCCGCTGGATTTGGTGGTGAAGAAGGCGTCGAACAGCCGGTCAGCGTTCTCGGCTGCGAGGCCAACGCCGCAATCCTTCACCGTCACCACGATCTGCCCGTCTTCGTCCTGGTCTGTCCGGATCACCAGTTCCCGCGGCCGGTCCGTGACCGGCTGCATGGCCTCAATGGCATTGATGACCAGGTTGAGAATGACCTGTTGCAACTGGACCCGATCGGCGATGACCAGCGGCAGGTTGGGGGCGAGCTCCAGCCGCAACGATACCTGATGGTTGACCAGCGCATGCTGCACCAGGCTGATGACCTCGTTGATGACATCGTTGATGTGAAGCGAAGCCTTTTGACCGGTCGCCTTGCTCACGAGCGCACGGACCCGCTGGATCACTTCGCCGGCCCGATTGCCGTCCTTGATGATCGCCTCCACGGTCCCGCGCGCTTCCTTCAGATCGGGTGGCTCACGGTCGAGCCAACGCCGGCATGCGGCGGCATTGGTCACCACGGCGGCGAGCGGCTGGTTCACCTCATGGGCGATCGAGGCGGCAAGTTCGCCAAGCGCAGTCACGCGCGTGACATGCGCAAGCGTCGCCTGCGCTTCATGCAATTCCATCTCGGCCTGCTTGCGGGCCGTGATATCAGTTACCGCCCCAACGAATTCGATGGTATCAGATGCACCCTTCACCGCATGTGCAGTGGCGTGGACATGCTTGATCGAGCCGTCGGGCATCAGCAATCGATAGCTATGCGCGAAGTCCTTGCCCTCGCTGGACGCGCGGTCGATGGTCCGCTGCACGCGTCCGCGATCGTCCGGATGAATGCGTTGAATGACGGTGGCGAACTTGATGGAGGGGGCCTTTTTGAATCCAAATATTCTGAAAGTCTCTTCCGACCAGATGAGTTCGCCGCTGGCGACGCGCAAGCCAAAGCTGCCGGTGTGGCTCAATCGCTGGGCTTCGGCCAAATACATTTCGCTCTGCCGCAGCGCATTTTCAGCCTGCTTGCGCTCCGTGATGTCCTCGCACGCGATCAGGACGATCAACCGGCCGTCCAGCCGTCGCACCGCTTTGGCGTTCTCGCGAACCCAGAGGGTTGAGCCGTCCTTGCGAACCTTGCATATTTCCCAGTTGTGGGTCTGGCCGATATTCTCCAGGCATATGGCGACGTTGCTCTGGGCGGCGCGTTGCTCTTCGGCGGGAAAGACTTTCAGCACGGATTTCCCGAGCAGTTCGCTGACGGAGTAGCCAAGCTGCGCGGCGCCGAATGTATTGACGGACAGCACGGTTCCCGTCGCATCGACCATGAAATAC
Source organism: Bradyrhizobium sp. RDI18 (assembly GCF_043203335.1). NCBI lineage: Bacteria > Pseudomonadati > Pseudomonadota > Alphaproteobacteria > Hyphomicrobiales > Nitrobacteraceae > Bradyrhizobium > Bradyrhizobium sp. RDI18. The sequence continues at coordinate 4,940,335 of NZ_JBICRN010000008.1, read as the reverse complement.
ATCACCGGGTTATGCTCGAACACCTCCTTCCATTGCGCCTCGCTGTGGCGCAGCGTCTCGATCGCGCGCGCTTCGGCGCTCAGGCGGCCCTCAAGCTCGGCTTCCACCTGCCGTCGGGTACGCCCCACCAGGCCCATCATGATCAATGAGGCGGCAAGCGAAGCGATGAGCAGCACGAACGCAATGAAATGAGGGGTGGCCATCGGTGCGGGGCCGAGCAGCAGCCAGATTCCGGCCACCGCTCCCAACGCCAGCGCCATGCTGCCGAGCAGCCATTGCTCGGCCGAGCTCCGGACGTTATCGTCGGCTTACGCATCATCAGCACTGACACTCGGCCATCGCGAGCGGCGCTGCGTCGCCAGGTGTTCGCGATCATCAGCGGCAACAACTCGCCTCCTAACAGGCTGGATACTAGCAGCTTTTCGCAGCCCCGGAGGGCAAAATTGGCTGGTCCTTCGCGGCCCCTTAACGTCCGGGCGCGATCTTCCGTCGCGCAAGGGCCAAGCTGCGATCCTAAACCTCGGTATGGTACGTCCAACCGAATGGAACGTTTGGATCAACCTCCGTTCAATGGTCCGGTCCTTCTCGAAGACTACGCTGATTGGCTAACCGGATGGCGGCGGAGCGCCGGTTCGCCATGCGGGAAGAGTGTTACGGAAGCCCAGCGAGCCGACGCCTTGCCGGTCGCAACCGTCGCCGTTGTCAAACCCGCTTCGTTCAGGGATCGCCGGCCGAACTCTGGGGATTGATATGCCGAAAGCACACTTGCATCTAATCCATTGCTCTGACGACATCGCATCCGAAACAACTCGCCGAGACCGCAGGTTCCGGCCCACCCTTATCGATGGCGGCAGGCGAACAAACGCCGTCCCGGTAGAGAACCCTTGGGAAGATCTACTCGACCTGTTCGATCTCGGCATCCTGATTGCGCAGGCAAGCTATCTTACCTTCGTAGCGGCGAGCTTGGTCGCGCTCGAGTCTCACGCTCGGGCTGCGGCAGAACGGACTACTTAGCAGCGTAGGGTGGACAGAGGCGCGCATGCGCCGTGCCCACCATCTCTCGGCGATCGCACTTCTCTGATGCGCGTCTTCCCTGCGAACGCAGGGACCCATAACCACCGCACTTCGTTGTTGAAGTAAAGCCGTCTCGCCGTGTGCCATTTCCGTGGACCGCAGGAGTATGGGTCCCTGCGTTCGCAGGGACGACAGTCGAGTATTGCGTTGCTACTTAGCCGTCATTGCGACCCCATGGGCTCGCAATGACAGCTGGACCGCCGCGAGAGCAACGACACATCACGCCGCCGGCTTGGCGACGTTGTCCTCGGCAGAGAGCAGATGAAGCAGCGCGCTCTTGATCGCGGCCTGCCGGGTCGGCGCGTTGATTTGGGCGCCGAGCAAATCGGTGACGTAGAACACGTCGCGGGCGCGTTCGCCGAAGGTCGCGACATGGGCGGAGGCGATGTTGAGGTTGAGCTTCGAGATCGCGGTGGTGAGCTGATACAAGAGGCCGGGGCGGTCGAGGCCGGAGACCTCGATCACGGTGTAGCGGTCCGACCACTGGTTGTTGATGGTGACCTCGGGCTCGACCACGAAGGCGCGCACCTTGCCGCGGTTGGCGGCCTTGCGCGCCACCACTTCGGGCAGCCGCAATTTACCCTCGAGCACGTGCTCGATCATCTCACCGATCCGGGTCGCGCGCCGTCCCTCGTCCTCGTCGCGGTCGTATTCCCTTGATATCGCGATGGTGTCGAGCGCGCGGCCGTCGGTGGTGGTGTAGATCTGCGCGTCGACGATGTTGGCGCCGGCAGAAGCGCAGGCGCCGGCGATGATCGACAGCAGCCACGGATGGTCGGTGGCCAGTATCGTCAATTCGGTGACGCCGCGCGCCTCATCGAAGCCGACATTGATCGCGAGTTGGTGCCCGGCCTGTTCGCTGGCCCGGATAAAGCGCGCCTGGCGGATTTTTCGTGGCAGATCGACCTTGAGCCAGTAGGCGGGATAATGCCGCGCAATGTAGGCATTGAGCTCCTCCTCCGGCCACTCGGTGAAGGCGGCGCGGAATTCCGATTGCGCCACCGCGATGCGCTGCGCGCGGTTCACTTCCGAGAAGCCGCCGGTCAGCACGGGCTCGGTTTCGTAATACAGTGTACGCAGCAACTGCGCCTTCCAGCCGTTCCACACGCCGGGGCCGACGCCCCGGATGTCGGCGGTGGTCAGGATGGTCAGAAGCTTCATCTGTTCGACGGATTGCACGACGGCGGCAAAATTCTCGATCGTCTTGCGGTCGGAGAGGTCGCGCGACTGCGCCACCGTCGACATCGTCAGATGCTCTTCGATCAGCCACGCCACCAGCTCGGTGTCGGCGGTGGAAAAGCCGAGCCGCGGACACAGCCGGCGCGCCACCCTGGCGCCCGCGATCGAATGGTCCTCCGGCCGGCCCTTGGCAACGTCGTGCAGCAGGGTGGCGATGTAGACCACCGCGCGATGTTCGGGCTGAATCTTGCGGAACAGGTCGCTGGCGACCGTGAACTCGTCATTGCCGCCGCGCTCGATCTCCTGCAGGAAACCGATGCAGCGGATCAGATGCTCGTCCACGGTATAATGGTGGTACATGTTGAACTGCATCATCGACACGATCTTGCCGAAGGCGCGGATGAAGTGACCGAGCACGCCGGTCTCGTTCATCCGCCGCAGCACGGTCTCGGCGTCGTTCGACGTCAGGATCTCCATGAACAGCCGGTTGGCTTCCGGATTTTCACGAAGCTGGCTGTTCACCAGTTTCAGCGAGCGCGTCACCGTTCGCATCGCGTCGGGGTGGAAGGCGAGGTTGTTCTTCTGCGCCAGATGGAAGATGCGGATCAGGTTGACCGGGTCGTGCTTGAAGACGTCGGGCGCGGCGAGGTTGATGCGGTTGTTGTCGATGATGAAGTCGTCGCTGTCGGGCACCCGCCGCCGCTTGGCGGCCGGCCGCAGCCGCGCCACCATCCGGCTCAGCACCGGCGCGGGCTTGGCCTGCTCCTCTTCCAGCTTGGCGCACAGGATCGCGGTGAGGTCACCGACGTCCTTGGCGACCAGGAAGTAGTGCTTCATGAAGCGTTCGACATCCTGCATGCCGGGGTGCGAGGTGTAGCCGAGGCGGACTGCGATCTCGCGCTGCATGTCGAACGACAGCCGCTCCTCGGCGCGCCCCGAGACGAAATGCAAATTGCAGCGCACCGACCACAGGAAATCGGCGCAGCGGCGGAAGGTGCGGTATTCCTGCGCGTCGAACACGCCGCGCTCGACCAGCTCCCCGGTCTCGCGCACGCGGTAGACGTATTTGGCGATCCAGAACAAGGTGTGCAGGTCGCGCAAGCCGCCCTTGCCGTCCTTGACGTTGGGCTCGACCAGATAGCGCGATTGCCCGGCGCGGCGGTGCCGCTCTTCGCGCTCGGCGAGTTTGGCGGTGACGAATTCGGCAGCCGTGCCCTGCACGACGTCCTTGTCGAACCGGGCGACCAGCTCGTCATAGAGCGGCCGGTCGCCGGTCAAGAACCGCGTCTCCAGGATCGCGGTGCGGATCGTCATGTCGCCGCGCGCCTGGCGGATACACTCATCGACCGAGCGCGTGGCGTGGCCGACCTTCAATCCCATGTCCCACAGGCAATAGAGAATGGCTTCGGCGACCTGCTCGCCCCAGGCGGTCTGCTTGTAGGGCAGGATGAACAACAGATCGATGTCGGATTCCGGTGCCATCAGGCCGCGGCCGTAGCCGCCGGTGGCGATGACCGCCATGCGCTCGGCGCCCGAGGGCACATGCGAGCGATAGAGATGCCGCGTCGCAGCCGCATAGAGGATGCGGATGATTTCGTCCTGCATGAAGCAGAGCCGCTCCGCGCAGCGGCGGCCATGGCGATCCTTCAAGAGCACGGTCTGCGCGGTGGCGCGCGCCGCGATCATCTCGGCCTTGAGCAATTGCGCCAGCGCCGAGCGGAACACGTCCTCGCGGCCGGCATGTTTTTCGGCCAGCGCATCGACCGCTGCGGTGATCCGCGCGGTATCGAAACGGTCATCCGCCCCGGAGCGGTCCTCTGTCACGATGCTGTCCATGATCTCCCCGATATCGGACGGCGCAGGGGCTGTCACGGGCGATTGTACGGTCAACGCAAAACTATGCCGCCGCCTCGGCGAATGCCAGCCATAACCCGTTGGAAAAGTGGGGATTTCCGATGGGCATGCGGGCAGCCACGAGGGTGTGTGATGACAGCGCATCGATAGCCCAGTATATCCGATGCACAAAAAATCCGGGAGTAGAAAATGGACGCCGCCGAACTCCGCGCGATGCAGGCCCCGATCAAGGAACGCTACAAGTCCGATCCCTCGGCCGCGGTCATTACGCTGAAAGCCAAAGGCTCGATCGACCGTGAAGGCATCGCCTGCAAGGTCGAGACCGGCCGCGCGTTGGCGGTTGCGGGGCTGCACCCCGCCACCGGCGGCTCCGGCCTGGAGCTCTGCTCCGGCGACATGCTGCTCGAAGCACTGGTCGCTTGTGCCGGCGTGACGCTGAAGTCGGTCGCCACCGCTACCGATATTCCCCTGAAGACCGGCAACGTCATCGCCGAAGGCGACCTGGATTTCCGCGGCACGCTCGGCGTCGACAAGGAAGCCCCGGTCGGCTTCGAGGAGATCCGCCTGCGCTTCGAGGTCGCAACCGACGCGCCGCAGGACAAGCTCGATCTGCTGCTCAAGCTGACGGAGCGTTATTGCGTGGTCTATCAGACCATCAAGAACGGCCCGAAAGTTTCGGTGTCGATGAAGCGGGTGTGATCGACTGTTCACCCTCCCCTGGAGGGGGAGGGTCGGCTCGCATGAGCGTAGCGAAATGCGGGACGGGGTGGGGTGATCTCTCCACTCGGGCACTGATCGAGAGGATAGACCGTCACCCCACCCCGCCGCGCGTTACCACGCGCGTCGACCCTCCCCTCCAGGGGAGGGTAAGAGAACCAAATGTCCCCCGAACTCGCCTTCATCCTCACGCTCGCCCTGCGCATGGCGATCACCGCGGCGTTCGTGGTGACCGCCTCGATCATCACCGAGCGATCGGGGCCGGTGATCGGTGCGCTGATCGCGACTCTGCCGATCTCGGCGGGGCCGTCCTACGTATTCCTCGCGCTCGATCATGACGCAACCTTCATCGCGGAGGGCGCGCTGGCGAGCCTGCCGATCAACGCCGCGACGATCTTCCTCGGTCTGACCTACGTCGTGCTGGCGCAACGCCACGGCGCGCTGCTCAGTTGCCTCGCGGCGGTCGCCGTATGGCTCGCGTTCGCCGCGATCATCCGCTCGGTGCAATGGTCGCTCGCAGGCGGCCTGATCGCGAACGCCATTGCGTTTGCCATCTGCGTGCCGCTGCTTGCCCGCTACCGCCACGCCAAAATGCCGCCGATCCGGCGGCGCTGGTACGACATTCCGCTGCGGGCCTCGCTGGTCGCAACCTTGGTGGCGACGGTGGTTACGACATCTAGCTGGGTCGGTCCCAAGATCAGCGGCATGATCGCGCTATTCCCGATCGTGTTCACCTCGATGATGCTGATCCTGCATCCCCGGATCGGCGGCCCGCCGACCGCGGCCGTGCTTGCCAACAGCGCCTGGGCCTTGATCGGATTGGGAATCGCGATCGCCGTGCTGCATGTGGCTGCATTGCAATTCGGCTCGGCAATCGGGCTGAGCCTAGCGCTGGCGACGTGTGTGGGGTGGAATCTCGGTCTGTGGTGGCTCGGACGGAGGAAGGTGTTACGTTAGGCCGTCATTGCGAGGAGCGAAGTGACGAAGCAATCCATCGCTCCGCGCGCGACGATGCATGGATTGCTTCGCGGAGCCTGTCATCGGGCGCGCATCCGCGCGGCCCGTTGGCTCGCAATGACGGGGAGGGAGCGTCACCCCTTCGGCAGTTTCGCCTTCAGCGCATACAACGCCTCCAGCGCCTCGCGCGGCGACATCTCATCGGGATGCAGGGCCTTCACCGCTTCCATCAACTGCTCCGCCTCGCTCGGGGCTGCGGCTTCGGTGGCGGCGCGGGAGGGGACGGCGAACAGCGGCAGATCATCGGCGAGTGCGCGCGCGGTCTGGCCGCGGTCCTGGGCTTCGAGCTTCGCCAGCACCGACTTGGCGCGCGTGATCACGGCCGGAGGCAGGCCCGCGAGCTTCGCCACCTGGATGCCGTAGGACCGATCGGCCGAGCCCGGCAGCACCTCATGCAGGAATACGACATCGCCTTGCCACTCCTTGACGCGCACGGTGGCGTTGAACATCCGCGGCAGCTTGGCGGAAAGCGCGGTCAGCTCGTGATAATGCGTGGCGAACAGCGCGCGGCAGCGATTGGCCTCATGCAGATGCTCGATCGCGGCCCACGCGATCGAGAGGCCGTCGAACGTCGCAGTGCCACGACCGATTTCATCCAGGATCACCAGCGAGCGTTCGCTGGCCTGGTTCAAAATCACGGCGGTCTCGACCATTTCAACCATGAAGGTCGATCGTCCCCGCGCGAGATCATCAGCGGCGCCGACGCGTGAAAACAAGCGATCGACGACGCCGATCCGCGCGCGTGACGCCGGCACGTAGGAGCCGATCTGCGCCATCAGCGCAATCAAGGCGTTCTGCCGCAGGAACGTCGACTTACCGGCCATGTTCGGGCCGGTGATCAACCAGATCTGACCCGCCCCCACCCTACCCTCCCCCGCCTGCGGGGAGGGTAGGGTGGGGGTACCGGCGAGAGGTCGCAGGCATTGGCAATGAACGGCTGGCCGTCGCGCTTCAGTGCCTGTTCGACCACCGGATGCCGACCGCCCTCAACGGCGAAGCCGAGCAGGCCGTCGACCTCTGGCCGCACGTAATTGTCGTCTATCGCAAGCTTCGCCAGCGCGGTCGCGACATCGAGCAGCGCGAACGCATGCGCCGCGGCGCGCAGATCGTCGCTGGCGGCCAGCGCCATCGCAGAGAGCCGCTCGAAGATTTCCAGCTCCAGATTGAGGGCGCGGTCGCCGGCGTTGGCGATCTTGGCTTCGATCTCGCCGAGTTCGGACGTGGTGAAACGAACCTGCCCCGCCAGCGTCTGGCGGTGGATGAAGGTCGCATTCAGCGGCGGCGCCATCAGTCTGTCACCGTGCTGCGCGGTGACCTCGACGAAATAGCCGAGGACGTTGTTGTGCCGGATCTTGAGCGCCTTGATGGAGGTATCGTCCGCGTAGCGCGCCTGCATCGCAGCGACCACGAGGCGGGAGGCGTCGCGCAGGTTCCGGCTCTCGTCGAGCGCGGGCTCATAGCCTTCGCGGATGAAGCCGCCGTCGCGCTTGATCAGCGGCAGTTGCTCGGCGAGTGCGCGTTCGAATTCGCGCGCGAGATCGCGCGAGGGACGGCGTAGCGCCTCCATCACGGCGATGATTTCAGCCGGGGCGGCTTCGAGCTGCGCGAGGCGCGCCAGCGCCTGGTCTGCCGCGAGAATGCCGTCGCGCAAAGCGGCAAGGTCGCGCGGGCCGCCGCGACCGACCGACAGCCGCGCCAGCGCGCGCGACATGTCGGGTGCAGCGCGCAGCGTGGTCCTGATATCGTCACGTGCGGCGCTATCGGTAACAAATGTAGCAATCGCATCCAGCCGCCGTGCAATCGCAGCGCTGTCGGTGAGCGGCGCGGCCAGACGTTGCGCCAGTAGCCGGGAGCCTGCCGCAGTCACGGTGCAGTCAATCGCATCGAGCAGCGATCCGCGCCGCTCGCCGGCGAGCGTCCGGGTCAGTTCGAGATTGGCGCGGGTGGCGGGGTCAATCGCCATCGTCGTGCCCGCAGCCTCGCGTGACGGCGGCGACAGCGGTGGACGCTTGCCGACCTGGGTGCGGTCGATATAGGTGACGGCCGCGGCCGCGGCGGTCGCCTCCAACCGCGTCATCGCGGAGAGACCATCCATGGTCGCGACTGCGAAATAGTCACAAAGGCGCCGCTCGGCGGTGGCGCCGTCGAAGACGTCGCGGGTCAAAGGCGTCACGGACGGCAAATCGCGCAGCAGCGGCCCCAGATCAGGATCGCCATAGAGCGCGTCGGTGACGATGGCCTCGTTCGGATTGATCCGCGCCAGCGTCGCCGCCAGTTCCGCCGTCGAGCATTCCGTGACCATGAACTCCGAGGTCGAGATATCGATCCACGCAAGCCCGATGCGGTCGCCGCCGGAGGAGGGCGCGGGCGCGCGCGATTGCCAGCAGATAATTGTTGGTACGGGCATCCAGCAGCGTGTCTTCGGTCAGCGTGCCCGGCGTCACCAGCCGCACCACGCCGCGCGCCACCACGCTCTTGTTGCCGCGGGCGCGCGCGGCGGCCGGATTCTCGGTCTGCTCGCATACGGCAACGCGATGGCCGGCGTTGATCAGGCGATGCAGATAATCCTCGGAGCGTTCCACCGGCACGCCGCACATCGGGATATCCATCCCCTGATGCTTGCCGCGCTTGGTCAGCACGATGCCCAGCGCTTTTGAGGCGATCTCGGCGTCCTCGAAGAACAGCTCGTAAAAATCGCCCATCCGGTAGAACAGCAGCAGCCCGGGATGGGCGGCCTTGATCTCAAGGTACTGTTCCATCATCGGCGTGACGCGCGATGGTGCGTCGGTCGCCGGCGTGGCCTCGGGCGGCGCGGGGGCAGGGATGGATTGCTGGATCGTCATTGCGGGCGGCAAGCTACAGAATTTCGCCGCCCGATCCTATTCCCATACCTGCGTTGTCAGAGTTTTCCACGCCCGGCGCCGCCCCGCTGATTATACGCCCGGAGCATGACGGCCCCTCCGCGAAAGCGGCGCGGGGCAGCCATGCCTCAATTGACCTGCCGCGGGCGCGCTCCTAAAACTCGCCATCAAATCTGGGTCAACGCCTAAAGCACGGCATTCAGGGAGAGATTCTATGCGTGATGTATTCATTTGCGATGCCGTCCGGACCCCGATCGGCCGTTTCGGCGGCTCGCTCGCCAAGGTGCGCGCCGACGATCTGGCCGCAACTCCGATCAAGGCGCTGATGGCGAAGCACCCCAATCTCGACTGGACCCAGGTCGACGAAGTATTTTTCGGCTGCGCCAACCAGGCCGGCGAGGACAACCGCAACGTGGCGCGGATGGCGCTGTTGCTCGCGGGCATGCCGGAATCGGTTCCCGGTCAGACGCTGAACCGCCTCTGCGCGTCGGGTCTCGATGCGGTCGGCGCCGCCGGCCGCGCGATCCGCGCCGGGGAAATCGATTTCGCGATTGCCGGCGGCGTTGAATCGATGACGCGGGCACCCTTCGTGATGGGCAAGGCGCCGGAAGCGTTTGCGCGCTCGGCCGAGATTTACGATACCACGATCGGCTGGCGCTTCATCAATCCCCTGCTGAAGGCGCAGTATGGCGTCGATGCGATGCCGGAGACCGGCGAGAACGTCGCCGAAGAATTCCAGGTATCGCGCGCCGACCAGGACGCGATGGCGATCCGCTCACAGCAGCGCGCCGGCGCGGCGATCGCCTCGGGCTATTTCGCCGAGGAAATCACGCCGATCCAGGTGCCCGGTGGCAAGGCAGGTCCCATCACCGTCGACAAGGATGAGCATCCGCGTCCCGAAACGACGCTCGAAGGATTGGCAAAGTTGAAGCCGATCGTGCGCAATCCCGGCACAGTGACGGCGGGCAATGCCTCCGGCGTCAATGACGGCGCGGCGGCGATGATCCTTGCCTCAGAGCTAGCTGTGAAAAAGCACGGGCTGACGCCGCGGGCGCGCATCCTAGGGTTAGCCTCGGCTGCGGTGCCGCCGCGCATCATGGGCATCGGCCCGGTGCCGGCGACGAAGAAGCTGATGGAGCGGCTTGGCATCAAGATCTCTGACTTCGATTTGATCGAACTCAATGAAGCCTTCGCTTCCCAGGGCATAGCCTGCCTGCGTCAACTGGGCGTCAAGGACGATGCCGACTTCGTCAACCCGCATGGCGGCGCGATCGCGCTCGGCCATCCGCTCGGCATGAGCGGCGCGCGGCTGGCGCTGACGGCGGTGCACGGCATGGAGAAGCGAGGCGGGAAGCTTGCCTTGGCAACCATGTGCGTGGGCGTCGGCCAGGGCGTTGCGGTCGCGATCGAAAAGGTCAATTAAGACAGTGGTTTGGGAGAGCGAAAAATCGCCCTTTCCCAAATTAGTTATGTCATATAATGATCCGGCGGCGCGGCTCCGCGACAAAATCGCAAAGCGATTTTGTGCCGCGACTGCGATGCGAGGGAGGAGTTCGTCATGACATTGGTCTATCCAGTGCAAAGTCTCGCGGCGCATCCGCCGCGGCTGTCTCCCGCCTACAAGAGCACGGTCAAGCGTTCGCCCTCCAAGCCGTTGATTCCGATGCGCCATACGCTGTCGGAATTGACGGGACCGGTCTACGGCCACGAGACTGTGCGCGAGAACGATCACGACCTCACGGTCCAGGGCAAGGGCGAGCCGATCGGCGAGCGCATCATCGTGCACGGCCATGTGCTCGATGAGGACGGCCGCGGTGTCCCGAACGCGCTGGTCGAACTGTGGCAGGCCAATTCCTGCGGCCGCTATGTCCACGTCGTCGACCAGCATCCCGCGCCGCTCGACCCGAATTTCACCGGCGCCGGCCGCACGCAATCTGACGCGCAAGGCTATTATCGCTTCATCACCATCAAGCCCGGCGCCTATCCCTGGGGCAATCACCACAACGCCTGGCGGCCGGCCCATATCCACTTCTCGGTGTTCGGCCACTCCTTCGTCTCGCGCCTGGTGACGCAAATGTATTTCCCCGGCGATCCGCTATTCCCGTTCGATCCGATCTTCAATTCGGTCACTGACGAGAAGGCGCGCAACCGGATGATCTCCGCGTTCGATCTGGAGAACACCAAGCCGGATTGGGCGCTGTGCTACCGCTTCAACATTGTGCTGCGCGGGCAGAGCCCCACGCCGATGGAGAACAGTTAAGTGCAACAGGCCAAACCGGACGGGATCACCCCGTCGCAAACCGTCGGTCCGTATTTCGCTTATGGCCTGACGCCGAACGGCAAATACGACTGGAACGACGCGTTCAATAACAACCTGGTGACGCCTGACACGTCGGGCGAACGCATTCGCATCGAAGGACAGGTGTTCGACGGCGACGGCGCGGTCGTGCCGGACTGCATGCTGGAGATCTGGCAGGCGGATGCGCAGGGACGCTTCTCCGACCCGCAGGACAAGCGGGCGCTGACGAATACGTCATTCAAGGGATTCGGCCGCATCGGCACCGATGCGAAGGGCGGTTACGCGTTCGACACCATCAAGCCGGGGCAGGTCGCCGATCCCGACGGCAAGCCGCAGGCGCCGCACATCGTGCTTGCCGTGTTCGCGCGCGGCATGCTCCTGCATAATTATTCGCGGATCTATTTCGACGGCGAGGCCGCCAATGCCGCCGATCCGGTGCTGGCGCTGGTGCCGGCCGATCGTCGCTCCACGCTGATCGCGACGCGCCAGCCGGGCAGCGGCAATGCGATCTATCGTTTCGACATCCATCTGCAGGGCGACAACGAGACGGTGTTCTTCGACGTGTAGCCGCGACTGCATCGCAGGGGCGGCGCGACAGGCAAGACTTCGCACATGATGACGCTTCGCCAGGTCGAGGTGATCCGCGCCGTGATGGTGACCGGCACGATCGGCGGAGCTGCGAGACTTCTGAACGTATCCGCGCCCGGCATCAGCCGGCTGGTGAAATACACCGAGAAGTCGCTGGGCGTCCGCTTCTTCCAGCGCCAGAACGGGCGCTATTTCCCGACAGCGGAAGCCCGCAACATCTTCGAGCAGATCAACGGCGTCTACGAGAAGATGGATGATCTCTCCGAGATCATCTCCAAGATCGGACGTGGCGATCTGTCCGAACTGCGCATCGGCTCGGTGCCGAGCATCTCGCAGGTGATGGTGCCGCGCGCGATCGAGCGGGTGCGGCGCCGCTATCCCGAATTGCGGATCGACATCAACATCCTCAAGATCGAAGAGGCCGTCGACTACCTGTTGCTCGGCCGCGGCGATTGCGTCGCCATGAGCTACCGGCTCGAGCATCCCGGGCTCGATTTTCTGCCGCTGGCGTCGGGCGAATTGTTCTGCATCGTGCCGGCGGGGCATGAGCTTGCCGGGTGCAAACAGGTCTCAGCCAAGGAGATCATCCGCTATCCCCTGATCGGCATCGATCCCAACGATCCCTATGGACGGATCATGGCGGAGATATTTGCGCGCAACAAACTCGACTACGACATCACCATCCGCGCGCGCTTCGGCACCACCGTGTGCGCGCTGGTCAAGGCCGGCCTTGGCATTGCCGTGATCGACCAGTTCACCGTCGCGCATGGCGGCTATCCCGGCGTCGAACTATTGAAGATCGTCGAGCCGACAAGGTTCGACACCTACATCGCGGTAAAGCGTGGCGCTCCGCTGTCGCTGCACATCGAGCATTTTATCGACTGCCTGCGCTCGGAAATGCGTGCCGTTGGGCCGGGCAAGGCGGCGCTGCGAAAGCCCGATCCCAAGCCGCGCAAGAAATAACATGGTGTTATCTATCCGGCATAAATGGGTAATTGTGTTAGGTAGGCAAAACGCTATCGTTCGGCCGGATCGGGACGTTCCCGAGCCGTCCGCTGGCCCTTACGCGCATTTGCGCCCGACGACGAGATCATGAACCCTGCCGCCCGCCCGATTGCTCCGGCCGATCGCCGTTTCCTCACCGGCCTGATCGGCGCGCCGATTGCGCATTCGGCATCGCCTGCGATGCATGAGCGGGCCGCCGAGGCGCTCGGCGCTCATTGCCATTACCAGCTTATCGAAGTTGCCGGTGCGGGCCGCGAGGAATTGCGGTTGCTGCTCGACGGCGTGCGGCGTCTGGGCTTTGCGGGCGTCAACGTCACCTTCCCGTACAAGGAAGCGGTGGTTTCGCTGCTCGACGAATTGTCGCCCGGTGCGCGCGCGATCGGCGCCGTTAACACCGTCGTGGTCCGGGATGACCGGCTGATCGGGCACAACACCGACACAACAGGATTTGCCCGGGCGATCACCGAACTCGTCCGCGATCCCGCGCAGAGCGTTGTCGCCGTGATCGGCGCGGGCGGTGTCGGCAAGGCGATCGCCTTTGCGCTTGCCGGAATTGGCGTGGCGGAGATCAGAATCTTCGACACTGATGCAGCCAAGGCAACGCAACTTGCCGGCCTGATCGAGAGCCGTGGCAGCACAAAGGTTGCCGATAGCGTCGAGGAAGCCATGCACGGCGTCACCGGCGTGGTCAACGGATCGCCGGTCGGCATGCTGCCGAACCGTCGCACGCCTGTGCCGGATGCGCTGCTGCACAAGGATATTTGGGTAGCGGACGCGGTCTACACGCCACTCTGGACGCCGCTGTTGAATGCCGCCAAAGCGAAGGGGGCCGAGGTCATGACCGGGCGCGAGCTCGCGATCTACCAGGCGGCGGACGCCTTCGAGCTGTTCACGGGATTGAAGCCATCGGCCGTCGAGATGGGAAATGCATTCGACGCCGTGATGGCCAAACGCTACGCTAAAGTGAGTGCAGCGTAACAGCACGGCCGGCTACAAGGCCGTTTTTTTGAAACGACAAGAGGGGATGGAAATGAGATCTGGAATCTTTGCCGGGCTATTGCTCGTTACCGTATCGGCCGCAACTGCATTTGCGCAAGGCGCGCCGATCAAGCTCGCCGATGTCGCCGAACTGTCGGGCGGCGGCGCCACCGTCGGCAACAACTGGAAAAACGGCATCGATCTCGCGATCGAGGAGATCAACGCCAAGGGAGGCGTGCTCGGCCGCAAGCTCGAAGTCACGCATGCGGATTCGCAATCCAACCCCGGCGTTGCCCGCGCGCAGGTGCAGAAGGCGCTCGACAATGAACCCTACGTCCTGCTCGGGCCCGGCTATTCGGGCTCGGTCAAGGTTACCTCGCCGCTCGCCGCGGAAGCCGGCATCACCCAGATCATGGGTGGCGAGGCGGCTGAACTGACACAGGGCGGCAACAAGTTTCTGTTCCGCACCTCGTTCGGCCAGCAATCCTCGATGCCAAAAGTCGCGAAGTACATCAACGACGAGCTGAAGGCGAAATCGGTTGCGATCGTCTGGGTCAACAACGACTTCGGCAAAGGCGGCCGCGACGTCATCAGCAAGGAATTCGCCAAATACAACATCAAGGTCGCGGCGGACCTTTCCACCGAAGCGGGACAGGCCGATTTCGCCGCCGACGTCAGCAAGATCAAGGCCGCGGCGCCCGATGCCGTCTTCATCTACCTCAACGAGGAAGAAAGCGCGCGCATCTTGAAAGAGCTGAAACGGCAGGCAGTCGCTGTGCCGCTGGTGGGCGAGACTACCCTGGTCGGTCAAAAGGTCGTCGAACTGGCTGGAGACGCCGCCAACGGTGCGCGCGGCCACGTTGGGCTTACCACCGACGCACCCGTCGATCTGGTCAAGGCCTTCAGGGAAAAGTTCGTCAAGAAGTACAACTACGTGCCCGATCACAACGGCCTCAAGGGCTATCTCGCGATCTACATGGTCAAGGCGACTACCGAGAAGATGGGCAAGGTCGATCCCAAAAAGTTCGCCGATACGCTTCACGGCCTCACCATCAAGGCCGCCAGCGAGCCCGGCATCCTGATGGATGTGACCTTCGATGAGAAGGGCGACATCGATCGCCAGGGATTCCTGGTCGAGATCGTCGAGGGCAAGCAGGTCGTCAAGCAGGTGCTGCCGAAGCTGAACTGAGCGAGGGCACGGGTGCCGCGCGGAAGAACGTGCCACCCGTCGCGATCAGGCATTGCGAAACAGCGTTGATATCGTCCGTGTGTGACGGTGAGGGAGAAGCATGTCCAATCTGCTCGATCTGCTCGTGGCAGGCCTTGCGACCGGGGCGATCTATGCCCTTGTCGCCGTCGGTTTCACGCTGCTGTGGCAGACGTCGCAAACCATCAATTTCGCGCAAGGCGAATTCGTGATGCTGCCGGCGTTCCTGATGCTGGCGGTAATGCATGCGGGCGCGCCGTTCTGGCTCGCCATCATCCTTGGCATCCTGCTGTCGCTGCTGCTTCTGGGGCTCGGCTTCAAGCTGCTACTGGTGGATCCGATGCTGCGGCACGGCGTGCTGCCACTCGCGATCGCAACCATGGCGCTCGCGATCGGCATGAAAGAGGCGGTGAAGCAGTTCTTCAGCGCGGAGGCCTCGCCATTCCCCTCTATCGTGCCGGCCGGTGATGTCTGGATCCTCGGCCGCGTGGTCTCGTTGCAGAGCCTTGGCGTGCTCGCACTCGCGATCGCCGTGGTGATTGGCCTGACCGCGCTTTTGAACCGCACGTCGATCGGTCACCAGATGCAAGCGACCGCACAGAATCCGACGGTTGCCCGCATTATCGGCGTGCCGGTCGAACGCATGATTCTGCTGACGTTCCTGATCAACGCGTTTCTGGTGGCCTTGGCGTCGCTGCTGATTACGCCGATTTATCTGGCGAAGTTCTCCTCCGGCGAAGTGCTTGGACAGGCGGCTTTCATCGCGGCGATCGTCGGCGGCTTCAACCAGGTGCGCGGAGCCATTGCCGGCGGGCTGTTGATCGGAGTCGTCGACAATCTGGCGGCGGCCTATGTATCGACGCAGTACCGTGCCGCGGTGCCGTTGATCCTGCTGATCGTCATCATCCTCTTCCGTCCGCAGGGGCTACTCGGCCGGCCCGAGGAGCGCACCGTATGACCGCAGCAGGGAAATATTGGCGCATTGCCCTCGGCGTTGCCGTCATCGCGGCACTGATTATCGTGCCGATGAATTTCAACCGCTATGGCCTTTACATCCTGAGCCAATGGGCTGTCATGACGATTGCCGCAATGGGGCTCAATCTGACGCTGGGATATGCCGGCCAGGTTTCGCTGGCGCAGGGCGCCTTCGTCGGTATCGGCGCCTATGCGGCGGCGATCATGACCACGCAGGGCATGCCGCTGATTGCGGCGCTCGGCGTTGCGATCGTACTGTGTTTTGCGATCGGCTGGATCCTCGGCTATCCGGCGCTGCGCGTGCAGCACCATTACCTTGCCTTCGTGACGCTGGCGTTCTCGACACTGGCCTTCCTGGTGTTCCGCAACGAGGACTGGCTCACCAAGGGCATCTACGGCATCTCCAATATTCCGCGGCCGAATGTCATTGGCTTCGCGACCAACCGGCCGCTGCCGTTCTATTATTTCTGCCTCGGCTCGCTCGGCATCGTCTCGCTGGCGATGTGGTGGCTGATCCGCTCGCCCTGGGGCCGCGCTTTCGTGGCGCTGCGCGAAAATCCGGTGCGGGCGCTATCGCTCGGCATCGACACGCGCCGCTATACGCTGATGGCGTTCGCAATCGGGTCGGCGCTGGGCGGCGTCGCCGGTACGCTCTATGCGCCGTTGACGCAATATATCGATCCGGTTCCCTTCAACCTCTCGCTCTCGCTTGACTTGTTGATGATGGTGATCGTCGGCGGCTCCGGATTCTTCTTCGGGCCGTTCCTCGGCGCAATGATTGCGGTGCTGCTGCCGGAATGGCTGCGCTTCACGCAAGGCTACTATTTGATGCTCTATGCGGTCGCCGTGATGTTGCTCCTGATTTATTCGCCGACCGGCATTCTCGGCATCCTCGATCGCTATCTGACCGAACGTCGCACCAAGGCGGCGTCCGCCTTGCGGGCAGTGGCTAAATCCCGGCTGGAGACGGCGCCATGACCGCAGTTCTCGAAGTCAGCAACATCAAGAAGAGCTTTGGGGGCATCAAGGCGGTCGACGGCGTCAGCTTCGACGTGCAGGAGGGCGAGATCCTCGGGCTGATCGGCCCGAACGGGTGCGGCAAGTCCACGCTGTTCAACTGCATCCTTGGGCAACTCACGCCGACCGATGGCGAGGTGAAGGTCGACGGCAAAACCGTCACGGGATTGCGGCCGTCCGAACTGAATCGTCTGGGCGTCAGCCGCACCTTCCAGCTTCTGCAGGTATTCCCGAAACTCTCGGTGCGGGAAAACCTGATCCTCGCTGGCCAGGAGCATCAGGGCAACATGGTGTCGCGGCTGTTCGGCCCCTCCGATGGCGGGCTGAGCGCTGCGGCCGACCAGATGATCGGCTTCTTCAAGCTCGACCATCTCGCCACCGAAGCCGCAGGCGGGCTGTCGTACGGCCAGCAAAAGCTGCTCGACGCCGCGATGGCGTTCATGGGTGGCCCACGGCTTGTGCTGCTCGATGAACCGGCCGGCGGCGTCAACCTCACCATGCTCGGGGATCTCAAGGAACGGCTGGCCGCGATCAACCGCGAGAAGCGCGCTACCTTCGTCGTGATCGAGCACAACATGGAATTCGTGATGTCGCTTTGCACCCGCGTCATGGTGATGGCGGAAGGCAGGCTGCTGGCGATGGGCACGCCTAGCGAAGTCCGCGCCAATCCTGCCGTCATCGAAGCCTATCTCGGCCACTAAAGGGATCGATCCATGAGCGATGCCATCCTGGATGTTCAAGGCCTCATCGGCGGCTATGGCAAGATGACGATTCTCAACGGCACCAGTTTTTCCGTGCCGGCGGGCTCCATCACCACCGTGATCGGCCCGAACGGCGCTGGAAAATCCACCGTGTTCAAGGCGATCTTCGGCCTCTTGAAGCTGCGTGAAGGCAGGATCGTATTCAAAGAGCGGGACATTACCGGGCTGAGCCAGCGCGAATTGCTGACGTCAGGCATCTGCTACGTGCCACAGGGACGCAACATCTTCCCCGAATTGTCGGTGCGCGACAACATCCAGCTCGGCGCCGTCGTCGCTGGGCGGGACATCACCGATCTGCCCGCGCGGATCGAGGCGGCGCTCGACAAGTTTCCTGCGCTGCGCAAAAGAGCCGCGCAGCAGGCGTCCACGCTGTCGGGCGGCGAGCAGAAGCAGCTCGAGATCGTCCGCGGCCTGCTGCTCAATCCGCAACTGGTGCTGATCGACGAGCCCTCGATCGGGCTGTCGCCGCTGATGGTGCAGCAGACCTTCAACATGCTGAAGGAATTGCGCGACCGCGGCGTGTCGATCCTGATGATCGAGCAGAATGCGCGCTCGGCGCTGGAGATTTCTGATTACGGCATCGTGCTCGAACTCGGCCAGACCCGACTCGTCGACAAAGCGGAGCGGGTGCTGAACGATCCCCGCATCGGGCAATTGTTCCTGGGCGGCGCCATGACGGAAACTGCAGCATGAACCAGCGCTCGATCGCTACCGTTTCGCTCAGCGGCGCACTTGACGAAAAGCTGCGTGCGATCGCCGCGGCCGGATTCGACGCCGTCGAGATCTTCGAGAACGACCTGCTGTCGTTCGCAGGCAGTCCGCGCGACGTCGGCCAGATGTGCCGGGATCTCGGGCTGTCGATCTGCGCCTTCCAGCCATTTCGCGACTTCGAGGGCATGCCGGAGCCGCAGCGAGGGCGCAACTTCGCCCGCGCCGAGCGCAAGTTCGACCTGATGCAGGAGTTGCAGACCGACTTGATGCTGATCTGCAGCAACATCTCGCCGGCCTCGATCGGTGGCATCGACCGCGCGGCGGCCGATTTCCGCGAACTGGGTGAACGGGCCGCCGCGCGAGGCTTGCGCATCGGCTATGAGGCGCTCGCCTGGGGACTTCACGTCAACGATTATCGTGACGCCTGGGAGATCGTGCGGCGCGCCGAGCATAAATCGATCGGCATCATCCTCGACAGCTTTCACGCGCTGGCGCCGTCGTTTCCGACGCTGCCGATTCAATCGATTCCGGCAGACAAGATCTTTCTGGTGCAGCTCGCCGACGCGCCGAAGCTCGGCCTCGACGTTTTGTCCTGGAGCCGGCATTTCCGCTGCTTCCCGGGGCAGGGTGACCTGCCGGTTGCCCGCTTCGTGGAAGACGTGCTCGCCACCGGCTATGCCGGCCCGCTGTCGCTGGAAATATTCAACGACCAGTTTCGCGCCGGCTCCGCGGTGCGCACCGCGACCGACGGGCTGCGCTCGCTGATCCTGCTCGAGGACGACGTCCGTAGCGTCGCCTCGAGCGCTCCGGCAAAGCCACTGCCACCGAAGGCGCGCAGCCGCGGCGTCGGCTTCATCGAATTCGCCGTCAGCGAAGAGAAGGCCAGCGACCTCGCGGCGCTGTTCGGCCAACTCGGCTTTCGCAAGACGGGTGCGCATCGCAGCAAGGACGTCGAGCGTTGGTCGCAGGGACGTATCGATCTCGTGATCAATTGCGAGCCTGATAGCTTTGCCCATTCGCATTTTGTCGCGCACGGTCCCGGGGTCTGCGCTATCGCTGTTGATGTCGATGATGCCGGCAGCACCATGGCGCGCGCCGAAGCGCTGCAGGCGCGCACCTTCTATCAGCCGGTAGGGCCGGGCGAGCTTGAAATCCCGGCGATCCGCGGCGTCGGCGGCAGTCTGCTGTATTTCCTGGAGGAGGCCGGCAAGAACTGGGATCTCGATTTCGAGCCGCTGCGTAGCGATGCGGCCGGCGACCAACTCGATGCGGTCGACCATATCTCGCAGTCGATGCCCTATGACGAGATGCTGTCGTGGCTGCTGTTCTACACAGGCATTCTCGATCTGGAACGCCTGCCGCAGATGGAGATCGCAGACCCGGTCGGGCTGGTGCAGAGCCAGGCGTTGATCAATGGCAATCGGAGCCTGCGCGTCGTGCTCAATGGTTCATCGGCCACCCGCACGCTGTCGGCCCGCTTCATCCACGAATTCTTCGGCTCCGGCGTCCAGCACGTCGCGTTCTCCTGCCGCGATATCTTCGCCGCGGTCGCCGACATGCGCTCGCGCGGTGCGGACTTCCTGAAGATTCCCGACAACTACTACGACGATATCGAAGCCAAATATGGCCTCGACGCCGCGACCATGGCCGCCCTTCGCGACAACCAGATTCTGTACGACCGTGAAGGTGAGGGCGAATTCTTCCAGGTCTACACCCACGCGTTCGACGAGCGGTTTTTCTTCGAGATCGTCGAGCGCCGCAACTATCACGGCTTCGGCGCCGCTAACGCTGCGATCAGGCTCGCGGCCCAAACCCGGGAATCGCGGCCGCTGACCATGCCCAAGGCGTGACACTTCGGGCTGGAAAACAAGAAGACTGAAAAGGGGAGCGAGACGATGTCGATCAAAGGTAAGGGAACTCGTGCGGCATTACTGCTCGCCGCCTTCGGTTATCTGACGCCGGCGCTGGCCGATTCGCTTTCCTGTGATGACGGCATCAAGTCCGCCTTTCGTCCCGACGCCGACACAAAGGTCGTCGCGGTTCGGCTGGTGAAGAAGGGCGAGGAGCTGAAGGCGCCCGACGCGCCGCAGCCGGTGACGGCGGCGGCCGACCTTTGCCTTGTAAAGTTGCTGGTCGGCCCCGGCGCTACGGCGGAAAAGGACAGCAACGCGCGCTCCTATTCCGAAGGCATCGGCATCGAGGTCTGGCTGCCGACGCACGCCAACTGGAACGAGCGCATCCGCAACTATGGCGGCGGCGGATGGGTCGGCGGCGGTCATCGCTATGCCGACAAGATCGGCAGCAAGGTGCCGGCGATCGTCAACGCCAATATCGGCTACGCGTCTGGCACGACGGACGCGGGTCAGCCCTGGTATCAGGATGGCTCATTCGCGTTTCTGTCCAACGGCAAGATCAACGTGGAAGCGCTTCGCGACTTCTCTGTGCGAGCGATGGTGGAGCAGGCCGTCAAGACCAAGGCGCTGGTCAACCTCTATTACGGCAAGACGCCGAAGTATGCCTATTACGACGGCCATTCGCAGGGTGGCCGGCAGGGCATGAAGCTCGTGCAGGAATACCCCGAGCTTTACGACGGCTACATGATCGCGCAGCCGGCGCTGAACATTGCAAAATTCGGAACGGCGGGACTGTATCCCCAGATCGTGATGAAGACCGAGCTCGGCTTCACGTCGGCGAACAAGATCGAGGCCGCAGCCTTTGCCGCCAAGGTCGCCGCCGCCAACAAGCGCGCGGTTGCGGTCTGCGACAAGGCTGGCCTCGGCTTCCTGCTCGATCCCTTTGCCTGCGATTACAATCCCGCGCGCGACGCCGAGCTGCTGTGCGCGCGCGAGGCCGGCGAGGGTGTCACCGGAAATAACGCCGACGCCGCGACCTGCATGAGCCTCAAGGAAGCAAATGCGCTGAACCGTATCTGGTACGGCGCCACCAGCGATGGAAGCTTCGATACCGCGCAGAGCACCGACGCACGATCCGGCAAATCGCTCGGCAAGAACCAGCTCTGGTGGGCATTCACCAAGAGCACCGGCATCGGGACCCTGATCACCAGTGCTTCCGCCTACGGTGTCGCGTTGGCGCTGCAGGATGTCAGCTACGCGCCCGATGCGAGCACGGCGTCGTCAGGCGAACCGATCACGAACGGCTCGACCAATGTACGCAACAAATGGATGGAGCTGGATTACGCCGGCCTCGCCGATGCCGTGAACAAGGGCGTGGCGTTGCAGCCGACGCTGTTCAGCGACCTCATCACGGACAAGGCGGACCTTGGCAAGCTTCGCGATCTCGGCCGCAAGGTCGTCGTGTACAGCGGCCTGGTCGACGATGCGATCCCGCCCGCCGGCAACATCAATTATCATGAGCGCGTGGTGGCGGCGATGGGCGGGCATGCCGAGGTGCAGAAGTTCATGCGGATGTATTTGCTGCCGGGTTCGGCGCACAGCTCGCAAGGTCGGGCCTATACCGTCGGCGGCAAGAACGACACCGTACCGCTGCCGAAACTGCCTGGTAACGCCAACCAGACGCCGACGCGTGAGCAGGACCAGTTCTTCACAGCGCTGGTAGATTGGGTCGAGAAGGGCAGCGCGCCAGGTGAAATCATGCTGACATCGCGCGACAAGAGCCTCAGCCATCCCGTCTGCGTCTATCCGCTGCGGACAATGTGGAGCGGCAATGGGGATGCTAAGCAGGCGGCAAGCTATAGCTGCCGGTAGCTGTCCTTGCGCCGCCGGGAATTATCCGAGGTCTCGCCCGCTTACGACGTCGTCGTGATCGGCGCCGGAGCCGCCGGGATGTCGGCTGCGCTTTTTTCCGCCATTCGAGGCGCGAAAACGCTGCTGGTCGAGAAGACCGGGTTTGTCGGCGGTACCTCCGCGCTGTCGGCGGGATCGATCTGGATACCCAATACGCGCCATGCATCGGCCGCCGGGGCGACCGATAGCGCGGCGAACGTCGAAAAATATCTGCAGCAGATCGTCGGAAACCATGCCGAAGTCGCGCTGCGCGCAGCCTTCCTGAAGGCGGGTCCCGCGGCAGTCGAGGTCCTGGAAAATCATTCCGAAGTGAAGTTGCGGGCCTATGTTCGCCATCCCGACTATCGCTCGGAGCTTGAGGGCGCGGTAGTCGCTGGGCGCGCGCTGGAGCCGTTACCGTTCGACGGGCGGTTGCTCGGTGAGGCGTTCAAGCTGATCCGTCCGCCGCTGCCGGAGTTCACGCTGCTTGGCGGCATGATGGTCGACAGGACCGATATCGGTCATCTCTTGTCATCGACGAGGTCCGTCAGATCGTTGTGGCACTCCACCAAGCTCTTTGCGCGTTACGCGCGCGACAAAGCGAGCCATGGCAGGGGCACACGGCTCGTGATGGGCAATGCGCTGGTCGGCCGGCTTCTGTATTCATTGATCCGTCAGGACGTGGATATCCTCACCGGTGCATCGCTCGCGAAGATCATCCGGGAACCCGACGCTCCCGTTACGGCCGCGAATTTGACCTCGGAGGGAGTATCGCGCGAGATTGGCATCAACGGCGCGCTGATTCTGGCGGGAGGCGGGTTCAACCGCCATGCCGGACGGCGGCTCGCGTCACTTGGAATTGAAGCCGGCTGGTCGTCCGTTGCGCCGGGCTCGATCGGCGATGCGCAGGACCAGGCCCTTGAGATCGGTGCGCGTCTCAGCGAGCGCGACGTCAGCCCCGCATTCTGGGCGCCGGCATCGATCCGTCGGCGGCGCGACGGATCACAAGCGGTCTTTCCGCACTTCGTGCTCGACCGTGCCAAACCGGGGACGCTGGTTGTCGACAGCAACGGGCGCCGGTTCGTCAACGAAGCGATCTCCTATCACCAGTTTGCGCTGGAGATGCTGGCGAAGGGAAAATCGGCCATCCCGGCGTTCCTGATCGCGGATGCGGTTTCAGTCCGGAAATATGGTCTTGGCATGGTGCGGCCTGGTGCCTGGGGCGCTAGAACTGCTGTCGCCGACGGCTATCTGACCGCCGCCGACACTATCGAGCACCTTGCGCTGCGATTGAGCATCGATCCCATTCAATTGCGCGAGACGGTCGACAAGATGAACCTGTATGCGCAAACTGGTCGTGATCCTGAATTCGGCAGGGGAAGCACGGTGTATCAAAATCACAACGGTGATGCGTCTGCGGGCGGGGCCAATCCCAACCTCGGCCGCATCGCGATCGCTCCCTTCTACGCGGTCCGGCTTTATCCTTCCGATATCGTCGGCACCTCGTCCGGACTTGTCACGGACGAGGCTGCCCGCGTTCTAGAGGCCGGCAATCAGCCGATTGCCGGCCTCTACGCTTGCGGCAATGACATGCAGTCGATCATGGGCGGAACCTACCCCGGACCGGGGATCACGCTCGGACCGGCGATCGCGTTTGCCTACATCGCGGCGTCGGACGCCGCTCGGCGCGTGAGTGTCGAATGATGCCGTCGTTTTCGCTTGCCGCGCTTACCGCGCTCGAACTTGCACCACCCGAATTGATCGACGTCGCCGCCGCCTGCGGCTACGACCACGTCGGACTCCGTCTTCTGCCTGCGATGCCCGGGGGCGTTGCCTATCCGCTGATGGAAGATGACGCGGCTTTGAGGAAACCATCGCGCGGCTGGCTGCGACTGGTGTGACCGTTGCCGACCTGGAAGTGGTTGCCATCCGGCCGGAGACGGAAATAGCGGCGTTCTCGGCGTTCTTCGAGGCCGGTGCGCGCCTCCGCGCCAAGCATGTTCTGGTCGCCGCATACGATCCCGACCTGGACCGGTTTGCGGATCGCTTTGCCGGCTTTTGCGAGGCTGCTGCGCCCTATGGATTGACTGCGGATCTCGAGTTCATGCCGTGGACCAGCGTGCCTGATCTTGAGACTGCCAGACGAATTGTCGAACAGGTTGCGCAAGCAAATGCCGGGGTTCTCGTGGATGCCCTGCATTTCGACCGGTCGCAAAGTTCGGTCGGCGACATCGCAACCATCCCCACCGGCAAACTTCACTACTGGCAATTATGCGACGGGCCATCCAAGCGGCCGGCGACATCAGAGGAAATGATGCACGCCGCTCGAAATGAGCGGATGTTTCCCGGAGAGGGTGGCCTCGATCTTGTTTTGCTGGCACGAGCCATGCCGCCGGATATCGCAGTTAGCATCGAGGTCCCGACCGCGACGCTCGCGCGGACGGTGGGTGCTGAGGCGCGGGCCCGGCGCGCGCTCGAAGGGGCAAGGAGCATTGTCGCGGCGGCAAGGTACTCCCGGAATTCGGGTTGACAATCGCTCGCAGTTATATAATATATTAGTTATATAACTGCTGTGAGATATTCGATGTCAAACCTCGACGCCGCCTTTTCCGCGCTGGCTGACCCGACACGCCGGGCGATTCTGGCGCGCCTCGCGCTGGGTGAGGCCACCGTCATGGAGCTGGCCGAGCCGTTCGAGATGACGCAACCTGCCATCTCCCGACACATCAAGGTGCTCGAAGGCGCAGGTCTCATCCTCCGCCGGGTCGAAGGCACGAAGCGGCCGTGCCGGCTGGCTCCAGCAGCCGTTGCCGAGATCGACCAATGGCTCGGGATGCTGCGCCATGCCCTGAGTGCGAACTACAACCGGTTGGACGACGTGCTGGCCGAAATGAAAACCCAGGAGTGAAAGGCAATCCCATGAGCAAGTTGACGCTGAAGACCGAAGGCGACACCCACGTCGTGGTTACCAGGCGGTTTGCCGCCACGCCGGAGGCGGTGTTTCGCGCGCACACCGAGCCGGCGCTGATCCAGAAGTGGCTGCTTGGTCCGGAAGGCTGGACGATGCCGGTCTGCGTCAACGAGGCACGCTCGGGCGGCAAGATCCGCTACGAATGGAGCGACGGCAAGGGCGGTGGCTTCCACCTGACCGGCGAATTTATCGAGGTGGTGCCGTTCAGCCGCCTCGTACATATCGAACGGATGCATCTGCCGGACCCGACACCGGATAATCATGTCGAAACCAACTTCGCGCCGGACGGAGCCGGCACCTTGATGACCATGCGAATGACGCTGCCAGATGCTGCGACGCGGACCACGATGCTGGCGACCGGCATGGAGCAGGGAATGGAAGCGAGCTACGCCCGGCTCGACGCGCTTTCAGTGTCGGAGCGGCCGTAACGCCGGCGCTCCGAATGGCAGCCCTACTCCATCACCGCATGACCCGGCGCGGTCGACTGCTCGCGCAGCGTCGCCTTGGTCGAGCCGATCATGATGGCGAGCGGGATGGCGCAGGCGGTGAAGATCATCACGAGCTGGTAGTCATACGAGAACGCGATGATCTGCGCCTGTACTTTCACCATCATGTCCGCCATGGCGCGGCCCTTGTCGGTGGCGAGATCGATCATGCCGCGCACGGCGGGCATCTGCAGGGCGTGATTGAAGGGGTTGATGTGTTCCGAGAGGACGGCGTAGGTGTAGCGCGTGCCTTGCGTCAGTTGCGAGATCACGAGCGAGATCCCGATCGAGCTGGCGACATTGCGCATCAAGGTCAGCATCGAGGTGCCGTCGGTGCGCAGATGATTGGGTAGCGTCAGGAATGCCACCGTGGAGAGCGGCACGAACACCAGGCCGAAGCCAAAGCCCTGGACCACGCTGATGATCACGATCTCGGTTGCGCCGGTCTGGTCGGTCCAGCCGGTCATGTAGAACAGCGACAGGCAGGTGATGCCGAGCCCCGAGACGATCAGCGTCCGCGCTTCGATATGGCGCATCATGCGGCCGACCAGCATCATCGCCACAAACGTGCCGCAGCCGCGGCTTGCCAGCAGAAGGCCCGCGGTAATGATCGGATAGCCGATCACGTTCTGCAGGAACGGCGATGACAGCGCCATGGTCGAGAACAGCACCAGCCCCATCACGGCCATGAATACGCAGCCGCCGACGAAATTCTTGTCCTTGAACAGCGCGAACTGGATGAACGGATGCGACGTGGTTAGCGAATGCGCCAGGAAATAATAGAAGGCGACCGCTGATATGATGAACTCTGCAATGATCTCGTTGGATTCCAGCCAGCCGAGCTGCTCGCCGCGGTCGAGCGCGAGCTGCAGCGCACCGATGGCGATCGCCAGTGCGGTGAAGCCAAACCAGTCGAACCGCAGCTCAAGGTCCTTCTTGGTCTCGTCCATGAAGATGACGAGGCCAAGCACGGTGATAATGCCGAACGGCAGGTTGACGAAGAACACCCAGTGCCAGGAATAGGTTTCCGTCAGCCAGGCGCCGAGCGATGGGCCCATGATCGGCCCCATCATCACGCCCATGCCCCAGATCGCCATCGCCTTTGCACGCTCGTGCAGCGCGTAGGAATCGAGCATCACGGCCTGCGACAGCGGCACCAGCGCCGCGCCGAACACGCCTTGCAGCAGACGAAACACCACCATCTGGCCGATGTCCTGCGCCAATCCGCATAACACCGAGGCGATCGTGAAGCCGGCCGAACAGATGATGAAGATGCGTTTGCTGCCGAAGCGGTTGGCGATCCACCCGACCGGCGCGGTCATGATCGCGGCGGCGACGATATAGGACGTCAGCACCCAGTTGATCTGGTCCTGCGACGCGGACAGCGTGCCCTGCATGTAGGGCAGCGCGACGTTGGCGATGGTGGTGTCCAGCGCCTGCATGATGGTCGCCGTCATGGCGCAGATCGTCACCATGTTCCGGCGCAGGCCGGGAACGGATGTCGATGGCTGGCCCGGCGTCGCCATGGCGCTAATCGTGGTCCTGGTTCGCCGTCGCCGGCGACAGGCCGAGCAGGGCCGACAGCGAGCGCCGATGGTTGGTGTCGATGGTGGCGTAGACGCTCATGCCGGCCTTCAGCTTGCGGACGAATTTGTCGTTCTTGTCGAAATAGATCCGCACCGGCACGCGCTGCACCACCTTGACGAAATTGCCCGACGCGTTCTGCGGCGGCAGGATCGCAAACTGCGCACCGGTGCCGGGCGAGAGCGAGCCGACCGTGCCCTTGAACGGGTGATTGGGGAACGCATCGACCTCGAGCGTGACGGACTGGCCGACCGCGACATAGGTGAAATCGGATTCCTTCGGGTTGGCGTCGACCCACGGGTTCGAGGTGTCGATGATACTGAACACCGGCGTGCCGGCCGTGACGAAGCGGCCGAGCTGGATCTGCTCGACCTGGGTGGCAATGCCGGCCATCGGCGCGCGCATCACGGTGTGGTCGAGATTGCGCTGGGCCTGGTCGAGCGCTGCCTTGGCCTGGGCGTAGGGCGGGAATTCCTCGAGCGGCAGATCGGGATTGCCGAGCAGTTGGGCTTTTGCGGTCGCGATCTTCTGCTGCAGCAACTGATACTGCGCGCTCGTGGTGACGAGGGCGGTCGACGCGTTATCGAGGTCGAGCTGCGAGCCGAAATTGTTCTTCACCAGCGCCGACTTGCGCTCCACGTCTCGCCGCTTCAGGTCCATGCCCTGCTGCGAGAGTTCGCTCATCTGGCCATAGATTTTCAAGTCGGCGATCAGATTGTCGTAGGTGACCTTGGTTTGCGCGAGGTTGGCCTTGGCCTGCGCCACCGCGAGGCGGAACGGCACCGGGTCGATTTCGAACAGCACGTCGCCTGGATTGACCTGCTGGCCTTCCTTCACCACGACTTTCTCGATCTTGCCGGAGATGTCGGGCGTGATCAGAACCTTCTGCGCGCCGACATAGGCATCGTCGGTGGTCACGTAGCGGCCGCCGTTGAGATAGAACGTCACGCCGGCGACCAGCGCAACCAACGGCAACACCACCAACAGCAGAAAGCGCCGGTAGCGCCGCATGCCGGCCATCAGCCGGCGGCGCGGCTCGGCCGCGAGTTTCGGCCGCGACGGCGCCGCGGGGGCGCCCTTCTGCTCCGGCGGGAATTTGAGGACCGGATCAGCCATAGCGCTGCTCCTTTCTGGGAGGTTCGCCGGCCGGATTCTGGATCGCGTTGCGAACGTTTTCCTTGATCAGATCGAGTTGGTCGAGCAGGCGGTGGGCGTCGGCGGGATTGATGCCGTCGAGCGCGGTCGCCGTCAGTTCGAGCGAAGCCCGGCGAGCTTGCCGAGCAGCGGCCGCGCGGCTTTGCGCAGATAAAGGCGGTTGACGCGGCGGTCATTCTCGTCGCCGCGGCGTTCGATCCAGCCATTGTCGCAGAGCTTGTCGATCAGCCGCGTCAGCGTGATCGGCTGCATCTCCATCAGTTCGGCAAGTTCCGACTGCTTGAGGCCCTCGGTGCGCTCGACCTTGGCCAGCACGGCCCATTGCGCACGGGTGATGCCATAGCGCGCCGCCTGCCGGTCAGCATAGGCGCGCACCATCCGTTGCACCTCGCCAAGCGTAAACAGGAAGTTCATGTCCACGGAACCGCGCATGCGCCCAAGCCTCCATAAGCCTGCAATACAATAAGCTTGCTTATGAATTCTGCACGGTGAGTTAATAATGGCCTGATCCGCTTCCAGCACATGGCTGGGAGCCAATGCATGCGCGGGCTTTAGGATTGGCCCTCAAACTGGTACAAGGCGTGATATGAGCCTGACAAAGCCGACATTTCCTGCGCCCGGCCATGATCACGGCCGCTGCACTGCGGACGCGATCGCGCATGCCGAACAGGTTTGCGCGCGGCGGGCGCAGAAATTTACCCCGATCCGGCGTCAGGTGCTGCAAGCGCTACTGTCGAGCCATCGCCCGCTCGGGGCCTATGAGGTGATCGACGAGCTCGCCAAATCGATGCCGCGGCCGGCGCCGATCACGGTCTACCGCGCGCTCGATTTCCTGATGGAGAACGGCCTCGTCCACCGCATCGAGAGCCGCAATGCGTTCCTTGCCTGCGCGCATGATCATGACGAGACCTCGATGGTGGCGTTTTTGATCTGCGAGCTCTGCGGCTCGGTCGGCGAAATTCCTGCGGCCCCCGTGGCGCAAAGCCTCAATGCGGCGGCGCGGGCCTCCGGATTCGCGCCAAAGCTCTCCGTCGTCGAGATCGCCGGCATCTGCGCGCATTGCCAAAAATAAGAAACGGCGCCAAGCCGGCCACGAGGAGAGATGTCGTCCAAGCCAGTAGAACCTTCCGCCGGGCGTGCGCTCACCCCGGGCGCCATCGCCTTGATGCTGATGTTGTGCCTGAGCTGGGGTTTCAACCAGATTGCGGTGAAGCTAACGCTGCCCGATGTGCCGCCGATGCTGCAGGCCTTGATCCGCTCGGCCGGCGCGTTGCCGGTGATGCTGCTGGCCGGTTGGCTGCGCGGCGTAAAATTCTTCGAGCGTGACGGCTCGCTCGGTCCCGGCCTGCTCGCGGGCACGTTGTTCGGTATCGAATTCGTCCTGATCTTCAGCGGGCTGGTGTTCACATCGGCGTCGCGCGCCGCCGTGTTCCTGTACACCGCACCGTTCTTCGTCGCGCTCGGCTCCTACCAGTTTCTCGGCGAGCGCCTGAGCATGATGCAATGGGGTGGGCTGGGTCTCAGCTTTGCCGGTGTCGCGCTGGCAATCGGCGTGCCGCAGGCAAATGTCGACGCAAAAGTGTTGCTGGGCGACCTGCTGGTGGTCGGCGGCGGCGCGCTGTGGGGCGCGACCACGCTGATCGCCAAGGGCACGAAACTTCGTAACGCGGCGCCAGAGAAAGCGCTCGGCTATCAGGTGGCCGTATCGATCCCGATCCTGGGCTGCGCATCCCTGCTGTTCGGCGAGAAGATCACCCACATGCCGGGCGTGCTGTCGATCTCGTTGTTGGCTTATCAGGCGATCTGGGTGGTGGGCTGCACCTTCGTGCTGTGGTTCGCGCTGGTGAAGACCTATTCAGCCAGCAAACTGTCGTCGTTCACCTTCGTCACGCCATTGTTCGGCGTCGTCGCCGCCTATTTCATCCTGCACGACACGCTGACGATCGCCTTCGGCATTGCCGCGGTACTTGTCATCGCCGGGCTCTATCTCGTCAACAAGCCGGATCCGAAGGTGGTGCCGGATCCGAACGTGCCGGCGTGATCTGCCATAACACACCCGTTCTGCGCCAAGCTATGCGGAATAACCGCGCCCAATCAGGCAAAGGTTTCGGAGCGCTCACGAGATGTGTGGATATGTTTCGCCGGAATAGATGGCGAATGCCTTGGCCGCCGCTGCGAGCTGTTGCTTGGAAATATTGTAAGAGCTGGCAAACTCGATTTGCAGCTTTGGACTGACTTCACCAAAAAACGAAGACATGTGCCCAGGTACTGCCTGTGCCGCTTCGGGATGGAGAAGACAAAAGGCAAGCTCCTGCGCATCTAGCTGCTTGCTATGGGGCGCATTAACCGTCGTTAATACCAAGGCAGGGCTCATTTTTCACCTCTAAGCCTTAGATTGACCTGACAAGAACCGTTGTCAACGGCCTACTAAGCGTTCCATGAACGAACCCTGAGGGACGCAGTTACCCCGTAAGGACGCAGTTACCCCGTCTCGATCGGCAGCGACGCATCCTTGGCCCATTCGCCCATCGAGCCATCGTAAAGGGTGAGGTTGTCGTAACCGAGCTGGTAGAGCAGGAACAGGTCGATCGTCGCCGAAATGCCGCCGCCGCAATAGGCGACCACGCGCTTGTCCTTGGTGATGCCCTGCGCGTTGAACTTGGCTTCGGCCTCCGCAAGCGGCACGAAGTCCTTCGTCTTGGGATCGAGCAGCGTCGCGGCCGATACATTGCAACTGCCAGGTATGCGGCCGGGTCGGCCGTAGCGGCTTGGCTCGAGGCCCTTGTGAAACTGCGGACCGAGTGCATTGACGACGACCGTATTGCGCTCCGAGGAGGCCGCGAGCGTCTCGTGCTTGTCGACGAAAAATCCGCGCCTCGGCTTCGCCGTGAAGGTCGCTGGCGGATATCCCCTTGCGGGCCCCGTTTCGAGCGGGCGTCCTTCGAACTTCCATTTATCGAGACCGCCGTCGAGCACTGAAGCTTTCTCGAATCCGAGCGATTTGAGCATCCACCAGAACCGAGTCGCCCACATCGGCGTGCCAATGCTGTACAGCACCACGCGGCTGCTAATGGACACGCCGTGATCACCGAACGCCCGTTCGAGCCGCGCCACATCAGGCATCATGAAGCGAAGTTCGGTATCGGGATCGGAGAACTCGCGCTGCAGGTCGAGAAAATCTGCGCCCGGAATATGGCCGGCTTCGAAGCTGTGCCGGCCGGGCACGGTGAGATAGGGCAGACTGGAGCCTTCAGGGGCGGGTTCGAGGTAGGTGGTGCAATCGAACAGGCGCAGATCGGGTTGGCTGAGAATGTCAGTGAGTTCCGCCGTCGTGATCAGCTCGTTTCGCGCCGGCATACCCACCTCCCATTATTTATGTTTCGGCGATGCTAGGGCCCGCATCGGGCCATGAAAAGGCGCCAGACGCATGCTCGCCCTTTCAATTCGGTGATTCCGTCCAATATAGCGGTTAACGAAAGACTGAGGTCTTTTGCCCTGCTTTTGGTCGCTGCGGCTGACCTAAGCTGTTGAACACACAAGATAA
The DNA here is from genome assembly GCF_043203335.1 of Bradyrhizobium sp. RDI18. Taxonomy (NCBI): domain Bacteria; kingdom Pseudomonadati; phylum Pseudomonadota; class Alphaproteobacteria; order Hyphomicrobiales; family Nitrobacteraceae; genus Bradyrhizobium; species Bradyrhizobium sp. RDI18. The sequence goes on along the minus strand of NZ_JBICRN010000008.1, from coordinate 4,908,610 downwards.
AAATCCGCTATGTGACAAGGCGCACACTGCCTTCGCCGCCCCCTTGGTACATGTCACCAAAACCTGATATTCGAGGCCCCATGAACAAGCCCGAAATAATCCCGCAAGACGACATCGCCGGCCCGAAGGCCCGGCACAAAACCACACAGGTCATGGTCGGCAATGTTGCCGTCGGCGGCGGGGCGCCGATCGTCGTGCAGTCGATGACCAATACCGACACCGCCGATGTCGAAGGCACCATCGCGCAGGTCGCGGCGCTGTCGCGCGCCGGATCGGAGATGGTGCGCATCACGGTCGACCGCGAGGAAGCTGCTGCCGCCGTTCCGCACATCCGCGATGGGCTGCGCAAGCGCGGCATCACCACGCCCCTGATCGGTGACTTCCATTATATCGGCCACAAGCTGCTCGCCGAATATCCGGCCTGTGCCGAAGCGCTCGACAAGTATCGCATCAATCCCGGCAATGTCGGCTTCAAGAACAAGCGCGACACGCAGTTCGCCGACATCATCGAGATCGCCAACAAGAACAACAAGCCGGTGCGTATCGGCGCCAATTGGGGCTCGCTGGATCAGGAACTGCTGACCAAGCTGATGGACGAGAATACGGCCTCGGCCAACCCGCGCGATGCCCGCGCGGTAACGCGCGAGGCCATGGTGCAGTCGGCTTTGCTGTCGGCCGCCCGCGCCCAAGAGCTCGGCATGGCCAAGAACCGCATGATTTTGTCGGCAAAAGTTTCCGCCGTGCAGGATCTGATCGCAGTCTATCAGGAGCTGGCGCGCCGCTCGGATTACGCCATCCATCTCGGCCTCACCGAAGCCGGCATGGGATCGAAGGGCATCGTGGCTTCATCCGCCGCGCTCGGCATCCTGCTGCAGGACGGCATCGGCGACACCATCCGCATTTCGCTCACGCCCGAGCCCGGCGGCGACCGCACGCTGGAAGTTCAGGTCGCGCAGGAATTGCTGCAGACCATGGGTTTCCGCACCTTTGTGCCGCTGGTCGCGGCATGTCCGGCTGCGGCCGCACCACCTCGACCACATTCCAGGAATTGGCGCGCTCGATCCAGGATTTCATCCGCGAGGAAATGCCGGCCTGGAAAACGCAATATCCCGGCGTCGAGCAGCTTAACGTCGCGGTGATGGGCTGCATCGTCAACGGCCCGGGCGAATCCAAGCACGCCAATATCGGCATCTCCCTGCCCGGCACCGGCGAAGCGCCGGCCGCGCCCGTGTTCGTCGACGGCAAGAAGTTCCGCACCCTGCGCGGTCCGACCATTGCCGCCGATTTCAAGGCGCTGGTGATCGATTATATCGACCAGCGTTATGGCAAGGGCAGCAAGACGCCGGTGACCGCGGCGGAGTAAGGCTATCTCTGCCCGTCGTTCCCCGCGAACGCAGGGACCCATATGTGGACGGCCCCCGTGGCACAAGAGCTTTTTGAGTGAGATCGGATCGCTTGCATCCATATGTCCGGCCTGTGAATGCGGTTGTGTTGACCGCTGGCCAAGATGGGTTGCGCGATGCGAGTTCCAAACAACCTAGCGGCCTGTTGGCGGCCAATGGGTCCCACGGATTGTCTCGCATCGTTGCTCGATCGATCGCTCCATCTGCTCTTGCAGCTTCCGGGGCGGTCGGCGGACGAGCCGCCGGCCGGCCAACCTGTTTGACCTGTTTAAGCGGCGACTGCCGCCGTGGCATTGATCCGCGTCGCGTCGTACGCCTCCCCCGTGACCATCAGCTTCCAGGCGATACGGGCCACCTTGTTGGCGAGCGCTACGGCCGCAAGCTTCGGCGGCTTGCGCTGGATCAATGCCAGCAGCCAGCGCGAGTGATGGCCGCGGCCACGCCTGGCCTGCTGGATCACCGCGGTCGCCCCGATCACCAGCAGGCGACGAAGGTCCTCATCGCCGGCCCGGGTGATCTTGCCGAGCCTGGTCTTGCCGGCGGTGGAATGGTCCTTGGGCGTGAGGCCGAGCCAGGCCGCAAAGTGACGACCGGAGCGGAACGCGCGCGGATCTGGTGTCTTCATCACCAGCGCCGTCGCCACGATCGGGCCGACCGAAGGGATCTTTGCCAGCCGGCGGCCCATGGCATCGCCACGGTGCCAGGCCATCAGCTTGGCCTCGATCGCCTCCAGCTCGCCCTCGAGCCTGATGCATTCGCGGCCCAGCACCGTAAACAGCTCGCGCGCCATCGCGGGAAGCGTCTCGTCCTGGGCAATCTGCGCCAACAACGGCTCGATCTTGTCCAACCCCTTGGGCGCAATCAGGCCATACTCCGCCGCATGGCCGCGGATCGTGTTGGTCAACTGGGTGCGCCGGGCGATCAATCCATCGCGGATTCCTGTCAGCATCAATGCAGCCTGCTGCTCGGCGCTCTTTACCGGCACAAACCGCATGCTCGGCCGGCTCATCGCCTCACACAGGCCTTCCGCATCCCGCCAGTCATTCTTGTTCCGCGTCACATAGGGCTTCACCAATTGCGGAGCCATCAGCTTCACCTCATGGCCAAGCTTGCGAAGCTCCCGCGCCCAATATTGCGAAGCCCCGCAGGCCTCCATCCCGATCACGGTCGGCGGCAATTTGGCAAAGAACTCCAGCACCTGCTTGCGCGAAAGTTTCTTGCGCAACACCACCTGCTCCGCCGCATCAACTCCATGCAGCACAAAAATATACTTCGACGTATCCATTCCAATGCGACTAATCTGCTTCACGGACGGCTCCCTTGTCTGAGATTTGCAACAACCTCATTCTGGCACACTGATGCCGTAGGGGCCGTCCACACCATCAACCACAGAGCTTTGTGGTTATGCCAAACTGTGGCTCGAGCTTTCACAACAACGTGCTCCTGTGGTTGGGTCCCGGCTCAAGGCCGGGACGACGTGCCACGTGGATTGCACTTCGTATCGCCCGAGCTACGATGCGTCCCAATCAAGAACGATTGGGAGAACGCGCATGTCATCGCTGTCCGGCAAGCAGGGACCGCGCTACCGGCACGTCGCCGACGAAGCCGAACCTTACGAGACCATTGCGGTCGAGAAACTCACGCCAATCATCGGCGCGGAAATTTCCGGCGTCGATATCGGCAAGCTCGTCTCGGACGACGCGCGCTCCAACCGGCAGATGGACGAAATCCATCGCGCGCTTGCCGAAAACCTCGTCATCTTCTTTCGCGACCAGCATATCACCCCGCAGCAGCATCTCGCTTTCGGGCGCAAGTTCGGTGAACTGCACGTGCATCCGGCGGCGCCCAACGAGGGCGACCCGGCGTTGATGAAGATCTATGCCGATAAGGATCTGCCGCGCGCCAATGGCGAGGGCTGGCACACCGACGTGTCCTGCGACGTCGAGCCGCCGATGGGATCGATCCTCTACATCAAGCAATGCCCGCCACGCGGCGGCGATACGCTGTTTGCCAACATGTACGCCGCCTATGAGGCGCTGTCGGACCGGATGAAGACCTATCTCGACGGGCTCACCGCATTGCACGATGGCGAGCAGGCCTATCGCGGGCTCTACGCCAACTATGGCGTCGCCGACCGGGTGGAATATCCGCGTGCCGAACACCCCGTGGTGCGCACGCATCCCGTCACCGGCAAGAAGGCGCTTTACGTCAATCGCGGCTTCACCCGCCACATCATGGGCATCCCGCGCGACGAGAGCGATGCCATGCTCGCCTATCTCTATCAGCACGCGGAGAACCCGCTGTTCCAATGCCGCTTCCGCTGGACGGAAAACGCCATCGCGTTCTGGGACAACCGCTGCGCCCAGCACCGCGCGATGTGGGACTACTGGCCGCATACGCGGTCAGGCACGCGGGTGACGGTAAAGGGCGAGCGGCCGGTGTAGGTCGGCGCATCGTGCCCCCGGACGCAGTGCATCGCGAAGCGGTGCACTGCAGAGCCGGGGCCCATGCTTTGCAGCCACGATGGGTCCCGGCTCTGCAGCGCGTCACCATAGCGCGTCGAAGACGCGCGTAAACGCGCTGATGGTGCCGCGCCGCGTCCGGGACACGCGAGCAGGACCGACGTTGACGTTATCGGCTACTCGCGCCAATCTTCCGCAAAAGAAGAACAACATCGGGAGGCCCGCTCATGCTCCGCGCCGAAGACAACAAATTCCTCACCGAGAGCGGTGCAGGCACCGGCATGGGCGAGCTGCTGCGCCGCTTCTGGATTCCGGTGCTGCTGTCGGAAGAGTTACCTGAGGCCGATGGTCCGCCGAAGAAGATCGTCGTCATGGGCGAGGAACTGCTCGCCTTCCGCGACACACGTGGCTTGGTCGGCGTCATCGATCAATATTGCCCGCATCGCGGCGCCAATCTCTGGCTTGGCCGCAACGAGGAGTGCGGCATCCGCTGCGTCTATCACGGCTGGAAGTTCGACACCGAGGGCCGCTGCGTCGACATGCCGACCTCCTATCCCGACCTCAATGCCAAGGGCCTGATCCGCATCAAGTCCTATCCGGTGCGCGAGTGGGGCGACATGATCTGGGCCTATATGGGTCCCGCCGATCAGGTGCCCGAGCTGCCCGATCTGGAAATGGCGCTGGTGCCGCCCTCGCATCGCTACGTTTCGAAGAAATGGCAGGACTGCAACTGGGTGCAGGCACTGGAAGGTTCGATCGACACCGCGCATTTCACCTTCGCGCATCTCTCTTTCGAAAAGGAAGAGAACGAGATCCTCGATATCAAGAAGCACTTTGTGAATCCGCTTGTGCGCGTGGCCACCGATCACATGCGCTGGATAGCGGAAGATCCGCGCCCCGTCATCAAGATCAACCCGCATGACGCCGGGCTGACGATCGCCGGCGGGCGTCTCACCGGCAGCGATAACATCTACTGGCGCATCGCCCAGTTCCTGATGCCGGTGCATGCCTATGCGCCGAGCGCGATGCCGGGCGAGAACATCTTTGGTCAGAGCTTCGTGCCGGTGACCGATACCAATTGCTGGATCTACACCTATGCCTGGAATCCGGAACGCCCGATTACGGATGCCGAACGTGAGGCCTACGATCGCGGCAACGGCGTCATTGCGGAAGTCGACGATAATTACGTGCCGCTGCGCAACAAGTCGAACGACTACCTGATCGATCGCAAGCTGCAGAAGACCCAAAGCTACACCGGCATCAAGGGCGTGTCCGAGCAGGACGCCGCCGTGCAGGACAGCCAGGGCCCGATCGCCGACCGCACGCGCGAACATCTCGGCCCGACCGACCTCGGCATCATGCATTTCCGCAAGCTCGTGATGGACGCCGCCCGCGCGCTGCAGAAGGGCGAGGCGCCGCCGCATCTGAAGCATCAGGACCGCTACGCCGTGCGCTCGGGCGCCTGCGTCACCAGCAAAGCCAAGGACCTCGCCGCTGTCATGATCGAGCGGTTCGGCGATGCGGCCGGCTATGTCGGCGGTCCCGGCAGGAACGCGGCGGCGGAGTAGGGACAGGCTCGATCCATCGTCATTGCTGTCGATGTTCAGGGCGTCGCGGCTTGAGCAAATATTACTCGCGCAGATTGTAGCGGTAGGCTTTCGAGACGATCTTCCAGCCGTCGCGCAGCTTCATTGCCACCAGATAATCGGTGAAATAGCGCGGCGGCAATTGGCAGCGCACCTTGACGAAGGCGGTGGATTCGTCCGAGCGGTCTATCGTGACGATGAAATCCTCGCGCGGCTTTCCTTCAGCCTTCGCCGACGGCCGCTTTCGCACGCGATCGAGCCAGTCCGGAACGCTCAGCACCTGCAACTCGCCCTTCTCCAGCCAGCGCAAATCGGCGCTTGCGTCGAAGATCGCGCCGAGCTTGTCGGCATCGCCCTCATAAAGGCCATCGAAATAGTTCTGCACCACGGCTTCGACGGTCGATCGGTCATGACTCACAGCTATTCCTCCCCGACATTTGAAATTTGTTCGGGTTGAATTAAGCCACGAACCGGCGCATTGCGCTATGGTGAGTTCATCACAGGTGCGAGGGATTGCGGGTGGCGGGTTCAGCAAAATCGAATGCTCGCATTCTTGCCGGAGAATGTTTCTGTCGCGCGACGCGCTATGCGGTGGCGGACGAATTCGCATACGCCTTGAATTGCCACTGCCCAGATTGCCGGCGCACCACCGGTTCGGCATTCAAGCCGTTTGCCGGCATCGCACGTGACAAGTTTGATGTCACCAAAGGCAAAGACAACATCATGATCTATGGCGATGCGGCGAACCACAACGCGCATTGCCCCAAATGCGGCTCGTTGCTCTATTCCGTGGTGCGCGACGGCGCCTTCGTCCATGTCGCCATGGGCACGCTGGTTGACGATCCCTCGATCCGTCCAACGGCCCACATCTTCGTCGGCTCCAAGGCGCCCTGGTTTCGATCACGGATGACCTGCCGCAATTTCAGGAGCATGTCGTGCCGCGGTGATCGCGCGGGCGTACACGTTCGCCGCCATATCCGGGCGGAACCCGGCGGAAAGGTGATTGGTGACGGCCGAACCCGCGGGACACTGGCCAGACTAAGGATGGAGGGGTGCGATTCACGTCTGCGTGGTTCGTGACCTAACTCACAAAGCCGGCCTGATCCTTCTGATAGGCAGACCGGTGTGGTAAAAAAGTACGAGGCTCCGGAGGAGTCATGATGTCTGGATCGCTAAAATTGTGCCGATGGGCACTTGCAGCCGCCGCCTTCCTGCTGGTGAGCGAGCCGGCCTTTGCCGAGAAGCGCGTCGCGCTGATCCTCGGCAATTCCGCCTACCAGAATGTCGCACCGCTCACCAACCCGGTTAACGACAGTTCCAAGATCGCGGCGACGCTGAAGGACGCCGGTTTTGACGTCGTCGATTCCGCCGCGACTTGCCGGCAGCCGAGACCCGTCGCGCGCTGCGCGACTTCGCCGATCGCGCGCGCGACGCCGATATTGCCGTGGTCTACTACGCCGGCCACGGGATCGAAGTTGACGGCGCGAATTACCTGATTCCCGTCGATGCGCGGCTGGAACGCGATACCGACATTTATGACGAGGGCCTCTCGCTCGATCGCATCCTGATCGCAATCGAGCCCGCCAAGAAGCTGCGGCTCGTGATTCTCGACGCCTGCCGCGACAATCCGTTTGCCCGCACCATGAAGCGTACCGTCGCGTCGCGCGCGATCGGGCAAGGCCTGGCCAAGGTCGAGCCGACCAGCCCCAACGTCCTGATTGCCTATTCGGCCAAGGCCGGTTCGACGGCGGCCGACGGTGACGGCAAGAACAGCCCGTTCACGTCGGCGCTGTCGAATCATTTGACCAAGCCCGGGCTCGACGTCCGCCGCGCGTTCGGCTTTGTCCGCGACGAGGTGCTCAAAACCACCAATAATCGGCAGGAACCCTTTGTGTATGGTTCGCTGGGCGGTGAAGACGTGCCGCTGGTGCCGGCGCGTCCGGCGCCTGCGGCGGCAGCTCCTGCGCCAGCCCTCAGTGCGCAGGCCGAAGCCCGCCGCGATTACGAACTTGCACTGCAGATCGGCAACAAGAGCGCGCTCAACGCCTTCCTTGGGCAATATCCCGACGGCTTCTATTCGAGCCTTGCAAAACTCCAGCTCGACAAGATCGCGGCCGAGGAGGCGCGCGTCGCGGCGACCGAGAAAGCGCGGCTCGCCGAGCAGGAACGGGCGCGGCTCGCCGCCGAGGGCGCCCAGAAGTCGCAGCAGGCAAAGGCCGAAGCGGAAGCCAAGGCCGCCGAGCAGGCGCGCGTCGCGGCTGAAAAGGCCAAGCAGGTGGCGCAGGAGCAGGCGGCCGCGGCCGAGCAGAAGCGCGTCGCCGCCGAAAGCGCTGCCGCCGACAAGGCGCCCGCCCCGGCGTCCGCTGACAAGGACAAGACCGTGAACGTTGCTGCCCTCACGTCAGGGCCGCCGCAGGCCGACGTCACCAAGTCGGTACAGGCCGAACTGCAACGCGTCGGCTGCCTGACCGGCAACGCCGATGGCAACTGGAATCGCGCCTCGCAGCGGTCGCTGACCCTGTTCAACCGCTACGCCGGAACCAAGCTCGACACCAAGGTCGCCAGCGTCGATACGCTCGATACGATCAAGCTGAAATCGGCGCGCGTGTGCCCGCTGGTCTGCGAGCACGGCTTCAAGGCCGAGGGAGAGCGCTGCACCAAGATCACCTGCGCGGAGGGCTCGTACCTCAACGACGACAACGAATGCGAGAAGCGTAGCGCCAGGAAGCCGGTCGCCAAGCGCGAGAGGCCCGAACCGCGGCAGGCGCTGGAAGCCAGGCCGTATCAGGCGCCGCGGGGCAGGCAGGCCACCGCCGGGCGTTATCAGGGACGGGATCCGAGCATCGGGGCCAGTGGCCGCCCGCTCACCGGCCTCGAGCGCCAGCAGGGCTGCAATAGCTACCAGGCCATCATGTCGGGTGTATGCCCGTAACGGCGGCCGGCATCAGATCAAGTCCACATTGGCGCCGCGACAGCGGGGCCAATGGCGTTTCAGATCACGCTCGCCGCGATATTCACCATCAAGGCCAGCAGCGCGGTGTTGAACACGAACGAAATGATGCCGTGCACGGTCGCGGTGCGGCGGATAATCCTGTCGGTAATGCCGACGTCGGAAACCTGCGCGGTCATGCCGACCACGAACGAGAAGTAGACGAAATCCCAGTAATCCGCATCCTTGTGTGCGTCGCCGCTTGGAAACTGCAGGCCGCCGGGCTTTTTGCCGCGATAGAAATCATGGGCGTAGTGCAGCGCAAAGGCTGTATGCACAAGCGCCCATGACAATGCGATCGTCGCCGTCGCCAGGATGAGCCCGGCCGGATTGCCTTTCGAGGCGCCGAGCTCGAACACGATCGCGCCAAGGCTTGCGAGGGCGCCGAACGCGGTCACTAACAGGATCAGGAAACGTCCGTCATCCTGCAACACCGCGCTGCGCCTTATGTGGTCGACGTCGCAGCGCAGCATCATAATGTAAGCGAGTACGAGATACAGCGCGGCGAAGACATCCCAGCCGACGATGAGACGTGTCGCCAGCCGAAGCGTGTCAGGCACCAGGAAGAATGCGGCCACGCCAACCGCGAGCGCGATGAAGGTCCGCGGCCTTCCGTAGACGACGCGGACCGGCATCGGCAGGTTCTGGAAGCGAACAAGGTGTTTCTCGAATTCCTTGTCCATCCGCTGGCCTTCGATACGCGCTATAGCGTTTTCGAGCGAAGTGGATACCGGTTCGCGTGAAGAAAACGCGTCAAAACATGAATCTAGAGCTTCGGTTCTGATTTCAATCAGAGCCGAAGCTCTAGTTCCTGCGCTCCGCGACAAAGGCGCGGCTGCCCGCAATATGTTGCCCTTCGCGCCGAAGATCGACAGCGCGGAATCGGCGCGCGCCAGGAGATCACGCACGCGCTGCTTGGCGCCGTCGATGCCGAGCTGGGTGACGAAGGTCGTCTTGCCCAGCGCCGCATCCTGGCCGGTCTGCTTGCCGAGCGCTGCGGCGTCGCCCTCGACGTCGAGCAGGTCGTCGGCGATCTGGAACGCCTCGCCGAGCGCGCGGCCGTAATCGTCGAGCGCCTGGTGTTCTTTCGGCGTGGACTGGCCGAGGATCGCGCCGGCGATGCAGCCATAGCGCAACAGCGCGCCGGTCTTCATCTGCTGCAGCCGCGCCACGTCGACCGGTTCGCGGTCGCCGAAGCGGCCTTCGCCGGCGAGGTCGAGGATCTGGCCGCCGACCATGCCGCCGATGCCGGAAGCGCGCGCCAGTGCCCGCGTCAACAGCAGGCGCACATTGGCGTCTTTGTGGATCTCGTCGCGGGTGACGATGTCGAACGCCAGCGTCAACAGCCCGTCGCCGGCCAGGATCGCGGTGGCGTCGTCGGTCTCCTTGTGCAGCGTGGGCCGGCCACGGCGCAGGTCGCTGTTATCCATCGCCGGCAAATCGTCATGAATCAGGGAATAGCAATGGATGCATTCCAGCGCCGCGCCGACCAGCAGCGCGGCCTCGCGCGGGACGCCGAACACCGCCGAGCTTTCAACCACCAGAAAGGGCCGCAGCCTCTTTCCGCCGCCGAGGCTGGAATAGCGCATCGCGTCCATCAGCCGCTTCGGCCGCGCGATCTCGTCGGGCAGCGGCGTATCGGACAACAGCTTCGCCAGCAGCGCTTCGGTGTCCTCCGCGGTCTGGTCCAGTCGTTTGGCGAAATCGGCAGTGGCGGTTGTCATTAAGAATAGCTCCAGATCAATTTGGCCCGGACAATGTTTGATGGCGGGCGCTTCGTCAATTCCATGACGCAGGTCACAAAAGCGCTGGAAAACGCCCGAAATATCATCGAGATGTCACGCGGGTGGGGCCTGTTCAGCGGTCCCGGAGGGCCCGGGCTGAACCGGAAGCGTCCAATTTGCGCATTGTCCGAATCTTAGTGCTGATCCTGCTGGCGGTGCTGTTGCTGCCCTATCTGGTGACGCCGTTCTACCGCACCGGGCATCCGGTCTCGGCCCTGATGGCCTGGCGCTGGCTCAAGGGCGCGCCGGTGTCGCGGCAATGGATCGATTTCAAAGCGATTTCGCCCTACCTGCCGCGCTCGGTGGTCGGCTCCGAAGACGCCAGATTCTGCAGCCATCGCGGGGTCGATTGGGGTGCGCTGCAGGACGCAATCGACGACGCCGAGGACGGCGAACCCACCCGCGGCGGGTCGACAATTACCCAGCAGGTGGCGAAAAACCTGTTCCTGTGGCCGGGCCGCAGCGTGGTCCGCAAGGTGCTGGAACTACCGCTCGCGATGTGGATCGATCTGGTGCTGCCCAAGCAACGGATCCTGGAAATCTATCTCAACATCGCTGAACTCGGCCCGTCCGGGCAGTTCGGGGCGGAAGCCGGTTCCCTCTACGCCTTTGGCCGTTCGGCCTCGACCCTGTCGCCGCGCGAGGCCGCCTTGCTGGCGGCGATCCTGCCCAACCCTGTCAGGCGCAGTGCCCGCAATCCCGGCCCCGGGGTGCGCCGTCTGGCCGCCACCTACATGGCGCGGGCCAATGCCGCGGCGCTACAGCGCTGCTGGAGCGAGAATCGCGCTTTTTGAGCCAATTTTCGGCCGCTTTTACCGCAACCTGCCCTAGCTTTACGCCGGCCCATCCTCTATAAGCGCGGCCTTATCGGCATCGTAGCCCGTGCGCGAAGCGCTGGGCGGTCTGGTTTCGGACGGATGCCTCCGACAACACCCCTAGAGGACCGTTATGGCCGTTCCCAGAAGAAAAACATCGCCCTCGCGGCGTGGCATGCGCCGCTCGGCGGATGCGCTGAAGAAGCCGACCTATGCCGAGGACAAGGATTCGGGCGAGCTGCGCCGTCCGCACCACCTCGACCTGAAGACCGGCATGTACAAAGGCCGGCAGGTGCTCAAGAAGAAGGAATCCTGACCGGATAGGGGACAAGGCGCCGCTTCCAGTGGCGCCTGCCCGAATTTGGCCAACGAGTGGGCCAACGGTTCCACAGGGCGAAGCGATGCTTTGCCCCGGGGACATTTCCGGTTTTCCTAGCAAGGCGCGATACCCATGGTCGGTTTTCCGCTGCTTCTGATTCCGCTCGCGATCTACAACATCATCGTCTTCCTGATGCCGGAGGTATCGTTCACCGATCCGCTGGTGAAGCTGACCTTGATGTCGGGCGCGGAATGGACCGTGACGCTGAGCGACGTGCTGCTCACGCTCGGCATCTTGCTGCTGCTCGCCGAGGTCATCAAAGGCGCGCGGCCCGGCGCGAAATATCTCACCGACCATCTGCTGTCGCTGATCGTGTTCGCGGCGGCGGCGGCCGAATTCCTGCTGTGGCCGAAGTTCGGCACCTCGACCTATTTCCTGATGACGGCGCTGTCGCTGGTGGATTTCATCTCCGGCCTGGCATTGCGGACACGACGCCGTGCCGTCGTCGCAGCGGCGGCGCCTGCGCCTGCGCCTCCAGCAAAAGACGCCGAACCCGAAAAAGTCGAGGCACCGGCCGCCAAGCCCCAACCTGCCCCCGCGCCGGCAACGCCACCTGCGCCTGCCGCGCCATCTGCACCGGCGGCAGCCTCTGTTGCCGAATCCGTGCTGCAGGATCCCCCCGAACCGAAACCGGCCCAGCCTGCCGTCGAACCGAAACCGGCGCAGCCTGCGGTCGCGCCCGAGGCGGCCTCGGTCGTACCCGAGGCGCCCCCGCCGAAAACGCCTTCATCGGAAGTCCCGTCGCCCGAAGTCCCGTCGCCCGGCATACAGCCGGGCTCTCCGCCATCACCGGACAAGCCGGAGACACCTCAGCGCTGATTTAGATGGTCTGCCGTGTCCGGGAGCCGGTGTTGCAGTACCGGATCTGGCTGGCGCCGTAGGCCGTCTGCGCATCCGCCAGCGAGGCCCGCCTCAGGCCGCGTGTTTGCGGTGTCTGATCGGCGGCCGCGATCAACTGCGCGAGGAAGGTCGGATCGGGCCGCGGCATCGCCGCTCGCTGTGACCAGTGTACGGACTGGGCGACCGGCACCAACGCGACGCAGGCCGGCTCGTCGAGGTTGACGAACTCGCCGTCCAAAATTTCGTCTGATCGATCGATATCCAGCATCGCGCACCGCAACCGGCTAAAACTGTCACGTTTCGGGACGAAACGCCCCACTGCGATCTGACCTCGCAAGGCCTATGCCGCTCCCTTCCGCTTCGTTCCCGGCCAATCCGGAAAGTCCGTGAAACATGGTTTCCGGATTATTTATCAACTTTGCCTAGCCTCTCGTCTATCCTTAAGGCCCGAGGAATCACCCGGCGGTGTCCCGAATCGAGGCGATCTGATGCCCCCTGTCCCGGAAGCCTCCAGCATTCTTGCCTCGCTAGGCCAGGCGGCTTTCGTTTGGGACCTGATAGCGGACACCATCGCCTGGAGCGACAATGCCGGCGCGGTTTTCACCGACATTCCGGCGGAAGCGCTGGCGAGTGGCGCCGGGTTCGCCCGGTTGATCGAGCCCTCCCGCTCGATCCGGACGGACGCCCTCACGCGATCGCCTCCGCCGCGGGGCGGCGAAGGCGTCGCCTACCGGATCGAATATGGCGTGCGAGCCTCAAGCTCCGCGCCGGTACTCTGGATCGAGGAAACCGGTTGCTGGTTCGCGGGGCCCGACGGCAAGCCAGTGCGCGCGCAAGGCATTGTCCGCATCAACAATGAGCGCCGTGCCCGCGACGAGCAATTGCTGAAGCTCTCGATGCACGATCCGCTGACCGGTGAACTCAATCGCACGCATCTCATCGCCTCGCTGGCGGAAGCGATCGAGGAAGCCAGGCGTCTCCGAACGACGTGCGCCTTCATGCTGATCGGCATCGATCATTTGGCGCGCGTCAACGACGCTTTCGGCTTCGATGTCGCGGACGCCGTGATTGCGGAAGTCGGAAGGCGCATCCGTGCCAAGCTGCGCGGCGGCGACGTGCTCGGGCGCTTCTCCGGCAACAAGTTCGGGCTGATCTTGAGGAATTGCACCGTCGAAGACGCCAATATCGCGGCCGAGCGCTTCCTGGCAGGGATCCGCGACGAGGTAATCCCGACCAAATCCGGTCCCGTTTCGGTGACGGCCTCGATCGGCGCGATCAGCATCCCTCGTTACGCCCGCAATGCCGATGAGGCCGTCAATCGCGCCCAGGAAACGCTCGATGACGCCAAGCGCCGCCGCGCCGGATCGTTCTCGCTATGGAAGCCGAACCTCGAGCGCGACGCCCAGCGTCGCGTCAACATCCGCGTAACCGACGAGATCGTCACTGCATTGAACGAGCGGCGGATCGTCACCGCCTTTGAGCCCGTGGTCGAAGCGCGCTCGCGGCAGCCGGCGTTCTATGAATGCCTGGTACGGATGGAGCAGGAGGACGGGCAGGCGCTGCTGGCGCCCGATATCGTTCCGGTCGCCGAGCGATTGGGCCTGATCCGGCTGGTCGATCATCGCGTGCTCGAACTCGCGGTCGCCGAACTCGCGGCGTCGCCGAACGTGCGGCTCAGCCTCAACATCTCGCCCGACACCACCATGGACCCGGACTGGTGGACCGGAATCGAATCGCTGATGCAGGCGCATCCCGGCGCCGGTGAGCGGCTGATCGTCGAGATCACCGAGACGGTTGCGATCCAGGATATCGATGATATCAGGGGCTTCATCACACGACTGAAAAGCTTCGGCAGCCAGATCGCAATCGACGATTTCGGCGCCGGCTACACCTCGTTCCGCAACTTGCGCAAGCTCGGCGTCGATATCGTGAAGATCGATGGCGCCTTCGTGCAGAACATCGCCCGCTCCGCCGACGATCGCGCCTTCGTGCATACGCTGATCGATCTGGCCAACCGCCTGCAGATCAAGACGGTAGCCGAATGGGTGCACGACGAGGAAGCCGCCGTGATGCTGCGCGAATGGGGCTGCGACTACATCCAAGGCCGCCTGATCGGACTGGCATCGCCGCAGCGGCCGTGGGCGGTGTCGGCTGAGACGGTGCTGCCGGCGGCGGGTTAGCTCTCTCCGCTGTCGTCCCTGCGAACGCAGGGACCCATACGCCGCGGCCAATCAATCGGGCAGTCGGGTCGACGCCTTCTGCGAACAACTAACGCTGGTGGTTATAGGTCCCTGCGTTCGCAGGGACGACGGTGGAGAGAGAGGTTCGACGAAGAGCTACTCTTCCTTCTTCGGCTCTTTCGACATGCGCTCGAGGCGTTCCTGCATTTCCTTCATCTGGCGGCGAAGATCGTCGATATTGTCTCCGTCGGTCGCCGGCTCCGGCACCTTCTCCGGTTCCGGCGAAGGCGATCCGGCGCGCGGCGGCACAAACGGCTTGAACATCGAGAACGTCTGCTGAAACAATTCCATGTTGCGGCGGACATGTTCCTCGAGCGGCGCGAACGGCGTGCCGCTGAAGGTGTTGGTGAGCTGCTTGCGGAATTTTTCCTGCTCGCGCGTCAGCGTATCGATCGACTGCTCCAGATACTTCGGCACCACCAACTGCATGCTGTCGCCGTAGAAGCGGATCAACTGCCGCAGGAAAGTGGTGGGCAACAGATTCTGTCCCGCTTTGTTTTCCTGTTCGAAGATGATCTGCGCCAGCACCTGGCGGGTAATGTCGTCGCCGGTCTTGGCGTCGTAGACGAGAAAATCCTCGCCTTCCTTCACCATCGCTGCGAGATCCTCGAGCGTCACATAGGTGCTGGTGCCGGTATTATAGAGCCGCCGGTTGGCGTATTTCTTGATGGTCGTAGGTTGGTCTGACTTTGCCATAAGCTCACACATCGACACCGAGAGCAGGGAACCCGGCGGCTTCGCCGACGGGCAGACGAGCAACGCAACGCAGCAAAGTAAGCATTTTCAATGCGGTTCGGCTACCGTTTTGTGCGGCACGGTTAATTCCAAGGCATGGACGCTGCTATGGAAACCCCTGGGGATCAATTTGAATGCGCCGCGGCAGGATTTTGGGCGCCGGCCGATTGACATGGGTCAACGAGGTTAACAACATAAGGTGAGAGACAGGCACGCCACCCCGGCCGCCCGCCGTCCAACAACCTCAAGCCCAAGAAACCCCATAAGGAGATGTCCATGTCAGACGATGTCGTCATCGTCAGCGCCGCCCGCACTCCGGTCGGCAGCTTCAACGGCGCGTTCGCCACCACCCCGGCCCATGACCTCGGCGCCATCGCCATCAAGGCCGCGCTGGAGCGGGCAGGTGTCGAGCCGGGCCAGGTCTCCGAAGTCATCATGGGCCAGATTCTGACTGCGGCGCAGGGCCAGAACCCGGCCCGTCAGGCCTCGATCAACGCGGGCATTCCGGTGGAGAGCCCGGCCTGGGGCGTCAACCAGCTCTGCGGCTCGGGCCTGCGCTCGGTCGCGCTCGGCTACCAGGCGCTGCTGAACGGCGATTCCTCGATCGTGGTCGCGGGCGGCCAGGAATCGATGAGCATGGCCCCGCATGCGCAATATCTGCGTGGTGGCGTGAAGATGGGCGGCCTGGAGCTGGTCGACACCATGATCAAGGACGGCCTGTGGGACGCCTTCAACGGCTATCACATGGGCAACACCGCTGAGAACGTCGCCAAGCAGTGGCAGATCACCCGCGCCCAGCAGGACGAGTTCGCCGTCAACTCACAGCAGAAGGCCGAGGCTGCGCAGAAGGCCGGCAAGTTCAAGGACGAGATCACCGCCGTCACCATCAAGACCCGCAAGGGCGATGTGGTGGTCGACACCGACGAATATCCCCGTCACGGCGCGACGCTGGAGTCGATGGCCAAGCTGAAGCCGGCCTTCGAGAAGGACGGCACCGTTACCGCCGGCAGCGCCTCTGGCATCAACGACGGCGCGGCCGCCGTCGTGCTGATGACCGCCAAGGAAGCAGCCAGGCAGGGCAAGAAGCCGATCGCCCGCATCGTCTCCTGGGGCCAGGCCGGCGTCGATCCCAAGATCATGGGCACCGGCCCGATCCCCGCCTCGCGCACTGCGCTGAAGAAGGCCGGCTGGAACGTCGGCGACCTCGACCTGATCGAGGCCAACGAGGCGTTCGCGGCGCAGGCCTGTGCGGTGAACAAGGATCTCGGCTGGGACACCAGCAAGGTAAACGTCAATGGCGGCGCGATCGCGATCGGCCACCCGATCGGAGCGTCGGGCGCGCGCGTGCTGGTGACGCTCTTGCACGAGATGCAGAAGCGCGATGCCAAGAAGGGCCTCGCCACGCTGTGCATCGGCGGCGGCATGGGCATTGCGATGTGCGTCGCACGCGACTGAACTAAAGGCAGAGTGATCGGTTGAATGATGAAAAGATCATCTCGCAACCGCGGCTCGAATTGGTAAAGATGAAATGCCCGGTCTCGCGCCGGGCATTTTCGTCTTATGCGAGGTTTTTTTCAACAACGCTTCAAACCAAAGGCTGAGCTTCGTCAAAAGACCGGGACAATTCCGGCATAGAAAGAAGACCACCAAGGAGGACTACGACATGGCACGTGTTGCATTGGTTACGGGGGGGACGCGAGGTATCGGCGCGGCGATCAGCAAGGCGCTGAAAGCTGCGGGCTACAAGGTCGCGGCGAGTTACGCCGGCAATGATGCCGCCGCCGAAAAATTCAAATCCGAAACCGGCATCCCGGTCTACAAATGGGACGTCTCTTCGTTCGACGCCTGTGCCGACGGCATCAAGAAGGTCGAGGCCGACCTCGGGCCGATCGACGTGCTGGTCAACAATGCCGGCATCACCAAGGACGGCGCCTTCCACAAGATGACGCTCGATCAGTGGAACGCGGTGATCAACACCAATCTCGGTTCGCTGTTCAACATGACGCGCCCGGTGATCGAGGGCATGCGCGCCCGCAAATTCGGCCGCATCATCAACATCTCCTCGATCAACGGCCAGAAGGGACAGTTCGGCCAAGTCAACTATTCCGCCGCCAAGGCCGGCGACATCGGCTTTACCAAGGCGCTCGCTCTGGAGAATGCCAAGGCCGGCGTGACCGTGAACGCGATCTGCCCCGGCTACATCAACACCGAGATGGTGCAGGCGGTGCCGAAGGACGTGCTTGAGAAAAGCATTCTGCCGCTGATCCCGATCAATCGTCTCGGCGAGCCCGAAGAGATTGCCCGCGCGGTGGTATTCCTGGCTGCCGACGAGGCCAGCGGCATCACCGGCTCGACCATGACGATCAACGGCGGCCAGTACTTGGTGTGATGATCGTCGCGTCATCGCGCGTAGCCGTTGCGTGCAGGAGCGACCAGTAAAAAGTCGTCATGCCCGGGCTTGTCCCGGGCATCCACGTCTTTAAAACCGTCGGACGACGAAGACGTGGATGGCCGGGACAAGCCCGGCCATGACGGAAAGTACCTGCATAAATGACCGCCCGCACCGCCACGCTGATCGGACTGACCGCGATCCTGATGTGGTCGCTGCTGTCGGTGTTGACGGTTGCGACCGGAAAAATTCCGGCGTTCCAGCTCGCTGCCATGACGTTTGCGATCGGCGCTTTGGTCGCTTTCGCAAGTTTCCTGTTCCGGCCCGCCGCCTTTGGCGCCTTGAAGCAGCCAGCGGTCGCCTGGGTCGTCGGCGTCGGCGGATTGTTCGGTTATCACGCGCTGTATTTCCTCGCGTTGCGGTTTGCGCCGCCGGCCGAGGCTGGCCTGCTGAATTATCTCTGGCCGCTGCTGATTGTGCTGTTCTCGTCGCTGCTGCCGGGCGAGCGGCTGGCGCCACATCACATTATCGGTGCGTTGCTCGGGCTTGCCGGCACGGTGCTGCTGTTCGCCGGCAATGGCGCCAGCTTTGCGCCAGGCCAGATCCCGGGGCTGGCTGCGGCCTTCGTCGCCGCCTTTGTATGGGCGGCTTATTCGGTGATGTCGCGCAAGCTCAAGGCGGTGCCGACCGATGCGGTGGCCGGCTTCTGCCTCGCCACCGCGCTGCTGGCCGCGTTCGTCCATGCCATGGTGGAGAAGACGGTCTGGCCGGAAACGATCGGGCAATGGCTCGCCGTCATCGCGCTCGGCGTCGGCCCTGTCGGGGCTGCGTTCTTCGTCTGGGATATCGGCATGAAGCGCGGCGATATCCGCGTGCTCGGAGCGGCATCCTACGCGACGCCGCTACTATCGACCTTGTTTCTGATCCTCGCCGGCTTTGCGCAAGCCACCGCCACGATCGCCGTCGCCGCAATCCTGATTGCGGGCGGCGGGCTGATCGCGGCGAAGGATATGGTGTGGCGGAAATCTTAAGCCGCTGGCTTCCAGCCCGGCGGCTTGTACATCGCCTCCGGAATCTGCCCGAGCTCGGAGCGTTGCAGCTTCTCCGGCGTCAGCCCGTAGAACTGCTGGAAGCTCATGATCAGCGGCCGCCATTTGTCGGGATCGATGCGGTTCGCTTCGCCTTCCAACATGATGCCGGGATGCGCATGCACCCGGGTGACGCGCACCTCGATCGCGGCAAGGTTGCCGCGCCAGACCGCATCCTCCTCGGCCATCTCATGGACGCGTGCGACCTTGGCTTCGATCTGCACCGGGCACTCCGGCGCGCGGGGCGCCGCAACGGTTTCGCCCGGCATCGCGGTCAGGCCGCACAGGCCAAACTTGTCGCGCGCGTGCCGATAGCCGCGGATACGCTTGCCCGCCGGCACCGGATCCGAGCCGGTCGTGCGAGCCAGACGGTCGACCGCGCCGACTAGCGCGGCCGACGGCAGATTGAGCACGCACTCGCCTGTTCGGATCATGTTCTCGGTGGTCTTTGAGTTGGCCGCCAACCCCAGCATGCAGCGCCAACCAACCCACCATGCCGACGACATCGGCGCGAGGTTGAATGAACCGTCCTCATTGGTAGAGCCGATCAGGACCACCGGCGTGCCGAAATAGAGAATGGCCGGTTCGATCTGATGTGAAACGCTGAATGTCCCGTGCATTTTTCCGCTCCTCGTGTTGTGGAGCGGAAACTATGTTCAAGAGCGCATCAAACCCACCCGATTCCAGATCGCGATTTTTTAGCGCGGCAGGAACGAATGAGAATTAGCTCGGCAGCCAGCCCTTCGGTGCCAGCTCGAATTTCGCAAACTCAAACCCAGGCGCCACCGTGCAGCCGACCAGCGTCCAACTGCCGGTGCTCTCGGCTGCCTGCCAAGCGTGCGGCGGGACGATCGCCTGCGGCTCTTCGCCAGCGGCAAGATCGGGGCCGAGCCTGATGCTGCGCCGGCCGCTGTCATCGGCGATCTGCAGTGTCAACGCCGCGCCCGCGTAATAATGCCAGATCTCGACGGCATCGATGCGATGCCAATGCGAGCGCTCGCCGCGCGCCAGCAAGAAATAGATCGCGGTCGATCGCGAACGCCCGGCGGCGTCCACGCTTTCATCGCGAAACGTCTCGCGATAATGCCCGCCTTCGGGATGCGGCTTCAGGTCGAGCCGCGCGATGATCTCGGCGGCTTGTGTTGGCAGCGCCATCAGGACTTGTTCTTGCGCTCGCGCAGCTCGCCGAACACTTTGTCGGCGCTCGCGCCCTTCATGTGCAACGCGGCCGCGATCGACGGCTCGTCGGCGCGCAGGAAAACGTTGGCTTTTTTCTCCTCGCCCAACAGCACCGGTATCGTCGGCTTGCCCTCTGCACGCAGCCGCGTCACTTCCTCGGCGCGCGCCTTGAGTGCGGGGTTGTCGCCGTCGACGTTGAGCGCGAACTTGACGTTGGACGCGGTATATTCATGGCCGCAATAGAGCTTGAAATCATCCGGCAGCGCACGGAGCTTCAACAGGGAATCCCACATCATCGGATAATTGCCCTCGAATACCCGGCCGCAGCCGATCGAGAACAGCGTGTCGGCGGCAAACACCGCCTTCTCGTTGTCGAATACGTAGGAGATATGATCGAGCGTGTGCCCCGGTGTTTCCAGCACCCGGGCCAGCAGGCTACCCACCTTGACTACATCGCCATGGGCAGCGCGCAGGTCGACATTGGCGATCTTGGTGGACTTGTCGTGCGGTGCAACGACGCGGCAGTTGTATTTCTGCTTCAACTCGGCAATGCCGCCGACATGGTCGTGATGGTGGTGGGTGACGAGAATATCCGTCAGCGTCCAGCCTTCGCGCTCCAGCGCCCTGATGATCGGGGCGGCTTCGGGCGCGTCGATCGATGCCGTCGCCTTGGTCGCGGGATCGTGGATCAAATAGCCGAAATTGTCGTTGAGGCAGGTGAAGGTACGAATTTCCGCGGCCATGACAGCTCCGTGGTTAAGGCTTTCAGCCCCATTAATCCGCAAGAAATATGGCGTTAACGCTTGCGCGGCAATGCCATTTTCGGCGCGCCGCAATGAAACACGGTATGGTAGATTGTGCCCATGACCATCGACGTCATCGATCTCCGGGATTTCTATTCGCAGCGCCTCGGCATCGTGGCGCGGCAGTTGATCAACCGCGGCATTCGGGCGCGCTGGCCCGATGCGGCGGCGCAGCGCGTGCTCGGGCTCGGCTATCCGACGCCCTATCTCGGGCTGTTTCGCGAGGATCTGGAGCGCTGCATCGCTTTCATGCCAGCGGCGCAGGGCGTCCTGAAATGGCCGACGGGGCGGCCGGCGCTGGCATCTCTGATCGATGAATTCTCGATGCCGCTACCGGACGCCGCGGTGGATCGGATCCTGCTGGTTCACGCGCTGGAGATGTCTGACGATCCGGAGCGCCTGCTGCGCGAAGTGTGGCGGGTGCTGGCGCCGTCCGGCCGGCTGATCGCGGTGATCCCGAACCGGCGGGGCGTGTGGACGCGCTCCGACAATACGCCGTTCGGTCATGGCCGGCCCTATTCGCGCGCGCAGATCACGCAATTGCTGCGACAGACCTGGTTCACGCCGGCGGCGTGGGGCGAGGCGCTGTTTCTGCCGCCGGTCGGCAATAGCTGGTTTCTGCGCTCGGCGATGGCGTGGGAGCGTGTCGGCGCCGCGCTGTCGCTGCCGTTCGCCGGCGTCCATATCGTGGAAGCGACCAAACAGGTCTATCGCGCGATCCCCGCGGGCCGCGAACGTACGCGGCTGATTCCGTCGCTTGAGCCAGCGCTGGTGCCGTCATCGACGGCGACAAGGGACAAGGCGTAGTCCATCCGCTCGTCGTCCGCAGGGCCCCATAACCACCGCCGGCATTTGTTTAAAAATATCGTCCACCCGCGTGCCTCAAACGAAGGCCGCGGCGCCGCGATGAGCGCAATTGCGCTCACGCTCGGGGTCCCTGCGTTCGCAGGGACGACGATAGTGGTGAACTACCTATTCATTCCCCGGATTGAAATCTTCGCTTGGCGCGGCAGGCGCGGCCATGCTGTCGGGGCGCGGGCCGTGCGGCCGGCGACGCCGGCGCGGGAAACGCTCGCCGCGGCCCTCTTCATATCCGCCGGGCGCGCCGTTCACCTGCGGCTGCGGGCCGGTGATGAAGGAGGGCAGGCGATCGACGCCACCGGTATCGGCAATCACCGGCTGCGGCTGGGCTTGCGGCTGATACTGCGGCTGCGGACGGTGCTCGCGTTCGCGATGGTGTTCGCGCGGCTGTTGGTCGCGCTGATAGGGCTGGTTGTCGCCGCGCTGTTCGCGTTCGCGCGGATTGTTGTCGCGGATATACGGCTGTGGCTGCTGCGGGACGAAGCCCGGCTCCTGGCCGAAATGCGAAAAACTCTCGCCGTCGTCGTCACCGTCTTCCGTCGGCTGCGCTTCGGTGTCGATGCGCGGCTGCGGCTGGTTCTGCCGGAACTGCTCCTGCGCAGCGGCGATCAGGCGGAAATAATGCTCGGCGTGCTGGTAGTAATTCTCGGCCGCGACGGGGTCGCCGGAAGAGCGCGCGTCGCGCGCTAGCTGAACGTATTTTTCTGCAACGTGCGAAGCGGTGCCGCGGATCTTGATGTCAGGCCCGTTGGATTCGAATACCCGGGTCATCGGGTTCTGACCGCGCCGGCCATCGTTCCGGTTACTGCCCTGGTTCCGGTTACGCATCCGCTTGTTGTTTTGACCGTTTCTCATGTCTCGCCTTTATTCCAGCCCTGATGTTTTGCAGTTGCCGTCGTAGCCTGATCCGATCGGGCGCGCCCTCAGGCGCACCGAATCACGATGCCGTTCAAATTCATGTCGTCGATTTCGCCAACCCTCGCGTTCAGCAAAGACGCGTTCCCCAATCGGCGGCGTACATTTGCCCGCCGGATCAATCATTCAGCCTGCCAAAACCAGTCTTGCCGTCTTGCGTGACGGCTTCGCGTGACTGGCTGTTGCGTAAGTCTTCAAGCGCAATATCAGGCTTTCGTTCGCTTTACGGTCGAGAGCAGCACAGCTCCAGCTATTGCGCTCTATTCGACCTGCGTTTGGAACCTTTCACCCGGCGGGCTCTCGTTTCTGAGAAACTCTGGCCTCACCCGCATGATCTCACGGGGCCAGCAACCCTGGACCGATGTTGTGAGCGGAACGTAGTCGCTCCGGGGGAATATTCCAAGGGGTTTTTTTGCGTTCCAAAAGGACTTTATCGGGCCATTTTGTGGCCCGCGACCGCCCTTGGAATGCCCGCCAGATCGGCCTTGGGGGCTGTTGCAGGCGTTAACCCTGCGCTCGTCATCAGGGCCTGGATTGGGCCGCTTTGGCCCTCTCCGGCCTCCACGACCAAGGCTGCACCCGGAGCGAGGAGGCCGGCCGCCTGAGGGATCAACGCGCGGTAGGCGTCCAGCCCGTCGGCGCCACCATCGAGCGCGGCGAGCGGGTCGTAGTTCCTGACCTCCTCGGCCAAGTGAGCGATGTCCGCCGAGCGAATGTAGGGCGGATTCGAAACAATCAGATCGAACGTGCCGGATAATCCGCCGGCATAATCGCAGGCGACGAACGTTGCGCGATCGGATAGCCCTGCACGCGCCGCGTTGGCGGCGGCGGTCTGCAGGGCGGCTTCCGAAATGTCGGTCCCGAATCCATGCGCCGCTGGCAGCTCCGACAGGAGTGCCAGCAGGATAGCGCCGGAGCCGGTGCCGAGGTCCGCGATGCGTAAGGGACGATTGAGGTCGCCGCCGGCGCGCAACCGTTCCAGCGCCAGTTCGACCACGGTTTCGGTATCGGGCCGCGGCACCAGCGTTGAGGGGGAGAGTCGTAAGGGCAGACCCCAAAATTCTTTTTCGCCGAGAATGCGGGCGACCGGCTCGCCTGCGAGACGTCGGCGCATGAAAGCTTCGAGGCGGGCGGATTCGTCCGGCGTGAGTTGACGCTGTGCCGCTGTGATCATGCCGGTCAGATCGAGGCCGAGCGCATGACCTGTCAGCAGTCGTGCGTCGAGTTCTGCGGAATCGATTGCCGCGGATTTGAGCTGCGCCGTGAGTAGGCGTCGTGAGGTCTCGACGTTTTGGCCAGCGAAATTCATCATGCGGCATTCTCGCGCAAATCCCTCCACACGTCGTCCCTGCGAACGCAGGGACCCATACTCCGCGGCCTATCGATTAAGGCAGTGTGGGTTGATATCTTGGGTCGCGACAAAAGCCGGTGGTTATGGGTCCCTGCTTTCGCAGGGACGACGGTGAGATGTATCCTCACGCCGCCGCGCCCTGTGCGGCGAGCTGGGCGGCCTGGTGCTCGGTCGTCAACGCGTCGATCAGTTCGCCCAGCGCTTCGCCCGAAATCACCTGCGGCAATTTGTAGAGCGTCAGGTTGATGCGGTGATCGGTGACGCGGCCCTGCGGGAAATTATAGGTGCGGATGCGCTCGCTTCGGTCGCCGGAGCCGACCTTCTCCTTGCGGTCAGCGGAGCGCGCGGCGTCGGCGCGCTGGCGCTCGGCGTCGTAGATGCGCGAGCGCAGGATGTTCATCGCGGAAGCGCGGTTTTTGTGCTGCGAGCGGCTGTCTTGCATCATCACCACGATGCCGGTCGGAATGTGCGTGATACGGATCGCGGATTCAGTCTTGTTGACGTGCTGGCCGCCGGCGCCTTGCGCGCGCATGGTTTCGATCCGCAGATCTTCATTCCTGATGTCGACATCGACATCCTCGACCTCGGGCAGTACCGCCACCGTTGCGGCCGAGGTGTGAATCCGCCCCTGCGTTTCCGTGTCGGGCACGCGCTGCACGCGGTGCACGCCGGATCGAATTTCAGCTTGGCGAACGCGCCGCGGCCCTGCACCTCGGCGATGATTTCCTTGTAGCCGCCCACGGTACCTTCCGAGGCCGAGATCACGTCGACCTTCCAGCCCTGCAAGGCGGCAAACCGCTCATACATGCGGAACAGGTCGCCGGCGAACAGCGAGGCCTCGTCGCCGCCGGTGCCGGCGCGGATTTCCAGCATCACGTTGCGGTCGTCCATGGCGTCCTTGGGCAGCAGCGCGACGCGAATTTTCTGCTCGAGGTCAGCGACGCGCGCCTGCAGCGTTTCGAGCTCGGCTTCGGCCATGCTGCGGATTTCGGGATCGGTGCCGGTATCAGCCAAGAGCTGTCCGGCGCCCGCAATCTCGGCCCGCGCCGTCCGATACGCCTTGACCGCATCGATCAGCGGATTGAGCTCGGCGAGCTCGCGCGTGATCTGGACGTATTTTTCGGAATTGACCTGGCCCAGCAGCTCAGCCTCGAGCGAGGCATGATGGGCGAGCAGGATATCGAGTTTGGCTTCGGGCAACATGGCGTATTTCTCAGGCAGCGGATACGGAAAGGTGGCGTTGTCGGGACAGAGCCTCGCTACAACGACAGCCCCTCGGCTTCCGCGAATTCCGTCAGCTTCTGCCGGATCGAGACGCTGCCGGCCGGCGCATCGAGCAGCGGCATCAGGACAGCTTCGGCCTTTTTGGCGTCGAGGTCGAGGATCATCGCCTTGACCGGGCCGTGCGCGGTGGCCGACAGCGACAGCGAGCGGTAGCCGAGCGCGATCAGCGCCAGCGCGCCGAGCGGCTTTGAGGCCATCTCGCCGCATAGCGAGGCCATCTTCTTCGCGGCTTGCGCCTTCCGCACGATATCGCGCAGCGCGCGCATGATCGGCACCGACATGGTGTCGAACCGTTCGGAAACCTTTGCGTTGCCGCGGTCGACCGCAAACAAGAACTGGAACAGGTCGTTCGAACCGACCGAAACGAAATCGACCTTCTTCAAGAGTTCGTCGAGTTGATAGAGCAGCGCCGGCACTTCCACCATGGTGCCGACGTCGATACGTTCCGGCAACGCGTGGCCATGCTGGCGCAGGTAGGTGAGTTCGCGCTCGACGATGGCCTTGGCCTGGTCGAATTCGGCGACATCCGAAATCATCGGAAACATGATCTTCAGCGCGCGGCCGCCGCCGGCCCGCAGCAGCGCACGAATCTGGCCGCGCAACAGTCCGGGCCGGTCGAGCCCGAGCCGGATCGCGCGCCAGCCGAGCGCCGGGTTTTCCTCGATCACGGTCTCCATATAGGGCAGCGCCTTGTCGCCGCCAATATCGAGGGTGCGGAACGTGACCGGCTTGGAGCCGGCGGCGTCCAGCACGGTGCGATAGAGCGCGAGTTGATCGGAAGAGCGCGGCAGGTTCTGGCCGACCATGAACTGCAACTCGGTGCGGAACAGCCCGATCCCGGCGCTGCCGGTGTCGTCGATATGCGGCAGGTCGATGACGAGGCCCGCGTTGATCATCAGTTCGACCGGCTGGCCGTCCTTGGTCACACAGGGTTTGTCGCGCAGCGCGGCATACTGCGCCTGCCGCCGCGCGCGAAACCGCACCCGCTCGGCATAGGCCGATCTCGATCTCGGCCGAGGGGCGGACATAGATCGAGCCCGAGGTGCCGTCGACAATGATGGGATCGCCGGGGTCGGCAATGCCGGGCGCATTCGGGACTTCGCCGACCGCAGGGATTCCGAGCGCGCGCGCCACGATCGAGACGTGGGAATTCGCGGTGCCTTCCTCCAGCACCAGGCCGCGCAGCCGCTTGCGATCGTAGTCGAGCAGCGCCGCCGGTCCCATCGCGCGCGCGATCAGAATGGCGTTTTCGGGAAGCTGCTCGCGCGAGGGCGCGTGATCCTGGCCGACCAGTTGCCGCATCAGGCGATGGCCGAGGTCTTCCAGGTCGTGCAGGCGGTCGCGCAGATAAGGATCGGTCGAGCGCAGCATGCGCGCGCGAGTGTCGGACTGCACGCGCTCGACCGCGGCTTCCGCGGTGAGGCCGGTAGCGACCGCCTCATGCAGCTTGTGCGACCAGCCGTGGTCGTTGGCAAACATCCGGTAGGCTTCCAGCACCTCGCGGTGCTCGCCGCCATCGGCGACGTCGCCGCGCTCCAGCATGCGGTCGAGATCGGCGCGCAGCTTGGTCAGCGCGGCATCCAGTTTCTTGATTTCCTTCGGCAGGTCTTCGGCGATGTAGTTGGTGATGACGACACGCGGCTCGTGCAGCACGACATGGCCGAGCGCGATGCCGTCGGAGAGGATCGCGCCGGTCTTGTGCAGCGAATGCCGCGCCGCCGGTTCCGCGCCGGGCTGCGCCAGCGCTGCCAGTTCGCCCGAGGCGATCATTTCCGCCAGCACCATGGCGGTGGTCTGCAGCGCCTCGACCTCTTCCTCGACATAGGTGCGCTTGGCGCGGTTCTGCACCACCAGCACGCCGAGCGTGTTGCCGGCGCGCAGGATCGGCACGCCGAGGAACGAATGGTAGATTTCTTCGCCGGTTTCCGGGCGGAACGAGAAGGCCGGGTGGCTTTGCGCGTCCGAGAGGTTGAGCGGGCTGGCCTCGCTGGCGACGAGGCCGACGAGGCCCTCATGCGCGTTCAGCACGGTGCGGTGCACCGCGTCGCGGTTCAGACCCTCGGTGGCGTAAAGTTCGAGCGTGTTATCGATGCGCAGCACGTAACAGGAGCAGACCTCGGCCACCATGTTGGCCGCGATCAACACCACGATCTTGTCCAGGCGTTCCTGCGCCGAGACTTTCTCCGCCATGGTTTCGCGAAGCCGTCTCAACAAGACGCGGGGACCTCCCGACGTGCTCCGCATGTGCTGGTATCCTCCCCCGCAAGGCCAGCCCGCCGGGTGGCCGGTAGCTGGCGTGAAACGCACGAAACACTACAATTATATTCATTCGGCGCCGCCGCTGGCCACCGATCCAGGCCGAATCGAGATCGCCTGTGGTGCAGTTTGCGGCAACGCACCTCATAGGCCGTATAGCCAATCGAGGCTTGCTTTGCCAAGCAAAACGCCTGCCAGAAGCAATAACGTGTGGGCCAGGGCCGATGTTGCGCCAGCGAAACGCATGATCCGCCAAACCAGGCCGGTCTGGATCAGACCATGCGCTAAATTTGAGAGAAAATCGTTCTAAGTCTGATCGAGCCCGTAGAGCGTGTGCAGCGTGCGCACCGCAAGTTCGGTATAGGCGGCGTCGATCAGCACCGAAAACTTGATCTCGG
This sequence comes from Bradyrhizobium sp. RDI18, assembly GCF_043203335.1. Lineage (NCBI taxonomy): Bacteria > Pseudomonadati > Pseudomonadota > Alphaproteobacteria > Hyphomicrobiales > Nitrobacteraceae > Bradyrhizobium > Bradyrhizobium sp. RDI18. Next base: position 4,880,853 of record NZ_JBICRN010000008.1, on the reverse strand, counting down.
AGGTGGTGATGGCGCGGATGTTGATGTTGCGCCCGGCTAGCGCGGTGAACGCCTGCGCGGCGACGCCGGCATGGCTGCGCATGCCGCTGCCGATCACCGAAACCTTGGCCACGTCGGTGGCGGTGTCGAGCCGGGCATAGCCGATCTTGGCCTTGGCCAAAGTGATGGTGTCGCGCGCGCGGGTATAATCGGCGGCCGGCACGGTGAAGGTGAGATCGGTGGTCTTGCCGTCCTCGGAGACGTTCTGGACGATCATGTCGACATTGATGTTGGCTTCCGCGAGCGGGCCGAAGATCGCCGCCGCAACGCCTGGCTTGTCCTCGATCTGGCGCACGGAAATCTGGGCTTCGTCCTTGGAAAAGGCGATGCCGGTGACGACGTGGCTTTCCATGATTTCCTCCTCGCTGCAGATCAGCGTGCCCGGCGGGGTGCCGTGCGGGTCGATATCCTCTGGCTTGTCGAAGCTGGAACGGACGAACACAGGCATGTTGTGCACCATGCCGAGTTCCACCGAGCGTACCTGCAAGACCTTGGCGCCCTGCGAAGCCAGTTCCAGCATGTCCTCGAAGGCGATCTTGTCGAGCCGCCGCGCCTTGGGAACCACGCGCGGATCGGTGGTGTAGACGCCATCGACGTCGGTATAGATGTCGCAGCGGTCGGCCCGGATCGCGGCGGCGATCGCCACCGCAGAGGTATCCGAACCGCCGCGGCCAAGCGTGGTGATCCGGTTGGTCTGCGGGTTGATGCCCTGGAAGCCGGCAATGACGGCGACCTCCTGGCGATCCTTGAAGCGAGCGGTGATCTCGCTGCCGTCGATCTCGAGAATCCGCGCCGAGGCGTGGGCGTCGGAGGTCTTGATCGGGATCTGCCAGCCCTGCCAGGAACGGGCCTGGATGCCCATGCCCTGCAACACGATCGCGAGCAGGCCCGAGGTCACCTGTTCGCCGGATGCCACCACGGCGTCATATTCGCGCGCATCATGCAGCGGCGAGGCGTCGCCGCACCAGCCGACCAACTCGTTGGTCTTGCCGGCCATGGCCGACACCACGACGGCGACGTTATGCCCGGCGTCGACTTCGCGCTTGACGTGACGCGCGACGTTGCGGATTCGGTCGATGTTGGCGACGGACGTGCCGCCGAATTTCATCACGAGGCGGCCCATGACGACGCGTGCATTCCCTGTGAGGATAAGTTAGGTGACCCGAACGGAAAGTGGAGCGCCCGGGCCGAAAGCGGCGTATACATAGCGACGCGGTCCGGGGCAAGCACCCCTGGTTCCGTTTTCGACCCAAAAATGGCGCGAATTGCTGTGGTGACGGGTTAATTCAGGACGAGCGTATGGGGCGTTATATCGATGATATCCTGCAGCCCGGCGAGAGGGTGCTGTATTCGACCAATGCGCACTGGATCTACTTTTTGCCGGCGATAGCTGCCTGGATCGTGGCGATCGCGTTTCTGGTGTCGTCCCGGATGATCGTGGGCGACGTGCTGGTGCTGCTCAGTCTGACCATGGCGGGCCTCGCGGCGCTGTTCGCGCTGTACAAGACGGTGACGGCCTGGTTCCACCGCTGGACTACCGAGACCGACGTCACGAATTTCCGTGTCGTCCACAAGACCGGCTTTATTCAGCGGCAGACGTTCGAGATGAGTGTGGACAAGGTCGAGAGCGTCGACGTCAGCCAGAGCATCCTCGGCCGCATCCTCAACTACGGCGACGTAACGGTCTTTGGGGTCGGCGAGGGTGGCAAGACCCTCGACACCATTACGTCGCCGCTGGCATTTCGCAATGCCATCACGGCACGACCGGCCGGTACGTAAGTCATGGCCATGCAGCAAAACGCTTCCGCCGCCACTGGCAGCACGGTCGACCCGGCCGAGGTCGCGAAATTTTCGAGATTGTCGGAGGAATGGTGGGACCCCAAAGGCAAGATGGCCCCGCTGCACAAGATCAACCCGCTGCGGCTCGCCTATATCCGCGACGCCGCCTGCCGCAAGTTTGAGCGTAACGCCAGGAGCTTGAGTTGCCTCTCGGGGCTGCGAATCCTCGATATCGGTTGCGGCGCTGGCCTGTTGTGCGAGCCGTTGACGCGGCTGGGCGCGCAGGTGATCGGGATCGATCCGTCCGCGACCAATATTGCGGCTGCCAAGCTGCACGCCGACAAGGGGCATCTGTCGATCGATTATCGCTGCACCACCGTCGAGCAGATGGACCACCGCGAGCGGTTCGATGTCGTGCTGGCGATGGAAGTGATCGAGCATGTCACCGATGTCGGTGCGTTCCTCGCCCGCTGCGCGGCGATGGTCAAGCCGGGCGGGATGATGGTGGTCTCGACACTGAACCGCAACTGGAAGAGCTTTGCGCTTGCGATCGTCGGCGCCGAGTATGTGCTGCGCTGGCTGCCGCGCGGCACCCATCAATGGGACAAGTTCGTCACGCCGGACGAACTCGCCCGGCATCTCGCCAGCAACCGCCTCTCCATCACCGAGCAGGCCGGCGTGGTCTATAACCCGCTCGCCGACCGATGGAGCATCTCGTCCGACATGGACGTGAACTACATGGTGGTGGCTGAAGGGGTGTAACTAATGGCGGCACTTTTACCGCATCACCAGTGTCGTTCCTGCGAACGCAGGGACCCATAACCACATCTGTTTGTTGTCGCACGAAGGCCGTCTGCCAGCGGAATAGAATTGAGGGGCCGCGGCGTATGGGTCCCTGCGTTCGCAGGGACGACACTGCCTTTGGGGCCGCACGCAATCCTGTCATGACGTCCGTTCTGTTGACCTGACGCATCGCGCCCGGCACGGTGCAGCAGCATCCCGCCGGTATTTCCCATGCTCTCCGTCGCCACGCTCTGGATTCCCTTCACCATCATCGCTGCGCTGGGGCAGGTCGCGCGCAATGCGATGCAGCGGTCGTTGACGGGACCGCTCGGGACCTGGGGCGCAACCAATATCCGCTTCCTGTTCGGCTTTCCGTTCTCACTGGCCTTTTTCGCGATCGTGATCGCTGCAACAGGTGATCCCGTGCCGTGGCCGACGGCTATATTCTGGCCGTGGTTGCTGCTCGGCGCGCTCAGCCAGATCGTCGCCACCGGCATGATGCTGGTGGCGATGAACGATCGCTCCTTTGTCGTGACGACGGCCTACCTCAAGACGGAAGCGATCCAGACCGCGATCTTCGGCTTCATCTTCCTCGGCGATCATCTGACGCTGCTGAAAGTGGTCGCGATCGTGATCGCGACCGTCGGCGTGGTCATCACCGCGCTGCGGCCGGGCGGCGAAAAGGGCTTTGCGGAGCTGAAGCCGACCATCATCGGCTTGGTTGCCGCGGGTTGCTTCGCGCTGTCGGCGATCGGCTTTCGCGGCGCGATCATCACGGTGCCTGGCGTCTCCTTTGTGACGGCGGCGTCCTACACGCTGGTGTTCGGCCTCTTCGTGCAAACGCTGGTGCTAACCGTCTATCTGCTCGCCCGCGCGCCTGATGCGCTAATGAAAATTTTGCGCCTGTGGCGCCCTTCGATGCTCGCGGGCTTCATGGGCGCCTTCGCCTCGCAATTCTGGTTTCTGGCATTTGCGCTGACGGCGGCCGCCAACGTGCGCACGCTCGCGCTGGTCGAAGTGGTGTTCGCGCAGGCCGTGTCGTATTACTCGTTCAAGCAGCCGTTGTCGGCGCGCGAACTGTCCGGCATCGTGTTGATCGTGGTGGGCGTGGCGCTATTGGTAGCGGCGTAGGCGTCATTCCGGGGCGGTGCAAAGCACCGAACCCGGAATCTCGAGATTCCGGGTCTGGTCCTTCGGACCATCCCGGAATGACGCTTCGCGTCAATTCCTATCTTCCGGCAGTACCGGCAGCGGGGAGACCTCGACGCCTTCGTCGATCAGCGCGCGCGCCTCATCCGGCGTGGCTTCGCCGTAGATCGGGCGATGCTCGATATCGCCGTAATGCATCTTGCGCGCTTCGGTAGGGAAGCGCTCGCCGACATTGTCGGCATTCTTGACGATGTGATCGCGCAATTCCTTCAGCTTGGCGCGCAGCTCGCGTTCCTGCGCCATCAACAGCGGCGTCGATTCCGATCCGGTTGCTTCCGCAGGCGCGGCTGGCGTAGGCGCGGCTTGCTCGCGGCCCTTCTTGCTGACGATCTGCGGAGCCATGATGGCGCGCTCGACCTTGACCGAGCCGCAATTCGGGCAGCTCACCAGCCTGCGCTTTTCCTGGGTCTCGTAAGCCGCGGAGCTTTGAAACCAGCTTTCGAAAGCATGGCCCTTCTCGCAGCGAAGGTTGTAGCGGATCATGCCGAGCCCCGGACGAGGTGCAGATGCTCCGGGCCGGCCTTGGGATCGGCAAGGCCGAAGCGCCTGCCATGCTGCAGTGACGGGACGGCTCTCCGGGCCGTCTCGACCCTGGATGTGTCGATCTTGGCGAGGAACACGCCGGGCTCGACGCCGCCCTCGGCGAGGATCTCGCCCCAGGGGTCGATGATCAGTGAATGCCCGTAGGTCTCGCGCTTGTTCTCATGCATGCCGCCCTGCGCCGCGGCGAACACGAAGCAGCCGGTCTCGATGGCGCGGGCGCGCAATAGCGTGTGCCAATGTGCCTCGCCGGTTTTCCTGGTGAACGCCGAGGGCACGGTGAGGAACGACGCGCCGGCCTCGGCCAGCGCGCGATAGAGCGCCGGAAACCGCACGTCGTAGCAGATCGTCAGTCCGATCCGCCCCCACGGCAGATCGGAAATCACGGCGGTTTCGCCCGGCTGGTAGTTGGCGGATTCGCGATAGCTCTCGCCGCCGGGCAGGTCGATATCGAACATGTGGATCTTGTCGTAGCTGGCGCGCAGATTACCATCGGGCCCGATCAGGAACGAGCGGTTGACGGCGCGCTCGGGCGAGAAGCGCAGCGCCAGCGAGCCGATGTGAAGATAAATCTTCAGCTCCGCCGCCAGCGCGCGATAGGCTTTCAGCGAGAGGTCGTCTGCTTCCGATGCAAGGTGCTCGAACAGCGCCTTGCGGTTCAGTTGCATCATGTTGCTCACCTCGGGCGTGAGCACGTAGTCGGCACCTTGCGCCGCGGCCTCGCGGATCAGGTTGATGCCCTGTTCGAGGCTCGGTTCGGGCAGCAGCCCGGTGCGCATCTGCACCATCGCAGCGGTGAAGGTGGAACCAGCGCTCATGAGGGGGCCTTTTCTCCCGCCAGCAAGCCGTCGAGCTTGCCCGCGCGGTCCAGTGCATAAAGCTCGTCACAGCCGCCGACATGGGTTGTGCCGATGAAGATCTGAGGGAAGGTCGAGCCGTGGCCTGCGCGGTCGTACATCTGCTCGCGATAGGCCGGGTTGGTGGCCACGTTCAGTTCGGTGAACGCGGCGCTCTTGCGCGTCAGCAGCGATTTGGCGGCGGTGCAGTAGCCGCAGCCCGGGCGGGTATAGATTTCAATAGCAGTCATGGCGCGCTCTGATTGGCAAGTCTTTGAATCGCAAGTCTTTGAATTATATGGGAGCCCGGTGGCTGTCCACAACCCGCGCGAATACCAGCACGTCGACCTGCGCGGCCTTGGCGCGCAGCAGCGCGCGGGCGCAAGCGTCGGTCGTGGCGCCTGACGTCAGCACGTCGTCGATCAGGATGACGCGGCGGCCCTGGATGTCGGCCACGCGGTCGGCGGCGACCTTGAAGGCGCCCTGCACATTGCTGGCGCGCTGTGGTCGGGATAGCCCGATCTGCTGCTCGGTCGCGCGAATGCGGCGAAGCGCCTCAGCGGCCAGTTTGACGCCGGTTTGGCGCGAAATCACCCGCGCCAGCGCGCCGGACTGGTTGTAGCGGCGGCTCCAGCCGCGTCGCCAGTGCAGGGGAACTGGGACCAGCACGTCGGCTTCATCAAGCAATTCCTTGCCCGCACGGGCCATCCAGCGGCCCATCGCGGGCGCCAGATCGGTGCGATCCTGGTACTTCAGCGAATGAACCAGGGTTCGCGCGACGTCGTCATAGCGCACCGCGGCGCGGGCGCGCTGGTAGGCCGGCGGATTGGCGATCGCTTCCATCGACAGCAATTCGGAGCCGGGATCGTAGACGAAGGGGATGCCGAGCCGCGGACAGAACGGTGGTGCGATGAACGACAGTTTGGCCCAGCATGCCGCGCAAACGCCCTCGCCATGGACCGGTTCGCGGCAGGAAACGCACTGCGTCGGCAGTGCGATGTCGAGCGCGAGCCGCGGCAGATGCGCGAATGCGTCGCGGCAGGCGCCGAGCGCGCCGCGAAGCTGGCTGGAAATGGAGCGTGGTGGTGATGCCTCGGCGTCCATGGCGTGAGGCTAGCGCCGTGCCGTGCGCGGCTCAAGCGCGGCATTGCCAGAGATAGGCAGCCAGCGTACCAACCGGCATGGCTTCGAACCCGGCCAGCGCGCCCATCCTGTTCGACCGTGCGCTCCTGCGCGCGCGGCTAGACCGCGCGCGGCGCGGCGGGCCGGCGACATTCCTGCTCGATCGTATCAGGGAAGATTTCGAAGAGCGGCTGCAGGCGGTGACGCGAAGTTTTGCCGATGTGGCCGATATCTGGACGCCGGGCGAACTCCTGCGAAAACCATTGGCCGAGCGCTTCTCATCCATCACCCGCATCGATGTCGATCAATCCGAAACGCTGCACTTGCCGCCGCAATCGCTCGACCTCGCGGTTTCCGCGCTGGCGTTTCAGTTCGTCAACGATCTCCCCGGCGTGCTGGCGCAGATCCGCCGCGCGTTGAAGCCGGATGGGCTGTTGCTGGCAGCGATGATCGGCGGCGATACGCTGACGGAGCTTCGGCAGAGCTTTGCCGCGGCGGAAGCCGAATGCGAGGGCGGAGTGTCGCCGCGCGTCGCGCCGTTTGCGGATTTGCGCGACATCGGCAGCCTGCTGCAGCGCGCAGGGCTTGCGCTGCCGGTCACCGACGTCGATCGCGTCGTGGTGCGCTACGACAGCGCGTTCGCGCTGATGGCCGATCTCAGGCGGATGGGTGCGACCAATTTTTTGATCGAGCGGCGGCGGACGCCGACCCGCCGCGCCACGATGTTGCGGATGGCGCAGATTTACGGCGAGCGCTTCGCGGATCCTGACGGCCGCATCCGCGCGACCTTCGACGTGATCTGGCTGTCAGGCTGGGCGCCGCATGAGAGCCAGCAGAAGCCGTTGAAGCCCGGCTCGGCGAAAGCAAGCCTGGAAGCGGCGGTGAAAAAAGCTGCTCCCAGATAGACAACCCAAGGCGGGACGAGATCAGGCCATGTACCCATAACCCGTCGGCGCGACGCGACGAAGACTATGTCCGCCTTGCCCAGTTTGCGACCAGGCTCGCGCCGCGGCGCAATATGTCTCAAGGTGCCAGCGTCCTACCGCGCGAGCGGTTTAGTCCACTGGCGGTTATCGGATACATGAGCCCACTCTATCCGAAGGTATAGGTCTATCTGTCCCTAGATCCAACTTCAGCAAGACCGTTAGCTCGATACCGCCCCGCAAAATTTCACCGGATATTACACGCTCACTGAAGCAAGACGTCACGCTTGGCGTTTCCACCGGGCTGGCACATAATGTCGCCAGTGCGAGCACAGTCTACATGACTGATTCCTCGAAAAATCAGCCGGCCCCGCCCAAGGAAAGTCAGCACCAGGTGGTGCCTGCTGATCGACGTCCCGCCGATGTCGAAATGGAACGCGTGCTCAACATGGCACCGCTCCACAAGGCCTCAGACCCGTCCAGCGGTGCAATCACCTTCTGGAGGCATGATCCCTTGCACGACGTTGTCCGCCCCATGGCCGACCACGTCATCATGACTTTCCCCGCTGAGCCTGTGCGGTTTGAGCGCCGCGACGGCAAAACCTTTGTGAGGGGAATGACGCGTCCCGGGACGTTGACAATCATCCCGGCCGGTTCAAGCTCACGATGGGACATCTACCAGCCCTTGAGTGTCCTTCAGCTCTATCTTCCGCAGACAACCCTCAATCGCGTTGCCAGCGAAGCCGGCACGTCCGGTTCGAGCGACCTTGTCGAGCGAACGGCGCAGCCCGACTCCATTACATCCCTATTGCTGCTAAGCGCGGCAGATTCCCTGGAAGGCAGCGCGGCGCTGGATACGCTGTTCAGACACCAACTCACTGATCTTCTGGCTACACGCCTGCTCGTGGCCCACATCGGCTCACCTGCAACGTTCCGGCCGGCCGTCGGCGGACTGACTCCCAAAGCGCTGGGTCGCGTGATCGAACGCCTGCGTTCGGACAGCGATGCGGACGTATCACTTGCCGCGCTGGCCGCGGATGCCGGCCTGTCGCGCTTCCATTTCTGCCGCGCCTTCAAGGAGAGCACCGGGCTTTCGCCGCATGCCTGGCTGCGCCAGCAGCGGCTCGAACGGGCCATGGAAATGCTTCGCGACCCCAGCATGTCGGTGATCTCGATCGCGGCGGCCCTTGGCTATTCCTCCCAGACCGCCTTTGGGACAGCGTTTAAGAAGCTGACAGGCGAGACGCCGAGCGATTGGCGAAAGCGGATGCGTTAGCAGCAATCTCGCTAGAGGTCGGGCAATCGCGCTGGCGCAGTCACGGCTCCGATCCATTAGGTCATCAAGGCCCACCAGCTTCTGGTGGAACCAACTCAGGAAGCACAGGAGCCCGAAATGACGCATATTCTCCCCAGCGGCGGCGGCAAAGCGCTGATGAATGTCGACGATACGGCCTTGCTACTGCTCGATCACCAAACTGGTCTGTTTCAGACGGTCAAGGACATTACCATCGCCGAGTTACGCGCCAATGTCATGGCGCTCACTCGGATCGCCAGCCTGCTGAATGTCCCGATCATTACGACGGCTTCCGTCCCGGATGGACCCAACGGCCCCATCATGCCGGAGATCGCCAAGCTGGCGCCGACAGCGATCTACGTGCCGCGGCAGGGCGAAGTGAATGCCTGGGACAACGATCTGTTCGTCAAGGCCGTTCGGCAGACGGGAAAGAAGACACTAATCATGGCCGGCGTCTGGACCAGTGTGTGCGTCATGTTTCCTGCGCTCGATGCCAGGGCCGCCGGCTTCAACGTCTACGCGGTAATCGATGCATCGGGCGATCCTACCGTAATGACGTCTCATACGACATTAGCCCGTTTCGTTCAGTCCGGGGTCGTGCCGACAAGCACCAATGCGGTGATCAGCGAGCTTCACCGCACCTGGCGCCGTCCGGAAGCGGCAGAGATCGCCGATATCTACGCCTTAACCGTGCCGACCTATCGAGCCGTGATCGAAAGCTACGACCGGGCAAAGAACGTCGGTGCCGGACAGCAGGAATCTGCAAAGCGACTGGAGCCCCACGTATAGCGGCGCGGATGTTGGGCGACATCGCTGGAAAGACCAAGCCGCAGATAACCCCTCGATGAGGAAAAAGAAGGAGTTTTGAGATGAATCAGGTGATCCGCAACCCTCGGCAGGAAACGAAGATGAATCAGATGATCCGACCGGACGAATTGGTCCCGTCGCGCTACGCGCTGCGAGTCGGCGAGATTGACGTGATGGTGATCAGCGATGGCGTGCTGACGCCGCCGGCCGAGTCAATGGCCACCAACGCCGACCCGGTCGCCCGGGGCGCCTGGCTGGACGACATGTTCCTGTCACGGGAGGCATTCGATTGGGCGCTGAACGAGGTGGTGGTGCGTAGTGGCGGCCAGACCATCCTCATCGACTCCGGACTAGGGGCGGAATACCCGGACTTTCCGCGGGCCGGCCAATTGGGCCAGCGTTTGGAGAGGGCCGGTATCGATGTTGGTTCGGTAACCGACGTGGTGCTGACCCATATGCACTTTGACCACGTCGGTGGGCTGCTCGTCGACGGGGTGAAGGAGCGGCTGCGCCCGGACCTGCGCATCCACGTGTCCGCCGCCGAGGTGAAGTTCTGGGAGTCGCCCGACTTCTCCCGCACCGCCATGCCGCCGGTGCTCGCGGACCTGGCTCGCTCGGCCTCGAGCCGGTTCGTGAAGGAGTACCAGAGCCAGTTGCGGACGTTCGATGAGGAGTCCGAGGTCGCGCCGGGAGTGGTTGTCAGTCGCACCGGCGGACATACCCCCGGGCACAGCGTGGTCCGCCTGGCGTCCGGCGACGAGCGGCTGATGTTCGCCGGCGACGCCATTTTCCCGGTCTCGTTCGACCATCCTGAATGGCACAACGGCTTCGAGCACGACCCCGAGGAGGCGACCCGCGTCCGGATCCGACTCATGCGGGAGCTGGCTGAGACCGGCGCATGGCTGGTGGCTACGCACATGCCATTTCCCTCCATCGGCCGGGTAGCGCTCGCAGGCGATGTCTTTCGTTGGGTACCGACTTGGTGGGACTATTGAATTAGGTGCCGTGAGGACCTGCTTCGTGTGAACTCATCGAGCTGATGAGTTCACACGAAGTCCGAAACCGAATGATAGGATTGCGACCTCGGGAGACGGGTCCCCACCGCCCGCAGCCCGTCGTGATACGGAAGAGCTGGAGACGCTTTCCGCAATGGGTCATTTTCGACAGATTCGCCGGCGCGTGTGGACTAGTCGATGTCGGCTTTACCCCGAAAGCGCCGAAGCTGAGCCAGGACCAGACGCGTTGCGTTTGACCGGACGTCTGTGACCCAAACTCCGAAATGGGAGGCTCCGATCATGCGCCATGAACTCGCCGATTGTGAATGGGTTGCCATAGCCGGTGCTGTCCAACAAGCCGGGTGAGCAATCTGCCTCCAGCCCCTTATCTCTACCGCGTTCCTAACAGAGTCGAACGGTTCTTCAATCGGACCAAGCAATGTCGTTAGGTCGCGACACGCTACGATAAGTTCGCCACCAATTCCTTGCCTTCGTCCAGCTTGCAACCATTCGGCGGTGATTTGCTGCGCGTTATGAGTCCACACCCTAGCTGGGTTGGGCCGTGACGACGGACCCATTTTTCTTCTCGTGCCCAGACGCAAGCAGCACGAGTGCGGCGAGCCGGCCCCATTCTACTTTGCATGGGGTTGTTTTCGCGTTTTTGTGTCTGGGCTCCGCGTGCCGCCGAAGAGGGGCTGCGGCCGGGCTCGGCGAAAGCGAGTTTGGAGGCGGCGATGAAGAAGGTGAAGGGGGAGTGATCGTGTCCCGGACGCGGTGCAGCGCGAAGCGATGGACCGCAGAGCCGGGACCCACGATGGACCCCGGAACAGCAGCGCATCACTTCGTGCTGCGCAGCATCCGGGAACGCCCTCCCGCTACATCAGCAAATCGATCAGATGCGGGATCAGCGGAATGTCCGCGGGCGGCATCGGGTAATCGCGCAGTCTGTTGGCGCGGACCCAGGCCAGTTGCTGGCCTTCGCGCGCCGTCACCATGCCTTCCCAGCGCCGGCAGATGTAGAGCGGCATCAACAGATGAAAGCTGTCATAGGCGTGGCTCGCAAACGTCAGCGGCGCCAGGCATGGCTCGCTGACGTCGATGCCGAGCTCTTCATGCAGTTCGCGGATCAAGGTCTGCTCCGGCCGCTCGCCGGGCTCGACCTTGCCGCCGGGAAATTCCCACAAGCCTGCGAGCGCCTTTCCTTCCGGGCGCTGCGCGATCAGCACGCGCTTGTCAGCATCGACGAGGGCGCAGGCGACGACGAGAGTGAGCTTGATGTCAGCCATGCGCCGCTTTCTCGCTTACGAGCGGTAGTCGCCGTTGATCGCGACATATTCCTTGGTGAGGTCGCAGGTCAGCACACGGTCGCGGCCCTTGCCGAGGCCAAGCGCAACCTTGATCTGGATCTTCGGGTTCTTCATCACCTCGGAAACCTCCGCCTCGTTGTAGGACGGATCGCGCGCTCCGCTCTTGGCGACGCGAATGCCGTTGAACGAGATCGAAAGCTTGTCGCGGTTGGCGGGCTCGCCGGCCTTGCCGACCGCCATCACCACGCGGCCCCAATTGGCATCCTCGCCGGCGATCGCCGTCTTCACCAGCGGCGAATTCGCGATCGACATGGCGATCTTGCGCGCGGAGTTCTTGGTGGTCGCGCCTTCGACGATAACCTCGACCAGCTTGCGCGCGCCTTCGCCGTCGCGGGCCACCTGTTCGGCAAGGTCGGCCAGCACACCCTGGAAAGCCTTGGCAAACGCCTTCAGGCGCGGATCGCTGGCGCGGCTGATCTTTGGCGCGCCATCGTCGGCGGCCGCGCCGGTGGCGAAGGCCAGCAGTGTATCCGAGGTCGAGGTGTCGCTGTCGATGGTGATGGCGTTGAAAGTGTCCTCGACGCCGCTCTTGAGCAGCGACTGCAGCACGGCGGACGACAGCGGCGCATCGGTAAACACGAAAGACAGCATGGTCGCCATATCGGGCGCGATCATGCCGGCACCCTTGGCCATGCCGTTGATGGTGACCTTGGCCTTGCCGAGTTTCACCGTGGCGGTTGCGACTTTCGGAAAGGTGTCGGTTGTCATGATGGCCTTCGCCGCGTCCATCCAGTGGTCGGGCGTGGCGGTATCCGCCAGCGTTGCCAGCACGCCGTCGAACTTGGTGGCGTCGAGCGGCTCGCCGATCACGCCGGTGGAGGCGAGGAACACGTCGCCGGTGGTGCAGCCAACCGCCTTCGCGGCGGTTTGCGCGGTCAGCGCCGTTGACTGCCTGCCGGTCTTGCCGGTGAATGCGTTGGCATTGCCGGAATTCACCACCAGCGCGCGGGCTTGTCCCCGGCCGAGCTTGGCGCGGCACCATTCCACCGGCGCGGACGGGCATTTCGATTTGGTGAACACGCCGGCGACCGTGGTGCCCTTGTCCATGACGGCGAGCAGCACGTCGGTTCGCCCCTTGTAGCGGATGCCGGCGGCGGCGGTGGCAAGCTTCACACCCGCAATCGCGGGCATCTCGGGGACATCGGTCGGGGCGAGGGGGGAAACGGTGGCGGACATGCGAACACCTTCTTCAACCAGATCAACCATCGCCGGACCTGCGCCGGCATCGACGTCTTCAGGGCCTGACAGCCGGTCCCCGGACATGGAACGGCCGGGCGCTTCGGCCCGGCCATGACGATGGTAGATACTATCGGTCTCGAAGAAGTGACAGCGATTTTTTACTTCTTCGGCGGCGCCATCTTGGAGTCCGCGGGCTTGGCGGCATCCGGCTTGGTGGCCTCGGCCGGCTTATCCATGCGCTCGACCTTGGCGGCTTCGCGCAGCTTGGCGACGTATTCGGCCTGCGCCTTGCGCGTCACATAGGTTTCGATCTGGGCCTTGACCTGCTCGAACTCGGGCGCCTTGCGGGCGCGCTTTTCCTCGACCTTGATCAGGTGCCAGCCGAATTGCGACTTGACGGGGTCGGAGATCTTGCCGGGTTCGAGCGTGAAGGCGACGGAGGAGAATTCCGGCACCATCTGTTCCTTGGTGAAGAAGCCAAGATCGCCGCCATCGGAGGCGCCGGGGTCCTTGGACTTCTTCTTCGCCAGTTCGGCGAAGTCGCCGCCCTTCTTCAGCTCTTCGGCGATCGCCTTGGCCTCATCCTCGGTCTCGACCAGGATATGGCGGGCGTGGACCTCCATCTCGCCGGTGATCTGCTTGGCGGCCTCCTCATAGACCTGCTTCATGGCCGCTTCGCTGGTCGCGGCCTTGCCCTCGGTGGCGAGCAGGCTATCCATCAAAAGGCGGCTGCGCGTGAACGCCAGGCGCTTCTTGAAGTCTTCGGAATTCTCGACCTTCTTTTCCTCGGCGGCCTTGGCGACGATCTTGAGGTCGATCAGGAAGGCCAGCACGTTGTCCTTCTTGGTCGCCGGGTCCATTTGCGCGAGGCTGGGGCCGAGTTCCTCTTCCGCGAGCGCGACGTCGCTCTGGCGGATCTCCGCACCGTTAACCTTGGCAAGAACGGGGTTGTCCTGGGCACGAGCCGGCAGGCCGGCGGCAAGAACCGCAGCCAGACAGGCCATTACGGCCAAAGAACCCCGTGAGCAGGCCGTGCCGAAGCGCAGGCCGGTTTTCGTTTCCGGGAACGAGGTGGTCATGGAAAATCCTTGTCTTGAAGAGGGGCGCCAAAGGCGGCGGGACACTCGCCCAATCATGCGGCCTTGGCAACGCGAAAAGTCTGTCAAAATGATGAATTCCTTGACATATGGACCCACGTTGACAAGGCCCGAACCCGGCCATATCTGTGCCCGATCGTACAGCGGCGATAGCGCTTATTTTGCTGCGTTTTTTGCCGTTGAACCTTGGATTGCTTAATTCCCACTCATTAGGCGGATAACGCCCCGGAACGGGGTATTTGCCGCCGTGCGTCACGGTGAGTTGATAGGCAATTTGGTGGTCCATCACGGCTTGCAACGCAAGTAACGGCAAAGGCAGGAATTGGCATGATCGGCGCGCTCGCCCGCAAGTTTTTCGGCTCCGCCAACGACCGGCGGGTGAAGGGATATCAATCCCGCGTCAACGCCATCAACGCGCTTGAGCCCGAGCTCGCGAAACTCTCCGATGAGGCGCTGAAAGCCCGCACCGCCGAATTCCGCCAGCAGCTCGCCGACGGCAAGACGCTCGACGACATTCTGGTTCCAGCCTTCGCGACCGTCCGCGAGGCCGCCAAGCGCACCCTCGGCCAGCGGCATTTCGACGTCCAGTTGATCGGCGGCATCGTGCTGCATGAGGGCGACATCGCCGAGATGAAGACCGGTGAAGGCAAAACGCTGGTGGCCACGCTCGCGGTCTATCTCAACGCGCTGGCCGGCCGGGGCGTCCACGTCGTCACCGTCAACGACTATCTCGCCCGCCGCGATAGCGAATGGATGGGCCAGATCTACAATTTCCTCGGCTTGACTGTCGGCGTCATTGTTCATGGTCTCGATGATGGCGAGCGCAAGGAAGCCTATTCGCGCGACATCACCTACGGCACCAACAACGAATACGGTTTCGACTATCTGCGCGACAACATGAAGTATCGGCTGGAGGACATGGTCCAGCGCGGCCATTTCTACGCCATCGTCGACGAAGTCGACTCGATCCTCATCGACGAGGCGCGCACGCCGCTGATCATCTCCGGCCCGCTCGACGACCGCTCGGATTTCTACAACACCATCGACACCTTCTTCCCCAAGCTCGACAAGACCGACTACGAGGTCGACGAGAAGCAGCGCACGGTGACGCTGACCGAAGCCGGTATGGAGAAGATCGAGACGCTGCTGCGCGACGCCGGTCAGCTCAAGGGCGAGTCGCTCTACGACGTCGAGAACGTCTCGGTCGTGCACCACATCAACCAGGCGCTGCGGGCGCATTCGCTGTTCACCCGCGACAAGGACTACATCGTCCGCGACGGCGAAGTCATCATCATCGACGAGTTCACCGGCCGCATGATGCCGGGACGGCGCTATTCGGAAGGCCTGCACCAGGCGCTGGAAGCCAAGGAGCACGTTCAGGTCCAGCCGGAAAACCAGACGCTGGCCTCGATTACGTTCCAGAACTATTTCCGGATGTACGAAAAGCTCGCGGGCATGACCGGTACGGCTGCCACCGAAGCCGACGAATTGTTCGACATCTACAAGCTCGAGGTCGTGGAAATCCCGACCAATCTGCCGGTGGCGCGTCTCGACGAGGACGACGAGGTCTACCGCACCCAGACCGAGAAATACGCCGCCATCCTGGCCGAGATCGAGCGCGCCAATGCGCGGCTGCAGCCGGTGCTGGTCGGCACCGCCTCGATCGAAAAGTCGGAAGTGCTGGCCGACTATCTGAAGAAGCACGGCTACAAGCAGATCGATTTCGGCAACGACGTCGCGCTGGAGAAGCTCTATGCCGCCGCGCGCGCCGGCAAGCCGGCAAAACTGTTTGCGGTGCTGAACGCGCGCTTCCACGAGCAGGAAGCCTATATCGTTGCCGAGGCCGGCGTGCCCGGCGCGATCACGATCGCGACCAACATGGCCGGCCGCGGTACCGACATCAAGCTCGGCGGCTCGCTCGAGATGCGGATCCTTCAGGAGACCGCTGACATCACCGACGAGGCCGAGAAGGCCAAAAAGATCGAACAGATCAAGGCCGACATCGAGCGCTTTCGCGAGATCGTGCTGAAGGCCGAGGAAGTGGTGGAACTCGAGCCTGCCAAGGGCTCAAAGGCGGCCAAGACCGTAACCAAGCCCGGCGGGCTCTACATCATGGGCTCGGAGCGCCATGAATCCCGGCGCATCGACAACCAGCTTCGCGGCCGCTCCGGCCGCCAGGGTGATCCGGGCCGTTCAAAGTTCTTCCTGTCGCTGGAAGACGATTTGATGCGGATCTTCGGCTCCGACCGGCTCGACACCATGCTGCAGCGGCTTGGCCTGAAGGAGGGCGAGGCCATCATCCATCCGTGGATCAACAAGGCGCTGGAGAAGGCGCAGCAGAAGGTCGAGGCGCGCAACTTCGATATCCGCAAGAACCTGCTCAAGTTCGACAACGTCCAGAACGACCAGCGCAAGGTGATCTTCGACCAGCGCGTCGAGTTGATGAGGAGCGACAGCGTGGCCGAAATGGTCACGGACATGCGTCACGACTTCATCGACGACATCGTCACCAAGCACGTGCCCGAACACGCCTATGCCGAGCAGTGGGATGTCGCCGGCCTCAAGGAAGAATTGAAGCGCGTGCTCGATATCGATCTGCCGGTCGATGAATGGGCCAAGGAAGAAGGCATTGCCGACGAGGAACTGCTGACGCGGATCGAGCAGCGCGTCGACGAGCACATGGCGGCCAAGGTCGCGCAATGGGGTCCCGACGTGATGCGCTACGTCGAGAAAACCATCCTGTTGCAGACGCTCGATCACCTCTGGCGCGAGCACCTGATCATGCTCGATCATCTGCGTCAGGTAATCGGCCTGCGCGGCTATGGCCAGCGCGATCCCTTGCAGGAATACAAATCGGAAGCCTTCGGCCTGTATGAGGCAATGACCGCGCATCTGCGCGAGGCGGTGACGGCGCAATTGATGCGCGTCGAGATCGTGCCGCCGGAAGAGCAGCAGCCGGTGCTGCCGGCGATGGAAGCGCACAAGTTCGATCCCAATACCGGCGAAGACGAGATGGCCTTTGCCAACGCCTCGCTGGTGCCCCAGGCTCCGGCCGCCGATCGCGATCCGAAAAACCCCGCAAGCTGGGGCAAGGTCGGCCGTAACGAGGATTGCCCTTGCGGAAGCGGCAAGAAGTACAAGCATTGCCACGGCAAGTACGCTTGAGCCTGTCATCGGGCGGCCATTCGGCCGACCCGTTGGCGGGCCATGACGATGGAATGCGTAGGCGAATTTAGCTGGCCGCTGCGAAGGCGCGGATCATCCTCTAGTTCGAGCTGTCGATCAGGCTCTCGAGCAGACGCTTCAGCTCGTTGGTCGATTTGTCGCCATAGCTCTCGACGATGTGCTCTTCCTGGCTCACCGCCAGCGAGTTCAGCCGCTTGCTCAGCGCCTTGCCGCGGTCGGACACGAACATCAGGACCTTGCGGCGGTCCTTGGGGTCCTGTACGCGGTAGACCAGCGCGTCTGACACCATGCGGTCGACCATCTTGGTCAGTGTGGGATGGTTGAGCAGCACCGCGTCCGCAAGCTCGCCCATCGAATGGCCGTTGCCGTCGGACAGAACCTTAAGGATGCGCCATTGCTCGACAGGTACGCCTTCCTTGCTCAAGCGCATTTCGAGCTGCCGGTTGATCTCCCGGTTGGCTTGCGCGAGCAAATAGGCGAGGTGTTCTGTGATGGGGGGATTGTCTTTCGGCGGTTTGGCCACGGCTTGAGACTTTGTCTTGACCCGAATGAGTGAACGGCTGGCAGTCGGTGCCGTTTCTATATGCACTTCAATTGTTGAATATTCAATATTTTCAAATAGGATATTTCCCCAACTAGGAAGGGTGGATGCCGCGGCCGCCCGCTGGGTGCGTTTTGGTCTGGTGACAGACAGGAGTTGGCGTGCGCTCGACGGTAAACTTCCCAGCTACCGGCGGTTCTGCGATTCCGCCCGCGCTGTTGTTTCGAAACCTGTCGTCGGCGACGGACGATCTCGACCTGTCCACGATCAAGCCCGGGTCGTCGAGGCGCCGAGGCGCTCACAGCAAGCTGCGGGTCGGCAATTTTCTCACCTTCTCGGGGTCGCCCGGAATCTGGGGCCCGAGCGCCACCAATAGCGTCCTGCTGGCGATCTCCGAGATCAATAAACGCGGCGGCATTCTCGGACGCGAGATTGAGCTGTCGGTCTACGATTCCGGTGGGCCAATCGAGGAGGTGGTGCGCCGCGCCGAACGCGCTCTCGCCTTCGACGAAGTCGACCTGATCATGGGTTCGCACATCAGCGCGGTCCGTGTCGCACTGCGCAAGGTCACTCGCAACCGCATTCCCTATATCTATACCCCCGTCTATGAAGGTGGCGAGCGCACGCCGGGCGTGATGGCGATCGGCGAGACACCGCGTTGGCAGAGCCGGCCGTCTATCCATTGGCTGTCCGACGTCAAGAAGGCGTCGCGCTGGTATCTGATCGGCAGCGATTATGTGTGGCCATGGCAGTCGCATCGCGCGGTCAAGCGATACATCGCCGAAGCGGGCGGGCAGGTCGTCGGCGAAGAGTTCGTTCCGGTCGGGGAAGACAACCACGAGGCGCATCTGGCGCGCATTCGTGCCGCAAAGCCCGATGCGGTGCTGATTTCGCTGATCGGCACGGACAGCATCACGTTCAATCGCGCCTTCGCCCAATGTGGCCTCGCCGCCACCACGCTGCGCTTCGCCGGCGCGATGGACGAGACAGTCCTGCTCGGCATCGGGGCCGAGAATACCGAGAACTTGTTCTGCGCATCCGGCTATTTCAATTGCGTCGGCTCGCGCGCCAATGACGAATTCCTCTCCCGCTATCGGGCGATGTTCGGTCCGCACGCGCCGCCGATCGGATCCGTCAGCCAATCCAACTATGAGGGCTTGCGCTTCCTCGAAGCGGCAGCCAACCGAGCCGGATCGTTGTCGATGGGGCCGTTGCTCGCAGCGGCGCGTAACGTGGTGTATGCGGGCGCCCGAGGCCCCATCACCATCCGCGATGGCCGTGCCGAGATGCCGATGTATCTTGCCGAGGCCAGTGGCCTCGACTTCAAGGTGATCAAGACGATCTAGAAAAACAACGCACGACCTGTCGGTGCCAAATTTCGAAATAATACTTGAAAAGGAAAATATTTCCGTTTTTAGTACCAAGAAGGAGCCGACGGCACGCCGCAAGGCGGGCAGCGGCACCGCGCCGGGAACTCAAAGCTTCAGGAGAGCGTCGTGTCAGTCGTCCTACCAACCCCAACCCAACTTCGTGCGGTCGCGGAACAGTGCGGCCTTTCATTGACCGACGAAGACGTCGCATCGTTTCGCGGCCTGATGCAGGGCTCGATCGACGCCTACAATCTCGTGGCAGCAATGCCGGACGAGGTGCCGCCGGTGAAATATCCGCGCACGCCCGGCTACCGGCCGCAGCCGGAGGAAAACCCGCGCAACGCCTGGTACCGCAAGTCGACCGTGAAGGGCGCCGCTGCCGGCAAGCTCAAGGGCAAGACGGTGGCGCTGAAGGACAACATCATGCTGGCGGGCGTGCCGATGATGAACGGGTCGGCGACGCTGGAAGGCTACGTACCCGATTTCGACGCCACCATCGTCACGCGCATGCTCGATGCAGGCGCCGAGATCGCCGGCAAGGTTCACTGCGAATCCTTCTGCATGTCCGGCGGCAGCCACACCGGCGCGGTAGGGCCTGTGCACAATCCGCACAAGATGGGCTATTCGGCCGGCGGTTCGTCGTCGGGCAGCGGCGTGGTCGTCGCACTCGGTGAGGTCGACATGGCGATCGGCGGTGACCAGGGCGGTTCGATCCGCATGCCGTCCTCGTTCTGCGGCATCTACGGCATGAAGCCGACCTGGGGGCTGGTGCCATACACCGGGATCATGCCAATCGAAATCTTCGTCGACCACACCGGGCCAATGACGGCGACGGTGGCGGACAACGCGCTGCTGCTGGAGGTCATCGCCGGCGACGACGGCTACGATCCGCGTATCAAGGCCCCGAAAGTCGAGGAGTACACCAAGGCGCTCGGCGGCGGCATCAAAGGGATGAAGATCGGCATCCTGAAGGAAGGCTTCGAACAGCCGACGGCCGAGCTGGCGGTCAATGAGAGCGTGCGAGAGGCGGCAAAGCGTTTCCGCGACCTCGGCGCCATCGTCGAGCAGGTCTCGATTCCGATGCATCTGAGCGGGCCTGCGATCTGGACGCCGATCGGCACCGAAGGCATGACGCAGACCATGATGTATGGCGACGGTTACGGACTTAGCCGTGCCGACCTCTATTCGACCTCGCTGATGGACTTCCATCGCGGCTGGCGACGGCAGGCCGACTCGCTCTCCGAGACCACGAAGCTGTTCCTGCTGCTTGGCACTTACATCAACAATAATTTCGGGCCGCGCTACTATGGCAAGGCGCTCAACATCTCACGCCGATTGACCGCCGCCTATGACAAGGCGTTCAAGGATTACGATCTCCTGCTGCTGCCGACGACGCCGATGAAGGCGACGCCGCTGCCGCAGGCCAATGCGAGCCGCGAGGATTACGTGGCGCGGGCGCTCGAGATGATTGCCAACACCGCGCCGTTCGACATTACGCATCATCCTGCAATGTCGCTGCCCTGCGGCATGATCGACGGCCTGCCCGTCGGGTTGATGCTGGTCGGACGGATGTTCGAGGAATCGACGATCTACCGCGCCGCGCACGCCTTCGAGCAGATCGGCGACTGGAAGAAGATGTGAGGGACTCATCGTTGCAGGCCGGCTGGACATAGAACATGGCTAGCGCATTCGTTGCGGCATTCGAGATCCTGAGTTTCGGCGCGATCATCGTTCTGGTCGTGCTGGGGCTCGGGATCATTGCCAGCATGATGGGAATTTTCAACTTCGCGCAGGGCGAGTTCGTCCTGCTCGGCGCTTACGTTACCTATCTGGCGCATAGCCGCGGGATTCCGATCTGGGTGGGCATGGCGGCTGCGCCATTCATCGTTGGCGGCCTCGGCTTCGTGCTGGAGGCGCTCATCATCCGGCGCTTCTACGCCGCGCCCATCGTGGCGATGCTTGGCACCTATGCGCTCGGCCTGATCATCCGCGAAAGCGTGCGCGGCCTGATCGGCGGTTTCTATCTGACCGTGCCGGAGCCGATCGGCGGCTCGATCGATATCGGCACGATGCACATTTCGACGTGGCGCTTCACGATCATCGTCATCACGCTGCTGGTGATGGGCGGCTGCTATCTATTGCTGTCGCGTACCAGCTTCGGCCTTCGCGTGCGCGCGACGTTGGAAAACCCCGCGCTGGCGCGGGTGTCGGGAATCTCGACTCCCTGATCTACGGCGCCACGTTTGCCTTCGGCGCCGCGCTGGCGGGGCTTGCCGGCGCGTTGATCGTGCCCGTGTTCAGCCTGTTCGCCGACCTCGGCATTCGCTTCCTGATTCAGGGCTTTGTCGCGGTCATGGTCGGCGGCGTCGGATCGTTTATCGGGCCGGTCGCCGGAGCCGGCTTGATCGGAACGCTCAGCGCGGCGCTGCCCTGGGTCATGGCGCCCGTGGTTGCCGATGTTCTCGTCTTCGTACTCGCCATCGTCTTCATCAAATTCCGGCCGCAAGGCCTCATCGCTGGAAAAGGGGTTTAGTCGCATGTTTGCCGATCGCCTTGATTTGACGCGCCGTCGTTTCCTCAGCGGCTTTGCTTTCACGACCGGCGCGATCGCGACCGGGATCGGTAGCTGGGTGGTCAGGCCCGACTGGGCCAATGCCGCCGAAGGCCCGATCAAGGTCGGCATCGCAACCGACCTGACCGGCCCGATCGCCTATGCCGGCAATGCCGACGCCAATGTCGCCAAGATGGTCATCAAGCAGATCAACGCCGCCGGCGGCCTGCTCGGCCGGCCGCTCGAGCTCTATATCGAAGATACCGCCTCCAACGAATCGGTCGCCGTCGGCAACGTTCGCAAGCTGATCCAGCGCGACAAGGTCGACATGGTGCTCGGCGGCATCACCAGTTCGATGCGCAACGCGATCAAGGATCCGATCGTGGCGCGCGGCAAGACGCTGTACATCTATCCGCAGCTTTACGAGGGCAAGGAATGCACGGCCAATCTATTCTGCACTGGCCCTACTCCGGCGCAGCAATGCGACGAGTTCATACCATGGCTGATCAAGAACGGCGGCAAGAAGTTTGCGCTGCCAAGCGCGAACTATGTCTGGCCGCACACGCTCAACGTCTATGCACGCAAGGTGATTGAATCCAGCGGTGGCGAGGTCGTGTTCGAGGAATACTACCCGCTCGACCAGGTCGACTTCTCAGCCACCGTCAACCGCATCATCTCCAACAAGGTCGATGTCGTCTTTAACACCGTAATCCCTCCCGGGGTCGGCCCGTTCTTCAAGCAGCTCTACGAGGCGGGCTTCCTGAAGAATGGGGGACGGCTGGCCTGCGTGTACTATGACGAGAATACGCTCAACATCAATCAGGCCAGCGAGATCGAGGGGCTTGCAAGCTGCCTTGACTACTTCAAGGCGCTGACCAAGGACGATCCGGTCAGCGCCAAGATCCACGCGGCCTACGAGAAGGATTTCCCCGGCAATTTCCTGTTCGCCGCCGGCAGCGCGGCGACCGGCACCTATCGCGGGCTGAAGCTATGGGAAGCGGCGGTCAAGGAGGCCGGCAAGATCGAACGCGATGCGGTGGCCGCGGCGCTCGATCACGCCAAGATCGCGGAAGGCCCGGGCGGACCGGCCGAGATGGTGCCGGGCAAGCGGCACTGCAAGATGAAGATGTATACCGCTGTTGCCAAAGGCGGGAACTATGAGATCGTGGGCCGCAGCGACGGCCTCGTCGATCCCAAGGAATGCTGAGTGATCCATGGGTGCAGCAAAGCAGGCCCTTCGCGCAGCGGTGAGTCGGGGGCCCGACGTTTCGATGGTTGACGGTGGATTGAATCGAGCATTGCCGGCGCAACTAGCGGCGGGACGAAAGGTGCTCCCGATCGTGGAAGGGGCGGTGCTGATCGCGGCGCTGATCCTGCCGCTGGTTCTGCAGGACTACCTCACGGTGTTCGCCACCCGTGTCATTATTCTCGCCCTGTTCGCGCTCTCGTTCGATCTGGTGTGGGGATATGCCGGCATCATGAGCTTCGGTCAGGCGCTGTTCTTCGGCTCGGCCGGTTATGGCGTTGCACTGATGGCGCGCGACCTCAACATCACCTCGATCTTTCTGGTGCTGCCGGCGGGAACGCTGATCGGGCTCACCACCTCGCTGTTGCTCGGTGGCTTTCTGCTGCTCGGCCGGCATCCCTCCAGCGTGATCTTCGTTGCACTCGGTACCCTGACCGGATCCTACGCCGCTGACCGCCTGGCGCGCGGCTGGTACTATCTCGGCGGACAGAACGGCATTCCTTCGATTCCGTCGATGTCGCTCGGCAGCTACGACATTACCGAAGGACCGGTCTATTACTATTTCGCGCTCGGCATTCTGGTCGTGGTCTATCTGCTGTGCCGCTTCCTGGTGCGCTCGCAGTTCGGCCTGGCACTGGCGGGGCTTCGCGAGAACGAGCAGCGCATCGCCTTCTTCGGATACAAGGCGCAACACCTGAAGGCGATTGTTTTCGCCGTGGGCGGCACCATCGCAGGCCTTGCAGGTAGTCTCTACGCATTTCACGAGGGCTTCGTCTGGCCCAATATGGTCGGCGTGGTAATCTCGACGCAGGTCGTGCTTTACGTTTTATTCGGCGGATCGGGCACATTGATCGGCGCGGTTATCGGCGCCGTCATCATCGAGGGCGTCAGCTTCTGGCTGTCGGACAATTATCGCGACATCTGGCCGATCCTTCTCGGCGTGTTGCTGCTGCTGGTGATCCTGTTCCGCCCGCTCGGGCTGATCAGCTTCGTGCTCGGCGAACGCGAGCGCGTCGGCAGTTTTGGGGCGACACGCAAGGAGAAGCGCAATGCCGCTCCTTGAGGCGACCGGCATCGTCAAGGTGTTTGGCAAGCTCACCGCGCTCGATGGTGCAGCGCTGACGATAGGCGAAAACGAGTTTCACGGCCTGATCGGGCCGAACGGCTCGGGAAAAAGCACCCTGATGAAGTGCGTCGCAGGCGCCGAGATGCCGACCCAAGGCAAGGTCAGCTTCATCAACCGCGATATCACCCAGTTGTCGCCGACCGAGCGAGCCCGCGCCGGCATGAGCCTGAAATTCCAGATCACCAGCGTGCTGCCGACACTGACGCTGTACGACAACATCCTGCTGGCGCTGCAGGCGCAATCCTCGCTGTTCGATCTGGTGTTCTCGCGCACGCGCGGCGTGCTGCACGATCAGGTAATGATGATGTTGAGCCAGTTCCGCCTCGCCGATCGCGCGCATGATGCTGCCGCGTCGCTGTCGCACGGGCAGCAGCAATGGCTGGAAATCGCCATGGCGCTCGCAGCCAGGCCGCGGCTGCTGCTGCTGGACGAGCCGACCGGCGGCATGAGCCTGGAAGAACGCCGCGTCACCGGCGAACTCCTGCAGCCCATCAAGCAGCATTGTTCGCTTGTGATCGTCGAACACGATCTGGATTTCATCCGCGATATCTGCGACCGCCTGACCGTGATCGACCAGGGTCGTGTGCTCGCGTCCGGAACGGTCGCAGAGATTCAGGCCAACAAGAGCGTCCAGGAGATTTATCTGCGTCGTGCCTGAACAGACATTTCTCGACATACGGCATCTCGAAGCCGGTTATGGCCGCAGCCAGGTCCTGTTCGATGTCAACATCGGCATTCCCTGGCGTGGCGGCGTCGCGGTGCTCGGCCGTAACGGAGCCGGCAAGACCACACTGATGAAGACGATCGTCGGCGAGCTTGCGAGTTCGAATGGCGAATTGTTTTTCGACGGCCGTGACATCACCCGGCGCCGGACCGAGGAGCGGGTCCGCTCGGGCATCGGCTACGTGCCCCAGGAACATTCGGTGTTTGCTCGGCTCTCGGTGCGCGACAATCTCGCAGTCGGTTCGCTGTTCAACGTTGATCCGACGGCGGTCGATCGGGTCCTGACCATCTTCCCGAAGCTCGGGCAGCGGCTCGACCAGCCGGCCGGCACGCTGTCGGGCGGCGAGCGCAAGATGCTGGCGATCGGACGCGCGATGCTTGGCAATCCCAAATTGCTGCTGCTGGACGAGCCGACCGAAGGCGTATGGGTTGGTGTGATCGAGGAGATCACCGAGCGGCTCATCGAGTTGGCCAGGCAGATCTCGATCGTCATCGTCGAGCAGCATCTCGATCTCGCGCTGCGCGTCGCCGATTATGCCTATGTGCTCGATCGCGGCAGGGTGGCGCTGCAAGGCGCTGCTGGCGAGGTGCGGAACGATCCGGAATTATTGCGCTATCTCGCACCGTAGCGTCCGGCCGAAGGCGCGCCGGCGTCGATGGCTGATCCGGCTATGAAAGTGTTGCCGCGCCTTACCTCACCGCCCCGAAGCGGCTGTCGAACGAGTTTGTGGACACGATCGGCGCGGAGCCTGCGACCTGATTGTCCTTGGCGGCAGGTGCCGGGCTATCTGACACTGACGGCTTCAGCGGCGGGCGGCTGGCGGCGGCGTGTTTGACGTCGGGCTTTGCTGCCGTCGTCTTCGGCGCAGCGGCATCAGGACGCGGCTGCTGCTTGGCCTCGGTCGCCGCCTTCGGCTTGGACGGTGGCGTGCTGGCGGTGGCGTCGGCTGCGCCGCCCAGGCCAACCTTGCGGGCGAGGCTGGAGAAGAAGCCGTCGTTCTGCTCAGTCGTCGGCGCCGCATTGGCGACCCGCGTCGAAGCTGGGGCGGAGGCAGGAGCAGCGGCAGGAGCAGCAGCCGGTACTGCGGCCAGTTTCGGCTGCTCCGGCGGACCCATCAGCAGGTTTTCGGACGGAGCTTTCGGCGGACTGACGTGGGAGGGAACGGTGCCTGGCGCACGCGCCATCAGCGACAGGCTTGAGCCGTCGCCGGGCTCCGAAAGCCCGGTGTTGCCTTCGGGCACGCGGGCGGCGAACACCTTGTGCATGCCGCCGTCGATACCGGTGTTGATCCGCGCCACCGGCGTTCCCTTTGCGATCAGCCGTGCGGTCTCGGCAATATCGGTGGCCTGCTTCTCGCGCACGGCGTCGGCGATTTCATCTGATATCGCATAGGCGGGACACTTGGAGGATGCCTCGAACACCGGGTCCTTGGTGGCGCCCGGCGGCTTGACCGCATCGAACACGTATTTCTTTTCGCAGAAATCGACCTTCGGCTCCTGCCGCGTCACTTCGAAATGATCATTGCCTTCCTTGATCATTTTCCAGAACGGCATGTGCGGGTTGTTGCGGTGTTTGGCCATGTTGGCCGGCGTCATCCGGAACGGATAGGCCTGCAACTGGAACGACTTCTGGCCGCCAAAGAAGGATTCGCGGCCCAGCGAATAGATCTCCGCGATCTGCTCGTCGGTCATCGCGTAGCAGCCGCGCGAGGAGCAGTCGCCATGCACCATCAACTGCGAGCCGGTGCGTCCCAATGCTTTGTCGAACGCATTGGGATAGCCGGTGTTGAAGGAGAGGTAATAGGCCGACTGCGGGTTCATCTGCGCCGGCGAGATCGAGTAGAAGCCCTCCGGCGCCTGGCGGTCGCCTTCCTTGATCTTCGGTCCGAGGTCGCCTGACCAGCGGCAGATTGGATACGTCTTCAACAGCGCGAAACGGCCGGAGCGGTCCTGCTTCCAGATCTCCAGTTCGGCTTCCTGCTTGAACAGCCGGACCAGGATCGGGGACTGCAGGTCCATGTCCTTCGCCGTCATGTCGGCGATCAGTTTTGGCGGGACTGGTTGGTTGGCCTTGGCGTTGTTGGCCAGCGAGATGCCGTCACTGTTGCAGCCGGCCATCAACACGCCTGCGCCCACGAGGACAGCCGACGTGACGAGCGCGCGAACCAGCGAGCGGTTAATCAAAGGCTAAGCTCCACACCCACCGGGCATTCTCGCACCCCAAATCAACAGCGACATGCCCTGAAGCCATTGTCTAAAATATTACCCATTGCCCCCCTGCGCCGCAACCCGAACGGGGCCGTCCAGCGGATGCTGCGGCAGGCATGGTCAACAGAAACTAAAGACCGGGCTCGGGGCCTAATTGCGGCCGAATCATGCGCGCTGGCGAAAATAATGGCCGTTTGGAGGTCGTTAATATTTGGAGCGAGTAGCCCGACCGACCTTACCGGGCAGCGTAGATAGGGACGGAGCGATCAGCCGAGCTTGCGGCCGATATCGAGGAATTTCTGCCGCCGATGCCGGCGGACAGCATCCGCGTCGAGATTGCGGAGGTCGTTGAAGGCCTCCGCGATGGCATCGCCGGTGGCCGCGATCATGGCGGCAGAATCGCGATGGGCGCCGCCGGCGGGCTCTTTCAGGATCTGGTCGATCACGCCGAAACGCAGCATGTCCTGCGCGGTGATCTTCATGCTGGTGGCAGCTTCCTGCGCCTTGGTGCCGTCGCGCCACAGGATCGAGGAGGCCGCCTCCGGCGAGATCACGCTGTAGATCGCGTGTTCGAACATCAAGACCTTATTCGCGGTCGTGATGGCGATCGCACCGCCCGACATGCCTTCGCCGGTGACGATCGCGACATTGGGCACGCCGAGCGACAGGCAGGCGTCGGTGGAGCGCGCGATCGCTTCCGCCTGGCCGCGTTCCTCGGCGCCGATGCCAGGATAGGCGCCGGCGGAATCGACGATCGACAGCACGGGAATGCCGAAACGATCGGCCAACTCCATCAGCCGCACGGCCTTGCGATAGCCTTCAGGCCGCGCCATCCCGAAATTATGCTTGATGCGGCCCTCGGTCGAGGCCCCCTTTTCCTGGCCGACGACGCAGATGCTCTCGCCGCGGAAGCGGCCGAAGCCGCCCATCAGGGCCTCGTCCTCGCCGAATTTGCGGTCGCCCGCCATCGGCGTGAACTCCGTGATCAGCGCATTGACGAAATCGGTGAAGTGCGGGCGCTGCGGATGGCGTGCCACCAGCGTCTTCTGCCACGGCGTCAAATTGGCGTAGAGATCGGCCAGCGCCTGGGACGCCTTGTCCTCGATGCGCGCAATCTCGTCGCCGATGTCGCTGCCGGACGCCGCCAGCGCGCGCAATTCGTCGATCTTGGACTCGAGTTCGGCGACTGGTTTTTCGAAGTCGAGATAGCTGCGCATCTGTTCCGGCATCAAGACAATATAGGTAACAACGCGCTGTGAGGCGAAGCGGTTTTCGATCTCGCCCCAAGAAAGCACGCATCTTCAATGATTTAGCGCGCATCTCGGTCCGGATGACCCGGTTTGCCGAAAGCGCGCCAAACAAGGCCGCGGGCGGGACGGCTGTTTCGGGGGAGAAGCCGCGGAAGTCAAGGCGGGAAGTTCATCTACCTGTCGTCCCTGCGAACGTAGGGACCCATAAGCCGCGGCCTATCGGGCAGACCAATGGGGTCGACGCCTTCTGTAAATAATCAGCTACGGTGGTTCTGGGTCCCTGCGTTCGCAGGGACGACTACGGCTTCTCCGCCAGCGGATGCAGGTCGCGCACCAGGCTCTTCAGCCGTTCCTCGACCACATGGGTATAGATTTGCGTGGTCGAGATGTCGGTGTGGCCGAGCAGGGTCTGCACGATGCGCAGGTCCGCACCGTTATGCAGCAGATGGCTGGCAAAGGCGTGGCGCAGCACGTGCGGCGAGACCAGCCGCGGCGCCAGGCCTGACGCCGCCGCCAGTTCCTTCAAATCGCGCGCAAAGTGCTGGCGCGTCAGATGGCCGCTCTCGCCGAAGGAGGGAAACAGCCACTTCGATGCAGCGGCGTTTCTCTTCTTCTCGGGCCTGAGCGCTTCCATGGCGGCGAGATAATCGGCCATTGCCCGCCTTGAGGCTTCGTTGAGCGGCACCAGCCGTTCCTTGTTGCCCTTGCCGCGCACCATGATCATGCGGGCATCGCGCCGTGCGGCCGACAGCGGCAGCGCCACCAACTCCGAGACGCGCAAGCCGGTGGCGTAGAGCACTTCCAGCAGGCAATACAGCCGCACCGCGCGCAGCCGCTGTTGCGGCGAGGCGTTTTCGGCCCCGGTCAATTCCTTGGCCCGCGTCAGCATCCGGTCGACATCCGATATCGACAGCACCTTCGGCAGCCCGCGGCCGCGCTTCGGGCCGGACAGGATCGCGGCCGGATCATCGGCGCGGATACGCTCGTTGAGCAGGAAGCGGAACAGATGCCGCATCGCCGACAGCCGCCGCGCCACGCTGGAGGATTTGAAGCCGCGGGTGTCGAGATCGGCGAGGTAGTCGCGCAGCACGTCGGTCCCGGCACGGGTAAAGTTCTGGCCGGCTTGCCCAAGAAATTCGGAGAAATCCGTGAGGTCGCGCCGATAGGCGTCGAGCGTATTGTCGCCCGCCCCCTGTTCCGCCGCGAGCATGTCAAGGAACAGGTTGATCAGCTTCGCGTCGGAGGGTGTCGTGCGCATTCGCTATGATACCTCATGATCCGGGCAGGACGGAGGCTTTTTCAAACACAGCACGCGCATGCGGTTAGGACATTTGACTGATCGCCGTGGCTTGCGACCAGACGACCATCCATCGCCCGTCGCGATATTCGTAAGTGTCGGTGTGCCAGTAATCACCGGGGGCGACCTGGTGGCCACCGAACACGATCTCGAGCCTCGCCCGATACCGGATCACTGCATGGCCCTTGTGCTGCCGTACGGCGATAGGTCCAGGTTCCCACATGAGATATTTGATCTGGCCGCTCGCGATCGCACCCAGATATTCGTCCTTGGATAGCGGCATTCCGATTGGCGTAATCAACTGGAACTCAGACGCATGAAGCGGTCTTGCCGCCTCCATGTCGCCGGCGACCAGGGCGCGAAGCCGGGACCGTTCGGTGTTGCGGATGTGCTCGGCTTCCGGCGAGCCGTCCATGTCGGTGGTGTGCGTTGGCATCGGTGTTGTCCAATTCTGTAAGGGGGACGATTAGTGGGTCGTGACGACGCAACCTGCGGGTTTGACGCTGATTGCGCGAGTAACGGAGCTGCCGCTCTACGCCCTGGTGATCAGACCATAGTCGATCAGGCTTTGTGCGCTGGCGCGGATGCAGTCCTCGTCGGGCCGCGCTCTCCAGTTCAGCACCCGATGCGCCTTGGCCGCGCTTACGCTAAGGTCGCGATCGAGTTCGTGAATGATCATGCGCGAACGCGGGCTAAACGGAGCCATTGCCCTCACCATCCAGCTCGGCACTTCGCCACGGGGCAAATCGGCAGCATAGGCTGGGAACGATTTTGCCAGCACGGAGGCCAATGCTCGCAACCAGAAAAACCCTCCGCCGATGATGAAGCGCTGGCCGGAAGCATCCGGACAGGTCATGGCGCGGATATGGGCATCGGCCGCATCGCGCACGTCCACGACCGCAAAGCCGAAGCGCGGCACACGCTTCAGCTTGCCGCTCATCATTTGCTGGATCAGCCCGACCGATGTGCCGTACTGCGGACCAAGCAGCGGGCCGAAGATCATGCCCGGGTTGATGACGGCCAGATCGAGCCCGGTCTTCCTGGCAAAGGTCCACGCCGCCTGTTCGGCCAGCGTTTTCGACCTGTAGTACGGCGTGGCGCGCGCGCTGGTCGGATCAGTCCAGTCGCTCTCGGTATAGGGAGCCCGACCGCTGCCGTGATTAGTAGCGGCGATCGAGGATGTCAGCACCACACGCGCGACGCCGGCGTGATGGGCCGCGCGCAGCACCCGTAGTGCGCCCTCTCGCGCGGTCTCGATCAATTCCTCCGCGTTCTTTGGCAGACCCGCCGGGAACGGCGAGGCTGTGTGAATGACGTAGCGGCACCCATATAGCGCGGCATCCCAACCGGCATCGGAGCAAAGATCGGCCTGAACAAAGCTGAGCGCCTCGGCGCCAGCAGGTGCCGCAGCACCAAGCTGGCTTCTGATCCGGTCACAGGCGGTAAGGCTGCGGACGGTGCCGCGAACGCGATAGCCGCTCGCCAGCAATTGCCTCGCGATGTGTCCGCCGAGAAATCCGCCGATGCCAGTGACGAGCACCGTGGCGGCGGCCGCAGGATCATTCAACTTGGTATGCATGTAGATTCAATCCTTTAGGACCGCCGAATGGCGATGCTTAGACACATAGACAGTAATTGTCTAATCGTCTTTTGACGGATTAGACAAACACTGTCAATCTGTCTCGGATGAACCAGAGCGACCAAAAATCCGAAGCCATTCTCGACGCGGCGCTTCCCGTCTTTGTCCGTCACGGTTTTCGCAAGACGTCGATGGCCGACATCGCGCGCGCCGCGGGCATGTCTCGGGCGGCGCTCTATTTGAGCTTCAGCAGCAAGGAAGAACTGTTTCGGGCGGGGTCGGCGCGGGCGCACGCCCGGGCGATGCGAAAGGTCGAGGCCGCGCTTGCCGGCGATGGCGATGTTTTCAGTCGGACTGAAATGGCAATTGCCGCTTTCCAACGGGAATTAATTGCGCCTTTCGCCGGCAGCGGCGACGCGGCGGAACTGTTCGAAGCCAACATTGCGTTGGCCCGAGACGTCACGCTGGCGGCGCGCGCCGAGCTAGTGGCCCTCCTTGCTCAAGCGCTCACCAATGCGCAGGCAACAGGTGCGATCACCCTGGATGCTTTGCATGCCACGCCTGCAGACGTGGCCGCCATCATTGTTGCGGCCATGGAGGGTATCAAGGACGCGCAAGTCGCCGACCACGATCTGCTCGAAGATACGCGGCTGTTCCTGCGTCTACTGCGCAAAGCGCTGAGTCGTTAATTTGCCGGCCGTCTGATCCTCGCAACCAGCGGCTATCTTTTGAGGAACTTGTCTGCGGGAATGGTGACCGTCATTTCCCGGGGGCTTGGATTGACGAAATTCGCCAGCGCGAAAATCACGCCATAGATCACCCCGGCTATCACGCCGACGACCGTCAGAAAGCGGAACAAGCTGGGCATAGGGGGCTCAGGGCGGCGAATTAACCAACGAAATCATCCAACATGTTCCCATCCCCGTGGCAAGAGTCTCTGGCAACTGCATCAGTCGGGGTAGTATAGGTGTCGCAGAGCGGTGGAAATCCGCGAAACCACAGAGTTTTTTGATGTCCGAGACCGTCGCACCGGCCCAGGCGAGCGCCCCCCAGGAGGCCGACGTTACGTCGGCCCTGGCACGGCGTTCGGTTGTGCTGGTTGGCATGATGGGGGCAGGCAAGTCGACCATCGGCCGCCGCCTGGCGGCGCGGCTGCGGCTGCCATTTCTCGACGCCGATATCGAGATCGAGGCGGCCGCCGGAATGTCGATTCCGGACATTTTCGAAACCCATGGCGAGCCGCATTTCCGGGACGGCGAGGCGCGGGTGATTGCGCGGCTGCTCGATAGCGGTCCGGCCGTGATCGCCACCGGCGGCGGCGCCTTCATGCGCGAGGAGACCCGCAACCGGATCCGCGACAGGGCGGTCTCGATCTGGCTCAAGGCGGACGTCGACGTCATCATGAAGCGCGTGAGGCGTCGCGCCGACCGGCCGCTGCTGCAGACCGAGGATCCGACTGCCACCGTCAGCCGCCTGCTCGAAGCGCGCGAGCCGGTCTACCGGAGCGCCGACGTGACCATTCTGTCTCGCGACGTGCCGCACGATCGAATCGTCGACGAATGCATCGAGGCCCTGCGCGCCCGGCTGTGTGCCGGCGGCCCGGCCGCCCAGCCAACAACCGACGGGATGAACGTCACGCCATGACTGCGCCGCTGAAACATTCCGCCGACATCACGGTCGACGTCGCCCTCGGCGACCGCGCCTATGACATCGTGATCGGCCGCGGCGTGCTGGATACGCTCGGCGCACGCGTCGCTGCGCTGCGGCCCGGCGTGCGGACCGCCATCGTCACCGATCGTACTGTGGCCAGGTACTGGCTGGAGCAGACCGAGCGTTCGCTTGCCGAAGCCGGCATCGCGACGTCTCGCGTCATCGTCGAGGAAGGCGAGATATCAAAGACCTATGCCGGTCTCGAAAGTGTCTCCGAAGCGCTGATCGCGGCGAAGATCGAGCGCAACGATCTGGTGATCGCGCTCGGCGGCGGCGTGGTCGGCGATCTCGCCGGTTTCGCGGCGGCGATCCTGCGACGCGGCGTCGATTTCGTGCAGGTGCCGACCTCGCTTTTGGCCCAGGTGGATTCCTCGGTCGGTGGCAAGACCGGCATCAATTCGCCGCAGGGCAAGAATTTGCTTGGCGCGTTTCATCAGCCGGTGCTGGTGATCGCCGATACGTCGGTGCTCGACACGCTGTCGCCGCGCCAGTTCCGCGCCGGCTATGCCGAGGTCGCTAAATATGGCGTGCTCGGCGATGAAGCCTTTTTTACCTGGCTCGAAGCCAACCATGCCGACATCTTTTCCGGTGGCGCGGCGCGCGAGCACGCGATTGCAACTTCCTGCCGCGCCAAGGCCGCGATCGTCTCCCGCGACGAGCGCGAAAATGGCGAGCGCGCGCTGCTCAACCTCGGCCACACCTTCGGCCATGCGCTGGAGGCCGCGACCGGCTTTTCCGACCGCCTGTTCCACGGCGAAGGCGTCTCGGTCGGCATGGTGCTGGCGGCGGAGTTTTCAGCGAAACTCGGCATGATCTCCGAGGCCGACGCCACCCGGGTCGAGCGCCATCTTGCTTCCGTTGGCCTGCCAACCCATTTGCAGGACATCGCAGGCTTCGCCCAGGAAGGGCTGGCCGATGCCGACGCCCTGATGGCGCTGATGGCGCAGGACAAGAAGGTCAAGCGCGGCAAGCTGACCTTCATCCTGCTGCAGGCGATCGGCCGCGCGGTGGTTGCAAACGACGTCGAGCCGGCGCTGGTTCGCGATTTCCTGCAACAGAAGTTGTCGGGATGACGGGATTATCGGGCGGCTTGACGCAAGCGTCGCGCGGGGCCGGGGCCGTCACGAGGAATATATGAGTTCGACCGCGTTCAATCTGCTGCTCGCGATCTTCCTGCTCGCCGCCAACGCGTTTTACGTGGCCGCCGAGTTTGCGCTGGTCAAGAGCCGCGGCTTCCGCATCAAGGCGATGGTCGAGCAGGACCGGTTCGGTGCGCGCCTGCTGCACGGCATGATGGGCAATATCGAGGCCTATCTCGCCTGCTGCCAGCTCGGCATCACCATGGCCTCGCTCGGCCTCGGCTGGGTCGGCGAACCGACCGTTTCGGCGCTGCTCGAACCGGTGCTCATGCCGCTCGGAATGTCGGAAGCCAGCCTGCACTTCGTGTCGTTCCTGGCCGGGTTCCTGGTGTTCTCCTCGCTGCATATCGTCGTCGGCGAGCAGGTGCCGAAGACGCTGGCGATCAGGGAGCCGATGCCGGTATCGCAATGGATCGCGTATCCGCTCTATTTGTCCTATCTGGTTTTCTGGCCGCTGAACTGGCTGCTCAACAGCGCCTCGCGCGGGATTCTGCGATTGCTCGGCGTACAGGAATCCTCGCAGCACGAAATTCTCACCGACTCCGAGATCGAAGGGCTGGTGGAAGAATCGGCCGTGCACGGCGGAATCGAAAGCGGTGAGGCCGAGTACATTCAAAATGTCTTCCGCTTTGGCGATCTGGCGGTATCCGACGTCATGGTTCATCGCACCGCGATGGTGATGATCAATGCCGACCTGCCGCCGGACGAACTGGTGGGCGAGGTGCTGGCAACAGAATACACCCGCATCCCGCTCTGGCGCGACAAGCCGGAGAACATCATCGGCGTGCTGCACGCCAAGGATCTCTTGCGCGCGATCCGTGCTTCCGACGGCGATACCTCGCACATCAATGTTTCGGA
The DNA here is from genome assembly GCF_043203335.1 of Bradyrhizobium sp. RDI18. Lineage (NCBI taxonomy): Bacteria > Pseudomonadati > Pseudomonadota > Alphaproteobacteria > Hyphomicrobiales > Nitrobacteraceae > Bradyrhizobium > Bradyrhizobium sp. RDI18. The sequence continues at coordinate 4,846,099 of NZ_JBICRN010000008.1, read as the reverse complement.
CATCATGCGCCCGCCCTGGTTCGTGCCGGAAATGCGGCCCCTGTCCGAACAATTGAAAGCGTTCCGCCGCCGCAAAACCCACTTCGCGCTCGTCGTCGACGAATATGGCGAGGTCGAAGGCATGGTGACGCTGGAAGACGTTCTGGAAGAGATCGTCGGCGATATTTCCGACGAGCACGACGTCGTGGTCGCCGGCGTCCGCATCCAGGCCGACGGCTCCGTCGTGGTGGATGGCTCCGTGCCGATCCGCGACCTCAACCGCGCCATGAACTGGCATCTGCCCGACGAGGAGGCGACGACGGTCGCCGGCCTCGTGATTCACGAGGCGCGCTCGATTCCCGAACGCGGCCAGAATTTTACCTTCCACGGCTGCCGTTTCCGCGTGCTGCGCCGCGAGCGCAACCGCATTACGGCGCTGAAGATCACGCCGCTGCCGCGCGAAACCGACGCGGAGTATCCGAAGCCGAAGCGGGCAGGGACAGCGTTCTGAGCGCTTCTCCGCGCATTGCGCGCTCGCTCCTCAGGACGGTGGGACTATTCAATATCGATCGTGACGCCGGAGAGCTTCCACTGGCCATCGGAGGGAATGAAGCCGAGCTGGTACTTCACCTTTTTCGGTGTGGTGTCGAAGCGGCCCTTCAGGCGCAGCACGCCCTTGTCGTCGATCTTTGCGTCCTCCTCCGGAATGACCGGGCTGGCGACGATCGCGTCGAACACGGCGTGCTTCTCGACCAGGTCCTTGAAGACGGCCCGCAGCTTGTCGGGCGGAAACTGATCGCGGAACGGCTTTGAAAGCTTGGCGTGCAGGACCGTGAAGTTGTCCGATGCCACCGCGTCGTTGAGCGTCACCAGAATGCTCTTGATCAGCACCTCCTGAACGAAGGGGCTCGGCATGTCGAGCGCCTGCGTCCTGATTGGGGAGGCCGCAACTAGCAGTGCCACGGCGGCAGTCCATCTGAAGCGTGCCCAATATCGCATCGGACGACCCCATCGAGCTGCGATGGCATCAGGGTCAGCCGACCCGCGTTCAACCGCAACTTGGCCTTCGCTTTGATGATTGTCTCATAGTTGCGAAGATGGTTCTACCGTCTCCGCCGATTTTCACAGGAAGCTGGCGGATAACCTCATGTCAGGTGGGCGATGGCTTCCGCGAGCAGCCGTTCTGGTGGATACGCCGATGTGTCCAGCGTCAGCCTGGCATCGGTCCAGGCTTCATAGCCGGAGCGCCGCTTCTCGACCTCGGCCCAGGTAATTTCTGTCATTCCCTCGATGGAGCGCATTCGCGCTTCGATGCGCCGGCGGTGCGTTGCTTCATCCGCGCAAACGCATTCGATGATCGCTAGCTCTACGTGATAGTTTGCGGCGAGATTCCGCCATGCGGCGCGCGGCGCCTCGACCGGATTGACGGCGTCGATCACGACGGACTGCCCCAGCCGCAGGTGCTCTTCGGCCAATGCTTGCGCCACGACATATGCCGCAATTCCCGTTTTATCCCGGGGCAGGCCGCCGCGCCACATCGCGGCCTCGATCGGATCGACGGAAAACAGCGGCAGCGAAAAATGGCGCGAAAGCCCTTCGGCCAGCGTGCTCTTTCCGGAACCCGGGAGCCCTGCCAAAATCACGAGCTTCTGCGACAGCATCGGGCGCTCATACTGTTGCGGCAGGGTGCCAAACTACCGGCCGGCGGTTTCTCCCGGCGCCTGCGCCCTGATGGCGAGTGCATGGACGGAGCCCTCAAGTTCCGCCGCAAGCGTCGCATTTACCATGCGGTGGCGTTCAACCCGGCTCTTCCCTTCGAAGGCCGGAGATACGATATACACCCTGAAATGCGTCTCACCGCCTGGCCGGTGGCCCGCATGGCCCTCATGCAGATGAGATTCGTCCGCGACGTCGAGGCTTTCCGGCAAGAAAGCTTCACGCAACTTGTTTATGATAATGTCCCTGGTGCTCATGATGGCGGCAGATAATTGTGTGTCCGCTTCCCGTCAATGGCGCATCCGAACGGAGGTATTCGCAATGTCAAGACTTGAAGCCTTGCGCATTGCGTAGTCAAAGTCAGCCATGCCGATTGATTCATCCAAGTTCTTCGATTCCATTCGCATCAAGCCCAACAAGCTGAGTGCGAAGCAGCAGGCGCAGGCGCGCGAGGAAGCCGCCATGTGCGAGTGGGCGGGCTGCCAGAACAAGGGCCCGCACCGCGCGCCCAAGGGCCGGGAGAATTCCCGCGAGTACTGGCACTTCTGTCTCAACCATGTGCGCGAATACAATCAGTCCTACAATTTTTTCCAGGGCATGAACGCCGACGCCGTCGCGCGCTACCAGAAGGACGCGCTGACCGGCCATCGCCCGACCTGGAAGATGGGCGCCAACACCGCCGGCAAGAAGGGCAAGCAGCCCAGCGCCGAGGACTTTGACGGCGCCGCCGATCCGTTCAGCATGTTCTCCGAGCTCAACGGCCGCGGCCGCTGGCGACCCGGCCCGGGCGCGCAGGCCAAGACCGAAACGCGCAAGGTGATGAACGCCGAGCGCAAGGCGCTGCAGGTGATGGGGCTTTCCGCCGAAGCAACGCTCGATGACGTCAAGGCCAGGTACAAGGCGCTGGTCAAGCAGCACCACCCCGACGCCAATGGCGGCGACCGCTCCACCGAGGACCGCCTGATCGAGATTATCAAGGCGTATAATTATTTGAAGACGGTGGTGCGCGCGTAGCGCTGTTCATCGTCGCCCCTGCGAACGCAGGGGCCCATAACCACCGGCATTAATCGATAGAGAAAGCTGTCTACCCGTATGCCCTTTCCATGGGCCGCGGCGTATGAGTCCCTGCGTTCGCAGGGACGACAGCGGAGATCTTGGCTCCGCTGTTGTCTTGTACGAAGCTTTGGTCCCGCTCACCTCGGCATTGGGCCAATATACGCCGAACTCGGCCGGATCAGCCTGCCGCCACGCTGCTGCTCGCGGGCATGCGCGGTCCAGCCTGCGGCGCGCGCCACCGCAAAGATCGGCGTAAACGCCTGCCGTGGAATTTTCAGCGCGTCGAGCAGGATTGCGGTGAAGAACTCCACATTGGTATCGAGCGGGCGCTCCGGATTTTTCCGCCGCAATGCGTCGCGGATGTAGGCCTCGACCTCGCCCGCGAACGGCAGATCGGCGCCGCCTTCTGCGAGCCGCTCGATCGCGCGCTTGAGCACATCTGCGCGTGGGTCGCGGACGCGATAGACGCGGTGGCCGAATCCCATAAGCCGCTCGCCGCGGGCCAGTGCGCTGTCGACCCACGGCTTGATCCGCTCGGTCGAGCCGATCGCATCCAGCATCTCCAGCACCGGCTCAGGGGCGCCGCCATGCAATGGCCCGGTCAGGGCGCAATAGCCGGCCGTGATGGCTGCGAACAAATCCGCTTGCGTCGAGGCTACAACGCGCGTCGAGAAGGTCGAGGCGTTCATGCCGTGGTCGCAGACAGTGACAAAGTAGGTGTCCAGCGCGGTGATCTCGCGCGGTTCGGCTTTGCGGCCGCGCAGCATCGACAGCGTGTCGGCGGCATGGCCGACGGTCGGGTCGGGCGCGATCGGGTCCTCGCCTTTGGCCCGCTGCAGCAGCGCGCCCGCAATCACAGGCAACGCGCCGACGATGGTCGCCTCGTGCTCAAGTCCGTTTTCGCCGCGCAGGCCGGCAACGGCTGCGCGAAAGCCGTCGACAATCGACATGCCACGCGTTGCCGGCAGCAATTCGGGTAGCCGTGCGAATGCGCGTTCCCGCGCAGCGCCGAGCCGTGAGCGCACATTGGCTTCGTTGAGCGAGGTTCCCATTGTGGCGTTCCACAGCCGCGCGGTCACGCCTTCAAAACTCGACTTGCCCGCGAGGTCGCCGACCCGTTCGCCGGCGATGATCAGTTCGCCGCGCTCGCCGTCGACATGGCTGAGGACGGTTTCGGCGGCCGGAATGCCGTCGAGGCCGATCGGGGTCTTGGAAATCTGCATGTTCATGAGGGCTCTCCTTTGCCTGCTGTCAAAGGTCGGGCCTCTCGACAGATTGATCAATCTTGATTATGTAAATCAATATGAAAAAATCCGCCGGCCTTTATCTCTCGGCCCGCGAGGCCTCCGCCGAACTCGCGATCTCCCAGGCGACCCTCTACGCCTATGTCAGCCGTGGCTTGATCCGGTCGGAACCATCGGAGGATTCCCGCAGCCGCCGCTACCGGGCTGAGGACGTCCGCACGCTAAAAGAGCGGCGCGCGCCGTCGCCGGAGCCGCGCGGCCTGCGCAGCTTCGACGCCGATCTGCCGGTGCTGGACTCAGCCGTCGGAACCATCACCGAGGACGGCGCAATCTATCGCGGCGTCAACTGCATCGATCTCGCCGAGCGCGACACGCTCGAACATGCCGCGACGCTGTTGTGGGATGTCACAGGCGTCGATCCCTTCGATCAGAACAATTGTCCCGTTGTGTCGGACGAAATGCGCGCAGTGGCCGAGGCTGCACGTGGGGCTAATGCGATCGATCGCGCCATCGCCGTGCTGGCGCTCGCCGCCAGGGCTGACCCGCGGGCCTTCACCCGCGCCGACGAAGAGCGCGCGATGCTGGGTGGCCGCATCATGCGCCTCGTGGTCGCGACCATGCTGAACGCCAAATCCTCGGCAAAGCCGCTTCACTTGCAGATCGCGCGCGTCTGGGCGCCGGAGCACAAACACGCGGCCGATCTGATCCGCCGCGCGCTCGTGCTGCTGGCCGATCATGAGCTGAATGCTTCGACCTTCACCGTGCGCTGCGCGGCCTCGACCGGGCTAAATCTCTACGATGCCATGATCGCCGGTCTCGTCGCGCTGAAAGGTCCGAAGCACGGCGGCGCCGGCGTGCTGGCGGCGCAGCTTTTGAAGACGCTTGCCAATAGCGAGGTCGCCCCCGTCATCCGCGAGCGCGTCGCGCTCGGCGAACGCTTCGCGGGCTTTGGTCATGGGGTCTATAAGCATGGCGATCCCCGTGCGTGGGCGCTCTTGGAGGCGCTGGCCCGCTCGGGCGCGGACCGTAAGTTTACCCACGAAATCCCGGAGCGGATCGCCGAAGCGACCGGCGAGTTCGTCAACATCGACTATGCCCTTGCGGTGCTGGTGCACACGCTCGGCCTGCCGACCGGCCATGAACTGGTCTTGTTTTCCATGGCGAGAACGGTCGGATGGATCGCGCACGCCTGCGAGCAATTGCGCCATGGCCGGCTGATCCGGCCCCGTGCGCGCTATGTCGGCCCCGCCCCGGGACGGAGCCCCGTCCGCGCCTGACGGCGGCGCAGCGTCCGGACGCCGAGCGCGATGATTGCCACCGCGAACACGGCCAGAATCCACAGATGCTTGCCGGTGTGTTGGTGATGCGGCAGACCGGCATATTCATGCAACGCCGAGACCGCGAGCACGCCTGGCAGCACATGCGCGAAAGCCCAGGCGAGTACCGCCGGAATGTTGACGCCGAAGAAAACGGCCGGCGACATTCCGAGCGCGCCGGCCGTGACCGGTACGAAGGCGCGGATCGGCGGCACAAAGCGCGCGAACAACACCGCCAGCGTTCCCCAGCGGTGGAAGAACGTCTCGCTCTGCGCCATCACGCCTGGATATTTCGACATCGGCCAGGCGCCCAGAATTTGGCGTTGCGAGCGATGGCCGGCCCAAAATGCCGATCCGTCGCCGAGTATGGCGCCGGCGATCGCGGCCGCCAGCACGCCCCATAGCTGCAGTTCGCCGCCGGGCACCAGCGCACTCAGCGCAAGGATGATGGTCGAGCCCGGCACCAGCGCACCTGCGACCGGGATCGCTTCCAAGAGAGCCGCCAGAAATAGCGTCAGATAGGCCAGCCACGGATGGGCCGATACGACTGCAATCACGGGATCGAGGAATGAAGTCACAATTGCCGTCCTGCGGTTGGCCGCCTGCGCCCAGAGCTACCAAGCCCGGGCAGGGGCGGAAAGACCCGGCAGACCTCGGCATGGCTCCGGCAAAGCGGCCAAGCGGGCAAAAGTGCGGCGTGATTCGCAGGGCAGCCCTCCAAAAACCTGAGAGATGGCTTATCTCAATGATAAGGCAATGGAACTTTGATTGCGCCGCGGGCTTCTGCCGGCCCCTGCTCTCTGCTAGGTTCACGTTAGCCCCCATCCGCAGCCATTCAACAGATCTGGTTTCGGGAACGCCCGGGACCTCGGAGGACTGATGACGACCGCCGCCATGAGCAAAGTTTCGGAGCCCGTCGGACTGCCCGACATGAAGGTGTCGGTCCGGCAGGTTTTCGGTATCGACAGCGACCTCGAAGTGCCGGCCTATTCCGAAGTCGACCCGCATGTGCCGGAAGTCGATTCGGACTACCGCTTCGACCGCGCCACCACGCTCGCGATTCTCGCCGGTTTCGCCAAGAACCGCCGCGTCATGGTCACCGGCTACCACGGCACCGGCAAATCGACCCATATCGAGCAGGTCGCCGCAAGGCTGAACTGGCCCTGCGTGCGCGTCAACCTGGACAGCCACATCAGCCGTATCGATCTGGTCGGCAAGGATCGATCGTCATCAAGGACGGCAAGCAGGTCACCGAATTCCGCGACGGCATCCTGCCCTGGGCGCTGCAGCACAACATCGCGCTGGTGTTCGACGAATACGACGCCGGCCGCCCCGACGTGATGTTCGTGATCCAGCGCGTGCTGGAAGTCTCCGGCCGCCTGACGCTGTTGGACCAGAACAAGGTGATCAAGCCGCACCCGGCGTTCCGCCTGTTTTCGACCGCCAACACGGTCGGCCTCGGCGACACCTCGGGCCTCTATCACGGCACCCAGCAGATCAACCAGGGCCAGATGGACCGCTGGTCGATCGTCACCACGCTGAACTATCTGGCGCATGACGAGGAAGTCGAGATCGTGCTGGCCAAGGCGCATCACTACCGCACCCAGGAAGGTCGCGACACCGTCAACAAGATGGTACGGCTGGCCGATCTCACCCGTAACGCATTCGCCAATGGCGATTTGTCGACGGTGATGAGCCCGCGCACCGTGATCACCTGGGCCGAGAACTCCGACATCTTCGGCGACATCGGCTTCGCGTTCCGCGTCACCTTCCTCAACAAGTGTGACGAACTGGAGCGGCCGCTGGTGGCGGAATTCTATCAGCGCTGCTTCAACCAGGAGCTGCCCGAGAGTTCGGTGAACGTGGCGCTCTCGTAGCTGTCGTTCCCGCGAAAGCGGGAACCCATACGCCGAGGACTTTCGATGGAAGGATGCTGCCAACGTCGGGTGACCTAACGACCGCTGGTGATTATGGGTCCCTGCTTTCGCAGGGACGACGGGTGATAGAAACGTAATGACGACGTCGAACATCAAATTCCGCACCGGATCCAAGGAAGCCCCGACCGAACCGTTCAAGCGCGCGGTGACCTCGTGCCTGCGTGCGATCGCGAAGGCGCCGGAACTTGAAGTGACATTCGCGGCCGAGCGTCCCGGTCTTGCACCGGGCAAGGCGCGGTTGCCGGAGCCGGCGCGCAAGATGACCAAGCGGGATGCTGCGATCGTGCGGGGTCACGCCGATTCGGTCGCGTTGAAGCTCGCCTGTCATGATCCCAAGGTGCATCGCAAGCTGATGCCGGGAAATCCGCAGGCGCGCGGCGTGTTCGAGGCGGTGGAGCAGGCCCGTGTCGAGGCCATCGGCTCGCGGCGGATGGCGGGTGTGGCGAAGAACCTTACCGCGATGCTCGACGATCACTTTCATCGCGGCAAATACGACGAGATCACCGACCGCGCCGATGCGCCGCTGTCCGATGCGCTGGCGATGCTGGTGCGCGAACGGCTGACGGGCCTTGCGCCGCCGGCGGCCGCGAAAAAAATGGTCGATCTCTGGCGTCCGGCGCTGGAAGACAAGATCGGCACCCGGCTCGACAAGCTCAGCCGCGTCACCGAGGACCAGGCCAAGTTTGGCGATCTCGTGCACGACCTCTTGTCGGCGCTCGACCTCGGCGACGACCGCGATGCGGACGCCGATGACGACGAAAATGATGACGAGAATCCGGACGGCGAGAGCGATCAGTCCGGCGCCGAGGGCTCACCCGATTCCGATGCCGCGCAGGAAATGAGCGCCGACCAGGCGCAGGCTTCCACCGACGAAATGTCGGAAAGCGCGATGGAGAGCGCGCAGGCTTCCACGTCAGATACGTTCGACGATGGCGAGCTCGGCGACGACGAGACGCCGGGCGAGGCGACGCGGCCGAATACGCGTGGCGCCAACGAGCCGCGCGGCCCGGAATATCACGCCTTTGCCCCGAAATTCGACGAGGTCATCGCCGCCGAAGATCTCTGTGACCATGACGAGCTGGAACGGCTGCGTTCCTACCTCGACAAGCAGCTCGCGCATCTGCAGGGTATCGTCGCGCGGCTCGCCAACCGGCTGCAGCGCCGCCTGATGGCGCAGCAAAACCGCGCCTGGGAGTTCGATCTCGAGGAGGGCATTCTCGACCCCGCAAGGCTGTCGCGCGTGGTCACCGATCCCTATCACCCGCTGTCCTTCATGCACGAAAAGGAAGCGACCTTCCGCGATACCGTGGTGACGCTGCTCCTCGATAATTCCGGTTCGATGCGCGGCCGGCCGATCACGGTGGCGGCCACTTGCGCCGACATTCTCGCGCGCACGCTGGAGCGTTGCGGCGTCAAGGTCGAGATTTTGGGTTTTACCACCCGCGCCTGGAAGGGCGGCCAGTCCCGCGAGGCTTGGCTCGCGGCCGGCAAGCCGGCCAATCCCGGCCGGCTCAACGATCTCCGCCACATCATCTACAAGTCCGCCGACGCGCCCTGGCGTCGTTCGCGCAAGAATCTGGGCCTGATGATGCGTGAGGGCCTGCTGAAGGAAAACATTGACGGCGAGGCGCTGGATTGGGCGCACAAGCGGCTGCTTGGTCGCGCCGAGCAGCGCAAAATCCTGATGATGATTTCGGACGGCGCGCCGGTCGACGATTCCACGCTGTCGGTCAATCCCGGCAACTACCTCGAGCGGCATCTGCGCCACATCATCGAGGAGATCGAGACCCGTTCGCCGGTCGAACTGATCGCGATCGGCATCGGCCACGACGTCACGCGTTACTACCGCCGCGCGGTCACCATCGTCGATGCCGAGGAACTCGGCGGCGCCATCACCGAAAAACTCGCCGAGCTGTTCAGCGAGACCCACGGCGCCGCGCCTGCCAACGGTCACCGCCGGCCGCGCCGCCTGCATTCGTGAGCGCATGCCCCCGCTCATAGGCCGCCGCCGCCTTCTGAAATATGCAGCGGCGGCGCTTTCCATGGCTGCCGTGCCCGGCGCGGCATTGGCGCAGACCGCCGTTCAGCGGCCGCCGAGGCAGACCGTTCCCGACGAGTTCTCGGTCCGTGCGCCGGTTTCGATCGACGTCAATGCAAGGCCGCTGCAGTCGTTCGATACCCGCGACCGCTCGCGTGTGCGGTTCGGCGAACTCGAATTTCGCAGCGGGCTGATCCTGACCTCGCGGTTCCGCGGCTTCGGCGGATTGTCGGGCCTGCGGCTGGATCCAAAGGGCGAGCGCTTCATCGCCATCAGCGACAAGGGAGGCTGGTTCACCGGCCGCATTGTCTACAAGGGCCGCGAGATGACCGGCCTCGACGATGTCGAGGCCTCGCCGGTGCTCGGTCCCGACGGCAAGCCGATCACCTCGCGCGGCTGGTACGACACCGAGGCGCTCGCGCTCGACGGCTCGCTGGTCTATGTCGGCCTCGAGCGCGTCAATCAGATCCTGCGCTTCGACTTCGCCAAGGGATTTACGCGCGCGCATGGCGAATTGATTCAGTTGCCGCTCGGCGTGCGCAAGCTGCCCCACAACAAGGGAATCGAGGCGCTCGTCCTGGTGCCGAAGGGCTTGCCGCTGGCGGGAACGCTGATCGCGATCTCCGAACGCGGGCTCGATGCGCAGGGCAACATCACGGCCTTCCTGATCGGCAGGACGCTGGGGCTGTTCAGCGTCCGCCGCAGCGACAACTTCGATGTCAGCGACGCGGTGCTGCTGCCGTCCGGCGGGCTGCTGCTGCTCGAACGCAAATTCTCCTGGCTCGGCGGCGTCGGCATCCGCATCCGCCGCATCGCACTTGCCTCTATCGCCCCCGGGGCAGTTATCGACGGCCCCGTGATCTTCGAGGCCGACCTCGGCAGCGAGATCGACAATCTGGAAGGCATCGACGCCCATGTCACGCCAGAGGGCGAAACGGTCCTGACGCTCGTCTCCGATGACAATTTCTCGATGATCCAGCGCAATCTGCTGCTGCAATTCGCGCTGGTGGAGTAGGGGTGGGTTGCAGCCGGCGCGGGTTGAGGCGGCAGGGCCGGCTCGTTACACCATAAGGCTCGCTGTCCTCCAGTCCGGATAATGTCCCCATGAGCGCTTTGTTTACCCCGATCAAGCTGCGCGGCCTTAACCTCGCCAACCGCATCATGGTGGCGCCGATGTGCCAGTATTCGGCCGTCGACGGCGAGGCCACTGACTGGCACTTCACCCATATCAATTCGCTGGCGCTGTCGGGGGCGAGCGTCTTCTGTATCGAGGCGACGGCGGTGGAGCCGACGGGCCGGATCACGCCGGGCTGCCTCGGCCTCTACAATGACGCCACCGAAGCCGCGCTGAGGCCGATCCTGGCGTCCGTGCGCAAGCGTTCGAAGGCCGCCGTGATGATGCAGCTCGCGCATGCCGGCCGCAAGGCGTCGAGCCACACGCCGTGGGAGGGCGGGCAGTTGATCCCGGTGACTGAGGGCGGCTGGCGGGCGGAGGGGCCGTCGGCGATCCCGCACAAGGAGAGCGAGCCGCCGCCCGTTGCCTTCGATGCCACGGGCCTTGCGCGTGTGCGCGATGCGTTCGTCGCGACCGCGAAGCGCGCCGAGCGGCTCGGCATCGACGCGATCGAGGTGCACTCGGCGCACGGCTATCTCCTGCACCAGTTCCTGTCGCCGATCGCCAACCGGCGCACCGATCAATATGGCGGCTCGTTGCAGAATCGCATGCGCTTTCCGCTCGAAGTGTTCGACGCGGTGCGGGCGGCGTTCCCGCATGACAAGCCGGTGGGATTGCGCGTCTCCTGCACCGACTGGGTCGAGGGCGGCTGGGATCTGGCGCAGACCATCGAATTTGCACAGGAGCTGAAAAAGCACGGCGTCGACTGGATCGACGCGTCCTCGGGCGGCGTGTCGCCGCTGCAAAAATTCCGCTCGGCCCCGGTTATCAGGTGCCGTTCGCGCACGCGATCCGCGAGGCGACCGGGCTGACCACGATTGCCGTCGGCCTGATCACGGAAGCCAAGCAGGCCGAGGAGATCGTGGCCTCCGGAAAGGCCGACATGGTCGCGCTCGCCCGCGCCATGCTCTACGACCCGCGCTGGGGCTGGCACGCCGCGGCCGAACTCGGCGGCGAGGTGTTCGCCCCGCCGCAATACTGGCGCTCGCAGCCTTCGACCCAGAAGGCGCTGTTCGGCGCGACGACATTCGGGACGCGGTAGCCTCTTCTTCCTTCTCCCACAAGGTGAGAAGGGAAGTGCGCATCGCTCCGCCGCGCGAACTCCTGCCCATCCGTTTCGTCATATCTCGGCCATACGTCCGGCGTGCTATGCTTTCGCGTGCGCGCGATAGACGCGTTTTCAATAACAACATACAGCGAGGACACCCCATGGAGATCGGATATTTCACGATGCCGTCCCATCCGCCGGAGTGCGGATTGAAAGAGGGTCACGACTGGGACCTGCAGACGCTGCGCTGGCTCGACGAGCTCGGCTATCAGGAAGCCTGGATCGGCGAGCACCACACCGCGCCCTGGGAGCCGCATCCCTCGCCCGATCTCATTCTCGCGCAGGCTTTTCTGCAGACCAAAAATATCCGCCTCGGTCCCGGCGGCTTCCTCTTGCCCTATCACCACCCCGCTGAACTCGCGAACCGCGTCGCGATGCTCGATCACCTTTCCGGTGGACGATTGAACTTCGGCGTCGCGGCCTCGGGCCTGCCGAGCGACTGGGCGATGTTCAACGTCGACGGCATGTCCGGCCAGAACCGCGACATGACGCGCGAGGCGCTGGAGATTATCCTGAAAATGTGGACCGAGGACGCACCCTGGACCCACACCGGCAAGTTCTGGACCGTGAACAAGCCCGACACCATGTTCGACTTCCTCAAGCCCCACATCAAGCCGTTGCAGGCGCCGCATCCGCCGATCGGCGTCGCCGGTCTCTCCAAGGGTTCGGATACGCTCAAGCTCGCCGGTGAGCGCGGCTACATCCCGATGAGCCTCAACCTCAACCCGGCTTACGTCGGCAGCCACTGGGAATCGGTCGAGATTGGAGCTGCGAAAACCGGACGCAAGCCGAAGCGCAGCGACTGGCGGCTGGTGCGCGAGGTCTTCATCGCCGACACCGACGAGGAGGCGTGGCGGCTTTCCGTCGGCGACATGATGGGCCGGATGATGCACGAATATTTTCTGCCGCTGCTCGGCCACTTCGGCTTCAAGGACTACCTCAAGGCGGCGCCTGACGTCGCCGACTCCGACGTCACGGTCGAATATTGCGCACGCAACAACTGGATCGTCGGATCGCCCGCAACCGTCACCGAAAAGATCGAGCGGATCTACCACGAGGTCGGCGGCTTCGGCACGCTGCTCGTGTTCGGCTTCGACTACAAGCACAAGCCAGAGGCGTGGCACAATTCGCTCCGCCTGCTGAAGCAGGAGGTGATGCCGCGGCTGAAGCATCTCGACGCGGGTCTCACCAAGGCGGCGTGAAGGCTCTTCTCTACAAAGGGGAGAGGGGAGCGCACGCTCCGCTCTTTCCGCGTCATTGCGAGCCACCCGGTCGGCGCGAAGCGCCGCCGGATGGCAGGCTCCGCGAAGCAATCCATTCTTTTCGTCCCGCGGTGAGATGGATTGCTTCGTCGCTAGCGCTCCTCGCAATGACGGCGGATGTGACGGCGGTCTTCCTCAACGCGGCGGCTTCGGCGCCGCGTCGATGGCGCGGACCTGCCAGAATCGTAGCAGGCGGCGGGCGTTTTCGACCGTCAGTTTTGCGTATTGCTCCCTCGCTTTCGCGAGCTCGTGCCGGCCCATCGAGCCGGCGGCGAAGCGGCTGTCGAGCACGGCGGCGACGGTGTCCCAGTTCAACCCGGCGACACGGCAGGGGATCAGCACGCCATCGTCGCGCAGGCTCTGCATCACCGGGCGGATCACCTCGACGCTCGAGCCCGATAGTTCGGCGAGCGCTGCGACCGTCTCGGCGTATTTCCGCTCTCTCGCAAATGCCAGGAGCGCCGGCTCGTTCAGCTTGCCGTGCTTGGCGAGCGCGGCGACGAAGCGGCGGGCGGCGGTGAAATCGCGCGTGCGCGACATTTCGCGGCTGGCGCCGGTCGAGGCGGCGGCGATCGCGTTCCGGATCTCCTCGAATAGATGCGGCGGCGCGCGCGACAACAGCCGCGTGCGCACGGCTTCCGTTGCGCTCTGCAGCAATTGCCGGCGCTGTTCGGCCGGCAGGTCGATGCGGATGCCGGTCTCGACCGCCAAATCAGGATTGCTCTCCGCCTGCTTCAGCACGATCGCAAAGCCGCTCGCCGACATTCGCGCGCCGGGATTGGTGACGAGCCGCCGGCTGACGGAGGGATAATGCCGCTTCAGCAGCGCGTCGGTGACGATCTCGGTCAGCCACCAGCGCCCGGAGATCGCCAGCAGATGCTGCTCGCCCTTGGTCTGCGCCAGTTCCACCAGATCGTCGGCCGTCAGCCGCGCCGATTCGGTCAGCACGGGACGCGCGATCGAAATCTCGTCATTGTGCGCGAGCCGTCGGATCACGCGAGGCGGCGCCTGCTTCGCGGAAGCGAGCTGCGTGCTCAATTCGGCGAGCGCGATGCGCGCGGCGACGTCGGCAAGCGCCCGCAGCTCGATGGTCCGGATCAGCCGTTCCAGCACGTCGCCGAACAGCTCGATCTGCTCGCCGGAATAGCCGTCGGCGGACAGCAGAAGCAGGTCGGTGACCTGCCTCAGCGCATCCAGATGTTTTTCCGCCGAGCCGGCCTGGATGGCCGCCTCGACCTCCTCGGTGATCGATCGTTCCAACATCGCTCGTCCTGAGCGTTTCAAGCCGGTTCTGGCAGCAGATAGGTGAGATTAGGGAGCAGAGTTGAACGATTCGTAAACCATTTGGGTTCCGCGGCGGCGAGAATGCGGCCGTAAGGTTGCGGGGGTGCTAGGCCAGTGGCCGAGTGACGCGGCGATGCCGTTCTCCCTCCCCGCAAGGCATGGATTGCTTCGTCGCTTCGCTCCTCGCAATGACGGATGGAAAGAGCGAGCGTCATTCCGCCGGGACGTCCTCCGCGCTCGCATGCGCCGGCGGTGTCGGCATCGGGAATTTCTCGTACTGCTTCGGCAGGTTCACCGGCCGGTAGCTCGGCAGCGCGTCCATGCGCTGCAGCGCTGACTCGTGGATCACAGCGCCGTCCGGGATCAGCCGCGGCTCGGCGTCGGGGATGTAATAGCCGAAATGGCTCTGCCGCGCCGGCCATTCCTTGTACGTCGCGCGCTTCGGCAGATATTCGAGCAGCCACCACGCACCGCGCAGCGACTCGTGCACTTCGCCCCGCACATCCGGCGCGACATAGGAGAACGGGCTGCCCTTGCGCTGGATGCCCCAGGCGAGCTGGTTCACGGTGGCCTGGTTGACGCGGAGCCCGCATTTGGTCGCCTCATCGATCATCCAGAGCAGCGGATATTTGGAAAGCCCGCTTTCCTTTTCCGGATAGCCGCCGCCGATATCGCCATGCACGCCGGCGAACCACACCTGCAGAATATCCTGCGGCTCGGCGTTGATGTCATTGAAGCGGTTGTGCCGGAAGGTCTGCGGATCGTCCCACTTTTTCAGGCGAAACATGCGGCGTCGCTCGTCGATCGAGATCGCCTGCCGGAACCTCTCGACGCTCGGGTTCGCAGTCGTGAACGCGAGCTCCTCCAGGCTCGGCCAATAGAAGCGATCGGCCCGCGGCACGATCACGCTCGCGACCGTATCCCAGACGCCGACGAAGCGGATCGTTGGCCAGCGCGTCGAGGTGATGCGCGCGAACTGCGCGGCGTTATCGAACGCCGTCTGCGGTAGCGGCCCTTGCGCGTCGCCGGCATCGCTGAGCAGCTTCATCTCGCGGCGCAGCCTCGGCGCCTCGTCGGAGGAGAACTGCTTGTAGGCGATCAGGCCGCTTCCGGCGAGATTGACCTGCTCGGGCCTGATCAATCCAATCTTGTGCACCAGCCCCGCCAGCACCCGCACGGTATAGGCGCCGCGGGAAAAGCCGAACAGGTAGATCTGGTCGCCGTCGCGATAATGCTGGACCAGGAAGCCATAGGCCGCGAGCACGTTGTCATCGAGCCCATAGCCGGTGGCGAGCCCCAGGATGGCGTTGAAATCCTGCTTCAGCTTGTGCCACGGGTCCGGCCGCTCCAACGTGCCGACGCCCGGATCGTAAAACACCATCTGCCGCGGCTCGGTCTTCTCCGTCTTGCGCAGGCAGCGATAGAGCTTGAGCACGTTGGAGATGTTCTCGGAAATCTCGTTGCCGGTGCCGTCGCAGCAGATGATGATGTTGCGCATGGCGATGCTCCCCGGTGCTACCGGAGCGAGTATAGCGGAATTTTGGGATTTTGGATGGCGGGGCTTATCGCCGCGTCACGCCGCCTCGGTGACCGCGCGAATCTTCAGGTGCACTCCAGTCTCCTCCTGCAACGCGCCGATGACGCCGAGCAGGTTTTCGGCAGTGGGGTTACCGTCCGGCCGGAACATCCGCATCAAGCTCTTGGGCGAACACCCAAGCACCTCGCCCAGCCGGTCGAATCCGATCGTGGCACTGATATAGGTCTGCAGCGCCGCGCGGCCATGATCGGTCTCGCCCAGCAGCAGCGCCTGCACCGCTTCCTGAAACAACGCCTTCCGGAAAGCAGGCTCGCGCTCCGCGCGCGCCCGCACCGTGTCGCGAAAATTTCGGGTCAGTGGGATGGTGTCATCCTTCGCGGCGAAAAGAGAGAGTTGAGAGCAGGTGGTACGGGAAGAGGTATTCTAGCTTTCTTTTTGAAAAGCCGAATGCACGGTTTCAGCAGTCTCGGCGACGAGCGACATTATCTTGTCGTATCGCTCTCGAGACGCATGGGAAGTGACGGCTGCAATCGCTTGTTCAGCAGATTGCCCAAACATCGTATTGGCAACGCTGATATGATTTTCAGCGTGTTCGATCATTCCATCGGCCATTTGCTCCGTGATCTGTTCTTCCGGACTAGTGAACGAGCCCCTAGTGAAATCGCGGTAGATTGATGCATTGCGCGTTGTGAACAGCGCCGGCCCGAACATGACGCCAAAGGCGCCTTTGCGTATCAATTCGCTCAAATCTAACGTCTTTTGCTCCGTGGCGGCAGCTTGCAATAAGATTGGAATCATCCCTCCCACTCCAACAAATTGGCTTGCCTTTGAGCCGTGCGAATTGAACCGCTTGCGCGTTAGTTTCCAGTCGACGGGAAGGTCGAGTGCTATTTTGGTCGCTGCTCCTAAAAGGATCGGCAACTTGCCAGCTTCTTCACAAGCTAAGTATGCGAGAGAATACGCTCGGCTTATTCTACCGTTCTGCCGAAGAACCTTGGCATCTACCAAGAGTTCAGAGGCGTTGTCGCGGACCCGTATGATTCCCTCGCATATCGTTCGCAGGCTAAGCTCTCGCATTGTCCAATTCTCCTGCCATTTGCTCTTCTAGAAAACTATTATCGGTTAGCTGCAATAATAAATCGAGAAACGCGACAATGTCCGGCACAAGGTTCAAGATCAGTTCATGGAATGAACCTAGCGATTCGCTCGAAAGCTCTCTCAAAGCGATCGAGCGTCATCTGCACTGGCTTTCCCTTGCCCTTCAACAGGTCGGGATGTTGGAGAAGGTAAAGCGATGGATCAAAGTGACTGAATTCTGGAACCTCCTTCGGTAGAATCCGGAAATAGGCTTCAGCCTTCTTGACCAAGCGGGGTGTGGTCATGTCTGCCGCGTCCAATTTTTCTACCGTAAGTTCTTGCCCATTTTTAAGTTGATAGGTCCTATTCAGCAGTTCGACGAACAGAGTTGGATCGACAAAATCCTCGATATCAGCTTCTTCCTTCTCGGCGATCTCGGTCGCAAGAATTATGCGATCGTGTTCGAGTAGCGCCGATTTATATAGGTCATCAAGCTTGCGCTTCTGTCCACGCTCGTAGTCCGTCAGGACGGCGACATTGAGCTTATTGCCGTAAAACAGCCGTACGAAGGGGAGGACCTTGTCGATCCCGCCCGATGGGCAGATCGCCCAATTTGGCGAAAGATGCGATCGGCCTGTTGCTTTCAGTGCGGCCGAAGCTGCCTGAAGATAAAGAATATCACTCGGCCCCTCGACTAGTAGAGTATTCGTGCCGATAACGAGTGTTTGGGTTACTTCGAAGCCCATGGCCCCGAAAATCGGGAAATTGGTTTGAGGGTCAGTTGTCAAAACATCTGAGCGGATTTTAGTTCCGATTGATGATTTTCGACCTCGACGATCAAGTTGTACAACATCCTCGACCGTGCGAACGCTGGCAAGATTGTCGGCAGGTACCATAAACGGCGAGTGCGTAGTCCAAATCAGCTGATGGTTGGGAGCGATTTGCTCCGCAAAGTAGCGCAACAGGTCCTTTTGCGCAGTACCATGAAGCGTTAGTCCTGGTTCGTCGAGTAAGAGGATGACATTGCCGTAGCTCTTCTTAATCTGCGCAAACTTGACAAGGAATGAGAAGAACCAAATGAAGCCGGCCGATCGTTCCGAAAACGGAACGGTCACGCCGTGTAAGCCGTTTTCCACGCGGGCGCGAGCGACAGGACCGCCATTGAATGGCGCCGGATCGCCGGGCTTTCCTTCCGAGAAGACGACCTTGATCTTCAATTCGTCGTTCTGAGTCCAGTACTCGAAGATTTGATCAGTAATGCGGAGTGCCGCTGCCTCGCACTTGGCGTTCAGTTCTTCGAATTGCGTGGTGGCGATAAGATCGTCGAGCGTCGTGCCAGCATATTCGAGGAAATCGAGAAAGACGCGATCGCCGCTCTCGATTGCAATGTTTTGGCTTTTGTCAGAAGTCAGCTTGTTGATCGATAGTTCGCCGCTCATTCGATCATAATGCGAAAAATACATAAAGCGCGGCATGCGCTCACTCAAGATGTCAATCGCTCGGAGATAGGCCGAATTCTTCCTGAACTTTTTGATCGTAGTAAGTAAGCTTTCTTGGGTTGGCGTCCTAGTTGCGATGCCCTCTAACGCTTCGGCCGCTTTTTGTGTGGTTTTGGCTGCGCTGATTGCAGCTTTCTCCTCTTCATTGAGCTGAAAATTCGCAAGAACGCCGTGCAGAGCTTTCTCCTCGGGGAGTGGAAGGGTCCAGATCGATTTCGTTTCCTCGTAGGTCTTTGTCACGGTGATCTGGTCGTTCGTCAAAACGCCTTGCCCCAGTTCAAGTTCAACTGCAGCTATGTCTTTCTGCTCAAGCTTCCAGACCGTTTCTATAACTAGCGCTTGTCCGTCTGGATGACGCTGGTCATAGTCGGCAAGGAAGCGGCGCGGATAATTTTCGATCTTGTTGTATTTGGTGAAGGCGCTGTTGGTGGAGCGCAACCCCTCTAGGGCTTTTAGAAAAGCTGTTTTGCCGGCTTCGTTCTTACCCACAAGGCAGGTCGTCTGAGCGATATCAACCTCGCCGCTATCGATGATGTTTCTATACGTGGTGGCGTGAGCCTTAATGAGCTTCATCGGTGTCGCCTCAAATCATTTTCAACGAAGTGAGGCACAAGCGTAGCTCGACTCTGGCTCGCTTGGCGAGAGCGATATCGCATTATACACCCTTACCGGGAGGTTCAGGCTTCGACGCTTGTCCTCAAGCTCCAATAATCGGCAGAGCAGATCGCCGTTTGCCAAAGATGTTGGCAAATCAGAGTCCCCAAAAACAAAAACGGCCGGGTCTTCCGACCCGGCCGCTCCGAACTTCGATCCGCCGATTTAAGCTTCGCTCAGCTCGCCTTCTTCACGAACGCGGGCTTGCCGACCTTCTTCTCGATCGCGCGCTTCAGGTCGAGGGCGCGGGGGGAGAGGACGTCGGCCTTGGCCTTGAGGAGATAGGCATCGAGGCCGCCATTGTGGTCGACGCTCTTGAGCGCATTGGTCGAGACGCGCAGGCGCACGTTGCGGCCGAGCGCGTCCGAGATGAAGGTGACGTTGGCCAGGTTCGGCAGGAAGCGCCGCTTGGTCTTGATGTTGGAGTGGCTCACCTTGTGGCCCACCTGGGGGCCCTTGGCCGTCAGTTCGCAGCGCCGGGACATTCCGAAAAATCCTCTTCCATCCCCGCCATAGCCGAGCCGCTTCTCGCAGGCGCCCGCGGGGGTCCAAAATCGCGTCCATTTCCAGGAACCGCGGACGTATAGGGGGAGACGGCCACGGGGTCAAGGTTCTTGCGGGGGCTTGGAGCCCCGTGCCGGGGTTCCAAGCCTCTGATTTGTTGACGCGTTTTCTTTACGCGAACCGGAAGGCCACTTCGCTTGAAAACGCTATGTCCGCCTTGTGGAATCGCCCGGTTTCTAAGGGGTTCCAGCCGCTTAAGCCATCATATAAAGGGCACAATCCGCGCCGACATCATGGCTTTCGCTTAAGAAAAGATTTTGGCCTTCCCGCGAGCCGCGGGCGGCGATGAAAGGTCCTTGAAAGCAGCGGTTTTCGCGATAACCCGCGTTGTTTGCCGGATATTTTTGCCTAAATGAACATCAGCTCGCGCCGATCCCGGGATTATTCATTCGTGACTGCCAGATGCGCCGTTTCGCGCCAAACTCTCTCCGCCAGGTTCGGCCTCGCCGTCGGCCTGTGCGCCACCGCGTGGGGCTCACTCGCGCCGCAGACAGCTTTCGCGCAGGGGCGGCTGGATGCGCATTATGAGGCGACGCTGGCGGGCATCCCGGTCGGCAAGGGAAGCTGGACCATCGAAATCGGCGACGATGTGTTTTCGGCCTCGGCGCAAGGCGGCACCGCCGGGCTGTTGAAGGCGTTTTCCGGCGGCACCGGTTCCGGCGCCAGCCAGGGCCGCATCGTCAACGGCGCGCTGGTTGCGAACGCCTATACCGCGACCACCACCACGCAGAAGAAATCCGAGACCATCCGGATTTCGCTGGCCAATGGCGGCGTGAAGGAATTTTCGATCGACCCGGCGCCGCCGGTCGATCCCGGCCGCATTCCCGTCACCGACGCGCACCGCAAAAGCGTGCTCGATCCCATGACGGGCTCACTGCTGCGCGTCCCCGGCAATGGTGAAGTGCTGGCGCCGGATTCCTGCCGCACCGGAGCCGGGATTTTCGACGGACGCATGCGCTACGATCTCAAGCTCGATTACAAGCGCATGGAAACGGTCAAAGCCGAAAAGGGCTATCACGGGCCGGCGCTGGTCTGCGCGATCTATTTCAACCCCGTCGCGGGCTACATCCCCGATCGCCCCGTGATCAAATATCTCGCGAACGAACGGCGGATCGAGATCACCTTTGTGCCAATTGCGGGGACGCGCGTTTTGGTTCCCTTCCGCATGACGATCCCGACGCCTTTTGGCCTTGCGATGCTGGAAGCGACGTCGTTCGTGACATCAGCCATGCCGCCACGGGTGGCGAAGACGAATTGAAGCCTATAGTTTTGCCGTCGTCCCTGCGAACGCAGGGACCCATACGCTGCGGCCGTGCAGATTGAGGGACTCGGAGTTGCTGCCGGCGCCAACCAACGAGCGCCTGTGGTTATGGGTGCGCGTTCGCAGGGACGACCGGGGAGCGGAATCCGCCTTGACTCTTCCCCGCTTCTGATCTGACTCCGCGGCCTCGATGTTCTTAAGAAATTAGTCCCGAAACCGTCGCTTGTGGAGCCGCGTTAAACTTGATCTAGTGCCGCCGGGTGCGCTTCAGCGCGAGATGTTGCGGTGAACGTATCGGGTCTCGGGAGGAGTCAGCGATTCGGACGCGATTCGTTCCAGACTCGTTCCAGAGTTTAAGCCGCGACCGCATCACCGTCGCAAAGTGAAACAGAATCGGCGCAGTTGGTGCCAAACGAAAGAGAAACTCCGCGTTTTTCCGTCATTGCGAGGAGCGAAGCGACGAAGCAATCCATGCCTCCACACGTGTGGCGCTATGGATTGCTTCGCGGAGCCCGTCATCCGGCGGCGCTTTGCGCCGACCGGGTGGCTCGCAATGACGGGTTGGGCGCTCGCACCTAAATAAGAAACACCTGCACAGAATGGCTTTCTCTCCTTCCAAGTTCGCGAACGATCGCGCGCCCGGCGCGGGCGTCACCGCCGTGCTCGGGCCGACCAATACCGGCAAGACGCATCTGGCCATCGAGCGGATGCTGGGGCACTCGTCCGGCGTGATCGGGCTACCGCTGCGGCTGCTCGCGCGCGAGGTCTACAACAAGGTCGCCGCTCGCGCTGGGACTGAGGCGGTTGCGCTCGTCACGGGCGAAGAGAAGATCAAGCCGAAGAACCCGCGCTACTGGGTTTCCACCGTCGAGGCGATGCCCAGGGATCTCGACGTCTCGTTCCTCGCCGTCGACGAAATCCAGATCGCCGCCGATCTCGAGCGCGGGCATGTCTTCACCGACCGCATCCTGCATCGGCGCGGCCGCGACGAGACGCTGCTGTTGGGGGCCGCCACCATGCGGCCGATCATCGAGCGGCTGCTGCCGGGCGCTTCCGTCGTCACGCGGCCCAGGCTCTCGCAGCTCGAATTCGCCGGCGACCGCAAGATCACGCGCCAGCCGCGGCGCACCGCGATCGTCGCGTTCTCGGCCGATGAAGTCTACGCGATCGCCGAATTGATCCGCCGCCAGCATGGCGGCGCGGCCGTCGTGCTCGGCTCGCTCTCGCCACGCACACGAAACGCACAAGTCGCGATGTTCCAGAACGGCGACGTCGATTATCTCGTCGCTACCGACGCCGTCGGCATGGGGCTGAACCTCGACGTCGACCACGTCGCGTTTGCCTCCGACCGCAAGTATGACGGCTATCAGTTCCGTAGGCTCAATCCGGCCGAGTTCGCGCAGATCGCGGGCCGCGCCGGGCGCGCGACGCGAAACGGCACCTTCGGCACCACCGGTCGCTGCGCACCGTTCGAGCCGGAACTGGTGAACGCGCTGCAGAACCACACCTTCGATACCGTCAAGATGCTGCAATGGCGGAATTCGAGGCTGGACTTCTCCTCGCTCGGCGCGCTGCAGGTGTCGCTGGCCCTGCCGCCCGGGCATGACGCCTTGACCCGCGCGCCGATTGCCGAAGATTTGCGCGTGCTCGATCATGCGGCGCGCGACGGCGAGGTGAGGGAGATGGCCCACGGCGCACCAGCCGTGGAACGGCTGTGGGACGCCTGTCAGATCCCGGATTACCGCAAGATCGCGCCCGCTGCCCACGCCGAGCTCGTGACCACGCTTTATGCGTTCCTGATGAAGAAAGGGCGGATACCCGACGCATGGTTTGCCGCCCAGGTCGACCAGGCCGACCGCGTTACCGGCGATATCGACACGCTGTCGGGCCGGATCGCGCAAATCCGCACCTGGACCTTCGTCGCCAACCGGCCGGACTGGCTGTCCGACCCCGACCACTGGCAGGGGATCGCCCGTGAGGTGGAAAATAAATTATCCGATGCGCTGCATGAACGGCTTACGGAGCGTTTCGTTGACCGGCGGACCAGTGTATTGATGCGCCGCCTGCGGGAGAACTCAGTTTTGAATACGGAAATTGGCAAGACCGGCGAAGTGATTGTGGAAGGCCACGCGATCGGCCGGCTCGATGGATTCACCTTTGCACCCGATGCGGCGGAAGCCGGCTCGGACGCGAAAGCGTTGCAGGCGGCCGCCCAGCAGGTGCTGGCGAGCGAGATCAACGCGCGCGCGAAAAGCTCTCGGCCGCGCCCGACGACCAGTTCGTGCTGACCTCCGACGGCACCATCCGCTGGACCGGCGATGCGGTCGCAAAACTCGTCGCGGCTGACGATGCGCTGCATCCGCGCATCCGCATCATTTCTGACGAGCGGCTCTCCGGCGCGCCGCGCGAGGCCGTGCAAACGCGGCTCGATCTGTGGCTGAAGACGCATATCGAAAAGCTGTTGGGGCCGCTGTTCGGCCTGTCGAAGGCCGAGGACATCACGGGATTGCGCGCGGTATCGCATTCCAGCTCGTCGAAGCGCTCGGCGTGCTGGAGCGCTCGAAGATCGCGAGCGAGATGAAGGATCTCGACCAGGCTTCGCGCGCGACCTTAAGAAAGTACGGCGTGCGGTTCGGCGCCTATCACATCTATTTCCCGGGGCTTCTGAAGCCCGCGGCGCGCGCGTTGGCCTCGCTGTTGTGGGCCGAGAAGCAGGACAATGTCGATATGTCCGCGCTGTCCGGCGCGCAGCATCTGGCGAGCTCGGGGCGGACCTCGTTCCCGGTCGACAAGGCGTTGCCGCGCGATGCCTATCGCGTGCTCGGCTACCGCCAGTGCGGCGAGCGTGCGGTACGCGTCGACATCCTGGAGCGTCTCGCCGATCTCATTCGTCCCGCTTTGGCGTGGCGCGAGACGTCGCCCGGCGAAAAGCCCGCCGGCGCGTTCGACGGCCGCGGCTTTGTGGTGACGCAGGCGATGACCTCGCTGACGGGATCCGCAGGAGAGGATTTCGCCTCGATCCTGCGCGCGCTCGGCTACCGCATGGACCGCCGCCCGCCGTTGCCGCCGAAGCCCGCGCCCGAGGCCGTCGTCGAGACGGTCTCCGCCGAAACGCCGCCGGTCGAGGCGAGCGCCGAGGCGACGGCAGAGATGCCGGAAGAAGTCGCGGCCGAAGTGCCTGTCAGCGACGAGCCTCGCGCCGTCGTCGGCGTCGCTGCTGCCGGATGTGACCCCGGTGGCCGCCGAAGAACCCGCTGCTGCGGCGGAAGCTGCGCCCGCCGAGACCACACCGGCGGAAGCTGCGATCGCGGATGCGCCTCCGGAACAGGAGACGCCGGAAGCAGTCAGCGCCGCGGAAGCGGCGGCCGAACCCGAAACTGCGAGCGAAGCGCCTGCCGAAGCCGAAGCGCCTGCGGAAGCCGCTCCGGTCGAAACTCCGGCGGCCGAAACCAAGCCCGAGACACCGGCAGAGCCTGCACTCGTCGAAGTCTGGCGGCCCGGCGGCCGTTCCGACGAGCGCCGTCCGCATCACGACCGCAGCCGCCAGCGCCATCACCGCGCAGGCGAGGGCGCGCCGGCGGCAAGCGGCGAAGGCGGTGAGGGGGCGCAGCGCGAGCAGCGCCATCGCCGTGGCCGTCGCCACAGCGAGTTCAGAAAGCCGCGCGAGGGCGCGCCGGCCGATGCTACGGCAGCGCCGGCCGCAGCAGAGGGCGCGCCGGCACCAGAAGCGCGTCAGGACCGTCCGCCGCGCGAGCGTTTTGAGGGCAAGGGCCGCGACCGCGAGGAGCGCCGCGACAAATTCGATCGCAACAAGGGCGAGCGCAAGGGTGGCCGCGACAAGGGCGAGCGCGGCGGCCGTGACTTCGGCGGACGCGACAAGGGCGGCCGCGACAAGCGCGACTCTGGCCCTTCGCATCGTCAATGGGCGACGAGCGCAAGCCCACGCGAGCGCGACCGGCCGGTCGATCCGAATTCACCGTTCGCAAAGCTGGCGGCGCTGAAGGAGCAACTCGCCGGCCGCAAGGAATAGCCAAAGCGTCTTCAAGCGAAGTGGGTACCGGTTCGCGTCAAGAAGATGCGTGAAGAATAAACTACGAGAGATTAGTTGGAGCGGCAGCGTCTCGACAAATGGCTGTGGCATGCGCGGGTAGTGAAGGCCCGCACCTCGGCTGCCGCCCTCGTCGAGGCCGGTCACGTCCGCATCAACGGCGTGCGTGAGATGGCGCCGGGACATTCGGTGAAGGTCGGCGACGTCTTGACGATCGGGCTCGACCGCACCGTGCGCATCCTGAAAGTGGTGGGATTTTCCGAGCGGCGCGGCGACGCTGCGGCGGCGCGCGTGCTCTATGTCGATTTGCAGAACGGCAAACAATAACTATCTGCGCAGGGCACGCCGGGACGCCTGAAAAACGGCCGCTAGAGGCCCGCTGCTTCCCTTGCGGCAGCGCACCGCATGCGCTACGCAAACCCCGGAAAACTGATCCGTTTCGGAGCGTTGGATGACTTACGTCGTCACTGAAGCCTGCATCAAGTGCAAATACACCGACTGCGTTGAGGTTTGCCCCGTCGATTGCTTCTACGAGGGCGAGAACATGCTGGTCATCCATCCCGACGAATGCATCGACTGTGGCGTCTGCGAACCCGAATGTCCTGCGGATGCCATCAAGCCCGACACCGAGCCGGGCCTCGAGAAGTGGCTCGAGGTCAACACCGAGTACGCCAAGAGCTGGCCCAACATCACCCAGAAGAAGGACGCCCCG
The DNA here is from genome assembly GCF_043203335.1 of Bradyrhizobium sp. RDI18. Lineage (NCBI taxonomy): Bacteria > Pseudomonadati > Pseudomonadota > Alphaproteobacteria > Hyphomicrobiales > Nitrobacteraceae > Bradyrhizobium > Bradyrhizobium sp. RDI18. The sequence goes on along the minus strand of NZ_JBICRN010000008.1, from coordinate 4,820,633 downwards.
CCGGACGCGAAGGAATTCGAAGGTGTCGAGGGCAAGTTCGAGAAATATTTTTCCAAGGAACCCGGTAGCGGCGATTAAGCCTGTGGATAAGTTAAGGGCTCGTCGAGCCTGATTTCAGCCTCAATCTGAACCGAACGCGGTGAGCGGATTTAACCCTGTTAGCGGTCTTATGACGGAAACCGCCCCGTAAGGGCCCGGAACCCGGCGTAAATCATTGATTTTTGCGGAAAATGTGCTATATTGGGCACATTCTAAGCCGATCCTGGCCATGCGTATCCTGTGGCCCCGGTGGGTTTCGTAAAAACATCGAACAGGGGCGTGGCAGTTCCGCGCGCAGGCTGTGTCACAGAAAACGCGTAAAAAGAGTGCTTCCAAGACGACGAAAAAAGCCGCTCCGGCCAGCCGCAGCGCAACCAAAGGCCGTGCCAAGGCGCCCATGAAGGACGCCAAGAAGGTTTCGGCCACAAAGTCCTCAAAGAACAAAAGAAGCGCAATGCCAGAAAAGACTGCCAAGACCGCCGCGAAAGCGACGGGTTCGAAGACCACTGCGTCGAAAGTTGCTGCCAAGCATCCCGTCAAGACCCCTGTGAAGGCTGCTCCCCCGAAAGCCGCCGCGCCGAAGGCTGCCGCCAAGCCGGTCGCCGCCGCGCCGCGCGTCGAGGAGCCGAAGAAGGTCGTGACCCAGCGTCAGGGCTTCAAGGCCAATGAATTCGTGGTCTATCCGGCTCACGGCGTCGGCCAGATCCTGGCCATCGAGGAGCAGGAGATCGCGGGCGCCAAGCTTGAGCTGTTCGTGATCAATTTCATGAAGGACAAGATGACGCTCCGCGTGCCGACCGCCAAGGTCGCCAATGTCGGCATGCGCAAGCTGTCCGAGCCGGCGCTGGTCAAGAAGGCCCTCGAAACCCTGAAAGGCCGTGCGCGCGTGAAACGCACGATGTGGTCGCGCCGGGCGCAGGAATACGAAGCGAAGATCAATTCGGGCGACATCGTCGCGATCGCCGAAGTGGTCCGCGACCTCTATCGCTCGGAATCGCAGCCCGAGCAGTCCTACTCCGAACGCCAGCTCTATGAAGCGGCGCTCGATCGGCTGTCACGCGAAATCGCCGTCGTGCAGCATTCGACCGAGACCGAAGCGGTCAAGGAAATCGAGAGCCAGCTCGCCAAGAGCCCGCGCCGCGGCGCCAAGGCCGAAGCCACCGAAGCTGACGCTGAAGCCGACGAGGCGGATGTCGACGCCGACGGCGACGACGCTGCCGTGGCGGATGAAGCTGCCTGAAAGAATCCCGAGGATTGAACGAAAAGCCCGGTCGAGAGACCGGGCTTTTTGTTTTTGGCGTGAGGAATTCCTGCAGCGGATCCTTCGTCCCTTCTCCCCTTGTGGGAGAAGGGAGAAACAGCGATTTTGGACAGCATTTGCAGCCACTTACGCGGAAAGTGGCCCAATTTTCGACTTTTTGTGACCAGAATCGGGGAAGAACCTCCCACCCACATCCAGATCTACCGCAAGGGGGATTCGATGAAAGGGCAGGTTCAGTCAGTCTTTCTCGCCATTGTCATGGCCGCGCTGCTTCCGATCAGCGCGCCGGCCGCGAAGGTCAGGGAATGCAGCGCCGCGGTGCCGTCAAGCGCGCAAGGGCATTGGTCCTGGCGCCTGATCGACGGGCGCAAATGCTGGTACGCCGGCAAGACCGTGATTTCGAAATCGTTGTTGCGGTGGCCTGCAACGGCGCCTGCACCCGCGCAAGCGAAGGCCGAGGCCGAGCCGGTAAGCATCGTCACAGAGAAGCGCAGCGAGCCCATGGATGCGCAGGCGCGGATGCTTGACGATGACAATAGTTTTGAGTCGCGGTGGCGTTCGCGCGTGACTATCGAGTAGACCGATCGTGAGGGCAAAGGGAGCGGTCAGCGATTTCTGAGGCGCCATTCGCGCGGCGAGCAGTCGTTCAGACGCCGGAACGCCGCCGCGAATTTGCTTGGGTTCGCATACCCCGTCGCCATGGCGATTTCGGTGACGGAACGTTCAGTTAACAGTAACTGCTTCGCCTTCTCCATCCGCCGCGTCGTCAGATAGGCGTAAGGTGCAAGGCCGGTTGCGGCTCGAAATGCTCGCGTGAAGGTTCGAACGTCCTGCCGCGCCTCGACGGCGAGGTCGCTGATATTGAGATCGCGGCCAATCTGACTCTCAATCAATTCTAGAATCCGTGCAAGTCGCGGGCCTGCGAGTGGCTTTGCCAACTGACCGTGCGGCCTGGCGTCCTGGAATTCCGCAAGCCGTCGCAGAATGACGGCAACGCCGTGCTCAAAGAACAGTGACGACGACCCGTGAAGTTCCGCTTCCAGCCAGATTGCACGCATAACGGCCGATACCAGCGGATCGCTTCTCAGCATGGTGGCGGCGGCTGCGAAACTCTCTTCCGTCAGGTCCAGCCCGAGAGCCGCCATTTCGGGAATACCGACTCTTAGCCCCAGCATATCGGCACGCGGCGTGAAGCCCGATCCCCTCGCGCGCGGTAGCGCGAGGCCAAACCTGCCAGGCGTGAACGTGCCCTCAAGGCGGCCAAGATCTGTGGATCGCAAGAAGCGGCCGGAGCCTTCAAGGCAAAGGCTCACCGCCAAACAGCGCGAGACCGCGTATTCACCTTCGAAGCTTTCTAATCTGGCCCGCGTGATCAGAATGGAGCCGGAGGAATTGGAGATCACACGGTACGGCTCCATCGATCGAGCCGCAACGTTCCCTTCAAATCTTTCGCGCTCGCTTTGCCAATCAACAGCGCTCATTTGAGCCAATCTAAAAAGTTTCGCCGCTTCTGGAGTGTTAGCCTCCTAAATGGAGCAGTTTGCCGATTTTGAAAAGTGCATAGTTCAGTCCGATCAGCGTCGCGACAGAGTCGATGACGCACTTCGGATGGGGCTTCCGAGAATGAACAATAGATTCTGGTACGGCGCATCGTGCGCCGCGTTGCTTTGTGTTTATGGCGTGTGGGCCGCCGACAATCAGGCGCTTGCTCAATCCGGCTCACCGCGCGCCGCCAGCAGCGACCTCCCGCCGGTGACAGTGGAGGCGCCGCGCGAACGAGCCGCTGCAAGGCGTGCAGCCGTGCGTTCGAGTTCACCTCGCGGTGTCGCGCCCCGCGCGCGTGTGGTGGAAGCGCCTCCCGCGCCTGCGATCAGTACCGCGGCATCGCCCGGTCAGGCGAGAGGCTACGTTGCAACGGTGGCCGGCACCGGGACCAAGAGCGACACGCCGATCGTGCAGATTCCGCAGTCGATCAATGTTGTGACGGCAGATCAGATCAGGGATCAGGGTGCGCAAAGCGTCAGTCAGGCGCTCGGCTATACGCCCGGCGTCAGCGTAAACAACTTCGGCGCATTATCCCCGACCGATGCTTACACGCGCATTCGTGGTTTTCGCGCCGACCAGTATCTCGATGGCACCCGCCTTCCGATCCGCGGCGATGGCGCAGCAAGCTACGCCATCGAGCCATATGGGCTTGAGCGCATCGAGGTCCTGAAGGGCCCAGCCTCGGGACTATACGGATCGAGCGGACCGGGCGGCATCATCAACATGGTCAGCAAGCGCCCGACCCCGGTGCCGTTCGCCGAAATCCAGTTGCAGACCGGCAGCTATAATCGGGCGCAGCTTGGCTTCGATGCCGGAGGGCCCATCACCAGCGACAAGCAGTTCCTGTATCGATTGACCGGCCTGGTGCGCGATGCCGACACCCAGGTCAGATATGCCGAAGATAACCGCCGCTTCATCGCTCCGGCGCTGACGTGGCAGCCTACCAACCAGACCAGCCTGACGTTCCTCGGCCACTATTCCGAAGAGAAGTCGAATTGGCCTTTCTTCAATCTGGTGCCGCCAGGGGGATCTTTGCTGCCTAACCCGTTCGGGCAGATTCCGCGCAGCACCAATACCGGTGAGCCGGGCTATGACCGCCTCGACCGGTCGCAATACGGCGTCGGCTACGCCTTCGAGCATCGCTTCAACAACGATCTCATCGTGCGCCAGAACCTGCGTTATGGCGAAGTGAAGAGCCAGGTCGATGCTGTTGCAAATGTCTTCGGCTTCTTCTTCACCAACGACTCGCGAACCACGACGCGGGTTCCGATCAACGTGTACGATTCCGCCGATGCGCTGACGGTCGACAATCAGGTTCTGGCGAAATTCAACACTGGTTTCCTGTCGCACTCGGTCGTGGCTGGTCTCGACTATCGCGACGAAGATAGCCGACGCATCTTCAAGCAGGGCGGTCCATCGTTTCTGGATATCTATGCGCCTGTCTACGGTCAGTTCATTCCTGCACCGAGCGTCGTTGCCGAGAATTCGGCCACCAAAGAGCAGCAACTCGGCCTCTATCTGCAGGATCAAATCAGATTGGGTTCGTGGTTGCTGTCACTGGGCGGCCGCGCCGACTGGGTCGATTCCCGAGTGAGCAATTTCAATAACAGTCTTACCGTCAATCAGAACGAGTTCGCGACCACCGGACGCGTCGGCGTCAGCTACCTGTTCGACAATGGCGTCGTGCCTTACGTGAGCTACGCCACGTCCTTCCAGCCGGTACCCGGCCTCAGCGCCGCCGGCACACCGTTCACACCATCGACGGGTGAGCAGTACGAAGTGGGCGTGAAGTATCAGCCGGTTGGAACCAACAGTCTCTACACGCTGGCCCTGTTCGACCTGACGCAGCAGAATGTATTGACCTCGGACATATTCGGCTTTCGGCGGCAGACGGGCGAGATCAACGTCCGGGGCGTCGAATTCGAAGCCAAGGCCGAGCTGACCCGATCGTTTAGCCTGATTGCTTCCTATGCCTATCTCGATGCGAAGATCACCAGCAGCCTGCGACCGGCCGAAATCGGCCGGCGGCCGGCGGAAACGCCGACACATCAGGCCGCGTTCTGGAGTCAGTATCAGTTTCTCGAAGGGCAGCTCAACGGGCTAAAGCTGGCGGCCGGCGTGCGCTATGTCGGCGATACCGAAGACGACAGTCATACGTTGCGCATTCCGGCCTACGCCCTGCTCGATGCGCGGATCGCTTATGACTTCGGAGCGCTGCGTCCCGATTTCCGGGGCGCCAGCTTCGCTCTCAGCATGTTCAACCTGACCGACAAGTATTACGTCACCGGCTGCTTCGGCGCGAACGCCACGGCCTGCGCTCTCGGGCAGGGACGAAAGGTCCTCGCAACGCTTGCGTATCGCTGGGGCTCGTAACGCTCGGCAAACGCAAGCAGTCGCCACAACTCCGCGCCATGCCTGAACGAGAGAGAGTATTCGAGGGATGCTGGCTCGCACCGTTCGCAAATGGACCCTTGTCCATAAATGGACCAGTCTGATCTGCACGGTCTTCCTGCTGATCCTCTGCGTCACCGGGTTGCCGTTGATCTTTCACCATGAGATCGACGCGCTGTTCGACGACGGGCCGCCAAAGATCGTTCAGTCCGGACTAAGCTCCCCTGCAAGTTTGGATCTCGCCGCAGCGAACGCGCTCCGGCAGATTCCCGGCTACTTCATTCAGGCCTTCTTCTGGAATCACGACGATCCCACCGAGCTCAACTTCGCGATGGGACCGGCGCCAGGATCGCACCCTACGCTCAATCGCACGCTGAAAGTCGATGCCAATTCGGGTGATGTCGTCAGCGGAGCGAAGCCGCGCGAACGGCTGACGTACTTCCTGCTGCGAATTCATACCGATTTTTTTGTCGGTCTCTACGGAAAGCTTTTTCTTGGTGTCATGGGGTTGCTGTTTTTGATTGCAACCGTTTCAGGCGTCGTGGTCTACGGCATCTCCATGCGAAAGCTGCGGTTCGGAACGGTGCGGCGCAACCGCTCGAGCCTGGTGAGATGGCTCGATGTGCATAATCTGCTTGGCGCCGTCACGATCGCGTGGGTCGTGGTGGTTGGCGCCACCGGCGTTATCAACACGTGGGCAGACCTGGTCATCAAGGCGTGGCAAAACGGCCAGCTCATGGAGATGGTCGGACCCTTCAAGGACCGCAGACGGCCTGAAGTGCTCGCATCGGTGGATCAGGCGGTATCGACCGCGCGTGCAAAAATTCCGAGCATGATTCCGTTTTTCGTGGCTTATCCCGGCTCGATGTTCTCGAGCAAAAGCCACTATGTGGTGTTCATGCGGGGGGACACGCCGCTGACGGCACGTTTGCTGAAGCCTGTCCTGGTCGATGCACTGGATGGCAGCCTCGCGGATTCCCGCGACCTGCCGTGGTACGTCTCAGCAGTCTTGCTGTCGCAGCCATTGCACTTCGGCGATTACGGCGGCTTTCCGTTGAAGATCGTTTGGGCGCTCATGGACGTGGCCGCGATCGTCATCCTGCTCAGCGGCCTCTATCTGTGGCTGGCAAGGCGCAGGGGCGGGTTGCGCCCCGAAAACGGCAAAGGCTGATGTCCAGGACACAAGAAGCCGGCCTGTGGCTTACCTATCGAGCGCCGGCGCTGCTGGCGATCGTTTCGGTAATTGGCCTCGTTGCCGCGCTCGTCGGAGACGATCTCTTCGACTTGGCCGGCTGGACGTGTCTGCTCCTGCCTCTCCTCGTCGCAGCAACGTGCTTCGCACGGGGCGATGCGTCAGGTCGCGTCAATCCATCACGATCTTCACGCGATCGCGCGACTTGACCTGGGCGTGCTGGCCGAGGCCGTTGAGGATGCGGAAGCGCTCGGTGGGGCGGTCGACGCCGGTGGAAGCGGACATCCGCAGCGCCCATCTATTCAATCTGCACCGCACCGGCTCGACCGAGTACGTCAATTGAGTCATCTCGCTTCTTCGCCACTGCAACATGTCGGCGCTGACTGACGTAGGTCCATTCGCGCCAAGCGTACAACCGTGAGCCAGTTTCGCTCCGGAACCGTGGGTTCTGCTGGCGCAACGGCGTGAACGGGAACGAATGGCATCGGGCCTTCGTTTTCCCAGCAGATCGGAAACTCGGACGAGCGCTCGTTTGCAGCAGGTCCGTCACTCATAACGGAGCCTTGAACTGCGCAGTTCGAAAGTACCGCGTCGAAAAAAATGCTGCGAGGCAAACGGAGGAGGTTTTCACATGCACAGCATTAGAAAGAGCAGGTTCCTGCTGACCACAGCAGCGCTGCTCGCCGGCGTCAGTCTGGCGGCGGCACAAGGCATGCGTGATGGTGGCGGCGGTGGCGGAATGGGTGCCGGCGGAGGAGCAGGCGCCGGCGGCGGAATAAGCGCCGGTGGAGGAGCTGGCGGCGGTGCCGCCGAACAGAGGCAGTCGGGAGGTGGAATTTCGCAGGGCGCAGGCGGCGCATCCCGCAGCGAAGGGATGACGCAAGGCCGATCGGGCGGCCGGGCGGAAAGCCCTGCTGCTGCGCCATCGCGCGCGCAGCGTAGCGAAGGAATGAGAGAGAGCGGCCGCGCGATGGATAGGGGCGAGCGACAGATCGGCGCGGATCGGTCGCAGCGCGGGCAAAAGGATCAGACGGTCGGGCAAGGCCGCGGCGAGCGCGATCAACTGCGTCAGTCAGAACGAAAGGCGCAGGACCAGTCCTATGGCAGGCAAAAGGACCAGACCGTGGGGCAAGGCCGTGGCGAGCGCGACCAGACGCGTCAGACCGAACAAAAGGCGCAGCAAAAGCAGAAGCCGGCAACCGCAGAGACAACCCAGCAGCGCCGTGACCAGACCGGTGCGGCAACGGAGGGTCCGAATCCAAGGCCGGGTACGACGACCGGCGCCAACACCAGGCCAAGCGCTCCTTCCCAAGGTCAGACCACGCAGCAGGGCCAGGCGACGCAGCAGGGTCAGTCCACAACGACCGGCGCCAACATCCGCGGACAGACCGATGCGCGGGCGGAAGGCCAGGGTGCGGCCGCTCAGAGCATGTCGGGCCGCGTGTCGGTGACTGCACAACAGCAGACAACGCTGCAGCAGTCGGTGCTTGGCTCGCGCAATGTGGCGCGGGTTAACGTCAACTCCATCAACTTCCGGATCAACACCGGCGTCGTGGTGCCACGGCATGTCTCCTATGTGTCGGTCGCGGCATTCCCCGTATTGATCGACACGTTCCCGGCCTACCGCGACTACAGCTTCTTCGTCGTGGAGGACGAGATCGTGTTCGTGGATCGGAGCCGGAGGATCGTGGACGTTGTCCCGGCAGGACCGAGGACGCGGTTCACGGGTCGTGGCCGCATCGGCGGTGGCAGCGTCGCCGCGCTCGATCTGAGCCCCGACGAAATCCGCGTGGTGCAGCGGGTGCTCATCCAACGCGGTTTGCTGACTGGCAGGGCGGATGGCGTGTTCAGCGCCCGGACGCGCGAAGCTTTGATGGTCTTCCAGCGGCGGCAGGGCCTGCAGGCCAGCGGCACGATTGATACACGCACTGTTGCCGCGCTCGGAGTGTCCAACAAGATAAGTGCCACTCAGAGCCAGTCGACGACGGCCGGCCAGCAACCGCCGGCGCGGCAGAACGTGACCGGCCAGAATACCGGTCAGGCTAATGCGCCTGCCCGGCAGAACGAGCCTACGACAACCGGTCAGGCTGGACGAAACCAGCCGGCAACTACCGGCCAGGCCGGCACGCAACGGCCTCCGGCTGGTCAGACGACTGGACAGGCCCCGGCGCGAGGCGGCAATCAGCCGAGCTCCAACCAGCCGTCCGGGCAGACTAACCAGAACAACAATGCGCCGGCACCTGCGACGAAGAGCCAGTCTGATCAGGGCGGTTCAGGTCGCAAGTATTGATCATCTTGAGCCCCGCTTCGGCGGGGCTCTCGTTTTTTTCCGCTTGGACGAGGCAGGTCCTCGCGCGGTTACTGCGTGCGCTCGTTCGATCCACCTCTCCCACGAGGAGAGAGGGGAAGGCGAGCAGCCTCGCTGAGTGATCTTGTTTCGGCCGCGCGTCAATCCACCACGATCTTCACGCGATCGCGCGGCTTGACCTGGGCGTGCTGGTCGAGGCCATTGAGGATGCGGAAGCGCTCGGCAGGGCGGTCGACGCCGGTCATGCGGTGGGAGAGCGATTCCACGGTGTCGCCGGGCTGCACGGTGATGACCTTGATACGCAAGGGGCGCGCGGCCTGGATTTCTTCCAGCGTCAGGCGGCGGAACGAGTTGACGGTCTCGCGCGCATTTCGCTCGCTTTCGGTATTGCGCTGCTTGGCGGCGAAGATGAAGCGGTAGACGTCGCTGCCGTAACGTAGCGCATAGACCTTGAACTGCCACTGATCGCCATTCGCCGACGCCGCAGCCACCGGGAAACCGTTGATCATCAGGTCTTCGGTCGAGCCCTTGTCGACACCTTCCATCCAGCCGGAATTGAGGTAATCGGCGAGCGACTGTTCGGCCGGCACGCGCACCACGTCGAAGCGCATCGCCTGCGTGCCGCCCTCGCGCACGCCGATCACGGCCTGCGCCGTGTTGTCGAGCGTGAACGTCTCGGGCGCCTGGAAGGTGAAGCCGAGTTTCGGATGCAGAAAGCGGCGCCCGCGTACAAAGCCCTCGCTGGGATCCTCGCCATAGACGATGTTGTCGATGGCGGCGAGATAGGTCTCGCGGTCGCGCTCGCCGCTCTGCGGCGAGGTATATTGCCGCGCGCTGGCCTGCGCGTTCTGCACGCGCTCGGGCGTTGCCGGATGCGAGGACAGAAAGTCCTGCGCGCGCGGATCGAGCGAGGTCTTGCCGGCCTTCAGCGCCGCGTTGCGTTCCATCGCGGCGAGGAAGCGCGCCGCGCCATAGGGATCGAAGCGGGCACGGGCCGAAATGCCGACGCCGATGCCATCGGCCTCGAATTCCTGCTGCCTTGAGAAGCTCGCCATCGTCAGCTTGGTTTTCGCCAGCGCCAGCGCCGTCAGATCCGGATCGTTGCTCATGTCGGTGACGACACGCGTCACCACCGCCGCCTGTCGCGCCTGGTCTTCCCGGATCGAGGCGTGTTTTGCGATGACATGCGCCATCTCGTGGCTCAGCACCGAGGACAGTTCCGAGGTATCGCTGGCGAGCGCCACCAGCCCGCGCGTCACATAGAGCTGGCCGGTCGGCAGCGCGAAGGCGTTGACCGCGCCGGAATTGAGGATGGTCACCCGGTAGGCCTGGTCCGGACGGTCGGACGCCGCTACCAGCCGGTCGACCGTCTTGCCGATCAGGGTTGCGAGTTTCGGATCGTCATAGGCGCCGCCATAGGAGGCCAAAATGCGCTCGTGCTCGCGCTCGCTCGCCGGTGTCTGCGCGACGGTGCGGCTTGGCTTCGGCGCGGGCACCGTCGGTGCGGCCGTCTCGATCTTCCCGAGATTTCCACAGGAAGAGAGCGTGAGCGCAGCGCACAACAGAGCCGGCGCGGCCAGAAGGCGGCGGCCCGTCTTTCCTTCGCGCCGTTGTGCACGATGCGTCAAATCAGCCACTAAGATCACGATCCGATCGGGATCGGTGATCTCATCCCCTCTTCTTTGCGCGTGACCCCGGCGAAGACCGATGCCCAGCCTTCGAATCAAGCGCTATTTCTCGCCCAGCACTTCAATCTGCCCCACCCGAAGCACTTCAATCCGTGGTCCTCCCCGCGACGAGATAACGCCGCGGACACGAATCCGTCGATTTTCGAGCGACTTAGGTCCAAGGCCGGCGCTCTCGAACGCCGGTATGATGCGCCTTGAAATAGTCGCAGCAAAGTCCCGTGTCCAGTTCCGCCCGAAATTCAGGTAGGTCATTGCCCCTGCCTGCCGAACGGACAACACTCTGCCCTCGACCACCGTAAACTGCCCAATCGCGGCCAGAATATCGCCCGGACTTTCCGCGTTTTTTATGGCCGTGGTTTCAGCCCAGATGCCCAATTTGGCATTTCTCGCCACGCCCTCGGCGGCGGACAGCGCTGCAGCGCAATTTTTGTCGGATATATCGCTCGAAACCAGCGTCTCGCCGCGGCGCAGCAGCTCGCTTTGCACCGATTGTTCCGAGCCGGTCACGAACACAAAGGCCGACTGCCGGCCGTAGCGATCGGGCGTGTCATCCTCGCCATGCAAGGTCACGTCGCGGCCGGTGATGATGGCGGACAATGCGGCCCTGCCGCTGGCCGTGTCGGTTCCCGCCCGCTCGATGCCGGCGAGGCGGACTTCCCGGCCGTCCTCGAGGCGAAAGCCGCGCGCATCGACGACGGCAGTGGCGCGGCCTTCGCCTTGTCGCTCCAGCGCGCAATCCGCAGCGTCGGCTTGGCCGGCGGACGCCAGCACTAGAAGGGAGGCGGCATAGGCCGGAAGCGCAGCGCTGTAACGCAATGCCGGACCGATCATAACGCTGCTCACTGTCCCGCTCGTTCCTGTATGCTCGACTATCCACGGCATTGCTACCTTAGATTGCTACGTGAGGGGAGACAATGGAAGTCAACGGCGTCGCCCATATTTTCCTCACCGCCTCGAATTACGAACGCTCCCGCGATTTCTATCGCAAGCTGCTGCCGTTTCTTGGCTTGAAGCCGGTCATCGATACCGAGACGACCTATTACTGCGTCGGCGGCCGCACCGCGGTCGGCATCAGCGCGCCGTCGCCAGAGCACGAGGGCGCCGCCTTCGAACAGCAGCGCGTCGGCCTGCACCACCTCTGCTTCCGCGCGCGCGACCGCGCAGATGTCGATGAGCTGCACGGCTTCCTCCAGACACTTGGCGCCAAAATCATCCGCGCGCCGCGCGAAGACCAATGGGCGCCGGGCTATTACTCAATCCTGTTTGAGGATCCCGATGGCATAAGGCTCGAGCTCAATCATGTGCCGGGGAAGGGATTGCTGGCGTAGTGTGCTGCGTAGGATGGGTGGAGCGAAGCGATACCCATCATGTCGCTGTGAAGGGATTTGATGGGTATCGCTGCGCTCCACCCATCCTACAAAAATCATTCCGCTTAGCGGAAAACGGCCGCGCCTTGCCGCTGCTGACCCCATGCGGCATGATCGCGCCGAAATTTCAAAGCCGCAGGCAATGCGGCGCGTGAAAAGGGAGGACTCCGTGAAGAGAGCAACAGCAAGCGTTTTCGCCGCCGCGCTGGCGATGTCGGCGACTGCAGCGCTGGCGCAGAGCAAGCCGCTCAAGCTCGGCGGCATCCTCGATATGTCCGGGCTTTACGCAGACATCACCGGGCCGGGTTCGGAGACGGCCGCGAAGATGGCGGTGGCGGATTTTGGCGGCGAGGTGCTGGGGCGCAAGGTCGAGATCGTCGCGGCCGATCATCTCAACAAGGCCGATCTTGCCGCCAGCATCGCGCGCGACATGCTCGACAATCAGGGCGTCGAGATGCTGTACGACGTGGCGGCCTCCGCGACGGCGCTGGCTGCCGGCGAAATCGCGAAGGCGCGCAACAAGATCGTGATGTATAGCGGCCCGGCCTCGATCCGACTGAGCAACGAGGCCTGCGGCCTCTACACCGTGCATTATTCCTACGATACCTTTGCGCAGGCCAACGTCACCGGGCTTGCCACTGTGAAGAGCGGCTTCGAGACCTGGTTCTTCCTCACCGCCGACTATGCGTTCGGCCAGGACCTGGAAAAGGACACCAGCAATGTGGTGGTGAAGGCCGGCGGCAAGGTGCTCGGCAGCGTCAAGCATCCGCTCAACACGTCGGACTTCTCCTCGTTCCTGCTGCAGGCGCAGAGCTCGAAGGCCAAGGTTGTCGGCCTCGCCAATGCCGGCGGCGACACCATCAACGCGATCAAGCAGGCGGCGGAATTCGGGCTGACCAGGAGCGGCGGCCAAAAGCTTTCGCCGCTGCTCGCCTTCGTCACCGACATCGACAGCGTCGGTCTCGAGACGGCGCAGGGTCTGCTGCTGGCCGAAGCCTTCTATTGGGACCTTAACGACGACACCCGCGCGTTTTCAAAACGCTTCATGGAGCGCGTCAAGCGGCCGCCGACCGCGGCGCAGGCCAGCGTCTATTCGTCCGTCCTGCATTACCTGAAAGCCGTCAAGGCCGCGGGCACCACGGATGCGGCCGTGGTGATGAAGGTGATGAAGGAGACGCCGGTCAACGACATGTTCGCCAGGAACGGCAAGATTCGCGACGACGGCCGCATGGTGCACGACATGTATCTGTTCGAGGTCAAGAAACCGTCCGAGTCGAAGACGCGCTGGGATTATTACAAGCTGCTGGCGACGATCCCCGGCAACGAGGCATTCCAGCCGCTGGAAGCCTCGCGCTGCCCGCTGGTGAAGAAATAGAGCGCTGCTTCCGCGTCATTGCGAGGAGCGGAAGCGACGAAGCAATCCATAGAGCGGCAAAGAAAGTATGGATTGCTTCGCTTCGCTCGCAATGACGGGGAGAGGCCGGAATTCCATCTCAACCAATAACAACGAAAGCACCACCCCATGAGCGCAAACGAAATGGTCCTCCAGAAGTTCGAACAGGGCTTACTCACCATCACCATGAACCGCCCCGACCGGCGCAACGCGCTCAATCCCGACATGACGCGCGGATTGGTCGAAGCCGCACGGCGCGCGGCTGATGATCACGAGGTGCGCGCGGTACTCTTGAAGGGCGCGGGCGGCACGTTCTGCGTCGGAGGTGACGTCAAGTCGATGGCGGAGGGCAGGGCGCCGCTCGGCTTCGAGGCCAAGATGGCGAACTTGCGCCGCGGCATGGAAGTCTCGCGGATCCTGCACCAGATGCCGAAGCCGGTGGTGGCGCAGCTCGATGGCGCCGCCGCGGGCGCCGGTCTCTCCATCGCACTATCATGCGACCTGCGCGTTGCCAGCGCCTCCTGCAAGATCACCACCGCGTTCGCCAAGGTCGGATTGTCAGGGGATTACGGCGGCACCTATTTCCTCACCCAGATGCTCGGAGCTGCGAAAGCGCGCGAGCTCTATCTGACCTCGCCGGTACTGAGCGCGACGGAGGCCTACAATCTCGGCATGGTGACAAAGGTGGTGCCGGACGCTGACATCGATACGGAGGCGCACGATCTCGCGATGTCGCTGGCGCAGGGTCCGTCGGTGACGCTGGGCTACATCAAGCGCAACATCAACAATGCCGAGACGATGTCGCTGGAGGCCTGTTTTGATGCCGAAGCGATCCATCATTCGCGCTCGGGCGACACCGCCGATCACAAGGAGGCCGCAAAAGCCTTTGTCGAAAAGCGCAAGCCCGTCTTTCGGGGACATTGATATGGCCGAGTATCTCAGGCTACGGCAGATCTGCCTGGTAGCGCCGCATCTGGAGCCGGTGATCTCGGACATTTCCGAAATCATGGGCCTCAACGTCTGTTACCGCGACGGCAATGTCGCCAAGTACGGACTGGAGAACGCACTGCTACCGGTCGACACGATCCTGCTCGAAGTGGTGGCGCCGATCCAGCCGGGCACTGCGGCGGGGCGCTTCCTCGACAAGACCGGCGGCCGCGGCGGCTACATGGCGATCTTCTGCTGCGACGATCCGGACGCGCGCGGCAAGCATGCCAATGCGATCGGCGTGCGCACCGCGAACGTGATCACGCACGCGCCCTATCACGGCGTGCAACTGCATCCGCGCGATTGCCGCGCCGCCTTCATCGAGTTCAATCATACCGACGGCAGCGACGACGTGCTGGGGCCCTATCCGCCGGCGGGCCCGGACTGGCAGAAGGCGATCCGCAAGGACGTGACGGTGGCGCTGACGGAAGTCGAGATGCAGAGCCCGGATCCGCTGGGGCTCGCTGAGCACTGGGGGAAGATTCTGGGCATTGACGTGAGCGAGGGGGCGGCCGGTGAGCCAGAGCTGAAACTGCCCAATGCGAGCTTCCGCTTTGTCAACGGCGCGAGCGACCTGATGAGCGGATTGACGTTCCGGGTCGCCGATATCGCGAGGGTGCGAGATGCGGCGAAGGCGAAGGGCTGCAAGGTGGCGGGCGACGGGTTCGATCTTTGCGGCGTGACGTTCAAGTTGGTAGCGTAGGCACGATCTATCAACACGTCGTCCCTGCGAACGCAGGGACCTATAACCACCGTTGCCCATGGCGAGGGAAGCCGTCCCCCCTTGTGCCCTTTCCGCGGGCCGCGGCGTATGGGTCCCGGCTCAAGGCCGGGACGACGGGGTGAGAGAGTTGCGCTAGATCACCGTCCCTTGAAATTCGCCGCCCTTCGCTCGGCGGTGGCTTTGACGCCTTCTTTGAAATCTTCCGTGGCGCGGAGTCTGGTCTGCTCGGCGAGCTCGTGGTTGGTGGCGGCCATGACGCGGTCGGCGAGGCCGGCGCGCATGGTGGCGCGGGTCGAGATCAGGCCGAGCGGGGAGCATTCGGCGATTTCGGCGGCGAGCTTCATGGCCTCGGCGCGGACCTGGTCCTGCGGCACGCAGACATTGGCGAGACCCATGCGCGTGGCTTCCTCGCCGGTGATGCGGCGGCTGGTGTAGAAGATCAGTTCGGCGTTGTTGCGGCCAACGAGTTCGGGAAGCGTCGTGGTCAGGCCGAAGCCAGGATGAAAGCCGAGTTTTGTAAAGTTGGCGGCGAAGCGCGCCTCGGGACAGGTGACGCGGAAATCGGCCGAGACGGCTAGTCCCAGGCCGCCGCCGATGGCCGCGCCATGGACGGCGGCGACGATCGGCTTCTTGTTGCGGAAGATGCGCACGGCCTGGACGTAGAGATGGTTGATCGGCAGATTGGCGGCCGGATCATTCTGCGCGCTCGCTTCCTGCTCCTGCCGCTTCGGATCTGAAAAATCCGCGCCGGCGCAGAACGCCTTGCCTTGGGCTGCGAGCACGGAGCTGCGGATTTCGATGTCGTTGTCGAACTCCTCCAGCGCATCCGCAATCTGGTTGATCAGCGAGACGTCGAAGAAATTCAAGGGCGGCTTGCGGATTTCGATCAGGCCGACATGGCCGTGCTTCTCGACGCCGATATCAGTGTATTTGCTCATGCGGTTTCCTCGTTGAATTAGCGCAAACCAGGCCGCGCGCTAGCGCAGACCGAGCCCGCGGGCGATGATGCCGCGCAGCACTTCGGTGGTGCCGCCCTGGATCGTCAGCTTGGGCGCGGTCTTGATGGCGAAGTCGAGCTGCTTTTCCAGCGTCTCGCGGTTACCAGCGGTTTCCTCGACAAAGGCGGCGAGCTCACGCACGCGATGCGGCAATTGCTGCTCCCAGATGGTGCCGATGTCTTTCACGATAGAGGCCTCGACCACCGGCTCCTTGCCGGCCTGCAGCATGCCCGCGACCGACACCGACATGCGCCGCATCGTGTGCACCTGCGCGACCAGGCGGCCGATGCCTTCGGCGCTGCGGGTGTCCGGGTTATTGCCGACGGCGCGGACCAGCTCGGTCAGCACGTAGTAAGTCTCCAGGAAGCGCTCGGGGCCGGACCGTTCATAAGCGAGTTCTGACGTCGCCTGTTTCCAGGCGCCGTCGATTTCGCCGAGCACGTGATCGTCGGGAATGAAGTGATCGGTGAACACCACCTCGTTGAACTCATACTGCCCGGTGATCTGGCCGATCGGGTTCACCTGGATGCCGGGCTGCTTCATCTTGACCAGAAACTGCGTCAGGCCGTGGCGGCGGTTTTCCTTGGTCGGCGGTGACGTCCGAAAAATCGCGATCATGTAATCGGCGATATGGGCCGAAGAGGTCCAGATCTTGGTGCCATTGATCAGATAGCCGCCGTCGGTCTTGGTCGCGCGGGTCTTTGCCGCGAACAGATCGGAGCCGGAGTTCGGCTCGCTCATGCCAATCGCAAAGCAGATCTCGCCGCGGCAGATGCGCGGCAGGATTTCCATCTTGATGTGCTCGGGTGCGTATTTCAAAAGCACTGGGCCGCTCTGGCGGTCGGCGACAAAGAAGCGCCGCGTCGGCGCATTCGCCACGCGCATTTCCTCGGTCACCACATAACGCTCGAGGAACGAGCGCTCATGGCCGCCGTATTTCTTCGGCCAGGTCATGCCGAGCCAGCCGCGCGCGCCGACCTTTCGGGAAAATTCCGGCACGTCGGTATCTTCGCGATTCGGCTTGTGCGGATCGAAGGTGCCGGCGGCGATTTCTTCGGCAAGGAAGGCGCGGACTTCCTTGCGCAACTGCTCGCATTCGCTCGGCAGGCGGATCGGATCGAAACGTAGGGCTGCGGTCATTGTTGTTCTCTATGCAGGCAATCGAGATGATCTCAGCGCGAGGCCACGAGCGGCCACAACTCATCGGCGCCTCTTTGCGCCACGAGCTTGCCGAGCTCGACCGCCCAAAAACTCTCGGAGCCGAAATCGTCGCGCCATGCCAGTGCACGCAGCGAGTAGCGGTGCAGGATGTGCTCGATGGTAAAGCCGATCGCGCCGTGCACCTGATGGGCGATGCCGCCGCCTTTTTCCGCCGCCTCCGAGCAGCGGATTTTCGCCGCCACTGCCTCGAGAAACACTTCGTCGTTGAAGGAGGTCGCGTTGGCAATGGCGTCCGCGGCCGAGGTGGCCGCGGCAAGTGCGGCCGCCGACTCGCCGGCGAGCCGCGCCAGATTGTGCTGCACCGCCTGGAATTTCGAGATCTTCTTCTCGAAGGCGACACGCTCGTTGGAATAGCGCACGGAGATATCCAGCATCGATTCCAGCGCGCCGGCGATCTGCAGGGATCGGGCGACGCCGCCCATCAGCATCAGCCGGGCCTGGTCGAAACCTGTTGGCGCCGGCTTGATCGCGACCGGCGGCACCTTGTCCAGCGTCACGACATCAGAAGGATCGCCGCCGAGATTGAGGCCGCTCTCGATCCGGCACTTGCCGGCATCGACCAGCGCGACGGCGAAATCACCCTTCGCATCGCTGGCGAGCACCGCGAAGTGTTTTGCAACCTTGGCAAACGGCACGCCGCGCGCCCTGCCCGAGAGGCTGCCATCGGCATTGACGGTAGTCCGGTCTTTCGGGCTCGCGGGCACTACCGTCATCTTGCCGCCGGGCGAAGTGATCTTTGCCTGCGCCAACAGCCAGCCCGCCAGCATGGTTTCGGCCAGCGGCACCGCGACGGCAAAGCGGCCGGCCGCGCTCAGCACGCTAAAGCCTTCGGCGAGAGAGGCGCCCGAGCCGCCGCAATCCTCCGGCACCCAAGACAGCGGCAGGCCGGCATCGGTCAGCGCCTGCCAGAGTGGGGCTTTCCACTCGCCCTTCTTGTCGCGATTGATGGTTTGGGCGTCGGCGAGATCGGCGAAGATTTTCTCCGCAGTCTCGGCAACGATGTTCTCACTCTCCGCCACAGCGTTCCCCGATTTGAAATTGGCATGCCAACCCCAACTGACATGGCCGGGCCGGCTGCGGTCTTTTCTTGCGCTTTATGATGGGCAAAAGCCATAGCCGTGACAAGCGCTGTCCGCAGGGCCGCATGAGGCGGCGGCATGAAGATCGCGGCGCAAAGAATAAATTCCGCGCAACGGACTTCTTCGGATTTGCACGCCGTTGGCCGCGCGATATGGTAGCGCCCGGCCCCGCCAGCGGGCGGTCAAAACGTTATTTCAAGAACAACAAAGGGAATGCGGATGTCGAAGGATGGTTTGTGCGCGATTGTCACCGGTTCTGCGTCCGGCTTGGGAGCGGCGACCGCGGCCATTCTGGCAAAGGGCGGCGCGCGCATCGTCGTCAACTATTCCAACAGCAAGGCGGAAGCCGAAGCGACCGCCGATCTCTGCCGCAGCGCTGGCGCCGAGGTCGTGGTCGTGCAGGGCGACGTGTCGCGCGATGAAGACTGCAGGAAGATCGCTGCCGCGGCCGTGCCGTGGGGACGCCTCGACGTGCTGGTCAACAATGCCGGCACCACCAAGCACGTGCCGCATCACGATCTCGACGGGCTTTCGGCCGAGGACTTTCAGCGCATCTATGCCGTCAACACGATCGGCCCGTTCCAGATGATCCGCGCGGCGCGCGCGCTGCTCGAAGCGGGCGCGAAAGCCTCCAACCTGCCGTCCGCCGTGGTCAACGTGTCGTCGGTCGCCGGCATTTCCGGCGGCGGCTCGTCGGTCGCTTATGCCGCAAGCAAGGGCGCGCTCAACACCATGACGCAATCGCTGGCGCGGGCGCTGGCGCCGCTGATCCGCGTCAACACGGTATGTCCCGGCTATATCGATACGCCGTGGTTCACCAAGGGCCGCGGCGAGGCCGGCGCGAAAGCGGTGCGCGACGCGGTCGTGGCGAAGGTGCCGTTGAAGGTCGCCTCGACGGCGGAAGATATCGCGCAGCTCGTCTGCTTCCTCGCTTCGCCGGCGTCGAGCAACATGACCGGCGAGTTCGTGCGCATGGATGCAGGGATGCATCTGGTGTTGTGACGGGATTTATAGGGTGGGCAAAGCGAAGCGTGCCCACCATTCTCAACCGAGCAAGTGATGGTGGGCACGGCGCGAAGCGCGCCTTTGCCCACCCCACGGATCTTATCGGTTCCCCGGATCCGAGATCACGCCGCGCGCTACCAGCCTGTTCCAGATGAACAGCACCACCAGGGCGCCGATGGTAGCGGTGATGAAGCCGGCGCCCTGATCGGGGCTGTAATGGCCGATCGCCTGGCCGACGAAGGTCGCCAGGAACGCGCCGGCGATGCCGAGCACCGTCGTCAGGATGAAGCCGGTCGGGTTGTTCTGGCCCGGCGAAAGGATGCGCGCGATGATGCCGGCGACGAAGCCGACGACAATGATCCAGATAATGCCGCTCATTTCCGTCCCTTTCCAATGCGTCGATGGTTAAAGCGGAGCGGCACCTCTCGAGCGCCGCGCGTCTCGCGGCGTCAGATCCGTTCCGATATCTCGTTCTCGTTCGGCAGCCGTCCGTCCGGCGTCAGATGATTGACGACGTCGGGCAGATACTGGCTGAGGCCTTGCAGCAAATCGTCGCGCGACAATCCGCTTTGCGCCGATAGCTGATCGATCTGATCGGCGCCGAGCGCATTGGCGAGATCGCCGGGCGAAACCTGTTTGTTGGGACCATTGCTGACCCAGGAGTCCGCCTGGTCGCCGAGGCCCTTCTGCTGCAATTGATTCAGGAGGTCGCCGAGGCCGCCGCTCAAAACGGTGCCGGCCGCGCCTCCAGCAAGAAGCCCGCCCAAGCCCCCTTTGAGCATGTCGCTGAGTCCGCCGCCCATGCCGCCGCCGGGCATGCCGGCATTCACATTGCCCGGCGCGGGCGCCGGTTGCGGTGCCGAGCCGGTCTGGTTGCCGCTGAAATGCTTGATGCCTTTCCAGGCCAGCAGCGCCAGGATCGCCATGGTCAAGGGCGACATTCCGCCGCTCTCGGATTGTGAGCTGGGGCGGCTCGGGCCGCGCGGTCCATTCATCATGCCGTTGAGTACGTCGAGTAAACCCATGGTTGTCTCCTCTGCGTAGCCCCGGCGTGAAACATAACGGTGGCACATGACGGTTACAAGGCGCGGGCGGTGCCACCTGCGATAGGCACAGCCCGCGCGCTCTGCTATTCGAAGCCGGTTGCAACGCGGTAGGTGACAAATGGTTTCGCGCCAAACGATCGGTATCGCAGGCGCCGGCAGCATCGGCTGCTTCGTCGGCGGCATGCTGGCGGCCAACGGCTGCCGCGTGGCGCTGCTGGCGCGTCCACGCGTGATCGCCGAGATCGAAGCAGGCGGCGGCCTGCGGCCGACGAGTTTTGAAGGTTTTGACCAGACCATCACGCACGATCGGTTCGCATTGTCGGAAAATCCTTCTATTTTCGCAGATGCCGGCGTCGTGCTCGTCACGGTCAAGAGCGCGGATACCGCTGCGATGGCCGAAATCATCGCTCACCACGCGCCGTCCGATGCCGTCGTCGTCAGCCTGCAGAACGGCGTCGGCAACGCCGCCGTGCTGCGCAACCGCCTGCCGGGGCGGCGCGTGCTCGGCGGCATGGTACCGTTCAACGTGATCGCGCTTCGCGCAGGGCGGTTTCATCGCGCCACCTCGGGTGACATTGTCATCGAGCAGGACGAAGCGCGCACAGCGGAGAAATTGTCGGTGCCGGGACTAACAATGCGGCCGACCGGCAACATCGACGGCGTGCAATGGGGCAAGCTGCTGCTCAATCTCAACAACGCGCTCAACGCGCTGGCCGATCTGCCGCTGCGCCGGCAGCTCGCACGACGCCCATGGCGGCAATTGTTCGCCGATCAGCTCGCCGAAGCGCTCGCGGCGATCAAGGCCGAAGGCATCAAGCCGGTGTCGCCGACGCCGATCCCGCCCGCCTGGATGCCGGCCTTGTTGCGCCTGCCGGACCGGGTCTTCGAAGTGTTGCTGGGGCGGACGATGAAGATCGATCCCGAGGCGCGCTCGTCGATGTGGGAAGATCTGCAGCGCGGCCGCCGCACCGAAATCGATTATCTGCAGGGTGTCATCACCGAAATCGCCGAGCGCCGCGGACTTGAGGCGCCGCTGTCGCACCGGATCGTGGAATTGATCCGGCAGGCCGAAAGCAGTGGCAAGGGCTCGCCCGGCCTGACGCCGGAGCAGATTCGCCCCGTGAATTGATTTGCCTCGGCGCCGGTCCCGCGCGAGTTTCGTTCAGGTAGGCCGATGGGAGAAGCGACATGAAACGAACACGCCTCGCGCTGGTGGCGGTTGCCGTCCTGATCTTCTGGGCGTCATTGCTGCCCGCTTATGCCGTACCGCCGACGGCGACGCCGTCGCCGGGCTATGAAGCGAGGCTGCAGGAACAGCGGGCGGCGTCGCGTGCTGTTGTCGCGCCGGTCATGAAGTCGCGCCGCGTCAAGCGGATGCGTGCGCACTGATGCTGATTCGCCGCGCGCGCACCGCTCAGCCACGTCGTCCCTGCGAACGCAGGGACCCATAACCGCAAGGCGTTATTGTCTGAAAGGGATATCTACCCCAGCGGGGCAAGATAACCGCCGCGGCGTATGGTCCCTGCGTTCGCAGGGACGACAGAAGTGGTCAGCTCTTCTTCTGCTTGCTCGGCTGCTGCTGCTGTGGGTTGAGCAGCCGTTTAAGCTCGTTGATGCTCTCCGAGAGCCGCGGCCATTCGCACGAGAACTGGTTCTTGGCGCATTGGGCCGCCTTGATGCGTGCGGCCTGCTTGACCGGGCTCGCCACCGGTATCGGCACCTTTTCGGTTTCGACCGGCGGAGGGATCGGCTCCGAGCGCAGCGAGATCTGCTGTATCCCCTGCTCCTTCTCCTGCTGTAGCAGCTTGGCCGCCTGTGTCGCGGCGAGGTGGTTGCGCCGCTCGCGCTCGAGATAGGCCGTATATTGCTCGTCGATCTTCTTCTGCTCTTCCGGCGTCGGGTTGGGACCCGCGATGTCGAATGTTCGGTCCTGCATGAAGTCGTAATAGGTGTAGCCGCCGCCGGGCTTGCGGCGGCCGGCGAATTTCGCGTTGCATTCAGCGAGTTTCGCCGTCTTCTCTTCTTTGGTCGTCGCCTTCTCGGCCACGTCGGCGCAGGATTCGAAATCGAACGGTGCGCTACGCCACCACTGCGCATCTGAAGCCACCGGCGCGAGCACGAACAGCCCTCCGATGGCGGCAAAAACCAGTGACGATGCACGTGAGGCGATCACGGACGATTTGCTCCGGTCGAAACTCTTGGGAACTTTGATTGAGCCGATTGTCATCATTTTGGCAGCGCTGTCACGCCGAAACTGCACGATGTTCCCGCCGGCGTTGTGACGTTAACCGGTTCATGTGACCAATGGAACACAGTGTCAGGCCGTTAAAAATCTTGAAGAAATTCAACAGCAACGCAAGTTCCCGCAGAGGATGCTGTAGTGATTCTAAGTGCACCATCTGAGGGCGAGCGGATAAGCACGCCACATTGTGGCAACAATCAGTCAGCGCCTCTCGCGCGAGCCAGCGTGCGCGACGCCGTTTCATGGAACACCGCGCGATAGAGTCTTGCGAATTCGCCCATGTGATGGAAGCCGTTGGCCCGGGCGCACGATGTCACGGTGATGGCGTCGGATCCCTTCACGAGCTGCGCGCGCGCTGACCAAAGCTGCTTGAGTCGCAAATAGCGATGCAGGCTCATGCCGCGGACGCTGACCACCGCCGTGCCCAGCGTCCTGACCGACACGCCGCATTGTTCGGCGAGGTCGGCGCTGTAGATCGCCGAGGCGGCATGAAAGGCGACATACTCATCGATCATGCGAACAAGGCGGCAGTAGCCTCTGCTTGCAATCTTGCCCGCCACTTCCGGCGTCCGGCCGCTGCGGAACATCTCGTCGATGGCGAGCAGCAGGCCTTCCTGGAGGGCCAGCGCCGAACGCGGCTCCTGCAACAGTTCCGGCGTGGCGGAAGCCGTCTGCAAAATACCAATCGTGACGGATCTGACCGTTGCGAGGGCCTCAGGGTCCAGCATGAACGGGCATAGCCGGTCCGGCGTGTCGAACCATTCCCGATCCCGCAGGCCGGCGCCCAGGGTGATGATCGCGTGCAGCGACCCACGGGGTTCGACGAACTGCAAATCCACATTGCCGCGCATGCCGACAAAAGCCGGACGATTCACGGACATGCCGTTGACGGCTACGTCGTAGTCGTCTTCGATCTGGAAGATGACGACGCCATGCGCGGCGCGGTAGCTGACATCGACGATACGTGGAAACGAGCGGAGCATCGTGATCTGGCAACAGGGCAACTGCACCGCCGCGCGCGCGGTATGGAAGTTCGCAAGATTCAGCGGGACGCTGCGCGCATCGGCGACGAATTCGACCGGCCGGAAGGCGTCGATGTCGGAAAACCGGATGATCGAAAGGGCCGGCGAGGGGGCAAGGTTCTTAAATAGCATTGTAAGACAACTGGGCGGTGCGAATCTTCGCAGCCAGCGTCGGCCGGTCTGGTTAACGCCGCATTAAGAAGTGTGGCCGAGGCGAAGATTTCGAAAGCACCGACGTGACGTGCGGGTCCCCCCGGGCGCGCCGTCCCGGACCCATCCAAATCCATTATACCTGCTCAAGCGGAATGCTAATTGTTTTGCGGCAACCCGAGCCATCATGTGGCGGCTAATCTGGACCCTCGCGCCGAGCGGGCCGGAGCCACAAGAGGAAGCAAGAGGAAACAGTCCCTATGACCATCACCACGGCCATGACGAGCGTGCCGACGCCCGCGCCTGAGCTGATCGAGGCGTTCAGGAACGCGCCGACCTCGATCATCAGCGACAACCTTGCCCGGCTGCCGGGCGCCGTGGGCCTGCGGCCGTTTCATCGCGCCGGCCGGCTGGTCGGACCTGCTTTTACGGTGCGCACGCGGCCCGGCGACAATCTTGCGATTCACCGGGCGCTGGAACTGGTCGGGCCGGGCGACGTGATCGTGGTTGACGGTGGCGGTGACGAGACGCGGGCGCTGGTCGGCGAGATCATGAAGAATATCGCCGAATACCGCGGCGCCGCGGGTTATGTGATCGATGGCGCCATCCGCGACGTCGCAGCCTTCGCTGCCTCCGACTTTCCCTGCTTTGCCCGCGCGGCGATCCACCGCGGCCCGTACAAGAGCGGGCCCGGCGAGATCAACGTGCCGGTTTCCATCGGCGGTTCGGTGATTTCTCCCGGTGACATCGTGGTGGGCGATGAGGACGGCGTGGTATCGTTCCCCACTGCTGTGGCCGCCACATTGCTCGAGGCGGTCCGCGCCCAGGTCGCGCGCGAGGAAGACACGCTCACAGCGATCCGCGAAGGCCGCTACCAGGGCAGCTACGGCAAATCTTGATAGGGCACGACAGCGCGCTTGGGAGGAACGATGAGTCAGAAGGAAGAATTCCACAACCTCGACAATCCGGATGACGGTCTGTTTCGCGAGCTCGCCGCCGGCGTCACGACGCGCATCTTTTCCGGCGAGCACGCCATGCTGTCGGTGGTGACGCTGGCGCCGCATTCGCAAGGCACGCTGCATCATCACCCCGAAGAACAATGGGGCGTGCTGCTTGAGGGATCGGCGATCCGCGTTCAGGGCGGTGAGGAAATTCCGGTCAAAAAGGGCGATTTCTGGCGGACGCCCGGCAACGTGCCGCACACCTTGCGGGCTGGACCGGAAGGTGCGCGTGTGCTTGACATCTTCAGTCCGCCGCGCCCCGAATACAAAAAGGCCGGGTCTGGCTTCGGCACCTAGAGCATGATCCGGAAAAGTGGGAACCGGTTTTCCGAAAAGATCATGCTCAAACAAGGAGAGGAGATCATGATGCGATTCCGCCTAATCGCATCAAGATCTAAAACAAGTCTGCGAACAAAAACAAAAAAATCGCGGGTGACAACGGGAGGAGAGTTCTGGTGAAGATCACAAGACGCAACTTGCTTGCGGCGACGGCCGCGTTCGCGGTGACGCCGGCGCTGGCGCAGCCGGCCAAGAACATGACACTGGTGGTGCCGTTCCCGCCGGGCGGATCGACCGACGCGCTGGCGCGGCTATTGCAGTCTCATCTGCAGACGAAGCTCGGCCGCACCGTGCTGGTGGAGAACAAATCCGGCGCGGCCGGCTCGCTCGGTGCCGTGCAGGTCGCCAAGAGCGCGCCTGACGGCGCGACGTTCCTCGTGACGTTCGATTCGCACGCGGTCATCCCATCGATCCTCGAAAAGCCGGGGCTGGATGTCGAGAAGGATTTGGTGCCGGTGTTCCTGGTCGGCACGGCGCCCTATGTCGTCGCCGCGAATGCCGAGCGGCCGTACAAGACTTTTGCCGACGTGGTCGCGGCCTGCAAGGCAACGCCTGGCGCGGTGAAATATGCCTCCGTCGGGATCGGCACGCTCGGCCATCTGGCTATGACAGTGCTGGGCAAGAAGGCCGGCGTCGAGATCACGCATGTGCCCTACCGCGGCGGCGGTCCGGCGATGAACGACGTGCTCGGCGGACATGTCGATCTCATCGTGGGATCGGCGGCGCTGATCACGGCGCAACTCGGCACCAACAGGCTGCGGCCGATCCTGCAGATGGGCCGCGAGCGGATGCCCGTGCTGAAGGATACGCAGACCGCGATCGAAGCGGGCTTTCCCGATTTCGAGACGCTGGCCTGGTGGGGCATTTTCGCGCCGAAGGGAACGCCGGAAGATGCCGTCGCCGGCATGGCGAAATCGGTGAAGGAGATTCTCAGCGAGCCCGCAGTAGCGGTGCAGTTGCGCGATACCCAGAACATGTCGCTGCTGCTCGCCGACGGCAAGGATTTCGGCACCTTCTTCGCCAAGCAGGTGAGCATCTGGGGACAGGTGGTCCGCGAGAACAACATCAAGGCGTAGGGGCAAGCGCCGGCACCGTATCCGCTCATGACAAAGGCCCCACGAGGGTAGGGCCTTTATCATCAAGAGTTGGGTGCCTCAGTTCTAGTCTGAATATTTGAACTGCGGCATTGCCTTGAGCTGCTCCTTGGTGCCGCTCATCACGGCGTGATCGGGCATCCAGTCGTTCGCATCGGCGCTGCGTGCCGTGCTTGTCGTGGCCGCGCCGGTCGTGGTCTCGCGCTGCGTGCCTGTAGTCGCTCCGGGCGCCGTCGAGCTGGTGCGGATCGGCTCCTCGACGAATTTGAGCTTGTCCATGGAAACGGCGATGTCGTGCTCGCCGACGCCCAGGATGCCGCCGACGCCGATCACGACCGCATTGACCTTGCCCTCCTTGTCGAGAATCAGCTCGTTGATCTCGCCAAGCTTTTCATTGCCGTCATTATAGACGTCGAGGCCCATGAGCTTGGACGCGCGCCAGTTCCCCTTGAGCTCCATCTTTTCCTGCGAGCCGGCCGTCGCGGCGGGGGCGGCGGGCTGAGCCGTTTGCGCGGTCTGCGCATAGGCGGGAGCACTGAAGACGGCGGCGCTCAAAAGAGCCGCAGCTAGGAGTTTCTGCATTTTGTCCTCCTCGGAAAGTCGACGTGTTTCCCTAGAACAGAACGCATGCGCGAACGTTCCACGGCATTCGGGGGAAGTTTCGGCATGACTTGAGATGCGGTGTGGCGTCGGGTTTCTTCGACTGTGTCGCTCCCCGGCCACGTGCGAGAGGTCGAATCAGCCGTATGTTGAAGGGGTATGGCCGCAAACAAGGTAACGGCGGTACACGGGGCAGAAAAAGCCGCAACTGGAGCCGTCCGGCGGACGGCTCCTTTTTGGTTTTCAATCGACGCGGGACCCCTTTGCGGGGCCCAAAGGGGTCGGCCCGGAGGGGCTGGCGATGCCACGCCTGCTTTGCTATGAAGCGTCCCAAGCACCTGCCTTGCCACGCGGGTCCGCGGTCCCGTAGCTCAGCCGGATAGAGCGACGGTTTCCTAAGATAGTGATTCATCCCAAGGCCCTGAACCGGTTGGCCAACTATGAAAGGTTGGTCTAAGTAAATCCGAAGTAAATCTTTTGACTTCCAGACCAAGGTCAGTTTTGTGAAAACCAAAAAGGCAAAACGACCTAAACCGCCTCCCCGTACACCCGCGACCACAAGCGAAACTGAACTCGTCCTTGCCGAAGTGCACAGCGGAGTAGGGGCGGGCAAAGAAATAAACAAAAAGCTAAAAAACGCTTTCGGTGTCCCGTATGCTTTTCTCACCGAGGAGCAATGGAAAGAGATACAATCGAAGGCCGGCTTGCGTCCCAGTGCTAGATTCGAGTTGAACATAGCGCTAAGGCGCTACTGGCTCGAGCGTTTCAATACCTCCATTGATCCCAAAGCGCGAGATGCTGTAGCCGAAGCTAGGCAGCGGTTAAACGGTGCCTTAGAATCGCTCGTCGAATTAATCGACAATGAGGGGGTCTTCAAGGGGCCGGTTGCATACTATCAGCGCACGCCTCTCCAGCAGCGCGAAGAGTTAGAGCAGACCTGCGAGAGTATCTCGCGCGCGTCATTAATCCTATCCGAGGCAGAAAAAAGATTGACCCGAGGTCGAGGTCAACCGTCGTACGGCCCGTTGTACGATCTAATCAATCACCTCGATTTCATTTTGTACGCATCGCACGGCATCTGCGTAACCAGATCGAAAAATCGAATACCGGCCGGTGCTGCAACAGACACCCCCGCGGAATACATCTGGACTGTCTTGAAGGTTGCAGACCTTCAAGTTTCAGAATCGACGGTCGATACGGTGCTGAGGAATTACATCACTGATCGTGATGAGCACGACCGCGCATTTCCAAAAAGAGCGCTCTGACCCTGTCCTCCCGCTTTTCCCTCAGAAGAGAGTTGTGGGAATTATTCCGGTCTGTTCGTTCGATTAAACCCCACACCACGGTGTTGCCCCACCGGAAAATGTGGGTAGGTATTCACGCCGTTCCCCGGCCAATCCTGGTCACGAGAGGAGAACGGCAATGTCCATGTTTACCACCCAGGCGGTGGCCACCATCTCACCGCCGACGTCGCACGCGGCCGACACCGTCGTTGACGCCGTTTCGAACGAACTTCTTTTGCCCGGTAAAATTGAGTTGGTCATCGAGCCGGCGCTGTTGTCGCGCCCAAGCGGGATGAACGAGGATGAATCAGACAGTCCTCTTTCACTCGGTAAAAGTGAAGCAGCCATGCAAGGTGCTCTCGTCCTGAGAGACCTTCGTGCCGGAACGCGGGCAGTGATCGATGCTGGCGTCCGCACCACAGAAACAATCAAGCGGTATCAAGACGATCCTGAGGCGATAGATGTCTTCATGGCAACCTTGGCCGAAGGAAAATTCATTTCGGAGAATGAGCGCAGACTTGGCCGCTCATCGCCGAAACTTTCGAAGCTGTACACTATAGGCGACCATGCCCGCTTTCTCCGTCGCGACGAGATTCTCGAGCATTTCTTGGAGACCGGCAGTTCCGGTTACAGCGTCGTCTATCAGCTCGTGGTCTACTACAACACGCTACAGGGGGACGAAGAAGCCCGTTTCGAACAGGTGGTGGCTTCGCTCCGGGCGCAACGGCCATCGTCCCGAAAAGCGTTTAGCGATCTGACGCAGCAAGCCAAGAAGGCGAATACTCTTTCGACCGTTTCGGAGTTGGGTGCGACCTTGGAAAAGGGGCAGCGCTTCGACTTGATTCTTGCCACCTTGGATCATCGTCGCGATCGTCGTCGCTTGAGTGACGACTATGTCGACCTGCTACCGTATTGCCTGCGTATGCACGAACAGGCCTCCGAGCGCTCGGTTGCTGTTGTCGTTGGGCGAATTGCCGACCTCCCGGCAATCGAAAACAAACTGCTGGCAGGTTTCGTTGTTTCGCAGATCCTGCTGCTTCAGCAGCCACTCGGTGCCGACGTGACCGAGGCCCAAGTGGCGGTGGTCGCCTTGCGGGGATGTGACAACGAGCTGATCTCCGAATTTTCGTGGTTGCCCCATGGCGAGCAGATGGACGCCATCTCGCTGGCCGAACAGCTCGTGCCCAACACGAAGAACAAGCTGCGCCTGTTCGCGACTGGGCATTCGGAAGGCTGGATTTCGGTGATCGGCGAGGCCAATTGGAGTCAGGCCGATGACTGAGCTGCGAGCAATTATGCGTCGGATAGTCACCGGATCGAGCCGCGACAAGAATGTCGCGCTGATGATGTCGGCGGAATCGATAGCGTTTCTACCGGCATCATTTGCGAGGAAGTCGGGAAGAAGGTTCACGCGTACACGTACGAACTTCACGGCTATGGCTCGCGCGAACGCGGGAAGGCGGAAGCCTTGGCGCGCCATCTGCAATGGCCGTTGAGCGTCGTTACCGTCCCGACGCGGAATCTGGCTTCGGATTTCAAACGTCTGGCGATCCGGCACGGCTGCAAGACCAAGGTGCAGTTCGAAGTCCTGTTTCCGTTGCTCTACGTGTTTCCTGAAGTGCAGGAACACGAAGTCTGGACGGGCTTCAATGCCGACGACCACTACGGAAACACGCGGCAAGTCCTCCTTGATCATGCTCGCCTCATCCGCGAACGCGTATGCGCAGAGGAACGCAAGAGGCTCTTTGATGTCTACCGCGAGGAGGTTTACCGCAAGTTTGACGGGCCGGGCTCGTCGGATAGTTGGTGGTTTGCGAAGAAGTCAGCTTTGCAACACGGCAAGGAGCTCTTGGATCCGTACGTCGATTCGGCGATTCGGGCTTACTTTTCCGACTTCGACCATGATCAGCTGTCGCCTCTTGGTAAGCCGATCGTGCGCCAAGCATTTGCCGAATACCTGAAAGGACTGCCGGATTCGGCCATCGTTAAGGGCGTGCGCCTGCAGATAGGCGGCTGCGTAGACGAGTTGTTTCGAACTTTATTGGCAAATCCGGATATCAACCGTTTCGAGACCAAATACACGACGGTTTCAGCCCTGTGCCAGAGGTGGGGCAAGGAGGTCGAGGCAAATCCCGAAGCCTTCGCGGCAGAGTTAGACGCCCTGCCGCCGCAGCCGAGGGCGAACGTCCGCTGGTCGCAGGCCGACGGTTACCGATCGTACTCGATGGCGGACGTCCGGAGGCTTTCTGGATCCAAGAACTTCAAGGTCATTTCGACGTTCGCAGGTGGCGGCGGTTCGTCCGTCGGCTATAGGCTGGCCGGCGGCAGCGTGCTCATGGCGAACGAGTTCGTTCCTGAAGCCGCGCGGACCTACCTGACCAATTTTCCAGATTGCGTGGTCGATCAGCGCGACATCCGGGAGATCAGCGCGAGTGACGAAGCGGTCGCGGCGTTCCTGTCCCGTGTCGGACTGAAGCGAGGAGAGCTCGACATCCTCGACGGTTCCCCGCCCTGCTGCGAGTTCAGCACCGCGGGTAGGGGGATCGGTGATCAAGATGTGCTGCGGTCGTATTCGGACGTCAAGCAGAGCAATATTGCATCGCTCCCGTTCGACCTTGTTGACCTCGTAACGCGAGCCCGGCCTAAGGTCTTCATCTGCGAGAACGTGCCTGCGTTCGCTACCCGAGGCAAGGAAGTTTTTGATCGGGTGGTGCGCTCTCTCCGATTTCCTGGTGAAGGCAACGACCGGGCCTACTACGCTCACTGGGCGGTCTTGTGGGCGAATGACTATGGCGTGCCGCAGAAGAGGCCGCGGTTGTTCATTATCGGGGTTCGAAAGGACGTCGGCGAGGTCATCGGCATCGAGACGGACGAATCTATCCGCGATGTTTTTCCCGCGCCGACTCATGTCGGCGTCAGCATCCGGTCTGCTATTACCGACCTTCAACAAACGGCGGACGACGTCTGGCCCTGGACGCGGTCTGCCATGGCCAGCGCTTCTCTTTCTGCCTTGATGCGGCTGCTTCCCTACAGTCCCGTCAAGCCGACACGGCTTGCGCATCTCTATCCCGGCTACACCAAGAACTACACGCTGACGAGGTGCTCGTGGGACAAGCCGGCTCCGACCATGGTTGTCTCGGGCCAGCGCCCGGACGGACTAACCGGCGCTATCCATCCTGACAGGGATCGGAAGTTCACCCTTCCGGAATTGAAACGCCTCACGGCTTTACCGGACGACTTCATCCTGACCGGAACGCTTGGCCAAGCGGCGGAGCGTGTCTGCCGGATGGTGCCGCCATTGCTGACCAAAGCCATCGCAGAGGGCGTCTACGAGAAAGTCTTGCAGCCGTACCAGGAGAAAATCCATGAACGTCGTTGATTTTTCATTCCAAGACCATGCCAAGGATTTCGACAACCACATCGGGAGGTCCATTCCGGGCTACCACGAACTCGTCCGAACTTGCGTTCGACTGTCCCGTCGATTCGTGCAAATCGGCACGACCGTCGTGGACGTCGGCTGCTCTACGGGGCACTTGCTGGCTTCAACCCAAGAGCACAACCAGACTGCGCGTCCGGGCGTCAACTACCTTGGCCTCGATCGCGTGCCGAATTTCTGCGTCCACTGGGGTAGGCTGGAGAAAGCGAACGTTAGGTTTGAGGTCTGTGACGCCTGTTCATACCAAGGCTTTAAGAACCTCTCGCTTGCATACAGCATCTTCACGATCCAGTTCATTCGCTCTCTCGACAAAATGCCGTTGCTGCGGCTGCTCTATGACGGTCTGGTCGACGGTGGCGCGTTGATCATCGCGGAGAAGACGCTCGCCGGCACCGCCAGGCTGCAAGACGCTTTGGCATTTCCTTACTACGACTACAAACTGGAGCAGGGATTCAGCGAGAAAGAGCTTCTCGACAAGGAACGGAGCCTGCGGGGGCAAATGACGCTCTGGACTGAAACCGAGCTCAGGCGGTCGCTTCGTCAGGTCGGCTTTCGGGAGATCGAACCGATTTGGCGAAATTTCATGTTTGTTGGCCTGTTGGCTTTGAAATGACCTGGTACTCATGCGCGGGGGACGAATAGCTCCTGTCGTGCTCTTGGAAAAGAAATGTCAAAAAATAATCAGTCCATGCGTCGTTTGAGGGGTCCGTGTTGGATAAATAACTCAACATCTCAGCATTGAAGATAACCCGTAACCCTCCTGACTGTGGGGCAAGTGCGGACTAACCGGTGGACTGAGACACCGGCAGGCTGGCAAGCCTGAACGGACTACGACCGAAGCGGGCAATCGACAAACCCGCGAGAGACGGGAATACCTTTAAACCGTCGAAGACTGGTGCGATCGTTTGGATTGGTTGCACCGAGAGTCTTGCGCGTACAAGCAGAGACTAACGGGGCAAACCGCAACGCCTGTCCCATCCACCCAGTGGGTTCTCTAATCCAAATGTATCCGAGCCGTTATATGCAAGCTCAGACGCACTTTGTCCTAACAGGCAAAGTGTGTGCCCTCACCGTAACTGCAAATAATCATTGCTGTTAATCATCTGTGATCGACAGATAGAATCGTTGGATGATCAATCAAGAAAACACGAATGTCCCCGAAGGGGACGCACCCGCAAGGGTGCGTGGTTAGTGGCTATCAGTTGATGGGATCGAAGTTCATTGCACGCTTGATCATGCGTATACGTAGATCGTCATTTTGGTGAACGGAAAGTAGAAAGTGTCACATAGCATCATGGTTTGGGATCTGGAAACAGTCCCTGATTTGGAAGGGTTCGCGAAATCGAACAACCTTGTTGGAAGATCGCCCGCGGAAATCAGGACGGCGATGGGTGCTGATTTTCCCAAGCTCATTTATCACTCGATCATCTGTATAGGTGCATTGGTAGCCAACCGAACGGCGAACGGCTACGAGGTTCAAGCGGTCGGAGCGCCGCACATCGGTCAGCGGACCGAAAAGGAACTGATCGAGTCATTCGTCCACAAGATCGCTCAAATCTCGCCGCAGATGGTGACCTTCAATGGTGGCGGCTTCGACCTGCCGGTCTTGCGTTACCGCGCGATGATCCACGAGGTCTTCGCGCCGGGTATGCACAACCGGGCCTACTATCATCGGTACACCGACGACAACGTTGACCTATGCGACGTGCTGTCCTCCTTCAGTTTCGGCGCTAAGGTGAAGCTGGACGAGTTGAGCCGGATCATGGGTTTGCCGGGTAAGCCAGACGGGATCAACGGCAGCCAGGTGGAAGCTTATTTTAACGCGGGCCGTATTCAGGAGATTGCGGACTACTGCAAGTCCGACGTGATCAACACGTACCGGCTTTGGCTCAGGCATGAGCTGTTTCGGGGGCGGCTGGATCAGGCCCAGTTCGAGTTCAGCGAGCAGGAATTGGCGCGGCTTCGAACTGAAACGTAGCAAGTAACATAACCATAGGATGTCAGATGATTCCAGATTTTTCAAAAGCCGCTGACTTTACAGAGATCCGTCGCATTCTAGCTCAAGCCGCACGGTCGATCATGATGGACCACGAGTTGGTCTATCGTGATACTTCCTGGGGGATAACTGCTTTAGAACTATACCTGTACACCGCCTCAAATGTCTGGCGGGATTGCACCACCCATTGCTCAGCTGCTCAAGCCGAAACGGGAAACTGGTACGTTCACTGCTATAAGAACGGCAATTTCCGTGCTCCCCAGTATTCTGGAATTGATATCACCGCGGGGTCCAGAAACGTACTCGCTGACGACGTTACATACGCCGGTCTGCTCATCCGCGAACTAGATAGTAACGATGGATCGGCTAAGGCATTTCAGTCGATCGTTCGCGGCAAGTATCTTTCAGACGAGAGGCGTTGGACTGATGAGGAAAGGCAAAGAATTCGCGAGATACATGGAACTGGTATCAAATCAGGTCCACTAAAACTCGTGCCCCGCTCAGCGCCGAAAACTTGCCAACTTTGGATCGGGCCGCGGAAACTATCTACCAAAAAGCCTGAGGCGGAACGATTCAAGTATGCCGATCTTCGAGTGGCAACCTGGAGGACAAAACTTCATATTGAAAAGATGGTGGCGATTTGATTCACTTTAGCAGGCCACGATTGCGGTTGATCACGCGCCGAATCCATCGAAGGAAGTCGATACCACAGCACTTTCGAGACGCTACTAATCGGTGTTTACCGATGTTCAGCAGCGGCCTCACCCTCACTTCGTTCGGGCGCCCTTCGGGCGACCAATGGTCCGAACGCAAGATTTTGTGAAACTGACACAAGCCAACCATCAAACTACGTGTGCGGTTGCGGATGGAGGTCATCACTTTGCTATCCAGCAAAGTGATCCGTGCGTATTACGGCTTTCGGTACCATCGGATCAGAAGAACCATCTTCATGGTCGGGACCGGCAGTGCGGTGAGTCCCATTACCTTCTGCTTGTCTGCGCAGGGTCTCGGCATGACCGGTCCGACGATCATGCCACCCGCGACGGTTTAAAGCTTTCCCGTCTCTCGTCAGGCTTAGTTTAGCGACCGTGCCTGCTTTGGTCGTTCATTGCCAGGATGCGTCAGGCCGGGTGACCCAGATGCTCCGACCGGTGTCTCAGTCCACCGGGATTTCCGCACGTACTCACCTATTCGGAAGGGCGCAGGGCGCTATTATGAGTGCGCCGATACTGAGATGTTGAGTATTTAGGGCGTCCAGAGTGGATAGGACCAAGCTTTTATTTTCGGTGCGTGAAATTGCCTCGGCGGGCTTGCAAGGAGCATCTGGTATTTTTCCGAGTCGAACGAAAACTCTTGGGTCCCGGGCGTTCTCCTTGAGGGGGATCCCTAAATCGGCTACCCCCGGCTTGCTAAGAGCCGAAACTCCAAAGCTTCCAATCCCCAATTACATGATGTCTGCTCACAGCGCAGGATCGGACGTCGGCCGAGCAATCGCCTGACTCCCGCAAATGACCCATACCGGAAGTCGCGCCTTCTGACGAACGGTCGCTGTCGCGCCGCAAAATGGCCAAGCCGCAGTCATTCGACTTCGAAAATTGCCTCACATATCACTGCAACTTGGAAGGGCAAGGACCCCATTCCTGGCGCTAGTCGTGCGCCTCTACCCTGGTCGCCCAAGACTTCGACCATTAGATCGGAAAAACCATCCACGACTTTCGCTTGCTCTTTGAAGTCGGGTGTTGCGTTTACCATGCCCTGGACACGCACGACCCTTTTCACTCGATCGAGGCTGCCGAGCGTCTGGCGAACGTTAGCCAACGTGACCAAACCGACCAGCCGAGCGGCTTGATATCCCTGCTCAGTTGTAAGCTCGGCTCCAACCTTTCCGATGATCCCCGTGCCGTCGGGGTTTCGGGGGCCAACGCCCGACATAAACAAAAGATTGCCGACCTGAACGCCGTTGCTGTAGTTCGCTACAGGTCGTGATTCATATTTCGTGACATCTATTCCCATCGCCTTCAATTTGGCTTCGGGACCGGCTTTCTCTTGCGCTCGGACAGAATCGAACGTGCCGAACACCGATGCGGCAATGAACATCGATGCGGTTATGGCAAGTAAGGCCCTCATGACCTCCTCCATCTGACTGCTGGGTACTGCCGTCGATCCAATCTTACTGCGCTGCAGACCCACGCAATAGTCGAAAATAGAGAACCGGCTCAACAGAGCCATTTCTTGATGCTTCGCACAATCGCAGTTTTGCGACGCCGCTGGTATTCGCGAGCAGGCATCGCTTCCGCTTTTGACCCAGGCTGTGTGAGAACGTTTTTTCGCCCCCAAAAACTGCACGCAACCAGGGACGATCCGCGTCGATACGACGGTCTGAGCGTATCTTTGCTGTATGGAGTCTGGAGTCAGCCCGGGCGCAACCTCGGGCTACGCTGAGCGACCTGAACGGTCACACGATGCGTATAACAGCACGAGCTCTTCACGCCCGGATTGCCATCAGGAGCGGCTTGATGCCGACGATGTTCATTACGCGCGTGAGGTTGTAGGCGAGTACGTTCAGCGCCATTTCGGTCGCGACATTGGGCAACCGCTTCATTAGAAAGTGTGTCGCACCCATCCGCATCTTCAGTGTGGCGAACGGATGTTCGACGGTTTCGCGGCGCACACGCATGGCTTGCGGGTTCTGATCGAGCCGCGTCTGCGCGGCCTCGACGACGTGTTCGTGTTCCCAGCGTTTGATGCGGCGCTCGTTGGACGTTGTGCACTGATCCTTGAACGGGCATGTGCGGCACGCCTTCGTCAAGTAAATCCGCATTTTCTGGCCATCTTCATCAGCGGTGAAGTGGTGCGCCAGCTTCTCGCCGGCCGGGCAGCGATAGACGTCGTCCTTGGCCAAATAGACAAAATCAGGTTTCCCAAAGCGGCCTGCCGACTTGGCTCCCGAAGTTTGTGGCTTGGGTAGCGTCACCGCGACCCCGGCCTGTTCGCATGCCAGGATTTCCTCACCTTTAAAGTAGCCCCGATCCGCAACGACGTCCAAGTTATCGCTGCGCAGCGCGGCTTTCGCCGCCTGCGCCATCGTCGCCAGTTGCGATCTATCGGTGCCGACGTTGGTGACCTCGTGCGCGACAATCAGATGGTTCGTGGTGTCGACCGCACTTTGTACGTTGTAGGCGACCATGCCTGAGCCGCGCCCGCTCGTTGCCATCGAGCGGCAATCGGGATCGGTCAGCGATATCTGGTTGTCGGGCGAGGCGAGCAATGCCTTTTCAATCGCGGCCAGTCGTTTCACTTCTTCTTCGAGCTTCGCCAGCTTTTCCTTAAGCCGCGTCTTGGTCAGCTGCACCGTTTCCGACGGCTCTTCTCCTGCGGCAGTCTGGCGGTCGGCGGTGTCCAGTTGGCTCATGTAGCGCGCCACGCTCTCTTCGATCTGCTTCTGGCGGCGCTGGATCTTGCCTTGCGTGAAGTTGTTGTCGCGACTGTTCACGGCCTTGAACTTGCTGCCGTCGATGGCAACGCTGGCCTTCGTCAGTAGGCCCATCTTGCGGCACAACTCGACGAATTGCGCGCAAACCTTCTTGATCGCTGGGCCATTGTCCTTGCGGAAGTCGGCGATGGTCTTGTGATCCGGCACGAGCCGTCCGGTCAGCCACATCACCTCGAGATTGCGGCCAGCCTCGCGCTCCAGCCGCCGGCTCGATTGGATCCGGTTGAGATAGCCGTAAATGTAGAGCTTGAGCATCGGCGAAGGATAGTACGCCGGCCGGCCGGTCGCCGCAGGATCAACACCATCGAACCCGAGGTCGCGCAGTTCCAGCGCATCCACGAACACGTCAACCGCGCGAATAGAATTGCTCTCGTCGACCCAATCATCGAGGCATTCCGGCAACAGCGTCGTCTGCTGGCGATCCGCACCTTGAACGAAACCCTGCATCACTTCCCCCGCCGATTCAGCAAGAGAATCATAGCATCGACGGGGGTTTTCACACAGCCTGGACCCAACTCGGACCTCCCGAGTTGACGCACGCTCATTGCCGCCGTAGCCAAGGGCTCCGCAAAGGCAATTTGGGCGCTCCTGCAATTACCGCTCACGGCCTTTGGCAACGTGCTAGGCTCCTCCTTGTCCCAGCGGCGTGGTTAGTCTGACCGTTCGGAGGGGCGCTATGACCGAGCAGCGGGTTCAAAGGCGATTAGCGGCGATCTTGGCTGCCGACGTGGTCGGTTACTCTGCGTTGATGCAACGCGCTGAGGAAGCCACCTACGCCGAATTTGAGCGGCTGAAGCGCGAAGTAATCGTGCCTGGCCTCTCCCGCCACGACGGGCGACTGATCAAGACCACGGGTGACGGCGCGTTGGCCGAGTTCGCAAGTCCGTCGGCTGCGGTGCGATGCGCGGTGGAGATACAGGAAAGCATCGCGTCAGGTCGAATCTCCCTTAAGCTACGCATTGGGGTTAATCTCGGGGAGGTTATCGTCGCGGCTGACGGCGATCTCTACGGCGACGGGATCAACATCGCTGTCCGGCTGGAGGGGACCGCCGATCCAGGCGGCATTCTGATTTCCGAAAAGGTGTACAGCGAGGTCGAGGGTAAGCTGGACGTTGGCTTCGAGGACCGGGGAGAACAGCAGCTCAAGAACATCTCCAAGCCGGTTCGCGCTTTTGCTGTACGCGCCGGAGCGCATAGCGCGCTGAGCGAGAAGTTAAGTGCGGCCCCGCCACTCCCGGACAAGCCTTCCATCGCCGTGCTGCCGTTTGAGAACATGAGCGGCGATCCCGAGCAGGAGTATTTTGCGGATGGGATGGTGGAAGAGATCACTACAGCGCTTTCGCGGTTCAAATGGCTGTTCGTGGTCGCCCGCAATTCGAGCTTTACGTTCAAAGGCAAAGCCGTCGATGTGAAGGAGGTCGGACGCAGGCTTGGCGTGCGTTATGTCCTTGAGGGGTCAGTGCGCAAAGCGTCGGGGAAAGTCCGCATCACTGGGCAGTTGATTGATGCGGTGACGGGCGCGCACATTTGGGCGGATAGGTTCGAGCGTGACCTGACAGACGTTTTCGCTCTCCAGGATGAAGTAACGGTAGCCGTTGTCTCCGCCATTCAGCCAAGATTGCTTCAAACAGAAATCGGTTTGGCGACGCGGCGGCGACCAGAGAACCTCACCGCCTATGATTTCTATCTTCGCGCTATGCAGCAGTATTACCTGACAACCCGCGAAGGCTTGGCCGAGGCGATCAGGCTGGCTCACCGCGCTTTGCAGCTAGACCCTCGGTTTGGCCTTGTCGCTGCGCTGGCAGGTATCTGCCACATGCAAAACGTTCTTTTTGGCTATGCTGCCGATGCTCAATTCGACCGTAAGGAAGCAATTCGGCTTCTTCACTTGGCCTTGAGCGTCGACGATGGTGATCCGGACACGTTAGCAATGGCTGCCGCAATCTCGGCGTTCATGGTCGGCGATTGCGAAAGTGCGATCGAAATGGCTGACCGGGCGGTCGCGCTCAACCCAAATTCATATCTCGCGTGGACCCGCAGGGGCTGGGTCTATAGAATCGCGGGGCTGCCGGAGGAAGCGGTCCGGAGCTTCGAGTGTGCCTTGCGCATGAGCCCGGTAGACCCGGCGCTACACATAACCTTTGTGGGGATGGGGTATGCCTTAATCGGGCTTCGTCGCTTTGATGAGGCCATCGTCGCAGGGAAGAAAGCCCAACGTCAGCATCCCTCCTATGTGGGAGCTTACCGCTGTCTCGCATCCGCTTTCGCCCATCTCGGACGCGATGCGGAGGCGCGTGAGGCGGCGGCGCGTCTGCTCGAGGTCGATCCCGCCTTTACGATATCGGCGTTCATCGCTCGGGGCGGGCAAACGAACTCGAACCTGTTGATTGAAGGGCTCCGCAAAGCAGGCCTTCCCGAATGAACCGTGCACGCTCGCACCGACAAGATGATTGGGCAAGGATGCTCATTGCTGCGATACATGAGTCCGGTTGTGGCACAAAGCGTCAATTTGCGCAGTGTAAGGCCACGTCCGGAGTTGGGGGTAAAGCCGACCTCCCGGTTGAACACCCGGACTTCTCACTTTGACCCGGAGCAGAAGTCGCAGACCAAGGTCCAAAGCTCTGACACGGGGCACCAGCCTACGAATCCGGAGGTCAGGAGTTCGAATCTCTTCGGGCAGGCCACGCCCGACGATGATGGGCACTACGTCTACGCTCTAGCACTCTAATCCAGTCGATTCTCGCCATCTGAATAGCATAGCGCCCTAACCACGAATATTTGCGGGACGACCGACCACGGAATCTCGCTGACGTAGCCAGGCTCGCGGGAGGCGGCATCTCACGGGTTATGGAAGAGCCAGCAGCGGCCGATAGTTGGCCCTGTAAAGCCGGCCCGACAGCAGGCGCACGAACACGTCGCGCATCGTCGGAGGAAGACTGCGCAGACGGTCTCGGCGATCGGTCTGTTGGTGCACCCAGCCCACACGCGCCGATCGCCTGCGGACGAACTCGGGGACGACTTCCGATGCGGCGCCCGCGCGCGAAACAATCTCAGCCAGGACCAGTGCATCCTCGAAGGCCATCGCCGCGCCGCACGCCATGTTGGGCGACATCGCATGGGCTGCATCGCCGATCAGCACGACGCGTCCTTGGCCATAGCATGGATGCGCGACCTCCTCGATGGCCGAGAAATGGATCGGGTCGGCCGGCTCGAGCCGGGCAAGAACCTCGGGAATCGGACTGGCGAAGGCGGCGAAATTTTCACGGAGTCTTTCGATGCTCCTTTGCGCAGGATCATGGATGGACCGGGCACTGGCCTTGTCCGCGTAGCAGTATGCCAGTTCATTGCCGATTGGCAGCATCAAGAATGCGGACTGCGGGCCGAGAAACACCGTCCAGCCTTCGAGACCCGGCGGTCGACGAACAATGAAACGCCATCCCACCTGGCCGCGAAACTCGACGCCCAAGTCTCCGTACTCCAATTGCCGAATGGACGACCGGATGCCGTCCGCGCCCACGACGAGGTCGTAGGTTTCGCAGGAGCCGTCGCTCAGCTGAACCCGGACGTGATCCTCATGCTGCCGAAGCGATTGCACCGTCACGCCGAGTCGAATGTGCGAGCCTGCCGCCCGTTGCGTGAGCAGCTTGTGCAGATCGCTGCGCGCGATCCCGAAACATGGGCCGCATGGCTCCCAGAATGCTCCGGCGTCGATCGAGGCGAGGCGCGTGCCTCGATGGTTGAACAAGCGTTGCGTGCGGATGACGCAGCCGTTGCGTGCAGCGTCGTCGGCGACTCCCAGGGCCTGCAGGGCGCGCGTCGCGCTACCGATGAGGTACAGACCGGTGCCGGGCGCTGTCCGGTCGCTCCCCCGCTCGACGATGGCGGCCGACAGCCCCCGCTGATGCAGGGCGATCATCAGCGCCAAGCCTGCCAGTCCGCCACCGACAATCAGCACGCGCTCGACCTTGGCCATGAGTCGTGCCTCAGGTCGCCTGACGGTGCGTTGCCAGGAAGGACTGGACTGCTGCCTTGTAGGCCAATGCATACTTCTCGTGCATCAGATGCGATGTTCCGCGACGTTCTGGTTGCCCCTGAAGAAGTTGTCCGGGTCGTACTTCGCCTTGACGGCCACGAGCCGGTCGAAGTTCGCGCCGTAGGCGGAGCGAACGCGGTCGGCCTCGTCGTCACCGAGGTTGTTCACGTACACCGCGTCCTCCACCCACGGCCGCAGTGCGGCGTGCAGCTCGCGCGTCCAGCGAATGTTGCGCTCGTCGTCGGCGGAATCGTCCCACTGCGTCAGAATGAGACGGTCCCACTGGTCGTGACGATGCGCGAACGCCGTCTCTGTCGGGGACACCCGCGCCGCCTGCCCGTGCATCTGCTGGAGACCGACCTGTGTGTACGGCGAGGGGCAGGTGGCCGTAAACTCGACCAGCACGTCGATCGCGCCCTGCTCGAGACGGCGGAGGAAGCTCGCCTTCCAGTAATGCCGGCGACCGCGTGGAAACGCGCCATCACCGCCCCGCTGCAGATCCACGAAGCCCATGGGGGCGATGCCGTCGGCGACCGGACGGTCAAGTGACCGCAGCGGCTTGAGCAGCCGCTCACCGACGTCTAGCGGACCGATCCACGCGACGTTGACGCCGACCACCTTGGTACCGTCTTCCGCGGTGAAGAACCCGGCGTTGAGGCTCAGCTCGTCCGGGCAGGCGCGCGCGAACTCGTCGTAGAAGGGCAGCACGTGCTTGGCGCGGGCAAGCGGCCACGCGATCCCACCGCCCACCACGGGCCCAACCTCGTGCAGGCGGTACTCGAAGGAGGTGACCACGCCGAGGTTGGCACCCCCGCCGCGCACCGCCCAGAAGAGGTCGGGATGTTCGGTGGGGGCGGCGACCAGCAGGCGGCCGTCGGCGGTCACGATGTCGACGGATTCGAGATTGTCGCACGACAGACCGTGCTTGCCTCCGAGCCACCCGATGCCGCCGCCCAGGGTCAGACCGGCGATCCCGGTTGCGGAGACAATGCCGGTGGGCGTGGCTAGGCCGAAAGCCTGACAGGCGCGGTCGAGGTCTGCGAGGGTCAAGCCCGCCTCAGCGCGGACCCTCCGCCTCAAGGGATCGACGCGGCAGCCCTTCATCCGCGAGAGATCGATCATCAGCCCGCCGTCGCACACCGCTTTGCCGGACACGTTGTGCCCACCGCCCCGCACGGAGATCTCGAGCGCCTCCGCCCGCTTGAACCCGATGCAGGCGACCACATCGGCCGCGCTCGCACAGCGGGCGATCAGGGCTGGCCGCCGGTCGATCATGGCGTTGAAGATCCGACGCGTAGCGTCGTAGTCGGCGTCCTGGGGAAGCAGGATATCGCCGCGAAGCTTGGAGCGGAAGTCGTCGAGCGCGCATTGCTTGATCATCTTTGTTTTCCTTAATCTCCTACGACACGGCGGTCGTGCGGAAGCGGCTCCGGTAGCCCTTCGGGCTCACGTCCAGCGTTCGCCGAAAGGCCACGCGCATCGTTTCCTGGCTCCCGAACCCGCACGTGGTCGCGACGTCCGGAACACCGCGCGATGTCTCCTCAAGG
Source organism: Bradyrhizobium sp. RDI18 (assembly GCF_043203335.1). Taxonomy (NCBI): domain Bacteria; kingdom Pseudomonadati; phylum Pseudomonadota; class Alphaproteobacteria; order Hyphomicrobiales; family Nitrobacteraceae; genus Bradyrhizobium; species Bradyrhizobium sp. RDI18. Next base: position 4,778,153 of record NZ_JBICRN010000008.1, on the reverse strand, counting down.
AGCCGCCGGGCCGCCTCCACGCGCACGCGCTCCACGAAACACCCCGGTGTCATGCCCACCTCGCGCACGAACACGCGGAAGAAGTTGCGCGGGCTCATGTTCACCCGACGCGCGAGCGCTTCCACGGAAAGGTCGGCGCCGGGATGGTCGAGGACCCAGGCCTGCATGTCGCGGAGCGGCTGGCGATCAGCCATCTGCGTGGAGAGCTGGACGCTGAACTGCGCCTGGCCTCCCGGCCGCTTGAGGAAGATGACCATCCACTGGGCCACTGCCAGGGCCACGCGACGGCCAAAGTCCTCCTCCACTAGCGCCAGCACGAGATCTATGCCCGCCGTGGCGCCAGCTGATGTGTAGACACTGCCGTCCCGAACGTAGATGGGATTCGGCTGGACTCTGACGCCAGGAAAGCGCCGCGCCAGCTCGCCGCAAAAGGCCCAGTGCGTCGTCGCACTGCGGCCCTCCAGGAGCCCCGCCTCAGCCAGGACGAACGATCCCGTACAGAGCCCGACCACTCGCCGGGTCCGCGGTGCCATGCGCGCCAGCCAGCGCACGAGCTCCGGGTCGCGCCTCGCGTCGTCGGGCCCGTCGACCCCGGTGACGATCAAAGTGTCGACGGGACCACGGACGGCGCGGTACGACCGATCGACGACGATCCGCAACCCCGGCCAGGCACAAACAGTCTCGACCGGCGACACCACCTCGACGGCGTAGCCCGCATCGGATGCACCGGTATGGCTGGCATGCTCGTTGACGGCATAGAAGATGTCGAGGATGCCACCCACGTCAACGACCTCGTTGCAGGGCATCGCGACCACTACCACACGCGGCATAGCCATCGCCGCCTCCTGTCTCCGGGATACTCGCCGGAACCTCCTTATCATCTCATCTCGGACCCATGTCAGCAATGACAACCACTCCAAGGATCCTGCCAACGGGAACAATGAGGGAAATGGGCAAGGTGGTTGACGCCGAACTGAAGCGGCCCTTGCGCGGCCATGCCGCTACTGGTCCACTGTTCCTGGATTTGCCCATCTCGCGCTCGACGGCAAGCTCGCGGCCATGGCCTATCCGCGCTCGCTCGCCGACTTCGTGTTCGAGACACTGCCGGGATTTGCTCATGGCGACGTTGCCGGACAAGGCGTCGGCGGCATTGGCGTATGAGCAAAGACCGATGAAAGGTTGGATCAAGCCGCCTCCTGTTCAGCGGCGCGATAGCGGCCATAGCCGACCTTTACACCGCACCAATAAACGTCCGATCCGCCGATTAACAGTGCCTCACTAGGCCAACTCAGCAAGTAGCGCGGCGGCTTCTTTCAGGTCGCGCGCATCGAAGCCTTCAGTGAAGCAGCCATAGATCGGCGCGAGCAGGTAGCGGGCGTCGGTGCGCTTGCCGCGATCGCGCCAGAGGCGGGCGACGCTGGTGGCGGCTCGCAATTCCCAAAGCTTCGCGTCCTGTTTCTGCGCTGTTCGTAGCGCGCGGCGCAGCCAGCCTTCGGCATCGTGTCGATCCGACTTGGTGATCAGCGCCTCGGCCATGAGCCGATACAGCTCCGCCTCGTACCACCGCTCGTCGGTTCGCTCGACCAGCTCCAGTGCTTCATTTAACAGGCTGATCGCTTCAGCGGATCGGTTCGCTCGCCTGTGCGCTTCCGCCAGAAGACCAAGATAGTAAGGCACCTTGATCTCGGCACCCGTCGCCCGCTTCGTCGCCAGACCCCACCGCATCCTGCTAATGGCCTCCTCGATGGATCCTCCCACCGCGAGTATGGCCCATCCTCGGAAACAGGTCCCTGTTCCAACGAAGTGGGGAAAACCTTGCTCAGTGGCGAGTGCCACCAGCTCCTCGGCTCGTTCCTCAAGGATCGCGCCGTCGCCGCGAAGTTGGTGAAAGACACAGTTGACGTGCAGAGCGAACGCCAATGTATAAGGCTGCGACAGCTCGCGCGCCCAAGCCAGCGCGCGTCGGCTTTGCGCCAGCGCCTGATCCGCTTGTCCTAGCAGCAGAAGTGACCAGGCGACGAAGCTCTCGCAGGTAACGCAGATGTCGCTGGGTGTCAGCCTCGGAGGTCGGTGCTCAGCCTGATCATAGAAGGTGAGCGCCTGCCTCAGATGGTGGAGCGCACGACTGAAGTCGGCGCGAAACAGATGACTGATGCCCAGGTTCCGATGCGTCATCAGCTTGGTGTCGCTGTCATTTCGGCGTTCGGAAAGCACCGCTAACTCGTCCGCCAGCTGATGAGCGGCGCGGATCTCCGCGCGATTGTGCAAGAACGACCAGGCGCCGCTCAGAGCTATCGCAAGCTGGGGCCCCTCCGGGGCCTCACGGCACAGCTCGCGGGCACGGGCATACGTTTCACCAGCCTGGGGCGATGCCCATCCCTTGGCCGCCACTAGGGCCCCGGCAAGCGCGAGCTGAAGAGAAAGTTCGCTGGACCGTCGCTGCGGACTTTTCGGCAGGCCAGCAAGCAAGTTGAGCGCGTTGCCAAAGTGCGCAGCGGCCTCGGCCATCGTCGAACGTTGGACCGCCAGGCGCCCAGCCTTGTCCCAATACTCGATTGCCTGTTCAACGAGGCCGGCCTTGGCACAATGCTGTGCCATCAGCTCAGGCTGAGCCGCTGCAATCTCCGGAAACTGGCGTTCCAGCGTGATGGCAATCCGGCCATGCAGGTGCTGCCGCCGGGGGCGCAGCAAGGTGCTGTACGCGGCGTCCTGCACCAGCGCATGCTTAAAGGTGTACGTGGCATCGGGCGGCGCGCCGCGCCGGAACACCAGCTCGGCGCGTATGAGCTGCTCCAAAGCGCCCTCCAGCCGCGGTGGCGACATTTCGGCGACGGCACTGATCAGCTCATGGGAAAACTGACGCCCCAGCGTCGCTGCGATCTGCACCACTTCTCGAGTTGGTGCCAATCGGTCGAGCCGGGCCAGAAGCGAGGCCTGGAGCGTTGTTGGGATCGCCAAAGGAACCAGCGGCCCGGTCACGGAGTAATGGTCGCCAGCATCGATCATCCATCCGCTCTCGACGACGGACTTGGTCAGCTCCTCGATGAATAATGGCACGCCATCTGTCCGATCAATGATCTGATCCGCAATCTCCGTGGGCAATGTCTTGCCCCCGGTTACGTTCGCGATCATTTCGGCGCGGTGCCGGGGTGGCAAGCGGCTGAGACTGAGCAAAGTCACATGCGGACGGCCGACCCAGGGGGGCGTGAACTCCGGTCGAAACGTGAGAATTATCAGGATCCGCAGCGTCGCGGCGCGGTCGATCAGCAGATCCAGCGACTCCAGCGTGGTGGGGTCGCTCCAGTGGATGTCTTCCCATAGCATCAGCAGCGGCTGCTGCGCCGCGAGTCCTTCGACCTGCGCAAGTTGCACCTGAAGCGTTTTCTCTTTGCGCTTCTGCGGCGTGAAATTGAGCGGCGGGTAGCGGTCGCCGGTCGGTATCGACAGCAAGTCCGCCAAGAGCGGGACGGCTTCGCTCAGCTCCTGGTTGGCCAGAGCCAGCACCGCAATAAGCTTATCCAAGCGGGTCTCGGCCGTATCCTCGCGGCGAAATCCGGCCGCCTGCTCGAGCTGGGTGATGCTGGGATAAAGCGCACTGTGCTGATGATGTGGCGAGCAGAAATAACGCAACCGCGTGTGCGGCTCCTGGCCCAACTGCTCCAGCAGGGTTTGTGCGATGCGCGACTTGCCGATGCCCGGCTCACCGACGATCAGGACGACGGAACCGTCGCCGGCCTTGGCCCGCTCCCAGCGGCGCGTCAACAATGCGATCTCTTCCTCGCGACCGATCAACGGCGTGCTGGCGGCGCGTAGGGCCTCGAACCGACTACCGACCAGGCTCGCGCCCACGACCCGCCAGACACGCACCGGATAGTGAATTCCCGCGATCGGCAATGTGCCGAGATCGCAATAATCAAACAGGCCGCCAAGCAGACGGCGCGTGTTGTCTGCGATGACAACCGAGTTCGGTTCGGCAAGCCCCTGAAGCCGTGCCGCAAGGTTAGGGGTCTCGCCAATGACCGATTGTTCCTGGGCGGCGCCCTCACCGAGGAGATCACCGACGACCACGAGGCCCGTGGCGATTGCCGACACGCACCCGCAACGAGTTCGCCTGGCCCGCATCGAGGCTCGTCACGGCCTCGATCAAGGCAAGGCCCGCGCGCACCGCTTGTTCGGCGTCCTCCTCATGTGCCTGCGGGTAACCGAAATAAGCCAGCACGCCGTCACCGAGATACTTGGCAACAAAGCCGCCGGACCTGGTGATTACCTCGGCGCAACGGCGGTGATAGGAGCCGATGATGTCGCGCAGTTCTTCCGGATCGAGCCGCGCCGACAATGCCGTGGAACCGACGAGGTCGGCGAACATGACGGTGAGCTGGCGGCGTTCGGCTTCGGGAGCCTTGGCGCCGGAGCGGTCGGGCCCGACCGAATGTTCGGTCGTGTCGCGAAAACTTTCGGCTCGCAACGCGGCGATCGCATCGAGGAGAATACGGCGATGGCCGACCGCCGTCACGCCGAGGTCTCTGAGGTCCTCGGCGGTCAGCTTGGGCAGGATTGCCTCGTCGATCGCGTTTTCCCGGAATGCCTGCTCGTAGCGTTCCAGGCCGAGGCCGCGCAGCCAGGCAGAGATATCCATGCCATTCACCGCACACTTGGCCGCCTCATCCACTGGCTATAGCCGCCGCCACGTCGGCCGGTCCGTTAGCCGTGCGTCGTCGGTCGAGCCGCTCGCGGATCAGACCATCGCACCAGAATGAGAAAGCCAGTTTACCCCACCCCATGAGACGAGACACTTTTTTTGGCCCGTGAAGCGTTGGAACCCGCGGATCAACCCCGGAGCGAGCCCGTGAGGACTCCCGGAGAACGACGCTCACCGTCACGATCCCACCGACGCATCTCGCGCTCGCCGACGGGGTGATCAAGTGAGAGGGCTACTTCCGTTGTTGGCGGCACCTTTGAGACTTGTCCGCCTATCCTGAGAATGTCCGTTCACCGGGGTACACCGGAAGTCGCCGTGGTCCGGTCAAACCGACGCGATTAACCCAAACCGGAAATTGTCAAACCTGGATTAAAGAAAGGGGACAGACTGTTGTTATGCGTCAATCAAGAATCAGACGACTGGTCGTGTTCGCTGCTGCTTTCCGCTTCCTGCGTGCAACGCGGCCCACGCTCCTCGTCCGGATTGCTGGTATGCAGGTAAGTCACGCTTTGGGAGCCAGTCGCCAAAGGCGGCTTGCGAGGCTTGATGGTCGATGGTCCAGTCGTTGAAGAGGTCCGCTGCGGTTGCGCGTATGTGAATGCTACTCAACAAATGGAGGCGTTTGTTTAAGTAGACGGGCAACCAAAGGGTCGAGGTAAGAATTCTAGAAGGGCAATCATGGAGGCATTTGCTCCGACAAAATTGTAACCTGCAACCCATCTGGGAGGAAACCATGAGGTATGATCTCAATTCATCATGCATATGTGGTTGTGTTGTGCTTGCTTTGGCAGCCCCGGCGGCCGCTATCCCGGCCGCGGCGGAAGAAGCGGGCCAATGGTTCGGTCGAGCCGTTCTGGTCACCCTGTCCAGCAAGAGCGTGAAGGTGGAAGACCGGGCTGACCATACGGTGTCGGTCACGGAATTCGACGGCGCCGTGTTCAATGCCGACGGCAAGCCCTTCCTCGACAAAGCCCGCTATCAGGTGGTTGATCTAACGGATGCTGGCACTACCAGCGGCGGCCACAAGACCTTCACAGAGGCCGACGGATCCAAGGTCTTTGCCAAGTACGTCCTGAAAGACGCGAAGCCGAAAGAGTTCCGCGGCACCTTCGAGTTCACTGGCGGCACGGGAAAATATGCAGGGATCACGGGCCGCGGTGAGTACCACGTCGTGCTGGTCAGCGACACGGCCTTGTGGGACGAACTCCGGGGCGAGTACAAGATTCCGGCGCCGACCACCGGGAGCGCCGCGCCTCCACGGTAAACTGCGCGGCCGTCAACGCGGAAGATAAGGCGATCTTGATCGACGCAAAGCGTTAGATCGTCATCAAGGAGCCGAGAATCGTGCGCAGACACTTAAGCTTTGCCGGACATCAAAGGTGAACTAGCGTACGTGCTTTAGCGGAGGTCCGGCGCTGGCCCTTCTGCGAAGTGTCCGCCCACCTCGTCGAGGTCCGGACAGCGGGGTATAGCGGACCCGATTTGCTCACGTTGAGTTCTTCGCATTTTGACCCGTTTCGGACATGGCGGACATCGGCCCACAATCCTGCTATATAACTCTCTAATTTCCCCGGGCCCGGGGGTGCGTGGTGAGCAGTGAGCACGTTGAGCGGCGACTGGCGGCTATTCTGGCGGCAGATGTCGTGGGCTCTTGTCGCCTGATAGGGATCGACGAAGAAGGCACGCTGGCGCAACTCAAAGCTCTTAGGAAGACGCTTTTCGATCCCAAAATCTCTGAGCACCATGGACGTGTCGTCAAGAATACAGGCGACGGTGCCCTCGTTGAGTTCGCCAGTGTGGTCGACGCCGTGCGATGCGCCGATGAAATCCAACGCTGCATGACAGAACAAAATGTCGATGTGCCGCAGGACAAGCGGATCGAACTCCGCATCGGCATTCACGTCGGTGATATTATCATCGCAGATGATGATATTTTCGGCGATGGGGTCAACATCGCCGTGCGCCTCGAAGCCCTCGCCGAGCCCGGCGGCATCGTGGTCTCCGTCAACGCCTATGACTATGTCAAGAACAAGGTGCAGGTTGGGTTCGACGATATCGGTGCTCAAACTCTGAAAAACATCGCCGAGCCAGTGCGGGCCTATCGCATTGGTGGCACGCCTAGCGTCGGAATAACCGTAGACCGAGCTGTGGCCGACAAGCCTTCGGTCGCAGTAATGCCCTTTGACAACATGGGCAGCGGAAAAGAACAGCAATACCTCTGTGACGGAATCAGCGATGATATCATTACCGAGCTGTCACGATTTCGACAAATGCGCGTTTTGGCACGCAATTCCTCGTTCCAATTTCGCGGACCAAATGTCGATGTCGGTCGGGTCAGCCGAGAACTTGGCGTTCAATACATATTGGAAGGTAGCGTCCGGCGACTTGGAGAACGCATTCGCATCACTGCCAAACTTATTGACACGTCAACGGGTCACCATGTGTGGGCAGATCGATTTGATCGGCCTCTGGAAGAGTTATTCGATGTCCAGGATCAGGTGGTTCGGACAATCGTGGGTACTCTCGTAGGACGGCTGCAGGCCGACCGTGTTGATCGTGCCAAGCGCAAGCCACCCACCAGCCTCGTCGCGTATGAATGTGTGCTGCGCGGCGATGCCCTGCCCGTATACAACGAGGTTAGTGAGGCCGAAGCGCGCCGTCTGTTCAGACGAGCTATCGAACTCGACCCCGGGTACGCAAAAGCTTATGCGCTGCTCGCGTTTGCCATTTGTCGCGAATGGTACGTCGACATGAGTGGATCTAATGCCGCATTGGACCAAGCGTTAGAGCTCGCCAAGAGAGCCGTCGAACTCGACGATGGCCAGGAAACGTGTCTAGGGGCTTTGGGTTTTGTGCACATCTATCGCCAATCGTACGAGCTTGCTGAGCACTATTATGCAAGAGCGCTCGCGCTGAATCCGAACAGCCCGACTGTCTTGGCGAACTTAGGTGATCTGTACGTCCGTCTCGGAGACGCCGCAAAAGGCATCGATTACTTGAAGGAAGCGAAAGTTGTCGATCCCTTCTTTGCTCCGAAATGGTATTGGGGGGCAGTGGGCAGAGCGTACTTCGTGACACATCGATATGAGGATGCCATCACGGCCTTCGCTCGTTACCCAAGTACAATGTATTGGGGAGAGGTGTACCTGACGGCTTGCTATGCTTTGACGGGCAACATCGATCGGTCCAAATATCATGCTGCCGAGGTCCTTCGCCTCATGCCTGAGTTCTCAATCTCGCGCTTTATGCCGAAGGATCCGTACAGGCTTTCGAGCGATAGTAAACATCTGGCCGACGCTCTTCGCCAAGCTGGGCTGCCGGAATGAGAGTCGCTTGTTCTGCATTGCTAGTGGATTCGTCGGCTTTTGGCACTTTTCAGACATCGAATCCTGGTGCGCGATGTCCGCTGTTAGGGGAAAAGGAGACGAGAGCAGGGGGACCGTTTGACGTCCGCAGCCAAGGATTTCAGCGGAGTACTGTAACTTCAGTCCGGATCCTTAGATCACAGTTGGAGCCGCTGCCGAGCAGTTCAAGCAGACGACCAGCGCGCATGTTGTCAACCGACAAGGGAACCAAGACGACTTAGCGATAGCGATCGTTAGCTTGCGGAAGCGGAATGGAATGGTAGAAGGTCACTCCTAAAATTTGGAGTGCAAATGGCTAAGAAGAAAACAACGGAACGGCGAGAGTGGACCGCGACGGATATTCATAAACTCAAGGGCCTCGCCAAAAAGAAGGCTGGGGTAGATAAAATTGCGCGAGTCTTGAAGCGCACCGTCGCAGCGACCGCTGTGAAGGCATCCAATCTTGGTGTGTCTCTCGACACGCGAGGGTAAGCTTCCTCCGTATGCTGACCGAGGCCCGCTGGCAGGCACCGGCGGGTTTCAATTTTTTCAGCAATCGTCTGGTGACGATCCGGCTATACTGACGTCCGGCTATCCGGACCAAACTGATGACAAACGTATATTTCAACAGCTTGCTGCCTATAACCGGTGGGCTAACGCCCGCTTGTACGCCGCCGCTCTCGATTTGTCGGATCAGGCCTACCGGCTGCACATCGGCGTGTTCTTCTCCAGTGTGCATGGCACTTTGAACCATCTGCTACTGACGGATCGTATCTGGCTGAAACGACTGACCGGTGAGGGCGACCATCCAAGCCGACTGAATGCTATCCTGTTCGAAGATCGCGCCGAGCTTGTTCGAGCGCGCATAGTTGAGGATGAAAGGCTCATCCGCACAGTCGATTCGTATGACGACGCTGCGCTGGCCAGCATCCACAGTTACAGGACGACATCGGGCATGCCCCACTCCCAAGCCGTTGAGGACATACTCCTGCATTTGTTCAATCATCAGACCCATCATCGCGGGCAGGCCCATGCTTGCTTGTCGATTTTGACCGGTGGCGAGCCCCCGGCCCTTGATCTGTTGGCATTTCAGCGCGGCGCCACCGCGCCCGACTTGACGAAGCTGATCCAGCCCTGAATCAGATCTCCTAGACAAGCTCAACTATCCGAACCTGCGCTTCCGGGTTGGCCTCGATGTACCGTTGCGTAGTCCGAAGGTTCGTGTGTCCGGCAAGCATCTGGACGTCCCGCAGCGAACCACCAACGGTCGAGATCTTCCGTGCGGTATTAGTGATGAATGTGCGCCGACCGCTGTGGCTGGAGCAGCCGTCGAAGCCGATGTGCTGGTACCATCGCCAGAACAAGTTCACGATAGCTTGGGCCGACATCCTGTCGGATCGCTCGCTCTCGATTAGGTAACTGCTACTGGCTATGATGGTCGTCTTGGCATATGCGGCAAGCGCGGTCCTAAGATCATCGTTCATCGGTATGACTCGGCCCGACTGACCCTTGCTGGCTGTGTTCTCCAGGTAGATGGCCTGCCCGATCTGACCCCTGGCATCCGTGACCATTCTCCAGCTTAAGCTGGCAATCTCCTTAGCTCTTAAGCCGGCCTTTGCCGAAAGCAGGAAAATGACCCGGTTTCTCGTCGGCCACCGCGTTTTGGCCAAGTAGCCCAGGACGGCCTCGACCTGCCCCCTAGTCAACGTCTTCGCTTGTTTTCCTAGTCCCACTACGTCCTCCAAACCGGTTATTTATCGGCAGCAGGGCGCTGGACTATAATCAGTCGGGAGCGGTCGTACATGCCGACCGGAAAATACTAGTTGGAAGTCCAACGGCTTGGACGGACTGATTATACAAGAGTAATTCTATCATCAGTTTCGGTCTGACCTCGGTGTTGACGCTAGCACTGATCGACGCGGGCTCTCTGACCTCAGCTAAGCGGCGCCGTCGAAGTGCGGGGGATCAACTGTGTCCGCTCGACTGTCCGCGCTGCGGAGTGCGCGCGGATCCCCCGCCCATTGCAGGCGGCACTTCCCAGTTCAGGACGACATTTGGGGCAGGACACCGCTGGTGATTGTCTAAGTCGCGCAGCAACATACATTTGCCGTTCCAAACGTGCACAATGGAGCTATTCTGGCAAGCTCCATGGAATCAAAGCCAATGCCTCTCATCTACCTTTCAGGACCTATTACTGGGACTTCCGCACGCGAGGACAATTGGCGGGTCGCTGCGCGGCGCAAATTGTCTCCTGCCTTTGCGTTCTTTGATCCATCACTTCAATCGCCCGATAGACGTGTCGGCTATTTGCAGTCTTCAACACCATCCGAAGACCTAGAACGGCTTAGACATGGCAAATTCATTGCAGATCGCAATCGTCATCAGCTAGCGAAGAGCGATGTGCTTCTATGTAACTTTCTTCATACGAAGGACCGCGTCTCAATCGGATCGGTCGGCGAAATCCATTGGGCGAACGCTTTCAATATTCCCATCATAATCATACGCGAACGCCAAGGAAACGTTCATGACCACGCGATTTTAAACGCTATCGCAAGTGAGTTGTGTTTTAACTTGATGACGCTTGCCGCGTGCTACTTGGAATGTTTAACAAGGAAAGGAAACGGCGCATCTCACAATGAGCTGATTATGTACCCGGCCTTCGTAGCCCTATTTTTGGTGGTTCTGCTGGAGGGGCTTGCGCTCCTGTCCGATATTAAAAAGCCCTTCCCCCGACACGTTGACCGGCTAAAAGCCGCGACCGTCCGACTCTATGATCTGATCTCGAGTCCGCCGTTTCTGCGTCATTGGCAGTTTATGCGGCCCTTCTTTTCCCTGACAGTAGCAAAGTTGTTCATCACATGGTTTGCAGTCGTCCCCGTGGCTGCGCATCTGCTATCGAAAGCGCCCGATACGATAAAGGTTCCACAAAATTGCAACTGGACCGTTGAACTAGGCCCAATCTCCGGTCCAGACGATTCGACGAAAACCCCTTCCAAGAACTGGGCGAATGCCGAGAGCCGCTGTGCATTCTTGGAATTTCCAATCGCACTTCCATTTAACTGGCAACTGCTTTGGTTTGCGTCATTCCTATTTTTCATGGCCTTTGCCATTTACTCGATTGCTTGTCCCGGATTCATCAAACGCTATCCAAACTACACAACTTACCTTTCAATCGGCCACGCAGTCCGTTGGATCGTGTGGGAGTTTCATTACATGGATACGGATACGGATACGCCCGATGGTGTCCGCAATGCTGTTGAACGTCGACTCATTACCAAGAAATATGCCGAACCTACTAGCGAACCTCCTACATCAGAACCCGTAGTAACGGCAGAGAGTACTTACGTTGTTTTCCGACACGAGAACCAAAACTATCGCTTCGGCTCACCGGCCGAAAATATCGATGGACGTCAACGAGTGTGGGAGCAAGATGTCTTTTGGGAAGTTCTTGGGGGATGGGCAAAGTCTCGCCCGCTCTTTGCCCGAACGATCCAAGGGCTACTTTTGAGCGCTGGACTTATAACATTTTACATAATTTGCGAAAACATTTGGGCTGCTTTGCAATACATATTCCGCGCGATCTGAAAAAGCGATCAAATGATCCAAGCACATCTAGACTCGCCGCTTAACATTACGAGTCAATTCTCACACTGCAGCCTCCCACTCCGTCTTGACGCATATAGAGGGTGCAGCTTCGCGTGCAATTATTGCTTTGCGCGTGCTCGCGGCGGAAATTCTCCGTCGCAGCGGATTGTCACTGCGAATCCTAACTATCTGACGAACATATTTGGTCAGATCGATAAAGGTCATGTGGAAAGCACAATTCGTCAATTCCTCGCACGCCGGGTGCCCGTCCATTTCGGAGGGATGAGTGACCCTTTTCAACCAAGAGAGCGCCGTGAAGGCGTATCTCTTAGCTTTATGAGGGAGCTGCGGAACAGAAACTATCCAACGGTAATTAGCACTAAGAGTGCGATGGTTTCAGAGTCACCGTATAGCAACCTTCTCGCGAGCGGTTGGCATGTTGTCGTTCAATTCTCATTGACGAGTACTGAAGACAGAAGAGCGGTTCAACTAGAGCCGCACGCTACGCCGCCTTCGCTTGTCTTGAAGTCAATGGAGCAGTTGGCCAATATGGGAGTCCGTGTGTCCGCGCGCTGGCAACCATTTATCGAGACACTCGCGGAGCACCCGGAACTATATGTTCGACGCATTGCGGATGCAGGCGCATTTCATCTTTCCCTGGAGCATCTAAAGGTCCCTCTTGAGGACAGAGGCTGGGCGAGCACAAGAGCGGGCATTTCAATGCCTGCTTTGAAACGTCAATATCAGGAACGAGGCGCATGGAGGGACGGTCGAGAGTACGTACTTCCGTCGGTCCAAAAGCAGTCAACTATTCTGCAGTTGCGGGCGCTTACTCATCGTTACAAGATGACATTTGGGGCCGCAGATAACGATTTCCAATTTCTCTCTGACGGTGAGGCATGCTGCAGTGGAGTCGACCAATTTGCGGGCTTTGAGCGCGTATTTAAGCACCAAATCGCTCTTGCAGTTAAGAGAGGCGCGCGCAACGGTGTCATCAAGTTGGGGAATATTGACAAAGAGTGGTGCCCCGATAGCTCGATCGATCGCTATCTGAACTCGCGGAGCCGTATCGGCTCCCGGGGTGCGATTGAAGGCACGATCCGAAACCATGTAGCGGCACGTTGGGAAAACATCGGCTCCTCCGGAAATCCTTCCCGTTACTTTGGAGTCACAGATACTGGCCGACGTGATAGAAGTGCAAATCGTATCTTTCGTATGGATCCGATCTGCTAGTACACTGATCGAACTTGTCAGCCGGTAGGTGCAACCTCTAGGATGTCCTAGGGGGCTTTCATGGCAGAAATTCGGCTCGACAGATTCGAAGACGATACAATCGTCCTGCACTTCGGCGGACCGGCCGAAAGTATCGATGCCTATACGCTCGCGGAGGCTTTGATTGGTTTTGCCGATACCGCGCGAGCGATCAGCGAGACAATCGAGCCCGGCACCGAAATCGAAATCGTTGTCGAAGCGGCGGGCCCGGGCAGTTACCGTACACAGCTCCGGCGCGTCAAAAAGGACTACGGCGGGCTCATTACGATCACCGGCACCGTATTCTGGGGCGTTGTGTCTAACGTGGTGTACGACGCAACGCTAAAAACCGACCCGAAGCCCGAAATCACCGTCAAGAGCGACGAGGTAATCATTAAGCACGGCAACGACACGATCATCGTGCCGCGCACGGTGTACGAGCACGCGAAGAACGCCGAAAAGAACCCGGCCGTGCAAAGCGGATTGAGCCGTACGTTCGCCGCGTTGGAAGCAGACAAGACCGTGACGGACTTCGGTATCACCGATCTCGATCCACGACCCAGACCCACCCATCAAAATCCCGCGCGCCGAATTTCCGAAGAACGTATCATTTACGACGCTGCCAGAAGAACAGCCAAAAGAGCGCGTGCAGACGATGCGCGCGCGTCTCATTGTGCTCAAGGCGTGGCTCAATCATGCAAAACGCAAATGGTCCTTTGAGTGGAATGGTGTGCCGATGTCTGCGCCGATCCGTGATACAGCCTTTCTCGACAAGCTGGACCGCCGAGAAATACTGTTTGGCTCCGGCGACGCGCTCGACGTGGAGCTGACGTTCAAGCAGCAATTCGATAGCGTTCTTGGTGTATATGTAAATGACCAGAATTCGTTCGTAGTCACTCGCGTCATTCGACCCATACCGAGGAGCTGACGAAAAGGTAAGTCGATTGCGCTCCTGTGCAGAGGATCAAAGTCGAGATTGCAAAATGCGACCTTGTTTGCTTTGCTGCATACGCTCCATGCATTACCTTTTTCGCCAGCGTGGGGGACACCTGTGCATATCAGAATTTCGACCTTCCATGCGATCCTCCCGATGCTTGTTTTGGGGCTTTTATGGATGACGACGGCCAGCGCTCAGCCGGCGCTGCCGACGATCGATCCATTCAACAATCGGCATGCGCTCGTCATTGGCAATGGTGCCTACCGAAGCTCGCCTCTCAGCAATCCGGTTAACGACGCCACAGATATGGCAGGCGCTTTGCGAAGTGTGGGCTTCAAGGTCACGTTGGGCAAAGATCTAGACGTGCGCCAGATGCGGCTCACCATCCAGCAATTTGTCAGTTCACTGCCGGTGGGAGCGGCCGCGTTCGTCTTCTATGCCGGGCACGGAGTGCAGCATGGCGGTCAGAACTATCTGCTGCCGGTAGACGCGATCGGTCAGGTTTCCGCGCCTCGTGACCTTGACCGGGCGGCGATCGCCGTCAGCGATCTGCTCCGTGATCTCGAAGGAGCCAAGTCGGCCATCACAGTCCTACTTCTTGATGCATGCCGGAACTCGCCGTTTTCCACGATCGAGGGCATCGAATCGGGGCTGGCTCGTACTGTTCCTCGGGCATCAAGAGCTGCCGACCAGGTAAAGTCGCCCGGAGGTACACCAGCGAATCTGGAGGGCGTTCTAATTTCTTACTCGACGGCCCCGAATTCTGTGGCGGCAGACGGGTCCGGTCGAAACAGCCCGTATACTAGTTACCTCAAGCGATACATCGCCAGCCCAAACACGACGCTGGAGACGATTCTGAAATCCACGCGTGCGGGGGTCACCAAGGACAGCCAAGGGATGCAGACGCCCTGGTATGAATCCTCCATCATTGGAGACTTCTTCCCCGCGGGCAGCGATCAAATTTCCATCGAAGCGCTGCTTGGCATGTATCTGCCCGACAGGGATCAGAACTTCATTCCAAGCGCGACCTACACGATGGCGTGGGATCCGGCAGTTCGCTCTCCGATCAAATGGCATCACGCCGGGCTCAAGAGTGGCCCCAATCTGAGCGATGTCAAAATGGATACAATGTCCTCAAGCTGGACTGCACCGTTTAGCCGCACCGGCGATGTCATCATTACGGTCGACGGTAAGCCAACTCACACTATTCTTGAACGGACGCGGAAGCCGGTGAGGTGGAAGGTCACCATGCTTGGAGCAAGGAATGGAGCCTTGGTCATTGGCCTTAGCAACGATGTCTGGTCGAACGAGTTTAGTGGCTTCGGTGACAGGGGATTTCTGTCGGAAGACAAGGCCTGTCGCAAAGACGTTTCGACAGTGTACGCTATTAACCTGCAAGAAAAGATTCCCGCTTGGTTGGGAGAGAGCAGATCCTGCGGCTCAGCCGGATGCGGATACGAATATCAACTCTTCACCGATCGGAATGAGAAGGCCCGCTTTGGCTGCCGTTGACGTTGCGCCGATGCTTCCTTCAGCCGCCGCGCCTTCTGCCCAATCTCGATGCCTAC
This sequence comes from Bradyrhizobium sp. RDI18, assembly GCF_043203335.1. Taxonomy (NCBI): domain Bacteria; kingdom Pseudomonadati; phylum Pseudomonadota; class Alphaproteobacteria; order Hyphomicrobiales; family Nitrobacteraceae; genus Bradyrhizobium; species Bradyrhizobium sp. RDI18. Next base: position 4,762,769 of record NZ_JBICRN010000008.1, on the reverse strand, counting down.
GTCCTCGCGACACGCAAGGTCTGTGCGGGAGAGCTTCCCAAGCTGCATGTTCAGCCAAAGCTTGTCTGTTCCCTGCAGAAGCGACCAGAACTCGTGCGGCTAACCGGCCATACGCATGCTTATAAAGCAGGTAGTGCTGGTAAGCAGCGGAAGCGGCAGAGTCCTGCTGGACAGCGATCGCAGCCGTTGCTTGAGACAAGATTATTGATCACGCCGCGCTCGGCGAACTTGGCATGTACAGTGTCATGCACGTGATTAGGATCAGCGAGGTTTTATCCAACCATGGAGAACCTCGATGCCCGTCCTCAAGTCGCTCTCATTCACCGCTCTTCCCAAAACGACAAACGATCCCGTCCAACAGCGCCGCGTCAAGTTCGTCACCAAGCTCGAGGAGCAGAAACTGCTCCTAAAAGATCCCAACCACGTTCGAACCGTCCAGAGATGGACTAAGGTCAACGGGGAGCGACGGGCTACCACGAAGCAGCAGGCCGTCCGGCCCTGGTGGAAGACTGACCCATCGGGTCAGGTGGTGATGTCGATCAAGTTCGGCGCCAAGCCCATTGAGTTCGAGAAGGGCAAGGCAGGTATCGCCATCCCGTCCAAGGACAAGCTCCCGACCGTGATCGATACCCTGATTGCGGCAGTCCGCGCCGGAGAATTGGACGAGTTGTTCAGCCAAGCGGCCAAGACCGGTTCGATCGGCAAGACCCGAAGGGCGGCATGATAGTAAGAGCCGGGCTGTGGTTGCGTCCACAGCCCGGCTTTGTCGTCTCTAGACGGCAATCGGTCGGGTCACACCGGTTTTACTCGGTAAAAGTGACGGTGCGGGCACCGATAAATCTAGCCGGGCTTCTCGTAGGCCTGCAGAAGAACTCGGCCCATTTGCACATCGTTGGAGAGCTAGAGTTCTAGGGAATCCGCTCAAGCCGGAATCGGCTTACGGGGAGGCACGTATTTGGAAATTCTCAGGAGTCTCCTGGATCGAGAAGCGAACGGGGCCTTGAACGTCTGCCGGCACCTTCGCCCAGAGGTAAGCAGAACCCTGGTCCAACACGAGGAATTCGACCACGAAGCCCGCGCGGACAACGAGATTGGCGAGATCATCCGGTGGTATTAGGCCGTAAGCCCTGTCGCGGGATCACGCATCCGCTTCTTGCCGCAAAACTCTTCCAGCATCTCGACTGACATTGCCATATTGGCCGCCAGTTCAAGGCCAACTCCTTCGGAAAGTCTCATGGTTCGTCAAAACGACTGCGTCTGCAGTTTTGGACGGCGTGGTCTGGCGCAATGCAGGCTGTAGAGGTTAGGTGACGAGGCGGAAGCAGCAGAAGAATGGAGCGAGGTAAAACGATTGGCTCTTAAAACTTCTCTCCCGCCATAAGTAGGCCCGACGTCTGCTCTTGAGCTCTGACTAATAGTTCTCCGTTGAGGGCCTTTTCGTTTGGAAACGGATCAACGGATGAAAGCAAACGAGAAAATGCAAAGGGCCGAGATTTTGGAAAGTTGCAAACTTTTGTTTCACTTGCGGAATAGAGTGCGTAGCCCTCTTTCGCGCAACCGCCGGTGGTGACCAGTTTATCGGCAAGTTTGAATCCGACATAAGTACGCCGAAGTGACTTATCACTGGCTCGCACTGCCGCTATTGCCAGATTGGGTATCAAAAGTGCGACAAGCGGTTGGCTTTCCTGTTCTGCCTCTTTCTTATGTAGCCTTTCGATTGCGACTTCTATTGGGGTACTTGCATCGAATGGCATTCCAATTGATTTGAGCATTTCGTTCGACAACGAAAAGTCCTTGGCCGCCACGCCAATAGCCAGTGGCATAAATAGGTCCTTTCGGTCGAGAGCAATCAAGCTCACGATGTAAAGCGTCGTGTCGTATATCAAATGCCGCACCGGTTGTCCTTCATGGTTTTTCTTGTCTGACGAGGAATAGAACGGTGCGAAAAAAGTATCCTCTTTATTTGAGAGTCTTCTATCGTGAATAGGTATTGGTAGTTGCTTCGAGAAGTATTCAAAAGGCGTCTTCGTTGTTACGACCATCGGGTCGAAGCCGGGCGCGATCACTCGCTTGTCCGGTGGGGCCGGCTGTGCGTTTCGCCTGACATTCGGGTCGCCGACAATGACGGTGTAAGCCGCTAGAGCAAACACCATCCCCAGAAGCGTCATCACGAGAATGAATCGCTGGCTCTGTGCCAGATGGGTCCATCGAAACGTTAGAACGAGGACGAGCGAAAGAAAGAAAAGTATCGACACCACAAAGCCCGCCATGCCGAGGCTGTCTATAGCTTTGCTTACAATGCCTTGTACGAACGAAAAATCGAGGATGTCAGCCTGGACCATCTTTATTCTTCCCCACCATCCAGCTCTGGTTGCATTCTTGTGCTATCTTGATGGCAATGCAATCGATTTATGGTTTCGTAGTCAACAGCGGGATAGCTACCGGTCAGACACCATTGAAATCCCCGAGGGTTACGACTTCTCGCAGTATGAAACGCTCCGCACCATCGAGCTCTACGATAACGGCCGGTTCGTAAACGGCAACAAAGACGGACTTGAACGCAGAAGCCGTTTTTCAATATCGTTTTATTCCGTAAGAGCGTCGCAACGCGCGCCACGGACGTCGACAGCAAGGATGTGCAGATCCAGAGCGACTGCAATACCAAGACGAGCTACGCGGAGACGTTTCTGCTCTCAACCTCAAGAGCTGAAATTGGATGAAGCTTGCGGGCTTTGACATCCTTCCTCAACATGCTGCGTCCGATCCTGCAGTGGGGCGCAAGCGGATGCCGGTGCTCAAGGACACGCAGACCGCAATCGAGGCGGCTTATCTTGATTTCGAGACGCTGGCTGGTGGGCTGTATTCGCCGCCCAAGGACACGCCGTCTGACATCGTCGCCAGCATGGCGAAATCGGTGAAGGAGATTCTGAGCGAACCGGCGGTGGCGGCCAACCTGCAGGAGACGCAGCAAATGATGCTGCTCGCCGACGGCAGGGAGTTCTCGACGTTCTTCGCCAAGCACACCAGCATCTCGGGCCAGGTCGTCAAGGCTTAGCGGCATAACCCGGAGACTCGCTTTTCGTCATGGGCGGGCATCAGCCCTGCTATCAACGCTTTTCCAACCGTCCAGCGATGGATGAAGGTCAACGGCGATCGTCAGGCCACGACCAAGCAGCAGGTAGTCCGGCCCTGGTGGAAGACCGACCCTTTGGGCCAGGTGGTGATGTCCATCAAGTTCGGAGCCAAGGCCATCGAGTTCGAGAAGGGCAAGGCCGGCATCGCCGTCCCGTCCAAGGACAAGCTCCCGACTGTGATCGATACCCTGATCGCCGCTGTCCGTGTCGGGGAGCTGGATGAGTTGTTCAGCCAAGCAGCCAAGACCGGCACCATCGGCAAGCCGCGCAAGGCCGCCTAGGGGCGATCCGGTCGAGCGGCCAAGGGTTTTTGATCGCTCGACCTCCCCAAGAGGCTTTGCGCTTGCCTTTTCAGTGGCGTCAACAGCTCGGCCCAATTGTTGTGTTTCGGGTCTGATGATAGGCTTGGCGCGCTTCTGGGGGCGAGCAGGATACGCAGATTCCGGTTACTTCTGATATTCGTGCTGGTCGGCTTGGGAGCCGAGGCTCACGCTTCAGGTAGGCGGGTCGCGCTTGTCATCGGAAATTCGGCCTACCAGGGAGTTTCCCCTATCCAATCCGGCTAAGGATGCAGCCGTGGTTGCTAACCTTTTGCAGGAAGCCAAATTCGATTCCGTAGAATTGCGTCAGAACTTGAGTGTTTCGGATTTGAGGAGAGCAGTAAGCGAGTTCTTCGATCAAGCTACGAATGCTGAAGTTGCTATAGTCTACTATGCGGGTCATGGAATTGAGGTTGACGGCGTAAACTATTTGATTCCTGTTGACGCTGCTTTGGTTCGTGATCGGGACGTTTACGACGAGGCGATTTCTCTAGATCGCGTTTTGCAAGCTGTGGAGTCGGCAAAAAAGCTCCGGCTAGTGATTCTTGACGCTTGCCGCGATAACCCATTTGCAAAATCAATGAAGAAAACCTTCTCTTCCCGCGCGATATCGCGAGGTTTAGTCGGCATTGAGCCAGCCAAACCAAACACGCTGATCGCTTTTGCCGCCAAAGCCGGCTCGACTGCTAGTGATGGGGACGGTGCACACAGTCCGTTCACTACCGCCCTGCTGCGGCACCTGACCACCCCGGGTCTCGACCTTCGCAAAGCATTCGGCAGGGTTAGAGACGAAGTGCTGACAGCGACCAACGATAGCCAGGAACCTTTCGTATATGGATCGCTAGGGGGTGCAGATGTGTCCCTCGTTCCCAGTCCCTTCGACGGTAAGGCAGGAGTCGATCAGACTACCGAGATACGCAGGAATTATGAGCTTGCCGAGCGGATTGGGACCACGGAGGCATGGGATACATTATCGCGAACCACCGCGACTCTTACTACGTCGGGTTAGCGAACGCCCAACGCAACAAGCTAACAGTCAAGCTGGGCCAAGGGACCGCTGATAAGACGCAGCAAGCGCCAGACGCTACAGTTCAGGTGAAAACTGTCGAGAGCGACGGCAAATTCAAAGCGACCAGCGGTAAGAACCTGAAATCTGAACGACCTAAGGTTGCTTCAATCCAAGGCATCCCGGAAACTTCGAAACAGGCTCTTCGAACGCCATCCTCGCTCGAATATCGTTCGTTTTGCAGTCATAGGCGAGCCGTGTGTCTTGCAAAAGCAGCTGGAAGAGATTGGGTCGCCGGAATGTGCAGATCTGAATATCCCCGCTGTATTTCGAGCGGGATTTGGCACGGCCCTAGTGGAAAGACGTGGTCAGCATCAGGCGGTTAGCTTTCTCACGGCAGCCATCGGCGCACGAAAAACGTTCGGTTTTGACGTGTCTAGTTAGACGGCAATCGGTCGCGGCACGCAAATAATGATCGTCGGCGTCTCCCACGTAGCAAGAAGTCGGAGCTCGTAGGCCTCGAACACCTTCAACTGATGATATATTGGCTCGTCGTGCTCGAAGAGCCGCCCGAGGACAGAAACAGTTCGATATCAGCAACAGCCTTGGCCGCAGCGATTGGCAGGCAGGTTTCCAGCCAGCCGATCTGAGCCGCGATGGCTCTGACCTCGAAAATTGCTTCGACCGATGCGCTTTCCGCCATCACCCGAGCCTTTGAGAGCAGCTTTGGCGCCATCAGGACACGGTCATACTCCGACGCACGCACGATATTGCCAATCAGTCCGCCTAGGACGAGGTGGGAATTTAAGCGATCCTCGTCCAAGTCCACGGCCGGCCCAGCACGGCGCCACAGTTGCGCGTTACCCATCTGGAGCAGGGCATGCAGACCGAGCCCGTTCAACAGGGCGATAGCTTCGGCCGGATCAGCGAGCCATTTTATAATGGGAGGTTCGGTCCAGCCCTGAATGGCGGCCGTCACACGGACGAGGTGCTCGATGCTAGCCATATTGGCTCGTCCGTCGATCGTGTTGGCTCGCTGCGCTCGGCTTAGAAGTGATAGGGTGAGGGGGTGCCACGGAGGCGCCTCGTCGCGCTCAGTAATGTCGGCCCGGCAATAAGCTACTACAGGTTCGACCAAACCTGTCAGGACCAGGCAAGCCGAACCGGCCAATAGCTTCCTGCGGTCGATGTCCATCCGGCCCTCCTATTCGTCCAGGAAGCTGGCCATAAACTGAAGTCGCGGCGACGGACATGTTGGGGCAGCCCGACCTACGAGCTCAGCGAGACCGGCAGAGGGCCTAGTCAGCCTTCCTGCGGGAGCCGGACCGGGTAGGCCGCCGGAAGAACTCGGCCGGATCCACCCCCAGGATGGTCGCCAGTTTCTCGATGATTTCCAATCCAACGTAGGTCACGGCCCGTTCGACCCGGCTAAGGTAGGCCCGGTCCACCTCGGCATCGTGGGCCAACTGCTCTTGCGAAACCTTCCTCTCATGTCGGAGGCGGCGAAGGTTCATCGCAAAAAGTTGGCGTAGGTCCATGTACGGACCCAACCAACCTGTGGTTTATTCGCCCACGGCTTTAAAGCCTCAAACGGCATGGGTTACCTGGATTAGTGGGGGAGAGAATGTTTCGGTACTTCTTCGTGCTTGTAATAGCGGGTGGCGTAATTTACGCGGCGCAGCATCCCGAAGCCCTTCGATTCTTGGACAGCTCTCCTGATTTCAAAGTCTGGATGGAGCAGACTCGCATTCCGCCGAACAATGAGCGTTATGACATTCTCAATGTCCAATCACGCGAAGAAAAGCCAATAATCGTCAAAAGCATCTTGATGAACGATGATCCAAAGTGCGTCAGACTCTCGAATGCCATTCCAAGAAAAGACGGCACTCCAATGGTGTTGGGCGAAACGCAACGGATTGGTCTAGGGTTACACGGCTTTACGGCGTGCAGGCCTGTGAAAGTCGTCATATCAACCGACCGCGGGGAATCCACTTATTATTTCGAATAGACGAGTAGCCTGTTACGGTCGGTCAATTATCCTAGCGCTTCGAAACACTCACAGCTGATGGAAGGCAAGATCGATTTGATCAGGGTTGGCTTACAATGACTAAAGGCGCCGACGAGCGATCATGGACTAACAGGCCTTGCGTGGCTCGTATGCAGCAGGACAACGCCCTCAAGGACTACCATTTGATCCCCAAAGATCGCCTTCAGATGACTAGGTGTCGGCGACATAATGTGAATGGACCCATCCCGTAGCGCGCGGCCTATCGTTCGGGCCGATAACGCTCACGCTGAGCCATTGGCCATCCCGTGCAAGAACGTCAAGTATGGTTTCAACCGGTAGGAGTTCGAGCGCGCTGTACTGAGTGCCGGGGCCAGCTCGAAGATTTAGGCCCTCCGATGCCATTACCCGCAATCTATTATCCCCAGCTATGCCCCGGTCGCCGAATACTCGCGCCCTAAAGCGCAACATATCGAACGCGGGACCTGGATCCCATTTGCGTCCTCTCGAAATGTCGTCGTGTCCGACTATCTCAGTAACGCCATACTCCGCAACGAGTGCTTGAGCGACAGCGGCGGCATTTAAAAATTGCACCTCCGGGTACGGTTCCCATCCACAAGGCGATGGGCTGCCCTCTGGGTTTCCATTCTTGTGGGTCGCTACAACGGGATTTGCGATCGCTACACCAGTATGACTTTTCCAGCCAGCTCCAGCCTGTCGCAGATAACCCCAATTCGCAATCTCTATACTAAGCGCGTGAGCGTTCAATCCGATAATGTCGCGAAGTCGTGATCTTCCTGCGTGCCAGCAAACTGTTTGGAAGTCGGCGCACTGTACGACAGAACCGTCCCGATCAATGACGACGTGAGCTGATGAGCCTGGGTTCGTCCTATCGCGAAACCAATTCGCACTGGAACGGGCACTGGCCCCGTATGTAAAATGCATCACAAGTATTCTCGGTGGCGTTACGAACTGCCCACCATTAAAGAGCGTCTCAACGAAGTCGACACGCGCGGTGCCTTTGTGCAGAAAATGCCGCCTTACCGAGTAGGCCACCAGAAGACTCCTAACTACGAAGATTCTGAATTAATGTTCTAATACTACTCGTCTTTGTTACGCAGTGCACCTACAAGGTAATATCGCAGGTTCCGTTTATCTGTACTGCTGGAATTTGCGATCTCAACGGATGAAAAAGCCGACACTGTCTGGCGCTGCGAAAGCCGGATCGTCCTAACTAACCTGAGTTACCCGCCTGCTCGGCCGAGATCTTGAGGCAGATATTTGTTATTATCTGCGTTAGTTGCAGAGCCTTGTGCCTAGCCTGTCAACTTCCATTGTGATGCAGCACGACGGACCTTGGGCGCTGTAACGTCTGATTATAAGGGCATCTGCAACGACAAATCGTAGACGATGTCTTTAAGGATTTTTCGGTGCATCTTCGGGCCGTCTTTGCGGCCTCCATCAATTTGGTCTCCGTCTGCGATCATCTCTTTCGATGGTTACTCACGGCGAGGTCGCGGATCGCGTGGCCGCCTTCATCGAGGGGAAGATCCTGGAAGGTCTCGATAGCGCGGCGCAACTTAGTGCGGTAATATTGCCAATCCTCGATCGAAGGTGTCTTTGAATCGGTCGAAGCCGTGGCTGCCGCCATTTACCAGCTTACGTGCCCTCAATTGATCGCCGTTCGCGAGGGCCGTGCGGATTGCGGAATCTTTATTCCTGAGAAACTGGGCAAGGATGAGACCTGCTGTTGCGGGGTCGTTAGCGGATTGTGGCCGATCAATCAAATTGGATCCGATCTGCTGGCCCACGCGTCGGTAATTATCGCGTCCCGTCAATTGTATATAGCCACGCCCTTTAAAGCGCGGGCCATCGCCTGGATCGGTGTTGCCGAGGTTCGTGCCTATTCGCGTTCCCGCTTCATAAAGATCGAATGGCGAATGAAGTGTGTTGAAACGGCTGATGCCTTCATCAATGGGCACAAACCCCTCCGTTTCGGCACGAATTGTGGCTACCGACATCAGCACCATGGCACGGTCACCAAGCTGGCGCGCCCGAAGCCCGGAAAAAACAAACGGAAGGTTTGCCGCAATGTTTGCGAGTTTGGTCGCCTCCGGGAACATCCGTTTCACCATTTCGGGAGTGACAAGGCCTGTAATGTCCCCGAATGCCGGCGCGGCAGCTGCCAAATCACTGGCACCGACCGTAAGGTCAGCTGTGGTGGCGCGCAGAAACGGAAAGCTCATGAAGCCATCAGCCTTGCCGTCACCCTCAAGGTCAACGAGGGCCCACATGTCATGGCGCGACAGAACATTTACGGCGGTGCCTGCAGCTATGGTGCGCACCACGCCAAACTCCGTCGATGGACCGCTGCGAAGCTTCAAGCCATCGCGCGCAATGACAACAAATCGATTACCGGATGCCGGAGCAACTACTGTGGGCACCGCTACCGTAGTGACGGCCGCGAACGGAGCTCTCGCTGCGGCAGCGGCGATGAAAGAATTCAAGCCGACCACCGTGCTCTCGTCGATACCGCCTTCGAGATCGGCGGGACCCACATTAATCTCGAAATGCATGGAGTCCTTGACTGAATTCCAACTCCCTCCCCATGCTAATGCCTGTTTGTTGTTAGTCGTACGGATCTTTACGACGTCAGAGATCATTTGCTCGGTCATGTCGGTATCGGCAAGTCCGAGCCGAACGTCCTCAGCACGTTCGGCCTGTGTAGATTTCGGCGAGAATCGAACTTTTCGATTGCCAGCGTGGTCAATGAAGGGATTCGTGTTCCAATTCACGTCGAGGGCGATTCCGTAGGAATGAAGACTTCTTTCAGTGGTCCCTTTTATGCTTCGGCAATTATAACTGTCGGTATCTTTTGTTCTGATCTCATACCCATGATGCTGCAGGACGGCAGCCAATGCTTCCCAAACGGGGGCCGTCGGAGGAGCCACCCGAATTTTGTCTGGGCCAAACGGGATGACAACCATCCTGCTCTCGTCGCATTCGAATTGCGCCCAGAGCTTGCGTAGTTGTGGAGTCGTCGGTGCCATGGTTTCCTCCGCTCAGACGCAAAGAGTTGTCCACAGATCCAAGAGTAGCGTATCATAATAAAACAATCAAACATTGCAATGAGGTATGCTGTACTGGATCGGGATCAACCTCGGCGACATCCTGATCGAGGGCGATGACATTCTCGGGGATGGGGTCAACGTTGCGGCGCGGCTCGAAGGCATTGCTGAGCCGGGTGGCATCTGTATCTCGTCATCCGCTTACGAACAGGTTCGCGGCAAGGTCGCGGTCGATTTCAGTGATCTTGGCGAGCAGACCCTCAAGAACATCACCCGTCCGATACGTGCCTATGCCGTTGGCTGAGCGCGAATGCTTATCAACCGCCCCACTACCATCTTCGGCTCCGCGTCTGTCCTTCGTGGCTCTACCTTTCGCGAACATCAGCGGCGATCCCGTGCAAGAGTACTTCGTGGATGGCGTGACCGAAACCCTGACCACGGACTTGTCGCGCATCAGTGGCGCGTTCGTGAGCGTGCAACACCGCGTTCACCATCAAGGGCAAAGCTATCGACGTTAGGAGGCTAGGACGAGAGCTGAACGTCCGCTATGTGCTGGAGGGCTCGACGCAACGTGGCGGCAAACGCCTCCGCGTGAACGTGCAGTTGATCGAGGCCGAAAACCGGCAATCATCTCTGGGCCGAGCGCGTGGATCATCTTTGCTCTTTTCGCGCGACTCCGCGCAAAGAGAATGCGCCTTGCCGTTAGTCAACGAACAACCATGGCGACACGCGGTATGACCGTAATGAACCCCTTTGCAGCTGCGGCTTTTGGTCACTCATTCTTGTGATCTAGTTCACACAAGCCCTTCGGTGGAGGTGTCACATTACTATCTGCGCTGCAATCACTATGAAAACCTCTGATGTAAAATGGGTATTGCCCATTGCTCACAGCCGGGTCAGCGCCACGGTGAACGAAGATCCCGGCGGCCGCGGCCGCAACGTTAGGCGGCAGGCCACGCGAGCGCGCTGGCGTCGCACCCGTTCAACCGCCCAGGAACCCATCTACAAGGTCGCCGCGATGAAATGTCGAGCGATACCCAGAACACCATAGCGCGCAAGCGAGGAGGCTAAAATGCCTGAAATCGATATGCCGCCACAGTACGCGGGGCACTATTCGGACCCTAATGATACGGAAGGCAAGGTCCGCGCGGCGGCGCAAACCCTTGCGGCGGACAACGTAAATTTATGGACAACCTTCGTGCTGGACGCGGTGAGCGAGTTTGAGTCTGCCGCCGCAGCTCACATAGACCAACTCGAATACAACCACGACGCGACATACCGATTCGATCCTGTTCTCTCGTCCTTCGCCACAACCGTCATAGGTTTCTTTCCGCCAATGAAGATGGCACACACTGTTGTCAAGACAGTGATGGGCGGCCTCCAATCTTCTTATAGCCAGAGGCTTGAGGGCGGCCTCAAGGCTGCTAAATCACGGTTGAACAACTCGGTATCGGCCCTTGTACAGGCGGCTCGGGAGCGCACGACGGAAGCCGCATCGACGATCCGAAAGGGCCTGCCTGAGGCCGTCGAAGATGGAATGACGTGGGTGGACAGCGCATCAACGGACCCGGAGTACGTCAGTGAGCTCGTCGATTGGATGGGGTTCCCACTGCCCACGCGTCAGAACACCGTCTATCCGGTGCGACAAGCCCTCGAAAATCCATTCTTCGGTTTGTATCAAGCAGTACGGGCCCAGCTGTTGCGGACGCAAGGGGTGGCCGGGTTGAGGGACGATGAGTTGAATCCCATCACCTGGGAGCACGAAGCCCTTAAGTCGCAACGAGAGGCCTATGCTACCTGGGTCAAATCACGGTTCGACGGTCCGCCTCCATGGGAAGAAGTTTATAGACTATAGGCACGATGCATCCGAGTTTTAGGGAGGATACTACAATGGCAATCGGTCAAGTTACTGTGCCCTTCCTGCCTGGCTACGCCTTCGGAGTAGGCGCCGATCTCGCAACGGGCAGTCCGATGGGGCGAGTGGTTACTGGTGCTGAAGCTTCGGTGCAACGCGCCGCCGGCGCGACCGTCGCTTTCGACGTTCAGCGCATTCAATCGACGGAAGAGCTAGAAAGAGCGCTCGGGATCGATGCCGAGGCGAGCTACGGGTCCGGCTCCTTCGGCCCGAAGGTATCGGCCCGCCTCTCTTATGCCAAGAAGCAGAAGGTCCAGAGCAACTCGCTGTTCATGCTGGTCTCGACGCGCGTCGACCTTGCATTCCTCTCGATCGACGAGCCGGTCCTTAGCCAGGACGCGCGGGATTTGGTGAGCAACCCCGCGTCTTTCAAGGCGCGCTACGGCAACATGTTTGTGCGCGGCATCGGCCGCGGCGGACTCTTTGTCGGAACGATGCGCATGGAGACACAGTCCTCCGAGGAATCGCTGGACATCGCGGCGGAGCTGAAAGGGTCCTACGGCCTGTTTTCAGCGGACATCAAGGCGAAATTCTCCGAGATGCAGAAGAAATACAAAAGCTCGACCTACATCGATATGTATCATGAAGGGGGGCCGATCGATCTGAAAATCGCCGACCTGACCAATCCGCTGCAGCTGCTCGACAATGCGAACCGCTTCCTCGATAGCTTCAACACCGAACCCGACAAATTCGCCGTGCCTTACTTCGTCACGCTGGCGCCGATCGCGATCGCGCAGGGGCCGCTGCCGCCGAATTCGGCCGACCTGGAGCACGCGCAGGACGTTCTCGTCGCCTGCTCCAAGGCACGCAGCCGTAACCTCGATAAGGTAAACCTGCTCGAGTACATCCTCGACAACCAAAGCCGATTTGACTTCATCCGCGGTGCCGATCCGAACGGGCTGCAGAAGGCCTTGGACGACTTTCAGGCCGACCTCGAGCTGGTCGCCGAGTGCGCGCGCACCGCCCTTCGCTCGCCCGAGCAAGCGGCATTCCCGAAGATCTACGCCAAGAATATCGGCTCGGATTATCCGAAGGCATCGCTACCGGCTCTTCCGGAGACGAAGGGGGCAAAGCTGGTCGCCGTGCCGGACCTTTCCGGCTGCAAGAACTGGGACGAGTGCAACGCGGCCGTCGTTGGCGTTGGTCTGGTGCCGGAGCAGGTCCAGGCCAGCGTCGAACCAGGGGAGGCATTCAAGGTGCTGGACGTGTCGCCCTCAGCCAGAACCTCCGTCCCCGAAGGATCCGTGGTGAGGATCGTGACGCAGCCCGCAAAAGTCGTCGTGAAGACCTTTGACCCTAATCTTATCCGCTATCACGTCCGCGAGCGCTTAATTCACGGCCGGTGATCGCCGACGTCGAGCGCCACGCTGGCGCAAGGAGAGACCCATGCCTGAGATCGAAACGACTGCGTCGCTCGCCACCATGGATGGCGATGACATATATCTCGATCCACCGGTGCGGTTGCTAGCCCAATACGACGGACGATGGGCGCATGAGCGGATCGGCGGGCCCAAGACAGGGCGGATGCTGGACTGGCGCGCAAACGGGTGCAATGCGTCGACGGCCGCAATTATTCTCCGCTGGTTCGCGGAGGACTGTACGGCGGGAAGCATCCCGTTCCCTACCAAGCCCGATAGCGCCATCGACCCGAGCTGGTATCCGCTGCGGATGGCAGAGGCATTCTGGCCCGAGGCCGACCCACCCGGGAAAGTGGAGCTGACCCCCGAAGGCAGGATCCACTTCCGCAAGATCTACTCAGTCGCCGCGCATTACCTGAAGACAGGGGAGTTCGAGCGGAGAGAAGGAGGCAATGTCATAGATCCGTCGCCACCGAAGGCTCACTACGTGACGAGCCGGCCCGAAGGAGGTTGGATGGAGCTCATCCGGACGATGCTCGAGTTGGGGCCAGTGATCGTCGGTATCGGCGCGCCGGCCGGTCATTTCGTCGTGGCGCACGGCATCGTGGGGAGAGGCCTTCTCATCGCCGACCCAGGTGCTGTGGTCTACCAAGCATATCACGGCGGTAAGGGGGAAATCGAGAATTGGGCCGGCAAGGAAGGATACCTCGACGGCACGATGGACAGCGAGCAAGTGCGGATGCCGCCTCCGTCACAATGGCCCGATGGAGAGGCGCCCTTCCAGGAGGGCGATGCCAGGAGCTATCATCTTATCTCGGGAGAATATCTGAGGGACATGCTCGATCGCCTCATCTCCCTCACATCCTTGACGTACCCTGAGGGCGCCAAGCCTGCCGAGCAATAAACAAGTGCGCAGGCCCCCTGTGGAAGGCGGGACCCCACAAGTACCCCACCAGCTCTCCCCCACTGCAACCGCGCGACCATAATCTTGTCGTCGGTGACTCCGTCGTCCACGCTTAACGGCCTGTGTGTCTTCTTATCTGTCAATTGGTGTTCAAATTTGGCTCTGACTCACCTTTGATGCAGTTTGTGGATGTCTGGCGCTTTGATTTGGGAGAATCAGCGCCATGCAGCAAGCACTCCACCGCTCCAGTCTGGTGCCGCGTTCTGTTGCGTGCACACCTGGGATTCGCGGCAAGGGTAAGCAAGCCGTCAAACATAAACGCTGGTTTATCCTTCTCACTTCGGCCATCCCCGGCCGACCGATGATAGATCTCTTCTATCATCAGTTTCGGCAAAGCATTGACCCGGTTGGCCTTCCAAGGACGGCTCGGCTGAACGCTTAGCAAAATTGATGATGCTTCTGCATACTTGAGCAGGAAAAACATCAGTCGGCCCCAACTGGATCGCAAAGGGCAGCCTTGGCTCAAGCTCGTGGTTTTTACCGAGTAAAAAGGCCATGGCTTGTCAACTTCAAGAGATGCGTTCGCGTCTCCGATCCTTCGTAACCTCGGTCGCCATCTTCGGATCCCGCATTCGCTTCTTGCCGTAGAAGTCCTCTAGCATCTCGACTGATGTACCCATGTTGGCGGCCAGCTGAAAGACACTTACTCCCTCGGATATCCTTATGGTGGCGTAGGTGTGTCTGAGCGAGTAGGGGACACGCTTCTTCCCGTCCGATGCAAACAAGACGCCGGCTTCCTTCAGGGCCCTCTGGAAGCCCCCTTAAACGACCCGACAGGTGCCCCAGACGGATGACAGAAGACGCATTCCTGGTCGGACGGGGAATGTCCCAACTCCTCGGTCCGGAATGACCGCAGCTCATCCAAGTAACGCTCGACACCGCGGTTACAGACCACCTCCCGTTCTCCGGTTTTGCCCCGAACCGACAATATCGCCCTGACCTCGTCGGTGAGGGTTCTGGTGGTCGAGGCATCCCTCCACTTGAGTTTCCGGGCTTCTCCAATCCGGATGCCGGTATTACCCATGATCAGGATGTAGAGGACTAGGTAAAACCTCTCCCTCTGCCGTCGCCTGTCCTGAGTTCGGTCGACGTATCCGGGCAGGAAGCGGACCAGCCTATTCCATTCGACCTCCGGGATATCGGGACGGGCGTTGTTCTTGCCCGACTTGATGGCGAACTCGGGCACCTCGGAGATATACCCGCGCCGTTTGGCGAACCTAAGCAGCTGGCGTATCGCCGTCCGTTCGTTCTTGAGCGTTACTATGGCAGGTCGTCTAGGCTGCGAGAGCCTCCAGTCCACGTAGTCCGCCAACATGGCTTCGGTGACTTTGTCGATGGTAATGTCAGCGAAGTACTGGAGCGCCCAAATCTCGACCCGCCTGACGTTGCCGTTCACATACCTAGCCGATCGAACCACCTGTTCAGCCACTGGTACCTTTGCCCACTCGGTAAAGACCCTTCGGAAAGTTGGTGAGTTGATGGGCTCACCCCTCCGAGCTTTGCCCTCTAGCCGGTAGTACAGGTCCTCCGCAAACCTTCGTGCCTCAAAGTCGTCGGTGGTTTTGGCGGATTTGACGACGAAGCCTTCGACGGTCGGGATCTTAAGCCGGACTGTCCATTTTGGATTCTGATGGTCGGCCCTCTTGTAGAGCACGACCCGGCCGTCACCCCTGAGGTCTAGGAATTCCTTGTAGTGGGAATGGGACTTAGGCAAGAGACCCGGCCGGATCTGGGATCCAAGTAAATCCGGAGTAAATTGAATGAGTTGAAAAGGACAGGGTCAATTTCGCACTCCCTCAACACTCGCATAGCTAGCGCCGGTAATCGCGACCTTGATCGCCAAGCCCGACGTCTCGACCGCCAGCTGGGACGCCTGCCCCCAATGCCAGGGCGCAGTTGAAGCGAAAAGCGGTATTGCATTGCAGAGTCTCAACCCCGGAGGCGGTCATGGATACCGAGAAGCAAGTTACTAATGGTCAAGGCAACGATACCTCTGAGGAAACAAGCCTATCATCGACCAGATGGCGGACCTCGCAGCGCAAGAGGCGGGAAAGCTTGCCGAGACCGCAGTGAAAAAGGCCAAAAAAGGCCGTTGCCAAGCGCGTTCCTAAATCGGTCAAGAAGGCAGCGAAGACCGCGGCGAAGGCTGCTAAGGCTCCAAAAACCGCTTAGAAGACCGCAAAGAAGGTGGCCAAAAAACCGCAAAGAAAGCAACGCCGAAGAAATCTGCCAAGAAGGGCTCGACAAAATCATCAAAAAAGATGGGCAAGAAGTCCAGGCGTTAGTAGTCCCGCATGTCTCTGTACGATAGACGTCGGATTGTGACATCGCGTGGTTGTTCGGTCGTATTGTGATCGGCCGAACACAGCCTTTCAAGTTCCTAAGGCGTTTGAAATTGCCGTAAGCGTCGCCTTTTCGGCTCACTTACTTAAACGTCACCAATTCCGAATAGACCACCGCCCTCGCTGGCCGCTTTTAGCGGTGCTTTGACTGATCTGTGTAAGCCAAGCTTTGAATGCCGCGGCATCGCCCGAAGGGCCGGTGCCGTCGTCTGGGCGATTGGCGAATGGGTGCAATACCCATATCGCCGCCTGCGCTGAGTGGGCAGTCTCACTTTGCGCCTCGTTCCCGGCTATTCACGGGGCACGAGAAATCGATCGCGTATCGTAGTAGTTCCTGCGGGATGAAGCCTTAATTATCTGGGCGGTGCATTAGGGTTGTCGCCTCTGCAGATAACAAGGATCGACGCGTAGCCGCATCGATTTCCCGGAACGTCCGATCCTCTCACAATATTGAAATCTGGCTGGCTCGGGCTACTACGAGATTTGCAAATCTCGCGTGCTTTTCCTTCCACATCGGCTCCGCAACCCAAGTAAAGGTCATGAGGAGGGCACCTGCTCTCATACTGTCCGACGCAAACGCGGACCGTTTGCGCAACAACGGGCGCGCTATGAATGGACGACGCTACAAGCACACTTGTCAGCGCTACTATGAAGTTATCGCGCATCTCGAATAATCCTTCACTTCAGGCCAAAATCGAGTGGGCGAAGCTCGGTACATTTCCTGCGAAGCGTTGGGCTTCTGGTCCCCGCAAATTCACGGACTTCGACCTTCAGCAAACACTCTCCGACCACATCCTTAGGAGAGTACGCAACGAGCTCTGTTCCAACATCCAACTCGTATCTGATTTTTTGGCTCTTGCCGGGCTCAACGCTCGGATTCGCCCTTTGATCGAGCGTGGCGGCGATTGAGTACGGTTTTTCCTTCACGACGAATTCGACAGTTACGCTGGCAATAGAACCTATCCGGTCGCCGTCATTTGTTGCTGCCAGAGAGAACCCCCCTTGATTGTCATCATGTGCAAAAGAGACGACGACATGCGAGTTTCCAGACTTGTACCAACTCCACAAATTCGGAATGGTGGCCCCAATGACCGATACGAGAGCAGTGAGAAGCGCGAGCACCGTAGTGCTGATCGTGAGTCGATTATGCCAATTCTGATAGCTGTTGCATTTTGTGCATTTAGTGGCCGCTTCAGGCATCAATGCGCCGCAAGCGACACATGATTTCGTCCGCCCATTTCTCGGAAAATTGCCTGCGGTCATGCGCGTTCTAACCTATCGATCGAAGCTCAAACGTCACCATTCTAGCGACTATTGCATTTATCGGACCGTAGTTGTAGTTTAATATTTTGCACGTGCGAGGGACGAGCAAGTGCGTCGGTGCGGTGCTTTAGTTATCGCTGCGAGCTTTGTTGCTGGATCCCCGGCACTGGCTGACCATAAAATCTGCATCGGTCAATTCAAGGACAATTGTCCGTCACAGCCAATTGACGGCTATTACACTTGCGATTCTACTCAGGAAGTCGTGGCACAAAACATCTGTACTGTTCACAAGCCCGATGGCGACGTGAAGTTAGGATATCGAATAATCCATGTAGAAACCAGACCGACGGCCAAGTGCCCTTACCAGGTCTTTAAAGTTGTTTGCGTGAGCGAGAAGTAATCGCTCGCAGGGTGCGTCGCGCAGCGTCATCCAGTACTCTGACGCTTGTTGAGGAAGTAGTTGCGGTTGCCGGTGGCAGCTTCCGCGTACTGATCGATGGCCACGATGATCGCTTGGACGTGCGGGTAGCACCACCCCTCCCGGGTCGCCCCGTGCCGGACTTCCGCCAAGGCTTTTATCGAGGCAGGTTGTCCTTCGCGTTGGCGTCATACTATTCAAGCGGCTCTGCCATCGACAGCGCTGCCACTGCCTTGCCGATCTCGGAACGAATTCATCTGACAAGCCGATGCCTTGGAGCAGAAATGCTTTGACGTTGGGCAACGCAAACCAGACCACAATCCGACGAATCAGTTACATTGCTTGCGCAACCGATGGCTGTGAGGGCGAGCAGTATGGGCACCCGGAATATCGTCATCTACTCGGACGGGACAGGCCAGCGTGGCGGAGTGTTGGTCGATGAAGATCGCAGCAATATCTACAAGTTATACCGAGCGACACGGTGCGGCCCTGACCTATGCGTCAATCCAGCGGAACAGGTCGCCTTCTACGATCCGGGTATTGGGACTTTACCACCGGGTAGTGGGTGGCTCGCGTCACTTTGGACCCGATTCTACAACTTGGTCAGCCAAGCCTTGGGACTTGGCCTCACAGGCAATATCATCGACTGTTACGCAGCCATCGTTCGTCTTTGGCGTCCAGGTGATCGGATATTCCTGTTTGGCTTCAGTCGTGGCGCCTACACCATCCGGTGTCTTGCGGCGACGTTATGCAAATGCGGAATTCCTACGCAAATGAAGGACGGATCTCCACTCTTGCACGACGAAGCATCGTCGAAGAAAATCGCGAGGGAGGCGGTTCGCAAAGTCTATCAACACACTAGTTCTTGGGAAAAGGCGCAGGCATCCAAACGGCAACTTGAACTGCTCGATCAACGAGAGGCCATCGCGAAGCGATTCCGCGAACAGTACGGTTCAGCGAACGGCGAGGAGCCGAACGTCTACCCGTACTTCGTCGGCGTCTTCGATACGGTCGCCTCGTTGTCGAACCCGATCGCGTTAGTCGGATTGATCGCCTTGGCGCCCGTCCTAACTGCGTTATTGAGCCTACTCATCTGGTGGGGGCTCTCCTACTTCTTTGAAATTGCCACATCATGGTGGCTGTGGTTCGCTAGCTTAACCGTTGCCATCGGCGTAATTGGCTATTTTGCGAACTTCCTCACGCGAATCCGAGTCGCGTTCGATCTGCCTGGCTACCCTTGGTATGAGACGCTGCACCTCACCGAAACCCGCATGATTTTTTACGATCGAACCCTCAACAAGAACGTCAATTTCGCGCGACACGCGCTTTCAATCGACGAGGCGAGAGAATCGTTTCAACGAGTGCAATGGGGCGAACCGGGGGTCTGGAAGGACTCTGAACCACAATGGTTTGAGCAGTTGTGGTTCCCAGGAAATCACGCGGATATCGGAGGCAGCTATAAAGAAAGCGAGTCTCGTCTCTCGGATATCTCGTTGAAGTGGATGCTCGACGCAGCCGTAGCCGTGGGCTTAAAATATGATGCTTCCTCTCTGCACTTATACCCCGATCCCACCGGCCCCCAACACGATGAGACCCGCAGTAGCGTGTTCAAGTATGCAAAACGGAGTAGTCGGCGCCTCGAAAATGATTACCCTCTTCACCCTTCGGTCCTAGAAAGATTGCAGGCAGGTAGAGTGTTGAACTATGACCGATACGAAGACTATCGCCCATCGAATCTTAAAGAGCATGACAAGGCAAAGAGTTTTTACAGCAAGTAGTCCGGCAGAATAAAAAAGGCCTGTCGTTACTTCGCTAGATGTGACGCAAACATCATCCAAGAGGCGAGGCCGACTATCCACAATGACGATTTCAAGCGCGGCTGCACAGTTGTCGCGCATGTTATTGTGCTGGTGTCCGTGAAGTTATTATTTGTGAAAGATTCTCGTTGGAAGCTCGGGTCAGTCCAATCGAAAGCAATTTCGCTTTTCATTCTTGCACTCATGGTGCTCATGCCGATTCAGCCGGCATTCGCTGCGTTTGGTGGGTGGCGGCTCGCCCACGGTCCCCAACTCCAACGTCTATTCGGATCAGACTGAGATACCAAAAATCGGCGGATCGGAAGCATTCGCGCAACGTATTTCGCTCGATCTTCCTCCGGGGCGCAACGGTTGCAGCCAGACGTCTCGCTCGACTACACAGGTCAACGCACGCTGGACAGTATAGTCGGCTTTGGGTGGTCTTATCCATCCCGTATATCGAACGGCTTAACAAAACTGGATCACAGGAGCTCTACGGTAATTCGCCATACTTCCTTTCTTCAGTTGACGGAGAACTTGCTTCCGAAGCTACCTCATCTGCTGGGGGTACCTATCCAACCCTTTAGATACGCTCAACTTAACGCAGCACTCAGGGACCGCGAGCTCCGATTCATTTACGTACACCGTGCCCTCCGGCGGTTCGAATAAGTTGCTCGTTATAGTCAGACAAAACGACTATAGTCTTCCGACTGCTACGCAAAACGGAGTGGGTCTCGCGACGTTCACCCAATTCAACGGTACGTCGGGCCAAGGCGGATAGTTCTATTCATATCTTGCGTCTCGACCTCCGGCACATTCCAGATAACGTTTACCGGTGCGAGAATGTACGACCTCGCTGTTATGACGCTGCACGATGCGGCTCAAATATCGCCCATCGACGCGTCCGCAGTCACCACGGGGACGAACGTTACGAGTAAGACGACGAGCACGACCACCACGGCCTAGCTCGGTCGAAACTTAACCGTCGTGTAATCGCCCCGGCAGTTCCGAGATCCCAGCTCGCAAGAGACATTCTTACAAAACGTCCTTCGAAACGATTCTCCTGAACGGCGTTTTCCATTTTTGTCGTAAGTCTGAGCCAAATCACAACATCGTAAGGTAGACGCGGTGACCCTAACACACTCCTCACCTGGTTCGCCCTCTCCCGTATTGTAGACGAGGCATCCTGCCAGGCGCGTCCGTCCGTCGATAAAACGATCATCCATGCCGAAACAACCAGGCTTTATCGCCCGCAAGCGGACCTTGTACTTGTCTTCAAAGGCCCTTAGCAAGCCGACAAAACAGGCGGACATGGCCTTTTGATTATCGCTGTCAGAGCATTCCCAAGCTCCAACATCATTAAGGCACGCGATTCGCTGGCCGCCGGTATACTTGCTACAAACATCGGTTGCTGAAGCATGGGCGCCCAATAAGCAACTTAGTACGCAACCGCGTGTCGCTAAGCTGACAAACTTGCAAAACACGATTGCCTCCCTCACTAACCCTGCATTCTTCGCTCACCACCGCATCAACGCAGCAGCGTTGATGCTGATATCGGCGCAATTGCTCCAACGCACTGACAGTAAGCGATTCAATTTTTCTCCGCTTCTTGGGTTCGTCCTTTAAGTGCGGCGATCTCTTTGTCGAACCAGGCGAGGTCGCCCTTCCATTGTACGAAGCCTTGTCCGATGAGCGTCGCAATGATGTCTCGTCCACTGCGCAACGCCATCAAGGCTCGGCTCACGTTGCCAGCCTTATTATGCACCGAAGCCAATTTCGCGTAACTAACGGACAAGTCGTGTTGCCAAGCGGTATTGCTGCGATCTGAATCGGCCAAGCGATCAATAATGGCGAAGCTAGCCCCGTAGCTCTTGAGGGCCTCGTCGAGCTTGCCCTGAGCCACCAGCACATTGCCTATCCTATGGTACGACCCCGAGAGATCGCGCTGCCAACCGGCATTACTGCGATCGGAGCTGGCGAGGCGCTCGCGAATGGCGAGGCTATTCCGGTAGCTCTTGAGCGCTTCGTCGAGCTTGCCCTGATCCACCAGCACGTCGCCAACCTTGTTTAACGACACCGCGAGATCGCGCTGCCAACCGGAATTACTGCGATCGGAGGCGGCGAGGCGCTCGAAGATGACGACGTTATCCTGATAGTTCTTGAGTGCCTCGTCGAGCTTGCCTCGAGCCACCAGCACACTGCCGACCTTGTCATATGACACTGAGAGAGCACGCTGCCAGTTGGTATTGTTGCGATCGGAGGCGGCGAGGCGCTCACGAATGGCGAGGCTATCTCCGTAGCTCTTAAGTGCCTCGTCGAGCTTGCCTTGCGCCAACAGCACATCGCCGACCTTCTGGTAGGGCAGCGAGAGAGCGCTCTGCCAGCCGATATTGCTGCGATCGGAGGCGGCCAGGCGCTCACGAATGGCGACGCTATTCCGGTAGCTCTTGAGCGCTTCGTCGAGCTTGCCCTGATCCACCAGCACGTCGCCGACCCTTTCGTTCGACAGCGCGAGATCGCTCTGCCACCCCATATTGGCGCGATCCGAGGCGACGAGACTCTCCTTGATGGCGAGACTATTCACGTACCGCTTGAGCGCCTCCTCGAGCTTGCCCTGATCAACCAGCACATCGCCGATGCTATCATAGGACACCGCGAGATCCCGCCGCCAAGCGGTGTTGCTGCGATCAGAGACGACAAGTTGTTCGGCAATAGCGAGGCCCTCCTGGTAGCTCTTGAGTGCTTCGTCGAGCTTGCCTTGCGCTACTAAGACGATACCGATTCTCTCGTATGACACGGAAAGATCGCGCTGCCGACCGGTATTGGTGCGGTCAGGGGCGGCCAGGCGCTCACGAATGCCGAGGCTATCCCGATAGCGCTTGAGTGCTTCGTCGAGCTTGCCCTGCATCACCAGCACGTCGCCGAGCCCCGTCAAGCCGAGAGCTATGTCGCTTTCGTTTCCGGCACGACGAGCGAGCTCAAGGAAGTGCTGAAATGCCTCATAAGCGTCTTGTAGGGTTCCCCCACCATGGCGGCATTGCCGAGCCCAAGCCAACCGGCCATGTTATCAGGATCAAGCCTGGTCGCTCTTTCATACCACAGCAGCCCTTCCGCATTGTTGTTGGCAATAGCGCTGGCCGCGACATTGCGCGCCGCAGCAGCTCGCTCTTGCCGTGATTTATTCTCCTCCTTTTCCCGGTTTTCATAGATTTGGCGCCAAATCCCCTCTGCAACGCGGGTGTCGCCCTTCTTAGCTGCTTCGACAGCACTCTTAAAAGTCGGCTCGCCGCGTGTTTCCTTAAGCACTTCAATGAACCGGTCGCTCTGTTGCTGGGTCAATGTTGGCGATTTGGCTCGAACAGCAGCCGTAATCTGTTCAATGGTTGCTGCGCCCAAAACATCCGGTGGAAAGAGGAGGGCCTCGATTCCCTTAAAGAAGAGTAGGCCCACGATAGAGATAATCGCCAGTCGCAGCGCGATTGGTGCGAACTTGCTCGATCGTGAATGAGGCAATGTGGGTAGATCAGAGGCTTGAAATGTGCCATAGCCCGCACTCAAACCGACATCTGGAACGATCTCATCGACAATGAAATCCCGAGTTCGGATGTAGACCAGATTGCTGAAGTCGGCAGGCTTGCAGATATCCAGATGATCCGCGTCGATGCCGACCGGGTCTACGTGCAGTAATCCGGGATCGCTACTATCGTCTCCAACGATGACACCGGCCGTGGTTCCTTTCTTTTCATAGAAGACCTTGTGACGAATGGAACCTGACCAGTTCCGGTACCAAACGTTGAGGTCACGCAGATTGGCGTTGTTCCTTACAAGATCTAGTGTCGATGCAGAGGGCCAGGCGATCAGCCGCAACTTATCGAGCAGCGTAGCCTGCATCGATCCCGTATGAGGCGTCGCCAGGAAGACGACTCCCTTTACCGAATCGAGAAGGGATTGCGTTTCCGCGCTATATGCGCGCCGTCCGTCAGCGGCCCGCAGGAACTGTTTCACCACCAGGCCGCCCAAGCTGTGGCACACGAAAACGAGTGGCGTGCCTCTCAATTCGCGGCGACCAAGAAGGCACTCCAATACATTTTTGGCGCGGTCTTGAATCGGCATGGCCGTGCCAAACCAGTTCGTTGGAGGCGCCTCGTAGTCGAGTGTCCAGGCAGCCAACCCTGGAATGTCCCGCGCGAGCCACGTCGGCCAAAACGCGCTGCTATCTGCACCACGTCGCCAAGTACCGTACGCGTGCCCCCCAACCCATGAACAAATACAACATTGAGCCGGACGCCATCGCTCCAACGAGCAACTTTAATTAGCTGCGTCATCTTATAAGCCGCGTTCCAGGCGTGAGAATTTTGCGGTACTTATGCTATCGGCGGGCGCAATGATCGGATTCGGTACCCCGCTAACAGCTCGCCAAATCTAACCCAGCTCTCCGTGCAGATGGAAGGGGCCGAGACTTCAGGTTACGAACGATGCCGTTGCGCGGGAATTGTTGCAGTTGCTCACGGCCGCTTCTGACCCCATAGCGTCATTTCGCTGCGCTGCAGAATTTGGTCGCTATCGGGCATAGCGGACATCGAGCAAGCCGCAGCAGAATGCCTTCATCGAGAGCTTCAACGGCCGCCTGCGTGATGAGCTGCTGAACGAAACGCTTTTCAACTCTCTCGCGCATGCCCGAGAGGCCCTGTCGCTCTGGAAAGACCACTACAACACTGTCCGACCGCACAGCGGCCTTGGCAACCTCACGCCGGCCGCTGACGCTGATCGCGGCGCCCCCGACACGCAACGGGACGGGACGCTGCGCTGCACCGGGGGCTCCGCGCCCGTCCCGTTGCTTCACTGAGCCAAATGGGCTCAAATCAATCCGGGACTCTGCTCATTGCGGGATGAAAGAAGGGGCTGCTCGCAATCAGATCAATATACTGGAAAGACGAGCTCGAGAAATGGAAAAGAATTAAAAACATCCTTAGCGGCGCGTCCGGACTGGGAACTAAAGCGGGATCCACGATTGAAATCGTCGGTAAGGAGGCAGGAAGCCATGCTTCGCAAATATGCTCGCCTCAGCATGGTCGGTTTTGTAAGTAGCTGCATCTGGAGCGTCCATGCATCAGCGATCGATGTTTGCGCCAAGTACACTAATGGACGGGAGCGAGCGAGATGTCTTTCAGATGTCGCTATTTGGAAGTGTTCTGATAGCGACACTCAAGACGCTATGTCGACATGCTTTGTCAAACTATTAAAGGGCTTTGAAGAAAAGTATAAGGTCCGTTTGAAAGCTGTAAAGCCTGGTTGTGGTGGTATGCCGGATGATTATTTTGATGGGCGGACGCCACTGGTAACATGTAGCATTTACAATGTGGAAGCCGGGGATCCAGGACCGCAGTGCGTTAGAGTCAGCGAATCTAGCTTACGATGTTGTGATATTACTAAGCTGAACGGAAGGCCTACGCGGCTTAAAACAACCCGGGCACGGGAATCGTTTCAAAAGACCTTTTGCAAAAATATTTCCTGCAAGCTGGGCTCTCGCAACTGTTTTGACTCTTATACAAACGACGGCCCTTCTGTTAAGGTTAAGTTCAAGCCGAATTGATCAGCGCCGCTGAGTGGTCCAGGTTGAATGTTAATTTAAGGCAGGGAGCCAAGTACGCACAAGGGACGCCCTGTGCGCGCCATAGCAGGGCTTACAAGTGCAACTGGAGATTCCGGCAGCAGCTGAATTCCAAAAGCTCGCAAATCAACCGTTCCACCGATCGTGTACAACAGCAAAGCGACGCGCCGCACGGCGAGGACGACCGAAGCTTAATTTGCTTCCGATCAACCATCTTCTCCACAGCGCATGACGACCACTGAGCTCCGCGGCGGTAAGACGCAAGAGTGAACCGTTGTCGCGCGCCCGACGGTGCGACGTTTCTCGTGACCTTCGATTCGCACGCGGTCATCCCGGTGCCTCAGTTCTAGTCTGAATATTTGAACTGCGGCATTGCCTTGAGCTGCTCCTTGGTGCCGCTCATCACGGCGTGATCGGGCATCCAATCGTTCGCATCGCCGCTGCGTGCCGTGCCTGTCGTGGCCGCGCCGGTCGTGGTCTCGCGCTGCGTGCCTGTAGTCGCTCCGGGCGCCGTCGAGCTGGTGCGGACCGGCTCCTCGACGAATTTGAGCTTGTCCATGGAAACGGCGATGTCGTGCTCGCCGACGCCCAGGATGCCGCCGACGCCGATCACGACCGCATTGACCTTGCCCTCCTTGTCGAGAATCAGCTCGTTGATCTCGCCGAGCTTTTCATTGCCGTCATTATAGACGTCGAGGCCCATGAGCTTGGACGCGCGCCAGTTCCCCTTGAGCTCCATCTTTTCCTGCGAGCCGGCCGTCGCGGCGGGGGCGGCGGGCTGAGCCGTTTGCGCGGTCTGCGCATAGGCGGGAGCACTGAAGACGGCGGCGCTCAAAAGAGCCGCGGCTAGGAGTTTCTGCATTTTGTCCTCCTCGGAAAGTCGACGTGTTTCCCTAGAACAGAACGCATGCGCGAACGTTCCACGGCATTCGGGGGAAGTTTCGGCATGACTTGAGGATGCGGTGTGGCGTCGGGTTTCTTCGACTGTGTCGCTCCCCGGGCCACGTGCGAGAGGTCGAATCAGCCGTATGTTGAAGAGGTATGGCCGCAAACAAGGTAACGGCGGTACACGGGGCAGAAAAGCCGCAACTGGAGCCGTCGGCGGGCGGCTCCTTTTTGGTCTTGGATCGACGCGGGAATCCCTTTGCGGGGCCCAAAGCGGGGCGGCCCGGAGGGGCTGGCGATGCCGCGCCTGCTTTGCTATGAAGCGTCCCAAGCACCTGCCTTGCCATGCGGGTCCGCGGTCCCGTAGCTCAGCCGGATAGAGCGACGGTTTCCTAAACCGTAGGTCGGAAGTTCGAGTCTTCCCGGGATCGCCAGCACGCACGACCACAACGCAGCGTGAGTGCTCCTTCGACCGGATAGCGCAACGCCTCGCTAGACGCACGCTTCCAGCAGCGCCTTGAAATCCGCCCGCGCCCGCTGTGCTTCTCGCTTCGCGGTCTCCGACGCCTCGCCGAGGCCGAAATAGCCGTGGATCAGGCCGAGGCCGTCGTAATGGCTGACCGGCACGCCGGCGGCCTTCAGCGCATCGGCGTAGGCCTTGCCTTCGTCGCGGAGCGGATCGAACCACGCGGTGCAGACGATCGCCGGCGCCACGCCTGCAAGGTCCCTGGCGCGGAGCGGCGAGACGCGCCAGTCGGTGCCGTGGGCTTTGTCTTCGAGGTAATGGCCGCAAAACCATTCCATGGTGGCGCGGGTGAGGAAATAGCCTTCTGCGTTCTCGCTGCGCGAGGGGAAGCGGGCGTTTTCGGTCGCGTCCGCGAAATTTCCGGCAACGTCGGTGACGGGATAGACCAGCAACTGCGCTGATAGCCTGATGCCGGCGTCGCGGCAGGCGATCGCGGTGGTGGCGGCCAGATTGCCGCCCGCGCTGTCGCCGGCGACGCCGACGCGCGCGGCATCGCCGCCGAATTCGGCGATGCGGGCGATGACGTCCTGCGTGGCCGTGAAGGCATCCTCGAAGGCGCCGGGAAAGCACACCTCGGGCGGGCGGCGGTAATCGACCGAGACGACGACGGCGCCGGTCTCGATCGCGAGCCAGCGCGCCTGCCGGTCATGGGTTTCGAGATCGCCTGCAACCCAGCCGCCGCCGTGAAAGAACACGACCGTCGGCGATTTTTCGTTCGAGTTCCGATAGACCCGCGCCGCAAGGAATCCGGCCGCGCCTTTCACCTTGATGTCTTCCGTGCTCATCACCGGAGGCGGCGGAACTGCCGCGCGCGAGGCTGCCAATGCGCGGAGCGCATCGCGCGCGCTCTGCGGTGTCATCGTCGCGGGATCGCGCAACGGCAGCAGCGGAATGATCTGGGCGACGACGGGATCAAGCGGCGGAATCATGCGGGCCTCATGCGGAACAGGACGGCAGCATAGGTAACGGGCGCGGCCGCCGCAATTACGGCGTTTTCCAGAGCAGGCCGGAGCCCGCATCCTTCAATTGATAATGATTCCTTCAAGCCGATGTGCGGGCGGCGTCGATAGAATCGTGGTCCGTTTACTTCTGGTTATCCCTAACCGATCGCGCGCTGGGAACGGCCGGGCGCGCCGATCATTACTCCTTCCAGAGGGAGTGGTGCGATGGATCAAATTGCCGGAATGGATCGGGCGCTCGACGAAATGCTCGTGCAACTCGGCGGGATGGTGCTGAAACTGTCCAGCCCGGAAGTGACGCGGACCGCCGACGAGCGGCGTGCACTGGCGCGCTCGGTCAACCAATATTAGCTGTGCGCGGCGCGCTCGGGTGATCCGCGCGTGCACCAGCTCAGGACCGAGCTTGAGGAAACGATCAAGCCGCATTTGCGGCTGGTGGCCAGCCGTTAGATTCCGACGCGGCAGATTCCGACGCGGCGGGCCGGCGCGCAGGTGGCGACGGCCGGGCGAAGCCCGGCCGCGAAGGCGCTCGAATGACTCAGCTCGAATGACTCAGAGCGTCTTGAGGTATTCGATCAGCGCCTTTCGATCGTCGGCCGACAGCGCCGGTCCGATCACGCCCTTGATTTCCTTGTTCTTGTCGTAGTCCTTCCTGAATTCGTGCCCCCTGTTCGAGTTGCCGCGAATGGATGTATCGAATTCGAATCCATTGGCGATCGGGTCGGTCTTGTAACCGAGCTTCACGGGGTCGTATTCGCGGCTGCCGAGATAGAATTTCGTCGGCCGCTTTTCCGGGTCGCCGAGCAGATCGTCGATGGTCGGCACTGAGCCGTTGTGCAGATAGGGTGGCGTCGCCCACACGCCGTTCAGCGGACGGACCTTGTAGGCCAGTTCGCCCCGGAGTTCGTTCGGCATGTAGCCATCCATCCGTTTCCGCTCCGGAGCGCTCACAGGCGGCTTCTGCTGATCGAAGATGGTGTTGACGGTCTTCTCGACGAGTTCGCCGAGTGCGAACGCAAAACCGCTGCTTTTGATTCCGAGGTGGTCGGGAACCGCGACCGTGCGGGCCATCATGTCCGCCGCCTGCGCGGGATCGGTTCCGATGTGCGAGATCGGAACGTTCTCGACCTTGAGGATAGCCTCGCCCGCCTCGTTCTTGGTCCACCAGTCCTTGTTGTTGAAATCGTAGAACGCCTCGCTCGTCACCGGCGGCCGGTGACATTCCTGGCAATGGGTCTTGTAGAGTTCGGCGCCCTTGTCGGCCAGCTTCTGGTCGATCGGCGGCAGGATGTCGCCCGGCCATTTCGGGGATTTCAGGCCCGAGAATCCGTCCTTCGCGTTCGGCGGCTTCTTGCCCTTGATCATCTGCTCCATTTCGTCGAGCGACTTCAGGTCGACGCTCGATTTGTACAGACCCTTTGACGGTTCGGTCAGATTGAGCTCCGCCGATACGCCAAGCGCCTCGCCGGCGTTGCGCACCATCGGCTGCATGATCGAGCCGTTGTACTGCACCCAGTCGAACCACGGCGTGTTCCATATCCGCGGAAAATGCACCGGCGCGGACGAGCCGGCATAGTTCTCCGGCTTCTTCAGGTCGATCGAAAACACCTGGTTGCCGATCCGGTTGAGTGCGTCGAGCCGTCCGTATCCTTCCACGATGCTCTGGGAGGCAACGCGTTCTTCCAGATTCTTGACCTGCTTGTATTGGGCAAGGACCTGGTCGAGCTGGTTCTTCAGCGTCTCGCGGTCGTCGACGGTGGAGTCCGAACCAAGGATGCGCTCGGCGAACCGGTCGAACCGCCCAGGCCAGTAGCGCGTGAGCAACAGCGAGATGCCCATGCCCTGCTTCATCGCGAAGAGGTTGGTGAGCGCCGGGCCGCCGTCGATGACGACGGCGGTGTCCTTGTAGGTGAAGCTGCCGGTGTGGCAGGCCGCGCAGGTCAGGCCGACGCCGGTCATATCCTTCTTGTTGCGCGGGTTCTTCCACGGCGCGCCGGTCGGGTCGAGCATCGGGCCGCCTTTCGCGAATCCGATCGGAAGCGCCTCCTTGCCGGGGATGATGGTGTCCGCAATGAAACCGTAGTGGTCGAGATAGGAGGGGTCGCTGAAGAGGCCGACCTTGGTGAACGGCAGCCACGAAATCGTCGGCTGCTCCAGCGCCATGAACCATTCGTAGGGAAAGCCGAAGGTCCGCGTTCCCTGATCGGCGTGATAGAACCAGCTCAGCTTTTCCTTAGGAATGCCCTGGTCGAGCCAGACGGTTTTCTTCGGTGTCGGATGCTCCACGATCTTGACGTGAAGATCCTGCCAGAGCTTGGCGATGTCGTCCTTGACGGCGGCGTAACCGATGCCGACGACCGCCAGCGCGATCACAATTTTCGCAATCCTTTTGCCCCGCATGGCCTGCCCTCGCTAAAACCGCGCCCGTGGCGCGCAATATCGGTCTGTTATCAAAAAACGCCGCAAGGCGAATCACCCTCGGCGTGCGGTTGAATATGATGCCACCTTATAGTGGCGCCGTAGGTCTGTCCATGAATCCAAATCCTTGAGCCGTGGGATGCGGTCCGCGCCGGTCATTATTCGCCGGGCGTTTTCCAGTATAGAGTCTCCATCATGCAGAAAAGTGTCGGACAGATCACATGACGGCAGAAGCGGCGGAACGCTTGAGACTCGAGAACGACCCCGGCGAGGCCGTTTCGGGGCTATTGGTGCAGCCGCCACATCCCCGTGCCTGTTACGTGTTTGCGCACGGGGCCGGCGCGGGCATGACACACAAGTCGATGGAGACGGTTGCCACAGGCCTTGCCGAGCGCGGCATTGCGACGCTGCGCTATCAGTTTCCCTACATGGAAAAAGGCGGCAAGCGGCCCGATCCGCCTGCGGTTGCGCAAGCAACGGTGCGAGCGGCCGTGGCGGAAGCCGGGCGACGCTTTGCCTCGCTGCCACTGGTCGCGGGCGGCCGATCGTTTGGCGGGCGGATGACGTCGCAGGCGCAGGCGGTTTCGCCGTTGCCGGGCGTTCGCGGGTTGGTGTTTCTCGGTTTTCCGCTGCATCCGGCTGGAAAACCTTCCAGCGAACGGGCTAGGCATCTCGCCGACGTCACAGCCCCGATGCTGTTCTTACAAGGCACGCGCGACGCGCTGGCGGAATTGAGTCTGCTCGAGCCGGTCGTGAAGAGCCTGGGATCGCGCGCGGCGCTGCATTTGCTTGATGGCGCCGATCATTCTTTCCATGTGCTGAAGAGTTCGGGGCGGAACGATCGCGAGGTGATGGACGAGGCGCTGGATGCGTTTGCGGCATGGGTAGACGAGGTCGTGCGTTAATCTCTCCGGTGTCGTCCCTGCGAACGCAGGGGCCCATAACCCCGACTGTGCGTTGTTGAAAGAAGCCGTCTCCCTTCATGCACTTTCCGCTGGCCGCGGCGTATGGGTCCCGGCTCAAGGCCGGGACGACGGGGGAGTTGCGCTGCGCATCATCCTGGCTACGATACGTCATGACAAAAATCCTGATCGTCAACCCGAACACGACTGCTTCGATGACGGAAACGATCGGCGCCGCCGCGCGCTGCAGCCGCTGCAGGCACCGAAATATCCGCTGTGACCTCGGCGATGGGGCCGGTTTCGATCGAAGGCTATTACGACGAGGCGTTTGCCGTGCCCGGCCTGATCCAGGCGCTGATGAATGCACGGGATGCTGACGCTGGCATCATCGCCTGCTTCGACGACACCGGGCTCGATGCGGCCCGCACCGCCGCGCCCTTTCCGGTGGTCGGTATTTGCGAGGCCGCCCTGATAACGGCTGGTCAAATCGCAAAACGCATCGCGATCGTCACCACACTGCCGCGCTCGATCGTGCCGCTCGAAGAACTGGTGCGCCGCTATGGTTTTGCGGAGAGGGTGCAGGTCACCGCTTGCGACGTCGCGGTGCTCGATCTCGAAAAGCCGGGTTCCGGCGCGGAAGCCAAGCTTGAAGCCGAGATTGCCCGTGCGCTCGAGAAGGGCGCCGAGGCGGTCGTGCTCGGCTGTGCGGGCATGGCCGATCTCGCGCAAAAAACTGTCGCGGAAGTTCGGCGTGCCGGTCGTCGACGGTGTGGCGGCAGCGGTCAAGCAGGCCGAGGCGCTGGCTGGTTTGAAGCTGACGACCTCCCGGCGCGGCTCGTATGCGTCGCCGGTCGTTAAAAATTACACCGGAATATTGCAGCCGTTCGCGCCGAAAGCCTCAGGCTAGAGCTTCGGTTCTGATCCAATCGAACCGAAGCCCTAGATTCTTTATTTTGACGCGTTTTCTTTACGCGAACCGGAACCCACTTCGCTCGAAAACGCTATTGTTGCGGCGCGCCGTAGATCTTGTCGCGTAGCCGGCGCATGCCGGCGAGCCAGCGGTCGCGGTTGGAGGCCTTGCGCTGGATGTATTCGGCGACCTGCGGGTGCGACAGGATGAGGAAGCGTTCTTCCGCCATCGCCTCGATCACCATGCGCGCCACCTCCGGTGGCTGCAACACGCCGTCGATCCGCGCGGCGCTGGGGCCGGGCGTTGTCATTCCGGTCTGCACCGATTGCGGGCACAGCACAGAGACGCGGATGCCGCGGTCGCCATACTGAATGGCGAGATGCTCGGCGAGCGCCACCGCGGCGTTCTTGGTGACGCCGTAAGGCATCGAGTTCAGCGACGCCAGAAGGCCCGCGGCGGAAGCAGTGTTGAGGAGATAGCCGGAGCCGCGTGCGAGCATGCCGGGCACCAGCGCGCGGGCCGCGAACACATGGCTCATGACATGGACGCGCCAGCTCACCTCCCAGTCGGCGTCAGACGCGGTCTCCTGGCCCTTGCGCGAGAGCCCGGCGTTGGAGAAGAACACGTCGACCGGGCCATACTTGTCCTCGGCCGCCGCGATCAGTGCCTTGATGTCTTCCTCCAGCCCGACGTCGGCCGTGATCGCCAGCCCGTCGATGTCGCCCGCGACCTTGGCGAGCTTCTCGCGCGAGGTTTTGAGGTCGGCGACCACGACGCCACGCGCGCCGGCCTCCGCATAGGCGCGCGCCACCGCCTCGCCGATGCCGCTCGCGGCTCCCGTGACGACGCAGACCTTGTCTTTGACATGCATGATGCGGTTTCCACTTGCTGTTCTCAAGTCTTGTAGAGCCCCTTGTCGCGCGCCTGTCGGATCGCGAGCGCGGCCATCATGTCGAGCATCGGTGTCGAAAGTCCGGCGGCGCGGGCGAAGGCGGCGGGCGCGCGGACCAAAACGTCGATCTCCATGGCGCGGCCGAGTTCGTAATCCTGCAGGATCGACGGCTTGTGGTCGGGCGCGGGGCCGGATCGCGTCACGCGCTTGACTTGTGGAAAGCAGCGTTGCGCCACGCTGTTGGCCTCGTCGAGCAGGCGCGGCACGATGTCGGCGAGATCAGGATCGTCGCGTACGGCGCGCGCAGTCTGCCCGGTCAGCAAACACAGCACCGACATCGACATGTTGGTCAGGAGTTTGGACCAGATCGTCTCCCTGATCTGCGTGACCTCGGGTGAGTCGATCGAAGCTGCGTTCAGCGCTGCGCGCAGCTTCGCGACGCGCTCGCTGGCGCGGTCGTCGCACTCGCCGATCAGGAGCCGATTGCGCTCGGGCGACAGGTTTGCGACCACGCCCGGCGCGATGACTTCATTCGATGAGAACACCACGCCCCCGACGATGCGCTCTCTCGGGATCGCCGCACGCAGGCGTCCGCCGGGATCGAGGAAGGCCAGATCCGGCACCGGCGGATGGCTTGGCGAGAGCCCGATATCGTACCACCAGGGAATGCCGTTCTGCGCGAACACCACGGCGGTGTCACTGCCGAGCAGCGGCTGCAGCCCGGTGGCGAGGCTGGAGAGGCCTGTCGCTTTCAACGTGCAAATCACGACGTCCTGCCGGCCCAGCGCGGCGGGATCACTGGATGCGCTGACCTTCGCCTCGAACTCGCCATCTCCAACCCGCAGCGTCAGCCCGCTGGCTTTCACGGCATCCAGATGCGCTCCCCGCATCACGCAGGAAACGTCATGTCCTGCCAGTGCGAGCCGCACCGCAAAATGGCTGCCGACCGCGCCCGCACCGAAAACACAAATCCGCATGGATGGAAAATCCTGCTGGGAGGGGAAGGAATGCCGTTGCTAGTTTTCACAAGCCTTGTTCGGGCGCAACCGGCTCGGTTCGACAGGGTGGGTTGCGCGATCGCGCGGCCCCGGCCAGAGGGAACCTTGCTGTTCCACTGGCGTTCATCAACGCGCGTTAGGGTTCGTGACGCAACGATGGTGGGGCGTGCCATGTCAAAACTCGGGCTGGGAATTGCCATCATTGTTCTCGCGACCGCGCTGTCGGCGGCCGGATATGCCGTCGCGAAAGGCGGCCATGGCGGCGGTCGTGGTGGCGGGCATGGACATCATGGCGGCGGTCATGGCCACAAACATTTCGGGGCGCGCCATCATGGCGGCGGCCATTTCCACGGCAGAGCGGCGCGTTTCCGCTCGTTCCACGCTCCTCGCATCAACCGCGCCGCGGCCGGCGGCCGCGCGATGAACGCGCGTGCGCTCGCTCGCAGCACTGCCGTCCTGAGAAATCCCGCCGCCCGCGCCAGCCTGACCGCGGGCGCGGCGCTGGCGGGCTGGCAATATGGCCGGCCCCGGGGCGGTGGCTGGTGGCAGCACGGCAATGGCGGATATGGCTGGGTCGGGCCGCTGTTCTGGCCTTTCGCCTACAACGATATCTACGACTATACGCTGTGGGGACCGGGCGTCGGCGCGCCGTTCTGGCACTATGGCTATGACGACATCTATGCCGGCCTCTTCGGACCCTATGATTACGAAGGCTTGGCCGGCTATTTGCCGCCGCGTGGCTCTTCCGGTGACGACCGGCTGGCGCAATTCTGCGGTGACGACAGCCGTGAAATTGCTGGCCTGCCGATCGACCTGATCGCACAGGTGATCGAGCCCACCGAGACCCAACGCGTGGCGCTCGACGATCTCGCCAATGCGTCGGTGACATCGGCGCAAAAGATCAAGGCGGCGTGCCCGACTTCGATTTCGCTGACAGCGTCTGGCCGGCTCGCTTCGATGCAACAGCGCATCGAGGCGATGATCGCGGGCGTCGCGACCGTGCAGCCGGCGCTCGACAAGTTCTATGCTCTTCTGAATGACGAGCAGAAGGCGCGGCTGAACGCGGTCGCCGAGGAGCAGGAAAGGAAAGCCGAGCGGCGCGGCAGAAGGTCATTGACGCGGGCCTGCGACGTCACGCAATCGTCTAGCCTGCGATGGCCGACCGAGGAGATCGAGGCGCGGCTGCATCCGACGGATGCGCAGCGCGCCAAGCTCACGGCCCTGCAGGACGCGGGCGCCAAAGCCAGCGAGATGCTGAGCGCATCGTGCCGGCCCGAGGAAGCCGCCACGCCGTCCGCGCGGCTTGCGGCGGCAGGCAAGCGGCTCGACGTCATGCTGCAGGCGGTCAAGCAGGTGCGCACCTTCCTCGATGGATTCTATGCGACGTTGAACGACGAGCAGAAGGCCCAGTTCGAGGCGATCGGACCGCGGCGGACGTCCGTTGCCAACAGGGCAGACATGATGCAGCGGCGCAGCCGCCGATAGATCGTCGGCGGTGACAACGCCTGCGATCCCGGCCTATGGTTCGGCATAAACGACATGCCGAACAGAGGGCCGCCGAATGACTGCCGATCCGGTTTTGTGGAATCTCGACGCGCGCGGCGTCGCAACGGTCACGCTCAATCGCCCCGAGGTGAACAACGCCTATGATGGCGGACTGATCGGCGGCGTGCTCGCGGCGATGGATGATCTCGGCAGGAAGCAAAATCTTCGCGTCGTCGTGCTCAAGGGCAATGGCAAGCATTTTCAGGCCGGCGCCGACCTGAAATGGATCAACGGCGTGCGGCCGAAATCGGCCGATGAGAACGAGGCGGTGTCGCGCGCGACGTTCGAGGCCGTGCAGCGGTTGAATACGCTGCCGATCCCGACGGTCGCGCTGGTGCAGGGCGGCTGTTTCGGCGGCGGCACCGGCGTGATCTCGGCCTGCGACGTCGTGATCGCCGCCGACAATGCGCTGTTCTCGATTACCGAAGTGCGCTGGGGCCTGACGGCGGCGATCATCATTCCGCAACTCTGCGACGCCATCGGCGTCCGCCAGGTCCGCCGCTATGCGCTGACCGGCGAACGGTTCGGCGCGGAAGAGGCCCGCCGCATCGGGCTGGTGCATGAGGTGGTGCCACTGGCGGAGCTGGAAATGGCAGGCGCGAAGGTGGTCGAGCAACTGCTCGCCAACGGTCCCGAAGCGCTGGCCGAAACCAAGCGGCTGGCGATGGAGAGCTCGTTCGGCGGCATGGGCGTCGACGACGAGGCCTACGCGCGGCTGGTGAAAATGCACTCGGCGCGGCGTCAGACGGCGGAAGCGTCGGAGGGGCTCGCGTCGTTTGCGGAGAAGCGGGCGGCGAGATGGGGGGCGACGGCAAAATAGCTGTTTCATTACCCATCTGAACAACAGTGGCAGATGCGGAAGAGTTTGCTATATTGGAGCCATGACAGCGAAGGACCTTGAGACGCTCATGGAGCGCGTCCGCCACTGGCCCAAGGAGCGCCAGGAGGACGCGGCGGAAGTCTTGCTTGAAATGGAGCGGCAGGACGCGAGCCGCTATCGTTTGACTGATGCTCAAGCCGAAGAGGTCGCCCGCATCCAGCGCGATATCCGCGAAGGTCGAGGAAAGCTCGCAACCGATGAGCAGATGGCGGCGCTTTGGAAGTCATGCGGCCTGTAAGCTTGCGCTTCACCTCGGAAGCGCGGGAACATATTGCCGCGATTTATAGCTATATCAGAGATCGCAATCCTGCTGCAGCCACGCAGGTGGTCGGCCGCATCCGTTTGGCCGCCGAGCGATTGGCGGAATTTCCGCGCATGGGACATGCCGGTCGTGTACCTGGTACCCATGAGTGGGTAGTACGCGGCTTACCCTATATTATTGTCTATCAAACCGGAACGGCCGATCCTGACGAGGTGCTGATCCTCGGCGTATTCCATGCGGCCCAGGATCGAGAACGTGAATGACGACGCGATCACAGGAGCGCCACAGCTTGCCATCCAAACGCATCGCCATTGCCGGACTGGGCGAGATCGGCCGAACGGTGGCGCGCAAGCTTGCGCAGGGGATGCCGGGCCTTTCGCTCACGGCGATCGCGACGAGGGATCAGGCGAAGGCGCGAGCATGGTTCGATCGCGAACGCATTTCCTGCCCGCTGATCTCGCTCGATGAGCTGCCGGATCATGCCGACCTCGTTGTCGAATGCGCCCCGGCTGAAATTCTCGACCATATCTGCCGGCCGATGCTAACCGCCGGCAAGCAGGTGATGGTGCTGAGCGCCAGCGCACTGTTGCCGCGTCCCGATCTCGTCGATCTGGCCCGGGCGCATGGCGGCCAGATCATCGTGCCGACCGGCGCCTTGATCGGATTTGATGCGGTTTCGGCCGCCGCCGAAGGCATTATCCATTCGGTGCAGATGGTCACGCGCAAGCCGCCCCGAGGTCTCGCCGGCGCGCCTTATCTCGTCGAGAACGGGATCTCCATGGAGGGCCTGACATCCGCGCTGCGTGTCTTCAAGGGCTCGGCGCGCGATGCGGCCGCCGCCTTTCCCGCCAATGTGAACGTGGTGGCGGCGTTGTCGCTGGCCGGCATCGGGCCCGATCGCACGACGATCGAGATCTGGGCCGATCCGGCGGTGACGCGGAACTGCCACCAGATCAGGGTCGAATCCGACTCGGCCTCGTTCACGATGTCGATCGAGAACATCCCCTCGGAAAATCCGAAGACCGGCCGCATCACCGCGCTCTCGGTGATCGCGGCGCTGCGCAAGCTCACTTCGCCGCTGCAGGTCGGAACGTAAGCGCCTCCCGCGTCTTACAGCGCCGGCGAGAGCGCGCGTCTCAAATGCTGCAGCAGCGCCTGCACGGCTGCGGCATTCACCCGCCGCTCGGGAATGGCTGCCTTGACCCACAGTTCGGGAATCACAAAATCCGGCAGCACCGCCTGCAATGTGCCGCTGCGCAGCGCATCGGCCACGAGATAGTGCGAGATCAAGGCAATGCCGTTGCCTGCGATCGCACTTTTCACCAGCACATGGCCTTCGTTTGAGCTCAACAGCGGGCGCACCTGGATGCTGGTTCGGCCACGCGGCCCGTCGAACGTCCATTCTGATCCGGTGGGGAGAAAGCTCAGGCAATGATGATCGACCAGTTCGCGCGGGTGCTGGGGCACGCCATGGGCTGCGAGATAGGCGGGCGAGGCGCATAGCAGCCGCTTGAGCGAGCAGAGCGGCTCGTCAACGACGCCGCCGAAAGAATGCGGGAACGCGCCGATGGCGATATCAAATCCTTCCGTCACCGGATCGACCGGTCGGTCGATCAGCACGATTTCAAGCTTCAGCCGCGGATTTTGCGTCTGGAAGGCGCTGAATGCATCGGCAAGCCGGGCGATTGTGAGCGAGGTGGGGGCCTTGATGCGAAGGTGATCGACGAGGTCGCGATCCTTCTCGCCCATGCGCGCGAGAAGGTCGCTGGCATCGGCCACCACGCCGCGCGCGCGATGCAGATATCGCTGCCCCGCTTCCGTCAATCGCAACTGGCGGGTCGAGCGGCGGAACAGCGCGATGCCGATCTGGTCCTCGAGCTGCGTGACTCGCTTCGACACGACCGAGGTCGAAACATTGAGCTTGCGGGCCGCGGCCGAAAAGCCGCCGGCCTCGGCGGAGGCCAAAAAGGCCTGGAGATTGGTGAGCGTATCCATCCACTTTTCACGATTCGAGAAAGCTGATCGCGCAATTTGCCGGATTGTAGTCCGTTACGTGTCAATTCATAGTGCCGGCAACGAGAAACAGGGACGGAAGGCGACCAGTGTCGGCGAAAACGATCGAAGAACCTGCGCGCCGGGTGCCAGTCTATGGCGAATATGATGTTGCCGTCCTCGGTGGCGGGCCCGCCGGCATCGCGGCCGCCGTGGCCGCTGCGCGCGCAGGCCGCCGCACGCTTCTGATCGAACGCTACGGCTTTCTCGGCGGCATGGGCACCGCCGCCGGAGTGACCAATTTTTGCGGACTGCATGCCAACGTGCATGGCGAGATGCGCCGGGTGGTGCAGGGGATTGCGTCCGACCTGCTCGCGCGGATCGACCGGCTCGATGGGCTCAATGCGCCGCATCTGATCCTCGGCAAGATTTTTGCGCAGGCCTATGACACCGCGGCCTACAAGATCGCGGCCGACGATCTATTGGCCGCGCATAAGGTCGATATCCTCTTTCACGCACTTGGCGCCGGTGTGGTGATGGATGATGAGAAGCGCATCCACGCGCTGATGGTGGAAACCAAGGCGGGGCGTCAGGCGGTGCGCGCGGGCATATTCATCGATTGCTCAGGCGACGGCGATCTCGCGGCCTGGGCGGGCGCACCTTTCGAAGTTGGCGACAATGCCGGCAGTATGCTTTACCCATCGATGATGCTGCGCCTCAACGGCATCGATCCGGAAAGGGCGGGCGAGGCGTGGCGGACGATTCCGGCGCTGATGGAAAAGGCCGAAGCCGCGGGCACGCATCGTTTTCCGCGCAAGTCCGCGATCGTGCGGCCGCAGCGTTCCGGCATCGAGTGGCGGGTGAATTTTACCCAGCTCGCGCGCGAGGACGGCACGGCGGTCAGCGGCATCGACCCCGACCAGATGACACGCGGCGAGATCGAAGGCCGCCGTCAGGCCGTACAGGCGTTCGAATTCCTGCGCACCGTGCCCGGCTTCGAAAAATCCTACATCGTCGACCTGCCGCCGCAGCTCGGCATCCGCGAGACGCGCCGGGTGGTCGGCGGCTATATGCTGTCGGGCGAGGATGTGCTCGGCTGCGCCTCGTTCGAGGATTCCATCGGCGTCAATGGCTGGCCGATGGAGCAGCATGTCGCCGGCGATGTCGTCTTCAAGTTTCCGCCGATCCCGGAATCGCGCGGCTTCAACGAATTGCCGTATCGCATGCTGGTGCCTGAGGGCATAGACAATCTGCTGATGGCCGGGCGCTGCGCCTCGATGACCCATGAGGGCCAGTCGGCGGCGCGGGTCTCCGGCGCCTGCTTTGCGATGGGGGAGGCGGCCGGTCTCGCCGCGGTATTGGCGCTATCAGGCAATACGATTCCGCGCGACATTGCAGTTGAAAAGTTGCAACAGATGCTAAAACAACAGGGCGCGTTCATCGGGCGGGATCAGGCGGTGCCCGAGGGATTATGAAGCCGTGCACTCCGGAGGATGAATATGTTTATGTCGTCCCTGCGAACGCAGGGACCCATACGCCGCGGCCTTGCTTTGGGCAATTGGGTGGACGGCTTTTGCTATTGCCGAGCCCTGTGGTTATGGGTCCCTGCGTTCGCAGGGACGATCCGAGTGGATAGCATGCAAATAACAAGACGCGGAGGAAACCGGATGATGAAGTTTGCGCGGCTCGCGCTGGCGGGCCTGTTGGCGATGGCGGCGGGCGGGATCGCACGGGCCGATGATGCGCTGAAGGCGAAAATCGGCGTACTGCGGCTGTCATCCTCGGCGCCGGTGTTCATCGCGCAGGACAAGGGCTATTTCCGCGAGGCCGGGCTCGACATCGAGCTGAAATTCTTTGATGCGGCGCAGCCGATCGCGGTGGCGACCACGTCCGGCGACGTCGATTTCGGCATCACCGCGTTCACCGCCGGGCTCTATAATCTCGCCGGCAAGGGCACGCTGAAGGTGATCGGCGGCATGAGCCGCGAGAAGGCCGGCTATCCCTTGATCGGCTATTTCGCCAGCAACAACGCCTATGCCGCGGGGCTGAAGACGCCGAAGGATCTCGCCGGCAAGCGCATTGCGGTCACTCAAGTCGGCTCCAGCTTTCACTATTCGCTGGGACTGCTCGCCGACAAATACGGCTTCAAACTCGCCGACGTAAAGGTGATGCCGCTGCAGTCGCTGTCCAATGCCGCCGCCGCGTTGAAGGGCGAAACCGTCGATGCGGCCTTGCTGCCGATCTCGACCGCACGGGCGCTGGTGGATTCCGGTGGCGCCAAGTTTCTCGGCTGGGTCGGCGATGAGACGCCGTGGCAGTTAGGCGCGGTGTTTGCTTCACCGAAGACGCTTGCCAACAAGGTGCTGGTGACGAAGCTGCTGGGCGCGCTGGTGCGCGCTGACCGCGAGTATCACGACGTGATCCTGGCCTCCGTGAAGGACGGCAAGGCCGAGATCAGCGACAAGACAAAACCGCTACTCGAGATCATCGCCAAATACACCAATCTGCCGGTCGAGCAGGTGGTCGGCAATTGCGCCTATATCGATCCTGACGGCAAGCTCGACGTCAAGAACGTCGACAACCAGATCGCGTGGCTGCAGGAGCAGGGCTTTGTCGACAAGGGATTTGCGGCGGATGCGATCATCGCGAAGGAATATGTGAAGGCGGATTGATGGGAGTTCTTACCTCTCCCGCTTGCGGGTGAGGGAATTCTATCCACTCGGCGACACCCTCTATGCGGAAACACCCCCCACCCCAGCCCTCCCCGCAAGCGGGAGAGGGTGCGCAGCGGTGCAAGGCTCGAAAGAGAGAACCTCATGGACCTGATCGCCGATCATATCAGTCACCGCTTCGGCGGCCTCGACGTGCTCGATGACGTCTCCTTCACCGTCGCCTCCGGCGAGGTGGTCGCGATCGTGGGGCCTTCCGGCTGCGGCAAGAGCACGTTGCTGTCGATCCTGGGCGGACTGTTGCGGCCGAGCGAGGGGCGGGCAGAGCTGCGCGGCGCGCCACCGGACAACAGTCTCAATCCGCTGACCTTCGTGTTCCAGGACTTTGCGCTGCTGCCGTGGTGCACGGTGGAAGCAAATGTCGCGTTTCCGCTGGTTCATACCGCCCTCGATGCCGCCGCGCGCCAGGCCGTCGTCGATGACGCGCTGCGCCGCACCGGCCTGTCTGATTTTCGCGGCGCCTATCCGAAGCAATTGTCCGGCGGCATGCGCCAGCGCGTCGGCATCGCGCGGGCGCTTGCGGTGCGGCCGGCGATTCTTCTGATGGACGAGCCGCTGTCGGCGCTGGATTCTCAGACCCGCGAATTGCTGATGGAGGATTTCGTTCGCCTGCTGGCCGATGGCGCGATGGGCGCGGTCTACGTTACGCATAATCTGGAAGAGGCGGTGCGGCTTGCCGACCGTGTGGTGGTGCTGTCGCGCCGGCCCGGCCGCGTGCGCGAGGTCGTGAGCATCCCGATGACGCGTGCCGAACGCGGCGGCATCGACGCCCGCGGCAAGTTGCTGACGTTGCAGAACCAGTTGTGGTCGCTGATCCGCGAGGAGGCGATCGATGCCGAGCGCGAGGTTCAAAATGCTTGAGCGCGCGCCCTCGCAGGATACCCGGCAGGACGGGAGCGTTCCGCGGCCGGTCGCCTTCCGCGGCGCGGGTTTTATGCCAGGCGGTGGCCGCGCTTCCGGGTGGATCGCGCTGGCGCTGGTGATCGCGTTCTGGCAACTCGCCGGCAGCGCCGGCTGGGTCAATCCGCTGTTCCTGCCGGCGCCATCAGCGATTGCGGTTGCGATCTACAAGCTCGCCGTCAGTGGCGCACTCTGGCAGCATGTTTCCGCTTCGGTCGTTCGCATCGGCTCAGGCTGGCTGATCGGCACGGTGGCCGGCGTGATCGTCGGTTTTGCAATCGGCCTCTCGACGCTGGCGCGCGGCGTCGGCATCACATTTATTTCCGCGCTGTTTCCGATCCCAAAGATCGCGCTGCTGCCGCTCCTGATCCTCTGGCTCGGGATCGGCGAAGAGCCGAAGATCGCGACCATTGCGTTAGGGGTGTTCTTCTCCACGGCGATTTCGGTCTATAGCGGCGTCGACGCGGTACCGCGTAACCTGATCCGAATGGCGCAGAGTTTTAACGTGCCGTTCCATGCCATCGTCATCAGAGTGATCTGGCCCGGCGCGCTGCCCTCGATTCTTGCGGGATTCCGCATTACGGCGTCGGTGGCGCTGCTATTGGTGGTGAGCGCGGAAATGATCGGCGCGCAATTCGGCATCGGCGCCTACGTGCTGCAGGCCGGCAATCTGATGCAGACCGATCAGCTCCTCGCCGGCGTCGTGATCCTGTCGCTGTTCGGGCTTGCGGTGGGCAAGGCGATCAATGTGCTGGAAGCGCGGTTGTTACACTGGCGGTAGAGCTGTCGTCCCTGCGAACGCAGGGACCCATACCGCGTGATTTGTCAATGAGCCGATATAGCAGACGCCGTTCGCAACAATGAAAGCCGGTGGTTATGGGTCCCTGCGTTCGCAGGGACGACAACAACCTCACGCATTGCCGCGGTCTTCGCGGAACAGGTCGATCTTCTGCTGCACCGGGCGATCCGAAAAACTGAACAGCACTGAATCAACATCCGCCTCGTGCGTGACCCAGTGCCAGCTCGGCACCACGAACAGATCGCGCGCGCCCCACTCGAAGGTCTGATCGCCGATCCGGGTGCGGCCTTTGCCTTCGATCGCGGCGAACACGGTGGCATCGGTCGAGCGGTAGCGCGCGGTCTTGAAACCCTTCGGCAATAGCTGGATGAAGGTGCCGATGGTCGGCATCGCGAAATCGCCTGTCTCGGGATTGGAGAATTTCAGTTTCAGCCCGTGGCAGGCGTCCCATTCGTCGCGCGTCTTGGCGCGCTCCAGCGCCTCGCGGGTGTAGCTGTAGGGATAGTTGAAGATCGGCGAGGTCTTGGATTTGCGCTTCTCGTCGACCGGCAGCAGATTGTGGCCGTAGCGCGCAAAACTGTCGCCGGTAGGCTTGGAGATCTTCTGCTGGTCCTCGTTCGACCCTTCAGCAAACGAAGCATCGAAGAATTGCACCATTGGGATATCGAGACCATCGAGCCAGAACATCGGCTCCGAGGTCTCGTTGGAATGATCGTGCCAGGTCATCGACGGCGTGATGATGAAATCGCCGGGCTCCATCGCCGTGCGCTCGCCATCGACGGTGGTATGGGCGCCCTTGCCTTCGAGCACGAAGCGCAAGGCCGACTGGCTATGCCGATGAGCGGGCGCGACATCGCCCGGGACCACCATCTGCACGCCGGCAAACAGCGAGGTCGTGACCTTCGACTGGCCGCGCAGCCCCGGATTCTCCAGCACCAGAACCCGCCGCTCGGCTTCCTTGGCGGTGATCAGTCGGCCTGCCTCGGTCATGTAGTCGCGGATCAGAATCGAACTTCCACAGATGCGGCCGGCAGGCACTGCGCGGCTCCGGCGTGACGAGGTCGCCCAGCACGTTCCACAGCGCGGAGAGATTATCGCCGTCGATCTTCTTGTAGAACGCCTCGCGTTCCGGCGTCTTCTGCACGGCTTCCATGGCAAGCCTCCCGTCATTCTTTATCGTGTAGATTGACAGTATACTTACAATATCGGTAGCGTCAATGTGGTAAACCCGAACAGGCCGGAAGAATCAGGGAGGTTCCGATGAGGCTGCATGGCTATTTCCGCAGCAGCGCGGCTTATCGCGTCAGGATCGCGCTCAACCTCAAGGGGCTCACGGCAGAGCACCTGCCGCATCACCTTCGCAAGGGCGAACAGATTGCGCCGGACTATCTCGCGATCAACCCGCAGGGGCTGGTGCCGACGCTGGAGGGCGACGATGGCGCGGTGCTGACCCAGTCGCTGGCCATCATCGAATGGCTGGACGAGACCCATCCCCACCCGCCGCTATTGCCAAAGGATCCGCTGCGCCGCGCAAAGGTGCGCGCCTTTGCGCTCGCCATCGCCTGCGACATCCATCCGGTGCAGAATTTGAAGGTGCTGGCCCGGCTGCGCCAGATCGGCCTGCCGGAAGAGAAGGTGACGGAGTGGGCGGCTTGGGCCAACCGCGAAGGCCTCGCTGCCTGCGAGACCCTGATCAAGGGCGAGAACGGGCCGTTCTGTTTCGGCGACACGCCGACGGTTGCCGACCTCTGCCTGGTGCCGCAGCTTGCCAACGCGCGGCGCTTCGGCGTCGACGTTTCGGCCTTTTCCCGCCTGCTCGAGGCGGAAGCCGCGGCAAAGCCAATGAAGGCATTCACTGATGCTGCGCCGGACAGGCAGC
This sequence comes from Bradyrhizobium sp. RDI18, assembly GCF_043203335.1. Classification (NCBI taxonomy): domain Bacteria; kingdom Pseudomonadati; phylum Pseudomonadota; class Alphaproteobacteria; order Hyphomicrobiales; family Nitrobacteraceae; genus Bradyrhizobium; species Bradyrhizobium sp. RDI18. The sequence goes on along the minus strand of NZ_JBICRN010000008.1, from coordinate 4,718,093 downwards.
CCGATGCCGAGTAAGCCATCCCCCATCACCATGGACGCCGTCTATACCGCGCCCGGCTATCTGTTCCGGCGGATGCAGCAGATCGCGGTCTCTATCTTCGTCGAGGAATGCAGCGCGTTCGACCTGACGCCGGTGCAATATGCGTCGCTGGTGGCGATCCACACCCATCCGGGCATCGATGCCACCCGGCTTTCGGCGGTGATCGCGTTCGACCGCTCGACCCTCGGCAACGTCATCGAGCGGCTGGAGAGCAAGGCGCTGATCGAGCGCAAGCCCTCGCGCGAGGACAAGCGCGTCAAGCTGCTCTATCTCTCGAAATCGGGCGCGGCCGTGCTGCGCGACATCATGCCGTCGGTCGAGCGCGCCCAGGTCAGGATGCTGCAGCCGCTGAAGCCTGCGGACCGCAAGACCCTGCTGACGCTCCTAACGCAACTCGTCGATCTCAACAATGAAGCCTCGCGCGTGCCGTTGCGCGCGGAAGATGCGCTGGAGCATTTGGGGAAGGTGGGGTGAGGGGAGCGTTGGGGACGAGTGTCAGTGCCAAAAAACTCTGCTGTCGTCCCGGCCCTGAGCCGGGACCCATAACCACAAATATTTGTGTTGGGCAGGCTGTGGCTGCAGCCTAAGGCCATAACTGACATGAGTGGTTATGGGTCCCTGCGTTCGCAGGGACGACGTCGAGTTTGCGAAGGTTCGCAGGGACGACAGCGAGTTTGCAGCCGCTACATCTTCATCAACGCTTGCCGGTCGATCTTGCCTGTGCCGGTCTTCGGCAGTTCCTCGATGAAGGTGATCTCGCGCGGATATTTGTAAGGCAGCAGCTTTGCCTTGACGTAATCCTGCAATGTCTTGGTGGCGTTCGTCGCATCGAACTCGCCCTTGTTCATCACCACCACCGCTTTCAGGGTCATCCGGCGGTCCGGCAGTTCGGCCGCAAACACCGCGCATTCCCTGATGTCGGGATGCTCGGCCAGGCACAGTTCGACTTCGAGCGGATAAACCCATTGCCCCGAAATCTTGACCAAGTCGTCGGCGCGGCCGCGGAAGAAATGGAAGCCGTCGGCATCACGCACGAAGCGGTCGCCGGTGTAGATCCACCCCTCCTCGCGAATGGTCTCGGCGGATTTGTCCGGTCGGTTCCAGTACAGCGGCGTGTTGGAATCGCCGCGGACCCACAAGATTCCTTCCTCGTTGTCGGCGACTTCGCGGCCGTCCTTGTCCCTGAGCAGGATTTCATAGCCGGGCACGCGCAGGCCCGCGGCGCCGAGTTTTTTCTTCTCGGGGAGGTTGGAAAGATAGATGTGCAGGACTTCCGTCGAGCCGAGCCCTTCGATGATCTCGAGCCCCGTCAGCTTTTTCCAGCCGTTGAACACTTCTGCCGATAAGACCTCGGCCGCCGACAGCGCCATCCGCAGCGACGAGAAATCGGTTGTCGCCGCACCCTCGGCCTTGGTCAGCGAGGTATAGAGCGTCGGCAATCCATAAAACACGGACGGTCGATACTCTTCGATCGCCTGGAAGATCGTGGCGGGCTTCGGTTGTCCCGGCAGCAGCAGCGTCGCCGCACCGACCGAGAACGGGAAGGTGATGGCGTTGCCGAAGCCGTAGGCGAAGAAAATCTTCGGCACCGAGAAGCAGACGTCGTCCGGCCCGAGCTTGAGCACGCTGCGGGCGAATGCCTGCTCGCTATAGGCCATGTCGTGCTGCAGATGCACAATGCCCTTGGGGCGGCCGGTCGAGCCCGACGAATACATCCAGAACGCCATCTCGTCGCGGTGGGTGTCGGCTTCCGGAAGATCGGTGGCGAAGCCTTGCAGCCACTTCGCCGCGTCGACCGTGTACGGCACGGCGTGCTCGCCCGCTACGCCATTGACCACAACAAGTGTTTGCAGCGGCGTATCCTTGCAGGCCTCCGCGTTGAACCGCGACGTAAACTCGGCCTCGGCGACGGCTACCGTTGCGCCGGCGTCCGCGAGATAGAATTGCAGGAGGTCCGGCGGCGTCAGCGTGTTGATCAACAGCGGCACGAAGCCGGAGCGCACCGCGCCGAAAAACGCCGCTGGATAGGCCGGCGTGTCGTCGAGGAACATCAGAATGCGGTCGCCGCGCTTCAAGCCCAGCGACTGAAAGCCGTGGCCCCATTGCGCGGCTTCAGTGCAGAGCTCTGCATAGGTGCGCGTGCCGCCGGGGCCGGTCAGCGCCAGCCGCTGGCCGCGGCCGGCCGCGAGATTATCGAACAGGATGCTGCCCGCGTTATAGCGTTCCGGGATCGCAAAGCCGATCTCGCGCGCGCCCGGATTGTCGCGGGGGACCAAATCAGAAATTTCGCACGTCATGCCTGGCTCCCGATTTTCTTCGCCGCCTCGTAACGCGTCATGAATTCCGGCGACATCGCGCGCAGCCGCGCATCGGCGATCCGCCCGGAGCGGGTGATGTAGCTGTAGGCAAAGTCCATCAGGTCGAGCTTCATGTGTTCGGGGAAATGTTCGTACCAGTCGGCGCTGGTGCGCGCCGCCGTCACCAGCTTCTGCACGATCGGCTTGCGCTCGGCCTGGTAGCGGGCGAGCCCTGTGGGAATATCGTTTTCCGCCTCCAGCGCCTTGGTTAGCGCGATCGCGTCTTCGATGGCGAGCCGCGTGCCTGAGCCGATCGAGAAATGCGCGGTGTGCAAGGCGTCTCCGATCAGCACCATGTTGGTGTGGGACCAGTTCTCGTTCCAGATCCAGGGAAAATTGCGCCACACCGATTTGTTCGACACCAGAGAGTGACCGTCGAGGGTTTCCGCAAAAATCTCCTCGCAGATCGCCTGCGACTGTTCGATCGTCTTGTGCTCGAATCCATAGGCCTGCCAGGTCGCCGCATCGCATTCGACCAGGAACGTGCTCATGGCGGGCGAATAGCGATAGTGATGCGCGTTGAAGAAGCCCAGATCGGTCTTCACGAACGTCTGCGACAGCGTCGCAAAGCGCTTGCTGGTGCCGTACCAGGCGAATTTGTTGGTCGAATGCGAAACCGAGGCGCCGAATTCCTGCTCAAACCCGCGGCGCACCAGCGAGTTCAGCCCGTCGGCGGCAACGATCAGGTCGTATCCGCCGAGTTCGCCGATCGACTGGATCGTGGTGTCGTATCGCGCCGCCACGCCTGCCGCGCGCACGCGCTGCTGCAGGATGGTCAATAGTTCAAGCCGGCCGATCGAAGAGAAGCCGATCCCGTCGATCTCGACGCTCTCACCACGCAAATTGAGCGTGATGTTCTTCCAGCTCTCCATCCGTGGTGTGATGGCATCGACCGTCTCGGGGTCGTCGGCGCGCAAAAATTCCAGCGCCTGTTCGGAGAACACCACGCCAAACCCCCAGGTCGCGCCTTCGGGGTTCTGCTCAAACAGATCGATTTGCGCGTCCGGATGACGGCGCTTCCAGAGATAGGCAAAGTAGAGGCCGCCGGGGCCTCCACCAATGACGGCGATACGCACGTCTTCCTCCCAATCGACAGTATGCTTACTAATTTGGAGTGGAGACTAATCCGTGCCGGATATTTGCGCTACAGAAAAATGATGAGGGATGGCGGCTGGCGTCCGGTCCCGATCGTGTCAGGACCGGGCGCCCAATGGCCCGGTTTCGTCCGCCGGTTCTGTCCGCGAACGGTTGTCCGCTCTGCGACAACTCTGGCTTGACCGAACCTTCGGGCTCAGGTGCAGCGGCGAACCTTCGCGCCGTTCACCCACACGGTCCTGCAAACCACGGCCGGCTTGCGGACGACGACTGCGCCGCGCGCTCCGGCGCAGCCGGCGCGATAGACGCCCTTGGCACATACCGCGGCGTTGGCTTCGGTCGATTCAAAGGTCATGGTGGTGCCGAACGCGAAGAGGGCGGATGAAATGATCAGCAAGTAACGCATGTCGGTCTCCCGGACTGGTACTGGTTGATGTTCAGGCATTGAAAGCTTCCTTTTTGAAGACTTTCTTCGGAAAGTTCTGCGGATGCTGTCGCGTCGGCTTTGCGTGCCGATCTCGTTTTTCGTTGCCGGCCGATCGTTGAGGTGAGTATCCGCGGATCGGGCTGGCTGGTCTTCTTGCGTCCTGATCGCGGACCCGCTGTAGTGAAGCTCCCTTTCATCGCCGCAAGGATAACCCAAGGAGAACTCATGGCGCAGGTCAGAGCCAAATGGCTGGCGTTCTATTCCGAACATGTCGAGCCAGTCTCCAAGGAAATATTCTCTCACGTCGAAAAGATGATCATCGGGACGTTGATCATATCCGCCGGCGCCCACGTATCGAGCAGCGAGCCGGCGGTCGTCCTATTAGGCTATCTGCGCCACGGTCTCGTCGGCCGCGGCGTCATGCTGTTCGGTGTTGTCCTCCTGCTGCTGAACTTCGTCGACGGTCTCTACAAGCTGGCCAAGCTCACTTGGCACGTCGCCTACCAACTCCTGATGACGATCCTTTACATCGCACTGTCGGTCCGGCTCATTCAGCTCATCCTCGCCTTTCGCGGCGGTGAGTGACCGACGATCCCCGGGTCAACTTGGGATCGCCGAAGGCGCGTGACTATCGTGCCGCGAATTGGGACAAAACGTCCTTGCATGCCGGTGAAAGCTGGGCAGCGTTGGTCGCCAGACACAGCACGATCCGCCCGCCGCCCGCGGGCACGCCGCCGCAAATCGTGCGCACGTCGGCGCCGCAGGCCGAGCGCAGCACGAACAGTTCTTCACGCGGCCGCATCGGCCGCAGCACGATCACGGTCGGCGCCGCCGTTGGCGCAGCGGTAGCCGCGGTTCCCGCTGCGGCCGGAACCGCGCCGGCTGCGGGCGCTGCGGCGGCTGCTGCTCCACCACCACTGGCGGCGGCGACCGCCTTCTCGCAACCGGCCGAGAGTTTCCCCTTGTTCTTTTCCAGGCATTGCAGCGCCGGCGCGCCACCGGTCGGTACGCCCGCGCAGACCTTCGGATAATCGGAGCGGCACGCGCTGCGAATGGCGGAAATCTGGGCGCTAGTCGGCTGTCCGGCAGCGGGGGCGGCGGCTGCAGCCTTCGGTTCGCCGGATTTGGACGGCGCCGCCGTCGCGGCGGCCGGTGCCGCAGATTTCTGCGGCGCGGCCTCGGCCGGCTTGGCGGTGTCGGCGGGCTTGGCCGTCTCCGCGGGCTTGGCCGCCGCCGCTTCCACGGCGCGCACCGCGCCCTGGCAGCCCGATGACAAGCTCGACATGTTCTTCTGCAGGCATTGCAGCGCGGCCTCGCCGCCCGGCGGCACGCTGGAGCAACGCGCTATATAGTCCGAACGACACTGCGACTTGATCGCGTCGCGTTGCGCCTGGCTCGGCGCCTGCGCAAACGCCGGGGCTGCAATTGCGAATGTCGCGGCCGCCAACAACAGCCCAAACTTTCTTGCGCTCGTCATCATGTTGGTCATTTAAATAATCCTTTTGTTTCGTCGGAAGCCGCCGCTTCAACCGAAGTGAAATTTCGAAATGTGTCGAGAGAAAAATCAGGACGCATCATTTTCGCTTTCCAGTTCCGCCGCAAGCGGATTGTTGCTATTTTCATGGGATGGCGGAAAGCCGATTTCTGAATAAAGCCTTTTCCAGAACAAGACCGATTGAGGTACCAAAAAATGAAGGCTTCGCGTTCGCCTGCACGCTTGAGATCACACGGCGCCGCCGCGCAAAGAGGCGCTTCCGCCTGCCGTGCAGCTTTCGCCGTTGCTGCAATGGGCATCTTAAGTGCCTGCGAACAAAATACTTTTGTCCCGCCGCCGCCGCCGAAGGTCGATGTCGCGGTGCCGGTGCAACGGTCCTTCACGCGCTATTTGGAAGCGACCGGCAATACCGCAGCGATCAAGAATGTCGATCTGGTTGCGCGCGTGCAGGGCTTTCTGCAATCGATCAACTACACGGACGGCGCCTACGTGAAGGAAGGCACGTCCCTGTTCACGATCGAGCCGGACACCTACAAGCTGAAGCTCGAGCAGGCACAGGCCGCGGAAACCGGCGCGCAGGCAACGGTGAGGCAGGCCGAGGCGGACTTCAAGCGCCAGCAGGAATTGGTGCAGCGGCAGGCAGTTTCGCAGGCCACGCTCGATACTTCCACCTCGACGCGCGACAACGCGCAAGCGAACCTGCTTCAGGCCCAGGTCAATACCAAGATCGCGGCGGTCAATTATGGTTATACCAATGTGACCGCGCCGTTCGACGGCGTCGTCAGCGCGCATCTCGTCGCCGTCGGCGAACTCGTCGGCGTCTCGTCGCCGACGCAGCTCGCCACCATCGTGGCGCTCGATCCCATCTGGGTGAATTTCAACGTCAACGAACAGGACGTGCTGCGGATACGTACGGAGGCCCGCCGGCGCGGGATGACGGCGGACGACCTCAGGCAATTGCCGATCGAAGTCGGGTTGCAGACCGAGACCGGCTATCCGCACAAGGGCAGGCTCGACTATGCCGCGGTGACGCTCAACCAGTCGACCGGCACGCTCCCGGTGCGTGGCGTGCTGCCCAATTCCGACCGCGCGTTGCTGCCGGGGTTCTTTGTTCGCGTCCGCGTCCCGATTGATCAGGAGCAGAATGGGCTGTTCGTACCTGATGTTGCGCTGGGGAGCGATCAGGCCGGACGCTACGTGCTGGTCGTGAACGGCGAAAATATCGTCGAGCAGCGCAAGGTGCGGGTCGGGCCGCTGGAGGGCGAGCTGCGTGTCATCGAAGAAGGCCTGAAGGCCGACGACCGCGTCGTCACCGCCGGGCTGTTGCGCGCGATTCCCGGCCAGAAGGTCGATCCGCAACTGAAGAAGATCGAAGCGCAGTCGGCTGTGGCCAAGTAGGAGCCCGCCATGATTTCGAAGTTTTTCATCGAGCGGCCGGTTCTTTCCAACGTCATCGCGATCCTGATGATCCTGATCGGCGGCGTGTGTTTGTTCCGGCTGGCCGTCGCGCAGTATCCTGAGGTCGTGCCGCCGACGGTGCAGGTCACCACCCGCTATCCCGGCGCCAGCGCGAAAACCGTGATCGATACGGTGGCGCTGCCGATCGAGCAGCAGGTCAACGGCGTCGAGGACATGCTCTACATGCAGTCCTACAGCGGCGCCGACGGCACCTACACGCTGACGGTCACGTTCAAGATCGGCATTGACCTCAACTTCGCGCAGGTGCTGGTGCAGAACCGGGTGTCGAGCGCGCTGGCGCAGCTGCCGCAGTCGGTGCAGAACCAGGGCGTCACCGTGCAGAAGAGATCGACGGCGATCCTGCTGTTCGTGACGCTGACGTCGCCGAAAGCGACCTATGACAGTCTGTTCCTGAGCAACTACGCCACCATCAACATTCGCGACGAGCTGTCGCGTCTGCCCGGCGTCGGCAACGTCACCGTGTTCGGGGCCGGTCAGTACTCGATGCGGGTCTGGCTCGATCCGAACAAGCTGTATGCGCGCGGGCTGATGCCGCAGGATGTCATTTCGGCGATCCAGCAGCAGAGCCAGCAGGTCACCGCGGGCCAGGTCGGGGCACCGCCGGCGCCCGCAGGGCAGGCGTTCCAGTATACGCTGAACGTCAGTGGACGGCTCGCTGACACCAGCGAGTTCGAGAATGTGATCGTCAAGACCGGTACTAGCGGCGACGTCACGCGCGTGCGCGATGTCGGCTGGGTCGAACTCGGCGCTCAGACCTACAGCCAGGCGTTCTCGCTCAACAACAAGCCGGCCACCGGAATCGGCGTATTCCAGTCGCCCGGCGCCAACGCGCTCGAGGTCCAGCAGGTCGTCGAGAAGAAGATGCAGGTGCTGGCGAAGGCGTTTCCGCAGGACGTGGTCTACGACACGCCGTTCGACACCACCAAATTCGTCTCGGAATCGATCAATGAGGTCTACAAGACGCTGATCGAGGCGGGTTTGCTCGTCCTCGTCGTGATCCTGATCTTCCTGCAGGACTGGCGCGCGATGCTGGTGCCCGCGACCACGGTGCCGGTGACGATCATCGGCGCCTTTGCTGCGATGGCGGCGCTCGGCTTCACCATCAATATCTCGACCTTGTTTGCGATCGTGCTCGCGATCGGCATCGTGGTTGATGACGCCATCGTTGTGGTCGAAGGCGCCGCGCATAATATCGAGAAGGGCATGTCCGGCCATGACGCCGCGATCAGCGCGATGGACGCGCTGTTTGCGCCGATCATCGGCATCACGCTGGTGCTGATCTCGGTGTTCCTGCCCTCGGCGTTTCTGCCGGGATTGACCGGGCAGATGTATGCGCAGTTCGCGCTGGTCATTGCCGCAACCGCGCTGCTCAGCGCCATCAACGCGGCGACGCTGAAGCCGACGCAGTGCGCGTTGTGGCTGCGCCGGCCAGTGCCGCCGGAGCAGCGCAACTTTTTTCTACCGCGGCTTCAACGCGGTCTATAACCGCGTCGAGGCCGCCTATAGCCGGTTGATCGGCCGCCTGATCGCACACAGCAATGCTTCTGTCATCTGCGCGCTGATCCTGATTGCCATCGGTGGCTACGGCCTGTCGCGGGTGCCGACCGGCTTCATTCCGATCGAGGACCAGGGCTATCTCCTGGTCGCCGTGCAATTGCCTGATGGTGCGGCGCTTGAACGTACCCAGCGTGTGCTTACCCAGGTCAGCGAGATAGCCGGCAAGGCCCCGGGCGTCGATCAGGTCATCGCCATTTCCGGCATCTCCGCGCTCGACAATTCTTCCAGCCTCGCCAATGCGGGCGTCGCCTATTTGATCTTGAAAGAGTGGAGCGCGCGAGGGCCAGGTGAGGATCTGCGCTCGCTGTTCGTCGGATTGAACGAAAAACTGTCCGTCATCGAGGAGGCGCGGATCCTGGTAGTCCCGCCGCCGCCGATCCAGGGTATCGGTAACGCCGCCGGCTTCGCGATGCAGGTCCAGCTCCGCGACGGCAATTCCGACTTCAGCAAGTTGCAGGCGATCACCGGCGCGATCGTCGCCAATGCGTCGTCACAGAGCGCGCTGCAGCGGGTGAGTTCGCCGTTCCGCTCGATGGTGCCGCAGTTCGACATCGAGGTGGATCGAATCAAGACCCAGACGCTGCATGTCACGACCGACCAGATCTTCTCGACGCTGTCGTCCTACATGGGTTCGACCTTCGTCAACCAGTTCAACAAGTTCGGCCGTACCTTCCAGGTCTATGCGCAGGCGGACGCGCAATTCCGCCTGACGCCGCGTGACATCCAAAACATGATGGTGCGTAACAGCAATGGTGACATGATCCCGCTCGGCACCGTGGCAAAGATCACGCCGGCGATCGGTCCGTCGCTGATCAGCCTGTACAATCTGTATCCTTCCGCAACCATCATCGGCCTGCCGGCGACGGGTTACAGCTCAGGTCAGTCGATGAATCTGATGGAGCAGATTGCCGCGAAGACCCTGCCGCCCGGCACGGGCTTCGAGTGGACGGCGATGTCGTACCAGGAGAAGGTCGTCGGCGGCCAGATCTACTGGGCGTTCGGCCTGGCCCTGCTGCTGGTCTACCTCGTGCTGGCCGGACAATATGAAAGCTGGTACGCGCCGATATCGGTGATTCTCGCGGTGCCGCTGTCCTTGCTTGGCCCAATGATCGTGCTGACGGGACTGAGGATCGAGAACAATCTCTATACCCAGATCGGCATCATCCTGTTGATCGCGCTGTCGGCCAAGAACGCCATCCTGATCGTCGAGGTGGCGCTGGAACTGCACGTGCGCGATCGCAAGCCGTTGCTGGAATCCGCCGTCGAGGCGGCGCGAGCCCGGTTCCGGCCGATCCTGATGACGTCGTTTGCTTTCATCTTCGGCATGATCCCGCTGGTGCTTGCGACCGGCGCCGGCGCCAACGCCCGGAAGTCGATCGGCATCACGGCGGCCTCGGGCATGCTGGCCTCGACCTGTCTGGCCGTGTTGTTCGTGCCGACGTTCTTTGTCGTGATCCAGCGGTTCGAGAACTGGCTCAAGGAACGCAAGGTGAAGAAGGCCGGGCAGGCGGCGGCGGAAGCGGCGCACTAACTCGTAGGGTGGGCAAAGCGAAGCGTGCCCACCAGACGCGAGCGAATGGAGAGATGGTGGGCACGGCGCGAAGCGCGCCTTTGCCCACCCTTGTATTAGCGCGCCATGTTACACTTGTGTTGTTCCGTGAGGAATGGCCCAGCCTGGGTGGCCACCCGGACTGGGCCGCCGATTGATCGGATCAATGCCCACCGAAGCCTAGAGGGCTGTCTTACGTAGCAAGATCGCAGTCGGCACTTCATCGGGACCCGGATGGTTGAAGGAACTTTAGGTTCGCATCACAAGGGAGGGTCGACGAAGATGGCCAAGCGTACCACAATCTGCGCCGGGATCGATACCGGCAAACGCAAGCTGGACGTAGCGATCGATGGCAGCTCCTTGCAGCTGCAAGTCGAGAACACGGCTGAAGGCCACAAGGTGCTGTTGGAGTGGTTGCGGCGCCACAAGGTCAAGCGCATTGGGATCGAGGCGAGTGGCGGCTATGAACTCCCAGTCGTCATCGAGTTGCGGCGCAAGCGGTTCGTTGTGGTGGTGTTTCAACCGGCCCAAGTGCGGGCCTATGCCAAGTTCCACTTGCAGCGCGCCAAGAACGATAAGATCGATGCCGCGCTGATTGCCGCCTGCACTGCTGCGGTCAAGAAGATCCACGCCGCCCCCGATCCCCGGTTGCAGCCGTTTGCCGAACATCTGACGCTGATCGAACAGATCGGAGAGGATATTACGCTGTACAAAAACCGGCTCGAGACCTGCCGCGATCCGCGCATCCAGAAGGTCTGGAAGGAAGAGATTGCCCGCTTAACCAAGCGCGAGAGGGTCGAACGCAAGGCCTTGGTGGCCGCGATCCGCGAGCATCGCGACCTCGCCCAGCGGCTCGATCTGATCCACAGCGTTGGCGGTGCCGGGCTGCCGACCGCGGTCGCGATCCTGGTGCGCATGCCGGAGATCGGCCAGCTCAGCCGCGAGCAAGCTGCCGCGCTCGCCGGGCTTGCGCCCTATGATGATGACAGCGGCGAGCAAATCGGCGCTCGTCACATCGACGGCGGGCGCAAAAGGCTGCGCCGGGCGCTCTATACGGCTGCGCTGCCGGCATCCTTGCGCTGGAATCCGCAGCTTATCGCCCTGTACAGCCGGCTGAGGGCCGCTGGAAAAGAACACAAGCGAGCGCTCATCGCTTGCGCCAGGAAGCTGCTCATCTTCATCAACACGGTCGTCGCCCGTGGCACGCCGTGGCAAGCCAAGCCACCCTCGGCGGCAACGATTGGCGCCTCGCCAGCAAGCTAATCGAGGTTTCTTGGTTCGACCGCAGGACCGTTTCTTCGTCCCGACCTGCCATCCCACCGACGGCGCGCGCAGCCGTCGTCAAGGATGGCCGTCGCTCCAATTTCTCACCACCCACAGCCGCTGCCAGGCCACGCCTTGACGACGGCGAGCCCGCCGTCATCCTGCAACCACGGTAGGACAATCAATCGCACACAATCAATCCGTTTAATGGTTGCTACGGACTGCAATCTACACCTTCACCATCCGCTTCCCGCGGTTCTCACCGGCGAGCAAGCCGATCAGCGCTTTCGGCGTGTTCTCGATCCCGTCGATCACGTCTTCCTGCACCTTCAATTTGCCTGAGGCGACCCAGGACTGCAGGTCGGCGAGTGCCGCGGCGCTCTGGTCCATGTAGTCCATCACGATGAAGCCCTGCATGATGAGGCGCTTCACCACGATCAGGCCGGGCACGCCGCGCGGGCCATGGGCCGACGGCACGCCGTCATATTGCGAAATCGCGCCGCAGCAGGCGATGCGGCCGCGGTTGTTCATCAGCGAGAGGCAGGCTTCGAGAATCTCGCCGCCGACATTGTCGAAATAGACGTCGATGCCCTTCGGCGCGGCTGATCGCAGCGCCTTGAAGGTAGCCCCGTCCTTGTAATCGACCGCGGCGTCAAAGCCGAGTTCGGACGTGAGCCACTGGCACTTGTCCTTGCCGCCGGCAATGCCGATGACGTTGCAGCCCTTGATCTTGGCGATTTGCCCGACGATCGATCCGACGGAGCCGGCGGCAGCCGACACGACGACGGTCTCGCCCTGCTTCGGCTTGCCGACATGCAGGAGACCAAAATAGGCGGTGAGGCCGGCGATGCCGTAGACGCTGAGCAGGTGCGTCATCGGCTCCATCTTCGGCATCTTGTTCAGATGCTTTGCTGGCACGGCGGCATAATCCTGCCAGCCGGTATCGCCGAATACGATATCGCCCGGTGCGAGGCTTGAAGCCTTCGAGGCGATGACCTCCGCGATGCTGCCACCAGCCATCACCGTGTTGGCCTCGACGGCGGCGCGATAGGTGGCACCGTGCATCCACGCGCGGTTGGCGGCATCAAGCGAAATATAGCGCGTCCGCACCAGCGCCTCGCCATCTTTCGGCTCGGGCATCGTGCCCTGGACCATCTTGAAATGCTCCGGCCCGAGCTTGCCGGTCGGCTTTTCGACCAGCAGGATCTGACGATTGACGGTGTCGCTCATGGTGCTCTCTCCCCTCGGTGTCGCATTCTGGCGCTTTCCAGTGCACTGTCCGCGGAATAGCCGCTCGACTGTACGGATTGTGCGCCACGTTCAGAAAAACTCCAAATCCTCCGCGCGGCCGCCCTTTGCGACGGTCGCGTATTCGATCGCCAGGAATAATCCACCCGCCACATACACTCTGCGCTTTTGTTCCAGAGCCATCTCCTGCGAGAGCCTCACGGCATCCGCGATTGTCGCCGCGACATGAATGGTTGCGTTGGAATTGCCAAGTCGCGCGGCGGCAGCGATGTCTTGCGGATCCGCGCCCTTGTGGTGCGCCGCCGTGCAGATGATCGTATCGAACGACGGCGCCAGCGCGCCGACGATCTCGCCGGCCTTCTTGTCGCGCGAGGCGCCAGTGACGAGAATCCAATCGTCGCGGCCATGAATAGCCGTGAGGCTCGCGAGCGATTGCCGGATGCCGTCCGGCGTGTGGCCGACGTCGATCACCGTGAGTGGGTCTTGCCGGATGACCTCCAGGCGGCCGGGCCAGCGGACATTGCGCAGGCCTGAACGGATGGCCGCTTCGATCCGCTCGGGAGTCTTGCGCGGCTGCTCGCGTTGCAGCCAGAGCAGGAACAAGGTGACCGCGATGGCCGCGTTGTTGAACTGAAACGCGCCGGGCAGGCCCAGCTCGATGCGGCGAAAATCATGATAGCCGAACTGGAAATCGAAATGCTGCCCCGACGCGGATTGGGCTTCGTTGTCGACACTGATCTCGTCACGGACGAACAGTGGGGTGCAGCCGCGCCAGCGATGATACTCGACGAGATGTCGCCGCAGGTCGCGGCAGTTTTCGCCATAGATAATCGTGCCGCCGGCGGCGCAGGCGTCGCTCTTGTCGGAGGCGATCAGTTCAAGCGAGTTGCCGAGCAGATCGACATGCTCGAAATCGACCGAGGTGACGCAAGTCGCGCGCGCCGATCAGGCGGACCGGATCATAGCGTCCGCCGATGCCGGCCTCGAACACCGCGAAATCGCATTCGCTCTTCTGGAAGTGCAAGCAGGCGAGCGCGAACAGCGCTTCGAAAGCGCCGAATTGTTCACCGCGACGGCTCGAGACGTCGGCGACCACCACCTCTACTTTACGCTTCAGAAGGGCGAGCGCGTCATCGTCGATTTCGACGTTGTCGACCTGTATCCGTTCGTTGAAACGAAACAGATGCGGGGAAGTGAAGAGACCCGTGCGCAAACCGTAAGCGCGGCCGATTCGAGCGCACATCGCCGCCGTGCTGCCCTTGCCATTCGAGCCGGTCACCACCACCGAGATGCGCCGCAGCCGTGCGCGATCGACGGCCAGCATGTCCAACAGCTCGGCCATGCGCGCGAGGCAGACGCCGTCACCATATTTCGGCAGGTCGAACACTAGAGCAGTCCCATGGTCGAGAAGGTGTGATGCCAGATCTTCAGGATTAGGTCGCCGCGGCCGGAATTCTCCAGCAGCCGGATCGCCGGGTTGGAGTTGACCTCGATGACTTGCATGGAATCCGGTTGGTCACCGATATCCACGAACATGTCGATGGCCGCTACGCGAAGTCCGATCGCGCGCGCAGCCTGCCGCGCCAGCACGATGGCCTCCTCGGACGGTGCATCCGCCAGCACCATCGTGCCGCCAGCACTGAGATTCATCCGCCCGGGGATCTCGCGCCGTTCGCCATTTGCCGGCACAGTGTCGAGTGACGGGTCGTGATCGGACAGCGAAGCCGGCGAAAGGCCGCGGGCCCGCAAAGCTTCATTATGGGCCGTCAGCAGTTCGCGGAACGTGCGCACGCCATCGCCCGAGATGAACGGCGGGCGTTTTCGCGCGCAGTAGAGCGCGTCATCGTCGAGCAGGAAAACGCGATACTCGGTGCCATCGACGATCGGCTGGATCAGAACGGCGTCATAATGCTTCATCACCGCATCGAGATAGCGAACGAGCGCCGCTTCGCCGTGAACAGCTTGCGCGAAATCGCCGCGCGCTCCAGTGAGCGGCTTGACGAAGGCCGATCCACCCAATGCCTTGAAGCAGGCAATCGCGTCACTGCGTTCATGGCCCGCCGGGCGATGCGCGCGGTGGCGGTCGTGCAGGAAGAAATACTCGCCGCCGAGCGCGGGCACACCGGCGTCTCGCAGAATCCTGCTGGCAAAGAACTTGTCCGACGCCAGCGTCGAAGCCGTCGCATTGTTCTGCGGATACCAGGAGCATCGGCCGGCGCCGAAATGAAGCAGCCTGTCGCGCGAGGCGATGCTGAAGATCAATCCCGAGCCGCCGTCGAGGTCGCGAAACTCCAGCCCGAATTCGGCAGCCGCAAACTCTGCATAGACCGCCTGGTCCGGATAGAAGCCCGGTTTTCCCTTTCGAAACTCAGATGGGCTTCGCATGCGATCTCTTTTGAAACGTTCTTAATTCGACGTAGTCTTTTATTGCCAGATAGGCGCCGAATTCAGCAAGTTAATTGCGTGAGAAAGCGTTAACGAAGGCGATCGAACCTTTTTGCAAATTAGACCGACAGCCATTCCGAGTTCTCAATTGTGCTGCAGGTCATATTGACTATGTGTCTGCTGTGCGCAAATGAAGCGCCAAATCGCCGACGATTTCGCTGATTTTTGGCACTTTGAGGCCCGAAGACCGAAACGTTCTACATCGAGACGTCAGGAAAAACGAAAACACATGAGCGCGTTCTATAGAGAGAAAGTCCTTTCTGTCCGCCACTGGACCGATACGCTTTTCAGCTTCCGGGCCACCCGCGATTCCGGTTTCCGCTTCCAGAACGGCCAGTTCGCAATGATCGGCCTCGAGGTCGAGGGCCGGCCGCTGCTGCGGGCCTACAGCATGGCGAGCGCCAATCACGAGGAAGAGCTCGAGTTCTTCTCCATCAAGGTCGCGGACGGCCCGCTGACGTCAAAGCTGCAGAAGATCCGCGAGGGCGACGAGATTCTGGTTGGCCGCAAGGCGACCGGCACGCTGATCACTGACAATCTGATTCCGGGCAAGCGCTTGCTGCTGCTGTCGACCGGCACGGGCCTTGCGCCGTTCGCCAGCCTGATCAAGGACCCCGATGTCTATGAGCGGTTCGAGACCATCGTGCTCGTTCACGGCTGCCGTCAGGTCTCCGAACTTGCTTATGGTGAAGACCTGGTCGCCAAGCTGCGCGACGACGAGCTGTTCGGGCCGCTGCTGTCGGAGAAGCTCTTGTACTATCCGACCGTGACCCGCGAGCCGTTCCGCAATCGCGGCCGCATCACCGACCTGATCTCATCCGAGCAGTTGTTCAACGACATCCACCAGCCGCCGCTCAATATCGAGACCGATCGCATCATGATGTGCGGCAGCCCGGCCATGCTGGAAGAACTGAAGCAGATGTTCGAATCCGGCGGCTTCCTCGAAGGCAGCCACAACACGCCCGGCCATTTCGTGATCGAAAAAGCGTTCGTCGAGCGCTGAGACGATCGAAGCTCTATCCTTTGTCGTCCCGGCCCTTATGCGCAATTGCGCATCAGGAGCCGGGAACCATAGCCACAAATGCTTGTTGTTGAAAAACGCCGGGGCCGCTTCCCGGCGCGACAACTTGCATTTGTGGTTATGGGTCCCTGCGTTCGCAGGGACGACGTGGTGATAGATCGTTGTTCGCGGCCCAGTAGCCCACCCCGTTCCCCCGCTGCTATAAACCCTCCCAAACGTCGCGCGGCCCGTTGCCGACGCGCGATGAGGGAGTATTTGCGTGCCGGTATGCGACGAGATTGGTCCGGGAAAGACCGCCTTCGTATTCGCGGGCGGCGGCAGCTTTGGCGCCATCCAGGTCGGCATGCTGCAATCGCTTGCTGCGCACGGCCTCACCGCCGACATGGTGGTCGGCTGCAGCGTTGGCGCGCTGAACGGCGCGTTCTATGCCGGCGATCCCACGCCTGATGGCGTGCAGCGGCTGGCGACGATCTGGCGCGGGCTGCAGCGGCACGATGTTTTTCCGATGAGCTGGCGGACGGTGTTGAGCTTCCTGTGGCGCCGCGATTTCCTGATTCCCCATGACGGGATCCGCAAGCTGATCGACGATCACATTCCCTATCGCAATCTCGAAGAAGCGAAGCTTCCCGTGCACATCGTCGCGACCGATATCATCTCGGGCGACAGCATCGTGCTGTCGGAAGGTTCCACCGCGGAAGCGATCGTCGCGTCCACCGCGATCCCTGGTGCCTTCTCGCCGATCCGCTACAGAGACTACTACCTCGCCGACGGCGCGATCTCCTCCAACACGCCGGTGCAGGTCGCGGTGAAGAAGGGGGCCAAGCGCCTGATCGTTCTGCCGACCGGGCACGCCTGCGCGAACCAGGCGCCGCCGGTCGGGGCGGTTGCCAACGCGCTGCATGCGCTGACGCTCCTGATCGCGCGGCAACTGGTCAGCGAGCTCGAAACGCTTGGGTCCGATATCGAGTATTTCGTGGTGCCGCCGCTATGCCCGCTGGTGGGCTCACCGTACGATTTCTCGCGAACCGCCGACCATATCGACCGTGCCATTCTCTCCACTGACGCATGGCTGGCCCAGCATGGACTGCAGCAGGGCAAGATTCCACACGAGATGCGGTTGCACAGCCACTGAGTGGCGGGGCGCCGGACCGCTACGCTGCACTGCAAAAGGCGACGGGTTTATTTCGGCCTGGTGAAGCCGCCAACTATTTTTCTAGGCCGCCGTCACTTCCGTGAATGACGCTGCGTATATCGTGTAGCGTCCGTTCCGGCGATTGGACTAAGCTGCCGTCCGGCAAGGATAATTTGGGTGAGGGGGTTCCATGGATACGCTGCTGCTTCCGTTCTCGCCACGCTACATTATTCTAACGGTCTGTGCCGTCGTGACGGCGTTGCTGATCGGCATCGGGATCTTCGACAATAATCTAAAAGTCTGGGAATTTCTGCTGGTGCCGATCGCGATCTTCGGCGCGCTCACGCTGCTGGGCGTTCGCGATCTGCTGCAGAAGAATCATGCCGTTCTGCGCAACTATCCTATCTCGGCGCATATTCGTTTCCTGCTCGAAGAGATCAGGCCGGAGATCCGGCAATACTTCTTCGAGAGCGAGAAGGACGGCATGCCGTTCTCCCGCGATACCCGCGCTCTGGTCTATCAGCGCGCCAAGATGGTGCTCGACAAGCGGCCGTTCGGCACCCAGCAGGACGTCTATCGCGATGGTTATGAATGGATGCACCATTCGATGGCGCCGAAGTCTCGTGCCGTCGAGCAATTTCGCGTCACCATCGGTGGTCCGGATTGCACCAAACCGTACTCGGCCTCGGTCTTCAACATCTCGGCGATGAGTTTTGGCGCGCTCAGCCCCAACGCGGTGCGGGCGCTAAATGCCGGTGCGAGGAAGGGCAGCTTTGCGCATGACACCGGCGAGGGCGGCGTCAGTCCTTACCACCGCGAACACGGCGGTGACATCATCTGGGAAATCGGCTCGGGCTATTTCGGCTGCCGCAACCGCGACGGCTCGTTCAACCCGGAGGAATTTGCCCGCATCGCCAGCGACGATCAGATCAAGATGGTCGAACTCAAGGTCAGCCAGGGCGCCAAGCCGGGACATGGCGGGGTGCTTCCGGCAGCCAAGGTCTCTGAAGAGATCTCCAAAATTCGCGGTGTCCCCATGGGCGAGGATTGCATTTCTCCGGCCACGCACCGCGCGTTCTCGACGCCGCTGGAAATGATGGTCTTTATCGGCGAGATGCGGCGACTGTCCGGCGGCAAGCCCGCCGGATTCAAGTTGTGCGTCGGTCATCCCTGGGAATTCCTGGCGATCTGCAAGGCGATGGTTCAGACCGGGATATATCCTGATTTCATTGTGGTCGACGGCAATGAAGGTGGCACCGGTGCTGCGCCGCTGGAATTCATGGACCATCTGGGGATGCCGATGCGCGAAGGCGTCAATTTCGTCCATAATGCACTGATCGGCATCCATGCGCGCGACCGGATCAAGATCGGCGCCGCCGGCAAGATCGCAACCGCATTCGACATGGCGCGAGCGATGGCGATCGGCGCCGACTGGTGCAACTCGGCGCGCGGGTTCATGTTCGCGCTCGGCTGCATCCAGTCGCTGAGCTGCCATACCGATCGATGCCCGACTGGCGTGAGCACCCAGGATCCGCTCCGCGCCCGCGCGCTGGTGGTGCCGGACAAGACCGCACGGGTCTACAATTATCACCACGCTACCCTGCACGCCCTGTCCGAACTTATCGCCGCGGCCGGCCTCGACCATCCGCGGCAATTGCGGCCGATCCACTTCTCGCAGCGATCCTCCACGAATGACACGTTGTCATTCGCGCAACTCTATCCGTCGCTGCGTCCGGGCGAGTTGATCGAAGGCACCCAGGATCCGCGCTTCCGCGATGCATGGGCGATGGCGCGTGCAGATTCGTTCCAGCCGGCGGGATAAAATCCCAACGGTTTCCCCGCTGCCGCCTGCCGCTTCAAAGGCGAATGTCGAATTTGGAGAGCATCCAGGCGGTGAGGAAGTAAAGAGCAATCGTCACCGCGCAGCCTGCGGCGAGGCTGGGCCAGAAGCCCACGCCCGCCCTGAGCAGCGCCGGCAATATCAGGAACAGCGGTAGCGACGGCAGCACGTACCAGAACGTCGATTCCGCCACACCGGCAATCCGCTCCGCATCGCCGGTATCGTGCCAGAGCCAAAGGAAGCTCAGCAGGGAAAGCAGCGGCAGCGATACGATGAGCGCAGCGAATGCCGGGCTGCGCTTGGCGATTTCCGACACCGCCGCGATGATAATGCCGGACAGGGCGCATTTGATCACGAAGTAGAGCATGGGGTGCCTCGAGGGCACTAGAACTCGCCGTGCAGCCTACCGGAGAACACATGGACCGGGCCGCGATCGGCATTGTAGGCGGGATTGGTGATGAACTGGTAGTCGGCGGTGAGCGTGAAGTTCTTGTCGATGGCGTAGGCGTAGTAGGTCTCGAGGATTCGTTCGTTGCTGTAGTTGAGACGGCCGTCGCCGATCAGCAGGCCGAGACCGCCGGCCGCCAGGAAATCGCGGTGCGCGCTGGAGAGACCATTGATTGCGCCGCCCAAACCGAATGTATCGCTCGGGCGTCCCCAATAGCTGCCCTTGACTGACAGGCCTGCCGAGACGCTGCGGTCGATGTCGGTAAAGGACAGGATTTCGTTGCGGCCGTCGTTCCAGCTCGCGCGGGCGAACAAGCCGACATCATTCATGATCTGTTGTTCGGCGTTGACGTAGAAACCGTATTTCAGGTTTTCGCGCCGGATGCTGGGCATGATGTCGTTGATGTCGAGCGTCGGATCTGCGGCGCTGATCGCCAGCGCATTGCGGTAGTTGCCGGTATTGCCGCGATTGGCGAAGATGCCGAGCCGCAATTTGCCGGACTGATCGAACACAGTGTTACGTTCTTCGAATTCGACAACAGCTCCGCCGGTCTTGAAGGTGAGGACATCGCTGTTGGGAGCAGAGGGCACCTGAAACACGCCCGCGCGGACTGCCCAGTCCTTGCGATTGAGTTCGACCACCGCGCCGCGGGTAAATCCGGGGAGATCGGCCGGAAAGTCATAGGCCGCGGACGCCCACATTGCCCAGTTCATGAAATCCACACGCGGGTCTTTTGCGTAGGAATTGCCGTCAAAAAATCTCCGACGGCAAATCGCCCGACCGTCACCGTGATCCGGTCGATGTCGCGCTTGCCCGGCAACTGATTGGCCGCATCGGCCACTTCCTCCTGTTCGCCGCCCAGCCCGAACGTCTGCCGGAAGAAATAGCGCTGTGCGCGGAATCTCGGATATTCGGCGCCGCCTTTTTGCGCTTCGCCGTTTGAAAAACCTGCCAAGCCTAACGTGCCGCCGATTCCGAAGCCCTGCGCAAGCTCCGGACCAAAATAGAACTCTCCGCCGTCCCACAACCGCCAGCCGAGAAAGGCTCCGACCGTCCAGGTCTCTCTGACGCGTCCGGCGCCCGGCAGGCTGTTCGTACCTTGATACGGCGAGCGGAAGCTTGGATAGCCCTGCGGAAGGAATGTCGTCTGGGCGTGGACGTTCCAGTCCTTGGACGCGGGAGGGGTGGGTGGCCTGATGGTGTAGTCGCTTGATGTCGCGGAGCCCGGCCCGTCCCAGATCTTGTAGCTCAATCCGAGCTTGACCGTATGGACCTTCGGATCGACCCGGACGTCCGGCAGCGGCACGTCCGCAAGCCCATAGGCTCGGCCTCCCAGATCGATGTAGTCGTATTCGAGTTTTGCGCTCCATCTGGCGTCGGCGGCATACTCGACGCCAGCGCCTGCGGTCCAGCCGAGATGTGTATGCCCGCGCGTAGATGGCACGTTTCCGTCGACATCATTGATGTCGACATGGGCCCTAGCCCAGGCGACGCCGCCGGTCACATAGGGCAACAGCGTTCCGAAGGCGTAACCGACGCGGCCCCGGGCCGTGGCAATATAGTCGAAGGTCGTGCTGAAGGGAGCCGGCGCAAGCCTCGGACGATCAAGCGTGCTCAGGAATGAAACATCGGCTTCGCTCCCCAGCATCAGGTTGTTCGGGAGCTGAAAATTGTAACCGGCCTGATAGCCGCCGATCAGGCCGGTGATGCTGTGGGGAAAAAACACGCCTTGCAGCGGCAGGGGATTGGTATCAGGGCCAAAGCTGCCGCTACCATAACCGACATGGCCGCCGAGATAGAAGCCGCTCCAGTTGTAGACGGCTCTCAGCGCCGGTGCCTTCAACGGCATATCTGCAGCGGTGGCAACGCCGTCGAATGCGAGCAGGCTCAGGCCTACGCCTGCCAGCAGATACTCTCGGGACCGGCTGCGACGGCTCATGATTTCTGTACTTCCAGCGCGAACATTCCGGCGACTTCTCTCATCATCACTGCAGATTTGCCGGCGCGCTGCCACCAAAGAAATCGGTTAGAAATATCGGCCCGCCCGTTCTTGTGGATTGGTCGGCTGTTCCAGCCCCAGATCGGGACCAGGGGCATCCGTCGGACAGCCCTTATTGCGAGCAATTCGCAACTACAACAAGGATTGAACCACCTCGTCTGAATGACATCGTCGCGTGACATCCGCGCAACGCAGCCGCAGGAGCGGACGTTTCGAACGAAAACTTGGCTCGGGCGATCCGGGACGGATGCCGGTTCGCGCGAGGAGGATGCGTGAAGATGGCTGCTCTTCAGGTTGTCGGTCTGCAGCAAAAAGGTGACCCGCCCGGAGGGGACAACCGGGCGGGTCGGGTGCGGCACGGGGTGGATGAGGCGCCCGTGCCGGACGCTGATCCACGAGAAGCTTTTTCAGGGTCTGAAGTGGTTCGTTGAAGAAATCGCTTCTCAAACAGCAACCAAGTCAGCCGCAGAAATCAGTAAGCGCAGGTCCGGACGCGGCCGATGTAATTGCCGAAAGCGTCGAACTGGCGAACCCAGCCGCAGCGGCGATAGCCGTCATAGTAGTAGTGGGGACCCGAAGCTGCGATGGCAGTGCCGACGATGGCTGCGCCAACGAGGCCGGCTCCGACACCCCAATGCAGCGGCTTGGCCTGAGCCTGTGTGGAAGCCATGCCGCCGGCAACGGCAAGGGTAGCGAGCGCGAGAGCGGCGAACTTGGTCTTGATCGACATGGAAGTCTCCATCCTTAAGTTAAGCGGCCATTGTGGTCCGCATGCCCAGTTGGACGGAGCACGTTGAAAAGCGGTTCGAGGCGGCGGCCGGAAATATGGTTTCGTCGTTTATTTCTTCGATATTTCAGATGGTTAGGAGAATAGATCGCGATTTTATGCTTTACGAAGAAACAATTCCGGATCGAATTTGTCGACGTCATCGAGCAGTTCGCAGAACGCCCGAGCGCCGTGATCGAGCAGTTGTTCGCCCTTCTCCGCAGTGGCTTTGGTGGCGTCGCCCACCGCGCCGCTTTCGTTAAGGTCCTGCGCCTGCCACGCGAAAGGGACTGGCCGATGCGCCGAGAGCCAACGAAATTCTTTCTCCATCGCGATGCTGGCAGGCCGAAAATCGGCGATCGCCTCGCTCCGCACCGTGTGCGGATAGCGCGCCAGCATGATGGAGGTCTCGACCGCGCCGCCATGAATGCCGTGACGCAGCTCTTCCGCGGAAAACAATCCATCCGGCGCGCCGAAGCGCGACCAGCTCGTGGTCACCACGAGCAGCCCGTGATGTGCGCGCAGATCCTGCGCGACCAGCGACATCGCCGCGCTGTTGCCGCCATGGCTCGTCACGATCACGAGCTTGCGGATTCCGCATCGCGCGACGCGCTCGCCGATCGCCATCCACTCCTTCAATGCGGCCTCGGTCGGCAGCGTCAGCGTGCCCGGAAAATCGATGTGCTCGGTGGAGATGCCGACCGGCTGCAGCGGCAGAAAGGTGACGGGCAGCGCGACGGGCAACAGCTCGCGCACCCGCGCCAGATAGGCCTCGCCGATCAGGACGTCGGTTTCCAGCGGCAGATGCGGGCCGTGCTGTTCGGTGGCTGCCAATGGCAGCACCGCGATCCAGCGCGCGGCGTCGGCCTTAGCGCCATTCTTGGCAATGTCGGACCAGCGGATGTCGGTCCAGTCGCGGGGCGGAACGGTTGAGGCCATCGAGCGAAGCGTTTCTTTGGATGAATTTGCAGAGTAGTTTGTTAGATAGTCCGGGAATGGTCCGATCCCTGGACAAATCCTCTTGGGGACGTTGTCCTTAGCCTCTCATCATGGGCCAGAATGATCGACGGAGTCCAACCATGAACCCGGCCTTTTTGCTGCGAGCGTTAACCACCGGTCTTCTGGCGCTGACCGCAGGACAGATGCCTGTGCGCGCCGAAACCCTCGACAAGGTGTCGTTCGGAACCAACTGGGTCGCGGAGGCCGAGCATGGCGGCTTCTTCCAGGCGGTCGCCGACGGCACCTACAAGAAATACGGCCTCGACGTCACAATCGTTCCCGGCGGGCCCAACACCAACAACCGCATCCTGCTGACCGCCGGCAAGCTCGATTTCTTCATGAGCGCGAACACGCTGCAATCGTTCGACGCCGTTGCCAATAACGTGCCGCTGATTGCGGTCGCCGCGATCTTCCAGAAGGATCCGCAGGTATTCCTCACCCATCCGGAAACCAAAATTGCAAAACTCGAAGATCTCAAGCCGCTGACACTGCTGGTGTCCAAGGAAGGCGTCGCGAGCTACTTCCAGTGGCTGAAGTCCGAATATGGGTTCAGCGAGAGCAAGGTAAAGCCCTACACCTTCAATCCGCAGCCTTTCATCGTGAACAAGCAAAGCGCGATGCAGGGCTACGTTACCTCCGAGCCCTACGCCGTCGAGAAGGCGGCCGGCTTCAAGCCTGGCGTGATCCTGCTCGCCGATCACGGCTTCAACGCCTATTCGACGCTGATCGAGACGCGCCGCGAGATCGTCGACAAGAAGCCGGACCTGGTGCAGCGCTTTGTCGATGCCTCCTTCATCGGCTGGTACAACTATCTCTACGGCGACAATTCCGCCGGCAACGCGATGATCAAGAAGATCAACCCCGAAATGACCGACGAGCTGCTCAGCTATTCCGTCGCCAAGATGAAGGAATACGGCATCGTCGATTCCGGCGATACGTTGCGCGACGGCATCGGCGCCATGAACGACGCGCGCGTGGCGAGCTTCTTCGACAAGATGGTGCGTGCCGGCGTGGTTCGCCGCGATATCGACTACCGCCAGGCCTACACGCTGCGCTTCGTCAACAAGGCCGTCGGTCTCGATCTGCGGCCGAAGAACTGAGGCGAGATGGCCGGGCCCGCTTTGTCGGAGACGGATAGCGATGCGGCGGGCCTTGCAGTGCGCCTGCGCGCGGTCAGCAAGACCTATGACAATTGCGTGACCGCGCTGGGGCCGCTCGATCTTGATGTCGCAAAGGGCGACTTCGTCTCGCTGCTCGGGCCTTCCGGCTGCGGAAAATCCACCGCGCTGCGGCTGATCGCGGGGCTCGGTGCGCCGAGTGCGGGCACGGTGAGCGTTCCCCATCGCGCCAACAAGGCGGAAGGGCGGCATCCCATCGGTTTTGTGTTTCAGGAGCCCACGCTGATGCCGTGGGCGAGCGTGCGCGACAATGTTTGCCTGCCGCTGAAGCTTGCGCATGCGGCGCCGGCCGAAGCCGACCGGCGTATCGAGGAGGCGCTGGCGCAGGTTGGTCTTGCCGAATTCGCCGGCGCATACCCTCGCGAATTGTCCGGCGGCATGAAGATGCGGGTTTCATTGGCGCGGGCGCTGGTCACCGATCCGGACATTCTCCTGCTGGACGAGCCGTTCGCGGCGCTCGACGAGATCACGCGCTTTCGGCTCAACAACGACCTGCTGGCGCTGTGGCGGAAGCTGCACAAGACCGTCATTTTCGTCACCCACTCGGTATTCGAGTCGGTCTATCTGTCGCAGCGGGTGATCGTGATGACGGCGCGCCCGGGGCGCGTCCGTGCCGAGTTTCGCATCGCGACGGCTGAGCCGCGCGGGGAGGAGTTTCGCACCTCGGCCAACTATGCCGGCTATTGCCGCGAGGTCTCGAATGCGCTGGCGCCTTCCTATTCCGGGCAGCGTAGCGCATGAGTTCCCTGCAGAACATCGGCCGCATGCTGCTTCCCGTTGTCGTGCTCGCAGCGGGCCTGGCGTTGTGGGAACTTGTCGTCCGCGTCAACGATATCCAGCCCTACGTGCTGCCGAGTCCGACAACGGTTTTTCAGACGCTCGTCAACGACTGGCCGGTGCTGTCGGAATCGCTCGGTGTCACCTTGCTCACCACGCTGGAAGGTTTCATCGCCGCTGCCGTCGGCGGCGTCGCGCTGGCGCTGGTATTCAACCAATCGAAATGGCTGGAATATTCGCTGTTTCCCTATGCGGTGATCCTGCAGGTCACGCCGGTGATCGCAATTGCGCCGTTATTGCTGATCTATCTGCCGCAGCAGACTGCGGTGATTGTCTGCGCCTGGATCGTCGGTTTCTTTCCGGTTCTGTCCAACACCACGCTCGGGCTGAATTCGGTGGACCGCAATCTGGCCGGGCTTTTTCAGCTCTATGGCGCGTCACGGCTTCAGACGTTGCGGTACCTGAAGTTGCCGGCGGCGCTGCCGTTCATCCTCGGTGGCTTGCGGATCGCGGGCGGCCTGTCGCTGATCGGCGCCGTGGTCGCCGAAATCGCCGCGGGCACGGCAGGCGCCGGCTCCGGCCTTGCCTTCCGGATCGCCGAATCCGGTTATCGCCTCAACATTCCCCGAATGTTCGCGGCGTTGTTGTTGCTGTCGGTGGCCGGGATTGTCATCTATGGGCTGCTGGCGCTAGTTTCGCATCTGGTACTACGGCGCTGGCATGAGAGCGCGCTTGGAAAGGAAAATTGATGGCTGCCGCGAATATTTCGTCCGAGAAGATCGATCTGTTGATCTACGGACCTGTCAGGCCGATCCTGGAAAACGGCTTTCCGGATCAGTACGTCCTGCATATGGCGGAGAGCCGGGCTGACCTCGAGCGCTTGACATCAGATACGGTCGCAAAAATCCGCGGCATGGCGGTCACCTATCACATGGTGCCGGCGGACGCGAAGGCGCTGTCGCAATTTCCGCAGCTTGAAATCGTCGCGAGCTTCGGCGTCGGCTACGACCACGTCGACTCGTCCTACGCGCGTGAGCACAATATCGTCGTCACCAACACGCCCGATGTGCTGACGGAAGAAGTCGCCGACGTCGCGATGGGACTTCTGATTGCGACCTTGCGCGAATTCGTCAAGGCCGACCGCTATCTGCGCTCCGGCCTATGGCAGGCCCAGAACTATCCCTTGAGCGCCGGTTCGCTGCGCGACCGCAAGATCGGCATCGTCGGTATGGGCCGCATCGGCCAGGCGATCGGCCGCCGGCTCGAGGCCTCGCGCGTGCCGGTTTGCTATCATTCGCGCAATCCGTCGCCGGCCGTGTCCTACCAGCATTATCCCGACCTGATGGAGATGGCGAAGGCGGTCGATACGCTGATCGTCATCGTGCCCGGCGGCGCCTCGACCGCCAAGATGATCAATGCCGACGTGTTGCAGGCGCTTGGTCCGCGCGGCGTTTTGATCAACGTCGCCCGCGGCTCCGTTGTCGACGAGCCGGCGCTGGTCGCGGCGCTGAAATCCGGCACTATCCTCGCCGCCGGGCTCGATGTGTTCGCCAACGAGCCGAACGTGCCGGACGAGTTGATGGCCATGCAAAATGTCGTGCTGTTGCCACATATCGGCTCAGCTTCGGTGGTAACGCGCAACGCCATGGATCAGCTCGTCGTCGATAACCTGAAAAACTGGTTTGCCGGTAAGGCGCCCTTGACGCCCGTTCCGGAGACCCCGGTGAAGGGACGCTGATGTTGCTTGGGCGTTCAGGCATTACGGCAGCAGCGCTGACGGCGCTGCTCGCGCTTGCACCGCAGGTGGCGGCGCAGGATGCCGCGGCCCTGAAGAAGGAAATGATCGGGCAGTGGGAACTTGCCACCACCGAGCGCAGCAAGACTTGCGTCATCACGATGAAGGCAGATGCGACGCCGCAAGGGCTCAAGCTCGAGCTTGAGCCCGGTTGCGCCAAGGCATTGCCGTTCACCAAGGACATCACGGCCTGGAATATCAAGGGGCTGGACATCGTGCGGCTGCAGGACGCGGCAGGCCAGCCGGTGATCGACTTCACCGAAGTCGAGAGCGGCATTTTCGAGGGCCTGCGGACCGGCGAGGGCGTCTACATCCTGCAGAACCTCGCCGCCGCCCGCTCGCTCGCCAAGTCGATGGACCAGATGATCGGTGACTGGTCGATGGTTCGCGGCAATGGGCAGACGGTCTGCGGCCTGACGCTGACCAACACCGAGGCGACCGGGGATAATTTCCAGGTGTTCCTGAAGCCGAAATGCGATCCGGCGGTTGCGGCCTTCGCGCCAAACCAATGGCGGCTGGAGCGCGGACAGATGATCCTGATGTCGGCCAAAGGCGAGACCTGGCAGTTCGAGGCCGACGACAATGCGCAGTGGCGGCGCGTGCCTGATACCGCCGATCCCCTGATCATGATCCGGGGACAGTAGACCGGCGGCCCGGGCCGGGCTGGCTCCCGAAATATTTCCAGAACACCTGTCGATCCGGCGCCGTCCCGTTCGTCGTCTCCCATAGCGAGACAGTTTTGCCGGCGATCGTCGCCGCGGCTCGCCTCAACGGGAGTTCCGCAATGCGCTTCATGTATATCGTTACCTCGCCCCAGCCCGACAAAGGCCCGACGCCGGCTTTGATGGAGGCGATGGGCAAGCTCGCCGAACGGGAGATCCAGGCCGGCCGCATGCTCGACACCGGCGGCCTGATGCCGATCGCCATGGCCGGGGCGCAAGTCAGGATAACGGACGGCAAGCTTGGCGTGATCGATGGACCGTTCGTCGAGAGCAAGGAGCTGATCGGCGGATACGCGATCTTCGAACTCCGGGACATGGAAGAGGCCGTGGCCGCCGCGAGGGAGTTCATGCAACTGCACCTCGAGCATATGCCGGGCTGGGAGGGTACCTGCGAAGTTCGCGTGCTGGCGACGCCTGGCGTGGATGGCGCCTGCGAGGCCGGCATTCGCGCTCACGCCTGATGCACACGTTCGGCGCACACAGTCGGCGGCGATGACGGCCGCAGACGTCAATCGCACTATCC
The DNA here is from genome assembly GCF_043203335.1 of Bradyrhizobium sp. RDI18. Lineage (NCBI taxonomy): Bacteria > Pseudomonadati > Pseudomonadota > Alphaproteobacteria > Hyphomicrobiales > Nitrobacteraceae > Bradyrhizobium > Bradyrhizobium sp. RDI18. The sequence continues at coordinate 4,689,939 of NZ_JBICRN010000008.1, read as the reverse complement.
TCGCGGTCTGGCGCATCGAACAGCCGCGCCTGATCACGGGGCTGTCGCGAATGCTGCGCGACGTGCCGCTGGCGGAGGATTTGACCCAGGAAGCCCTGGTCGCGGCGCTGGAGCATTGGCCCGCCAGCGGCGTGCCGGAGAAGCCCGGGGCGTGGCTGATGGCGCTGGCCAAGCGCCGTGCGCTGGATCATCTGCGCCGCCGCAGCATGCTCGCGCGCAAGCATGAGATGCTGACGCGCGACCTCGAGCAGGAGCAACAGGCGATGCCGGATCTGGACGCCGCACTCGACGACGATATTGGTGACGAGTTGCTGCGGCTGATCTTCACCGCCTGCCATCCAAAACTGTCGCGCGAGGCGCGCGCGGCGCTGGCGCTCCGAATGATCTGCGGTCTGACCACGGAAGAGATAGCGCGCGCCTTCCTACAGCCGGAAGCGACCATCGCCCAGCGCATCGTGCGGGCGAAGCGGACGCTGTCCGAATCCGGCCTAGCCTACGAAACGCCACGCGGCGAGCAGCTTTCGGAACGGCTCGCCTCGGTGCTGGAGGTCGTCTATCTCATCTTCAACGAAGGCTATACGGCCGCCCGCGGCGACGAATGGCTACGGCCGCAGCTCTGCAACGACGCGCTGCGCATGGGCCGGGTGCTGACGCTGGTCGCGCCGCAGGAAGCTGAAGCCCACGGCCTGCTCGCGCTGATGGAGCTGAATGCTTCGCGCACCGCGGCGCGCACCGACGCAGCCGGCGATCCAATTCTCCTGATGGACCAGAACCGCGCGCTGTGGGACCGGCTTCAGATCCGCCGGGGACTGCTGGCGCTGGCACGAGCCTGCGAGCTCGGCGGAGGCAGCGGGTTCTATGCACTGCAGGCGGCGATCGTCGCCTGTCACGCCAGAGCCGCTACACCTGATGAAACCGAGTGGCCGCGAATCGCCGAACTCTACGCCAAATTGGGCGCGCTGGTGCGCTCGCCGATCATCGAGCTCAACCGCGCCGTGGCTATCGGTATGGCCGAAGGGCCGGCGGCTGCGCTCGCGATCGTGGACGGATTGGCGGGCGAGCCCGCGCTGAAGACCTATCACCTCTTCCCAAGCGTCCGCGGCGATCTGCTGCACAAACTCGGCCGCTTCGCGGAAGCCCGCGCTGCGTTCGAGCTCGCGTCAACACTTGCGACCAACAAGCGAGAACGCAAATTGTTGCGGCGGCGAGCCACTGAGACGAGCCGTGGCGCGCCGAAGCCGTTCTGACCTCAAATGAACCGGAATTGCGACCGCTCGCGTTTGGCGAGTTTCGGAATCGCCTGCCCGAGAATGATGTTCTTGAAATGGTCGGTCTGCTGATGCTCGGCGAAGGCCGCTTCGCCTGCGAATACCTCGTAAAAGAAGAATTCTCGTGGCTTTGCGATGTTCTGGTGAATCTGGAATGCCTTCACGCCGGGCTCACGCTGTGCCTGCGGCAGAAAATCCTTGAGAAGCTCCGCGACGGTGGCTTCCTCGCCCGAATTGACTTCCCAGAATGCGGTGACGACCAGGTTCTGGTTTGCGTTGTTGGTAGCAGCCATAACGTTCTCCTGTGAAACGTTCAGTACGTGCTCGTTGGAGCGGCGGTGCAGACCACAATGGCTGATCTTGCGACAAGAATGCTTCGGTGAATGTCGAATGATGCTGTCAATGTCGAAGTCGGAACCTGTTTGACGATGTGCGCGTTTTCCCGGAGATAATTTTGCCTGGAGCATCCGCATGGCCAAAAAGACCGTGCTCGCCATCGGCATCGAGCCTTCCTTCGTCGACTTCAGCGCTTTCCCGGGGCTCACGGCCGAACTGATGACGAGCTATGTTGGAGCTCAGATCGAGCAGCTTCGCGCGATGGGCTATGAGGCCGATAGCTGCCTGATCGATCTCGGCGATACCGCCGAAGCAGTCGCCGCCGCGGCGCTGGGCGCAAAGCATTATGACTGCGTGGTGATCGGGGCCGGGCTGCGCGAGCCGCGAGAGCGGCTGCATTTGTTCGAGCGGATCATCAATCTGGTTCACCTCGCCGCGCCGCAAACGCGCATCTGCTTCAACACCACACCGGCCGACACCGCCGAGGCGGTGCAACGATGGGTCGCGCCGTGAGCGCGCTTGCGCTCAAGTGGTGCGGAAGGCGCCGAGCAGGCTGCCGATGATCTTTTGCCCGCGGGCTCGGAGCCTTTTCGGATTCTCTGCCCCGGGCAGCAGCAGCGCCACTTCGCAGATCATCGCATCGACCATGCGGCTCAGGAGCTCGATATCCTCGAAATCGAGCTCGCCCTGGCGTTTTAGCGCAGCAAGCGTCGCGGTGAGCAGGGCCATTGGATGGGCTTCCTCGATCTCCCGGTAGCGCGCATTGCCGAGCACCGCCGGCGCTTCCTGGATGACGATGCGCGCATAGGCCGGCTCGAGGCAGGCGTCGAGATAGGCTTCGATGCCCTCGGTCAGGCGGTCCCAAATCTTGCGCTCCATCTTCGCTCGCGCTTCGATCCTGGCCGCGGCCTCGATCTGGAGCGCAACGACCACCGCGTCGAACAGCGCCTTCTTGTCCTCGAAGTGGTGATAGAAGGCGCCCCGCGTCACGCGCGCGGCGCGCGAGATCGCCTCGATTCCCGCCGCCTGATAGCCCTCGCTCGCAAAAATGTCCCGGCCGGCCGCCAGCAGCGCCTGCCTCGTGGCTTCCGTGTACTCCTCGCGGCGGGTTCGTTCGCGTCCAGCTTCCTGCATGCCCCGACATACCACTTGACGCCTATGATCCTACTAACATATAACATACATATAGTATGTGAAAGACGCTCGGTATGAATTCGAGCAGAAGAGCTCGAGGGAAGGTACGGGAGGAGGGTCATGAACAGCGATCGAATGTTCGAATTGGCGCAGGCCCTGGCGGCGGCAAAGAGCCGTCAGGACGTGCCGGCGACGTTAAAGGTCCTCCACGACGACATGGTGCTGGAAAACCCGGCCTTCGGAACCACCGCCCGTGGTCTTGCCGAGAACGAGAAGGTGCTGAGCCGGTTCTTCGCTTCGTTCCCCGATTACAATGTCGTCCTGCAGGGCCACGCCGCCAATGAGGATGCGCTCGTCTGCTGGGGCCGCGTGCAGATGACAATGACCGGCGATCGCTTCGGCGTGGTACCGAACGGCAGGTGCGCAGACCTCCCGGTATTCATCCAGTTTGCGTTCAAGGACGACCGGATCGTCCACGAGCGATTCTTCTTCGACCTTGCCGAACTCTGCGCGCAGTCCGGCGTCTCGACCGACGCGGTACGCCGCAGGATATTTGGCGATGCCGGGGTCCGGCAGCTCGCCGCCGAGTGACTTGCTCCCGCGAACCAGGACCCAGATGATGACAGTAGATCCACGCGTCAAACCGGTCGCCGCGATCAGGACGGCCCCATTGTTCGACATCGTCGTCGATCTCAATCCGAAACTGAACATCGGCGACGGTCCGCTCGGCCGCCGCATCCTGTTCGGCGCGGCCGGCGGCACCTTCGACGGCCCAAAGCTGCGCGGCGAGGTGGTGCCCGGCGGCGGCGACTGGGCGCTGTTCCGCACCGATGGCGCGATGTCGCTCGACGTCCGCCTGACGCTGCGCACGCACGACGGCGCGCTGGTGCACATGACCTACGGCGGACGCTGGATCACGCCGCCCGAATTGCGGTCAGAAATGGCTGATCCCGCGAAACGACATCAGGTTGACCCGTCGCGCTATTACTTCCGCACCAACCCGCTGTTCGAAACCGGGGCGGAACAATATGCCTGGATGAACGACATCGTCTGCGTCGGGTCGGGATATCTGGTCGAGGGCGGCATCGCCTACCACGTCTGCCAGATCGTCTGACGCATGTGCCTTCACGCGGCCGGAAGCGACCCGCGCTGGCGGATGATCGTCAAGATCCAGGCTGTAGCGGTAAGCGCCACGGCGGCAGCAGGGGCCCAGGCTTGCGGCTCGCCCATCGTCCGCAGCGTTATGCCGCTCAGGAGACACCAGAGCACGGGGATCGGCAGCAGCCATGGTACAAGCCCGCCGCGGGCGAGGAGCAGAACGCCGAGCGTCGCGATCGCCGTCGGATCCGGCGCGATGCCAAAGACCTCGGACGAGGCCAAGCCGCGTCCCTGCAGCGGCGCAAGCAATGGCTGTCCGGCTATTCCGAAGGCAAGGAGGAGATACCCGATCCAAGCGATTGGCCCGCGGCGGTCAAAGGCAAGGCCATCGCGCAAAGACAAGATGAGCAGCAGCCCACCTTCAACGGCGAAAGCCGGCGCAACATAGACGGCAGCCCAGTTGATGCCTGAATAACGATTCCACAGGAACGACCACCCGACGAAGATCCAGAGAACCGCCAGGATGAGTGCGATCCAACGTGCCAAGACTCCCGGCCGCCACGCGATAAGCAGGATGATGAGCAGGCCGGCGGCAAGCGTCACGACGTGCAGAGGCCAAAGCGCCGCATTGTGCGTTTCGAACATGCGCCAGTAGACGCGCGGCGAAAACAGCAGGAAATCCTCCGCGCGATAGGTCCACCACTCCGACATCAAAGCGCCTGCACGTGGGCCGAGATGCGCTGCCGCGTGGCGAGGTCTGGCATCGGTCCGGCGGCGGCCGAGAGGTTTTCCCGCACGTGGTCGACGCGCGTGGTCGCGGGAATTGCGACGGTGACGGCCGGGTGAGACAGGATGAACTTCAGCATGAGCTGCGCCCAGCTCGACACCCCGAGTTCGGCCGCCCACTCTGGCAGCCGCTTGTTCTTGAGGCGATTGGTCAGTTCGCCCTGCCGGAACGGCCGGTTCACAATCACCGCAATCCCGCGCTCTGCCGCCAGCGGCAGCAGCCGTGCCTCCGCCTCGCGATCCACGACATTGTAGGAGAACTGCACGAAATCGATCGGCTCGTTTCGCATGATCTGTTCGACAAGATCATGACGGCGGCCTTCGGACGTGGTGATTCCGACGTAACGCACCGTACCGGCGGCTTTCATCTGAAGGAGCGTCTGCAGATGCGCCTTCCAGGCGAGCAGGTTGTGAACCTGAACGAGGTCGAACTTCGGCACGCCCCAGAAGCGGCGCGATTGCTCGATCTGGGCCGGGCCTGCCGTCGCCGAGGACGTCCAGACCTTTTCGGCTGAGAATAGTGCAGGCGGCTGCCCGAGCTTTTGAAGGCCGTAGCCGACAACCGGCTGCGACGAGCCATACATAGGCGAGGAATCGATCATGCGGCCGCCGCCCTCGAAGAAGGCGGCCATGACAGCAGCGCATTCGTCCCTGAGCACCGGATCGTTGCCGACGTTGAAGGTGATCCAGGTCCCCAGTCCGACGATCGGCATCTCCTCACGGGTCGAAGGTATAGGACGGCGGACAAGCTGGCCTTGCTGGGCACGCAGAGAGGTTGGCAAGAGCGCGGCAGCGGCTGTTGCAAAGGATGTTTGCAGGAACGTTCGGCGTGTCGTGTGCATCCGATGCTCCATCATGGCGGCGGGCTGACCCAATTTGCGTCTCGCGCGCCGTCCTCAGCTAAACAGCATTAGATCAGCTTCAGTCCCCTCAAACTTGCGTGACCGTTCCTGCCGACGATGACGTAGGAGGTGAAGCTTCTCTTGATCGAGCCGCGAGGGACTCCCAACACCGGCGAGGAAGGCGGGGATCGGACCGTGGCGAACGATATATGGATTTGAATTTCCGGAGATGAAGCACCGCCAACGATCAAGACCAGAAAAGCGGAGCGCCTGTCAGCAGACCAAAGGCTTTGCGGGCTGTGGCCCGCATGCGCTGCACCACCCGGATAGAGACGAAAGGGCCGCCTCATTTGAGCCGGCCCTTTTGTGCCTGGATGGGCCGGTTTCGACTTGTTTCAGCGGCGTTGTGCCATCGAACTCGGCCAAGGGCACGACGGCGGTTCGACCGTGCCATCGCGCTTAGTCGCCGAATCAATCGAACAGCACCTTGGTTCGCACCTCGTTGCGGGCCAAACTGTTGATTTCCGCAAGCGCCATCGCGCCCCTCAGTTCCTCGAGCCCAGTCGAGAAATTTGTCGACCAGGTGCCCCGGACTCATCGAAAGAGCCGCGATCCCTATCCGCCCTGCTAGCTGATTCATCATCGATCCCCTCTCATTCGAGAATGAGCTACCCCCTCTCATCCGATGAACCGCTCTCTCACGCAGTCGCCAAAGCGCGAAGCGGAGAGTTAATAAATGGTAAATGCAGGCGAGGCTTGAAGCATTGTCGGCGGGCCGTACGCCAGGAAGGATAATCGTGCGTCCCGCGGGGCTTGTGACCCTGCGGCAGCCTACGAAGAACGCGCGCTCCGTGGCCCGCAGGCGTGCTGGCTGCTGTTTACAAGGATCGCAGCCTGGGATCGAGCTCGTCGCGTAGCGCATCGCCGAACAGGCTGAAACCGAACACCGCAAGACTGATGGCGATGCCCGGGAAGATGGCTATCCAGGGGGCGCTCTCGGCGTATTCCTCGGCGCCGCCCTGAAGCATCAGGCCCCATGCCGGCGTCGGCTCCTGCACTCCGAGACCGAGATAGGAAAGCGATGCTTCGAGCAAGATTGCCTGACCCACGAAGGCGGTGATCATGATGAGAAACGGCGCCATTACATTCGAATCATGTGCCGCAGAATGATGCGGGTGTGGCTGAAGCCGTTGGCGCGGGCGGCGTCGATGTAGGGGAGTTCGCGGATCGCCAGCGCACTCGAGCGAACGACGCGGGCGCAGCGCGGAATGAACGGTATGGTGATCGCGATGATCACGTTCTGCGCCCCTGTCCCGAAGATTGCGATGACGGCGAGCGCCATGATGATCAGCGGGAACGCCATGAATATATCGATGATGCGCTGGAGGATCAGATCGATCTTGCCGCCGAAATAGGCGCTCGCTACCCCGAGCACCAGGCCGAAGGTGGCGCCGACGAACGACGACGCAAATCCGACGAGCAGGGCAGTGCGCGCCCCGTAGACGATGCGCGAGAACACGTCGCGTCCGTATTGATCCGTACCGAGCCAATTCTCGAGACTCGGTGGCTCGTGCATGCGATCGAATGCGTTGGCGACCGGGTTGTAGGGGGCGATGAAATCGGCAAACACCGCAACCAGCACCATGACGATGATGACTGCGCCGCCGGCGGCGCCCAGTGGATTGCGGCGTGCGAACCGAGCGATCGCCGAAAGCCTGCTCGGTGCCTTCCGCTCATCCGTCAGCTCGACCTTCGTCCCGAGGTCGGTCGCGATAGTCATGCAAAGCCTCTGATTCCAGCCATCATTTGTACCGAATCCGCGGGTCGAGCCACGCGTAGACGATGTCCACAACAAAGTTGGTGACCACGAATATCGCAGCCACCAACATGACCAGTGCCTGGGTCATCGTGTAATCGTGATTGGTCACGGAAGCGACAAACAGCTTGCCTAGCCCGTTGAGGTTGAACACCTGCTCGGTGACCACCAGGCCGCCCATCAGGAACGCGAATTCAATGCCGATGATCGTCACCACCGGCAGTAGCGCGTTTCCGAGCGCATGGCGCCGGATGATGAGCTTCTGGACGAGCCCCTTGGCGCGCGCCGTGCGGACGTAATCCTCGCGCAGTACTTCGAGCAGCGCCGAACGCGTCATACGTGTCGCAACGGCGGAATAGCGGTAGCCGGTCGCCAGGGCCGGGAAGATGGTCATGCTCAGGTTGTGCAAGGGGTCGACCCAGAGCGGCACATATTTAATCGGCGGCATCCAGGGACTTCCGAACACCGACTTGCTGGTGATCAGCAGGCCAAGGATGATCAGGACGCCGAGCCAGAAGGAAGGCATCGCGATTCCGGCGATACTGAAGGCGCGCACCACGTAGTCGATCCAGGTGTTCTGTTTGACGGCGGAGATCGTGCCGAGCGGAATGGCCAGCATGATGGCGGTAAGCGTGGCCATGATCGCGATCTGCAGCGAAAGTTCGAAGCGCAGCGCGACCTCTTCCACGATCGGGCGTCCAGTCCACATCGACTTGCCGAAATCGAATCGGACGAAACCCCAGATGAAATCCAGAAACTGCACTACATAGGAGCGATCAAGGCCCAGCTCGGCGTGGCAGAGTTCGACCGCCTTGGGATCAACGTATCCGGCCCCACCCGCCATGCGCAGCACGCAGACGTCGCCCGGCACCAGCCGCAACAGGAGGAACACGAGCAGCGCGGCGCCGAGCAGCGTCGGGATCATCAACAGGAGTCGCTTGAGGATGTACTGGTACATGATCGCTGCTGCAGCACTTTCGCTCGCGGTGTCGCCGCGGTTTCCCGTTCACCGCCTTGCTCTGGCAGGTGCCCTGGAAACCGCTGTTGTCATCAACCGCCGCCGGGCGGTTACTTGTCGAGCCATACGTTGGCGAGATCCTGATTGAGGTAGTGGCTGGGACTGATCTTCCAGCCCTTCACGTAGGATCGGTGCGGAATGATCCGGTTCCACCACAGCGTGACGAACGAGTGCGCCTGCTCGTCAAGCACGCGCTTCTCGAACTGCCGCATCAGCTTGCGCTGCTCGGCCTCCTCGGGAGCACGGTTCATTGCCTCGAAGATCTTGTCGAGGTCGCGATCGGTGTACCCGCCATAGCTCTCGTTGCCGATGTCCGTCGACAGGAACTTGCCGATGTCGAGCAGCGGATTGACGACCGACTGGCAGTTGAAGTCCATCGTCACGTCGAAATCCTGTGACCTGAGCCGCGCGTAGAACGGGCCTGTCGGCTCCATTTTCTGCTCGACCGTCACGCCGATCTGCCGCCACTGGTCGATGAGCCACGTGCCCACGATCGTATATGGCTGGTCGACGGCGCGGTTGGACAACACAAACGTCAAGTTCGAAACGCCGGCCTCCTGCAGCAGCCGCTTCGCCTCGGCACGCGACTTGTTGATGTCCGGCCAAAAGCCAGGGATCTGTTCGAGCTCCGCCTTCGTCGCCGCCAGCGGGTGACCCGGGAATACGACACCACCGACCGCTTTCACGATGGCGATGCGCGAAAGGCTCGTCGATCCGTCCCAGCGGTCGACCGCCAGCGTGAGCGCGCGGCGGACGCGGACGTCGTCGAACGGCTTCTTCTTGTGGTTGGGAGTGAACAGGAGCACGCAGTTCCAGTCGCTCTCCTGGACCGTGATGTCCCTGCCGAGTGCGTCGACGAGGTCGTCGCGGCTCTTCGGCGGGAGGCCGCGGAACTCGATTGCGGCTCGGTCGCCGCGGATCGCTTGCACGCGCACCGCCTGCTTACTGGAGAAGATCGCCTCGAAGCCGTCGAGATAGGGTTGCCCGGGAACGTGGTAGTCCTTGTTGCGCTCGCCGCGCACGGAGGCGCCTGCCTCTCTTCCCGCGAACTTGAAGGGCCCTGACCCCATGACATTCTTCTCGTACCAGCGGATGTCCTGGTCGAGCTTTGCCTTCGAGTAGATGAAGTTGTAAGGCGTCGCCAGCGCCGGGATGAAGGCGCCCGATGGATACTTGAGTTTGAATACGACCGTGTGGTCGTCCGGCGCGCTCACGCTGTCGACCATGACGAAATAGGCCACGCGCGCGCTGGTCGTGCCCTCCGGTGGGAAGATGACCTTTTTGTATGATGCGACGACGTCCTGCGCCGTCAATGGCGTTCCGTCGTGGAATTTCACGCCCTGCTTGATCTTGAACGTGTAGGTCCTGCCCCCGTCGGTCGGAGCTGGCATTTCCGTGCACAGGTCGCACACGAAGTCCGTCGGTGAGGACGGATTTTCCGGATTGACCTTGATGAGCAGGCTATAGAACGGCGCAAAGGGATGGATCAGCGCGAACGTCGTCTCGCGGTGACCGTCCCAGCTCGGCGGCTCGTCCGGCACCACAAAGTTCAGTATCCCGCCTTTCTTAGGCGCAGCCTGACCTGGAGCTCCGGAGAAGCCGATGGCAACGGCCGCGCCGACCGCCATAATTGACGCGGCTCTGAGATATTTCGAAAGGTTCATGATCTTTCTCCCTCTGGAACACACTCCTCCTGGCTTTCATGGGCCGGGGCTTTACGCCCCTGTCGCCCTTCTTACGGGGCTTTCATTCAAATTACGGAACAAGCCACCCAATGGCCGGGCCGCAGTTCCCTGAACTCCGGGACAATCTTCGCACAACTGTCGACCGCAAGCGGACAGCGCGGATGAAACACGCATCCCCTCGGCGGATTCATCGGACTCGGCACTTCGCCTTTCACGATCCGATGGGCGCGCGCCCTCTCCAAGTCGGGATCCGGCACCGGCACGGCCGCGAGAAGCGCCTGAGTATAGGGATGCAGAGGATTGCCGTACAACTCGTCGCAATCCGCCAGTTCGACGATCTTGCCGAGATACATGACTGCGACGCGATGGCACAGGTGGCGGACGACGCTGAGGTCGTGCGCGATGAACAGATAGGTCAGTCCGAACTGGTCCCGCAGGTCCTCCAGCAGGTTGATGATCTGCGCCTGAATCGACACATCCAATGCTGAGATCGCCTCGTCGCAGATGATGAATTCCGGACGTACCGACAGGGCACGTGCGATGCCGACGCGCTGGCGTTGGCCGCCGCTCATTTCGTGGGGATAGCGGTCGGCAAACTTGGGATCCAGGCCACACAGGCGGAGCAATTCCGCGACCCGCGCATCGCGAGCTGCCTTGTTCGGCTCGGTCCCGTGCACCTTCATCGGCTCGGAGATGATCTCCCCGATCTTCATGCGCGGATTGAGAGAGCTGTAAGGATCCTGGAAGATGACCTGGATCTTCTGCCGCAGGGCCCGCATCGATTTCTGATCGAGATCGACCAGATTCTTGCCGTCGAACAGGATCTCGCCTCCGGTCGGGTGCTCGAGCCGCAGGATGCACCGACCAGTGGTGGTCTTGCCGCAACCCGACTCGCCGACCAATCCGAGCGTCTCTCCTTTGCGGATGGTGAGGTTGATTCCGTCGACAGCCTTCACGCGAGCGACCTCTTTGGAGAAGAGAGCGCCTTCAATCACCGGAAAGTGCATTTTCAGGTTGCGAATCGTGACCAACTCCGGCGCCAGGGCGACGCGCCGTTCCGATTGGCGCCTATGCTCGAGCGCGACGTCCGGCACGACGATCGATGCCTGTACCGCCGCTTCGGCGCTCTGCCGTACCGCGCCGGTTGGTTCGATGGGGGTCATGACGACCTCGTCATCGATCGGGCTACGTTGTCTGCCTCAAAGCATGCCGCGAGATGATCGCCGCCATCGATCCGCTCCAAGGGAGGCGGCTGACTCGCGCAGCGCGCAATGGCAAAGCCGCAGCGCGGATGGAACGAGCAGCCGACGCCGAGGCGCGAAAGGTCGGGCGGCTGTCCCTGCACCGGATCGAGCCGAGCCCGGCGCGGCTGATCCATGCGCGGCACCGAACGCAGCAGCGCCAGCGTGTATGGATGGTGGGGATGGTGATAGATGTCGTGCGCAGTTCCACTCTCGATGATCTTGCCCGCGTACATGACATTGACCCTGTCAGCATAGCGCGCGACGATACCAAGATTGTGGGTGATGATGATCAGCGCCACGCCCAGACGCTGCGTCAGATCCTTCATCAGCTCGAGAATCTGCGCCTGAACCGTCACGTCGAGCGCCGTCGTCGGTTCGTCGGCGACGATCAGCTTGGGCTCGCAGCACAAGGCCATGGCGATCATCACGCGTTGGCGCATGCCGCCGCTGAAGTGATGCGGATACTGCCTCAGTCGACGCTCCGGATCCGATATCCCCACCATGCCCAACAGCTCGATCGCACGCGCGACCGCTTGGTCCCGGGTCATATCGAGGTGCTGCTCCATGGTCTCGGTGAGCTGTCGCCCAATCGTCAGTACTGGATTGAGCGAGGTCATCGGCTCCTGAAACACCATGGCAATGTCTTTGCCTCGGACCTCTCGGATTTCCTCATCGCTCAGCTTGAGAAGGTCTCTGTCCCGGAAGCGAATGCTGCCGCCAATGATACGGCCGGGCGGATCGGCGACCAGCCGCAGGATCGAGAGCGCGCTGACGGACTTGCCGCATCCAGACTCGCCAACGATAGCTATCGTCTCGCCCTGATTGACATCAAAGCTGATGCCGTCGACGGCCTTGACCACACCGGCCGCCGAGAAGAAGTAGGTTTGCAAACTGTCGATCTTGAGAAGCCTGGACACCTCGCGCCTCTCGTCATCGGTACTGTACAGATGGCCTTTCAGCCGCTTGACCTGACCCGCCTCCATTTACGCCTTGATCTTTCGAGTCTCTCGGTCGCAAGTCAAACCCAATCCTGTGGTACTGCGACAATTTAGACTAAGGTCTTGAATACATCGGCCCGGCTGGCGGACCAGCCGCAATGCATCCTGGTCATCACTGGGGCGACGGCGGAGGGCTGCCGGAAGGCCGTCGATTGCCTGATCAAGGATCGCGACGCTCTGTTGGCGTTCTACGATGTCCCGGCTGAGCATTGTTGCACTTGCGAACGATCAACCCGAGAGCGACGGCGTCGGATCGCCGGAAGGGTGGTCGTGCACCATTTACCTGAGACGGCAGGCCGCGCCGGTGGCTCAGAACGATCCCGCCACCGAGCCGAGCGCGATGACGGCAACGAGGGCGATGAGTGCGCCGACGATGCCGACCATGACGATGTCGCGATAGCTGTCCCGGTGCGTCGATCCGCAGACGGCGAGCAGCGTGACGACCGCGCCGTTATGCGGCAGGCTGTCGAGCGTACCCGAACTGATCACCGCCACGCGATGCAGCAGCGCGGGATCGAGTCCGATCTCCGCCGCGCGCGTCATATACGTCGCCCCGAGTGCGTCGAGCGCAATGGTCAGCCCGCCCGATGCCGACCCCGTGAGCGCGGCGAGCACGTTGGTCGCCACCGCGAGCGAGACCAGCGGTCCGCCGCCGATGCCGAGCACGGTGTCGCGCACGACATCGAAGGCGGGCATAGCCGCCACCACGGCGCCGAAGCCGACCAGGCTCGCGACGCTCAGGGCCGGCAGTACGGCGGCGTTGGCGCCGGCGTCCATGGTTGCACGCAGGGCCGGCAATCGCCGATGGCTGACAGCGAGGACCGCCACGATCGCACAGGCGAGGGCTGTGATGACAGCCCATACGCCGCCGACGGCCGCGAGCGACGTTTCGCCCCAGCGAGCTTCGGCGAGAAAGCGGGTGTCCAGTGCCGGCAAGATGAGCAGCGACATCGCGAGATTGACGATAATCACCACAATGAGCGGCAGTGCGGCGAGTACAACCGACGGCGGAACGTCGGTCACCGCACCGTGTACGATCTCCGCCGGATCGAACTCCCGCGCGGTGGTGGCGCGTTCGCGCAGCTTTTCGTCGGTGGCAAGACGGGCGGAAGGCATCGGCACGCCGTCGCCGAAGCCTTCGCCGCTTCTTTTGAGTTGGCCACTTCGCGGTTGAGCCACCACAGGCCGAAGCCGAGCATGATCAACGATGCCAGAAGGCCAAGGCCGGGCGCGGCGAACGGCGTGGTGCCGAAGAATGGCATCGGGATCGCATTCTGGATCGATGGCGTGCCGGGCAGCGCCGACATGGTGAAGGTGGAGGTGCCGAGCACGATTGCCGCCGGCATCAGCCGCCGCGGGATGCCGGCGTTGCGAAACAGCTCGTGCGCCATCGGTGCGAGCACGAAGAAGGCGACAAACAGACTGACGCCGCCATATGTGACGAGCGCTCCGGCGAGCACCACTGCGAGCACAGCCCGCCGCGTGCCCAGCCGCCGCGTCATGAAGGTCGCGATCGCGGCGACCGAGCCGCTGTCTTCCATCAGTTTGCCGAACAGGGCGCCGAGCAGAAACAGCGGAAAGAACTGTGCCAGAAAGCCTGCCGCGCTGACCATGAAGGTCTGGGTCCAGTGGGCCAGCAGTGGCTCGCGGGAAAACAATGCGGCAACCAGCGCGGCAAGCGGCGCGAGCAGCAACACGCTCCAGCCCCGATAGGCGAACAAGATCAGCAGGCCGAGCCCGATCAGGATGCCGAGAAGTCCCAACAGGGTCATCGCCCTCAGCACTCCGCAAGCAGTGCATCGAGATCGGCGGTGGAGCGCCGGCCGAGATCGTCAGCATGCGTCTTGAGGAATGCGTCGGCGCTCTTGCGTCCTTCTTCCTTGAGCAGCGAAACGAACTGCCATTCAGCGTTGAGTTTAGATGATGCGCCGAACTCCGTGAGCGCGTCGGTCATGATCCGGTGCGTGCGCATTCCGGCCCAGCGCGCGCCCTCGCCGTGTCCGGGGTCCGCCACCTGGCGCAGCAGCGCGATCATGCGCAATTCCTTCATGAGCGGCGAGTTGAAGGAGATTTCGTTGAGGCGATTGAGAATTTCGTTTGCCGTACGCGGCGGTTTCGGTCGTTCGCGCGGATTGATCTGCACCAGGATGGTGTCATGAGCGTCGCTTTCGCGCACCAGCGGCGTGAGGGTCGGATTGCCGGCATAGCCGCCATCCCAATAGGGCTCACCGTCGATCTCAATTGCCTGGAACATGGTCGGTAGACAAGCCGAGGCAAGCAGGACGTCGGCCGTGATCTCCGCATTGCGGAAGATGCGGCCGCGGCCGGTGCGCACATTGGTCGCGGTGACGAACAGCCTGATTGATGCCCGGGCCAGTCGCTCGAAATCGATGCTTTCGGCGAGGATGGCACGCAGCGGGTTGAGGCCGAGCGGATTGAGATCATAAGGCGAAAGCACACGGGCCATCAGGTCCATGGCGACATAGGCGGGTGACGTGTCGAGCGTCCAGCGGCCCATCAGTCGGTCGAGCGGCGAGCGCTGCAGCGGGCTGAACGCGGCAGCGCGCGACACGCTTCGCCAAAAGGCCGCGAGCGCCGCCCGCGCGCCATCGGCACCGCCTTGCGTCCACCCGTCGGCCACCAAGGCTGCATTCATTGCGCCCGCCGACGTGCCGGAGATTGCCTCGATCCGCAGCCACGGCTCCTCGATCAGACGGTCGAGCACGCCCCAGGTGAAGGCGCCGTGGGAGCCTCCGCCCTGCAAAGCAAGGTCCACCAGAACGGGTTCGCGCGCTGTTTCGTCCATCGTCACCCTCGTTGGCCGGAAGATGAAACGACACTCAGTTCAGGACGCCCCGATACTTCCTCTCGACCCTTCGTAAGATCGGCGCAGCAGTGCGAACAGACTGCCGCCCGTCGCCGCGCCCAGCAGGTAGGCGACGGCGACCAGCACAGCGAGCGGCACGCTGGCATTCAGGCCGAGGAAGGACATGGTGACGAGTTCGAAGTTCTGCAGCGCGAAGATGATGGTCGCAGCGACGAACAGAATGATCACGGCGAGGTAGATCCAGCGCATGGGCGCCTCCCTTTCGTCGATCAAGAGACTGCGCCACGCGCAGCCCGCCGACCACACTTCAGCGAGCGCGGCGCAGGCCGAAGCCGAGCCCGATCCAACCAGCACCGGCCATGATGAGATCGATGGCGAGGAACAGGCCGAGGATATAGAGACTCGAAACCGGCCAGCGCACCAGGATCAGCACGCCGAGCAGAAGCGTGATCACGCCGGATAGCGCGACCCAGATCCAGGGCATTTCTCGTTTCATGCTGAAAGCCAGCACGATCCGCATGATGCCCGAGACCACCAGCGATGCGCCGAGAACGAGGGTCAGTAGCACTGCCGCGAGCAACGGATTCTGGAACGTCGCGAAGCCGGCGATGATGTAGAGCACGCCAAGCAGAGCCCAGAGCAGAAACTTGCCCCAGCTCTTGACCTGGAAGGCGCTAAACACCTCTGCGACGCCGGCGATGATCATCATCACGCCGACCACGAAGACGCTCACGACGGTAGCCATTGCGACGCTGCCGAGCGCGATAAACCCGGCGAGCAGATAGACGACGCCGAGTGCGACGATCCACCCCCACTTCGCGCGTAGCGGTGCCGTATCCGAACCGGCCTGAGGGCTCTTGACGGTGTCTGAAGTGCTGGTCATGACGGTCCTCCGATGCGAAAACCTATCCGACGTTAGTTCGTCGGCCCCTCGACGCTAGAGCGCGCGGCAAGGGACGCTCGACAGGTGGATACTAGCGCAACTGCGCGTTGCGATCACCTGATTTCGTTATCATCGGTCGTGATTTCGCCGTGCGAGGTCCTGCCGCGGCACGATGCTGGTCGTCTCGTTGGCGATAAACGATTATTGAGCGGTAGCAATACGCTACATCAGCTTCAGCCCTTTCAGGCTCGTGTGCCCGTTCTTGCCGACGATGATGTGGTCGTGCACGGAAATGCCGAGCGGGGTCGCGATCTGGATGATGGCCTTGGTCATCTGGATATCGGCCTGCGACGGCGTCGGATCGCCGGAAGGGTGGTTGTGCACGAGGATCAGCGCAGTCGCCGATAGTTCGAGCGCCCGCTTGATCACTTCGCGCGGATAGACCGGGGTGTGGTCGACGGTGCCGGTCTGCTGCACCTCGTCGGCGATCAGTTGATTGCGCTTGTCAAGGAACAGCAGGCGGAACTGCTCCTTGTCGGCAAACGCCATTCCGCTCCGGCAATAATCGATCACGTCGTTCCAGGACGAGAGCGCAATCTTGCGCTTGATCTCGCCTTTCGCGACCCGGCTTGCTGCCGCGGCGAGCAGCTTGATCTGGTTGATCGATGCTTCGCCGATGCCGTCGACCTCGCGCAGGCGTGCCACCGGCGCGTGAATGACTTCGGCAAACGAGCCGAATTTTTCAAGAGCGCCTTCGCCAGCGGCTTGGTGTCGCGCCGGGGCAGGGCCGGAAACAGCGCCATCTCCAGCAGTTCGTAGTCGCTCAGCGCCTCCGGCCCGGCGCCGTAAAACCGCTCGCGCAGCCGCTCGCGATGACCGTGGTAGTGCGGCGTCTCTGTGGATTGATCCGGGGGATTGCTGGTCTTGGCAGGCATCGGCCGTAACCATGCCGTGCCGGTGAGGTTTTGCAACTCTAAAGTGCGAGAGCATTTGAGGAAAAAGGCGCCGCGCAGACCGCGGCGCCTTCGGGGCGTTTTCAATTCGTGCCTGTGATCAGGCCTTCACGGCCGCGAACGCATAGCCATTGCCGTCCTTTGTCAGCGTGCCGACATTCGGGAAGCCGAAGTGATATCCGGCGATCATGCCCTTTTCCGCGATCACGCGATCGAAAAAGGCGCGGCGCGTGGCTTCCGCCTTAGGCCCGTCTGCGTCGAACGACGAGAACCAGCCGGGATTCCGCACGAACAACTGGTGCATGCCGGTCACGTCGCTCTGGATGAATAGCTGCTGCCCGCCCGAAGCGACCAGGAAGGACATGTGGCCGACGGTGTGGCCGGGCGTGGCAATCGCCTTGACGCCGGGCGCGACGTCGGCACCGTCATTGTACTGCTTGATGTTCTTCCAGGTCGGGAAAGTTGCCTGGATCCGCTTGACGTGGGGGCGATTGGCCTCGGGCACCTTCTCCACCAGCGCCGGATCGGTCCAGAACTTGTACTCCACCTCGGGCATCAGGATTTCCGCATTCGGAAAAACCTGGGCGTTGGTTTCTTTCACCCACAGCCCCGAAATGTGATCGGGATGGAAGTGCGAGATCACCACCGTGGAGACCGTCGCGGGATCGAGACCCGCCGCCTTCATGTTGTCGGCGAGCTTGCCAACTGTCGCAGGGCCATTGCCGCCAAAGCCGGTGTCGAACAGCACAACCTTACCGCCGGTCCGGATCGCGGTGACGGTGAAGGGATTGTCGAACTTATCCGGGTTGATGCCGGCAGCCGTCAGCGCCTTCTTGATGTCGTCAAGCGAGGCGTTCTTGATCATTCCCTCAGTGGCGGCGCGCTCGACACTGCCCTCATGCAGGCTGAAGGCCTCGATCTCGCCGACCTTGAATTTGAGGCTGTCGGCGGCCCGTTGCGCGTGCGCCGCGCCGATGAACGAAACTGGTCCCTTGAGGCCGAAAACGAGCGCTGCCCCCGTGCTCCCGAGGACCAGATCGCGACGTGAAATTTCGAACATTGCCCTTGCTCCCTTGGTTGCTCTTTTGCCCGCCAGAGACTTCCGTTCCGAAGGGCTCGCGCTAGATGCTACCCCGCACAACCCGGGATATTCCGATGCTATTGCAGCTCAATGACAAGGCGTGTTGCTGCAATGCGCCGCGGCTCTCGGCAAAGCGGGGTTATCAGCACATGCGAAGCATTTGCAGCCAAGTCGCAGCCGGGACGGTCAACGCGGAAAGGAACCTGTACGGTTACGAACGGCTGGTCGTTCGGGATGGCCAGTTAGGCCGGAGCCAGCGGCTTCTCGCCGTTGCGCTCTGACAGCGTAAAAATCTCGACGCCGGTCGCGGTCACGCCGACCGAATGCTCGAACTGCGCCGAGAGCGAGCGATCGCGGGTCACGGCGGTCCAGCCGTCGGACAGGATTTTTACATGCGGCTTGCCGAGATTGATCATCGGCTCGATGGTGAAGAACATGCCGGGCTTGAGCATCACGCCTTCGCCGGGCCGGCCGATATGGATGATGTTGGGCTCGTCGTGGAACATGCGCCCGAGGCCATGGCCGCAGAAATCGCGCACCACGCTCATGCCCTGCGGCTCGACAAAACTCTGGATGGCATGGCCGATGTCGCCGGTGGTGGCGCCGGGCTTCACCGCGGCGATGCCGCGCATCATCGCCTCATAGGTGACTTCGATCAGCCGCTCGGCCTTGCGGGCGATCGGATCGATCACATACATCCGGCTGGAATCGCCGTACCAGCCGTCGACGATGAAGGTGACGTCGATATTGACGATGTCGCCTTCCTTCAGCGCGCGGTCGCCCGGCATGCCGTGGCAGACCACGTGATTGATCGAGGTGCAGGTCGAGTAGCGATAACCGCGATACATCAGCGTCGCCGGATAGGCGCCATGGCTGAAGGCGAAGTCGCGGACGAATTCGTCGATCCGCGACGTCGGAACGCCCGCCTTGACGACGTCGGTCAGCTCGTCGAGGCATTTGGCCACCAGCGCGCCGGCCTTGCGCATGCCGGCGAAGCCGCTTGCGCCATGCAGCTTGATCTGGCCGGTTTTTCGCAAGGAGGTGTCGGTGGCTTCGATATAGCTCATGGGCGGGTCATGCTTCTGGAACGGAAAAAGGGCTGATTTTGACTACCTAATTTAATGATCCAACCGGTCAGTGCAAGCCGAGGTTGGACCACGGCGCGGCTTTAAAAGGCTTGCATCTAGCCGGAAACTTCCACTACGGGCTCGACCGGCAGCGCGCCGCCGCGGACCCGGATTTCGCGGACCGGATAGGGAACGCGGATCCCCTCCCGCTTGAACGCATCCCACAGCTCCAGCATCACGTCGCTCTTGACGTTGTCGAGTCCGTCGGGATCCGGCAACCAGAAGGTCAGCGAGAACTTCATGCCGGCCTCGGCGAATTCGGTCAGGATGCAGTTCGGTGGCTTGTTCTTGATGGCGCGCGGCACGGCGCCTGCAATGTCGATGGCCAGTTTGCACACCGCCCGCGGATCAGCGTCGTAATTGGTGCTGAACAGCACCTTCACCAGCGTGTTCTTGTCGGTATAGGTCCAGTTCACGACCTTCTGCGTCACCAGGTCTTCGTTCGGGATCAGGAACTCGCGGCCGTCGCCGGCGGCTACCGAGATGTAGCGCGTCTTCATCGTGCTGATGCGCCCGGTGTTGTCGCCAATGGTGACGAGATCGCCCGGCTTCACCGACTTGTCGACCAGGAGGATGATGCCGCTGATGAAGTTGGCGACGATCTTCTGCAGGCCGAGGCCGATACCGACGCCGGCCGCGCCGGTGAACACCGCGAGCGCTGCGAGGTTGATGCCGACCGCACTCAGGGCCACCGCGATGGCAAATACCATCAGCGTGAACCGGACGATCTTGACGAGGAGAACCTGGATCGACGGCGTCAGATCGCCGGACCGGGTGATGCGGCCCTCCACGAAGTTGCTGGCGATGTTGGTCAGCCACAGCGTCACGATCAGGAGCGCACCGAGCTTGATCAGGAGCAGCGGCGTCAGCCTGAGATCGCCGAGCACGATCGAGACCGAGTCGAGCGCCTCGACCACCGGCTCGAGCTGGCCCAGAATGCTCAGGGCCACGACCAGCCAGGCCGAAATCGACACCAGCCGGACCACGAAGGTATTGCGGATCACCGAGGTGATGAGGTTGATGACCAGCCACGCGAAGGCGAGCTTGGCGGCAACCGCGAGCAGATAGCTGCGGCTCGGCCAGGTCGACGCGATCATGACTCCACGCGCCAGCATCATTAGAAGCGCGAACACCGCCGTCGACGTGCTGCCGACCAGCACGCGGACGAACAGCCGGAACGGCGCCGGCCAGCCCATTGCAACCGACGAAACGTCTATCCTGGAGCGCACGGCGGTGGCGCCAGCCCAGGCGATGCCTGCGGCCGTCAGGATCAGTCCCAGTTGCAGATAGAACCAGGGCGAGGTGACCTCCGCGCCGACCGAACGCGCGGCGTTGTGCAGGATCTCGATGATCTCTTTCAGGTCCATCGGAAAATTCTCGTTCGAGGCTCTGGCCCCATCAGACAAAGGTGATTCGCGAATAGCAGGCAGATTCTCACAGGCGACGTGCGGATGCCATCGATACGCAGCTACGCGGCAAGGTCAGGCCCGTAAATCCGGCACATTGCCGCGATCGCAGAAATGGGTTGGCGATCAAGTGTGGCAACGATAAGGATGCAAATGCAAGTATTTGCGACGATATCGGAGGTTCATGACTTCTCTCGACTCGGTCAGCATCGCCATCTTTCTGGGCGCCATTCTGGTGATGGCGGGCATCCTGTCGAGCCTGCTGGCGTTGCGCTTCGGGGCGCCGCTGCTGCTGGTGTTCCTCCTGATCGGCATGCTGGCGGGCGATGCCGGGCCGGGCCAGCTCAGCTTCGATGATGTCCGCACCACCTATCTGGTCGGCTCGGTGGCGCTGGCGCTGATCCTGTTCGACGGCGGCCTGCGAACCAAGTTTCAAAGCATTCGCACGGTACTTGCCCCGTCGATGGTGCTGGCGACCATCGGCGTACTGCTCACCGCGCTGATATCAGCGCCGGTCGCCAAATACGCGCTCGACCTGAACTGGACCGAGTCCCTGCTGGTCGGCGCGGTGGTGGCGTCGACCGATGCCGCCGCGGTGTTTCTGCTCGTCCACACCCAGGGCCTGCGCCTGCGTCCCCGTGTCGGAGCGACGCTGGAAGCGGAGTCCGGCACCAACGATCCGTTCGCGATCTTCCTGACCTTGATGCTGGTCGAATTCATTTCCATCGGTCAAAGCTCACCCGGACATGTCGCATTCGAACTCGCGCGCGAGGGTCTGCTCGGCGCCATCTTCGGGGTGGTCGGCGGTCGTCTGGTGGTGCTGGCGCTCAATCACATGGCGCTGCCGCAGG
Source organism: Bradyrhizobium sp. RDI18 (assembly GCF_043203335.1). Classification (NCBI taxonomy): domain Bacteria; kingdom Pseudomonadati; phylum Pseudomonadota; class Alphaproteobacteria; order Hyphomicrobiales; family Nitrobacteraceae; genus Bradyrhizobium; species Bradyrhizobium sp. RDI18. The sequence continues at coordinate 4,668,586 of NZ_JBICRN010000008.1, read as the reverse complement.
GCTTGCATGCGCCCTTCGTCACGACCGCGGCATTGGTGGTTTTCGGTGTAGCGCAGATTGCACATGCGTCAGGCTTTCTCGCGGTCTATCTGGCGGGAATCATCGTCGGCAACCGGCCGACGCGCGCCCATAATTCGGTGGTGACGTTTCTCGATGCCGCGACATGGCTGGCGCAGATCGTGATGTTCGTCCTGCTCGGGCTGCTGGCGTCGCCGCAGCGCCTGCTGGATAGCGTCGGTCCGGCCGTGATCGTGGCGCTGGTGCTGATGCTGGTGGCGCGGCCGATCGCGGTGTTGCTGTGCCTGGTGCCGTTCCGGTTCAACTGGCGGGAAAAGATCTTCATCGCCTGGACCGGCCTGCGTGGCGCGGTCGCGATCTTCCTCGCCTCGATCCCGATGCTGGTCGGATTGCCAAAGGCCTATCTTTATTTCGACGTCGCCTTTGTCGTGGTCATCATCTCGCTCTTGCTGCAGGGCTGGACACTGGCGCCGGCGGCGCGGTGGCTGCACGTGGCGCTGCCGCGCATCGAACGCGGTCCGCGGCGCGTCGAGCTCGATCTGCCCGGCCAGCTCGAGCAGCAACTGGTCGGTTATCCGGTACGGGCGAAGAGCCTGTATTTCCGGCGTGGCCTTACGCCATCCTGGTCGAAGCCGACGCTCGTCATCCGCGACGAGCGGATTCTCTCGCCCGCGGAGGCCGATCCGATCGAAGCCGGCGACTACGTCTATCTGCTGGCGCCGCCGGAAAAGGCCGAGGCGCTGGACCGTTTCTTTGTCGATATGCCGCCGAGCACGGCGCCCGACCCGCATCTGCTCGGGGATTTCGTGGTGTCGGGCGAGCACACGCTGGGTGAACTGGCGGAGGTCTACGGCGTCGCCACCAGCGAGGATCAGGCCAAGCTGACGCTGTCGGATTATTTCGATATCCATCTCGACCACGCGCCGAAAGCAGGCGCGGAACTGGCGCTCGATCCCATCGTCCTTGTCGCGCGCAATATCAGTGGCGGCCGCGTCAACGTGGTTGGCCTGCGGCTGCCGGAAGATGAAGAGAAGGTCGTGCCCCTGACAAGCTGGCAGGCCTTCAGGCGCAAGCTTGCGGATATCTGGTCGTCGGTGGCAGGCGTTTGATCGCCCGCAAAACTTGTTTTGGCTGTGGTCCGTCACAGAGCGCGCCGTTTTGATTCGACGCAGGGCGCGCATTGCGCCAGAGTTACTCCTCCAGCGTAAATCCGACTCGCAAGGTGACCTGGTAGTGGCGAACCGAGCCATTTTCGATATGGCCTCTGGTCTGAACGACCTCGAACCATTTCAATTCGCGAATGGTCTTTGATGCGCGGGTGATGGCGTTCTGAATGGCATCCTCGATGCTTTTTTCGGACGATCCGGCGAGATCCAGGATCTTGTAAACGTGATCCGTCGTTCCAACGGTACTGGGCATTGCAAACCTCCGTTGATTGGTGCCTGCTTCTTCCTGTTCAACGTTCTGATGCGATCAGGAGCGTGTCCATTCTGAACGAGTTCTCACGCTCTTCAGTTCCATATAAAGCCGGCGGCTAAGAGAGGCGATTCAGCGAACGAAAAAGGCCCCAGCCGCCGGCTGAGGCCTTCCCGTCATGTGCTATACGCGCTCAATAGATGTAGGGAGCGCAGACGTACACGGTGCGCGGACCATACTTGGTGAAGATGGTCTTGTAGCAGCTTCCGCCGACATAGAACGACGTTCCAAAGTGGCGATGGCCCCAGTGACCATGTCCATGATGTCCATGATGTCCATGCCCATGATGACCATGGCCGTGATGACCGTGGCCGTGGCCGTGACCGTGATGGCCACCATGCTTGCCGCCGGCGGACGCCGGTGCGACCGCAGCCGCGGTCATGGCAATGGCGGCGACGGCAGCGAGGGTAATCTTGCGAAACATGTACATTCTCCAATCCAGGCATGATTGCCTGATATGCCTGTGAGACGGGCCCGGGGCGGAGAAAGTTCGACGGATTTTTATGAACGCGCGTTCACATGTGACCTACAGCACGCAGCAAGCGTTCAGTGGTATACCGCCTTCGCTCGTGCGGTCAGGAAGCGCGATCCTGCGCTCCTCTGATGCAATATCCGCGGTTGAGGAATGAACCGAGTATCATTAGCCTGCGGGGCAAGGCCGCTTCACGGCCGCACGGTGGAAACGCAGGAGAGACACAACAATGTCCGGCCCCTCTGACGACCAGCTCGGCTTTGCACCCGACTATGATTCTCCCGTTCCCTATATGCAGCGGACCCGCGACTACTACGCGGCGATTGGCTACACCACGCCCTACCGCTGGGCGCACTATGTCGACGCGCCGTTCCAGCCGCTGAAAAAGCCGCTCGCGCAATCGCGCGTCACCATCGTCACCACGGCCGCCCAATATGATCCCACCAAGGGCGATCAGGGACCGGGCGCGGCGTACAACGGCAGTGCCAAGTTCTATCAGGTCTATGACGGCGACACCTCGAAAGAGCACGACTTGCGTATCTCGCATATCGGCTACGACCGCAAGCACACCACGGCAACCGACAGCGGCACCTGGTTTCCGCTGCCGCAGCTTCTGAAGGCCAAGGCCTCGGGGCGGATCGGTGAGGTCGCGCCGCGCTTCTTCGGGGCGCCGACCAATCGCAGCCACCGCGTCACCATCGACGTCGACGCGCCCGACATCCTCGCCCGCTGTCTTGCCGACAAGGTCGATGCCGCCGTGATCGTGCCGAACTGCCCGGTCTGCCATCAGACCTCGGCGCTGGTCGCGCGTCATCTCGAAGCCAACGGCATCGCCACCGTGGTGATGGGTTGCGCCAAGGATATTGTCGAATACGCCGCCGCGCCGCGTTTCCTGTTTTCGGATTTCCCGCTCGGCAATTCCGCCGGCAAGCCGCATGATGTGGAGTCGCAGGCGCTGACGCTCGAACTGGCGCTGCGGCTGCTCGAGTCCGCGCCCGGCGCGCGCACCACGATGCAGTCGCCGCTGCGCTGGAGCGAGGATGCCTCCTGGAAGCTCGACTACAACAACATCTCGCAGATGAGCCCGGAAGAACTGGCGCGCCGCCGCGCCGAGTTCGACAAGCAGAAGGAAATCGCACGCGGTAACCGGGCGGCTTGATCCCGTCACCCTCCCCTGGAGGGGGAGGGTCGCCGCGCAGCGGCGGGGTGGGGTGACGGTCTCTCCACGTCCAACAGTGCCTGAGTGGAGAGATCACCCCACCCCGTCTCACATTTCGCTGCGCTCCATGTGAGCCGACCCTCCCCCTCTAGGGGAGGGTGGATTTCACGGCCACCCTCTCCTGCAATGGGAGAGGGAAGAAGGAAGCAGGAGGACGTTCCATTGACCCGACCGTTCGAAGGCGTGAAGATTCTCGACTTCACGCAAGTGCTGGCTGGCCCCTATGCGAGTTACCAGCTCGCGCTGCTCGGGGCCGACGTCATCAAGGTGGAGCGGCGCGAGGGCGAGGACATGCGCCGCACGCCGCTGAGCCGCGAATGGGCCGAGCGCGGCCTCGCGCCGGGCTGGCAGGCGATCAACGGCAACAAGCGCAGCCTGACACTCGACCTCTCGAGGCCGGAAGCGATTGCCATCGTCAAGCAGCTCGCCGTCCAGGCCGACGTCGTGATGGAGAATTTTCGTCCCGGCGTGATGGACAAGCTCGGCATCGGCTATGCCGCGCTGTCTGAGATCAACCCGCGGCTGATCTATTGCGCCATTTCCGGCTTCGGTCAGACCGGGCCGGAACGGCTGGGAGCGGGCTACGACGGCAAGATCCAGGCGCTATCAGGCATCATGTCGATCACCGGTCATCCCGAGACCGGGCCGACGCGGGCCGGCTTTGCGGTTTGCGACGTGCTGTCGGGAGCGACCGCAGCCTTTGGCGTGTCGAGCGCGCTGTTCCAGCGCACCCATACCGGCAAGGGCCAGTTGATCGACGTCTCCATGCTGGAGGCGACGCTGGCGTTTTTGTCCGGGCAGGTCGCGGACTATTCGGTCGCTGGCCACCGCCAGCAGCTTTCCGGCAATCAGGCCGTGAGCCGAAGGCCCACCGCCAACCTGTTCAAGGCCGGCGACGGCTATCTGCTGCTCGCCGTCAACAGCGAGAAGCAATACCGCGCCTTGATGACCGCGCTCGGCCGCGCCGATGCGCTTGAGGATTCCCGCTTTGCTGACTGGTTTGCCCGTCAGGAAAACGAGCCGGCGCTGCGGGCCATCATCGAGGAGGCGCTGTCCAGGAAGGACCCGCGCGAGTGGGAAAAGCTCCTGGAAGCCGCAGGCGCGCCCTGCGCCAGCATCTGGAAGATCGAGGAGGTGATCGACCACCCGCAGATCGCCGCGCGCGGCGCCATTCAGGAAATCGATACGCCCTATGGCCGCCTGCGCTTTGCCGGCAGCGGCTTTCAGCTCGCCCATGGTGGCGGAAGGCTGGACCACATGGCGCCCGCGCTCGGTGCCCACACCGACGAGGTGCTGGCATCGCTCGGCTATAACACGAAGGCGATCGCGGAACTGCGCGCGCGCGAGGTCGTCTAGCGGTAGCCGGGGCAGGGGCGCGCCTAGCCCTGTCCCGTTTTGGGTGAGCCCGCGCATGGCGACCCTGCGCCAAGGCGCTTTAATCGAGCCGGTTCACCGTCTAAAAGACGCCTTTCCCGATCCAAGAAGGATAGATCATGCCCGCCTATCGTTCCCGAACCACGACACACGGCCGCAACATGGCGGGCGCCCGCGGCCTCTGGCGCGCCACCGGCATGAAGAACGAGGACTTTGGCAAGCCGATCATTGCGGTGGTCAACTCCTTTACCCAGTTCGTGCCCGGCCACGTGCACCTGAAGGACCTCGGCCAGCTCGTCGCGCGCGAAATCGAGAAGGCGGGCGGCGTCGCCAAGGAGTTCAACACCATCGCCGTCGACGACGGCATCGCGATGGGCCATGACGGCATGCTCTACAGCCTGCCGTCGCGCGAAATCATCGCCGACAGCGTCGAATACATGGTCAACGCGCATTGCGCCGACGCGATGGTCTGTATCTCCAACTGCGACAAGATCACGCCCGGCATGCTGATGGCGGCGCTGCGCATCAACATCCCGACCGTGTTCGTGTCCGGCGGCCCGATGGAATCAGGCAAGGTCAACCTCAAGGGCAAGGTCCGCGCGGTCGACCTGATCGATGCCATGGTCGCAGCCGCCGACAGCAATGTCAGCGATGCGGACGTGGAGGTGATCGAGCGCTCGGCCTGTCCGACCTGCGGATCGTGTTCGGGCATGTTTACCGCCAATTCCATGAACTGCCTGACCGAGGCGCTTGGCTTGGCGCTGCCGGGTAACGGCTCGGTGCTGGCGACGCATGCCGACCGCAAGGGATTGTTCGTCGAGGCCGGGCACCTGATCGTCGACCTGGCGCGGCGATATTACGAGCAGGAGGACGAAACCGCACTGCCGCGGGCGATTGCCAACTTCAAGGCGTTCGAGAACGCGATGACGCTCGACATCGCCATGGGTGGATCGACCAACACCGTGCTGCATCTCTTGGCGGCGGCTTACGAAGGCCAGGTGCCGTTCACGATGCAGGATATCGACCGGCTGTCGCGGCGGGTGCCGGTGCTGTGCAAGGTCGCGCCGTCGGTGGCGGACGTGCACCTGGAAGACGTGCACCGCGCCGGCGGCATCATGGCCATCCTCGGCGAACTCGACCGCGCCGGGCTGCTCAACCGCGGTCTGCCGATGGTTCACTCTAAGACGCTGGAAGACGCGCTGAGCCGCTGGGATATCAAGCAGACCAAGAGCGAAAGCGTCCGCAAGTTCTTCACGGCGGCGCCGGGCAACGTGCCGACGCAGGTCGCCTTCAGCCAGGAGCGCCGGTTCGAGGAACTCGATACCGACCGCGCCACGGGCTGCATCCGTGACGCCGCGCACGCCTTCTCCAAGGACGGTGGCCTCGCGGTGCTCTCGGGCAATCTCGCGGTCGACGGCTGTATCGTGAAGACGGCGGGCGTCGACGAGAGCATTTTGAAGTTCGAAGGACCGGCGCGGATTTTTGAAAGCCAGGATGCCGCGGTCGAAGGTATTTTGGGCGGCAAGATCAAGGCCGGGGACGTCGTCGTGGTCCGCTATGAGGGACCCCGCGGAGGTCCCGGCATGCAGGAGATGCTGTATCCGACCAGCTACCTGAAATCGAAGGGCCTCGGAAAGGTCTGCGCGCTGATCACCGATGGCCGATTCTCCGGTGGCTCCTCGGGCCTGTCGATCGGACACATTTCGCCGGAAGCGGCTGAAGGCGGCCTGATCGGTCTCGTGGAAGACGGCGACCTGATCAAGATCGACATCCCCGCGCGCTCGATCAGCCTCGTGGTGGATGACGCGACGCTGGCGAAGCGCCGCGAAACCATGCTGGCCCGCGGGGCGGACGCCTGGAAGCCCGCCAAGAAGCGCAGCCGCAACGTGTCGATGGCGCTGAAGGCCTATGCCGCGCTGACGACCAGTGCCGCCCGCGGTGCGGTGCGGATCGTGCCGGAGTAAATCTTGCGCGGGCTTTCTTACCTCTCCCGCTTGCGGGGAGGTCGGATCGCATCGATAGATGCGATCCGGGTGGGGGCTCTCTCCATACGGGCAGTGTGACTCGCGGCGGCACCCCCACCCCGGCCCTCCCCGCAAGCGGGAGAGGGAGTCGAGCCCCTTCGCGGGTCCATACTTGCCTAACTCAACGATGCTCTACGTCAGCACCTCGACGCCGCCGAGCGCGGTGACGCGGCCGCGCTTGAGCATCACGATCTGGGTCGCGAGCTGACGCAGCTCGGCGGCGTCGTGGCTGACATAGACCATGGGGATGCCTTCGTCGCGCAGCCGCACCAAATAGGGCAGGATTTCCTCCTTGCGGCCTTCGTCGAGCGATCCCAGCGGCTCGTCCAGCAGCAACAGCCGCGGCTTCGATAACAGCGCGCGGCCGAGCGCAACGCGCTGGCGCTCGCCGCCAGAGAGTTTTCCGGGACGGCGATCGAGCAGATGGCCGATTTCGAGCAGGTCGGTGATGCGCGTGAATTGCGCGGGATCTGCCGCGAGACGGTTCATGCGCCGGCCGTAGTCGAGGTTTTGCCGCACGTCGAGATGCGGAAGCAGCCGGGCGTCCTGAAACACGTAGCCGATCCGTCGCCGATGCGGCGGCACGTGGACGCCTGCGGATGTATCATCGAGCGTCTCATCGTCGAGTGCGATGATGCCGCGATCGGGCCGCAACAGCCCTGCGATCATGTTGATCAGCGAGGTCTTGCCGGCGCCGGATGCGCCGAACAGGCCGGTGACGCGGCCCTGGCTCTCGAAGGAAGCCTCAAGCGAGAATTCGCCGAGTTGCTTGGTGACGTCAACGCGCAGCATGGGTCAATTCCCGTGCAGGCGCTGCGTGGCGCGCCGCGCGAACCATTCGGACGCGATCAAAGCGCCCATCGAGATCACGATCGAAATCAGCACCAGTCGCCCCGCCGCGGCATCGCCGTCCGGCGTCTGGATCAGCGAGTAGATCGCTGATGAAATGGTCTGGGTTTCGCCGGGAATGTTGGAGACGAAGGTGATGGTGGCGCCGAACTCGCCGATTGCCTTGGCAAAGCCGAGCACCATGCCGGCCAGCACGCCCGGCAGCGCCAGCGGCAGGGTTACCGTCGCAAACACCTGCCACGGCGCCGCGCCGAGCGTGCCTGCCGCCTGCTCGAGGCGACGGTCGACCGCCTCGATCGAGAGCCGGATCGGCCGCACCAGCAGCGGAAACGACATGATGCCGCAGGCGAGCGCGGCGCCGGTCCAGCGAAACGCGAACACGATGCCAAGATGATCGGCGAGCCACGCCCCGACCAGGCCACGGCGGCCGAAGCTCAGCAGCAACAAATAGCCGGTGACCACCGGTGGCAGCACCAGCGGCAAATGGACCAGGGCGTCGAGAACCGATTTGCCCCAGAACTCACGCCGCGCCAGCAGCCACGCCAACGCGATGCCGAACGGCGTCGCCACCAGGGTTGCGATGATGGCCACCCGCAGCGACAGCAGGATGGCGGTCCATTCGGCCGGCGAGATCTCGAACATCAGGTTGACGGGCTGACGAGGAATTTGAAGCCGTATTTTTCAAAAATGGCCTTCGCCGCGGTCGAGCGCAGGAAGGCGAGATAATTGGAGGCTTCCGGCTTCGCGGTCGTCGTCGCCGCGACGGGATAGATGATCGCGGAATGGGAATCGGCCGGAAAGGTGCCGACGATTTTGACGCCGGGCTCGACCTTGGCGTCGGTGGAATAGACGATGCCGAGTGCAGCCTCGCCGCGCGCCACCAGCGTCAGCGCGGCGCGAACGTCGACGGCCATCGCAAATTTCGGCTCGGCGGCCTGCCATGCGCCGAGCTTCTCCAGCGCCGCCTTGGCGTATTTGCCGGCGGGCACGGATTTCACGTCGCCGGTGGCGATCCGGCCGTCGCCGGCGAGTTTTGCAAGATCGAAGCCGGGGCCGATGTTCACGTTGTCGATTTTCGAATCCTTCGGTGCGATCAGCACGATGCTGTTGCCGAGCAGATTGATCCTGCTCGGTTCGTTGATGGTCTTCTTTCCGATTGCGTAGTCCATCCAGTCGGTATCGGCGGAGATGAATATATCGGCCGGTGCGCCCTGTTCGATCTGTCGGGCGAGCGCAGAACTGGCGGTATAGCTGACGGTGATCTTGGCGCCCGTCTTCGCGGCATAGGCGGCGTCGATCTCGTCGAGCGCATTCTTCATCGAGGCCGCGGCGAAGATGGTCAGGGATTTGTCCTGCGCGGCGGCGGGCGAGGGGATGGCTAACGATAAGGCGAAGGCCAGGACAAGGCCGGCAAGACGATTCATCGGGCGCTCCATGCATGATTGCGAGCTGCGGTTGCCGCGCGCAGGACAGGCGTTGGTTGGGGTAAGGCGACCATCGGAAGCGCCGTTCCGGTATTCCCTGAAAGACTTGCGGTCGATCGGGATATCGCCAGCCCTGACAATAGTCAGGATGGGAGAGGAGGTAAAGGCGGCTGCACCGGCTTGCAAGGTGCAGCCGGGCCGTCAATGGTGCGGGCCGTCAATGGTGATGGTGTCGCTTGTGCCCGCCACCGCCGTAACCCCGCAGCTCCGCATATTTGGTCATCTGCGACGGGGTCAAAATGCTGCCGGTCGACAAGTGATATTTCAGATGGGTCTCGCGCAGCACCCCTTGCGTGGCGGCAACGGCGGCGGTGGACGCCTTCAGGCTTTCGGGCGTGACGGTGCGGGTGGCAAACTGCTTGTCCAGTTCGGCTTCCTGCTCGATCAGCCTGGCGCCCAGCGGCATCGCTTCGGCCTTCATGGAATCGAACAGGCGCTGCATGCCGGCGCGTTGCTCGGCGGAGAGTTCGAGCTTGTCGGCAAGCTCGAGAACGTGCAACGGCCCCGGATAGCCGTTCAGTTCGGCCGCAAGCGCCAGGCCCATTCCGCGGCCGGCGCCAAGATCGGAAATCTGCTGCTCCGATAGCGCCTTGATCGAGCGCGTCTGCATTCCTGCATAAGGGGTCTGCGCGTGCACGCTCGTGACGAATGCGATCGATGCAATCAGGGGCCAAATCTTCATCGTCGTTCTCCGCTGGGTCTGCTTGACACTTCGTGTTTGGTATCCGGCGCGTTCAGCACCGACTTGCAGGCGGGCGGCAGCGCCGCCATCGTCATCGGCGGCTTCGGCTTCGGCGGCACTTTCGGCGGTTTCGGATGCAGCACCGCGTCGCTGAACCAGTAGGCGAGGTCGGCAGGCTGGCAGCCTTCGCCATCGTTCGGTTCGGGCTGGCTCTCGCATTCGCCGGCGCCGGGCGGGCATTTCATGCGGATGTGGAAGTGATAGTCGTGGCCGTACATCGGCCGCACCTTGTGGAGCCAGCCGCGGTCGCCCTTGGCTTCGCGACACAACGCCTTCTTGATCGCGGCATTGACGAAGATGCGCTGTACGGTCGGCTCGAGCGCCGCGGCGCGGATCACCGCAAGATGCGTCGGCGTCCAGGCGTGCGGATCGATATCGAGCCGGTCGCTGCGCACCATCATCACCGCGGACATCTCCTCGCGCTCGTTGCGCGATAGTTGCCGGTTCGGCATCGGCGTCAGCCAGATGTCGGCATCTAACCCCACCTGATGGCTGGCATGCCCGGTCAACATCGGCCCGCCGCGTGGCTGCGACATGTCGCCGACCAATATGCCGGGCCAGCCGGCATCCCGGCGCGCTCTGGCGGCCAGCCGCTTGACCAGCGCGACCAGATCCGGGTGGCCCCAGTAACGATTGCGCGACAGCCGCATCACCTGCCAGTTATCGCCGTTGATCGGCAGCCCTTCCGCGCCCGCGATGCAGCCATGGGCATAGAACCCGTGCACGCGCGTCGGCATTGCCGTCGGCAGCACCTTGCGGCCGAACAGTTCCTTGGCGGCGATGTTGGGATCGTTGGGATTGGCCAGCGGCGGCAGCGGTTTTGGATGGACCGTGCCCTTGTCCTGCGCCCATGCGCTTGCGGCATGGGCGGCGGATAGCAAGGTTATGAGGGGGATCAGAAACAGGCGCGGGTTCATTGGACCAGAGAGTTCAGGGATCGCTCATTTCGCGCTAACGTAGCATGAAATCGGCAACAGGGGAGAGGCGCGGCTAGCACAATTGCGTGGTCCCCACAGCGCAACAATCCGCGCAACCCCCGCATCGAAATCAACTCACGCGTTCCCTCACTGCAACTCGATGTTGGCGGACTTGATCACCGCGGCCCACCGGTCGATTTCCTCGCGCATGTAAGCGGATGACTTGTCGATCGGGCCGCCGAAAATACCGGCGGACAGTTTCTTGAGCTGATCCTGCACCTGAGGCTGGCGCAAGGCCTCGTTCACATCGGCGTTGATCTTCTCGACGATGTCTTTCGGAGTTTTGGGCGGCGCTACGATTCCGTACCAGGCGACCGCTTCGAAACCCGGCAACGTTTCGGCGATCGTCGGTACATCCGGCAGCGCGGGGAGCCGTTTGGACGAAGCCACGGCGAGCAACTTCAACTTGCCCGCCTGGACAAGCGCCAGCGAGACGCCGAGATTGTCGAACATGACGTCGACGTCGCCGGCGACAAGCCCCTGCAACGCGGGCGCCGAGCCGCGATAGGGAATGTGCCGCAGCTTCACCTTCGCCATCGATTGAAACAGCTCCGACGTCAAATGCGAGGTCGTGCCGTTGCCCTGCGTGGCGCAGATCGTCTTGTCGGCATTGCCTTTCAGATATTCGATAAGCTCGGGCACGCTCGATGCCTTGACGTTGTTCGGATTGACGATCAGCGCGTTTGGTACCTGGGCCATCACCACAATCGGCTCGAACTTGGTCGGATCGAAGCCGAGCCTGGGGTACAGATTGTGATTGATCACGAGCGGCGGCGGCGGCGACGAGAGCAGGGTGTAGCCGTCAGGCGCCGAATGAAAGACCTGCTCGGCACCAATGTTTCCCGCGGCACCCGTGCGGTTTTCGATGACCACCGGCTGGCCCCATTTGCGTGACAGCCAGTCCGCGATAATCCGTGGAATGGCATCGGCCGTTCCTCCGGCGGGGAAGGGCACGACGATCTTCACGGAGCGGTCTGGATAGTCCGCGGCCGATGCGCGCGCATGAAAATGCGTGGACATGACCAGAACCAGCGGCAGGAGCGCCAGTTTACGGCGGGCGGCAAGCAGAGCTGGCATGGCGCCGTGCATTGAAACTCCTCCCGCTGTCGTTCTTCGTCCGGTCCACTGCGCCGGCGCTTGGTGTTTACGGCAAGGGAGGATAGCTTGAACGAGCAAGCTTCCGAAGCATTTTTCGCGTGGGATGATGACGCAGCCGCAGCTCACTGTTGTGATCATTGGAGGTGGCATCGGCGGATTGTTCGCCGCGAACGCGCTGATCGCTCACGGCTTCAATGTTTCCGTCTATGAGCAGGCGCCCGCGCTTGGCGAGGTCGGGGCGGGCGTATTTCTGACACCCAACAGCGTGCGGCAGTTGCAGCGGGTGGGGCTCGGACAGCAGGTGGAAAGATGGGGGGCCAGGGTCGGTACCGCTTCTCACTATTTTCGCCACGACGGCGCGCCGATCGCTCCGGTTCAGGTGACGGACTCCGCGGGCTGGAACGCGACGTTCGGCATGCATCGCGCGGACCTGGTCGAGATTCTGGCCAACGCATTGCCGCCCGCTGTGGTTCGCACGGGCCATCGCGCTACAGGCTTCGAGCAGGCCGATCAGGTTGCGCGCGTGACATTCGCCAATGGCGCCGCCGCGGAAGGCGACGTCGTCATCGCAGCCGATGGCATCCACTCGGAGCTCCGGCGCTATGCGGCGCCGCCGTCCCGGCCGGTGTTTCACGGCTCCGTCGCCTATCGGGGCGTGCTGCCGCATCAGCGCATTCCGCGCTGGCCGACCGATTGCTGGCAGATGTGGCTGGGCCAGGGAAAACATTTTCTCAGCTTTCCGGTCCGATCGGGCGAGCTCATCAACTATGTCGGCTTCGTGCCGGCTGATGCCGAAATGAAGGAATCCTGGTCTGCGCCCGGAGATCCCGACGTGCTTCGCCGCGAGTTCGAGGGCTGGGACCCGCGCATCGGGACGTTGCTGAGCCAGGTCGATCAGACGTTCCGATGGGCGCTGTACGATCGCGAGCCGCTGCCGGCCTGGACGCACGGCCGGTTGACGCTGCTCGGCGATGCCGCGCATCCGATGCTGCCGCATCTCGGCCAGGGCGCCAACCAGTCGATCGAGGACGGCATGGCGCTGGCAACGATTCTGGCGCAGGCGTCGCGCGCCAATGTGCCGGCCGCGCTGCTGGCTTATGAGCGGCTGAGGCGCGAGCGGGTAGCGGCGGTTCAGCGCGGTGCGCGCGAGAATGGGATGCGCTACGACTCGTCCTACGCCGATCTCGGCGTGCGCGATGCCGAGATATCAGCCCATGCGGCGTTCCGCAGGCGGCTTTACGATCACGACGTGGTACCGGAAGCGCAAGCCGCGGCATCTTCGCTGTGCTGAGCGGGCGTTGCGCTGCGGTCGTATTAACCGCGCGATAACCCTCTCGGTCACCGATGGGCATTTATGCGCACGCGCGGCGTTTCGCGCATTCCTTGTGCATCCGCCGCGCGAGAAGCTGTGCCCGGCGGCCGCGCGTCGATTATGCCCCGTGGATCGGCGGTCCGCACCGAGTTTTTACACGCAAAGCGTGTGCGTGCCGTTTTGTCGGGCGGCGCATGCGCGCGCGAGGTAGTAGTTTCTACGACAAGAGATACCTTTTTTCAGAGACTTATCTGAAAACTTTGCACGCACAGTGCGAGTAGAGCGTAGTTATGCCGAAGAAGCCAAAAGCTGCCAGGAAGCCGAAACAGTCGATTGTCCGTTTTCCTGGCCGGCCCGCAAAGCCCGCTGTGAAGCTGTCTGCCAATCGCCGGCCCGCGACTGGCGAGGCCGTGCGCAAGCTCGCCGGGGTCCAAGCCGCGCTTGCGGAGGCGCGCAAATCCCACGAGCGCTTGCGTGAAGCTATCGATATCCTGCCGCAGGGGATCGTGGTTCTCGACGCCGACGGCCGTTACATTCTCTGGAACAAGAAATATGCGGAGATGTACAGCCGCAGTTCGGACCTGTTCAGTCCGGGCGTGCGGCTGGAGGATACCATCCGCGTCGGCGTAGCGCGGGGCGATTACCCGGAAGCGATCGGGCGCGAGGAAGAATGGATCGCCGCGCGGCTCAAGAAGCTATTCCAGCCGGGCGAGCAGCACGAGCAACGGCTGGCGGACGGCCGTGTCATCCTGATCGATGAACGGCTGACCGGGGATGGCGGCATCATCGGGTTGCGCGTCGACATCACCGAGTTGAAGCAGCGCGAGGCCTCGTTCCGCCTGCTGTTCGACAGCAATCCGGTTCCGATGATCGTCTGCGCGCTGGGTGACGAACGAATTCTTGCCGTCAACGATGCCGCAATCCAGCACTACGGTTACAGCCGCGGTGAATTCGAGAAGCTTACGATCCGCAACCTGCAGGCCTTCGACGTCGAGCCGCCATGGGCCGGCGAACACGCCGGCGACGAGCGCGCGGCCCACGCCTGGAAGCATGTCAGGGCCGACGGCGCGCTGATCGATCTGGCGATCTATTCGCGCCAGCTTGTTTACGGTGATCGGCCTGCGGTCCTGCTTGCGCTGATGGACACCACCGAACGCAAGCGCGCCGAGGCGCGGCTGACGTTCATGGCCCAGCATGACGGGCTGACCGGGCTACCGAATCGCAACTTGCTGCGTCAGCAGATGGACGACATCCTGCTGCGCACCCGCCGCAACGCCGAGAAGGTGGCGGTGCTCGTGCTCGGCCTCGACCATTTCAAGGCGGTCAACGATACGCTCGGTCACGGCATCGGCGACAAGCTGCTGCGCGGCGTCGCCAAGCGATTGCAATCGATGCTGCGCGAGGAAGATGCGCTGGCCCGGCTCAACTCCGACGAATTCGCTGTCATCCAGAGCGGGGTGACGCGACCCGAGGACGCGATATTCATGGCGAGGCGCCTGTTGGACGCGATCGCTGACCCCTATCTTCTGGACGGGCATTCGGTCGTCATCGGAGCCAGCATCGGCATTGCGATGTCGCCCGGCGACGGCGATGAGTCCGAGAAACTGCTGAAGAACGCCGACCTTGCATTGTCGCGCGCCAAGAACGATTCCCGCGGCACGTTCTCGTTCTTCGAGGCCGGAATGGATGCGCGCGCCCAGACCCGCCGCAAGATCGAAACCGAACTGCGCGAGGCCGTGCACACCGATGCGCTGCGGCCCTATTACCAGCCGTTGGTCGATCTTGCGAGCGGACGCATCACTGGCTTCGAAGCGCTGGTGCGCTGGCCGCATCCCGAGCGCGGCATGATCTCGCCAGCCGAATTCATCCCTGTCGCCGAGGAGACCGGACTGATCAACGCCGTCGGCGGGTTGATGCTGCGCCGCGCCTGCACGGATGCGGCGCAATGGCCCGACGACGTCCGCGTCGCGGTCAATCTGTCGCCACTGCAGTTCCGTGTCGGCAATCTCTTGTCGCTGGTCGTGGAAACACTGAAGCAGTCCGGCCTGCCGGCGAAGCGCCTGGAGCTCGAGATTACCGAGACGCTGCTATTGGAAAAGAGCAGTGAGGTGCTCGCGACCTTGCATGCGCTGCGCGCGCTCGGCGTTCGCATCTCGATGGACGATTTCGGCACCGGCTATTCCAGCCTGAGTTACCTGCGCAGCTTTCCGTTCGACAAGATCAAGATCGATCAGTCTTTCGTGCGCGACCTCGCCGCCAATCCCGACGCCCAGGCGATCGTGCGTTCGATCATCAGCCTCGGCAAGGGCCTCGGCGTCACGATCACGGCGGAAGGCGTCGAGAGCGAGGCGGAGGTAAATTGCCTGCGCAACGAGGGATGTCACGAGGGGCAGGGATTCCTGTTCAGCCGCGCGCGGCCCAATGCGGAGATCGTCAGCCTGTTGAAGACGCAAGGCAACTGGAGCGCGCCGGCAGGTGCGGCGCTGGTGGCGTGAGGATGGCGTGACCTTCGCAGCCGTCATTGCGAGGAGCGACAGCGACGAAGCAATCCATGCTTCCGCAGGTATGGAGAGATGGATTGCTTCGCGGAGCCTGTCATCCGGCGGCGCTTCGCGCCGACCGGGTGGCTCGCAATGACGGTGGGGGCTACTTCGCCCGTCTCTTCCTCGCATGATACGTCAGCGCCAGCGCCACGCAGTGGCGCAGCGCGGCCTCGGGCAGTTTGTCACCGGCGTCGAGCAGAATGCTGCGGTTGCCGCCGTAGCGCAGTTCCGGATACAGCTCGCGAAAGGTCTCGACCAGATCGGTCTGGCAGTGGAAATGGACCGCGTAGCGGCCGGCTTCGTCCTTCACCTGGTCGATCCGGATCGTGCTGCCGCTCTTGCTCTCGGTCGTGAGATAGCTCGGCTGCCCCCATTTCAGCGCCTCTTCCAGGGCGCCGACGCCCTCGGTGGTCCTTGCGGTGTCGAAAATCAGCCGGCGCAGCGCCAGCAGTTTTGCCCTGACCGGATTGGGATAGGCCTCGAAGACGGCTTCCACCGCAGTGTCCCCGGTGGCAGCGCGCGGCCGTTTGGCGATGCGCTTTACAGCTCGCTTCCGTGCCGCCTTCTTCATTGCAATGTCAGCGCATCCTGCCTGCTTCCATTGCAGAACCTAAAGCAGGATGCGAGCGGGTGGAAGCCGTCTCTTGCGTTTCTTCATCGCATCGTCGGCGGCGCGTCGAGATTGCCCGCGAGGATCGCCCGGCCGGCATCCTCGTAATGGGCGTCACGGCCCTGGATCTGCTGCGCGATCGCGTGCATGTCCCGAAAGCGGCGCTCGAACTTGTTGGCATTGAATACGGCCGTTGCGCCGGTCATGTGATAGGCGGTGTCGACCACGGCGGCCGATTGATGGATCGTCCATGTCGAGGCGATGCGCAGCGCCACGCGATGGGCTTCGGTGACAACAGCGCCTTGCGACAGGTCATGCCATACATCCGCTGCTGTGGCATAGAGATAGGCACGCGTGGCGCGCAGTTGCGCCTCGGTGCGCCCGATCAGCCCCTGCACGGCGTTGTTGTCGCGCATCGCCTTTGACGCTTGCGGTGTCTTGCCCCGGGCGAGGTCGATCGCCGCATCGAGCGTGGCGCGGGCGACGCCGAGCGAGGTCGCCGCAAAGCCCATGCCGAAAACCATGTTGGTAGAGAGCTTGTACAGCGGCCCGTTCTCGCGCAGCGCTGCCGGATCGTCGCGCAGCGCTGCGAACTTTTCCGGGATGAACAGATTGTCGACCGAATAGGAATCGGTGCCGGTGCCGCGCAGGCCGATCACGTCCCAGACGTCGTGCATCGTGGCGCTGGTTACCGGAAACAGGATGGTACGGATCTCCGGCGAACCGTCCGGCCTGCGCCGCGGGGTGCCGTCGGCTTCGACGACCCGGACATGGGCGCCGAGCCAGCTTGCCTGCCGCGAGCCGGAAGCAAAATCCCAGCGCGCACTGGCCTTGTAGCCGCCGGGAACCGCCTGCACCTCGTGGTTGATCGCGCCCCAGGCCAGGATCCCGGGGGCAACGTTGAAGATCTCGTTGGCAGCATCGGGATCGAGATAGGCCGCAGTCATGGCGCAGACGCTGCATTGGCCAAGGCACCATGCGGTCGAGGCGTCCGCCTTGGCGACTTCCTCCAGCATCTGCATGAATGTTTCAAGCGGCACCTCGGCGCCGCCAAAACTCTTCGGCAGCAGCGCGCGGTAGAGCCCGTTCTCGATCAGCGCCTGTGTCACCGCTGATGTCAGGCGGCGGGTCCGCTCGATCTCGTCGGCCTCGCGCGTGATCAATGGCGCCAGCGCCCGCGCGCGTTCGACGAGGTCGATGCCGGGCTGCCTGTTCATGCGTTTCCTCGCATTCTCTCTTGGTCCTGCTTTCTATATTCACGCCGCCGCGCGACCGACATTGAGCGACGGCTGCGACGGTCGCTTGGCGGACGGGAAACTCAAGGCTATGGCGACGGCGGCCATGCCGATCGTGAAAGAGCCGACATAGAGCCAGCTATAGCCGTGGAAGGCGTCGAATACCCAGCCGCCGGCGAGCGGCCCCAGCGCCATGCCGAGGCTGGCAAACGCGGACACGGCGCCGAACATGCTGCCCATGATGCGCACGCCGAAATATTCGCGCACCAGCACGGCGTATAGCGGCATTACGCCGCCGTAGGCGAGGCCGAAGACAACCGACAGGGCGTAGAACTCGCCGAGCTGGCCGACCGCGAGATAGGTTGCGATCGCCAAGGCCTGGACGAACAGGCCGCCGACCAGAACGTGCTTGGCGCCGAAGCGATCGGCCAGCAAGCCGAGCAGTAAACGGCCGCCAAGGCCGGAGAAGCCGGCGAGGCTGTAAACGGTGACGGCGGTCAGGGGCGCAATGCCACACACCATGGCGTAGCTCACCAGGTGGAAGATCGGCCCCGAATGCGCCGCGCAGCAGGCGAAATGCGCGGATGCCAGGATGATGAATTGCGGCGTTCGCAGCGCCTGCGCGACCGTCCACTGCCCGTCAGGCGCGCCCGTCCCATGGGCGGCAGCAGGCGTTGACGGCTCCGGCGGCCGTCGCACCAGCAATGAGGCTGGGATCAACAGCGCCAAGGCGACGATGCCGATTATCAGCATCGCCGTGCGCCAGTCGTAGGCCGTGATCAAATAGCTTGCGAATGGCGCGACCGTCATCGGCGAAACGCCCATGCCGGCCGTCACCAACGCCACCGCGAGGCTGCGGCGATGTTCGACCCAGGCGCTCGCCACCGCGACCATCGGCGCATAGAAACTGCCGGCCGCAATCCCGATCAAGACGCCGAACGCCAACTGAAACTGCCACAGGCTGGTGGCCTGGCTCGCGCCGATCAGCCCGGCGCCGAGCAGCAGCGTGCCAGACAGGACGACGATGCGGGTGCCGAACCGGTCGGATAGCGTGCCCCAGAAGAACGCCGCCAATCCCATGGCGAGAAAGTTGATCGTTGCTGCCGCCGAGATGCCGCTATGCGACCAGCCCATCGCGTCCGAAATCGGCTGCAGGAACACGGCCAACGACAGCATCGAGCCGAACGCAACGCAGGTCATCAGCGCGCCTACGGCGACGACGACCCAGCCGTAGGATAAACCGGAGGCCTTGCCCATGCGTTTCCCCGCGCGTGTGCTGTTGCTTATATGCGCGGGATGATGGTGGCCTATCCGCCGCCCGGGAGCAAGATGATGAGCAGCATCCCCCTTATGCCGTGATCAGCGGGAGAGGTCGGATTGCGCCTGCGGCAGTTAACGTGCTCGACACACCGACAGATGCCGGCTACTTTGCTTGGGGTTGTTTTCGATCTTTTTGTTATGCGGTCACGGAAGCCTCAAGGCCGGACCTGATCCCCATCATGCTCGGGTGGTTTGAGCATTCGCCTCAGCTATCCACCTTCAGCGCGGCAATAAACGCTTCCTGCGGGATGTCGACCTTGCCGAACTGCCGCATCTTCTTCTTGCCTTCCTTCTGCTTCTCCAGAAGCTTGCGTTTGCGCGTGATGTCGCCGCCGTAGCATTTGGCGGTGACGTCCTTGCGCAGCGCGCGGACGGTTTCGCGGGCGATCACCTTGCCGCCGATCGCGGCCTGGATCGGGATCTGGAACATGTGCGGCGGGATCAGTTCCTTCATCTTTTCGACCATGGCGCGGCCGCGGCCCTCCGCGCGCGTCCGGTGCACCAGCATCGACAGCGCATCGACCGGTTCGCCGTTGACGAGGATCTGCATCTTGACGAGGTCGGCCATCTTGTAGTCGGTCAGATGATAATCGAACGAGGCGTAGCCCTTCGAGACGGATTTCAGCCGGTCGTAGAAATCGAACACGACTTCGTTGAGCGGCAAATCATATTTCACCATCGCTCGGGAGCCGACGTAAGTGAGCTCCTTCTGCGCGCCGCGCCGGTCCTGGCACAGCTTTAGCACGCTGCCGAGATATTCGTCCGGCGTGAGGATCGTGGCCTCGATCCACGGCTCCTCGATGTCGGCGATCTTGACGACGTCAGGCATGTCGACCGGGTTGTGGATCTCGATCTCCTGCCCGTCGGTCAGGTGCATCTTGTAGATCACGCTCGGCGCCGTCGCGATCAGGTTGAGATCGAACTCGCGCGACAGCCGCTCCTGGATGATTTCGAGATGCAGCAGCCCAAGGAAACCGCAGCGGAAACCGAAGCCGAGTGCGGCCGAAGTTTCCATTTCGTAGGAGAAGCTCGCGTCGTTGAGCCGCAGCTTGCCCATTGCCGCGCGCAGCGTTTCGAAATCGTTGGCATCGACCGGGAACAGGCCGCAGAACACCACCGGGATCGCCGGCTTGAAGCCGGGCAGCATCTCGGTGATCGGCTTCTTGTCGTCGGTGATGGTATCGCCCACGCGGGTGTCGGCGACTTCCTTGATCGCCGCGGTAATGAAGCCGATCTCGCCGGGGCCGAGCTCGTCGACCTGCTCCATCTTCGGCGTGAAGAACCCGACGCGCTCGACATCATAGGCCGCGTTGGTGCCCATCATGCGGATGCGCTGGCCCTTCTTCATCGTGCCGTCGACGACGCGGATCAGCACGACGACGCCGAGATAGACGTCATACCAGCTATCCACCAATAGCGCCTTCAGCGTCGCGCCGCGATCGCCCTTCGGCGGCGGCAGGCGGGTCACGATGGCCTCCAGCACGTCGGGAACGCCCAAGCCCGTCTTGGCCGAGATCATCACGGCGTCCGAGGCATCGATCCCGATCACGTCCTCGATCTGCTGCTTGACCTTATCAGGCTCGGCCGCCGGCAGATCGACCTTGTTGAGAACCGGCACGATCTCGTGATTGTTGTCGAGCGCCTGATAGACGTTGGCGAGCGTCTGCGCCTCGACGCCCTGGCTGGCATCGACCACCAGGAGCGACCCTTCGCAGGCCGCCAGCGACCGCGAGACTTCGTAGGCGAAGTCGACATGGCCGGGCGTGTCCATCAGGTTGAAGATGTAATCCTTGCCGTCCTTGGCGCGGTAGTTCAGCCGTACCGTCTGCGCCTTGATGGTGATGCCGCGCTCGCGCTCGATATCCATGGAATCGAGCACCTGTTCCTTGCCCGCCATTTCGCGGTCCGACAGCCCGCCCGTCGTCTGGATCAGACGGTCAGCCAGCGTCGATTTGCCATGGTCGATGTGAGCGACGATGGAGAAGTTGCGGATGTTGGAAATGGGCGCAGTTGTCATGGGCGCGGGATAGCATTCGCGTCTCCGTGCGGCAACCATCTTGCTGTATTTTAAGGGGCTTTCTTCGCGCCAAGCTGATTCCACTTGAGCCGAAAACACGCTAGGCAGTGGCCATGTCGATTGCATCCATTTCACCCACGGCCGCGCGCAGGCGCATTCCCACGATCCAGCGGCTGGCGGCGTGGCTGGCCTCACGCGCCAGTGATCCCAAAGCTGGCCTGTGGCTGGTGACCGGCTTTGCCGTGGTCCACGCCGTGCTGTGGACGCTGATCCTGGTCAATCTGAAGACCGGGCAGGACGTCCATATGGACGTCGCGGAGGCCTTCGCCTGGGGGCAGAAGTTCCTGCTCGGCTATGGCAAGCACCCGCCACTGTCGGGATGGGTCGCCGGCGCCTGGTTCATGCTGTTTCCGGTCACGGACTGGGCGACCTATGCATTGGCAATGGCGACGCTCGGCTGCTCCCTCGTGATCTGCTGGCTATTGGCGTTGCGCGTGGTCGATCGCCGCCGCGCGTTCTTCGTCGTGGCGATGCTCGCGCTCTATCCGATCTTCAACTTCAAGGGCTTCAAGTACAATCCGGACCTGTTGCAACTCGTCACGCTGCCGCTCGTCGTGCTGGCCTATCTCGACGCGTTCGAGAAACGCAGCGTCAAATCGGGCGTGTGGCTAGGGCTCGCCGGTGCGCTGGCGCTGATGACCAAGTACTGGGTGCTGACCGTGATCGGCGCCGTCGGCCTTGCCGCGTTGATCCATCCGCAGCGTTTGCAGTTCCTGCGTTCGCCGGCGCCATGGGTCGCGATTGCCACGCTCGTGGTCGCAATGCTCCCGCACTTCATGTGGCTGAAGCAGGTGGACTTCGTCCCGCTCACCTATGCCGGCGATACTTACTCTCACCGATCGCGCGATGATCGACGATCTCGCGCTGGGCTATGTCGGGCACAATCTCGCACTGCTGGCCGCACCGGTGATACTCGGCGCGATCGCGCTGATGTGGCGGCCGTTCCGTCTGATGCCGTTTCCGGCCTTTGCGCGCGGCGCCAACACTGGCGTCAACATTTCGCAGGCGATCAATGTCTGGATCGTCCAGGCGGTCGTGGCGATCGGTCCGCCGCTGGGTGCGCTGATATTCCACGTCTATCTCAAGACCGACTGGGGCATCCCGCTGTTCTTCCTGATGCCGCTCGCGCTGGTCGCGATCCCGGCGGTGCGGATCCGGAGAATCGCGCTGTTGAACCTGACGACGACCTGGCTCGTCATTTCGCTCGTCGTGCTGGCGATATCGCCAAGGATCGTCGCCTACGAACTGGATCAAAAGCGCACCGCAGGCGCGAAGTATCGGGCGCGTTCCGAACTCGCCCGCGAACTGACGGAGGCCTGGCACACGCGGTTTTATTCGCGCTGGCCGGTGGTCGCCGCCTATACCGATACCGGCCAGCCTGTCACTTTCTACAGCCCCGACCATCCGGCGCCGCTGACGCCGGACGAGCCGTGGTCGTCCGGCCTGACCTCGCTCGAGGAGGCGAAGCGATCAGGCTTCATCGGCATCTGCGAGGTCGGCGACTGGAAACTGGAAAAATGCGAGGCGTGGATGCAGGCCCATGCCGCCAATGCCGAGCGCATGGTGATGACCACGCGGCGATTCTTTCTCGGCAAGGCTGGCCCCGCGACGGCCTGGAACATCTTCATCGTGCCGCCGGCCAGATAGAAATCACTCGAAGGGGTAACGCATGGATCTCGACCTGACGGATAAAACGGCGCTCGTGACCGGCTCGACCCGCGGCATCGGGCTCGCGACCGCCATCGGGCTTGCGCAAATGGGCGCGGAGGTGATCGTCAATGGCCGCGAGCAGGCGGCAGTCAGCGTGGCCGTGGCGAAAGTTGAACAGGCTGCGCCGTCGGCCAAAGTGCACGTCGCGGCGTTCGATCTCGGCAACGCAGCGGGCTGTGCCGCGCTGGTGGCGCAATTTCCCGACGTCGACATTCTCGTCAACAATCTCGGCATCTACGAACCGAAGGGATTTTTCGAGATCGAGGACTCCGATTGGTCGAGAATGTTCGAAGTCAACGTCATGAGCGGGGTGCGGCTGACGCGGCACTACCTGAAGCGGATGCTTGATAACAAGGACTGGGGCCGTGTCGTGTTCGTCTCCAGCGAGATCCGGTGTCTTCGTTCCGAAGGAGATGGTGCATTACGGCTTCTCGAAATCGGCGCAGCTCGTCATCGCGCGCGGCGCGGCAGAAACCACCAAGGGCACCAACGTGACTGTCAATTCGGTGATGCCCGGCCCCACCTGGGTCGAGATGGCGCCGGTTCGCCTGGCCGCGCGCGCGAAAGCTGCGGGCACGACCGTCGATGACCTCGTCTCGCGCACCTTCAGCGAACGTCGCCCGGCGTCGCTCTTGCAGCGTTACGCCGCGCCGGAAGAGATCGCCAATCTGATCTGCTACGTCTGTTCAAAAGCCTCCAGCGCCACCAACGGCGCCGCGCTGCGCGCCGACGGCGGGATTGTGACGAACCCGTTTTGATGGTGTCTCACACGCCTTCTTCGTTGAACTTGTCGGCGACCAGCGCTGCGATCGCATCGACCGCTTGCTGCGCTTCGGGGCCGATCGCGGAGACCGTAACCGAGGTTCCAGGTCCCGCTGCCAGCATCATCAAGCCCATGATCGAGGTGCCGCCGACGGTTTCGTTGCCGCGCGTCACCCAGACTTCGGCATTGAAGCGCTCCACCATCTGGACGAACTTCGCCGACGCCCGCGCGTGCAGGCCGCGCTTGTTGATGATCTGAAGTTCCCGCGAGATGGCGCCCGCGGGCACGCTCGGCCCGAGTTCCTTGTCGGGCGCGGCCTCGTCGCTCATTTGCCGGCGAGCACGCGGCTGGCGATGGTGACGTATTTGCGGCCGGCTTCCTGTGCCATCGCGATGGCGTCGGGAAGCGAGCGCTCTTCGCGCACCTTGGCAAGCTTAACCAGCATGGGAAGATTGATGCCTGCGAGCACTTCCACCTTTGGGCGGCTCATGCAGGAAATTGCGAGGTTGGACGGTGTGCCGCCGAACATGTCGGTGAGGATGGCGACACCATCGCCGCTGTCGACGCGATTCACCGCTTCGATGATATCGCTTCGACACAGATCAGAGTCGTCTTCGGCTCCAATCGTGATGGCTTCAATTTGTTTTTGCGGACCCATGACATGTTCGAGCGCCGCCTTGAACTCGTCGGCAAGGCGCCCATGGGTCACAAGCACTAGACCAATCATCGGAAACTCCTCGCGGGTGCTTTTTGGTGCACCGCACGAACGCGCCACTTTGACCATCCAGAGGCCCCGCGCAAGAGGGCATCTTGGCTATTGTTCCGGAATTTGCCGGTAAAGAGTGAGGCCTGCGCCGGTTTATTCGGTGGCGATATTGGGGCTTATATGGTTACCAATCCCCTTCGAACAATCATCCAAAGGTTGGACGGAACCTGAACCGGCGGTTGTCGTCAGGGCCGCTGCAATCAGCGGGAGGGGGTCGTAGCCGGTTCCGACGGGAATTCTCGGTAGTAAAACACCGTTCAGGCGGGTGGAGAGCGCTTCCGGCGGCGGCAGCCGCTCGGCATCGCTGGCCGCAAGATCGGCGACGAGGCCCACCACCGCTTCCCCAACAAAGTCACAATGGCGAATGCCGAGGCCCCGTACCTCGATCAGCCCGGCCAATTCTTGCGCCGGGCGGACCAACAATTGTCCGGCCACTGTGTCAAGATGGACACGGTCATCGCCGACCAAAACGGCCCGCGGAAGCTGTCCGGCGCGTCCGGCGAGAATCAGATCGAAGGCTAGCCGTGACTTGCCGGCGCCCGATGGCCCGCGGATCAGCACGGCGCGATCGCCCACCAGCACGGCGGAGGCGTGCACGCTCGCGCCCGCCGTCATGGCGTGGGCAGCCTGACCACGAACCGCGCACCCGCCACACTCGGCTTGCCGTCGGCGCCGGCCGGGCCGTGGCGGTTTTCCGCCCAGATCCGCCCATTATGCGCTTCGATGATCTGCTTGGAGATCGATAGGCCGAGACCTGAGTTCTGGCCAAAGCCCTGATGGGGACGGTCGGTGTAGAAGCGCTCGAAGATGCGTTCCAGCGCATCCTCGCCGATACCCGGTCCATCGTCATCGACGATGATTTCGATCTCCGAGCGCGCGCGGCGGCAGGTGACGCGCACCTTCCCGCCGGGGGTGGAGAAGGATTGCGCATTGGACAGCAAGTTGGAGATCACCTGTCCGAGCCGGGAATCGTGGCCGGGAACCGAGAAAGTATCGGTGGCGCCGCGGCCCTCGAAGCGCGCTTCGACCGCGACGTCGTGGCCGAGCCGGGTTTCGTTGGCGACCGAGGTCAGCGTCGTCAGCAGCCGGCGCAGATCGACCGGGGCCATGTCCTGGCGCTGCAATTCGGCATCGAGGCGGCTCGCATCTGAAATATCCGAGATCAGCCGGTCGAGCCGCTTGACGTCGTGCTCGATCACCTCGAGCAGGCGCGCGCGGCTGGTGTCGTTGCGTGCCAAAGGCAGCGTTTCCACCGCCGAGCGCAGCGAGGTCAGCGGATTCTTCAATTCATGGGCGACGTCGGCGGCGAACATCTCGATCGCCTCGATGCGGCTGTAGAGCGCGTTCGTCATATCGCGCAGCGCGCCGGACAGATGGCCGATCTCGTCGCGGCGGCGGGTGAAATCGGGAATCTCGACGCGGGTCTGGATGCGCCGGCGGACGCGCTCGGCGCCGTCGGCCAGCCGCCGCACCGGACCCGCGATCGTGCTCGCGAGCAAGAGCGACAGCACGATCATGACCGCGGAGGCCACGCCGCCGACCTTCAGGATCGCCAGCCGCTCGGCGGTCACCATCTGGTCGATGTCGTCGCCTTGCGTCGAGAGCATCAGTGCACCGTGTACGGCACGGAAGCGCTGCACGGGGACCGCGACCGAGACGATCACCTCGCCGCGGTCGTTGACGCGTACCACGCTGCTCTTGACGCCGTCGAGCGCCTGCACGATTTCCTGATAGCCCTTGCCGTTCTCCGGGCCCAGCTCGCGATAGAGCGGCAGGTCGCCGCGATTGAGCCAAGTGCGGGTCGCGATCAGCGCGCGTTCGACGAAGCCCGGCTTCTCCGTCGAAGGTGGCGGCAGTTCGAATCGCAATACGTCGCCGCGGCCGTAGAGACTGCGGCTGTCGAGGATCATGCCGCCGTCGCCGCCATAGATGCGGGCGCGGGTCTTGGTCGGCGAGATCAGCCGCCGCAGCACCGGCGCGACCCGCTCCGGATTGATCGGAAAATCCAGCCCGGAAGATTCGTCCGGCGCGCCGTAGCTTTCGCCGGGCTTGAGGTCGAGCAGCCGGTCCGGATCGATCGTGATGGTGTTGGTTTCGACGGTGGCGGAGGCGGCAATCGCGCCGGCGATGATTTCGGCCTGCACCAGAAGGCTCTGCGCCCGCGCATCGATCAGGCCGGCGCGGAATTGCGAGAGATAGAGAATGCTCGCCACCAGCGCGACGAGGCCCGCCAGATTGAGCGAGACGATCCGGCGCGTGAGGCTGGAGAAGGAGAGCGCGAAGAAGAACTGCCCGGCCCGGCGCAACCAGCCGAGCGGTCGCCGCCAGCCCTTCTCGCCCGCATTATCCTCGGCAACGCGTTCCCGATCGAGGAGCTCCAAAGCATCCTCGTGGTTCAGGTTGGGATCGGGCTGCGTTCGATCTAGCAATGGCTGAACTGCCGGTTGTGATGCGCCGATTTCTAGCTCTACGCCTTTACGCCGAACGGGCGGACGTGTCAGTTAACACTTCCGCCCGGAAAACGCAGATCAGGCTTCCTTGAAGCGATAGCCGACGCCATACAGCGTCTCGATCATCTCGAAATCGTCGTCGACCACCTTGAACTTCTTGCGCAGCCGCTTGATGTGGCTGTCGATGGTGCGGTCGTCGACATAGACCTGGTCGTCATAGGCCGCGTCCATCAGCGCGTTGCGGCTCTTCACCACACCGGGCCGCGTGGCCAGCGCCTGCAGGATCAAGAACTCCGTCACCGTCAGCGTCACCGGCTCGTTCTTCCAGGTGCAAGTGTGACGCTCCGGGTCCATCCGCAACAGGCCGCGGTCCAGCGCGCGTGCATCCGGCTCCTTCGGAACGGCGGTCGGATCCTTGGGCTGGCCGCGGCGAAGCACGGCCTTGACCCGCTCGACCAAGAGGCGCTGCGAGAACGGCTTGCGGATGAAATCGTCGGCGCCCATCTTGAGGCCGAACAATTCGTCGATCTCTTCATCTTTGGAAGTTAAGAAGATCACCGGCAGGTCGGACTTCTGCCGCAACCGGCGTAATGTCTCCATGCCGTCCATGCGCGGCATCTTGATATCGAGGATCGCAAGGTCCGGCGGCGAGGTGCGGAAGCCGTCCAGCGCCGAGGCACCATCCGTATAGGTCATGATGCGATAGCCTTCGGCTTCGAGCGCGATCGATACGGAAGTGAGAATGTTGCGGTCATCATCGACCAGGGCGATTGTGGGCATGAGCCTCTGCTTTCGAATAAGAGAGTGGCTTAAACGGCGAGCAATTGAGCCAGACGCCGCATAAATGGGCTTCGTACACAGTCAACGAGCAATGCAAGCTGGGCTGAAGTGTGACCGAGTTCCGCAAAACGCTCCCAAGGAGACGCGCGGCCCCCCATATAGCACCCTGACCCGATGAGAAAAGGCCCTTTTTGCAATAAGATGGCCGGAAAGGAACCATGCAGCCGACCGCAGATTTTGATGCTTCCAAACTGGCCCGATCGCTGCTGCGGCGCTGTCGGCAGGGCGCGTTGGCCACGCTTATGCCCGAAAGTGGCGATCCCTATTGCTCGCTGGTGAACGTCGCCAGCCATGCCGATGCGTCGCCGATTCTGTTGCTTTCGCGGCTGGCGCTGCATACAAAAAACATCCTCGCCGATAGCAGGGTATCGCTGATGCTGGACGAACGCGCCGCCGGCGATCCGCTGGAGGGCGCACGGATCATGCTGGCGGGACGGGCCGAGGAGGCCCAAGGGGAAGATGCGAAAATCCTGCGCCGGCGCTATCTCAACGCTCATCCATCGGCTGAAGCGTTTGTAGATTTCAAGGATTTCTCGTTCTTCCGGATCGTCCCGTCAGGCCTGCATCTGGTCGCCGGTTTCGGCCGCATCATCGATCTCAGGCCCGAGCAGTTCATGACCGAGATCGGCGATGCCACCGATATGCTGGAAGCCGAGCAAGGCGCTGTCGAGCATATGAATGAGGATCACCGCGAGGCGATGAACCTCTACGCGACCAAACTGCTGGGCGCCGAGTCCTCGGACTGGTGCTGCACTGGTTGCGACCCCGACGGCATGGACATGCAGGCCGGCTCTGCGACGCTGCGGCTGGATTTCCCGGAACGGGTCACCAGCGCCATGGCGTTGCGCAAGATGCTGGTGCGGCTGGCAGGCGAGGCGCGGGCCAAGGGCTAGCAAGGGTCAACGCTTGCCGCCACCAGCAACCACGGCTGCACTGTCGAATTCATCGCCGATGACAGTGAAGAAGATTCAGGCGTTTGTCGTAAAGCGAAGCGATGGTGCAGTTCGCGATCACACGGGCGGAAAGCTTCGTCATGAAAACGCGCGCCGCGCGCTGAAATATCCTGATGGTGCGACGCAGCAATTACCGGCCGAGCTAGCCAACGGCGGATGGTCGCGCAACCAAAAGGGCAAACCGGCGCAAAGCAGTGCAGCAAGCGATTGATGGAAATCAACCTTCCGCGCTGGAATAAACCAAATCGCGTGGATCGGCTTGGCAAGCACGGCGTTCAACAATATAGGTCGCCGCACCGAGGCCGGAAGGCTATATTCAGGGTTCACCGCGACAGAGCGCGTCAAGCGACATGCGCGCGATTCGAGTAACGCGGGTTCGAGGAGGACTTTCTTCGTGCAAGAGACGGGTCTACGCAACGGTGCCTTCGGCGCCGACAAGTTCGGCTTAAAAAATCTCAAGACGGTGCACTGGAATCTCGGCGCGCCGCAGCTTTATCAGCATTCACTCACGGCCGGCGAGGCCGTGTTGTCGGCCGACGGCGCGCTCTGCGCGGACACCGGTGAGTTCACCGGCCGCAGTCCCAAGGACAAGTTCACGGTGCGTGATGCGACCACCGACAAGAACATGTGGTGGGCCGGTAACCAGTCGATCACCTCGGAGCAGTTTGCCGCGCTCTATGCCGACTTCCTCAAGCATGCCGAAGGCATGACGCTGTATGCGCAGGATCTTTACGGCGGCGCCGATCCGAGCTTCCAGATCAAGACGCGCGTCTTCACCGAACTTGCCTGGCACTCGCTGTTCATCCGAACGCTCTTGATCCGCCCCGAGGCTCAAGCGCTGAAGGATTTCGTGCCTGAACTCACCATCATCGACCTGCCGAGCTTCCGCGCCGACCCTAAACGTCACGGTGTGCGCTCGGAGAACGTCGTCGCGATCGATTTCGCCCGCAAGATCGTCCTGATCGGCGGGTCTTATTATGCCGGCGAGATGAAGAAGTCGGTCTTCACCACGCTGAACTATTATCTGCCCGCCAAGGGCGTGCTGCCGATGCACTGCTCGGCCAATGTCGGACCCAAGGGCGACACCGCGATCTTCTTCGGCCTTTCCGGTACCGGGAAGACCACGCTGTCGGCCGATCCCAACCGCACCCTGATCGGCGACGACGAGCATGGCTGGGGCAGCGACGGCGTCTTCAACTTCGAAGGCGGCTGCTACGCCAAGTGCATCAAGCTGTCGAAGGAAGCCGAGCCGCAGATCTTCGCCGCCAGCAGCCGCTTCGGCGCGGTGCTCGAGAACGTGGTGCTCGACGAAAATACCCGCGTGCCCGACTTCGACGACGGTTCGAAGACCGAAAACACCCGTTCGGCCTACCCGCTCGATTTCATCCCGAACGCTTCGCGCACCGGCCGCGCCGGCCAGCCGAAAAACGTCGTGATGCTGGCCGCCGACGCGTTCGGCGTATTGCCCCCGATTGCAAAACTCTCGCCGGCGCAGGCGATGTATCATTTCCTGTCCGGCTATACCGCCAAGGTCGCCGGCACCGAGCGCGGTCTCGGCAATGAGCCGCAGCCGGAATTCTCCACCTG
Source organism: Bradyrhizobium sp. RDI18 (assembly GCF_043203335.1). Taxonomy (NCBI): domain Bacteria; kingdom Pseudomonadati; phylum Pseudomonadota; class Alphaproteobacteria; order Hyphomicrobiales; family Nitrobacteraceae; genus Bradyrhizobium; species Bradyrhizobium sp. RDI18. The sequence goes on along the minus strand of NZ_JBICRN010000008.1, from coordinate 4,638,687 downwards.
CTTCGGCTCGCCGTTCCTGCCGCTCGATCCTTCCGTCTACGGCAACATGCTGCGCGAGCTGATTGCCAAGCACAATGTTGATTGCTGGCTGGTCAACACCGGCTGGACCGGCGGCAAATACGGCACCGGCAGCCGGATGCCGATCAAGGTGACGCGCGCGCTGCTGACCGCAGCGCTGGACGGTTCGTTGCGCAATGTCGAATTCCGAACCGACAAGTATTTCGGTTTTGCGGTGCCGACCGCGCTGCCGGGCGTGCCCAGCGAGATCCTCAATCCGGTCAACACCTGGAAGGACAAGGCCGAGTTCGACAAGACCGCGCGCGCACTGGTCGGCATGTTCCAGAAGAACTTTGCCAAGTTCGAAGCCCAGGTCGACGCCGAAGTTCGCGCTGCTGCGCCGGATTTGAAGCTCGCGGCAGAGTAAGGCTCAAACGCAGGCAACTGCTCCAAAGGGCGGCTTCATGGGCCGCCCTTTTTGCTTTTCCGACGAATTTGGCTGTTGTCCGGAAAGACCGCGTTGCTGGGCGTGTGGCGATCGGTGATCTGCAGGCCGAACAGGCTGCTGATCAATTCGACCGCGACGCGCGCGGTGCGGCCGCGTTCGTCCAGGAATGGGTTGAGCTCGACGACGTCGACTGATCGCACCAGACCGGAATCGTGCAGCAACTCCATGATGAGATGCGCTTCGCGATAGGTCGCGCCACCCGGTACCGTGGTGCCGACGCCGGGGGCGACCGCAGGATCGAGAAAATCGACATCGAAGCTTAAATGCAGCACCCCGTTGCTCGCCCTGACGCGCTCGATCACGCGCCGGATCAGGACGGCGACGCCGAACTCGTCGATGGCGCGCATGTCGGCGATCGCGACGCGGCGTTCGAACACCAGCTTTTTCTCCAGCGGATCGATCGAGCGGATGCCGAACAGATCGATCCGCTCGGGACCGATCGAGGCGCGGGGCACGTCGCCGAGCAGGCCCTCGAGGCCGTCCTCGCCGCAGAGAAAGGCCGCCGACATGCCGTGCATGTTGCCGGTCTCGGTCGTCTGCGGCGTGTTGTAATCGGCATGTGCATCGAGCCACAGCACGAACAACGGCCGGCCCTGTTCCTGCCAGTGTCGCGCGACGCCGTTCACCGACCCCATCGAGAGCGAGTGATCGCCGCCCATGAAGATCGGAACGGCGCCGGATTGCGCGAGCAAATACGAACGCTCGCTGAGCGCGCGGATCCAGGTTTTGATCACGTCGTAATATTTGGCGTTCGCCGGCGGCGGGCCCTCGGCGCGAGCAATGGCCGGCGTCAGCATGTCGCCATGGTCTTCGACGACAAAACCGAGTTGATCGAGGATGCGGCCGATGCCTGCGGTGCGCAGCGCCGCCGGTCCCATCAGCGTGCCAGCCTGCGAGGCACCGATCTCGAGGGGGACACCGAGCAGGGCGATGCGGGGTTGGGCAGCTTCGGACATGAGCCGGGCCTCCGAAGAATCGTAGGGTGGGCAAAGCGGCTTGTCCGCCGTAGCTCGACGAGCGAAGGCGGAAGCGTGCCCACCATTCAAGATAGCACTTGGATAGATGGTGGGCACGGCGCAAGCGCGCCTTTGCCCGCCCTACGCTGTCACGCCTTGAAATAGGCGATTTGCGTCGTGGTTGCGAGAAGGCGTCCCGACGGCGACCATAATTCGCCGTGCTGGTCGCCATAACTCCTGTGGAAAATTCTGGCGTCGGCCACCGCCAGCACATGGGTGATGTCCTCGGCCGCCAGCTCTTCCGACGCGGTATGGAAATACGTCGTCAGCGACACCGTGCCGAACGGGACCAGTTCCCGCCGCGCCAGAAATACCCGTCCGAAGAAGGCATCCGACATCGACATCAGCGACAGCATGTCGATCTTCCGTGGCATGCGGTCGCCTATCCACTGCTTGGAGAATGCATCGAGCGGCGGCGACGCCGGCGAGCCGTAGAAATTCGGCTCACCCTCGACGAAGCGGAAATCATACTGGTGCGTCCAGGTCATCGGCGTGTTCGGAAACGAACGTGACTGCTCGAACGGCGCGGCGCCTGGAAATTTTGCCTGCTGGTGCGACCAGGACGGACGGCGTTCGGCGAACACGGCAGTCGCCAGCGTCGCGACGTCGCCGCCGCCTTGCGTCATCTCCACGCACCAATGCTGACTCGAACGGTTGGCCTTGACCAGGCGCACGTCGAGCTCGAAGCCGCCTTCGGTGACCGGTGCGCAGAAATTCACCGTGACCGACAACGGATCGCCCGCACGCTGCGGATGCTCCATCAGCGCGCGCAGGATGGTGGCGGCTGTGCAGCCGCCGAACGGGCCGACAAATGCCCAGTAGTCCGGGCTGGTCTTACCCTGCCAGCAGCTATCGCCGGCGGTGACCCGCGTGGCGTCGTCGAAGAGGTGTGGGCCTTTGGTGAGCATGGATACTTTCGATTTCAGAGGCGACAGCCTTGCCGCAAGTGCCGTCATTGCTGACGTGGATGCAATATCACCGCAACTCCGCCGAATTCAATGACGTCTGAGGTAATGTATACCTGCCCCCGGGGCTTATCGCGTCGCCCCGCGCTGGACGCCTGCCTCCAGCACCGGCGCAGCCGCCCGCACCGGCACGTTCCAGATCTCCTCGGCATATTCGCGGATGGTGCGGTCGGAGGAGAACCACGGCATCCGCGCCACGTTGAGGATCGAAGCGCGGGTCCAGGCCGGCACCACTTGCCAGCGTGCGTCGATGCCGCGCTGCGCCGCGTAGTAGGAATCGAAATCGGCCGAGACCATGTAGTGGTCGAGATAGCGCAGCGCGTGGCCGATCGAGGCGAAACGGGCGCGATCGTCGGGCGAGAACGCGCCGCTCTCGATTGCAGTAATGGCGCGCGCCAGCCGCGGCGAGCGGCTGATCACATCAGTCGCATCCAGGCCCTGCTTGCGCCGGATCATGACGTCGCCGGCCTCCATGCCGAAGATTGCGATATTCTCCGCGCCGACATGGTCGCGGATTTCGATATTGGCGCCGTCGAGCGTGCCGATCGTCAGCGCGCCGTTCAGCGCCAGCTTCATGTTACCGGTACCGGAGGCCTCCATGCCGGCGGTCGAAATCTGTTCGGATAGATCGGCGGCCGGAATGATCACTTCGGCGAGGCTGACATTGTAGTCGGCGAGAAAGACGACCTTCAGCCGTCCTGCGACGTCAGGGTCGTTGTTGACGACTTCGGCGACATCGTTGATCAGCTTGATGATCAGCTTGGCGTAGCGATAGCTCGCCGCCGCCTTGCCGGCGAAGATTTTTACGCGCGGCACCCAGTCGCGCTGCGGCTCGTCCTTGATCGCCTGGTACAGCGCAATGGTCTCGACGACATTGAGCAGTTGCCGCTTGTACTCGTGGATGCGCTTGATCTGGATGTCGAACAATGCCGACGGATCGATCTTGACGCCAAGGCGCTCGTTGATGAGCCGCGCCAGCGCCAGCTTGTTGTGATGCTTGACCTCGCGAAAACGCTGCTGGAACGCGTTGTCGCTGGCGTGGGCCTCGAGGCGCTCGAACAGCGAGAAGTCGTCGAGTACGGCCTCGCCGCAGACCTCGCGCATAAGACCGGTCAGCTTCGGATTGGCCAGCATCAGCCAGCGGCGGAAGGTGATGCCGTTGGTCTTGTTGGTGATGCGGCCGGGATAGAGATGATTGAGATCGTGGAACACGGTCTCTTTCATCAGGTCGGAGTGCATCGCTGACACGCCGTTGATGCGGTGCGAGCCGACGAAGGCGAGCTGCCCCATCCGCACGCGACGTCCGGACTTCTCGTCGATCAGCGACACCGACGCGCGATATTCGATGTCGCCGGGGCAGCGCTGATCGGCCAGCGCCAGATGCGCGGCGTTGATGCGGTAGATGATTTCGAGATGCCGCGGCAGCAGCCGCTCGAACAGTTCGACCGGCCATGTCTCCAGCGCTTCCGGCAGCAGCGTGTGATTGGTGTAGGACAGCGTCGCCACCGTGATCTTCCACGCCTCGTCCCAGCGGAAATTGTGCAGATCGACCAGGATGCGCATCAGCTCAGTGACGGCAAGGCTAGGATGAGTGTCGTTGAGCTGCACCGCGACCTTCATTGCCAAGTTGCGCAACTGCCCGTCCGAGGCGAGGTGCCGCTTGACCAGGTCCTGCAGCGAGGCCGAAACGAAGAAATATTCCTGCCGTAGCCGCAGTTCGCGCCCCGCGGGGCTCTCGTCGTTCGGGTAGAGGAATTTGCAGATCGATTCCGCGCGCGCTTCCTCGGCGACGGCGCCGAGGTAGTCGCCGGTGTTGAAGACGTCGAGCCGCAAGGGATCGGGCGAGCGCGCCGACCAAAGCCGCAGCGCGTTGACGTGCTGGCCGCGCCAGCCCACGATCGGCGTGTCATAGGCGACGGCCTGCACGGTTTCCGCCGGGCGCCACGTCGCGCGGTCGCGCCCGTTGTCGTCGACGTGATCGACAAAGCCGCCGAAATGAACGTGATAGACCACCTCCGCCCGCAGGAATTCCCAGGGGTTGCCGAAGCTCAGCCATTCGTCCGGATATTCCTGCTGCCAACCCTGCGAAACGATCTGGCGGAACAGGCCGAAATCGTAGCGGATGCCATAACCGATAGCGGGAACGGCCAGCGTCGCCATGCTTTCCATGAAGCACGCCGCAAGTCGTCCGAGACCGCCATTGCCGAGCGCGGCGTCCGGCTCGCATTTGCGCAAATCATCCAGGCCGACGCCGAGATCGCCGAGCGCCGCCTCGAACACCGGCAAGAGGCCCATATTGTTCAACGCGTCGGTGAACAGCCGGCCGATCAGGAATTCGAGCGAGAGATAATAGACCCGTTTGCTGCCCGCATCGTAGCTCTCCTTTTCGGCCGTCAGCCAGCGGTGCACGACGCGGTCGCGCAACGCCAGCGCCGCGGCCTTGTACCAGTCGCGACGCGTCGCCATGCCGGCGTCCTTGCCGATCGCAAGGCGCAACTTGGCGAGGATGGCGCCCTTGATCTCGGCCAGCGCGAGTTCGTCGACCGGCTGGTCAAGTGCCGGATAGTTCCCTGCGATTTGTTCCTGCAACACGTCGATCCCTGCATTGAGACTCACAACATAGGCGCCTTGTCCGGTAATCGAAACGCCGGAGAAGCCGGAGTATGTTGTGCACTGCGCTGGTATGAAATTATGCAAGGACCGGGCCGATTTCGCGGCACCGGCGGCCGGCTTTTGGTGTTATCTTTTGGTGTTATAATTCAATACCAAGGTACAGGGATCGCTGGGCTTGGTGGGTAGATGCCGATTGGAGTCCCGAGGAATCGCGTGCCAGCAAAACGGGGAGGCCTGTCATGAGATTGACGATCGAGATCGCTGCCACCGCGTTATTGATGGTCTGCATCAGCGCCACCAGCGCCGCCTTTGCCGCGGGCAAGACCGGCAGAAGTGCCGACGGGCTGAGCTGCTCGTTCAGCGTCGAAAAGGGCGCTTCACCAGCCGCGCGTTGTGCCGCGATCAAGCGGCAATGCGGCGGAAAATTCTACGCCAATTATTGCGGCGACAAGCTGTTGTCGGCGATGTGAAGGATTGGATTGCGGATGGTTCATACCATCGCACGATCCCAAGGTTCTCGCGTCGGCCGCTTCCAGCCACAGCGTCCGAATCTGGCTTGCTTGCGTCCCGTCCATGATTCTCGATTCTTGCGGCAACCGGATAGGCGAAGTTTCGGCACGAAGTTGGAACAAATTAAGAACACCTTAGCAAGTCTTTGATATATCATTGTGATTCGGCACGCCGCCGACACAACATATAGGCCCATCCGAGTTTGCGAGGACTACATGTCCACCATCGCTTTCGATCAGTTCGCTCTCACCCGCATCGCCGATTTCGCGCGTTCGTTGTCGCGCCTGCATCAGGCCTCGCGCCGCCGGCTTGTCGACGACGACGCGATCGACCGCGAGTTCAACGCGGTCTGCATGTCGGTGTGGGGCTACACCACGGACGATTTCAGCGACGAACTGTTTTCGATCGAGGATCACGCCTTTCTCGATTCGCTGGATGAGGCGCAGGCGCGGATTTTTGCGGCCGAGCAAGGCTACGATCTCGTTGACGACCAGGGCATGCTGACGGACTGGTGGGGCTATTGCTGGATGATTCTCGCCGAGAAGCGCGGCCTGCTGACGCCGGAAAATCGCGCCGCGGCGCGGGCCGCGATCGAGGAAAAATATCTGTCGGCGCCGAACGTGATCGGGGTCATTGTGGGGCGGTAGTGCTGGCGTCAGCTATGTGAATGCTGCGAGGCCGGGCCCAGGCTACTTTGCATGGGGTTGTTTTCGCAATTTTGTGTTTGGGCCCTGCGGCGTACTGCCTTATCGCGCTTCCGCCCGCTTCGCCGCTTTCGGCGCGGCCGTCTTCGGGATAGAGGCGGTCGGCAGTTCGTCGTCGCGCCGTGCTTCGGGCAGCGGCGCGGTGCCGGCGACCATCTCGGCGCTGACTGGCGCGACCTTCATTTCGCCGAGCCGGGCGCGGACATCCGCCGTGAGGCCGGGATAGGAGGCGACTGGCGTGAACTCCGCCGTGTGGTCGGCGCCAAGACGCACGCCGGTATAGGCCACCAGGCCGTCGGTGGTGGCGACGACGTCGCCGGAGCGCAGCGAGGTGTCGAGCGTGAGATCGACCGGCGCAAGCCCGGACGGGCTTCGGCCGTTGCAGGTGCAGTCGGCGCTCAGCGCCTTGCGATAGGCGTAGGCGTTCTCGCTGTCGGCATAACGCTCGCCATTGCTCGCGGTCGCATGATCGATGTTGCTCCCGTAAAACACCTTGGTGACGCTGGCCGGACAGAACGCCTGGCAGGTCTGCACCGGCGAGGCGGTGCCGCGCGCGGTCAGCGGAAAATACTTGCCGTCGCAGCTTCGCACGCAAAACGCTGGCCCGGAGCCAGCCACGCGTGGGGCCGGGGCGGGCGCTGATGGCTGCTGATTGAGGCCGAACGGATCGGCGAAGAAATTGGCCTGCGGTGACGCTTGCCGCGTCTGCTGCTTCTGCGCGCCGCCGAACAGGAAATCGAACAGGCCTTCGGCGGAAACGCTGCCGGGCGCGAGCAGGAGAGCGCCCGAAAGGATCGCTGCGGCAACCAACGTCGCGCGGCGCCGCACGCGCGAAAAAGCCAACTCTGTACGCAACGCCAACTCCACCCAACAAACGCGCTGAAGCGCGACGGCTTCAGTTCGGGTAACCTTAACGGCGGATGGTAAATGAGTGATGAGCGGGGCCGGGGAAGACCTACTCACCCCTTCAAAAATTCACCTGCCTTGTACAGCGAACGAAACTCAAGCCCAGCCTCGGCAAAGGCTTCGGTCGCGCCTTCCTCACGGTCTACCATCGTAAGCACGAGCACGATCTCGCCGCCGGCTTCGCGCACGGCCTCGACCGCCTTCAACGCCGAGCCGCCTGTGGTGGTGACGTCCTCGACGATCACGGTGCGCTTGCCCTGCAGGGTCTCGCCCTTGGCCAGCCCCTCGACCGCGAGGCGGGCGCCATGTTCCTTCGGCTTCTTGCGCACGAAGAAGGCGGCGATCGGGTGGCCCTTGAGCCAGGAGAGCTGCGCGATCGCGCCCGCCAGCGGGACCGCGCCCATCTCCAGCCCGCCGACGAAATCGAGATTGTCGTCCTTCAGCGCCTCATAGGTCAGTTCCGCCAACAGCGCCGCACCTTCGGGGTCGAGCATGGTCGGCTTGAGGTTGAAGTAGAAGTCGCTCTTGCGGCCCGAGGCCAGCGTGATCTCGCCGCGGCCGAATGAGCGCTTGCGGATGATCTCGGCGAGGCGGGCGCGGGAGGCTGATTTGGACAAGACGGTTTCCCCGAAGGTTTCAGGCGGGGCGCAATCTACCGACGCTGCAGGGCAGATTCCAGCGCCGATCCAGCGCCGTCAACAGGGCACAATGTCGTCCCGGCCCATCGGGTCGGCGCACCGCGCCGCCCGATGACAGGCTCCAGCGGATGACCCCGTATTCCGCAGCGGCTGTTGTAACGCCCCGAAGTTCCGGGGTACTGGATACCCCGCTTGTCGCCTTCGCTAAAGCTCCGGCGGACCCATTATCGCAAACCCCGGCGGAGCCTTGGCGGAGACGGGTCGCGGGGATGACAAAAAATGACGATCGAACTGCACACCTGGAACACGCCGAACGGCCGCAAGATCTCGGTTGCGCTGGAGGAAATGGGGCTGCCCTACAAGGTGATCCCGGTGAACATCACCAAGGGCGAGCAGATGGCGCCCGCCTTTCTCAAGCTCAGCCCGAACAACAAGATCCCGGCGATCCTCGATCCCGACGGCCCCGGCGGCAAGCCGGTCGGCATCTTCGAGTCCGGCGCGATCCTGCTTTATCTCGGCGAGAAGACAGGCAAGTTCCTGCCCAAGCCGCTGGCCGAGCGTATCCCGGTCTATGAATGGCTGATGTGGCAGATGGGCGGCTTTGGACCGATGCCGGGCCAGGTGCATCATTTCATCGCGCTGGAGAACGAAACCGATCGCGCCTACGGCCTCAAACGCTTCATGGCCGAAACCCGCCGGCTCTACGGCGTCCTCGACCGTCGGCTGGAGGGCCGGGAGTTCGTCGCCGATGCCTTGTCGGTCGCCGACTTCGCCATCCTCGGCTGGGCCTGGCGCCATCCGCGCCACAAGGTGGAGCTGAAGGATTTTCCGAACGTCGAGCGCTGGTACAACGCCATGATGGCCCGCCCGGCGACCAAGCGCGGTATGGAAGCCAAGCTGGATTGATTGAGCGCACTTCCCCTCTCCCCCTTGTTGGGAGAGGGTGGACGCGATGCGAAGCATCGCGGACGGGTGAGGGGTCTGTCTCCGCGGAGGGAACCCCTCATCCGGCGCGCTTCGCGCGCCACCTTCTCCCACAAGGGGAGAAGGAAGAAAGATCACGCCCGCTTCGCCTCGAACGCCATCTTCACCGCAAGCCCCGCCAGCACCGTTCCCATCAGCCAGCGCTGCACCAACAGCCAGCTCGGCCGCGTGCCGAGAAAGTTTGCGATCGATCCGGCGGCGATCGCGATCATCGCATTCACGCTGACGCTGATCACGATCTGGATCGCACCGAGCGCCAGCGACTGCGTCAGCACGCTTCCGACCGTGGGGTCGATGAACTGCGGCAGCAGTGCCAGGTACAGCATCGCGATCTTCGGATTGAGCAGATTGGTGACGAAGCCCATCGCAAACAATTTGCGCGGGCTATCGACTTGCAGCTTTTTCACCTGGAACGGCGAGCGCCCGTTCGGTTTCAGCGCCTGCCACGCCAGCCACAGCAGATAGGCAGCGCCAGCAAACCGCAGCGCGTCGTAAGCATAGGGCACCGCAAACAAGAGCGCCGTGATGCCGAACGCCGCGCACAGCATGTAGAATACGAACCCGAGCGCGACGCCGCCCAGTGAGACGATGCCGGCTGCCGGCCCTTGCGTGATCGAGCGCGAGATCAGGTAGATCATGTTCGGCCCCGGCGTCAGCACCATGCCGAGCGAGACCAGGGCGAAGCCGAGCAGAGTTGTGATGTGAGGCATGGGGGGACTCGCGGCGAGGAATGCGCACGTTTCTAACGTGCGAGCCGCGGCGATGTCATTTCGTATATTGCTCCGAGGACATTTCTGGCGGCGATGGAAGCCTATCTGCACACAAGCCTGCCATCGCCCGGCTTGAGCCGGACGATGACAGAAGCAGCTAATGCGCCTCGTCCCAGTTATTCGCCGCCCGCGCATCGACCTGCAGCGGCAGCGACAGCACCACCGCCGGGAACGGCGCGTCCTGCATGACGTGCTGCACCACCGGCAGCGTCGCCGCCACTTCGTCGTCGGGCACCTCGAAGATCAGTTCGTCATGCACCTGCAACAGCATCTGCGCCGACAGCTTCTTCTCCGCCAGCGCGTCCTCCATCCGGATCATGGCGCGGCGGATGATGTCGGCGGCGGTGCCTTGCAGGCGCGCGTTGATTGCGGCGCGCTCGTTGAAGGAGCGGACCGAGGCGTTGGAGGCTTTGATGTCCGGGTAGTACATCTTCCGTCCGAACAGCGTCGTGACATAGCCGTTGGTGCGGCAGAAATCCCGCGTCTCGTCCATGTAGGCGCGGATGCCCGGAAAGCGCTCAAAATACTTCTTGATGTAGGCGGAGGCTTCCTCGCGGGCGATGCCGAGCTGGTTGGCAAGGCCGAATGCCGAGATGCCGTAGATGATGCCGAAATTGATCGCTTTCGCACGCCGCCGCACTTCGCCCGGCATATCCTTAATCGGCACGCCGAACATCTCTGAGGCCGTCATGGCGTGAATGTCGAGCCCGTCGCGGAATGCCTGCTTCAAAACGGGGATGTCGGCAATCTCGGCCAACAGCCGCAATTCGATTTGCGAGTAATCCGCCGACACCAGCTTGTGGCCCGGCGTTGCGATGAAGGCGCGGCGGATCTTGCGGCCGTCCTCGGTGCGAACCGGGATGTTCTGCAGGTTTGGTTCGTTGGATGACAGCCGCCCCGTGGTCGTCGCAGCCAGCGCGTAGGTCGTGTGCACGCGGTGGGTCTGCGGATGCACGTAATTCGGCAGCGCGTCGGTATAGGTCGATTTCAGTTTCGAGACCTGCCGCCATTCCAGAATCTTCTTCGGGAATTCATGACCCTGTTCGGCGAGTTCGTCGAGGATCTGCGCCGAGGTCGACCACGCGCCGGTCTTGGTCTTGGTGCCGCCGGGGATGCCCATCTTGCCGAAGATGATGTCGCCGATCTGCTTGGGGCTGCCGACATTGATCGGCTCGCCGGCGATCTCCTGCAACTCGGCCTCGACGCGCGCCGCGGTCTGGGCGAAATCGCCCGACAGCCGCGACAGCACCTGCCGATCGATCGAAATGCCGCGCCGTTCCATCCGCGCCAGCACGGTGGCCAGCGGCCGCTCCAGGGTCTCGTAGACCGTCATCATGTGCTCCGCGGCGAGCCGCGGTTTGAGCACGCGATGCAACCGCAGGATCACGTCGGCGCTTTCGGCCGAATAGATGGCCGCCTTGTCGATCGCGACCTGGTCGAAGGTCAGCTTGTTCTTGCCGTTGCCGATTAGCTCGCTTTCGCTCGTGACGGCATGGCCAAACCAGCGTTCGGCGAGCGACCCCAGCGCATGTGAATTGCGTCCGGCGTCGAGCGCGTACGACATCAATTGCGCGTCGTCGACGTTGCACAGGGTGACGCCGTGCTGCGCCAGCATCACGGCGCTGAACTTGATGTCGAAGCCGATCTTGAGAATGCCCGGCGATTCCAACAGCGGCTGCAACGCCGCCAGCGCTTCGGCGGCCGTGATCTGGTCCGGCGCGAGGCCAGCGTCGAACAGGCCTGCGCCGCCGCCCGATTGCTTGTGTGTGAGTGGAATATAGCAGGCGTCGTTTGGCGCCAGCGCCAGCGCGATGCCGCAGATGTCGGCCTGCATTGGATCGTCCGAGCTCGCCTTGGCGACGATCGCAAACGTGCCGGCGTCATAGGCCCGCGCAACCCAGGCATTGAGCGCATCGAACGTGCGGATGGTCTGGTACTTGGTCCGATCGACCGGCAGTTTTCGCGCGGCCTCCGCGCGGACCGCGGCCAGCGATATCGGCGTACCCTTGTGGCTCGCCGCCTTGTCCTGCTTGTCGCCGCCGGTCTTGCCCGGCGCGGTGCCGGCTTTGCCGGCGGGAGGACTATCCAACGTCGCGCCTTCATAGCCCTCCGGCTTCTTGCCCGATGGCGGCACAGCGAAGACACTGGCGCCGCTCTTGTTGCCGGCATCCGGCTCGATATCGGCGGGATCGATCTGCGAATATTCGGCGACACGGCGGGTAAGGGTGGAGAATTCCATCGCCTTGAGGAAGGCGATCAGCTTGCGCGCATCCGGCTCGTGCACGGCAAGGTCATCGAGCGGCACTTCGAGATCGACCTTGTCGTCGAGCAGCACCAGTTGCCGCGAGATCCGCGCCTTCTCGGCGTTCTCGATCAGTGCCTCGCGCCGTTTCGGCTGTTTGATCTCGCCGGCTCGGAACAGCAATTGTTCGAGGTCGCCATATTCGATGATCAGTTGCGCGGCGGTCTTGACGCCAATGCCGGGAACGCCGGGAACGTTGTCGGTGGAATCGCCGGCCAGCGCCTGCACCTCGACGACTTTCTCAGGCGGCACGCCGAATTTCTCGATAACCTCAGGGATGCCGATGCGCCGGTCCTTCATGGTGTCGTACATGGTGACGCAATCGGTCACGAGCTGCATCAGATCCTTGTCCGAGGATACGATGGTGGCGGTAGCGCCGCGCTCGCAGGCAATGCGGACATAGGTCGCGATCAGGTCATCGGCCTCGAAGCCGACCTGTTCCAGGCACGGCAGATCGAACGCCCGCACCGCCTCGCGGATCAGCGCGAATTGCGGGATCAGATCGTCCGGCGCCGCTGTCCGGTGCGCCTTGTAATCAGGATAGAGCTTGTTGCGGAACGTGATCTCCGATTTATCGAACACGACCGCCAGATGCGTCGGCCGGTTATCCTCGGGCATCTCGCGCAACAGCTTCCACAGCATATTGCAGAAGCCGAGCACGGCATTGACCTGCAGCCCGTCGGATTTGCGGTTCAAGGGCGGCAGCGCGTGATAGGCGCGGAAAATGTAGCCGGAACCGTCGACCAGGAAGACATGGTCGCCCTTGGCAGGGGCTTTGGCGGGCGCCTTGGCAGGCGCTTTGGCGGGAACGGGTTTCGCGGCGGCTTTGGGGGCTGATTTCGGCATGGCCGAAATTTAGGATTTTTGCGCGGATTGACAGCCTCGGGAGAGGGATTTTGGTCGCTACCGCACAGCCAAATTGCCGTCGTCCCGGGCAAGCCAACGGGTCGCGCGAATGCGCGCCCGATGACAGGCTCCGCGCGACCCGGGACCCATAAACGCAGGCGGTTATTGTGGAGCAATCCAGCGGCCTCATCAGATCTAACCATGAGGGCCGGTGGTTATGGGTCCCTGCGTTCGCAGGGACGACAACGATCCGGCGAACCCTACTCCGCCGGCTGCAGCGCCGGCGCGGCCTTTTTCGGCGCGATCCAGAACGCGGCCGGGCGCTCGAACAGGAAGTCGGCCCGCAGCGCCAACGCCAGGCGCCAGATCACCACCGCTCCCGCGACGCCTGCAACCGTCACGATCAGCGAGACCATCCCGATATCGGCGATCAGGCCGGTCTTCAAAAGCAGCGTTCGGGTCACCGCCATCGGCAGGAAGAAGGCGAGATAGATGACGATGGAATGCTCGCCGCAATAGCGCAGGAAATTCAGCCACTGCATGCGCGCCAGCAGCGTGCCCATGACGATGATGGCGCCGGCGCCCGCAAAGCCAAGTGCCAGCGAAACGAGCGGCCATTCGTCAAAGCCGGATACGACCAGCGCGCCGTTGACGAGTGTCCACAACGCGACGCCCACGAGCGCGAGGACCGGGCGCACCCGCGCACGGTCCGACAACGCGAACACGTAATTGGCAAACAGGTAGCCGGAATAGAAATAGACGAAACGCCCGCAGAATTCGTCGATCACGGTCCAGCCGGTCGTGATATGCGCCATTTCGAGCGCCGCGGCCGCGAGCCAGATCGCAAGCGGCGGGACGCCGCGCAACAGCTTTGTGACAACGAAGAACACCGGCAACAAATAAATGAACCACAGCGTGCCGAACGGCTCGACGAAAGATTCCAGATACATGAATCCGACATGCCGCCAACCCGATTCAGCGGCGAAGCCAGGAGCCTTGAAGCCGAACTGGATCGTCACCCACAGCACATAGAAATAAGCGAAGTGCAGGACCTTGCGGTCGAGATAGGTGCGCCAGTCACGGTCGATGACAACGGCAAGAAACAGGCCCGAAATCAGGAAGAAATCCGGCATCCGGAACGGTTTTGCGAACATCACGAACGCATGCATGAAGCCGCTTTGGCCGGCCGCCGCTTCGACCCCCAGCACCGAATGCATCATCACCACCATGACGATGCAGATGCCCTTGGCGTAGTCCACCCAGTCGATGCGGGTGGAGCGTTCCGTAACGGCGGATGTACCGTTTGAAGTCATCGGTGTCCCTTTTTCGGCGCGAGGCGGCCGCATCTTCGGCCTGATCCGTTGCTTTCTTCTTTATCCATACAAAGCATATGCCGGGATCGGGCGCTTTTTCCGGTTTCCCCCTTTGGTGAAAAATGCTCTAAGACGCCCGCAAAATCGGGATTGGCGTTAACCATCAAATACGGATTGTTTTCATGCGAATCGCCATGATTGGCACGGGCTATGTGGGGCTGGTATCCGGCGCCTGCTTTGCCGATTTCGGCCACCAGGTCACCTGCGTGGACAAGGACGCCGGCAAGATCGAAGCCCTGCGCCGAGGCGAGATCCCGATCTTCGAGCCCGGGCTCGACGCGCTGGTGGCCTCCAACGTCAAGGCCAAGCGGCTGGATTTCACCACCGACCTGACCGCGCCGGTGGCAGAAGCCGACGCCGTGTTCATCGCGGTCGGAACGCCCTCGCGGCGTGGCGACGGCCATGCCGACCTTACCTACGTTTACAGCGCCGCGCGCGAGATTGCGGCGGCGATATCGGGCTTCACGGTGGTGGTCACCAAATCGACCGTGCCGGTCGGCACTGGCGATGAGGTCGAACGATTGATCCGCGAGGCCAATCCGTCGGCCGACGTCGTGGTCGCCTCCAATCCGGAATTTTTGCGCGAGGGCGCCGCGATCCGCGACTTCAAATTCCCCGACCGTATCGTGGTCGGAACCGAAGACGAACGCGGGCGCAAGGTGCTCGGCGACGTCTACCGGCCGCTGTCGCTGAACCAGGCGCCGTTGATGTTCACGGCGCGGCGCACCGCTGAACTGATCAAATACGCGGCCAACGCGTTCCTCGCCACCAAGATCACTTTCATCAACGAGATTGCTGATCTCTCGGAAAAAGTCGGCGCCGATGTGCAGCAAGTCGCGCGCGGCATCGGGCTCGACAACCGCATCGGTTCAAAATTCCTGCATGCCGGTCCGGGCTTCGGCGGCTCCTGCTTTCCGAAGGATACCCGCGCGCTGGTCAAGATCGCGCAGGATCATGACGTGCAGCTCCGCATCGTCGAGGCCGTGCTCGGCGTCAACGACATCAGAAAGCGGGCGATGGCGCGCAAGGTTTCCAACGCAACCGGCGGCCTGCGCGGCAAGACGGTGGCGGTGCTCGGCCTCACCTTCAAACCCGATACCGACGACATGCGCGAGGCGCCGTCGATCCCGCTGGTGACAGGTCTCCTCGACATGGGCGCCAAGGTGCGCGCACACGATCCGGTCGGCATGGAGCAGGCGAAGAAGGAATTACCCGACATCGAATATTGCACCGACCCCTACGAATGCGCGCGCGGCGCCGATGCGCTGGTGATCGTCACCGAGTGGGTCCAGTTCCGTGCGCTTGATCTGGAGCGCCTGAAGAATGAAATGGCGCAGCCCGTGGTGGTCGACCTGCGCAACATCTATCGCCCCGAGGACATGGCCGCGCAGGGCTTCACGTATGAGAGTGTCGGACGGGCGCCTGAGCCGAAGGTGTAGCCGCAACCACAGTTGTCATACCCCGCGCAGGCGGGGTATCCAGTATGCAAGGTCTTCGTACTCAGAAACGGCTGCGTTTACTGGATCTCCCGCCCCAGTGCGCCATTGCGCACAAGGCGGGTGATGACGGATGAGAGATATTGCCTCTTACCTTCGACACGCCTCTCCCCATCGATGCGGTGCTCGACGAACTCGGGCGCACGCTCGCGGCTAACAACGCGGCGGTGCTGGTGGCGCCTCCCGGGGCCGGCAAGACCACGCGGGTGCCGCTGGCGCTGCTCGATGCGCCCTGGCTGAAGGACAAGAAGATCATCATGCTGGAGCCGCGGCGGATCGCGGCGCGGGCCAGCGCCGAACGAATGGCGCGGACGCTCGGCGAGCGGGCAGGGGAGACCGTCGGCTATCGCGTCCGCTTCGGCTCCAAGATCTCGCGCGCGACCCGGATCGAGGTGGTCACCGAGGGAATCTTTTCACGCCAGATTCTCGATGATCCCGAGTTGAACGGCGTTGCCGCCGTGCTGTTCGATGAATTTCACGAGCGTTCGCTCGACGCTGATCTCGGGCTCGCGCTCGCCCGCGATACGCAGACCGGCCTGCGCGAGGACCTGCGCATCCTCGTGATGTCGGCGACACTCGACGGTGCAAGGGTCGGCAAACTGCTCGGCGACGCGCCTGTCGTTGCCAGCGAAGGCCGCGCTTTTCCGGTGGAGACGCGTTATCTCGGCCGCAAGGCCGATGCGCCGATCGAGCGGCAGATGGCTGATGCGATCGCAACCGCGCTGCGCGCCGATCCCGGCTCGGTGCTGGCGTTTCTGCCGGGCGCCGCAGAAATCCGCCGTACGCAGAATTTTCTCGGCGAACGGGTTCATGACGCAAGCGTCGAGATCGTGCCGCTGTTTGGCGCGCTGGAGGCCGCCGTGCAGGACCGCGCCATCGCGCCGGCACCGAAGGGGCAACGCAAAGTCGTGCTGGCGACTTCGATTGCCGAGACCTCGCTCACCATCGAGGGCGTCCGCATCGTCGTCGATTCCGGCCTGGCGCGGGTGCCGCGTTACGAGCCCGATATCGGCCTGACGCGGCTCGAGACCGTGCGCGCCTCGCGCGCCGCGGTCGACCAGCGCCGCGGCCGCGCCGGCCGCACCGAGCCCGGCGTGTGCTACCGGCTATGGGACGAACCGCAAACGGCGTCGCTCGCCGCCTACACCCAGCCCGAAATTCTTTCGGCCGATC
This sequence comes from Bradyrhizobium sp. RDI18, assembly GCF_043203335.1. Taxonomy (NCBI): domain Bacteria; kingdom Pseudomonadati; phylum Pseudomonadota; class Alphaproteobacteria; order Hyphomicrobiales; family Nitrobacteraceae; genus Bradyrhizobium; species Bradyrhizobium sp. RDI18. Next base: position 4,621,886 of record NZ_JBICRN010000008.1, on the reverse strand, counting down.
TATCCTCGCTGGTGCTCGATCTCGCGCAATGGGGCGTCCGCGATCCGGCGACGCTGGCGTTTCTCGATCCCCCGCCGGCGCCGGCGCTGAAGGAAGCGGACAGCCTGCTTCTCGAACTCGGCGCTCTCGATAGCGACGGCCGCATCACCGCAGAGGGCAAGAGCCTACGCGCACTGGCGCTGCCGCCCCGGCTGGCGCGCATGATCGTGGATTCGCATCGGCTAGGCGCGGGCGAAGAGGCCGCCGAAATCGCCGCGATCCTGACCGAGCGCAGCCTCGGCGGCGACAGCGTCGATCTCGATGTCAGGCTCGATCAGTTCCGCCGCGACCGCTCGCCGCGTGCTTCCAGCGCGCGCAGTCTTGCACAGCGCTGGGCCCAGCAGGTGGCGGCGACGGAGCCCAAACAGCTTCGCCCGCCTAACGACGAACTTTCAACAGGCGTCATGCTCGCACTCGCCTTCCCCGACCGGGTCGCCCGCAACCGCGGCAACGGCAGTTTCGTGCTCGCCAACGGCCGTGGCGCCGCCGTCGAGCAAGCCTCGTCGCTGGCGCGCACGCCCTATATCGCGGTCGCCGAACTGACCGGCACCGCAGCCCAGGGACGCATTCTGCTGGCAGCACCGATCGCGCAAGGAGATATCGAATCGCATTTCGCCGATCAGATCGAAAGCACCGAAGAGATTTCGTTCGATCGCGGCGCGATGGCGCTGCGTGCGCGCCGCAAGCGCACGCTGCACGCAATCACGCTGTCGGAAGCGCCGATGGCACTGTCGCCGTCGACAGAGACCGCACGCATCTTCGCTGCGGGCTTGGTCGCCGCCGGGCTCGATAAGCTGCCATGGTCGAAATCCCTGAAGCAATGGCGCGACCGCGTGATGTTCCTGCGCAAGACGGAAGGTGAGAACTGGCCCGATCTGTCGGATGCTGCGCTGGCAGCACAAGCCGAGAACTGGCTGGTGCCCGCGCTCCACGACAAGACCTCGCTAAAGGATTTTTCCCCCGGCGATCTCTCGGATGCGCTGATGACGCTGTTGCCATGGGAATTGCGCGCGCGGCTGGAGCGCGAGGCGCCGACGCATTTCGAGGCTCCGACCGGCACCATGCTCGCGATCGACTATGAGGCCGAGCAGGGCCCGACCATTGCTGTGCGCCTGCAGGAACTGTTCGGGCTCAACACCCATCCTTCGATCGCCAAAGGCAAGGCGCCGCTGGTTCTCGAATTGCTGTCCCCGGCGCAACGCCCGGTGCAGGTGACGCGCGACCTTCCAGGCTTTTGGCGCGGCAGTTATGCCGCCGTGCGCTCCGACCTCCGCGGCCGTTATCCCCGCCACCCCTGGCCGGAAGACCCGGCCACCGCGCTGCCGACCCGCCGGGTCAAGCCACGGGGGACGTGAGGGTCTTAACTCCCTCTCCCCGCTCTTCGCGGGGAGAGGTTCAAGATAGGCCCGTTAACACTTCACTCATCCTTTTCGTCAAAATGGCAGGCCCGGTCATCGCCGTTAGTCGCGGTCGCGCGGCTGGCGTGGTGATATCGGCGGTCTGGAATCGAGTGTGGCGTGATGCGTAACCTGATGATCCTTGCCGCCGTCCTGGTCGGCCTCGGCACCTACATGGCGCAGATGGCAGACCAGATGTCGCCGACCTCGGCCTCGGCCAGCACGTCGCCTCAAAAAGCTCCCGTGCAAACCGTCGCGCAAGCCTCAGGCCGCAGCCTCGACATTCCTCGCGATGCGCGCGGCCATTTCCAGGCCGATGGCCGCATCGATGGGCAACGCATCAACTTCATGGTCGACACCGGCGCCTCGCTGGTGGCGCTGAACGAAAAGTCGGCGGCCCGCTTCGGCCTGCGTCCCTCGCGCAGCGACTACAACGCGACTGTCACCACCGCCAACGGCACCATCAAAGCCGCGCGTACGCGGCTTGCCATGATCGAACTCGGCGGCCTTGTGGTGCGCGACGTCGACGCCGTGGTGCTGCCCGACGAGGCGTTATCCGAGAACCTGCTCGGCCTGTCGTTCCTGTCGAAGCTGAAGCGCTTCGAATATGCCAACGGCCGAATGGTGCTGGAACAGTAAGGTTATCCGGCTACCAAACCGCCGCAATTGACCGTCAAAACGCGTCGGCCCGCCTTTCGCCCGGCCTATGTTTTCACTATGGCTGCGGTTCCCTCGCTTGCATGACAAGGTCATCTTATGTTCCCGAAGCCCAAATCCGTGCTGGTTCCGAATACCTATGACTTCGAATCCGGACCGATGGTGAAGGCGACTGGTTTCCGCGAATATGACGCGCGCTGGCTGTTCGAGAAGGAAATCAATTTGATGGGTGTTCAGGCGCTGGGCATGGGGCTCGGTGCGCTGATTGCGGAACTCGGCGTCAAACAGGAAATCGTCACCGGCCACGATTTCCGCGGCTATTCGGCCTCGATCAAATACGCGTTGATTTCCGGCCTGATGGCCGCGGGCTGCAAGGTGCACGACATCGGGCTCGCGGTGACGCCGATGGCCTATTTCGCGCAGTTCGATCTCGACGTGCCCTGCGTCGCCATGGTCACCGCCTCGCACAACGACAATGGCTGGACCGGCGTCAAGATGGGCGCCAACCGCCCGCTCACCTTTGGCCCCGACGAGATGACGCGGCTGAAGGAGATCGTGCTCAAGGCCGATTTCAACAACAAGGTCGGTGGCTCCTATCAATTCCACGAGAATTTTCCGGCACGCTATATCGCCGATCTCACCAGCCGTCCCAAGCTGAAGCGCAAGCTGAAGGTTGTTGCCGCCTGCGGCAACGGCACTGCGGGCGCGTTCGCGCCGCAGGTTTTGGAGGCGATCGGCTGTGAGGTGATTCCGCTCGACACCGAGCTCGACCACACGTTTCCGAAGTACAATCCGAATCCGGAAGACATGGAGATGCTACACGCGATCCGCGACGCCGTGCTCAAGCACAAGGCCGATGTGGGCCTGGGCTTCGACGGCGACGGCGACCGCTGCGGTGTCGTCGACAACACCGGCGAGGAAATCTTCGCCGACAAGGTCGGCGTGATGCTGGCGCGCGACATGTCGGCGATCCACAAGGAAGCGCAGTTCGTGGTCGATGTGAAATCGACTGGATTGTTCGTCACGGATCCGGTGCTGCAAAAGCAGGGCGCAAAGACCGCCTACTGGAAGACCGGCCATTCCTACATGAAACGCCGCACCAACGAGATGGGCGCACTGGCGGGATTCGAGAAATCTGGCCACTTCTTCTTCAACAAGCCGTTCGGCCGCGGCTATGACGACGGCCTGGTCTCGGCAATTGCGATCTGCGAGATGCTCGATCGCGCGCCTGACAAGTCGATGGCGGACCTGAAGAACGCGCTGCCGAAAACCTGGTCGTCGCCGACCATGTCGCCGCATTGCGCCGACGAGGCCAAATACGGCGTCGCCGACGCCGTGGTGAAGCATTTCGAAGCGCTGCAGAAGAAGGGCGACAAGGTCGCCGGCCAGAAGATCCGCGATCTCGTCACCGTCAACGGCGTGCGCGTTACCGTCGAGGACGGAAGCTGGGGTCTGGTGCGGGCCTCATCGAACAAGCCGGAACTGGTGGTCGTGGTCGAGAGCCCGGTGAGTGAGGCGCGCATGCGCGACATGTTCGAGGCGATGGATTCCGTGCTGCGCACGCATCCGGAAGTGGGTGAGTATAATCAGAAGATTTGAGGGGGGCGCCCGTCGCCCCAGTCATGACTGTCGTCCCCCGCGAAGGCGGGGGACCCAGTACGCCGCGGCTTCTCGGCTCTGTCGCTGACGTCTCTGCAATACTGGATCGCCCGCTTTCGCGGGCGATGACAGTGAATGTGGGGATACGATTGTCCCTACGCCGCCGGCACCGGCAGCGCGGTCACCGACTTGATCTTCTCCATCGCAAACCGCGAGGTGACGTTCTTCAGCGGCACTGCGCTGATCAGCTTTTTGTAGAACACGTCATAGCTCGCCATGTCGGCAACCACGACGCGCAGCATGTAATCGACGTCGCCGGCCATCCGGTAAAATTCCATCACCTCGGGCATGGCGCTGACGGCGTCGGCGAACTTTCGCAGCCAGGCCTCGGAATGGTCGGCGCTCTCGACCGAGACGAACACGGAAATGCCGAGCCCGATCTTGTTCTGGTCGACCAGCGCCACCCGGCGCAGGATCACGCCATCGGCCTCCAGCCGCTGGATCCGCTTCCAGCACGGCGTCGACGACAACCCGACCCTGTCCCCAATCTCGGCAACCGATAGCGAGGCGTCCTCCTGCAGCACGGTCAGTATCTTGCGGTCGATGGCATCCAGCCGGCGGCTGGCTTCAGGGAGCTGAACGGCTAGGTCGGTCATGAGAAGAATGTTCCATATGAAAGGTCTGATCCCCTCATATATAGAAAATTCTTCTATAGCAAGCCGTTAGTGGTCGGTCGAGGTCTGGCCTGCAGCTTGGCCGTGGGTCAAAAACTCTTCAACTTCAGCACGTTGCGGGGCTGCGAAGGCGCCCCCGAAGCGGGTGCATTTCAATGCCGCCGCGGCGGAGGCGAATCGGAGCGCCTGCCGCAATTCCTGGTTCTCGGTGATCGCGAGCGCAATCGCGCCGTGGAACACGTCGCCGGCGCCCAGGGTGTCTACCGTATGCACCGGGAAAGCCGGGGTTTCCTGGATACCGCCGTTCTCGTCGAGCCAGATCGTGCCCCTCGGGCCCCGGGTTCCCGCCAGAAACGAGGGGGTCAGCTTGGCAATTTTCTTCAGCGCCTGGGCATCGTCGCTAACATCTGCGGTTTCCTGCAGCGGCTCGCTCGAGAACACCAGGTGGGTGGAGGCGTTCAACAGTCCCTCGCGCATCGACATTGCGCGATCGACGTCGACAATCACGGGAATGCCGCGCCGGACCGCCTCGGCGCAGAGCTCGGTGCAGAATTCCGCGCAGCGGCTCTCGGTGAGAATGGCGGCGCAATCGTCCAGCAGCGTGTCGAAGTCGGGCAACTTCACATGCCACAGGTTCGGATCGCGGAAGGTCACGATGGTGCGCTCGCCGGAAGGATCGATCATCACCGCCGAGATCGGCGTCACCAGCCCTGGCATGTGGATGAGATGTTTTGTCTCGATGCCCTCATGCGCCATCTGCTCGAAGATGAAGCGACTCGACGTTTCCTTGGCATCACCCATCGGCCCGCAAATCGAGGCGCGGCCACCGAGTCGAACGATGCCGATCGCGCCATTGAGCGCGTTGCCGCCGCAGATTTCGTCGAATGCGGTGGCGTTCTCCTTGGAACCGCGCCCGGGAACGCCCGGCGTATGAAAAGTGAGGTCACGCACCGGCATGCCGATGCAGAGGACGCGCGGAGGTATTTTCGGCGCCTTGTTCTGAAAGTTCATGCGTGAATCCGTCATGTCCGCTCAAGTCCCCAGTTAATCGAGCAAGCAGGCGCCGGTTCCCGCTACGCGCAGTTATCCCTTCGGCCATGCAACCATTGGCCGATCAAATGATGCGCGATCGCGAAGGGATGCGCGGCAAACAGGCCGTCGGGATGCTGGCGCTTGTGCATGAGAGCGACCTCGGCGCGATCGAACCAACGCGCGTCCTCGAGTTCTGCGCGATCGACCACGATCTCCTCGTTGAGCGCACGCGCGGAACATCCGATCATCAGCGATGACGGATAGGGCCACGGCTGCGTCATGTAATAGCTCACGTCGGTGCAACGGATGCCGGATTCCTCGAAAATTTCCCTGCAAACCGCGTCCTCGATCGTCTCGGCCGCTTCGACGAAGCCGGCGAGGCACGACCACATTCCAGGCATAAACTGCTTCTGCCGGCCGAGCAGGCATCGATCACCATGCGTAACCAGCATGATCACGACCGGATCGGTGCGCGGAAAGTGTTCGGCCTTGCAGCTCGGGCACTCGCGCTTCCAGCCGCCTTCCTTCATCGCGGTGCGGGTACCGCAATTGGCGCAATAGCCGTGGCGCTGATGCCAGGTCACCATCGATTTGGCCATGGCGATCGCGGAGAGTTGTTCCGGCGGCACGGTGCCCTGCATGGCCATGCCGCGCAGCTCGGTCACGGTGACGTCGCCGCGCGTCATCAGCTTTTCCACGGCCGTGGCTGAAATACCCATGCCGAACACCGGCGCACCGTCGCGCAGGCCCAGAAAGATGGTGCCGGGATTGGCGCCGAGCTTCACCGCTTCTTCGACGCCGAGCAGCACGCGGGGCCCGTCCGCCTCCTGCTTCACCAGGAGCGAGTCGCGGTAGATCACATAGGCGCTGGCGTTGCGCTGGTTCTCCAGCGCGAACAGCTTTTCGTCGTTGGTGCGCAGATGCGCAGCGCGATCCAGGATATGGGTAACGAAAGCGGGCTTCCCCAGCGGATACTTGTCGAATGCGGACATCTATTCAACCCAACCAGATCTTGCGGCGAAGCGCGTTGATGAAATTCTGGACTTCCTCGGCGTCGTGCGCGAGCGGCGGCATCACGCCCCAAACCGGGCGCGGCCAGGCCGCATCGCTGGTGCGCCGCGCGATGACATGGACATGCAACTGCGGCACCAGATTGCCGAGCGCCGCAACATTGAGCTTGTCGCATTTGGTGATCTCTTTGAGCGCCCGCGAAACCCGGGAGATTTCGGTCATCAACTGCGCCTGCTCGACATCGTCGAGGTCGATGATTTCCACCGCACCTGCCCTGCGTGGCACCAGGAGTAGCCACGGGTAATGCGCGTCCTTGATGACCAGCACCTTGCACAGCGGCAGGTCGCCGATATCGATGGTGTCCTTTTTGAGCTGGGAATGCAGCGACCAGGTGGAGGCGTCAGAGGGCATCAAGAGTTCCCTGCCCGATCCATGCCGGGCCGATAAAGTGCCTTCTGTGGGCACTCCTAGTTTCATACCAAGGTGTCATCACCCGCGAAAGCGGTTGACTTGTCCGCCGTAGCCTCAACGAGCGAAGGCGGGCCTAGTACGGACCGCAGCGTACTGGATACCCCGCATCCGCGGCGTATGACAGGGAAAGCCCCGCTTGCTTTCCGGCCCTTTTGGCCCCAAATAGGGACCGGGAGATTGGCGGTGGACGAGCCACTCGCCAACCGGGTCAGGTCCGGAAGGAAGCAGCCCTAACGAGGTCCGGATCGGGTCGCTCGTCAGTCTCCTACCTGTTTTTCGAGCGAATCGCGCAGGGAAACGGCCTGTCCGGCCCTGCGTTCGATTCCCTCCTTTCCGCAAGCCGGCCCCGAGAGATAATCAATTGCGGATCGACCGATGAGTGATGCTGGCGCTCCCCCCGATCACCCCGATGGCGCCGGCCAGGGCGGTTTTGCTCTCGGCCAGGGCGAGGCCGCCAAGCCCTACCGGGTGCTGGCGCGAAAATACCGCCCCTCCAGTTTCGACGACCTGATCGGCCAGGAGGCGATGGTCCGCACCGTTTCGAATGCGTTCGAAACCGGGCGGATTCCGCAGGCCTGGATCCTGACCGGCGTTCGCGGCGTCGGCAAAACCACCACGGCGCGGATTCTGGCCCGCGCGCTGAACTACGAAAAGCCTGACGGTTCGGTGAAGGGGCCGACCATCCACATGCCGGATCTCGGCGTGCACTGCCAGGCGATCATGGAGAGCCGGCACATGGATGTGCTGGAAATGGACGCCGCGTCCCATACCGGCGTTGACGACGTGCGCCAGATCAATGACAGCGTGCGCTACGCGCCTGCCAGTGCCCGCTACAAGGTCTACATCATCGACGAAGTCCACATGCTGTCGACGGCGGCCTTCAACGCCTTCTTGAAGACGCTGGAAGAGCCGCCCGAGCACGCCAAGTTCGTATTCGCCACCACCGAGATCCGTAAAGTCCCGGTGACGGTGCTGTCGCGCTGCCAGCGTTTTGATCTCCGCCGCGTCGAGGCGGATGTGCTGATGGGGCATCTCTCCAACATCGCGAAAAAGGAAGGTGTCGAGGTCGAGCCGGAAGCGCTCGGCATCATCGCGCGCGCCGCCGAAGGCTCGGTGCGCGATTCGCTGTCGCTGTTCGATCAGGCAATCGCGCATGCGGCGGGGCTAGTCCGTGCCGACGCGGTACGGCAGATGCTGGGGCTTGCCGACCGGACCCGGGTGATCGACCTGTTCGAGCATCTGGCGCGCGGCGATATCGCCAGCGCCTTTGGCGAATTCCGCAGCCAGTATGACGTCGGCGCCGATCCGGTCGTGGTGCTGTCCGACCTCGCCGAATTCGTCAATTTCGTCACCCGCGTGAAGATCGTCCCCGCCACCGCCGACAACGTCGCCTTCGGCGAGACCGAGCGCGTCCGCGCCCGTGAATTTGCCGCAAAGCTGTCGATGCGGGTGCTGTCGCGGATGTGGCAGATGCTCCTCAAGGGCATCACCGAGGTACAGACGGCAACGCGGCCGGCGGCTGCCGCCGAAATGGTGCTGGTGCGCATCGCCTATGTCGCCGACTTGCCGACGCCGGACGAAGCGATCCGGATGCTCGACCAAAACGGCGGTGGCGCACAAATCGCCGCGGGCGGTGCGGCGCCGTCACGGGCTGCGCCCACCGCACCGGTATCTTCAATGTCTGCCGCATCGCCGATGCGAACGCCTGCCTCGCCCCGCTCCGGCGCGGAAGCGTCCGCGCGCCCGCAAATGGCGGCACCGTCGGCACAAACGAATACCGCGCCCGTTCTGCGGATCACCACTTTCCCGCAGCTTGTCGCGCTCGCCGGCGAAAAGCGCGATATCCTGACCAAGACGGCGCTGGAATCCGACATGCGCCTGGTCCGCTTCGAGGACGGGCGGCTTGAGGTGGCGCTGGAGCGGAATGCGGCGCGGGGGCTGGTCAACGACCTCTCCCGCAAGCTGGAACTGTGGACCGGGCGGCGCTGGACCGTGATCGTCTCCAACGAGGCCGGCCAGCCGACACTGCGCTCGCAGAACGAGCAAGCGAGAAACGAGCACGCCCGCGCAGCCGAGGCCGATCCGCGCGTGCAGGAGGTGCTGGCGCGGTTTCCCGGCACTAAGGTCGTCGAGGTGCGAAGGCTTGCCGCCGAGCCGCCGGAATCCGATATTATCACTGACGACTTGAACGAGACTTCCGACGGCGACGACGACTGATCGGACTCTCGAGAGGACGGATGAATGGCTGATTTTCTCGGCATGATGAAGCAGGCGGCGGAGCTGCAATCCAAGATGCAGGCGATGCAGGAAGAGCTCGGCAATCTCGAGGTCGAGGGCATTTCCGGCGGCGGGCTGGTTGCCGTTCGCATGACTGCGAAGATGGAAGTGAAGGGCGTGAAGATCGATCCGTCGCTGATGAAGGCCGAGGAGCGCGAAGTGCTCGAGGATCTGCTGGTCACGGCGCAGAACGACGCGCGGCGCAAGGCGGAAACCGCGGCGATGGAAAAAGATGCAGGCGCTGACCGGCGGGCTCGGCCTGCCGCCCGGACTTGGTCTCACCTGAAATGGCCGCCAGCGTTGCCGGCCCTGAAATCGAACGCCTGATCCAGCTCTTGGCGCGCCTGCCGGGGCTCGGGCCGCGCTCGGCGCGGCGCGCGGCGCTGCACCTGATCAAGAAGCGCGAGGCGCTCATGACGCCGCTGGCCGGCGCGCTGCAGGTGGCAATCGACAGGATTCAGGTCTGCAAGACCTGCGGCAACATCGATACCCAAAATCCCTGCACCGTGTGCATCGACCCCAGGCGCGATCCCTCGACCATCGTCGTGGTCGCCGACGTCGCCGACCTCTGGGCGCTGGAACGCGCGAACGCGACCAACGGCCGCTACCACGTGCTCGGCGCCACATTGTCGCCGCTCGACGGCGTGGGCCCGCAGGATCTGACGATCGACGCGCTGGTGGCCCGCGCGCACGAGTCGCAAGTCAGCGAAATCGTGCTCGCGCTGAACGCCACGGTCGACGGCCAGACCACCGCTCATTACATCACCGATCTCCTGCAGGACGCCAACGTCAAGATCACCCGGCTTGCCCATGGCGTGCCGGTCGGCGGCGAGCTTGATTATCTCGACGAAGGTACGCTATCGGCTGCCATGCGGCAGCGCACGCTGTTCTAGCTATCACCAACGGAACTGATCGACATGACGAAACCACGATTCGGCAAGCGCTATTGTTTTGCGGTCCTCATGGCGGCGACCTTGATCGCGCCTTCCGCGTGGGCGCAGCAGACCGAGCCGGCGCCGAAGCCCGGCAAGCCGATCAAAGCCGGCGACGTGTTGTCCGGCGAACTCAACGCCATGAAGGGCGGCAAGAAGCGCGCCGCGACCTACCAGATCACCAGCGAGCCGCGCCGGCTGCCGCCGCCGAACGGGCTCTGCAATCTCGAAACCGGCCCCGAAACGTTCCAGCTCGTCACCAGCAGCGAGGCCCAGACCGCGCAACTGAAGAATTTCATCGGCAAGGAAATCTCGGTCAAGGTCGACGAAGTCGCCTGCGCGCAGGACGCCGGGCAGATCAGCGAAGCCGTGATCACGAAGTGGAGCGTGGTGACCAAGCATTAGATCGACGCGTATTGCATCGATCTTCGTCGTCCCTGCGAACGCAGGGACCCATAATCGCAGGTGCTCGTGGTTAGACCGCGCTGGAGCTCCGGCGCATTTCAACAATGAAGATTCGTGGTTATGGGGTCCCGGCGCAAGGCCGGGACGACAGGAACCTAAACCTTCACCGGCCCCAGCGCCGCAAAATGTCCGCGCCGCTGCAGCCACGCCAGGAAAATCAGGCTCGGCACCGCGACCGCAACCGAGATCACGAAGAACAGCGGCCAGCCCGTCGCCTCCGCCACATAGCCGGCGCCGGAGGACAGATAGGTGCGCCCGACGGCCGCCAGTGCGGTGAGCAGCGCGTATTGGGTCGCCGTGTGCAACGGGTTCCGGCATAGCGCCGAGAGATAGGCGACGAAGATCACGGTGCCGATCGCGCCGGTGAAGTTTTCCGCCGAAATGGCGGCGGCCAGTGCCCATTGATTGGTGCCGACAAAGGCGAGCCACGCAAACACCAGGTTGGAGATCGCCTGCAGCACGCCGCCGATCCAGAGGCTCGCGACCAGCGAATATCGCCGCGCCACATAGCCGCCGGCAAAGCCGCCGATCAGGGTTGCGGCGAGACCGACGCCCTTGACGATGGCGGCGTAGTCGTTGCGGGTGAAGCCGAGGTCGATCACGAACGGCGCGGTCATGGTGCCGGAAAACGCGTCGGTGAGCTTGAACAGCACCACGAAGGCCAGCACCGTCAAGGCATGCTTGCGGACCAGAAATTCGGAGAACGCCCCGATGGCGGCATGCATGACGCGCGAGAATGCAGCCTCGTCGTGGGTCTTGGCCTCGGCGCGCACCGATTGTTCAGGCTCGGTGGCGGCCAGCGCCGTGACGGTCCCGATCAGCACCAGCGCGGCCATCGCAACATAGCCCCACATCCACGCTGAGCTACGCCCGATGCCGGTGTCCTCGAACGCGCTTACGAGGAACAGCACGCCGGCTGTCGAGACCAGCATGCCGATCCGGTAGGCCGCGACGTAGGAGGCCATCCCGGCGGCCTGTTCGCTTTCGGGCAGGCTCTCGACGCGGAATGCGTCGACCACGATGTCCTGCGTCGAGGACATGGTCGCGACCAGAAGTGCGCCGAGCGCCACGAACAGCGGCGAGCGCGCCGGGTCGGTCAGCGCCAGCAGCAGGATCGCGCCGATCAGCAGCAGTTGCGAGAACACCAGCCAGCCGCGGCGGCGGCCGAACGCGCGCGTGAAGATCGGGACATGCAGCGCATCGACCAGTGGCGCCCAAGCAAATTTCAGCGTGTAGGGCGTGCCGACCAGCGCGAACAGTCCGATGGTGCCGAGATCGACTCCGGATTCGCGCATCCACACCAGCAGCGTCGATCCCGACAGCGCCAGCGGCAACCCAGACGAAAAGCCGAGCACCAGCACGATCAGCACGCGCGGCTGCAGGTACACGGCCCAGGCCTCGCGCCAAGTGGGGGCGGGTGTAGCTGCGGGGGATGTGGTTTCCGGTGCGGTCATGGAGGGGTGTTAGCAGATTCTGCAACTAAAAGACTGTCATCGCCCGGCGCACATCAAGCCGGGCGATGACAGCTTGATATGTGGCCATAGCGGGGCAACGGCCGCTACTCCCCAGCCTGCAGCTTGCGCGGGGCGGGGAACAGCTCGGGCGTGCTGTTCTTGACGAAACGCGGCACTTCCACCGGCGCATCGGTCTTGCTGAAATCGAGTTCCTCGATCCGCCCGGCGCGCTTTTCGATCTTGTCGGCGGAGATCAGGATCTGCCGCACGTCCTCGTTCACGTCGCCAAAATGCTTTTGGAGCTTCAGCACGCGGTCGCGGAGGCGGCCCAGATCGTCGCCGAGATTGAGCACTTCGGTGCGGATCTGGTCGGCGGCATCGCGCATGCGCGCGTCTTTCAGGATCTGTTGCATCACCTGGATCGCCAGCATCAATAGCGAGGGCGACACCAGCACGACGCGGGCGCGGTAGGCTTTTTGGATCACGTCGTCAAAGCCATCGTGGATTTCGGCATAGACCGATTCCGACGGCACGAACATCAGCGCCGTATCCTGGGTCTCGCCGGCGATCAGGTACTTCTCGGCGATATCATTGACGTGTTTCATCACGTCGTTGCGCAGGCGCTGCGTGGCGAATTTTCGTTCCTCGTCGCTGCGCGCGTCGTGCAGCGCGGTCATCGCCTCCAGCGGAAACTTGGCGTCGATGCAGAGCGGGCGTTGGTCGGGCAGGAACACCACGCAGTCCGGCCGCTTGCCTGATGAGAGCGTGTACTGGAACTCGTAAGAGCCCTGCGGCATGCCGTCCTGCACGATCGCTTCCATCCGCGCTTGGCCGAAGGCGCCGCGCGACTGCTTGTTGGCGAGCACGTCGCGCAGGGTCGTCACCTGCGAGGTCAGGTCGGTGAGGTTCTTGTGCGCGTTGTCGATGATGCCGAGCCGCTCATGCAGCACGCGCAAGCTATCCATGGTGTGGCGCGTGGTCGCTTCCATCGACTGTCCGACGCGATGGGTGACCGAGTCCAGCCGCTCGTTGACCGCGCGCGCCATCTCGGCCTGGCGGCCGGCCAGCGCCTGCGCCATGGCGTCGACCCGCCCCGTCGATTCGCTCTGCGCCCGCAGCATCTCGCTCAGCCGCTCTTCCAGCTCGTCGGCGCGGATCGCCTGCGCCATTGCCAGTTCCGCGCCGCGGCGGCCGGAGCGGGCGATGACGATGGCAATCGTCAGCAGCAGCACCAATGCGAGCGCGCCGAAGCCCGCAAGCGCCTCGCCGACGTGAATCGGCAGGTCGCCGACGATGAAGAGAATTTCGTTCATGTCAGCCTTGTAGCCCGATTCGCCGCTCGAAGCGAACGAAGAGGGAACATCTATGGTAATGCTGGATCAATTTTTGTGGTTAACGCCGCCTTAAAAATCATGGTTAAGGCCGCCTTAACGGTCGCCGCGGCGGATTGACCCCGGCAGGTCAGCGGCTTAAATCCGCGCCAGAGAAAAATCATGGCCATCAGAGAAATCATCATCCTGCCGGACAAGCAGTTGCGGCTCGTCTCCAAACCTGTCGAAAAGGTGACGACGGAGATCCGCAAGCTCGCCGACGACATGTTCGAAACCATGTACGACGCGCCCGGCATCGGTCTGGCCGCGATCCAGGTCGCGCAACCTTTGCGATTGATCACCATGGATCTCGCCAAGAAGGACGAGAACGGCGAGACCAAGCCGAAGCCGCGGGTGTTCATCAACCCGGAAATCCTCTCCTCGTCCGAGGAAATGTCGGTCTACGAGGAGGGCTGCCTTTCGATCCCCGAATATTACGAGGAGGTCGAACGTCCCGCGCGGGTTCGCATCCGCTACACCGATCTCGACGGCAAGGTGCATGAGGAGGACGCCGATGGCCTGTTCGCCACCTGCATCCAGCATGAGATCGACCACCTCAACGGCGTGCTGTTCGTGGACTATCTGTCGAAGCTGAAGCGCGACCGCGTGATGAAGAAGTTTACCAAGGCTGCCAAGCGCGCGGCTGGGTGAATTGCATTTCTCTCAGCCGTCATGCCCGGGCTTGTCCCGGGCATCACGCCTTTCTTTCTGGCTGCACTAAAGACGTGGATGGCCGGGACAAGCCCGGCCATGACGAGTAAAATAAATCGTTCCCGGGAATCTCCACCTCATGCCACTCCGCCTGATCTTCATGGGCACGCCCGATTTCGCAGTGCCGACGCTGCTGGAACTCGCGGCCCACGGCCATGAGGTTGTGGCGGTCTATACCCGTGCGCCAAAGCCGGCCGGGCGCGGCATGAAACTGCAGCCGACCCCGGTCGAGCAGGAAGCGCGGCGGCTTGGGATTCCCGTGTTGACGCCCACAACGCTGAAGACGCCGGAAGCGCTTGCCGAATTCCGCGCGCACAATGCCGACGCCGCCGTCGTCGTCGCCTACGGCATGATCCTGCCGCAGGCCATCCTCGACGCGCCGCGCTACGGCTGCTTCAACCTGCACGCTTCGCTGCTGCCGCGCTGGCGCGGTGCCGCCCCGATCAATCGCGCCATCATGGCAGGTGATGCCGAGACCGGCGTGATGGTGATGAAGATGGATGTTGGCCTCGACACCGGCGACGTCGCGATGGCCGAGCGGCTCGCGATCACGGACTTGATGACGGCCGCCGATCTGCACGACGCACTGGCGCCGCTCGGGGCCGACCTGATGGTGCGCGCCATGGGCGGGCTCGAGCGCGGCGGGTTACAGCTCAAGAAACAGAGCGAAGACGGCGTGACCTACGCCGCCAAGATCGACAAGGCCGAGGCGCGGATCGACTGGAAGCGACCGGCGCGCGAGGTGCTGCGGCATATTCACGGACTGTCGCCGTTTCCGGGCGCCTGGTGCGAGTTGGCTACCGACGGCGAGCCGGCGCGGATCAAGATTCTGCGCTGTGAGTTGGCGAAAGGTTCAGGTGCGCCCGGCGAGGTGCTCGACGATGGTTTGACGATCGCCTGTGGTGACGGCGCGATCCGCATTCTGGAACTGCAACGCGAAGGCAAGGCGCGGATGAAGGCCGCAGATTTCCTGCGCGGTACGCCGCTGAAGGCTGGTGCGCGCTTCTCTTAACACTGTCATACCCCGCGAAGGCGGGGTATCCAGTACGTCGCGGCCTCTGAGAATGAATATGGACTTCACGGCGTACTGGATCGTCCGCCTGAGCCTGTCATCCGGCCGGCCGAAGGCCGGACCGGTTGGCGGACGATGACATCGAGTAAACATGCCCCGCTACAAACTCATCATCGAATACGACGGCACGCCGTTCTCCGGCTGGCAGATCCAGGATAACGCGCCGACCGTGCAGGGCGCGCTGGAAACTGCGGTGAAGGCGATCTGCAGCGAGGACGTGCGCGTCCATGGCTCGGGCCGCACCGATGCCGGGGTCCATGCACTGGCGCAGGTCGCGCATTGCGATATCCAAAAGCCGTTTCCGCTGGGCCGCCTGCGCGATGGGTTGAACGCGCATTTGCGTCCGCATCCGATCGGTGTGCTCTCGGCGGAGATCGTGGCCGACGATTTCGAGGCACGTTTCTCGGCCAAGAGACGCCACTACCGCTACCGGATCACCAACCACCGCGCCAATCTCGCACTCGATATCAAGCGGAGCTGGCGGGTGCCGCGGCATCTCGATACGGATGCGATGGACGCCGCAGCCAAGAGGCTGCTCGGCAAGCACGATTTCACGACGTTTCGCGACACCGAGTGCCAGGCGAAATCACCGGAGAAGACGCTGGACCAGCTCGACGTGATCAGGGAAGGCGATCAGGTTTCGATCCTCACTTCCGCTCGCTCGTTCCTGCACAGCCAGGTGCGCTCGATGGTGGGCTCACTGGTCTGGGTCGGCGAAGGCCGCTGGAGCGCCGATGACCTCGCCGCCGCTTTAGCCGCCCGCAACCGCGCCGCCTGCGGCCCGGTGGCGCCCCCGGAGGGGCTGTATCTGGTGCGGGTGGAGTATTAGCTGACGCTGACGATGTAGGATGGGTGGAGCGAAGCGATACCCATCGTGTTGGCGGCGAGATGATGGGTATCGCTGCGCTCCACCCATCCTACCATTCTGCGCGGAAGCTACCCAAAATATCGCTCCAACACCCCGCGATAGATCTTCGTCAGCTTCTGCAGATCCGATACCGGCGTGCGTTCGTCGATCTGGTGCATGGTCTGGCCGACGAGGCCGAACTCGATCACCGGGCAGTAGCTCGAAATGAAACGCGCGTCCGAGGTGCCGCCGGAAGTCGAGAGCTCCGGCTTGCGTCCGGTGACCTCCTCGATCGCGCTTACCGCGAGATCGGTGAACGCGCCCGGCTTCGTCACGAACACGTTGGAGTTGGAATATTCCCACACGATGCGGGCGCGGATGCGGTTGCCGCAGGCCTTTGCCAGCCGCTCCTCTACCAGCGCGCGCAAGCTTTCCTGCGTGTGGTTGTCATTGTAGCGGATGTTGAATTTTGCACGCGCCTGTCCGGGGATGACGTTACCAGCGCTATTGCCGACATCGACGGAAGTGAACTCGAGGTTGGACGCCTGAAACTGCGCGCTGCCATGGTCGAGCGGCTCGTCGGAGAGCGCTACGATCAGCCGCGAAATATCAGGCACCGGGTTCGACGCGCGGTGCGGATAGGCGACATGGCCCTGCACGCCCTCGACATAGAGCGTGCCGGACTGCGAGCCGCGGCGGCCGATCTTGATGCAGTCGCCCAGCACTTCGACGTTGGAAGGTTCGCCGAGCACGCAATGATCGAATTTTTCGCCGCGCTCGGCGCACCACTTCAGAAGCTTGATGGTGCCGTTGACGGAAATGTCCTCTTCGTCACCGGTGATCAAAAACGAGATCGAACCCCGGCCATCTTTTTGCGGCTTGCCGCCGTGGTCGGCGAGATATTGCAGCACGGCTGCGACGCTGCAGGCGATGCCGCCCTTCATATCGACCGCGCCGCGGCCATAGAGAAAGCCGTCCTTGACCTCGCCCGAGAACGCGCCGAGCGTCCACGCGGCCTCATCGCCGGGTGGCACCACGTCAGTATGGCCGGCAAAGGTGATGTGCGGCGCCTCGGTGCCGATCCGAGCGTAAAGGTTGTCGATATCGGCGGTGCCTGTCTCGCCGAAGGTCAGGCGATGCACCTCGAAACCGGCGTCTTTCAGGAGACGTTCGAGCACGCCGAGCGCACCGGCATCGGCAGGGGTGACAGAGGGGCAGCGGACGAGGTCGCGGGTAATGGTAACGGCGTCATTCATACCCCCGCTTAACACGCCAAACCCGCGGCGGGCCAGCCTTGTAACTCCGGGCGGCGGCAAAGCCCGCGGCGCGGTCGTTGGTCGCCCTGGGACGACTTCAGGTTCGAGCCCTAGTCCCGCAGCAATTCGTTGATGCTGGTCTTGGCGCGGGTGCGCTCGTCGACGCGCTTGACGATCACGGCGCAGGCCGTCGATGGGCCGGGTTGGCCGTTCTTCAGGGGTTTGCCGGGCAGGGCGCCGGGAACTACGACTGAGTATTCCGGCACTTCGCCAATGAAGGTTTCGCCGGTCTCGCGGTCGACGATCTTGGTGGAAGCGCCGAGGAACACGCCCATTGCCAGCACCGCGCCCTTGCGCACGATCACGCCTTCGGCGACTTCCGAGCGCGCGCCGATGAAGCAATCGTCCTCGACGATCACAGGCTCGGCCTGCAGCGGCTCCAGCACGCCGCCGATGCCGACGCCGCCGGAAATATGCACGCGCTTGCCGATCTGCGCGCAGGAACCGACCGTCGACCAGGTGTCGATCATGGTCGCCTCATCGACATAGGCCCCGAGATTGACGAAGGAGGGCATCAGCACGACGTTGCGGGCGATGAACGCCGAGCGGCGCACGATCGCGCCGGGCACGGCGCGGAAACCGGCATCGCGAAAACGGTTCTCGCCCCAGCCTTCGAACTTCGACGGCACCTTGTCCCACCAGGACGCCTTGCCGGGGCCGCCGGGAATCTGGCCCATGTCGTTGAGGCGGAACGACAGCAGCACGGCTTTCTTCAGCCACTGATTGACCTTCCACTTGCCCGAGGCCTCGCGCTCGGCCACCCGCGCTTCGCCCTTGTCGAGCAGTTCAAGCGCGTGATCGACGGCCTCGCGAACCTCGCCCTTGGTCGCCGTCGAAATGCCGTCGCGGGCATCGAAGGCGGAATTGACGGTGGATTCGAGCGCGGACAGGGACATCGGGATTCCTCAGGGGATTGGGCAAAGTCGGTGGACTTTTTCGGGATTTGAGAGGTGAGAGTCAAGGCAGGATGTCGTCCCTGCGACCGCTCCCCTCCCTCGTCGTCCCTGCGAACGCAGGGACCTATAACCATAGGCACCGGTTGTTGAACGGGATGTCTGCCAGAGTGCCTCTTACCAGCGGCCGCGGCGTATGGGTGCCTGCGTTCGCAGGGACGACGGAGAGAGTGGATCTACTTTCCACTCAACGTCTGCAAAAACCCCGTCAAATCATCCGTGACATGATCGACGTAAGCTGCATCGCGGCCTTCCAGCTCCCAGTCCTCGCGCACCACTTCCTTGGCGCCGTCAGGCACCACCAGCACCGTGGTCATGCCGAGCTGATGCGGCACCACGAGGTTGCGGGCGAGGTCCTCGAACATCGCCGACCTCAGGGGATCGACGCCGTGGACGCGCAGGAACCTGTCGTAGGTCTGCGGCGCCGGCTTCGGCTCCAGCTCGGCGGCGATGATATCGAACACCGCCTCGAAATGCTCGCCGATGCCGAGTCGTGCCAACACCGCACCGGCATGGTCGGTCGAGCCGTTGGTCAGGATCAGCTTGCGCCCCGGAAGTTTTGCGATCGCAGCCCCCATCGCCGGGTTCGGCTCCAGCGGCGAATGATCGATCTGGTGCACATAGGCCAGATAGTCGTCGGCGCGCACGCCGTGCTCGGTCATCATGCCGCGCATGCTGGTGCCGTAACGGCGGTAATAGTCCTTCTGGATGACGCGGGCTTCTTCCGCGGAGATCTTCAAGTAAGCGCTGATGAACTCGCCGATCCGCGCGTCGACCTGCTGCCAAAGATTGACGTGGTGCGGGTACAGCGTGTTGTCGAGATCGAACACCCAGGTGTCGATGTGGCTGAAGGAGCGGGGAGAGTTGGTTTTCATTTGCCGTCTCAACCCGTCGTCCCTGCGAAAGCAGGGGCCCATAAGCCGCGGCGATCATTGATGAGCACAGTGCGCATTGCCTCTGTTCGTTGGTAGCATAGTAGCCAAAACTCGGTTCGGTGGTTATGGGTCCCTGCGTTCGCAGGGACGACGATGGAATTGTGTCCCATCACGGGATCGCAAATCGCAGCGTCTTGCCGCCGCTACTCATATCGACCGGCGCAAAGCCGATTGCGGCAAGCCCGCGCGTTCCGCAATCGCCCTGTTCGGATATCTCGAACTTGCTTTCGCGCGTGCAGAGCTGTTTCGGGCCGCCCCAGCTCAACGGCTTGTCCCGGTACTTGATGGCGCGGTTTTCGCCGTCGACGGCTTCGGCAAAACTGTAGACCTGTTTGGGCTGGCCGATCACATCGGGATGCAGGCACTTGCCGGGATCGATGCGGTACCAGCCGCGGCTGGTCACCGCCTTGCCGTCGTCGGTGGCGACCGCCGCCATGATCTTGTGCGGCGTGTCGTTGCACCAGGTCAGCCCTGTGGAGGAGGGCTTTTGCACGGCGTCGATCATGGTGGCGAAGAAGTTTTGCGACTGCACGATTTCGGCCGCCAGTCCGCGGCTCTTCAGAAAGGCGCTCAGGGCGGCTTGCGTCTTCGGCCCGTCGACGCCGTCGATCGGCGCGGCGTCATAGCCCGCGATCACCAGGAGCCGCTGGATGCCAGCGAGCCGCGCCTGCTCGTCGTCATACTCGGAATCTTCGGCCAGATAGGCGACAAGGGTGCCGTCGTCGGTCCGCGTCGGCGTGATCTGGGTGAACGGCGCCGGCGTCTGGTTGCCGCGGCACTGGCGGGCGGCGGCGATGACGAAATTGTCCGGCGCGATGCACAGCGTGTCGTTGCCGTTCTGCGGGATCGGCGAGGCGCCGTAGACGCCGAGCGCACGCGCGTTCAACAGGATGCGGTCGGCCGTCAGCGCGCCCTGCAGCACCACCCGGCAGGCCGCCGGATCGATCCGGAACCAGCCGCGCGTCGCGGTCGCCGATTTCTCGTCGATGCCGATCGCGGCCTCGACGACGTAGCTCATGCGGTTGCAGAGCTTCAAGTCGGCAAACGCGGGCAGCGCGGAAACGAACAGCGAGATCATTGCGATCGGCAGCGACATCAGGAAGCGTGCAAAGCGCGGCCGTCGCGATGCCCTCCGCTCGTCATGCTTGGCCATGACGGCCCGTATGCGCGTCGCCGCTTTGCTCATCACTTGTGGATCAGCGTGCCGGTGCCTTGATTGGTGAACAACTCGAGCAACACGGCGTGCCGCATCTTGCCGTCGATGATGACGACGCCCTGCACACCCTGTTCCAGCGCGTAGATGCAGGTCTCGACCTTCGGAATCATGCCGCCGGAAATCGTGCCGTCGGCGATGAGCTTTCGCGCGTCCTTCACCGATAATTCCGGAATCAGCTTCTTCGACTTGTCGAGCACGCCGGGAACGTCGGTCAACAGCAATAGCCGCTTGGCCTTGAGCGCGCCGGCCACTGCGCCGGCAAACGTGTCGGCGTTGATGTTGAGGGTGTGGCCGTCATGCGAGGTCGCCAGCGGCGCCAGCACCGGGATCAGTTCATAGCCGATCAATTGGTTCAACAGCGTGAGATCGACCTTGTCGGGATCGCCGACGAAGCCGAGATCGATCGCCTTCTCGATGTTGGAATCCGGATCGACCATGGTGCGCGAGGTCTTGGTGGCCTTCACCATGTTGCCGTCCTTGCCGGACAGACCGACGGCCTTGCCGCCGGCTTCGTTGATGTAGCCGACGAGTTGCTTGTTCACCGAGCCCGCCAGCACCATCTCGACGATCTCAATCGTGGCGGCATCGGTGATGCGCAGTCCGGCGGCAAATTCCGATTGGATGCCGAGCCGCTTGAGCATGGTCGCGATCTGCGGCCCGCCGCCATGCACCACCACAGGATTGATCGCGGTCTGCTCCAGAAGCACGATGTCGCGCGCAAACGCCTTGGCGGTTTCCTCCGCGCCCATGGCGTGGCCGCCATATTTGATGACGATGGTTTCCTCGTCATATTGCTGCATATGCGGGAGCGCTTCCGACAGGATGCGGGCCTGATCGAGCGGGCTGATATCTTGCGCTGATGTCATGAAAGCGGGTCTCGCCATTTTCGGATGTCGGGCCGGGTTCTATCCGATTGGCGGGCAGGGCGCAAAGTGGGTTGTTCCCTTCTCCCCTTGTGGGAGAAGGAGGAGTCAGCCCTGCCGCGGCCACGCCGCCGAAACCGCCAGCGCCAGCCAGCTTGCGATCAGCAGTGTCCCCCCAGTGGGCGCGGCCATCGCAAACAGCCCATGCCCGGCATAGTGCCGCAGCGTCAAATCGCCGGCGAACAGGCCGGCTGCGAGAACAAAGCCGAAAGCGGCCGCGATGCCGATTTTCGCGTGAACGATCCCGCGCTCGGCCAACGCGACGGCGCCTAATACCGCGCTGGCGTGAAACAATAGCATCGACGACGCCGACACCAGCCGCGACGCATCCGCGCCGTGGGCGGAGGCTGCCGCAAGCATGACACCGTCAGCGCCCATGATGGCAGCGAGCACGATCAGGATGCGGCCGGCGCGGTTCATCAGCCACGCTCCTTCAACAGGCGCACCATCGCAGCGCGCAATTCCGGCATGCCGGCGCTGGTGCGCGAGGAGGTCACCAATACATCCGGAAACGCCGCCGGATGCTTGGCGAGCGCGGCCGTGGTTTCGGCGATGTTCTTTTGCAGCTCAGCGGGCTTCACTTGATCCGTTTTCGTCAGCACCACCTGGTAGCTCACGGCGGATTTATCCAGCGTCTTCAGCACGTCCTGGTCGACATCCTTGATGCCGTGGCGCGCGTCGATCAGCACATAGACCCGCGCCAACGTGGCGCGTCCTAACAGGAACTGATGAATCAGCTTGGTCCAGGAGGCGACCTTGGTTTTCGGCGCCGAGGCATAGCCATAACCGGGCATGTCGACCAGCCGCAGCCCGGCCTTGTCAGGCCCTTCGAAGAAAATCAGTTCCTGGGTGCGGCCCGGCGTATGCGAGGTGCGAGCCAGCGCGTTGCGCCCCGTGAGCGCGTTGATGAGACTCGATTTGCCGACATTGGAGCGGCCGGCAAACGCCACTTCCATGCCCGCCATCGGCGGCAGTGTTTCGATCGAGGGCGAGGCCCAGACGAACTTCCATTCGCCGGCGAAGAGTTTTCGTCCCTCTTCGATCAGCCCCGCATCGGTTTCGGCGGTCATGCGAAGGTCCCAGATCCATCGTCATGGCCGGGCTTGTCCCGGCCATCCACGTCTTCCTCTATCACCAATACCGTAAAGACGTGGATGCCCGGCACAAGACCGGGCATGACGGGGTTGGAGGGTGCTTGCACTGCTAACAGTGCGGCAGCTTTTACGTCTTCTCGACGGCCTTCTTCGGAACGAACGTCGCCTTGATGTTGTCGAACAGCTCTACCTTCACGCCGTTCTTGCGCATGATGTAGCCCTGCTGGATCACCGAGAGCAGGTTGTTCCAGGCCCAGTAGATCACGAGACCCGCCGGGAAGCCCGCCAGCATGAAGGTGAAGATCAGCGGCATCCAGTCGAAGATCATCTTCTGGGTCGGATCCGGCGGCGTGGGATTCAGCTTCATCTGAATCCACATCGTGATGCCCATGATGATCGGCCAGACGCCGAGCGCGAGGTAAAATCCGATCACCGGTATATGCGTCGGATCGAAAGGCAGCAGACCGAAGAGATTGAACAGGTTGGTCGGGTCGGGCGCAGAGAGATCCTTGATCCAGCCATAGAACGGCGCGTGGCGCATTTCGATGGTGACGAACAGCACCTTGTAGAGCGAGAAGAACACCGGGATCTGCAGCGCGATGGGAAGACAACCGGCGACCGGGTTGATCTTCTCCTTGCGGTAGATCTCCATCATCTCCTGCTGCTGCTTCTGGCGGTCGTCGGGATAGCGCTCTTTCAGTGCCTGCAGTTGCGGCTGCACCGACTTCATCTTCGCCATCGAGGCGTAGGATTTGTTGGCGAGCGGGAAGAACACCAGTTTGATCAGCACCGTCACCAGCAGGATGGAGACGCCGAAATTGCCGACCAGATGGAAGAAATAGTCGAGCAGCAGGAACATCGGCTTGGTGATGAAATAGAACCAGCCCCAGTCGATCAGCAGATCGAAATGGTTCAGCCCGAGTTCCTTGTTGTAGCCGCCATGGCCGGCCAACGGAAAGTTGATGCCGACGACGCCGGCTTCTTTGGCGCCGGCGAATAGGCGCGCATTGGCGCTGCCGGTGCCGCCGATCGCAATGGTCTGCGGATCCTGCAGGTAGTCGGCCTGATAACGAACCTTGGCGCCGGGTTCGGCAAGGAAGCGAGCCTTGAGGCGCGCCGACGTGTCAGGCAACAGCGCCGCGGCCCAATACTTGTCGGTGATGCCGAGCCAGCCATTCGTCACATTAAACTCGAAGCCGCGCGCGCCATTGCCCAGAACAGGCGCCTCGGCGACGCCCTTGTAGCCGTGTTCCTGCAGGCCCTTGTCGCCGAGATAGCCGATCAGGCCTTCGTGCAGGATGTAGTAGCCCGAGACCTCAGGCGTGCCGTGGCGCGAGATCAGTGCGAACGGATAGAGCGTGACCGGCGCGCTGCCGACGTTGGTAACGTCATCCTTGATGGTGAATAGATAGCGGTCGTCGATCGCAATGGTGCGGCGGAAGGTGAGGCCCTCGCCATTGTCCCATTTCAGCGTCACCGGTCTGTCGGGCGTCAGGCTGCCGGAACCCTCCTGCTGCCACACCGTCTCGCGGTCGGGAAGCCGAGCCGTCGAGCCCGAGGCGGCGACCCAGCCGAACTCAGCGTAATAGGGATGCGCCGTGTTCGATGGCGAGAACAGCACGATCGCGGGCGATTTCGGATCGACGGTGTCGCGGAATTTCTCCAGCGAGAGATCGTCGACGCGCCCGCCCTTCAGCGAGATGCTGCCGGAAAGCCGCGGCGTTTCGATCTTGATGCGCGGCGTTGCGGCGATCGCGGCGTCGCGGCTGACGATGGGCTGAACCGCGCCCGGCTGGCCGGCGGGCGTCGTCGCGGATGGGGTCGATCCCGGTTGCGGCGTGGTCGATCCCGGCGCCGGCTGCGGCGCGGATTTGTTCAGCTCGGCCTGGGTCTGGGTTTGCGCGCGCTGCCGCTCCATCTGCGGCATATTGTAGAAATACTGCCAGGCGATCAGCACGAGGCCGGACAGAATGACGGCGAGGATGGTGTTGCGGTTGTCGGTCATCGTTTTTGAGGTCTCGCCATTCAATTCGGGTTTCGGGCCCTTTCGGTTCCGACTGACGTCGCAACCGAGGCCCTCAGTTTTCGTTTTGACGCGTTTTCTTCACGCGAACCGGAATCCACTTCGCTCGAAAACGCTTTGCCCGTCGGCTGCCGGTCGAGGCGATGCAGTGCCGAGCGGAGATCGTCGAGCATGGTTGCGAAGTCGCGGGTGAGCGCGGCGCGACGGCCTACCAGCACATAATCATGGTGCGGTCGCATTGATATGACGTCCAGCCGCTTCACCAGTTCGCGAAGCCTGCGCCGGATGCGATTGCGCTCGGTAGCAGTACCGTTCTTTTTGGTAACGGTGAAGCCGATTCGGATCGGGCCGTCATCGTCGCGGGCCCGGCCCTGCACCACGAAGGCAGCGCTGTTGGCCCGCGTGCCATTGGCAACGGCGAGAAAGTCCGCCCGCTGCCTCAGCCGATCCATGAATGAAATCTCCGGAAAGGATCCGGCTCAGGCGCTCAGACGCTTGCGGCCGCGCGCACGGCGAGCGGCGAGAACCTTGCGGCCGCCGGCGGTGGCGAGACGGGCGCGGAAGCCGTGACGGCGCTTGCGCACCAGTTTGCTGGGTTGATAAGTCCGCTTCACGGGTAGTTCTCCGCTGACCGGGCAATTTGCCTGTTGGATTGAGATACGTCCGATGATGCGGGCCGGCCCGAAAACGGGCCATTTACGGCCCAAAGCGAGCCGCCCCCGGTGAAACCGGGCCATCGCGGACAATTGGCGCGGCTTATACGGGAGCGACCTGTTTTCGTCAATGTCGGGGGTTGCGGCATCAGCCGTTCTTTGAAACGTCGCAATTGGGGCGAATATATCTGTTTTCGTGGGGTTTTCAGGGGCAAGACGGCGACGCGCCCGGACCATCGGAACCACAGGACATTAGCGATCGGTAATTTGACCGTTCGGTGGCCCAAACGCATCCTCGGAATCACAGGAACGCGAACTTATATGGGCCGGGCGGCCGGGGTTCGGCGGGCTCCGAAAGCAGAGATATCAAGGCGGATAATCGTGTCAGCGACCGACCAGCCGACTCTTCAAGCGCCGCGGCCTTCGGGCCCGCGGCGGCTCGGCCTGTCCGGCAAGCTCCTGCTGCTCACCATCCCGCTCGTGATGATCGCGCTCCTGATGATCTATGTGCCTTCGATCGCGAATTTCTGGACCAACCGGCTGAACGACCGCCTCGCCGCGGCCAATACAGCCGCCTTGGTGCTGGACGCCGCGCCGCTCGGCATGGTCCCGGATTCGCTGGCCCGGCAGATCTGACCAGCGTCGGCGCGCGGGCGGTCGCCATCAAGATGGGGCAGCAGCGTCGGCTGCTCGCCAGCGCCGACCTGCCGCCGGCGATCGACCGTGACATCGACATGCGGACGCTCACGGTGTGGTCCGCGATCGTCGAGTCCTTTGAGACCATGCTGGAGCGAGGCAACCAGACCATCCGCGTGGTGGGGCCCGCGCCCGGCGGCGCGCAATTCATCGAGGTCGTCATCGACGAAAGGCCGTTGCGGCTGGCGATGTACCGCTTTTCCAGCAACCTGCTGTTGGTCTCGCTGGGGATCGCGATGCTGGCCGCGGGGCTGGTTTACCTCGCGCTGCATTATCTGTTTGTCCGCCCGATGCGGCGGCTGACCGCCAATCTCGTCGGCTTCCACGAAAACCCCGAAAGCGCGGCGCGCATCATCGTGCCGAGCCAGCGCGGCGACGAGATCGGCGTTGTCGAGCGCGAACTGTCGGACATGCAGCGCGACCTCGTCTCGATGCTCTCCCAGAAGAGCCGGCTTGCCGCGCTCGGGCTTGCCGTGTCGAAGATCAACCATGATCTGCGCAATCTTCTGGCGTCCTCGCAATTGCTTTCGGATCAATTGGCCAGCGTGCCCGATCCACGGGTGCAGCGCTTTGCGCCGAAACTGATGCGCTCGCTGGAGCGCGCCATCGACTTCTGCCAGTCGACGCTGTCCTATGGCCGCGTCCAGGAGGCCGAGCCCGACCGCCGCTTGATCCAGGTCGAACCCGTGGTCACCGAGGTGCGCGAATCCGCGGGCCTTGCCGCCGACGCCTCGATCACCTGGATCAACGCCATCGAGCGCGGGCTTTCCATTGACGCCGATCCCGACCAGCTCTTTCGCGTGCTGCTCAACCTGGTGCGCAACGCGGTGCAGGCGCTCGACAGCCGCCCCAAGGGCGACGCCGCGACCTTGCAGATCCGCATCACCGGCCGCCGCGAAGGCTCGGTCGCGATCATCGAGGTTTCCGATACCGGTCCGGGCGTGCCGGCAAAGGCGCGCGAGCACCTGTTCGAGGCGTTCCAGACCTCCGGCCGCCCCGGCGGCAGCGGGCTGGGCCTGGCGATCGCAGCCGAGCTGGTCCGCGCCCATGGCGGCGACATTCACCTGGTCGAGGGCACCATTGGCGCCACCTTCCGCGTCTCGATTCCCGACCGCCCAGTGGAACTGCAGAGCGTCCGCAACGAGCGGGCGCGTGCGTAAGCAGTTAATCCTCCACGTTATTCCGGAGCGATGCCACCGGGTCCGCGCGAACGCGCGGCCCGATGACAGGCTCCGCATTGAACCGAAATCCAGAAGTCGTGGCACGAGATTCCCCGATGTGCGGGCACATCCGAGGTTTGCGCTGTGATGCGCCCGGAATGACGGAAATACTGCCCGGAATTGGCCCCCCGATCGCATTTCCCCACCTTGCCAAGCGAAGCCGGAGCGGGTAGCTAAAGCGCTCTTTCGCGATGGTCCGAGGTCTTTGTCGGACGCATCCGGGCCTCTTAAAGCCCAAATGCCAAGCGAAAACGCGCCCGTAGCTCAGCTGGATAGAGCACCAGACTACGAATCTGGGGGTCAGGAGTTCGAATCTCTTCGGGCGCGCCATCATTTCAATCACTTAGCCGCACGCCGCAGACTTGAAAGAGAAATTAGTCTGCGATTTTGTCTGCGGATCGGGCCGCAGGTGACGCCATGCCTTTCCGATGTGACGAGGCCTGATCGCGCGTTCCCAAGGTCTGTTTGTGGGCCCTAAGCGGACGCACTTGTGTCAGACCTTGAGTTGTCGAATCTTTTTCGACCTTTCGTGTTATAGGCCGCCGCTTGTTGAAAGCGCTACAGTGCGCGTGGCTCGGACACCCTCCCGCGCCCAGTCGTGCATCAGCTTCTGCGTCGCGGCATCCATCGGGAAAAAACTTTCGATCCTAATCTCGGCTGCAGTGACATCCTGCGGCGTCCCGAGCGTGGCGATGGTTGTGAAGAGTGTGATCTCTTTGCCGTCCTTGTGGAAATGCATGGGCAGCACCGGGCCTGCATCGCCGCCCGCGCTCTCTTGCCGTAGCGCCGCGCGGACCCCGCGATAGCCGAGCAGTCGCTTGAGGAGCGCCGCGGTTTCCGGCCAGCCGTCCACCGCCGCGTCGGCTTCGATCGAGCGGATGAAGTGGCGGACAACCTCCGGCCAGTTCCGCAGATGCGGCTTCAGGCCATCGGGCCCGACGAGAGCGTCGGCGAGGTTCACTGCCGCGCCCGGCGCTGTCGGTCCGGTCAGAAACTCGACGAGCCGTGCCGCACCGTCATTGCTCCGCAGGAGGTTCCAGTGACGGTCCACGACGACTGCCGGATAGGGCTCTTGCTGCTTCAAGATATAGTCGAGCGCGCTTGTGACCGCGGACATGTCAGGCGCCGCGAGGTCGCGCTCGTGCCACTCAGGTGCGAAGCCGGCCGCAAGGAGGAGTTCGTTGTGCTGCCGCAATGGCACGCCGAGCGCAATGGCAAGACGATCCACCATCTCGCGGCTCGGCCGAGACCGGCCAAGCTCGAGAAAGCTAATGTGCCGCTGCGAAATGCCGGCCTGGCCGGCGAGCGCGAGCTGCGATAGCCCCCGCCGCTCCCGCCAGGCACGCAGATGATCGGCGAACGACTCGCTGCTCACCGTGAATACCTCTGAGGTAGTTGGTCCCAGTCACGCTGCGTGCACTATGCCACAGGTGCGCTAACAAGTGGAGCAGCAGGGCGTAATGGTCGAGGGATTCCTTTTTTGGCCGCTCGTTCTCTTCTCGTCGGCGATGTCGTTCACGCCCGGCCCCAATGTCATTATGGTCACTTCGACCGCCGCGAACTTCGGTTACCGGCGCGCGATACCCCACATCCTCGGCATCACATTCGGTTTCGGTGTGATGATTGTCGTTCTTGGTGCCGGTATCGCGGGCGCGATGCTCGCCGAGCCGCGCATCCATGCCGTGCTCAAATACGCTGGCGCTGCATACCTTCTCTACCTCGCATGGCGCATCGCCCGCTCGCGCGGATCGGCGGATGGCTCGACGCGCGATCGCCCCATCGGTTTTGTCGAGGCGGCGCTGTTCCAGTGGGTCAATCCCAAGGGCTGGATGTCGGCGCTTGGAGCGCTCGCGGCCTTCACCACGGCAGCGGGCAACCCCGTGGTCGAAACCACGCTGATCCTCCTCGTCCTCGACGGCGCGGTGTTCCTCTCGGTCGCGCTCTGGGCGGCGTTCGGCGTTGCGGTCGGACGCTTCCTCGTCAATCCATCGGTTCGTCGCGTCTTCAACTGGTCGATGGCGGGGCTGCTCGTTCTGTCGCTTATCCCGGTGCTCATTGACTAAGGCTCCACCGGTCGCCGTGGGGCCGCACTCGGAGCGAGAGAAAGTAGTGCGACGGCCGCTCATGGCGCGAAGGAGACGATCTTGGAGACTGCGAACGGCAGCAGCCGCCGATTCTACGCGAGCAGCGGCAACAAGTGTCCGGAGCAGTTCGGTTTTCGAATCTCGCTCGGACTGATGACCTCAACGCGCTGGGCCACGGCGCGCAAATGGTCCCGCCGGTATGTTCCATCCTCGTTTCGCAACTTGCGGCGCGCGCTCAGCGCGAACCGGCGGAGGCTCTCTGGCGTGATGGCTGGTCCAACACGTTCTAACGCCGCGGCGGCGCGTTCGGCATCCGCATGAGCCTGGTCGCGGATAGCGGACAGTGCTTTGCGTTCTCCCTCGACTGATACTTATCAAACAGGGTCATGATCTGCCGCATCATCACGCTCATCGGATCGTCGCCGAGGTCCTGCGTGATTGAAATCAGACGGACGCCATTCTTTGCCAGCTTGCGGACGTAGAACTCGAACTGATCGCGGAAGAAGCGCGAGAATGGATGGACGACTATGAGCGTGCCCGAAGCTCTTCACGTCGTGGATGGCGTAGTGCTACCGTCCAGCAGCTACACCACCACCAGGGACACGACCGAAATCATGACTAAAAGCAAATTGCTACGAATGGACAACGTCGGCATCGTGGTGGAATCTCTCGATGATGCCATCTCTTTTTTCACCGAGCTTGGCCTGACGCTTGAGGGGCGAGCCATGGTTGAAGGAGAATGGGCCGGACGCGTCACTGGACTGGGTAATCAGCGCGTCGAGATCGCCATGATGGTCACTCCCGACGGCCACAGCCGCCTCGAGCTCTCGCGTTTTCTCACCCCGTCTGTAGTCGCCGATCACCGGAACGCCCCGGTGAACGCGCTCGGCTACCTGCGTGCTATGTTCACTGTGAGCGACATCGACGAAACACTCACCAGGCTCCGTAAGCACGGTGCGCAGCTCGTCGGCGAAGTGGTTCAGTACGAGGACTTGTATCGGCTCTGCTACATCCGCGGCCCCGAAGGACTTCTCATCGGACTGGCAGAACCACTCGGTAGTAATCGGTAACGGTTCAGGGAGAACCCCGCCCGCATCAGTTTCGGTTCAAAGGCACGAACGCCCGGCACCGCCGCCTCTACGCCAGAGGCGGCGGTTAACGTTCGCAGCAGCTCGCTCCGCAGCCCACGAACGCGAACCTCTTTCCGGCTCACGACTTGCACCGCTGCGCGACAGCGCGCACTTGATCGCGGGCGAACGTGCCGTCGCCGTTCCCAATTGCGATTTAAAATCAGTCAATCTAGCTTACAACCGATTGCATACCGCAATCAGAACCGCGTGGATGTGCCGCGTGAGGAAGGAATTGGGTATGGCTAAGCTCGTGTTCGGAATGAACCAGTCCCTCGACGGCTACGTCGACCATATGGCGTTCGCGCCAAGCCCTACGCTCTTCCGCCACTTCATCGAGGAGGCTCAGCGGCAGGCAGGTAGTGTGTACGGTCGCCAAATGTATGAGATCATGCGCTACTGGGACGACGATCATCCTGAGTGGGGTGCAGAGGAACACGCCTTCGCGGCGGCGTGGCGGAGCCAGCCGAAATGGGTCGTCTCGCGCTCGTTGAAGTCGGTCGGCCCCAACGCCACGCTTGTTGGGGATGATCTCGAGGGCGCGATTCGTGAGCTGAAGGCCGAGCGCGACGGGGAGATCGAAGTTGCTGGCCCGGACTTGGCGCGAAGCCTCACCGAACTTGGCCTGATCGATGAGTATCGGATCTACCTGCACCCTGTCGTGCTCGGCCACGGCAGGCCATATTTCGCCGGACCCCGGCCGCCGCTCCGCCTTGTGACTAATGATCGGATTGGCGAGGATGTGATCAGGTTGACCTACGTTCCTGCTTAATCTCGCGACTCGCCGGATGGAAATCGCAGCGATCTGCGCTCGCTAGCGGCGCTAGCGAAGTAGGAACGGCAGATTGTATTCGTCGTGTCTATCCGGCGTAGCGCGCCATTTCGGAATACGCGATTGCAGCCAAATCGGCCGCTCCTTCGATTGAGCCCGTTAAGTTCTCGAATTGAGTGCATTGTCACCGTGATCCCGTACTACGCCGGTATATCTCCAGCAGACCGCGAATCGTCAGGTCGGGATCGAAGTGATCTATCGCCTTGGTGGCGTCGTGGAACAACGATGCGACACCGCCGGTGGCGACGACCGTCATTGCTTCGTTCCGCTCAGCCTTAATGCGAGCAATCATTCCTTCGATGAGCGCAACGTGACCCCAGAAAATACCGGACTGCATGGCGCTAACTGTGTCATCGCCTACCACCCGTCGTGGCTTTTGCAGCGCAATTCTGGGAAGCTTCGCGGCGGCTGCATGCAGGGCCTCCATCGACAGGTGGACGCCTGGCGCGATCACACCTCCCTCGAAGCCGCCATCACTTCCGATCACGTCCAGCGTGATGGCGGTCCCGCTATCGACAATGATCAATGGCCCGGAATAGAGCTTGAGCGCGCCCAGCGCATTGACCAGACGGTCCGATCCGACCTCCGAGGGCTTCTTGGTCCGCACCTCGATGCCCAGCTCGGTATTCTCACCAACGATCAACGGCTCGGCGTGCAAGTAGCGACGCGACAGGTTTCGCAGGTTGAAGATTGACTGCGGCACTACGCTCGATATCACACAGGCATTCAAAAGGCTGAGCTCAAGTTTGTGCATCGCCATGAGCTGCGACAGCCACACGGCGTATTCATCGGCTGTACGGCTAGGCTCGGTAGCCGATCGCCATTGGGCGATCCAATGGTCGCCGTCGTGAACCGCGAACAGGCTGTTGGTGTTTCCTGCTCAATAGCTAAAAGCATTGATCAAGTCCTGCGTTACAGCGTCACATTATCTGGGCGCGGCGCCACGGGGAAGCAATAGTGCGCATCTTCATCGGCGGTGGCGCGCCATTTATCAACTGCATCGCGCAAATATCTTGACCTGCTAGAGGCTGCCGCTGTGCACGTGCTCGATGGACGGAGCACCTATCAACTAACTCTGACGTGCAAAGGGTGCCTCAGGCGCTTCAATGGCCTTCGCGCTCGGCGTCGCCTTGAACCGCGTCTTCCGCTTGTGCGGCGACCAGTGCCGGCGCGCCGCGGGATCGAATGACGATTCCGATGACGTCGACATCGACCTTCAGCAGATCGAGCTCTCGCGTCATCTCGCGCAGTTCCTGGCCCTTGCGCGCGATTTCCTCGGAAACGTCGATAGCCATGTTGCGCTCGGTGACCCCGCCCGGGCTGCCGACGAACATTTTGGCTCTGAGCCACTCCAGCCGCGCCCGCTGCGTGTCGCGCGCGAACTTCTTTTCGACGAACTGTCGCCGTGCCTCTACATAGGCCGTCAGCAATTCGACGTCGGACATTTTGTACAGGGCGTCGGCTGAAACGCTCATAGCCGCTGGCTCAGACGATCGGGTTCATGGCATGTAGCAGGTCAAAACCTATTCTACCAAGCCAAGTCCGATCAAGAGCCTGCCATTTCCTGCGCCCCGCCGAGCAGGGTGACGTTGAGTCTGCCGCCAGTGAACAACATGTCGTCCAGCGCTTCGCTGATGTCGCCGGATTCGACCGTCGAACCGTCATCCCGAAAAATGCTCGCTTGCGCGATACGCCGCATCAATTCCTTGATGAACGCGGCGCTGACGCCCTTCGTGCGGTTCACGGTCTCATCAATGATGGTCTGGTCCATCGGCAGCTCCTTGCCATAGAGCTGAACAAGCTTGCTGCGGCCGATGCCGTCGGGCAGCGGCACTTCGATCGCCTGGTCGATGCGTCCGGGCCGGCCGGCCAGCGCGCCTTCAAGCTGCTCCGGCCGGTTGGTGGTGAGGACGAACAGGATGTCGGAGTCCTCCTTCAGCCCGTCCATTTCGTTGAGCAGCTTGTTGAGCAGCGGCTCTTCACACGATCCCATCTCTTCGCGATCGCGGGCTATGAGGTCGACGTCCTCGATCACTACCATCGTTGGCTGCAACAGGCGCGCCAGCTTCATATAGACGCCGAGCAACCCCACCTGCTCGGCCGTGATGATCAACGTCGTATGTCCGGGCAAATTGGTCGCGAGGTAACGGATCGTGTGCGTCTTGCCGGTGCCCGGCGGGCCGTAAAGCAGGATGCCCTTGCGGGTCGATTGGCCCAGCTTGCGAAGCGCCGCGCGATTGCCGACAAAGCCCATGACGTTGCGATCGAGCAGCTTCAGCGTCTGTTCGGGCAAGATGACTTCATCACGTCCGACTGCCGGCAGCCGGTGCACCATGACCCCGCGCGACCGTCCGCGATAGTCGGATCCACCTTCGAGCGAAAGGATCTTGCCGCGATAGGAACGCGCGGCGTGCACCGCCTCTTCAAGCTCGGCGAACGAACGTTGCACCAGTGCGTCGCCGGCGGCGCCGGTCGGCACGGCGATCTCGATACGTATCGCAGCCTCATGCTGGTATTCACGATGAAACGATAGCAGCACGGCGTAGCGGAGCTCGCCGGCTCTGCACAGCCACAGTCCGTTATGCAGGCATTTCACCGGCTGCGCTTCACCGATCTCGACGTCGTGGTACTGCGCCGGCGCAAGCGCGGGAGCGTTCCGGCCCTGCTTCATCAGGGCCGCAAATGCCAGCGTCTCATAGCGATACTCCTCGTGAATGCCGAAGAAGTGCAGCGGCGAGGCGAGCAACTGGTCGACCGCGACCTGGACGTCGGCGAGCATGTGGCCGGGAAACTGCCGCGCTCTCGTCACCAACTGGTTTCGCGGGATTCCGGCAAAGTGCCAGTCAAGCGCGAGCCAGGCGTGTTTGAACTCGTCTCCAGGCACGGCCTCCGATGCGAGCCTGACGGCAAGCAGGCAGCCGTTGCAGAGGCACGCTGTCCTGCCGGCGAGCAGGATTTCACTGCCAGTCGCCGGTGCTCCGCAAAGATCGCATGCGCCTTGCGTGGCCGCGGTTTCGCTGGTGATCAGCAAACCATGACCGGCGGCGCTGATGCTTTGCCGTGCCGAATCCAGCAGCGCCTTAGCGACCGGGCCGGGGTAGGGGCCGCAGGCCACCTTCTCTTCGTTCTCGATCAGCGCGGTGAATGCGATCGCTTCCCGTTCGGACTTGCCGAAGACGTTGCGAAGGAGCTGCCGGACGAATTCGACGGGCGTATCGTCGTCATTATGAATGAAGAGCGTGATCGACCCGGCGTCGGTGCAAATGTCATGCATGGAAAGAAGCGACCTCGTACACGATGTCCAAAGAACAAAAAGAGAACATAGATGGCGCGCCGCGTCAAGCGGTCAGAGAACCGCCACTTCCAACCTGGGGGAATAGCATTGATCTTCTCGCCAAGCTCCTGCTCGGCCCGCTCCAGATCGTAGCGCTTCTGCAGATTGAGCCACAGGTCCGGACCAAGCCGTACCACCGCAGTAATCGCTGCGTAGCGGCTTGCGGCATCCTTCATCGAGCCTGGCGCGCCGGCTTTCGATCACTCCGGGGTAAGCGCGGCACCCGCGCCCGCGAACAATGCCACACCCTGCTCGCCCAAGCGAAGCGGGCACGGGTGGTTCGCAGGAAAGCCGTGAGCCACGCTCCGGGGCTTAGCCCGCTGCGTCCTTGATCGCGGCTTCGAAGGTCTTGGCGTCGAAAGCCGGCATGCTTTGGATCCGCCCCAGACCTTGGGCCGCGTACCAGACGGAGAACGCGAGCATCGCTCCCTCATTCGGGGCGTCGACGATGTCGACGAAATCGTAGTAGCCCTGCGTGTAGTGGATCGACTCGACCTTGATGCCTAGCTTGTCGAGTTTTGTCTTGGCCTTGCTGACCCGCTCCGATTGCTTGCTTGCCCATTCCGGGCTCAGATTACCAAGCAGCACATATTTCATGGCCACCTCCATGAGAGGTTGATCATTTTGCGCGAAGGACCACGCAAATATACGCCTTCCCACGACCCATGCCCATGCCGTTTTGCGGAGCGGGAACGGCGAGGCGCGGGTTCCCCCGGGGGCGCTGGTCCTGGCCGACAAGCCCTATAGCCAGCGCCGGACCCGCGCGCAGTAGCGGCGATAGACGTCCCCGAACTTGCGCTCGAGGTAGGCTTCCTCGCGGGCGATCACACCGTAGCGGATGACAAGCGCGAAGGGCACCAGCGTCATCAACAGCCAGAGGCTGTTGAAGGCAATGGCCAGGCCGATGAGCCCCAGCGCCATGCCGAGATAAATAGGATTTCGCGTGAAGCGGTAGGGGCCGGCCTCCACGATGGTGGTGGTCGGCAGGTTGGTGGGCACGTTCGAGCCGGCCCGGGTGATGGTAGAGATCGCCCACGCGACCAGCGCCAGCGCGAGGGCAAACACCGTCGCGCCCTGCCAGCCTGCAGGTAGCGCGGCCGGCAAGAACGGCAAGGGCATGAGCCAGTTGAGCGCGAGCCCGGCAAGCACCGCGAGCGCCCACGCGATTGGCGGCCGGACAATGACGCCAGCGGTATCTGGTATGTCAGCCATAACGGACCGGTGAAAACAGCGTTTGATCTGGCTGAAGGCTATTTGCAAGCATAGCACAAAATCGCAGGCAGCACCGGAACGCGAACCGTGTGGGAAGCGGAATTCAGATGATGCCGCGTTCTTTCAGAACGGCTTGCTCGTCCCCTGACACCCATCCAAAGATCTTTGGTGTGTCTTCGAGCTGCTGCACCAGATAATGGACCTCAAAATCGATGGAAACATCCGGCTCGCTGCCACGGTTGTAGATGGCGGTCCAAGCGACGTGCGCCAGGCAATGGTGCTCGTCGATCGGTGCGATGCGGACATTGCGAAGTCGCATATCCTTCGTACCGATCCGGCGATAATTTTCAAACCCCTGTTGCATCATCTGCTTCAGGTGTTCGTCATTTCGGCCGACACTGACGCCAGCCGGAGAGGCCGCAACGAACGCGGTGGCGTATGAGGACACCACTTGGTCCATATCCACTTGATCCCTAAGCGCCGTTCGGAACAGGTTCTCATAGCGCTCAAACAAGTCCTTTACGTTCTTTTCCATGCCGCCTCCCTCACTATGGCTCTCCGGGCTCAGTGCATTCTGCGCGAGGTGGTCTAGTGTGGTCCAGTAAGGCTGATCTGGTTCGGCCGTCCAAACATATCCGGAATGCTGTGAGGGGGTAGATGGAAAAGCTGGATCTAAAGAAGGTGAGGAAGCCACTCTTTGCCGCTCCCCTTAACCGCTTCGTGACGATCGATGTGCCGCCGGTTTCCTACCTCATGGTGGATGGTCGTGGTGACCCGAACACAGCCCAAGCCTATAGGCTCGCCGTCGAAAGCCTCTACGCGACGGCCTTTACGATCAAATTCTCCTGCAAGGCAAACGGGAACGACTTCGTCGTGATGCCATTGGAGGGACTCTGGTCAGCTCCCGACCCTGAAAGCTTCTCCGCACGGCGTAAGGACGAATGGGAGTGGACCATGATGATCATGGTGCCGGACTATGTGAATGACGAAACCTTTCTGGCCGCCAGGATCAAGGCGCGAGAGAAGCTCGGCGCGCTTCCTGACAGTCTGAGGCTCGAAAGCCTGGAGGAAGGCCTCTGCCTCCAGGCATTGCACGTGGGCAGCTACGACGACGAAGGACCGCTGCTCGCGAGGTTGCACGGGGAGATCATGCCTTCGGGCGGCTACGATTTCACCGGTCGGCATCATGAGGTCTACCTGAGCGACCCTCGCAAGACGGCGCCTGAAAAGCTCAAGACAGTGATCCGCCAACCTGTGCGGCAGAACTGAAAGTCCGCGAACCACTCCCGCATCGCGACAATGCATCATCGCCTCGCTGTAATTTTCGCGCGAAACTTTCCGCTGAAGCTGCTGCGTGCGCCGGTCCGCATCCCCGCATTCCGAGAAGCCCTGCAGTGGCCGGCGTCCTTTCACCTGGATCCCGCCCTTGTTTGGCTGCGCGAGATCATTACCGACGTTGCTGCCGAGGTTGACCGGACTCCGGCCACGCAAATGAAGGTTGGGTAAAAGCTGATCTCTCAGAAATGATGGATCCCCAGCGCCGAGAATGCGCCGTCATGCGGCTCATGGCCGTCCATCGTTGGCTGGCCGAGAAAGCCGAGCTGCAGCGGGATCGGATGTAGCAGCGAGGTCGGTATCGCGCCCGCGGTGTCGAGCAGCGGTATGTCGTGCTGCGCGGTGCCGGAGAAATCCGTTGTGCTGGATGTCGGGCCGGAAAGGTTCGTCGTCAGCGGTTCGAGCAGGCTGGGGGCCGGCGCGTCATGGATCAGGCCGGTCACCGTGCCGGTCAAGCCGTCGAGGAGATGGCTCGCGGTGCCGGTCACGGTCGCCGTCAGTTGCCCTACGGTGGCACTCACGCTTGCGATCGTGCTCGATACCGTTGCAAGCGCGGTGTCGACGATGCCGGTGAGGCTGCCTGCAAGGTTGTGAGCGGACGCGCCAAGATCGAATGACGGTGATGCGATGCTGCTGCCGGACGGCGCGCTGCCTGCGCCTGCCGATGGCGCGTGATCCAGAGCTGCGCTGAAGCTCGATAGCGCGGGCGTCGATGTAAAAGCCTGCGTGGCGAGCACGTCGCCTGATGGAGCTTCGGCGAGCATCGCGGTCGTATCTTGCGGCGTGTTCGTTGCCGTGGCGTCGGCGTGGACCGCAGGCGAAAGGTCGGCCGCAGGAGGTTCGATCACGCCGGCATGCTGGTCGTCATGGCCGGGTGCGGGATCGGCCGGCTGCAGCGCGGCCGGGACCATATCTGCCGGAGGCGGGTGCAGGGCAGCCGGCTGCGCCGCGCGGGCTTCCCCTTCGTGCTCCAGGCGGTGCAGCGCCGTGTCGGCGTCGTTGAGCAGGCCGAGCAGCATGGTGGCGAAGGCAACCGATTCGGTTGCCGCGAGATGCCGGCTGCGCTCGGCTTCGTCGGAGCGGCGGGCATTCTTGACGGCGTCGGCCATGGCCATCTCCTCCTCAGCGCTCGCGGAACGCGCGGGTGATCTCGTCGCGCAGCGGACCGAGCAGATATTCGAACAGGGTGCGCGGACGCGTCGGCACGATCACCTCGGCCGGCATGCCGGCCTGCAGGTCGATGCGCGACTTCTTGACGTCGTCGGGATCGAGCGCGACCTCGACGGCGTAATAGCCTAGCCCGGATTTGTCGTCGGTCAGGCGGTCGGCGGACACCGTGTGCACGGTGCCGTAGAGCCGGGGACGCTCGATATAGTTGACGCCGGTGAGCTGCACCTCGGCACGGTGGCCGACGGCGACTTCGTTGATATCGGAGAGTTTCAGTTTTGCGGCGGCGATCAGCGGATTGTCGGTGGGCACGATGTCCATCAGCCGCGCGCCGGGCTGGATCACGCCGCCCTCGGTAAAGACGTCGAGGCCAACGACGGAGCCAGTCGCCGGCGCCGTGATCCGCGTGCGGACCAACACGTCCGTGGCGGCGTCGATCTTGGGCGTCAGTTCCGCGAGCTTGTTTTCGCATCCGCGCAACTGGTCGGTGATCTCGCTCATCCGTGCGCGTTCCACCCTGGCGATCTCGAGATCGTTCTGCGCGATCTGCTGCTGCATGCCGGCGATGCTGGCCTGCTGCGCGCCAATATCGGCCTTCAGCCGGGCGTCCTCGCGCTGCAAAGCAAGGATGCGGGTCTTTGGCGTATAGCCTTGCGCGAACAGATGTTGCGCGCCATTCATCTCGTCGGTCAGCAGTTCCCGCTGTTTCTCGGTGCCGGCAAGCTGCGCCTGCGTGCCCGCGATCTGCGCTTCGAGCTCCTTGATCTTGCCGCGCAGCACCGCCGTCTCGGCGGCGAACTGGTGCTTTCGCGCCGCCATCATCGCGGTCTCGTTGGCCATGGCCTGGCGCGACGCGGATAGTTCGCTGCGCGCGCGGAGATGTTCGTCGAACTCCGGCGCATCTTTTCGGTCTCGTTCGGCGACCAGCCGTGCGCGCGCGGCGAGCGCAGCGTCGCGATCGGCCGTGAGCACATCGAGCTTGGCGCGCGGGTCGCTGTCGTCTAGCCGGATCAGGAGCTGACCTTTTTCGACGCGCGCGCCGTCGCGAACGGTGAGCTGGCGGACGACGCCGCCATAGGGGTGCTGCACGCTCTGCCGCCGCCCCTCGACCTGGAGGTTGCCGCTGGCGATGGCTGCGCCGGAGATCGGCGCGAGCGTTCCCCACATCGTCATCGCGGCAAGGAACGCCGCCACCACGCCGGCACCGAGCAGCGCCGGCCGCGAAGGGCGTGCGTAGCGCGCACGGTCGCGCATCGGGGCGAAGCCGTCGCCGATCGCCGTCATGACGCGCGCCCCGCGGCAGCCTGCTGGAGCGCGTGGTAGACCTCGCCCGGCGGACCCAGCATGTCGAGCATGCCGCCCCGCAGCACCATCATGACGTCGACGATGTCGAGGATGGTGGTGCGGTGGGTGATCACGATGATGGTGGCACCCTCGCTCTTGGCCTGCAGTAGCGCCACCTTCAGCGCCTCTTCGCCGGGGGCATCGAGATTGGCGTTGGGCTCGTCGAGTACGAGCAGGGGCGGGCGGCCGAGCAGCGCCCGCGCCAGCGCCAGACGCTGCCGCTGCCCGCCGGACAGGCCGACGCCGCCGGGACCCAACCGTGTGTCGTATTGCTTCGGCAGGTCGAGCACCATCTCGTGAATGCCGGCGCGCTTGGCGGCGTCGATGATCTCGTCCGTCGAAGCATCGCCGAAGCGGGCAATGTTCTCGCGCACGGTGCCGGCGAACAGGCCGACGTCCTGCGGCAAATAGCCGACATGGCGGCCGAACTCGAGCGGATCCCAATGGCTGTAATCGAGCCCGCCGAAGCGCAACCGTCCATCGGAGGGTAGGATGGCGCCGACGAGAAGGCGGGCCAGCGTGCTCTTGCCGGAACCGCTCGGGCCGACGATGCCGAGCGCCTGGCCGCCGCCAAGCTCGAACGTCAGGTCCCTGATGACGGGCTCCTTGCGCGCCGGCAGCAGGCAGCGCAATTCGCGCACTTCGATGGTGTTGCGCGCCCGCGGCACGATGGTGTGCGGTGGCGTCAGGTCGATCTCGCCGAGCAGCTCGCGCACCTCCGCATAGGCCTCGCGCGCGCCGATGAACTGCTTCCAGGTGCCGACCGCCTGTTCCACCGGGACCAGCGCCCGGCCCATCACGATGCTGGCGGCGAAGATGGTTGCCGGCGTGATCGCGTGGTCGATGGCGAGCCAGGCGCCGGTGCCGAGCATCAGCGATTGCAATAGCAGGCGGAAGAAGCGGATGGTGGAAGTCATCACCGCGTTCTTGTCGCTGGCCTGCGCCTGCTGCACCAGCATCGACGAACGCTGGCTCTGCCAGTTGCGTTCCACCGCCGGCTGCATGCCCATCGCGCGGATCACGTCGGCGTGGCGCAGGATGTTTTCGGTGAACACATAGGACTGGTTGCCGGCGGCTTCGGCTTCCTTCATCGGGTCGCGGGTCATCACCTCGTTGAGACCGGCGAGGCCAAGCAGGAGAAGCGCGCCGATGGTCGCGACGATGCCCAGCAGCGGATGAATGAAGAACAGCAGCATCAGATAGATCGGGATCCACGGCAGGTCGAACGCGAAATAGATGCCGGGGCCGGTCACGAAGGTGCGGAACTGATCGAGATTGCGCAATTGCTGCGCGCCGCGCGATGCGCCGCGCTGCGCCGAGCGCACCACCAGCGCCTCGAACACGCGCGCGGACAATTCCATGTCGAGGCGGATGCCGCAGCGGATCAGGATGTAGGAGCGTACCGCGTCCAGCGCCGCCATGGTGAGCAGTGCGATCGCCAGGATCAGGGTGAGGA
The DNA here is from genome assembly GCF_043203335.1 of Bradyrhizobium sp. RDI18. Classification (NCBI taxonomy): domain Bacteria; kingdom Pseudomonadati; phylum Pseudomonadota; class Alphaproteobacteria; order Hyphomicrobiales; family Nitrobacteraceae; genus Bradyrhizobium; species Bradyrhizobium sp. RDI18. The sequence goes on along the minus strand of NZ_JBICRN010000008.1, from coordinate 4,580,958 downwards.
GGACGAGCGTGGAGACGTTCTCGTTGAGCAGCACCCGGTTATAGACCTGCATCAAATAAAGCGGCGAGCTCAGATAGAGCAGGTTGATGGCGCTGGAGAACAGCCCAGCCCAGAGGAATTGCGGCCATAGTGCGACCAGCGCCTGGCGAACGTCATCCATCCGTCGCGCCGGCGCGACGGAGTCGTCAAGGGCGGTCAGCATGCCCGTAGGCATTCGGCAATCACCTTAAGCGAGTTGACGTGGGGCGAGTTGACTTGGCGCTGCGCGATCCACTCGCGCAGTGCATATATCGGAGACGTGACGTGGGGATGCGCTCCCCACGCCGCGCGGTTTTGAAATGTCCGAACTCAACTGGAGTTAGGCGAGGCCGTGGAGCAGGCCACCGACATCGAGATGGCCGACATCGGCGCTGGCGCCGATCAAGGTCGGTGCGGAAACCGAAGCGTCGACACCGTCGAGCCCTGCCGAGAGGCCGATGCTCGGGTTGGTCTCAATCACTGCGCCGAGATCGAGCGTGTTCGACAGGTCCGCCGTGCCGCTGGCGCTGGCAGAAGCGCTTCCGCTGGCGCTTGCGCCGCCGAGTACGCCGGTGGCGGTTCCGAGCAGGCCATCGACGGTACCAAGCAGGTTTCCGAGTAGTGCAGCCATATAGTCAACTCCTATGAAGGTTGGCTGGAATGCGACGAACGTCGCGGTGCAAGAAAGCCACGGGCGTCGGAAAGGTTGCAGACTCACATGCGGCGTTTTGGTGATGATTTGTTGGGAAGGGAACTTCCGGTGTTGCCGGTCGGCGGTGGTCCGAGCATGATGTGAAGTCTCCTTTGTAAGATCTCCTTGGGAAGGCGTTTGGAAAGTTGATGCCGGAAGATAATGCGGATGTCGTGGTGCTCGGCGCGGGCATCGTCGGGGTATCGACGGCCTTTGCCGCGCGGCAGCGCGGGATGTCGGTCGTACTCGTCGATCGGCGCGAGCCGGGCAGCGAGACCTCATACGGCAATGCCGGCATCATCAGCAGCGGCTCGATCACGCCGCTCAACAATCCATCGCTGTGGACGTCGCTGCCGAAATACCTGACCAACCGCCATGCGCCATTGCGCTGGAATCCGCTTTGGGCGGTGAAGAACGCGGGCTGGGTCGCGCGCTTTTTGGCCAATTCGGCCGCGTCGCGACTTGGGCCGCGCGCGACCGCGCTGCATGGCTTGATCGATGTATCGGCGAAATTGCATCGACAATGGATCGTGCAAGCGGGAGCGGGACATCGCATTCGCGAGACCGGTTGGCTCAGGGCGTGGCGCAGCGATGCGGTTCTCGCGGCGAAGCAGGAGCAGGCCATGCTGGCAGAATACGGCATCGCCAGCGAATGGCTCGACCGCCAGGCCATCTCCGCGCTCGAGCCGGATATTGTGCCCGTTTATAAAGTGGGCCTGCTGCACACCCAGACCGCCTCGGTCGACTCGCCGGGCGAAGTGGTCAAGGCCTATGCGCGAATGTTCGCGAACGCCGGCGGCCAGGTGAGGCAGGCGGACATCAAGGCGATCATACCCGACGACAATGGCTGGCGCGTGGTGCTGGCCGAGGGCGAGATTTCGGCGCGGCATGTGGTGGCCGCGCTGGGTCCCTGGTCTGCGGATATGTTGCGGCCGCTCGGCTATCGCGTGCCGCTGGCCTATGAACGCGGCTATCACCGCGAATTCAAGCCGAACCCGGCGCGCTCCTTGCGGCGTCCGATCTATGATATCGACGGCGGTTTTATCATGACGCCGATGGAGCAGGGTATCCGCGTCACCTCGGGCGTCGAACTGACCGATCGCGATGCGCCGTCCTCGTTCGCCCAGCTTGACCAAGTCGTTCCGCTCGCGCGTGGCGTGGTCGAATTCGGCGATGCCGTCGGCGATGCATGGCGCGGCTCACGGCCGACGCTGCCCGACAGCCTGCCGATGATCGGACCAGCGCCTCGGCATGCCGGCCTGTGGCTTGCGTTTGGCAACCAGCACATCGGCTTCACGACCGGTCCCGCAACCGGCGCCGCCATTGCCGCCATGATTGGCGGCGCGCCGCCGCCTTACGACGTCGCCCCGTTTGCGCCGGCTCGCTACGTTTGACTGAAGGCTCATCAGGCCGCGGCCATCGCTGGCTTTGACGCGCGGTGTCCGACGCGGTCTGCGGCATGGACGACTGCCGGACCTTTCTGGACGTCCCTTCATTTGCCGCCCGGCGCAAGGAAGCCTCGCTTGGCTGCCATACCCAAGTATGAGGGAACGGATGTCGCTGCCGTTCATTGACCGTTCATGGAGCGGATCTTCCTCGCCGTTATCGTCTCAGCCCTGATGTTGCTCATCGGGTCGGCGACGATGCTCGTCTACGGCACGAGGGAATCGGCAGCTCTGCTGCGTCTTCCGGCACAGGAGCAAACGCCGGTTAAACCGTCATCGGTCGCGGTTTTGCCGCTTGGCACCGCGGCGGCGGGCCGACGGTAGGGATTTGCATGGTCCGCGGCTCCAGTCGCTTCGACCGCGGCGGTCCGGGAACCGAGAGATATCTCGATGTCGGCGACAAATATCGCTCCGAAGCAGCTTCAGCCCACGACCTTTCCAAGACGTTTTCCCCTGGCCCCAAGGTGGAGTCGCGCGCCGCCGCAGGCGATTTGACTGGCACGGACGCGCCAGAACCTTATTATTCTCAACGTACGTCCTGCATGGATTGCGGGACAGGAGCGAATCCCGCCCGGCAACCAGGACAGGTAAAATGGGTGACCCAGAAGAGGGTTCCACGTCTGCTTCGCAGCAGGTCAATGATCTGTTCGATGCGCTCGATATCACAGAAGCGATCAACTCCCACGAATTCAGACTGTTCCTCGATCGGTTACCGATCGCGGTGGTCATCTCCAAAATAATCGGTGGAGACCAGCGCATAATTTTTGCGAACAAGTCCTACGAGGCGCTGACGGGACAAACCGCTTCGGAGATCAAGGGAAGAGGTTGGTCGGTACTGGAGTCGTTCACGCTCGAAGGACAACCTGATGTCACCTTCACCAAGTCGCTACTTAACTGCGATGACTTTATCGGGACGTTTCAACGCGAGCAGCCGAAGCACTTATTGGTAGATGCATTTGCCGGCGTGATCCAAAACGAGGACGGAACGGAGGACTATCGCATTGTCGCGCTGATCGACATCACCGAGCGCGCAAAATCGCAACGTGAGGAATTTGAGCGGCAATTGCGCGATAAGGATCTTTTGCTGAAGGAGTTGCAGCATCGAGTAAAGAACAATCTGCAACTGATCGCCGCGCTCATCCGCCTTGATATTCGCAACCAAAACAGCGCTGACCGGGCGGCGCTGGATCGTCTGGCTGGACGCATCGAATCGTTGGCCATTCTCTACCGAGAACTTTCCGGCGACGGTCTTGGTCAAACCATCGATCTTGGCCAGTATCTTACACAGATTGCGTCCGCCGTGACGCGTACTCACGGTCTTGACGGCGTCAGACTGGACCTCAAAGCCGACCAGGCTCCGATTTCAATCAACGTGGCGATGCCCGTGGGACTTCTCGTCAATGAACTGCTGACGAATGCATTCAAGTACGCCTTTGATGGGCGTGAATCTGGCACATTGACAGTCAGATGCCTGCAGGAGCGCGACGACTACTATCGGGTGGTGGTGGCAGACGACGGGAACGGACTTGCCGAAGGCGCAAAGTGGCCCATGCCCGGGAAGCTTTCAGCACTCATGCTCAGTACATTGACGGAGAACGCCAAAGCGGATTTCGATGTCGACAGCGCCCCTGGCAAGGGAATGCGAGTGCGCATCGGATTATTCAAAGGCCCTGCACGTTGAGCTGAAACCCGCTCCCATGCCGACTTGGATGCCGCTTCATTAGACGATTTCGTCCAGACAACTGACGCGGATATGATCCGGCTGCTTAATCAAACGCAGCAGCAGATGAGCCATTGATAGCTCGCCGCCGGTCTTCGTGCCCCAGTTTGCTCCGGGAGGACCGCCACTCCGCAGCAAAGCCATTGAATTCATTTGATTTTTGGGCGCGAAGGCGTTGCCCTGACCGGACGTCAGAACTCCCGCCATGGCATGCACATTGCATTCGCCTCCATGGCGTGGACGGGCGCTACGCTCGCACCACGTTCCTCAACGCCTCGCTCGGAACGCGGCAGCGAGCCGCGGCTCGAATCGATCTTAGGTGAGACCAACATTCCAAGACGTGCACACCCTGCACGAAATATCGCCGCCTCTCTTGCAAGGGACAACTGTTTGATGACACCGTTACGTTCGCTTTGTTGTATGGCGGCCTATCCGAGAACGCGTTCCGGGTCGGTCGTGGAGTCCTGATAGATGTTGCGTCTGATTGCCCGGCGTCTTGCTCTCGGTGTGCTGGTCGCGCTGACCGTCATGACGCTTGCATTCCTGCTGACGCGGCTGTCCGGCGACCTCGCGGTTTCGATCGCGGGTCCGCAGGCGACGCAAGCCGACGTCGAAATCGTGCGCAAGGCCTATGGCCTCGACCGCCCGCTCTACGTCCAGTTCTTCGCCTGGACCGGCCGCGCCATGGTCGGCGACTTCGGCCAGAGCTATTTCTTCAAGGACAGCGTGGCGAACCTGATCCAGAAGCGCCTGCCGATCACGCTGACGCTCGGCCTGGTCGGCCTGAGCCTCGCTTTGATTGTCTCGCTACCGCTCGGCATCCTGGCGGCGCTGCGCGAAAACACCTGGATCGACCGCGGCGTCACCCTGTTCACGATGGTCGGTCAGGCCGTGCCGAGCTTCTGGCTGGCGCTGATTCTGATGATCGTGCTCGGCCTGCAGCTCGGCATCCTGCCCATCTCCGGCACCGGCACCTGGCAGCATTTCGTGATGCCCGGCATCGTGCTTGCCTTCACCGCGATCCCGGCGCTGACGCGGCTGACGCGCTCCGGCATGATCGAGGCGATGGCCTCCGATTACATCCGCACCGCCCGCGCAAAGGGCCTGTCGCGGGCGCGTATCATCTTCAAGCACGCGCTGCGCAACGCCGCCATTCCCGTCGTGTCGATCGCGGCGGTCCAGCTCGGCTTCATGCTGGGCGGCTCGATCGTCATCGAAACGGTGTTCGCGCTGCATGGCGTCGGCTATCTCGGCTGGGAGAGCATCGCCAAGAACGATTTCCCTGTCGTGCAGGCGGTGGTGCTGGTGCTGGCCGTGTTCTATATCGGCCTCACGCTCTTGGCCGACATCCTCAATGCGCTGCTTGATCCGAGGCTGAGGACCGGATGAGCGAGCCGATTGCCATTCAGGCGCCGCAGCCTTCGAGCATAGGCAGCTCGCGCATCGGCGCCGCCGGCTTTGCGATCGGGATTGCCATTGTCGCGATCGTCCTCGCGGCGGCGCTCGTCGGCAACGCGCTGGTGCCGCAGGATCCGTTCACCCAGGACCTCGGCAATCGCCTCAAGCCGCCGTTCTGGATGGAGGGCACCGAGCCGGGCCATTGGCTCGGCACCGACCAACTCGGCCGGGACTATCTCGCGCGGCTGGTCTATGGCGCGCGCATTTCGCTCCTGATCGGCATCATGACGGTGATCACGTCGGGGCTGATCGGCATCACGCTCGGCGTGCTCGGCGGGTTTTTCGGCGGCCGCGTCGACGATTTCGTGCTGTTCGCCATCACGACGCGATTGTCGATCCCTGTCGTGCTGGTCGCGCTTGCGGTGGTCGGGCTGATGGGATCGGGCCTCGGGCTCGTCGTCGCCACCCTCGGGCTGCTGTTATGGGACCGCTTCGCGGTCGTCGCGCGCGCGACCACCATGCAGGTCCGCAACCACGATTACGTCAGCGCGGCCTGGTGCGCCGGCGCCTCGATGCCGCACATCCTGATCAAGGAAATCTTGCCGAACATCGCGAGCCATCTTGCCGTGGTGGCAACGCTGGAGATGGCGCTGGCCATCCTGCTCGAGGCTGCCCTGTCGTTCCTGGGGTTGGGCGTGCCGCCGCCGCTGCCGTCATGGGGGCTGATGATCGCCGAGGGCAAGGATTACATGTTCTTTTCGCCCTGGGTGATCATGATCCCCGGCGTAGCCCTGGCAGTTCTGGTGCTCGGCATCAATCTGGTCGGCGACGGACTGCGCAATCTGCTCGGCGCGGAGCGGCTGCGATGAGTTCGCTCTTGGACGTGGAGGAGCTTCAGGTAACGTTCGGCCGCACCGCGGCGGTGCGCGGCGCCTCGTTCCGGGTCGAGAGGGGCGAGACTCATTGCCTAGTTGGCGAGTCCGGCTGCGGCAAGTCGGTGACCGCGCTGGCGGTGATGAGCCTGCTCGCCCGCGGCGGCCAGCGTTCGGCGAAAAAGATGAGCTTCGCCGGCACCGACCTCACATCGCTGTCGGACCGCGAGATGGCACGCCTGCGCGGCAACCGCATGGCGATGATCTTTCAGGAGCCGATGACCAGCCTCAATCCGGCCTTCACCATCGGTTCGCAGATGGCGGAGGTGATGACGCGCCACAAGGGCGGCTCGCGCGCGGCGGCCCTCGACCGCGCCGCCGAACTGATGGGCCGCGTCGGCATCACCGCACCTGGCATGCGGCTCGGCCAGTTTCCGCACCAGCTCTCCGGCGGCCTGCGCCAGCGCGTCATGATCGCGATGGCGCTGATGTGCGATCCGGAACTGTTGATCGCCGACGAGCCGACCACCGCGCTCGACGTCACCGTGCAGGCGCAGATCCTGCGGCTGCTCGCGGGTCTCAAGCGCGAGCTCGGCCTCTCGATCCTGCTGATCACCCATGACCTCGGCATCGTCGCGCGCGTCGCCGACCACGTGTCGGTGATGTATGCCGGCGAGGTGGTCGAGCGCGCGCCGACCGCGGAACTGTTCCGTGCGCCGCAACACCCTTACACCCGCGGTCTTCTGTCCTGTGTGCCGGTGCCCGGCCGCGTGCAGCGCGACCGGCCGCTCGGCTCGATTCCCGGCGTCGTGCCGGCGATCGGGCCCGGCTTTGCCGGCTGCGCCTTTCGCTCGCGCTGCGCCCACGCCGACGAAACCTGCGCGCGCGCGATACCGCGGCGTCGGGCGGGCGATGCGCATGATTATCTTTGCCGGCTCGAGCCGGACTGGGCGGAGTTGCAACCCGCATGACCGCCGCGATCGAGGTCGAGAACCTGCGGTGCGAATTCCGCGTCCACACCGGGCTGATGTCGGCGGAAAAGCGCGTGGTCGCGGTCGACGATGTCACCTTCAGCGTGCCGGCCGGCAGCGTGCTCGGCATCGTCGGCGAGTCCGGATGCGGCAAATCCACGCTGGCCCGCCTGATCCTCGGGCTGCTCAAGCCGACGGCGGGAACCGTGCTGGTCGATGGCAAGCGCCTGTTCGACCTCGACCGCAAGGCGCGGGCGCGCCTGATCCAGCCGGTGTTCCAGGACCCGTTCGCCTCGCTCAATCCGCGCCGGCGCATCAAGGATATCGTCGCGCTGCCGCTTGCAGCCCAGGGCACTTTCTCGCGCGGCGAGATCGAGCGCCGGGTCGGCGGCATTCTCGAGCGCGTCGGCCTGTCGGCCGCGATGGGCGAGCGCATGCCGGCGCAACTCTCCGGTGGGCAACGCCAGCGCGCGGCGATTGCCCGCGCATTGGTGCTGGAGCCGCGGATCGTGATCTGCGACGAGCCGACCAGCGCGCTCGACGTCTCGGTGCAGGCGCAGATCCTCAATCTTTTGGCCGACCTGCGCCGCGACCTCGGGCTGACTTACCTTTTCATCAGCCACAACCTCGCCGTCGTCGAGCATGTCGCGAGCGAAGTCGCGGTGATGTATCTCGGCCGTTTCGTCGAGCGGAACGAAACCGACGCGCTGTTTCGAAAGCCCCGCCACCCCTACACCCAGGCGCTCCTGGAAAGCGTGCTGACGCCGGAGCCGGGCAAGGGCGTGCCGGATATCGGTCTCGGCGACGCCATGCCGGATCCGTCCAATATTCCGCCGGGCTGCCGGTTCAACCCGCGCTGCCGCATCGCGGTCGAGCGCTGCCGCCATGAGGCGCCAATGCCCATGGTCCGCCCGCCCCGGGGGATGGTAGAATGTCACTTGGCATAGGGCGTCTTTTGCGCCGTCTGTAATAGAAAAAAATGGAGAGCGATATGCGTATGCAAAAAAAGCTCGGCGTTGCAATTCTGGCGGCGGTTCTATCGGGGGCCGGTGCATTGCCCGCTACCGCGCAAAAATCCGCCCACACGCTGCGGATCGTGATGCGCGACGCGCTGCCCAACATCGATCCCTTCTATAACAATTTGCGCACCGGCGTGGTGATGCATCACCAGGGCTGGGACGCGCTGGTCTACCGCAATCCCGATACGTTCAAGCTCGAGCCGCTGCTCGCAACCGAATGGAAGCTGCCGGATCCGACCACGATCGAGTTCAGCTTAAGGCCCGGCGTCAAGTTTCATGACGGCAGCCCGTTCACGGCCGATGACGTCGTCTACACCATCAATATCGTCGCCGATCCGGCGAGCCGCGTCTCGACCCCGTCGAATTACAACTGGATCGACAAGGCGGAGAAGACCGGCGACCTTTCGGTGCGCGTCAAGCTGAAGCGGCCGAACCCGGCGGCGCTGGAATATTTCGCGCTGGTGCTGCCGATCTATCCCAAGGCCTATCGCGAGAAGGTCGGCGCAGAAGGTTACGCCAAGGCGCCGGTCGGCGCGGGTCCCTACAAGGTGACGAAGGTCGAGCCCGGCGTCTCCATCGACTTCGAGCGCTTCGAGGACTACTGGGCCGGCAGTCCCAAGGGCAAGCCGGCGATCAAGAAGATGAGCGTGCGTTTCGTGCCGGATGCCGGCACCGAGATGACGGAATTGCTCGCCGGCCGCGCCGACTGGATCTGGAACATGAACCCGGACCAGCTCGAGCCCGTGAACCGGATGCCGCATCTGCAGTCGGTGCGCAAGGAATCGATGCGGATCGGCTTTCTCTCGATGGATGCGGGCGGGCGAACCGGCGCCGACAATCCCCTGACCAAGCTCAAGGTGCGGCAGGCGATCTGGCACGCGATCGACCGCAAGGCGATCGCCGACAAGCTCGTCACCGGTGGTAGCCGCGTTCCGTCTGCGCCCTGCTTCCCCTCGCAGTTCGGCTGCGATGCCGAAGCCGCGGTGGCCTACGCCTACGATCCGGCGAAGGCGAAGCAGCTTCTCGCCGAGGCTGGCTATCCCGATGGATTCGACGTCGAGCTTGCCAGCTACGTGCTGCCGCAATGGGGCTCCTCGGTGCAGAACTATCTGCATGCGGTCGGCATTCGTGCCAAGCTCAACCAGCTCCAGACCGCGGCGCTGATCCAGCGCGCCAAGGCCGGCGAACTGCGGATGTATCTCGGAAGCTGGGGCAGCTATTCGATCAACGACGTCTCGGCCATTCTGCCGAACTACTTCGACGGCGGGGCCGACGACTATGCGCGCGATCCCGAGGTGACGACGCTGCTGTTGCAGGGCGGATCGACCATCAATCCGGAAGCGCGCAAGGAGGCCTATTCGGCGGCGATCAAGAAGATCACCGAGCAGGCCTACTGGGCGCCGCTGCACACCTATGTGACGACCTACGGCCACTCCAAGCAGCTCGATTTCACGCCGTATCCGGACGAACTGCCGCGGTTCTATCTGGCGAAGTGGAAGTAGAGCCGGCGCACCGGTTTTCCCGGAGAAAGCAGCGATTGGGCGGGATGACGATTCGAAGATCAGTCATCCCACCCCACATCATCAAGCGGGCAGGGCGCTTGATCAAATGACCGTGTTCTTGAGGAGCGATCGCAGGGACAGCGCGTTTCGGCTGGGAGCATAACCCAGGGGATCACCACTGCCGCGCGGATCTGTCATGTTGTTTCTATCAATCACCGCTTCGCCCCGCTGACAGCAGCGGCCGGCGATTTCGCGGTACATCTCCAAATGGCAACGGCTTCGATCAGATGGTGGTGTCGCGCTGCAGGCTTGACCTTTCTGCTTGCCTGCCTGTCCGGTTCGGCGCCAGTTGGCATTGCCGACACTGATATGGAATCGCGGGTTCGAGACCTCGTGGCAGGCCACCTCGCCCCCGAAGCGACGGCTGATCATCCGGGCGGGACCGCATCCGCAGTTTACATCGCCGGCCGCGTGGAATTTTTTACCTACGGCTTCGCGGATCAAGCCAAGAAAACGACAATTACGCCGGACTCGCTGTTCAATATCGCGTCCATGCGCAAGGTGTTTGAAGCTACGCTGGTGGCGCTCGGAACGCTTCGTGGCGAATTGAGGTTGGACGATCCCATCGACAAATACGTCACCGAATTGCGGGGGGACTATATTCGTCGGGTCACGATCGGCGAGCTTGCAAGCCATACGTCCGGCCTCCTGCTGCCAACGGATCATCCGCCATGGCCCAACGAGACGTACTCGTTGGCCAAGTTTCTCGACATACTCAACGCCTGGACTCCCCCTGCGGGCGAGCAGCCGCGCAAGCAGCGCGTCTATACGCACGCCGGCTATGTGCTGTTGCAGCTCGCGCTCGAGCGTCGGTATGGGCTTCCAATCAAGGAACTGGTCGAAACCCGCATCCTGAAGCCTCTCGGCATGAACTCGACGCTGCTTCCGGACCGCGGGCCGGACAATCGCGCCATCATGAGTCCGGAGTTCATGCAGCGCGCCGTCCAGGGCTACTCCGATGACGGAACGCCAATCGGGCCGCCTGGCAACCAGCAGAGTTATTACCATTTCGCCGGGACCGGACAGATGTTCTCGTCGGCGCGGGATCTGGCGATTTTCCTTGCTGCTTGTGTCGACGGCAGAGCGATCGATCCGCAGTTGCGCGAAGCCTTGCAGATCACGCAGCGCGAGATGTTCCGTGTGAGCGAGATGTTTGGACAGGCGATGGCCTGGGAGAATGTCGACGTCGATGGGGTAAGCATCGTCGACAAGCCGGGCGGTCTCAACAACGCGTCGGCCTATATGGGGCTGGTCCCCGCGCGAAAGGTCGGCGTGCTCCTGCTCGCCAACCGCGCCAACTTTCCGACAGAAATGGCTCGCTACCGTATACTTCCGGCGCTATCACGAATGTAGATGGTGCCGAGCGCGCCGTTCAATCGCTCGTCACATGAACGCCGGGCTTCTGGCCCGCAGTCCACTTGCCGTCGATCGCGCGCTCGATCTGCGCCGCGAGCTGCAACAATAAGCCGTCATTGGCCTGCTTCGCGATGGCCTGGATGCCGAGCGGCAGGCCGTGTTCGTGGGTGGCGAGCGGCAGCGAGATCGCGGGGATGCCGCAGAGATTGGCGAGCGGGGTAAAAGCAAAATTGCGCCAGAGGTTGCCGAACCAGTCCAGCACGTCGGGATTGTCGCTGATCGTGAGATATTCCGTGGTGCCGACCTTCGGCGTCGGCAGCGCGGTGATCGGCGTCAGGATGATGTCCCAGTCATCGAAGAACGCGCCGAAGCTGCGCGAGGTCGTGTTGAACACCGCCTGCATGCGGGCACGGTCGGCGTAGGATGTGTGCCGGCCACGCTCCCAGATCCGGATATTGATTGGCTCGATCAGATCTTCCGGCGGCTGTTCGAGGCCGCGCGCCGCCAGCATGTTGGAGATCACGACGGCAAAATTGCTGATGTAGCAGGTGGTCTGCGCCGCGAAGGCTTCGCCATAGTCCAGATCGGGCAGGGCGTAATCGACGTGATGGCCGAGGCCCTCGAGAAAGCGCCCGGCCTTCTGCAACTCGGCTGCAATATGCGGCGTCGCACGGTAATCGCCCCACTGATACGACAGCGCGATTTTCAGCCGGGCAGGATCGCGTGCGATCATCCGCGTGTAAGGCTCCGGCGGACTCCAGAACGGCATGAATTCGCCCGGCGCCGGACCGCGGCAGGCATCGACGAAGGCCGCGGTGTCGCGCACCGTGCGCGACTGGCAGCCTTGGATCGAGACCAGCCCGCTCAAGTCGGAGAGGAGCGGCGACAGCGAGAATACGCCGCGCGAGACTTTCAGCCCGATATTGCCGTTGACGCCGGCAGGAATCCGGATCGAGCCGCCGCCGTCGGTCGCGTGCGCGATCGGCACCGCGCCGGCGGCGACCGTCGCAGCGCTGCCGGCCGACGATCCGCAGGTGGTGTAGTCGGTATTCCAAGGGTTGCGGGTAACGTAGACAGCGGGATTGTCGGCCGAGCTGCAGACGCCGAATTCCGGCGTGGTGGTGCGTCCGATCAGATTGAGTCCGGCCGCGCGCATCCTTCGCGTCAGGAACGTGTCGGCCGCGGCGCGATTGCCGCGCATATAGAGCGAGCCCATTTCCTGCAACCGGCCCTTCAATGTCGGACCGAGGTCCTTCATCAGGAACGGAAGTCCGGCAAAGGGACCATCGAGATTGGTGCCGTCGGTCGCAGGATCCGCGACCGCATCCTCGAACACTTCGACGACGGCAGAAAGTGGGGGATCGACCTTGGCGATGGCGGCGGCGGCCTGCGCCGCCAATTCTTTGGCCGTCAACTCGCCCTTCGCGACACGCGCGGCCAGCGCCACGCCGTCGTGTGCGGCCCATTCGTCCCAGCTCATCGGCAAATTCATGCAGTCGGTCCCCTCGGAAAATAGCTCGGACATTAGAGCATGATTGAGAAAAGGCGGAACTGCTTTTTACCGGCCCGCAGATCGGTTCATTGTGACCTTCCCGCCGGCCGATGAGCGGCTGCGTCTTCAGGAACGGAAATCTATGCTGCGCACGATGATGCCGGGAGGAGTGCCTTCAAACTCTCGGGCCAGGAATTTGCGGGACACGCATGCGTCGATCCGGTCCCGCAGCCGCGCGAACTGTTCCTCGCGCTGATCTGCCGGCGCGCGTGGCACGCGTTCAAGACTGTTGCGGCCGAACATCTGTTTGTTCAGGTCGCGCCTCTCCCGAGAGCCGGGTGAGGTCGGCAATCTCAGCGCATATCGATTGCCTTGGCGCCCGCCGCATTTGGTCGAATAAGCCGGCCAACGCCTTGTATTCGCTGGCTTCGTAGCCACTTCGAGCAGGCAGCAGCCGGAAAGGGCTTTCGAGTGAAGATTCGCGTCGGATTCGAAATGATCTACGATTTCCCGCAGCCGACGCCGATGATCATGGTGCTGGGCACGCACTTCACCCGTGCGTCCGACGTCATCGTGCCGGATTTCCTCACCACCGACCCAGTCGTCGAGATCATTCCCTACCGCGACATGTTTGGCAATTGGTGCAGCCGCATGGTTGCGCCCGCCGGCCGCGTGCGTCTTGCGGCCGACGGCGTCGTTCGCGACAGCGGTCTGCCAGATCCGGTGTTTACTTCCGCCGTTCAGCACGCGATCGAGGATCTTCCCGCGGACACTTTGGCCTATCTGCTCGGCAGCCGCTATTGCGAGACCGACCGGCTTTCGGAAATCGCCTGGCAATTGTTCGAGAAAAAGCCGCCGGGCTGGGCGCGAGTCCAGGCGATCTGCGATTTCGTCCATCATCACATCGCCTTCGGATATGAGTATGCTCGCGCCAGCAAGACGGCGTGGGAGGCTTACCAGGAAGGCAAGGGCGTCTGCCGCGACTACGCCCATCTTGCCGTTGCGTTCTGCCGCTGCATGAACATTCCTGCGCGCTATTGCACGGGCTATCTCAGCGACATCGGCACGCCAAAGCCATGGGCTGCAGGCGATTTCGCCGGCTGGTTCGAAGCCTATGTCGGTGGGCACTGGCGTACTTTCGATCCGCGCAACAACGTGCCAAGGATCGGTCGCATCCTGATTGCGCAGGGGCGCGACGCTTCCGACGTGCCGATCACCCAGACATTTGGGCCAAACACATTGGTCGGCTTCAAGGTCTGGACCGACGAGGTTGCGTGACGACGGTCGCCGCGCATCGACCTGCTTGATTTGACCTGCGACCAATCGGGAAGGGAACTCGGATGAAAACGACTCTCGCCGTGCTGGCACTATGCGCATGTGCGTCGGGCGCTCTTGCCGCTGCGCCAGAGTGCCGCGCGATCAACAACGCCAATGCGCGCCTGTCGTGCTACGACGCCGCGCATCCTCCGAAAATGGAAAAGCCCGCTATCCCCGAAAAAGACCCGTCGCGAGCCGCCTACAAAGATCCTTTCAGCGCAGAAGAGGCCAGGACCAACGCCAAGCTGAAGAATATCTGCCGCGGCTGCTGAGATGGAGGCGCCCCGACCGGTAGAGGGCTTTTTCTTCGCACGGGCGATAACGGCGCGACAGCCAGCTTTGCTAGCTCAACAAGGTACGCACCCTCATGGCGGCATCGTAGATCTGGACCTGAAGCATCGGATAAGCGGTCTTCAGCTTTCGACCGGAGACCTCGGCAGCCTCGATCGTATCAAACTCCGACTTGAAATGGCCGTCGACAATCGTCGCGAACCCTTCGGTCGGAGGCCTGTCGGCCCGCACCGCCTTCTTCGGCTCTGGTTCTTCAATTGAAAGCACGGATTTTTTCATCGCCATTCCTCGCGCGTTCACCGCGATGATTTGATCTGCGTGGAAGCTGGTTTCAAAAAGCCGCGGTTGGCGCATCGTGATGCGCGTCTTCCGTCACTGCGGCGTTACCACTGGACAATAACTGCTCCAGCGATAAGGAGACCAAGAATAACTGGTACCAGGATTGGAGGTACCAGCCACTCTCGCAGATTGAATTGTTGGCTGGTGGACATATTAACCGCCCCTCGTGTGGCGGGAGTACAAGACTCTCAGTCACCGATAGCAGCCAATGAAGGAGCGGTGATGTGTATAGCAGACGCTCTTTTCATGACGATGTCGAGCGAAATCCCAAAGCGAAGGCAAGGGTCAGCGTTCGTTCCGCATCTTTCTGATGGCGAGAGAGCAGCGTGATGTGGAGCTGGGATCGATTTCCAGTCGCCTATGCCGTCCTCGGCGTGCCGTCTTGCACTATATCGACCGCGCGCGAAGCAAAATGGTTGCTATTGGGTGCGGTAGTATCCATATGAGTAACAGCGTAACCGGTTCCGCAACAAGGCGTGTCCCGCAGACGCGACGCTTAGCCACACATCCTACTGATGATATCGACCAACGGCATGTCGCTTCGGCATGCGCGTCATGGGTCAGGAGATCCTATGCCCATCGAACACGCGTCCGTACGGGCCATGCCCAAGCCCTGGGGTGTCAGCGATCTCCAGCCATGGAGCAGCATCGACGGTACCGGGGGTGCGGTGGGAGAGCTTTGGTTCGAGCGCGCCGACAGCAATGCGCCGACTCCTGCCTTGCTTCTCAAGTTGCTGTTCACCAGCGCGCCATTGTCGATCCAGGTCCATCCGGACGATACGTTTGCGCGCGCAATGGGGATGCCGAACGGCAAGAGCGAGGCATGGTACATCATCTCGGCGGAGCCGGGCGCGCAGATCGCCGTCGGCCTGAATCGACGGATCACACCACAAGAACTACGGACGGCGATCACGAATGGCTCGATCATTGATCTGGTTCAATGGCGTCCGGTTGCGAAAGGCGATGTCATCTTCATTCCGGCTGGGACCATCCACGCTATCGGCGCCGGCATCGTGCTCGCCGAGATTCAACAGCGCAGCGATACGACATTCCGCCTGTTCGACTACGGCAGGCAGCGTGAACTGCACATCGACAATGGCGTCGCAGTCGCGAACATCGCTCCGCTTCGACCACCACGTCATCCAGTCCGCCTGACTCTTGAGCGGACGGTTCTGGTCGCGAGCCAGCATTTTGTGCTTGAGCGGCTTGAGTTACCCGAGGGATCAAGCTGGGCGCTGCTCGCCGATTCGGAGACTTGGGTTCTCGCTCTCGACGGCCATGCGGCGATCGGATTGGCCGCGCTGTCCGTCGGGCAGGCGATCTTCGTCGGCGGCGGTCGTGCCAGCATCGAAGTCGGTGCCAACGGGCTAACCGCCCTGGTCGCATATCCCGCAAGCGGTCCGATCGGCTCCCTTTTGCACAGGCTTTCCGGGCAATCGATCAAGCCTGTTCGGTCCGTTGCTTCCGACGTGACGAAACTCACCGGCCTGGCCGAGGCGCATACGTGACGCCGCTACGCAGGATCGCCGTGATCGGCAATTCGTTGCCTCGCCGCTGCGGAATCGCGACATTTTCGACCGACCTGCAACGGGCAATCTCGAATTCGGAGCCAAACCTGCAAACCTGCAT
Source organism: Bradyrhizobium sp. RDI18 (assembly GCF_043203335.1). Classification (NCBI taxonomy): domain Bacteria; kingdom Pseudomonadati; phylum Pseudomonadota; class Alphaproteobacteria; order Hyphomicrobiales; family Nitrobacteraceae; genus Bradyrhizobium; species Bradyrhizobium sp. RDI18. The sequence continues at coordinate 4,564,838 of NZ_JBICRN010000008.1, read as the reverse complement.
CGTGGCGATGACCGACCACGATCAGACCTACGACTATCCGGCCTCGGTCGCGATGCAGATCAAGGATGCCAGCGTCGAGGAGTATGTGGCCGGTGCGGCGTTTCTCAACGCCGGCCGGTTCGACATCGTCTGTCTGCAGCACGAGTTCGGAATTTTCGGCGGCGAGGCCGGGGCTCATATCCTGGAACTGCTGTCGCGCCTTACCATGCCGGTCGTCACGACGCTGCACACGGTGCTGGCCGCACCGACCGCGGCTCAGCGCGCGGTGATGGAGTGCATCGTCGAGATGTCCTCGAAAGTCGTCGTGATGGCCAACAAGGGCCGTGAACTGCTGCGCAACGTCTATCGTGTGCCGGACGACAAGATCGAGGTCATAGCCCATGGCATCCCCGACTTTCCGTTCGTCGCGCCGGACGAGGCAAAGGCCAAGTTCGGATTCAGCAACCGGTCGGTCATTCTGACGTTCGGCCTGCTGTCCCCCAGCAAGGGCATCGAGGTCATGATCGACGCCATGCCCTCGATCCTGAAAAGACGGCCGGACGCGGTCTATGTGGTACTTGGTGCGACCCATCCCAATCTGGTTCGTGACCAGGGCGAAGCCTATCGCGGCAGCCTGATGGCACGCGTGCGCAAACTTGGCGTCGAGGATCACGTCGTATTCCTCGACCAGTTCGTGGATCAGGCCACGCTGCTCGAATTCATTTCAATGTGCGACGTCTATGTCACGCCCTATCTCAACGAGGCGCAGATGACGTCGGGCACGCTGGCCTACAGCTTCGGCCTCGGCAAGCCGGTCGTCTCAACACCTTATTGGCATGCGCGCGAACTGCTGGCCGACGGCCGCGGCGTTCTCGTTTCCTTTGGCGACGCGATGGGGATCGGCAACGAAATAGCGGGCCTGCTTACCGACGGTCCTCGTCGTCAGGCGATGCGCGAGCGCGCCTACGCTGCCAGCCGATCGATGACATGGGAGCGCACAGCCGAGCGTTACATGACCGCCTTCGACAATGCACGACACGGCCACCGGCTGAAGGTGATCGCGCGCGCCCGACCGGACGCAATCGCGCCGCACCGCCCCGCCGTGCCCGACATGCAATTGGGCCATTTCATGTCGATGTGCGACGATACCGGCCTGTTTCAGCACGCCGTGCATTCGGTACCTGATCGCGCGCACGGCTACTGCGTGGACGACAACGCCCGCGCGTTGCTGCTGGCCTGCGCGCTCAATGAACCGGGCGAGCACCCGCTTTCGGAAAGCCAGACGGGCCGCTTTGCCGCCTTTGTGCAGCATGCGTGGAATCCCGATACCAGGCGCTTTCGCAACTTCATGGGTTTCAACCGGACCTGGCTTGAAGATAAAGGCTCCGAGGACAGCCACGGGCGAACTCTGTGGGCCTTGGGCGCATGCGCGCGGAAGGATGCCAGCCGGTCACGGCGTCGATGGGCGGCGGCCTTGTTTGCCGAAGCCCTGTCGACCGCCGCGGCCTTTCGTTCGCCTCGCGCAATGGCCTTCACGCTGCTCGGCCTCGACGCCTATTGTGCCGTAACTCCGGATGATCAGCGCGCCCGTGAGATCAGGCATTCTCTTGCCGATGGGCTGGTTTCGGGCCTGGATTTGGTCGAGACGCCGGACTGGGTGTGGTTTGAGGAAAGCCTGGCGTATGACAACGCCCGCCTGCCGCAGGCCCTGATCGCTACGGGCCTCGCAACGCGAACGCCGGCCTACATCGATGCTGGCTTGAGAACCCTGCGCTGGTTGATGACACAGCAGACGACGTCAACCGGGCATTTCCGTCCCGTGGGCACGACGAGCTTCGGACAACTTCGAAAGCCTCCTGGCGCGTTCGATCAGCAGCCGGTGGAAGCCAGCGCAACGATTGCGGCATGTCTGATCGCCTGGCGGGCGGACGGCGATGCCGAATGGAGGGCGATCGCGGCCAGGGTTTTTTCCTGGTTTTTCGGCGGCAACGACCTGTCGGTGGCGCTGGTCGATTCCGACACCGGCACTTGCCGCGACGGGCTGCATCCTGACCGCGCGAATGAAAATTGCGGCGGGGAGTCGGTCGTGTCCTATCTGCTGGCGCTCGCCGAGATGCGCCAGCTTGTGCGCGCCAATATTAATCCGACCAACCCCGTGGCGCTTCGCGCCGTAGGCGCTTGAGTCAAGCGTCTACTCACGCACACGCGAACAGAGGACACGCTGTTGCAAGCCACTTTTATCAATCGGCGGGCGCTCTATCTGCGGCCTGATCCTGCGCGCGTAATCGTCCGTCCGTTCAAGCCAGCGACCGAACCGCGCGATCTCAATCCGACCGACAAGACACGCGCCAATCATATTGTCGAGCGCGTTCTCAATCTCGATTCGCAGGCTGCAGCCGCCCAATTAGCGGACGTGCTGGAGAATTTTCAGGGCCGGCACCGCAACTTGCTAAAGACGTTTGAGCTGCGTGCCGATGAGATGGAGGAGGCGCTGCTGGCGCACTCTACGTTTTCCGAAGTGCAGCGCCAACTGATCGGCGCCTACTTCCTGCACGAATATTCCTTCGAAGCGTCGGCACTGTTCAATCCAAGCATCGTGCCGCACCCCGACCAGTCGGGAATCCCGAGCGGCAGCCTGCGCTTCATTCTGAGCCTCCGAGCTGTCGGCGAGGGGCATGTATCGTCGCTGACGTTTCGCGCCGGCACGATCGCGGCGGATGGCAGCATTACAGTCGATCCGACCGCCCGGCTCGCTACCAGTCCCCGGATCACGCACCGGACCGCCGGACCGAGCGGCGATGAAGTCGATGTCGTTTTCGAGCTAGCACCGGACATCAGCGAACGGGTGATCTTTCCGCTGACGGAGTCGCAATCGAACGGCATCGAAGACGCGCGCTTCGTCCAATTCCGCGATGGCGGTCGGACGACCTATTACGCAACTTATACCGCCTATAAGGGCACTGCCATCCGATCGGAGTTGATCGAAACCGCCGACTTCCTCTCGTTTCGGATGACGCCGCTGCAAGGCGCAGCCGCGCGTAACAAGGGCATGGCGCTCTTCCCGCGGAAAATCGATGGCAGGTACGCCATGATTGCGCGACAGGACAACGAGAATCTCTATCTGGTCTATTCGGACGATCTCTACAGATGGGAAGGCGGTCAGGCGGTCTTGAGGCCGCAATTTCCCTGGGAGTTCGTGCAGATCGGGAACTGCGGATCGCCAATCGAACTGGAGGAGGGCTGGCTGATGTTGACGCACGGTGTCGGCCCGGTCCGGAAGTATTCGATCGGCGCAGCGCTGCTGGACAAGCGCGACCCCTCCAGGGTGCTGGCGCGTTCGCGTGAACCGTTGCTGCGACCCGAACCATCCGAACGCGAAGGCTACGTTCCCAATGTGGTCTATACCTGCGGAGCGATGACGCACAACGGTCAACTCATTTTGCCTTACGCCGTATCGGATACGTACTCCAACTTTGCGACAATCGAAATTTCCGCGCTGATGCGATCGATGGCTTGAATCAGAAATCGCGCGGTGCGATCCGCATTTCTAAGGAGATCCCCATGGCTCGCGAAACAAGCTACTTCGTTCAGGCCTTCGATGCTGGCCGGGGAGGAAACCTGAAAGCGGGCGTTCCGATAGCCTGCAAAACGGCAACGGCCGCGCTTCGCACCGCGGAGCGGCTGGCCGAGAGCAAGCTCGGGGTTGTTGCCTTCTCATCCACCGGTGACCCTGAGATGGGCGACTATGACGACGAGCCGACGGTCATCTTCCGCAAGGGAGAGCTGCCATCGGCCTTCGATTGAGATAGGCCCGACAAATTTCCGCGGATCGGGCCATGTAGATCGCTTCGAGCTGGACGCGACGGGATTACGTCAGCGCCCCTTCCGCAATCGCGCTGGAGGTTAGGATAAGGTCAAGTGCGAGCATTGCCACCGGCAGGCGCTCGCGGGCGTCGCCGCGGCGTTTTAGCGCTCGCTATTGCGGCGACGCGAGCCTAGAGTTGATTATCACCGCGTTTCCCACGGCGTCTATCGGTGACTGAGGGCTAGCAACGCTCACGCCCCGACGAACGGAGCGCTTTTGTTGTCCTAAGGTTGCTTGGCTGCCGACCGGACCGTCCCGCCGGCAATCGTTCCGCCGCTTCTTCCATTGTTGGTGTCGGCCGTGGCGTTCCTGCATGGATAGGACGAGCGAACTGCATTACCTGATCAGCGGCAACAATCAATTTGGCCGGGTCAATCTTAGCCGTGCGGCGGCGGGGGCTGCCGTCAAGAAGGCAAAGGAGCTTTTGCAGGAAGGTTATTTGGACGTGAGGATATCCACGCCCAGGGGCCGGATCCTGTTATCCGATGAGTTCGATCAGCTTGAAGAATAGCGGGGCGCCCACAAAAGGTCCGGGAGGCAAGCCATGAGCAGACCCTTCAAGACCGCCGATGAGCTCCAGGATATGATTGTCGAGCAGGCAAGAATTCTCCATGGTCCCTGGCCTTCGGGGATGACAATGTTTGTTTTCGACGATGCTTACGGATGGAGCGCGAGCATCAGTCGGCCAGCGTCCGAGGGCGACGAATTCTATCGTACCCGCACGCTCGATCTGATCAGGACATTGAGGGTCAGATATGATCTCGACGCGCCTCGGCTCTAGTCGACAACGATATCTAGCCGGATCTGCATGGTTCTGGCATCACCATCAACCCAGGAGATCGACATGGCCAAAGGCGAGCAACGAGGCAATCGGGAAGCGAAGAAACCCAAGAAGGAGAAGATCAAGGTAATTGCCGCAGCACCGAGTCAGAAGGTCGGAGGCTGGCAGCCAACCTTGGGTTCCGATAAGAAGAAATAATGTTCGGTGCTCATTGGCGGAGACAGAAAACCGACTTCTCCCGCGGTCGCATGCCCTATCGGCGCATGCTGAACGGGGCTAACCGATGATCGCGCTCAAACCTTGATCAGCCGCACCTTGGTGCCCCAGGGATCGGCGGTCTCGACGCCGTTCGCGATCGCAACAGCCGGCGCGCCGGCCTGCCGCAGGCGCTGCTCTTGCGCCTGCAATAACTCTGGCGTCGCGACTTCAAGCGAAAACCATGCAAGTCCCGTGGCCGCATCATCTCGCCGGCCGGCGCCGGAACTCTGCCAGACATTGATGCCGAGGTGATGGTGATAGCGCCCCGACGACAGGAACGCGGCGCCGGTGCGCTTGCGGGTCGGGTCGAAGCCGATGGCGCCGCCATAGAAGCGGTCGCCCTGTTCGAGGTCGCCGACGCGCAGGTGCATGTGGCCGATGCGAAGGCCGTCGGGCGCCCCGGTATAGTTGGAGATGCGCGGATTCGTCAGCGTCAGCAGGCCGTCGATGTCGAGCGGGTCGGTCGCCATCGCGACCGTGCCGCCATCCCACTTCCAGCTTTCGGGCGCGCGGTCGGCGTAGACTTCGATGCCGTTGCCTTCGGGATCGTCGAGATAGACGGACTCGCTGACGAGATGATCGGCAAACCCGGAGAGCGGCACCTTGTTCGTTGCGGCGTGCACCAGCCAGCGCGCGAGATCCTTGCGGCTCGGCATCAGGAAGGCGGTGTGATAGAGCCCCGCGGCATTCCGCGCCTCGGTGGCGGCGCCCGCGCGCAGGGTGAGATCGAGCAGCGGCACGCCGCCCGCGCCGAGGCGGGCGCCGGTAGCCGTGCGCTGCATGACGGTGAGCCCGATAGCGTCGCGATAGTAATTGGCGACGAGATCGAGGTTACGCACGCGCAAGGTCACCATGCCGATCCGCATCGGCGTGCGGTTGGCGAAGGTCGACCCGGCAGCGCCGTCGGCCGCTCCTTCCGCCAACGCTGCCGCCGTGGCGGCCGCGCTCAGCGACGAGGCGCCGGCCAGGTGAAGGAGGGTGCGGCGGGTCAGGTCGATGCTCATGACAGCTCCGTTTTTCGATCGCCTCAGCGAAGCAAATCCCGCGCCGGTTCTATGCTCCGCAACGTCGCAACAGGGCCGGCCGGACCATCGTTGCAGCAGAACGTTTTGCTCCGAGCAAGCTATTTTTTCAGCGTAGCGAGCGCCCTTGCGCTCGTTGCTCGGCGTGCATTCGCGCGACCCGTTGACTTTGCCAGCCTACGAACTGCGAACTGATTTGCCTCGCGCCCAAGCGAAATTTCAATGCGCGACTGCGGCAAAGCAACGCTACGCGCAAATCACTTCTGATTTTCAGAAATCGTGTCAAGCCCGGGAATCGAAAATATTCCACTTCACGCGAGAGGCAAATCAGCGGCATAACTCCGCCCGTCTCACCCATTGAGGGGCGCTCGCGATCGTCACGAACGTGCGGTGAGATGCGGTGGACGCGGAATGCGCAAGACGTAGGCGCAGGAAGCGTACGGCGAAGTCGTGTGGTTCGGGCGCCGCGGTGCTGGCGTTAAGTTCTTGGGAAGAAGCTTCTCAGGAGCGACGGAGGCAAAAGAGCCGTTCTCCGGGAAGAGCACGAAGTAAGCCGTAAAGCCATTGCGCAGGGAAGGCCGGGATGCTCCCGCTGTACCTGTATGCTCGTGTGCATTTTCCTTTGCGCAAATCGCACGCGAGACCGCGGGTGCAGCAAGCACCCGGTCTTCCCTGCGCCCTCTGTCATTGAGGGCGGAAGTGAATAGCAAACCTCGGGCGCAATGCGTCGCGAGATCGCGAAGTCATACTCCGTTGGCGGGGATGACAGCTTCGTAAGTGACGCGCTGTGTGAGACGACGGTCGGCCGGCTACGCCCCCGCCGGCACCTGATCGAGGAAGCCGGTGATGCTGCGGATGCGGCCGTCGCTGAGGACTGCGAAATCCGTGCCCTTGATCGGGCTGTCGCCGCCGTCGGGGCCGAGGCCCCAGGAGAAGCGGACGTGGTCGCCAAAGCCATTGGGCTCGCCGATCAGCCTGAACCTGAAATCCGGAAACTTTTGCTGCACGCCCGCGATCAGCGCGTCCACGCCGTCATGCCCATCGCCCGACATCAGCGGGTCGATGTACCGGGCATCGCTGGTCCAGTTCTGGCTGAGAATTTCGCGGCGGCGGCTTGGCGTCCGCTCGTTCCACAGATCGATGTAGCTGCGGGCGATCTTGTTGATGTCGGTCATCATGCTCTCCTTCGTTCCGGCCGAATGGGCCGGCTGACCGACTATCGAAAAATCCGACGCGCCAATCGATTACCTCAGAGGTCAAGGATTTCGATTTTTGGCAATCATGCATCTTGCGGATGCGGTGCTGACCTATTTCCGACGATCGATCGGGCTAGGGCCTGCGCTGGATCTGGCGTAAAAGCATGCGACGTCGGCTCTTGCCGTCCTCACCATGGTGGGACGATCAATCGGGGAACGGGCGTGGCAGAGAAACCCAAGAAGCCGGAGACGCCGGAGCAGCATGCGGGCGCCGATTGGGCGCAGCAGGTGTGGCTGTGGCCGCTGGAGGCCACGCGGTTGGCGCTCGACAGCTACGCGCAATGGTTCGCTGATCCCAAGCCCGCGCCTTCCAACGCGCCGGAGCAGATGCCGCTGGCCTGGACCACGCCAAACGTCGTGGCGCTGCAACTTCCGTCGATGCGGCTGCGGGCGTTTTCGCGAGGGAATGCGGCGCAGCCGGTGCTCGTTTGCGCGCCCTATGCGCTGCACGGCGCGCTGGTCGCGGACTTCGCGCCTGGCCATAGTCTGGTAGGGGCGCTGCAGCGAGACGGCATGAACCGCATCTATGTCACGGACTGGCGCTCGGCCACGCCGGAAATGCGCCATCTGTCGATCGACAATTATCTTGCCGAACTCAATGTGGCGATCGACGAGATCGGCGCGCCGGTCGATCTTGTCGGCCTGTGCCAGGGCGGGTGGTTGTCGCTGGTCTATGCAGCTCGTTTTCCCGGCAAGGTGCGGCGGCTGGTGCTCGCCGGTGCGCCGGTCGATGTATCCGCGCCGTCAGAGCTTTCGAAAATGGTGGCCGCGCTTCCGCAGGCAGCTTTCGAGCAGATGGTGCAGCAGGGCGAAGGAATCGTGAACGGCGAGCACATGCTGCGGTTCTGGAACACGCCGTTCAGCCAGCATGACGTGGAAGCCGTGCTGCAAAGGAATCTTCGCGATGGATCGGACGAGGCGCGCATGCTGCTGGACCGTTTCAAGCGCTGGGATCGCGAGACGCTGGATCTGCCGGGAGCCTATTATCTCGAGGTGACCGGCCGGGTTTTTCGCGAGAACCAGATCGCTGAAGGGCGTTTCGTCGCGCTCGGCCGCAGGATCGATCCTGCCGAGGTGCGCGTGCCGGTCTTCCTGCTGGCGGGAGAGAACGACATCGTCGTCCCGCCCGATCAGGCGTTCGCAACTGCGCGGCTTTTGGGCACGCCGCCGGCATGGCTGGAACGGGCCTCCGAGCCATGCGGTCACCTCGGCCTTTTCATGGGGCGCAGGGCCTTGCGCCATTCCTGGCGCCGGATCGCGCGGTGGCTTCAGGCTGATATCGGCGATGTTACGGGCGCACGGATCAGCGCGTGAGAGGCAGATGAAAATGCCCCGGATCGCGCCTGCAATCCGGGGCAGCAAGACGGTCAGCGGCTGGCTGACGTTACTTCGCCGCGACCACCATGATCTCGACGTTGTACTGTGGGGCGGCGAGCTTGGCCTCGACGGTGGCGCGCGCCGGCGTGTTGCCGGCCGAGACCCAGCCGTCCCACACCGCGTTCATCTCGGGAAAGGTCTTCATGTCGGTGATGTAGATCGTGGCCGACAAGAGCTTCGACTTGTCGGTGCCGGCCTTGGCGAGATGGCCGTCGATGATCGAGAGAATGTCCTGAGTCTGCTCGGTCACGCTTTTGCCGGCGGCCTTGCCGGCAACGACGCCCGCGAGATAGACGGTGTTGCCGTGGACGACGGCCTGGCTCATGCGAGGTCCGGTTTCGAAGCGCTGGATCGTCATATTGTTCTCCTGTGAGGGGGCGGCGGTTACTTAGCGCGCTCGTGTCCCATGCGCCACTGCGTTATTTGCATTGAGATTGGAGCCGCCATGCCGGGACAAGCCCGTCCATCACGGCGAGAAATCAGGAAGCCGCCTTCGCGGCCGCGCGTCCCGCATTCCTCCCCGAGAACAGGCAGCCGCCGAGAAAAGTGCCTTCCAGCGAGCGGTAGCCATGCATGCCGCCGCCACCGAATCCGGCGGCTTCGCCGGCGGCGTACAGGCCCCTGATGATCTCGCCGTTGGTGCCGAACACGCGCGAGTCGAGATCGGTCTCGAAACCGCCCAGCGTCTTGCGCGTCAGGATGTTAAGCTTGACCGCGATCAGCGGGCCGTGTTCAGGGTCGAGAATTTTGTGCGGCTTTGCGGTGCGGATCAATTTGTCGCCGATGTAGCGGCGCGCATTGTGCAGGTTCATCACCTGCGCGTCCTTGACATAGGGGTTGGTGATCTCGCGGTCGCGTGCCTCGATCTGCGCCTTGATGTGATCGTGCTTGAGCAGGTCGTTGCCGGCGAGCGCGTTCATCGCGCTGACGAGGTCGCCGAGATTGTCGCGCACGATGAAGTCGGCGCCGTTCTGCTTGAACGCTTCCACCGGCGCCGGCGCCCCCTTGTTGGTGGCGCGCTTGATGGTCATGCGCCAGCTCTTGCCCGTGAGGTCGGGATTCTGCTCGGAGCCGGAGAGCGCGAACTCCTTTTTGATGATGCTCTGGGTCAGGATGAACCAGGAGTAATCGTAGCCGGTCGACATGATGTATTGCAGTTGGCCGAGCGTGTCGGAGCCGGGGAAGAGCGGCGCGGGCAGGCGCTTGCCCGTGGCGTCGAACCACATCGAGGAGGGGCCGGGCAGGATACGGATGCCGTGGCGCGGCCAGATCGGGTTCCAGTTCCGGATGCCCTCGACATAGTGCCACATCCGGTCGCGGTTGATCAGCCGCGCGCCGGCCGCCTCGGTGATGCCGATCATGCGGCCGTCGACATGTTCGGGCACGCCGGAGATCATGAACTTCGGCGGCGCGCCCAGACGCTTCGGCCAGTTCTGCCGGACCATGTCGTGATTGCCGCCGATGCCGCCGGAAGCAACGATCACGGCCTGCGCACGCAGCGTGAAATGGCCGACGACCTGGCGCGATGAGCTCTTGCCGCGCTCGACGCTGTCGGGCTCGAGCACCGAACCGCCGATCCCCTCGACCGCGCCGTTCGCCATCATGAGTGTGTCGACGCGGTGGCGGAACTTGAACGTTAACCGGCCATTTTTTTGCGCTTCGCGCGCGCGGCGCTCGAACGGCTCGACGATGCCGGGGCCGGTGCCCCAGGTGACGTGAAAGCGCGGCACCGAATTGCCGTGACCCATCGCGTCATAGCCGCCGCGCTCGGCCCAGCCGACTACCGGAAAAATACGGTGGCCCATCGCGCGCAGCCATTCCCGCTTCTCACCGGCCGCGAACGCGACATAGGCTTCCGCCCATCGCTTCGGCCAATGGTCGTCGTCACGGTCGAAGCCTGCGGTGCCCATCCAATCCTGCAAGGCAAGGTCAAACGAATCCCTAATGCCGAGCCGACGCTGTTCGGGAGAATCGACCAGAAACAATCCGCCGAACGACCAAAAGGCTTGTCCGCCAAGGCTTTGTTCGCCTTCCTGGTCGACGACAATGACGCGCTTGCCGGCATCTGCGATCTCCGTCGCCGCGACCAGCCCCGCCAAGCCACCGCCGACCACAATTACGTCTGCATCGTCAGCCATCGTTTCCTCCCCCGTGCCGTTTTTGATTCAAGCCCGCGTCCTTGCGCGCGGTCAACGGCAATCGGACTCTGCTGTAACGCATCGCCACCTCGGCAAGAGTCGTTTGTTCCAGTTCGGGACCTTTGCGCGCGGAGGGTGCAGCGGCCAAGCAACACTTGATTTGAATTTGTTTTGACTAGCTGTGGCTGCCTAGACAAAATCACGAACTCAAACGACGCTACGCCACGTCTTGCATCACGAAGACGATCAGATTCGGTTTCGACATTTTTGGACTGGGGCGGGATATGAAGCTGGTGACGGGGTTGCTTGCCGCGGTGCTGCTGCTGGCGGGAATGGGGGTGAGCCAGGCGGTGGTGCGGATAGCCGATGATCGCGGCGGCCGGATCGGCACCTATGTCGACAGATACCAGGGCCTACGCACTTCAGGCGAAACCGTGATCATCGACGGCCTGTGCGCCTCGGCCTGCACCATCGTGCTCGGCGCGGTTCCCCATGACCGGATCTGCGTTACCTCGCACGCTAATCTGGGCTTCCATGCCGCCTGGGATTTCGGCGCCAACGGCCGTGCCATCACCAATCCCGAAGCAACCCAGATGCTGTATTCGATGTATCCGCCGGCGGTACGGAGGTGGATCGCGGCGCGCGGTGGCCTGACCCAGCGCATGCTGTTCCTGCGCGGCAAGCAGCTTCAGGCGATGTACAGGCCCTGCTATCTCGACGCCCAGGCGTCCTCGAACAAGCCTGCTTCGCGCTGAACCGAACGCGCGTTTCGCCAAAAAAGTAGCGCGGTGGCCGGGCCTGTCCCGGCCATTTGCTTTTTTGTGCACCTCTCGCCCGACTTGCCCTCCGCGTGACGTGATGTCGGGCGCGGCCATTCCGCTTGCCTGCATCGGGAACTGACCCTATCTGAACCCCATGGTTCAGCCGATTTCCACGCAAGTCCGAATGATGGCGGCAGCCCCGCGTCAGGGCAGGGTCGCGTCCGTGATCGTCTGGAGCGCTGCCGGCCTCGGTGCGGTGGCCGTGCTCGGCGCGGCTGCATTGTGGTTCCATTACGGCACCACGGTGTTTTTCGAAATGATCGCCGCCGGCATCTCGGCCTGCTTCTGACCGGGCAATAAGGAATTCCTGACATGGACCGGACCATTCGCCCGCTGGTGATTATCGCTGCCTTCGCCGCGAGCCTCGCGGTCGGGCTGACGATCATGCTGTGGGCGATGGGCGGCTTGCGAACCGTCACGGCGCCGGCCGCGATCGGCGGACCGTTTCAACTGACCGACCAGTCCGGCCAGACCGTCACTGAGCAGAATTTGAAGGGCAAGCCGACACTGATCTTCTTCGGCTTCACCCATTGCCCCGATGTCTGCCCGACGGCGCTATTCGAGATTTCGGAAGTGCTGAAGGCAATGGGTAGTGATGCCGATCGCGTCAACGCCTGGTTCGTCTCCGTCGATCCCGAGCGCGACACGACGGCCGCTATGAAGGACTATCTCTCCAGCTTCGACCCGCATTTGAAGGGGCTGACCGGCAATCCGGAGGCGATCGCAAAGGTGCTCTCGGCCTACCGGGTCTATGCAAAAAAGTCCCGCTCAAGGACGGCGATTACACCATGGATCACACCGCGCTGATCTATCTGATGGATCGCGACGGCAATTTCGTAGCGCCCTTCAACCTGAAACGGACGCCCGAGGAAGCCGCGAAGGATTTGAAACGGTATCTCTGAGCGGCAAGCTGGCCGAGGAGCGAAAACGGCCTCGCATAGCGGGCCGGATGGTCTATAAGGCCGTGAAATTCCGCAAAGCCATTGCCAAAGATGCCATATCTTAACGTCCAGTTAACCAATGCAAGACTGCATCGAACCATCAGCGCGTGGCTGGTCGGGCTGTCGGTCGTGTCCGCGTTGACGGCTCTCGGCGGTCATGCGGCGCAGGCGCAAACCCAACCCCGCACCGCGGTCGAGGCGGCCCCGCAGGCGGTGCCCGGCTTCTGGGACCCGCGGCGGCGTCCGGACCGGCCCGACATGTCGCGCCTGACCGTGATCCGGTTCCTGACCGAGACTGACTACCCGCCGTTCAACTTTACCGGCCCCGACGGCAACCCCGCCGGCTTCAACGTCGATCTGGCGCGCGCGCTGTGCGACGAGATCAAGATTTCCTGCACCATCCAGATGCGCCGGTTCGAGACGCTGGTCGATGCGATCACAAGCAACCGCGGCGACGCCATTATCGCTTCCATGGCTGTGACGCCGGCCCTGCGCGCCCGGCTCGACTTCACCGATCCCTATTACCGCGCGCCGGCGCGCTTCGTGTCGCGGCGCGACGCCGTGATGCCGGAGATCCGCCCGGAATATCTCGAAGGCAAGAAGGTCGGCGTCATCGCCGGCACTTCGCACGAGGCCTATCTGAAGGCGATGTTCACCGACGCCGAGATCAAATCCTACCCGAACGACGACGCGCTGCGGCTGGCACTCAGGCGGAGCGAGGTCGACTTCATCTTCGGCGATGCGATCTCGCTGGCGTTCTGGATCAACGGCACCGATTCTGCCGAATGCTGCGCCTTTTCCGGCGGGCCCTTCGTCGAGAGCCGCTATTTCGGCGAGGGCATCGGGATCGCGGTGCGCAAGGGCAATGATTTGCTGCGGACGTCACTGAACTGGGCGCTGTTCCGGATCTGGGAAAAAGGCCGCTTCACCGATCTGTGGCTACGGTATTTTTCGATCAGTCCGTTCTGACCGCTTCGTAGGGTGGGCAAAGCGAAGCGTGCCCACCATTCGAGACGAAGATTTGGGAGAGATGGTGAGCACGGCGCAAGGGCGCTTTTGCCCACCCTACGGGACCTTCGCCCGTCATTTTGCATTTTGCCGCGGAGGCGCTAGTTTCCGCGGCCTCTGGAGAGCCTTTAATGTCCGTCATCGACCATGCCTTTAGCCCGAGCGATTTGCGCGCGCTCGCCGAACAATCCAACGCCTGGCCGTTCGAGCAGGCCAAGGCCATTGTCGCGCGGCTGAAGAAGAACCCGAAGGACGAGGTGCTGTTCGAGACCGGCTACGGTCCCTCGGGCCTGCCGCATATCGGCACCTTCGGCGAGGTCGCGCGCACCACCATGGTCCGCCACGCCTTTCGCGTGCTGACCGAGGACAAGATCAAGACCCGGCTGCTCGCGTTCTCCGACGACATGGACGGCCTGCGCAAGGTGCCGAACAATGTGCCGAACAAGGAGATGCTGGCGTCACATCTCGGCAAGCCGTTGTCGCGGATACCAGATCCGTTCTCCAACGAGTACCCGTCGTTCGGCGCGCACAACAATGCGCGGCTACGCGCGTTCCTCGATGCGTTCGGCTTCGACTACGAATTCGCCTCTTCGACCGACTACTACGCGTCGGGTCGGTTCGACGCCGCGCTGCTGCGCATGCTGGAACGGCTCGACGCCGTCATGAAGATCATGCTGCCGAGCTTGCGCGAGGAACGCGCGGCGACTTATTCGCCGTTCCTGCCGATCTGCCCGCGCACCGGCATGGTGTTGTATGTCCCGATCATCGAGCACGATGTGAAGGCCGGCACCGTCTCCTATGAAGATCCCGAGACCAAGGAGCGCGTCACGGTCCCCGTCACCGGCGGGCATTGCAAGCTGCAATGGAAGCCCGACTGGGCGATGCGCTGGTTTGCGCTCGGCGTCGACTATGAAATGGCCGGCAAGGACCTGATCGACTCGGTCAAGCTGTCCGGCAAGATTTGTTCGGCGCTCGGCGGCACACCGCCGGAGGGCTTCAATTACGAGCTGTTCCTCGACGAAAAGGGCCAGAAGATTTCGAAGTCGAAGGGCAACGGGCTCACCATCGACGAATGGCTGCGCTACGCCTCGCCGGAATCGCTGTCGCTGTTCATGTATCGCGAGCCGAAGGCGGCGAAGCGACTCTATTTCGACGTCATCCCGCGCAATGTCGACGACTATCAGCAATTCCTCGACGGCTTCCCGCGGCAGGATGCCAAGCAGCAGCTTGCCAATCCGGTCTGGCACATCCATTCCGGCAAGCCGCCGAAGGCGGATATGCCCGTCACCTTCCAGCTCCTGCTCACCTTGGTGTCGTCGTCGAATGCGGAGAACGCCGAAACGCTGTGGGGCTTTATCGGCCGCTATCGTCCGGGCGTCACGCCGCAGACCCATCCGAAGCTGGACGCGATGGTCGGCTACGCCATCAACTACTATCGCGACTTCGTGGCGCCGACCAAGCAGTTCCGCGAGCCGACCGACAGCGAGCGCGCCGCGCTGCAGGATCTGCGCGACGCGCTGTCGCAATTGCCGGCGGGGTCGAGCGCCGAAGATATCCAGAACGTGGTCTATGAGATCGGCCGCCGCGAGCCGTTCCTCGATCCGGTCAAGAAGGGCAAGGACGGCCGGCCTGGCGTCTCCCTCGACTGGTTCAACATGCTCTACCAGGTGCTGCTCGGCCAGGAGAAGGGCCCGCGGTTCGGCTCGTTCGTCGCGGTGTACGGGGTGCAAAATTCGATCGCGATGATTGACGGTGCGTTGGCGCGGAGCGCGTAGGCCTCTCCGTCGTCCCTGCGAACGCAGGGACCCATAGCCACAGGCCGATGCTATCGGCTTCGCCGTGGCTCTAGCTTGATGCAAGCAACGAACGCCTGTGGTTATAGGTCCCGGCTCAAGGCCGGGACGACACCGGAGGGCTTGGCTGCGGCTCGGACCTGCAAACCGGGATGGCAGGTCCGCCGCAATTTCAGCCATGGCGGCGCCAGATTGCGCTACACTACAGCGCATAACAGCCGCCAAAGCCTCCGTCGTGAGGCCAGCGGATAAGCGCATTAGGGAGAAAGCTCATGCAGTATAGGGTTTCGCCGAAGACGCTCAGCGAGTACAGCGCCGAGGAATGGCAGGCGCGGGTCGATCTCGCGGCCGCGCACCGGCTGGCCTTCATCCAGGGATTTTCCGAAGGCATCTTCAACCATCTGACATTCGTAGTGCCGGGTAAGAGCGACCGCTACTACCAGATCCCGTTCGGCACGCACTGGTCCGAAGTCACGGCCTCCTGCTTCATGGAAGTCGGCATCGACGACGGCGAGGTCAAAAGCGGCGAAGGCGAGGTGGAGCGGTCCTGCTACTGCATCCATGCGCCGATCCACAAGGCCCTGCCGCAGGCGAAGGCGGTGTTTCATACCCATATGCCGCACGCCAGCGCGCTGACGCGGCTCGAAGACCCCCGCATCAAGGAGATCGGCCAGACCGAGGTCGGACTGTCGGGCGCTATTGCCTATGACGATGAATATACCGGCCCGGCGCTCGATCCGGCCGAAGGCGCGCGGCTCGCTAAAGTCATCGGTGACAAGACCGTGCTGTTCATGGCCAATCACGGCATCTCCACCGTCGGCGCGACCGTCGCCGAAGCCTACGACATGCTGTATTACGTCGAACGCGCCGCCCAGGTGCAGATCTATGCGATGTGGACCGGGCAGAAACTGAAACAGCTCCCTGCGCCTGTGGTGGAGAAAACCAAGCGCGATTACAAGGACGAGCATCTCTACAAGGGCCCGACCCCGGCGCAGCGGCATTTCGATGCGTTGAAACGGATGCTGGACCGCAAGGAGCCGGATTACGCGACGTAAGTTACGCGCCCTGGTCTCTCCGTCGTCCCTGCGTTCGTATGCGTTCGCAGGGACGACACCGTCCTACTGGCTCACCCATACGATCCGGGCGATCCAGGCGACGTCGTCGGCCTCAAGCGTGCGATCGGCATGCGCTGGATTGAGCGACTGCAGTTCCAGGGTCTTGGTGGTCCGGCGCTTCAATTCCTTGACCATCAGTTCGCCATCTGACGTCTTGAGCACCACGCGGTCGCCGCGCCGGATCGGCGTGCCCGGCGACACCACGATGATGTCACCGTCGCGATAGGTCGGCCTCATCGCGTCGCCCGAGATTTCCAGGGCGTAGGCATGCTCGTCGCTGGTCGACGGCAGCGCCACCTCGCCCCAGCCCTTGCCGGCGGGAAAGCCGGAATCGTCGAAATGGCCGCCGCCGGCTTGCGCCAGGGCGAGCAGCGGCACCGACTGTTGGCTGCGCGCGCCGTCGCCGATCAACTGCATGAAGGTCTCGACCGACGAATTGGTCGCGGCCAGCGCTTTGGAAACTGATTCCGTTGACGGCCAGCGTTCTCGGCCGTCGGCGGCGATGCGCTTGGATTTGTTGAACGTGGTGGGATCGAGGCCGGCGCGCTTGGCAAGACCCGAGGGTGACATGCCGGCACGTTCCGCCAGCCGGTCGAGCGCGGTCCAGATCTGGCTGTGGGTCAGAATGCGTTGCGCCTTGGCCTGTCTGGCCATCGAAAATCCCTGAAGCGATCTAGGAATTATTGCCTCATTTGGCCGGTTCGCGCAATTCTTCCAGCCGAAGTCTGTGACCGCAGCGCTTGAGTTAGGCGCGGGCCGCCTTTACGGTCGGCCGCCAACCCGGCCTTTTCCGGGAAAATCCCAAGAGACTCAACGAGAAGCAGGAAGTCCGGAAAGCGGTGCCCACGATCTATAAAATCACTCCTGCCTCGGCTTGGCGCGAGGCCGAACGGCAGGGCGTCTACCGAGGAAGTAGCGACGATCTGCGCGACGGCTTCATTCATTTTTCGACCGCGTCCCAGGTCGCCGAGACCGCGCGCAAGCATTATTTCGGCCAGACCGGGCTGTTCCTGGTCGCGGTCGACGCCGACGCGCTGGGGGATGCGTTGCGCTGGGAGCGTTCGCGCAACGACGAACTGTTTCCGCATCTCTACGGCGAACTCGATCTCGGCGCGGTGACCGGCATTCTCAACATGCGCGCGCGGTCCGATGGCACGCACGACATTCCGGAGCTACTCCCGTGATCCGCGTTTTCGACGCCTTCTCGCTGCCGCTGTTGCGCTGGTTCGATCCTGAGGACGCGCATCGCATGGCGATCCAGGGCCTGCGGCTACTGCCGTCGGTCAAGCCGCGCGCCGACGACCACAAACTGGCGGTACGCGCCTTCGGCCTGAATTTCCCCAATCCGATCGGCATGGCCGCGGGCTTCGACAAGAGCGCGGAAGTGCCCGACGCACTGTTGCGGCTCGGTTTCGGCTTTGTCGAGATCGGCACGGTGACGCCGAAACCGCAGGGCGGCAATCCGCGGCCGCGGCTGTTTCGGCTCGAGCGGGATGAAGCCGTGATCAACCGCATGGGCTTCAACAATGATGGCGCCGAAGTCGCATTGCGCCGGCTGGCGGCGCGCGCCCACCATGGCGGCATTATCGGCGTCAATGTCGGGGCGAACAAGGATTCGTCCGACCGCGTGGCCGATTATGTCAAGCTGATCGAGACCTTTGCACCCGTCGCGAGCTATTTCACCGTCAACGTCTCCTCGCCGAACACGCCGGGCCTGCGCAATTTGCAGCAAGCGGCTGCGCTCGACGAACTGCTCGCCAAGGTGATCGATGCGCGCGAACGGGTGCGGAAGAATGCCGGGGATTCGCCGGTGCTGCTGAAGATCGCGCCCGATCTCAGCCTCGCCGAACTCGACGACGTCGTGCACATCGCGCGCTCGCGCCGCGTCGACGGCATGATCGTCGCCAACACCACGCTGGCGCGCCCTTCGATCCTGCGTGAACAGGCCCGCGCCAAAGAGCAGGGCGGATTGTCGGGACGGCCGCTGTTTCGACTATCGACCCGCATGGTGGCGGAGACCTATGTCCGCACCGAGGGCGCGTTTCCGTTGATCGGCGTCGGCGGCATCGATTCCGGCGGCGCGGCGCTGACCAAAATCCGCGCCGGCGCCAGCCTGATCCAGATCTACTCGTCGCTGGTCTACAAGGGACTTGGTCTCGTCGACGACATCAAAAACGATCTCGCCTCGACCTTGCTGCGCACGGGGCGTGATTCGCTCTCGGAGATCGTTGGCGCGGATGCAGCGACGATTACCGCCGAGGACTGGCCGGTGAGGTAGATGCGGCCGGGCTACGAGCCAAACGACTTCCTCAACAGCGCCGGATACCGCAGCGCCTCTAACCCACCGCGCGCGGCGTAATGAACCAGTAGCGCGCCCCACAGTCCGGCATTGCCAAACGAGCGCAGCGCAAACCACGCGGTGAGGAAGATCACCAGCGAAGCCACCATGAGATTGCGCATGTCGCGCGCCCAGGTGGCTCCGATGTAGATCCCGTCAAAGGCAAAGGCGAACACGCCGAGCAACGGCGCAAAAATCACGAACGGCAAATAGTCGCGCGCGATGCGCCGCACCTCCGCGTTTGCCGTCATCACGTCGACAAACGCGGGCCCGAACAGCAGGAAGCAGGCGGCGACCGCGAGCGCGAAGCCAAAGCCCCACATGACGACGAGCTTCACGGCGCCTGCGAAGGCCGCCTTGTTGCGGGCGCCATAGGCCCGGCCGCAGAGCTGCTCGGCCGCGTTGGCGAGGCCATCGAGGAAAAAGGCGCCGAACAGCAGAAAATTGTTCAGCACGGCATTGGCGGCGAGCGTCAGGTCGCCGGCACGCGCGCCCTGTGCGGTGAAGAACAAGAACGCCGCGATCAGCGACGCGGTGCGGATCATGATGTCCCGGTTGACCGAGAGCATGCGCATCAGCTTGGCCGGATCGAACAGCATCGCGCGGGAAACCCCGAGTTGCCCTTTCGAAAGGTGGCGGGCGATCTGCAATCCGAGCATCAGGCCTGCGGCTTCCGCGATCAGCGCGGCGATTGCAGCGCCGGCAATTCCGAAGTCGAGCGCCAGCACCAGCACGACGGTCGCCGCCACGTTGATGAGGTTGATCGTGATCTGCGTTCCGAGCGCCAGCTTGGCCCGGGCCTGCCCGACCAGCCATCCCAGCACCACGTAATTGCCGAGCGCCAGCGGCGCTGACCAGATCCGGATCGCGAAGTACGTCTTTGCCGCCTGTGTAACGCTGTCGCTGCCGCCCATCACGCCCAGCAGAATCGATGCCAGCGGTATCTGCAGGGCAATCAAGGCCGCGCCGACCAGTGCCGCGACGATCAGCCCGCGTGCCAGGATGGCGCGCAGTTCCGACGTCTCGCCGGCGCCGAGCGATTGCGCCGTAAAGGCGACCGTGCTCATGCGCAGGAATCCGAACAGCCAGAACATGCAGTCGAACAGCACCGAGGCCAACGCCACGCCGCCGAGCAGCGTGGCGTCGCCGAGCCTGCCGATCGCGGTGGTCGAGACGATGCCGATCAGCGGCGTGGTCAGGTTTGCGACCATCGCAGGACCCGCGATGGCAAACACCTGTGCCGTCGTGACTTTCGATGGAGCTAGGGGCGAATGCATACCTAGAGCTCGACGACCATGCCGTCTTCGGCAGCGGTATAGGGCAGTTCGCCCAGCCGCCCGAGCATGTCGTCGCTCATATGCGTCAGCACCAGCCGTTTCGGGTTGATCTCGGGCAGATGCGCTGCGAGCGTTTTCAGGCTCAGATGGTTCTTGACGATCTTGTCAAAGTAATACGCCTCGGCGACGAACAGGTCGGCGTCGCGCCCCGCTGGGATCAGCGTCTCCGTCCACTCGGTGTCGGCGCTATAGGCAATGACGCGGCCCTCCACCTCGACGCGATAAGCCAGGAACGGCCCGCCGGATTCGCCATGGACGACGGGATAGGGCGTGACTTTGACGTCGCCGAATGTGCGGCTTTGCTCTGGTTCAAGCGCGACAACCGAGAGATCAAAACGCTGTTTTGTCTTCGATGAATGCTCGAACAGCGCTTCCATCAGGCTAGCGAGTTTTGTCTCGATCCCTTGCGGGCCGGCAATGACGAGCGGGCGCGAACGTCGCGTGAACTGCGCATCCAACAGCAGGAACGGCAGGCCGCCAAAATGGTCGCCGTGGAAGTGCGTGATCAGGATCAGATCGATCTCGTCGCGCGCAATGCCGAGCCGCTTCAGCGCCGGCAACGACGATGCGCCGCAATCGATCAGGAAATTGACGCTGGCGCCCGTGACGTGGAAGCAGGTGTTGTACCTGCCACCGGAGCCGAGCGCATCGCCGCAGCCGACAAATCGCAATTGCATCGGCTGCCACCGCCCAATGAGTGACTAGCGCCCACGCGGGGCGCCGAACAGCCGCGACAGCAGCCAGATCGGGACCACGATCACAGCGCCGAGCAGGAAGTAGCGCCACAGCCAGTTGACGGCGTCGAAGCCGAGATCCCACAGCCGCTGGAACAGCATGCGGATACTGTGCAGGATATTCCAGGGATCGAACCCGATGGCGGCGAGCACCACGCCGACCAGGATCGACAACAGGATCAGCCGGAACGCCACCGACAGCGGCGAGCCGCCGAGAAAACGATACAGGCCGTCATGGCTGGCCGGCAGGTCTCGGACGTCGTTGGGCATCGGTTTCTCCTTGCGGGTCGTGCGCATTATAGGCACGGCGGGGCACATGGGGAACCCGCTCATATCAGTCAATGGCCGCCATGCGCCTGCGGAATGTTAATTTGCCGTCACGTCCTTCAACATCCGTTCCAGCGTTTCCAGCCGGTCGGCCTCGCGCGGCGGCTTGTCCCAGCGCAGCCGGCTGATGCGCGGAAACCGCATCGCGACGCCGGATTTGTGCCGCGGCGAGCGCGCCAACCCCTCGAACGCCACTTCCAGCACCAGCCCCTGGTCCGGCTCATGCACGACATGGCGGACCGGGCCGAACTTTTCGGTCGTGTTGCGGCGGACGAAACGGTCGATCTGCAACAGCTCTTCATCCGTGAACCCGAAATAGGCCTTGCCGACCGGCACCAGTTGCTCGCCATCTTCGCCCGAGGTCCAGACGCCGAACGTGTAATCCGAATAATAGGACGAGCGCTTGCCGTGGCCGCGCTGCGCATACATCAAGACGGCGTCGATGATGTGCGGATCGCGCTTCCATTTCCACCACTGGCCCCTGGGCCGGCCCGGCAGATAGGGCGCGTCGCGGCGCTTGAGCATCACGCCCTCGATGGCATCAGCGTCCTCGCCGGCTCCGGCGCTGGCGGGGTCGGCACGCGCGGCTATCAGCGCCTGCCAGCTATCGAAGGCGATCGTCGGCGACAGGTCGATGCGCGGGTCGTCCAGCTTGCGGACGAACACTTCGAGATGCGCCCGGCGCTCGACAAACGGTAATTCGCGCAGGTCGTTCTCGTCGTCGCCGAGCAGGTCGTAGGCGCGCAGGTGGATCGGAAAGTCCTTGGTCAATTTCGGCGAGACGACTTTTCGATTGAGCCGCTGCTGCAATACGTTGAAGGTCTGCACGCGGCCATCGCGCAGCACCAGCAGTTCGCCGTCGATCGCGCCGGGCAGATGCAGCGACGGCACGAGGTCGGGAAAGCTGTTGGTGATGTCCTCGCCAGTTCGCGAGTAGAGCCGCGCCTGCATGTGCCCGCGCTCATCGCGACCGCTTACTGCCTGCACGCGAATGCCGTCCCATTTCCATTCCGCGATGAAATCGGCCGGATCGAGACTGGCGAAATCCGCATCCTCAATCGCATGCGCCAGCATCACCGGGCGGAACGGCGCCGGATCGCGGTTGACCGGTTTTTCGCTGCGGCCTTCCAGCCAGGCGAACAATTCGAGATAGGGCGGGGCGAGCCCCGGCCAGATCAGCTCGATCTCGTGCGGGTCCTTGTCGCCCAAAGCCGCTGCGGCCGTTTTTGCCAGCCGCGCCGAAATCCCGATCCGCATCGCCCCGGTGACGAGCTTTAGCAGCGCCCAGCGGCCGGTCTCGTCGAGCTCGTCGAGCCAGCGCGCGAGCTGGCTTGGCAGTTCGGTCTTGCCGAGCGTGCGAAGGGTAACGACGACTTCGGAGAGGGTGGGAGGAGGCGGGTTGTTGTGGCTGGTTGGGGGAAGGGCGTCATTATCGAGACCACCCGTGTGATACCCCTCTCCCTGACCTCGAGAGCTAGCTTCGCTCGCCTCGGACCCCGCAAGGGGGAGGGAACGGAAAGAGTCTTGTCTTTGGCCTTCGATTTGATTTGCGGTGACCACTCAGCCCGCAACTGCGCTCCCTCCCCCCTTGCGGGGCAGGGCAGGGGAGAGGGGTGGCCCAGCAATGACTCGCCATAATGATCTCCGCCCTTCGGCCACATCAGCGCGACCGTCTCGGATAAGTCGCCGACATAATCATAGGACAGTCCGAACAACACCGGATCGGTACGATCCATGATCAGGTCACGAACAAGCCCCGGCTTCGCATGTTTGAACGACAGCGCGCCGGTCAGCGCCGCCAGCGCGTAGCCGCGGTCGGGATCGGGCGTGTCGCGGAAATAGGCGGTGATCAGCCGCAGCTTGTTGTTGCGGCCGGGCTCGTAGGCGAGTCGGTCAAGCAGTTCGGCAAAGCGGTTCATGTCTCGGCCTCGTCGGCCGCCACCACCTCGTGTTCCTCCTCATCACCGTAGCCGACCAGATCGAGCGGCCGCGCGGCAAGCCCGCGCGCCTTGCACCAATGCACCAGCGCGTCTTCCTGGCCGTGCGTGACCCAGACCTCGCCGGCGCCGGTGGCCGCGATGGTGGCGGTCAGCCCGTCCCAGTCGGCGTGGTCGGAAATCACCAGCGGCAGTTCGACGCCGCGCTGGCGGGCGCGCGCCCGCACCCGCATCCAGCCCGAGGCAAACGCCGTGACCGGATCGAGGGAATCGCCGCGTCCAAATGTCAGAGGTAGCCGTCGGCGGCGCCAGCGTGATGGTGCCGGCGAGATCGGCCTTCTTCATGCCCTTCACCAGCCGCAGCTCGCCGAGCGCTACGCCGCGGCTCTCATAGTAGCGCGTGATCCCTTCCATCGCGCCATGCAGATAGATCGGCGCGTCGTAGCCTTGCTCGCGCAACAGCGCGATCACGCGCTGCGCTTTGCCGAGCGAATAGGCCCCGACCAGATGCGCGCGTTCCGGAAACAGCGCGACGGACGCGAGTAGCTTTTTCACTTCATCCGCCGCATCGCCATGGCGGAACACCGGCAGGCCGAAGGTGGCTTCGGTGATGAAGACGTCGCAGGGCACGACTTCGAATGGCGTACAGGTCGGATCGATCGCGTCCTTGTAGTCGCCGGATGCAACGATGCAGAGGTCCTTGCAGGAAACGGCGATCTGCGCCGAGCCCAGTACGTGGCCCGCCGGGTGAAACTTGATCTTGACGTCGCCGAGGCGGACCTCTTCGCCATAGCGAATCGCCTGGGTGGTCGCAGCAAAATTGTCGCCATAGCGCAGCCGCATCATGTCGAGTGTTTCCTGCGTGGCGAGCACGGCGCCATGGCCGGGCCGGGCGTGGTCGGAATGGCCATGGGTAATTACGGCGCGCTCGACCGGGCGAACGGGATCGATATGGAAGCCGCCCGGCTTGCAGCACAGGCCGGCGGCAACTGGCAACAGGATGTCATGCGGACGCATCCGGCTTATATAGGGCGTCTTCCGGCGATGTTCAGCCGTGTGATGATGCGCGGGCTTGACCCGCGCATCCATCTTTAGAAGAGTCTACTTTTTACGATGGATTGCCGGTCAAGCCCGGCAATGACAAGCTTCGGAACCCATGCCTGCCCGCCTGTTTCTGTCTTCCGGCGATCTGATGGCCGACCGCCGGTTCGAATTCGCGCGCGATCTGCAATCGAAGGGCGACCTTGCGGCCGCCGCCGATCTGCTGATGCAGGCGATCGAACTAGCGCCGAATTTCACGTCCGCCTGGTTCACGCTCGCCGATATCCGCGAGCAACTCGGCGAGCATGACGCGGCGATCTCGGCGTTTCGCCAGGCCCAGGCCAGCGATCCCGGCGACCGCCGTGGCGCCGGACTTCGATTGATGCGGCTCGGCGCCGAACCGTTGACCGGCATGCCGCAAGCCTATGTGCAAACGCTGTTCGACCAATATGCGTCGCGGTTTGAATCCTCGCTGGTGGACGATCTCGGCTACCGCGGCCCGGCACTGTTGTTCAAGGCGGTGCTGGCGGTGCGATCAGCCGCTCGCAAGCCGGCGTTCTTCAAGCGCGCGATCGACCTCGGCTGCGGTACCGGGCTGGCGGCGTCGGCGTTTGCCAGGGAGGTCGATCATTTCATCGGCGTCGATCTGTCACCGCGCATGGTCGAGCGGGCGCGCGCCACTGGCCTCTATGCGGAGCTGGAGGTCGCGGACATGCTGCAGGGCCTGCGCGCGAGGAGGGAGGCCAGCGCCGACCTGATCCTTGCCGCGGACGCCATGGTTTATGTTGCCGACATCGCTCCCGTGCTGGCGGAAGCAGCGCGCGTGTTGGTGCCGGGCGGCGGTCTCATCGCCTTCACCACGGAAACCCATGACGGTGAGGATGTCAGGCTCGGGCGGGGCCTCCGCTACGCGCACGCTGCGGCTTACGTGCGCGCGACCGTCGAGGGGTGCGGCCTGCAGTTATCCCGCCTCGAAGAATTATCTGCCCGCAACGAGGATCATGCGCCGGTTCCGGGCCTGGTCGTCGTCGCCGCGAAAACTTGAGTCTAGGTGCTACGCATACCGCGAATGGCGGGATTGCGTGCGACATGTCAGCTATTGCCAGGGACACCGGAATGCCTGATCAAAGCTCCCATAAGGGAGAAACAACAATGAACAAGAAACAGACTCGCCGTGAATTCGGCGCCACCGCGCTCGCTACCGCTTTTGCATCAACGCTGCCCGCGCCCTTCGTCTGGGCCGCCGAGAAAAAATACGATCCGGGTGCGAGCGACACCGAAATCAAGATCGGGCAGACCGTGCCGCATTCCGGCCCCGGCTCGCTCTACGGCGTGCTCGGCCGCGTCGGCGAGGCTTATTTCCAGATGCTGAACGAGAAAGGCGGCATCAACGGACGCAAGGTGAAATTCCTCTCCATGGACGACGGCTACAGCGCGCCGAAATGCGTCGAGGCGACGCGGCGGTTGGTCGAGCAGGAGGAAGTGCTGGCGCTGTACGGCTCGCTCGGCACCGCGCCGCAGACCGCCGTGCACAAATACCTCAACTCGAAAGGCGTGCCGCAGCTCCTGCTCAATACCGGCGCGTCGAAATGGAACGATCCGAAGAACTTCAAATGGACCATGGCAGGCCTGCCGCTCTATCCGACCGAAGCGCGCATTCTCGCCAAGCATGTCGTGAGCGTGAAACCGAACGCGAAGGTCGGCATCCTCTATCAGAACGATGATTTCGGCCGAGATTTTCTGACGCCCTTCAAGAAGGTGCTGGCCGATGCCGGCGGCACCGCCAAGGTGATTACGGAGCAGACCTACGATCTGACCGAACCGACGATCGATTCGCAGATCATCAATCTCTCGAAGTCCGGCGCGGATGTTTTCTACAACATCTCGACCGGTAAGGCGTCATCGCAGTCGATCCGGAAAGTCGCTGAACTCGGCTGGAAGCCGCTGCATCTGTTGTCGGCGGGATCGACGGGCCGTTCGATTCTCAGTGCCGCCGGCTTCGAGAATGCCACCGGCATCGTTGCCATCCGCTACGCCAAGGAAGTCGGGGTGCCGCGCTTCGAGAAGGACCCGGACGTGATGGCATTCGAGGAGCTGCGCAAGAAGTACCTGCCCAATGTCGACCCCGATAACACTATCGCCTTTGCCGGTTACGGCCAGGTGGTGGCGATGGCGGAGATCCTGCGCCGTTGCGGCGACGAGCTCACCCGCGCCAACGTTCTGAAGCAGACCACGACACTGGCGGGCTTCCATTCCCCCTACATGCTGGACGGCGTGACCTATAGCTACACGCCGGAGGACTACACACCGATGAAGACGCTCTACATCTCCATCTTCAACGGCAAGGACTGGGATATTTCCGACAAGCCGGTGACGGAGTAGGGGGACGGCGTTCCCCGGATGCTGCGCAGCGCCAACAGCGCGTTTACGCGCGTCTTTGACGCGCTATGCCTTGCGGCGTGGTGCGCTGCTGATCCGGGGTCCACAATGCTGCGGCAGGTCCCGGTTCTGCGGCGCAGCGTTGCACGCTGCACCGCGCCCGGGACACGAGAAGAGCGGGGCGAGGTGACTTCCGAGGCCCTCGACGAACCCGCTCCAACGGCTTACCTCTTTGCCGTGCCGTCGCCCGATCCCTTGCCCCTCACGCCGCTTGAAACGGCTGCGCTGCTGCCCGACCGTTTCCGGCGCTGGTTCGCCGCGCGCGGCTGGTCGCCGCGCGAGCATCAATTGGCGCTGCTGGCAAAGTCCCGCGACGACCGTTCGGCGCTCTTGATCGCGCCGACCGGCGCCGGCAAGACGCTGGCGGGCTTTCTGCCGACGCTGGTGGAGTTGAGTGCGGCATCTTCCAACCTCCCCTTGAAAGGGGAGGTCGGCGCGCGCCTGAGCGCGACGGGTGGGGGTCAGCCGCGGGTACGGAGCAAGCGGCTGACCCCCACCCCGGCCCTCCCCTTTCAGGGGGAGGGGGCTTGAGCTGCAAACTCGCTCCAACCTCATCTCCACTGGCCGCAGCGTGAAACGCACCGGCGGTCTCCACACCCTCTACATTTCGCCGCTGAAAGCGCTCGCGGTCGACATCGCGCGCAATCTGGAGACGCCGATTGCCGAGATGGGGTTGCCGATCAAGGTCGAGACCCGCACCGGCGATACGCCGGTGTCGCGGCGGCAACGGCAGCGGCGCTATCCGCCGGATGTTCTGCTGACCACGCCGGAACAACTGGCGCTGCTGCTGTCGTCGGACGATGCGCCGTTTCTGTTCTCCTCCCTCAAGCGCATCGTGCTCGACGAGCTGCACGCGCTCGTCACCTCGAAACGCGGCGATCTGTTGTCGCTTGGCCTGGCGCGGTTGTGGCGCCTGGCGCCGGAAATGCGCGCGATCGGACTATCCGCGACGGTAGCCGAGCCGGAATCGCTGGCGCGGTTTCTGATGCCGCAGCGCGACGGCAAGGACGTGTCAGCTGATATCGTCGTGGCCGGTGGCGCGGCGGCGCCCATCGTCGAGATGCTCGACACCAAGGAGCGGTTGCCTTGGGCCGGCCATACCGCGCGCCATGCGCTCGGCGAAATGTATGATCTGATCCGGCGCAACAAGACCACGCTGATCTTCGTCAACACCCGCAGCCAGGCTGAAATGCTGTTTCAGGAATTCTGGCGCATGAACGACGACGGCCTTGCCATTGCCCTACATCATGGCTCGCTCGACGTCGCCCAGCGCCGCAAGGTCGAGGACGCGATGGCGGCAGGAAAGCTGCGCGGCGTGGTTTGCACGTCCTCGCTCGATCTCGGCATCGACTGGGGCGACATCGATCTCGTCATCAATGTCGGCGCGCCGAAGGGGGCCTCGCGGCTGATGCAGCGGATCGGCCGCGCCAATCACCGACTGGATGAACCCTCGCGCGCGGTCCTGATCCCGGCCAATCGTTTCGAGGTGCTGGAGTGCCGCGTCGCGATCGATGCCATTGCGGAGAATGCGCAGGATACGCCGCCGTTACGTACTGGCGCGCTCGATGTGCTGGCGCAGCACGTGCTCGGCTGCGCCTGCGGCGAGCCGTTTTTCTCGGATGATCTCTATGCGGAGGTCCTGACCTCGGCGCCCTATTCCTTGCTGACGCGAACCGATTTCGACGATGTCGTCGATTTCGTCGCCACCGGCGGCTATGCGCTGAAGACCTACGAACGCTTTGCGCGCATCAAGCAGGACAAGCAGGGTCGCTGGCGCGTCGCAAATCCAAAAGTGCGGCAGAGCTATCGCCTCAACGTCGGCACCATCGTCGAAGAGACTATGCTGAAGGTCCGCCTGGTGCGCTCGCGCAGCGGCGGGTCCGGCTCGACCGGTGCGCTCGGCCGCGGCGGACGGATGCTGGGCGAGATCGAGGAAGCCTTTATTGAAGGCCTCGTGATCGGCGACACGTTTGTGTTCGGCGGTGAAGTCGTGCGCTACGAGGCGCTCGCCGAGGACGTGGTCTACGTCTCGCGCGCCAACGACAAGGACGCGAAAGTGCCGTCCTATATGGGCGGCAAGTTTCCGCTTTCGACTTATCTGGCCGAACGCGTGCGCAAGTTGCTCGACGACCGCCGCGCGTGGAATGCCTTGCCCGATCAGGTGCGCGACTGGCTGTCGCTGCAGAGGGATTTTTCTCGCGTGCCGGCGGTGCGTGAGCTGTTGATCGAAACCTTTCCCCGCGGCAACAAGCATTACCTCGTCTGCTATCCCTTCGAGGGCCGGCTGGCGCACCAGACGCTCGGCATGCTCTTGACACGGCGGATGGAGCGGGCGCGGGTGCGGCCGCTCGGCTTCGTCGCCAACGAGTATGCGCTGGCCGTATGGGGCCTCGGCGATATGTCGTTCATGATCCGGCACGGCAAGCTCGATCTCAACGCGTTGTTCGATCCGGACATGCTGGGCGACGACCTCGAGGCGTGGCTCGCCGAATCCGCATTGATGAAGCGTACCTTCCGCACCTGCGCCATCATCTCCGGCCTGATCGCGCGGCGCTTTACAGGCGAGGAAAAATCCCGCCGCCAGGTGCTGTTCTCGACCGACCTGATCTACGACGTCTTGCGCAAGCATCAGGCCGACCACGTGCTGTTGCGCGCCGCGCGCGCCGATGCCGCGACAGGCCTGCTCGATCTCAAGCGTCTGGGTGATATGCTCTCGCGTATTCACGGGCGAATCAGCCATCGGGAACTCGAACACGTTTCGCCGCTCGCCGTCCCCGTGATGCTGGAAATCGGCCGCGAGTCAGTTTATGGCGAAGCAGGCGATGAGTTGCTGGCGGAGGCCGCCGACGAACTCGTCAAAGAGGCGATGGGATAGACGGGAAGGCACGTGACGGCAGGGGCGCAGTCTTCGGGAGACGATCAACAGATGCGCGCCTCGAAGGTCATGGTTGCCGACGTGACGTTCCGCGCCGACCTCTCCGGCGCGCTATTCTGGCAGGAGCAGCGCCTGCTCGTCGTCTCCGACCTGCATCTGGAAAAAGGCTCTAGCTTCGCCGCGCGCGGCGTGCTGCTGCCGCCTTATGATACGGTGGCGACGCTGAGCCGGCTCGCCGCCGTCATTGCCCGGCACGACCCGCGCATGGTGATTGCGCTCGGCGACAGTTTTCACGATCGCGACGCGCATCGGCGGCTGTCGGCGCCGGATCGCGACGCGCTGTCAGCGATGCAGGCGCGGCGCGACTGGATCTGGATATCGGGCAATCACGATCCGGCCCTGCCGCCCGACCTCGGCGGCACGGTAGCGAACGAAGTCGCGATCGGGCCGATCGTGTTCCGCCATGAGCCGACGGGGGCGGCGGGTGAAATCGCCGGCCATCTACATCCCAAGGCGCGCGTCACCACCCGCGGACGATCGATGGAGCGGAGGTGCTTTGCCAGTGACGGCGAGCGCGCCGTGATGCCCGCCTTCGGCGCCTATGCCGGGGGCCTGAGCATACGCGATCCCGCGTTTTCAAAGATCTTTGGCGCGCCCGGCTTCATGGCCCACGTGCTCGGTGACAACCGCGTACACACCATCGCGGCGTCGCGGTGCTATTGAGAGAGCGATCATGCTGCCCTCGCTTCATGACGATTTCCTCGTCGCGTATGACGTGAACTGCGAGACTCGCCAAATCAAGCTTTACGCAAAGCCTGACATAAAAGCCCCAAGAAACGAAGAGTGGTCGGCCTGCACTATCGTTTTCAACGGTGTTGAAGGATACCAATTTGAGGACGATGCGTTCGGCAACTTCATCTATTCATTGGACGCTATTCCCGTTGAGCAATTGCTAGCTGAATTTGGTGCACAGATAGCGGAGTCCTATCATACGCGGGTGCCCCCGGTCCTTGGGCCGCGGATCTGGCTTCCGCGTCCCAATTGCTCATCGCAAAGGGCGTGCAGGGGTTCGTCCTAAGATCGTCGTATGGCCTTTCTGGCTGGGTACTCGCCAAGGAAGCGTTGGTCGAGCAGACGTAGTCCGCCGGTTAACTACGCCGCTTTTGCTTGCACGGAGTCGCAGAACTCAGCGAGCCGATTAGCCAACCGCAACGTCGCGGGGCTGGCGTCGGGCGAGGCCACCAGTGCCACCTCGGTCTTGTCGATCGGCGCGAAACCATCTTTGGCCGTCAGCACGCGATGCTCAGCCTGGATCGCGATCTCCGAGAGAATGCTCAACCCCATGCCGGCGGCAACCGCGGCCTGGATGCCGGCGAGGTTGGAACTGGTATAGGTCATATGCCAGGCGCGGCCGGCGCTTTCCAATGCATGGATCGCGCCCGCCCGGTACAGGCAGCCTGTCGGAAAACCGATCAGCGGCACCGAGCCTGTACTGGTATCGCGCGGGCGGCTCTTGCTGGTGACCCAGTGCACGCGCTCCGGCCATACCGCGATGCCGCCCTTCTCGCCGGCCATACGCTTGAACAAGGCCAGATCGAGTTCGCCGCGCTCGAGGTCGCGCTTGAGATTTGCGCTTTGATCGGCGCGCACGTCGAGCCTCAGGCCGGGATGCGAGCGCGAGAATGAAGCGAGCAATTTCGTCAGCCGATAGGCGGCAAAGTCCTCGGGCACTCCGAGCCGCACCGCGCCTTCGCTATCGGGGCGCGCCACGACGTCGCGCGCCTCTTCGGCGAGCGCCAACAGCCGCCGCGCATAGGACAATAGCCGCTCGCCGGCCTCCGTCGGCGTCACGTCCTTGCCGTTGCGGTTCAACAGCGGCTGGCCGACATCGTCTTCCAGCCGCTTGATCTGCTGGCTGACGGTCGATTGCGTGCGGTGGACGCGCTCGCCGGCACGGGTGAAGCCGCCGGCATCGACCACGGAGACGAAGCTGCGCAGCAGTTCGAGATCGAGCATGTGAATGCTCCATTTATAAATCAACTGATCATCAGTCTATCATTTAATTTCTAAATATCAAGGCGCGGCCCTAGATCAGGGGTGAAGGAGACTATTCCATGTCGCTCGCCCCTTCGGTCGCGGTCCCCCGCGCCGGCTTCAATCTGTTACCGCTCTATATCGGCCTGTTCTGTCTGCTCTGGAGCTTTGCCTTCGTCGCCGGCAAGGTCGGCGTCACCGACTGCCCGCCGCTGATCCTGCTCACAGCGCGATTTTCGCTCGCGGGAGTCCTGATCCTCGGCATCACGGCGCTGCGCGGCGAGGCATGGTCCTCGCTGACCTGGCGCGACGCCGGCATCTTCGCGATCCTCGGCGTTGCCAACAACGCGCTCTATCTCGGCCTCGGTTATACCGGGCTGCAGACGGTATCGGCCGGCCTCGGCGGCCTGATTGTCAGCGCCAATCCGGTTTTCACTGCTGTGCTTGCGGCGTTGTTTCTCGGCGAGGCGCTGACCTGGCGCAAGGTGGCGGGACTCTTGCTCGGCATCTCCGGCGTCGCCTTCATCGTCTGGCACCGCATGTCGGTCGGCACGGATAGCTTTCACGGCATCCTGTTCACACTCGCGTCGTTGGCCTCGATCGTCGTCGGCACCATCCTGTTCAAGGTGCTGGCGCCGAAAGGAAGTCTTTGGGTCGGAAATGGCGTGCAGAATCTCGCAGCGGGCGTCGTGCTGCTGCCGTTTGCGTTCACGCTCTCCAGCCTCAGTGACATCGTGCCGAGCGCGCGGCTCGCCGGCGCGTTCGCTTTCCTCGTGCTCGGCGGATCGATCCTGGCTTACCTGCTCTGGTTTCACCTCTTGAAGGTCTGCGGTGCGACGGCCGCGAGCGCCTATCACTTCTTGATGCCGCCGCTCGGCATGCTGTTCGCCTTTCTCGTGCTCGGCGAACACGTCGAATTGCGCGACCTGCTCGGCATCGTTCCCGTAGCGCTTGGCATTTATCTGGTGACACGTCCCGCCGCGGCGGCCGGTCAATCCCGAGCGTCGGTTCTGATGAAATCAGAATCGAAGCTCTAAATTTTCGCTTTGACGCGTTTTCGTCACGCGAACCGGAATCCACTTCGCTCGAAAACGCTATGGAAGGAGCAAGTCATGACAGTAACCATCACCCTGATCGGCGGCCCGACGGCGCTCATTGAAATCGACGGCTTCCGCTTGCTCACCGATCCGACGTTCGACGAGCCCGGCGCCTATCAACTGCCGCACGTGAAGCTGGAAAAACTGATCGGTCCCGCCGTCAGCGCGCATGATATCGGCGAGGTCGATGCCGTGCTGCTCAGCCATGACCAGCACTCGGATAATCTCGATCATTCGGGACGCGATTTTCTCAAATCCGCCAAGCGCGTGCTGACGACGGAGGTTGGCGCAAAGCGGCTCGGCGGCCATGCCGAAGGCTTTGCGCCGTGGGCATCGACCGAACTGACCGGCAAGAACGGTCATTCGCTGACCGTCACCGCGACGCCGGCGCGTCACGGCCCGGCGGGAATCGAGCCGCTCGCGGGCGACGTGATCGGCTTCGTGGTTTCGTCGAGCAGGCCGGGCAGCCGTCCGATCTACATCAGCGGCGACACCGTCTGGTACGACGGCGTTGCTGAAGTGGCGAAGCGGTTCAAGGCCGGCGTGGTGCTGCCGTTCGCGGGCGCGGCGCAAACCCGCGGGCCCTTCCACATCACGATGGACACCAACGATACGATCGAAACCGCGCGCGCATTCCCGGACGCGGTGATCGTGCCCGTACATACCGAGGGGTTGGAAGCATTTCCGCCAGAGTGCGGACGATCTGCGCGCCACCTTCGATACGCTGGGGTTTGGACCGCGTTTACGCATTC
The DNA here is from genome assembly GCF_043203335.1 of Bradyrhizobium sp. RDI18. Classification (NCBI taxonomy): domain Bacteria; kingdom Pseudomonadati; phylum Pseudomonadota; class Alphaproteobacteria; order Hyphomicrobiales; family Nitrobacteraceae; genus Bradyrhizobium; species Bradyrhizobium sp. RDI18. Next base: position 4,531,573 of record NZ_JBICRN010000008.1, on the reverse strand, counting down.
TGGAGCCGGGCGTAGCCACAATCATCGAGCCGCTACGCGCCGCGTGACGGACCACCAGGAGGCAACGGACAAGCTCGTGGTCAGGAACCTGTGCCCGTCAGGTTCGTTGTTGCCGGGGCCGGACCCTTGGCATGTCAGTTCGCAACAAGTCGCATCGGAAGCGCCACGCGCATACGGGAACCGGCAATAACAATCCGGCGGCGCAGGCCAAGGCACATCGTTCGTTTCGCTTCCGTGATGCTCTGAGAGCGCTAGGGCCGGGCCTGATCACCGGCGCGTCCGACGACGATCCGTCGGGAATCGGCACCTATAGCCAGGCGGGCGCACAGTTCGGTTACGGCATCGGCTGGACCATGCTGCTGACGTTTCCGCTGATGGCGGCGATCCAGGAAATCTCCGCGCGCGTCGGCCGCGTCACCGGGCATGGTATCGCAGGCAACGCGGGCCGGCATTATTCGCCGTCGTTGCTCAACGTGGTGGTGGCGTTGCTGTTCATCGCCAACACCATCAACATTGGCGCCGATCTCGGCGCGATGGCGGACGCCACCAAACTGCTAATCGGCGGCCACAGCATCTTCTACGTATTGCTGTTCGGCGTGACCTCGGTCGCGGCGCAGATCTTCCTCGACTACAGGCGTTACGTGTTGGTGCTGAAATGGCTGACGCTCAGCCTGTTTGCCTATGTCGTCGCGCTCGCCTTTGCCAAGATTTCGTGGGGCGAGGCGCTCGCCGGCATTCTCGTTCCGCGCCCGGCCTGGAGCGTCGATTATTTCACCACCATCGTTGCCATCTTGGGCACCACGATCTCGCCCTATCTGTTCTTCTGGCAGGCCTCGCAGGAAGCCGAAGATCAGCGCGTCGACAAGGCGAAGCGGCCGCTGGTCGAAAAGCACTACGGCGCGCAGAAGGAATTCAATCGTATTCGCGCCGACACCATCGTTGGGATGGCGTTCTCCAACCTGATCGCATTGTCGATCATCGTAATGGCCGCGGCGACGCTGCATGCGGCCGGAAAGACGGATATCCAGAGCTCGGCGGACGCGGCCGAAGCCCTGCGTCCGATCGCCGGCGCGTTCGCTGAAGCGATTTTTGCACTCGGCATCGTCGGCACCGGGTTGCTGGCAATTCCGGTGCTCGCCGGCGCCGCCGCCTATGCCGTTGGGGAGGGACGGCGATGGCCGGTCGGGCTCGCGCGCAAGCCCAAGGCCGCCGCCGCGTTCTACGCGGTGCTGGCGCTCTCGGCCGGCATCGGCATCGCGTTGAACTTCACCCCGATCAATCCGATATCGGCGCTGTACTGGAGCGCGGTCATCAACGGCGTGCTCGCCGTGCCGGTGATGGTGCTGCTGATGCTCATGGCCCGCCGCAAGGACGTGATGGACCGCTACGTCATCAAGGGCCCATTGTATTGGCTCGGATGGCTGTCTACCGCGGCGATGCTGCTCAGCGTCGTCGCGATGGGGGTGGGGTTTTTTGCCGGGAAGTCGTGATCGTGTCCCGGACGCGGTGCAACGCAAAGCGGTGCACCGCAGAGCCGGGACCCATCCGCGATGGACCCCGGACCAGCAGCGCATCACTTCGTGCTGCGCAGCATCCGGGGAACGTCCCTCAATCCTTCCGGAACACGATCGATGCCATCCATCCCGTCATCAGCGCCATGAACGCAGTGACGAGCCCATAGACAAATCCGTTCTGGCGCGCGGTAGTCGCGACGAACTGTTCAAAGCCGACTTTCACGATTTCAAACGCAGTGTCGGTCTTGGCCACCAGCGCGCCTTCGGCGAACAGCTTGATCTCGACATTATAGAGACCGATCGGCACTTCCGCAGGCAGCGGAATGCCGGTGCGGAACAGCGTCGGCGTCAGGAATGTCACCGCCGAGGTCTCCTCGCGATAGAGGCCGTGCTGCTTGCGCAGCCGCACGAAGGCGCTGCGGAACGCATCGTCCGGCACGACGTCGGCGTAGTCGGGCCCGACGCGCTGGGTGAGCAGCACGTTGTTCAGCCCGAGCTGCTGCCGCCGCTGCACCTCGGGCGATGCGATGGCGTCGAACGGGCGGTTGGAAAACAGCGCCAGGTAGGTCGGCACTTGGAGGAACTGCCGGGAGTCGGTGTTGATCCAGATCCCGAACCGGCGCTCCTTGCGGCGCGTCACCATGTCGGCGCGCGGGCCGGCAACCGTCACCACGAGATCGTAGGTGCGGTTGGCCGGCGTGGTTGCGTCCTTCTCGACCGAACCGAACAGCACCAGCTCCTCGCCGGAATAGTTCGGCGTCACGGTGACGCGATGGTTCGACACCGAAACGATTAGCCGTTCGGCCCGAACCGGCGACGCCGCGAGCACCGCGGCCAGCGCAAGCCATCCGAGCGTGCGGGCGAGGCGTGCGGTCATCCCGTCACTCCTGTTTCCCGCACGGTGAAGAGATCCTCGGGCCGGATCACCAGTTCAACGGCGAAACGAATGCCCACGGCGAGAACCAATAGCCCGAGCAGCAGCCGCAAATGCTCGCCGCGGATTTTCTGCCCGGCGCGGGCACCGAACTGGGCGCCGGTGACGCCGCCGACCATCAGGATGAGCGCCAGCACCGCATCGACCAGATGATTGGTCACGGCATGCAGCATGGTGGCGAACACCATCGTGACCAGGGTGAGCACCATCGACGTGCCGATCACGGTCGAGGTCGGCACCCGCAGCACATAGATCAACAGCGGCACCAGGATGAAACCGCCGCCGATCCCCATCACGGCACCGATGAAGCCAATGGCCAGGCCGATCACGACGACCGGAATGACGGACAGATAGATTTTCGAGCGCTTGAAGCGCATCTTCAAGGGCAGGCCATGAATCCAGACATGGCTGCCCGGGCGGCGCGTGGTGATCGGACCGCCGCGGCGGGCCCTGAGCAGCGCCCGCAGGCCTTCCCAGAACATCAGGCCGCCGACGGTGGTCAGCAGGATCACGTAAGATGTCGCGATCATGAGATCGAGCTGACCGAGCGAGCGCAGCAGCGTGAAGGTCCAGACCCCCAGCGCCGTGCCCAAACTGCCGCCGCTCAGCAGCACCACCGCCAGGACCGGATCGATGGCGCGCCGCCGCCAGTAGGAGATCGCGCCGGAGAACGAGGACGCCGCGATGTGGCTGGCGACCGAGGCGACCGCGACCGCGGGCGCAATGCCGACGAAGATCAACAATGGCGTCATCAGGAAGCCGCCGCCGATCCCGAACATGCCGGAGACGAACCCGACCGCCGCGCCCATCGCCAGGATGAGGAAAACATTGACCGGAATGTCGGCGATCGGGAGGTAGAGCTGCACGCGCGTCCGCTTTTGTAGCTTTGCCGCAAGAGACGGCCGAGGGGCCGCTCAGGGCATGGTTTCTCTTGTCTTTGCCGGCAGTGGAAATCCGGTTCGCGCATGCACCTTTGCGTGCGCAGGGCCGGTTCCCGCGCCTTTGCATAACTGAATTCGGCAGCGTGAGGGACTAAAAATGCCCGGGAAGGCAAATTTTTGCCGTACGTGCGCGTGTCTCAGGACGTTGAAACGCTGTTACAAAATCTGGAAAGCCGGTCTGTTCGTGGGGCCGGCACTCGGCCGGCTCAGGGCGTTCCGAGCGGGTCGGTGACGAGGTTCATCGCCAGCGCCTGCTTGGCGCTGAGCCAGCGAATGTCCCTGGTCTCGGACATCGCTTCCACGATCGAGGATGAAACCCCCATTTTGGTCATGTAGCCCAACACCGCGCCTGATATCCGCTGGGCCTCTGCGACGGGATCGTTCACGGGCCTGGTCGTGACAAACCGATGAACGCCCAATGCCGAGCCCAATACGCCGTAGCGAGCCTTGCCGCCGGCATAGGCCAGCACGCAGGCGCTGGCGCAGTAACCGGGCTTGATGCGGCCCGTAGCGTCGGCGCTGCCGACCGCTGTCGCTAGCCCCCGCGATCGGATGATCTCGCCCATGATCACGGCCTGGTTCAAATCACCGCCGGGGGAGGCCAACAAGACGATGTCACCGGGTGCGAGGTTGGCCTGGTCCAGCCTGCCGCGAAACCAGCTCGCCGCAGCGGGGCCGATCGTGCCGCTGACGAACAGGGCGCGGCGCCCCCGGCTCGAACCGTCGAGGTGGAGCGTATCGATCACCTGTGATGTCAGGCTTGGCGAGACGTACTGGTCCTTCCAGTAGTGCCAGGCCTCCGGTTGCGACAGGTCCCGGTAGGCGCGAATGCAGACGCCGGCAACCAGCAGGATGAAGATTGCCACCGTCCAAAACTGCCATTGGCGCCGGGGCGGCCGGGGCGGCGGCGCCGGCGCCTGACCGGGCGGGAGGCGCGGTGGCGCAACCGCAGGGCCCGTCGGCGAGCGGCGGAGGCGATTTTCCCCGTCCTGTCTGTCGTCGGCTGACAATCGATCCTCTTTGCAAGCCGGACCCGTTCAGGATCAAGCTGGCCAGAGCACTAGTACGAATTTATGGCCGGGGATATGGCGGCGATGCCGCGGTAAGCGCTTAGTGAACGGCGGCGGTGCGCTTGGTCGCAGCCGGTTTGGCGGCGGGCTTGCCCGTGGCAGGTGCGGGGGCCGAGATCCCAGCCGCCGGCGGGTGAGGCCACGTTAACGGCCTCGTCGGGCTGCGGCTCCACGGTGAAGGTCTGGATCGCAAGCTTGGCCGCTGCCAGCGACTGGGCGTCGAGGCGCTTGGCAACATCGTCGCGCTTGCGGCCGGCATCCGCATCGCCCTGGGCGGCCGCGAGGCTGAACCATTTGAAGGATTCGGCGAGGTTCTGTTCGACGCCGATGCCGCGGGCATAGAGGATGCCGAGGTTGAACTGGCTGTCGGCGACGCCGCGATCGGCGGCTTTGCGGAACCAGATCGACGCGCTCTTGTAATTGGCGCCCTTGCCGCCGCCATCGGCGTCGAGCACGGCCAGATTATGCATCGCCTTGGCGCTGCCGCGCTCGGCCGCCTGCAGGTAGTAACGCCGCGCGATATCCAGGTCCTTTTTCACGCTCATGCCCTTCTCGTAGAAGGTGCCGAGCCGGAAGAGTGCGGGCACCACGCCGGCTTGCGCGGCGCGGTCGTACCATTTGGCGGCCTCGTCGAGGTTCGACGCGACGCCCTTGCCTTCGGCAAAGCGCACACCGACCTCGTAAGCCGCGGCCGGGTCGCCCTTCAGCGCGGCGGCGCGCAGCACCGGCCCGCCGATACCATCGGGCAGCCGTTCGCTCGGCGGCACCGCGATCATCGCAAGCTTGGCGCCGCTGGCCGGCATCGCCGGGATCGCGCCGGTGATGTCGCTGGCCGTAACCGGGGATGTCGTGGCCTGCGGCGGAGCTGCGACCCGCGCGCTGTCCAGCGTGTTCGGTGCGGAAGAATTGTTCGACTGCTTCTCGACCGGCGTCGGCGAGATCATCGAGGGCGCTTGCGGCGCAGGGATTGCGGGTGCGGGCCTGGCGCTGCTCTCCGAGGGTGCCGGGGCCTGCGCCGGTGCGGCCGGTTCGCTGGACTGTTCCATCATCGGCAGTTGCAGCACGCTGCCGGTATCGAGCAGCGTCATCGCCATCTTGAAGGTGCCGAGCACGATCACGACCACGCTCGCGCCGACCAGCAGCGAGCGGATCTTGGTGGAAATGGCCGAGGGTTCTTGTCGCCGGCCTTGGCCTTGTCGCCGCCCTTGTCCTTCGATGCGGCCTTCGCAGCCGAACGTCCGGCTTTCTCGGGCGGGGGCGCGGCGGCTGCGGCCTGCGCGGCGCGGCGCGCGGCGGCAATGAAGCTCGATGAGCTGACCGGCTCCTTCGGTGCGGAAGCAATCTCGCTGATCGCGTTTTCGGAAGCGGCGATCCGTTCCGATGGCGAAGCGACGCGCGGCGGCGGCCGCGTGCCGGGCTCGAGCGGATGATCCGGCGGCAATTCCGGCGCGATCGCGGCGCGCGGTGCGGCAGCATGCGGCTCCAGGATTTCGCTGATCGCGCGCGGTGGTAGTGGCGGCGCAACCGGTGCGGCCGGCTGCAGGGCGTGGAATTCGCGCGGGGCGGCGGCAAAGGGCTCCGGAGCATTCCCCTGCAGCGCGGCAGGGTTCGGCAATTCCGGCTTCGTTTGCTGCGGATAGGTCATCAGCGGCGTGGTCGGGCGGGGCGCTTCCTCGCGCGTTTCGGCCGTTGCAGGCGGAGCGGCGGAAGTAGCCGGCGCACCGCGAACCCCGCGCAGATCGCCTTCGATCATCGACAGGCGATCGACCACATGGCCCAGCGTGTTGTGAACGGTCTCCAGCGAGTCCTGCGTGCGGCGATCGGTTTCCGACTGGCTGAAGCGGATATCGGATAGTTCGCGCTTGACCAGATCGACGATGCCGGGGTCCGTCGGCTGCGATGCACCGCCGGAATTGCGGTTGGATTCGGCGAGTGCGACCAGGCTGGCGTGCTGGCGTTCAAGAGAACGCAGAATATCGTGCAGTCCTTCCTCGACCCGTCCGAGGTCGATGGCGGGTGCGGCGGCGGAACGATCGTTGGAGGCTTCCAGGCGCTCCAAGAGATACGAGACGCGCTGTTCGAGATGGGCAAATGCCGACGCATTGTCGTCGCCGGCCGGAATGCGGTCGAGCCGCTCCGACAGCGAGCGCAGCGCGTTTTCGACATACTCCGAATTCTCGCTTGCGGCCGGCGGCTGCCGGGATTCCAGCGTCGAGGTCAGCGCGGCCAGGCGCTGTTCGAGAATACCGAAGGCATCGCTGTTGCCGTCAAAGCGGGAAAGTTGGTCGACCTTGGCCGACAGCGTGTGCACGTCGTCGGCGAGGCGGGCCAGCGCGTCGTTGGAGGCGACGTTGGAGACGATCCCGCGCAGCGCCGCGATCGCGCTTTCGAGCTGCTGCACTGTCGACGGATCGTCGTTCGAGCGCAGGATCAGGTCGAGCTTGGCGCCGAGATTGTGGATCGCCTCGTCATAGCCGGTGAGCTGCTCGGCCGGCGTCAGCGAGCGCAACGCTTCGCGGATTTCGCCGAGCGCGCGCTCGATGTTGGCCAGCATCTGGCCGTCGGTGCCGTTATGGCGGCTATCGTCGATGCGGCGGGACAGCGAGCGGATTTCGTTCTCGAGCGATTCGATCTCCCGGCGTGGCACCGCCTCGGTGATGGCCTGACGGATTTCGGCAAGCTCGCTGCGGAACGCCGCAATCGACTGTTCGACATGATCGGGACGCTGCAGCGCCTCGATCTGGCTCGTGATCTTGATCAGGTGCCGTTCGAGCGAAGAAAAGTCCGGCCCCGCAGGCGCGGCCTGCATCACTGGCTGCACAGATTTGGGCTGCGCAGAATGGGGCTGGGCGGCCGAGGCCGTCGGCGCGGCATTGCGCGGCGGCATCGGGCGCGGCGGCGGAGTATCGAGTTCGTTCTGGCGCGCGGCGATTTCGGCGACCGCAAAATCCATCGAGACCGGGCTAAGCGGCGGCGCCGGGCGATAGACCTGGGCCGCGGCACGCTCGACCAAATCGGTCTGGCGCTGCCTTTCCTGCATCTGCGCCTGGCGCGCCGGCACGGGATTCGAAATCTGCGACAGCCGCGCGTCCAGGCGCGAAATGGCCTCGTTGAGCTGGCGGGCCACCGTCGGCTCGCCATGAGCGGCTTCGCCGCGGGCTGCCGGCCGCGAAATCTGTTCGATCTGCTTTGTGATCGAATCCAGCCGCTGGTGAATGTCGGCCACGTCGGGGATCTGCCGGCCCGGCATCGCCGGCCGCTGACCGGAGGGCGCGCCGAAACTGGGCGGGGTCGGTTCGCCGATGGTGGAATTCAGCCATTCGTTCAGCGACATGCCGGCGCGGCGCGCAGCCGCCTCGGCTCTGTCGCGGACCGATGGATCGATGCCGTCAACACTCCACGATACGCGCGAATTCATGCTCTCGTCCGGTTCCGCTACGGCGCCCCACCCGCGCCATCAGCCTCCCCGCGCGTCCCACTGAAGAGACAATCGTATTTTCGCGCGGGTCGCCTGCCTCGGAACCGACTTTTCCGCGTTACGGTAAAGAAGGGGTTAAGGAATGGGGCGGTCGGCCCCAAAAGTTACCGGCCGGCCAAATCGGCGTCAGCCGTTGGTTTCGCGCTTGACACCTTCGATCGGCACGACGTTGGTCCGCTCCACGCCGGAAGACAGGGCCGACAATGCCTCGATCGCCTCTTCGCACCATTCCGCCACGGCGCGCTCGTGGGCGAGGCCAATGCGAAGTCCCAGCAATTTGCCGACATCGGCCGGCGGTGCCGTGCCGTCGGGGAAGCGCTTGTTGAGCAGGCGTTCGTAGCGGGCGAAGCGGTCGCGGTGGTGTTCCAGCCGCGCCATCAGATCGGTGCGCAACGGTTCGATGTCGACACTGTCGAGCGCGTAGAGCCGCACCAGGAGGTCGTCCTTGATCGAAGCCGGAACGCTCGGCCGTGCGGCCCAATGCCGGAGCGCGGCGCGCCCCTCGGGGGTGAGGGTATAGACCAGCTTGTTCGGCTTGCCGGACTGCACCACCTCGCGGCCCTGGACGTGGCCGCGGTCGCGAAGCTTTGTGAGCTCCCGGTAGATCTGCTGGTGGTCGGCCTTCCAGAAAAACCCGATCGAGTTGTCGAACGTCTTGGCGAGCTCGTAGCCCGTCATCGGACGTTCGGTCAGGCAAGCAAGGATCGCGTCACCAAGCGCCAAGACGCCGGCCTCCGGCTTTCATTGTCATTTGACATTATGCACAAAGTTGCATATGCGTCAACGCGCATAAGCTCCGGAAAGCCCATTCCCGGCGCCAGCCCGTCATCGCCCGCACAGGAGACATGATGACCATGAGCGGCCTCGACAAGTGGTACGGCTACATGAAGTCCCATGACACGGCGGCGCTATGGGATCTGTTGCACCCGGATGCGGTGTTTGAAAGCCCGGTCGTTCATACGCCGCAGCGCGGGCGCGACATCACCTTCAAATATCTGGCGAGCGCCGGGAAGGTGCTGGGCGGCCCCGGCTTCAAATACACAGGCGAATGGCGCAGCCCGAACGGCGCGGTCCTCGAATTCGAAAACGAGATCGAGGGCATCAAGATCAACGGCGTCGACATCATCACGTTCAGCGATGACGGTAAGATCACGCACTTCAAGGTGATGGTGCGTCCGCTGAAGGGAATCAATCTGCTACACCGCTTGATGGGGGAGCAACTCGCCAAGCAGTGACGAGGGGCGAGAGATCAAGGCCGTCACCATCCCCGGCGTCTTTATATGTCGCAATGGCTGTCGGGATATTTGCTGGCCTGGTCACTCCCTAGGACATCGCGAACCGGATAAGGTCGCTTTCCGGAACGCCGCACAGTTTTACGTCAAGCGCCGCCGCCAGCTTTCAAGCCTGCCCCTGCCGGGAGAACATCATGCCGATCTACAAAGCCCCCGTGGAAGACGTCACGTTCCTGCTCAACGACGTGTTCCAGATCGACCGCTACGACAATTTGCCCGGTTTCACCGACGCCTCCGCCGATGTGCGCGAGGCGATTTTGGGCGAGGCCGCAAAGCTCTCCGAAGAGGTGTTGCAGCCGCTCAATCGTGTCGGCGATCTCGAAGGCTGCAAGCGGCATGACGATGGCTCGGTGACGACGCCGAAGGGGTTCAAGGAAGCCTTCAAGCAGGTGGCCGAAGGCGGCTGGCTCGGTCTGTCGGCGCCGGCGGAATATGGCGGGCAGGGGCTGCCGGTGACGCTGAGCCAGGTCGTCACCGAATTCCAGAGCGCGGCCAACATGGCGTTCTCGATGTATGGCGGCCTGACCATGGGCGCGACGGCTGCGCTTCTGGTGCACGGCAAGCCCGAACAGAAGAACATGTTCGTGCCGAAGATGGTGGCGGGTCAGTGGACCGGCACCATGAACCTCACCGAGCCGCAATGCGGCACCGATCTCGGCCTGTTGCGCAGCAAGGCGGTGAAGCAGGCCGACGGCAGCTACAAGATCACGGGCACCAAGATCTTCATCTCGTCCGGCGAGCATGACCTCGCCGAGAACATCATCCATCTGGTGCTGGCGCGCATCGAAGGCGCTCCCGCCGGCATCAAGGGCGTGTCGCTGTTCGTGGTGCCGAAATTCCTCGTCAACGCCGACGGTTCGCTGGGGCAGCGCAACGGCGTGTCCTGCGGCTCGATCGAGCACAAGATGGGCATCCACGGCAATTCGACCTGCGTGATGAACTACGACAACGCCACCGGCTGGCTGATCGGCGAAGAGAACAAGGGCATGCAGGGCATGTTCGTGATGATGAACGAGGCCCGCCTCGGCGTCGCCGTGCAGGGGCTGGCGCAGTCCGAAGTCGCCTATCAAAACGCCGTCGCCTATGCGCGCGAGCGCCTGCAGGGCCGCTCGCTGACGGGCGCCAAGGAGCCTGAGAAACCGGCCGACCCGATCATCGTGCACCCGGATGTTCGTCGCGTGCTGCTCACCATCCGCGCCTTCAACGAGGCGGCGCGCGCCATGGTGGTGTGGACCGCGCTGAAGAGCGACGTCGCCCACCGCTCCTCCGATCCGAAGGATCGAGAGGCCGCCGACGACCATATGGGCCTGATGACCCCGGTCATGAAGGGCGTGATGACCGACGTCGGCTTCTCCAACGCGGTGCTGGCGCAGCAGATGTATGGTGGCCACGGCTATATCGCCGAGCACGGCATGGAGCAGTTCGTGCGCGATGCGCGCATCGCCATGCTCTATGAGGGCGCCAACGGCATCCAGGCGCTCGACCTGGTCGGCCGCAAGCTGCCGCGGAATGGCGGCCGCGCCGTGATGGCGTTCTTTGCCGAGGTCGCAGCGTTCGCCAAGGAGCACGGCGGCAATGAGGCGATGAAGCCGTTCGTCGCGCCGCTCTCGACCGCGCTCGGCCATCTGCAGCAGGCTACCGGCTGGCTGATGCAGAACGCGTTGACCAAGCCCGACAACGCCGGCGCCGCCGCCACCGACTACATGCAATTGTTCGGCCTCGTCGCCTTCGGCTACATGTGGGCGCGGATGGCGAAGGTGGCGCAGGACAAGATTGCGGCCGATGGCGCCACGCCCTATCTGACCACCAAGCTGGTGACAGGCCGCTTCTTTATGGAGCGGATGCTGCCGGAAACCCACGTCCATCTTGCGCGCATTCAGTCCGGTTGCGCGACCACCATGGAACTGGCGGCGGAAGCCTTCTGATTTTTCGCCGTTTCCCGTTCGATCTGCCTATAATATTATGATCCTCATACCAGGAGGGCGTCATGCCTGAGGCATATATCTACGATCACGTTCGCACCCCGCGCGGCCGCGGCAAGCCCGATGGCGCGCTCCACGAGGTCACGGCGCTGGCGCTCGCCACGGTGCCGCTGCAGGCGCTGAAGGAGCGCAACAACCTCGCTGAGGACGTCGTTGACGACGTCATCCTCGGCGTGGTCGATCCGGTCGGCGAAGCCGGCAGCGACATCGCGCGCTTCGCCGCACTGAAGGCGGGCCTCGGCGAAAGCGTCCCCGGCGTGCAGATCAGCCGGTTCTGCGCCTCCGGCCTCGACGCCGTGAATTTTGCCGCCGCCCAGATCATGGCCGGCCAGCATGAACTCGTGATCGGCGGCGGCGCCGAATCGATGAGCCGTGTCGGCATCGGCGCGTCCGGCGGCGCCTGGCCGATGGACCCGTCGATGGCGGTGCCGTCCTATTTCATGCCGCAGGGCGTCTCGGCCGATCTGATCGCCACCAAATACGGCTTTTCGCGCGACGACGTCGACGCCTATGCCGTGCAGAGCCAGCAGCGCGCCGCCAAGGCCTGGGACGAGGGTCGCTTCAGCAAGTCCGTGGTTCCGGTGAAGGACGTCAACGGCCTCACCATCCTCGCCAAGGATGAGCACATGCGCCCGACCACGACCATGCAGTCGCTGGCGCAACTGCAGCCGTCGTTCACCGTCGTCGGGCAGATGGGCGGCTTCGATGCGGTCGCGATCCAGTCGCACCCCGAAATCGAGCGCGTCAATTACGTCCACCATGCCGGCAACTCTTCCGGCATCGTCGATGGCGCCGGCGCGGTGCTGCTCGGCAGCAAGGAAGCAGGCGCCAAACACGGCCTGAAGCCGCGCGCAAAAATCCGTGCCTTCGCCAATATCGGCTCGGAGCCCGCGATGATGCTGACCGGCCCGGTCGATGTCACCGAAAAGCTGTTTGAGCGTTCCGGCATGAAGAAGTCGGACATCGACCTGTTCGAACTCAACGAGGCCTTTGCTTCCGTCGTGCTGCGTTACATGCAGGCGTTCGAGATTGACAATTCGAAGATCAACGTCAATGGCGGCGCGATCGCACTCGGCCATCCGCTAGGGGCAACGGGCGCCATGATCCTCGGCACCGTACTCGACGAGTTGGAGCGCACCAACAAATCGACTGCGCTGGTGACGTTGTGCATCGGCGGCGGCATGGGGACCGCTACGATCATCGAACGGGTGTAACCGCGGTAGGGTGGGCAAAGCGAAGCGTGCCCACCATGGAATTCTCCGCAAGCGATAGTGGGCACGGCGCAAGTGCGCCTTTGCCCACCCTACGAGATCACAGACACAACCGCCGCGCCTGACATCGGCTGCCGGCACCGAGGGAGCAACGACATGGCCTTCAAGAATTTCAAGCTCGAGACCGACGCCGACGGCATTGCGCTCGTCACCTGGGACATTCCGGGACGTTCGATGAACGTGCTCGATGAAACCTCGACCACCGAACTTGAGGAGATCCTGAAACAGACCACGGCGGACGCCGCGGTAAAGGGCGTCGTCATCACCTCCAGCAAAGAAGCGTTCTGCGCCGGTGCCGATCTTTCCATGCTCGAGGGCATGAACAAGGAATACGCGAAAGTCTTCAAGGAAAAGGGCGAGGTTGCCGCCAACCAGATGCTGTTCGACCAGAGCCGGCGCTTTTCGCTGGTGCTGCGCGGCATCGAAACCTGCGGCAAGCCGTGGGCGGCCGCGATCAACGGGCTGGCGCTCGGCGGCGGCTTTGAGGTGACGCTGTCCTGCCACTACCGTGTTGCGGCTGAAAATCCCAAAACTCGCCTCGGCCTGCCCGAGGTGAAGGTCGGCCTGTTCCCCGGTGCCGGCGGCACCCAGCGCGTGCCGCGCCTGGTGCCACCGCAGGATGCGATGACGATCCTGCTCAAGGGCGATCCGGTCACCGTGGAGAAGGCCAAGTCGCTGAACCTGATCCACGCCGTTGTCCCGGCAGCCGACCTGATCAAGGCGGCGAAGGACTGGATCAAGGGCGGCGGCAAGGCGGTCGCGCCCTGGGACGAGAAGGGCTTCAAGCTGCCAGGCGGACCGGTGTTCTCCAAGGCCGGCATGATGATGTTCCCGGCGGGGAATGCGATCTACCGCCGCGAGACCTACGACAATTATCCGGCGGCGCGCGCCATCATGAGCTGCGTCTATGAGGGCCTGCAGTTGCCGATCGACGCCGCGCTCCGCGTCGAGTCGCGCTACTTCACGCAAGTGCTGCGCTCCAAGGAAGCCGCCGCGATGATCCGCAGCCTGTTCCTGTCGATGCAGGAATTGAACAAGGGCGCGCGGCGGCCTGCGAACGTGCCGCCGACCAAGGTGAAGAAGATCGCCGTGATCGGCGCCGGCTTCATGGGCGCCAGCGTCGGCTACGTCTCGGCCCGCGCCGGCCTCGACGTCGTCCTGATCGACCGCGACCAGGAAAGCGCCGACAAGGGCAAGGCCCATGCGCAGAAGGTGATCGACGAGCAGATCGCCAAGGGCCGCGCCAAGGCAGGCGATCGCGACGCGTTGCTGGCGCGCATTACCCCGACCGCGGACTACGCCGCGCTGGGGGATTGCGACCTCGTCATCGAGGCGGTGTTCGAGGACCGCAAAGTCAAGGCGGAAACTTTCGCCAAGGCACAGCAATATCTGAAGCCTGACGTGATCTTCGCGTCCAACACCTCGACGCTGCCGATCACTTCGCTGGCCGAAAGCTTCAAGGATCAGCGCAAGTTCATCGGCATCCATTTCTTCTCGCCGGTCGAGAAGATGATGCTGGTCGAGATTATTCTCGGCAAGAACACCGGCGATGTCGCGCTTGCCGCCGCGCTCGATTATGTGCGGGTGATCGGCAAGACGCCGATCGTCGTAAATGATTCCCGCGGCTTCTACGCCAACCGTTGCGTCGGCCGTTACATCGCCGAAGGCAACGAGATGTTCCTCGAAGGCGTGCCGCCGGCGATGATCGAGAACTGCGCCAAGATGGCCGGCATGCCGGTCGGTCCGCTGTCGCTGTCGGATGAAGTCGCCCTCGACCTCGGGCTGAAGGTCATCAAGGCGACCGAAGCCGATCTCGGCCCCAACGCCATCAACCCCGACCAGAAGAAGCTGATGGTGGAAATGGTCGAGAAGCAGGGCCGCCTGGGGCGCAAGAATGCCAAGGGCTTTTACGATTACCCCGAAAAGGGCAAGGGTCAGAAGAGCCTGTGGCCGGGACTATCTGCGCTGCAGCCCAAGCAGCTCGATCCCGATACGATTGATATCGAGGAATTGAAGCAGCGCTTCCTGGTGGTGCAGGCGGTGGAGGCCGCGCGCACGGTGGAGGACCATGTCATCACCGACCCGCGCGAGGCCGATGTCGGCTCGATCTTGGGCTTCGGCTTCGCGCCGTTCACCGGCGGCACGCTGTCCTATATCGACTTCATGGGCACGCGGAAGTTTGTCGAGCTCTGCCACAAGCTCGAGGCCAAATACGGCTCGCGCTTCACCCCGCCGAAGCTCCTCGAAGATATGGCGGCAAGCGGCGAGACCTTCTACGGCCGCTTCCCGCCGAAGAAGCAGGCGGCGTAAGCGAAGCTCGCGCAAATCTTTCGTCGTCCCTGCGAACGCAGGGACCCATACCGCGTGATCTATCGATAAGGCAGCCTGGCCGACGCCTTCTGCAACAACAGCTCCCTGGGGTTATGGGTCCCTGCGTTCGCAGGGACGACCACTGGAGGGAGCAGTGACACAGATGAAAGGGGCCGGATCGTCGATCCGGCCCCTGTCTTTTGTCTCTGTCGAACGTTTACGCCGCCTTCACCAGCCCTTCCTTGGTCATCGCCTCCTGCACCTTCGGGCGCGCAGCGATGCGGGCCTTGTAGGCCAGTAGGTTCGGCATATCGGAGACATCGAACTTCAAGCGGTCGGTCGCCCACATCAGCATGGTGAACAGGTAGCCGTCTGCGACGGTGAACTGCTTGCCCATCAGATAGTCGCGTCCGGCAAGCGCGGTCTCCAGATACTTGAACTTGCTCATCGCACGGTCCTTGAAGAAGCCCTTGGCGTCGTCGGCCAGCACCGGCGAGAACATCGGTCCGAGATTCTGTGCAGCTCTGTCGTGATGTAGTTCAGCCATTCCAGCAGCTTGTAGCGCTCGTCCGAATCGCGGGGTGGCGCCAGATTCTTGCCCGCCCTGTCGGCGATCATCTGGACGATAATCGGCCCTTCGGTGACCAGTTCGCCCGAATCGAGGGCGAGGGCCGGCACCTGGCCCTTCGGGTTGACCTTCAAAAAGTCGTCACCATTCTCCAGCTTCTTGGCGCGCAGGTCGACCTTGACCAGATCGTAGGGCAGACCGGCCTCCAGAAGCGCGATATGGGGGGACAGCGAACAGGCGCCCGGGGAATAATACAGTTTCATTGGATTTTTCGTTCCCTCGCAATTGTTGGCGGGCTGACTAAATGCATCTGCATGGAATAGTCAAGATTGATGCACCTGCATTTAGTGCGGTACACTGATGTGTGACAGATACGGACCGGACCATGAAACGCAAACCATCGACCGAGGCGACCGCCGCCTGGATCCGCCTGATGCGGGTGCAGAGCCGGGTGCTCGATGCCGTCGAACAGGATTTGAAGAAAGCGGGCTTTCCGCCGCTGGCCTGGTATGATGCGCTATTGGAACTGTCGCGCGCCCCCTCCGGCGAGATGCGCCCGGTAGAGCTGGAAAAGCAGATGCTGATCCCGCAATATTCTACCTCGCGGCTGATCGACCGCCTGGTGGACGAGGGCCTGGCGGCGCGGCGCGAATGCAAGATCGACAAGCGCGGCCAGTTCGTGGAGATCACCGAAGCCGGGCGCGAGTTGCAGAAGAAGATGTGGGGCGCCTATTCGGCGGCGATCGAAAAGCACGTCGGCTCCAAACTGTCCGATGCCGACGCCATGAAGCTTTGCGGTCTGCTCGACCGGCTGGGCTGCTCTTGCTCCGACGTCAAGGCGGCCGCTGCCCGCGACAGCGTGCCGGCGCGATGACATCTTTGATACGTTTCGTTGGTGCGGACGCCGCCGTCTGCACCCCTTCAGCCACACGGCGCGTTCGGTCGAATCGCCAGATATCCGGATTTTTTCATGGCGCGTGACCAGATCGATATGACGCCGCTGCAATCGCGTGACGAACTCGTCGCGTGGTTCGAGGCCGGCATCAAGCCGCCGTCCGAGTTCCGCATCGGCACCGAGCATGAGAAGACCCCGTTCACGCTGGAGGGCCGCCAGCCCGTGCCGTATGAAGGCGCGCGCGGCATCGGCGCGCTGCTCGAAGGCATGCAGCTCTTGCTCGGGTGGGAGCCGATCATGGAGAACGGCAGCATCATCGGGTTGTATGACGTCACCGGGGGCGGCGCGATCTCGCTGGAGCCGGGCGGGCAGTTCGAATTGTCGGGCGCCCCGCTCGAGAACGTGCACCAGACCCAGTCCGAGCTGATGGCGCATTTGGCGCAGGTCCGCGAGATCGCGACGCCGTTGGGCATCGGCTTTCTCGGGCTTGGCATGACGCCGTCCTGGTCGCGGTCGCAGATCCCGGTGATGCCCAAGGGGCGCTACAAGATCATGACCAACTACATGCCGAAGGTCGGCCAGTACGGCATCGACATGATGTACCGGACCTGTACGGTGCAGACCAATCTCGACTTCTCCTCCGAAGCCGACATGGTCAAGAAGCTGCGGGTGTCGATCGCGCTGCAGCCGGTGGCGACCGCTTTGTTTGCCAATTCGCCGTTCACCGAGGGCAAGCCCAACGGCTTCCTGTCGTTTCGCTCCGAGATCTGGCGCGACACGGATAACGCGCGCTCCGGCATGTTGCCGTGGGTATTCGAGGACGGCATGGGATTCGAGCGCTGGGTCGACTACGCGCTCGATGTGCCCATGTACTTCGTCAAACGTGGCGAGACCTATATCGATGTCGCCGGCTCGTCGTTCCGCGCCTTCTTCGAGGGCCGCAACAATTCGTTGCCCGGCGAGCGCCCGACGATATCAGATTGGGCCAATCATCTGTCGACGATCTTCCCGGAAGTCCGCCTGAAGCGTTATCTGGAAATGCGCGGCGCCGATGGCGTGCCGTGGGGCCGCCTGCCGGCGCTCCCGGCGTTCTGGGTCGGCCTGTTGTACGACAATGACAGCCTCGACGCGGCCTGGGATCTGGTCAGCCACTGGACCGCCGCGGAGCGTCAGGCGTTGCGCGACGACGTCCCGCGCTTCGGCTTCAAGGCCAGGATCAAGGACCGCTATCTGTTCGAGATTGCGAAGGAATGCCTGAAGCTGTCGCATGCGGGCTTGCGGCGGCGCAACCGCGTCGACCACTCCGGACGCGACGAGAGCCGCCACCTCGAACCGCTGGAGCGCATCCTCGAAGCGGGCCGCACGCCGGCGGAAGAGATGCTGGATAAATTCAACGGCGATTGGGGTGGCTCCGTGGAGCCGGTCTATCAGGAATACGCGTTCTGATTAAACGGGTTGCCTGGTCTTCGGGCCGTTCATCCGCCGTACAGGTTGATGGCGCTCAAATGACAGCCGATCCAGCGTGATCCGAACGACCGCCTGCCGGTCTTTCGAAAAATCATGCTGAATCAATGGGCTGAGGGCGGGACGACTTTTCGAGGAAAGTCATCCCGCGCTGGCAACGCGCGCATTCGAAAGCAACCGCAGATGGAGACAGGTCGCCTGCTCAGGGCGTGTATGGTGGCGCTCGCCTTCTTGGCGGCGGCCCTATGCGCGCGCCCGGCGCTGGCGCAGGCCAATTTCGACCGTCCCGGCGGCGATTATCTCAGCGCTCCCGTGACCTCGGGCGATCCGGCGGAATGCGCGCTGATCTGTGAGCGCGATCGGCGCTGCCGCGCCTGGAGCTTCAATTATCCGACCGGCTTGATCAAGGGCGCGGTCTGCTGGCTGAAGGGCAGCGTGCCGCCCCGAATCAAGAGCGGCGATTGCTGCGTTTCCGGCGTGCGCGGCGCCGGCGTGGTCGAGCGCCGCAACGACAGCGTTGAAACCTCAATCGACCGCGTCGGCGGCGATTACAAGAATTTCGATCTCAAGGACGGCGACGGCGATGACGTCTGCAAGGCAGCCTGCGCCGCCGACAACAAATGCCGCGCCTGGACCTACGCGCGGCCGGGCTATGCCGGCAAGGAAGCGCACTGCTTCCTGAAGAAGGACATCAAGCCGCCGCGAAGGAAGGCGGGGTTTACCTCGGGGGTGGTGAGGTAGCGGCCGTGTACACATTCGTCGTCCGCGTTCGCAGGGACGACGGTGACGGCTACGACTTCATTCCGCCGGCAGCACCGTGACCTCCGGCCACAACGCCTTCCATCGCTTCGCTTTGGCCGCACAATTCGCCGCGGAAAAATTCGCGCCTGGATTCGGGCGCACGATCATCCCAGCGGCATCGTCGTAGCCATTCGGCGCGTAAACCTCATACCCATCCCGCGTGCGCCGGATTCCGATCTGGGTGTTCTTGGTCAGGAAGCGATCGATGCCATCGGTCGAGCAACGCAACGGCGGGTAGGGCAGGCCATGTTTCTCCGGGTACCAGAGGTGCACGCGCGCCTGGTTGCGCGCCTCGACAGCGATGCCGCGGCTTGAAAAGCGCTGCGCCAGTGTGCGGATGACGGCATCCTCGGCTTCCCAGGACGTATCGGGATCGAAATAGAACACGTCGTAATCGTTGATGCCGTAATCGACCGCGCGCTTGGTCAGCACGTTCCACACCGTCTGCACCAGGCAGCCGGAGACCAGCCACGCGTCCGGCAGCGACAGCCGAAACAATTCCTCGGTGATGATTTCGTTGATCGGATTTTGTAATGCGGCGGTGAGGAATTGGTCTCTATCCATATCCATAGGCACGCCGCCGTATGTGGGCCAAGCCACCGGCCCGATGACAGGCTCCGCGTGCCCACCATGTCCAATGTTGCAAGCGGGATGGTGGGCACGGCGCAAGTGCGCCTTTGCCCAGCCTACAAATTCCCGTCGAATTCCTTCACCGCCCTCTTCGACGCCAGCGCGCGCCAGTGCCGGCGCAACAGCGGCTCGACGATGGCGCGACGGGCCTTCGACAGGCAGATCAGCACCATCGGATAATCGCGGTAGTGATCGGTGAAGTAAAATACCTTTGGCTGGCTTTCCACCAGCATCTCGCGCTGATCCCTTGGCACGCCCGGCATCACCAGGCTGTCGCCGTCCTCCTTCAGCCGTACCAGCATCTTCTTGCGCACCTTCAAGGCCGGCGTGCCGTAGGAAGTGCCGTCCTCGACCTCCGGCCAGGCCAGCGCGATTTTTCGGACATCGTCGAAGGTCATGGCTGGCGCCCTCAGTTCGTCATGCCCGGGCTTGTCCCGGGCATCCACGTCTTAAGATGCCTCATAAAGACGTGGATGGCCGGGACGAGCCCGGCCATGACAGAAAGGGATCAATGCACGGAGGTAAAAAACCGCGCCAGCCGGAAACCCGACAGCCAGGTCCATACCGGCTGGTTGCGCATGCCGAGATCCCAGGAGCCGACCACGGCATCGGCGCGGCCGATCAGATTGTCGATCGGCAACAATCCCACACCGCCGTCGCGCACGGAGACCCGGCTGTCGGCGGAATTGTCCCTGTTATCGCCGAGCACGAACAGTTTGCCCGGCGGCACCGTCACCTCGGGCGTGTTGTCGAGCCTTCCATTGTCGCGCATCTTGAAGATGGCGTGGCTGACGCCGTTCGGCAGCGTCTCGACAAAGCGATAGGCCCGTTCGGTGTTGCCGCGATCGTCTTCGGCCTGCGCCAGGCCGTCCGGCTCCAACGTCGCGGCATGGTCGTTGATAAAGAGCTGGCCCTGCCGCAACTGGATGCGGTCGCCCGGCAAGCCGACCACGCGCTTGACCCATGCCTGCGAGCGGTCGCCCGGCCAGCGGAACACGACGACGTCGCCGCGCTTGGGTGTTTCGCCGAACAGGCGGCCGGTCTCGGGCAGCGTGATCTGGATCGGCAGCGACGCGGCGCCATAGCCGTAAGGATATTTTGAGGCGAGCAGCGCGTCGCCGATCAGAAGCGTCGGCTCCATCGAGCCGGACGGCACGTAAAACGGCTCGGCCAGCGCGCCCTTGGCGATGAAGACGACGGCAACGATCGCCGCCAGTTGCACGGCCTGGGCGCGCCAGCTCGCTACCTTGCCGAGAGGGTGTCCTTTTGATCACCTGCCAGTTTCTCCTCGCTCACTAGCCCGTTCCTCCGACCGTGATCCTTTCCATCCGCAGCGTCGGCTGGCCGACGCCGACCGGCACGCCCTGGCCGTTCTTGCCGCACGTGCCGATGCCGGTATCGAGCGCCAGATCGTTGCCGACCATGGTGATGCGGTGCAGGTCGGTCGGCCCGTTGCCGATCAGCATCGCGCCCTTCAAGGGCGCGCCGAGCTTGCCGTTCTCGATCTTGTAGGCCTCGGTGCACTGGAACACATACTTGCCCGAGGTGATGTCGACCTGGCCGCCGCCGAAATTCGCGGCATAAACGCCCTTCTTCACCGAAGCGATGATTTCCGCCGGATCGCGCTCGCCAGCCAGCATATAGGTGTTGGTCATGCGCGGCATCGGCACATGGGCGTAGCTCTGGCGACGGCCGTTGCCGGTCGGCTTCATGTTCATCAGCCGCGCGTTCTGCCGGTCCTGCATGTAGCCGACCAGAATGCCGTCTTCGATCAGCACGGTGCGGTTGGTCGGCGTGCCCTCGTCGTCAATTGAAAGCGAACCACGCCGCGACGCGATGGTGCCATCGTCGACGACGGTGACGCCCTTGGCCGCGACCTGCTTGCCCATCAGTCCTGCGAAAGCTGACGTCTGCTTGCGGTTGAAGTCGCCTTCCAGCCCATGACCGACCGCTTCATGCAGCATCACGCCGGGCCAGCCGGCGCCCAGCACCACGTCCATTTCGCCCGCGGGCGCAGGCACCGATTCCAGATTGACCAGCGCCTCGCGGATGGCGCCGTCGGCAGCCTCGCGCCACGCCTTGGTTTCGATGAAGCGCGCATAGCCCTCGCGGCCGCCATAACCCTTGCTGCCGCTTTCCTGCCGGTCGCCTTGTCCGGCGACCACGGAAATGTTGACGCGCACCAGTGGGCGGATGTCGCGATAGCTTTCGCCGTCGGGCCGCAAAATTTCCACCACCTGCCAGGTGGCGCCCAGGCTGATGGAAGCCTGCCGCACCCGCGGATCCTTGTCGCGGACATAGGCGTCGATCTCTGCCAGCAGCTTGACCTTGGCTTCGAACCCCGGCGCATCCAAAGGATTCTCGTCGCCATAAAGCCGAACGTTGGTATGCGCGGGAGCAGCGGCAAAATTGCCGCTGTAGCCGCCGCGCACCGCGGCGACTGCATCGGCCGCGCGGATCAGCGCCGGCAGCGATACGTCAGAGGAATGCGCGTAGCCGACCGCGTCGTCCTTTACCGCCCGCAGGCCAAATCCCTGCGAGGTGTCGTAGGTCGCCTGCTTCAGCCGGCCGTTGTCAAAGCCGAGCGCTTCGGTCTGGCCGTATTCCAGAAACAGCTCGCCGTCGTCGGCGCCCAGAAGCCCCCGCGTGATCTCGCGCCTGACGGAATCGCGGTCGAGATTGGCGCGGTCGAGCAGGGAGGTGGTGGCGAGGTTGGTCATGCAGGCTCCGATGCGAATGTTTGCTGTCGTCCCCGCGAATGCGGGGACCCATAACCACAAGCGCCAATTGTAAGCGCAGACGTCGGGCGAGTTCACATTACAACGCGGACATC
The DNA here is from genome assembly GCF_043203335.1 of Bradyrhizobium sp. RDI18. Taxonomy (NCBI): domain Bacteria; kingdom Pseudomonadati; phylum Pseudomonadota; class Alphaproteobacteria; order Hyphomicrobiales; family Nitrobacteraceae; genus Bradyrhizobium; species Bradyrhizobium sp. RDI18. The sequence continues at coordinate 4,509,590 of NZ_JBICRN010000008.1, read as the reverse complement.
TGTGGTTATGGGTTCCTGCGTTCGCAGGGACGACGATCACGGAAGATAGTCATGACCGCAGCAAAAGGGGAGGGTCCATCACAGCCCTTTGTCATGCGCTTTGCCGGCCGCATTCGCGGCCTTCGAATCGGACTCCAGCCTGCCATGCGCATTGGCCCAGCGGGACAGCTCGTCGAACACCGGTTTCAGGTCCTTTGCTGCAGGCGTCATTTCGTATTCGACCCGCGGCGGCACTTCGGGAAACACGGTGCGCTTCACCAGGCCTTCGTTTTCGAGATCGCGCAGTTGCGTGGTCAGCATGTGCTGCGTCACGTCGGGAATGGCGCGCCGCAATTCGCCGAACCGGCGCTTGCCGCCGACCAACTGCCAGAGGATTTCGCCCTTCCACTTGCCGGAAAGCACGCGAAGGGCGCGCTGAAGCTGCGGCGCTGCGGGGCATTCGGACGGTGCGGGCTCGTTGGTCTGCTTTTTCATACTACCCCAGAAAAATCATCCTACTTGTCAATTTCATCTTAGTACCGAATTTTGATTTTGAAAGCCTTGGACGCCCTTGGGCGCCTTAAGTCTTGGGCGCCTCAAGTCTTGGACACCTGGGGACCGTTTCTCAAACTTTCGGGAGTTTTCGATGTCGGACGTTGCTGTGCCTGCCGGGCGCCGTTGGACCCATGTTGGCGTGTGGATTGTCAGAGGATTGCTGGCGCTGGCGTTTCTGGGGGCCGGGGGCGTCAAGCTCTACGGCGTGCCGATGATGGTGGACGAGTTTCACCACATTGGGCTCGGTCAATGGTTTCGCTATTTGACCGGCAGTCTCGAGGTCATCGGGGCAATCCTGCTGCTGCTTCCACGAAAGGCCGGCTTCGGTGCGCTGCTGCTGATCTGCATCATGATCGGCGCCGTGATTACGCATCTGTTCGTCATCGGCGGATCGCCGGTGCCGGCGATTGTCCTGCTCGCGCTCAACGCGCTCGTGGCCTATTCTGAGCGTGAGGCGATTGCCTCTCTCGCCAAGGCGTTTTGAAGCAGCGACAATGCGCCTGTCTTTCCGCCGGGTATTTAAATGGGTCGGGCTGGCTCTGACCTTCATCGTGCCGCTGGTCGTGACGTTGTTGCTGACCGAGCCGGGCTCCGCTGTCTCGAAACCGGAGGCGAAGCGCGCATTGCCTCCGGTGCATCGGCTGGTGCTGCCGATCAATAGCGACGATCCCACCACGATGCGGGCCTTGATCTCGACCTCGCTCAACCTTCCGAAATATTATCAGGAGCGCAACGAGCCGTTTATGATCGAGGTCGTTGCCTACAATGCCGGCGTTCACATGTTCCGTGCCGACACCTCGCCGGTGAAGGATATGCTGCAGGTGGTAAGGGCGGTGAATCCGAACATCCGCTTCGTGGTCTGCGATGCGACGAAGCAGGGCATGCAGCGCAGCGAGGGCCGTCCGATCACGCTGATCGACAACGTCGATCTGGTGCCGAGCGGGCCCGGACGCATCATCGAATTGCAGGAAGCCGGTTGGTCCTATATCCGGTCATGACAAGCGGACACGTACCATGACGCCACATCGCGGGCTAACACGCCGCACGGTCGTTGCAGGGCTGCTCGGGGCCGGCGCCTCGGTTGCAGTCCCGGCCGCATCAACGCGCGCCGCGGCCGCTGGTCCGCCGCCATTCGCCACCTCCCGGCATCAGTTCATCCAGCTTCGTGGCGCGAGGCCTGTCCCGTCCGTGCCGATTCCGCGTCTCTCCGGCGGCGCGATCGATTTGACCTCCTTGAGAGGGAAGGTGGTGCTCGTCAATTTCTGGGCGACCTGGTGTCCGGCCTGCCGGACCGAACTGCCGATGCTGGACAGTCTGGCGGCGAGCGACCGTAGGGATTTCGCAGTGATCGCCGTGGCAACCGATCGCGACCGCTCGGTCGTTGCGCCCTTTGTGAAAGGGCTGAAGCTCCGGCGCCTTGCGATCGGGCTTGATCCGCAAGGGCTTGTGGCAAGAGCCGGCGCCAGCGGTCAAGCCGACACGCCGTTCGCGCTCTATGGCATGCCCATTACTTTCTTGATCGGCATCACCGGGCAAGTCGAGGGCTATATCAGCGGTGAAGCGGACTGGCTTTCCATCGAGGCGCGCCGGCTGCTCGATTACTACGGCAGTGCCGGTTAAGTCGATCAGCAGAATCGTGAGGAACTATCGGCTCGCCCTCACGGCAACTTGTCATACCCCTCACCCAGCCCGTTCAGGCTGAGCGGAAACCCGATGCCCTCCTCGGGCGTCTCGAAGATAATAAAAGTCGCAGTCTTGGCGCCCCGAAGCTGCCCCAAGAGTTTTTCGTCCATCACCACCTCGGCGACGCAGCCATTCGGCAGGCAGCGGACAAACCCGGCGCGGCCGACGTCCTGGTTGTCGAGCTTGAGCCCAAGACCGGAGGGGAGCAGCACGCCGAGGGGGGCGACCACCCGCATCAGCTTGCTCTTCTGGTCGGCGGTTTTCAGCACGATCACGGTCAGGCCGGCGTTCGAGCGGTCCTCGGCGACCACGCTCTGGATCAGGGCGCATTGCTCGCCTTGGGCGCCGGGCGGGGTGTCGCAGCGGATTTGCCAGTCGCCATGGACCGACCGCACCGCGCCTTGTGCGCTCGCCGCCTGGGTTAAGCCGAGCAGGAAGGCCACGGCGAGCAGGCCGCCGAGCCAGCGGGCCGGTTCCAGGCGATATCCTGCCTGATGTCGTCGCGCCCTATGTTTCGAACGCCCCATCCGGGTCGATCCTCTCACGATTTCCGGCAGCGCCGGCAGCACATATTGTAACTGGACTTACCCGGACTGATACGCAATGACGGCGCCTTGAAGGCAGTCGAGAGCCAATCCGCGCCGTCGAGGGACCATCCGACCCAAGCAGATCAGGTCGCTCGGGAGCGCCGTGACTGTGCCTACATCCGGCAATCGGGCTGTCAAGCGGTGCAGGCCTGCCAAACGGCGGGTTTTGCCTGATTTGTCAGGAAAATCCGACGTCCGGCGAATAGCAGGTGACGCATGGCTTTGCGCCCCACTACTGCATTGCGAGAGCCTTAGAATTATGGTTTGAGAGGCTGGATTTCGACGCGTTCTAACGATCTGGCCCGGGGTACTGCAGCAATATCGTTGCAGGTACTTTCGAAGGTGTACTTCCAAAGTACCTCCGGTAGGCCGTTTGTGAGGGCGGATCGTGCGGCATTTCCGGCCATCCGGCCGAAATGCTTTGGGGATTATTTCTAAAGGAGCGCGAGCGGCATGAAGATGTCGAAGGGCCTGATGGGCCGGCGGTTGCTGGGGTTGGCGGTAGCGGGCATGGCGCTCGTCTCCGGCGGGACGGCTTTTGGGCAGCAGCCAAAGCCGTGGGAAATCACGCTGCAGGAAGCCGCGACCCCGGTGATGGAAAACATCATCAGCTTCCATAATTTGCTGCTGGTGATCATCACGCTGATCACCCTGTTCGTGCTGGCGCTGTTGGTCATCGTGGTGGTGAAGTTCAACGCCAGGGCCAATCCGGTCCCTTCCCGGACCACCCACCACACGCTGATCGAAGTGGCCTGGACGCTGATCCCGGTGCTGATCCTGGTCGGCATCGCGGTGCCGTCGTTCCGTCTCCTGTTCCAGCAGCTCGACATTCCCAAGGCCGACCTGACCGTCAAGGTCACCGGCAAGCAGTGGTATTGGAGCTACGCCTACCCGGATAACGGCAAGTTCGAGTTCGACTCGCTGATGGCGCAGGACAAGCAGCCGCGCCTGCTCGGCGTCGACAACGAGATGGTGGTGCCGGTCAACAAGGTGATCCGGGTCCAGACCACCGGCGCCGACGTGATCCACGCGTTCGCGGTGCCCTCGTTCGGCATCAAGATCGACTCGATCCCCGGCCGCCTCAACGAGACCTGGTTCAAGGCGACCAAGACCGGCATGTATTACGGTCAGTGCTCGGAATTGTGCGGCAAGGACCACGCCTTCATGCCGATCGCGGTCAAGGTGGTGAGCGATCAGGAATTCGCCGAGTGGGTTGAGGCGGCGAAGAAGAAGTATGCGACCAACCCGGCGAACACCTACGCCTCGGCTGGTGGCCAGGTCGCGCAGTAAGGCGCGGGCCAAGGGACAAGCAAGGGACAAGGGCGACCGGACCTGAAAAGGTCCGAAAAGGGACTGCAAGGCAGGATTACAAAATGGCAACGACCGCAGCGACACACCACGATCACGCCCATGGCGACCATGCGCATGCCAATCCGACCGGATGGCGGCGCTGGCTTTATTCGACGAACCATAAGGACATCGGCACGATGTACCTTATCTTCGCGATCTTCGCGGGCATCATCGGGGCTGCGATGTCGATCGCGATCCGCATCGAACTGATGTATCCCGGCGTCCAGTTCTTCCACGAATCCCACACCTACAATGTGTTCGTGACCTCGCACGGCCTGATCATGATCTTCTTCATGGTGATGCCGGCGATGATCGGCGGCTTCGGCAACTGGTTCGTGCCGCTGATGATCGGCGCGCCCGATATGGCGTTCCCGCGCATGAACAACATCTCGTTCTGGCTGTTGCCGGCCTCCTTCGCGCTGCTGTTGATGTCCACCTTCGTCGAGGGTGAGCCGGGCGCCAACGGCGTCGGCGCGGGCTGGACCATCTACGCGCCGCTATCGACCTCGGGCCATCCGGGACCGGCGGTCGATTTCGCGATCCTGTCGCTGCATCTGGCCGGCGCTTCCTCGATTCTCGGCGCCATCAACTTCATCACCACGATCTTCAACATGCGCGCGCCGGGCATGACCCTGCACAAGATGCCGCTGTTCGTCTGGTCGATCCTGGTGACGGTGTTCCTGCTGTTGCTGTCGCTGCCGGTGCTCGCCGGCGCCATCACCATGCTGCTCACCGACCGTAATTTCGGCACCACGTTCTTCTCCGCCGACGGCGGCGGCGATCCGGTGCTGTTCCAGCATCTGTTCTGGTTCTTCGGCCACCCCGAAGTGTACATCCTGATCCTGCCCGGCTTCGGCATGATCAGCCAGATCGTCTCCACCTTCTCGCGCAAGCCCGTGTTCGGCTATCTCGGCATGGCCTACGCCATGGTCGCGATCGGCGGCATCGGCTTCGTGGTGTGGGCGCACCACATGTACACAGTCGGCATGTCCAGCGCGACGCAGGCCTATTTCGTCGCCGCCACCATGGTGATCGCGGTGCCGACCGGCGTGAAGATCTTCTCCTGGATCGCCACGATGTGGGGCGGCTCGATCGAGTTCAAAACGCCGATGCTGTGGGCGATCGGCTTCATCTTCCTGTTCACAGTCGGCGGCGTCACCGGCGTCGTGCTGGCGAATGCCGGTGTCGATCGCGTGCTGCAGGATACCTATTACGTGGTCGCCCACTTCCACTACGTGCTGTCGCTCGGCGCCGTATTCGCGATCTTCGCGGGCTGGTACTACTGGTTCCCGAAGATGTCCGGCTACATGTATTCGGAAACGATCGGCAAGCTGCACTTCTGGTTCACCTTCATCGGCGTCAACCTGGTGTTCTTCCCGCAGCACTTCCTCGGCCTCTCGGGCATGCCGCGCCGCTATGTCGACTATCCGGATGCGTTCGCCGGCTGGAACCTGGTGTCGTCCCTCGGCTCCTACATTTCGGGCTTCGGCGTGCTGATCTTCATCTACGGCGTGGTCGATGCCTTCATGAAGAAGCAGGCGGCTGCCAACAATCCGTGGGGCGCCGGCGCCACCACGCTGGAATGGACGCTGACGTCGCCGCCGCCCTTCCACCAGTTCGAAGTTCTGCCGCGCGTGCAGTAAACATTTGTTCGCGGCGCGCCATCGTTGCGCGCCGCGGCTTTAGTGAAGCGAGATAAATCTTGTCGGTAGTCGACCACAACGCCATCGATGCCCTGCCTCGGATTTCCGAGGCTGATGTCGGTGATTACTTCGCGCTGCTGAAGCCGCGGGTGATGTCGCTTGTGATCTTCACCGCGCTGGTCGGCCTCTTCATCGCGCCCGGCCACGTCCATCCGGTCATCGCCTTCACCTCGATCCTGTGCATCGCGGTCGGGGCCGGCGCCTCGGGCGCGATGAACATGGCCTATGAGGGCGACATCGACGCTTTGATGTCGCGCACCGCCAACCGGCCGATCCCGCGGGGACGCATCACGCAGGGCGAGGCCATGGCGTTCGGCCTGATCCTGTCGTTCTTCTCGGTGATGACGCTCGGTACCCTCGTCAACTGGCTCGCCGGTGCCCTGCTGGCGTTCACGATCTTCTTCTACGTTGTGATCTACACCATGTGGCTGAAGCGCTGGACCGCGCAGAACATCGTGATCGGCGGTGCCGCCGGCGCGCTGCCGCCTGTGGTGGCGTGGGCCGCGGCCACCGGCTCGCTGGCGATGGAGCCGCTGCTCCTCTTCCTCATCATCTTCTTCTGGACCCCGCCGCATTTCTGGGCGCTGGCGCTGTTCCGCAGCGACGATTATGCCCGCGCCGGGATTCCGATGCTGCCCGTGGTCGCGGGGCCCGACGCGACGCGGCTGCAGATCCTGCTCTACACGATCGTGCTGGTCGCGATCGCCGCAGCGCCCTGGCCGCTCGGCTATTTCGACGCGGTCTACGGCGTCATCTCGCTGATGCTCGGCGCCGGCATGATGTGGCTCGCGATCGAGGTCTACCGCCACCGCGAAGGCAAGCCGGCGCAGCGCGCCACCCGCCGGCTATTCGCCTTCTCGATCCTCTATCTGTTCGCACTGTTTGCGACGCTCCTGCTTGAGGTCGTGATTCGTGCCGTCGCAGCTATGGTCGGGTAGGGGGCGCATGGAACGCTCATGGACGACAAGCGCAAGCCAGATGGAATCGTCCTCACCGAGGCGCAGAAGCGGAGCCGCCGTCAGCGCTCGATCGCCATTGCGCTCGCGCTCGGCGTCCTCGTCGTATTGTTTTTCGCAGTCACCATGGTCAAGGGGCCGGGCGTTCTCGTCCGTCCGTTGTGATTGAGATGCAGGACGAGCCGCAGGTCAGCGAGGGCAGGGCGGAAGGCGAGAGGGTTGCCTCGCGCCGTACCCTGACGCGCGATGCGGCCGTCGCCTCGATCTGCGGCTTCGTCGTGGTGCTGATGGTCGGCGCGTCCTATGCCGCCGTGCCGTTCTACGACTGGTTCTGCCGCGCCACCGGCTTCAACGGCACCACCCAGGTTGCGACCTCGGCACCGTCGGACGCGCCGCTGGCGCGCAAGATCGCGGTGCGGTTCGACGCCAATGTCGGTCCCGGACTGCCCTGGAAATTCGAGCCCGAGCAGACCGAGATCGAAGTCCGCATCGGCGAGGTCGTCACCGTTTTCTATACCGTGACCAACCAGGCCGCGCGCGCCACCGCCGGCGTTGCCGCCTACAACGTCGCGCCGCTCACCGTCGGCGCCTATTTCCAGAAGATCAACTGCTTCTGCTTTACCGAACAGACCATGGGCCCCGGCGAGAAGCGCGAGATGCCCGTGGTGTTCTATGTCGATCCGGCACTGGCGAAAGACGGCGAGAACGACGGACTGAAGACGATTACGCTATCCTACACCTTCTATCCCGTGCGCGAACCGACACAGAGGCCGCTCGCGGCCGGCGAAACGGATAAGCGCAAGGGAAACCTGTAAGCTCGGAATTCCGTATCTGGCGGGATTTCGCGATTTGATTGTTGAGACGAATATGTGCCGAAGGGAACGGCACATCTAACGGAGAGACCGCAATGGCTACGGCGCACGCGAAGCACCACGACTACCACCTCGTCGATCCGAGCCCGTGGCCGGTCGTCGGCTCGATTTCGGCCTTCATCATGGCCGTGGGCGCGATCGCCTGGATGCATCACATGTTCGCTGCCGCGCCGATCATCTTCGGCGTCGGCACCATCGGCGTGCTCTACACCATGGCGAGTTGGTGGGGCGACGTGATCCGCGAAGCCCAGTACAAGGGCGACCACACCCGCGTGGTGCAGATCAGCCACCGCTACGGCATGATCCTGTTCATCGCCTCCGAGGTGATGTTCTTTGTCGCCTGGTTCTGGGCGTTCTTTAATTCCGCCCTGTTCCCTGCGGATGCGGTCCACGCCACGCGCGACGCGGTGTTCGGTTGCGGTCCGGGGACGGCTGCCGGCGCCTGCCCCGTGCCGGGCACCTGGCCGCCGAAGGGCATCGAGACCTTCGATCCCTGGCACCTGCCGCTGCTCAACACGCTGTTGCTGCTGACCTCGGGCACCACAGTGACCTGGGCGCACCACGCACTGCTCGAGAACGACCGCCAGGGCCTGAAGTACGGCCTGATCCTCACCGTCGTGCTCGGCGCCTGCTTCACCGCCGTGCAGGCCTACGAATATGCCCACGCCACGTTCACGTTCTCGGGCAACGTCTACGGCGCGACCTTCTTCATGGCGACCGGCTTCCATGGCTTCCACGTGCTGGTCGGCACTGTCTTCCTCTTGGTCTGCCTGTTCCGCGCCTATGCCGGCCACTTCACCTCCAAGCAGCACCTCGGCTTCGAATTCGCGGCCTGGTACTGGCACTTCGTCGACGTGGTGTGGCTGTTCCTGTTCGTCACCATCTACGTCTGGTTCCGCGGCGCGGGACCGGTAGCCGGCCACTGATGCAGGCTTGACGTGCTACAAGGGGCGGTCGGAAGGACCGCCCCTTTCTCTTACCCTTCTCCCCTTGTGGGAGAAGGTGCCTTCGCGAAGCAAAGGCGGATGAAGGGTCTGTCTCCACGGAGAGAACCCCTCACCCGTCGCCTCACTTCGTGAGGCGCCACCCTCTCCCACAAGGGGAGAGGGAAGGAAAAGTCGATGGCTAACACTTCACCCACACTTACCCAGAGCGCGCTCCGCGGCCTCGCCTGTCGCTGCCCGCGTTGCGGCAAGGGCAAGCTCTATGCGGGCTTCCTCGACCTGCGCCCGAATTGCGAAGCTTGCGGGCTCGACTACGCCTTCATCGATTCCGGCGACGGCCCTGCGATCTTCATCATCATGCTGGCGGGCGCCATCGTGGTCACCGCCGCCCTGATCGTCGAAGTCAAATATCAGCCGCCGTTCTGGCTGCATGCGGTGCTCTGGCTGCCGCTGATCGCAGCGACCACGCTTCTACCGCTACGCTCGATGAAGTCGCTTCTGATCGCGCTGCAGTTCCATCACAAGGCGGCGCCGGGCCGGCTGATCGACCGCGAGCCGAAATGACCGGCCTTTCGTCACGGCGGCGGCCGGTTGCCGGCTTTGCCGTCTTCACGCTGATCATGGTGGCGGTCTTCGCCGGCCTTGGCGTCTGGCAATTGCAGCGCCGTGTCGAGAAGCACGCGCTGATCGCGATGCTGAACGAACGGCTCGCCGCTGCGCCCGGCATGCTGCCAGCTCAATCGCAATGGCATTCGCTGACGCCAGCCAAAGATGAATTCCGCCGCGTCAGCTTCACCGCGACCTACGCGCCGTTGCCGGACGCGATGGTCTATAGCGCGGGCTCCGCGGTGCGCGACGACGTCTCCGGCCCCGGCACCTGGGCCTTCCTGCCGGCGCAGCTCGCCGATGGCAACACCATCGTGGTCAACACCGGCTTTGTGCAGAACACGATGCAGGACCGCGCCCAGCAGGATCGCGCCGCAAGACGCCTCATCACCGGTGACCCGGTGCAGCTCACCGGCTATATCCGTTTTCCCGAGAGCGCCGGCACGCTGACGCCGCCGGAGAGCGTGGCAAAACGGCTTTGGTTCACCCGCGATCATCTCGCGATGGCGCGCGCGCTCGGTTGGGGCGAGGGCGGCAAGGCCGTCGCGCCGTTCTATGTCGATCTGGAACAACCGGTGCCTGAAAGCGGCATTCCAAAGCCCGGGCCGCTCTCCGTGCACCTCAAGGACGATCACCTGCAATACGCCATCACCTGGTTCACGCTGGCCTTTGCAGTCATCATCGCGTTCGGTGTGTGGTGGCGCGCGCAACGTCGAGCGTGAGACCCCGTATTCGTCCGGACTAGCCGAGTGGAACCTTTGTTCCGCACAATCATTAGGTATCACGGTGAGTTCCGGAAGATAGGCCGTTCAGTGTCCATTCACGACGATCGCCATACTCCGTCACCCGCGTCAGCACTCGGGACAAGGTATGACAACGTGGATGGGATCGCGGAATTGGCTGATGATTTCGATCAGGTAGCATTGGTGGTCGACTGGCTGGACGCGTGCCGCAATCGCGACCTCGCGACATTGCTCGACCTCTATGCCGCTGACGCGATGGCCGAATGCCGGTGCGGCGAGGCCAAGGTCAGTGAAGGCCGCGCCGGACTCGAATCCTACTGGCGGCCGCGCCTCGATGCGATCGCACCCACCGCATTCGGGCTGGAGGAAATCACGCCGACCACTGACGGCGTCGTGCTCGACTACCTTAGTCACGAAGGCGCGCCCGTCCGCATCGCATTCACCTTTTCGCGCGACGCCAAGATCCTGCGCACTACCTGCGCCCCCTTGGGCCAAGCGTTGCGCCGGGAAGTTGTCGCCGTTGGCGACTGATCGTTAACTCCGTTCTGCGTGTTGCGAATGTGAGGCGGAATCGCCCGCTGGAAGCCGGCAACGAACGCTGGTGCGCCCTGCCTCGCGCAGCAGCTCAAGCGTCCCGCTCAGCGCCCGGACGCGCTCCAGCATTCCCGTCAGTCCCCGGCCGAACATCCGATCTGCCGGAAAGCCGATGCCATCGTCGGATACTTCCACGGTCACTTCGCGCTCGTTGATGCCTGCGGCGACATGCATCGACTTCGCTTTGGCGTGGCGGAGCACATTTGTCACCGCCTCCTGGATCACGCGATAGACCGTCTGCGACAGCAGGCCATCGACCTCGTTCAGATCAGCGTCGATCTGCGACGTCACTTTGAGATCAGGCGACTGCGCCTTCGCATTCCGCAGCAGCGTCTGGATGCTCTTCTCCAGGCCGAGCTCCTGAATGTAGAGCGGCCGCAGGCGGTCGAGGATGCGGCGGTTCGCCTGCTGCAAGGTTTCGACCGACTGCAGAATGCCATCGGCCGCGCCCCTCAGCTCCGCGTTCGCGGGCGGGATGGTTTCCAAGAGCGCCACCGTGTTGGCGCGGATCCCGAACAGCAGCGGCCCGAGTTCATCATGGAGCTCGCGCGCCATATCCTGCCGCTCGTCATCCTGCAGCGACATGATACGGCGCAGCAGGCTGCGATTATCCTGGCTGAGGCGATTGAGGGTGCGGGCTAGTTCGTTGGCTTCCTGCGCGCTCCTGCGGACCTCGGGCGGACCGGCAGGGGAAATTAGCTGTTCGTAATTCCCCGTTCGCATGCGGGTCAGGCCGTCGCCCAGATTCTGCAGCGGTACCAATGCTGAGCGCACGGTGAAATGGGCAATCGCCCCCGTCAGCAGCATCAGGACAATTCCGGAGCAGGCGATCGCCAGAAATCCGATCCACTTTTCGTAGATGTCGGCGGACATGTCCGGCGCAAATACGATATCGCCGACCTGCTTCCCCTCGACCATCACGGGGAAGGCTGTCCCGATTTCGGGGATGGCGAGGAGGTGGACGAACCAGTCAGGCACCGTTCCCAGGGGAGTCTGCACCTCGGGAGGGTAAACATCGAGGTCGGTCCCGAGCCGCCGAAACCGGATTGTTTCCGATATTCCAAGTGATTGCACGAACGCATCGAGGGTTGCTTGCGGATTGGCCGAGACTCGAAGCGCAGCGTTGAGCGCCGTCGCGACCGTTCTGGCCGAGCGAGTCCCTGGCCGGGCCTCCTCCACAAGTTGCGCAGAGGCAAAGATCTGGAGCGAAACGGCTCCGGCCAGCAGGGCGGCCACGAACATCAGGCCGAGCGGCAGCAACAACCGCGTTCTAAGAGAAAGCCTTTCCCAGATTTGCACTATTTTAGTTCCCGCAACCCAAGATTTCTCTTTTCAAATATCGCCAACCGCTTATTTATCCCGAAAGGGGATGGATGATGCAAAATTCCGCCAGATCGGCAACGAAGGTATTGATCGTCGACGACCATCCGGTGGTCCTGTCCGGTTGCCGTTCGCTGTTCGCCTCGGACAATTCCGTCAAGATCGAGGAGGCTACCGACGCCAAGTCCGGCCACCGCGCCTACACTGCCAGGAAGCCCGACGTCACGGTTATCGACATCAAGCTTCCCGACGTTTCCGGTTTCGAGCTGATGCGGCGCATCCGCAAGGACGATCCGGGCGCGCGGATCATCATGTTTAGCATGAATGACGATCCGGCGTTCGTCGTTCGCGCCATCGAGATGGGCGCGCAGGGCTATGTTTCGAAGGGCGACGATCCTCGGATGCTGGTAAGGGCCGTCCGCAAGGTGGCCGCGGGCGAGAATTTCATTTCACCGCAACTGGCGGAGGCGGTGACGTTTTCAGGTGCGTCTATCAAGGCCAATCCGGCATCGCTGATGACACCGCGCGAGCTGGAAATCCTGCGGCTGTTAGGCCGCGGCGACAAGATCGTCGAGGTCGCCGACGCGCTGGAGATTTCTTACAAAACGGTCGCCAACACCACCTCGCTGCTCAAGCAGAAGCTCGGCGCCAAGAACCATTCGGACTTGATCCGGATCGCGGTCGAGATGGGGCTCGGCTGAACGGCGCGATCCGTTCGCGCCGCTGCAATTCGCGTATCACCCACAAGTCGATTTTGTTCCGCTGCGACCAAGCAAGAAGGATGAAGCGGATAGTCTGCCGCCAGTTGACGGGAAAAATAGGCAAAGTAACCTTGCGGAGCATTTGCAAGGAGAGCTGGATGAACAGCCCCGATATCGCAGAAGCCGCCTTTGCACGGGCCTGGAGCGTCTACCGGCTGATCCACAGTGGTATCGACGAGAACGATGCACGCCGTGCCGGCCTGCAGCGCTTCATCCGACAGCGCTGCATGACGGGCGAGACCGACACGGAGCTGCTGGCGGTCGAGGGGCTGAAATATCTCAAAAGCCTGGAACGACCCCAAGAGGACTAGTTCGCCGCCGCCTGGTCCGACGGGTCATCGTTAGATCGGGAAAAACTGGAACAATCGATTCGCTCGCGCGTTGCCGGCATCATTGGAGCCTTACCCGGATGGCGGCCGAAACCAGCATGGAAACCATGAAGGTCTGCACAAATCAGTGACGGACCCTTCCAGGAGAGAGGGCTGCAGGTTCGCCTGCGGCCCTTTTGTCGGCCCGGTAACAAGCATCAGCGCCGGTAACCCAGCGCCTCAACCAGCACAGCAAAGGCGGCGTGAAACACCGGGCTGCGCCGCCGTCCGGGTGAAGCTTCTTTCGCGCGCCACTGCAAGGAACGCGGTGACATCGCTGAAGTTTTGCCGCGCCATTCATGAATGCAGTTCATAGGTACAAACCAATTCTACGATCTAATAGAGCGCGCCTGCGGCTGCTAGATGTTGGGCTCGGCGCCGCTCGTACCGTCGCGCTCTATCAAACGTGAACGCCGGCCAGGAACAGCCGAAACGCGGCGCAGTTACAGGAGCGCAGCCAGATATTTCACGCGGGCAGCGGTAAAGACCGCGCCCTGCCTCGAACGTGATCCGGGCGAAAAGCACAAACGGGAACATGACATGAAAAGTCCGAGCGACTTCGAATTATCGCGGCGTAAACTGTTGGCGGGAAGCGCCGCATCGATAGCGCTGACGGCGGCGCCATCTATCGTCAATGCGCAAGTGCCTGCCGTGGAGGCTGCCGTCGCTGACGTCTCTGCCGTATGGAAAGTTTCCTTCACCGTGAACGGAACGGCGCGCGGCCTCACGTTCGACCCGAGAACCACGCTGCTCGACGCGCTGCGCGAGCACCTGCATCTCACCGGCACCAAGAAGGGCTGCGATCATGGCCAGTGCGGCGCTTGCACCGTCATCGTTGGCGGAAGGCGGATCAATTCCTGCATGACGCTAGCCGTGATGCACGAAGGCGAGCGCATTACGACCATCGAGGGGCTCGGCACGCCCGAGAACATGCACCCGATGCAGGCCGCTTTCGTCAAGCATGACGGTTACCAATGCGGCTATTGCACGCCGGGACAGATTTGCGCGGCCGTTGCTGTGCTCGACGAGATCAAGGCCGGCATCCCGAGCCACGTCAGTGCCGATCTGAACGCGCCGCCGCAACTCAGCAATTCCGAGCTCCGCGAGCGCATGAGCGGCAACATCTGCCGTTGCGGCGCCTATTCCAACATCGCCGAGGCAATATCGGAAGTCGCCGGGAGGCCCGCATGAGATCATTCACCTACGAACGCGCCCGCACGCCGGCTGAGGCTGCGGCTTCCGCGATGCGCAAGCCGGATGCCAAATTCATCGCCGGTGGCACCAATCTCCTGGACCTGATGAAACTCGAGATCGAGACGCCGGCCCATCTGATCGATGTCAACGGCCTTGCACTCGACAAGATCGAGTCGACGCAAGAGGGCGGACTACGTATCGGCGCGCTGGTGCGCAACACCGATCTCGCCGCGGACGCGCGGGTGCGGCGCGACTACAGCGTATTGTCGCGCGCGCTGCTCGCCGGCGCCTCGGGGCAATTGCGCAACATGGCGACGACCGCAGGCAATCTGCTGCAGCGAACGCGCTGCCCTTACTTCTATGACACCAATCAGTCCTGCAATAAACGGAAGCCCGGCAGCGGCTGTGCGGCGATCGGCGGCTTCAGCCGCCAGCATGCCGTCGTAGGCGCAAGCGAAGCCTGCATCGCGACCCATCCGAGCGACATGGCGGTGGCGATGCGCGCGCTCGATGCCACCGTCGAAACCGTGCGGCCCGACGGCGCGACGCGAACGATCCCGATTGCCGAATTTTACCGTCTGCCCGGCGATACGCCGCATATCGAAACGACGTTGATGCCGGGCGAGTTGATCACGGCGGTGACGCTGCCAAAACCCGTCGGTGGCAAGCAGATCTACCGCAAGGTGCGCGACCGCGCTTCTTACGCCTTCGCGCTGGTATCGGTGGCTGCGATCGTGCAGCGCGACGGAACGGGGCGTGTCGCGCTCGGCGGCGTCGCGCACAAGCCATGGCGCGTCGAAGCGGCCGAGGCCCAGATGCCGCGTGGCGCCAAGGCGGTGGTTGCACAGTTGCTCGCCGACGCCAGGCCGACGCGGGAGAATGCATTCAAGCTGGCGCTGGCCGAACGCACGTTGGGTGCCGTGCTGGTTGAAGCGAAAGGCTGATCCGAAAGGTTTGATCAATGAGATTCGAAACCGCTGCCACAACCAATCCGATCGACCAGCTCAAGGTCGTCGGTAAGCCCGCCGATCGCATCGATGGTCCGCTCAAGACCACGGGGACCGCGCGTTATGCCTACGAGCACCATGAAGGCGTTTCAAATCCGGCTTACGGCTACGTGATCGGCTCGGCCATCGCCAAGGGCCGGATCACCGGTATAGATCTCTCTGCCGCCAAGTCGGCACCCGGCGTGCGCGCCATCGTCACGGCTGACAATGCCGGCAAGCTCGGCAAGGGTGACCGCAACACTGCGAAGCTGCTCGGCGGTCCCGACATCGAGCATTATCACCAGGCGATCGCGCTCGTGGTTGCCGATACCTTCGAGCAGGCCCGCGCCGCCGCGGAACTCGTCCGCGTCGACTATGTCCGAACGGATGGCGCCTTCGATCTCGCGGCGGTCAAGGACATTGCCAAGCCCCGGCCCGTATTCGGCGGTCCGGCCGATACCGCGGTCGGTGATTTTGCCGATGCGTTCACCGCAGCGCCGGTCCAACTCGACGCCAGCTACACCACGCCCGATCAGGCGCATGCGATGATGGAGCCGCATGCCTCGATCGCCGCCTGGAATGGCGACAAGCTCACGCTCTGGACCTCGAACCAGATGATCGCCTGGGGAGTGGGGGAGGTGGCGAAGACGCTGGACATTCCGAAGGAGAACGTTCGCCTGATCTCGCCCTTCATCGGCGGCGGCTTCGGCTCAAAGCTGTTCGTTCGCTCGGATGCATTGCTCGCGGCACTCGGCGCACGCGCAACCGAGCGGCCCGTGAAGGTGGCGCTGCCGCGGCCTTTTGTCTTCAACAACACCACACATCGCCCCGCAACGATCCAGCGCATCCGCATCGGTGCGGCCAGGGATGGCAAGATCTCGGCCATCGGTCATGAAGAGTGGTCCGGCAATCTGCCCGGCGGCAGGCCCGAGGGCGCGGTCGCCCAGACGCGGCTGCTATATGCCGGCGCCAACCGCATGACCGCCACGCGGCTCGCCGAGCTGAACTTGCCCGAAGGCAACGCCATGCGCGCGCCGGGCGAGGCATCGGGCATGATGGCGCTTGAAATCGCGGTTGACGAAATGGCCGAGCGGCTCGGCATGGATCCGATCGAGTTCCGTATCATCAACGATACCCAGGTCGATCCGGAAAGGCCTGAGCGGCCGTTCTCGCAGCGCCGCCTCACCGAGTGCCTGCGGACAGGCGCGGAGCGCTTTGGCTGGACCAAGCGCAATCCGCAGCCGGGCAGGGTCCGCGATGGGCGTTGGCTGGTCGGCATCGGCGTCGCTGCCGCGTTTCGCAACAATTTGCTGACGAAGTCGGCCGCCCGCGTGCGGCTCGACAACAACGGCGTTGTAACCGTCGAGACCGATATGACCGACATCGGCACCGGCAGCTACACGATCATCGCGCAGACTGCGGCCGAGATGATGGGTGTGCCGATGGAGAAAGTGGTGGTGCGTTTGGGAGACTCGACCTTCCCGGTGTCATCAGGCTCGGGCGGACAATGGGGCGGCAACAACTCGACCGCAGGCGTTTATGCCGCATGCGTCAAGCTGCGCGAGGCGGTCGCGCAAAAACTTGGTTTCAACTCGGCGGAAGCGGAGTTCGCTGATGGAGAGGTTCGCTCGGGTAATCGCCGCGTGCCGCTGGCGCAGGCCGCGGGCGGTAGCGGCCTTGGTGCCGAGGACGGCATTGAGTATGGCGACATCGACAAGAAGTATCAGCAATCGACCTTCGGCGCGCACTTCGTCGAAGTCGGCGTCGATCCCGCCACGGCCGAGATCCGTGTGCGCCGGATGCTTGCGGTCTGTGCCGCCGGCCGCATCCTCAATCCGAAGACCGCGCGCAGTCAGGTGATCGGCGCGATGACCATGGGCGTTGGCGCGGCGCTGATGGAGGAACTCGTCGTCGACGAGCGCGCTGGCTTCTTCGTCAACCATGATCTCGCAGGGTACGAGGTCCCGGTTCACGCCGACATTCCGCATCAGGACATGATCTTCATCGACGAGACCGACCCGATGTCGTCGCCGATGAAGGCCAAGGGTGTCGCCGAGCTCGGCATCTGCGGTGTGGCGGCGGCGGTCGCCAACGCCGTCTACAACGCCACCGGCGTCCGCGTGCGCGACTATCCGATCACGCTCGACAAGCTGCTGGAGGAAATGCCGGACGTCGGCTGAGCTTGAGCGAAGGTTGAGCTTGAGCGAACGCGTATTGAACTTCGAGGCTTGGCCGGGGCATCCGCAGGGGAAGCGCCACCCGATCTGGCATGGCAGGAATATGGCGGTGGATGAGAACCATTCTTCAAAGCTAGCGCGCCAATCGTTCCAAAAACGCGCTATGAATGGACCATGGAGAATCCGCGCCCCCTGCCGTTCTCGGCATTCGAATGGCTGCTGTCCGGGCGCTACTTGCGGGCGCGTCGCAAGGAAGGCTTCATTTCCGTTATCGCCGGTTTTTCCTTCCTCGGCATCATGCTCGGCGTTGCGACGCTGATTATCGTGATGGCGGTCATGAACGGCTTCCGCAAGGAACTGGTGGGCAAGATCGTCGGCCTGAACGGCCACCTTCTGGTGCAACCGCTGGAGCAGCCGTTGACGGACTGGGAGGACGTCACCGAGCGCATCAGTCAGGTTCCAGGCATACGGCTCGCCGTTCCCGTGGTGGACGCTCCGGCGCTGGCATCGTCGGCGCACAACGCCTCCGGCGTGCTCGTTCGCGGCATTCGTTCCGACGATCTCAACAAACTTGCCGCGATCGCCGGCAACATCCAGCAGGGCTCGCTGGAAGGATTCGACCAGGGGCAAGGGGTCGCGATCGGACGCAGGCTTGCCGATCAGTTGTCGCTGCGTGCCGGCGACAACATCACGCTGGTCGCGCCAGATGGCGCAGCGCGGTCGAAGGGCACGATGGCGCGGATCAAGCCGTACAGGGTTGCGGCGGTGTTCAGCATCGACATGTCGGAATATGATTCCGTCATGGTCTTTCTGCCGCTCGCCGAGGCGCAGGCCTATTTCAACCGCGCCGATGACGTGAGCGCCATCGAAGTTTTTATCGACGGCAGCCCTGACCGGGTGGACAGCTTCCGAAGGCCGGTAGCCGACGCTGCGGGACGGCCGATATTCCTCGTCGATTGGCGACGGCGCACCTCGGCCTTCTTCGCCGCACTTCAGGTCGAACGCAATGTCATGTTCCTGATCCTGACCTTGATTGTGCTGGTTGCCGCGCTGAACATCGTGTCGGGCCTGATCATGCTGGTGAAGGACAAGGGCAGCGACATCGCGATTCTGCGCACCGTGGGCGCCTCGCGAGGGGCGATCATGCGGATATTCCTGATCGCAGGTGCTGCGATCGGCGTGCTCGGCACGGTGACCGGACTGCTCGTCGGCATGCTGGTTTGCCTGAATATCGAAACGATCCGGCAATTCCTGTCCTGGCTCACCAATACCGAGCTGTTTCCACCAAAACTCTACTTCTTGTCGAAGCTGCCGGCGGAGATCGATTTCGGCGAAACCGCCGCCGTCGTGGCCATGGCATTGACGCTGTCATTGCTCGCGACGCTCTATCCATCCTGGCGCGCCGCGCGGCTCGATCCGGTCGATGTGCTTCGATATGGGTGAGGGCGGCGCGGGGCCGCCACTCGTCATTGCGAGCGCAGCGAAGCAATCCACTCCTCCACGTGCTGCGCGATGGATTGCTTCGCTCCGCTCGCAATGACAGGGAGGGAACCCCTGAATTTCAAAACTACGCACTGCCGACGCCGCTACCTAACCCTCTCCCGCAAGGAGAGAGAGCGCCCTTTTTTGAACGACTGGCAGTGATTGAAGCGATAGGCCCCGTAGCGCTCTTTTCGTTCCCCTTGGCCACAAAACCCATTATGGTGCGCCCTCGCTTCGCGCTTGGCGAAATCTAATTCATGGCTAATATCAAAGGCTTGGCACAGGGCTTGCGCCTTTGGAGGGTGGTTTGACGCGCTATATTTCGACGCGGGGGGAGGCCCCCGTCCTGGGTTTCTGCGATGTGATGCTGACCGGGCTCGCCCGCGACGGCGGCCTCTACGTGCCTGAGGTCTGGCCGCAATTATCGAGCGAGACCATCGCCTCCTTCTTCGGCCGGCCCTATTGGGAAGTTGCCGTTGACGTCATCAAGCCGTTTGCCGCGGGCGAAATTTCCGACGCCGATCTCGGCCGCATGGCGAATGAGGCTTATGCGACGTTCCGCCATCCCGCGGTGGTGCCGCTGAACCAGGTCAGCCCCCATCAATTCGTGCTGGAGCTGTTCCACGGCCCGACGCTGGCGTTCAAGGACGTCGCGATGCAGTTGATCTCGCGGCTGATGGATCACGTGCTGGCCAAGCGCAATCAGCGCACCACCATCGTGGTCGCGACCTCAGGCGACACCGGCGGCGCCGCGGTCGATGCGTTTGCCAATCTCGACAATGTCGATCTTGTCGTGCTGTTTCCGAACGGGCGTATCTCCGACGTGCAGCGGTGGATGATGACGACGACGGGCGCGTCCAACGTGCATGCGCTGGCGATCGAGGGCACCTTCGACGACTGCCAGGCGATCCTGAAGGCGATGTTCAACCATCACGGTTTTCGCGACGCGGTCTCGCTGTCGGGCGTCAATTCGATCAACTGGGCGCGGATCGTCGCGCAGGTGGTGTATTACTTCACGTCGGCGGTGGCGCTCGGCGCGCCCGCGCGTACCGTGGATTTCACTGTGCCAACGGGAAATTTCGGCGACATCTTTGCGGGCTACGTGGCGAAGAGGATGGGCCTGCCGGTGCGCTGGCTGCGCATCGCCTCCAATGTCAACGACATCCTGCCGCGCACGCTCAAGACCGGCATCTATGAAGTCCGCGAAGTTCACGCCTCGGCTTCGCCCTCGATGGACATCCAGGTCTCCTCGAATTTCGAGCGGCTGTTGTTCGAGGCGAGCCGCCGCGACGCCGACAGCGTCCGCCGGCTGATGGCCTCGCTAAAGCAGTCCGGACGTTTCGTGCTGCCGGATGCCATGCTGGCGGCGATCCGCGAGGAGTTCGACGCCGGCCGCGCCGACGAGACCGAGACATCGGCTGCGATCCGCGCCGCCTGGCGCGAGGCCGGCGACCTCGTCGATCCCCATACCGCGGTGGCGCTGGCGGTGGCCGATCGCGATACGTCGGACTCGAAGATCCCCAACATCGTGCTGTCGACCGCGCATCCGGCCAAGTTCCCCGATGCGGTGGAAGCCGCGTGCGGCGTGCGTCCGCAACTGCCGGCCTGGCTCGACGGCCTCATGACCAAATCGGAACGCATCACGGTGATGAAGAACGATTCAGCCGAGGTGGAGCGGTTCGTGCGCTCGGTCAGCCGCGCCGCGAAGCAAGGAGTTGCCGGATGAGCGTTGATGTCACCAAGCTGCCGTCCGGCCTGACCGTCGTCACCGACACCATGCCGCATCTGGAAACCGCGGCGCTCGGCGTCTGGGCCGGCGTTGGCGGTCGCGACGAAAAGTCGAACGAACACGGCATCTCGCATCTTCTTGAACACATGGCTTTCAAGGGCACGACGCGGCGCTCCTCGCGCGAGATCGTGGAAGAAATCGAGGCGGTCGGCGGCGACCTCAATGCCGGGACCTCGACTGAGACCACGGCCTATTACGCGCGGGTGATGAAGGCCGACGTAGCGCTGGCGCTCGACGTGCTCTCCGACATCCTCACCAATCCGTCCTTCGTGCCGGATGAACTCGAGCGCGAGAAGAGCGTCATCGTGCAGGAGATCGGCGCGGCGCAGGATACGCCCGATGACGTCGTGTTCGAGCACCTCAACGAGCTGTGCTTTCCGGATCAGCCGATGGGCCGGTCGCTGCTCGGCACCGCGAAGACGCTGAAGAATTTCGATCGCGACATGTTGCGCGGCTATCTCGCGACGCATTACCGCGGCCCCGACATGGTGGTGGCGGCCGCCGGCGCGGTCGACCACAAACGCGTGGTGGAGGAAGCGGCGCAGAAATTTGCCAGCTTCGACGCCACGCCGGCGCCGAAGCCGCAACCTGCGATGTTCGGCAAGGGCGGCTCGCGCGTGGTACACCGTGACCTCGAACAGGCGCATTTGACGCTGGCGCTCGAAGGCGTACCGCAGACCGACCTGTCGCTGTTCTCGCTGCAGGTCTTCACCAACACGCTGGGCGGCGGAATGTCGTCGCGGCTGTTCCAGGAAGTGCGCGAAAAGCGCGGCCTGTGCTACTCGATCTACACCTTCCACGCGCCCTATACCGACACCGGGTTCTTCGGCCTCTACACCGGCACCGATCCCGGCGACGCCCCGGAGATGATGGAGGTCATCGTCGACGTCATCAACGAATCCGTGGAAACCCTGACCGAAGCCGAGATCGCTCGCGCCAAGGCGCAGATGAAGGCGGGGCTGTTGATGGCACTGGAAAGCTGCTCGTCCCGGGCCGAACAGCTTGCGCGGCACGTGCTGGCCTATGGACGGCCGCTGACGGTGGAGGAACTGGTCACCAGGATCGATGCGGTCTCCATCGAATCGACCCGCAACGCGGCGCACGCACTATTGTCCCGCAGCCGGCCGGCCGTTGTCGCGCTTGGCAGCGGAAGGGGTCTGGACACGGCGGTGTCTTTTGCGGAAGGATTGACGCGGTCGAAGGCGAAAACGCTCCTACATTAAGATTGTTAACCTCGCCCCGCTTGCGGGGAGAGAGCATAGGCTGCCTTTCGGCGGCCGTACTTGGCAAACGCCGAGGCGACAGCCTCGGCTACGGCGAAGCGCCGGGTGAGGGGCTCTCTCCGCGGATACGGCTCGTGGAGAGAGCCCCTCACCCCGATCCTCTCCCCCGCAAGAGCGGGGGCGAGCGAGGGCTAGTTTGGGCGGGAGAGAGTGGGCATGGCCCTGTTTCGTTTGCCAACCAGCGGACCGGCTGCGCTCATGCCGCGTGGCCATGGCCTCCTGCTGCGAGCTCCCCAGATGGCGGACTTCCCGCAATGGGCGCAATTGCGCGAACAAAGCCGGACCTATCTGACGCCATGGGAGCCGATCTGGCCGTCGGATGATCTGACCCGCGCCGGGTTCCGCCGCCGGCTGCGGCGCTACGCCGAGGACATCGCCGCCGACCGCTCCTATCCCTTCATCATCTTCCGTGAGCGTGATGGCGCCATGATCGGCGGCATCACGCTCGCTAATGTCCGCCGCGGCATCGTGCAGGCCGGGACCATCGGATATTGGGTCGGCGAGCCTCACGCCGGCCGCGGCTACATGACCGCGGGGCTGCGGGTGCTGTTGCCGACGCTGTTCGGTGAGCTCAATCTGCACCGCATTGAGGCGGCCTGCATTCCCTCCAATACGCCCTCGATCCGGGTTTTGGAGAAGTGCGGCTTCACCCGCGAGGGGCTGGCGCGGCGCTATCTCTGCATCAACGGCATCTGGCAGGACCATCTGCTGTTCGGCCTGCTGCATGAGGATTTCCGCGGCTGAGCCGTTGATTTCTAAGCCTTTTGGGTGCCTTGGGTTCGCCGCCATTGGGCTGCTATAAGGCCGCGGGAATAGACGATGATGGGGATGGCAGGGACGTCGCATGGGTGACAATCGTTTGCTCAGGGTAGCGATCGCGGCTGCGGTCGCGGGCGGGCTGGCTTGCACGATGGCCACGGCGGCATCGGCGCAATCGCTGACCGATCGTTTCAAGAGCCTGTTCGGGGGAAAATCGGACGAGCCGGCCACAGACGCGCCTGCCGCGCCGGTACCGCAGGACACCGGCGATCTGACCTGTCCGCCGGTCACGGTCCGGTCAGGCGCTTCCACCTACGCCGTCGCGGCGCCCGGCAAGCAGCCGGTCGGCAACGACCTGCGGTTCCAGGCGACGATCAGCAAGATGGCCCGCGAGTGCAGCCTCAATGGCGGCGTGATCACCGCGCGGATCGGCATTCAAGGGCGCGTTATCGCAGGCCCCGCCGGCGCGCCGGCTTCGGTCCAGGTCCCCATACGTGTCGCAGTGGTGCACGGCGGCATATCTGAGAAGACCATCGCCACCAAGGCCTACCAGACCACGGTCAACATGACCGAAAGCGGCAGCGAGCCGTTCACGCTGGTGGCCGAAGATCTCACCTATCCGGTACCGCCCGGCGCTGACGGCGACAGGTACATCTTCTATATCGGCTTCGACCCGCAGGCTCTGAAGCCCGAGCGCCCGGCGCCGAAAAAGAAGAGGCAATAAAAAAGCCGGCGCGATCGTCTCGCGCCGGCTTTTGATCGATGGTGGAAAGCGCTCAGTTCAGCTTGGCGCGAACCTCGGCAATGCCCTTGGCCAGCAAGTCGTCGGCGACCGAGCCCTTGACCGACTGCGACAGGATGGTCGAGGCGGCTTCGACCGCAGCGTTGGCGGCGGCGGCGCGGACGTCGGCCAGCGCCTGGGCTTCGGCAAGCGCAATCTTGCTCTCGGCGGTCTTGGTGCGGCGGGCGACGAAGTCTTCCATCTTGGCCTTGGCTTCGGTGGCGATACGCTCGGCTTCGGCCCTGGCGTTGGCGACGATCTCCTCGGCCTCGCGCTCGGCGCTGGCGCGGCGGGTCTGGTACTCGCCGAGCAGCTTGGCGGCCTCCTCTTTCAGACGGCGGGCGTCGTCAAGTTCGGCCTTGATGCGTTCGCCGCGATGGTCGAGCGCCGTTAGCACCGTCTTGTGGATGCCGAGATAGGCAAACAGCACCATCAGGATGACGAAGGCGATCGCGACCCAGGTTTCCGGTTCGGTGAACATCGGTCTATCCCTTCAACGAAGCATCGACGGCTTTGCTCACCGTCTTGCTGTCGGGCAGCACGCCGGTGAGGCGCTGGACGATCGCGCCCGCCGCATCCGCTGCGATGCCGCGGACATTGCTCATCGCGGCTTCCCGCGTCGCCGCGATCTGCTTCTCGGCGGCGGCAAGCTTGGCGGTGAGCTGGTCTTCCAGCGTCTTGCGCTCGGCTTCCGCGGCCGCATTCAGTTTCTCGCGGGTTTCGCTACCGATGGCCTGGGCGCGGGAGCGGGCGGCGGCGAGGTCGGTCTCATATGCTTTCAGCGCCGCGTCCGACTCATCCTTGAACTTCTGCGCCGCCGCCAGATCGCCCTCGATCGCGTTCTGACGTGCGTCGATCACGCTTTCGACGCGCGGCAGCGCAAAGCGGGACACGATCACATAGAGCGCGACGAACGCGATGGCGAGCGACACCAGTTGCGAAGCAAACGTGCTCGACTCGAACGGAGGAAATCCTCCGCCGTGTCCGCCGTCGGCTTCGGTATGGGCGCCGGTGCCCTTGGCCGGGGTACCAGGACTTTTTCAGCCACGGGGGTCTCCTGTTGCTGTCAGCGCGCCGCCCGGAGGCGGCGCGAGTGGGTGCAGCTCAGAGCGGAACGAACAGCAAGAGCAGCGCGATCAGCAGCGAGAAAATGCCGAGCGCTTCGGTCACGGCGAAGCCGAAAATCAGGTTGCCGAACTGGCCCTGGGCCGCCGAAGGATTGCGCACGGCAGCGGCGAGATAGTTGCCGAAGATGATGCCCACGCCGACGCCCGCGCCGCCCATGCCGATGCATGCGATGCCCGCGCCGATAAGTTTAGCTGCTGCCGCTTCCATTTCTATAGCTCCTTGAGGGGTAAGACAAAGGTGTGGGTGGAAATTCCCCGGACCGCTTAGTGTCCCGGATGAATGGCGTCGTTGAGATAGATGCAGGTCAGGATCGCGAACACGTAGGCCTGCAGGAACGCGACCAGGAGTTCGAGCGCGGTCAGCGCTACCGTGAGCGCCAGCGGCAGCATGCCGCCGACCCAGCCGAGCGCGCCGAGCGACACGCCGAGCATTGCGACGAAGCCCGCGAACACTTTCAGCGCGATGTGCCCGGCCAGCATGTTGGCGAACAGACGTACGCTGTGGGAGACCGGCCGCAGGAAGAACGACAGGATTTCGATGAACATGACCAGCGGCAGGATGTAGATCGGCACGCCGGAGGGCACGAAAATCTTGAAGAACTTGAAGCCGTTCTTGTAGAGCCCGTAGATCAGGACGGTGAAGAAAACCAGGAAGGCCAGCGCCGCGGTGACGATGATGTGGCTCGAAACCGTGAACGTGTAGGGAATAATGCCGATCAGGTTCGAGATGCAGATGAACATGAACAGCGAGAAGATCAGCGGGAAGAACTTCATGCCCTCCGCGCCGGCGGTAGAGCGGATCGTCGAGGCGACGAATTCGTAGGAGATTTCCGCGATCGACTGCAGCCGCCCGGGAACCAGTTGCCGTCCTGCCATGCCGCCGATCATCAGTAGCGAGATCACCGCTACCGAGAGGAACATGTAGAGCGAGGAGTTGGTAAAGGCGATCGTTTGGTTGCCGATATGGCCGATCGTGAAGAGGGGTTCGATATTGAACTGGTGGATCGGGTCGATTTTCATCCGCGCGGCTCTTTATCCACCGGCCTGGCCGGCAATCGAATTTCAAATGTCGTGACTTCCCGTCGATGCTCAGCGTCTGCGGGAAGCTACGCCTGCAGATCTCACCACGTTGACCACACCGGCAGTGAAGCCGAGCAGCAGAAACACGATGAAACCGAACGGCGATGTCGACAACAAACGGTCGAACCCCCAGCCAATCGCCGCCCCGACGACAACGCCCGCAACCAACTCCGAGGAAAGCCGGAAACCCAGCGCCATCGCAGATGCTCTGGCAGCCCTGTCTCCGCTTTCAGTTCCGGGTTGATCAGTCCTGAGTTTCCGGCTGTCACGAATTTCGGACAACCGTTGATCCAGACTTCCGAGCCTTGCGGAAAGCGCAGCTTCGTCAGACGACGGCTGATCGCGATTCCCACTTGCGTTGTCGTTCTTGTCTTTGGCCATGCCCAAGACTCTAAACGATGCCAACGGTTGATGGAAATTACACCCGTCACCCTTGAAAGCCGCGCGGACCATACTTACCGCGTCTAATCAAGTCAAGATTACGCAATAACCAGCTAGTGCCTTGATTTTTCTGGAATTATTCGAATGTCGTCCGCTGCCCTGTGGACCTGCGATCGCAGTGCAGCAGTATTGCCACAGGGATCGATCTTGCGCGGATTTGGGCGGTCTGCTGGGATATCCCAAGCGAAGCGAAAATCCCCGTCCCTGGAGCCCGCATGCCGCGTCAGGTCGATTACTACTTCTCGATCCAATCGCCGTGGG
This sequence comes from Bradyrhizobium sp. RDI18, assembly GCF_043203335.1. Taxonomy (NCBI): domain Bacteria; kingdom Pseudomonadati; phylum Pseudomonadota; class Alphaproteobacteria; order Hyphomicrobiales; family Nitrobacteraceae; genus Bradyrhizobium; species Bradyrhizobium sp. RDI18. The sequence goes on along the minus strand of NZ_JBICRN010000008.1, from coordinate 4,483,209 downwards.
CCTATATTGGCCATCAGCCCTTTCGTGACCTCGTAAGTACTTACGATCTCAAGGTTAATTACAAGCCGGTGGTGCTGGTCGATCTGTTCTCGGAGACCGGTGGCTTGCCCTTGATGAGGCGCCATCCGGTGCGGCAGCGCTACCGGATGGTCGAATTGCAGCGCTGGCGCGACAAGCGCGGACTGAAATTCCACCTGCAGCCGACGAACTGGCCCTTCAATGCGCGTCTGGCCGATGGCGTCGTGATTGCGGCGCTGGAGGCCGGCCTCGATCCCGACCGATATCTGCGACGGGCCTTTGCCGGCGTCTGGGAACAGCAGCTCAACCTCGCCGATCCCGCAACGATTGCGAAACTCGCCGATGCATCGGGGCTGCCCGGCAAGCAATTGGTGGAGCGATCGGGCTCGGAAGAAATTAGCGCAGCCTATGAACAGAACCGGCAGGACGCGCTCTCGGCCGATGTGTTCGGCTCGCCGGTCTATGTGCTGGATGGCGAGGTGTTTTGGGGGCAGGACCGCATCGAATTGCTCGGAGACGCGTTGAAGTCCGGCCGCGCGCCCTATAGCTCAGTAGTGTAAGGGGCGCCTTGAAAGCGCCCCGGCGGTCGAGGAAACCGGTACTGTCCTGAGGCGGGAGCAAGCCCATGAGCAGAGCGAAATCGTCCTCGAAATTGCCCGGCGTCACTGTGCTGGCCGTTTGTCTCGCCGGCGCCGGTCAGGCGCTTGCGGGCCCGATGCCGGAGACCGAGAACGGCCGCTACGCGCTGTCGCCGGCGGGCGATGGCGTGCTTCGCCTCGACACGCGCACCGGCGCAGTCTCGACCTGCAACAATACGGGTGCGGGCTGGGCCTGCTATGCCGTACCTGACGAGCGGGCGGCGATGGACGCGGAAATCGGCCGTCAGCAAGCCGACATCGTCCGGCTGCAGGCCGAGAATGAACGGCTCAAGGCGGACCTTGCCTCGCGCGAACCGACCGTACCGGGCAAGATCGAGGAGCCGCTGCCGAAATCAGACTCGCTGAAGAAGAGCGAGCCGAAGGTTGCCGAGGGCGAGCGCAAGATCGAAATCCCGCTGCCGAGCGACCGCGACATGGATCGCATGATGTCGTTCCTGGAGCGGGCCTGGCAGCGATTGATCGAGATGGCCAACCGGCTGCAGCGGGACGCCAGCGGCAAGATTTGACGGGTGGTTTCGACCGTCGTCCCTGCGAAAGCAGGGACCCATACGCCGCGGCCTTTCGATTTTGTACGATCAGGGTTGATATCTTCCGCAACAAGCGGCGTTGGTGGTTATGGGTCCCTGCGTTCGCAGGGACGACGGTGGAGAGACTATTCGTGAGCTCATCCAAATCCATTTCCCGAACCGCTCCCTCGTCCGTCAGCGCCACCACCATGGTGTCTTCGCTGCTGACCGTGCAGACGTCCGGCATGGGATTCACCGACCTCACGGCTGAAGTCGCAAAATTCGCCCGTGACGCACATGCGCGCGAAGGCGCGGTGACGCTGTTCATCCGTCACACCTCGGCGTCGCTGACCATCCAGGAAAATGCCGATCCGACCGTGCTGGTCGATCTGGCCACCGCGCTGAACCGGCTTGCGCCCGAAAACGCCGGCTGGCGTCATGACACCGAGGGGCCCGACGACATGCCTGCGCACATCAAGACCATGCTGACCGCGACCTCGCTGCACATCCCGGTTTTGCAGGGCGCGCTCGCGCTGGGTACCTGGCAGGCGATCTATCTAGTCGAGCACCGCGCCCGGCCGCACCGGCGCGAGATCGTGCTGCAGTTTACCGGTGCGACGAGCTAGGAACTGAATCGCCGCAAAGCGACCGCAGCCGAATTGAGATCAGCGATTGGATTGCATATAGGCAAGCCCCGCGGCGCATGCACCGAAGGTAAGCGCCCAAAGCAGGCTTGAATCAAGCGACGCGTTCAGCCCATACCGCTGCAGCAGGAAAATGAAGGCGGCCGCCGCCGCGGTGTGCATAGCGATATAGCGCCAATGTTTCATTATCCTACTCTGCCCTTTCGAGAGGCCGTGTCATCAATGTCTAGCCTGATCACGGGTACCAAACAACGGCACTTCGCCCACTGGGTCGTCTCGCTGCGATGCCGTTGCCCTGAAACGCGAAACCGGATCGCGAGCGTCGATCGTGCGACTGGGTACCGCGGCTGCCGCACGTGAGATTGCCCCGCAGGTGTAGATGAGCAGTTCAAAAATAACCGGCCGCGGAGCGATCCGCGGCCGGCTTGGTTGGGAGTGTGGTATCGCCGCGGCTGTTGCCGTCGGCGAAACCGTTACTTGGTGATGTCGACGTCCTTGGTTTCCGGCAGGAAGAACAAGCCGACGACCGCGGTGATCGAAGCGAAGATGATCGGATACCAGAGACCTGCGTAGATGTCGCCGGTCGAGGCCACGATCGCGAACGAGGTCGCCGGCAGCAATCCGCCGAACCAGCCATTGCCGATGTGGTAGGGCAGCGACATCGAGGTGTAGCGGATCTTGGTCGGGAACAGTTCGACCAGCATCGCCGCGATCGGCCCGTAGACCATCGTGACGAAGAGCACCAGGACGAACAGAAGTCCGATGATCGCCGCAACCTGCGGTTTGAAGATATCAAACGGGTGAGCCATCTTCACGATCTGGGCGTCGCCGGCCTTGGGGTAACCTGCGGCCTGCACCGCTGCCAGGACGGCCGGATTGGACGTCTTGGCGTCGGTGTAGGCTACGTCCTTTCCGTTGACGACGACCTTCACGCCGGAGCCTGCAGCGCCATAGCTGGTCGCGTATTTGACCGACTGCTGTGCCAGGTAGGCGCGAGCGGTATCGCATGGTGCGGAGAAGACGCGGGTGCCGACCGGGTTGAACAGGTCGCCGCAGCCCTTGGCGTCGGCCACCACCTCGACCTTGACCGATTCGATGGCCTTTTCCAGTGCCGGGTTGGCGTTGCTGGTGATCATCTTGAAGATCGGGAAGAAGGTCAGTGCCGCGATCAGGCAGCCTGCCAGAATGATCGGCTTGCGGCCGATCTTGTCCGACAGTGCACCGAAGACGATGAAGAACCCGGTGCCAAGCAGCAGGGACCAGGCGATCAGCAGGTTGGCGGTGTAGCCGTCGACCTTGAGGATCGATTGCATGAAGAACAGCGCGTAGAACTGGCCGGTGTACCAGACCACGCCCTGACCCATCACGCCGCCGATCAGCGCGATCAGTACGATCTTGGCATTGCTCCAATTGGCGAAGGATTCGGTCAAGGGAGCTTTCGAGCCCTTGCCTTCGTCCTTCATTTTCTGGAACACGGGCGATTCATTCAGCCGCAGCCGGATCCATACGGAGATGCCGAGCAGCAGCACCGAGACCAGGAACGGAATGCGCCAGCCCCACTTGGCGAATTCAGGCTCGCCGAGCGCCGTACGGGTGAACAGGATCACCAGCAGCGACAGGAACAGGCCGAGCGTTGCCGTGGTCTGGATGAACGAGGTGTAATAGCCGCGTTTGCCCATCGGTGAATGTTCGGCCACGTAGGTCGCCGCTCCGCCGTATTCGCCGCCGAGCGCGAGTCCCTGCAGCAGGCGCAAACCGATCAGAATGATGGGGGCAGCGATGCCGATGGTCGCCGCGTTGGGCAATATGCCGACGATGAAGGTCGACAGGCCCATGATCAGGATGGTGACGAGGAAGGTGTATTTGCGGCCGACGATGTCGCCGACGCGGCCGAACACGATGGCGCCGAACGGACGAACGATGAAGCCTGCGGCGAACGCCAGCAGCGCGAAGATGTCACGCGTGGCCTGGTTGAACATCGGCTGATTTGTCGCGGGATCAATGACGCCGAAGAATTGCGCGCCGATGATGCTGGCAAGCGAACCGAACAGGTAGAAGTCATACCATTCGAAGACGGTGCCGAGCGAGGAGGCGAGAATGACGAAACGCTCGTCCTTCGTCATGCCGGCGGCCTTGCCCGACGTGATAGCTACTGTAGACATTTCCGAATCGCTCCCCTGTTTTATGATCGCGAAGACGTGCGTTGCGTCAGATCACGCATTATGAATGGGGCTCACTACATGTTCGCGAAGCTTGGCCCAATAGTACTTTCGGTGGGACTGATATCGTTTTCGCGTCGTTTTGGCCGCCGCGATTGCTGATCTGCCGTTTATCTGTGCAGCTTCGGACTAAAGTCCAATGACCGAGAAGACGAGCGCAACGCTCCACATCAGGATGGAAATCTTCGCAGTCCAGAGCGCGAACAGCAGATAGGTCTCGCGCATGATCGTCGAAACCGTCCGCTGCGCGGAAGCCTGAGGCGGACGGCTCTCCTTGGGGAGGTAGAGCCACATCTCGGTACGTCGGTGATCCTTGGTCCGGGCTTCCCAGGCTTTCAAGACCAGAATCACCGTCATCAGGATGCTGAGAAAACCTCCGGCCTGGAAGGCCGAGCGCGGCAGGAATGACAATCCTATCATGACGCAGAAGATGGCGAGCGAGGCGAAGCCGCAGGCGCGCAGCACGGTTTCGTAGGCGATACGGCGCATCTCTTCCACGGTCCGCCACTCCGTCGATCAAGCAAATATGCCGGATTTAGAGAGGCCACAGCGTAGCGGCAGCGCGGCCCGTCCTCAATGCCGCGCATTGGCCGTTACAGGCCGATCCTGAGAAAGTTACCGGCCGCGGGCAGCGCGAGAAGGGCGGTTCCGGCAAGCCATATCCAGAGCGATGCGTCGCTGGATTCCGAGCCGCCGGTGATCCGCTCGTAGATCGCCGCAGGAATTCCGCCGAGGATGACGGTCGCGGTCGAGACCATCAGCGATGCGAACATCAGCGTCAGGGACAGGCTGCCAAACAGCAGCGGACCGGCGAGCATCTGCACGTACAGCAGCGTGAAAATCAGTGCGAGCTGGTTGAAGATGCCGTTGATCATCCCGAAGAACGCAATTCCGATGAAATAGAAATTGCGGTTCATGATGCCGCTCCGCCGAACCTGGGGGCGAGGTTCAGCACCAGCAACGTGTAGTGAAACACCACGCGCAGCCAGAACAACCAGACGAAGCCGAACAGCCATAGCACGGCGGGAGGAGTGATCTTCGGGGTCAAGATCGAAATGACACCGATCACGGGATCGGTGATCCGGCAAAAGAATCGCCAGATATAGTTCGGCGAATCCGCGTCGACCATTAGGCCGAGCAGGAACCGGCCAAGCATCGTGTACATCAATGCCGCCAGGATGAAGTTTGGCAGATGAAAATACCAGTAGCTGGCAAACGAAGATGCAGTATCCAAAGTCCGTTGCTCCCGCAGCGCTTCAGCAATCGATGAACCGGGATGGGTAACGACATCACGATCGTGCCCAACAATGGCAAGTGGCGACTTTCCGGGCAAGCGATGTCATGGCTTCATCGAAAACAAAACGGGGCCCGGAGGGGCCCCGTTTGCCGATATCTGGCTGCGCTCAGGTGGTCTTCTCTTCGAGCACCGTCCTGCCGCGCGGTTTGCGGATTTCGTCGACATAGGCCTGCATTTCGGCCGATGGCTCCCTGCCGAGCTTGCTGACGACGTAGATAACAGCGAAGCCGAGCGGCGCTCCCAACAATCCGCAGGCGATGTTGTTGAGGTTGAACCACCCGACCTTGTTGGCCATCGGATGGGCAAGCGTTGGGAAGCTTTCCATGGCGTTGGGCAGTGCCATGGCCTTTGCGATGTCGACCACCGGAGCCCCCGTCGCCGGGTTCAACAGCGACGTCATGCCGAAATACTTCACGCCTGCGCCCGGGAAGTACCGCGTTGTCACCAGGTAGAACAGGCAGAGGCCGAAGCCGGCAATGATGCCGCAGATGGCGCCCGTTGCCGTGGTCCGCTTCCACCAGACACCCATCACGAGGGCCGGGAAGTTACCGGCCATCGCGAGCGAGAACGCCCAGCCAACCATGGCCAGGATGTCGCCCGGCTTGGTTGCGGCCGTCGCGGCTGCGACCACCGCGACGCCCACCAGGAGAGCGCGCGCCACCGTGAGCCGACGGATGGTCGGAGCGTTAGGGTCGATCATCTTGTAGTAGATGTCGTGCGACAGCGCGTTGGCGATGGCTAGCAGCAGCCCGTCGGCGGTGGAGAGCGCGGCGGCGAGACCGCCGGCCGCCACCAGGCCCGAGATCACATAGGGAAGCCCCGCGATCTCCGGCGTGGAGAGCACGATCACGTCCGTATTGATCACGAAGTCCTGCAACCTGACGACGCCGGGATGATCGGCGATCGCCTTGCACGCTGCGACAATCGCATCGATGCTGCTTGCGTTCTTGCCGCAGATCTGGATCAGCCCGAGCTCACCCCAACTGAACAACCAGGGGCGAATGGCGGTCAGGTCACGCCCGATGATGTTGGTGTAAACCTCCAGCTTCGAGAATGCCGCATAGGCCGGCGCCGAGAAGTACAGCAGGAAGATAAACAGCAGCGACCACGCAACCGACTGACGTGCCTCACGCACCGACGGGGTGGTGAAGTAACGCATCAGGATATGCGGCAACGAGGCCGTGCCGACCATCATGCACATGATGATCGCGAAGAAGTTGAGCGGGCTGTAGTTGATGAACGGCTGGATATGCGGCTTCAGCGCTGCGGCCGTCGTCAGGCCGTTCGCCAGCATCTGTTGCTCGCGCGCGGTAATATCCACGATCGCCTGCCCGTAGGTGAGTTCCGGAATCGGAATCCCGTAATTCTTGGTGGACAGGATAATGATGGGGGTCAGGTAGGCGATGATCAGCACGATGTACTGTGCAATCTGAGTCCAGGTCACTGCCCGCATTCCGCCCAGCATCGCGCAGAGCAGAATGCCGACCAGGCCCGCAAAGACCGCAAGCTCGAACTGCATTCCAAGGAATCGCGAGGCGATAATCCCGGTGCCGTAGATTTGCGCCGTTACATAGGTAAAGGAGCAGGCCACAAGCACGATCACGCCGAGGAAGCGGGCGAAGTTGCCGCCATACCGGAATGACAGGAAGTCAGGCACGGTATAGGCACCGAACTTGCGCAGGTATGGGCCGATCAGGATCGATACCAGCACAAATCCGCCGGTCCAACCGAGCACCCAAGCGAGGCCGTCGTAACCCAGCAGGAACAGGGTGCCGGCCATGCCGACGAAGGAAGCAGCCGACATCCAGTCAGCGCCCGTCGCCATGCCGTTGTAGAAGGCGGGCACGCGTCGTCCGGCGACATAATATTCGGAGACTTCTGCTGTTCGCGTCATCACGCCGATGATGGCGTAGACCGCAAGCGTGAAGAACACGAACAGGTAGCCGAGGATCTTGTTCGGAACGCCAACCTGTTCGAGAAGCGCGAGCAGAATGATGAAAGCCAGGAACCCGCCGGTGTAGGTCCCGTACATCCTGCCGAGATTTTTGATGAAATCGGAAGTGGCAGCGCCTTGCGTGGCCATGTCGATGCTCCCCTCAATCTTCTTCGGCAAAGCCGAATTCGCGATCGATCTTGTCCTGCTGTTTCGCGAACACGAACAGCATGACCACGAACGCGATGAGCGATCCTTGCGCGGCCATGTAGAAGCCGAGCGGGAAACCGAGGATCGGAATGACGATATTGTTGAGCGGCTTCACGAACATGTGGATGACGAAGCCGAAGAAGAACCAGATGCCGAGATGCGTGAACATCAGGCGCGATGTTTTCGCCCAATGTGCTTCTTCTTTAGCTTTCAGATCGGTGGGGTTAGGCATGGGTTGCAAATCCTCCTCAAGACACCGGTCAGCAAGTGCACCGGGATTGAATGATCGAGGGGATTGCAATCCCGTCAGCGCGGCACCCCCTGCGCCGCAGTCCCAACCGCTCTTGTGCCGGTTTGGAACTAACGAAGGCTAACATCACGAACAGTCAGTTCTTAATAATACTTTCGGGGGGTAGAGTATGTTGCGACTGCTAACAGCGATGCCGCATTGGAATCATTGCGCTTTGCAGGTACCGGATAATTGGACAAGCTGATCGAGGTCGCCGCGCAGGAAAAGACTGCAATGAAGCTGTTCGAAAAACTGTTTCGTCCCCGTCCGCCGATTCGCGACCGCGAGGCGCTCGCGGACTTCGTCGATGCGCAGTCGGCGTACATCGCGCAGAAGGGCATCTACGAATATTCGCGCGCCCGCGCAGGCCATTACGCCAAGGTTCTGTTTGCCGAGGAGGGCTTTGCCAAATCGGTCGAACGCGCACGCTGGCAGGCCTTTCCGCTCGGGCTGTCGATGGTCGGCGAGACGGTAGATGTCATATTGCGTCCACACGCCGGGGATGAGCGCCGGGCGGTGCTCGACCAGATCATCGCGGTCGCCCTTTCGGTGTTCGATCGCTATCCGGTGCCGCCCTCGATCGGCGAGGCCGCCTGGCAGGAGGCGCGGCGCGAACTGGCGCATCGGCTCGACCTGGTCGGCGGGCACGCGCCCAAGCGGGTGATGGACATTCCCGAACCGCTGGCCGAGAGCTACTTTGCCATGATGCCGATCCACGAAAAGCTGCGCGGGCGCGATTTCCAGACCACGCGCAACTACCTGCGTGTTAGCCTGTGTAACATCCATGACGAGCTGGTGGATCGCATCGATGCGGCCGCGGTGATCGGTGCGCTTTTGAAATAGGACCGTCGTGAGCCTGCCTACGCCAGCACCGTCGAACGGCGTTGGAGGGTGCGGCGGGCGCGAGCGGGAGGGGTCGATGGACAGGACGGCCGGCGGGGCCCTGCTTTTGTCGCTCGACGCCGTTGTCATCGATACGGAGACGACCGGGCTCGATCCGCGCAAGGCGCGGGTGATCGAGCTCGCAGGCGTGCGCCTCTCGGCCGGAAAGCTCGCAGCCGGCGATACGTTTCGCCAATTGCTGCGGCCGGCGGGGGAATCGATTCCGGCTGCGGCCACCCGCATTCATGGCATCGATGACGCTGTCGTCGCGGGGGCGCCGCCGTTCGCGGAGGCCTGGCCGGGCTTCAAGGCGTTTCTCGGCGGATCCGTCGTGATCGGCCACACGGTCGGCTTCGATCTGGCGGTCCTCAAGCGCGAATGCGACCTGGCCGGCATTCCCTGGTCGCGGCCGAGAACGCTCGACACCCGGCTGCTGGCGCAGATCGCCGCGCCCGAATTGGCCGGGTACACGCTGGAGAAGCTCGCAGGCTGGCTCGGCGTCGAGACCGCCGGCCGGCACTCCGCGCTCGGCGATGCGGTCATGGCCGCGCGGATATTCCTGGCCCTGGTGCCCAAGCTGCGTGAGCACGGCATCCGGACTGTTGCCGAAGCCGAACGCGCCTGTCGCGCACTCACCGCCGTGCTCGACGATCAGGTGCGCAGCGGCTGGATCGACGCTGTCGACGCCACCGCACGCGTCGATGCCGAGAAGACGCTGCAGCGCTTCGACAGCTATGCGTTCCGCCACCGCATCCGCGACATCATGCGGACGCCCGCGATCTTCGTCTCACCGGATACCAGGGTCGGCGATGCTCTGGCGCGAATGATGGACGAGAAGATCTCGGCGGTCTACGTCCACGGGCCGCAGTCCGGGCCGGAGATCAGGGCGGCTGACGCGGGCATCGTCACGGAACGCGACGTGTTGCGCGCCCTGGCCCGGGATGACGCCCCGGCGTTGCAACGGCCGGTCGCCGAAATCATGAGCCAGCCGCTGGCGGCGGTCCCGGCGGAAGCGTTCGTCTACCGCGCGATCGGCCGGATGAATCGTCTCAAGACTCGACATCTCGGCGTTATCGACGAGAAGGGCTACGTGATCGGCGCATTATCGGCGCGCGATCTGCTGCGTCTGCGCGCAGGCGAGGCGATATCGCTCGGCGACGAGATCGACGCCGCCGCCGACGCGCATGCGCTGGCAGCGGCCTGGGCGAAGTTGCCGCGAGTCGCGGAATTGCTTCTGGCGGAAGGATTGTCCGGCCGCGATATCGCCGAAGTCATTTCCCGCGAACTGGGCGCTCTTTCTCGCCAGGCCGCGGTGATCGCCGAGCGGATGATGCGGGAGAGCGGCAGAGGAGGGCCGCCGTGCGAGTACGCGCTGCTGGTGCTCGGATCGGCCGGACGCGGCGAGAGCCTGTTGGCGATGGATCAGGACAACGCCGTGATCTTCGCGCAGGGCGAGCCTGACGGCGAGGAGGATCGCTGGTTTGCCGAACTCGGGACGCATGTCGCCGATATCCTGCACGAGGTCGGCGTGCCCTATTGCAAGGGCGGTGTCATGGCGAAGAACGCGCTTTGGCGCGGCTCGGTGGCAACATGGCGGGATCGCGTCGACAAGTGGATCACACGTTCCAGTCCCGCCGATCTGTTGTCCGTCGATATCTTCTTCGACCTGCGGGCGGTTCACGGCGACGGCAGCCTTGCCGTCTCGGTGCGTCAGGCGGCCTTCGCGGCGGCCGAAGGCCAGGTCGCGTTTATCAAACTGTTGGTCGAGAACGTCAGCGTTCCGGCGAGCCTGAAATTTTTCGGCGGGATCCGCACGGTCGCCGGCCGTATCGACCTCAAGGCGGCCGGACTGTTTGGTCTCGTTGCATGGGTGCGAGCGATGGCAATCCGCTATCACGTCATGGAACGGTCGACGTCGGCGCGACTGGCTGGCGTGAAGGCCAGGGTTCAGGCCAGCGAGAGCGATCTCGATGCGCTTGGCGAAGCCCAGCGCGTCTTTCTCGATCTCATCCTGTCCCAGCAGGTTGAGGACATCGCCCACGGCATCCCGCCTTCCAACGCGGTTGCCGTGAAGCGATTGTCGGGCCGCGACCTCGATCGGCTGCGTGCGGCACTCGATGCTGTCTCCACCATCGATGAACTCGGCCGCGATCTCCTCTTCAAGGATTGACGCTACGCGTTTTTTCGAAAGCGAAGCATTTCTCCGAGTTCCCTGGGGCTCGGGCCTGCGGCCCGATTCCTCGGCTTTCATTTTTTGCGTTGCACCATTCGCAAGGAATCGGCGCCGATTAACTGCTTTTGCGGGACGCGGGAAAGGTTGCCTTGCAAGTCGCTTCCTGACAGTGGACAATCAAATTGCTGTCAATCAGCAACGACTTGCACGCTTTCCCGACCTCTTGTCGGCGCCCGGAACAGATGATCGCTGCTGCCAATACCCACCTCGTCATCGCCGATGACCATCCGCTCTTTCGCGACGCTCTGCGGCAGGCGGTTGCCAGTGTCGTGGCTTCGGCTGCCGTTAGCGAAGCCGGCACGTTCGATGAACTCACCGCGCTGCTCGAGCGGGATTCCGACGTCGACCTGATCCTGCTCGATCTCACGATGCCGGGGATTTCGGGCTTCTCGGGGCTCATCTACCTGCGGGCGCAATATCCGGCGATCCCGGTGGTGATCGTGTCGGCGAGCGACGATGCGGGCACGATCCGGCGGTCGCTCGATTTCGGCGCCTCCGGCTTCATTCCCAAGCGCTTCGGCGTCGAGACGCTGCGCGACGCCATCATGAAGGTGATGGAGGGCGACGTCTGGGTGCCCCCGGACACCGATCTCTCCTCGGCCACCGACCCCGACATGACGCGGCTGCGCGACCGCCTGGTGACGCTGACCCCGCAGCAGGTGCGGGTGCTGATGATGCTGTCGGAGGGGCTGCTCAACAAGCAGATCGCCTATGAGCTCGGCGTCTCCGAAGCGACCATCAAGGCGCACGTCTCGGCGATCCTGCAGAAGCTCGGCGTCGAAAGCCGCACGCAGGCCGTGATCGCAGCGGCCAAGATCTCCGGCGGCCAGTGGCGCCAGGGCACGCCGACGGGGTGATGGCGAGCATGGCTGGGTCGGGACGGGCGCTGCTGTTCGACATCGACGGCACGCTGGCTGATACGGATGCGCTCCATCTGAAAGCGTTCAACCAGGTATTTGGTCCTCATGGTCACATTTTCGATCGCGAGCGCGCCTCGAAAGAGCTGATGGGTTTTTCCAACGCTTCCATCAGCGAGCGATTTTTGCCGGGCCATTCGCCGGAGCGTCAGGTGGCCATTATCGCAGAGAAGGAAGAAACCTTCCGCAAGCTTGCTTCGGGGCAAATTCAACCATTGCCGGGCCTGATGCGGTTGCTTGACCGCGCGGATCGCACCGGTATTTCCATGGTGGCGGTGACGAACGCGCCCCGGCTCAACGCCGAAATGATGCTCATGGGACTTGGCATCATGCATCGGTTCAAGGCTGTCATAATCGGCGACGAGCTTGCGCACGGAAAGCCACACCCCATGCCGTATCTGGAGGGTTTGCGCGCAGTCGGCGCCGCGCCCGGCCGGTCGCTCGCATTCGAGGATTCCCGGTCCGGCGTTCAATCCGCTTCGGCGGCCGGCATCGCGACGATTGGAATACGGACGAGCCTCGGCCATGACGATCTGGTCGCTGCGGGTGCGGTCTGCACGGCCGATAGCTTTGACGAACTCGAACTGATCAGACTGGTCGGCGCGACCATGAACTGGTGAGCGGCGTTGAATGTACGGCGAGGTGATGGGTATCGCTTCGCTCCACCCATCCTGCGATCTCGCAACGAGATACTACTCCGCCGCCACCATCTGCTGCGCCCGCCACTGGCCGAGCAGGGCACGGAGCGAGGCTGGCTTCACCGGCTTGTTGAGGATCGCGATGTTTTCCTCGCGCGCGGCGGCGCGGACGTTGGGGCTGCGGTCGGCCGTGATCAGGATGGCGGGAATCTTTTCGCCGAACCGGCGACGGATCTCGCGGATCGCGGCAACGCCATTGCCGCGGTCGAGATGATAGTCGACCAGAAGGCCGGTCACGCCGTGGCCGGACGATTCGATCGCAGCGATCGCGGCTTCCGGGTCAGCCACCGCGATCACCTCGGCGTTCCAGGCCGTCAGCAGAGTCTTCATGCCGTCGAGGATCGCTGGATCGTTCTCGATGCAGACGATCAAGGCGCCACTCATAGGCATCTTGGAAAGCGGCGTCGCGCTGGTGACGGCGTGGGTGTAGTTGACCGCCTTGGCGACCGGCACCGTCACCGAAAACACCGAGCCGCCGCTGGCGTTGGCGTCGATCGCGATGCCGTGGTTGAGCACGCGCGCCAGCCGCTCGACGATCGATAGACCAAGGCCGAGGCCGCGGGCTATCCGCGCGCCCTGCTCGAGGCGGTGGAACTCCTTGAAAATCTCGCCGCGCTTCATCACGGGAATGCCGACGCCGGTATCGTAGACGGCGATCTGCAAGGATTGTCCGTGGCGGCGGCAGCCGACCAGCACGCGCCCGCGCGGGGTGTATTTGATCGCGTTGGAGATGAAGTTCTGCAGCAGCCGCCGCAGCAGCGAGCGGTCGGATTGCACCGGCAGCGAGCAGGGGACGAAGGTCAGCTCCAGCCCCTTGGCGCGGGCGATCGGCGCAAACTCGATCTCCAGCGAGCGCATCAGGTCGGCCATCTTGAAGCTCGAGATCGAGGTCGTCATCGCCCCCGCATCCAGCCGCGAAATATCCAGCAGCGCGCCGAGGATCTCCTCGATCGCCTCCAGCGAGTCGTCGATGTTCTCGACCAGGCGGGAGTCCTCACCGCCGTTCTGCCGCTCGACGAGGCTCGTGACGTAGAGCCGCGCCGCGTTGAGCGGCTGCAGGATGTCGTGGCTGGCGGCGGCGAGGAATCGGGTCTTCGAGATGTTGGCATCCTCGGCGGTGCTCTTGGCCTGCGCCAGTTCGGAGTTCAGGCGGGTGAGTTCCTCGGTGCGGTCGCGCACGCGCTTTTCCAGCGTCGCATTGGCGCGCTCCAGCGCCTCGGCGGCCTCGAAGCTCGGGGTCACGTCGGAGAAGGTGATGACGAGGCCGCCGCCCGGCATCCGGTTGGAGCGGACCTCGATCACCATGTGGCGATCGGCCAGGCGCTCCAGATAGGGCTCGCCCTCGGTGGTGTAGGCCTCCAGCCGCCGCACCAATAGCGTATCGGGATCGTCGGCGCCGGACGCGCTGACCGCGCCCATGAATTCGAGGATTTCCTGCAAGGGAATGCCGAGTTGCACGAGGTGCGGCGGCAGCGCGAGAATTTCGCCAAACTGGCGGTTCGAGCAGATCAGTTGCAGATCGGCGTCGAACACCGCGATGCCCTGGCGCACATGGTTGAGCGCGGTCTGCAGGATCTCGCGGTTGAAATGCAGCGCGGCGTGCGAATCGTCGAGCAGCTTCAGCGCGGCCTTGGCCGAGACGGTGCGCTTGCGCAAGAGAAGCGACATCACGAGGCGCGAGGAGGCCGCGCCGATCGAGGAGGCGATCAGGCGCTCGGCGTATTGCAGCAACTCGAAATCGGCAGGTGCCGCCGGATCGTGGTTGCCGGGATGACCGGCCGCAAAGGTCTCGAAAGCCTGGGCCGCGCGCTCGGGGCCGAGATATTGCGCCACCGTGCTCTGGATGTCCTGCACGGTCACGGTCGTGCGCCAGCGCCGGAACGTCGGGGCGATCGGCGCCAGCGTGTTCGGCACGAACAGGTCCGCCTGCAGCCGTTCGATCGAGGACGGCTGGCGCGCGAGCGACATCACGACATAGGTCAGGATGTTGAGCGCGAGCGACCAGAACACGCCATGCATCAGCGGCGGCAGGTCGGTGCCGAGCAGCGCCCGCGGACGCAGCGCCGTGATGCCGAACGGGCCTTGCTGCAGGAACAGCAGGCCAGCGGGATTGTTCTCCAGGAAACTCGGCAGGAACAGCGTGTAGAGCCACACGGCGATGCCGACCAGCATGCCGCCCATGGCGCCGCGCGCGGTTCCGTGCCGCCAGAACAGGCCGCCGAAGAAGGCCGGCGCGAGTTGCGCCAGCGCCGCGAACGACAGCAGGCCGATCGCCGCCAGTTGGGTGTTGCCGAGCGCGCGGTAGTAGAAATACGCCATCACCATGATGGCGAAGATCGCCAAGCGCCTGATCTTGAGCAGGAAGTCGCCGAAATCCTTGCTGCCGTAACGCGCCCCGGGACTTCCCTTCAGCACCATCGGCAGCACGATGTCGTTGGAGACCATGATGGAGAGCGCGACGCATTCGACGATCACCATCGCGGTCGCGGCCGACAGGCCGCCGACGAACACGGCGATGCTGAGCAGCGCGGAATTTGCCTCGATCGGCAGCGCCAGCACATACATGTCGCTGTCGACGGCGCCGAACGGGAAGGTGACGAGACCGGCGATCGCGATCGGAATCACGAACAGGTTGATGGCGACCAGGTAGAGCGGAAACAGCCAGCGGGCGCGGTTGACCTCCTCGGGACTGGAATTCTCGACCACGCTGACGTGGAACTGCCGCGGCAGCAGCATGATCGCGCAAAACGACAACAGCGTCATGGTCAGGAAATTGCCGATCGACGGCACGTAGCTGATGGCGCGCACCGCCTCCGGCGTCTTCATCGCGCGCTCGATCAGTTCGACGGGCGTGAACATCCAGAAGGTGACGAAAGCGCCGGCGGCGATAAAGGCCACCAGCTTGACGATGGACTCGGTGGCGATTGCCAGCATCAGGCCGTGCTGGTGCTCGGTGGCGTCGGTCTGGCGGGTGCCGAACAGTACCGCGAATGCCGCCATCGCCAAGGTGACGACCAGTGCGATGTCGCCGATCAGCGGCATCGAGGAGAACACCTTGTCCTCGCTCAGGATCGTCTCCAGCGACGAGGCCACCGCTTTGAGCTGCAGCGCGATGTAGGGCACCGAGCCCACGATCGCGATGACCGCCACGGTGGCGGCGACCGCCTGGCTCTTGCCGTAGCGCGCCGCGATGAAGTCGGCGATCGAGGTGATGTTCTGCGACTTGGCAAGCTGGATCACGCGCCGCAGCAGCGGCGTGCAAAGCCCGATCATCAAGATCGGCCCGACATAGATCGCGAGGAAGTCGACGCTGGTGCGGGTGGCGAAGCCGACCGAACCGAAGAAGGTCCAAGAGGTGCAGTAGATCGCGAGCGATAGCGGATAGATCAGCATGCTGGCGCGGCCGCGCTGGCTCGGCGACAGACGGTCGCCGTAGCTGGCGACGACGAACAGCAGGCCGATATAGGCGAACGCGGTGGCGATTACGCCCCAGTCGTGCAGCATCGCTCTCGGGTCTCCCTCTCCCGGCGCTTGGATTGCGGACGTGTATCTTTCACGCCAGCCGCACGCTCGTAAACGCCATGGCCGGAAGAGGCCAATATAGACGCTTTGGGCCGGCAGCGCACGGCGCCACCGGCCCAATTGATAAGGATTAGGACGGGTAGGGTTACTCGGCCGCCAGCGATTTCTGCCTCACGGGCAGCCCGAGGCGTTCCCAGACCTGCAGCAGCGCTTCCGCGAGCCGATCGATCAGCCCGTCATCGTGGTAGGGCGAGGGCGTGATCCGCAGCCGCTCGGTGCCCTTGGCGACCGTCGGATAGTTGATCGGCTGGATGTAGATGCCGTGCTCCTCCAGCAGGATATCGGAGGCCTGCTTGCACTTCTCCAGGGTCGCCGACGAACAGCGGCACGATGTGGGTGTCGCTCGACATCACGGGCAGCCCGGCTGCATTGAGGATCGCCTTGACCCGGGCGGCGCGGTCCTGGTGGCGCTCGCGTTCCCAGTTCGAGGTCTTCAAATGCCGGATCGCAGCCGTTGCGGCCGAGCAGATCGCCGGCGGCAGCGCGGTGGTGAAGATGAAGCCCGGCGCGTAGGAGCGGACCGCGTCGATGATCTCGGCATTGCCGGCGATGTAGCCGCCAAGGCAGCCGAACGCCTTGGCGAGCGTGCCTTCGAGCACATCGATGCGGTGCATGACGCCGTCGCGCTCGGCGATGCCGCCGCCGCGCGGGCCGTACATGCCGACCGCATGAACCTCGTCGACATAGGTCATGGCGCCGTATTTCTCGGCAAGATCGCAGATTTTCGAAAGCGGCGCGACGTCGCCGTCCATCGAATACAGGCTCTCGCAGGCGATCAGCTTGGGCCGGTCGGGGCCTGCAGCGATCAAAAGTTCCTCGAGATGGGCGAGGTCGTTGTGGCGGAAGATCTGGCGCTCGCAGCCGGCCTGGCGGACGCCCTCGATCATCGAATTGTGGTTCAGCGCGTCAGATAGAATGAGGCAGTTCGGAATGAGCTTTGCGATCGTCGAAATGCCGGTCTGGTTCGACACATAGCCCGAGGTGAATAGCAGCGAGGCCTGCTTGCCGTGCAGGTCGGCCAGTTCCCGTTCGAGCTGCACCAGCGGATGATGGGTGCCGGCGATGTTGCGGGTGCCGCCGGCGCCGGTGCCGACGCGGGTCGCGGTCTCCACCATGGCGCCGACTACTTTCGGGTGCTGGCCCATGCCGAGATAGTCGTTGGAGCACCAGATCACGACATCGCGCTTGCCCTTCGGCGAGTGCCAGACCGCATGCGGGAAGCGGCCCGCGATCCGCTCGAGGTCGGCGAAAACGCGGTAGCGCCGCTCGTCATGCAGGCGGTTGAGGGCGACGTGGAAGAATTTGCTGTAATCCATCACAAGACCTGGAACGGAACCGGCCGTATTGGCGTCGGGCCTTTTTAGAGCCTTTCCAGCTTTGATGTCTATGCGAATTCCCACATTTCGGCGCGCCTCCGGAATGCTACTTAGCCGGAGCAAATGTTGATCCGGATCAACGCGCTAGGTGAGTGGCGGTCCGCGCGGCTGGACCATCCGGCGTCGCTTGGGTGGCTGCGTCTCAAGTCGTGCGGAACCGCAGCACGCCGTCGCTGACCTCGCCGGTCAGGCGGCCCTCGACCAGCATGTAATTGACGTGGGCGACCAGTTCGCCGGCGGCAAAACCCATCTGGTGCTCGTCCAGCACGTGCTTGTGGAACACGACCGGCACCAGCTCCTTCGAGGTCTGCGGCACTTCGCGGCAGGCTTCCGCGATCAGCCGGCAGCGATCCTCGTGGTGGTCGGCGAGCTGCTTGATGCGGGTCTTCAGCCCGTAAAACGGCACGCCGTGGCCGGGCAGCACCATGACGTCGTACGGCAGCGTGGTGGTGAGGCTCGCCAGCGACGCCAGATATTCCCCGAGCGAGTTCTGGTCGGGCTCGACGGCCCAGACGCTGACATTGGGCGAAATCTTGCTCAGCACCTGGTCGGCCGACAGGAACAGCTTGTCGGCGGCGCAGTACAGCATCACCTGGTCGAGCGCGTGTCCGCCGCCGGTGATCACCTTGAAGCGGCGGGTGCCGATCACGACCTCGTCGCCATGCGAGATGCGCCGATAGGACGGCGGCAGCACCGACACCCGCTTCAAATAGTCCTGGCCGCGGCCGAGCAGTCTGTCGGTCAGGCTCTCGTCCATGCCGTGGCGGCGGAAGAACAGCCGCTGCGCGTTGCGCCGCTCCTCGGTGCCGCGATTCTGGTGATAGACCGATTGCAGGTATTCGACCTGCGACATCTGCAGCGGGCAGTCGAAGCGCTCGACGATCCACCCGGCGAGACCGACGTGATCGGGATGCGAATGGGTGACGATCAGCCGGGTGATCTTCACATGCCGCAGCGGGCCCTCGAACAGGGTGGTCCAGGCCGCAATCGATTCCTCGTTGCCGAAGCCGGAATCGACCATCGCCCAGCCATCGCCATCGGCGAGCAGATAGATGTTCACGTGGTTGAGCCGGAACGGCAGCTTGAGCCGGACCCAGAGCACGCCGGGCACCACCTCGACGACCTGATCGTGGCCCGGGTGGCTTTCGAAGGGGTACCGCAGTGCCTCGGCCGAGGACTGCACCGTGTCGGTTTTCGAATGCATGCTACCGGCTTAGCGGGAGAGGCGGCGCCGCGCTAGCCGAAAAACGGGCTGGCTGTCATTCCGGGGCGCATCGAAGATGCGAACTACGGGGCGCCCCTTGCGCCCCTGAGAATCTCGAGATTCCGGGTCTGGTCCTTCGGACCATCCCGGGATGACAGCGCGTTGCGGCTACGCCGCCCTGATATTCGACAGGAACGCGTCGATCTCCTCGCGCAGCACGTCGGCCTCGCGGCGCAGAGCGTCGGAGGCGGTCAGCACCTGGCCGGCGGCGGTTCCGGCTTGCGCCGAGGCGCTGGAGACGCCGACGATATTGCTGGAGACTTCGCTGGTGCCGCCCGCGGCATGCTGGATGTTGCGCGCGATCTCGCGCGTCGCCGCACCCTGCTCCTCGACCGCGGCCGCGATCGCGGTGGTCACCTCGTTGATCTCGCTGATCGTGTTGCTGATGTTGCGGATCGCGGAGACCGCGGTCTCTGTCACCGTCTGCATGCTGACGATCTGCTGGCGGATCTCGTCGGTGGCCTTCGCGGTCTGGTTGGCGAGGCTCTTCACCTCGGAGGCGACCACAGCAAAGCCGCGGCCGGCATCGCCGGCGCGTGCCGCTTCGATGGTGGCGTTCAGCGCCAAAAGGTTGGTCTGCGAGGCGATGGTCTGGATCAGGTCGACGACCACGCTGATCCGCGCCGCGTTATCCGCGAGCCCCTGCATGGTGGCGTCGGTCGCACCGGCGTCGTCGACCGCCTTGCGGGCGATCTCCGCCGAGGTGATGACCTGGCGGCCGATCTCCTCGATCGAGGAGGACAATTCCTCGGTGCCCGACGATACGGTCTGCACGTTGGCCGAGGTCTGCTCGGCGGCGGTCGCAACCGCGGTCACCAGCGCGCTGGACTGATCGGCGGTCGCCGACATGCTTTGCGCGGTCGATTGCATCGAGCCTGCCGCGGTCTGCAGGCTGTCGAGCGCGGTGCGAACGGTGCTTTCGAACTCGACGATGCGGGCTTCCATCCGGGAGGCGCGCTCCGACTTGGCGATGCGGTCCTTGTCCTGCTCGGCGGAGAGCGCGCGGCTCTGGATCATGCTCTCGCGGAACACGTGCAGCGAGTCGGCCATGGCGCCGATCTCGTCCTGGTGATGGCTCTGAAAGACCTCCGAGTCGAGGTCGCCGCTGGACAGCAATTGCATCGAGCGCTGCAGATTACTGATTCGCCGCAGGATGTTGCGGCCGACATAGAGCCAGACGAACAGGATCGAGCCGACCAGCGTGCCGACGCCGAGCGCGAGCATGACCATGGTCCCGAACGAGATCTCCTGACGCGCCTGCCAGGCCGCAGCGTTGGTTTCCTTCTGCACGCCATCGACCAATTGCTGCACGCTGATGCCGAGGCCGACATTGAGCTTGCGGGTTTCCTCCAGAATGGTCTGGCCGAAATCGTCTGCGTCAAGCTCCTGCTGGCGGACCTTGAAGACGCCGGTCTTGCCATCGGCAAGCGCCAGCAAGTCCAGGGTCGCTTTGCGGACGACATTCATCGCCGTGGTCGTGGGCAGCTTCTCGACATTCGACTTCACGCGCGCCTGCGCGGTGCGGAATTCCTTCCCGATGGCCTCCAACGTATCGCCGCTGGTGGCCGACAACGCGGCGATCATGTCGAACGCCATCAGATTGCCGCTCGCGGCGATGTCGGCGAGCTGGTCGGCCGTCCTGTGGGCCTTGATGGCATCGGCCTGCGAGAAGTTGGGAGCGGCGTAGATGCTGTAGAGTTCGGTCTGGGCGTCGATCGCCGCCGGGCCGGCGGCGGCAATGAAGCGCCGTTGAGCCTTGCGCACCGCTTCGTACAGTCTTTCGTGCTGGGCGGCCAGTTCGAGCCGCTCGTGTGCAGCCGCGCGGAGGCTCTTGATCACCTCATCGATGTTCTTCATGTTCTCGTTGAGTGCGGCAACGACGGCCTTGTCGGCGCCAAGTTCGACGATCTCGCCGAGCTTCTGCAGCGCGACCGCCTGGGTTTCCTTCATTTTCCCGGTGCGATCGTTCAGCGCCTGCTCGCTGCGCGCAGCCAGCAGCGCCGGCCCCTGGCTGGCGAGGCTCGCGCTCTGCGCCGAGAGCTGCAGGCTGGCGGCGAGGCGGGGAATATCCCGTCCGCTCAAGTCCACCATGGTCCCGCCAAGCCGCCCGAGCATCAGGCCGGCGCCGGCAGAGATGATGATCGCCATGCCGGCGATGACGGCAAAGGCGGCAAACAGACTGCCCCTGACGCCGAAGCGAAAACCCTTGACCCCTGAATTGAATAACGCCATCTGCCCGCTGCCCCGTCTACACTACCTTGAGGTGTTTCCTCGCGCGGCAGTATCGCGATACCCGGTTAACAAGTTTGGAAAAACGGAACCTTTTTTCGCCACAATTTTAGCGCTCGCCGCACTGGATTTTTCCGTGAACCGGAAAACGCAGGCGAATGAACAAAGCAAACAAAAAGGCCGGCGTGAAAGCCGGCCTTCTGCAATTCTCAATTGAAAGCGCTTAGTAGCGCGCCATCACCGGGCTGGCGAAGTTGAAGCGATAGTTGACGCCGAGCTTCAGCGTGTGGTCGTCATTATGGAAGCTTCCGAACGGCACCAGCGCCGCAGGGGAAGCAAAGCGGCTGCTGCCGAAGTCGTAATACATGTACTCGCCTTTGACCGCCCAGTTCGGGGCGAACATGTACTCGACGCCGGCGCCGACGGTGTAGCCGTGGCTGTGGTTGCCATCGAGTAGGAAGGGGATCGGCGCGCCGGCGAGCGTCAGCCTCTCTCGATTGTCGGAATAGGCGTAGCCGCCTTTGACGTAGAGCAGGCCCGCACCCCAGGTGTAGCCGATGCGGGCAGTGACCGAGCCGAGGCCGCGCTGATCATTGGTGTAGACGTAGGCGCCGGGGAAGGTGGCGGTGAGGTTATTCTTGCCGAGCCAGGAATACTGGCCCTCGGTGCCGAGCACCCAGTTCTGCGCGAATTGCCAGTCGAGGCCGGCCTGAACGCCGCCGAGCAGCCGGGCGCTGGAGTCGCTCAGCACCGCGCCGTTGAAGTCGTGGCTGCCGCTGAAGGCGCCGCCGAGATGGCCGCCGATATAGAAGCCGGTCCATTGGGCAGCGACCATCGCCGGCGTATAAGCGGGCTGCTTGTAATAGCGCGCGCCAAGGTCGGCGCCAGAGGCGGGCGCGGCGGCGGTGAGGGCTGCGAAGGCCACGAGGGCGGCGAGGATCTTTTTCATTTTTGCTGTCTCCGAAAACCGTTCGGCGACACCGCGTGCCGGCGTCATCCATGGCCACGCAGATAGACCCTTTTATCTAAAATGCTGTCACTCCGAGGTGACAGCACTCCATAACCCAACCCATTGGCAGACAAACGTTTTTTGTACTTAATGAAGGCCTAATCAAAGGTAACGAAAGGCTTAATTTTCGCTAGCTCCGCAAGTCTCAGGCAAGCTTTGCTTAACCAATGCGGCGGCGTACGTCGCTGCGCATCTGCTCGCGGAAGGCTTGCCGCCGCGCCGGGCGATCTTTCACCGGCACGTCGTGGCGGTCGAACACGTTGAACATTTCGAGGATCGGGTAGCGGTCGCTGGCCATCGCCAGGATGCGCAACAGCTCCGCCACCGGCCCAGTCGGCCCCGTAACCTCCCATTTACGGATGGTGTCGGCGCCGTCCGCGGCCGGCAACCCGCAGAGCTTGGCCATGTCGGCCACCGACAGCGGCTGGCCGATGGCCTCACCGAGATGCTCGCGAAGTTTCTTCAGTTCGGCTCCGGTCACGGGTTCTCCATTACAAATCGACATCTGTGAAGTGCGTCACACACCGTATCTGGCGTGAGGGCTATACGCAGCCATTAGGTTTCCTGATGAGGAGGTAACCATGCGCCGATTACTTGAAAGCCTTACCCCCAAGGCCCGCCAGATTTATTGGAAATGGGTCGGCGGCATGTTCGCCCTTTATGTCGTGCTGATGCTCACGGCTGCAGGCGTATTCGTCAGTCACGAATCGTCGCGAAAACTGGCGCATGAACCCGCCACGACTGTGGCAATCGGCGGCAAGCAGTGCGCCATCACCGAGGTCCCGGCGTCAATCCGGCAAGCCGCGAGGTATTAAAGGCCCGGCTGCCGGCGTTCAGACGCCGATCGCGTTCCGCGCTACCACGTCGCGATAGAAGGCGACGCTCAGTTTCGGCGTCCGGCGCTGCGTCTCGAAGTCGACATGGTAGAGCCCGAAGCGCTTCTCATAGCCATAGATCCATTCGAAATTATCCATCAGGCTCCAGAGGAAGTAGCCGCGGACCGGGACGCCCTCCGACGTCGCGCGCTGCAACTGCCGCAAGTAATTGCGCAGATACATGATGCGATCGAGGTCATAGACCTGGCCGTCGGCGCGAAGCTTGTCTTCCGACGAGGTGCCGTTCTCGCTGATGTAGATCGTCTCGATGTTCCAGACCTTTGCCGCCAGCCGCGGCGCCCAGTAGATCGTCTCCGGTCCCACGCGCAGCCATTCCGAATTCATGTGCGGGAAGGAAGCGGGAAACGGCAGCACGCTCCAGCCCGGCGCTTTGTCGGAAGCGGCGATGTAGAACTGCGGCGCGTAGATGTTGAGGCCGACGAAATCGTTCGGCTGCGAAATGATCTTCAACTCTTCAGCGGTGAATTTCGGCGCGTTCTTGCCGGCGAACTGCAGAAAGCCGTCGGTATATTTGCCTTCCAGGATGACGCCGAGAAAGCCTGAGTTCAATTCGCGCGTCGCTATCTCGGCCGCGCGAACGTTTTCCGGCGTGTCGAACGCCGGCACGCAGGCCGCGATGTTTTCGGCCGGTCCCACCTTGGTGCCCTTGCGTCCATGGGCGCGGATCGCCTGCACGGCGAGGCCATGCGCCAGCGCGACATGGTGACGGACCTGGTTAACCTCCGCATCGGGCAGTTTGAGCCCGGGGGCATCGATGCCCCATCCATAGCCGAAATTCACGAACCTTCCGGCTTCGTTGATCGTGAAGATCGACCGGACGCGATCGGACAGGCGCGCCGCCACATGGCCGGCATAATCGCCGAACGCTTTTGACGTTTCGCTGGATCGCCAGCCGCCGACCTTGTCCTCGAGCGCCTGCGGCAGGTCCCAGTGATATAGCGTCCCGTATGGCTCGATGCCGTTCTTGAGGAGTTCGTCGACGAGCCGGTCGTAGAAGTCGAGGCCCTTCGGGTTCGGCTTGCCCGTTCCCTCCGGAAATACCCGCGGCCAGGCGATCGAAAACCGGTAAGCCCTCGCGCCCAATTCCCTGATCAGGCCGATGTCTTCCTTGTAGCGGTGATAGTGTTCGTTGGCGCGGTCGCCGCTGGTGCCGTCCTCGATCTTGCCGGGCGTGTGCGAGAACGTGTCCCAGATCGAGCGGCCGCGGCCGTCTTCGTTCACGGCGCCCTCGATCTGATAGGACGACGTCGCGGTGCCCCAGACGAAGTCTTTCGGAAAGCTCGCCGGCGCGGGCCGGTCGGATGCCGGTTGCGTGGCGGCATCGGCTGGCGCGGCGGCGATGCCCAGCGCGGACAAGCCTGCAAGCTTTGCAAAATGCCGGCGCGAGAATTTTCCGAACATCGTGATCTCCGGTCAGCGTTCGTCGATCTGGTAGGCGGATATCCTGTCGATCTCGAATGCGACAATATTGGGAGATTCGCCATCGACGAATCCCACGCCCTCGAGAGTCTTCGAGCCCATCGCAAGGTTCACGATCATGTACATGGGTTCGTGGAAGCCGACCGGCACCTTGATCTCGGAGACCGGCTGTCGGTCGATGAAATAGGTTATGCGATCCGGCTGCCACAGCACGCCGTAGTCGTGGAATGCGGTCGGGGCGTCCGGCACAATGAAGTCAAACCCGCAGCGTTCCACGCGCTGCGTCTCCGGTATCCGCCAATGCGTCGTCATAACGATGTCGCCCGGCTGTTGCCCGCGGCCCTCCATGATGTCGACTTCCGGCGGCCAGCCGCCGTCATCGGCAAGCATCCAGAATGCCGGCCACACGCCGGTGCCGACCGGTACCTTGGCGCGGATTTCGAAATATCCGTACTTCTGGGCAAACCGGCTCTGGGTCGTCAGGATGCCCGAGATATATTCATTGTTGAACAGCACGGTCTTCAGCGCTGGCGGGGTCCGGCTGGCGACGATCGAGAGAACGCCGTCCTTGACCTTGAACGGGTCGAGGCCGAGCGGCATTGCTTCGCGCCCGCCATAGCGCGGATCGACATAGATCTGCTGTTCGCCATTGTAGCTGGTCTTGCGCCTGAAGTCGGAGCCCTCGCCACCCCAGTAACGTGCTTCCGGCCAGGCAGCGCCGCCGGCGTAGTGCGGCGCCCATCTTTCATCCAGCAGCGGATGGGTGTCGAAATCGTCGTGGAAAGTCCGGTGCAGCGATACCGATGCGAACGATGCGGGGTTCGGCGCCTCGACGCGGCGGCAGCGCTCGCCGAGCATGGCGGTCGCAACCTGCAGCGTGAGTTTGGCCGTTGCCCCGGCGAGATCGGCCTGCGCGAGCGCTGGCCCGGCGAACAGGCCACCCATCGCGGCCAAAGCGCACAGCATCAATCTCTCGGTCCGCCGTTCGCTTCGCGACGACAGGAGATCATTCACGGACGATGCCCTCGATCTGATGGTCTGCGGTCGACCGGCGTGCGTACCTCGTTTGAGGTACGTAGTTATACGAGGTGGATACTTAACGGCAAGGTAGCCCTGATGTCCCAGAATGAGGTGCGTTAGAGCGCCTAATGCCGATGGAGCCGAGTGAGGGCTCGGCCTTTCGAACCATCGATCGCTCTATTTGTTTTCAGTTCTCCAAGATTGAGAGACGGTTTCTTCAATATTGGCGTGTACGGACTTTTCTCGACATGCTCGTCTATTTTGTCACAGACGAACCGACGAAGTTGCCGGCGATTCGTGCGATGTTCGAGCCGCAGCACGCCGTGGTACCCTGGTTGCTGGGCGGCGACGGCACCCAGATCAGGTCGCCTGGCGTACTGATGGTCGACGTCGACCTGCGGCAGATGCCGCGCGTCGATCGGCTCAGGATCATATTGCAGGACCTCGCCGGCATTCCCGAAAAACTGTTCGTCGTTCACAATCTCTCGCGCTCGATGGTAGCGCAGGCCTATGCGCTCGGCGCGACCGCGGTCCTTTCACGCGCCAAGGAAGCGATTCCCAAGGTTGCGCAGATCGAAGCAGTTGAAGCGGCCGCGGAGGACAAAGCTGCGGTTCCGGTATCGGAGATGGACGAGGGTGTGGCCGCCTTCGCCTCGATGTTTTCGAATGTACGCCTTGGCAGGCCGGTGAAAGTTGCCGATGCGAAGCGTGCGACGTCGAAGATCATCCAGCGCGTCGGGCAGGATGGCCTTTCAGCATGGCTCGACGAGGTGCGCCGCTATCACGAGGGCACGTTTCAGCATTGCCTGCTCGTCACCGGCGTCGCGGTCGGCTTCGCGCTCGATATTGGGTTCTCCGGCATAGATGTATCGCGACTCGGAATGGCGGCGACACTTCACGACATCGGCAAGGCGCGCATCCCGCTGTCGATTTTGGACAAGCCGGGACGCCTCGAGCCCGACGAGGAGGAAATCATCAAGCGCCACCCCGCGATCGGATATGAACTGCTGAAGGGCGTGTCCGGCATCAGCCCGGAAATTCTGGACGGCGTGAGACATCATCACGAGTATCTTGATGGCTCCGGCTATCCGGATGGACTGAAGGCCTCGCAGATTTCCGATCTGGTCCGGTTGCTGACGATCTCGGACATCTTCGCCGCGCTCATCGAGTCGAGGTCATACCGGCCGCCAATGCCGCGGCCCGCTGCCTACCAGATCCTGTGCGGCATGGAGGGCAAGCTGGAAGGATCGCTGGTCAGGGCGTTCCGCAACGTCGCACTCGGGCCGGGATGAACCCCTGCCGATAATCCACGCCGAACGATCCCGCTCCCGGCCTGATTTTCCGATTGAGGTCTATTGGAAGGGGATATTGCTGCCAGACAGGAACTGTCGCGAGAAACACCGCCAACTGAATTTATTGAGCTTTTTCGATCCGCCAGCGGTCCGGAGGCTGGTGTCGAGCGGTTCCGCCCGATCACCCAAGGATTCGTCGTACCTTTACCGGCGCGGCGCCGTAGGGTACTCAGCAAGTATCGCATCCAAGAAGGCAGCTCAAAGCCGGAACGATGCACGATGAAAGTGGAGTTAGTGTCGGCGCAGCGCAGAAGACATTCCTGCCAAAGACATTCCAGGAGAGCTGCGTGTTCTTCTGAGGGAAGAAGTCTCTCGTGATGGGCCGTCCGGCGAGCGCCGGTAATCGTCTTCTCAGCGCGTTGCCGCCGGCAGACCTCGCGTTGCTCGCCCCTCATCTCCAGAAGGTGTCGCTCGAACAGGACGCCGTGGTGATACGAGCGGGAGATCGACGCCACCACGTTTACTTTCCCCATAGCGGGGCCATCTCCTTCATGCTCGGCCTTCCGAACGGAGAAACGATCGCAACCGCGGTAATCGGGCGCGAGGGAGCGATCGGCGCATTATCGGTGCTGGGACCCTCTTTCTTGTCGTCCGTGACCGCGGTCGTGCGGGTGGGCGGCACCGCATCGCAAATCTCCGTGTCGCGGTTTCATGCAGCCTACATGGAGAGCGGCGCCATCAGACATGTGGTCGAGGCGCACACGAGGTCGATACTCATGCAGTTCCAGCACGTCTCAGCCTGCAACGGACTGCACTCGGTCGAGGCCCGCATGGCCCGCTGGCTGCTTCACCTGCACGATCGAACCGAGGGCAACAATATCCTATCATTAACGCAGGGGACACTTTCGCAGTTGCTCGGGGTGCGACGAACGACCGTGACACAGGTGATTGCCAAACTCCGTGCCATAGGTGCCATCAGATCCGCTCGGCGGGGCTTGGTTGAAATCGACAGGGCGCGGCTCGAGGAAGCAACGTGCGAATGCTACGACATCATACGTTGTGCAACCGATCGGATCGTCCCGCATGAAGCCGTGGGATCGCATCCGCATTTTGCGTCGACCGACAAACTCTACGGTGCATGATCGTTTTCGAGCTTACATAAGCTCCTACAGACGGCCACGACGACGCTCAAGAAATCGCACCGTTTTCGAGGGAAGCGAATGACCGCCACAACCCGACGCGCCGGGGTCTTGTGGCTGATGGTTCAGGGAAAGTGATGGTGCTGCCAGACAGGATTGAACTGTCGACCTCTCCATTACCAATGGAGTGCTCTACCACTGAGCTACGGCAGCATGCCCGGTATTCAGGGAATCGGCCCTAAAGGCCCCCACAGGCGGCCGGTTCTTGCCACAAGGGCCCTTCTGGTGCAAGCGCGCGGGCAGGCTGGGAAAGCACCAAAATGGGGTAAAAATCGTTCCGACGATCGGGACCAGGGGCAAATGGGCAACTTCAGGCCTTGCTCCGGTTCCCGACCTCGCTTTGAGCGGCTGAATCCCGGCTTCCGCTACTTGTCGCGGGGTTCGGACGGTCACAGGCCGGCCGCGATTGCGGCACGGCTGATCGAAAGCGGCTATCTTCGAATGGCGGCGTCGCTGATGCCGTCTCGACCAAGACATATTCGGCGGACTGACGATGAAGGGTGATCAAGGCAAAGGCGCGGGAAAGACGGCTGCGGATGTGAAGGATTCACGATCGCAGCGGTTGAAGCTGGCGCTGCGCGAAAATCTCAAGCGGCGGAAGTCACAGGCGCGCGGGCGCAGCGATCCCGGCGCATCTTCCGAAAGCCCCAATGCGTCCCTAGATGACGCCAGCGGAGAAAAGCCGGGCCAGTAGCGTAGAGGCAATCCCCGATCGCTCGCCGGGCGGCCTGACAATTCTTTTGCAGTTGTTGTTTCTTGGGTGGCGATCATGAGTGCAGACATCACGGCCGGTCCGGCGACCGGCGCGGCTTCCACTGCGTTTCCACGTTACGAACAGACATTCCCGGCGCTCACCCATCACGAAATCGCGCGCATGCGCCGATTCGGGGAGCTTCGGACCTACAGGGATGGCGAAACCCTGTTCGAGACCGGCAAGGTCGGCCCCGGCATGTTCGTGGTGCTGTCGGGCACGGTCGCGATCACCCAGCGCGATGGCCTCGGCCATATCACGCCGGTCATCGACCAGGGTCCGGGACAGTTTCTGGCCGAGATCGGACAACTTTCCGGGCGCGTCGCGCTGGTCGACGGCCACGCCGAGGGTGACGTCGAAACACTGCTGATCCCGCCGGACCAATTGCGCGCGCTTCTGGTCGCGGAAGCCGAGCTCGGCGAGCGCATCATGCGCGCGCTGATCCTGCGCCGGGTCAGCCTGATCCAGGGCGGCGTCGGCGGGCCGGTGCTGATCGGCCCGTCCTCCCTCGGCGACACCGCGCGGCTGCAGAATTTTCTGGCGCGCAACGGCCAGCCGCACCACGTGCTCGATCCCGCAAGCGACAAGGACGCCGCCGATCTCGTCGCGCGCTATTCGGCCTCGCGGGCCGATCTGCCGCTGGTGGTGTGCCCCGACGGTACCGTGCTGCGCAACCCGTCGGAGACTTCGCTGGCGCTGGCGGTTGGCATGATCACCAACCATGCGCATGAGAGACTCTATGATGTGGCGGTGGTCGGCGGCGGTCCCGCCGGTCTCGCCACTGCGGTCTATGCTGCCTCCGAAGGATTGTCGGTGGCGGTATTCGACGCGCGGGCTTTCGGCGGCCAGGCCGGCGCCAGCGCGCGCATCGAAAACTATCTGGGCTTTCCGACCGGTATTTCGGGGCAGGCGCTCGCCGGCCGTGCCTACAATCAGGCGCAGAAATTCGGCGCCGAGATGCTGATTCCGGTTTCGGTGCGGTCGCTGGATTGCTCGCAGCGCGACGGCGTGTTCGCGCTGGCCACCGAATGCGGGCAGTCGCTGCGCGCCAAATCCATCGTGGTGGCGAGCGGGGCGCGTTACCGGCGGCCGGAAATCGAAAATCTCGACGCGTTCGAAGGCCGCGGCGTCTGGTACTGGGCCTCGCCGATCGAGGCCAAGCTGTGCGTGGGCCAGGATGTCGTGCTGGTCGGCGGCGGCAATTCCGCTGGCCAGGCCGCGGTGTTCCTGTCCGGGCATGCGCGCAAGGTCTACATGATCATCCGCGGCGGCGGACTGGGCGCCAGCATGTCGCGCTATCTCATCGAGCGGATCGAGGCGGCGCCCAATATCGAACTGGTCTTCAACGCCGAGGTGATTGCGGTCGAAGGCGGCGGCGATGGATCGCTCGAGCGCGTGCGCTGGAAGAGCCGGCTGGCGCCCGAACAGCACAGTTTTGATGTGCACAACCTGTTTCTGTTCGTCGGCGCCGACCCGGCGACCCATTGGCTCGACGGCTGCGGCGTCACGCTCGACCGCGCGGGATTTGTGGTGACGGGGGCGCAGTCCGAGCAGAATCTTGGCCGCCCGGTGCCGCCCCTGGAAACCTCGGTGCCCGGCGTGTTCGCGGTCGGCGACGTGCGCTCCGGCTCGGTCAAGCGCGTCGGCGGCGCGATCGGCGAGGGCGCGCAGGTGGTCGCCGCGCTGCATGGCTATCTCGCCGACGCAGCGAAACCGTCGCTATGATACGGCGTGACTGCCGTCATTTGTGACGGCAGTGCAAATATTTCGTGCATCATACAATTTTTGTTGATGTGTCTTCAATCACGCACATGCCTGCCTTGCCGAAGGCCGCACGCGATGCGTGTGGAAATTCTTCGCGCCGCGTCGTAACCTTTAGATGATTTCCAACGAAGGGGGCGCGTCATGATTTTAGGTATGAGTTTGGCGACATTCGTTCTCGTGCACGTCGTTATCAGCCTGATCGCCATCGTGGCGGGCCTCATCGTGATGTTCGGGATGCTCGGCTCGAAGCGGATGCCGGGCCTGACCGCGATCTTCCTTGTGTTCACGATCCTGACCAGCGCGTCAGGATTTCCGATTCCGCCTCTTTTGTCCGAAAAGCTGTTGCCGTCGCATATGATCGGCATTCTCTCGCTGGTGCTGCTGGCGATCGCCTGTTTTGCGCTTTACGGCATGAAGCTTAACGGCGCCTGGCGCTGGATCTACGCGCTGACCGCGCTGGTCTCGCTCTATCTCAACGTATTCGTGCTGGTGATCCAGTCCTTCCTCAAAGTGCCGGCGCTGCATGCGCTGGCGCCGAGCGTGCCACCGGCCGAGCCGCCGTTCGCCATCGTCCAGGGCATCGTGCTGGTATTCTTTGTCGTCGTGATCATCGGCGTGATCCGGAGATACCAGCCGACGTCGACATAGGCCGGGCTCTGGTATCATCTGCCGAGGCTAGTCCGCACATCGCAATCAACGTCAGCTTCCGGGCCACGCAATGACGCGTGCTCGGGGATGACGGAATAACAAGAGGAGAATTCCCATGCCCACCATCACCACCAAAGACGGCGTCGAGATCTTCTACAAGGATTGGGGCAAGGGTCAGCCCATCGTGTTCAGCCACGGCTGGCCGCTGTCGGCGGACGACTGGGATGCGCAGATGCTGTTCTTCCTCAACCACGGCTTTCGGGTCATCGCCCATGACCGCCGCGGCCACGGCCGCTCCAGCCAGGTGGCCGACGGCCACGACATGGACCACTAT
Organism: Bradyrhizobium sp. RDI18; assembly: GCF_043203335.1. Classification (NCBI taxonomy): domain Bacteria; kingdom Pseudomonadati; phylum Pseudomonadota; class Alphaproteobacteria; order Hyphomicrobiales; family Nitrobacteraceae; genus Bradyrhizobium; species Bradyrhizobium sp. RDI18. The sequence continues at coordinate 4,451,921 of NZ_JBICRN010000008.1, read as the reverse complement.
GCCGACGACCTCGCGGCGCTGACGGCGCATCTCGATCTCAAAGGCGCCGTTCATGTCGGCCATTCCACCGGCGGCGGCGAGGTGGTGCATTACATCGCTCGCCACGGCGAGAGCCGGGTGGCGAAGGCGGCGATCCTCAGCGCCGTGCCGCCGCTGATGGTGCAGACGCCGGCCAACCCGGGCGGACTGCCCAAGGAAGTGTTTGACGGGTTTCAGGCGCAGCTCGCGGCGAGCCGCACAAACTTCTATCGCGACATCGCGGCCGGTCCGTTCTACGGTTACAACCGGCCGGGCGCCCAGCCGTCGGAAGCCGTGATCGAGAATTGGTGGCGCCAGGGCATGATGGGTGGTGCGAAAGCGCATTACGACGGCATCGTCGCCTTCTCGCAGACCGACTTCACCGAGGACCTCAAGAAGATCAATGTGCCGGTCTTGGTGATGCACGGCGACGACGACCAGATCGTTCCTTACGAAGACTCCGCGCCGCTGTCGGCGAAGCTTTTGAAGAACGGCACGCTGAAGACCTACAAGGGATTTCCGCACGGCATGCCGACCACGGAGGCCGCGACGATCAACGCCGATTTGCTGGCGTTTATCAGGTCGTGAAGTGAGCTCGATCTGACGTTGTCTTTCGTCATTCCGGGGCAGCCCGCAGGGCTGAACCCGGAACCTTGAGGTCTCAGGGGCGCAAGGGCGCCCCGTAGTTCGCTCACTTCGTGAGCACCCCGGAACGACGGCGCACCCCATCAAATCGCCGCAAACATCGCTGCTTCTGCTGCGGACGCACCCGCTCATAAATTGTGCACAGCAGAGGGCATGGCATGGACCGCATTCGTATTGTCGGCGGCAGCAAGCTCAACGGCACCATCGCGATTTCGGGCGCGAAGAACGCTGCCCTGCCGCTGATGATCGCGGCGCTGCTCACGGAGGAAACGCTCATCCTCGACAACGTGCCGCGGCTTGCCGACGTCGCGCAGTTGCAGCGCATCCTCGGCAACCATGGCGTCGACATCACCTCAGTGGGCAAGCGGCCGGGCGACGGCCAATATCAGGGCCAGACCCTGCACATTTCTGCCGCCAACATCATCGACACGACGGCGCCTTACGAGCTGGTGTCGCGGATGCGCGCCAGCTTCTGGGTGATCGCGCCGCTGTTGGCGCGCATGCGTGAAGCGAAAGTCTCGCTGCCGGGCGGCTGCGCCATCGGCACCCGGCCGGTCGATCTCCTGATCATGGCGCTGGAGAAGCTCGGCGCTGAACTGACCATCGACGGCGGCTATGTGGTGGCGAAAGCGCCCGGCGGCCTGCGCGGGGCTGCGATCGATTTTCCCAAGGTGACGGTGAGCGGCACCCATGTCGCGCTGATGGCGGCAACGCTCGCCAAGGGCACGACCGTCATCAGCAATGCCGCGTGCGAGCCTGAAATCACTGATGTCGCCGACTGCCTGAACAAGATGGGAGCGCGCATCACCGGCGCGGGCACGCCTCGCATCACAGTCGAGGGCGTCGAGAAGCTGCACGGCGCCCGCCACACCGTGCTGCCTGACCGGATCGAGGCCGGCACCTATGCGATGGCGGTCGCCATGACCGGCGGCGACGTGCAGCTTTCTGGCGCCCGCCCCGAACTCTTGCAGTCTGCGCTCGACGTGCTGGCGCAGGCCGGCGCCAAGATCACCGTCAACAATGACGGCATTCGGGTTGCCAGAAACGGCGGCCCGATAAAGCCGGTGACGGTGTCGACCGCGCCGTTTCCCGGTTTTCCGACCGACCTGCAGGCGCAATTGATGGCGCTGATGGCCTGCGCCGGCGGTTCCTCGCAGATCACCGAGACCATCTTCGAGAACCGCTTCATGCATGTGCAGGAACTGGCGCGGTTCGGTGCGCGGATATCGCTGGATGGCGAGACCGCGACCATCGACGGCATCGAAAAGCTGCGCGGCGCGCCTGTCATGGCGACCGATTTGCGCGCGTCGGTTTCGCTGGTTATCGCAGGCCTTGCCGCCGAGGGCGAAACCATGGTCAACCGCATCTATCACCTCGACCGTGGATTCGAGCGGCTGGAGGAAAAACTTTCGGCCTGCGGCGCGTTGATCCAGCGCATCAGCGATTAGGGGGCTATCGAGGATCCTATGCCGGCGGACCCGCTCAAACTGATTGCGCTCGACGCCGACGATCTCGCGGTCATATCGGCCCATGTGCAGGACGCCCGCGTTTTGGCCTCCGATATCGTCTGGCGGCAGGGCGAAAAGCGGCTGGTGGTCGGCATGAACCGGCTCGACTGGGAGCAGACGCTGTCAGGCGGAACCGAACCGCGCCGCTTGATCGCGGCGCTGCGCTTCGACCGGGTGCTGGCCTGCAAGTCGCGCAACATCGATTTGCAGCGGCGTGAAGCGATGCTGGAACTGGTCGGGATCGAATTCCACCCGGGCGAGGCTCCCGGCGGCAGCGCGCTTCTCCTGTTCAGCCACGGCGAGGCGCTGCGGCTGGACCTCGAGTGCCTGGAATGCGAGCTGACCGACCTCGGCACCGACGATCTCGGCGCCAGCGACCTGGCGATAGCGCCGCTGGGGCCGGAGGGGTAGGGGTATCCCCTCTATCGTCGTCCCTGCGCACGCAGGGACCCATATGTGGACGGCCCCCGTGGCACAAGAGCTTTTTGAGTGAGATCGGATCGCTTGCATCCATATGTCCGGCCTGTGAATGCGGTGTGTTGACCGCTGGCCAAGATGGGTTGCGCGATGCGAGTTCCAAACAACCTAGCGGCCTGTTGGCGGCCAATGGGTCCCACGGATTGTCTCGCATCGTTGCTCGATCGCTCCATCTGCTCTTGCAGCTTCCGGGTCGGTCGGCGGACGAGCCGCCGGTCGGCCAACCTGTTTGACCTGTTTAAGCGGCAACTGCCGCCGTGGCATTGATCCGCGTCGCGTCGTACGCCTCCCCCGTGACCATCAGCTTCCAGGCGATGCGGGCCACCTTGTTGGCGAGCGCTACGGCCGCAAGCTTCGGCGGCTTGCGCTGGATCAATGCCAGCAGCCAGCGCGAGTGATGGCCGCGGCCACGCCTGGCCTGCTGGATCACCGCGGTCGCCCCGATCACCAGCAGGCGACGAAGGTCCTCATCGCCGGCCCGGGTGATCTTGCCGAGCCTGGTCTTGCCGGCGGTGGAATGGTCCTTGGGCGTGAGGCCGAGCCAGGCCGCAAAGTGACGACCGGAGCGGAACGCGCGCGGATCTGGTGTCTTCATCACCAGCGCCGTCGCCACGATCGGGCCGACCGAAGGGATCTTTGCCAGCCGGCGGCCCATGGCATCGCCACGGTGCCAGGCCATCAGCTTGGCCTCGATCGCCTCCAGCTCGCCCTCGAGCCTGGTGCATTCGCGGCCCAGCACCGTAAACAGCTCGCGCGCCATCGCGGGAAGCGTCTCGTCCTGGGCAATCTGCGCCAACAACGGCTCGATCTTGTCCAACCCCTTGGGCGCAATCAGGCCATACTCCGCCGCATGGCCGCGGATCGTGTTGGTCAACTGGGTGCGCCGGGCGATCAATCCATCGCGGATTCCTGTCAGCATCAATGCAGCCTGCTGCTCGGCGCTCTTTACCGGCACAAACCGCATGCTCGGCCGGCTCATCGCCTCACACAGGCCTTCCGCATCCCGCCAGTCATTCTTGTTCCGCGTCACATAGGGCTTCACCAATTGCGGAGCCATCAGCTTCACCTCATGGCCAAGCTTGCGAAGCTCCCGCGCCCAATATTGCGAAGCCCCGCAGGCCTCCATCCCGATCACGGTCGGCGGCAATTTGGCAAAGAACTCCAGCACCTGCTTGCGCGAAAGTTTCTTGCGCAACACCACCTGCTCCGCCGCATCAACTCCATGCAGCACAAAAATATACTTCGACGTATCCATTCCAATGCGGCTAATCTGCTTCACGGACGGCTCCCTTGTCTGAGATTTGCAACAACCTCATTCTGGCACACTGATGCCGTAGGGGGCCGTCCACACCATCAACCACAAATGCGAGGTGTCAAGCGGATTGCCGCCCCAGCGTGACCCAAGCGGGACATCGGTGGTTATGGGTCCCTGCTTTCGCAGGGACGACGTGGAGGGTTGACGGCCCTTGGCCGCCGCGCCATTGAGCAGGGGCCTCCGACGTCTCTCAGAAAGCCGCCATGCCCGTCCGCCTGGATACCAGCAGCGCCGATTTCGATCCGAAATTCAAGCAATTCCTCGTCGCCAAGCGCGAGGTGTCGGCCGATGTCGAGCGCGCCACACGGGCGATTGTGGATGACGTGGCCGCGCGTGGCGACGCCGCCCTGATCGAGGCGACCAGGAAGTTCGACCGGCTTGAGCTCGACGCGGCCGGCCTGCGCGTGACCGCGGCCGAGATCGACGCGGCCGTGAAGGCCTGCGATGCCACAACCATCGACGCGCTGAAATTCGCCCGCGACCGGATCGAGGCGTTCCACCAGAGGCAGTTGCCGAAGGACGAGCGCTTCATCGATGCGCTTGGCGTCGAGCTCGGCTGGCGCTGGAGCGCGGTCGATGCGGTCGGTCTTTACGTGCCCGGCGGCACGGCGGCCTATCCGTCCTCGGTCTTGATGAACGCGGTGCCGGCCAAGGTCGCCGGCGTGCCGCGCGTCGTCATGGTGGTGCCGTCGCCGGACGGCAAGCTCAATCCGCTGGTGCTTGCGGCCGCCCATCTCGGCGGCGTCTCCGAAATCTATCGCGTCGGCGGCGCGCAGGCGGTGGCGGCGCTGGCCTATGGCACGGCGACGATTGCGCCGGTGGCCAAGATCGTCGGCCCAGGCAATGCCTATGTCGCCGCCGCCAAGCGGCAGGTGTTCGGCAAGGTCGGCATAGACATGATCGCGGGTCCTTCGGAAGTGCTCGTCATCGCCGACGCGACCGGAAATGCCGGCTGGATCGCCGCCGATCTGCTGGCGCAGGCCGAGCATGACGCCAGCGCGCAGTCGATCCTGATCACCGACAGCGCAGACCTGGCCACCGAGGTCGAGCGCGCGGTGGAGTCGCAACTCGCGACGCTGCCCCGCGCCGAGATCGCGCGGGCCTCGTGGAACGATTTCGGCGCCATCATCACGGTGAAAGAGCTCGACGACGCGGTCGAGCTGGCGAATGCGATCGCGGCCGAGCATCTCGAAATCATGACCGCGGATGCGGAAGCGCTCTCGGCAAAGGTCCGCAACGCCGGCGCGATCTTCCTCGGCGCCCACACACCGGAAGCGATCGGCGATTATGTCGGCGGCTCCAACCACGTGCTGCCGACCGCGCGCTCGGCGCGGTTTTCGTCCGGGCTCGGCGTGCTAGACTTCATGAAGCGCACTTCGATTCTCAAATGCGGGCCGGACCAGTTGCGCGCGCTGGGGCCCGCCGCGATGACCTTGGGCAAGGCCGAGGGTTTGGATGCCCATTCACGCTCCGTCGGATTGCGCCTCAATTTGCCATGAACAAGCCGCCGCCAGACGATGACCAGCACAACCGCATCGTCGCGGTGACGCTCGATGAGGAATCGATCGGGCGTTCCGGCCCCGATATCGAGCATGAGCGGGCGATTGCGATCTACGACCTGATCGAGCAGAACCTGTTCGCGCCGGACGGCGCGGTGCAGGGGCCGTATACGCTGCACATCGCCATTACCGGCAACCGCCTGATGTTCGACATCCGCCGCGAGGACGGCACGCCCGTGGTCGCGCATTTGCTGTCGCTGACGCCGTTCCGGCGGATCGTGAAGGACTATTTCATGATCTGCGACAGCTACTATCAGGCGATCCGCACCGCCACGCCTGACAAGATCGAGGCGATCGACATGGGCCGCCGCGGCATCCATGACGAAGGCTCGCGCACGCTGCAGGAGCGGCTGAAAGGCAAGGTCCGCGTCGATTTCGAAACCGCGCGCCGCCTGTTCACGCTGATCTGCGTGCTGCACTGGAAGGGGCAGGACGCATGACGCCGAAAAGTGCGAAGCGGTTTTCGGATAAGGTCATGCGCAAAAAGGAAAGCATGACGCCGAATGGCCGGATTTCCTGACGCATGGAGGCGCCGCCCCGCGCGCGCAATCCGCAGGCCGTGCTGTTCGCATGCGGGCTGAACAGCGTGCGCTCGCCGATGGCGGCGAGCCTGTTGCAGCAGATGTTTCCGCAAGGACTCTATGTGAAATCCGCCGGCGTCAAGAAGGGCGAGCTCGATCCGTTCGCGGTCGCCGTGATGGCCGAGCTCGGCCAGGATATTTCCGGCCACAAGCCGACGACGTTCGAGGAGCTCGAGGATTGGGAAGGGCTCAATTTCGATCTCATCATCACGCTGTCGCCGGAAGCCCACCACAAGGCGCTGGAGCTCACGCGCACGCATGCCGCCGATGTCGAATACTGGCCGACGCCGGATCCGACCGACGCGGAAGGCAACCGCGAGCAAAAGCTCGCCGCCTATCGCGACGTCTGCGACGGGCTCATGATGCGCATCCGCCGCCGCTTCGCCAAGGCGGGCGCCGCGAGCGGGTAATGCTCTCACCGTCGTTCCTGCGAAAGCAGGAACCCATACGCCGCGGCCGCGCGATTTGAGGCAGCCAGTCGCTGCCTGTCATTCCTACGACAACGGCCTGTGGTTATGGGCCCCTGCGTTCGCAGGGGCGACGGAGATAGTGGAGTTTCAACAATGACTTGTTCCCCGGTTGTGGAATGGAGTGCCTTCCGATAGGTTCCGCGCGCGATCCATCCGAATCCTTATCTCCCCGACACATCCAGCATGCTTGGCCGTCCCAAACTCGTTCTTGCTTCCGGTTCGCCGCGGCGGCTCAGCCTGCTTAACCAGGCCGGCATCGAGCCCGACGCGCTGCGCCCGGCCGATGTCGACGAGACCCCGAAGCGGGGCGAGCTGCCGCGCGCCTGCGCCAACCGGCTGGCGCGGGCCAAGGCCGACGCAGCGCTGAAATCCGTCCACCTTGACGACGAGCTGCGCGGCGCTTTCATCCTTGCCGCCGATACCGTGGTCGCGGTCGGGCGCCGCATTCTGCCGAAGGCCAATCTGGTGGATGAGGCCGCGCAGTGCCTGCGGCTGCTCTCGGGGCGCAATCACCGCGTCTACACCGCGATCTGCCTGGTAACGCCGAAGGAGGCGTTCCGCCAACGCCTGATCGAAACCCGCGTGCGCTTCAAGCGTTTGAGCGAGGATGACATCCAGGCCTATATCGGCTCCGGCGAATGGCGCGGCAAAGCCGGCGGCTATGCCGTGCAGGGCATCGCCGGCTCCTTCGTGGTCAAGATGGTCGGCTCCTACAGCAACGTCGTTGGGCTGCCGCTTTACGAATCGGTCACGCTGCTCGGCGGGGAGGGCTTCCCGATCCGGTTCGGCTGGCTCAATGCCAGTTGACGGCCCCAAGGGCGGCCCGAAGGATGGCCCCAAGGATGCCGGCGCGCCCAAGCCGCCGCCGAAACCCTGCCCGGTCTGCGGCAAGCCGGCCGATCCGGCCACGCTGCCATTCTGTTCCAAACGCTGCCGCGACGTCGACCTGAACCGCTGGCTCTCCGGCCGCTACGTCATCCCCGGCCGCCCCACCGACCCCGAAGACGCCGAATAATGGTGATTCGCCAAATGTTTGGGGATGAGCCCGAAGCGGGGCGCGCCGCGCCGAAGCCGCAGGCGAAGGCGGGTGGACATGACCGCCTGACCTCTCTATAAACCGCCCGCTCGCACGGCCTCTCTGGGCTCCGCGAGTATGCCCAGGTAGCTCAGTTGGTAGAGCATGCGACTGAAAATCGCAGTGTCGGTGGTTCGATCCCGCCCCTGGGCACCATGACGTCCTCTCGAAGCGATCAATAAAAGAACCGCTCCTCGACGATCTTGCCGTCCTTGACGGTGTAGAGGCCGATTTCGTCCATCTGCGTGCGCTGGCCGGTCGCCTTGGGCGTCACGTCGATCTTGAAGCGCAGGGCGAAGCGATCGCCGTTCACATAAGGCCCCTCGGCTTCGAAGCTATGCACATCATGATTGGCGGTCCACCATTCGCCCTTGCCGTGCACCGCCGCGCGGCCGCGGACCTCGTGCATGGGCCCCTCCTGGGCCTCGTAGCTCACGACGTCGTCCGACCAGAAGCGCTCAGCCTCGTCGAACTTGCCGGCTTTGAGTGCGGCGGTGAACTGCTTGGCAACCTCGGTGGTGCTCATAACGATTCCTCCCACTCTTGCTCTCGCTACATATCTTCTCTTCAGATCTTGTCGATGATGTGAACTGCCAGGCGTAGTCTGAAGCCGGGCCGACGTGTATCAGGGCACCAAACGGAGAAATCCCTTGTCCGAGCCTGATCGATCGACTCCACGACACCCGGAGCCCATGCGCGCCACCGCCCGTCTGCCCGGCCTCGAGATCGAGATTGTCCACCGCCGCTCGGCAGAGGGCGATCGCGAGCAGATTTCCATCAACATGCTGGCGGTGCCCTCGTTCGATGCCTTCGAGCAATATCTGCGCGCGATGAACCCGTTCGCGCTGTGGGCCGAGGCCGCGCGAGCTGTCTGGGCGCCGTGGTTTGAGGCCACGCGCAAGGCAACGTTGCCATACGTGGATTCGCCGAAGCTGACCAAGAGCGATCCGCAGCCGGATTCGGAAAAGGCGGAATAGCGCCCCCACACAGCGACACTAGACTTGGCATTCAATCGTTGTGTCCACGCCACCCTTGAACACCACATCGCCCATAAGCCCTGTCAAGGCTCAGAGCGAGAATTCATGTCTAATTACGGTGACAGGGAATTACGGTGACAGCACTGGACTGCACCCCTGGAATGAGACACGATAATTTCTGTGACAGTGCGGTTGCCATGATGCGTTATCGTGCTTTGTTTTGCGCGAACGCGGTTTCGAACTCAAGCGGTGATTGGTAGCCGAGCGCCGAGTGCAGCCGATCTTTGTTGTAGACCTCTGCGATGAAGCCATTGATGCGACGGCGGGCGTCTCTGATGTCAGCGAAGGCCCTGCTGTTGATCTCCTCCATCTTCAGCGTCTTCATGAAGCTTTCGGCCTTGGCGTTGTCGAAGGGATTGCCCGGTCGGCTCATGCTGATGGTGATGTCGTATTCAGCGAGCCTCTGGCGATAGGCGATGGAGGCGTATTGCACGCCGCGATCGGAGTGATGGATCAGGCTGCCGGATTGCGGCTTTCGGGCTTCGAGGGCTGTGTCCAGCGCGGCGATGGCGAGCGAGGCATCGAGCGTGTTCTCCAAAGCCCAGCCGACGGCTTTGCGCGAGAAGGCGTCGAGAATGACGGCAAGATAGACGAAGGCTCTGGCGAGATGCACATAGGTGATGTCGGCGACCCAGATCTGATCCGGCGCCGACGGCACGAGGCCGCGCACCAGATTGGGCACGATGAGAAAGGCCGAAGGCCTCTCAGCAGGTGGCTTCAGGAACGGCGCCTTGCGCTGGGCCAGGAGATTGTCCTCGCGCATAAGCCGCTGTATTTTCTTGCCATTCACCACCATGCCCTGCCGCCTGAGCGTCGCTGTCACCCGCCGATAGCCATAGAAGCGGTGCTTGAGGCAGATTCGCTGGATCATATCGCGCAACTCGCACTCACCGGCTTCATCGTCGCGTCCGGCAAGGTGCCGGTAATAGGTCGCGCGCGGCAGGCCTGCGAGCCTGCACAGGTGCTGCACATCGGCGTGCGACCCGGCGGCCTCGAGCGTCATGGCTTCGATGACTTCGATGATGCGGATGCGGGTTTGCCTTGCGTTGCCGGCCGCTCCATTGCGCGCAAGGCTTTTCGAAAAAAATCGATATCCATCTGCTGGCGGCCCACCAGCCGTTCAAGCTCGGCGATGCGCGCGTTCGCCCGGGCGAGTGCAGAGCGCTTGTTTGCCTCCGGCTGCAACGGCTTGAGCTTGCGGGGACCAGGCTTCGGCCCGGGCTTGCGGTTCAGCCCCTCAGGCCCATGGGCCTTCCACGCCTTGATCCAGTCATGCAGGAGCTTGCGCGATATCCCAAGCTCGCGGGCCACAGGCAGAACGGCTTCGCCTTGCTCGACACGCTTGATCGTCTTCAATTTGTACGCCGTCGGATACTGACGGTTCTTTGCACTTGCTGCCACAGGTCATCCTCAAAATGAGCCTGTCACAGAAATTATCGTGTCTCATTCCAGGGGTGCAGTCCAGTGCACTTAAACTGATTCCTGTCGCTTTGTGCCGCAACGGCACATTCGCACCGATGGACTCAAACCCAAGTGACGCAGAGCGGCCTTGATCAGCCGGTCGACGCGGCAGTGAAAACCGCCAATTGAGCGTCGAAAGCACGCTTGAAGGCCGGCCGCGCTTCGCCGCGGGCGACGTAGGCGGAGAGGTTCGGATATTCGTCCAATAGGCCCGATCCGTTCAACCTGCGCAGCACCGTTACCATCAGCAGGTCACCGGCGCTGAACGCGCCATCGAGCCAGTCGGCATCGCCAAGCCGACGGGAAAGTTCGTCCAGCCGGCCACGGACGCGATCCTCGAGGATAGGCAGGCGCTGCTCGTACCAGGTCTTGTCGCGCTCCACGAGCGTGGCCATTTCGCGATCAACAATCGGCGGCTCGACCGTGTTGAGCGCGGCAAACATCCATGTGATCGCGCGCGCCCGGGCATTCGCATCGTTCGGCAGCAGGCTACTATTGCGCTCCGCGATATGGAACACGATCGCTCCCGACTCGAACAGGGCGAGATTGCCTTCTTCATAGGTCGGAATCTGCCCGAATGGATGAAGCGCACGATGCGCGGGCTCCTTCATCTCGTCGAACGAAACAAGACGAACGTCGTACGGTTGGCCTACTTCTTCGAGCGCCCAACGAACAGGCATGTCACGTGCCTGTCCCTTGCCGCGGTCGGGCGACCGTTCAAAAGCTGTGATGGTGGGGGTCATTGGAGGACTCCGGTGATTGCATGACGCTGTCGAAAGTGATGTGCGTGATTGCGACGATCTTTCCCACCGTTAGGTATCCAGTTTTTTGCGCTTTGCATCCTGAGGACGAACGACCGGCGCGGCTCCCGACAACTTGCCTCGCTTTCTTTGTCCATGGGATTTCGCGGCCGCCACCGGCGAACGACCTGAAACCCTTCCGCCAGCGAAGGTGTGAAGCAGATACAGCAAGTCCGGATGAGCCAACGGGTCGCGCGAATGCGCGCCCAGCGACGAGCGCAAGGGCGCTCGCGGAGTGATGACAGGCTCCGCGATGTCCGGGGGCTTTCATTGATACCCCATCCCCGCATGTCGCTTCGCTCATGAGGGCTGCATGCTGATGGTTCCAAGGTTGTGCGCGATCGAGATGTGCATGCTGGGTGGCACCAGAACATAAGCTCAGCGTCGGCAACCGGACATTGCATCACAATGCCTCGATCGCGCAAAAGGGTCACAATAACGCCCGGTCGATGGCCTACAGCGGCGGACCCAGCTTGGCGCGATCCAGCGATCCCTTGTTCTCGGCCGAAATACCGCGAGAAGGACAACGCGCCGATTCCGCGATGGCGGAGCGACGCGGCGCCTAATCCATGCCGGCGCGAGCCGGGTGCAACATCTGCCACATGTGCAGGCCGGCGTCGCTGGCCGCCCGACCTGCTGAGCAAAAGAGCAGGAGGCTCTCATGTCCACAGCGTTCCGCGTGGTTCTCGAAGGCTCTCAGGAAGTCCCCCGAACAACTCGACTGCAAGCGGTCTCGGCACCGTCATCTTTGACAGCACGGAAATTGCCGCGAGCTATACGTTTCAGATCGAGGGCGTCGATTATGGCCCGATTACGGGCGGTCCCGCCCAGACGCCGTCGACCGACGACGACGTCATCTCCACGCATTTCCACAATGAAGTGCGAGGAGCAAACGGGCCCGTTGTCTTCGGGCAGATCAACCCGGCGCAGGACGAAGATGATCTCAACATCGCCCTGAATGTGGATGGCTCCTGGACGGTAAGCGGTCGATGGGAGACGACGGACCCCGCCAGCGTTTCAATCACCAACTTCGCGGACGAATTGGGCTCAGCTCCGGTGGGATCGGAGATCCCGATCTATTTCAACGTCCACACGAATCAATTTCAGGGCGGCGAGATCCGGGGTCAGTTGATCGCAATCGCAGATGACAACGACAACGTTGTCGTCGGAACGCCGGGCGACGATTTTCTTCCCGGGCTCGGCGGCAATGACATCATCCGTGGCCTTGCCGGCAAGGACAGACTTGAAGGCGGCGATGGCGACGACATTATCAGGGGCGGCCAGGGAAACGACAATATCAATACAGGCGCTGGCAATGACCTGGTTTTCGGCGGTCGCGGCAACGACACCGTTGTCGGAATGGCCGGAATGGATACAGTCTTCGGCGGTGCCGGCGATGACATGATCCTCTGGAACGACCCTACGGGCGATGTCGTGTTTGGAGACGCCGGAAATGACACGCTGCGAGGCGGCGACGTTGCCGCCGACACGATCTTTGGTGGTAACGGTGACGACCTCATCCGGGCGGTCGCCAACCAACAGTTGGCGGATCACGCGCCCGACCGCCTCTTCGGAGACCGCGGGAATGACACCATCTTCGGCGGCAATGCTGGTGATACGATCGAAGGCGGTGCCGGTGACGACAACCTCGCAGGTCTCGGTGGAGCTGATCAGTTTATCTTTCGCGAGTCTGAAGGAGGCGATGATACCATTACCGACTTCGACGTGACGCAGGACGTCGTCGTGTTGGAAGGCTTTGGAGCCGACTTCGACCCGTTGGACAATCTGAGCGCGGGCGCTTCGGGTACTACCCTTGATCTCGGCGGGGGCGATCAGGTGCTGTTCTTGGGTCTTCTTCCGGCCGAGTTGAACGCCGGGAATTTCCTCGTGACCGCTTGAGGTCGCGGAGGCGGGCCGGATCTACGGCCCGCCTCCGGCTCCCTCTTGGCGATTGCCCGTCGTCTCGCACAATTCCCGATTTGGACGTCGAGCTCAACGAGGGCCAAGAGGGTGTGCCCAGCGTGACACCCTCTCACTTCTGCTCTTGCGCGCGCATCTCTTCCGCAAACGGCCGCAGCACTTGGTTCATGTCGTCAAGACGCTTCTGCCATTCTGTGCCGGGCATGAACGCGAGAACGGGGGCGTCGCCGGGCGAGCTCTTGATGTATTCGGGATCGCGCAAGCCGTCCGCAATCGCAGCTTCAAGCTTTCTGGCGACGTCGTCTGGAACGGCCTTCGGTACGGCGAAGCCGCGTTCTGCGGTCATCGTGACCGGGATGCCTGCTTCCTCTGCCGTCGGAACGTCGGGGAGGGACGGAGAACGCTGCTTCGACAGAATTGCAATTGCGCGGAGCTGTCCCTTGTTGGAGCCGTGCAGCTCGGGAATCTCGCTGAGGCTGACCATTCCAACCTGCAGATGGCTACCCAAGAGATCAGTCCTTTGCGCGGCCGTTCCGCGATAGGAGATTTCGTTGGGCTCGACTTTGGCGGCGTTTGCCAGCATGCGGATCGCCAGATGTCCGTTCGTGCCCGCACCATTATGGCCGAATGTTACCGAACCCGGCTTGCTGCGCAGCGCAGCCAGAACGTCCGCAACGCTTGCAAGCTTGCTTTCTGAGGGCACTACGATCACGCTGGGATCGTCGACCACGCGCGCGACCAGACGGATTTCATCCATGCTGTACTGTGTCTTTCGCGTCATCGGAATGAAGTTATAGCCTGGCACATTGACCACGCCCATCGCGTAAGCGTCCGGCGCGGCGCGGGCAATCGTGGCAAACGCGATCTCTCCGCCGGCACCAGGCTTGTTCAGCACAACAAACTTGGCCTTGCCGCCCAATCTCTGCTCGACGAACGGCAGCAGCTTGCGCGCCATGACGTCGGTTCCGCCACCGGGAGCAAAACCGATGACAACTTCGATCGGCTTGTCGTCCGGCCATCCCGCCCAAGCTGGTCCGCAAGCTACGACCCCAAATGCTGCTGCAACCAGCGCGACGACCTTACCATGCATGACATTCCACCCTTTTCTTGTTGTTAGATTGCCCCGCCGCCTTACGCAGCGCGACCGACGATTTACGCGTATTGCTTGTATCTGTTCGGCTTGGCGACGAACAGCGAACAGCAAGCATAGCCGCATGAGCGAGGCGGTCATCCGGCTTTTGGTTGGTGCCGATCCCTTATGGAGCCTGTCATCACTGCGCTCGTCGCGGGCATGCGTTCGCGCAGACCCGTAAGCTCATGCGGGCCTACTTGCTGCATGCGGGAAAATCGCATTCACAGCCAACCCTGCGGAAGCAAATATTGTGGTGTTTGGATGCCGGCGCCCGGTCACAAGCTTTTTATTCCTCGTTACCACCTGCACCGCTTCCAAGTTGGAGTTGGGATCTTAGATCTGAATTAAATGATTTCCATCATCTCATGGTGGAACCATTCTCTAATCGAGGTTTGGAGTGAATATGGGTGAAGTTATTCGATTTGTCCCGAAGGCTGAGCGCGAGCGAGCGCGCTTAATTCGAGAAGCCCGCGCGATATACGACAGCATCTTCCCGCCGGCTGAACCGGTCAGCGAGCGGCAGGGCAAGGCACCGATCGGTCATTCGGTCGCCAGCGTCAATCGTGGCGATAGGGGTCTCCTGTCGTGATCAAGATCATCGCCGTGCTATGCAGTCTCTCCTCTCCGACGAACTGCCACGAGCAGACCGTCACCACTTCGGACTTCGTCGCCTTGTCGGTGCGGTCCTGCCTGATGGGCGCGCCGCAACTCGCCGAGTGGATGAAGCAGCATCCGGCCGAGCGCCTGGCGGCATGGCGCTGCGTGATTGGCAAACAGGATGGCAGAGGAGCTTAGGGGGAAATGACAAATTCCGGTGACCGTGCACCAAACGTTCCCTTTTTGATTAAGTGCACTATCCGGACATACACGTGCGCTTAGCGCCTCGGCGTCTTAGCCCGCCTGTGCCGGGAGTCCTGGAAGGGCGTAGAGCCAGCCCAGCAGCGTCGCGACCGACAGCAGCGTCGTGATCGAGACCGTGGCTGCGACCAGCGGTTCCTCCACCTTGTACTCGCCTGCCAGGATATACACCGTCTTGGCGGTCGGCACGGCGGCACAGACGACAGCGGCGATCGTGTAGAGCGGATTGAGGCCTGACGCCACACACAGGCCGTAGACGATCAACGGCATGATCATGAGCTTTACGGCCGCGAGCACGATGGACGCTCTGAGGTTCGAGCGTATTCCTTCAACCGAGAGGCCAAGCCCTATGGCGAAGAGAGCGCACGGCGTGAGCGCGGCCGCGAAGATGTTCAGATAGGCGGCGAGCGGGGCCGGAATCGGGAAGCCTGTGATCGCCCACGCCAGACCGATCAGGGTTGATAGCACCATCGGATTGAGCACGATCTGCTTCGCAAGGACGACGGAGCGTGCCGCTTTCCCGGGCACGCCGCGTCCCTGGCTTTCCAAGAGGATGACAGTCACGGGGAACATCACCCCCGCCACGAACACGGTTGCGATGGCGGCGGGCAGAACGGCAGGCTGCCCGTAGATGGAGTGCAGGATCGGCAGCGCCACGAATCCGGTATTGGTCATCGCCGCTGTCATTCCATGGATCGTACTACTGCCGACGTCGCGCCCCCACCCCACGCGAACTGCCAGAAAGACCAGCGCGAAACACAGGATGGAGCCACCGCCAAATGCCAGCAGAAAGCGCCATTCCAGAAGATTACGTACCGACTCCTGCGCGATGGTGACGAACAGCAGCGCCGGCATCGCGACGTTATAGGCGAAATGCACGAGCCCGTCGGCCAGCGACCGCGATATGTAGCCAAGCCAACCCGCCAGCCAGCCTGTGACGATAATCGCAAACACAGGAAGGACCAGATCGGCGACTTCCATCTTGGTCTCCCCTTGCAGCGCCGCTCTGATCAGGCGCGTCGTGCGCACAGCCTAGCATATTGCGCTGAGCGTGGTTGCTGGTGGCGCACGCTGACTGACCATCGCCAATTCGGTATCTATGACGACGGTTCAGCATCTTGCACCAACTTTCTGCGTGATTCAGTGGGGCTCGTGTCGGCTGTCGGCGCATAGCCGCCATATCTAGCGAGCCATGCACCGCCGCTCCGATGGGACACTCGCCGGAAAAACATAAGGGAAAGTCTCCCACCTTGCAGTCCAGTGCTGGAAACAAAGCGCACCCTCGCGCTCACGCCGTCTTGTAAGACGCGATCTTCTTGATCTGCGAGGCGAGCGCGTCTTCGGCCGTCTCGAGATCGAAACGCGCCTGAATGTTCATCCAGAACGCAGCACCGGTATCGAAGAACTTGCCGAGCCGCAGAACAGTGTCGGCCGTCACGGGCTTTTCCTCGCGCGCGATGCGTTCGATCCGGGTACGCGGCACGTGCAGCGCCGCGACGGCGTAGGGTGTCAGTTTGAGCGGAACGAAAAATTCTTCCCGCAAGATTTCGCCGGGATGAATCGGCGGAAGTTTCTTTGCCATGTGCAAGCTCCTAATGATAGCCGACTATCTCCACGTCTACAGGACCCACATCGGTCCATCTGAATACGAGCCGCCATTGATCGTTGATGTGCTAGCCCGCCAGTCGCCCTTAAGTGCTTCAAGCCGGTTGCCGGGAGGCTCTGATTCAATCCTTGCCAAGTACGAGATCGACTGTGTGCCTGGCAATCTTCCGCAACTGGACCTCGTCGCCGAATGCGCGTTCGAGCACGGCCAATCCGCGCGTCACGGTGACGATGTGCAATGCAGCGGTCCCGGGGTCGCCGTTGAACTCGCCCCGCTTGAGGCCCTCTGACAAGACTTCCTGAACCAGGCCGGTGATGCGCGCCACCAGACCCGCGAAGGTTTTGCGCGCGTTCTCATCCAGCCCTTCGCCTTCGACCGACGCGAGCTCCATCAATCCCCGCGTGGTTGGGCATCCGCGGGGCGGCGAGCCAGAACGGAAGTTCTTTATGGTCAGATCGAAAAATGCCGTGAGGCGCTTTCGCAAAGTCCCGGAGCCCAGCGCCTTTTGGACAGAGCCGAGATATTCGCTCGCATAGCGCTCGTAGGCGCAGAGAAACAGCGCTTCCTTGCTGCCGAAGGCATTGTAGAGACTGCCGCGCTGGACGCCGGCGTCACGCGCAATGTCCGACAGCGACGTGCCGCGCACCCCCTTGCGCCAGAATTGATCGAACGCGATGCGCAGGACGTCGTCGTGGTCGAACTCTCGCGGCCTCATGTTTCTCTTCTCCACTCCACAGGTCCTATCGCGGCCTCCCGGGCTCTGAGGAGCTTGCGTAAGCAAGCGTTTCGAAGGACGAGGCCGAGAGCGCGTGCGCACCTCCTCACCATGAGGGTCTGGGTACGCAAAAAGTATTTGACATGGTGTTAATAACGGATACGGTTTTTAGGCATCGTGTCAAAAACTACCGGGATAGCTCGCTTCGTCAAGGAGGATCCGAGGATGCCGCTCATTCACATCTCTCTGCGTGCCGGAAAGCCGGAAGCCTACCGGCAGGCGATCTTCGACAGCCTTTACCGCGCGATGCGCGAAACGCTCGACGTGCCTGAAGACGACCAGTTCATGACCATCACCGAACACGACGCGGCGAACTTCCGCTACGGCGATGCCTATGGCGTCGCGCGGAGCGACGATGTCGTGTTCATCCAGATCACCGTGTTCAACACCCGCACTCCGGAACAGAAGAAAGCGCTGTTCCGGCGGACGGCGGGGTTGCTCGCCGAAAGCCCCGGCATCCGGCCGGAGAACGTGTTCGTGAACGTTCTTGAGGCCGCGAAAGAGAATTGGTCGGTCGGACACGGCCTCGCGCAATTCGCGTGATCCGAAACTCAGTTCCATGTCTCGCGTTGCCCTGCGGGCATTCGGAGGAAATGCAAAATGGCGAAGAAAGCGAAGAAGTCGCTGCGTGGACGCAATCAGGATCATGCGCGCGTGGCCGGTGGGTCGGCAGCAGCCGCAAGCGGGTGGTGAAGGCGCTGAGGGGAAGAAAAGGTCAGTTCCTTAGGAACGGACACGCTCCAGTCTGTTTGGTTCACCGGAAGATGGAGTTGGTGCATGCAGCGATCTTCGCAAAGAGCCAAGATCGGCTCGGGGCAAATAGTCCTGCTCATTGTACTTGGTGCTCTGCTTCTCCTTACGGGCGTGTGGGCCGCTTACGTCTGGAACGCAAGCAGCGACGTTCCGATGAGCACGCACGGCTGGATCGCCCTTGGCCTTGGTACGTTCTTCTCGCTTCTGATCGGATGCGGCCTGATGGCGCTGATGTTCTTCAGCAGCCGAAGCGGTCATGACGAGGCCGCCAGTCCCCATTACAGGGAGCGTCGCGAGGGCGAAGATCGGACGTGAGTCTGATCGATCGAGACGTCCCGGCTTCTGCCGCACGCGTAGCTGGGATGAGCGAAGCAATATCCGTGTTTTGGTCAGTGCCCTCCCGCATATCGCTCCGCTCATGCGGGCAACTTGTTCGAACCCTATCCTGCGAACGATATCCCGGCTCTGCTGGCGGGTGGATTGTCTGGGCGCGCAAGCGCAGATTTGCGCTCGCGGTGCGACCAATTGGCACGACGGGCAAATCACTTCTGATTTTCAGAAATTGTGTCAAGCCCCGCAACTAAAAATATTCCGCTTAACTTGCAACCCAAATCACCGGCATAACTCTCCGCGTCTCACCCACCCAAGGGGCGTTGGCCACGTCACGAACGCGCGGTGAGATGCGGTGGACGTGAATGGCGCTAGCTGACGTCGGCGCCTGTAGCGGACGGCGAAGTCGTGTGGTTCGGACGCCGCGGTGCTGGCGTTAAGTCCTTAAGAAGCGAAAGCTTCTCGGGGGCGACGGAGGCAAAAGAGCCGTTCTCCGGGAAGAGCACGAAGTAAGCCGTAACCCATCGCGCAGGGAAAGCCGGAATGCCTCCGCTGCCCTGTATGCTCGTGTGCATTTCCTTATGCGCAAACAGCACACGAGACCGCGGGTGCAGCGTGCATCCGGCTTTCCCTGCGCCCTTGTTTCGATGGAGGGCGGAAGTTCAAGCAAGGCTCGGGCGCTTCACGCCGCGAGAACGCCGACGCACACCCTCTCGCTGTTTGACAGTTGAATCCGAACCCAGGAGCAGCGGGCCCAAATCCCGAACACGCTGAAGATCGCCGCGATGACGCTGTCAGTGCGTGTCGCCGTCCTGAGTGGCAGCGTCACAGACGCTGCACCTCATGCTCGTGCGGATGAAGCGTTTGGAAGCGCCAGCGCGCTAGTCACGCCGCCAGCGCATCCGGATTGACCTCACCCTTGGCGATATCGGTGAGCAGCGCATCGATCTCTTTCTCTTCCATCAGGCTCTCGTGCAGCGTCGCCTGGTCGTTGCGCAATTCCAACTGACCGGCAAGGGCCGCGGCCGAGCCGTAGGCGGCGATTTCATAATGCTCGAGCTTCTGGGCGGATGCGATCAGGCCGGCATCGCGAAGGTCGTCGCCCTCCAGCATCGCGAGCATCTTCCGGGTCTCACGGACGAGCGCCTCCATGGCCTGGTCGACATGCGCCGTCGGGTCAGCACCATGCTGGCGAAGGATGGCCATGAGGCGGTCCTTCTGCGTGATCGTCTCCGCGTGATGGTCCACCAGCGCGTCCTTGAGTGCCGGGTGGGATGCCGCCGCTGCCATCCGCAGCAGTGCTTCCGCAAGTTGGTCCTCGACACTCACCAGTTCCTGCAGTTCGGCAATGTACATGTCCTTGAAATTCTTGATCTCCATGGCGAAATCCTTCTCTCAGGATGCGTGTGAGGCGATGTCATTCCAACGAGGCCGCGAGGCATCTGGTTCCGGTCCAAGACCTGATCGAAGAGACCTGATCGAAGACCCAGGAGGTGCTGCGATGACGGAATGGTACTTTGTCTGGGTCGAAGGGCTGCGAGGGCCTGCGCCGCAGAAGTGGTCATCGGATGGGCTTTGGGGGCAGGTCGGGCGTCAGGATGTCATCGTGCGTTTTGCGCTGAGCGACGAGGAAGCGCATCTGCCGCTCGACGAACTGGCAAGGCGGCATCCCATTCCCGACGGGAAGTAGTCGGTGGCAGTCACGCGGTGGATCGCCGGAACTTTCCGCCTGGTTCCGTGCGATTTCAAACATGCCTTTCTGCGGAACATTGCGAATTTAATTTCGTTGCCGGGTTGAAGCGGCGCCAAGAGGCACCACTGTCCCGACTTCAATTCGGCTTGCTTGCGGAATTGAAAGCGAAACTGCGAGCCGGCGCGCGGCGCCGGTGGGGACGAGCGATCAGGATTCGACACGCTTGACGTCAATTCCCTCCGCAGAAGAGCCGCGCGCGGCCAAGGCCGTCACGCGGTGCTCACCAACCAGAAGCCAAGTAAGGAGATCGTGCATGAAATTGAACTCGGCACAGGTGGAACGCGCTCTGACGCAATTCGAAGCCCAAGCGCTTCCCGACGATCATCCGGTGGTTCCGCAGCTAGCCAGCATGTTTGGGGATCATACATTCTTCCTCGACAGCGGCGGGCTCAACGTCCTGGAGCCGACCGAGGCTTCCGAGCGGGAAACCACAATCGGCATGATCGTAAACCTTGCTTATTGGAGCGATGAGACGCTGACGAAATTGTCGCCACACGAGCCCGAGCCGACAGGCGTGATCGTCAGTCTCGAATCCAGGCACTGACTCTTCGAGTCCGCGACTCGGCGTGTGTTTCAGACGATTGTCGTGCGCGGTCGCGTGCCGCGCGCGATGGCTGCTGGAGTCCGCACGTCAGGTTTCGAACGAGTCAGGTTTCGAAATGAACCCCGATCCGCGTCGTTTTTCGCCAGACGACGCGGCACGGCACGTGGATGTGGTCGGCTTCGATCACCAGCGTGAAGCATTCGGGAATGCCGACCGGGGAACTCACTTCGAGCGCAGCGCCGGTTTCGGAAAGGTTGCGCACCGTGCAATCGATGACTGCGCCGCCAAACGAAATCTTGCCCGACTTCAAGAGCCGGCGCCGTGGTGCTATTCTGTGCTCGTCCACCACATGGACCTCCCACTTGAACAGGGAAGTAATCTACGGGCGAAGTTACTATCCCGTTACCGAGCGTTTTAGCCTGGATGCAACGCCAGGTCGTGGGTCGCCGCGGAACCGCTGCTTCCGCTCATCGAGCTTGGCCATCCGCTCGCGCCCGCCGGCCCTCGATCGGGTAGGCCGGGTCATTGAACCCCGGCGTCGAGGGATGGCCGCTCACCACCAGCCGGTCGACCAGCGCCTCGTCCTCCGCCGTGAAGCGATAGTCGAGCGCCTGGATATAATCATCCCATTGCTGTTCGGTCCGCGGGCCCGCGATCACCCCGCTCACGAATGACGAATTCAGTACCCACGAAACCGCGAATTGCCCGGCAGTGATGCCGCGCGCTTCGGCATGCCGCTTGATCTCCTGGGCGAGCTGCAGCGATTCCGGTCGCCATTCGGTCTGCATCATGCGTTTGTCGGCGCGCCCCGCACGCGTGTCCTGGTCGGGCGCCGCATCCGGCCTGTACTTGCCGGTCAGCACCCCGCGCGCCAAGGGGCTATAGGGCACGATGCCGAGGCCGTAATAGCCGCAAGCCGGAAAGTGCTCGACCTCCGGCATTCGGTTCATGGCGTTGTAATAGGGCTGGCTGACGATCGGGCGATCGATGCCGTTGTTGTCGCAGATGTTGCAGATCTCGGCGACGCGCCAGGCGCGGTAGTTGGAGACGCCAAAATAGCGGATCTTTCCCTGGCGCATCAAATCGCCCATCGCGCGCACCGTCTCCTCCAGCGGCGTCGCGTGGTCCTCCTTGTGCAAATAATAGATGTCGATGAAATCGGTGCCGAGCCGTTGCAGGCTTTCGTCCGCGGCCTGCATCACCCAGCGCCGCGACAGCCCGCCGCGATTGGGATCGTCGCCGATCTGGTTGGCAAGCTTTGTCGCAAGAATCCAGTTCGTGCGATTGTTTGAAATGGCACGGCCGACCACCTGCTCGGACTGGCCGCCATTATAGGCATCCGCGGTGTCGATGAAGTTGACGCCGGCCTCGCGCGCTTTCGCAATGATGCGCGACGACGTCGCTTCATCGGTCGGGCCGCCGAACATCATGGTGCCCAGGCAGATCGGTGAAATCTTCAGGCCGCTGCGGCCGAGTTGGCGGTATTGCATTGGGGTCAACCCTCGCTCTTCAATATCTTGAACACGCCGCTCGCCATCGCGATGCAGCGTCTGTCGACTGTCACTTCCGTCGTGATGAAAATAAGGCTGCGGGTGGAGCGCACCACGTGCGGCTTCGACACCAAAACCTCTCCGATCTTGCCGGCTTCGACAAAGTGCGTATCGAGCTGCACGGTCGCCAGCGTCGGCTTGCCCGAGACGAAGCGGGCGGTCATGCCGCAGGTGCGGTCGGCGAAGGTCATGATGACGCCGCCTTGCACCAGGCCGCGGCGGTTGTGGTGCTTGTCCTCGGTGGCAAGCGCGTATTCATGCGTGCCGTCGACGACGCGCTGCCACAGCGGGCCGATCAGGTGCAGGAAGCCGGAGGTTTCGACGATCTTCCAGCCGTCGGATTTGAGCTTGTCCGCGGCCTTGGCTGTCATGTCGCGCTTTCCGTTTCCCGCGGGCTATCTGCTGTCCGGGGTCATTTCATCTGATGCGCTGGTGTTGTAGTCAAGCGGGATGGCCAGGTCATTTGACGATACCACACGGCGGAATATTGCGGAGCTTTGCGCGGCATTTACGCGGGTGCCCTCGGAGCGCGCGGAGCCTGAGCTGAAGCGCGCCGCAGTCGCCATCGCGCTGACGGAAGCCGAGAGCGGCCCGGGCACCACATTTCTGTTGACCCGCCGCGCCGCAAGCCTGCGTGCCCACGCCGCCCAATGGGCGTTGCCGGGCGGGCGATGCGACCACGGCGAGACGCCGGCGCAGGCCGCGTTGCGCGAGCTCCACGAAGAGCTCGGCGTCGGCCTCGGCGAAAGCGATGTGCTGGGCCTGCTCGACGATTACCCGACGCGCTCAGGCTATCTGATCACGCCGGTGGTGGTCTGGGTCGGCACGAGCGCCGATATCGTCCCCAATCCAGCGGAGGTCGCCTCGGTGCACCGCGTCGCGCTCGACGACATCGAGCGCGCCGACGTCTTCAGCTTCACCAGGATTCCCGAAAGCGCGCGGCGCGTGATCCGCTTCCGCCATGCCGGCCAGCACATCCACGCGCCAACGGCGGCGCTGATCTATCAATTTGCTGAAGTGCTAGCGGGACGGGAGACCCGTGTGGCCGAACTGGAGCAGCCGGTGTTCGCCTGGAAATAGGATCGGCGCCGCTACCGAAACGGCTGATCATCTCACCATGTGAGAGAGAGTGCTCTGCAGGTTGCGGATGCCGGTGGTTTCGGAGACGATAGCCGGGTCAAGAAGAAGAACAGACCCGGGAGTCGCCCCACCATGTCCATCGGGAGAAAGTGGCTTTGCATCGCAGCCGCCATGCTCGGCCTGAGCGCAGCAACAGACGTTTCACAAGCGCAGACCTATCCGGCCCGCGCTATCACGCTGGTCATTCCGTTCGCGCCCGGGGGCAGCACCTCGATCGTCGGCCGCGCCATTGCTGACAAAATGAGCGAGATACTCGGCGAGAAGGTGGTGGTCGACAACCGTCCCGGCGCTGGCGGTACGGTCGGCACCAAGGCGGTCGCGAAAAGCGATCCCGATGGCTACACGCTGCTCCTGGGGTACACCGGCACGCTCGCCATAGGCCCCTCGCTCTACAAGAACCCCGGCTACGATCCGCGCAAGGACTTTGCGCCGATCGGCATGATCGGCAACGCACCGAATTCGCTCGTGTTGCATCCATCATTCCCGCCAAAGAGTGTCGCCGAGCTGATTGCCTATGCGAAGGCCAATCCCGACAAGGTCAATTTCGGCTCGGCCGGCGCCGGCACCGCCAGCCACATCACCGGCGAATATTTCGCCCGCGCCGCCGGCATCAGGCTGGTGCATATCCCCTACAAGGGCACCGGCCCGGCGTTGACCGATCTCCTCGGCGGCCACATCCCGATGGCGTTTGCGCCGATCCCGGCCTCGCACGCCAACGTCTCCGCCGGCAAATTGCGCGCACTTGCGATCACCAGCACCACACGATCGAGCCTGTTGCCCGATGTGCCGACGCTGATGGAGGCGGGGCTAGCCGGCTTCGACGCTTCGCTCTACTACGGCCTCGTCGCGCCCGCCGGCACGCCGCGGCCGATCGTCGACCAACTCAACAAGGCGCTGCGCGACGCGCTCGGTTCCAACGAGGTGAAAAAGCAGTTGGGCAATGACGGCACCGAAATCACCCCCGGCACGCCGGAAGATTATGCGGCCTTCATCGATAAGGACGAGAAGAAGTGGTCGCAGCTAGTGAAGGCCAGCGGCGTCGAGCAGGAGTGACTTTCTCCCTTCTCCCCTTGTGGGAGAAGGAAAATGAGTCGCTCCCTTTCGGGGCTGACATCGCGGCGGCGCTTGCTACAACCGTGCCATGCGCCTGCCATTGATTCGCATGGGTTCCGGATTAGCTGCGCTCGCGCTGCTGGCGAGTGCGCCGCCTGCCGTGGCGACGGAGCCGCTCCCTCCCTCAACCGCCGACGCCATGGCGCAAGCCGCCTCGCCGCAGGCGATGGCCGAATACCGTCGTAAGCTGAAAGAGTACCAGGAAGCGCGCGCCGCCTTCGAAGAGGAGGCGGGCGCCTATTGGGCCTCAATCTCCGAGAAGCGAAAGGGCCGCAACGCCAAGCGCCGGGAACGCCAGGCGATCACGCTCAACGATTACGTGCTGACGCAGCCGCCGGTCTACACCGGTCCGAAGCGCCCGGTCAGCCCGGAGCCGGAAGAAGAAAAGCCGCCGCGCGAGCGCAAGCCGCTGCCGGTGGTTGCCGATTTTCTCAAAGCGGCCGCCGAGCATTTCCAGTTCACGCCGCAACGGCCGGCAACCGAAGTCGAATTCAAGCGCGCCTATGCCCGCTACGCGTTGGCCTCGGGATTGACGCGCGAGCAGGCGGTGCGGGTCTACTCGTTCGAGACCGGCGGTAACGGCAGTTACGACATGCAGTCGGGGCTGAACCCCTCGAAACCGGGCTCGCGCGCGATCTCGACCGCGATCGGCTACAATCAGTTGCTCACCACCAACAGCGTCGAGCTTTTGGCCGAACAGGGCCACGAAATCATCAAGGAATTGACGGCAAGGGCTGCGATGCTGTCGGGCGCGCCGCGCAAGGCGATGGACCACAAGCTTGCCGTCTTGAAAAGGATGGTGGCGTTTGCGCGCACCGTGCCGGATACCTGGTCCGAGCATGAGAAGCTCGCCAACACCCCGCAGGGCTGGGCTGTGCACGCTATGGTGCTCGATGTCGACGTCGGACCGATGTTGCAGACCCACAAGCTGCTGACATCGGTCCATTTCGCGCGCGCCAAGGGCTACAATCGTCCGCTGACGGCGGCCGAACTCGAAATGATGAACCTGACCGGCGACGGCACCGGCCTCGACATGGTCACCATGCCGCAGGCGATGCGCGAGCAGGTTCCGACCTCGAATTTCTTCCAGCGCGGCGGCTACGAGCGTAATCCGGTCGCGATCCGCCATAACACGGTGGCGAAACTATTGGCGATCACCGATGAGCGGATGGATTTCAACTCCAGCAAGCCCGGCGCGAAGGAGTTGGCGACAGCGTTTTAGGTTGCCTCTTCCCTTCTCCCCTTGTGGGAGAAGGTGGCGCGGATGAAATCCGCGCCGAATGAGGGGTTCTCTCCGCGGAGACAGACCCCTCATCCGTCTCGCTGCCGCTTCGCGTCAGCGATCCACCTTCTCCCACAAGGGGAGAAGGAAGAAAGCTCACTCCGACCCGAACATGAACTTGCCGTCGGCCTCCAAATAGGGGCCTGAGCGCATGTAGAGCTGCCCGTTCTGGCCAAGAAAGAACAACGTGCCCTTCGGCACTTTCTTGGCGCCCTTCAATAGCAAGCCGGCATTGTTGGTGCCCAGCTTGTAGGCGAGTGTCTTGCCGTCCCTGCCGTAGGCGTAACCCATGTCCGACTTCAATTCCCAAGGCGTCGGCGCGGCGCCTTGCGCCAATGCGCCGGTCGAAAAGCCCGCCAGGATGGCCACCGTCAAAACCGTCTTCGTTGAAATGCACGTCATCATCCATCCTCCCCGTGAGCCTTCGGCTTCTTGCCCCATGCTTTGAACAAATCACGAACGGCGTCGTCCCGTCAATCTGCACCTTCGACGCATCACACGGCCCTTGAGACTTTGTGATTTCCCGCGTCCGACTTCGCGACTATGTTCGCTTTCCGGCTACAAGCATGCATTGCGAAAAACGTCATAGGGATGGTCAGGATGAACCACGTCATGAAGATCGGTCTTGGTGTTGCGCTATCGTTCATGACGCCGGCTCAAGCGGCAGAGGCTGACAATTTCAAGCTGTCCAACAACCAGCGGATCGCCTGCAGTCGGGGATTGAGCGCGGGCAAGCTCAACACCGCGACCTGCAAATCCTATGCGTACGTGTTCAACGCCAAGACGTCAGAGTATTTCCGCTGCCAGGTCTCGATGGCGCTGACGCGGGACAACAAGGAAGTCATCAACGTGCAGGCCGACGGCGGCTGCACCAAGAAGCCCCGCATCTTCGATGCCGATTCGAGTTATTCGTTCGATGCCACCGAAACCGAGGGACCGAATACCAATTCGTTCTTCGGCCCCGGCGGCTATGCGGTGTGGGCCAGCGACAACAATAATCCGAAGGTGCGCGGCTGCATCATCATCTCGTCCGGCCTCGGTTCAGACATCGCGAAATGCATCGACATGAAGTTCGAGTGAGCCTCGCTCAGAGAGCCTTCTCGGAGCCGGCTGCAAGCTGAGGGCGCGACCGCGCGAATTTGCGCACCCCGACGGGCTTGCCGAACAGATGGCCCTGGATCAGATCGAACCCCATGTCGTGCGCGGCAAGGTAATCGGCCCGCGTCTCGATGCCCTGGGCGACGGCGCGAGCGTCGTTGTCTCGGGCCAGTTCGACGATGCGTCGGCATACCGTCTGCTTCAGCCGATCGTCGGCGCAGCCCTTGACGTATTGCTGGTCGACCTTCAGCTCGACGAACGGGAAGCTCCGAAGCTCCAGCAGCGACGGCCATTCCGCGCCGACATTGTCGATGGCGATCGCGATATTGTGCAGGCGCAGCCGTCTTGCGGTGTCCACTGCGAGATCCGGATGGTCGACCACTTCGCTGCTGTTGATCTCGATCAAAAGTCCGCCGAACGCCGGATGGGCGGGCATGGCGCGGCACAGATCGCGCACCGCCGCTGCGTCGTCGAAGAACGATATCGGCAGGTTGATCGAGAGGTCGACCGGGCCCTGGCTCTCCAGCAGATAGCGCCAGTCCTCGATCGCGCGGCCGATCACGAATTCGGAAAGCTTGCGAAAATGCGGATCCTTGTCGTCGGGAATGAAGTAGGCCGGCGGGACCACGCCCCAGGCCGGATGCCGCATCCGGACCAGCGCCTCCGCTCCGCTGGGGACCAGCGTGCGGGTGTTGATCTTCTGCTGATACCACAATTCGAGCCAGCCAGCCTTCAACGCCTCGGCGACGTCGACGGCCGGGCTTGGCGCCGGCTCGGCAGGCAGCAGCGTCGCGAGGCTGGCGCGCAGGCTCGCCGCGCCGAACGGCGTCGGCAGGGAGGGCAGCATGGCAATGCCGTATTCTTCGCCAATTTGCCTGACGGCCTTAACCATGATCGTGTCGGGTTGACCGATCACGAGAACCTTGCCGCGGAAGTTTTTCCGGACGATTGCCTCGAGAATTTCGCCGACATTGATCCCGTCGGCGCACACGCTGAGCACGATCAGGTCCGGCTGCTCCGCCTGCAGTACGCCTGCCAAATCGCCGGCCTGGCCGCATTCGCAGGTGACGAACCCGAGATCCTCGAGAGCGTCGGAAAGAAACAATCGCAGGTGCTTTTTGCTGTCGACGACGCACGCTCTGGGCGCCAGCTTCCGATGCCCAAAGTGCGCCGCGCGCGAATACTCGACAAAGTTGATTTGCTCCATGCCACCCTCCCGCTAGCTACCCCAACGCCAGTGGTACATCGGCGTTGCGGTCGCAATGATGGAATTTTGCGGCAGGTCACATGATTACTTCAGTAGGGTTAAAGCAGCGGACAAGAATAAAATTTTAGGGAAACTGTTGCCGCGACGCAGCCAACCAGCGCCCGGGCAACTCGACGGGGTCATTTCATCGGCTTCGACGCGCTGATGCCCGGCTTGGGCAACATTTGATCAGCGCCTTGCGTGTTAACGCCTGTGGTCGCTCGCCGGCGCCGCGATGTTCGTGGCGCAGCGAACGTCGCCTGAACGCTCCCTCGCAGGAGCAGCAATGCCGCAACGCTCACAACCCTTTCATCGGCCAAAAGAATGACCGCGGTCCTCGGCAGACCGCGGTCACTGATGAAGCAAGCGAATTAGCTCCAGCACGCTGCCTTAGCCGCCGATGCCCTTCTCCTTGAAGTACTTCAACGCGCCAGGATGGAACGGGATCGGCGAGCGGTCCTGCACCTGGTTGTCGAGCGAAAAGCTCTCGGCTTCCTTGTGCACGGCAACAATGTCGGCCTTCTTCTCCACCAGTGTCTTGACGATGGTGTAGGCGTCTTCATTGCTCATCTTGTCGCCGGTGACGATCAGATTCCAGACGTCGGCGATGGAGTTGTCCTTGTCGTAGCCGGGATACGAGCCCGCCTTGATCTTGCTCGACGAATAGAGCTTGCCGTATTTGGCATTCATCTTCTCGGCCAGATCGCCATGGTCGATCAGCTTCATCTTCAGGCCCGGTGTCGCCGCGAGATCGGTGATTGCAGCGGTCGGAATACCGCCCACCCAGAAGAAGGCGTCGATCTTGCGGTCCTTGACCGCGTTGACGGATTCGGCGACGCCGAGCCGCTCGCGCTTCATGTCCTTGTCCTTGTCGAGGCCGGCCGCCTCGATGACGCGGAATGCCATCACCTCAGTGGCGCTGCCGGGCGAACCCGTCGACACGCGCTTGCCCTTGAGGTCTGCCATGGTCTGGATGCCGGTGCCTTCCACCGTCACCACATGCATGCGGTTCGGATAGACCACGAGCAGCGCCTGCAGCGGCACCTTGCCGCTCTTGAACTTGTCCTGCCCTTGCAAAGCATCGAGCGCGGCATCGGCCATGGTGAACGCAAGCTCGCTCTTCCCGGCGCCGATCAGCTTGAGATTGTCGACTGAGCCGCCGGTGACCTCGGCGGTGGCCTGCAGGTTGGGAAGGTTCTTCGAGAGCACGTTGGCAACCGCGCCGCCGAGCGGATAGTAGACGCCGCCGGTGCCGCCGGTGCCGATCGACATGGTTTTCTGCTGCGCATGGGCTGCGCCGGCAAAGGCGAGCCCCAGAGCCATCGCCAGTATCGTTGTGGTCTTTTTCATTTTTGTCTCCTCAATTGCTTCTTCTCTATGTTGTGACCGCAGGCCGCTCTGGCGACCGCGTTCTGGCCTGCCACAGCAATACGCCGAAACCGATGATCAGGCCCGGCACATAGGTGTAGCTGATATCGCGTCCGGTGATCCATTCGACCATTGCCTCAATCAGGCTTGGGAACACCAGCAGCAATCCCGATAGCAGAAGCAGGCCGCGTTCGACCGCTGTATTTTGTCGCAGCGCCCAGTTCTGGGCAAATGCAGCCAGCGCCAGCAGCCCCAAGCTTGTCTTGATCGTGATTTCGAGAATGTCGACCCACGATCCGCCCTTGGGGATCGACATCAGGAGGCCGCCGCCCTGCGGATCGAGCACGAAGACGAACGGCACCAGGAACGCCGGCAGCGTATATTTCCAGGACTGCAGCGTGGTCTTGTAGGGATCGCCGCCGGTGATGGCGGCCGCGGCGAACGGCGACAGCGCCGTCGGCGGCGAGACCTCCGACAGGACGGCATAGTAGAAGATGAACATATGCGCGGCGTAATCAGGCACGCCGAGCTTGACCAGCGCGGGCGCAGCGATGACCGCGCAGATGATGTAGGACGCCGTCACCGGCACGGCGAGGCCGATGATCCAGACGATCAGCGCGGTGTAGATCGCGGTCAGCAACAGGCTGCCGCCGGCATAGGCGATGACGATCGACGAGAATTTGAGGCCGAGACCGGTCAGCGTCACGATGCCGACGACGATGCCGGCGCAGGCGCAGGTGGTCGCGGCATTGAGCGCGCCGATCGAGCCGTCGGCCAGTGCCTTCACCAGTTTGCTCGGCACCAGCGCGGTCTCCCGGCGCAGGAAGCTCAGCGCAAACGTGACGATAATGGCGTAGAAGACCGATAGCGACGGCGAGTAGCCGATGACCATGAAAAAGACGACGGCGAGCAGCGAGATGAAGTGGAAGCCGTACCGCATGGTCATCTGGCCGAGCGACATCTCGGGCGTGAAGGTCACGTTCTTGGCGTGGAATTTCTTGGCGTCCAGCTCGACCATGAACAGGAGCGACATGTAGTAAAGGCAGGTCGGGATGGTCGCCATCCAGATGACGTCGAGATAGCTGATCTTGAGAAACTCGGCGATCAGGAACGCGGCGGCGCCGAGCACGGGCGGCGACAGGATCGCGCCCAGCCCGCCGGCAGCGAGCAATCCGCCGGCGGCGTTCCTCTCGAAGCCCGCCTTCGCCATCATCGGATAGGCCACCGTTCCGATCATCACGGTCGTGGCGACGCCCGATCCGGAGGGGCCGCCGAGCAGGAACGAGGACAGCACCACGGTGCGGCCGGCGCTGTTCGGCTTGCCGCCCATCAAGGCCAGCGAGAAGTCGATGAAGAATTTGCCGGCGCCGGAATGCTGCAGGAATGCGCCGTAGATCGTGAACAGGATGATCAGCGTTGCCGACACGTCGACTGCGACGCCGAAAATGCCTTCCAGCGTAATGAAGAGGTGGCCGACCAGGCGGGCCAGGTCGTAGCCGCGATGGGTCCATGGCGCCGGCAAATACGGCCCGAGCATCGCATAGGCGATGAACAGGATCGACACCACCGGCATGATCGCACCCGTGGTCCGCCGCGTCGCCTCCAGCAGCAGCACGATGAAGACGATGCCGATGATCACGTCCCACCGATCGGGCGTGGTGGCGCGGTCGGTAAAATCCTCGCCACCCCACAGCGCGTAGATGACGGTCGCCACCGCGACGATCCCGGGAACGACATCCCACCAGCGCACGCGGTTGCGAAACCGCGTCGCCAGCGGAAACAGCAGGAAGCTCAAGATCAAGGTGAAGGCGACGTGGGTGTAGCGAAGCTCCTGGGTCGGAACGATGGCATAGGCCGCATAGAGGTGAAACAGGCTCATGACCACGGCAATCGTGGTCGAAATCCTTCCCGCCCACCCCATCAGGCGGTTGGCCGCTCCTTCTTCCGCCTCGATGTAGGCTTCCGCCTTGTGCAAGGCTTCGTCCGAAACGGCGACGACCTCGTCATTGGGCGGCGTTGTCTTGTCTGCGGCCATGCTTCCCCCGGGGACCGGTTAACGTTCCGGCCCGACTGCGGCGGGCCTCCTTCGCGGGCCGCATTCAGTCCGGTTTGGGGGGCGGTGGCAAGGGGCTTTTCGGCCTATGTCCAAGTCGCTGCTTTAGCTTTTCGGACAGGTTGACCCAGGGCAGCCGTCCGTCCAATTTCCCGCCCCAAAATTCGGATGCGCCGCGTTCGTGCGCGCTGCAATGCAACGACAACCCAAAGGGAGAAGAAGTCGATGGAACGGCTCAAGGGCAAGGTGGCGATGGTGGTGGGCGCGGGATCGATCGGTCCCGGTTGGGGCAATGGCAAGGCGACCGCCGTCACCTTCGCGCGCGAGGGCGCCAGCGTGTTCTGCGTCGATCGCAATGAGGCTGCCGCAAAAGAAACCGTCAGCATCATCACGGGCGAGGGCGGCAAGGCTGCTGCCTTCACCGCCGACGTTTCGCGCGAGGCCGAGGTCGAGGCGATGGTGGCGGCGTGCCTGAAGGCCTATGGCCGCATCGACGTGCTCGACAACAATGTCGGCATTGCCGAAATGGGCAGCGTCGTCGAAGTGAACGAGGCAAGCTGGGACCACGTTTTCGCAGTCAATCTCAAGAGCGCCTATTTTGCCATGAAGCACGTTATTCCCGCGATGCAGAAGCAGGGTGGCGGCTCGGTCATCAACATCTCGTCGATCGCATCGATTCGCCATCTCGGCATCTCCTACGTCACCTATGGCGCCTCGAAGGCGGCGATGAACCAGATGACGCGCACCACCGCCGTGCAGTTCGCGAAAGACCATGTTCGCGTGAACTGCATCCTGCCGGGCCTGATGAAGACGCCGATGGTGGAGCACTCGGCTGGCCTCGCTGCAAGCTATTCGGCCGGCGACGTCGAAGCGATGTGGCGGGCGCGCGATGCGCAGGTGCCGATGGGGCACATGGGCGACGCCTGGGACGTTGCCAATGCGGCGCTGTTTCTAGCTTCCGACGAATCCCGTTACGTCACCGGGATCGAGCTGGTGGTCGACGGCGGGATCACCTGCAAGTCGGGCGCGTGACGCGCTATTGCCCCGTTATGCTTGTGCGCTCAATTCGGCGCGGTCGAGCTCTTCTTCCACCTGGTGGAAGGCGTCGTCGCCGATCTCCTCGAAATGACGCATCCTCAACAGCGCCTCTCGTGCCGCGCCGATGGCGCGGCGGCGCAACGGATCGGCCGGCAGCTCGCTGGTCGCGATGCCGACGTCGGGTTCGGTTTCGGCACGTAGCAGCACGGCGCGGTATTCGAGCCGCAGGATCTCGGCCTCTTCGGACGGATCGGGTCGATCGCCTCGAGCGCGGCGCGATAGGCGATGCAGCGGGCATTAGCGGCCTCGCGCGCAACCGGATCGTCCTCCTCGAATTTCAGCGCGAGGATCAGCGGCCGCAGCGTCAGGCCCTGGATCACGAGCGACCCCAGCACGACGGCAAAGGCCGTCAGCAGGATGAGATCGCGATACGGGAAACTCTCGGGTAGCGCGAAGGCGGCCGCCAGTGTAACGATGCCGCGCATCCCGCACCAGGACACGATGATGCCGCGTTCCACCGTCGGTACCGCGGCAGACACATGCGGAGGAAGCAGGCCGTGCGCGTTCAAGGCGCGCAGCAAGGCGCCATACGGCATTACCCAGGCGATGCGTGCGAGGATCACGACGGCGAGGATTGCGGCGGCGAAGCTGCAATATTTAAACCGCACCTCGTCGTCGAGTCCGGACCAGATCGGATTGAGCTGCATGCCGATCAGCATGAATGCCAGCACGTTGAGCACGAACACGACCGTTTCCCACACAGCATAGGAGGCCACGCGCAGCCGCGCCGGGGTACGCTCGGGCGCGGTGCGGGCGATCGTGATCGCATAGGCCACTATGGTGAGAATGCCGGACAGCCCGATATGCTCGGCGACGATCCACACCATAAAGGTGCCGGCGAATTGCGTGATGATCGCGCTCGGCGCCTCGGTGATGCGGCGCGTGATCTGCGTCCAGACCCGCGCGAACAGGAAGCCGGCAATGAGGCTTCCGAACAGCGCCAGCGCAACGGACGGCACGAACTCGTGCACCTTCATGTGCTCGGCGGCAACCAGGCCGACCGCGACGCGGTAGATTAGGAGTGCGCTGGCATCGTTGAGCAGGCTTTCGCCCTCGAGGATCTTCTGGATGCGGTAAGGCAGGTTGACCTGGCGCAGGGTTGCGGTGGCCGCCGCGGCGTCGGGCGGTGCCACGATGGCGCCGAGCGCGATCGCGCCGCCCATGGCATGTCCGGGCGAAGCCAGTGCGCGACGACAGCCACGGCGGCGGTCGTAACCCCGACCGCGACCAGCACCAGTGTCGAGACCGGCAGCCAGTTGTTTCGGAGGTCGCGCAGCGAGGTGTCGAAAGCCGCATCCAGCAACACCGGCGCCACGAACAGCGCCAGCGCCAGGTCCGGCTCCAGTGTCCATTGCGGCCCCGAAGGCACGAATGCCAGCAGCATGCCGCCGAGCGCAAGAAACGTCGGGTAGGGTACCTTGAGCCGCCGCGCCAGCGCGGACAGCAGCACGGCGGCGAGCAGCAGCCCGATGATCCATTCAAATGCTTGCAATTCGGGATTCCCTGCCGGCCGAGATCAACGTCGCCATCAATCTAGCACCAAAACCGGCAGGTTTTCCCGGCTGAAGCTTGTCCTTATTCGGGAAGA
This sequence comes from Bradyrhizobium sp. RDI18, assembly GCF_043203335.1. Taxonomy (NCBI): domain Bacteria; kingdom Pseudomonadati; phylum Pseudomonadota; class Alphaproteobacteria; order Hyphomicrobiales; family Nitrobacteraceae; genus Bradyrhizobium; species Bradyrhizobium sp. RDI18. Next base: position 4,417,768 of record NZ_JBICRN010000008.1, on the reverse strand, counting down.
TCAGCTCAGCCTGGCAAGTTGCACTCGACGCTACTGCGCCATCGCCAATATGCCGCCAGCGAAGGAATGCCACAGCGGAGAGAGGCTGATCGGCCAATTCAGGAGTTTCACGGCGATCAGCGCAATGCCGCCGTAGACATAGACCGGATGCGGCCGGCCGCGCGTGCGCCAGTCGAAAACGATGGCGGCCACCAGCAGGAGATAGGCGACGAAGGCCGGCGGGATGGTCACGGGGACCGGCGGCGGGCCGAGCGGACCGGGAGGCGCGAGGAAGGTGAGAAACCAGCGGGCGACCGCGGCGTCCAGTAGCGAAATGCTGGCCAGCAGCATCAGCCGCTTATGGGTTTCGGGCCGCCGGATCGTGGCAATCGCCAGCGTGAACACCACGGCAAAGAACAGAATTCCGCTGAGCGGGACGATCGAAAATGCGATTCCTTCATTGGTCAATCCCGCCGCCGCGGAGCGCTTCATCGCGTTGACCGCGACCAGGAAGCCGAAAATCGTCATCGCGGTCGCCAGTGAGACGCCGATCATGCCGATGGTGCGGTGTCGGGCGACTTTGCCCGACGCGGCGAGCCAGCTCTGGAATGCGAAATAGAGCGACCAGGCGAAAAATAGCAGGCCGTGAAAGTGCACGACGGGCGAGGCCGAGAACGATCGTTTCGCCAGCGGCAGCCAGTAGGTCGGCGCGAAGCCGAGAAAGGCGACGGCCGTGCAGGCCAGCGCCATGTAGAAGTAGAAGTAACCCGATTGGGATTGCGCGATGGCGCGCGGCGGATTGAAGTCGGTCAATGTGGTCATGGTTGTTGAGTCCGCGAAAACTGCAATAGGTTCACAGCAGATTTTCTCACGGATCGTATTCTTCCGTCTGTGAAGAGAATTACGTTTCCCGCAGGTCACGTTTCGGCCAAAATCTGTTCTTGTGCCAACGGAAATTGGCAGGCTGCTTGTCGAAAATGCAGGTCGCTTGCTAGGATCGCGTCGCAATAGACAGCGCTTTTCCGGATCAATTGATGCGAGGCTATCTCCACATCCGCAGCCTGGTCGTGGCTTCCCTGCTGTTGCTGACGTATGCGTATGATGCATCGGCGACCGGGACCGAGCCGGGCGAGGACATACGCATTGATCCTGCGGCCTGTCTTGCCGCTGGCCTTGCGCATGATCACGACAGGACGGTGCATCTCTGCAGTGCGCTGATCGACAACGCAAAGACCGAAAAGGCTGACCGCATCAAGGCGCTGACCGCACGTGCGACCGCCTATGAGCGCAAGGACATGATTGACCGCGCGATCGCCGATTATGATGGCGTGTTGCGGCTCGATCCGGCGCACGCCGATGTTCACAACGCGCGCGGCGAACTCTGGCGCAAGAAAGGTGATCTGCCCAAGGCGGTGGCCGATTTTGCCGCGGCGATCAAGCTGAACCCGGATCACGTCGTCGCAAGAGCCAACCACCGGGCGCTGGCGCAGGAGGCCGAGCGGCAAGGCGCGTTGCAGGCGGTCGCCGGCAAACCGAGCTTCAACTGTGCCATCGCGCGCCGCAAGGTGGAGAAGGCGATCTGCGCCAATCCCGAACTCGCCGATCTCGACCGCGAGGTTCAAGCGTCGTATATCAGGGCGGCCGCTGGGAAGATGACTCCACAGCAGGCGCGCACGCTGCGGCGAGAACAGCAGGAGTATATCTCCCGGCGCAATGCGGAATACGGCCGGCCCGACTATGATCTGAAAAAGGCCATGCGCGACCGCCTGCAAAAGATTAACGGAATCGTCGGCTACTAGGTCGTTTGGCGGTCGAGCCATTCTTGGCTTGATCTGACGCGGCTTCCCGTGACAATGCGTTCAAGAAAACTGGCCTGCATTAGATCCTGGTCAGGGCAGGGCGCCTGGCGCCCGCCCATGTCTGGGCCCTGCGGAGCCAAGAATGCGTCGAGCGGGAGTGCGCCATGAACATCCAGGACAACAGCCGCTATCACGAGGTCCATGCCCGCTCGCTGGCGGACCCGGAGGCATTTTGGGCTGACGCCGCGCGCGAGATCGACTGGATCGAGCCGGCCAAAAAGATCTTCGATCCCTCGATGGGCGCCTATGGCCGCTGGTTTGCCGGCGCCGTGGTCAATACCTGCTACAACGCGCTCGACCGCCATGTCGCGGGCGGACGCGCCGACCAGGTCGCGCTGATCCACGATTCGCCGCTCACCAATACGATCTCGAAATTCACCTATGCCGAGATGCTGAAGGAGGTGCAGACGCTCGCCGCCGTGATGGCCGATTTCGGTGTCGTCAAGGGCGACCGCGTCATCCTGTATATGCCGCTGGTGCCGGAAGCGGTGTTCGCGATGCTGGCCTGCGCGCGGATCGGCGCGGTGCATTCGGTGGTGTTCGGCGGCTTTGCCGCCAAAGAGCTCGCAACGCGAATCGAGGACGCCAAGCCGAAGCTGATCTTCTCGGCGAGCTGCGGGATCGAGCCCGGCCGCATCGTGCAATACAAGCCGCTGCTCGACGAGGCGATCAACCTCTCCAGTGTCAAACCGCAGGCCTGCGTCATCCTGCAGCGGCCGCAGCATCTTTGCGAACTCACGGCCGGCCGCGATCACGACTGGGCGGCGCTCCGCCGCGCGGCGCTCGACGCCGGCAAGGCCGCGCCGTGCACGCCGGTGCTCGCCACCGATCCGCTCTATATTCTCTACACGTCAGGTACCACGGGAATTCCGAAGGGCGTCGTGCGCGACAATGGCGGGCATCTGGTCGCGCTGAAATGGTCGATGTTCAATCTCTACGGCGTCAAGCCGGGCGAGGTCTGGTGGTGCGGCTCCGACATCGGCTGGGTGGTCGGCCACAGCTACATCGTCTACGGCCCGCTGATCCATGGCGCGACCTCGATCATGTATGAGGGCAAGCCGATCGGCACGCCGGACGCCGGCGCGTTCTGGCGCGTGATTTCCGAGCACAAGGCCGTCGCGCTGTTCACCGCGCCGACCGCCTTCCGCGCCATCCGCAAGGAAGACCCGGACGGCGCGTTCATCCGCAAATACGATCTGTCGAAATTCCGCACGCTGTTTCTGGCCGGCGAGCGCGCCGATCCGCCGACGGTGGAATGGGCGGAAGCGCAGTTGAAGGTACCGGTCATCGATCATTGGTGGCAGACCGAGACCGGCTGGTGCATCGCCGGCAATCCGGTGGGCCTTGGCATGTTGCCGGTCAAGCACGGCTCGCCGACAGTGCCGATGCCGGGCTATCAGGTCGACGTGGTGGACGAGGCCTCCAAGCAGGTCGCAGCAGGCACGATGGGCTCGATCGTGATCAAGCTGCCGATGCCGCCCGGCTGCCTGCCGACGCTGTGGCAGCAGGATGAGCGCTTCAGGGAAGCCTACCTCACCGAATTCCCCGGCTACTACAAGACCTCAGATGCCGGCTACAAGGACGAGGACGGCTATGTCTGGGTGATGGGCCGTACCGACGACATCATCAATGTTGCCGGCCATCGACTCTCCACCGGCGGTATGGAGGAAATTCTGGCCTCTCACCCTGATGTCGCCGAATGCGCCGTGCTCGGCATCAAGGACGCGATCAAGGGCGAAGTACCTTGCGGTTTCCTGGTGCTGAAGGCCGGCGTGACGCGAGCTCCGGCCGAGATCGAAAAGGAGATCGTGGCGCTGGTGCGCGAAAAACTTGGTCCCGTCGCAGCCTTCAAGCTGGCGATCACGGTGGGACGCTTGCCGAAGACGCGGTCGGGAAAAATCCTGCGCGGCACCATCAAGAAGATCGCCGACGGCGAAAGCTGGACCATGCCGGCCACCATCGAGGACCCCAAGGTACTCGACGAAATCGGCGACGCGCTGAAGGGCAGGGTGTAGGGTTCCAACCCACCCGCGCTGTCATGCCCGGGCTTGACCCGGGCATCCATCATCGTCAAAGCAGGCTGCCATTATTTCGATGGATTGCCGGCTCATCCCGATCAAGTCGGGGACGCGCGCCTGGCAATGATGAAACCTGGAAGGGACAGAGCATGCGACGTAACCTGCCACTCGCATTTCTCCTCATCGCACCACTGCTCGCGGGGTGCCTCGAACGCGGCCAGCCGACCATGGTCGACACCAGCGCCGACGATGACGCGTTCTGTCGCTCCAACAATGTCGCACCGGGCTCGAACGACTACGTCAACTGCCGCAAGAACCGCGACGTCCAGCGCGCCAATGCCAACGCGCGTACCGACCGCGCCCAGCGCAATCTCGCCGAGCAGATGCTGAACAATCCGACGAGGCCGTAACGGGAGGCCACCATGAACGAAGACACCTTCAACGCAAGCCTGCGCAAATTTCTCAAGCAAGTCGGCGTCACCTCGCAACGCGAGATCGAAAAAGCCGTGCGGGATGCCGTCGAGTCCGGCAAGCTCAAGGGCCATGAGAAGCTGCCGGCGAAGATGGTTCTGACCGTCGGCGGCATCGCGCTCACGCATGAAGTCAACGACGAGATCGAGCTGGGGTAGGGAAAAAGCAGCGTCGCGATCTTGTCCCCTCTCCTTGTGGGAGAGGGTGGACGCCGGACTTCATACAAAGAAGGCATCACATGGACATCAAGGTCAGGGATTCCAACGGCGCACTGCTCGCCGAGGGCGATAGCGTCACGCTGATCAAGGATCTGAAACTGAAGGGATCCTCCACCGTGCTCAAGCGCGGCACCGTGATCAAGAACATCCACCTCACCGACAATGAGGAGGAAATCGAAGGCCGCACCGACAAGGTCAAGGGCCTGGTGCTGCGCACGGAGTTCTTGAAGAAGGCGTGAAGCGTGTCGGCTCACCCGGTCGGCCTTCTTAAATCCATCTTCGAATCGATGCTATAAGGGCGGCATGGAACAACTTGCAATCAAGCTGCTGGGGTTTGCCGCCGCAACCTGCACGACTCTCGCTTATGCACCGCAGTTCGTGAAAGTCTGGAGAACCCGCTCCACCGAAGACATCTCGCTTGGAATGTTCCTCGTCATGGTGCTCGGCCTCCTGCTCTGGCTGTTGTACGGCCTGCTTTCCGGTGATGCGCCGCTGATCGTTGCGAATGCGATTACGATCGTCCTGGCCGGCGGAATCCTCTGGATGAAGCTGAAGTACGGTTGAAGCGGCTGTCAGCCGCAGCGCTCGTCGCAAACAAAAAACGCGGCGGGTTGCCCCGCCGCGTTCGACATCTGCCGTAGCCGATAACTTCTACTCTTCCTCGTCCTGCTTCTTGCCGCCGATATTCTTGAGCTTGGCGAACACGGCATCGACGTTGAGGTCGTCCTCCGACTTCTCGCTCGGCTCGAATTCCGGCTCCTTTTTCGTGGTCTCGGAGGCCGGCAGCAGGGTGGCGCCGCCGTAAGCCGCGGGCACCGGCTTTTCCTTCGCCGCGCGCTGCACCTCGAAATCGAGCTCGATCTGCGAGCACAGGCCGAGCGTCACCGGATCCATCGGGGTCAGCGTCGAGGCGTTCCAGTGGGTGCGGTCGCGGACTGAGGCGATGGTGGTCTTGGTGGTGCCGACCAGGCGCATGATCTGCGCGTCCTTCAACTCAGGATGGTTGCGGACCAGCCACAGGATCGCGCTCGGCCGCTCGTGACGGCGCGACACCGGGGTATAGCGCGGGCCCTTCTTCTTGGCGGCCGGCGGCAGCACCACCTTGCTCTCGCCGAGCTTGAGGCGGTAATTCGGGTCCTTTTCGCCTCTTTCGATCTCGTCGCGGGTCAATTGCCCGGTCGAAATCGGGTCCATGCCTTTGATGCCCTGGGCAGCGTCGCCATCGGCGATGGCGCGGACCTCAAGGGGGTGCATTTTGGTGAAATCGGCCACCTGGTCGAAGGTCAAAGCGGTATTATCAACCAGCCACACGGCCGTCGCCTTGGGCATCAGCGGTGCATTGCTCATGGCAAATCTCCTTTGTGCCTCGCCCACCTCTTTTGGAGGCGAAGCCTGTGGTCATCGGTGATGACGGGAATTCAACGCCTATATAGGCCTTCCAACCCCTTTGGCGCAATGGTCTGCTAAAGTGCCTTGACACAGCCCGAAACCAGTCCCAAGTCCTTATCCGAATTGGCCGTTCCCTGCCCGCCGGCAAGGGGTGATTCGGTCCCGAGATAGCGCCCCATGCCAGCCAAACCAGACCTCAGAATCGTGCTTTGTTCTCCCCGCGGCTTCTGCGCCGGGGTGGTGCGGGCCATCGACACCGTGGAGCGGGCGCTCGCCATTTATGGCGCCCCCGTCTATGTCCGCCATGAGATCGTGCATAACCGCTACGTGGTCGACAGCCTGAAGACCAAGGGCGCGATTTTCGTCGAGGAACTCGCCGAAATCCCCGACAATACCAACGCCCCGGTGGTGTTTTCGGCCCACGGGGTTCCCAAATCGGTTCCGGCGGATGCCCGCGCCCGCAATTTCTTCTCGCTGGACGCAACCTGCCCGCTGGTCACCAAGGTGCATCGCGAGGCCGCGATCCACTTCAAGCGCGGCCGTGAAATCCTGCTGATCGGGCATTCGCATCACCCTGAGGTGGTCGGCACGCTCGGGCAGTTGCCGACGGGCGCGGTGACGCTGATCGAGACCGCTGAGGATGCCAAGACGTTCGCGCCGAAGGATCCGAACAACCTCGCTTTCGTGACCCAGACGACGTTGTCGATCGACGACACCGCCGAGATCGTAGCTCTGCTCAAGGAGCGCTTCCCGAACATCAACGGCCCGCACAAGGAAGACATCTGCTACGCCACCACCAACCGCCAGCTCGCGGTGAAGAAGGTGGCGCCGGTTGTCGATGCCCTGATCGTGGTCGGCGCGCCGAACTCGTCGAACTCGCAGCGCCTGCGCGAAGTCGCCGAGCGCGAGGGCTGCCCGGTCTCGGTGCTGGCGCAGCGCGCCTCGGATCTCGACTGGTCGCGCTTCGAGGGCATCAAGAGCCTCGGCATCACCGCAGGCGCCTCCGCGCCGGAAGTGATCGTCGAGGAAATCATGGGCGCCTTCGCCGAGCGGTTCGAATTGCATGTGGAGACGGTGTCGGCCGCGGAGGAGAACGAGTTCTTCCCGCTGCCGCGTTCGCTGCGGCCTGAAGCTGCCGCCGAGTAGTCGCGATGGCGGTTTACACCGACGTCGCCGCCGAAGACCTCGCGGAGTTCCTGAAGGGCTACGAAATCGGCGAGTTGCTCTCCTACAAGGGCATCGCCGAAGGCGTCGAGAATTCCAATTTTCTGCTGCATACCAGCAAGGGTGCGTTCATCCTCACGCTCTATGAAAAGCGCGTGGCGGTGGACGATCTGCCGTACTTCCTGTCGCTGATGGCGCATCTGGCCGAGCGCGGCGTGCGTTGCCCGCAGCCCGCTCGTAACCGCAGGGGCGAAGTCTACAGCGAACTGGCCGGGCGTCCCGCGGCGATCATCAACTTCCTCGAAGGCATGTGGCCGCGGCGGCCCAACGCCGCGCATTGCACCGGCGTCGGCGAGGCGCTCGCAAAGATGCATCTGGCGGGCCGGGACTTCCCGATGTTCCGCAAGAACCCGCTGTCGGTGGAGGGCTGGCGGCCGCTGTTCGATGTCGCCGCATCGCGCGCCGACAGCGTCGCGCCCGGCTTGCAGGACTTCATCGCGCGCGAGCTCGATCACCTCGAGGCACGCTGGCCGAAAGATCTGCCGCTCGGCGTCATCCACGCCGACCTGTTTCCCGACAATGTCTTCTTCCTCGGCGACAAATTGTCGGGCCTGATCGACTTCCCGTTTTCCTGCAACGACATCCTGGCCTACGACATCGCGATCTGCCTGAATGCGTGGTGTTTTGAGCCGGATCATTCGTTCAACGTCACCAAGGCGCGCGCGCTGCTCAACGCCTATGGCCGCGAGCGGCAATTGTCTGATACCGAGCAGGAAGCGCTGCCGCTACTGGCGCGCGGCTCGGCGCTGCGCTTCCTGCTGACGCGGCTGGTCGATTTTCTCAACGTGCCGCCGGGCGCGCTGGTGAAGCCGAAGGACCCGCTCGAATACGTCCGCAAGCTGCGCTTTCACCAGAGCGTTTCCAGCGTCCGCGATTACGGCCTGACCCAGCCCGGATTTGTCGCTTGAGCGAATTGCCTCACGTGACGGTTTTCACCGACGGCGCCTGCTCGGGCAATCCCGGCCCCGGCGGCTGGGGCGCGATTCTGAGGTTCGGCGATAAAGAGAAGGAACTGAAGGGCGGCGAGCCGCACACCACCAACAACCGTATGGAGCTGATGGCGGCGATCTCCGCGCTGGAAGCACTGAAGAAGCCGTGCGTGGTCGATCTCACCACCGACAGCCAGTATGTCCGCCAGGGCATCAGCGGCTGGATCCATGGCTGGAAGCGGAACGGCTGGCGCACGGCGGACAAGAAGCCGGTCAAGAACGTCGACCTCTGGCAGCGCCTCGACATGGCGCTAAAGCCGCACGAAGTGCGCTGGCACTGGATCAGGGGCCACGCCGGCCATGCCGAAAACGAGCGCGCCGATCAACTCGCACGCGAGGGCGTGGCAATGGCGAGGCTGCAGGAGAGGGTCGGGAAGTAGGCGCGCCTTCCCCTCTCCCCTTGTGGGAGAGGGTGGATCAATCGCGCAAAGCGCGATTGAGACGGGTGAGGGGTTCTCTCCGCGGGTCTGCGTCCCTCGTCTGAAACGTCTGCGTCCGCGGAGAGAACCCTCATCCGGCGCTTCGCGCCACCTTCTCCCACAAGGGGAGAATGGAACGGGGCGTCCATCCGTCGTCATTGCGAGGAGCCAACGGGTCGCGCGAATGCGCGCCCGATGACAGGCTCTGCGACGAAGCAATCCATGCTTTGCTTCAGCGCGCGCGGAGAGATGGATTTGCTTCGCTTCGTTCGCAATGACGGAGGAAGTTACAACTGCCCCAGCAGCGTATCGCCGCCGGAAACTTCGACCTTGCCCGGCGCGGGCTCGAGGTTGAGCTTCTTCACCACGCCGTCTTCCACCAGCATCGAATAGCGCTTGGAACGGATGCCGAGGCCGTTGCCGGAGGCATCGAGCTCCATGCCGATCGCCTTGGTGAAGTCGGCATTGCCGTCGGCGAGGAATACGGCTTCGTCGCGCTGGTCGGTGTCGCGCTTCCACGCATTCATGACGAAGGCGTCGTTGACGGAGACGATGGCGATGGTATTCACGCCCTTGTCCTTGATGGCGTAGGCGTTGAGGAAGATGCTCGGCAGGTGCATCTTGTGGCAGGTGCCGGTATAGGCGCCGGGCACCGCGAACAGCGCCACTTTCTTGCCCTTGAAAATGTCGTCGGTGGTTTTGACCTGCGGGCCTTCCGCGGTCATCACGCGAAACTTGGCTTCCGGCAGCTTGTCGCCAACTTGGATCGTCATCGTCAATTCTCCCTCAATGAGCGGTGTGTGCCTTATAGCGTTTTCGAGCGAAGTGGGTACCGGTTCGCGTGAAGAAAACGCGTCAAAATAACAATCTGGAGCGAACGCTCCAGACCGGGCAGGTGAACGGCACAATATTCAGGGGAGGGGAAACGGCAACGGTCGAGACCGTTCACGCTTGCGTCATCACGGCGAAAAGCCGCCTTCATCGAGGAATGCCTGCTCCTCCGGCGTGGTAGCGCGGCCCAGAAGGTGGTTGCGGTGGGGAAAGCGGCCGAAACGCCGGATGATATCGGCGTGGTGCTCGGCCCATTTCAGGCTTTCGGTATGGCCGGCCGCGCGTGACAGCTCGATGCAGCGCAACTGGTCGCCCAGGTGCTCCGAATGCATGAAAGGCAGATAGAGGAATTCGCGCAAAGCGGGATCGATCCGCGCGTCGACGCCGTGATCGACGGCGCGGTGCGCCACTTCACGGGCGAGGCGGTCGCTGGCATAGGTCCTGATGTCGCCGCGGAACATGTTGCGGGGAAACTGGTCGAGCACGATGACGAGCGCCAGCGCGCCGTCATCGCTCGTTTCCCACGACGATAGCTCGCCGGCCGCCGCTCTCTGCCAAAGGCCGAGAAAGCGCCGGCACACCTCCGCATCGAAAGCATCGTCGCGTGTGTACCAGCGGTCAGGGCCGGCGTCGCGCCAGAAGGCCAGAATGTCGGCTGGCGCGTTAGTCTCCGTCATGTCGAGACGTCCGCCTGCGCCTTACGCTGCGGCCTTCTTCTCGTCGCGCAGTTCGCGGCGCAGGATCTTGCCGACATTGGTCTTGGGCAGATCGGTCCTGAACTCGATCTGCTTGGGGACCTTGTAGGCGGTGAGCTGCGTGGTGCAGTACTTGATGACGTCATCGGCGGTAAGGTTCGGGTCTTTCTTGACGATGAAGGCCTTCACCGCCTCGCCCGACTTCGAGTCCGCAACTCCGATCACGGCGCATTCCAGCACGCCCGGGTGGCTTGCGATCACTTCCTCGATTTCGTTCGGATAGACGTTGAAGCCCGAGACCAGGATCATGTCCTTCTTGCGGTCGACGATCTTGGTGTAGCCCCGCTCGTCCATGACGCCGATGTCGCCGGTGCGGAAGAAGCCGTCCGCGGTCATCACGTTCGCGGTCTCTTCCGGCCGATTCCAGTAGCCGGCCATCACCTGCGGGCCCTTGGCGCAGATCTCGCCGGGCTGGCCGAGCGGCACTTCCTTACCGTCGTCGTCGCGGATCGAGATGTAGGTCGAGGGCACGGGAATGCCGATCGAGCCGGAGAACTGGTCGGTGTCGGCGGGGTTGCAGGTCAGCACCGGCGAGGTCTCGGACAGGCCATAGCCCTCCGACAGCGCGCAACCGGTGACCTTCAGCCATTTCTCGGCGACCGGCTTCTGGGTGGCCATGCCGCCGCCAAAGGAGGTCTTCAGCTTGGAGAAGTCGACCTTGTCGAAGCCGGGCGCGTTGAGCAGGGCGTTGTAGAGCGTGTTGACCGCCGGGAAGCTGTTGACCTGATACTTCTGCAGTTCCTTGATAAAGCCAGGTATGTCACGCGGATTCGGGATCAGGAGGTTGACGCCACCGGCGCGCACCGCCATCAGGAAGCACGCCGTCAGCGCGAAGATGTGATAGAGCGGCAGCGCGCAGACGATGAAGAGCTGGTCGACATGCGGCGGCTTCTTCAGCGCCGGCTGCAGCCATGCGTCGTTCTGCAGCACGTTGGCGAGGATGTTCTTGTGCTGCAGCGTCGCGCCTTTGGAGACGCCGGTGGTGCCGCCGGTATATTGCAGGAAAGCGACGTCGTCACGCGTGAGCTGCGGCTTGCTGAGCTTCATGCTGCGGCCGGCGGCGAGCGCATCATTGAACGAGACGGAGCCCGGAAGCGACCACGCCGGCACCATCTTTTTCACCTTGCGCACGACGAGATTGACGATCACGCCCTTGAAGCCGAGCAGGTCGCCCATGCTGCCAACGATCACGTGCTTCACGGATGTCCTCGCGATCACCTGCTGCACCGTGGTGGCGAAATTCTCCAGCACGATGATCGCTTCCGCGCCGGAATCCTTGAGCTGATGCTCAAGCTCGCGCGGGGTGTAGAGCGGATTGACATTCACCACGGCATATCCCGCGCGCAGCACGGCGGCGGTCGAGACCGGGTATTGCAGCACGTTCGGCATCATCAGCGCAACGCGGGCGCCCTTTTGCAGGCCCTTGCTCTGCAGATAGGCACCGAGCGCCTGGGACATCTCGTCGAGGTCGCGGTAGCTGATCGACTTGTCCATGCAGATGAACGCCTTGCGATCGGCGAACTTCTTGAAGCTTTCTTCCAACAGCTCGACCAGCGACGAGTACTGGGCGACGTCGATATCGGCTGGCACGCCGGCCGGATATTGCTTGAGCCAGATCCGCTCCATGGTATCTCCCTCTGGTTCCGAGCCCGGCTCTGATTGCATCAGATCCGTGCTCTAATTTTTGTTTGACGCGTTTTCTTCATGCGAACCGGTACCCACTTCGCTCGAAAACGCTATGGCTCCCTGTCTCTCGGCCGGGCATGCCTTGTTTTGGGCAGTATTGTGAATGCCGCCGCCGATGGCAAGCGGCTGCGCGCTATCGACGCATTTCGGCGATCTGGAATCGTTCGGCCGAACGGCAGGAAAGCTGCCTAATTACGTGGCTCCGCGGCCCGTTAACCAGCCGGCTTGGTTTCGCCTTTGGGTTTAGCGGCGGCGTTTGGCTTGGCCGGTTTTGGCGCGGGCTTGTCTCCGACGGCCGCGGGCTTGGCGGCTGCGGGTTGGACGGCTGGCTTTCTTTCAGCCGAAGCAGCCGGCTTTTTCTCGGCCGAGGCGGTCGGCTTGGCGGCAGCATCCGGTTTGGCGTTTGCGTGCCTGACGGCAGCAGGCTTGGCTGCCGGCTTTGCGTTGGCTTCAGCCTTGGGCGCTGCAGCGGCGTCGGGCCTCTTCGCGGCAATCTTTGACTTCTTGCCGCGCTTTGCGGACGCCTGCTTTTCGGCCTCCGCCGCAACGGCGGCGATCAATGCGGGGCCGGTCTTGGTTGGACCGGTATAGACCGGAACAGGCTCGGACGGCTCTGCCGCGGCCGCCAGCAGATCCGCAGGTTTGACCGGGTGGTTCTGCAGCCCCGCCGTGAAGAAGTTCACCGCGGTCTCGCCAGTCGAAGTGTTGCCGTTGCTGGCGACGATGTCCGGGTCCTCATCGGTAGCCGGCCGCTTGCGCTTGCCGTTGCACATCTCGTCGCGCAGGTTCGGCGGCGTCGCATCGACCGGAACCAGTTTGTCGACGGTGCCAAGCGCGGGCGTCAGCCAGCCCAGCCCGTTGCCGAAGCCGCGCTCCAGCAATTGCGCCGCGCGCACCGCGCGCGCCTGGCCCGAGGATGCGCCGAGCACGACGGCGATCAACCGCTTGCCGTTGCGCGTGGCGGACGCGACCAGATTGTAGCCGGAAGCGCAGATGAAGCCGGTCTTGAAACCGTCGGCGCCGGGATAGCGCCCGATCAGCTTGTTGAAATTCTGCGTCACCCTGCGGCCGTAGCGGATCGAGGGGATCTGCATGAAGTATTCGTATTCCGGCAGGTCGCGAATGACGGCGCGCGCCAGCATCGCGAGATCGCGCGCCGAGGTGACCTGTCCGTCCGCGGGCAGGCCGTTGGGATTGACATAACTCGTCTGCGTCATGCCGAGCCGCAAGGCGGTCTGGTTCATGATCGCCGAGAAACCGTCGACCGAGCCGCCGACGCCTTCGGCGAGCACCACGGCCATGTCGTTGGCCGACTTCACCATCATCATCTTGAGCGCGTTATCGACGGTGACCTGGGTGCCGGGAGGAAAACCCATCTTGGACGGCGACTGCGAGGCGGCGACCGGCGACACCGTCAAGAGCGTGTCGAGCGACAGTCGTCCTTCCTTGACCGCCTTCAGCGTGACGTAAGCCGTCATGATCTTGGTCACCGAGGCGGGATACCAGGGCATGGTGGCATTGTCGGCCTGCAGCACCTTGCCGGTATCTGCTTCGACTACCAACAGCGCTTCGGCGTGCACGGCGCGCGGCGTTATGACGGCAAGCGCCGTCGCCAGCAAAATCAGGTTCAATGAGGAAGCGCGAAGCAACGGGCGAAGAAGATGCACTTTTCCGTTCCGGTCCTTTGAGACCCGCCTTCGAAAAGGAGAGGTCCTTAAATCAAATGTTCGGGTTTCAAGCGTGTCCGGCGCCGTCGCATTGCGGCAGGTCGCAAACCTATACCGGCTTGGCGATTCAGAACAGAGGCCCGGCGATTTAATCGTGGACGAAGTGGGCGCAATTTCGGCGATAATTGAACCGTAACAGAGGCTTGCCGGCCTATTTGACCTTGATGCCGGCCCGGGCATTCTCCTGCACCATGAACTGGGCCTTGGCGAGTTCCGCGAAGCGACCGCCCATGGCCACCAGTTCATCGAAAGTTCCACTTTCGATCACCCGCCCGTTGTCGAACATCAGAATGCGGGTCGCGTTGCGAATGGTCGAAAGACGGTGAGCAATCACAAAGGTGGTGCGGCCCTTCATCACCTCGTCGAGTGCCGCGTTGACCTTGGCCTCGGTGACGGCGTCGAGCGCGCTGGTCGCCTCGTCGAGAATCAGGATCGGCGGGTCTTTCAGCAGCGCACGGGCGATCGACAAGCGCTGCCGCTCGCCGCCGGATAGCATGCGGCCGCGCTCGCCGGCATGCGTTTCGAATTTCTTCTCGCTGCGCTCGATGAATTCCAGCGCCTGGGCGCGGCTTGCGGCGACGCGCATTTCCTCATCGGTCGCGTCCGGCTTGCCGACGCGCAGATTGTCCGCGATCGAGCGGTTGAACAGCAGCGCCTCCTGGAACACCACGCCGATGTTCCGCCGCAGCGCCGTCAGCTTCAACGCGCGAATGTCCATGCCGTCGATCTTGATGATGCCGGACTGCGGATCGAAGGCGCGGTGCAACAGCGCGATCGCCGTCGACTTGCCGGCGCCGGTCGGGCCGACCAGGGCGATGGTCTGCCCGGGCAGAGCGGTAAACGAAACGTCTTCGACCGCGGGCCGTTTTCCGTCATAGGAAAACGATACGTCGTGGAATTCGACGAGGCCGGAAAGCCGTCCGGTATCGACCGCTCCGGGCCGGTCGCGCACCGCGGGCACAGCGTCCAGCACGTCGAAGAATTCCTGCAGCCTTGGGGCCTCCATGAACACGCTGTTGACGAAGCTCACCACCTGTTCCAGCTTCTGGATCAGCATGGTCGCGAAGCTGACAAACATCACGATCTCGCCGACCGTCGTCTGTCCCTGCGCGTGCAGGTAGATGCCGACGGTAAAGATCGCGAGCACGGTGATGGTGGTGGAAGCACGGGTGATGACGGTTACCAGAGCCCACCAGCCGAGCACCGGCATCTGCGCGGCGAGCAGCTTGTCGGCGACGAAACGCAAGCCCTGCACTTCGGCATCGATCCGTACGAAGCTCTGCACCAGCGCGACGTTGCCAAGCGCATCAGACGCGCGCGCCGAGAGATCGCTGTACTGCGCCTCGACGTCGCTCTGCATGCCGTAGGTCTTGCGCACGACAAACGTGGTCAGCGCCGTGAACACGACGCACAGCACGAACAGGAGGATCGCCAGCCGCCAGTTGATGTAGAGCGCGAGCGGCAGCAGCACGACCAGCGACAGGATCGCCGCAAAATGCTCGCGGAAGAATGCAAGCCAGAGCCGCCACAGCGCGTCGGTGCCGTTCAGCATCACCTTCATCAGCCGCCCGGAATGGGTGCCGGTGTGGAAGGTCAGCGGCAGTTGCATGATGTGCTCGAAGTAATCAGTCAGCACCACCTGGCGCTGTCGGTGCGCCAGCTTGTCGGCATGGAGCGCGACGAGCGCGCTGCACGCGATGGTGAACAGGCCGAACGCCACCCAGGCGGCCAGCAGCGGCCAGGCCGAGTTCGTGGCCAGCGGCCCGCTCTGCGGCTTGCCGGAGAGCACGTCGACGATCTTGCCGAACAGCACCGGCTCGGCGAATTGCGCCCCGGCCAGCAGGAGATTGGCGACGGCGAGAATCCAGCCCAGCCGCGCCTCCTTGCCAAGCAGCTCAAGGACACGGGTGTAAAGGCGCAGCATGGACATCAGATGAGGACTCGCAAGGCGATTCAATCGCCCATTGTAAACTGGGATCGCTCGGGACGACTAGTGAGGCCGGGCGCACACGTCAACGACTTGAGCAAGCGGCACCCCTCTCCCCAACCCTCCGCGGGGGAGGGGGTAGGGAGAGGGGTAAGCCCAGAGCACCGGCGGAAGAAGGGCCCTCACTCAATTAATCAGCCGGCTGTTGAGTGGGGGCAGAAACTGATCGTCGAAAATGTCGGACGCCTGCGGCCGTTTCTGAAACTTGAAGTCGTCCGCGACCTGATCGATCGAGCGTTCGAAGCGGGCTGGATCGATGGCGCCGATACCGTTGCGTTTCACTTCGCTGGTCAGGACGTAGTCGCGCAGGATGCTTTGCAGACGCTCGAATTCGAGGTCCTTCGAGCCGCCGTCCATGCGATTTGCGACCTCGGTTGCGGCGCGTTCGGGGTCCTTGACCGTGAGATGCAACCCGCCGATGACGGCTCGCACGAACCCTTCACCGCTTCGGGCTTGGCGGCCGCCAGCGCCGGATTGGCGATAATAGCGAAACCGTAGGCTTCACAGCCATAGTCGGCGAATTTCAGCACCGCCAGATCGTCGGCAGGCACGCCGCGATCCCTGAGATTGATCGCCGACAGATAGGAGAATCCGGTCACGGCATCGATCTGGCCCGCCGACAGCATCGGCTCGCGTACCGCGGCACTGATGCTGCTCTGCTTCACGCTCTTGATCTTGATGCTGTTCTGGTGCGCTACCGCCGGCCACAGCCGGGCCGACAGGTCGCCTTCGGCGACGCCGAGAGTCTTGCCCTCAATGTCGGTCAACGCGCGGATGCCACGACTCTTGCGGGCGATGATGGCATAGGGCGCCTTGTTGAACAGCACGAACACGGCCTTGATCCTGGGGCCGCCCTGCTTGTCCTTGTCGCGCAACCGCATCAATGCGTTGATGTCGACGACGGCAAAATCGCTGGTGCCGGCCGCGACGCGCGCAATTGCGTCCGGCGATCCGCTGGCGATGTTGATCGTGACCGCAAGCGCCTCAGCGCTGAACAGGCCGCCGGCGGCCGCCATCACGAACGGCGCCGCCGCGGCATCGATCGGACGATCCAGCGAAAACTGGATTGCGAGCGGAGGCCGAGGCTCGTCGGCGGCAAGGGCGCTATTCGCTGAGAAGCCCGCAATGGCGCACAGCCCGGCAAGGAAAACCAAGAGAACGCTCAGGCGAGAGCGGATGGCGTTGGTCCTGATCGCGCGCATCGAGATGACATCAGCAAGAGGTGGGACAAGTTGCCGCTCCGGCGATGTCGGTTTCGTGACATCGCCGACGGCAGACTTGGCCTTTAGGCGAGCTATTGTGCAGCATCTAACCTGAATGGTCGATGACTGCCACGATTTTGCCAGGGATCGTTCAGCCGCCGTTCGGATTCGGGAACCTAGTATCCGTTCGGTGGTTAGCTATCGAAGGCCTGTCAGGCCAGCTCCCACGGAGGATGTCGAGATGTTTGCGCGAAAAGGTGTGTTTTCATCGATCGGCCGCGCCGGCGCGGTGGCAACGGTTGTGGCCGTTGCACTGACGGCAGTCGCGCCGACCACGGCATTCGCGGGCTCCGCGCCGTCGAGCAAGGGCGTGACGGCCTCGACCGGGACCAGCGACGCGACCGATATCAGTGCCCGGCGCCGGTACTATCGCGGTGGCGGTGGTGGCGCGGCGGCAGCGGCGGCCTTTGCCGGCATCGTCGGTACGGGGCTTGCGATTGCGGCCACCCAGAACCGCCGTTACTACTATGACGATTACGGCTATTACGGTGGCGGCCCGGTCTATTATGGCCGCCCGGCGCCTTACTACTACGCGCCCCGCCCGTACTATGGCAGCCCGTATTATGGCGGATGGTAATCGCGAGACCATTAAAGTTAGGGAAAATCCACCGGCCGTCGGCCGGTGGATTTTTTTATGGTTGTGTACCCGGCCGTTAACACGCCGGCCATGGCTTTGCATTAGGTTCGGAGAATGAGTGATTCGCTCGAACGGCTTTATCAGGCTGTTATCGCGGCCAAGGATCTCGATCCGGCGACGTCGCGCACGGCCCGGCTGTTTCAGCGCGGCCCCTCCAAGATGGCCAAGAAGCTCGCCGAGGAAGCCATCGAAGTCGTGATCGATGCCGTCAACGGCAAGACCGACGCGGTGGTCCGCGAGAGCGCCGACCTGCTCTATAACCTGACCGTGCTCTGGGCATCGGCCGGCGTGAAGCCGGAGGACGTCTGGCGCGAGATGGAGCGGCGCGAGGACCTGCTCGGCATCGCCGAGAAGCTGCCGAAGCCCGTCAAGTCGCCGAAAACGGCGCCAAACAAGCCGCTGCCCAAGGCGGCGGCTGGCCCCGCAGCCCGGCGGCGAATTGTCGCGCTGGAAGGCCGTTCCTTACGCAAGCGGTAGTAAATCCCCTCAAATTCCGTCGTTTTCCGGCATGGACAAATCCGCTCCATGATGGTTCATGCGCCCATGCTCAAACGGACCTACGATTGGTGTATCAACGCCGCCGACAAGCCCTATGCGCTTTGGATCATGGCGGCGGTGTCTTTCGCGGAAAGCTCGTTCTTCCCGATCCCGCCCGACATCATGCTGCTGCCGATGTCGCTGGCGCAGCCGAAGAAGGCGTGGTGGTTCGCGACCGTCTGTACCATCGCATCCGTTGCCGGCGGCGTGGTCGGATACGCCATCGGTGCGTTGCTCTACGACTCGGTCGGGTACTGGCTGATCACGGTCTACGGTCTCAGTGACAAGGTCGAAACCTTCCGCGCCTCCTATGCCGAATGGGGCGCGGTGATCATCCTGCTGAAGGGGCTGACGCCGATCCCCTACAAGCTCGTCACCATCACCTCCGGGTTTGCCGGCTACAACATCTGGCTGTTCATCCTTTGCTCGATCGTGGCGCGCGGCGGGCGGTTCTTCGTGGTCGCGGTCCTGCTCAACCGCTATGGCGACGCGATCCGGGCCGAGCTGGAAAAGCGCCTTGGCACCTGGGTGGCCATCGGTGCCATCGTCCTGGTGTTCGGCTTCTACGCCGCGTTCAAGCTGGTCTAGGCTTTGCCGGCATCCCGGCCCCAGGCTACGTTTCGTTCCATGTCCGATCGAATCGGCCGTTTGATCAAGCTATTCGGGACGCACGCGACCGTTGGCCTCGTTGCATCCGTGCTTGCGATCGCTCCCGATGCCGGCTGGTCGCAAGGCGCGCCGCAGCCCTCGCTCGGCCTGCAGTCGCCGGCGCAGCAGCCGATGCCGGCGCAGCCCGAGCGGCAACAGAGTGAGCCGCAGCAAGCGCCGCGCCAGGAAAGTCCCGGCCTGATCAACGAAATCGGAAAGCTGTTCGAGAAATCCAGGTCGCTGCTGCCGCCGCTGAAGAGCCCGGGCGAGACCATCGACGATCTCAACGCCGGCGCCAAGGGTGCCAGCGACAGCCTGTCGAACATCGCCAGGCCATCAGTCATGGTGAGCGGGCGGGCGGCGTGTCTTGTCGCGGCCAACGGCGCGCCGGACTGCAAGGCCGGCGCCGACCGGCTGTGCCAGAGCAAGGGCTACAAGGAAGGCAAGAGCCTCGATACTGACGCGGCCGAGAAATGCTCGCCGAAAGTGTTCCTGCCCGGCTACAAGCGGCAGTCTGGCGATTGCAAGACGGAAAATTACGTAACGAGGGCGCTTTGTCAGTAGTGGTCGTTCCTTCATCTGGCAGCGCCAAAACGCAATACTTGACACTGGAAAGATTGCCTTGTCGGTTGGTATGACGTCTGGCATCTCTAGGGCCAAATCGTTTGCCTGAATAACCAGAGGATCGCTTCGAATGTCCATGCCCGCATTGTTCAAGGGCCGCCTGTCGATACCCGTGATCGGGTCGCCGCTGTTCATCATCTCCGTGCCCGATCTCGTGATCGCCCAGTGCAAGGCCGGCGTGGTCGGATCGTTTCCGGCGCTGAATGCGCGGCCGGCTTCGTTGCTCGACGAATGGCTGGCGCGGATCACCGAAGAACTCGCGGCCTACGACAAGGCGCATCCGGAGCGGCCGTCGGCGCCGTTTGCGGTGAACCAGATCGTTCACAAGTCCAACAACCGGCTCGATCACGACCTTGCGGCCTGCGAGAAGTACAAGGTGCCGATGCTGATCACCTCGCTCGGCGCGCGTGAAGATCTCAATCAGGCGGCGCATAATTGGGGCGGCATCGTCTTCCACGACGTGATCAACCAGAAGTTCGCGCACAAGGCGGTCGAGAAGGGCGCCGACGGCCTGATCCTGGTTGCGGCCGGCGCCGGCGGCCATGCCGGCACGATCTCGCCGCTCGCCTTCGTCGAGGAAACGCGCGCCTGGTTCGACGGACCGATCGCGCTGTCGGGCGCGATTGCCAACGGCCGCGCCATCCGTGCGGCGCGCATCCTCGGTGCCGACTTCGCCTATATCGGCTCCGCCTTCATCGCGACCCAGGAAGCTAACGCGGTCGAAGCCTACAAGGAGATGATCACGTCGTCGTCGGCGGAAGACATCGTCTATTCAAACCTGTTCACCGGCGTGCACGGCAATTACCTCAAGCCGTCGATCGTCAAGGCTGGTCTCAATCCCGACGACCTGCCGACCTCCGATCCCTCGAAGATGAGTTTTGGCACCGACGCTTCCGGCGAGCGCGCCAAGCCAAAGGCATGGAAGGAGATCTGGGGCAGCGGCCAGGGTATTGGCGGCATCGGCAAGGTGGTGCCGGCCGCCGAGTTGATCGCGCGGTTCAAGAAGGAATATGACGAGGCGGTCGATCCCGCATTGTGAGGTGCCCTGCGGGTCGCGCGCCGCCGTGAAGGCGACGGAGGATCGGTGATGGCCGGACAGAACCTGAGTGCGCGTGTTGCACTGGTGACGGGCGCGTCCCGCGGTATCGGCGCGGCAGTTGCCTTGACGCTTGCCGAAGCCGGCGCCGCGGTCGCGGTCAATTACCGCGAGCGCGCTGGTGATGCCGATGCTGTTGTCGCCCGGATCAAGGCCAATGGCGGCCACGCCAACGCGATCGGAGCCGATGTCTCGCAGGCCGCGGCCGTCGCCAACATGGTCGAACAGGTGGCCTCCGCGCTCGGTCCGATCGACATTCTCGTCAACAATGCCGGCTTAGCTCTCGTGCGCGGCGTCGACGATCTCACCGAGGACGATTTCGACCGCACCATCGCGGTAAACTTGAAATCGGCGTTCCTGTGCACGCAGGCGGTGCTGCCGGCGATGCGGGCGCGGAAATGGGGCCGCATCGTCAACATCTCGTCGGGCGCGGCGCGCGGCGCCGGCGCGATCGGCGTGCACTACAACGCCTCCAAGGCCGGCATGGAAGGACTGACGCGCGGCTACGCGGCGCGCCTCGTCAAGGAAGGCATCACCGTCAACGCGGTGGCGCCGTCGCTGATCGAGACCGACATGATGGGCGGCCGGACGGATCTGGCGCGCAACATCCCGCTCGGCCGCATGGGCCAGGCCGAGGAAGTCGCACAAGCCGTCGCGATGGTGCTCGGCAACAGCTACATGACCGGGCAGACCATCGTCCTCAATGGCGGCATGGCGTTCATTTGATGCGCCGCCTTGCTCGCCGTCTCCCGCGAATGGCGCACGGTGTCCTGTTTGCCGCGGGCTCGACTCGTTCCGCCGAAGCAGGCAAGAAGCTCGTCCCTTGATCGACAGGATTTCTCATTCAATGGACGGCATTTTTCGCGTTGACGGCAACGACGTCGTCACCAGCCCCTTTGCGGCAGGGCCATGGGACCCGAGCATGCAGCACGGCTCGCCGCCGGCGGCGCTGGTGGTGTGGGCGGCGGAGCGGATTCCGACGCCGGTCGCGATGCGGGTTGCGCGCGTGACCGTGGACCTGATGCGTCCCGTGCCGGTGGCGCCGCTGACCATCGAGAGCGAAGTTTTGCGCGAGGGCCGCAAGATCCAGCTCTGCGCGGTCAGGCTACTGGCCAAAGGCGTCGTCGTGGTCGGCGCGACCGTGCTGAAGATCAAGGTGCAGGCCCAGGAACTGCCGCTAGAGACCGCGATCCCGCCGGTCGAGCTTCCGGGGCCGGATCGATCGCGCGTCGAGCCCGCAGATTTTTCCTCCAGCCCGTTCGTATCAGGGATGTCGCTGCGCGCCGCGCGCGGCCGCTTCGGCGAGCCCGGTCCCGGCGCGATCTGGTATCGCGTCGACCGGCCGATCGTGGAAGGCGCAGCCGTTTCGCAGGCGATGCGGGCGATGGCGGCGGCGGATTTCTGCAACGGCACCTCGGCCGTGCTGGATTTCCGCGCCTGGACCTTTCTCAATGCCGACCTGACCGTGAATTTTGCCCGTGAGCCGGTCGGCGACTGGATCCTGCTCGATGCCGAGTCCTGGATCGGTCCCGACGGCGCGGGGCTGGCAATGGCGCGGCTCGCCGACGAGCGCGGCTATTTCGGCCGCGCCATCCAGAGCCTTGTCATCGAGAAGCGCTGAGCGCGCCGCCAGAGGGGCATGGTGAAGCCGCGATCACAGGGGTCGCGGCTTCCCGATCATTCGAGATCTATCGGCTGGTAACGCCCGTTCTCGTCGAGTGCCGTGCCCCACACCTTGTTCGAAGCCTGGTGCTCGGAGCGGCCGAAGCTGAGCTGGGTCCCGAGACCGAGGTCGAGATTGCGCATGGTCTCCAGCGTGTCGATCAGCTTCTCGGTATCGAGCTGCGGCCCGGTCCGTTTGATGCCCGCGATCAGGACGTTGGCGGCGACATAGCCCTCGAACGAAACGTAGTCGGGCGCTTCGCCTGGGAAATACTTGGCGAGCGCATTCTTGTATTCGAGCACGGCCGACGAATAGCCCGACACCGCCGGCACCACCTGCGTCACGATCACGCCGTTGGTGTAACGCGGTCCCAAGAGTTTCAGTTCTTCGGCGAGCGCCGTGGAGCCGACGAACGAGACGTTGGAGTAGATCAACCCGGGATAGAGGTCACGCGTTTTCTCGATGAACCGCGCCGCGGCCCGGTAGGTGGCGACCATGACGACGGCCTTGATCGGCGGTTTCGCGAGCTTCAACTGGTTGATCGCGTCGTCGACGTCGACGGTGTTTCGCGCATAATTGAGCCGGAGGATGGCGCCGTCGTTCACGCCCATGGAGCGAAACGCCTTGGCGACACCGGCAAATCCGGCGTCGCCGTACGAATCCTGCTGCGCGAACACCGCGATCTGGCGGGGCTGCAGCCGGCGTATCTTGACGAGGTAGCGGACGACTGCGTCGGTTTCCTGAACATAGCTGGCGCGGTAGTTGAACACGTAGCGATCCGGCGGATCGTTGCGCAGGATGTTGGCGCCGGTGAAGGCTCCGAAGAACAGCATCCGGCGCTCGAGCGCATAGGGAATCGCCACCGCCGCGGTCGGCGTGCCGACATTGCCGACGATGCCGAACACCTGGTCCTTTTCATAGAGCTGCTTCATCGCTTCCGCGGTGCGCGAAGGCTCGTAGCCGTCGTCGGCGGCGTGCAGTTTGAGCATCCGCCCGTCGACGCCGCCGGCATCGTTGATCCGGTTGAAGGCGGTCTCGATTCCGAGCTTCATCTGGCGTCCCAGCTCACGGGCCGAGCCGGAGAAGGGCGCGGCGATGCCGAAGCGGATTTCCTTTTCGCCGATGCCGCGTGGCAGCGGCCCGGTCGGAACCGGGGCAGTCGGCGCGGTTGCTGCGTTCGCGGCCGTTGCCGCAGCGGCAGGGGACGGGCCGATGACGCTGGAAAGACTGGGGCCTGAGATCGAGCGTTCGAGATCGGCAAGCTGACGATCGGCCCGGATGCAATCGATTTTGCCCGAGCTAACGGCGGCGCGGCCGTCGGCCACGCTGCGATCGAACGTCTGGGTGAGATCAGAACGCTCGGCCTCGTTCGACGAGGCTTCCCGGATCACCTGTGAAAACTTGTCGACGATGGTCTGGATGCGGGGACGCGCAATGTCGCGGCAGGCCTGGGCCGAGCCGATCACGGGGCCGACGCGGCCTGCAAGGTCGCGCACGATCGCAACGTCGCCGGCAGCCTGAGCGCTGCCTGCGATTCCTGAACAGCACGGCCCCGACCAGCAAGGAGATCCGGTGCGAGGTCATGGCAAACTCCTTGAGAACAAGATGGCGGAAAGTCGGTTCTCAGGCATTGTCATTCCTCCATCTGGATCATGGGTTGGCGCGTTGTGGCGTCGCCGGATCCGGCTTCTCGCGCCACTGCATGAATTGCTTGAGCAACTGGGACTGCTCAGGCGCAGGCGAGGCGCTCGGTGGCGTGGAGGCGAGAACGGCCTGGAATTCGCTGATTGCAGGCTTTGGCGAAGCCTCTCCGGATTGGAACAGGGCAGCCTTGATCGACTGCACGATTCCGGAGGACGCCGACGGCTCACCGTCGCTCTGCCGCGAGCCCGGCACGGCGATGACGAAGAACAGCGCCACCACAGCCGCGACGCCGATCGCGGCACCAAAGCGCGCTGCGACGCTCCACAACGCCTTCTTCGATTCCAGTTGAGGTTCGCGCATGATCTCGGGATCGAGGCGATGGCGCAGCGCATCGGATACGGCGCTCTCGAGCTGGGAGTCGAACGACGCCGGAGAGAACGGTGTCGTTGCGGGGCTGGCGTCGCGCATGGAAGCCGATCGCTCACGTAGCGAGCGCGGCGCGTAGTACAGGGGATCGCGGGGATTGATGTGGTCCTGCTCACTCACACTACTCATACGCTTACTCCTCATGTCGCTTGGCGGATTGACCGGCGGATTGCTCGGCGGCGGAACGGCAGGTGACGTACCGGTCAGGAGTTCCAGATCGCGGAAGAGGCGCGCGGGATCATCGACGTCCGCTTTCTGTCCGCTATCGAGCTCGCTTGGAAGATTTGAATCAAGGTGTGAGGCGTCGTCCCTGCGTCCGACGGCACCTGCCTGCGAGATCGGATCTCGCGACCACACAACACTCACGGCTTTCACTGCCTCGTCCCCTGCCGGCAAATGTTCCCGTCTGTCCGACGGATTGAGCTGCCAGACCGCAGAGATCCGCCAGCACACATAAGTTTGTTGGAGCCGCGCGAGGACTAATTTAGGTCGGAAACGTGACGAAAGTAAGTTGAGCCCGCGTTAACTACAACTCCCGTGACCCCTGTTTTCAAAGGGTTTTGGCGTGCGTTCCGCACGATAAGCAGCATGAATCGGCCACAAATGCGCCGGATTCGCCGCCCGTTGCGCTGCTTTCTGCGCGTAGCGCGGGTTTTCACATTAATTACTCGTTAACCAAGTTCGTCGATTGTTAACCATTCAATAAGAAAGGCGAGTCGAACATCATGGACGTCCGAGCGGATCCCACGCGTCAACTGGTCCGGCTGCGCGGCCGGTCCTATGTCGCGTTCGTATTCAGCCCTGTCGTGCCGATCGTGGAATGGCTCGCCGAGATCGACGCCACGCTGGCGCGCTCGCCCGGATACTTCGTCGGCAAGCCGATTGTGCTCGATCTCTCGGCCGTCGATCTCTCAAGCTCCGCCATCGCCCATCTCGTCGGCAGTCTCAACGAGCGCAACATCCGCGTCCTCGGAATCGAGGGTGTGGAGGAAGATCGTCTCGCGGCGAGCATGCCGCCCTTGCTGACCGGCGGCCGTTCCTGCGTGATCACGCGAAACGAGCCGGCGCAGAAGCCGGAGCCCGAGCCGAAGCCGAAGCCGACCTCGCTGCTGCTGGAGAACCCGGTACGTTCGGGCCAGTCCATCGTCTTCATGGAAGGCGATGTCACGGTTTTGGGCTCGGTCGGGTCGGGCGCGGAGATCGTCGCCGGCGGATCGATTCACATCTACGGCACGCTGCGCGGCCGTGCGATGGCCGGCGTCAACGGCAATTCGGCCGCACGGATCTATTGCCAGAGAATCGAGGCCGAGCTGCTGGCGATCGATGGCTACTACCAGACCGCAGAAGAAATCGACGTCGCGCTCCGCAACCGCCCGGCGCAAGCCTGGCTGGAGGGCGACACCATGAAAATTACCCCGCTGAATTAACCGGCTAAGGAGATCAAGTATGGCCAAGGTCCTGGTCGTTACCTCGGGCAAGGGAGGCGTTGGAAAAACCACCTCGACGGCCGCGCTCGGTGCGGCGCTTGCGCAAGGCGGGCAAAGCGTCGTGGTGGTCGATTTCGATGTCGGCCTGCGCAACCTCGATCTGGTGATGGGCGCCGAACGCCGCGTGGTGTTCGACCTCATCAACGTGGTGCAGGGTGTCGCCAAGCTGCCGCAGGCCCTGATCCGCGACAAGCGGCTGGAAAGTCTCTGGCTGCTGCCGGCCTCACAGACTCGCGACAAGGATGCGCTGACCGACGAGGGCGTCGGCCGCGTTATCACCGAGCTCAGGAGCCGGTTCGACTGGATTCTGTGCGACAGCCCGGCCGGCATCGAGCGCGGTGCGACGCTCGCAATGCGCTATGCCGACGAAGCCGTCATCGTCACCAATCCCGAAGTGTCCTCGGTGCGCGACTCCGACCGCATCATCGGCATGCTCGATTCGAAGACGGTGAGGGCGGAGCGCGGCGAGCGGGTAGAAAAGCATGTGCTGATCACCCGCTACGATCCGGCGCGTGCGGCGCGCGGCGAGATGCTCAATATCGACGACATCCTGGAAATCCTCGCGACGCCTCTGCTCGGCATCATTCCCGAGAGCCAGGATGTCCTGAAGGCGTCCAACGTCGGCACGCCGGTGACGCTCAACAATGCCGAGAGCGCGCCGGCCCGCGCCTATATCGATGCCGCACGCCGCCTGATGGGCGAACAGGTCGCCATGACCGTGCCGGCCGAGCGCAAGGGCTTCATGAACCGCCTGCTGGGACGGAGAGCTGCATGAGCATGAATCTGCTGCGGCTGTTTAGCGGCCGCAATGCATCCGCCCCAGTTGCGCGGGAGCGGCTGCAGATCCTGCTAGCGCATGAGCGCGGGCTGCTCGGTCAGTCCGACTTGCTGGCCACGCTGCGGGAGGAAATCCTCGCGGTGGTGTCGAAGCACGTGGTGCTCGATCCCGACAAGGTGATGGTTAAGCTGGAGCGTGGCAAGACGGTGTCGACACTCGAAGTCGATATCGAAGTGCCCAATAATTTCGACAAGAAGGCTCCTACCGAAAAGCGCATGGCCGGCTGAAAGGCGAGCTGCCGACCGAGCTAACTGATCGCTACCCCACCATCCGCTCCCGCCCGGTCCAGAAGCCCGCCTTCAGCACCTTCTTGTCGACCTTGCCGACGCCGGTCATCGGCAACTCGCTAACGAACTTGATGTGCTTGGGCGCGTGCGCCGAGCCCTTCTTCGCCTTCACGAGGTTGATCAGCTCGTCCGGATTCGGTCGCGCGCCTTCGCGGGCGACGATCACGGCGGTGACGGCCTCGCCCCATTTGTCATCGGGTACGCCGACCACGGCGACCATGGCGACGTCGGCATGCTGCGACAAGACATCCTCGACCTCGCGTGGAAAGATGTTGAAGCCGCCGGAGACGATCATGTCCTTCTTGCGGTCGAGGATGAACATGTAGCCGCGTTCGTCCGATCGCGCGATGTCGCCGGTGTGCAGCCAGCCGTTCTTCAGCGTCTCCGCGGTCGCGTCGGGCCGCTTCCAGTACTCGGCCATCACATGCGTGCCGCGCACGCAGATCTCGCCGGCCTCGCCGGTTGCGACTTCCCGGTCGTCATTGTCGAGGATCTTCACCTGGCAAGCGGCGATCGGGAATCCGCAGGACAGGAACAGCTCCGGCGTCCTGGGATCGTGGTCGGCCTTGCGCAGCACGGACACCGGATAACACTCGGTCTGGCCGTAGAGCTGCGAGAACACCGGCCCGATCCGCTCGATGCCCTCGACCAGCCGGCTCGGCGACATCGCAGACGCGCCGTACAGCAGGAGTTCGAGCGAGGAGAGGTCGGTCTTGTCGAGTGAGGGATGATCCAGCATGACATAGATCATCGTCGGCACGAACAACGTGAAATTGATCTTCTCGCGCTCGATGGTCTTGAACACGGCTTCGGGATCAAAGCCCTTCAGCATGTGCACGGTGCCGCCGCGCATCAGCGTCGGCAGCACTTTCGTCCCCGCGACATGGCTGATCGGCGCGACGGTGAGATAGCGCGGCGTATCCGGAATTTCGAAATCGGCCAGGATCGCGCTGGCCCAGCCGCCATATTCCCGGTGGTGCCGCAGCGCGCCCTTGGATTTGCCCGTGGTGCCGCCAGTGTAATTGAGCGTGGCGATGTCGTCGGGTCCGGCAAAGCTGCGTGCCGTGGCGCTGCCGGCGGCTTCGACCGCCTGCAGGAGGTCGGCGCCGTAGCTGGCGGGGCCGAGCGTGAAGACAGTCTTTACCCCGGTCGCTTTGGCCGCGAGTTCGCCGCCGCGGTCGTGGAAGGTAACCCCGTCGACCACCAGGATCTGCGCTTGGGAATCCTCGAGCTGAAAAAGCTGGTCGTCCAGCGAACCCAAAGGATGCAGCCAGGTAATCGCCAATCGCGAGAGCTGCGCGGCGACGCCGGCGCACCAGGTGTCGGCGCGGTTGGCGGTGAGAAACGCGACGCGGCTGCCGGGCTGAAAGCCCAGCTTCATGAACACGGCCTGCATGCGCCCGATCATGTCGGTCGCGCCGCGATAGGTGAGCGATCCGCCCGGCCAGGCGAACGCCGTGCGCTCCGGGTAGCGCGCCAGCGCCAGCAAGGTCTGCTCGCATGCCGCCGGAAACGCGTAGAGCGGATTGCCCATCTTTCTTCCTCCTGCTTGTTTTGTAATTGGCCTTCGCCCGTGCCAATGTTGGGTAACGCTAACACAACAGGCACACTGCTCAAGCTAGGATGATGCAACCAACCGATGTTCTTGCGCGTTTTCGCGATCGCCTTAGCCTGCCGCTGATTGCGGCGCCGATGTTTCTCGTCTCCGGCGTCGAGCTGGTGGTAGCTGCCTGCCGCAACGGCGTGATCGGTTCGTTTCCGACCGTGAATTGCCGCAGCCCCGAACAACTCGATCAATGGCTGACGGACATCGACGACCGGCTGAAGGCGCACTCGGATGCAAGCGGCAAACCCGCGGCGCCCGTATGCGCCAACCTGATCGTGCATCGCTCCAATGCGCGGCTGGAGCAGGATCTGCAGGTGCTGCTGCATCACCGGCCGGAAATGGTTATCACCTCCGTCGGCTCGCCGGCGCCGGTATTGAAGCCGTTGCGCGATGCCGGCGCGCTGGTGTTTGCCGACGTCGCATCCATCCGCCATGCCGAACGCGCGGTCGCCGCCGGCGCGGATGGGCTGGTACTGCTGACGGCAGGCGCGGGCGGCCAGACCGGCTGGCTCAATCCCTTCGTGTTCGTGCGCGCGGTGCGCGCCTTCTTCGACGGGCCCCTGGTGCTGGCGGGCGGCATCGCGGATGGCCACGCCCTGCGCGCGGCCGAGGCGCTCGGCTGCGATCTCGCTTATATGGGTACCAAATTCATCGCCACGCGGGAGAGCATGGCGGACGCGCGCTACAAGGAGATGCTGGCCGCCAGCAGCGCCGACGACATCCTGCTGACCAAGGCATTCACGGGCCTGCTGACCAACATGCTGCGCCCCTCGATCGAGGCCGCCGGCCTCGATCCGGACGATCTTCCCGAGCGAGGCGCGATCGATATCGGCAAGGATATCGACATCGGCGCGCGCGAGGACCGCCCGAAACGCTGGAAGGATGTCTGGAGTGCGGGACATTCCGTTTCGGGCGTGGCGGAGGTTCTTTCGGTCGACGAGATGGTTGCGCGCACAGCGGCGGAATATCGGGACGCTGCCCCGCGATTTAGCTAGGGCGCAAAAGGTTCCCGGCGATCCAGCCACTGCATTTCTGTAATGCAGCAATGCCAGGCGTGCCCAACGGCAAATGCCAAGACAAAGCCGCCGCGCTGGCAAACTTCCGACACAGGATGACGGCGAAAACAGGCAATCCGACATGACGCACGCGCGAAGGCGAGACCGATTCCAGGTTTCGCCGCCGGGCGCAATTTATTCAGCGAGGCCTTCGTGTCGACCAAGCTCTTCCCCGCGATCCTGCTCATCGGCGCGCTGTTTGCCTTCCCGGTTTTCGCGCAGCCCGGCGCCGCGCCTGCCGCCCCTACCGACAAAGCTGACGTCCTGACGCCCGATCAGGCGAAGCGGGCGCTCGATACGCTTTCCGATGACAAGAAGCGCGCGCAAGTCATCGAGACGCTACGTGCGATCGCCAGTGCCTCGCCGGCACCGCAAGGCGCGGCTCCCGCACCCGAACAGAAATCCGCTATGCCGCTCACGGCGGACAGCCTCGGCGCACAGCTCCTGCTGACGGTATCCGAGCAAGTCGGTGAGATCTCGCGCGAGGTCGCCGATGTGGCGCGGACACTGACGGACTTTCGGGCGTTCTATTACTGGTTCGTGCGGACCGCCAACGATCCGTCCGCCTATCACCAGTTGTTCGACATCGCATGGAAACTGGCGCTGGTGTTCCTTTGCGCGCTCGCTGCCGAGTGGCTGGTTTTCCGCCTGATCAAGCGCCCGGTGGCGCTGTTGGAAGCGCGCCTGCCGCAAACGGCGCGCGCCCCGGTGCCGGCGCTGGCGGTGGCCGATCCGCCATCCTCCGTGGCTGACGTCACGGCCGCGCCCGAGCTGCATCGGCGGCGCCTCAGTTTGGCGCGCACTTGGCAGTCGCTGGTCAGGTTGCCCTTTGTGTTGGGACGTCTCGCGCTCGAACTGCTCCCGGTGCTCGTCTTTGTCGGTACCGCCACGATGTTGCTGGGAACCGGGATCGGCGATCTCGCAACCACCCGGCTCGTGATCCTCGCGGTCGTCAACGCCTATGCGCTGACGCGCGGGCTGATCTGCGTGGTACGGGCGCTGGCCGGACCTTTCGGCCTGTTTCGCGTTCGCGCCGAGACCGCAGCCTATATCGAGATATGGGCGCGGCGCATCGTCACCGTCGGTGTCTCGGGCATTGCCTTCGCCAATGTGGCGTTGCTGCTGGGCTTGCACCGCGGCGGCTACATGGCGTTGCTGCGCCTCGTGATGCTGGTCGTCCATCTCTTCATCGTCGTCATTATCCTGCAGTGCCGCCGCCAGGTTGCGGATGCTATTCGCGCGCCGGCCGGCCGCGACGGCGCAGCCGCCAGGGTGCGCAACCGCGTCGCCGGCCTGTGGCACTATCTTGCGATCGCGCTCGACCTCGCCTTGTGGGCGGTGTGGGCGCTCAACATCCGCAACGGCTACGCGCTGCTCCTGCAGTATTTCGTCGGCACGGTCGCAGTTGTGCTGATCGTGCGTCTTTCCACCATGCTGGTGCTGAGCTTGATCGATCGCGGCTTCCGCATCAGCCCGGAACTCCTGCTCCGCTTCCCGGGCCTGGAGAATCGCGCCAACCGCTATCTGCCGCTGTTGCGCAACGTCATCTCGGTCGCGATCGCCTTCATCGGCTTTGTCGCGCTGCTGGAAGTTTGGGGCATCGACGCCATCGTTTGGTTCTACGGCGGCCAGATCGGCAGCCGGCTGGTGTCGGCGGTGGTCACCGTCGGCATTGCAGCACTGGCTGCTGCGGCGATCTGGGAAATCAGCAACGCGTTGCTGGACCGCAAGGTTACCGCACTGTCGCGCGACGGTCACTACGCGCGCGCGGCGCGGCTGCGCACGTTTCAGCCGATGCTGCGAACGGCACTGTTGTGCCTCATCGTCGTCGTCGTTGGCCTCACGGCGCTCAGCGAGATCGGCGTCAATGTCGCGCCGCTGCTCGCCGGCGCCGGTATCGTCGGTATCGCCATCGGCTTCGGCTCGCAGAAACTGGTGCAGGACCTTATTACCGGGCTGTTTCTCCTGATCGAGAACACCGTCCAGGTCGGGGACACCGTCACACTGTCGGGCCTCTCAGGGGTCGTGGAGAATGTTTCGATCCGCACCCTTCGCCTGCGCGCCGGCGACGGCTCCGTGCATATCGTGCCGTTCAGTGCGGTGACGACGATCACCAATTCGAGCCGCGGCGCCGGCAACGCCGCCGTCAGCGTCAACGTGGCCTACAAGGAAGACACCGACCGCGCCGGCCAGATCCTGAAGGACATCGTCGCCGAAATGCGGCGCGAGCCCGAATTTCAGCACCTGATCCGCGGCGACCTCGAACTGTGGGGCGTCGACAAGGTAGACGGCTCGATGGCTTCGATCGTCGGCCAGATCCGCTGCACCGATGCCGGCCGCTGGCCGGTGCAGCGGGAATTCAACCGCCGCATGAAGCGGCGATTCCAGGAATGCGGCGTGGAAATCGCGCCCGCTAGCCAAACCATTCTGATGCAGGTTCCGGCGCCCACCGATGCCGCCGCGAATGCGCAGCCCAGGCGGGCGGCGGGTTAGTTCGTCACGCAACGCTATCCGCGTGTCTCAACGCAGGATTCGACCAAGGATGCGCGCCGCCTGATCGATCTCTTTTTCATTCCATGCCGCAAAGCCGAGAAACAGGCCGTGCTCATTGGTCTTGTGATACAGCATGCTCGATAACGGCCGGCTGGCGACGCCGGCGTCGAGCAGGCGCGCCGACAATTGCCGGTCGTTCGCCGGCCCGCTGCATCGCGCCAGCAGTTGCATTCCGCCGGCCGGGGCTTCGATCGCGAGGCGGTCGCCGGCTTCCGCGGCAAGCGCCTGCAGCATGCGGTCGCGCCGGCCCTTGTAGAGGCGCGTCATCCTTCTGATGTGGCCGAGATAGGCGCCGGATGCGATGAACTCGGCCAGCGCGTCCTGCATGGTAATCGACGTCAGCATTCCCATGTGGCGCTGCGCCAGTTCGAAGTGACCGATCAGCGCTTCCGGGACGACGAGGTAACCGAAGCGAATGTCCGCATACGTCGCTTTCGAGAAGGTGCCGAGATAGAACACGCGCGGCGACGTTGCGAGCCCCTGCAGGGCGGCCACCGGGCGGGCCTCGTAGTGAAATTCGCCGTCGTAGTCGTCCTCGATGATGCAGGCGCCCGTGGCTTCCGCAAAACGCAGCAGTTCGAGACGGCGGCCGATCGGCATCAGCCGCCCGGTGGGATATTGATGCGACGGCGTGACGAAGATCAGCCGCGGCGCCTCCTTGCGGGATGAGACGGCCATGCCTTGCGCGTCGAGCGGTATGGCGGAAACGATGGCGCCGGCGGCATGCAATGCAGTGTTGGCGCCGCCATAGCCCGGGCTTTCGATCCAGGCGTGATCGCCGCGCTCGAGCAGCGCATCTGCGATCAGCGTCAGACCGGATTGCGCCGTCGGCATGATCAATATCTGATTGGCCTTGGCTTTGATTCCGCGATGAACCACGAGATGCCCGAGCAGCGCTTCCTGCAGCGGTCGATGGTTGATGGGCCGGTCGCGGCGCAGCGGTGCGTTTCGCGCCGCGCGCCGCAGGCAGCGGCTCCACACATCGTGCGGAAACTCGCGCTCGTCCGCCAGCCCGGGCTGAAACGGTCGCGGCCGTCCCTCATGAACAGGCGGCCAGCCCGCCCGCTGCAGACTGCGCGCCCAGGACGACAGGCCTATCCGCTCGCTTCCGGCCCGGCTGCTTCGCGGCGACATCTTGCGGCGATCGAGCGACAGGCCTTCGGCGACGACCGGACGGCGTCCAACGGAGAGCGAGAGATAGCCTTCCGCGGCCAATTGCTCGATTGCAAACGAGACCGTGTTGCGTGAGAGGGCGAGCGATTGCGCCAGTTGCCGGCTCGAGGGCAGGCGCTGGCCGGGCGCGAGGCGTCCTTCCGTGATGAGGTGCCGCAACTGGTCGGTGAGCTGGCGCGTCAAGGTCGCGCCGCTGTCGCGCGCCAGATGCAGCATTCCGGGAATCAGATCGTCCACAACTGGTACCAGTAAATCGTCAAAACTGGTCCTTTCACTAGAGCCAGTTGAAGGGCTAGGCAATGCCCAGCGGCTCATGACGGGACCAGTTCGAGATGGCCAGTGGACTTTCAACCCGCAGCGCGGCGGTGCTGCTTGTCGGCGTCGTGTTCGCGTGGGGGACCAACTGGCCGGTGACGAAGATGATCGTGCACGACGTGTCCCCGCTATGGGCGACGGCGCTGCGCTGCATGATCGCCGCCGCGACGCTGGCGCCGATGTTGTGGGCGCAGGGGACGTTCATCGTGCCGAAGCGCGGCGATCTGCCGGTCGTGTTCTGCACCTCGATCCTGCACCTGGTGGCGTTTTCCGCGCTGGTGGCGGCCGGGCTGCAATTCGTGCCGGCGGGCAGGGCGATCGTGCTCGGCTATACGACGCCGCTATGGGTGGCGATCGGAGCAGCCATGTTTCTGTCGGAGCATATCACGCGCCGGCGCACGATCGGTATCGGCTGCGGCCTGGCGGGCCTCGCGATCATCTTCAATCCGCAGACGCTGAACTGGGCTGACCGCAACGCGCTGTTCGGCAGCGGCCTGATTCTGATTGCCGCGTTCTGCTGGGCCGGCAACATCGTTTACGTCCGCGCGCACAAATGGATTTCGACACCCTTCCAGCTCGGGTTCTGGCAGGTGCTGCTGGCGGCCGCGCTGCTTGCGACCATCGCGTGGCTCGTGGAAGGCCCGCCGCAGATCGTGTGGACGGGGCGTCTTGCCACGTTGATGCTCTATAGCGGAATTGTCTGCACCGCATTCGCCAACTGGGCGATGACCATGGTGAACCGCAGCCTGTCGGCCGTCACCACCTCGCTGTGCCTGCTGGCGACGCCGCTGCTCGGCATCGTCAGCGCCACCGCCATCCTGAACGAGCCGCTGGAGCCGTCGCTGTTTCTTGCGATGGCGCTGATCATCGGCGGCATCGCGCTCGGCACCATCGCCGGTGGCTCGCTTCGAGAAAAGACGGCCTAGTTCGCCACGAAATACCAATTCTCGTCGTAGCGCTCGAGCCGGCTCGGCGGCTTGTCGGCGAATTCGAAGAAGTTTTTGGGATCGCCGCCCGGCGGCACGCGCAGGAAGCCGGTGAAATAGTGCTTCAGGCCGCGTGAGGTCAAAAACAGCACATAGGTGCCTTCTTCCGTCTCGTCGACGACGATGTCGTTGCCGACGGAAACGTTTGGCTCGCGGTCGCCGAGCGCGACCAGGTTCTTGTGGTAGGAGACGTTGGGTTTCAACTCGCCGGCTTCGATGCGCGCCACGATCCGTTCGCGGTCGGCCCGGTGCCAGCGGAAATTCTGCTGGAGGGCGACCTGATGCAGCGGGGCGTAGGCGAGAATGGCGAGCGCCAGCGCGCAGATCAGGAAGGGAAGGGCGAACTTCGCGCCACTGGTTCGGATCCTGGGGAGCAGCGAAGCCGACCACACGAGGCAGCCGAAGAACACCAGCGCGACCAGCGGCACGACGACAAGCAGGACGAAGCCGGAGGGCCAGTCCGCCATCGACAGTTCGAACGTCGCGATCGACAGCGTGAAGGCTGAAATCGCGATCGCCGCCACCAGCGCGGCGCGAACCGATGGCCCGGTGGCGACCGACGTTGTCTGGGATGTCGCTTCAGCCATGCCGGGCTGTTCCGCTCCGCCGTTTGCTTAGGTCCCGGCGGTTGCCATGCCGAAGGCTTAACGCGCCGTTAACCATATCGGCCCCAACAATAGCCCCAGACGAAGGTCCGCCGCCACGGTCGGACGGCAAATCGAAAGGGGTATGGAATGGATTTCGATCGGTATTTTGCCAAAACCCCGGCAACCCTCGACGAGATCCGGCGCCGGGTGATGTTTGCGCTCGATCGGCATCCGCTGTGCCGCGGTATCGAGTTCGACGTCGTCAGCATGCCGCGCAACCGCAAGTGCAACTGGACCGTCACCTTGCAGCAGGTCGCCCCCGACGCCCTGTGGGAAGCCTCCGATATCGTTGCCGATATCCAGGAGGCCTATGATTTGGCCGCAGCGGCCTGATTCCAGGGCTATTTTGGGACTTTTTCCCCATCTTTTTCGACCGCGTCAGCGCGGCGATTGGCATCGTATAGCCTCAATTGTCATCCAGTTTTCGGCAAAAGGGCCAAACGTCGGCGGGAATGGAGACCTTTTTGACCAAGACTATGACGATTGTCGCGCTGATCTGTTTTCTCGTGGCCGGCGCCGCCGTCACCGCCATTGTCGGCCGCGACAGCCTGCCTGCCGCCCGGTTCGAACTGGCGTCGGCTTCCTCGGTCCAGGCTCCGGTCTCGAACAAGGAAGGCAAAAAGGATCGCCTGGCGGTTCTAAGCTACGCCACTGCCGCGATTGATCCCCAGCCCAGGGATCCCGCGCTGAACGAATCGCTGCGCCGGGCCTATGCCTCGACGTCGCCAGTCGATATGGCCATGCCGAAGGAAATCGCGGCTCCCCCGTCCCGCCCACCACGTCCACCGCCGCGCCGAGCACGGCGCCGGTGCAGGCGCCTGCGCCCGTCAAGCCCAAGGCCGCAGCCAAGCCCCAGCCGCAGAAAAACTACACGCTATTGAGCGATGGCCAGATCGCCGGCATCAAGGACCGCCTGAAACTGACGGCGTCGCAGGAGTCCTACTGGCCACCGGTAGAGACTGCGCTGCGTGCCGTTGCCCGCAAGATTCATGCGGGCCGGCAGGCCAACCCGAATGCGACGGGCGTGCCGATCGATCCAGAGTCCGCGGAAGTCCAGCAATTGAAATCGGCGGCGATGCCGCTGCTGTTCCAGTTGCGTGAGGACCAGAAGAGCGAAGTGCGCTCGCTTGCCCGTATCATCGGGCTGGAAAAAGTCGCCGCAATGATCTGAGCGGCGATCTGCATCGGCCGCTGGTTCCGCAGAACTCCTACACACAGCGCCGCACCGGAACATCGCCCTACCCCACGCGTTGCCCGCGTGGATGAGGGAGTTTGCCGATGCGCACATCAACCGCCTATTTTGCGGGGGCAGGAACCGTGGTCGTCGCGGTCGCCGCCGGTCTCGGCGGTGGATACCTGGCTGCCAACATCGTCAGCCCGCCGACGCAGATAATCTCGAAACTGGAACGCCGGATGTCAGCGGAGCCGATACCCGTCTCGACGGAGCCATCGCAGCCGGTGCCCTATGTCGCGGCGACGGCGGCTGCGGCCAATACCGCGCCCGCCCAGGAGCAGCCGCAAACGCAGTCCCAACAGACGCAGCCACAGCCCCAAACGCAACCACAGCCGCAAATGGCGGCGGCAGCGCCGGCTGCTGATAATGCTTCCACCGAAGAGAAGACGGCCAATAACGCAGCGGCCGCTCAACTTGTACCGCCACCGCCGAAACCCTCGAAGCCCGCCGAACAGGCCAGCGAAAGGATTGCTGCGCCGGAGAAGGCTGCTGCGCCCCAGGAGGCGTTTGCCAGGGCGCGTGATGCCGATCTCAAACGCCCTGCCGCCGAACAGCGGCGCGCCGAGCGGCGCCAGCGCTGGGCCGACAAGCGCCGCTTCCAGCAGCCTCGCGAGCAGGACCTCGAGGCGGTCGAGACGCAGGTCCGCGAAGCAACCGAGCCGCGGCGCATCATCATCCGCGAAGAAGCGTTCGCTGGCGAGCCGGCACGAATCGAAATGCCGCGGATCAGGTTGTTCGATCAGGATTGATCGATCGTTTCCTTCGAACGGGGTATTCGTGTCCCGGACGCGGTGCAGCGTGTAGCGCTGCACCGCAGAGCCGGGACCCACTGGCACATGGACCCCGGATCAGCAGCGCACCACGCCGCAAGCGGCGCGCTGCGCAGCATCCGGGGAACGCGGGCCGATCGCGCCGCTTCAATCAAATCAAACGTTGCGTCTTAGCCGCCGCGAGATTCCACCACCTTGCGGCAGCCATCCGACAGCTTCGTCTTGTTTGCTTTCAGGCAGGCATTCATCTGCGGCGGCTTGCCGATATGCTCGGCGCAGAATTTTCCGGCATCCGAACGGCAGGCCATCTGCTCCTGGGGAGTGGGGCCGGATTGCGCCTGAGCCAGCGAGCCTGCGCCGAGCGACAGGATCAGCGCAGTGGCCGCGGCCACGACATGAATGGATTTCATCATGGATCACCTTTTGACGAGAATGGGAGATTGAAAGCGCGCGAAAACTCGTCGAGGTTGCGCCCGCGGTCCATGCCATGTTCATGGCGTCGGAAGCGGGTCGCAAATCACCCCGCGCGCACCCACACCATTTTCATGGGATGTTGCCGGGCACCTCGATGGACCATGTACATCTCGCGTGGGCTGCGGTGACCGATCGGCACATCGCAAAGAGCTGCACGCCCATTCGGGAGAGATGACACATGTTGAAGAAGACAGGTTGGCTGAGCGCAGGTCTGACGCTCGCGGCGTTTTCGGCCGTGGCTTCCTTTGCAGTCGGCGGCGTAGGCTCTGCCCAGGCTGCAGTGGTTTATTGCAAGACGGTTGGCGTGCCGAAGGGCTGCGTCGCGCGCCCGACGCCGGTCGCAGCGGCTGCGGTCGTGACACCGGCCGTTGGCGTTGCCCGTGTCGGCGTCGGCGCTGTCGGCGTCGGAGCTCCGGGCGTCGGTGTTCGTCCCGGCACGCCGATGAACCGCGGTGGTCCGGTGAACCGCGTCGGCCGCCGCTGAGGCAAAGCGTTTTTCAAGCGAAGCATGCCCTCGGACCTGATCTGGAGTGGGCACCGGTTCGCGCAAAGAAATCGCGTAACTAAAAGTGTGCATGCTAACCGGCAGCGCCGTCGCTGTCGGGGAAGCGGTGGGGCAAGGTCAGCCTCACGCGCGTACCCTTGTGAGTCCCTTGGGCGCAGGAGCTCAGTTCCAGCTCCGCGCCGCAGCGCGCGGCACGGCTTCGCATGTTGCGCAGGCCGCGCGCCGTTTTCGCCGCTCCGGCGGCTCCGCCGTCAGGCGCGATCTCAAATCCCCTGCCGTCATCCTCGACGGTGATGCAGCCGCGCTCGAGGCCGTCGGCACCCGCCAGCGTCTCGATCCTCACCGTAATGCGCCGCGCCTCGGCGTGCTTGACCGCATTGGTCACCGCTTCATCCAACAATCGTACGATCTGGATGACGTGCCACGGCCGCAGCTCGGGATGAACCGGCAGGCCCTGCGCCGTGACCGCGCGCCAGTCGAGCGTGATGTCATGCGGACGAAGCTGCGCCATGGCGCGTTCGCGCCAGGAGCCCAGCGCCAGCATCAGATCGCCGCCGATGTCGTCCATGGAGTCGATGACGAGGCGCAAATCCTTCAGCGCGGCGCGCGCCGCATCGCCGATCCCCGCGCTGCCATTGCCGCGTTCGCTCAAGGCCACGATGCTCACGAGCTGGCCGCCGAGCCCGTCATGCAGGTCGCGCATCAGCCGCGTACGCTCCCGCGCCAGCGCGGCGGCGCGGGCGCGCTCCTCCTCGCGGGCGAAACTGGCCTTCAGCTTCTCCTCCGCCTCGCGCACCTGGTTGACGAGGCGGCCGGCAAAGCCGTCGACCTGGTTCAACGCCCGGGCGAACCGCCAGGTGAGCCCCGCGCCGATCGCGACCAGCATCGCCGAATAGGACAGCCGCGCGGTGAAGATGCGGTTGGGCATCATCTGAAACACCGAGAGCAGGTCGACGATCCAGCAGGTCAGCATGATCGTGACCGCGCAGCCGAGCAGGAAGCTCGCGACGTTCTGCCGTTGCAGCGCCGATCGCGCAGTAACGACGGCCATAATGAGAAGGGAGATGCCGACCATGGGTACGGCGAGAATCAGGAAGAGGGCGCGCACCAGCGCCTGATTTCCGAACAGGCCGGCCAGCGCCAATGCGATGCCCGGAATGAAGATGATCCAGGCGTAGCGCTGCCACTTCCAGCCCGAGAGCAGCAGCGCAAAGACCAGCACCAGCGCGCTTTCGATCGGCGCGGAGGAAATCAGGATCACATTGAACCTGGAAAACGGCGTCTCACCCAGCGGCGTTTGCAGGAATGCCTGGCCGACACCCACGGCCATCGCCGCCGCCAGAACGCCGTAGGCCGGCTCGTGGCGACGCATCACCCACATGATGCCGAGGATGACCGCCAGAATCGCCTGCCAGGATGAGAACACAACCGGCAACGTCACGAACACCAGCGTTCTGAGATTGTAGGTCGGGCGCAACTCTTCGTCCGGGCCGACCCAGATGCGATCGAGAAAGCCTGATATCGGACCCCAGATGAACAGCCGGATCGAGATGGCGTTGTCGCCATCGCGCAGCACGGAAGCGGGGATCACCGCAATCGCCGGCGTGTTGCGGTCGGGCCGGTTGGCGGCGGGATCGCGCCGGCTATCGAGGATCACGACATCGTTGACGGTAACCTCGACCCCGTTGGTGAAGCGCGGCAGGAACACCGACCAGGCCTCCGAGGCCTCGCCGGCCGTGCGGACGAAGTGTCCGCTGAAGCGGGGCGGATCGTTCATCGCATTCCGCAACGGTGAGAAGTACGGCAGCGTCACCGCACGCTCGGCGCCGGCTTCGGTGAGCTGAAAGGCCGTCACCTGATACTGCGCGGGAGGTCCGGGCAGCGATTGCAGAAGCACCGCGATGCCGGCGACGGCGATCACCGCCTGCAGCAGCAGATACTGGATGAGACGGGACGATCGCAGCCGACGCCGCGCGCGGCCGGGCAGCTCCGGTTGCACGTCGTCGCCGTGATCGTTCACAACTTGATCAAGCCCTGCTGGACCGCCTCGAACACCGCCTCGCCCCGGGTATGAACTTCGAGCTTGCGATAGATGCTCTTGATATGCCCGGGCACGGTTTGGCGCGACAGGCCGAGATGGCTGGCGATCTCGGCGTAGCTAAAGCCCTTGGCGATGCCCCAGAGAATGTCGATTTCGCGCGGCGTCAGTTTGGTGGTGTTGAGCACTGGGCCGGGCGGCGGCTCCGGCGTGCTCTGGGTCCGGCGCACGATGAAACGCGCGATCGAGGCCGAGATCGGCGAATGGCCGGCGACGAGGTCGCGCACGGTGGCGGCGATGTCGGTCGGGAATGCGTCCTTGAGCAGATAGCCTGTCGCGCCGACGGTGATCGCCGAAATCACGCTTTCCTCGTCGCCGAGGATCGAGATCACCATGATCTCGGTATCGGGAAAGCGCCTGCGGGTCTCGCGGATCAGGTCGACGCCATGGCCGTCCGGCAACTGAAGATCGGTCAGCAGCACCTTTGGCGCGCCTTGCGCGAGACAGGCGCGGGCTTCCGCGAGCGTGCCGGCGGCTCTGACCTGGTATCCGGCCTTGGCGAGTGCGTCCTGCAGCCGCCAAAGCGTCGGCGCGTCGTCCTCGACCAGCACGACCGTGATGGCTTCCGCCTTGGGCCCATCGCTCAATGAATTCATCTGAAAACTCCGGCTGCCTATCCCTGCAGCCCACGCAAGTGTAACCCCGTGGCGGTTTTTTGCGACACCCATGTTCATGGGGCGGGATTTTTACGAGGTTCGAGGGAGGCGAAGGGAGCGGAAAAAGCCTATACGATTGCCTCTCAACGAGGCCACCGAAATGCCGAATCCTCCTAAAAATGTACCGCCGACGAAAGTCGCCTCCGAACCCGGCCGCCTTGCCGTCATGCCCGAGGACATCACGGCCGCGGGCGCGTCCATTGCCGGGTCGGTGCTCGTTACCGAATGCGACCAGAGCCGGACGCTGAGCGAGATCTGCGGCTGCAGTCTCTGGCTCAAATTCGAGAACCTGCAGTTCACCTCGACCTTCAAGGAGCGCGGCGCGCTCAACCGGCTGCTGGCGCTGTCGCCGGAGGAGCGGCGGCGCGGCGTGATCGCGATGTCGGCCGGCAACCACGCGCAGGGCGTGGCCTATCATGCCAGCCGGCTCGGCATACCCGCAGCCATCGTGATGCCGGTCGGCACCCCGATGGTGAAGATCGAGAACACGCGGCGTCATGGCGCGAATACGATCATCTCCGGCAAGACACTGGAGGAGGCCGGCGAATTTGCGCGCACGCATGGCGAGACGCACGGCATGATCATGATCCATCCGTACGATGATCCGCTGATCATCGCGGGGCAGGGCACCATCGCGCTGGAAATGCTCCGGGCGGCGCCGCAGCTCGATACGCTGGTGGTGCCGATCGGCGGTGGCGGGCTGATTTCCGGCATGGCGGTTGCGGCCAAATCGCTGAAGCCGGATCTGCAGATCGTCGGCGTGCAGGCACAGCTCTATCCCTCGATGTACAACGCCATCAAGGGCGATCATCTGCCGATGCGCGGCGATACGCTTGCCGAAGGCATTGCGGTGAAAGTGCCGGGCCGGATCACCACCGAGATCATCCGTCATCTCGTCGACGACATCGTGCTCGTCACCGAAGACCAGATCGAGCGGGCGGTGGCGATGCTGATCGCGATCGAAAAGACCGTGGTCGAGGGCGCCGGCGCGGCGGGCCTCGCCGCGGTGTTGGCCGCGCCGGAGCGCTTTGCCGGCCGCAATGTCGGCCTAGTGCTGACCGGCGGCAACATCGACACCCGGCTGATCGCTTCCGTGCTGACCCGCGAGCTCGCGCGCGAGGGGCGGCTGACGCAGATCGCGATCGACATCGTCGACCGTCCCGGCCAGCTCGCCGCCGTCTCGGCGTTACTCGCCGAAGCCGGCGCCAACATCATCGAGGTCTCACACCAGCGCACGTTCTCCGATCTCCCCGCCAAGGGCACCTTGCTCGAAGTGGTCATCGAAACGCGGGATCGCGTGCATCTGGACGAGGTGATGAAGCGGCTGGGCGAAGCGGGGTTTGTCGCGTGGCTGCCGGGGCGAAGGTAAGCGTGGCGTTTTCGAGCGAAGCACGTCTTGATCCGCGGAAACCGGTTCGCGCACAGAAAACGCGTCAAAGCAAGAAAGCTGGGCCTGAATCCATAATTCAAAGTGGCCGGCGGATTTCGCTTTGGTGCGCATTCCGGACTCAAGCCGGGGTCTTGAGTGAGGTCCGAGAAGGGCCACGAGTGGAAAGTGCCCCGACCATCGCGCAGTAGGAAGATATGAGGTTCGCGTAGTGCTTTCCGGAGGTTGGCAAGCGCGGATTGATTAAGGCTGGTGCGCCGGACGTAGTCGGCAGACAGCGCCAAAAAATGAACGGCACGGCAACGAAGTGCTATGTGCATCGCCGGTGCGGCAATCATGGCTAAAGAATAAAACGCGCGAACGATTGACGCCACAGATTGGTCAATCTGTCGGGCGCAGATTGTCTTCGTGTTTGCAACATCCTGTCCGCGAGACCGCCATGATTGCTCGGAAGACCGCCCGCTTCCTTCTGAAATATGCGTCGAGCGATCCGCTGAAGCTTGCCGATATCCTACACCGCCGTGCGACCGAGCAGTTCAGAACGCCGCCGACGGGCCTCGCTAGAACGCACTTCAACGGCGTGCATTACGAGATCGACATGTCCATGCATCGGATGATGAAGAAGTACTTTTTCCATACTCACGAAATGTTTCTCGAACGCATCTTCAATCGCTGCCTGGCTCCCGGCAAAATCTTCGTCGATATCGGCGCCAATTGCGGCTACTGGTCGGCCTATTCCTTGTCGCTCGTGGGCCAGAGCGGCGAGGTGCACGCCTTCGAGCCGGTGCCGCAATATTTCACCTTTGTTCGACGGCTCGCCGAGCTCAATTCCAGTTACCGGATTATCGCCAATCAGGTTGCCTGCGGTGCGCGGCCTGGCGCCTTCACGATGGCCGTCGTCCCGCCACACGCGGCGAATTTCGACAATTACGATATCAATATCGGGTCGAGTTCACTTGCCGCCGGTTTTCTCGACCATGCCAGCGAGCTCACGGAAAATATCACCGTTGAGGTTATTGCCTTCGACAATTATGTACGCGAGCAGAAAATCGATCTCGATCGCGTCGGCCTGATCAAAATCGACGTCGAGGGTTTCGAGACTGAGGTATTCGACGGCATGCAAGGCGTGCTGGCAAAGAGCGGCCAGAAAGTGCCGATCCTGTGCGAAATACTCACCGATCTGGACCGCTCCGAGCCGCTGGACGGTAGACGGATCATTGAACGCCTGGAGGATTGCGGCTATCGCTGCCTTGATGCCACGCATTTGAGACCGATCGATCGTGATGCGCTTGGTTTTGAGGAGAACATTCTCTGCCTCTGACACCCGCCTCACTCATTGCTCGTCTGCGTCTTTCAAGCCGGATTCGTCGAGTAGCTCCTCGCGCGTTGCGCACTTACGCATTGGACACGCACCTGCGCTCGGGCTTCGATCCGACGACCGCGGTGCTGGGCAATATTCTGCTGCCGACCCGAGTTGTTTCGCGAGATTTTCTCGCTCGTTCGATTTTCGACTTTTCAACAGTATCGGCCAAGAGCAGACTTCGACAGACCACCAGCGGAAGCGAGCCCAACGCGAGGTTTGGCCGCAGCGTCGCGGCCAGCGCTACATGTCAACGCTAACCGATCCGCAGGGCTTGAAGGTTTGGAGCGAGCGCCCGTGCAAGCATCCCTCATGTTTCTGGGCGTAGGCAAGCACGCCCATGATAATCAAAGCCACCACGACCAATCCGGCTACTAGGTTCTGCACCATGGCTGCCACTCCAGGTGAACTCATGAACAAGGCGACCGGCGCGAATCGGGGGGATCAACGCCGGGGCAACGCTCCCTTCTCGAGCCGACTATGGGGCTGGGGCTGAAATCAGCGAGAGGTCGCGCAGCCAAAGAGAGCACAACCGTCGACCTGATGGCAGTGCAAACTTGTGCCGCGCTGCGCAAATTCGATACGCGATCAGAAGCCGCGCCTTCGAAAATTCGCCTGTTTGGCCGCCATTGCCGCGATGCTGAAGCGGACATCAGCCCGATCCACTCGTGCCTGTCCTAGTTCACCAGTCGCACCGCGCCGGCCTCGCTGACATCATAGCCGCCGAGTTCGCCCGCGCGATCGCGGAAGCTCGGCCCGCGCATGAACTCGAACAGCGCCTGCGGTCCCTTCATAAAGTAGTCGCGCTGCCGCATCACGAGATCAAAACGCTCCCAGGTGACGGGCAGGAAATCGAGCCCTGCCGATTTCGCCACGCTTCGCGTCGCGATGCCGCAATCGATGCGGCCGGCGCGGATGGCTTGCGCGATATCGGGTCCGGTGGGGAAGGCGGGCTTCGCTAGTTTCAGATCGTCGAGCGTGATGCCCGCGCGCGCCAGCAGCGCGAGCAGCAGCAATTGCGCGCCGGCGCCGGGCGGGCGTTGCGCCATGCGCGCGCGTGATGTTGCGATCGAGGCCATGTCGCTCAAGTCCAGCGGATTGCCTGACGCGACCAGAATGCCCTGCTCGCGCCGCGCAAAGCCGAGCACGACCGCATCGTGCAGGCCCGGCGCATCGGCGACCGCCTCGACATTGGCTCTCTCGTCATCGCCGTCGAGCCGGTGCAGATGGATCGCCGCGACCATCACCTCGCCACGCGTCAGCCGACGCAGGCCTTCCTCGCTGCCTTCGGCCAGGCTGGCAAGGCCGGAATTGCTCTCACGTAAGCCCCATTCCAGCAGCGGATCGTGGCTGCCGCCGACG
The DNA here is from genome assembly GCF_043203335.1 of Bradyrhizobium sp. RDI18. Classification (NCBI taxonomy): domain Bacteria; kingdom Pseudomonadati; phylum Pseudomonadota; class Alphaproteobacteria; order Hyphomicrobiales; family Nitrobacteraceae; genus Bradyrhizobium; species Bradyrhizobium sp. RDI18. Next base: position 4,372,886 of record NZ_JBICRN010000008.1, on the reverse strand, counting down.
ATCGGCGGCGCGACCTGTGCCAGGCCAGCAGGCGCAATGAGTCCGGCGGACACCCATCGGTCCAGCGCCGTGCGCGGAAACAGCCAGCGGCCGGTCACCTTGCTGCAGGGCACCGCGCGGTTCGCCACCAGCTCGTAGAGCTTGCGCTCGGAGAGCCGCAGGTAATCCGCCGCTTCGTCTGTCGTGAGGAGCTCCGGCATAAGCACCAATATGCATTGGAGTGCAGTTACTACAGAAATTGACCATATCGTCGCTATCTGCGCAAGATGTACGTAGTAGCTTGGAATTACAAATGCCAGACGGCCCGTCCGCCCTTCAACTTGTCCTCAGCGGCGATCCCGCGCTGTTCGCGATCGTGCGGCTGTCGCTCTATGTCAGCCTATCGGCGGTGGTGCTGGCCGCGCTGATCGGCATTCCCTTGGGCGCCTGGATCGCGCTGACGAGATTTCCCGGTCGCCAGGGTGTCATCGTCCTGCTCAACGCCTTGATGGGCCTGCCGCCGGTCGTTGTCGGCCTCGCGGTGTATCTCGCGCTGTCGCGCTCCGGGCCGCTCGGCGCGTTCGGCCTGTTGTTCACCCCGAGCGCGATGATCGTCGCGCAGACCGTGCTGGTCGCGCCGATCATCGCTGCGCTGACGCGCCAGACCATCGAGGATCTCTGGCTCGAATACCGCGACGAACTCACCGCGATGAATCTCGGGCCGCTCGGCCGCGTCATGGCGCTGATCTGGGATGCGCGCTTCAGCCTGGTCACGGCGCTGCTCGCTGGCTTCGGCCGCGCGGCGGCGGAGGTCGGCGCCATCATCATCGTCGGTGGCAACATCGAAGGCTTCACCCGCACGATGACGACGGCGATTGCGCTGGAAACTTCCAAAGGCGACCTGCCGCTCGCGGTCGGCCTCGGCCTCGTGCTGATTTCGATCGTGATCGCGGTCAACGCGCTGGCCTGGAGCGTGCGCCGCGCCGGCGAGCGATTGGCGGGATGACCATGCGCGCGCCTTCGAGCGAACTGCCGATCAAATTTGATGGCGTCACGGTAGCGGCCAGTGGCGTCACGATCCTCGACGACATCGCGCTCGCGCTGGCGCCGGGCCCGCCCACGGTGCTGATCGGCCCCAACGGCTCGGGCAAATCGACGCTCTTGCGCCTGGCGATGGGGCTGCTGGCACCGTCGCGCGGGCGCATCACCTGGGGCGGGCTTGAACACGTCCCGCCGCTGAAGCGTGCGATCGTGTTTCAGCGCCCGGCGATGCTCCGGCGCAGCGCCGCCGCCAATCTCCGTTTTGCGCTGCGCGCCGCCGGCATTCCGCACGCGGAGCATGCGCGACGCGTCGCCGAGTTGCTCGAACTGGTCGGCTTGCATGCGCTCGCCGATCGCGCGGCGCGAAGGCTCTCCGGCGGCGAGCAGCAGCGGCTGGCGCTGGCACGCGCGCTGGCGCGCGATCCTGCGGTATTGTTCCTGGACGAGCCGACCGCGAGCCTCGATCCCATCGCCACCAAGGCGGTGGAAGACATCATCCGCACGGTGAGCGAGCGCAACATCAAGGTCGTGATGGCGACCCATGATCTCGGCGAAGCGCGAAGGCTCGCCGGCGAAATCGTCATGCTTCACCGCGGTCGTATTGTCGAAACCGGTGCAGCCGCATCGTTCTTCGACGCGCCGCAAACCGCCGAGGCGAGGGCGTTCCTCGCCGGCGAACTATTGATTTAGCGCATGATCCGGAAAAGTGGTTGTCGGTTTTCCGAAAAGGTCATGCGCAAACCAAAGAAGGGAAAACAAATGAGCATGCTCACGCGCCGTCTGCTGATTGCGGCGACCGCCAGCCTGGTTTTCGCAAGCCACGCCGTCGCGCAGGATAAATCGATCGTGGTAGCTTCGACCACCTCGACGCAGGATTCCGGCCTGTTCGCTCACATCCTGCCGATGTTCAAGGCCAGGACCGGCATCGACGTAAAAGTGGTGGCGCAAGGCACGGGACAAGCGCTCGATACCGGTCGCCGCGGCGATGCCGACGTCGTGTTCGTCCACGCCAAACCTGCGGAAGAAAAATTCGTGTCCGAGGGCTTTGGCGTCAGGCGCCATCCCGTGATGTACAACGACTTCATCCTGATCGGCCCGAAGAGCGATCCGGCCGGCATCAAGGGCTCGAAAGACATCGTTGCTGCGCTCTCCGCGATCAAGGCGAAGGGGGCCGATTTCATCTCGCGCGGCGACAAGTCCGGCACGCATCAGGCGGAGCTCAATCTCTGGAAGATCGCCGGCATCGACATCGCCAAGGACAAGGGTCCCTGGTACAAGGAGATCGGGCAGGGCATGGGCGCTGCGCTCAACACCGCTTCCGCCTCGAATGCCTATGTGCTGGCCGATCGCGGCACCTGGCTGTCGTTCAAGAACCGCGGCGACCTCGGAATTGCCGTCGAAGGCGACAAGCGCCTGTTCAACCAGTACGGCGTCATGCTGGTGAATCCGGAAAAGCATCCGAGCGTCAAGAAGGATCTCGGTCAGCACTTCATCGACTGGCTGGTGTCATCAGAGGGACAGAAGGCAATCGCCGATTACAAGATCAACGGCGAGCAGTTGTTCTATCCCAACGCCAGCGATTCCGGCGCGTGATGTGGACGCGGATATTGGCGGCGCTTGGGGTTGTCGCGATCATGACGCCGCCGGCGGTGGCGGAAGAGGTGGTATTGCTCCACGCCGCCGGTAGCCTGCGCGCTGCACAGCGCGAGAATCCGGCGCAGCAGATCGTGCAACTGCCCGATGCACTCGCGGTTGGCGCCGACTACGGCCTCACCGTGCTGAACGAAGCCTCAGTGCCGTCCTACAATTTCGCACTGTTCATTCTCTCGGCGGAAGGGCAGCGCACGCTGGCGAAACACGGCTTTGCCGCGCCGGCGCTCCCGCAATAGGGGATTTAGATGCTTCGCTCAGGTCTCGTCGCCATCGTGCTGATCGGTTTCCTCGGACCGGCCATGGCGGCCGACGACGGTTGTGAAAAGTTTGCGTGGTCGATCGCGCGTGAGCGCACGGCGTTCGCTGCAACCGACAAAGCGACGATTGCAGCCGGAGAGACGTTGCCGGCGCTTCCGGCGGGCGCGCTGGTCGTTCGTCTGCAGCCGGGCGAGCAAGCCTCCTTCGCGATGTCGCCTGAGCGCAAGCCGCGAATCGAGCGGTGGCACGGCGGCATAGTGCGCCTTCCCGCGCTACCAAAGCCCGGCATTTACCAGATCACTTTGTCCGACGACGCCTGGATCGACGTGATCCAGAACGGCGGCTACGTCCGCTCCGTCGGCAGCACCGGCCGCAGCGATTGCCCCGGCGTGCGCAAGAGTGTGCGGCTCGATCTCGATGCAAGCCCTGTCGTGCTGCAGGTCAGCGGCGTAGCGGGGGAGGCGATCGCCATTGCGATCAGTCCACCGCAATAGTTACTGTTCGCTTGCAGTCGGCGGCGTTTCGTCAGGCTTGATCGCTGGAACCCTGATCAGGCGATAGATCGGCACCCACGCAGTGTCCCAGTTCTCGAGCGTAGCGCCGCAAGCCGTGCACTCAAAACTGTCTATCTCGCGCGAGGCCGCCATCGCCTCGGTGCGGTGGTAGATCGCGCCACATTTGCAATGTCGCTGATTTCCGATCACCGACGATGCTTAAGCCCCGGCCCGAAGCCGTACAACGCTACTCTCGTCGAAGGAGCCACCGTTCATATTCATGAATGTTTGTTCAAGGAGCTGTCGCAGTCTTAATGTCGCAGACGGAACGTGATCGCGGCGGGGTGATTAGACTCGGTACAGTCGACACAATCACTGGAGTTCGATGATGAAGAAACTAGCCATCGTATTTGCCGTTGGTGCTGCTGCGCTGATCGGCGGTTCCGCCGCCAACGCCGCCGACAATGCGGTAAAGGCGAAACCTGCGACGGATACTGTGCAGTCTTCGACTGACTTCAGCGCCCATCGCCGCCACTGGCGTCATCGGCACTGGGGTTACCACCGGCACTATCGCCCGTACTACGATAGCTACGGCTATTACGCGCCGCGCCGGTACGGGTACTACGGTGGTCCCCGCTATTACGGCGGCGGACCCGGCGTAACCTTCAGCTTCGGCACCGGCCGCTGGTAAGACAGCAGGCGAGAAAAAAGCCCGCAGCAATGCGGGCTTTTTTTGCGTGCTAACTGGCGGGTCGATCCGAGCCTACAATTCCCGCGATGCTTTCGATGACTTTGTCCGGCTGCCGCTGCCGGCGGCCGACGCAAAACGGGTGGCGGATTGCTTGCCGGGCTTCCGTGTCGCAGCCTTTGCTGCCAGCCGGGTTACCCGAGCATGTGCATTCCGGAACGCCGTACGTACGGCCCTTGCGGTTCGGCTTGCAACAACTCGCCGCTTCTTGAGAGCAGCGTGGCTCGCTTCGGCAACATCAATCTTTCGCACCATTCCGCTGATCGAAGGCGCCAGATCGACCGGAATTTCGGCGATCTGGTCTTCCTTCGACAGGCCACCTACTCCTTCACATGGCGCCTTATCTGGCAGGTCCGTCGGCATGTGGACAGTGTTGTTTGCGTCCGTCCAGGCCTCGGCCTTGTTGCCAGTGATGATCTTGACGTAAGCGCGCGTTTCCTTCGGCAACGCGCCGCGCCGCGATAACCACTTCTCGATCCTGCCGCCGCCCGCATTGTAGGCTGCCGCCGCAAGCCCGAGATTTCCGAACTGATTATAAAGCTTGCGAAGAAATCTTGCCGACGCAGGAATCGCCTGCAGCGGATCGAACGGGTCTTTCAAGCCCATTTCGACCGCCGTTCGCGGCATGAATTGCGCAATGCCCTGCGCGCCTGCCGAACTAACCTCCGCCACTTTAAACCTGCTTTCCTGCCAGAGCAGGCGCACGAGAAACCCGATCGGAATATCGTGTTCCTCAGCGGCACTTCTGACCGCTTCACATATCGGGTTCGCTGGCGCGGCCTCCTCCTTTATCGAGGCGACCGCATGAGCCGCGGCATCGGCTGTCGTTGCCGACTCGTACGGCGCCGTGACGACGTTTGTTGCATCCGGTTCTTGCGAATGCTCGACCGACGCGGTCACAGTTCCTGTGTGAGATTTCGATGTCGTGGCAGGTTCCGATTGCGCTTCGGCGACAACGAAAGATGGTTCCATCCATACTGACTTGATTCCGGAACTTTCAAAATCCACCGCGATCACGAACACAGCAATCACGGCGGCGAAAAGATATCGCATCAACTTCCATCCATTTCTGTGAAGGCCGGTCGGATAGAAGTTGGATGTGGAGATTTCGCGGATGAACTACGGCAGAGCGGTGTTCTTTGTGGCCGTAATTCTACCGAGAGGAACTTTCAGAAATGCGCGTTCCCGGGCCGGTCGCCTACATAGCTCTTTACGCCGCGTTGTACGCGGCGTTCGGCGTGGCATCGCCGTTCTGGCCGAGGTTTTTTGAAACCAGAGCGCTCACGTTCGAGCAGATCGGCTTGATACTGGCGGCTGCGTTGCTGGCGCGTCTTGTCGCCGGTCCACTCGTCGGGATGTTTGCAGATTTCCTGCAAGCATTGCGCCTCGTGCTCGCACTCTGCGCCGCCCTGGCAGCAGCAACGGCTGTGGCGTTGCTGTGGGCCGATGGCTTTTGGCTGTTGCTGCTTCTGGCGCTGGTTCAAGCAGTGGCACTAGCTCCGACGACGTCGATAGCCGACGCGTTGTCGGTCAACGCGGCCAGGCCGCAGATCGCCGGGCGGCCGTTCGAATACGGCTGGATCCGCGGTTCGGCATCGGCGGCTTTCGTCTGCGGCACGCTGATCATCGGGCAACTCATAACGTCCACTGACCTGACACGCGTGATCTGGCTGAACGCAGCCCTGCTTGTCGCTGCCGCAGGGGCAACCGCGCTGGTACCCAGGGTTTCAGCTCCATCGGCGCCGCATACCGGCGTATTGCAGCTTGGGAGCGAGGTTCGTGGACTGCTTGGAATCGCGCGATTCCGAATCCTGATCCTCGTCTCGGCTCTGATCTATGGCAGCCACGCCATGCATGACGCCTTTGCGGTGATCCGATGGAGCAATGCCGGAATAGACACCTCCGTCATAAGCGTCTTGTGGTCGGAGGCCGTCGCCGCAGAAGTCATCGTGTTCTTTTTGATCGGACCGGCCTTGCTCAACCGGCTCGGCGCGCGTGGTGCGGCGGCGTTGGCGGCAGCAGCCGGAATCGTCCGCTGGTCGGTCGCGGGGACGACGACTTCTGTCGTGGCGCTCGCGTTGGTGCAGCCGCTGCACGGATTGACGTTCGCGCTGCTGCATCTTTCTTGCATGCGGTTGATGGCAGCTCTTGTTCCCGCCAGAATGGCCGCAACGGCTCAAGCAATCTACGCGTTTGGTTCGGGCGTGGTGACGGCCGCACTGACGCTGCTTTCAGGGCTTTTCTATGCCAGGTATGGCGGAGGGGCGTTCGTTGCGATGGCGGTGCTCTGCGGCTTCGCGTTGCCGCTCGCCTGGTTTGGCTTTACCAATGCTCGGGATATCTCTGCCCGCGCACGCTGAGTTGCGGTAGAATCCGCGTCGCGAAAACCAGGTCGATCTCTCTCGAAGGTTTGCCAATTGGTCTCGGAAAGCGATCTAGACGCTACTCTCGATGCCGTCAGGGCCGGCGCCGCCGGGCCGGCTGAGGGCATTTTTGGCCCGGAGTCGATGACGTGGCGGATCGACAGGGAAGCCGTGATCTTTCTGGGAGCCGGCCGCGCCTTGCTGCTTCAACTGGCGCATCCCTGGGTCGCGACCGCCGTTGCCGAGCACTCGCGCACCTTTACCGATCCGGTCGGCCGCTTTCATCGAACCTTTGAGCTGATGTTTACAATGGTGTTCGGTTCGCTCGATGGCGCGACTGCCGCGGCCCGGCGTCTGCATCGGCGGCACGCGATGATCTCCGGCGTGCTGCCCGAGGCGAGCGGCCGCTTCGCCCAAGGCTCATCCTACAATGCCAACGACATCGCCGCGCTGCGCTGGGTTCACGCCACCCTTGTCGAAACCGCCGCCATCGCGCACGATCTCGTCTTGCCTCCGCTCTCGCCCGAACAGCGCGAGCAATATTGGGCCGAAAGCCGGCTGTTCGGCGCATTGTTCGGGCTGAGACCTGCAGACCTGCCGGCGGATTGGTCATCGTTCGCCGACTACAACGCCGCGATGGCTCGATCGGATACCTTGTCCGTCAGCACCGCGGCGCGTGACGTGGCCCACCACATCTTGACCGGCGCACGTCCGGGGTTGCGGCCGCCGCGCTGGTACGTGGCCCTGAGTGCACAGATGTTGCCTGAGCGGCTGCGCACAGGCTTCGGCCTCGATCTCGACGAACGCGATCAGAGAGCCGCCGATCGCGCGCTCAAGTGGATACGCCGCCTGTATCCGCACTTGCCAACCCGCCTCCGCTACGTCGGCCCCTATCACGAAGCGCAAGCGCGGCTGCAAGGAAAGCCGCGGCTCGAGCTGGCTACCCGGTGGCTCAATCGGGCGTGGACCGGGCGACCGCGGTTGGATGATCGTCGGGAGAAGTGAGGCCGGTGGGCATCGGCGTGTCATCTGCGGTAAGAGATCTGCCCGCCGACGATTCCGGAAAACGAAACCCTGCAGAACTGGATTTGAGACCGATGGACGAGGACGACCCGAGTGACGAGATTTCGCGGATCGAAGCGCGGCTTGAGGAACTGGCCGAGGTCGCCGAGCGGTGCCGCAAGATCACGCTGGTCTCGAAGTCGGCGATCGCGCTCGGTGCCGGATTGATGCTCGTCACGATGCTTGGCCTGCTCGGGTCCAATCAGGTCGCAGCCCTGGGCTCGATTGCCGCGGTGCTGGGCGGCATCGTGTCGCTCGGCTCGAACGTCAGCACCTTGCGGCAGACCATGGCCGCCATCAGCAAGGCCGAGGCGCTTCGTTCCGATCTGATCGGCAGGATCGATCTTCGCGTGGTCGGCGACGAAATGAGGAAACGGATCTGAGTTGGTCTTTCGAAGCGAGAATCAGACAGCCAGCGTAAACGCCTCGTGCACGGAGGATTGGACCGCGCCGCCCGTCACGGCGCCTCCGCCCGCAACGTAGATGGTATCGCCGATCGTGGTGGCGCCGACCGCGTGCCGCGGTGTCAGCATCGGCGCATGAGATTGCCAGGTATTCTCTTGCGGATCGTAACTCTCCATCTGACCGAATACGACGCCTTGCGAGATCTGGCCTCTTTCCTGCACGCCGTATTCGCCGCCCATCGCGAACAGGCGGTCGCGGTAAACGACGAGGCCGTGGCCCGAACGCGCCGTGGGCAGCGGCGCGCGCTCCTTCCAGGTGTCTGATACAGGCAGATAAACGTGGTGAAGGTCGGTGTTGTATTCAAAGGTGTTGAAGCGGCCACCGATGATGTGGATCATGCCGTTATAGGCGACAGCGCCGACATGGTCGCGCGCGGCGGGGAGCGCTTTCCGAATTTCCCATTTGTCGGTTTGCGGATCATAGACCTCATGCCAGCCGACACTGGCGCGCTCGTTGGTGGGCGCGCCGGCGCCGCCGATCAGATGTATCTTGCCATCGAGTGCGACTGCCGCGGCAGCGCCACGCGAGCGCGGCAAAGGCGCGATCGTCGTCCACTTGTCGGCGGCCACGTCGTAGAAAAACGCATTCGGGTCGGGATTGCGGTTCTGCTCGATGAAGCCGCCGAGCGCGTAGACGCGCCCCGCATCCGCCACGACGGCGACGTGGTTGGCACCGCGCGGCAATGGCGCGCCGTTGAACCATCGATCGTCCTTCGGATCGTAGACATGGTGATAGGCGCGATCGACACGGCCTTCGCCGTAGCCGCCGACAATATGCATGCGCCCCGCCCAGGCGGTGGCCCAGGCCATTTCGCTTCGCGGCAGCGGCAACGCCGCCTTCGGCGTCCAGCGCCCCTGCGGGCCCTGCGGCGCGGGACTGTCCACCTTTCGCTGGGCAATCTGCTCGGTGGTGAGGTGATGCGGCGTGCCGCCCTGAAGCCGAGCAAACGGATCGGAGGAGGGCGCTGCTTCAGGCAGCGCTGTGCCTGACGGCGTGCCATGGCCCGCATGCTGGGCGAGCGCCGGCGCGCAACCGAGTGTCGCGCCGGCAGCCACGGTAACGAAGGCTCTCCTGTTCAGGCGCGGCAGATCGGATGAAGACATGAGAGCTCCTGGGCTAGAGGCGCTGGATCATCGATGGTCGTAACAAAGGCGAGTGCGGTCAAGACAACAACTCCGTGAACTACGGTGGCCCGGATCCTGCTTTGACAGGTTCGCGCTTAGGTGATCCATTTCCTTGATCGAGAGTGACGAGGCATTTGGCACCAGTTAAGGGAGTCGGCCCCATGAAAGAACGGGAACTGCGAGACCTGATTGCAGACGTCAAGACCGGCCGGTTGTCGCGGCGGGCCTTTGTCCAGCGAATGATCGCCGCAGGCCTTTCGGCGCCGATGGCCGGGATGATGCTGAGCCAGTCGGGGGTCGCGATGGCTGCGACCGCGCTTCCCTACAAGCCGACCAAGGCCGGCGGCGGCGGCGTGCTGAAACTGATGTATTGGCAGGCCATCACCCTGCTCAATCCCCATTTCGCCGTCGGCACCAAGGATCAGGAAGGCTCCCGGATCTTCTACGAGCCGCTGGCGGGATGGGATGGCGACGGCAATCTGGTTCCGATCCTCGCGGCCGAGGTTCCGAGCAAGGAGAACGATGGATTGTCCGAGGACGGCCGCTCGGTGGTCTGGAAGCTGAAGCGCGGCGTCAAATGGCATGACGGCATGCCGTTCACGGCCGACGATGTCGTCTTCACCTGGGAATATGCCAAAACACCGGAGACCGCAGCGGTCTCGATTGCCAACTACAAGGACATCACGGTCGAGAAGATCGACGACTTCACCGTCCGCCTCACCTTTGCCAAGCCGACGCCGTTCTGGGCCGATGCCTTCGTTGGCAATTACGGCACGATCATCCCGAAGCATCTGTTCAAGGATTACGTCGGCGCCAAGTCGCGCGAGGCGCCGAACAATCTGAAGCCGGTCGGCACCGGCCCATATCTGTTCGTGGATTTCAAGCCGGGCGACATGCTTCGCGCCAGGATCAACCCCAACTACCACGTCGCCAACCGGCCGCATTTCGATGAGGTGGAGGTCAAGGGCGGCGGCGACGCGGTATCGGCGGCGCGCGCGGTGCTGCAGACCGGCGAATATGACTATGCCTGGAACATGCAGGTCGAAGACGAGATCCTGCTGAGGCTGGAGGCTGTCGGAAAGGGCAAGGTGAGCATCACCCCGTCAGGCAATGTCGAATTCATCCAGCTCAACTCGACTGATCCCGCGGTCGAGGTCGACGGCGAGCGCGCCAGCATAAAGACCAAACATCCGCTGTTCAGCGATCCGGCCGTCCGCCAGGCCATCAATCTATTGATCGATCGTGCGTCGATCGAGAAACACATCTATGGCCGCACGGCGCGGGCCACCGCGAACTTCCTCAACAATCCAGAACGCTTCCGGTCTAAAAACACCAAATTCGAATTCAACATCGAGAAGGCTAACCAGATCCTCGAGACCGCCGGCTGGAAAAAGGGCGGCGACGGTATTCGCGCCAAGGACGGCAAGCCGCTGAAGTTCGTATTCCAGACCTCGATCAATGCGCCCAGGCAGAAGACCCAGGCGATCGTCAAGCAGGCGTGCCAGAAAGCGGGCATCGACGTCGAACTGAAGTCGGTGGTGGGATCGGTGTTCTTCTCCTCCGACACCGCCAATCCCGACACCTACACGCATTTCTATTGCGACGCGCAGATGTACAACACCACCATGCCGCAGGCCGATCCGCAGTTCTTCATGAACCAGTACACGTCGTGGCAGGTGGCGAACAAGGAAAACAAGTGGCAGGGGCGCAATGTCTCGCGCTGGCAAAGCAAGGAATACGACGAGATCTACAAGCAGGTCGAGCGGGAGCTCGACGTGGTGAAGCGCGCGGCGCTATTCATCAAGCTCAACGACCTCGTCGTGTCAGACAATTACATCCAGCCCATCGTCTCCCGGACCCGGGTCGCGGCGCTCGGCGGCAAGCTGACCGCGCATATCTCGGGCTGGGACAACGATCTATGGCAGCTCGCGAGCTGGTATCGGGAGGGGTGAGGCGAGGCTTTCGGAGGTGCTTCGCGATTCTCCGCTAACTCCGTCAGCTTGCGTGGTCATGCGACCGAGCAGCCGCTCGATCATCCCGGCGTGACCAAAGCTCAAGCCGATCGAGGATGCTTAGGAGCTCGGTGCCCTTGAGCGAGAGCGAGTAGGTCACGCGCCGTGGGAAGGCTGTGGTTGGGGAGCGCAGCACCAAGCCTCGATCTTCAAGCCCATCCAAACGCTCAGAAAGCACCTTCGGAGATACGCCCGGTAGAAGCTCCGCCAACTCTCCGTGCCGCTTCGGACCGTCCTTCAGGTGCCAGAGTACAAGTGCGTTCCACCGGTGGCCCAGGAAGGCCAGCCAATCCTCGACCGGGCAATCTGCCGGGCGACGCGGTTGCGGATTGTCGAGTTCTAATCGTAGCGCAGCAGATGACAATGCGGCTTCCTTCCCGTTTGGTTAGCACTGAAGGGGCGTGCTTTCTTTCTTCTCCCCAATGAGGAGATGAGACATGACCGTGACTGAGCCAGCCCGGATGAACGAGGCATTCGCTCAAGCTTTCAACAGCCGTAACATAGACAATCTGCTCGCGCTTTACGAGGTGGATGCCGTCCTGCGCGTGGATGCAAGCGAGCGAAGTCTGATAGGGCTCGACGCGATCGCTGGTGAGTTGCAGCGGCTGCTGCAAGCGCCCGGCACAATGACGTCGCGCAACAACTTTTGCGTCCAGCACAGTGACGTCGCTCTGCTGCGCGCAGATTGGGAGATGCGCACCCAGGACGGCTCCATCGTGGCGTCCGGCAGCTCGGTCGAGTTGGTTCGCCGCCAGTCCGATGGCACCTGGCGCTACGTCATCGACCACGGAGCGGGCGCCGCCCTGCCACGCATCATCTAAGTGGAATGGCGATCATGCGAGTTACGGTGCCTGATCGCAGATGATGCCAGCGAAGGCGTGACGCGCCGCGGCAATGAACGCTCTCCCGTTCAGGCGCGCCAGATGGTTGCCGAGTTGCAGGTGACCTGCATCGCAACTGTTAGCTACCTCACACGTGAAGACTACAGAACGCTGTAAGCTCTTCACGGTTCGCCGTGAGCGGTAATGCTCCGGCTGCGCAAGCGAATATCGATAGTGCGGACAGCGCGTCCGGCCGGTTGTCACTGGCCGGGCGATCGGATCATCGTGCCGAAGGGGCAGATCTGGGCCGGCCAATGAGCAGCAAACCGAGGCCGAGGACGCAACGATCGGCGAAGAGGAAACCGGCAACAGGCACACCAACGGGGGAGCGCGCAATGGGTCAAATCGGCAGGTCTACCGACCCCTCAACGGCTGACAATCGCGACGACGTTGCAGGCAGCGAGGTCGCTTCGTTCCGCTACAACAATCCCGGCGCTCAATATCCCAGCGCGCGCGCCGCGCGGTTCGGCCAGACCGGCTATGGCATCATCGGCGGCGGCCACAAGATCGCGCGCTTTCCCTCGCCGGTGAACGGCGCCGCCTCGAACTTCGACCTGTTGTCGCGCAGCTATGTCGGCATGCGGATCGGCGAGGCCGGAACGAAGTGGACCGGCGCCCACGGTTTCGGCGTGCCGGGCTATGACGCGAACGCCATCCTGACAAAGGAGATGGTCGACGATCCCGTGCAGGCGATTGCCCTGCTGAAAGCCATCGCAGGGCGCGAGTCGGGCAAAGGCAATAACCTGACCGAGGAGCAGTGGCGTCAGGCCCATCAAATGTACAAAGCCGGCAGCGCCGACGCCTTCCTAAATGGTCTGCCGGCGATAGCCGTTGTCCAGCCACCCGCGAGCGGTGTGCCTTCGGGGGCGGGCCTGGTGCAGCGCGCCCGCGCCCATATCGGCGAGCAATACGTCAACACGCAGGTGCCGAAGGACGATCCGGATTGGCATGGCCCGTGGGACTGCGCCGAGTTTGTCTCGTGGCTGGTCTATCAGGAAGCCGGCACGCTTTACGGCTGCGTTGACCACACGGCACAGCCGGCGAAGGCCGATGCCTATACCGGCGCCTGGAAGACTGACCTCGAGCGGCTGGGAAAACGCGTTTCGGTGGAGGAGGCAGCCGCGACCGTCGGCGGCATCGTGCTCCGCTATCCGCCGGGTCCGGGCAAGATGGGCCACATCGCAGTATGCGACGGCAATGGCGGTACCATCGAGGCAAAGGGCCGGCGTTACGGCGTGGTGGCCGACACGGTGCATGGCCGCGGCTGGCACACCGGCATCCTGGTTCCCGGCATCTCCTATGACAGTGCCGCGCCGATCAAGGTCAACCCGCCTGCCGTCATCTACGAGCTCGGCGCGCCAAACATGGATATGGCCGTGGTTGCGCGCATTCAGGCGGCACTGGCCGCCAAAGGCTTCGATCCCGGTCTGATCGACGGCGAGTTCGGATTGAACACGCAAGCCGCCGTGCTGCGTTTCCAGGAAGCCGAGGGCATGGTCGTCGATGGCGCGGTCGGGCCGGAGACGGCGGCGGCGCTCGGCGTTTCGCTTGCGGCCGAAACGGTCAAGCCCGGTGTCGCGGTGGTGGAGACGGGTCCGGCCGCTGGCGCTCCCGCGCTCGACCTGCAGCACCTGCTCCCGCTCATTCTCATGTTGCTATCGAAGGAGAAACCGATGGCCGCCGATCCTGCCAAGCCGGGCCAAGGCCTCGAACTGCTGCTGCCGCTGATTCTGCAGTCGGCGCTCACCGGCAAGCAGCTCGACATCGCGCAGCTTCTTACCGTGCTTGCGACCGGCAAGCCGGCGCCGGCGGTCGCGCCGATTGCCAACGCGCCGGTGCTCGCGCAACCGGTCAACACCGTCCCGGCGCCGGTCGTCTCGCAGCCGGCAACGCCGCAACAGCCTGGCGCCGCTGCGCCGGTCGATCTCATCACCGTGCTGATGCCGCTGCTGTACGAGCGGCTGACCGGCAAGCCATTCCCGGTACCGAAAAACCGGACAAGCCCGCCGAGCCGCTCGCGCCGGCCATGTCGCGGCCGAGCGTACAGCTTTCTGCCGGCATGCTCGGCATCGTCACCCTGCTGCAGTCGGCCGGCATTCTCAATCTGCCCTTCAATCTGGGAGTGATCGCCGGTCAGGCGCCAACCACAACCGCGCCAGTCTCAGGCTCGACCATGGCAACCTTGATTCCGATCATCACCGGCGTGATCGGCGCCACCGGCGGCTTCGGCGCGCTCGGCGGAATCGCATCGAAGCTGCTCGGCGGGCTGATCGGCGCGTTCGGGAAGAAATGAGGGAAGGCCGGAGGTTGGAAGAGTAAACCTCGGTGCGTCCGCTACCCGCTGCTCGGGAGTTGTGCTCGCCGCTGGTGCCATGACACCTGTTCGGGGCATTGAACCTTTCGGTCCGCGCCAAGACACATCCACGCCTACAACAGTGCTTGCCGCAGGGCGCGTCTTTTCATGGAAGATCCTGCAGTTTTTCTCAGCCGTCTCGCAAGGTTCGCGCTGATACCGATCGGGCTGCTGCTGCTGCTCGGCGCGGGCTTTAGCGTCTGGAGCACGAAAGCGTGGCTCGCCCGCGCCGTTGAAACACAGGGTACCGTGATCGAGATGCTGCGCGTGCGCGACAGCGAGAACAAGGGCTATCTCTTTACGCCAATTGTGCGTTTCGACACCATTGACGGCAGGACCGTCGAATTCCAGTCCGGCCTGCGAACCAATCCGCCCCTTTACCGCACCGGGCAGGAAGTGCCTGTTGTTTACGATCCCGGCGTGCCGGAATCGGCCGCCATCCTGGGCGTGCTGCCGCTTTGGATGATGCCGATCATCCTGGCTTTCATCGGGTCGATTTTCCTGTTCGTCGCAACGGTCATGATCGTGCTGATCAAGAGGGTGGCGCGGGCTCTCGACCAGCCATCGCATCTGGCGGATGTGGCTGGTTCGCCGGGGCGGCGGCAAGTCGCCGTCCCCAATAGGACACGTTCATGATCGCGCTTCCGTTCGGTCATCGGCAGGCAGCCCGGCCGGGCCATGCCATGGTGCTAGCGCTTGCGCTGATGTTGCCCGGTGCCGGCGCATCCGAGGCCGCACCTTCCGACAATCGCGCAAAGCTCTGGCACACCTGCCAGACGAACGACGGCGAGGCCGGGGTCACAGCTTGTATGGCGATCATCAACACGCGCGGCATTCCAAAACGCGAGCGCGCTACTGCCTACTACAATCGGTGCTACAAGTTCATCCTGCGGCACGACTACAGCAATGCACTGGCGAACTGCGACCGGTCACTTGAAGATAACCCATCCTTCGTCGACGCCTGGCTGAACCGGAGCACGATCCGCAGTGGACTCGGCCAATTCGATCTCGCGATCAAGGACGCCACCCAGGCGTTCGCCATGGCGAACAGCAATTCCGACCGCGCCGGAGCGCTGCGCAATCGCGCCGCGGCGTTCGTCCGGCGTGGCAACATCGCGGAGAGTCGGGCCGATCTCGACCAGGCGGCCAGGCTGCAACCTGGCGATGTCTACAATTTCATTAATCAAGCTGACTTCCTGCTGCAACTCGGCCGTCCCGATGAGGCGCTCCAACAGGTTGCGCGGGCTCGCGCCACCCGGGCCACCAGCAATTTTTCGCAGCAGAAGATGTACTCCGACATTGGCCTGCTGCACGGCAAATCCCTCGTGGCGATGAAGCGCTATTCGGAATCCCTTCCTGTGCTGGGTGCGCTGCTCAAGATCGACCCGAACAATGCGGAAGCGTTTGCCCTCAAGAGCGTGGCATTGGCCCGAACGAACAATGTCACGGCCGCACGGGATGCGCTGTCCACAGCGCGCCGGCTGCCGCTGTCCAGCCCCGACGCCGCCGACGTGTTCCGCGAGGCGGAGCAGCTTGTGCGCGAGGTGGATAGCGCAATGGCGCCGCCCCGCGGCGAACCGGTCGCGCCGGGCGCAACGCCGTCGCGCGAGCGCAACAATCGGGTTGCGCTGGTGATCGGCAATGCCGCCTATCAGAACGTTTCACCCCTCAAGAATGCGGGCCGCGACGCTGAAGCGCTGGCGGCGGAATTCGACTCGCTTGGCTTCCGCAAGGTGACGCTGCTGCGCGATCAGACGCGCGAACAGATGTTTGCCGCCCTGCGAGCCTTCGCCAGAGAGGCGGAAACGTCTGACTGGGCCGTCATCTATTTTGCCGGCCACGGACTCGAGATGGGCGGAATCAACTGGCTCGCACCTGTCGATGCGCAGTTGAAGACCGATCGCGACGTGCGCCTTGAAGCAGTGTCGATCGACGAACTCAGCACCGCAATCGAAGGCGTGCGGGGATTGCGGCTCATCGTGCTGGATGCATGCCGGGACAATCCTTTCGGGCCGCAGATGCGCTTCACCAACAGCACGCGCTCGCTCGGAACGGGGCTGGCGCGCGTGGAGCCCGAGGGCGGGACCATGATCGCCTATGCGGCGAAAGCCGGTCAGGTGGCGCATGACGGGGACGACGACAACTCTCCGTTCATGAAAGCGCTGCTCAATCGGCTGAAGCAGCCGGGGCTGGAGATCTCCATGCTCTTTCGCTTCGTCCGTGATGATGTGATGACCGCAACCGGACGGCAGCAGGAGCCTTTTGTCTACGGCTCGCTGCCGAGCGAGCCCTTTTATTTCCGTACCGCAGCGACAGCTTCGCGGTGAGGCGTATCAATCGCGCACAGAAAACACGTCCGAGTTGGATAGATAGCTCGTCTGTGGAAAATATGACAAACCCGTTGTGCGCGTGGCACGGTCGATTGAGGGACGATGTCGCTCGTCGTTGCCCTTCGCGCTATGCCGGGCACGCTTCGGCTGCAGCGCCGTGGCTGCGCCACGCGTAGCCCGCGAGGGCGAAGCGTGGTGCCCCTGGCCGGAATCGAACCAGCACTCCTTGCGGAACTCGATTTTGAGTCGAGCGCGTCTACCAGTTCCGCCACAGGGGCCTTCGGTCGCGGGCCGGGAGGCCGGTGCGGCGAAGCCGGCGGAATATAGCGGGCGGCGCTTCCGGGTCAACCCGCGTGGAAGTGATTGTGGGTGTCTCGACACTTGGGCGGTGGCGGGATAGGAGGCTGATGCCTACTTTGAGCATGGACCCATGCTCCGGAGAACATCCGTGACGTCAGATGCCCTCCATTCGTCGCACGCGCGCCATTCCGCCGATCCGGTCGTCGTCGCGGCGCTGGCGATTGCGGTCGTCGCCGCGGCGACGCTGGCAGGCGCCTGGTTCTTCCAGCTCGTGCTGGATATCCGCCCCTGTCCGCTCTGCCTCGAACAGCGCTACGCCTATTATCTGGCGGTCCCGCTCGGCCTCCTGGTCGCCTTTGCCGCCTCGCGCGGGGCGCCGCGGCAGGTAGCGCTGGCCGGGTTTGCCGTGCTGCTGCTCGCGGCGCTCGGCAATGCCTGGCTCGGCGGCTATCACGCCGGCGTCGAATGGCAATTCTGGCAGGGCCCGACCGATTGCTCCGGCCCGCTGGCCGATCTCGGCAGCGCCGGCACGCTGCTGCAGCGTCTCGACACGGTGAAGGTGATCCGTTGTGACGAGGTGCAGTGGCGCTTCCTCGGGCTCTCGCTTGCCGGCTACAATGTGCTGATCTCGCTGGCGATGGCGGCGATCGCCATGTGGGGCATCGTGTCGGCCAAGCGGGCAGCCGCGTAGCGCCGTAGGGTGGGTAAAGGCGCGATAGCGCCGTGCCCACCATTCCAATTCCGGTGCAAGTGATGGTGGGCACGCTTCCGCTTTGCCCACCCTACGAGACTGGCGACTGATTTGCCTGGCGTGCAAACGCAATCTCGATGCAACGCTGCGACAAATCAACACGACGGGCAAATCAATTCTGATTTTCCGAAATCATGTCAAGCCCAGGAAACAAAAGGAATCAAAAATATTCCGCTTTCGTTCGCACCCAAATCAGTCGCATAACTCCGACCGTCTCACGGCAGATGAGGGGCGTTGGCCATCGTCACGAACGTGCGGTGAGATGCGGTGGACGCTGAATGCGCGCTCGACGTACGCGCAGGAAGCGTACGGCGAAGTCGTGTGGTTCGGGCGCCGCGGTGCTGGCGCTAAGTTGGCGGGAATATCCCGTCGGCGACGGAGGCAAAAGAGCCGTTCTCCGGGAAGAGCACGAAGTAAGCCGTAAAGCCATTGCGCAGGGAAGGCCGGGATGCTCCCGCTGTACCTGTATGCTCGTGTGCGTTCTTCCTATGCGCAATTGCACACGAGACCGCGGGTGCGGCGCGCACCCGGTCTTCCCTGCGCCCTCTGAACAAGAGGGCGGGAAGTTCTAAAGCAAACCTCGGGCGCAATGCGTCGCGAGATCGCGAAGTCGTATTCAGTGCGTCGTCCCTGCGAACGCAGGGACCCATAACCACAAATGCGGATTGGGACATGAAGCCGGAGCCGCGATCCCGTCGACAATCGCGAGCGGGATTGGGTCCCTGCATTCGCCGGGACGACGAGTGGATAGGCCGCAAAAGATCGACCTCGTCTAATCGTCCACGTCCTCCTGCGGGCGGCCGAACAGGTGCACGATGCCGGGCGTGGTGATCGAGACGAACACGAAGCGCGACAGATGGTGGGCGCCGACGAAGATCGGATCGATATGCAGCGTGAGCGCCAGCGCCAGCATGGCGTCCATCGCGCCTGGTGCAAACGCCACGACGACGTCGGCGAAGCGCACATCGGTGGCCAGCATGATCACCGTGACGAAAATGGCGGAGATGAGAATCGCGACCGCAAACGAGCCGAGCCCGGCATTGATGTGGCTGAGCAGCGTCGACTTGCTGATCCGCACAAAGCGCGTGCCGATCACGGCGCCGATGCCGACCAGCGCCACGCCGCGCATCCAGGGCGGCAGGCCGCCCTCGATCAGGCCGGTGCCGTGCAGCGCGGCGGAAGCGATCATCGCGCCGAACATCCAGCTCGCCGGAAATTTGGCGAGCCGCAGCAGCAGCGCGACGGCGATGGCAGCGGCCGCCAGCACGCCGAGCTCGAGCGGCGAGGCGACGACGAGGCTGATCAGCTCCATGGGCGCGCTCGGCGCCACGCCGGTGAAGGCGAGCAGCAGCGGCAGGGCGGCGGTCAGGATGATTACGCGCATGGTTTGCACCACGGCGATTGCCGCGACATCTGCGCCCTTCTCGGCGGCGAGCACGGTGATCTGCGACAGCGCACCGGGACTTCCCGCCAGCAGCGCCGAGGTCTGGTCCCAGCCGTGTACGCGCTGCAGATAGAAACTCGAGCCGAAGGTCGAGCAGAACGTCGCCAGCGCCAACAGGCCGATGGTCAGGGGATAGGCGCTGATGTGCTGGATCAATTGCCGCGACACCAGCGAGCCCAGCATGATGCCGAGCAGCACCAAAACGCTCTGCGTCAGGATCGCCGGCATGGTGACCGGCCGCCCTGCCAGCGCGGCGATGCCCACCGCGGCCATCGCGCCGGAAATCAGCCCGCCCGGCAGGTTGAGCCACAGAAACAAGAGGCCGCCGGCGGCGCCGATGACGAGCGTCTCGAGCGTGCCGAGAATCTTGGCGCGGTCGGACATGGCGGAGGATATAGAGGCGGGGATCAGGCTCACGCCGCCTTATGGCAAATCCGCTTGCACCGGACAAATGCGCCACGCGATTGCAGCAATGCAGGGAGGAGGCCTGCACAATGCCTGCACAAACGTACCGTGGCCTTGGCTGAACGCGGGCTGAATGCGACGGCGGATCGCGCCTGTTCGCCGTCAGAAAATTTTTACCGCAGGGTTCGTCCGATGCGTTGTCGCAAGCTGTGGTTGCGCTAGGATGGTCGCCGCAGATGACTACTGCCCTAAGGAGACCAGGGATGACTATCCAAGCAAAAATACTGGGCGCGTGTGCGCTGTCGGCATTGGCTGCGTTTGCGATGACCTCGCAGGCGAATGCCCTGACGGCGCAGGAATGCAGCGCCAAATACCAGGCCGCAAAGGCCGCCGGCACGCTCGGCGGCCAGAAGTGGAACGATTTCCGGAAAGCCCAGTGCGGCGCCGACGCCGCGCCCGCTGCCGCCGCCGCGGCTCCGGCCGCCGCGCCGAAGGAAGAGAAGACGGCTGCCAAGAAGGAAGCCGCACCTGCGGCTGCGCCATCCGGCCCCACGACTTTTCCGAGCGCGGTCGACGCAAAATATTCGAAGGAGACGGCGACGAAGCAGCGTTTCCACACCTGCCTCGATCAATACAACGCCAACAAGGCCAGCAACGCCAACGGCGGGATGAAGTGGGTCCAGAAGGGCGGCGGCTATTACAGCGAATGCAACAAGAAGCTGAAGGGCTCGGCCTAGCCAGCAATCGATGCGGGCGCGGCCGGAGGTTTCGGCCGCGCCTACAATTCCGCTTACAACCCGCGGAGCAACGTCTCGGCCGACTTCGCCACCAGTTGCGCGCGCTTGCGCTGGCCGCGTTCGAGAAACAGCAGGCTCTGCCCGAACACGAAGCAGTAGAACAGGAACGCCTGCGCGTCGGCCTCCTCGGCCGCCAGTCCCGTCGCGCGATAGAGATGCCCGACATTCTTCAGCCGCGCGGCGTCCACGCTCGCCACCGCATTGGCCGCCAGCTCGTCGGATCGTGCCCATTGCCGGATCGCCAGTTCGACCGCCATGGCCTCGGTGTTCATGCGCTCGGAATAGAGCGCGATCAGCGCCTTCAGCCGCTCGCGCGCGGTCGCGCCGTCGAGGCTGGTCTGTTTCTCGATCGCGGCGATGCGGCCCGCGCTCCAGTGCTGCAGCATGGCGTCAAGCAGGGCCGCGCGGTCGCGGAAGCGGCGGTAAAAGCCGCCCTTGGTGACGCCGAGGTTCTTGGCCAGCACCTCAACCCGTACGCCCTCGACGCCGGTCCGGGCGATTTCCTCAAAGCCAGCCTCGATCCAGCTCTCGTGGCGAACCTCGCCGGCACGCGCCTCTCCGGTTCGCGCCTCTCCTTTGGCATCGCTCATGGTCCGGTCCCACGGAGTGTTGATACGGTACCGTATTGCTAACCCGGAGAGCGTCTGATACGCTACCGTATCAAGAGACAAAAGAGCGGGAGCAAACGATGGAGACGGACGCGACCTATCGCGGCACGGTCTATCCGTGGCAATGCGATCATGTCGGGCACATGAACATCATGTGGTATGTCGGCAAGTTCGACGAAGCGAACTGGAATCTGTTCGCCCGGCTCGGGCTGACGCCGTCGTACTTGCGCAACTCCGGCCGCGGCATGGCCGCCGTGCAGCAGAACATCACCTACAAGCGCGAATTCCTGGCCGGCGATATCATCGAGGTCAGGAGCCAGGTGCTCGAGGTTCGCGACAAGTCGATCCGCTTCGTCCACGAGATGCGTAACGCCGAAACCGGCGAAATCGCCGCGACTTGCGAATTCGTCGGCGTCCACATGGACCGGCAGGCGCGCAAGTCGATCCCGTTCGCTCCCGTGATCCGCGACGCCGCAAAGCGGCATCTCGAACCGGCGATGGCGTGACCCATGCCGCGCTTCGAGCCGAAGAACCCGGATTATCGCGCGGTCGCCACCGCCATGTTCGAGCAGCAGCGCGCGATGAAGACGCTCGGCATTTCGATCGCGCGGCTGGAGCCGGGCGAGGTCGATCTGGCGATGGATTATTCGCTCGACCTCACCCAGCAGCACGGCTTCATCCACGCCGGCATCATCACGGCGGCGCTCGACAACGCCTGCGGCGTCGCCGCCTTCACGCTGATGCCGCCGGGTGCGGGGATTCTCACCGTGGAATTCAAGACCAACTTGCTGGCGCCGGCGCGCGGCGAGCGGTTCGCGTTCCGTGCCAGCGTCGTCAAGCCCGGCCGCACGCTGACGGTGTGCGAGGCCCGCGCCTATGCGGCGGATGACGGCAAGGAGACGCTGATCGCGACCATGACCGGCACGCTGATGGCGCTGACCAGCCGCGAGGGCGCTTCGCCAGAGAGGGGGCATGTCGCAGCCTGATCGGCTGATGTGTATTGCAGTGCAGCTTTGTGCTGCGGCCATGGCGATCTGAAGAAAATCCTTCTATGGTTGCGCCGTGCAACAGAGTCTTTCAACTTGATTATCTCCACGGCGCAAGGCGTGCTGGGACTGGCGTCGGGGATGCTGGTCGGCTTCTCGCTTGGCCTGGTCGGCGGCGGCGGCTCGATCCTGGCGGTGCCGCTGATGGTCTATGTGGTCGGCGTGGCAGAGCCCCATATGGCGATCGGCACCAGCGCGATTGCGGTGGCCGCCAACGCCGCGCTCAACCTGTCCAACCATGCGCGCGGCGGCACCGTGATCTGGTCCTGCGCGCTGATCTTCGCCGCGGCCGGCATGGCCGGCGCGTTCGGCGGCTCGATCCTCGGCAAGATGATGGACGGTCAGCGGCTATTGGCGCTATTCGCGCTGGTGATGATCGTCATCGCGCTGTTGATGCTGAAGACGCGCTCGCGGATCGGCCTGCCTGACGTCAAGGTCTCGATGGCGAACATGCCGGCTATTGTCGGCCTCGGCCTCACCACCGGAACGGTGTCGGGATTCTTCGGCATCGGCGGCGGATTCCTGATCGTGCCGGCCCTGATGCTGGCGACCGGCATGCCGATCATGAACGCGGTCTCCTCCTCGCTGGTCGCGGTTACCGCGTTCGGCCTGACCACGGCTGCCAGCTATGCCTGGTCCGGGCTGGTGTCGTGGGCATTGGCGGGACTGTTCGTGGCGGGCGGCCTCGCAGGCGGACTGGCCGGCACGCGTTCGGCGCGGCAACTTGCCGAGCGCCGCGGCGCGCTCAACATCGTGTTCGCCGTGGTCATTATTGCCGTGGCGCTCTATATGCTGGCGCGTAACATATCCCTATCTCAGCCGTAGACAGGAAATGCAGCCCTTGGCGAGACTCAGATGAAGCGATTGAATAATCCGGCCGGGACGATCCCAGGCTCGACGCGGCGCGAAGCGCTTGGCTTGCTCGGCGCGGGCGTGGCCCTGTTCGGCGCGGGCATGTCGCGTGCGGCGTTCGCGCAAGGCGACGACGTCCTGACCGAAGCCCTGGTGCTCCGCGACCCCGACGCTCCCGCGACCGGCAATCTCGACGGCGACATCAACATCGTCGAATGGTTCGACTACAACTGCCCGTATTGTCGCAAGATCGCGCCCGAGATCCAGCAGGTGGTGCAGGACGACGGCAAGGTCCGCCTGGTGCTGAAGGACTGGCCGATCCTGGGCGACGTCTCAAAGTACGCGGCGCGGGGTGGCGCTCGCCGCCAAGTATCAGGACAAATACCTGCCGGCGCACGAGGCGATGATCGGCGTCAGTTCGAAATTGACCGAACCGCGCATCCGCGAACTGGTGGCAGGCGCCGGCATCGATATGGACCGTCTCAACCGCGACCTCACTTCGAATGCGAAGGCAATCGACACCATTCTCGCCCGCAACCACGACCAGGCGGTAGCCTTCGGATTCAAGGGAACGCCGTCCTTCATCGTCGGCAAGTTCCGCGTGCCGGGAATCCTGACCATGGCGGAATTCGAGATGGTGATTGCCGACGCGCGCAAGGCGAAGAAAAGCAATTAGAGCGTCAAAACGCCGTCGTTCGGGACGACGGCGTTTGAATGTTGCGATTGATCTCGCCAGGAAGTTATCAAGCAATTATCGCGACGAGAGCTTGACCCAATCGTCGTGGGCGCGCGTTTTCAGCGCCTTCCAGTCCTCTGCCACGACATCCCAGTTGACGAGGGTGCGATTGGCCTGCGCGACCTGGCCGCTGGCGACGCTCGACGTCCGCATGGAATCGTAGACATAGACGCCGAAAACCAGCAGCAGCGCGCCCAAAATCATTCCGACAAACGTCCGCATGCGATACCTCCGTGACCGCTCACTAACGCGGAGGACGAGGGATGGTTCCCCGACCTAGGATCGCGCCTTCGGCGGCGCTGGGCGGGGAGCCGAGGCGGAAGGTGCCGCCCCTGTGGCGCCACGCGGCGCGCGTCCTCGACTTCGCGGGCCATCTGCAGGGCCGCAACCAGTTCGCCCGCGTCATGCCAGAGGCGCTGAACGCGGGAGGCCCCTCGCGCCGTGCACGATAAATTCGGACGAGATTGTGTCGACAGCATCGTCGGTGGTCAGGCCTGGCCGTTCAGCCATTGCAATATCTCTGCATTCATCTCGCGCGGATAGGCGTGGCTGAGATCGTCGAGCTCGCGATAGATGACGTTGGCACCCGCGGCCGACAGTGCTTGGGCTGTCTGCCGCGCCACCTGTACAGGAAACATCCAGTCCAGCCGGCCATGCAAGATATGAACGGGCAGGCCACGCAGCCTGTCGGCATCGGCCATTTCTGCCATCAGCGGATGAAACGTTGCCGAGACCGGCGCGAGGTGCGTGAAGGGCGAGGCGCTCTCGAATCCCGTGACATAGCAGAACGTGCCGCCATCGCTCATCCCGGTCAGCAGCATCCGCCTGGGATCGACGTTCCAGCGCGAGCGTACGGCGTCGAGGATGCGCATCAAATTCGGCGTGTCGGTATCGTCGCCCATCAGTGCCCAGGTCGAACCGGTCGCGGTCGGGGCGACCAGGATCGCGCCGCGGCTGCGGGCATCGCGCAGCCAGCTCCACAGAAAACCGCGGCCATTGCCGCTGCCGCCATGCAGCGCCATCACCAGCGGAAGCGCGCGGTCGGGGGTGTAATATTCCGGCACGTAGGCGGAGAAGCCGCCGCGGCTGCCCGGCTCGTTATGATCGTGAAAGACGCCGGTGTTTGGATTGGCTGGCGCCGCCAGCCGCGCCGCGAGATCGTCGTTGTCGCGCAGCGACGGGTCGACGAAGAACTCGCTCACCGGCGGCAATTTTGTAGCCAGCGCATATAGCGCCTCCTGCGCACGCGGAGCGTAGCGAAGTGCGCGAAACACGCTAACGAGATCGCCATTGCCATTTTGCACGACGCGCAGAGCAGCGAACGCGGCGAGTGCCGCATCGCTCGCCGCGTCGAGGGAGGTCTTGATATCTGCGAACTCCGCCGGCCATTCTGCGAGCTTCGACCGAACCGCGCGCAAGGCCTCGTCAGGCTGGCCTGCGGCCTCCATCACGCGGTCGAAATCAGGTGGGTTCAGGTAGCGCGCGACAAAGCCGAGTGCTTCGAGCGATTGCAATAGCGGCGGCAGCACGGCCACGATGTCGTCCACCACGGCCTCACCCATCACGCCATCCCCTATTTCAATGCAGCCTCAATCCAGTGAAGTCTCGATCTAGTGAAGTCTTGGCGCCTTCAATAGCTTGGCGCGGTCGGTCGAGGCCAGCACCACGTCGAAGGTGAGGCCCTCGTGGTAGACCGTGAGCGGTACGTCGACGCCAGCACTGCCGAGCGACCAGAGCTTGCGATAGAAGCCGGTCTGGCTGGTGATCTTGTCGCCATTGACAGCGAGAATGACGTCGCCGGTCTTCAGTTCGGCGAGCGCCGCGGGTCCCTTGCCGGCGATGCCCACCACCACGACGCGGTTGTCGATTTCGGTGGTGAACATGCCGAGCCACGGTCGCGCCGGCTTGTTGACGCGGCCGAATTTCCTGATGTCGTCGAGTACCGGCTTCAACAGGTCGATCGGCACGATCATGTTGACGTGTTCGGCCTTGCCGTCGCGCTCGCGTTCAAGCTGCAGCGAGCCAATGCCGATCAGTTCGCCGCGGCTCGAGATCAGCCCGGTGCCGCCCCAATTGGGATGCGCGGGATGGGTGAAGATCGCCTCATCCAGCAGATATTCCCAATAGCCCGCGAATTCCTGTTTTGCCGCGATCTGGCTGGCGACCGAGCGCGTCCGCCCGCCGGCGCCGCCGACCACGACGCGGTCGCCGATCGCAGCAGTGGCGGAAGTACCGAGCGGCAGCGGATCGAGGTCGAGGTCGCCGAGGGCTTGCACCAGGCCGAAGCCGGACTCGAAATCGAAGCCGAGCGCGTGGCCTTCCACCACGCGGCCGTCGCTACGGTGCAGCCAGACGGCCTCCGCCTCGGTGATGAGGTAGCCGATCGTCAGCACCAGCCCGTCATCGATCACGACGCCATTGCCGGCGCGTTCGGTGCCGAGCGTCTCGGCGCTGAACGCATCGGGTGGAATGATCGAATGCAGCCCGACCACCGACGACAGGGCTTTGTCGAGGTCGAAAGCGTAATCGCCCGGGCGCGGCTGGTTTGCGGGCGGCACTCTCCATTCGGTCAAAGAAGGCATGGATGGTCTCCTGGCGAACCGGAGCGCGTTTCGGGCGAAAGCGCGGGAAATTCATCACAGTCTATGCTGCAAACGGCCGTCTTGAAAGTGTCCCCCAAATGGGCCGGCATGCGACTCATAAGGGGCAGATTCACAATTGTTCCAGGGCCAGTTAAGGATCATTCCACATTTGCCCGCGCGCGGGCCGGCATGATCCGGAAATCGCGATTCTCCTTCAACCAGCCGGCGCGCTCGTCGCGCAGCAACGTGCGGCGAACCTTGCCGGAATCGTCGCGCAGGCCGACATCGACGGCCTCGAAACTTTCCGGGTGCTTGTAGCGGCTGAGCCGGTCGGCCAGGAACACAGCCATGCCGTCGGCGATAGTCTGCGCGTCTGTGCCCCGGTCGAGTTCGAGAATAGCGTGCACGCGCTGCCCGAATTCGGGATCGGGCAGGCCGACGACGACGCAGGAGCGCACATCGGGATGCGCCGATACCGCAGCCTCGACTTCGGCCGGATAGATGTTGGCGCCGCCGCGCAGGATCATGTCGGCGAGCCGATCGCCGAGATAGAGATAACCTTCCGCGTCGAGCCGGCCGATATCGCCGAGCGATTCCCAGCCGTCCGGCCGGCGCTTCGGCTCGGCCCCGAGATAGTGATAGGTGGAGCCCGGGCCGTCATTGGGCAGGAAATAAATCTCGCCGGTCTCGCCGGGTGCTACATCGTTGCCGTCCTCGCCGATGATCCTTAGGCGGCAGGTGTCGCCGATCTTGCCGACGGAGCCGCGGTGTTCGAGCCATTCAACGCCCGATATAATCGTGGCGCCCTGTGCTTCGGTGCCGCCATAGAGTTCGTAGATGCGCTGAGGCCCCAGCCACTCGATCCATTTTTCCTTCAGCCATGGCGGCATCGGCGCGGCCATGTGAAACACGATCTGCAGGCTCGATAGGTCGTAGCAGTTGCGCACCTCCTCGGGCAACGCCCAGATCCGGTGCATCATGGTGGGCACGAAATTGACCCACTGTACCCGGCTGGTCTCGATCAGGCGCAAGCATTCCTCGGCGTCGAACTTGACGAGGCCGGTGACGCGGCCGCCGTTGAACAGCGCCGTGTGCGACACGATGAACGGCGCGTTGTGGTAGAGCGGGCCGGGGTTCAGCAGGGAAGCGCCGAGTGGCATGCCGAGCGCCGCCGGTCCAGCGGTGTCGACCACGGCGGGCCGGTGATCGAGGATCACTTTCGGCCGACCGGTCGAGCCGCCGCTGGTCATCGCCTTCCAGTAGCGCGCCACCGGATTGTTCACAGGCTCGTCCGAGAAGCCGTCAGGCATGAAATCGGCTGGCAGTGAATTCGGCGCATTCCAGTCGGGCTGGCCGCCGACCACCAGCGATGGCTTGAGGATATCGAGCACGGCTGCGGCCTCGCCGCGCGGCAGGCGCCAGGTCAGCGACGTCGGCGTCGCGCCGCATTTCCACACGGCAAAGGTCGTCTCGAAAAACACATTGCTGTTGGGCAGCCCGATGGCGACGAAATCGCCGGGCTTCACGCCCTTGGCAGCGAAGGCGTGGGCGCGTCGATTGGCGTTGCGCTCGAGCTGCTCCCAGGTGATGGCATCGGCGCCGTGACTGACCGCGATGGTGTCCTTCGGCTTCCGTTCGGCATACCAGCGTGGCACGTCGGCGATGGGAATGAGCATGGGGCGTTTCCGTTGGAGCGTTGATGCCGCTCTTGTGTTGTGACGAGGCTGGCGCCTCAAAGCTATCGTGACAGAATTGGATCGCGGAGTGAAGGCGCAGCTTGCATTGCGCGCCGCCAAGTCCGGCCCAACCGCTCCTCAAGGAATTCGAGGGATCGGCGAGCTGCGAGGCAGACCGCGAAAAGAAAAGGCCCCGCCTCGGCGGGGCCTTCCTACGCGGGCGTCTACGCAGTCGGCTCACCAGTCAGAAACGACAATGTTGCCGTAGGATCCGTAGTCGATAGGCACTGCAGCGCCAAACGACGGGGCCGGCACATAGGCCCGACGGCTCACCACCACGGTGCGTGGCCGTACAATCGGCGGCGCCGCGACAACCGGCGCCGGTGCGACGTAAACGCTACCGGGAGCCACTGCCACGGGATAGGGGTCGACGTATCTATCGACATAGATCGCCTGCGCGGATGCGCTGGTGACGCCGAAGGCCAACGAGCCGGCGACTGCCACGCCGGCCATCGAGCAAATGCGCGATCTCATTGTCATGTTCCGCAATCTCCTTTGCTGCTTGTTACGGCCTCCAACGAACCCACACCGCGCGCGGCCGTTCCCGACGCTCACGAAGTTTTTTGGACGCAAGCTCCGTAATGACGCCCCCCGCTCACGGATTGGCCAGGATCTCGGTATCCAGCGGGCTGTCGTGAGAAGCAAACCATTCGGCGCGAAGCGCTGCACGGCGGCGACCGCGATCGTTGATTGGCAGCTTCAACGCCTCGAGCAGGCCCTCAACCTCGCGGCGCGCGGCGAGGCGAGATGCCTCCTCCACGTCGGTGTCGGGCATTGTCTCGCATAGCTCGTCCAGCGCGGTCAGCCCACGGGGAAAAAGATCGCGATAAATCGCCCGCTCCTGAAGGCCAGTCGCGGCCCGGAAACCTGCATCGAGGGCAAGTTCCTGCAAACAGCCGCAAAGAACCGGGACGATAGATGATCGTTGCGCCGAAATGCGATTGCGCACGACCACCCAATCGATGAGGGCGCCGTCAACCGGCCGGCGATGCCGGCGCATCTCGCGCACCAACTCGCCGTAATGGCCGACCCCGGTGACCGTCAACGTAACCGGATCGAGTGTCGCCAGCACGTCGAGGTCGAGAAAACTGTCGTTCAGCGGCGTCACCAGGGTGTCCGTGATCGAATGGGCGAGCCGCATCAGGTAGCTGTCATGCGGGGGCGTATCGATCACGACGAAGTCATGGCGATCCTGCGCGGCGGCAACGGCCCGCTGGAAATCGGAGCATTCGGCGACCTCGTTTTCCGCCACCATGGGGCCTTCGACGCGTGCGATGCAGAAATGCGTCGGCAGTTCCAGATCGACCTGGCTCCGCCGCGCCCAACCGCGCCGGCTCTCGACGTAGTGGGTGAGGGTCCGTTGCCGGCCGTCGAGGTCGATGGTTGCGACGCGCTGGCCGGCCTTCAGCAGCGCAACGGCAACGTGCATCGCGATGGTGGTTTTACCCGAGCCGCCCTTCTCGTTTCCGACCACGACGACATGCGGCGGCGGCGACGGGCGCAATTGATATGCAGGCGCGGTAAGCACGGCTGCGCCTCCACGAACCGTCGGTTGCTTTTCAAGCCTGCTCAGGACGGGCGCCCCGCAAAGGCGCGGCAGTCCCGTGCGGCAGGCAACGACATAACAGAAGCGTGGCGCCGTTTGTTCCTGGAACGCCTGCAACCCCCGCTGTCGTCAATCATTTTTCTGCAAGTCACTTGAAGCGCAATTCTGACCCACCTAGGTCGCATATGTCAGCCGTAGACTTCCGCCTGTCGACGGCTGTGATTTCCTGTCATCTCCACAAACAGCCGAGGAGGAGCGCAATGAAATTCCGTCCGCTTCACGATCGGGTCGTCGTCAGGCGCATTGAGGCCGAGGAAAAGACTGCCGGAGGCATCATCATCCCCGATACCGCCAAGGAGAAACCGCAACAGGGGGAGGTCGTGGCGGTCGGGCCCGGCGGGCGCGACGAGGCCGGCAAGCTCGTTCCGATCGACCTTCAGGTGGGCGATCGCGTGCTGTTCGGCAAATGGTCGGGCACCGAGGTCAAGATCGACGACACCGAGTATTTGATCATGAAGGAGAACGATATCATGGGCGTGCTGGTGGAGTCCGGCGCCAGTCGCAAGGCCGCCTGAAAGCCCGCCCCGATGTAATGGGTAACCGATGAACAGTATCTTAGGAGCAAGACCATGGCTGCCAAGGAAGTCAAATTTTCGGTCGATGCCCGCGAGAAGATGCTGCGCGGCGTCGACATTCTCGCCAATGCGGTGAAAGTAACGCTCGGACCGAAGGGCCGAAACGTCGTTCTCGAAAAGTCGTTCGGCGCGCCGCGCATCACCAAGGACGGTGTCACCGTCGCCAAGGAGATCGAGCTCGAAGACAGGTTCGAGAACATGGGCGCCCAAATGGTGCGCGAGGTCGCGTCCAAGACGTCCGATCGGGTTGGCGACGGCACCACCACTGCCACCGTGCTTGCCCAGGCGATCGTGAAGGAGGGAGCGAAGGCTGTCGCCGCGGGCGTGAATCCGATGGACCTCAAGCGGGGTATCGATCGCGCTATCGATGCCCTGATAGGCGATATCGAGAAGAACTCGAAAAAGATCACATCGAACGATGAGATCGCGCAGGTTGCAACCATTTCGGCCAACGGCGACGCCGAGATCGGCCGCTTCCTCGCCGACGCCATGAAGAAGGTCGGTAACGACGGTGTAATAACAGTCGAGGAGGCGAAGTCGCTGCAGACCGAGCTTGAAGTGGTGGAGGGCATGCAGTTCGACCGCGGCTACATCTCGCCCTACTTCATCACCAACGCCGAAAAAATGCGGGTCGAGCTCGAAGACCCCTATATTCTAATCCACGAAAAGAAGCTGTCGGGACTGCAGCCAATGCTGCCGCTGCTCGAATCCATCGTGCAGTCAGGCAAGCCGCTGCTCATCATTGCCGAGGACGTGGAGGGGGAGGCGCTCGCCACCCTCGTCGTAAACAGGCTGCGTGGCGGACTGAAAGTCGCGGCGGTGAAGGCGCCCGGCTTCGGCGATCGTCGCAAGGCGATGCTCCAGGATATCGCCATCCTTAGCGGCGGCACCATGATTTCCGAGGATCTCGGTATCAAGCTGGAGAGCGTGACCATCAAAATGCTCGGCCATGCCAAGCATGTGAGGATCGATAAGGAAAATACCACGATCGTTAACGGCGGCGGCAAGAAGGCCGACATTGAAGCTCGCATTACCCAGATCAAGGCCGAAATCGAGGAGACCACCTCCGACTACGATCGTGAGAAACTCCAGGAGCGGCTCGCCAAGCTCGCGGGCGGTGTCGCGGTGATCCGTGTCGGTGGGGCGACCGAAGTGGAGGTGAAGGAGCGCAAGGACCGCGTCGACGACGCGCTGCATGCGACCCGCGCGGCAGTCGAGGAAGGCATTTTGCCCGGCGGCGGCGTTCCCCTGCTCCGCGCCGGCAAGGCGCTCGACAGGCTGAAACCAGCCAACGAGGACGAGCGCTATGGCGTCGAGATCGTCAAGAAAGCGCTTTCGTGGCCGACCCGCCAGATCGCGATCAACGCGGGCGAGGATGGCTCGCTCGTGATTGGACAGATCCTGGACAAGGATACATACGCCTTCGGCTTTGATGCCCAGACCGGCGAGTTCGGCAACCTGATCTCAAAGGGGATTATTGATCCCACCAAGGTGGTGCGCACCGCGCTTGAGGACGCAGCATCTGTAGCTGGTCTCCTCGTCACCACGGAGGCAATGGTTGCTGAACTTCCGAAGAAGAAGTCGCCGCCGACAGCTCCGGGTGCGGGCATGGCCGATATGGATTATCAGATCTAAACTCGCGGGTGATTGGCGCGTCTTCGACCGCGCCAAATCGCCGTTTCGTCGGCGATGGGTATCTCGCTCTACGAATTCTGAACCGCTCCGCCTATGGGTCGAGCTCGGCGTGCCGCCGATCAGGCGACCATCAACAGCCCGCGGCGGGCTGTTACGGATCGAGCTCGGTATCCCAATAAAGATAATCCAGCCAGCTATCGTGCAGATAGTTCGGCGGAAATAATCGCCCGTTGCGGTGCAACTGATGCACCGTCGGCGCGAACGGGTGTTGCCGCGGAAACATCTTCGCCTGCTGCGGAGTCAGATTGCCCTTGCGCAAGTTACATGGCGAACAGGCCGCGACGACGTTCTCCCAGGTGGTCTGGCCGCCCTTGCTGCGCGGAATGATGTGATCGAAGGTCAGGTCGTCATGCGCGTTGCAGTACTGGCAGACGAAGCGGTCGCGCAGGAAGACGTTGAATCGGGTGAAGGCGGGATGCGTGGTCGGCTTGACGAAGGATTTGAGCGACACCACGCTGGGAAGCTGGATCTCGAAGCTCGGGCTATGCACCGCGCGGTCGTAGTGCTCGACGATGTTGACGCGATCGAGAAACACCGCCTTGATCGCGTCCTGCCACGACCAGAGAGACAGCGGGTAGTAGCTCAGCGGCCGGAAATCCGCGTTCAGCACCAATACCGGCCATCCGCCCTGCGAGACATGTGCGTTCAAGTAACGCTCCTGACCCCCATGTTAGCTGCGAAGCAGCGTGTGCTCTGCATACTACAGGCAGCGTGACGGGATTGTGAAGAGCGTTCCGGGGCTTATCCAGCAGCAGGAACGCGTGATTCTCTGCCGTGCCCCTGGAAAAAGCCTCGGTTCCTTACCTCGCCAATGCCGGACATTCGCGGTCAATGCATCGTGATAGGCGGCCCAGGCCGGGCGATTCGCCTCCGGCGTGGGCTGTGTGCGCGACTATTCGGTGTGCGGCGGAGCTTCGACCGCCCAGCTCGGATCGGCACCGAACGGGTGATCCATGAAGAATACCCACGTGCCGTCGGGCATCCGGCGGTGGACCTCCATACCGTGGTGATGCACCTCGGTGCGCTTGCCGTTTTCGTCGGTGCCCTTGATCAGCCACTGCGACCGCGTCATCGCGAAGTCGCCGGAAACCGTCGTGTGATGGGTGACGACATCCATGTGCGGCTTCAATCCGACATAGGCCGCCATCGTCTTGCGGATGCCGTCGGCGCCGCGCGCGACGCTGCTGCCGCCATGGACCTCGTCGACCTGAACGATCGAGGCGTCGGGGTGATACATCGCTGCCGCGGCGTCAACGTCCTGCGCATTGAACGCGCGTGCCAGCCAGAGATTGCAAAGTTCGGGGGACGGAGCTCCCATTTCTCGGACTCCCATGTGTTGAAGGTTGTCGATGCGAGGAGGCCGTGGCCTCACGCTCCGGTGCAAGGCCGGATCGGTGTCACCTTAAGTTCCTCATCTCGCTTCCCGTTGCGGTAGGTAACGTTTGGCGCGGCGGAAAGCACGTTGGGAATACGCCAGCGTCACTTGCGAAACTGCAAGCGGCGCTTACGTGTGCGCCATGGAGGACTGGAACGAGCCCCAACTCGTGTTGGCGGTGCATCGGGCAAGCAGCCTCACCGGCGCCGCCAAAGCGCTTGATATCGATCACTCGACCGCGTTTCGGCGCCTGAATGCTCTGGAAACGCGGCTCGGCGTGCGTCTGTTCGAGCGTCTTCCCGGCGGAGCGTATCAAGCGACGCCGGCCGGCGAGCGGATGGCGGCAGCGGCCGAGCGGATGGAAGATGAGGCGCTCGCCATCGACCGCGACATTGCGGGGCGGGATTACCGTCCCTCCGGCCGCCTGCGCGTAACCTCCTCGGAAACGCTGGCATATCGAAAGCTGACCAGCCATCTCGCCGCGTTCCGGCGAACCCATCCCGGCATCGTCGTCGAGCTCGTGGTCGACAACCGCGTCCTCAATCTCTCGCGCCGCGAGGCCGATATCGCGCTTCGTCCGATGCGGCCGAAGGAGGGCGATCTCTGGGGTCGCAAGCTCGCCGACGTCGCATGGACGGTTTACGGCGCAACCGGCTATCTCAAGGAAAGAGGCGGGGCCGTTTCATCCCCGGAAGATCTCGGCCACCACGCCCTGATCGGATGGGAAGAAACCGCAGTTGGCATCATGGCGGCCGACTGGCTCAATCGAATGGTGCCGGATGATGCCTTCGTCTACCGGACCAACAGCCTCGTCAATCAGTTCATCGCGGCGAAGGCCGGCATCGGCCTCGCGCTGCTTCCCTGCTATCTCGGCGACGAGGATCGCGATCTCGCCCGCGCGCTGCCGGATGCGGTGCCGGATTTGGTCGGCGAATTGTGGATCGTCACCCACGCCGATCTGAAGAGGACCGCACGGGTGCGCGCCTTCTTCGATATTGTCGGAGAAGGCCTTGCCCGTGAGCACAGCCTGTTTGACGGGCGAGGCCAGTCCCGCGTTTCCGGCCTCCGGCGCTAGCAAGGCCTTGCCCTAGCACCGGTCTAGATCTTCTCCAGCTTCTGCAGGCAGCGCGTCACCCCGACCTCCAGTGGCATCGGCGTATCCGGAAAGCTGGTCTTCCAGTCGGTGACGCCGACCTCGCCGATATAGATGTCGCCCCTGGAATCCAGCGCGATGCCGTGGGGCGCGAGGAATTTGCCGGCCTCCAGCCCTGGGCCGTTTTCGCCGCCGAGCCGGGCGATGCGCTTGCCCTTCGAATCCACGATCGAAAGCCGCGGACCGAGATTGGGCACATTGCGGTTGACGGCCATGCCGGGGCCGAGCTCGCCGACGATGAAATTCGGCTGTTTGCCGCCGCAGCAGCACAGCGCGCACGGCCGGTGTAGATAATTCCACTGCGTCTCGTATTTGCCGTTACCGTCGAACACCTGCACGCGGTGGTTCTCGCGGTCGGCGACATAGACCCAGCCGTCGACGTCGGTGGCGATGTTGTGAACGATGTTGAACTGGCCGGGATCGGTGCCGGGCTCGCCCCAGGTCTTCAGGAGCTTACCGTCAGGCGAATATTTGTGGACGCAGGCATTGCCGTAGCCGTCGGAGACGTAGATCTCGCCCTTCGGCGACAACGCGGTATGCGTGCAGCGGTGAAACGGCTCGCCGCTCATGAATGGGGCGGGCTTGTTCGGGATGCCGATGGTCAGCAGCACCTTGCCTTCTGTGGAGCACTTGCGCACGGTGTGGTCGCCGTCATCAGTGCAATAGAGATGGTCGTCGGCATCGATGTGCAAACCGTGGGCGCGGTTGAACAGGCCTTCGCCCCAGCTCTTGATGAAATTCCCCTCGCGGTCCAGCACCACCATCGGATGGGCGCCGCGATTGAAGACGTAGATGCGGTCCTTGCTGTCGACGGCGACGGAGGCGACGTCGGTCAGGCTCCAGCCGTCCGGCAGCTTCGCCCAGTTTTCGACGACGCGGTAACGGTGCTCGCCCGAGCCGAGAATGGCCGACATGCGCTTCTCCCGATCTGATATTTGTTGGCCGGGAGTGTTGCAAACAACTGCCCGAAGCACGAGGGGGATTTGCGCATGGCACACTTCTTCCAGCCTAGCTCCCGATATCCTCCGCCGCGATGATCCGCTGGCGAAGCGCCAGGCGTACCAATTCGATGTCGGAGGCGACGCCGAGCTTGGCGCGGATCTGATAGCGCGTGTTGGCCGCGGTCTTCACGCTGATATGCAGCGTGTTTGCGATCTCATCCACGGATTTCTCCGCCAGCAGCATGCGCAGGATTTCGAATTCCCGTGGGCTCAGTGCGTCGACTGCCGAAGGCTCGCCGGTGAGCCGGTTGATGGCGAGCTCGCGGTCGATGTCGGGGCTGAGCGCGATGCGGCCGGCCATGACCTCGGCGATCGCGCGCAGCAGCGCGTCGGGCGGGTTGCTTTTGGTGACGAAGCCACGTGCGCCCGCCTTGATTGCCTGGACCGCATAGGCCGCGCTTTGGTGCATCGTGAAGACCAGGATGCGCGCCGACTTGTCCCATTGCCGGATTCGCCTGATAGCCTCGACCCCGCCAATTCCTGGCATCGACAGGTCCATGATGACGAGGTCGGGCCTGGCGTCCTTGTAGACGCGATAGGCGTCGGCCCCATTGTCGGCTTCAGCGACGACTTGCAGGCGATCCTGCTTCTGCAACAGCGAGCGATAGCCCTCGCGTACGATGGCATGGTCGTCCACCAGCATCACGCGCGTGCGGCCACCGGCGTCCGCCAAATCTAAGGCTGCCATGTCTAAGACTCCACCCGCATCGTGGGAATGCGCACGACAAGTCGGGCGCCGCCCGCCTCTCGCCGCTCGAATTGCAAGGTCCCTCCGAGCGAAACCACGCGCTCTTGCATGCCGAGCAGTCCCATGCCGGCTTTCGGCTTCAGGTTGGCGCTGGCCGCTTCGCCGTCGTTCTCGACGGTCAGGACGATCTCGGCGTCTCCGGCCTCGAGACGCAATCGCACGCACCTAGCCTGTGCATGCTTGGCCGCATTGGTGATCGCCTCCTGCGCGATACGATAAAGACTTGCGCTGACACCGGGCGGCAAATCGTCGGCCTCGCCACTGACGGCAATCTCGAATCGGGTGCGGCCCTTCTCAAAACCATTCCAGCTCGCAACCAGGCTTTCGAGGCTGAGGGTGAGGCCGAGTTCCTCAACGTCGGGCGGCCGCAGGCGCACCAGCGCGCCGCGCAAGGTTTCCATCATATGCGCCGTCGTACGCGAGATGCCCCGGCATTCCTCGTACAGTGGCGGGCATTGGCGCTCCGCGGTGTGAGCGGCGGCGGCAGCCTGCGCCGCGATGGCGGAAAGCGACTGGCCGAATTCGTCGTGCAGCTCGCGCGCAAGATGGCGCCGCTCCTCGTCCTGCACTTCGATCAGTTTTCGCGTCAAGGCGTTGCGTTCGGCAAGCGTTGCCTGCAGCCGCCGTGCGAGGGTGTTGAAGACGCCGGAAATTGCCGACAATTCCGCAAGGTCGAAACGCGGCAGGCGCGCGGAAAGATCGTTAGCCGCCAATTGCCGCAGTCCCGTGGCAATGGCCTGGGTCGGCCGCAGCGCCCGCGCCAGCGCGGCATAGACCGCGACACAAAGCCCGGCCAGCGCGAAAGCCATGATGGAGAGCAGCCGGCTCACCTCGCGCCAGCTCTGGCCGATCTGCGTGGCGGGGTCGAAGGTTGCGACCGCCATGCCCCGAGCGCTGCCGGCAACGAGGACCGGCATCGAGACCGGTTCACCCGGACGAAAGACGGTGCGATAGAGGGAGGCGAAGCTTTCGGGCGCGGCCTTTTCGTCTGCGGGCGCGCCACTGCAGATGCCCTGGCGAAACGCGCCGGTATTGTCGCGGTAGGCAATGCAAAGGCCCGGCTCCATCAGCGCCGCGATTCCTGCAAATCCGGCGTTGCGTTAATGGAGACGGAGAGCCATTGCGCCTGCGATTGCTGCAACGAGAGATCCCGGGCAACGATCTCGGCGATTCGGCTCGCTTTGGCTCTGGCCGCACGGTCGCTGTCGAACAAGGCGTAGGCCGCGACGGCGATGAAGCAAGCTGCCGCAAGCGTCGCGACGCGTAACGCCAGCCGCAGCTTCAGATCGATGGCGGGCACAGGCCTCGCCACAGAGTTGGATGCCTGTCGCAAGCTCCCTCCCATAGGCTTAGACTATAGAAGCAAATTTCCCCGGGAAGAAAGCGGGGCAAGCCAAGATCGGGTATTTCACCCGGCCGATGCAGGGAAAGCTGCCGTTTCGGCGGGGCAGCAGATCGGGCGAAATCGCGGCGAATAAGGCAGCTCCGCGTTAGCAGTTCCGAGGTGATCCATGCGCTCCATCGCCACTATCCTCGCTCCGGCCATTGCGCTGGCCACGCTCGCGACGGCTGAGGCCGCCGAGACGGCCACGCCGCCTCCGATCAAGATTGCAGTCTTTCCCTTCGAACTGGAGGATTTCAGCGCCGCAGCCGCCTACGTCCCTCCTGATGACATCGACCGCGAGCAATTGCGGCTTTCGACGGAGGAAACCCGTCGGCTGATCGCGGCATCCGGGCGCTACCAAATCATCGACGTCAGCGCCGTGAACGACCAGGCGGCGAAGACTGGCAAGTTGCGGGATTGCGACGGCTGCGAAGCCAGGATCGCCGCCGACCTCGGCGCAGATCAGTCGATGATCGGGATCGTCACGCGCATCACCCGAACGGAATACGCGGTCACCTTCAAGATGCGCGACGCCGGATCCGGGGCGATCGTCGCGGTCGAGCAGACGGATTTGCGCATGGGCGCCAATGTGGCCTGGAGCCGCGGGGCGCGGTGGCTGATCCAGAACCGTCTGCTGGATCGGGCGCAGGACAAGCCGCTCATCTTCGCGGTCGCCGAAATCGAATATATCGACACCTCGGGCGAGGTCATCGATCAAAGCGCCGACCATTTGCGGCGCCGACGCACCTTCGAAGCCTCGCTACGTAGCGATCTGGCGGCGAGCGGAAAGCTGCAAAGTGCCGATCTCGATTGTCCGGCAAACGCCTGTTCTGTCGGAGACCTCACTACCAGTCAGTTGCTCGGCAAGGCGCAGGCGGTCGGCGCCGACCTTCTCCTGATCGGCAGCGTTCAAAAGATGAGCACGCTCGTGCAATGGGCGAAATTCGATATCATCGACGTGAAGTCGCGGAAGGTGGTGTTCGAACGCCTCGTCAGCTTTCGCGGCGACAATGACGAAGCCTGGCGCCGCGCGGCAGCCTTCATCATCAGGCAAATCAGCGATCGCGAGGCAGAACTCTCGCGCCTCGCGGCAACAACCCTTCCTCGATCGCCTTGATCTGCAGCGCCAGATGTTTTGAGCCGATGCGGCATTGCGCGAGGCCGCCGGCGATGAACCACAGGCCGGGCTGACCGGTCCGCTTGTACATATTGCGCAGTTCCTGCTCCTCGCCAAATCCCCAGATCGTGCCGACGCGCTTCTCTACCACCTCGCCGAACAGTTTTCGCACCAGCTCTTCCTGGCGCTTGTAGCCGGTCGCCAGTACGACGAGATCCGCGTCGATGGTCTCGCCGTCCTTCATTTTCGCGCCTGCGGTCGTGAATGTGTCGAGATCGGCAAATTGCTTCAGCGCGATATCGCCCTTGATGATCAGGTCCGAGCAGCCGACGTTGAAGTAATAGCCGCCGCCGCGGGTGAGATATTTGAACTGCCAGCCCGTGTTGTCCTCGCCGAAATCGAGCTTGAAGCCGACGCGTTCCAGCCCTTCGAGCAATTCCGTGTCGAGCGCCTTGGATTTCTCCGCGGTGATCGCATGGCTCTTGCGTGCCAGCTTGAGCGGCATCGAGGTCACGATCAGGTCGTTATCGTCGAGCGTGCCTTCATTGTAAGGCGCGTAGACCAGTTGCGCGGACGGTTCGATGCTGACGACCAGCGTGGAAGAGCGCTGGAACAGCGTGACTTTTGCGCCGCTGGAATGCAGGTCCTGCGCGATGTCGTGACCGCTGTTGCCGGTGCCGATCACGATGGCGCGCTTGCCCTTCCAGTTCTCACCGTCGTCATACTGGCTGGAATGCATCACCTTGCCGGCGAAATCCTTCAATCCCGGAACGTCAGGCACGCTCGGAATGCCGCTGACGCCGGTCGCCAGCACGACATGGCGTGGATGCATGCTGCGCTTAGCTCCGTCGGCGCAGCGCAGCGTCAC
This sequence comes from Bradyrhizobium sp. RDI18, assembly GCF_043203335.1. Classification (NCBI taxonomy): domain Bacteria; kingdom Pseudomonadati; phylum Pseudomonadota; class Alphaproteobacteria; order Hyphomicrobiales; family Nitrobacteraceae; genus Bradyrhizobium; species Bradyrhizobium sp. RDI18. The sequence goes on along the minus strand of NZ_JBICRN010000008.1, from coordinate 4,333,344 downwards.
CGTCCAGCGACCTTCCGTCTCGTCATAGCGGCCGCCCTCGAACTCGGTCTCGGTCCAAAAATTCAGCTCCATGGCCTCGACATAGGCTTCGAACCAGTTGGCCAGCTTGTCCTTCGGAATATAGGTCGGCCAGTTCGGTGGGAACGGCATATAGGGCAGGTGATTGACCTGCACCTGGTTGTGCAGCGTCAGCGCGTGATAGCGCTTGCGCCAATTGTCGCCGATGCGCTTTTCGCGATCGACGATCAGCGTATCGACGTTCAACTGCTTCAGCCGCGCGGCGATCGACAGCCCGGATTGCCCGCCTCCGATGACCAGCACGGTGGGATCATGATCCGAGTATCCGGCTGAGGCCTTGCGCAGGTCCAGCCAGTTCGGCCCGCGAAAGTCCCGCGAATAGGCGTTGCCGCGCGGGCGATTGACGCCAAGCTGTTCCTCAAAGCCCTTCAACTCGCCAAGCTCGGTCAGCAGCGTCCAGGCCTTCAGCCGGTTGCCATCGTCCGCATCTGATATCAGGCGGATGATGCCGTTGCCGCGCCCCACTTTGGTCTCGAACCTGAAGATCGCCTCGATGGCGTTGGTGCCCGCCCGCATCACCTTGCGCGGTGCGGCGCGATCGGGGGCGATGGCAAAGCCGCAGGGCTCAGTGCCACGGGCCAGCGGCGGCAGCGCTTTCAGGATCGCCTCTCTGCCGTTCAGGGTCTGGATGTTCCAGCTCAGCGCCAGCACGTCGCGCCAGTAGCTGTCGGGATGGAACAGCGTCTTCAGCAGAGCGTCATCGGGTTTCCCGAGCGCTTCCTCGAATTGCGCAAGCCAAGTGTCGGCGGCAACCGAACTGTCGTCCGTCCTGTCGAGCATGGGCGTTTCCCATCACCGGCCGTCTTCGCGGCGTTTTCCTGTGGGCGAGCCTATACCTATTCCGGACGATGCAGGAAGGGCGCAAGGAGATGCCGCCTATTCCGAGAGCGACAGGATCAGCCCCTGATCCGGCGGCACGCGGCCGTTGAGGGTGTCGAGATAGGCGCGTTGAACCGCCGCGGGCCCATGGTTCTCGGTCACCTTCATCCAACGTTCCAGATTCGGGACGAAGCCAGACCATGCGGCGCCGAACCGCATGTCGACGCCGCCCGGTCCCCACTCCTTGGCGCGCTTTCGGATCTGGTCCGGCGCGAAGAAGAATTGCGGCTTGGCGCCGGGTAGTGCCTGTGCCGCATCAGCGGGCGACGACTTGCGATGCGTCAGCCCAACGATTCCGCTGTATTTCATTTGGTCGCCGAAGTGCTGGTGCAGCGTTGCACGTAATGGAGTATTGCCGGCCATGTCGACATAGGCGACCGCAGAGTTCGTCGGCAGCGAGCTTACGTCCTCATAGGTCACGACCTCGTCGTAACAGCCAAGCGATTTGACGAAGGTCGTGTTGCCTGCCGAGGTCAAGCCGATCGTCTTGATGCCGTTGCCTCTCGCGTGCAGGAGATGCGCGAGCCCGTAGGCGGTCTTGCTGGAAGCCGACGACAGCATCACGCTTTTTGCGCCATAAAATTCGTTCTCGGCGAGAAAGTCATCGACCAGAAACGACAGCATGAATAAAGGGCGCAGCAGCGCCTGATAGGCGCCCTGCCTGCCTGCGAACGAGGGATCGCCGCTGACCCGAGTATAGGCATTATAGACCGGCGCCACGCCCTGCCGGTGCGCGGCGGCATCGCGCAAGGCTCGCTTACTGACGTCGGCGGCTTCGATCACGAGATGCGTCGACATCGGGAAGTAGCCGAACAGGATTTCACCGTCCGCGATGCCAGGATGCTTCGAGGCGATCACCTCGCCAAACCCCCACACCGGAACGTTGCCGAAACCTTCGGGCGCCGGAAACAACTGCCAATACTTTAGATGATCGCCGAGCACGGCATAGGTGATGTTGTTGGCGGTGAAGGCGAAGCGCGTCACCTTGACCAGCAGCGTCTCGTCAGGCAGCGCGGCCGCGGCGGGCAGTTGCGTCTCGATGGTCTTGCATTGCTGCAGATCGTTGCGGGCGACGACGAAGTCGGTGGATAACATTGTTTCGATCCCTGCGCTTTACATGCAGTGATCTTTGCGCCGACCGATGACCGTTTTGCAACAGCCATGATGTTTAAAACGCTGTTCGATTTGGTTGCAGGAAGGCTATCCCCGTCATTGCGAGGAGCGGAGCGACGAAGCAATCCATCTATCCCCGTGAGGAGAGGTGGATTGCTTCGCTTCGCTCGCAATGACGTGGAGGGGGGTCGGAAGGTGACCCTTCACGCCATCGCGCGCAGTTTGCCTTCCGCATATAGATCGCGCAGCTTGCGCTTGAAAATCTTGCCGGTGGCTTCGCGCGGCATGGCGTCCATGAACTGGATGTCCCTGGGCACCTTGAAATTGGCGAGACGTCCGCGCAAAAATTCCTGCACGGCGGCCGGGGACAGCGCCGCATCCGCTTCCGGCTCGATGCACGCAAAAAGCCGCTCGCCGAATTCGTCGTCGGGAACGCCGAACACCGCGCAGTCGCGCACGCCGTCCATGCCGATCAGCGCGTTCTCGATTTCGGCGGGATAGATGTTGACGCCGCCCGAGATCACCATGTCGCGCTTGCGGTCGCACATGAACAAATAGCCGTCTGCGTCGAGATAGCCGACGTCGCCGACGCTGACGAGGCCGTCGCGGCCGGCCTCGGCGCGCGCCTCGGCCTTGCCGTGGTAATCGAAATCCGGCACGGACATTTGCCGCATGAAGATTTCGCCTGGCTCGCCAACGCCACACGGCTGGCCGTCGGGACGGAAGATTTTCACGACACCGCCTTCGATGGCGCGGCCGACGGTGCCGGGCTTCGCCAGCGCCTCTTCGGCCGAATGCCACACCGGGATGCCGGTTTCGGTCGAGCCGAAATATTCGTTGATGACCGGTCCCCACCAACCGATCATGGCGCGCTTGACCTGCGGCGGGCAGGGCGCCGCCCCATGCACGACGAAGCGTAGCGACGACAGATCGTAGCGGCGCTTGACGTCGTCCGGCAGCCGCAGCAGGCGCACGAACATCGTCGGCACCATGTGGATGTGGGTAACCCGATGACGTTCGATCAGTTGCAGCATGTCCTCGGGATCGAAGCGCGGTTCGAGCACGATTGTGCAGCCGCTGCGGAATGCCAGCATGCCGTAGGAGTTCGGCGCCGAATGGTACATCGGGCCGTTCATCAGGATGACCTGGTCTTCGTTCGGTTTGACGCCATAGGCGATGCCGCCGACCCGCGCCGACGCCGCAGCCTGTTCCGGCGTCATCGGCTTGCGGCGCACGCCCTTGGGCAGGCCGGTGGTGCCCGAGGTATAGAACATCGGCGCGCTGCCGATCGGCGATTCCTGCGAGGGCGCATGCGTGTCGCGCCAGCGGTTCCAGTCGGTCATGCCGTCGGGGACTTGCGTCAGTGCGGGCGCGATGTTGAAGGCGGCCGCGATTTCTGGCGGCGTCGCCACCACCAGGAGCCGCACGTCGGCGGGCAGGCCGTCCCTGATCTGCGGCAGCAGGTCGGCATGGCAGACCAGGATTTTCGCGCCGCTGTCGGCGAGGATGTAGGCGACTTCCTCGGCCTTCAAATGCCAGTTGATCGGCACCACCGGGCTGCCTAGCGCGGCTGCGCCGCCCGAGACTTCGAAGAACGCAAAATCGTTGCGCAGCATCATGCCGACGGGCACGCCGCCACTGACGCCGAGCGCCTTGAAGCCCATCGCCGCCCGCGCGATGCGGGCGTGGATGTCGGGGTAGCTGATCTGGCGTTCGCCGCTGATGATCGATGTCAAATTATCCTCCCTGGCCGGCCGAAGCCCTCAGCCCTAGCCATCATCCAGAATTTCGTCGAAGCCGATCCAGCTTTTGCCGTCGAAGCGACGCAGCCTTAATTGCTGGAACGGCAGATAGTCGTCGGCATCGGTCGATACCGTTATGCCCGGCAGCAACAGCGGCAACGGCACCTCGCGCAGCGACGCCGCCTGTTTCATGATGTTCTCGCGGCTGAGATCGCCCTTGCAGGCCATCAGAACTTTCACCATGAGGTTGGCATAATGATAGCCGGCAGCGTAGTTCGAATTGGTCAAATCCGCATTCGGTAGATACTGCTTCATGAAGGCGAAATACTCCTTCACGCCGGGGTCATTGGCCCATTGCGAGTCCAGCGTGTCCTTCACGTTGCTGGATGAGATCAGGCCGACGGCGTTCTCCAGGCCAGCCGGTTCCAGGAACGAGATCGATGAGGCTGAGGTCGGCACGAATAACACGTCAGGCTTCCAGTTGATCTCGGCCACGCCCTTGATCATCTGCGAGGTGAATTTGCCGAGCACGACGCCGAACATCACGTTGGCGCCGGAGGCCTTCAGCGTCGCAAGTTGCGAGTTGATGGTCGGCGCGCTGGTTTCGTAAGTTGCTTCCGACACGATCATGGTCGCGGCCTTGTCTCCCAGGCCGCGCTTGAAGCCGGCGACGTAGTCACGGCCGAAATCGTCGTTTTGCGAAAGGATGGCGATTTTGGCGTCAGGCTTGGTCCGCAGGATATGCTTGGCATAGACGACGCCTTCGGACTGGTAGGCCGCCATTCCCGGCATGGTCCAGCGGAAATTCTTCGGATCGGCCCATTTGGTCGCGCCGCTGAGCACGAAGAGTTGCGGCACCTTCTTGCTGTTGAGGTAGCGATGCACCGCGTTGTTGGTGGCGGTCCCGAGCGAACCGAACATCAGCAGCACTTCCTCCTGTTCGACGAGTTTTCGGGTCTGCTCGACCGTCTTGGGCGGCGAGTAGGCGTCGTCGAGGCTGATGAACTTGATCTTGCGGCCGTTGATGCCGCCTTCGGCATTGATCTTCTCGAAATAGGCCTCCTGCGCCCGGCCGATGATGCCGAAGCCGGATGCCGGGCCGCTGTAGGGCAGCGTCTGGCCGATGCGGATCTCGTCTTTGTCGCCCTCGGCGAGAGCGGCGGTACTTGCCAACACCGCGAATGCGATCGTCACTAAATGTCGCGACATCCTCATTGTTTCCATCCCTCTGTTTTGTTTTATTTGATTGGCTGTCGAAACCGGCGTGTCTTACGCACGCGCGCGCTTGAGAAACTCGTCGCTGGCGTCGGCGAATTCGCACCTGAGCCGCTCCACCAACTCTGCGACCGGCGGCGCGTCGGCGATCTGGCCGATGCCCTGGCCGGAGCCCCAGATGTCGCGCCACGCCTTGGCTTTGGTGTTGCCGCCGGAGCCGAAATTCATCTTCGACTTGTCGCTTTGCGGCAGATTGGCGGGGTCGAGCCCCGCGGCCACGATCGACGGGCCGAGATAATTGCCGTGCACGCCGGTGAACAGGTTGGAATAGACGATGTCATGCGCAGCGTGGTCGATCAGCGCGGCCTTGTAGGCCGGATCGGCATTGGCCTCCTGCGTCGCGATGAAGCGCGTGCCCATGTAGGCCATGTCGGCGCCAAGCGCGAGCGCCGACGCGATGCCCCAGCCATCCGAGATCGCACCCGACAGCAGCACGGTGCCCTTGAACCACTGCTTCACTTCGCGCAGCAGCGCGAACGGCGAGAGCGTGCCGGCATGGCCACCGGCGCCGGCGCAAACCAGGATCAGGCCGTCGACGCCATGTTCGGCCGCCTTCCGCGCATGCTTAACGTTGATCACGTCGTGGAACACGACGCCGCCATAGGAATGCGCGGCCTGGACGATTTCGACTGGCGGGCGCAGCGAGGTGATGATGACCGGAACCTGGTGCGTCACGCAGGTCTCCATGTCCTTCATCAGCCGGTCGTTGGAAGCGTGGCAGATCTGGTTGACCGCGTAGGGCGCGACCTTCTTTTCCGGATACAGCGCCTTGTACTCGCCGAGCTCGTTCTCGATTCGGCTCAGCCACTCGTCGAGCTTTTCGACCGGTCGCGCGTTCAGCGCCGGAAACGAGCCGACGATGCCGGCCTTGCACTGGGCGATGACGAGCTCGGGCCCGGACACGATGAACAAGGGTGAGCCCACCACCGGCAGTTCGAGCGAATTGGCAAGCGAAGCAGGCAACGGCATTCGGTCTCTCCCTTGCAACGCCAAGCCGGGACTTAAAATCCGGACTGCGTCGATGATGTTGATTGAGAGCGCCGTACCGCGGGCGGAGCCGCCGGCCGGGCGCTGTTGTTGCCGCTACTATAAGGCTGGACGGCAGCCGCCATTCGTTCAATATTGAACAGACGTTCATCCAGTTATGAACAGGAGCAATCTGAACCGTAGGGAGCACCGATGGACTGGGACTTGTGCAAGACCTTCGTCGCGGTGGCCGAGACCGGCAGCTTCGCGGCGGCCGCGCGCCGCTTGCGCTCCAGTCATCCGACGGTTGGGCGCAAGATCGCCGAACTGGAAGGTCAGCTCGGCATTCCCCTGTTCGCCCGGTCCAACGAAGGTCTTTCGCTGACGTCGCATGGGCAGAAGTTTCGCGAGCATGTCGATGCGATGGCCGCGGCGGCGTTGCGCGCCGAAGCCGCGGTATCGGCGACCGGTGCGCAGGCGCGCGGCGTGGTCAAGCTGTCGATCGGCGCCACGCTCGCCTCGCACTGGCTGATGCCGCGGCTCGGGCCGTTTCTGCGCCAGCACGACCATATCCAGCTCGAGATCATTACCCATCCGTATCCGGCGAGCGTCCGCCGCCGCGAGGCCGATGTCGTGCTGCGGCCCGTCGACAGCGGCGAGGAGAATTTGATCGGCCGCAAGATCGGCCGGCTCGGGACCGGCTTTTACGCCTCGCGCGACTATGCCGCGCGGCGTCGTCTGCCCGAGCGGCGCGACGAATGGAAGGGCCACAGCGTCATCGGCTTCGCCGACCGGTTGTCGAACGAGCGGCTGGCGCGTTGGAGCGATGCGATCACGCGGCAGGGTTCGATGGCGATGCGCTGTTCCTCGCAAGGCGACATGCTCGCGGCCGCACGCGCCGGTCTTGGAATTTCGACGCTGTCCTGTTTCGTCGCCGCCGCCTATCCGGAACTCGTCCGCGTCGCCCCGCAAAAACTCGTCAGCGTGGCCGATCTCTGGTTGCTCGCGCATCCCGATCTCGTCGACCTGCCCGCCGTGCGCGCGGTGATCGATTTCGTCACCGCTTGCGCTCGGGAGGATCGGGTGAGGTTGCGGGGATGAGCTTGTCGGGAAGCACGCCCTCGCGTTTCTTCAGCACGCGATAATAGCTCCACCACAGGTGCGCCGCCGCGCCGCGCAGGGGACGCCACGGTTCCGCCAGCGGCGCCATCTGCTTGACGGTCGGGCGTGTCTTCAGGCCAAGCCCGATCTTCACGGCCTCCTGCACCGCGAGATCGCCGGCCGGCCAGGCGTCGCCATGGCCGAGGCAGAACAGCAAATAGACGTCGGCGGTCCAGGGGCCGATGCCGGGCAGCGCGGTCAGCGTGTGGTGGGCGGCATCCGCATCCTCTTCCGCCAGCACCTCGAGATTGAGCCGCTCGGCAGCCAGTTCGCGCGCGATGTTCTTCAGCGTCTTGATCTTGGCGGCCGAAAGCCCGAGCCGGCCGAGGCGGTCGGCGCGGGTCTTGCGGATGACCTCGTGATCGAACGGATCGAACGCGGCCGTCAGCCGCGCCCAGATCGCGCCGGCGCTGGCGGTAGACAATTGCTGGCCGCAGACGATTGCAGCTAACCCCGCGAACCCCGGCGCGCGCTGCCGCAGCGCCGGCATGCCCGTGAGCTCAAAAATCGGCTTGAGCCTCGGGTCTTGCTTGACCAATGCGTGGACGGCGTCTTCGAGATCGGACTGGCTGTTGAGGTGAATGGTCATTGCCCCTTAAAACCACCATGTCCCGTGAAAGAGATCAATGCCGCCACCCGTTTTCCGATTTGCCCCCAGCCCGAACGGCTACCTCCATCTCGGCCACGCCTATTCGGCGCTCGTGAATGTTGACCTCGCGCGGCGTCGCGGCGGGCGGTTTCTGCTGCGGATCGAGGATATCGACGCGACGCGTTGCCGGCCGGAATTCGAAGTGGCGATTTATGAAGACCTCGCCTGGCTCGGGATTTCCTGGGAAACACCGGTGCGGCGGCAATCGGAGCATTTTGCGCGCTATCGCGAAGCGGTCGAAAAATTGGCAGGCTTGGGCCTGATCTATCCGAGCTTCGAGAGCCGTGCGGAAATCGCCCGTCTGGTTGCGCAACGCGAGGCTGGCGCGCCCTGGCCGCGCGACCCCGACGGGGCGCCGCTCTATCCGGGCGTCGCGAAATCGCTGCCGCCGGACCGGCGCCAAGAGTTGATCTCGCAAGGTGCGCCTTACGCGCTGCGGCTCGACATGCAGGCAGCACTCGCGCGCACGAAGGAACTGGCCTGGCAGGAAGAGGGCGCAGGGCCCGGCGGCGAGACCGGCGTCGTCGCCGCGCGCCCTGAGGCGTGGGGCGACGTCATCCTGGCGCGTAAGGAGACGCCGACCAGCTATCATCTTTCGGTCGTGATCGACGACGCCCTGCAGGGCGTGACCGACGTGGTACGGGGCAGGGACTTGTTCTGGTCGACGAGCGTCCACCTGCTGTTGCAACAGTTGCTCGGTATCCCGCAACCGGTGTATCGGCATCACCGCCTCATCGAGGATGCGTCGGGACACAAGCTATCGAAATCGACGCAAGCTACGGCCTTGCGCGAATTGCGTGGGCAAGGTGTCACCCCTGCGGGTATTCGCAGCCTCGTCGGTTTGCCCGACGATTCCAGTAGTACTACTGCGGGTTGTTGAAAACGTCTCCGTGACACCGGCCGCCATCGCGTGTCATGCTGGTCGCGGCAGAGGAAGGGGGACCATGGCGGCAAAGCGGCGCTCACGCACCACGGGAACAATCAAGAAGCGGCGAGCGAAAACGCGCGTATCCGGCGCCGCGGTCAAAAAACGCGGCACGCGCAAGTCCGCCATCGCTGCGCCCGGCATGGTCGAGGCTGCGCTGGCGGCCTTTGCGCACGAAGTCCGCACGCCGCTGACCGGCATTCTCGCGATCAGCAATCTGCTCGCGACCTCGGACCTCGACGAACGCGAACGGCGCTGGGTCGACACCATCAAGGCGGGCGCGGAACATCTGGCGAGCCTTGCGACCCTGTTCGTCGATGCCGCGCGCAGCGGTGGCCCCGGGCTCGAGGTGCGGCAGGACTACTTCGACCTGCAGACGCTTGCCCGTAATGCCGGCGATTCGCTGGCCGGTCGCGCCGCGGCCAAGGGCCTGCAATCGTCGGTCGATATTTCCGAAAAGCTTCCAGGGTTTGCGATCGGCGATCCCGTCCGCCTGCGCGCCGCGCTGGAGAACCTGATCGACAATGCGGTAAAATTCACTGAACAGGGCAGCGTTGGGCTGCAGGTCACGCCTGTGCGGGGTCCGAAGGGCAAGGTCGCCGTTTCATTCGCGATCTCCGACAGCGGGATCGGCCTTGCGCTGAACGAAATCAAGCGCCTGTTCCGGCCGTTCTCACAGGCCAATGTCTCCATTGCATCGCGCTTCGGCGGCGCCGGTCTCGGATTGTCGTCGGTCAAGCAACTGGCGCGTGCCATGGGCGGCGACATCACCGTGGCGCAACGCCGCGGCGGCGGCGCCACCTTTACCCTCAACGTCGTCATGTCGCCCGCAAAGGACGCCGTGACGGCGGCGTCCGGTGCCGATGGCGAGATATCGATCAGTTCGCCCCGGCCATTGCGCCTGCTCAGCGTCGAGGACAATCCGTTCGGCCGCGTCGTGCTCAACACGATCCTGACCGAACTCGGTCACCAGACCGACTTCATCGGCCAGGGCGAGGCGGCGCCCGAGCGGCTCGCGCAAGGCGCATTCGATGCGGTGTTGATGGACATGGTCCTGCCGGGTATCGACGGCGTCGAGGCGATCAGGCGCATTCGCGCGCTGGAGCCGCCGCTCGGGCGCATTCCCATCATCGGCATATCAGGCCGCAGCGAGGACGAGGCGGCGTCGCGCGCCGCCGGCGCCGAGATCTTTCTGGTCAAGCCTGTGAGCCCGCGCGCCCTGGCGACTGCGCTGCATGCAGCGACATCCCCTTCGGCAGTTGCGACTTCATGATGGCTGCGTTCAGTTCGCCGCCGAAGACGAAAATCGCCGAAATGAAATACAGAAACACCAGCGCGATGATGACCGAGGCAAGTCCCGCATACATCGTCACATAGTTGCTGGCGAAGCGCGCCAGATACTGGCCGAACACGACGCCCGAGATCAGCGACCCCACCATCGTAACGACGATACCCGGAAGGATCTGCAGAAAACTTCGCCGGCCGCAGGGCAGCCAGGCATGCAGCACGAACAGCGCCACTGTCATCGCCGTGATCGTGATGCCGTAGCGGGCGAAGGTGAGAAGGCTTTCGTTGGACTCGACGAAGAACGGAATGTGGCGGCGCGCCGTCTCCAGAATCAGCGGACCGAGCACGATCAGGAACGCCATCAAGAGCGACGTGACGGCGGCGACCAGCGTATAGCCGATCGATTCGAGCCGCAGCCAGTACCACGCCCGCGGCTCCACCACCGAATAGGCGCGGTTTAGCGCGACCCGCAGCGCCTCGACGCCGTTGGAGGCGAAATAGACCGCCAGCACCGCGCCGACGGTCAGAATGTCGCCGCGCGTCGTCGTCAGCACGTCGTGGATTTCGCCTGACAGCGCGTCGGCGACCTGTTGCGGCCAGGTTTGAAGCAACAGTCCGACGGCCCCATCGGCGAGTTCCTTGGAGCCGAAAAAGCCAGCCAGCGACGTCAGCACGATCAGGAACGGAAATAGCGCCATCAGCGTCGACAGCGCGATGTGGCTCGCGATCGCCCAGCCGTCATCGGCGAGGAACGTGTAAAACGCCTCCATGACGACGAGGTAGACGTAGCGAATGAGCTTCACATCTCACCTCGATGGGGGATGGCGGGCTGGTCCTAAGGCCGTGGCTAGCATCTGATATTATTGGATTAAAAGCCAGATCGTCGAGCGGTAGTGCGGGAGTTGTGAACGTGTGGAAGTCGGCGTCTTGCGGTGTTATGTACCGCCGATGGCATCCTTTCTGAGTTCGATCGTTCTCCCCCTCGCGGTTGCGGCCGTGGCTATCGTGCTGGTGCTCGGCCTCGTCAACATGATGCGGGGCGGCTCGCCGAACCGCTCGCAGCACCTGATGCGGCTTCGGGTGCTGCTGCAGTTCATCGCTATCGTCATCACGATGGTCGTGGTGTGGTCGTTGGGCAGATAAGGATCAGGAAAGGGGAAGCGTCGATGGTCGTGCTCAACCGCATCTATACGAAGACCGGCGATGACGGCACCACGGCGCTCGGCAGCGGCGAGCGCCGCCCGAAATACGATCTGCGCATTAGCGCCTACGGCACCGTAGATGAAACCAACGCCGCTATCGGCGTGGTGAGGCTGCACCTCGGCGATGCCCGCGAACTCGATGCGATGCTCGGCCGGATCCAGAACGATTTGTTCGATCTCGGCGCCGACCTTGCGGTGCCTCAGCGCGACGGCAAGGCCGAGCGGCTCCGGATGCTGTCGAGCCAGGTCGAGCGGCTCGAGCGCGACATCGATGCGCTGAACGATCATCTCGCGCCCCTGACCTCGTTCGTGCTGCCCGGCGGCACCCCCGCCGCCGCATACCTGCACCTCGCCCGTACCATATGCCGTAGGGCGGAACGGATCATGGTGGAACTCGCCGCGCGGCCGGAGGAGCCGGTGAGCACGGCTGCCATTCAGTATATGAACCGCCTGTCCGATTTCCTGTTCGTGGCCAGCCGCGCCATGAACGATAATGGGGCCGGAGACGTGTTGTGGGTGCCGGGTCAGAACCGTTAAGGTAAGCCTTGAAGGTAGGGCCTTCGGGGGCCGATTTTTGGCTTTCGCGCGTTGACCGCCGATAGCGGGACCTTTAGGTTCCGCGCCCAAGCTAATAACAAGCTGATCAAACCCCAGAATTCAAGCGAAAGAGGATCGATGAAGGTTCTTGTGCCGGTAAAGCGGGTGGTCGATTTCAACGTCAAGGTCCGCGTCAAGAGCGACGGAACGGGCGTGGAACTCGCTAACGTGAAGATGTCGATGAATCCGTTCGACGAAATCGCCGTCGAGGAAGCATTGCGGCTGAAGGAAGCCGGCAAGGCGACCGAAGTGGTGGTGGTGTCGATCGGCCCGGCGCAGGCCTCGGAGACGATCCGGACCGGTCTCGCCATGGGCGCCGACCGCGGCATCCTGGTCAAGGCCGAAGGCAATGTCGAGCCGCTGGCGGTCGCGAAGATTCTCAAAGCCGTAGCGGATGCCGAGAAGCCCGGCCTCATCATTCTCGGCAAGCAGGCGATCGACGACGATTCGAACCAGACCGGCCAGATGCTGGCCGCGCTGCTCGGCTGGTCGCAGGCGACATTTGCCTCCAAGCTCGAAGTTGAAGGCGCAGACTTCAAGGTTACGCGCGAGGTCGACGGCGGCCTGCAGACGGTGAAGCTGAAGGGACCGGCGATCGTCACCACCGACCTGCGGCTGAACGAGCCGCGCTATGCGTCGCTGCCCAACATCATGAAGGCCAAGAAGAAGCCGATCGACGACAAGAGCGCCGCGGATTACGGCGTCGATCTCACGCCGCATCTCGAAATAGTCAAGACAGCGGAGCCGCCCGGCCGCAAGGGTGGCGTCAAGGTCAAGGACGTCGCTGAGCTCGTTTCCAAACTCAAGACCGAAGCCGGGGTTCTCTGATGACGACGCTATTGATTGCCGAACACGACAACGCGTCGATCAAGGATGCGACCAACAAGACGCTGACGGCAGCCGCTGCGCTCGGCGCCGACGTGCACGTGCTGGTCGCCGGCGAGAATGCCAAGGGTGCGGCCGATGCCGCAGCCAAGCTTGCCGGCGTCAAGAAGGTGCTGCTCGCGGACAATGCGGCCTATGCCCATGATCTCGCCGAGCCGCTGGCCGCGCTGATCGTGTCGCTGGCCCCTAGCTATGACGCCTTCGTCGCACCCGCGACCTCGCGCTTCAAGAACGTGATGCCGCGCGTCGCAGCTCTGCTCGACGTGATGCAGGTGTCCGAGATCATCAAGGTGGTTTCGCCAGATACCTTCGAGCGGCCGATCTATGCCGGCAACGCGATCCAGACGGTGAAGTCCAAGGACGCCAAGAAGGTCATCACGGTGCGGACTTCGACCTTTGCCGCGGCAGGTGAGGGCGGCAGTGCGCCGGTGGAGAACGCCGCCGCTGCGGCCGATCCGGGCCTCTCCAGCTTCATCGGCGAAGAGGTGGCAAAGAGCGACCGTCCGGAACTGACCTCGGCAAAGATCATCGTTTCCGGCGGCCGCGCCATGCAGAGCCGCGAGAACTTTGCCAAATATATCGAGCCGCTCGCCGACAAGCTCGGCGCGGGCGTCGGCGCCTCGCGCGCCGCGGTCGATGCCGGCTATGCGCCCAACGACTGGCAGGTCGGCCAGACCGGCAAGGTGGTCGCTCCGGAACTATATGTCGCAATCGGCATCTCCGGCGCGATCCAGCATCTCGCCGGCATGAAGGATTCCAAGGTGATCGTTGCGATCAACAAGGATGAAGACGCGCCGATCTTCCAGGTCGCCGATTACGGCTTGGTCGCGGACCTCTATCAGGCGGTTCCTGAACTGACCGACGCGCTCGGCAAGCTCGGAAAGTAACGGAACACCGGCCGGACGCGCAAACGTCCGGCCGGTGTTTACCTTAAGGGGATGCGGGCGAAGGGGATTAAGCTTCGCGTGAAGAATACGTGCCAATGGTGGGACTGAAACCTCGCGTCTGATGATATCGTAGCTGAGGTTTAGAGATGAACAGGCGCGATATGCGCGCCGTTCCGGTGGATGACAAGATGGCTGTGACAATCAAGAAGGTCGGCGTGATCGGCTCGGGCCAGATGGGCCACGGGATTGCGCATGTGGCGGCGCTCGCCGGCTTGGACGTGGTGCTCAACGACGTCTCCGACGAACGGCTGAAATCGGCGATGGCGACCATCAACGGCCATTTGTCGCGCCAGGTTGCCAAGCAGCTCATTACCGAGGACGCGCGCAAGAAGGCGCTGGAGCGGATTACCTCCAGCGAGACGCTCGACGGGCTTTCGGATTGCGATCTCGTAATCGAGACCGCGGTCGAAAAGGAAGAGGTCAAGCGCAAGATCTTTCACGAACTCTGCGCGGTATTGAAGCCGGAAGCGATCGTCGCCACCAACTCCTCGTCGATCTCGATCACCCGGCTCGCCGCCTCGACCGACCGTCCCGAGCGCTTCATCGGCATTCATTTCATGAATCCGGTGCCGGCGATGGAACTGGTCGAGCTGATCCGCGGCATTGCCACCGACGATATGACCTTCGACACCGCCAAGGAATTTGTCGGCAAGCTCGGCAAGCAGGTCGCGGTGTCGGAAGATTTCCCGGCCTTCATCGTCAACCGCATCCTGCTGCCGATGATCAACGAGGCAATCTACACGCTCTATGAGGGCGTCGGCAACGTCGAGGCGATCGACGCCGCCATGAAGCTCGGCGCGCACCATCCGATGGGGCCGCTGGAACTGGCCGATTTCATCGGGCTCGATACCTGTCTGTCGATCATGCAGGTGCTGCATGAGGGGCTGGCGGATTCGAAATACCGGCCGTGCCCGCTGCTGGTGAAATATGTCGAGGCCGGCTGGCTGGGGCGCAAGACCCAGCGCGGCTTCTACGACTACCGCGGCGACAAACCGGTCCCGACGCGCTAGGCGTCACCGCGTCTTCGTAGGATAGGTAGAGCGCAGCGAAACTATCACGCTTCCGCGCACGAATTGGTGAGTATCGCTTCGCTCCACCCATCCTACAAATTCTGGTCATCCGCAGTGTGTCACGTGTATTCGTGCGACCGCGCAACTTTTCTTTGATCGCCAAGCATTCATTAACCGGTGGCGGGGTAGGGTGCCTCAGGCTTAAGGAGTGCTGCGTATGGATATGATGGCTATGGTTTCGAGCATGCTCGCGATGCAGGCGGCGGGCACGCAGCAGCAGATCCAGACCTCGATCATCAAGCAGAATGCGGACGCCGAGAAGGCCGCGGTCCAGACGCTGCTCGGCACGCCCTCGACCGCCAATCTCGCTCCCGGCGTCGGCGGCAACCTCAATATTGCGGCCTAAGCTAGCGTGGCCCGCTAACTCCCCGCCTTCATCGGCTGCATCGCGCCCTTGATCAGCTTGATCGCGTCGTCACTGGCCCATTCGGCGGGGCCGGCAAGGGTGGCGATCTCGCAGCCCTGGGCGTCCACTAGCAGCGAGGTCGGCATGCCAAGCGCCTTTCCTATGCTCTTAAGATCCTGAAAAACCTTGGCTTTTGAATCGGCGAAATGGCCGAGCCGGGTCAGATTGGCCTCTTTGAGGAAATTTTTCGGCTTCTCGGGGTCGCGAGTGTCGATGTTAATGGCGACCACCTCAAAATCCTTGCCGCCGAGCTTGGCCTGCAGGTTCTCCAGCGCCGGCATTTCCTTGCGACAAGGCACGCACCAGGTGGCCCACAGGTTCACAAGCACGGTCTTGCCGCGCCATTCCGACAGCTTCCTCGGCTTACCCTCGCCATCCTCGAAGGCCAGGTCGGGCAGCCGTAGCGGCGTCGTCGCCATGGTCAGCGCGGCCACCTCGCCATGTGCCAGTGGCGATATCTTGCGCGCCAGTTCGACGGCTGCCGCACAGGATGGATCGCCGCCCGTTCCGCGCTTGAAGCTGCCGAGCCCGTAAAACGCGCCCAATCCGACCACGCCCGCAGCCGCCACCGCGCCGATGGCGATCGGAATCCGGCGCCTCGTGGTCGGGCGGGGCGGGGACATTTCGGGCATATCGTTTGTCATCCTGTGTCAGTTACGGCTATGCAGGGCTCAAGGTTACGGTCGAATTACGGTCGAAACCGCCACGGCGTTTCGCTTACTCCGACGATATAGATGGCAGGGCTTGGGAAGTCATGAGCAACAAGATGTGGGGCGGCCGGTTCAGCGAGCGCCCCGATGCGATCATGGAGGAAATCAACGTCTCGATCGACGTCGATCGTCACCTCTATGCCCAGGACATCGCCGCGTCCAAGGCCCACGCTGCAATGCTGGCCGCGCAAGGCATTATCACCGCGAGTGATGCGAAAAATATCGGCAAGGGTCTAGACACGATTTTGTCAGAAATCGGCAAGGGCTCGTTCGACTTCAAGCGCGCGCTCGAAGATATCCATATGAATGTCGAGAGTCGGCTTTCCGAATTGATAGGGCCGGCCGCCGGGCGGCTGCACACCGCGCGCTCGCGCAACGACCAGGTCGCTACCGATTTCCGGCTCTATGTCCGCGACACGATCGACGAGACGGATGCGGCGCTGGCCGCCTTCCAGCACGCGCTGGCCGAGCGGGCCGTGGAGCATGCCGCAACCGTTATGCCGGGCTTCACCCATCTGCAGACCGCCCAGCCCGTCACCTTGGGGCATCATCTGCTTGCCTATGTCGAGATGGCGGCGCGCGACCGCGGCCGTTTTGCCGACGCGCGCAAGCGGCTGAACGGATCGCCGCTCGGCGCCGCGGCGCTCGCCGGAACCTCGTTTCCGATCGATCGCGCTGCCACCGCCAAGGCGCTCGGCTTCGACCGCCCCATGGCCAATTCGCTGGACGCGGTATCGGACCGCGACTTCGTGCTCGAAACCCTGTCGGCGGCGTCGATCGCGGCCGTGCACATGTCGCGCTTTGCCGAGGAAATCGTGATCTGGACCTCGCCGCTGGTGGGGCTGGTGCGGCTCTCCGACAAGTTCACCACCGGCTCCTCGATCATGCCGCAGAAGCGCAATCCGGACGCGGCCGAACTGGTGCGCGCCAAGACCGGCCGGGTGATCGGCGCGCTCAACGGGCTTTTGATCGTGATGAAGGGGCTGCCGCTCGCCTACCAAAAGGACATGCAGGAGGACAAGCAGGGTGCGATGGAGGCGTTTTCCGCGCTCTCGCTCGCGATTCGCGCGATGACCGGCATGGTCCTCGATCTCGTCCCCGACGAGGCGCGGATGAAGGCCGCGGCCGGCGAGGGCTACGCCACCGCCACCGATCTCGCCGACTGGCTGGTGCGGACGCTGAAGATGCCGTTCCGCGACGCCCATCATGTTACCGGGCGGATCGTGGCGCTCGCGTCGAAGCAGGGCGTGGCGCTGCACGAATTGCCGCTCAAGGCGATGCAGGAGGTCGAGCCTGACATCACCGCGGACGCCCTGCGCGTGCTGTCGGTGGAGGCCTCGGTCAAAAGCCGGACCAGTTATGGCGGCACCGCGCCGAAGAACGTGCTTTCGCAGGCCAAAGCCTGGCTGAAACGGCTGGAAAAAGAGCAAAAATAGGTGTGAAGAGAAAATTTCGCTGCAATTTCATGGTTGTCCGTGGCCCTTCGGCACTCGCCAGACTGGGGCAATCTTTGTATGGTGCGGCGCGCATTGGGGATTTCGTCGTGATCAGTAACTACCGCCCGTCATCGTCGGGATGGGCCATCATCCTGTTGAGCGTCACCGCGCTCGCACTCGGGGGCTGCGGACGCAAGGGCGGGCTCGATTTGCCGCCAAGCGCGCCGCCGCAGGCGCAGGTCACGTCGGATACCGAGGCCGAGCGCGCGGCGCAGCCCGGCGTCTTCAATTCGACCTATGGATCCGAGGCGGGCCCCAGCGCCCCCAAGGGCGGCAAGAAAAAATTCGTTCTCGATCCGCTGCTGGACTGAGCACGCCATGAATCACTTCGACTATCGCAACGGCGTGCTGCACGCCGAGGCCGTGAATCTGTCCGAGCTCGCGGATGCCGTCGGCACGCCGTTCTATTGCTATTCGACGGCGACGCTGGAGCGTCACTACCGCGTCTTCACCGAGGCCTTTGCCGGCGAGAAGACGCTGGTCTGCTACGCCATGAAGGCCAATTCCAACCAGGCGGTGCTGCGCACCCTGGCAAAGCTAGGCGCTGGCGCCGATGTCGTCTCCGGCGGCGAATTGAAGCGGGCTCTGGCGGCGGGGATTCCGCGCGACAAAATTCTGTTTTCCGGCGTCGGCAAGACCGAGACAGAACTGCGCGCGGCGCTCGCGGCCGACATCCTCTGCATCAACGTCGAGTCCGAACCCGAACTGGAGTTGCTGTCGAAGCTCGCGGTCGAAACCGGCAAGACCGCGCGGATTTCGTTGCGGGTCAATCCGGACGTCGACGCCGGCACGCATGCCAAGATCGCCACCGGCAAGTCCGAGAACAAATTCGGCATTCCCATTGCACGCGCACGCGAGGTCTATGCCCGTGCGGCCAGCTTACCGGGGATCGAGGTGACCGGCACCGATATGCACATCGGCAGCCAGATCACTGATCTCTCCAAGATGGAAACCGCGTTCCGGATTCTCTCCGAATTCGTGCAGACGCTGCGCGCCGACGGCCACACGATCTCGCATATCGATTTCGGCGGCGGGCTCGGCATCCCCTATCACGCCGACCGCGAGGCGCCGCCGTTGCCGTCGGCCTATGCCGCGATGGTCAAGCGGGTGACGCACAATCTCGGCTGCACGCTGATGTTCGAGCCCGGGCGAATGATCGTCGGCAATGCCGGCATCCTCGTCTCCCGCGTCATCTATGTGAAGCCGGGCGAAGCCAAGAACTTCGTCATCATCGACGCAGCGATGAACGACCTGATCCGCCCGACGCTTTACGAAGCCCACCATGACATCCTCCCGGTTCGCGAGCCGGCCAAGGATGCGCGGACGATCACGGCCGACGTGGTCGGACCCGTCTGCGAGACCGGCGACTATCTCGCGCTCGATCGCAATTTGCCCGAGCCCAAGGCCGGCGATCTCCTGGCCATCATGACCGCCGGCGCCTATGGCGCGGTGCAGTCCGGCTTCTACAATACGCGGCCTTTGGTGCCGGAAGTCCTGGTCAAGGACGACCAGTACGCCGTGGTCCGCCCCCGCATCGAGGTCGAGGAATTGATCGCGATGGATAAGCCGGCACCGTGGCTGTGATGACACTGGTGGCGCGACAATAACGATGTCGTCCCTGCGAACGCAGGGACCCATAGCCACAGGCGTTAATTGTTTCGCGACCTGCTCGTTATCGTTCTTTTCCAACAACATTGGCCGCGGAGTATGGGTCCCTGCGTTCGCAGGGACGACGACGGAGCTTTATTTCGCCGCGTGACTGCCCTTCGTACCACCGCCGACCACCACGCCTGCCGCCTTCTCGATCGGCTTGATCGCCGCGGTGAAATCCGACTCCGCGCCCTCGTCGCGGATGATGACTTCCCACAAACGCCCGACCGCTTCGGCAACTTCCATCGATAGCCCCAGAGATTTCATCTCTTCCAGCGCGAGCCGCACGTCCTTTACCATCAGTCCCGTGGCAAAGCCGAAATCGAAACTGCGCGGCAGCACCGAGCGCGGAAACTTGTCACGGCTTGCCGTGTTCAGCCCGGAACCTGCGTTGATGACGTCGATCATCACGGCCGGATCGAGCCCCGCCTTGACGCCCATCACAACCGCTTCCGACGTCGCCACCATCGCGGTCGCCGACAGGAAATTGTTCGCCAGTTTCATCGTTTGCGCCGAGCCCGGCTTTTCGCCGATGAAAAACACTTTTCCAATGACGTCGAGCGCGGGTTTTGTCAGCTCGTAATCGGCGCGCGGGCCGGAGACCATCACGGCCAGCGTTCCTTCTCGGCGCCGCCGACGCCGCCGCTGACGGGGCTGTCGATCTGCACGATGTTATTCTTCGCCAGAAGATCGTGAATCCTGGCCGCCATCTGCGAGCCAACGGTAGAGAGATCGACGAAGCGTTTGACGCGCTTGCCCTCGATCACGCCGCCCGCGCCGGTCGCAACCTCGAGCGAAGCCTGCAGCGACGGCAGGCTCGCCAGCACCGTCTCGCAGCGATCGGCGATATCCTTTGGCGATGATCCGGCCTGCGCGCCGAGCGCGACGAGCTTGCCTATGGCTTCCTGCCGCGTGTCGAACACCGTGAGTTGATGCCCGGCCTCGATCAGGCGGCGCGCCATCGGGAAGCCCATCTTCCCGAGGCCGATGAATCCGATTTCCATGGTGCTACGCCTCAGCCCTTGTCCAATTCCGCGAACACCTCGCGCGCGATGCGAAAGCTGTCGACGCCGGCGGGGATGCCGGCATAGATCGAAACCTGCATGAAGATCTCGCGGATCTCGTCGCGACTGACGCCGTTGGTCAGCGCGCCCTTGATGTGTGCTTTCAGCTCATGTGGGCGGTTCAGGATCGAGATCATGGCCAGATTGAGCATGCTGCGGGTCTTGCGCGGCAGTTCCTCGCGGCCCCACACCGCGCCCCAGCAATATTCGGTGACGAGTTCCTGGAACGGCTTGTTAAAACTGTCGGCGCTCTTCAGCGCGTTGTCGACATAGGCCTCGCCGAGCACCGCTTTGCGAATTTCCAGTCCCTTGTCGTGTGTCTTCTGGTCCATGTCGCTTCCTCGTAGTTTTACGGGTTCGGCGCGGACGTTACGGTGAGGGACGCCCGCAGTCACGCCTTCGTGTTATGTTATGCGTATTTCCGGGTGTGGGTTACCCCGGGAACGGGTGCCTCATTGCCGCCGTTGTGCTAGGCTGACTTATCGACAACCCGGAGAGATTGTTGAGCGGCGCTTCCCCCGACCCCACAAAGCCAGCGCGCGAGCCGGATGTCGTCGCGCGGCTTCAACTGACGCAGGCTTTGCAACGGGCCCAGTACGCGATTGCGTGGGAACGTAGCTGGCCAGGGCTCGTCCGGTTTCTGAGCGTCATTGGGCTGTTCCTGGTGGTGTCCTGGGCCGGATTGTGGCTGGCGCTGCCGTTCCTTGCACGCGCGATCTGCCTTGGCCTGTTCGCCCTCGCGGCGCTGGCCGCATTGTTCCCGCTCGCGCGATTTCGCTGGCCGAGCCGCGAAGAGGCGTTGAGCCGGCTCGACCGCGGCACCGGCATTCGCCACCGCCCGGCGACCGCGCTGACCGATACGCTCTCGACCAAGGATCCGATCGCGCAGGCGCTGTGGCGGGAGCAGCGCGAGCGCACGCTGGCCTCGATCAAGCGGATCCGCGCCGGGCTGCCTTCGCCGCGGCTGGCGATCCACGACCCCTGGGCGCTGCGCGCGCTGGTCATGGTGATGCTGGCGGCCGCCTATGTCGCCGCCGGCGACGAGCGTCGGCTACGAATTGCCGCGGCATTCGACTGGAACGGCGTGCTGGCGCCGGCCAACGTCCGGGTCGACGCCTGGGTGACCCCGCCGCTCTATACCGGCAAGCCGCCGGTCATTCTGTCTGCCGCCAACAGGGATGCCGCTTCTCCCGATAGCGGGGCACCATTGCCGGTGCCTGCAGGTAGCACGCTGCTGGTGCGCTCCAGCGGCGGCAGTATCGACGTCGTGGTCGGCGGCGGCGTGACCGAGGTCGCGCCCAGCGAGCAGGCCCCGAAGGGCACCAACGAACGGCATTTCAAGATCACGGGTGACGGCACCGCGCATGTCCGCGCGCCCTCCGGTCAGCCACTGTGGCGCTTCGCGGCGACGCCCGACCGTGCCCCGACCATCTCGCTGGCGAAGGATCCGGAGCGCCAGGCCCGCGGCTCGCTGCAGACGTCCTACAAGCTCGAGGATGATTACGGCGTCACCGAAGCGCGCGCGCAATTCGCCGTCCGTGTTCCCGATTCCGGCAAGGAAGGGAATAAGGAAGGCAACAAGGAAGACAAGAGCAAGGAGACCGAGAAGGCCGAGCCACGGCCGCTGTTCGAGCCGCCGCAGTTTGCGCTGGTGCTGCCGAATGCGCGCACCCGCAATGGCGTCGGCCAGACCGTGAAGGATCTCAGCGAGGATCCCTATGCCGGCGCCGATGTGACGCTGACGCTCACGGCCAAGGACGAGGCCGGCAATGAGGGCAAGAGCGAGCCGTTCAACATGCGGCTGCCGGAACGGCTGTTCACCAAGCCGCTCGCCCGCGCCCTGATCGAACAACGCCGCATTCTGGCGCTCGATGCCAATCAGAATTCGCAAGTCTATACCGCGCTCGATGCGCTGATGATCGCGCCGGAATTGTTCACGCCCGAAGCCGGTCACTATCTCGGTCTCTTCAGCGTTAAGCACCAACTGGAGGAGGCGCGCACCGATGCCGCGCTGCGCGAGGTCGTCGCCAGCCTGTGGGCGCTTGCCGTCACCATCGAGGACGGCAACATCACCGATGTCGAGAAGGCGCTGCGTGCGGCGCAGGACGCGCTCAAGCAGGCGCTGGAGCGTGGCGCCACCGATGAGGAGATCAAGAAGCTGACGGATAATCTGCGCGCTGCGCTGGATAATTTCCTGCGCCAGCTCGCCGAGCAATTCCGCAACAACCCGCAGCAACAGGCGCGTCCGCTCGATCCCAATACGAAAATGCTGAGCCAGCAGGATCTCAAGAACATGCTCGACCGGCTGGAGCGGATGTCGCGTTCCGGCGACAAGGATGCCGCCAAGCAGCTATTGGAACAGCTACAGCAGATGCTGGAAAACCTGCAGATGGCGCAGCCCGGCCAGGGCGGCGACAACGAGATGGAGCAGGCGCTGAACGAGCTCGGCGACATGATCCGCAAGCAGCAGCAATTGCGCGACAAGACCTACAAGCAGGGCCAGGATTCGCGGCGCGACCGGATGCGCGGCAAGCAGGGTGACAAGCAGGGCGATCAGAGCATGGGCGACCTGCAGCAGGACCAGCAGGGCCTGCGCGACCGCCTGAAGAAGTTGCAGGAAGAGCTCGCCAAGCGCGGCATGGGCCCGGGCCAACGCGGCCAGCAGGGCCAGCGTGGCGACCAGCAGGGGCAGCAGGGCCAACAAGGTCAGGGCCAGCAGGGTCAAGGCGGCGAGCAAGGCGATGGCGAGGACGGGCTCGATCAGGCCGATTCGGCCATGGGCGATGCCACCGGCCGGCTCGGCGAGGGCAATGCCGAGGGCGCGGTGGACTCGCAGGGCCGCGCGCTCGACGCGCTGCGCAAGGGCGCCCAGAGCCTTGCGGAAGCCATGCAGCAAGGTGACGGCGACCAGCCGGGCGACGGCCCCGGCAACCCGAGAGGCCGCCAGCAAGGCGCTGCCAACTCGACCGATCCGCTCGGCCGGCCGATGCGCCATAACGAATTCACCGACGACTATACGGTGAAGATCCCCGGCGAGATCGACGTGCAGCGGGTCCGCCGGATTTTGGAAGAACTGCGCCGCCGTCTCGGCGATTCGGCCCGTCCGCAGATCGAACTGGATTACATCGAGCGGCTGTTGAAGGATTATTGAGGGGCTCGGCTCGCACTCCGCTGTCATCGCCCGCGAAGTCTTCATTACCCCCAACTGTCATCACCCGCGAAGGCGGGTGATCCAGTACTCCAGAGACGTCAATACTTGAACCGGTAAGCCGCGGCGTACTGGGTCCCCCGCCGGAGCCTGTCATCGGGCGCGCATTCGCGCGACCCGTTGGCGGGGGACGACAAGTTGAGGTTGCGGCATCGGCAGCGCCCCAACGCGATTTTTTGACCTACCCCGCCTTCCGCGCCGCCAGCGCGTCCGCCACCGCGGTACGGATGTCGTGCACCGAAAACGGTTTCGTCACCACGTCGTGCACGATCGCATTGAGGCCGGAGGCGCGTTCGCGCTGGTCGGCGAAGCCCGTCATCAGCAGGATCTTCAGGTTGGGAAAATCGCGCGCCGCCGTCAGCGCCAGCGCGATGCCGTCCATGACCGGCATCTGGATGTCGGTCAAGAGCAGGTCGAACAGGCCTTGCTCGCGCGTCAGGATATCGAGCGCGTCGGCGCCGTCCTCGGCGGTGACGGTCTCGTGGCCATCCATGGCGATGGCGCGTGCCACCAGCGAGCGCATGGAGTCTTCGTCATCGGCAATCAGCACGCGTGGCATGAAGTCTTGATCTCTCGCCTTGCGGAAGCGCGGCCAGATTCAGGCGTGGCCGGCCAGATCCCGCTTGTTGAAAAAGCGTACGTCAATATTACGGCCTTCGGGCGGCGGCGAAGCCAGCCGCGACTTGAAATAGGCGCGCTCGCCGGGCTTGAGCACCGGCTGTTCCAGCACCGCGTTCCAGGCGTAGATTTCGGCGCCCTGCGCGTCGCGGACGGAGAAGCGCAGCCGCGGCAATTCGACTGGTTTTTTGGTCTCGCCGACGATCACGCCCTCGATGACCAGAACCGGCTTGCCGTCCACGGTTTCGTTGCTGATCTTGATGTCCTTGAACGCCAGCCCGCGCAGGTTCACTTCGAGCCCGACCATCTTGTAGAACGTCGCGGTTTGCGGTAGCAGCCGCACGATTTCGATGCGCCAGATCATCAGCGCCAGTATCAGCGCGCCCATTGCGGCGCAGGCGGTCGGCAGGCCGACGGAGGGGATGAACGGAATACGGGGCAGGGAGGGGAGCCGGAAAAGGCGGGCCAGCCGCTCGCGGTGCGTGGTGATCGGGATATCCCCATGGTCTTCCGCATCCCGCCGGGCCACCGATGGCCAGTCGCTGTCGCCGCCTCTGTCGCCACCTTGGCGCGACCCTTCGCCCTCGGCCGGCCAACGGGGCGAAATCGAGGGACTGTCGACCACCGGGGTGTCCTGTTCCTCCTCCTCGCGCGCCATCGCCTCCCATTCGGCCGCGGCATCGTTTGCGGCCGGCTGGCTCGATTGCGCAGGAGTTGGCGGAGCGCTTGGCAGCGGAGCACTTGGCATGGCTGCCGGCATGGCGGCCAGTTCGATCGCGTCCTCGGGCCGCGCCAGCCAGGTTTCCTTGCAGCGGGAGCAGCGGACGGTGCGCCCGCCGGTGCCCAAGGTGGCCGGATTGATGGCGTAAGATGTTGTACAATGGGGACAAACGATATGCATGGAGCCCATCTCACCAGTGTCTTCGCCCGGATGCTACATACCGACCGTTAACGAATCGGAAACCATAACGGCCGCAAAACCGTTTTGTCCGGTTGGCGCCCAAGCCAGCGGGCCACGAGCCCAAAGTTCAGGTTCGGGTCCAGGTTCAGGTTCAAGTCCGGGGTTTCCGGCCACGGTCCACGCCGAGCGGAGCTCGGCCACGGTCCATGCCGAGCGGAGCTCGGCCATGGTACATGTCGAGCGGAGCTGAGCTTGGTTCGGTTCGAAAATGTCGGTTTGCGGTACGGGCTCGGCCCGGAGATTTTGCGCGACCTTTCCTTCGTGATTCCCGCCCATTCCTTCCAGTTTCTCACCGGTCCCTCGGGCGCGGGCAAGACCTCGCTGCTGCGGCTGTTGTTTCTGTCGCTGCGGCCGACCCGCGGCCTCGTCAATCTGTTCGGCCAGGACGTCTCGCTGCTCGGCAAGGATCAGATTGCGGGTCTGCGCACGCGCATCGGTATCGTGCTGCAGGATTTTCGTCTGCTCGACCACATGACGACCTACGAGAACGTGGCGCTGCCGTTCCGCGTGATGGGCCGTGACGAATCCAGCTATCGCCGCGAGGTGATCGATCTCCTGAAGTGGGTCGGCCTCGGCGAGCGCATGGACGCGCTGCCGCCGATCCTGTCGGGCGGTGAGAAGCAGCGCGCGGCGATCGCGCGCGCGGTGATCTCGCGGCCGCAATTGCTGTTGGCGGACGAGCCGACCGGCAGCGTCGATCCGACGCTCGGCCGGCGCTTGCTACGGTTGTTTATCGAATTGAACAGGCTGGGCACCGCGGTGATCATCGCGACCCACGACATCACGCTGATGGACCAGTACGAGGCGCGGCGAATGGTGCTGCACCAGGGACGGCTGCACATCTATGAGTAGGGCCGGTGACGAGCATGGGCCGCTGGTGGACCTCGGCAACGAACGTCCGCAGGTGCCGGCGCGGGCGCGCAACATGTCGCCGATCGTGCCGCGGGCGTCGATCTCCGGCCGCGCGCTGGTCGCCGTCGTCGCGATCATGACGTTCCTCGCTTCCATCACCACCGGCACCGTGCTGCTCGTCAGCGCATCGGCGGCGGAATGGCAATCCGAAGTCGCCAGCGAAATCACCGTTCAGGTGCGCCCGCAGGCAGGGCGCGATCTCGAGCGCGACGCGGCCGCGGTGGTGGAGGCGATGCGGACGCAGCCCGGCATCGTCCAGGTCAAACCGTTCAGCAAGGATGAATCGGCCAGTTTGCTGGAGCCGTGGCTCGGCAGCGGGCTGTCGATCGAGCAGTTGCCGGTTCCGCGCGTCGTCGTCGCGCGAGTCCAGCCCGGCACCACGCTCGACCTCGCTGCATTGCGCTCCAGGGTGACGCAAGTGGCGCCGTCGGCAAGCGTCGACGATCACCGCGCCTGGATCGAGCGCATGCGCTCGATGACCGGCGCCACCGTGTTTGCCGGCGTCGGCATTCTCGCATTGGTGATCGTGGCGACGATCATTTCGGTGTCGTTCGCGACCCGCGGCGCGATGGCGGCGAATCGCCCGATCGTCGAGGTGCTGCACTTCGTCGGCGCCGGCGACCGCTATATCGCCAACCACTTCCTGCGGCATTTTCTCCGACTCGGGCTGGAGGGCGGGGTGATCGGCGGCGGCGCTGCGATGCTGGGTTTCGGCTTCTCCGAATCGATCGCGAGCTGGTTCTCGGGCACCCCTGTCGGCGATCAGTTCGCAGCGCTGCTCGGGACATTTTCGCTGCCGCCGTCCGGCTATCTGGCGCTGGCGGTACAGGCCGTGGCGATTGCCGCCATTACCGCCTGGGCGTCGCGGCGGACGCTGTTTGCGACGCTGGACGATATCGATTGATTCGGGTCATTGGTATTTTCAAGTGAAGCAAGTCACGGACTTGACCCGCGCACCGGGACTCCACTTCGCGTGAAAACGTTCTAGAATTATCCGTGGACGAGGGTTGCCGGACGATATGGATTTGCAGCACGACGATAGCACGCCGAGGGCGGGTGCCGCGCGGCCGCGCGGATGGCTGCGTGCGGTCATCGTCGGCTCCCTGGCGATCCTGTTCGTCGCTGCGGCGGTTGGCTTCATCGCCTTTCTCTCGCAATTGCGCGGCGTCGAAATCAAGCCGGCGCGCAGCGCCG
The DNA here is from genome assembly GCF_043203335.1 of Bradyrhizobium sp. RDI18. Classification (NCBI taxonomy): domain Bacteria; kingdom Pseudomonadati; phylum Pseudomonadota; class Alphaproteobacteria; order Hyphomicrobiales; family Nitrobacteraceae; genus Bradyrhizobium; species Bradyrhizobium sp. RDI18. The sequence continues at coordinate 4,306,349 of NZ_JBICRN010000008.1, read as the reverse complement.
ACGGGATTGTGGTCTTCACCGGCGGCTCGTCGCGGGTGGCGGATGCGATGGAATTGCTGGCCGGCGGCTACGGCAAGCGGCTGTTGATTTCGGGCGTGCATCCGACCAACGCCGCGCGCGACATTTCGCGCTCGCTGCCCGACAACCAGTCGCTGCTCGGCTGCTGCGTCGATCTCGACCGCTCCGCCGCCAACACGCGCGGCAATGCCGCGGAGACGCGGCGCTGGGCGCAGGAGCGCGGCTTCAAGTCGCTGATCGTGGTGACGTCGAATTACCACATGCCGCGGGCCATTCTGGAATTGTCGCATGCGATGCCTGATGTCACGCTGATTCCGTTCGCGGTGATCGGCGACAAATGGCGCGACGAGCCGTGGTGGACCAGCGGCGCGACGCTGCGTCTGCTGCTGTCGGAATATGTGAAATACGTCGCCGCCGAGGTGCGCGTGCGGCTGGCCGATGTCGGCATCGAGGTGATACCGGAAGCCGATCAGCCAGCGCCGGCGCCGCGCCGGCCGGCGACCGCGCAGGCCAACTAGAGTAGAACGCGCGCACATAAATCCGCGAATGGTGCGTCCGGCTTGTCGGCTTTGGGCCAAAAGCCGACGAATCCACTAGCAATGCAGAACAAGCGACTCTCATTCCGGCAACCCAGCCGGCCTGAACCGCCCAACGCTAAAACAGCGTAACCGGCTTACAACCGCGTCAAGGATCGGTTCTGACAGCGTCCAACCGCTACTACCAAAATTGGTACACTCGGACTGCTGGCTTTCCGAACGGTTCAAGTTGCATAACATCGCAAACCAGAGGAGCTCTCTTGTGTGCGCGCTCCGGCGAGAAAACCGCGTTGGCTCAATCCAGTCCCCTGTACCGCAGCCAAGGGCACGTATCTCGTCGGGGCGCGCAAGCAAGAATTGCCTGGTGCAACGCTCCTCGGGAACGCTGTGGATGTAACACCTGGAAGCGAACGACGGTGAACATGCGTGGTCGTTTTTACGGATTAGTCGAGTGTTTGATACATCAAGCACCAAACGCCGTTGCCCGGGTTGCATCGGCTGCGAACAGACCGCTGCCAAACGCGACGGGCGGCCAACAAACGCCTCGACGGGCACGGGGCTTTCCGATGTGGACATTTCTAACGATCAATCCTCGCGCTGGCAGAAACTCGCGGCGGTACCCGAGGAAATTTTCGAGCACGAGGTGCAGAGCAAAACCCACGGCTGCCGCCGCCTGGTGAACTCCGGTCAGTCAGAGCTGCTCCCGAAAGCTGACATCGGCAGCGCCGGCGGGCATGTCGGTTTGGGGCCAGAAGCAGACGGTCGCGTATTTATACGATGCGTGTCTCCAGAAAGAAATCCGCCCCAGGTCTGACCATTGAGTTCATCGCAACATGAAGAGAGTGCACCCGCTCGCCCCGTTGCTTCACGTATGCATATGCGGCGTGCTCCAGCTCCATATTTGGATAATGAAGTTCGCCACGATACTGGAACGCCGGTAGTGTCTTGCCGAACCCGTCCAGCGCCTCTCGGCGCATGACGCAATAGCCAGTGGCGAAGCCCATCTCTATCAAGTGCTGATAGAATTGATGCAATTTCGGCAGAAACTCCGCTTCGCTAACTCCTTCACGCAATGAGAAGACGCCGCTAAAGCAGACTGATGAGCTCTTTTGCATGTCGCTTTTTCCAACCCTGTCACTCCTTGAGACCAAATCGATCGAGGGCAGACATTGTAAAGTACTAGGTTGGAGTTCTTAAGGGGCAAAACCGGCGCCAACCGCCGACCAGGCCGCGTCCGTTACGGGCAGAAGGAGGCCTACTGACTTTGTGAGGCCGCAGAGCTAGGCTGTTGTCTCTGTTGTTCTAGGCCTTAGAGGATTGTCGATGGCCGTCTTGTATTTCGAGGAGGCTGAGGTCGGCAAATTGCGTACAGCTGGCCCTTACCACGTATCAAAAAAAGAAATCATCGAATTTGCCCAGAAGTTCGATCCGCAGCCCTTTCACGTCAACGAAGAGGCTGCCGCTCGCTCTGTTTTTGCGGGGTTAACCGCCTCAGGTGCTCACACGTTTGCTATAGTAATTTCGTTGTTAGGTCGGTCACAGCCCTATTCACTTCGGATACTTGCCGGGCTTGGCTGGGACGAACTCCGGCTGCCAACTCCGGTACGTCCGGGGGACGAACTCGATCTTGAAGTGGCAATCCTAGAGAAGCGTGAGTCGAAGTCACATACGGACAGGGGCATTGTCCGCAACCAGATACATCTCCGCAATCAAAAGCGCGAAACTGTTCTTCAATGCATCAACTCGGTTCTCGTTGCGCGGCGACCGGTTGCGAAGCCTTAGAGTGCAGAGAACCGAGGCCGGTGCTAGGTCCGCTTTGGGCCAGAAGCGGCGGCCTTGGTCTCCGCGTGAAGTAGAGGCATCATCCTGCAGTGATGGCCGCGTCGGACTTGCACTTATCCTTGTGGAAACAGGCGCTCGGCGCCGTGCCGGATCACGTCTGGGATCGGACGAACCTGCAATCGCTCGTGCTGGCCGACAATGGCCTGGTGGAGCTCTCGGACAGGGTCGGCGAGCTACGCGCCCTGAGGACGTTGGACCTGGGCCACAACGAGCTGCGGCGGATTCCGGCTGCGCTAGGCGAACTCGTCGGCCTGAGCGACTTCCTTTACTTGCACGACAACGCACTAAAAGAGCTTCCGCCGTCTTTGGGGCGTCTGACCCGGTTGCGCTATCTCAACATCAGCGAAAACGAGTTCGAGAGCCTGCCCGACGCGGTGACCGAGATGACAGGACTTCTCGAACTTCGCGTGACCGACAATCGCCTGACCACTCTGCCTTCGACCATTTCCAAGCTGACGCGGCTGCGTGAGCTGCATCTCAGGAACAACAGCCTGACGCACTTGCCGGAAGAGATCGGTGCAATGGTGGAGCTGCGACAGATCGATTTGAGAGGGAACCCTGTCGCCACCTTGCCGGAAGCGCTGCTCAAGCTTCCACGTCTCGAAAAACTTGATCTGCGCTGGGTGACGATTTCACGCCCGAGTTGGTTCGCTGAGCTCGAAGAACGAGGTTGCGCGATTTACCTGTAGCGGTTGCGTTCGCAACGTCAGCAATGGGCTTGGCCGTGTAACTGGCCGACTTGGCGAACCGTAGACTTGGCGGACCGCAGAAGCGTTGCTCGATCACGACGGATTCCATCAATCTCCTTTCGATTCGCCGCGTCTGACCTGCAGCACAATTCGGCCCATCGCACTCCGGCTGGCAACCAGGCCCATCGCCTCACCGGCGCGCTGAAGCGGAAGCACCCGGTCAACCTGGGGGCGAAGCTTGCCGTCGCCGACCAATGCCATGATGGTTTCCCCCGCGCGGGCAGCTTCGTCCGGATAGCGCTCCATCCAGGCGCCGACGAAGACGCCGACGACCGAATAGTTCTTGAGCAAAGGCAGATTCATGGCGAGCGACGGAATCTCGCCGCTGGTGAAGCCGATTGGGAGCAGCCGGCCATTCCAGCCCATAAGCCTTGCAAGGGTGGCGAATAGCGCGCCGCCGACATTGTCAACGCAGACGTCGAGGCCTTTGTCCCCCGCAAGAGCCTTCACGCGATCACGCACCTCTTCGCACGAATGGTCAACGACCTCGGCGGCGCCATGCGTGCGGACCATGGCCGCCTTCGCAGCACTGCCCACGACGGCAATGACCCGCGCGCCGATCAAATGCGCGATCTCGACGCAAGCGAGGCCAACCCCGCCAGCGGCCCCCGTCACAAGCACCGTCTCACCGGCCTGCAGCCCCGCCCGCTCAATCAGTGCGTACCAAGCCGTGAGATAAGTGTGCATGACTGTTGACCCCACGGTGAAATCAACGTTGACCGGGAGCAACGCGACGCTGCTTTCCCTGGCGACCATGCGCTCTGCGAACGCACCGAACCAGTTTCCGCAACAGACCCGATCGCCGGGCCGGAAGCGCGTGACCCGGTCGCCACAGGCCAGCACTACGCCGGCGGCGTCCGTTCCCGGCACATAGGGAAGGGACGGCCGCATCTGATAGCCGCCACAGCTCATCAGATAGTCCATGTAGCTGACGGACGCGGCATGGACATCGACGACAACCTCGTTTGATGCGGGGCGCGGTTCGGCGATCTCGGTGATGTCAAGGGCTTCGATGCCTTTGAAGGCGTTGCAAAGAATGGCGCATCTCAGCCTCCGCGGCGTGTCTCTGGAGCGACGGAGCCGCCGCCGAAGAGACGCGGCATCAGCATCGGAACGCGTCGGCGATAATGCTCGTAGCTCGCGCCAAACTCGGCAACCAGGTCCCTTTCCTCGAGCCTGACGCCGACAAGGATGTAGGCGGTATTCATGATGGCAAACAACAGATGCCCGGCCGTCATATGCGGCGTCGCCCAGAAGGCGAGCAAAAGACCCAGCATCAGCGGGTGACGCACCAGGCGGTACAAGAGCGGAGTCTTGAACGCCTTCACACGATCGGCTGCTCCGCGCAGCGCGTCGACGACCTGGCGCAATCCGAACAGCTCGAAATGGTCGATCTGGAATGTCGAAGCCAGCGCGATCAGCCAGCCCATCCAGAAGATCGCCGTGAGCATTGCCTCCGGCCAGCCCCTCGACGCGCCAGACTGGCGCGACGATCGGACGCCACTGCCAGAAGATCAGGATCAACAGAAGACTCGAAATCAGCACATAGGTGCTGCGCTCGCAGGAATCCGGTATGATGCGCGTCCACCAGCGCTTGAAGGCTGGACGCGCCATGACGCTGTGCTGAATCGCGAATACGCAGAGCAAAATCACGTCGATCAGGACCGCTTGCGCGAGCCCGCCGTCCGGTCCGACGTCGATCGTCTTCGGGACGAGAAAATTGCCAAGGAAGGCTGGCGTGTAGGCAAATGAAAGAAAGAAGATGAGATAGCTCGCGAGGCCATAGATGAGAGCGGCGGCGCGTCCGGTCATGACGTTTCTCCAGAAGGTGACGGTGCAATGCCACCGGTGCTATCATCGCAGCGTCCCCTAGGCGTCCCCGGACGCCATCATTGAAGATCGCATCACCATGGCTTCGTTCAGCGTCCGGACGCTCGGATTCCCAGAGGTTCGTTGTGATGACCGCCTGTGCCCGTTGGCGCTGCGCAAGGGTCTTGCGCTGCTGGTCTATCTGGCTGAAGCGAAGGGCCCGGTTGGGCGCGATGCGATTGCGACCATGTTGTGGCCGGAAAGCCCTACGGAGGTGGTAAGGGCGCGGCTGCGTCGGTTGTTGCATCGCCTTCAGCTCGCGCTCGGCGATGTCCTCGCATCCGACAGATCCACGGTTCGGTTGTCGGCGGCGAACAATCTGGAGATCGATTCACGCCTGTTTGAAGAGGCTTGCGACCGCGGTGAGTTCGAGCGCGCCTGTCGTCTCTATCAAGCCGACTTCCTCGACGGCTTCTCGCCCGGCGACTGTCCGCAATTCGACGAGTGGGCGTTCTTTCGCAGGGAGGCCTTACGCGGCCGCGCGATCCAGGCACTCGAGCGGGTGGTGCAGGAGAAGCACGCGGCGGGCGACTACGCGTCCGCCGCCGCGCATGCCGGCCGTCTGGTTGCGCTCGATCCGCTCAGCGAAATCTATGCCCGCCACCTCATCCGCAATCTCATCCTGGGCGGCGATAGAGCCGGGGCCGAGCGCCAGCTCGAGGCGCTGACACAGCGTTTGCGCGACGAACTCGACGTGGCACCCGAAGCCGAGACGAACGCGCTGCTCGAGGCCGGCGCCGCGGAGCCGCCGCCGACGCAATATGTCAGCGGCGGCCGAGTGCATCTCGCGTTCCAGACCTATGGCAGAGGGCGCACCGACATTCTGATGCTGGCCGGCTTCGTGTCCCACGTCGAACGGGTCTGGGAGGACGCAAGGTGCCGGGCCTTTCTTTCCGCGCTTGCGGCGATGGGCCGTCTCATCCTGCTCGATCGCCGTGGCGTCGGCCTGTCCGACCGGGTCGGGTTCAGCCCCAGCGCGGAGGCAACTGCGCAGGACATCCGCACCGTGCTTGATGCCGCAAGCTCGCGCCGGGTCGTGTTGTTCGGCGCATCCGAAGGCGGACCGGCCTGCATCAGGTTCGCGGCTGATCATCCCGACCGCGTCGCCGGGCTGATCCTGTTCGCTTCGCTCGCGAAGGGAAGCTCTGCACCCGACTATCCGCATGCGTTGCACGCCGATCAATATGATGCGTGGCTGCAGCAGCTCGCTTCGGCCTGGGGCGGGCCTGCCGGAATCGAAACGTTCGCGCCGAGTCTCGCGGGCGATGCCAAAGCGAGAGCCTGGTGGGCCGGCCTGCTTCGTGCGGCCTCAAGCCCGGGCGCCGTCAGGGGGCGTGCTGGAGGCCTTCCGCGATACGGATGTGCGGCATCTTCTGGGGCGGGTTGTCGTTCCGACGCTGGTGCTCCACCGCCGCGGCGACCGCGCCGTCCGCATCGGCGCCGGGAGACATCTCGCCGACCACATCCCGCGGGCGCGATTCATCGAGCTCGACGGCGCCGACCACTGGGCCTTCGCCGGCGATCGGCAAGCGGTGCTTGATAACATCAGGCAGTTCGTCGGCGATCTCACGGGGTAATGTTGCAGGTTTGTCGATCAAGCGCCTTTGCAGCGCTGAATTTTTGCCGAGATGGCCTTAGCGTAGCTAGCCCGGACAAAGATGGACGTTGGATGCAAAGGAATTGAAGTCGCAGGGCGGGCGAGCTTGGCACACACCCGCTCAACGGTCGCTGTCCTCTGCGGGAAGAGGCAGCGGATGCTGGTCGTGCAGCATCGCCGCGAGCCGGTGCAGTTGGGAATCGCGAAAGCCTTCCGCCTCGATCGCCTTGACCGTTGCGATAACATAGTCGCGGTTGACGCCGGACTGGCCGTGTCCCTGCAGCACGTGCCGTAACTGTTCGGCCAGCGATAGCCGCCCGGCATATTGCACGTGACCGCGGTCGACCACGTAGACGAGGGCGCTGACGCGCTGGCGCGCCTCGTTCTCCAGCCACACTGATCGTCTCACCTCGCGATAGACCGAGGTGACCTGCTCACGCTCGCGCAAATAGGCGATGGTCGCTTCGCTGTTCTTTTCCGCGACCCGGAACGCAATGCCGCGGCAGGCGCCGCCGCGGTCGAGTCCGAGAACGAGGCCGGGCTTTTCCGGCGTGCCGCGATGGACGAAGGAGTAGACGCAGAGCGCGCGGTGCTCGCCGATCAGCCGTGCCGGAACCCGTTCGATGAATTCGAAGCCCGGGCGCCACATCAGGGAGCCGTAGCCGAACACCCAGAGGTCGCCTTGCGAGAATTCCGTATCGTTGAACTCAATTGCGGACATGCCGGGTGCACCGCTACCAGAACGGCGCGACAAAGCGAAGTGGATTCAATGCCTTTTGTTGCGACGAGCGGATACTTACATTCGCCAAAATCGCTAGCCAAAGGACGCCGCATGCCTGACATGACCCCTGCGCCGCGCCGGCGCCCGCTGTGGCGCCTCTTCATCGCGCCCGCACTGCTCCTTGTTGTTGCCGCGGCATGGAGCGCGTTCTGGTTCTATGCCGCATCCGAAGTCGGCGTGCGCGCCGACGCATGGGCCGCGCAGGAGGCGAAAGCCGGCCGGGTCTATGCCTGCGGCAAGCGTTCGGTGGCCGGCTTCCCGTTCCGCTTCGAAGTCCGCTGCGACGACGCCAGCGTTTCGCTGGTCTCGCAGACCGCGGGCGCCCAGGTGCCGTTCACCGCGCGGCTCGGCGAGATCATGGTGATCGCGCAGATCTACCAGCCGAGACTCTTGATCGCCGAATTCAAGGCGCCGGCCACGCTCGCCGATCGCGGCCAGCCGCCGTCGATGAAGGTGAACTGGACCTTGGGCCGCAGCAGCGTGAGCGGATTGCCCGATGTGCCGCAGCGCGCTTCCATCGTGTTCGACAATCCCTCGATCGACCGCGTCAATGGACCGGTCGAGACGCCGCTGGCGCGCGCCCGCCATGTCGAGCTGCACGGCCGTCTTGCCGAAGGCTCGACGAAGGATCACCCCGTGATCGAAGCCGTGCTGCAGATATCGGGCGGCAACGTGCAGGAGGTGCACCCTGTGCTGGCGCAGCCGTTCGACGCCGACATCCAGACCAAGCTCACGGGTTTGAAGAATCTTTCGCCAAAACCGTGGCCCGAACGGTTCAGGGAGCTGCAGGCGGCGGGCGGCCAAGTCGAGATCGTGCGGTCGCGGATTCAGCAGGGCGACCTGATCTCGCTGGCCGCCGGCACGTTGAGCCTCAACGCGCAGGGTCGGATCGACGGCGAATTGCAGATGACGGTGGCGGGAATCGAGAAAGTGATTCCGGCGCTTGGCATCGAGAAGATGCTGGAGGAGGGCGTGCCGCAGGCAACGCTGGATCGCGTCGCGCCCGGCGTCAAGAGCCAGGACCTCAACAATCTATTCGGCGCGCTCGACAGGGCGATCCCGGGGCTCGGCAAGGTCGTCAAGCAGAACGCCAATGCCGGCGTCACCGCCAGCATCAACGCGCTTGGCAAGGAGGCGGAGCTGGAGGGACGGAAAGCGCGCGCCTTCCCGCTGCGCTTTGTCGATGGCGCGGTGTTTCTGGGTCCGATAAAAGTGGGCCAGGTGCCGCCGCTGTTTTAACTGCCGTTGAGCTCGAAGCTCTCCACGTCATTGCGAGCGCAGCGAAGCAATCCACACCTCCGCACGGGGAAAGATGGATTGCTTCGCTGCGCTCGCAATGACGGCCGTGAGAACGGAGCGCAATCGCCTAAGCCGCGCCTCACTCCGTCTTCTTCAGCGGCGGATGCGGGCGGCCGAAATCCGGCACGGCCCCACCCGCCTTCGGCGAGTGAGGCCATAGCGTTGGCGTCGGCGGCAACCTAAGCTGCGATTGCGCTCTGACGAGGGCTAATGCGCCAAGAGAACGGGGCGTGCCGAAGCGTTCTTAAGGATGTGGCGCGTGGCCCCGCCCAGAACCATTTCGCGCAGGCGGCTGTGGGAATAGGCGCCCATGACCAGCAGGCCGGCTTCATGCTCTGCCCCGGCCGCGAGCAGCGTATCGCCCACTGAGCGCAATTCCGCGGTGCAACCACCTGCGCGGTCGCAGCGATGCCATGACAGCGCAAATAGGCAAGCACCTCCGCCTGCGAGGCTTGGCGATTGCTGGCGTCCCGATCAACGCTTATGACCTGCACTGATTTGGCGAGTTGCATGAACGGTATGGCAGCCGAGACTGCGTGCCAGCATTCCGGACTCTCGTCCCAGGCAATCATCACGCTGCCGGTCAGATCACTCTGCAGGCTAGCCGCCGCCAACAGCACGGGGCGACGGGTCCGCAGCAGCGATTGCTCGGCAATGGCCATCAGCGATTCCATCACGGTGGCGCTTGCGGCGACCATCAGGTCAAAGGCAGCGGCACGTTGCACCGCAATTTCCACATACGATCCCTCGGCTTCGCGCCAGGATGCTGCAAGCGGGCTGCCGGGCTCGTCGCTCACCGATAGCATCGGGATGCCGACTGCCGCGCAGGCCTGCGCAAAAACCTCACGCGCATCCCGCGCTGCTCGCTCCCGTTCCTCGGCGTGCCGGTTTGCCAATGCGACGGTCGCCGTTCGTCCCATTTCGGTGGCCGTTAGGCCGCCACGCGTGACCGGCGGCGGCTCACTGATGAACAGTGCCTGGACGTGAGCCCCCAACGCCTTCGCGGCAGACAATGCCGTTTCAATTTGACCGGTGTGACTCGCTGAGCCGGGAAGTGGAACCAGGATTCGCTTGATGCTCATGAGAGCCTCCTGCGATGCCGCCGTTTGCGACGACAGACGGCACATGTGTGTGTTGAGCCGAAAGCAAAATCGCGCAATCCCGCAAAATTCATAACTCCCGGAACAGCCCAAAGTTCCGGAGATTAGCAGGCGTGCCGGTTGCCCACTTTGGTCGTCGATGTTCGGAAAGATGGATTGCTTCGCTGCGCTCGCAATGACGGCCGCGAGGGCGCGCCGAAGCCGTGCCTCACTCCGTCTTCTTCAGCGGCGGATGCGGGCGGCCGAAATCGGGCGCGGCGGAATCCTGGCCGATCTCGACGATGCCGCGGCGGATGGCGCGGGTGCGGGTGAAATGCTCGAACAGCGCCTCGCCGTCGCCCCGGCGGATGGCGCGGGTGAGCTTTGAAAGGTCCTCGTTGAAGGTGCCGAGCATTTCCAGCACGGCCTCCTTGTTGTTCAAGAACACGTCGCGCCACATCGTCGGGTCCGACGCCGCGATGCGGGTGAAGTCGCGAAAGCCGCCGGCCGAGAATTTGATCACTTCCGATGACGTGACCTGCGCCAGCTCGTCTGCGGTGCCGACGATGGTGTAGGCGATCAGATGCGGCAAATGGCTGGTGATCGCCAGCACCAGGTCGTGATGATCAGGCGTCATGGTCTCGACCTTGGCGCCCATGCCGGCCCAGAACGCGCGCAGCGTTTCGACCGCCATGGGGTCGGTGCCCTCGGGCGGGGTGAGAATGCACCAGCGGTTGATGAACAGTTCGGCGAAGCCGGAATCAGGACCCGAATGCTCGGTGCCGGCGACCGGATGTGCCGGAACGAAGTGAACATGGCCCGGCAAATGCGGCGCCATTTCGCGGACGATGGCGCCCTTCACCGAGCCGGCGTCGGAAACGATCGCGCCCGCTTTCAGGAACGGCGCGATCTCCTGCGCCACCTGCCCGCAGGCGCCAACGGGGATGCAGAGGATCACGAGGTCGGCGTCGTTGACGGCCTCCGCGTTGGTCTCCAGCACGCGATCGACGATGCCGAGCTCGGTAACCCGCGCGCGCGTCTTCCCCGAACGCGCGGTGGTGACGATTTCGCTCGCAAGCCCCTGGGCCCGCACCGCGCGCGCGATCGAGCCGCCGATCAGGCCGAAGCCGATCAGCGCGACGCGTCGGAAGATCGGTACCGTACTCACTTGGCCGCCATGAAGTCGCGCAAGGCATCGACGACGAGACGGTTGGCCTCTTCGGTGCCGATGGTCATGCGTAGCGCGTGCGGCAGGCCATAATTGTTGAGTGCCCGCAGCACCAGGCCGCGTTTGGTGAGGAACGCGTCCGCATCAGCCGAGGTCTTGCCCTTCTCGGTCGGGAAGTGGATCAGCACGAAGTTGGCGACGCTCGGCGTAACCTTCAGTCCGAGTTTGCCGATTTCCTCCGTCAGCCAGTTGCGCCACTCTTCGGTGAATGCCTTCGACTTCTGTATGTGCGCGGTGTCCTCGATCGCGGCGACCGCCGCCAGCATCGCCGGCGTCGAGACGTTGAAGGGACCTCGGATGCGGTTGACGGCATCGATGATGTGCGCCGGGCCGAACATCCAGCCGACACGCAGGGCCGCCAGCCCGTGGATCTTGGAGAAGGTGTGCGTCATTACGGTGTTTTCGGTGGTGGCCACCAGCTCCAGTCCGAGCTCGTAATCGTTGCGCGACACGTAGTCGGAGTACGCAGCGTCGAGCACCAGCAGCACATGCGGCGGCAGGCCGGCGCGCAACCGCTTGACCTCGTCGAACGGCACGTAGGTGCCGGTCGGGTTGTTCAGGTTGGCGAGCCATACCAGTTTCGTGCGCGGCGTCACGCGCGCGAGAATGGCGTCGACGTCGGCGGTGAAATTGGTCTCGGGCGCGACAACGTTCTTGGCGCCGTTCGCCATCGTCGCGATCGGATAGACCAGGAAGCCGTGGGCGGTCGAGATCGCCTCATCGCCCTGGCTGAGATAGGTGTGCGCCAAAAGGTTGAGGATTTCGTCCGAGCCGGCGCCGCAGATGATGCGGTTGGGATCGAGCCCGTAGGCGCGGCCGATCGCTTCGCGCAGCACGCGCGAGGTTCCTTCCGGATAATCCTCCAGATGATCAGCCACGTCCTTGTAGACTTCGATCGCCTTCGGCGACGGCCCGAACGGGGTCTCGTTGGCCGACAGCTTGAACACCTTGCGGCCCGGCTCCGGCACCGGGCTCTTGCCGGGCGTGTAGGGCGCAATATCGAGAATGCCGGGATTCGGCACGGGGCGGTTCATCTTCAACTCCGGAATTTCGGGCAGCGTTTAAGGCTTCGCCGACCCGTTCGGGGGCACCGTATAGCGTGTTGCGTGGCTGCCGACGAGAGCCGACGAGCGCACCGAGGCGCCGGCCTGGATCAGGGCGGTCTTGATCTTTTCGAACCCGGTGCCGGCATCCGATACCAAAAGCGCCGCGCCGTCGAAAGCGGTATCGGGCACGGCGACGATTTCGGCGAGCGGGGCGAGCGCGCGGGCGATATCGGCGTTCCACCCCGAGACGCGGACGCTCCACATCTGCACCTCCGTCACCATGGCATCATCGGCCACGCGCGAGATCACGAACACCGGCAGCGCGGCCGGATGATCGGCGCGTTCGAGGAACGGCAGCCGGGCAATGATTTTTGGCGCGCCTTCGGCTTCCAGCGCGCTCCACCACGGCGTGCGGCTCGAGACCGCCGAGACCAGCGCCAGATCGCCCTTCGATTTCGCCACGGCTTCAACCGCGGCCTGTGCGCTGAAATGGCCGACATAGGGCACGACAAAGCCGAAGTGAAACCGCGCCGAATCCCGCATCGCGGGCTCACCGACCGAGACGTCCGCATGCACCGAGAACGGCGCCTGGACGTAAGTAAAGGTCGAGATGATGACGCGCCAGATGCTCTCGATGGTATCGAGCGGCAGGATGCCGCGATGGCGCTCGACCAGGCTGCGCATCATGCTGGCCTCGCGCGCGGGCCGGAACGCCGACCCCACCTCCTGGGTCTGCTTCACCTGGATCAGCCGGTCGATGATGTCGCCGCGCGCCATCAAGAGGCGATGGACCTGCTCGTCGATCGCGTCGATCTCCTTGCGCAATTCCTGCAGCGAGGGCGGAGCCGGGGGTGCCTTGGACATGTTAAAACCTTCAGCGCCGGATCGGTCTGAAATCACCACCCAGCAAGGGCATTGATTAGAAAAGACGGCCGTCGAAAGCAAAGAGAAACGTCAGGTCCGCCATGATCGCCGCAGGGTTAACCATACGGCTGCCTTGACGGGGGACCTGCTTCGGACTAGCTTTGTTCCATTCCGTGGTCATTTGAGCCGGCCGGCTTGCAGCCACGTTAAACAACTCGCTAAACAGGCCGGGGACAGATTGATCCCGGCCGAACCTTTCGTTCAGGCCGGGTTTTTTACGGCCTGATTTCTGTCTGTAAGGACCTCCGCGAGGAGGAAGGTCGGGATGACACCATTGCAGTCGGTACCCAGTCCGTCGATTCACAGCGAGGACCGCGCCCACGAGGCCGATCATCCGACCTCGCCGGTGGCCAAATTCGGCATCGAGCAGCCCTTGAGGCTCGATTGCGGCATCGATCTCGCGCCATTCCAGATCGCGTACCAGACCTATGGCGAGTTGAACGCCGACCGCTCCAACGCGATCCTTATCTGCCACGCGCTGACGCTGGATCAGCATGTCGCCAACGTGCATCCTCTGACCGGCAAGGCCGGCTGGTGGGAAATCATGGTCGGTCCGGGGCGCCCGCTCGATACCGACAGATATTTCATCCTCTGTTCGAACGTGATCGGCGGTTGCATGGGATCGACCGGTCCGGCCTCGACCAACCCGGCGACCGGCAAGGCGTGGGGACTGGATTTTCCGATCATCACCATCCCCGACATGGTCCGCGCGCAGGCCATGTTGCTCGACCGGCTGGGCATCCAAACATTGTTATGCGTGATCGGCGGATCGATGGGCGGCATGCAGGTGCTGCAATGGACGGCAGCCTATCCGGAACGGGTGTTTTCGGCGCTGCCGGTCGCCTGCTCGACGCGCCATTCGGCGCAAAATATCGCATTTCACGAACTCGGCCGGCAGGCCGTGATGGCTGATCCGGACTGGCATCATGGGCGCTATTTCGAGCGCAGCACGCATCCGCATCGCGGACTGGCGGTGGCGCGGATGGCAGGGCACATCACCTATCTTTCCGACGCCGCGCTGCATCGCAAGTTCGGGCGGCGGATGCAGGATCGCGAACTGCCGACGTTTTCGTTCGATGCGGATTTCCAGGTCGAAAGCTATCTGCGCTATCAGGGCTCTTCCTTTGTCGAGCGCTTCGATGCCAACAGCTATCTCTATCTGACGCGGGCGATGGACTATTTCGATATCGCCGCCGACCATAACGGCGTGCTGGCGGAAGCGTTTCGCGGCATCAAGACCCGCTTCTGCGTAGTGTCGTTCACCTCCGACTGGCTGTTTCCGACCTCGGAATCGCGCGCGCTGGTGCATGCGCTGAACGCCTCCAGCGCGCGGGTGTCGTTCGCCGAGATCGAGACCGACCGCGGCCACGATGCCTTCCTGCTCGACGTGCCCGAGTTCTTCGACATTTCTCGCGCCTTCCTGGAATCCGCGGGCAAGGCGCGCGGCCTTGACGGTACAGGCGGTTGATATGGCCCTTCAGGAGCAAGCGTTGCCGCTCGGCGGCATAGCGCCCGATCGCACCGGTAAATATCGCACCGATCATCTCCTCGTCGCCGAGATGATTGCGGCCGGCTCAAAAGTGCTCGACGTCGGCTGCGGCGACGGCGAATTACTGCAGCTCCTGGAGAGCCGGGGCATCGATGGCCGCGGCATCGAGCTGTCGCGCGAGGGCGTCAACCGCTGCGTCGCCAAGGGCCTCGCCGTGGTGCAGGGCGACGCCGACACCGACCTCGTCAATTATCCCGACGACGCTTTCGATTACGTCATCCTGTCGCAGACGCTGCAGGCGACGCGGCAGCCGAAACCGGTCCTGGAAAACCTGCTGCGCATCGGCCGGCGCGCGATCGTGTCGTTCCCGAATTTCGGCTTCTGGAAGATGCGGCTGCAACTGCTCGTCGGCGGCCACATGCCGCGTACCGAAAACCTCCCGGCGACCTGGTACGACACGCCGAACATCCATTTCTGCACGATCAAGGATTTCGTCCAGCTCTGCGACGAGATCAACGTCAAGATGGAGCGCGCAGTGGCGCTCGATCTCTACGGCCGCCCCGTGCCGCTGAACCTGCCCTGGTGGGTCTGGAACATGTTCGGCGAGCAGGGCGTGTTTTTGCTGAGCAGGGGCGGGAAGGGGAAATAGGGACCGCAGCGGCTCACACCACCGCCGCCACCATCGACCGCGGATCGCGCGCCGGCCATCGCCCGGCTTCCGCCAGCGCGATGAACCGCTCCACCATCTCGTTGAACAGCGCCGGCTCTTCCAGATTGAGCACGTGGCCCGACTTCGGGAAGAACGAAAGCCCTGCGGCCGGCAAATGCCGCTTCAGGAACAGGCTCGGTTCAATACAATTGTCGTCCTCGTCGCCGCACAGGATCAGCGCCGGCGTCGGCACGCGTCGGATCGCATCGTTCATGGTGTAGATCGACGGTCGTGCGCCTTGAAAGCTGCGCATGGTGTTGGCCGAGCCCCTGGCATCATGACGCGCCAGCGCGGCGTAGAAATCGGCGTGGCCGCGCGGGTCCTTCAGCAAAAACGGAATCCGGCTCGGCGCCTCACGCGTCACCTTGGCGACTTCAACCGATCCGATCGCCTCATATTGCTCGGCATTGGCGACGCATTGCGCGCGGAAGGCGTCGAGCTGTTCGAGTGACGAGCCGGCGCCGACGGCGGCGAGCGTCATCGACAGCGCGCGCTCCGGCGCATTGAGGCCAACCTGCAGCGAGGAATAGGAGCCCATCGACAGGCCGACGAAATGCGCTTTGGCAATGCCGAGGTGATCGAGCACGGCGAGCGCGTCGGTGTAGAAATACTCGTAGGTGTAGACTTCGGCCGAGGGCGGCACGTCGGAAGGCGTATAGCCGCGCGCCGAATAGGCGATGCAACGATGGCCGCGCGAGAAGTAGCGCATCTGCGGCTCCCAATTGGTGTGGTCGGCAGCGAACTCGTGCAGGAAGATGATCGGCGTCCCGCTTCCGGCCTCCTCGAAATAGAGACGCACGCGATCCTTGGCGACGGCATAGGGCATTTCGGATTCCTCTCGATTTTCTTGTTATTTCGTAACTTCATTGCGCAGCTAACCCACAAAATTGCAATTAATTTTCGGGGCTGCAATGCGGCAGGAAAGGTTCATTTTCGCCATCGAATTGTCGCGGAATCACCCCGAAATTGTTTCCTCGCCGCCACATAAAATCTTCCTCTCGTCACATCCCGCAACACAAAACGCCGGCCGCGTTCGTTCGTAGACGAACGCAAAGTGTGGGAGTGTTAGAGGTTCAAGTATGAGTCAGTTGTTTGCGTTTCGCCGGTCGCTTCGTTTCGTCGCGTTGGCACTATGTTCGGCTTCCATCTTCGTATTTGTCTCTCCAGCTTCAGCAAAACCAAATCACGGCGCAGGGCGACACGCTCGCGCTTATCACGCCGGTCATCACGTCAAGCATCATTACGCATATCGTCACCATCGCCATGCTCTCAGGATGTCGCGCTGGGAGCGCAGGGCTGCACGCATGCAGGCGGGCGGCTTTGTCGAGAACAACCCGAGCTTCATGGGAACGAGCTTCATGGGGAAGCCGCGCCGAGATGGCGACACCCGGCGGTTTCGTTTCGCCCAACACGGTCAAGGCAGCGCGCGCCGATCGCGCCGGCCGTCGCGCCCGGCTCAGGCACGCCCGGCACACATCGCGCTGGGAGCGCGCGGTCACGCAGATGCACGCGCGCGGTCTTGCCGACGCCAACGCTAGCGTCACGCCGGGAACGAGCGTCGAATCCAATTCAACGGTGCCGCCGACCAGCGGCGCGATGGCCTCAGGCTACACCTCATCGAACGTCGTCGCCGAAGCACGGAAATATCTCGGCGGCAACCCCACGGGACGCGGCAGCCTGTGGTGCGCGCGGTTCATGAACATGGTCCTGCAACATTCCGGCTATCGCGGCACCGGCTCGGACATGGCGAGCTCGTTCGCGAAATACGGCCAGCGCATTTCCGGCCCGCAGGTCGGCGCCATTGCGGTGATGTCACGCGGCCGCCGCGGCGGCCATGTCGGCATCATCACCGGCATCGACGCCAAGGGCAATCCGATCATGATCTCCGGCAACAGCGGCAACCGCGTCCGCGAGTTGCCAGTCTCGCGCGGCCGTATCTACGCCTACGTCATGCCGACGAGCTGAGGCGGATTGCGTCGCGGCGCTTCTTTTCCTCGCCCCGTTCCTTGCGGGGCGAGGCTGCAGGCGGGGTGAAGGCCGGCGGGAAATGCGGGCTGATCCATGAAGCGCAGGCGGCTGCGGATCCGAATAGAGCTGGGATGGTTGGGCAGTCCAATGAGGCCGCCGCAGTAAAGGCGCGGGCTCCGGTCGATTTATCTCGCTACTGGCGACGAATGGGCGCAGCATTCACAGCAGGCTGTCAAACAAGGAGCCCGCTCATGAATGGCACCATATTCAACAGTAAGGGAACCCGCGTCGCTGTGGTGGTCGGTCCCGAAATTTTCGATCTTAGCGGCAAGAAGCTCTTTGACCTCAAGGGCAAGAACATCTACCGGCTATCCGGTGAATTGGTTGGTCATCTAAATGACGCGAGCGGTTCGGCGAAGCGGCTCGACAAGGCGACCGATCGATTGTTCTCGTAATTGCGATGCCTAGTCCCCGGTTCAGCGGCTGGCGCGGGTTGCCTGGACGAATGCCGCTTTGTTCGAGAAATCGATAGCTATTTGCGGGGAAAGGGCGCACGGTCGATACATGACCATGCGCTCGCGACGGGAAATGATTCATTTCAAGCGTCCGTTCCATCTCAAGGGGGTCGGCCGGCTGTTGCCGCCTGGTGCTTATGAGGTCATCACCGACGAGGAAATGATCGAAGGACTTTCATTTCAGAGCTTCCGCCGCGTCGCCACCATGATCATGGTCCCCGGCGCGGCGCCGCACCAAGCTTCGACGGAAATGATCTCGATCAGCTCGGTCGATCTTTCCGATGCGCAGCGCGACGACGCGATCGCATCTCGTGAGTGAAACCCCGGTCGATCTCGACAAGCACCGGGGCATGGCGGCGCAAAAGGCGACCGATATCCGCCGCGCGCTCGCCGACGTCGAGGCTAACGCAAAGCTGCAGCGGGACCGCCAGGCCGCCCTCGAGCTACAGCTCCTGACCGTCCCGGCTGGGTCGTGGCCGGAAGCGGTCGCAAAGGCGCGGTACGTCCTGAATCTCTACGCGGCGGATTTGGCGCCGACCGACACGCATCACCGCGACCTCGTGGCCACCGTACTGGCCGACCTCACCCGCCTCGCTGGTGAAAGCTGACGTGGCGAATATTCTGGCTCGGCAGTCGAGTTTCTTGCCACGCACTCGAATTGCCTCGAACGCGCAACTGAAAGCACCGAATGCAAAATCTCTCGCCCCGTCACGTCAAGACTGAAGAATCGCTCCGCCTCGGTGTCGCTTCCGGATGGTACTCCACCAAAGTCAGCGGAACATTCGTCTCTGGCCCGCACGATTCCGAAGCCGAATGCCTGCGCAGGATTGCGGAGATTGATCCTCAACCCGTTCGAAAGAAATGACGGGCTGAGAGCTGGCGGCACGGCCTTTACCAGCCGGAGATGGATCAAATGACACTCGTGCGCGGCGACATCGGTGGTTATGAATTCAATCGCATGGTAGTGCTGTTCTCGATGATGGACGGTGCCAGGGTGATACCGTGCGCCATCAGCGCCGCAGCGATGGACGATCTCGAACATGTCTCGCGTACAGCGGCGGACCAGCGCGAACGACAATTCGTGCGGCTGCGGGATCGGATCGAACAATGCGCTTCCCGGAAATTTCTCGCCGGAGAGTTTGAAGGCAACCCCCCAGGGATTATTTTGCGCGGCATCGATTTTCGCGCATAGATCGAGCAGGCCTGAATCGAAAAGAAATGCCGCGGCATGTCCTGCCTGAACTGAACAGGTGAGCATATGCCCGATCCCAAATAATTCGCTCTCAGCGAGTGGCTTGTCCCCACCCATCCTTTTGCCGGTCTTCCTGGGGCTGGTCGTTGCCGGCGCCGTGATCATCAATTGGTAGTCCCCGCTCCGCCTGAGGGAGTTCGGCACGATAGAGGTAGTGACCAGATGAACGAACGCCATGAGATTTTGAAGAAGGCTCGGGACCGCATGATTGAGGATCGCGACGCACACGCAAAGGTGCTCGCCGCGCCGTTCGATCGCGACAAGGCGGAGCGCGCGCGGCTAAAATTCGTCGAACTCCAGATCTTGATAGACGCGATCGAGCGTGCGATGGCCGGCGAACGGGCGACGTTTTAGGGACGCCGGCCCCAGTCTCGCGCGGCCGTATCTACGGTAGGGTGGACAAAGGCGCGCGTGCGCCGTGCCAACCCTCTATCGTCGAGCACGCTTCGTGATGGTGGGCACGTTATGGGGGCGCGGCAGCGGGGTAAGAACTACGCCACATCTCGGAACCCCGGCCCTTGTTGCGTGGAGTTAAGGTCGGCGCGGCCTATCCCTATTGCCGCGCTGGCTTCTCAGTTTCGTGAGGACGTTTCATGGGAACTCCGGGACGTAACAGCAGGACCTTCCGACGAAGTCGTTTTCCCAGTCCAACGAAGACACCCTGAAACAAACCCGTGGTTTGATGGCTCTCCCCAAACAACCGGAGGCTATGTGAGACTCCTGGGGCGAGAGGTTCAGGCTCGCGAGAGATTTGCCTGAGGCGGTAGGTGTCGTCATGCGCGAAGATTTTGCTTCATCCAGTTTTCTTGCTGTTATCGTCGTCGGTTTGATTGTGGTTTGTACTGGCCTCCTCGCGCTTGGAATCTGAAATCCAGTCCGGGGCGACCTGTGCGTCGGCGCGACGCTGATGCACGTCACGATTGAAGGCGACGCGATCGCAAGTTTCTCCCACGGTTGCCATCGGCAAACTGGCGCTTCATCGCGCAATCTGGAGCAATTCTAGCTACCACCCATCGAACTCCGAAGATGTCTGCGTTAGAGCGAGGCATCAAAAATCCTACCGGCCAAGCCGGCAGACTTCGGGGTATCTTAAGGGTGACACTGACAGCATTTCATTCGTTTTCCGCCACTCGACTTCAACTGATGCGAATGATCTGCCTCGGGGCAGTCAGCAGTTTCACGCTCTTCCTGCCGACCGGTGGTGCGCTGGCGCAGTCGTCACTGCCGCCGGTCACCGTGGACGCGCCGCAGCAGCGCGCCCGCCCGGCCGCGGCCCAACCATCCCGCCGTGCTGCGACCACGCGCGCTAGGCGCGTTACCCGCGCCGCCAACCCGCAGGCGGCACCGGCTGCGCCCGTATCGGGCCCAGGTGCCGGCGAACGCGCCAACGGTCCCGTGCGCGGCTTTGTCGCAACCCGCACCGGCACCGCGACCAAGACCGACACGCCGATCATCGAAACCCCGCAGTCGATCTCCGTCGTCACCACCGACCAGGTCAAAAACCAGGGAGCGGAATCGGTCGGCGCGGCGCTCCGCTATACCGCGGGCGTCAGCGGCGACGTCAACGGCGGTTCCGACACGCGCTTCGGCGGGTTGCAGATCCGCGGTTTCGACATGACCATGCCGGGCCTCTATCTCGACGGCCTGCGGCTGCCCAGCAGCCGCTACGTGCACTTCCTCGGTCTGGAGCCCTACGGCGCCGAGCGTCTGGAAGTGCTGAAGGGTCCATCCTCGGTGATGTATGGTGGCAGCGGCACCGGTGGCATTCTCAACTATGTCAGCAAGCTGCCCACGGCCTATCAGTTTGGCGAGATTTCCGTCTCGGGCGGCAGCTTCAATCGCTACCAGGGCCAATTCGACGTCGGCGGCCCCGCCAACAAGGAGGGCACCGTATTGTGGCGCCTCACCGGCGCTGTCCGCGACGGCGAAACCCAGGTCGATTTCACCAAGGACAACCGCATCTTCATCGCGCCGGCGGTGACGATCAAGCCGAACGAAGACACCACCATCACACTGCTGGCCAACTATCAAAAGGACACCGCCGGCTGGGGCCTGCAATTCCTGCCGCCGTCGGGCACGGTGTGGCCCAACAACGGCCGCATCATTCCGAATACGTTTTTCGGCGGCGAGCCCAATTTCAACCGGTTTGATACCGAACTGGCCACGGCGGGCTACCTGCTATCGCACGACATCAACGAGGCCCTCACGTTCCGGCAGAACCTGCGTTATGCGTGGATGCACAACGAACAGCAGAGCTTCTACGGCCTGGGCTACGCCTCGGCGGCTGACGAAGCCGCAGGCCTGATGTCACGCGCCGGCTCTGGCGGTGCAACGACCATCAACTCCTTCGCAGTCGATAACCAGCTCCAGGGAAAATTCGTCACCGGCATTTTGAGCCACACCACGTTGTTCGGCATCGACTACCGCAACACCTCGTTCCGGGACGTCGCTTCAACGTACACTACCGGCAAGATCAACGTGTTTGCGCCTGTCTACACCAACACATGGACCAATCTCGGCCCTGCGGACGACCAGAACATCAAGCAGTCGCAGATGGGAATCTACGCGCAGGACCAGATCAAGCTCGGCCGGCTCTCGTTCCTGCTCGGCGCCCGGCAGGACTTCGCCGCGACCGATCTGGACGACTTTCTCGCCGCGGCTGCCGCGAGACCCGGGTCTTCCGCGAGAACGAATGACTCGGCATTCACCCGTCGCGCCGCCGTGATGTACAATTTCGACAACGGGATCGCGCCGTATTTCAGCTACGCCGAATCATTCCTGCCGGTGCTCAACACCAACGCCGCGGGCGAGCTGCTGAAGCCGGAAACCGGCGTCCAGTATGAAGTCGGCGTGAAGTATCAGCCGGTCGGGATCAATGCGCTGATCACTCTGGCGGCGTTCGATCTGACGCGGTCCAATGTCGTCACCTTCGCGCCGCCGCTTTACACCGCCGAGCAGAGGGGGCAGGTGAACTCGCGCGGCATCGAGCTGGAAGGCACGGCCACGCTGATCGAAGGCTTCAACGTCCGTGGCGCCTACTCCTACATCGATGCCGTGGTCACGGAGGACCCCGTAAACGTCGGCAAGGCGCCGACCACCGTGCCGCTCAACCGGTTCGCGCTGTGGACCGACTATACGCTGCAGAGCGGGCCGCTCGCCGGCGTCCAGGTCGGTGGCGGCGTCCGTTATGTCGGCTCGACCTTCGGCGACGATGCCAATACCTTTAAGGTGCCGGCCTCGACCGCGGTCGACGCGCTGCTGGCCTACACCAAAGACAACTATCGCCTGGCGCTGAACGTCACCAACATCGCCGACACCCGCTATGTCGCGGCCTGCTACGGCTATACGAGCTGCTTCTATGCCGAGGGCCGCAAGGCGATCGCCAAGCTGACCTATCGATGGTAGGTCGGCCGCGAAATGCGACGGATACATCACCGCCGGTCAAATCGACCGGCGGTGATGATGTTTGCTAATTGAGGCACCAACAGCACGGGCGAAGCCATGAAATTGATCTTCGGGCGACTGCATCGCTGGGCCGGCCTTCTCACCGCCGGCTTTCTGTTTTTTCGGGCGTCACCGGCGCGATCATCTCATGGGATCACGAGATCGATGATCTCTTGAACAAGAACCTGTTCGATGTGACCAGCAGCGGTCCCGCGATTCCTTCCGTCGAGCTTGTCAAGCTGATCGAGCAGCGCGATCCGCGCGCGCGCGTCGTCCACATGTTCATGACCCCGGAGAAAGAACATTCGCTGTGGTTCTTCGTGCTGCCGCGGATCGATCCCGCCACCGGCAAGCGATTTGAGCTCGACTACAATCAGATCTTCCTCGATCCCAACACCGGCGCGGAGCTCGGGCGGCGCTACTGGGGTGCGGTGTGGCCGGTGACGCGCGCCAACTTCGTCTCGTTTCTCTACAAGCTGCACTACACCATGCACATTCCGGAGTTCTGGGGCAGCGATCGCTGGGGGATGCGCGTGCTTGGCGTCATCGCCATCATCTGGACCATCGATTGCTTCGTCGGTTTCTATCTGACGCTGCCGTCCCGTCGCCGCGCCAGGGCGGAGCGAGCACCCGCCGTTGCGCGCGAACTCGGCCGGGGCTTCTGGGCGCGCTGGGCGCCAGCCTGGAAGATCAAGACCTCGGGCAGTGCCTATCGAATCAATTTCGATATCCACCGCGCTTTCAGCCTGTGGACCTGGGCGCTGCTGTTCGTCATCGCCTTCACGGCGTTCTCGCTCAACCTGTATTTCGAGGTGTTCTCGCCGCTGATGAAGACGGTATCGAACTACACCCCGACGCCGTATGAGCAGCGTCCGTATCGGCATCTCGACGATCCGATCGAACCCAAGGTCACGTATGCCGATGTCGCCGCGCGCGCCGCGGCCGACGGCAAGAGCAGGGGATGGACCACGCCTGTCGGTTCGATCAATTACGGCCCGGCCCATGGCGTGTATGCCGCGGCCTTCTTCCACCCCGGCGACGATCATGGCGCCGGCGGTGTCGGCCCGGCGCAGCTTTATTACGACAGCGAGGACGGACGTCCGATCGGCGAGCGACTGCCGTGGGTCGGCACCGCCGCTGATATCTTCGTGCAGGCGCAATTCCCGCTGCATTCCGGACGAGATCGTCGGGCTGCCCGGCCGCATCCTGATTTCGGTGATGGGGCTGGTGGTTGCGGCGCTATCGGTGACCGGCGTCGTGATCTGGTGGCGCAAGCGCCGTGCCCGTGTCCGGGTGCGCGAAACCGCTGCAGCACGCTCGAGCAGGGGCCAGCTTGCGCCGGCGGAATAGCTCCATCGAGCTTGTTTGCTGGCAATCGAACGATGCGGCGCGATCGTTGCATCGGGCGCAATGACGGCAGTCCTGTAGGATGGGCAAAGCCAACGGGTCGCGCGAACGCGCGCCCAGCGACGAGCGCAAGGGCGCTCGCGGAGTGATGACAGGCTCCGCGTGCCCACCATAAATCTAACTGCATCGGGATTGCGGCAAACCGTAGAGCGGGCAAAAGCGCAAGCGCCGTGCCCACCATCGCCCGTGAGCGAAGGTCATTCGCTCACGGGAGCGGTTCGACCTTCGCTGCCATGTCGGGGGCGCGTGTGACGCGGTATGTCGCGTTGCTGCATTTGAGGACCCAGACGGCACGGTCCGGCTGGGAGCGCTTTTTGTCCCTGGTGGCGCCGAGCGCCTTGTCACAGGTGAACCCCTGCGTACAGAATCTGAGCCGACAGCATCGTCTGCGGCGTTTCGGCCGCAACCTGTTGCGCCCCTACCGGTGGGCTGAAAAGGACAGCAGCGATAGCCAGGAGTAACAATCCCTGTGTTTTGTGCATGACCTCAATCCTCCGAACAGACATCCCGCTCGTCTGGGTGCTGAACTATATGGCAAGAACGCTGGCGTTGGTAACTGGCACGACAAATCACTTCTGATTTTCCGAAATCGTGTCAAGCCCAGAAAACAAGAAGAATCAAAAATATTCCGCTTTCGTTCTCCCCCAAATCAGTCGCATAACTCCGCCCGTCTCACGGCGGATGAGGGGCGCTCGCGATCGTCACGAACGTGCGGTGAGATGCGGTGGACGCGGAATGCGCAAGACGTAGGCGCAGGAAGCGTACGGCGAAGTCGTGTGGTTCGGGCGCCGCGGTGCTGGCGCTAAGTTGGCGGGAATATCCCGTCGGCGACGGAGGCAAAAGAGCCGTTCTCCGGGAAGAGCACGAAGTAAGCCGTAAAGCCATTGCGCAGGGAAGGCCGGGATGCTCCCGCTGTACCTGTATGCTCGTGTGCGTTCTTCCTATGCGCAATTGCACACGAGACCGCGGGTGCGGCGCGCACCCGGTCTTCCCTGCGCCCTCTGTTTTCGAGGAGAGGCAAATCAAGATGCAAATCTCGGGCGATCAGTGTCGCGAGATCGCGAAGTCGTACCCACGTCATTGCGAGCGAAGCGAAGCAATCCATCTATCCCCGAGCCGAGACGTGGATTGCTTCGCTGCGCTCGCAATGACGTGGATAGGACTCGGTGTATCCCGCATGCGCGGAGCGTGAGCGCCGTACCCGCAATGGCAGCAGACGCCCTACAACAACTCGGCCTGCTCCGCCGCGATCGCGTCGCCGGTGCTGATGCTGCCGCCGGTGATCACCTCGGCATAGATCCCGCAATCGCCGTGGCCGAGTTGGCGCTGCAGCGCCGGGGGAATCGCGAGATCGCGCTCGGCCGTATCGGGATCGACATTGACGGCGGCGCAGCGGACGATGCGCTTCACCACCTTCAGCCTGATGTCGCCGATCGCAAGCGTCCGGTCGAGCAGGTCGAATTCGTGCCAGGCCGGCCAGCCCTCGACATAGAGATTGGCGCGGAAGCGAAGCGGATGAACGGGGGCGCCGACGATGTCCTCGATGGCGCGGACGCTGGCGAGATTGATGATCGAAACGACCTTGCGGGCGACGTCCGAGAAGCTGTGGCCGGGGCTTTCCAGCACCTTTGGCGGGCCCTTGATCTGGCCGGCAAAGGCGGTGGCAAAGAAGTTCTCGATTGTCCGCCGGCCTTCGGCGGTCGCCAAATTGCCCTGGGCCGCAATCTCGCCGTTCCGGCAGAATCGAGAGCACGTTGCTCGCGTCGTCGAAATGGGTGTGCAGGCCGGCCAGCCACTCATCCCGCATCAGCATCAGGAAGTGCGGCTTCGGCAGCCATTTCGGCTCCGCCGGATCGAAACCGGAGGGGCCGTTCTCGATGGCGTAGCGGCGGTCAGCCAAAGGGTTTGCCCGGGCTTGAGCTCAGTGTGGTCGAGCTGCTCCGGGGTCAGGCCTTTGACGGGGTAACGGTAAATCCCGGCGATGCGGGCGGGGGAGGTAGCATCCATGCCGCTTATTAAGAGATTCCCCCGGCTCGCGCCACAACTCCGAATTTATAGCTGCGGCTCTTCCGTTTCGCCCGGCAGTGCCCACATTTGCGTCAAGCCTGAAAACAGGGCGACGACCCGTGGCCGGTTGAGGAATATCAACGCGGTCCGCGGATACCCAATGAAGATGCCGCAATCATGCCTCAGGGGTGGGAGCGGCATGCCGAGGGAAGCAAAAGATGAATATTGAAAAATACACCGAGCGGGCGCGCGGCTTCATCCAGTCTGCGCAATCGCTCGCCATGCGCGATGGGCACCAGCAGTTCTCGACGCTGCATGTGCTGAAAGTGTTGCTGGACGACAGCGAGGGACTGGCCGGCGGGCTGATCGATCGCGCTGGCGGCAATTCCCGCGCCATCCTCAAGGCCACCGAGGACGCGCTGAAGAAGCTGCCGAAGGTTTCGGGCAGCGGCGCCGGGCAGATCTATCTTGCCCCAGATATGGCGCGCGCCTTCGACGCGGCGGAAAAAGCCGCCGAGAAGGCCGGCGACAGCTTTGTCACGGTCGAGCGGCTGCTGCTGGGGCTGACGCTCGAGAAGAGCGGCGAAGCCGGTACCATTCTGAGCAAGGGCGGCGTCACGCCGCAAAACCTCAATGCGGCAATCAAATCGCTGCGCAAGGGCCGTACAGCCGATAGCGCATCGGCCGAAAAACGCCTATGACGCGCTGAAGAAATATGCCCGCGACCTCACGCAAGCCGCGCGCGACGGCAAGCTCGACCCGGTGATCGGCCGCGACGAGGAAATCCGCCGCACCATCCAGGTGCTTTCCCGCCGCACCAAGAACAATCCGGTGCTGATCGGCGAACCCGGCGTCGGCAAGACCGCGATCGTCGAAGGCCTGGCGCTGCGCATCCTCAACGGCGACGTGCCCGAGAGCCTGAAAGACAAGAAACTGCTCTCGCTCGACATGGGCGCGCTGATTGCAGGCGCCAAGTACCGCGGCGAGTTCGAGGAGCGGCTGAAGGCGGTGCTGCAGGAAGTTACCTCAGCCGAAGGTTCGATCATCCTGTTCATCGACGAGATGCATACGCTGGTCGGCGCCGGCAAGGCGGACGGTGCGATGGACGCGTCCAACCTCTTGAAGCCGGCATTGGCGCGCGGCGAGCTGCACTGCATCGGCGCGACGACGCTCGACGAATATCGCAAGCATGTCGAGAAGGACGCCGCGCTGGCGCGGCGCTTCCAGCCGATCTTCGTCTCCGAGCCGACGGTCGAGGATACGATCTCGATCTTGCGCGGGCTGAAGGACAAATACGAGCAGCACCACGGCGTTCGCATCACCGATTCCGCACTTGTCGCCGCGACCACGCTGTCGAACCGCTACATCACCGATCGTTTCCTGCCCGACAAGGCCATCGACCTCGTGGACGAGGCTTCGGCGCGGCTGAAGATGCAGGTCGATTCCAAGCCGGAAGAGCTCGATTTGATGGACCGGGAAATCATCCGGCTGAAGATCGAGCAGGAGGCCCTGAAGAAGGAAACCGATCTCGGCTCGAAAACCCGCCTGCAGACGCTGGAAAAGGAACTGGCCGAACTCGAGAAGCAATCGGCCGACCTGACTTCGCGCTGGAGCGCGGAGAAGAACAAGCTGTCGAACGCGCAGAAGCTGAAGAGCGAACTCGACACCTTGCGCATCGAACTCGCCAATGCCCAGCGCCGCGGCGAATTCCAGCGTGCGGGTGAGCTCGCCTATGGCCGAATTCCCGAACTCGAAAAGAAGCTCGCCGAACTCGAAGCCAAGGAAGACGTGGGCGAGATGATGGAGGAGGCGGTAACCGCCAACCACATCGCACAGGTGGTGTCGCGCTGGACCGGCGTTCCCGTCGACAAGATGCTGGAAGGCGAAAAGGACAAGCTCCTGAAAATGGAGGATAGCCTCGGCAAGCGCGTGGTCGGCCAGGCCGAAGCCGTGCGTGCGGTGGCAACCGCCGTGCGCCGTTCGCGCGCCGGCCTGCAGGACCCGAACCGCCCGATGGGCTCGTTCATGTTCTTGGGCCCCACCGGCGTCGGCAAGACCGAGCTGACGAAGGCGCTGGCGGCGTACCTGTTCAACGACGAGACGGCGATGGTCCGCCTCGACATGTCCGAGTATATGGAAAAGCACTCGGTGTCGCGGCTGATCGGCGCGCCTCCCGGCTATGTCGGCTATGACGAGGGCGGCGCGCTCACCGAAGCGGTGCGGCGGCGGCCCTATCAGGTGGTGCTGTTCGACGAGATCGAAAAAGCCCACCCCGATGTCTTCAACGTGCTGCTGCAGGTGCTCGACGACGGCCGGCTGACTGACGGCCAGGGCCGCACCGTCGACTTCCGTAATACGCTGATCATCATGACCTCGAACCTCGGTTCGGAGTTTTTGGTGAACCAGCCGGAAGGCGAGGACACAATGGCGGTGCGCGAACAGGTGATGGGGATGGTGCGGGCGCATTTCCGGCCCGAATTCCTCAACCGCGTCGACGAGATCATCCTGTTCCACCGCTTGCAGAAGAGCGAGATGGGCCGGATCGTCGAGATCCAGTTCGCTCGCCTGCAGAGGCTGCTGGAGGATCGCAAGATCACGCTGACATTGGATGCAGCGGCGCGCGACTGGCTGGCCGCCAAGGGCTGGGATCCGGCTTACGGCGCCCGCCCGCTGAAGCGGGTGATCCAGCGCAACCTGCAGGATCCCCTGGCCGAGATGATCCTCGCCGGCGAGATTGCCGACGGCGACTCCGTCGAGATCTCGAGCGAAGGCAACGTACTGACCTTCAACGGCAAGGCCGCGCAGACCGCGGAGATCGCGCAGTTCGAAGCGCCGGTGCCGAAGCGCAAGCTGAATTGAGGCGCCCCACCAACGCAAAAGCCCCGAACACGCTATGTTCGGGGCTTTTGGCTAAGGGGTCCGCGGCTGTGTCATTCCGTTGAACTGAAGGCAGGCCCCGGCTGACCGGGATCATCGTCCTCGGGCTCGAGCTCGGTCAGTATGTCCACGAGCTCGCGTACCCGGCCGGTCGCCAGCGGCCGGCCCGCATTCAGCATCGGCTCGTCATTGGCCATCCAGGCTTGAGCCTCCGCCAGCTCATCTACGGTGGCGCCGGTTCCGATGATCTGGGCGATCGTGACTTCGTCAGCCCCGCTGACTGCCTTGATGATGTCGTCCCGGGTAATGCGGTTCATTGCTGCTCATCCCCTTCACGTCGCGCCAACAACCGCCCGCCGCCAGCCATGCGGCGGGCGGTATGTGGGCAAGGTGCCTCAGCGGCCCGTAGTAAGCCGCGGCGGGTATTGCGTCATGAGCCAGATTTCGATCGCCGCCAGCACCGCCACGGCAGCGCCGATCAACACGTGCACCGTCATCGCCGTGGTCCCCTGGAAGCCCAGGACCCAAGGCGATACCAGCGCCCACAGTCCGACGATCAGGTTCAGCCATTCCTCCCACACCGCGAACGCTGCCAGCGCCGCTATCGCAATGATCGCGATTACGAGGCCTGTGACGTAGGCGTTGTTGGAGACCGTTCCGGCGTCAAAGCCGAACATCCAGGGCGAAAAGAACAGTATCGCGCCGAGGACCAGGTTCGCGACGTCGCACAATTTTGCGTTGCTCCAATTCTCCATGGCATCCTCCATTGAAGATTTTGCCAGTTAGTCAACTGGATACCGGCCGCTCCGGTTCCATCGGGGCCGCGACTGAACGCAAATTAATGAAACCGCCGGACGGCGCTGCGATTGCCCTTGCAGGTGATCGGCGTCGGCTACTGCCGGGAGCATCGGCCCAGAGTAACCAGAGACAGGTTCCCTCCGATGACAAAAGAAATCGTCCTACACAACAGGCCCGTCTTCGATCAGATCCACCCCGGCATCTATGGGGCCGCCGTCGGGCTTGTGGCGTGGTTTGCGGCAGCGGCCTGGATATTGTTCGACCGCCAGAGTGACATCGGACTCCTGCTGGCCATGGTCAGCGTGTTGCTGCTGGTTGCCGTCCTGCTTCCGTGGTCGCTGTCGCTGGTCTGGAAACGGCACGCGAAGCCACATCAACCGCACTCCGACGAGACCTCGTTTCATGATTGGAGAACTGGCGACTTCGCGGTCTGGGACAGCAAGATCCATGGTACGCAGGCGGCAATCGACATGCTGCTGCCGCTGGCCGCCGTTGCCTTCGGACTTACGGCGATCGGGATCGTCTTCCTGATCAGCGCTCGCGCGGCGCCGTAAAGTTGCCTCTCGGGGGCGGCCCGAAGGCTCAGCGGCTGACCTGGCGGGTCTGCGGCGTGGTGCCGGTGGCTTCGGAAACCCGCGCCGAGTTGCCGCGGTTGCTCATCTGGGCGTCGAGACGGTCGCGCTCCTTTTCGAAGCTCGCCAGCATTGAGCCTTCGAGAGAACGGCCGCGCGGCAACTTGACACGCATCGGGTCGACGAAGCGGCCGTTGACCAGGATTTCGTAGTGGACATGGGCGCCGGTCGACATGCCCGTCGATCCGACGAAGCCGATCACCTGGCCCTGGCGCACGCGCTTGCCGGGCTCCATGCCCTTGGCGAACGCCGACATGTGGCCGTAGGCGGTCTCGTAGCCGTTATTGTGTTTCAGGCGAACGTATTTGCCGTAGCCGCCTTCCCAGCCGACCTTCTCGACCACGCCGTTGCCGGAGGCGAAGATGGGCGTGCCGTAGGGCGTCGCCCAGTCCACGCCGGTGTGCATCTTGGTAAAGCCCAGGATCGGGTGGCGGCGGCCGCCGAAGCCCGACCGCATGATGGCGTTGTTGACGGGTTTGCGGACCAGGAACTTCTTCGCGCTCTTGCCGGTCTCGTCGTAAAAATCGACGACGGAATCGTCCGGGGTCTGGAAGCGATAGTATTTTTTGGTTTCGCCGCCGACGGTGAGGGAAGCGAACAGCACCTCGGTCTTTTCGGTGCTGGGGGTGGCTTCGTCGTCGCCGGCGAAGAACACGTCGAAGGAGTCGCCCGGTTGCACCTTGCGCTGGAAATCGACGTCGTAGGAATAGATGCGGACCATGTCCTCGATCACCGCGGCCGGCACCTTGTTGCGCATGGCGGTCTCGTAGATGCTCTGGTAGAGGCGGACGCCGCTGCCGTCATCCTCGTCGTCATCATCGTCATCTTTGCCGGCGGGAGCCTCGGCGACGGTATTCATGCTCTGCACGTCGACCGCGACATATTTGCCGACGTCCGACAGCGCGGCCACGGCTTCGACGGTGGTGTCGTTGGCGACGATCACGCGATAGGGCTGCAGCCGGGCAGCGGGGCCGAGGCCCGAGGGCGCCATCAGGATACGCAGCTTCTGACCTTCCCTCAGGCCGCCGTCGCGGCCGCGGGCTCCAAGGGTCAACGCGATCGCCCTGGCTTCATCGGGCGTCGCGCCCTGGTCGCGCAGGACTGAAGCGACGCTGTCGCCCTTCTTCACGATGTGAACGCGTTCGCCGGTGGGGTTGCCGCCGGTGATCTGGTCCTTGGTCTTCGGCAGCAGGGTGACATTTTCCGGCACGATGCGGGTTTCAAAGCCGGCATAGGGATCGGAGACGTTGCCTTCGGTGGCATAGGCGAGCTTGAGATCGGACTGCACGCCGCTGGTGTCGGCGGCGGCATTGGCAAGCGCCGTGTAGCGGACGCCGCCCGAGCCGCGCCAGTTCGCGGCATCCCGCACCCGCATCAGGACTTCGTCCAGCGCGACCACGGCGGAGACTTTCGCCTTCGGCAGCACCGTTGCGAGATCCTTGGTCACGAAGGAAACCTCGGCGTCGGGTTCGACCGCCTCGGGATTGTTCGGATCCTCGGAAGCCGGCTGAGTCGAGCTGCCGACATCGGTGAGCATGCGCTGCGCGTTGAACGGCGGGATCTTGGCGGCGAGATCGCTCGTTGTCATCGATAGATTGCCGGAGATGCGAACGAATGGCCGCACCCGCATCACGTCGCGGTTCCCGACCCGGGTAACTGTCGATACCCGCATCACATTGCGCGAGGCGGTGGATTCGCCGGGCGGCGGCAGGCGGTCGCTCTTGTGCAGGGTGGCGGTGCGGTCATTGGCGCCGAATGCCCCGCGCAACGCGCCTTCGACCCGCTCCGGCACCTTGGCAAAGGTCATTTCGCCGTCGAGGGACGCAAAAACGGCGCCGCCGATGAGGGCCGCGCCGCACAGACCGGTGAGGATAGTGCCGCTGAACCATTGTACAGAGACACGGCGGCGATCGATCACCGCGGCTTCCGAGCCATCCACGGAAAGTGGCGGCTCGTGACCGAGATCAATGATCCCGATCTCGCGTCCATAGCCGCTTCCGCGTGGCGCCTTCTGGCTCAACCCTGTGTCCCCCCAAATTCCATCGACATCCGACAAGACCTCGCCCGATCCAGAGCCCACGTTTCCGCCCTTTTGAGGGAGCGATTCCGGAGCATGGCGTTGCCGCACGCATGGAAATTCGGGAATCAGAGGCCAGAAGAAGACCGGCCGCAGTCTCGAACGTCAATGGTCAGCAGATCTCTCGAAGTTTCCTGGCCGCGTGGGAAAGGCGACGGGTTCCTCGAGATCGCCTGTCCCGGGTAGATGAACACCGGGCAGCCCCCACTGGCATCCGGTGATTCAATGCTTACCTTATAGTCAGAACGTCGCAGGATTGTGGCTCAAGTGCGGCCAAAGGCCCGAAACATAGGGACTTCTTGGCGTCCCAAAATTCTTCGACGTGATGCGACAATTTGTTGACGAAGGGCGTTGACAACCCCGATCGGGCGGGCCTATAACCCGGCCACTGAGCGCGGCGATGCATTGGCCCCGAGGCCAAGGCATCTATTCGCGCCCCGTAAGCTCCTCATTACGATGAGTGACTCAACAGCCGATACAAGTCGGTTGTTATTTGTCGTCGGATGGGTGGCTACGGAACCTTCCAGAGATGGAAGGGTGGGATCCCCAGCGGTCCCGGGCTGTTTGACAAGTGAAGATGAAGAAAGAGAAACGTGGACGGCGGAGTCCTTGCGAGTCTCGATCGCTTAAATACGCAAGTATTGAAGCATTGAGGCTGGACGAAAGACTTCGGCGGTACACGTTTTAAAGGTTACACCATCGTCGTCAGCGATGTGAATCGCGGGCGATAAATATGGTGGGACCTCGTCAAACGTTGTGATCAGCCGGTTCAAGGTTTCAAGTCCAACTTGAGAGTTTGATCCTGGCTCAGAGCGAACGCTGGCGGCAGGCTTAACACATGCAAGTCGAGCGGGCGTAGCAATACGTCAGCGGCAGACGGGTGAGTAACGCGTGGGAACGTACCTTTTGGTTCGGAACAACCCAGGGAAACTTGGGCTAATACCGGATAAGCCCTTACGGGGAAAGATTTATCGCCGAAAGATCGGCCCGCGTCTGATTAGCTAGTTGGTGAGGTAATGGCTCACCAAGGCGACGATCAGTAGCTGGTCTGAGAGGATGATCAGCCACATTGGGACTGAGACACGGCCCAAACTCCTACGGGAGGCAGCAGTGGGGAATATTGGACAATGGGCGCAAGCCTGATCCAGCCATGCCGCGTGAGTGATGAAGGCCCTAGGGTTGTAAAGCTCTTTTGTGCGGGAAGATAATGACGGTACCGCAAGAATAAGCCCCGGCTAACTTCGTGCCAGCAGCCGCGGTAATACGAAGGGGGCTAGCGTTGCTCGGAATCACTGGGCGTAAAGGGTGCGTAGGCGGGTCTTTAAGTCAGGGGTGAAATCCTGGAGCTCAACTCCAGAACTGCCTTTGATACTGAAGATCTTGAGTTCGGGAGAGGTGAGTGGAACTGCGAGTGTAGAGGTGAAATTCGTAGATATTCGCAAGAACACCAGTGGCGAAGGCGGCTCACTGGCCCGATACTGACGCTGAGGCACGAAAGCGTGGGGAGCAAACAGGATTAGATACCCTGGTAGTCCACGCCGTAAACGATGAATGCCAGCCGTTAGTGGGTTTACTCACTAGTGGCGCAGCTAACGCTTTAAGCATTCCGCCTGGGGAGTACGGTCGCAAGATTAAAACTCAAAGGAATTGACGGGGGCCCGCACAAGCGGTGGAGCATGTGGTTTAATTCGACGCAACGCGCAGAACCTTACCAGCCCTTGACATCCCGGTCGCGGGCCCCAGAGACGGGGTCCTTCAGTTCGGCTGGACCGGAGACAGGTGCTGCATGGCTGTCGTCAGCTCGTGTCGTGAGATGTTGGGTTAAGTCCCGCAACGAGCGCAACCCCCGTCCTTAGTTGCTACCATTTAGTTGAGCACTCTAAGGAGACTGCCGGTGATAAGCCGCGAGGAAGGTGGGGATGACGTCAAGTCCTCATGGCCCTTACGGGCTGGGCTACACACGTGCTACAATGGCGGTGACAATGGGATGCTAAGGGGTGACCCTTCGCAAATCTCAAAAAGCCGTCTCAGTTCGGATTGGGCTCTGCAACTCGAGCCCATGAAGTTGGAATCGCTAGTAATCGTGGATCAGCACGCCACGGTGAATACGTTCCCGGGCCTTGTACACACCGCCCGTCACACCATGGGAGTTGGTTTTACCTGAAGACGGTGCGCTAACCGAAAGGGGGCAGCCGGCCACGGTAGGGTCAGCGACTGGGGTGAAGTCGTAACAAGGTAGCCGTAGGGGAACCTGCGGCTGGATCACCTCCTTTCTAAGGATGATCCTTCAGATAGCTTGCTATCTATCGGATCGTTTTAGAAACATCAGTGGCCAACAATCGTCAGGATTGTTGAGCTGCATTGGCGGGATTTCGCCGTCTTCGTTTCTCTTTCTTCGCGGACGAACACGCGCCAGGGGCTTAGCGCTGTGCGAAGGTTTGGCGCTTGTGCGATGCATTGGCGTGAGCTGATTGCGCGCGAGCTTGAGTCCTTCGTGTTAGGGGCTTGTAGCTCAGTTGGTTAGAGCGCGCGCTTGATAAGCGTGAGGTCGGAAGTTCAAGTCTTCCCAGGCCCACCAGCCTTCGCTGCAACGCAGCTTCGGCTCGGCAGGCCTTCCTTGAACGAAGGCTGCTGCGCCGTAGCGCCAGCGAAGGCGAGCGCGAAAGAAAACATTCGTCTTCTGGTACGGGGCCATAGCTCAGCTGGGAGAGCGCGTGCTTTGCAAGCATGAGGTCGTCGGTTCGATCCCGTCTGGCTCCACCAGATGAAATCGAAGACCGGGAATGCCTCGAGTAATCGTCCGCGAAACATCACTTCGCATGCGCAGTCCGGATGGATAGCGTGATGCGTGATATCTGACATCGTAAAGAGGAGATCGATCCGAGTTTGGGATCTGCAAAGCAATTTGCGGGCTCTCATTCCTAATCTCCAGATCATTTCGGCGCTCGCTCATCGCAAGATGAGTGAGTTGTAAATGATCTTTGTAGCGAAGCTTGACCGCCTCGCTATCGGTTCGATCTTACGAAGCAAGCTGGTCTTTCTAATCAGTGTCCGGCTGTTGCAATCGCATTCATCGAGGATGCGTGCCTTCAATGGCTGTTGCGCAGACAACATTCTGCCGAGTGTGTGGACATTGATAATGAGAGCAATCAAGTGCCTTAAGGGTGTTCGGTGGATGCCTTGGCGCTGAGAGGCGATGAAGGACGTGCTACGCTGCGATAAGCCGTGGGGAGCTGCGAAGAAGCTTTGATCCACGGATTTCCGAATGGGGAAACCCACCTTCGATAGCTGGAACTCCAAGATCTCTATCTTGGGGTTCGTACAGCAATGTGTGAGACCAAGCCGTGAGGTTTTGGATTTCCAGTTATCAAGTGAAGGTATGAAATCTCTGAATTCATAGGAGGTTTTAAGCGAACCCAGGGAACTGAAACATCTAAGTACCTGGAGGAAAGGACATCAATCGAGACTCCGTTAGTAGTGGCGAGCGAACGCGGACCAGGCCAGTGATACATCAAAGACAACCGGAACCTGTCAGGAAAGCAGGGCCTCAGAGGGTGATAGCCCCGTACGGGTAATGCGATGATGTATCCTTGAGTAAGGCGGGACACGTGTAATCCTGTCTGAACATGGGGGGACCACCCTCCAAGCCTAAGTACTCCTCAGCGACCGATAGTGAACCAGTACCGTGAGGGAAAGGTGAAAAGCACCCCGACGAGGGGAGTGAAATAGACCTGAAACCGGACACCTACAAACAGACGGAGCCCAAGATACGTTCTGGGTGACGTCGTACCTTTTGTATTATGGGCCAGCGACTTAATTTAACGAGCAAGCTTAAGCCGATAGGCGTATGCGCAGCGAAAGCGAGTCTGAATAGGGCGCCAAGTTCGTTGTATTAGACCCGAAACCTAGTGATCTAGCCATGAGCAGGTTGAAGGTGAGGTAACACTCACTGGAGGACCGAACGGGTGTCTGTTGAAAAAGACTCCGATGACTTGTGGTTAGGGGTGAAAGGCCAATCAAACTGGGAAATAGCTGGTTCTCCGCGAAAGATATTTAGGTATCGCCTCGCATGAATGCTTCGGGGGTAGAGCACTGGATGGGCTAGGGGGACTTACCGTCTTACCAAACCCAACCAAACTCCGAATACCCGAAAGCAATATGCGGGAGTCACACGGCGGGTGCTAACGTCCGTCGTGGAGAGGGAAA